>OZ245323.1:0-933063 GCA_965225815.1 Dehalococcoidia bacterium
GATCAACTCAACCCCGCGATTGCTGCACACGGTGGTTACATGGATCTCCTGTATGTCGAGGGCACAACTGCTGTCATAGAGCTCGGCGGCGGCTGTCAGGGCTGCGGTATGGCGGACGTCACGTTGAAGCAGGGAATCGAAGCCACCATCGTAGAAGCGGTTCCGGAGATCGAACAAGTCGTCGATCAAACTGACCACGCGTCCGGCGAAAACCCCTACTACCAACCCACAAAGAAGTAAGCCTGGTGCGAGTCCTCCTCGTTTCTACCTACGAGATGGGGCATCAACCCATGGGACTCGCGGCGCCCGCTGCGGTGCTTCGGCGCGCCGGCCACAATGTCGATTGCCTGGATTTGTCCGTCCAGACGCTGGAGCCAGGCCTGTTCGCAGAAGCCGAGCTCATCGGCATCTCAATCCCGATGCACACCGCCTCGCGTCTCGGCATACAGTTGGCCCAACGAATCAGGCAGCTCGACTCGAAGCTACATATTGCCTTTTACGGCCTCTACGCATCACCCTTGCACGACCTGCTCATGAGCTCTGGGTTGGCCGATTCGGTCATCGGTGGAGAATACGAGATTGGTCTCGAGGCGCTATCTCGAAATCTCGCTGGTGATCGTGGAGGACCACTAACTTCGGCAGGCGTTGGCCCCAAGCCGCTCTTCGACCGTCAGACGTACCTCATACCAGATCGCGAAGGCTTGCCTCACCTTGAGGACTACGCGCGCCTTGACCTCGATGGTGAGATGAGGCTGACCGGGTACGTGGAGGCTTCCCGCGGTTGTGCCCACACCTGCACACATTGCCCCATTACGTCTGTATACGCTGGCCGACTGCGCCTGGTACAGAACGAGACTGTCCTCGCCGATATTGACCATCTGGTCACAATGGGCGCTCGTCACATCACCTTCGGAGATCCCGATTTCCTAAACGCGGTTCCTCACTCCTTAGGGATAACCGAGGAACTTCACCGGCGTCATCCGGACGCAACCTTCGATGTCACGATCAAGGTCGAGCACTTGCTCGAATACCAAGACGAGCTACCGCGATTACGAGATCTTGGCTGCCTGTTTGTCACATCCGCCTTTGAATCTACGAATGACGACATCCTGAGAACGCTAGAGAAGGGGCACACGCGAGAGGATTTGAACCGAGCTGTCGCAATCCTCGACGACGCTGGCCTCGTCCTAAGGCCGACCTGGGTCGCCTTTACTCCCTGGATGAGCCTGGAGGACTTTAGCGAACTATTGGAGTTCGTCGAGCGTAATGGACTGGTTCGGCACGTCCAGCCAGTCCAGTACGCGCTGAAGCTTTTGATCCCACCCGGTTCTCCGTTAATTGAAGTCGTCGACGCCCAGGGCCTCCTCGGGCCGCTGGACCCCGACGCCTTGACCTACACATGGTCGAATCCTGATCCACGTATCTTCAAGTTACAGGCTGAGGTGGCTGGCATCGTCGAGGCAGCCACGGCCTCCGAGAGTGAGGCGCATGGAGAGACCTACGAAGTCACCTTTGCCAAGGTGAAGCACGCCACGAGTCGCATGCTGACTGGTCGGGACGACCCAACTGTGGTTGCACCACAGCCCAAGAGAGTTGTGCCGGGATTGACGGAGGCCTGGTTCTGTTGAGCAGAGCCGACAACGGAGCAGTTAGCTCCGCTCGACAGGGCACTTGGAATCTGATTATTAGTCGATGTCAAACTCGAGCAGTTCGTGTGCCCTCCGTAGCGCAATCTCAACCTCCTGAGGCGCACCACCGCGAGCAAAGATGAATCCCAGGTAATCACCAGCTTCGGGCAAAGGCACCAAGAGATTCCCCGGCCGGCCGGTGATTTCAACTGATTCAACCAGCGGGACAGCTTCGGCCCGTTCCACGCCAGCCACGCCTCGAAGGATGCCACCCTTGGGGATAGGGAGCATCATTACACCAGCCGCATCGGCCTCTCTTTCAAAAGAGACTTCAGAACCGATGGCGTTGCGCAGGATCAATTCTTCTAAGGAAAGCCCGTTCTCGAACTTCAGAGCGCGAGAGCAGAGCCCGCCAATGGATCGCGCTGCAATGTCCACAGGGAAGACACCCTCATCATTGAGTCGTAGTTCCACGTGGACAGCCCCCTCTCTCAAACCAATCGCGGCTGTAGATCGCTTTGCCATCTCTACGATGGAAGCCTGATCATCATCTGACAGGCGGGAGGGGGTCACGTAAATCGTTTCCTCGAAGAACGGTCCCTCTAGGGGATCCGGTTTGTCGAAGATGGCCAGTTTGCGTAGCCTGCCATCAGTAAGAAGCCCTTCCAGCGCCACCTCGATACCAGGGATGTAGCCCTCGATAAGGATCTGGTCTGCCAAGGGGCCGCACTCTTCTACACTGCGGGGATCGGAGAGAATCTTGGCAACTCGGGCGAATGCACTTTCGAACTGATAAATGTCGTTCGCACGAATCACGCCGCGGCTGGCGGATAAGGCAAGCGGTTTCAAGACGACGGGGAAGCGTAAGCCCTGCGCCAGAAGGCGAGCCTGGCTACCCGTGGCGGCCACCTCAAAGGTGGGAGAAGGTATGCCAGCGGCGGCCAATCGTTCCCTGAGCAGCGCTTTGTTGAGCGTTGCTTCTACGGAGAAGGAGGAGTTATACGGCAACTCAAGGCGACGGGAGGCTTGAGCGGCCAGTCCGACACCAGAATCGTCGACAGCGATGAGCCGATCTAGCGGGTACTCACTGGCAAACGCCTCCAGCTGTTCAACGCCTTTGTCCACATCAGTGAAGTTGAGCTCAGCATAGTTGGCGGGCTGCAAATCCTGCAGCGGGTTCCACTCGTCGCTGCCAACGACTGCCGTAATATCGAGTTTGGCGGCCGCCTGCATAAAGTCCGCTGCTCGATAACTGGAGCCAGGAATCAGCAGCATTACTCGCCGCATAACATCTCCATCCGCTGACGGACATCTAAGGTTACAAACATACGTTAATGTCAGGGCGTCCGTCTTCCAGATGTCGACCAACTGCTAAACGTTTACAGGACCACTGGTCCAGTTGATGTCGAGAGATCGAGCTCGCATCGGGTGTTGTTTCCCTGTCTGTGATTGAGCGCGAAGACGACAACGGCGAGATTTCGCTGTCGGAGAGACCTCGTATGCGCCGCGAGAAAGACGCGCCGAGTGGGCTCGACACTCAACCGTTATGAGCTGATTCACCAGTTCCGTCAGTAGGCACGGCTGCAGTGAGGGCCCCGAGAACGGGAGAGGCCAGGAAAGTGCGGCCTCGGAAGGCCGCGAACCCAACACCAACTTTCGAAGGGCCATCGCGTCACCATCACGGAGTCGCTCAACGAGCGTCCGCAGCTCGATACCACCCTCGAGCTCAACAACGGCTGGCTTGCCAGAGATCTGAACGTCCACCTCATGCTTGATTAGGTGGTAATTTTTGGGGTGTGCACATCCGTAACCTCATGATCCTCGAGCCGATACCCTATTAGCGGGCGAGGAAGCCCTGCGTCCGCGTCAGGACGCTACTGGAACGGACGAGGCGAACCTCTGTTGAACTGATAACCATTGCCCGAAATTATTAGCACGTTTGTTCTCTCGCGTCAACCCTATTATAAGATTCTCTCGCCACCCAGGTGGGAAGGCGTCTTCCCGTCTATCCAGATGACGTATGCGTAGTTCCCAGTGAGTTCCATCCGGGACGTCAGGTCTTCTACGCCTAGCCGCGATATAAGGTTCAAGGGCTTGTAGATGGGCGACCAAGTCCAGCGGGCACAGGTCGGCATCCTTGACGACCATGCAGTCACAGCGCGCAAGAATCGTTTCAATCGTCGGTCGCAAGGTGCTGCATCTGCAGAACCAGTACCTCCGCCGTATCGAGCAGGATCATCGGCCACTCAAGCAGCGCTACTAGCCGATGCTGGGTTTCGGCCGATTCGATTCAGGCAGCCGCTTCTGCACTGCTTTCGACGAGCTGCGCAATTATCTGAGAGTTCGGCCATCCCCGAAGCCAACCAGTTTCAGTATCCGACAGGCGCCCGATTTTCAGTAGTAGATTGTCAATCCTGATCGTAGATCTGGCCGTCTGACCTGGTGCCCGATCCTAAGTCAGCTTGGCTCCGAGCCTTGGAAGCCCTGAGCTCTGACAGAACCTTGGATGCTCTGTACCGTATACCTAGTTCTTTTACTTCGAACGTTCCGGAGCCAACCCCAGGAAGATCGTGTGGTGCTCGCCCCCACGTCCGCGTGAACGCACGATCTCGCTGCGCGTAGCGAAGCCAACTTCGGTGAGTCGTTTCTCGAAGGCCGACGATACCGACGCCGACCAGACGGCGAGCAGACCGCCCGGTTTCAACGCCTGCTGGATCTGGATCAGTCCGGGGCGATCATAAAGTCGGTTATTCGATGCCAGACACAGGGCATCAGGACCGTTGTCAACATCAAGCAGGATCGCATCAAGGGGCTGTTTCACGTTGCCCAGATAGTCGACCACGTCGGTAACTTCCACGACTACTCGGGGATCGGCCAGACGATCGGTCGCCGATTCGAAACCAAACTTTCGGTTCCAGTCGACAATCGTTTCGAAGAACTCTACAACCACCACCGTCGCCCCCTGGGGTAACACGTCGAGGGCCGCTCCTAGCGTGAAACCCAGCCCTAACCCGCCGATCAACACTCGTGGATGGCTGTTGCCCGCCAGCTCTCGCGCGGCGATATCGGCCAGGGCTTTTTCCGACCCCGGCGCCCGAGTCGACATCAACACCTCACCGTCGACTTCAATGTAATAGTCCCCGGCGTGCAGCAACAGGGTCATTTTCATCCCGTCGGGGGTGATCGTCGAGGCCAGCAGTTCGCGTCGCTTCACAGGTTCACGAAGGGTCAGGAATCCGATCGACCGGGCTAGGTCTTGACGTCGTCTTAGTCTTAGCGAACGCCCCGGTACCAGCTGCTACAACAACTACCACCTGGATCGCGGCGACCAAGATCGCAAGAGAGGCATCACGACTCATAGCGTATCTCATCCTCCAAGTGACGCCGTTGGACAGTTAAATGTACAACCCCGTGAGCCCTAACGCCGCCGCTTCCCAATCTCAAAAGGCCGCCGCTCTTGTAGAATCGCAATGAAGTCAGCTGTAACGAATCCGGCTTGCAAGCTCAACCGATGGAACTTGGCAGGGACTACTTGAATGAACCACCGAATCCCATGAGACCTCCTGGCGATGTAAGCCTCGCAGTACGACCTGCGTCGAACCTATCGAAGATGAGAGAGGCGCGCCACATTTCCGCCTACGCAGACTTGAAGCGCCGCCTGAGAGGAGCAGGCGTCTTTAAGCCGCAACTTGGTTACTACGGATTACAGGCGTTGCTCTCGCTCGCACTGTTGGCCTCGTCTTTGGTGTTTCTGCTCCTCTCACCGCCACTGTGGCTGAAGCTGCTCGATGCCGCTCTTCTGGCGTTCACTTTTACACGCCTAGCCTATATCTTCCATGATGCTGGCCACCGACAGATTTTTGGGCGCCCCTGGCAGAACGACTACGTCATGCTCCTGCTCGCGGTCCTTATTGGCTCGAGTTCCAGCTGGTGGTCTAAGACCCACAACCTGCATCACATCAACCCGAATGATCTTGAACACGACCCAAACACGGCGCTACCGATCCTTGCTTTTTCGGAGCAGCAGGCCAGGGAACGGAAAGGTCTCCTCAAAACCGTTACCAGATTCCAGGCCTACTATTTCTTTCCGCTACTCCTTCTGGAGGGCATCGGCACCAGGGTGGCCAGTGTTCAGTTCTTGATGACCGGTAAGCCCCGGTACTTGATTGCAGAGTCCCTGGGGATGGCGGCGCATCTAGTCCTCTATAGCTTTCTCATCTTCTCCCTCATGCCGCTCGGGCAGGCGTTGTTGTTCGTCCTGGTCCACCAGTGCCTGTCGGGCCTATATATAGGATCAGTCTTTGCACCCAATCACAAAGGCATGCTTGTTCCGACGGCGGCCAATCGTCTCGATTTCCTCCATCGTCAGGTGCTATCCAGTCGAAACATCCAACCTCATCCCCTGGTTGACTTCTGGTACGGGGGTTTGAATTACCAAATCGAACACCACCTGTTTCCAACCATCTCCAGAAATAAATTGAGGGAGGCCCGCACGGTCGTCAGGGATTTCTGCAGAGAGCATGGCATCCCCTATCACGAGACTGGCGTTTGGCAGTCATACGTTGAGGTCCTGAGCTATTTCCATCGAATGGTTGCCCCACTGAGGCGGAATGCCCCTGCTCTCAGCAAGGTTGACCGAACCCAGGGCTAGCCTCAAGCGACACCGACACGCCGCAGGCAGCGTCCCAACCCTATGCCTTCCCGTGGCGCACCCGACAGCCGAAGCTGCTCCTAAGATGGCCACGTCCGAACGACCGCAGCCCACTCGATCGAGCCATTACGAAACGCGCTACATCAATCCGGCTTCTGCGCTGCCGAAAGAAGATAATAGCGCTGGCTGTGGCGCATGAAGAGCGCGTAGGCGTGGCCTACAACCCAGGCCTTGGCAAATTCGCTAAATCTAAGCTCTCCGGCGCGCCACTCGTCGCCGGACCAGCGTTGCAGTCGGCGGCCGCAGCTGCGCGAGCATTCCTGCGTAGCATCGATCACCCTCGGATTCTGAAAGCCGACCTTTGCAAGAAGGTGTCCATAAGCAACCGGACCTTTAAGAAAGTTGGCCTTCTTGGCTGGACTCATCCAGCCCAATATGTCCGAGAGCACAAGGCGGCCTCCGGGCTTCAAGACTCGAAAAGCTTCGCGGAAAAACTGCTCGCGAGTGGTGAAGTGAAAAGCCGACTCAACGCAGAGGATGTCGTCAAAGGACGCATCGGGGAAGTCGAGTTGCACCGCATCCATATTGAGAAAGAGACAACCAGGCGCGTTTTGCCTCGCCCGATCTAACTGCCGGTCCGAAATGTTGATGCCCGTGACATCGGCGGGGCTGTAGTAGTTCAGCAGATGCCGAGTCGACGCGCCCAAACCGCAGGCGACATCAAGGATGGTCCCCTTCTTCTCAGGTATGAAGTCGAGCAGCCGGGCGACCAGACCTTCACAAGCTTCGCGCTGCGTACGGGTCTCTTCGGTTGAATAGCCGTAATTATAGTAATCGCTGTAGCCGAAAAACGCGGCCTGCAGTGGATCTTCCATCCATTTGTCATAGAGAGACCCCAATCTAGCCTGCGCCTTTTGAGTCCTGGTCTCCCGAGATTTGGCCGATTCAGTCATGCGGGACCCAACAGCGCAGACACCAGGGAGCCAGCGAATCCCACGCGCCAACGGATCGGTTTCATAGGTTTTGCAGTTCTTTTGACCAGCGACAGCACCGACTCGCACTTCGGGTTCAGACACGTTCTCATGGCCTGGCCTGAAGTTGGAGACGGCCGTAGTTGTCGCGAACGTCTGCTTGTTTCACCAGGCCGGCGCCGGGAAGGCTCGCTGCCCGCCTTTTGAACTTCGCCTTTCGATACCTGCGGCGCCTACTTCGCTGCCACCGCAGCCTTCTTCACTTTCTTCTGCTTTTTCGCCTTGTCGTTGTTCTTCGGACTCTTATCGCCCATATCTCTCGCCTCCATGTGACGGATGGCGGAATCATACAGCCTATCGGTGACCATGACGTACTTGGGGCGGCGGGACGACGAGCAGCGCAACAGCCCTGACCAAGGTTCCTGGCTATCAGTCCCTGATCGACAGCAGTTTTTAACAGCAGCGTCGATGAGGTTGGCGAACGAACGAAACCTCTTCTACTGATCGACAGCCCGCGGCGCCTTCAGAGAATGCATTAGGGCTGGCCAATTTGCGATTGGGCACGTCAACTTCTTCAATACAAACCCTTCTCTTCAATAGGACAGTTACGCCTGCATGTTTCACTCCGCCTGCGACTCCCTGATAGGCGTAGGATCAACTCAACTACTACACGAAAACGTCAGTTCGGAGGATTTTGGCGCATGTCTAAGTCGTCGGGCATAGAACGATTCACCACGATCACGCTTCAGGTTCCAGATGTAGAACGATCCGTTCGCTTCTATCGGGATGGCCTCGGCCTTCCCTTTGAAGGCGAGATGTCAACCAATGCCATGGGAGCAAGGATTGGCGAGATCTTTCTCCTCTTACACCAGGACTTCGAACCCGGCATGGAGGCGAAGGAGCGGGGACTAGGCATCGAACTCCACTTTAGCGTTCCAGATGCAGATGGTTACCTCGCGGAGCTGCGGGAGCGCGGCATCGAACCACACGCGGAACCCAAGGATCAACCGTGGGGTCGCGTCTTTTCCGTAACTGACCCTGACGGGTACGCGATAGAGTTCGTGGCTCCGCTCGCCAGGGACGGCGAATAACGTCAATGTTCCAGGACATGAGGATGCAGCCCTCCCTGGAACCTAAGCGGCTGCTAAAGGCGCAGTGCTCGACAAATCGAGATCGGACAGTTCAGGCAGATGCGACAGCCCGAGAAGATTCCCTCAGTCCTCCAATTCGATGAACAACGAGCGTGAAGGGCCTACGAAGTCACCCTCTAATACCAACCTTCGTCGGACATAGACCGGACGGATAAGCTAAAGTGGGCCACAGGAGTGAATCCTTGAGCCCAACAATCATTCAAGATCGGTTGAATCAGAGGACTCGCGTACTTCGCTCGCGATGGCATGACCATGGTGACGCGCTACTCAAGGATGGCAAGTACCTGGAGTTTACGGATGGGCTCCTGCGCTTGATGCGCCAACTCGACGCGATTAGTTCAGCCGTAGAACGACAGACCCAATCAAGTAAGTTCAGCTACCTCGCACGACCAGGTGTTTCCACGAAGATTGCAACCCGGGAAAAGTAAGGCCAACGCAAGGCCCCAAGAACAACCTCAGTTGACCAAGTGGCCGGGTGCCTTCCTTCACCAGCAGTTCAACAGCCTTGACCTCTGCTCCGGCTGAGTCCGGACACAACCTCTCGCGGGCCTCCTACACCGACTTTTCCGCAAGGATCACCATTCGGAGACTCTCATGCGTAAGCTCTGTGGAGTTCAGGCCACCCCAAACCTTGACCGGTGAAAGTCCGGCCTGATTGAGCATCGCTTTGAGCTCTACGTAGGTGTACAGGCGGATGGACCAGCTTTGAACGCGCCTCCCCCCGTCTGGTTCGACGATCGTCACCTGATCGTTAATCCTCGATCGGATCGCGTCATATTCCCAGTTGCGCAACACGAGCGTACCGTCTATCTCCGCCCAGTCTCTGTCTCGATAATTACGCATTCTACCGATGAGATTGGGGACATCGAGAAGGAAGAGGCCCCCCTTTTTCAAGACGTTACCAATGCTGTCCAGCACGCGTTGGTTATCAGCTTCTTCTTCGAAGTAGCCAAACGATGTGAACATGTTTATGACCGAGTCCATTCCGCCATCGGCAGAAAGTGGGATCTCGCGCATATCGGCCTCAAGCCATTGAATATCTAGACCTTCCTTTGTCGCAGCTTCCCGCGCCAACAGGAGATCCTTACGAGAAAAGTCCAAGCCACACATCCTGTAGCCTTCCCTGGCTAGCGGGACGGCATGGCGACCATGGCCGCAGCACAAATCCAAAATACGAGCGTTCCGCGGCAGCGAAAGAGCCGACTTGATGAACTCCACCTCGGAGAGCGTCCGCTTATCGGGGATGAGAGGATCCGCGCTGTTTTTGACCCAGAAGCGAAAGTAGTCCCCGCTAAGAAACAGCTCGTCATACCACTTAGCCTGTTGCAACGACATTTGCCTACACTAGCCCGGCTGCGTGGCGCAGCACTGATGGCAGAATATCTCATCATAGTGAGTGATGGTCTTCTGCGGAACAATGTACTGTTTGCATTAGGACACTCTTCCGGGGAATCGTCGGAGGAATCCCACTAACTTCTGTGGACTCGCCACAGCCCTGCTGCGAACCAGGCCAAGTGCCAGATCATCGAAGTTTATGAGGAGACTGCTAAGCGATGGCCTCCGCGCAGATTAGTGGGTGCTGCCTAGCGGGGGCCTTTGTTTCATCGTCGAGAATGGTCAGACTGATCAGTGACACAATCCCGGAACGAAACCAGGGCTCGAGCCTTTAACGCTCGCCTCAGCCAGAACTAGCGCATCCCCGGCGAGCAAGCCAACCGCCGGCTTGAGCAGCGCGTGACGCTATCGCCCGAATCATGTGACCGAAGCGGGTCGCCCTCTTAGTCCTACTTTTTGATGAACACGACAGAACGTCAGCAGATCTAAGACGGTGGAAGAATTCAAACGAGAAAGTAAATTGACATGTTGCGAGAGGGTCTATCAGAAGGAGCTCGAGGTAGTTCGGTTCGGGATTTACTTCAGAACATTGGTTATCTTAATCAGGCAGAGCTGGGAGGCGACCCGTCTTGCCTATCTTCGGGACAACGGACCAGAGATTCCGCTCCACGAAAGCAGGTCTCCTCCGTCAGAACCTATGTCACTAAGCCTGGCACTCGAGATCTGACGTGCTTTCTGTGACTTCGACCGGTCATCACCAACAGGGGAGAGCATCGATTCTGACCTGTCTTCTGTGCACCCGTACGATGTGCCGCCACCCAGTATGATGACCTTTACGCGCAGGTCAATTATCCGCAAACGGATGCCATCAAGGAGCGTTGATGCAGGAGGCGGCACCTTCCCGAACATCATGGGTCGGGCGTCTACCGTTCTACTACGGTTGGGTAATCGTCGTCGTCATCTTCCTTCGGTCTTTCACCACCGCGGGCTCTATCTGGGCCACCGGCGTGCTGTCAGTCCCAATGCACGACGACCTGGGTTGGAGCCGCTCTATAATCTTCGCTGGTATCACGCTACGTACCCTCGGTGGGGCAACAGGCGGACTCTTGTTTGGCAAGTACCTCGACAAGCCGGGTGGCGCTCGGCTACTTGCTTTTGGAAGCGGCGTGGTCGCGGCGGTGGGATTATTTCTGGTCGCCTTGGTCCAAGAACCCTGGCAGTACCTGCTCATCTTTGGTGTCTTGGGCGGTCTGCTCGGTGCTGGGCCGGGAGCGCTGCTCATGGGCGCGACTGTACCGAAATGGTTCATCCGCAAGCGAGGCAGCGCGGTTGCCACAGCGACGATGGGAACCGGCCTGGCAGCGTTCATCTTGCCAGTGGTGATTACGCTAGTCAGCGAAACCTTGGGCTGGCGATACGCCTGGGTGTTCCTCGGCTCCCTCTCCGTTGTCTTCGCCGTGCTGCCGGCGCTACTGCTAAGGACACGTCCTGAGGACATCGGCCTGCACCCGGACGGCGATACAGACGAGCCGGCCAATGACGGGCAACCAGTACGCCGTCGGATCGAAGAAATTAGCTTCACGCGGGCCGAGGCCATTCGTACGCCTACCCTCTGGCTACTCGTGGCCATGGCCATGTTCGCGAGCGTCTCACCAGGGGCTTACCCGGCGAACCTGGTGCCCGCCTTCGTCGAGAAGGGCTTCTCCCCATCCACCGCGGCGATCGCGTTTAGCGCCTACGGCATGCTCAGCTTCGGTGGCCGGTTTTTCTGGGGTCAGCTTGCCGACCGCATGCACATTCGTAAGGTCCTGCTGATTATCGCCACGTACACCGGCTTGACCGTGCCCCTGCTGCTGATATTGCCCGGAGACATCGCGCTAATCTCTGGCGCGATCGCTGGCCTGGGCATTGGCGGCTGGGTCGGTCTCAACCAGGTCGTCTGGGCGTCCTATTTTGGACGTGAGAACCTGGGGGCAATCACGGGCTCGGTACGCCCCCTGGTGACGCTTTCTGGGGCTACCGGCCCGTTATACGCTGCCGCCCTAGCCGACCTGACTGGAAGTTACACCTTGAGCTACAGCTGGATGGCGCTCTCCTGGGGGCTCTGCGCGCTTATCCTCTTACCGTTGCGGCCGGCAAAGATTCCGGAGAGATTACAAGCGCAGCCAACTGATACCGCCTAGGAAGCAAATGAAAACGTGACACCATCCTGCTTGATCTGATTCAGACACATGCTAGCTGATACGCCCGCTCAGACGGCGCGGCAATCATTGTGGACGCCGGCCTTCGCGCTTCTGTGTCTCACCGTCCTGCTTGGTTATGCGCATCACGCCTTGCTTGTGCCGACGATTCCCCTCTTCGTTGCGGATCAGGGAGGCTCCGCCACGATGGCTGGCTTGGCGCTGCTGACGTTCAGTATCCCAAGCTTCGTATTGCGACCCTGGGTGGGAGAAGCCGCGGATAAGTGGAGCGCGGCCGGGGTGCTGAGCGTTGGGCTCCTCTGTCTCATGACCGGTGGGTTCTTATATCTCGTTCCAGTCCTGGCGTTGATTTTCGTTGCCAGTGCAATTCGTGGCCTGGGCTGGGCCGGCGTGAACACAGGAGGATACACACTCCTTGCCAGCGCTGCCCCGGATAGGCGAAGGGGCGAGGCTTCCGGCTACTACGCCTCCATCACCACCAGTGCGACGATCATCTTTCCGGCATTGGCGCTATGGCTAATAGACGCCTCGTTTGGGGGCTTCAACGCGGTCTTTCTCTTTTCCGCCTGCGTAGCGTTAGTAGGACTTCTACTTTCGCATGCCTGGCTGAGACCCATGGTCGCGAACGCCGTCAAGGCTAAAGCAGTCGCTCAAGACACCGCTGCCAAATCGGGATTAATCGACCGAAGTGTCCTGCTGGCGACGGTGCTGAATCTTGGCTCATCGCTTGTCTCACCCGCCATCATCGGATTCCTGCCTCTCTACGCCCGTGAACTTGGCATCGGCCACATCGGCTTTTTCTACATAGTCGCCGGCGCCACCAGCATCATCATTCGTCCGCTCTTGGGTAGGCAGTCCGACCGGATCGGTCGGGGACCTGCAATCGCCGCTGGCTTCGTTTCGATCGCTGCGGGGCTCCTATTGATTGCACTGGCCGATAGTCTCTCGATGCTCCTGCTCGGTGGTGTGTTTACTACCCTCGGGACCGCAATCAACGGGTCCACGACCACAGCGCTGGCAATGGACCTGGCTGACCCAACAAGTCGCGGCAGGGCAATGGCCACGTTCAGTCTCTCGTTTCAGGTAGGTGCGGGAGTAGGCGCCTTGCTTGCCGGTGGAGTCGCAGACCTCGTCGGCTATCGATCCATGTACCTGGGGGCAATCAGTGTAGTCATGGCGGCGGGCGTATTCCTCATTGCCAACTGGCGAAGGTTGCCAGGCGAGGCAGACACCGGATGATAGAGACGCAATCTGGTCGTCATGGCTGTCGGCGACAAGCTGGCCGGCTCCGGCGCACGAATCAGCAGAGGTCGGGAAGATAGCCTATCGCCGCGATGATCCTCTGCCGTCTAGAGCGAGGAACGACGTGATCACCTCACAGACGCCTCAGCTCAAGACTTCTAACCATCGATGCTATGCGTCCGGCTAGTTGGCTCTCTCCTCCACCATGTTGACCCGATTGCCGGACACAAAGCCGGCCACCTGGTCCAGATCGACCACGAGCACGAACCCTTTTCGCTCTGGATCGAGGCGCTGCTCCACCGGAGGCGAGCCTTCGAAAACCCGCGCCCTCGTTTCTTCGTTGTCATCGACATGGGCACGACCCTGAAACTCAAGGCTACCGGAGTACGGACTGCCTCTATACGCGAAATAGGAGACCGCGACTCGAGGATTGTGCTCTATTGCACCGGCGATGCCGCCTTCCCTGTTGCGAACCCAGATGGCTAGCTGATGCTGACTGAGCACCTGAGTGGTGCCGCGCGGAGTAACGTGTGGCTGGCCGGATTCATCAACATAAGACACCATCGTCGGCATTCCCGACTCGAAGGCGCCGCGCAGAGCTTCCGCGAAGTCTTCGGTGAGCTCTACCGGTCTCGGCGGAAGCGGCCTCGTCTGGCGTATGTTGGCCTGAACTATCTTCGAGATCGCGTCTGCTTCGTCGAATGAAAGCTCCCACTCATAACCGCCGGTGAAGGAGATCAGTGGCATCTCAGCCCTGAGCCGGACGATTCCGTCGCTCTCGGTTGGCTCTTCCCACACCTCGATCCTCTTATACGCACCGCTGGACTGAGCCGACTCGAGCTGCGAAAGAACTGCCTGCTTACTCTCAGTCGTGCCACCCAGGAACGTAGACAAGACCACATTCGTCCCAAGTACTTCAGCCAGGTCTACAAAATTCGTTGCGGATCCGCCACGTAGTGCCCTGGCCAACTTTTCGCCAGCTTCTATGCGACTCATTTGATGATCCTCCCTCTGGTTACCGTGATCCTCTTTATGAAATCATTCAGCTAGAGCTAGCGGACGCGGACGAACTTCTGCAGTGAGTGGCAACCGGGGCGGTATATCGTCCCCTCGTAGGAGCTCTGACTAACCTCGCCGACGTAGATGTCTCCGTGGTGGTCGACCCAAATGCCGTGCGGCGATGTGAGTTGGCCCGGCTCGTAAATATCGTCCGTCTCGTTGCCGAAGCTGGAAATGATGTTGCCGTCGAGGTCGCGGACGCTGATTTGGGAGCGACGCTCCTCAGGCCAGGTGCGACCCGAAAGCGACATGTGCTGATTCATCCAGTAGAGCTCGCCCATGTAGAGCACGCCGTTCGCCGCGTCGATGAACAGATCAGCCGGGCGTGTGACGTTAGTCCAGCCATCGAGGTACTCACCCTCCGGGCTGAAGATCTGGATTCGGTCGTTCTCCCGGTCGCAGACGAAGACGCGGCGGTCAGTGTGAGCCCAGACGCTGTGGGGCAGGTTGAACTGACCCTGCCCGGTACCCGTGCTGCCCCATGACCGCAGTAACTCACCCTCCGGAGAGAAATGGTGGATACGCGAGTTACCGTAGCCGTCGGAGACATAGAGTTCGCCGTTCGGCGCCACCGACAGGCGGGTGGGGCGATTGAACGGGCCGGAGGCATGTGTAATTGCCTGTAAGGAACCGGGGCCGCCGCCCTGATAGCCAGTGTCGGAAGGCTGATTCTGGATGCCGAGCGTCATCAAGACCTCACCGTCCAGCGTGCATTTGCGGACAGTGTGGTCGGAGTCGTCTGCAAGATAGATCAGGTCGCCGACGATCGTGGCGCCGTGAGGACGCGTGAACACGCCTTCGCCCCAGGACTTGATGAACCGTCCGTCGCGGTCATAGACGATTAGGGGATGCTCGCTGCGATTGAAGACGTAGACGCGGTCTTGTGCATCCGTCGCAACGCCGGCAACGTCACCGTGCTGCCAGCCTTCAGGCAATTGCTCCCAACCATCGTGGACCTCGTAGCGAAAGTCCCCATCACCGACCTGCATTAGCGCCTCTTTTTCACCGGGAATCGTTGGGTGGCGACTCGGCGCCTCCCGCACGACAGTGTACCTGTCGACTGGGAGACTTCACGGTCGACTAAGGCGCAATGTTTTTGTTTATGTTGAGGACGTTGTTCGGGTCCCATTTCGCCTTGACCTGCGCGAGCCGCGGCAGATTGCTGCCATAGGCCAGGGCAACGCGATCCTGCCCCTCATCTTCAGTCAGGAAGTTTACGTAAGTTCCGCCCGTGGAGAACTCACGAACGTTCCCCCACGTATTTCGGGCCCAGGCGATATTCGCCTCGTCATCGGATGCCTGATCCCACGCACTTGTTATGTTAAATATTGAGTTGGCGTCCCGGTTGCCGACCGGTGAGTGTTCGGCTGACAGCTCGTTGAGCGCCCCACCCAGAGGAAAGACGATGGCCGCCGAGTGGGGTGAAGGAGTCAGCGCTGCGTCTCTCGCCAGGAGCTCAAGCATGCGCGGATCGTGACCCGGCAGGTATTCGGACTTCCAGTAGTAACGCCGGCCACTGGGCTGCGTACCGTCCAGGAAGTTTTGCTGAGACACGTAGGATCTCCGTTGAACGATGTCGCCAACAGGTGACCCGAAATGTTTTATTGGCGCCAGCAGCTTTTCGCCTTCTTCCAGCGGGCCCGTGTAGCAGATGAAGAAGGCGACGATGTCCTTGCCGTGTACCTCCGGTTTCAACCAGGGAGCGGGGGGAGCCTTTCGAAGCGCCATCACGCAGGTCAACTCCTGTGGAGCCTCTGCGGTTGTCTTCTCGAAGAGCCGCAGGACCTCTGGAGCCTGGTCGGCCGGCCAGCCGATAGCGCCGCCAACGATTTCCGGCCCGACCTCGTGGAGCTTGAAGTCGAATCCTACGACGACGCCAAAGTTGCCGCCGCCGCCTCGCAAGGCCCAGAACAGGTCCGCGTTCTCACTCTCGTTCGCACGCACCAGCTGGCCCTCAGTGGTCACCACGTCCATCGATTCTACGTTGTCGCAGGTCCAGCCGAATCGCCTGGTCAGGTAGCCGAAACCACCACCAAGGGTCAGCCCAGCGATCCCCGTGTTTGAAATGAACCCGAGGACTGCCGCCAGCCCGTGCATCTGAGTCTCGCGATCGACGTCGCCGAGCGTGCAGCCCGCCTGCGCCTTGGCAATGCGACGCTGCTTATCGACCCAAACGCCGCGCATGAGCGACATGTCGAGCATCAGTGCGTCGTCGGCGACGGCCAGTCCTGCGATGTTGTGCCCACCACCCTTGATCGAGATCGCGAGGCCTTGTTCACGGGCGAACTTCATTCCTGCGATGACGTCGGAAGTACCTATGCAGCGAAGGATGAGAGCCGGACGACGGTCAATCATCGCGTTCCAAACAGCCCGAGCTTCGTCGTAGCCCTCGACGCCAGGCTCGATGACCTGGCCACGGACGGCCAATCGAAGTTGATCGACAACCTGCTTATCCAGAGACTTTCCAGCCATTCCTCGAATCCTCCCGTTCGATCTCATCGAGCTCCTGGAAGACTGCGTCCATGCCAGCCGTTCCCAGGACAGAATTCAGCCTCATGAAACACATTACTGCGCTTCTGTAGACGGCGGTAGGCGTCGCACCAAGCGTGCCTTACATTGAACTGCGACTTAGCAAGACAGCGTACCCTGTGACGGCGCAGCCGATGGGCGCCCGAAACTTGGGTTAGAAGGAAAGCAAGATGACCGCTATTGGCCACGAGACGATTGGAACGGAGCATTGGGTCACCAAGAATCATGCCGATGGACCGATCCGGCTCTTCGCCTGGGAAAAGTTCGACCCCTCATTTGAAGGTCAGTTCGTAGGAACCGTCCTGTTGATTCACGGCTCGTCGATGGCTTCGACGCCTAGCCTCGACCTGCAGATGCCCGGCCACGCTAGCGAGCACTCGTTGATGGACTTTCTTGCCCGCCAAGGCTATGACGTCTGGTGTTTCGATTGCGAGGGCTACGGGCGGTCTGACAAATCACGAGACAGCAAATTCTTCGTTTCGGACGGCGCGGATGATGCCGCAGCCGTGGCGGAATACATCTGGAGCCTGCGGAGCAGAGAACGCCTCCTCATCTTTGGCGTTTCTTCGGGCGCGATCCGGGCGGCAATGCTGGCGGAGAGGCACCCTGAAATCGTGCAGCGTCTGATATTAGACGCCTTCGTCTGGACCGGCGAAGGCAGCCCAACCCTGGCTGAACGCCGCAAGCGCTTACCGCAGTTCCTGGCCGCTAACCGCAGGTCAATAGACGGTGCGTTTGTCAGATCGATCTTCACGCGCGATCATCCGGGAACCGCAGAGGACGAGGTGATCGAAGCGTTCGCCAGCGCCATCCTCGAGTTGGACGACTCGGTGCCCAACGGCACGTATGTCGACATGTGCGAGAATCTGCCTCTCGTCGATCCGACGAAGCTCGATGCGCCGATCATGATCATGCGAGGAGAGCATGACGGAATCGCGGCCCTCGAAGACCTTGTCGATTTCTTCAAGCTCCTGCCAAACTCTGACAAGCAGTTCGTGATCATGCCGGGATCGGCGCATTCGAGCCTGCACGAGAAGAACTATCGGACGGTCTTCCATCTAATACTTGGCTTCTTGACTCAGCCAGAGCCCGTCTTTTCCGACTAATCGGGTCTCCAGAATCCCTTCGCCGAATCAAGCTCAATCGCGTAGGCTTTGGGGGTGAACGACAAGCCGGCGATCCGGCTCGACAGGATCAGCAAGCGCTTCGCCGGCTCCAACGTCGATGCCGTGCGTGAGCTCAGCCTCGACATCCCTCGTGGCTCGATAGTTGCTTTGATCGGTCCGTCTGGTTGTGGCAAAACGACGACGCTGCGGATGATCAATCGACTGACCGAGCCGACGGGCGGTCGCATCGAGATTGACGGCGAGGACGTCAGTCTGAAACCTGCGACCGATCTGCGCCGCGGCATCGGCTACGTCATTCAGCAGGTTGGACTGTTCCCGCACCGCACGGTATCCGAGAACATCGCCACGGTGCCCAAGGTCCTCGGCTGGAACCGCACTCGCATCGACGAGCGAGTCCTGGAGCTGTCGAACCTGGTCAGCCTCGATCCTGACATGCTTTCCCGCTATCCGGATGAGCTTTCGGGTGGTCAACAGCAGCGCGTCGGCGTGGCACGGGCTCTCGCTGCCGATCCGCCGGTGCTCCTGATGGACGAACCGTTCGGGGCAGTTGACCCCATCGTTCGCGGGCGCCTCCAGGATGAGCTGCTTACCTTACAGGCGCGCCTGCACAAGACAATTGTCCTGGTCACGCACGACCTCGATGAGGCGATCAGGGTAGCGGACCGAATTGCGCTGCTGGACCTTGGCGGGACACTCGAGCAGTACGCCCCCGCCGACGAAATCCTGCGCGCGCCCGCGAACGAGTTCGTCGAGAAGTTCGTCGGTGAAGACCGCGGTCTGATGCGCCTTGGCCTCCACCTTGTATCGGAGTTGCCCTTCGACCGTGGGCCGATTCTTGATGCCGGCGCCTTACCCGCCGAGATCGCATCTACGCTCCAGGCGCAGCAATCGGATTGGTTTGGCCTGACACGCGACCACGAGTTTCTCGGTTGGGCTCATCGGTCGGCTCTGGATGAAACTAATTCGGTTGATCTCGCCGATCTTCCACTTGCGCTGCCAGCAGCTCAAGTGACCCCGAATAGCACGCTTCGCGGGGCGATGGAAGTGATCATGACCTCGGATACTTCCGTCGCGGTCATTAATGACGCAGGGCGGTTCGGCGGAGTTGTGACCCTTGAAGCGATTCGCGCCAGCCTCGCGGCACAAGACGAGGCGTAATGCTTCTACAGTCTCGTAATCCTGTTGTCCGGTGGTCCTACATTGTGGACGAATGGGACCAGATCGAGGCGGCACTCCGGCAACATATCGAGCTCACAGTGATCTCAATCGCGCTGGGATTGATCGTGTCGAGTGTCCTCGCAGCCGTTGCCCTGAGGTTCAGGTGGACAATGCCGCCTATTACGGCCTTCAGTGGATTCCTCTACACGATTCCTAGCGTAGCGCTATTCGGGTTGCTGGTCCCCTATACGGGTTTGTCCAGGACGACAGCGGTGATCCCACTCACCAGCTATACGCTTCTCATCCTGGTCACCAGCATCGTGGATGGCTTCCGTTCCGTGCCGGCCGATGTCCGCGATGCCGCCGATGGCATGGGACTGACGCCGATGCAGCGGGTACTGCGGGTCGAGCTCCCTCTTGCGATGCCTTACATCATTACCGGGCTGCGAATCGCGACTGTCTCGACGGTTGGACTCGTCACGATTGCTGCAATCATCGGACAAGGCGGTTTGGGCCGATTAATCCTTGACGGCCTCCGTCGCGCCTTCTGGACACCCATGACCGTGGGCGCTTCGTTTTCGATCCTGCTCGCGTTGATCCTCGATGGACTGATCTACAGCCTCGGCCGGCTGGCCACACCCTGGACGCGCCGGAGCCGTGCCTGATGGCTCCTTCCACCCAGCCTGCGGTTCCACGCGACATCGGCTTGTTCGAGTGGTTGTTCGACCCCGACACCTGGACCGGCAAAAGCGGTGTGCTGAGCTCTCTGCTCGATACTGTGACTCTGTCCTCCGTGGTTATCGCAACCGCGGTTATCGCCACGGTACCGCTCGCGACGATACTGGCGCATTACCGAAAAGGCGAGCTGACGCTGACCTGGCTGGTTACGCTGAGCCGCGCCGTACCGACCTTCGCAGTTGCGGGTCTTCTGGTCCCCGTTGCGCTGAAGCAGGGCTGGGGTTTCGAGCCCTGGCCCATTTACATCGCCCTGCTGTTGCTGGCCTTGCCGCCGATCTACCTCAATACGTATACCTCAGTCCGATACGTGGACCAGGGCGTAGTCGACGCGGCGCGGGCCATGGGGTTCCGTGAGCGGGAGATATTGCTCCGTGTTGAGCTCGCGCTTGCGATGACGGTTGTGTTGACAGGAGTTCGCGTTGCCGCCGTACAGGTAGTGGCGACAGAACCGATCCGTGCTTTTCTCGGTGGCGACGGCCTTGGACGCTATATCAGGGACGGTCTCGGACAGAATAACGACACGCTTGTCGTGGGCGGGGCGATGCTCGTCACCGCCCTGGCCTTGACGACTGGCCTCGTGTTCACAGTCCTCGAGCGTGTAATACTGTCGCGAGGCATCCAGCGACTCAAAAAAGTTTCAAGGCATTAGTCACGGGAGATTAGATGACGAAGAAAGCATTATTCTTACTGGTGGGATTGGTGGCCACCTTGCTCATTGCAGCGTGCAGTGGCGACGATGATGTCAGTCCTTCGGACGGCCCGACAATTCGGATTCGCGGCCAAGCGTTCTCGGAGTCCGAGACCATAGCACAGGTTTACGCCCAGTATCTTGAGGCTAAAGGCTATGACGTCGAAGTCCTGACTGCGGCGGGCTTCCGGACCGAAGCGATCGACAGTCTGCGTAACAAGGACGTCGATCTAATCATCGACTACATTGGCGGCGCCCTGTCCGCGCTGGCTCCCGAAGCCGGACCAAGCGCAGACCCCGATGAAATCGTGACAACAATCGCGCCGCTATACGAAGCGTTCGGCGCCACACTGCTCGAATACTCCCCAGCAGTCGATGGTGACGCCCTGGTCGCCCGAGGGGACCTCGATGCCACCACGATTTCTGACATCGCCGACCTAGGCGTAATCCTCGGAGCCTCGGCCGCCTGCTTCGAGCGCCCTCAGTGCTACCTGGGATTCACGGACCCTGCGATTTACAACATCACTTTCGGCGACCAGAAGACAATCGAGTTCGGACCGCTACTCGGCAAAGCACTCAGTGCCGAGGAAGTTGACGTTGTTGTCTGGAACACTACGGCACCTCAAATTGAGGCCGAAGGCTTCAAGCTCCTAGAGGACGACAAGGGCCTGTTCCCGGCTCAGAACATCGCGCCGATCATCCTGACCTCGGTGCTAGACGAGTACGGCGACAGCCTCCGAGACGTTTTGAATGAGCTCAGCTCCAAGATCACGACCGACGACCTAGTCGCGTGGAACACCCAAACCGACATCGAGCTGCGCGAGCCCGATGACGTAGCGGCCGAGTGGCTTGCAGCTAAGGGTCTCAACTAAAGAACAACCCCAGACCTGGCTCGCGAGCCAGGTCGACCGAGGTATTCAACTGAAGGCTTTTGACCCATAAATAGAGGAGCCGCCCCGATTTGGGGCGGCTCCTTTGCTAAGTGCTGTCCGGCTGTGTTACTTATTTGCCGTTCTTGCCGTTGGTTTCCCAGTGGCCGATGCCAACGCCACAACCCGTACCTGCCAGGCTACGGTAGCCGGGCTCGTAGGTAATGATTTCCATAGGCGTGTCGCCCATGGCGCCAGCCGTAGCGACCCAGTTGAGGATCTCAGTCGTGGCTGACTGTAGGCGGTGCCGCGGCAGCGTGCTGAGAATCTCGCCGTTAGCCTCGTTGAGGCCCTTCAGCGTCAGACGGTCAATCTCTTCGTCGACAACGAAGTGGCTGAGGCCGCCTGAGCAAGCCATCGCGACTTTGAGGTCGCTGTCCCAGTTGTTGACAGCCTCGCGAACAGCCTTTCCCAGTGCGTAGGCACGGCGCGGGCTGATCCAGTTCGGCGGGTAGCAAGTGTTGATCGTGATTGGGACGATCGGGGTCTGCTTGCCGGCGAACCAGCGAGAGACCGGGAAGCCGAAGGCATGCTGCATACCGAAGGGGCGCTCCTCAGTCTTGCGCTGCATGTCCAGGTACCAGGTGGCCGGGCCGATCGTGCCGCCGTAGGTCTCACGCTGGTACTGGGAGTGAGCGATGTCGAAGTCTTTTTCGATCAGCTGCTCGATAAGGTACAGACCCAAGTCCTTGTTGACGGGCCAGTCCATCTCCTCGTCGATGTAGGAGCGCAGAGGACCACCCGCGCCACGCGGCAGGATGTGCATCTTGTCACCCCAGAAGAGGTTGATCATGGGGTAGTTGTCGTCAAAGAAGAATTCGTTCTGGTCGTCGCCGAACATGATGACAACGTCGGCGTCAGCCTGGCCGAAGCGCGTCTCCAGCTCGTCCAGACCGCGCTGGATGCTGTCTTCCTTCTGGATGAAGGTCTCGACGTTGATGTGCTGTGCGATTGCCGGATCCGCCGACGCTTCGAGTTCTTCGTACGTTACGCGCTTGCCCTCAGGCATCTTGACGAGTTCAGGATTGTTCTTGTCCCGCTCACCGCGCTTGCCCCACTCCTCACCAACTGTGTACATGAGAGGTGTGTGAGACGAAGCAAAACCCCCTACAACTTTAGCCATGAAGTTCAGCCTCCTTAGAATGTCGTGCCAATAAAGTTGCGCTAATACTCGTACTCGGCGAACAGTCCGTCAAATAGTAGTCTCGGCGAAGTCCTTGGAGGCGCCAGTTGTTGAAGCTGACGCGGTCGAACCCGCGCCGGTGTACATATGAAGCATTGATCACCCTTCCCTTACATATCTTAATGAAAAGCAGCCAGGATTTCATCTCTGCGCCCGAGCCAGAGGCCACGCTCGCGCTGTCGGCGCCGAATGAGCCGGCAGGACCTCATACCCCGAACTTCCTGCCTCGGTCTCATAGGCCACGTCAGTCGAGTGATGCGACCAGTTTCGATCAGGGTTGACGGTCATAATCTCGCCAGTTATCAGGAGGTCAAATGCTCGCTCAAGAAGAAAACGAACTCATTACCGACACTAACCCCGGTACGCCCATGGGTGAGGTGTTCAGGCGCTTCTGGTTGCCAGTCGCCCTGGCTGAGGAAGTATCAGGCATTGATAGCATCCCGGCCCGCCTCCTGGTCATGGGGGAAGAGCTCATCGCCTTCCGCGACGCAGATGGCCGGGTTGGACTGGTCGATGCCTTCTGCCCGCATCGCGGTGCACCGCTGTTCTTCGGCCGAAATGAAGAGAGCGGGCTGCGCTGCGTGTACCACGGTTGGAAATTCGATGTCGACGGAGTTTGCACGGACCTGCCCAGCGGCCCTGAAGGCGACACGTATAAAGATAAGGTCCAGATAAAGCACTACCCGGTCGTCGAGGCAGGCGACCTGATCTGGGCCTATATGGGCCCCAAGGAAAACCAGCCCCCTTCCCGGAATGGGAATGGACTGACTTCCCCAGAGTCATCGTTATGTAACGAAGTGGCGTCTCGAATGCAATTACCTCCAGGCTATGGAGGGAGACTTCGACCAGACACACGCTCGCTTCCTCCACAGCACCCTCGATGCAAACGCCAGCAACCCCGGCAACCAGCTGCGTGGCGCCGCCAACGCCACTCTTTTGGGCAACAACGACGATCTGGATGAGCCGTTCCCTCGCGGACTGCACGGCTCTGGAGGCGGACTGGTACGGTAAGACCGGTGTTTATCCCCTAAGCCACGTGCTTGTCCTGCGAGATGAGCTCATCGAAGCGAATCCGGAGCTGCCTCACAGCGTCTTTCGCGCTTTCAATGAGGCTAAGGCGCTGCTTACGGCAAAGATCGATTCGGGCGCGGACCTTGAACCGGCGGACAGTGCTCTGTCATCGATCCGAACTCTGGTTGGTTCCGATCCGACCCCTTACGGACTCGCGGCCAACAGCGCTACGGTTGAAATGGCGCTGCGGCAAGGGCTGCAGCAGCACTTCACTTCGAAGCTTTTCAGCGTTGAGGAACTCTTTGACCGGAGCACCATCGACCTGAAGTAGCAGGCAGGAACGACCACCAATTCGTCCTGCCTTTTCCTAATCGGCCGCCATGGCTCGAACGCCTACATTGACAGTGATGAGCGCCTCGACTACTTTGCCTGCGCCCGCAGCCTGACTACCAGACCGAATCGGCTGACCTCAACAGATCACTTAGGAGATCGCGATGCAACGTAGCACTAACAGGATCCTGACCACCCACCCCGGTAGGCTTCCCAATCCAAC
Organism: Dehalococcoidia bacterium; assembly: GCA_965225815.1. Taxonomy (GTDB): domain Bacteria; phylum Chloroflexota; class Dehalococcoidia; order DSTF01; family WHTK01; genus WHTK01. The sequence continues at coordinate 24,155 of OZ245323.1, forward strand.
CAACCACACTGACGTCATCGCCGCCCGTACGGCCGGCGACCGGGCCAAGTTTCTCGACCTGACCAAAACCGGCATCGTCGAAATGATCGACAAGCAGAAGCAGCTTGGCATCGACATCATTTGCGACGGCGAGTTCTGGAAAGGCCGCGACCAGCAGTACTTCGACAGCCGCGTCACCGGCATCTCTTCTCGGCCGCTTAACCCAAACGAACTCCCTTCGATGATGATGGCCCTGCGTGAGCGCACGTCGCCGGAGTTCAGCGCCTTTTACGAAGTCTACGACCGGGTCGGCAACACGCCTCGGCCGGGCGTTATCAACCCGCCGGCAACCCGAAAATGGGTCATCGTTGGCGACGTGAAGCCCGTCGCTTCTGGGGCAATCGAAGAAGAAATCGCGACTGTCAAAGCCGGTATCGCCGCAGCCGGAGAAAGCATCGAGAACTTCTTCTACCCCGTCCTTGGCCCGGGCTGGCTGGACCACAACATCTTCGACGAGTACCACAAGACGGAGGAGGAGTACATCTACTCCCTCGCCGAGCTCTCCAAGCACGACTTCAAAGCCGTGACAGACGCCGGATTCGTCCTCCAGATCGATGACCCCGGCCTCGTCGACACCTGGGGGATGATCACGCCGACGCCGACCGTCGAGGAGTATCGCAAGCGCTGCGCCCTGCGCATCGAAGCGACGAACTGGGCTCTCGAGGGCATTCCAGAGGAGCAAGTCCGCTTCCACACGTGTTGGGGCAGCTGGCACACGCCTCACGTCACCGATTTCCCGCTCAAAGACGTCGTCGACATCATGCTGGACGTGAACGCGGCGGCTTACTCCATTGAAGCGGCCGACGTGCAGCACGAGCTGGACTGGCAGGTCTGGGAAGACCACAAGCTACCGGACGGCAAAGTGTTCATCCCAGGCGTCATCGCGCACAAGACATCCTCGGTTGAGCCAGCAGAGCTGGTGGCAGACCGCATCGTCCGTTACGCCAACCTCATGGGTCGTGAGAACATCGTCGCCGGTGTGGACTGCGGCGTCGGCGGGCGCTGCTACCCCGACATTGGCTGGGCCAAGTTCAAGGCGTTGGCCGACGGTGCCGCTCTAGCCAGCAAGACGCTCTGGCCTTGAGGCTGACCGAGCCCAATTAACGGTTCAAGAAGAGTAGCGCACCGCGGGAGGGCCGTAGTTGGCCCTCCCGCGATCATGCCGCCTGAGTAACGACATGCGCCAGAAGGCTCGGGTGGACTATGGCTCTATCGTGTAGTCCGGTGGCTGAAACGCGGAAATCTTGCGGATCAAAGTCACGCTGTTCTGCTGATATTTGTGCGGCTCAAGCAGGCTAAGAACCTCAAAGTCATTGAACTCGGGGCCACTCAGACGGCGCTTGAATTCGTCTAATACGGCCCGGCAAGTGACGTTAGTCAATGTGGAGTGAAGTAGCAGGAGTCCTCCGTTGGGGCTGAACATGTCCCAATAGAGGTCGATGAAATCCTTGTAGTCCTGGTAGTAACCACAGTCGTACCAAACCAGGTCGAAGCAAGGTTCCTGGAGCCTCATTTCCGAGGCGCAGTCTCGAAAGTCGCATGCATACTGCTCAAGCCTGCCATCCAAGCCCAACTTGGCCGCCTCGTTCTGCACGAGGTCGGCTGATGAGCCCGGATTCAGAAGTGAGTCGATCAGCACGAGTTTCGCTGGCAACACGTCTCTATCGACGTAATAGTCGAGCCGTCTCAGTGGCATCTCTTTTTCCGCTCGTTGCTTAAGTTCATCCGGGCTCTCGGCCATCTCCGCGCGCAGCCAATCGGCCACTCTCTGGTGCTTCCGTCGGTCGCTTTCGTTGTCAGCGATCGCCTTGAGCAAGAACAAAGACGTGTAGCCGGCACCTACTTCCAGAATGCGGTTTGCCTGAGTGAAGCGAACAAGCGTATAGAGGAGCGGGCCCATGATTTCGGTGCCCATGCTGGGAATATTCAGGTGTTCGAGTGCTCCTGCAGAGGTTGACTGATATCCCTGGCTTTACCGAAGCCTGGTCGAACATCGCCTCGCACTGGCCCGAGCGTGCCGACGAAGTGCTCGGTGGACCGTATTTCAGCGACAGCGGTCCCGCCGGAACGTATCGAGTCTTCGAAACGAGAGCCTACACCCCAGCGACGTACTACTACATGGAGTGGTTACCGATCGACGGAACGGCGAATCAGGCGATCACGGAAGCCGTGAGTGAAGAGGGATCTCCCGTACTGACATCAAAGTACAAGCACTGGTCCGAAGACCCGTTTCTCTTTGATGACGAGTCCGTCACCTGGCCTCGGACGACAGCTAAGTAGCCACACGGAGACGCAAGGAAACTCCTCTAGCCGCGAAGTAAGACCAGGTCATCTTGTCGCAAGAGGAGGACGCGCTGCAGCCTTAGAGACAGAACCTTCGACTAGAAGTCGTCCATTCCACCCATGCCGCCCATTCCTCCCATACCACCCCCCATGCCACCCATCTGCTGCATCATCGCAGCCATGTCAGGGTCGCCGCCGTCGAATCCGAGGTCGGAGCCACCGACGCCGAGGACGGCGAAGCTGGAGATAGCTCTGGTGAGGTCCGAACTGCCGCACTTGTCACACTTGGGGTTCAGCTCAGAATTGATCGAGCGCACGAAGACGCTAATCGGGGCCTTACAGGCGTCGCAGGTGTATTCATAAATCGGCATAACGTATCTAGTATAGCGGCGTTCGGCGTACGTACATCCCTCGACTGAAAGTTTTGGAGCCCTCGAATGCGGAATGCCTGCTCTCCCGCTCCACCTACCGCGCCCTGAATCCGCCATCTACAGCCATCGCGTGTCCCATAGGGTCGAGGTCGACAACAGCCAGGGCCGTTCCCTGGCGGCGAGCGCAACGGCGATAGCGCGCCCGATGCCGGAACCTGCCCCCGTAACGACGGCCAATCCATTAGAAAGCGTCATGTGCGTGACCTCCATTCGAGACTTTCAGCTCCACCGATGAAGCCTGGTGTCGTCCTGGCCTGGCTTGAGCTACACAACCGTCAGAGATGATCGCTACAGCGCAGCGCGTTGCACATCTTAGAGGCTTTGGTAGCGCCGAGCCTCACTCGCGAGACGTAGCCGTGGCGTCGCCACGGGAGGGCGACGGCGGGCGCCTGGCCAGCAGGAAGAAGACAGAGCCAAGTCCAGCGATGATCGCCAAGAGCGTGAACCCGAGCTGGTAGTTCCCCGTCCGATCTGCCAGGACGCCGGCGATAAGCGGCCCTGATATCGAGCCGAACATCGTGATCAGGGACGACGTACCAAGGATGGCGCCATACGCGGTCCGGCCGTAGTAGTCCGCCCTGATTGCTTGCATCATCGGCCCTCGTAGTCCCCAGGCAGCACCGTGCAGTACCGCGAAGGCGAACACCATCAGACCGTTAACGGCGTAGGCAACCAGCAAGATGCCGAGCGTATGCGCTGCCATGCAACCAAAGGCGAGGAACCGCTTGTCATAGCGGTCGCCAATCGCACCTCCAAGAAGCGTGCCAACCATCTGCGCACCGTTGATCGCTGTCACCACCACCGACGCCAACGCCAACGAGTAACCGAGGTTCTCGGTCAGATGCAAGATGAGATGCACGTTGACAGCCGAGACGATCAGCAACGCGGAGCCGTGCCCGAAGGAGATCAACCAGAATGCCGCCGTATGCGTCGCCTCCCGAAGCGTGAAGTCCGGTCCTCCTTGATCCCCAGAATTCTCAGCCGCCTGCCGTTGGTCTGATTCTGGAATCGCCGCATCTCCGTCCAAGCGGAGTCCCATATCTTCAGGCCTTTGGCGCACGACCTGCACCAGCGGCATGCCGACGACGATGACAAGGATGCCGGATACGAAAGCCGTTGTGCGCCAGCCGAGCCCCTCCAGCGCCAGCGCTACGAGGATAACGAGCAAACCGCCAATGGCGCTGCCAAGTTGAAGGCCAGCGAGCGCCTTTGCCCTCTGTCGTTCGAACCAGTTAACGATGACTACGGTGAATGGGAAAAAGCCACTGACGCTGCTGCCGATCGCCATGCAAAGGTAGGCGAGATAGAAACCCAGGAGTGAGTCGATCTGACTGAAGGCCATGAAGCCTATGCCCAGCATCAGGACGCCGATCCGCATGCTCAGGCGAGGGCCAAATCGGTCGATCAACCAGCCCTGAAGCGGGCCCACCATGCCGTTCTCGACCTGCTGCATCGAGAAGGCGCCGGAAAGGGCCGCCTTGCTCCAGCCGAATTCCGTATGCAACAGCGATGCGTATGCACCAAAGGACCTCTGGAGGAGAGCTGCGGCCAGGGCCTGGTTAAGAAAGCCCGCCCCTACAATGCGCCACCCGTAGTAAAGATTGGTTACGCGCGATCTCAGATGTGACTCCTACCCAGCTCCTAGAGAAGCTCTTCTAGGCGTCCCGGGATGACGCCGGAATCGACAGCTCATCAATCCCGCCAGGGTAAAGGAGCCAAGCCTTGAAGCTCGGAGTAGCCCTCCCTCAAAACGAAGACATGCAGGACCCATCGGCCGCACGCGATTTCGCCCAGGCAGTCGAAGACATGGGCTACGACTTCCTCGTTACGGCAGACCATGTCGTCGGCGCCGAGCCGACAAACCGGCCTCCAGGCTGGCGAGTGAATTCGATCTACAACCACAAGACCTTCGTCCATGAGCCGCTGATCCTGTTTGCCTATCTCGGCGCGGTCACTTCCCGGCTCAATTTCTCTACGGAAATCATCATCCTCCCTCAACGCCAGACGGTGCTCTTCGCTAAACAAGCCGCGGAGCTCGACTATCTGACGGGTGGACGCCTTAGCGTAGGCATTGGCATCGGCTGGAACGGTATCGAGTACGAGTCGCTCAACGAGGACTTCAAAACCCGTGGCCGTCGGATCTCGGAGCAGATCAAGGTCTTGCGCGCTCTCTGGACTGAAGAAGTAGTCGATTTCGAGGGCCGCTGGCATCGCATCGATCGCGTGGGCGTGAAGCCGCTGCCGCTCCAGCGACCGATCCCGATCTGGATTGGCGGTCATGCGGAGCCCGTCCTGAAGAGGACCGCAGCCCTCGCCGACGGCTGGCTGCCGCAGTTCGATCCCGAAGCCGAGACCTCGAAGGAGACCGTCGCACTGCTTAGGCAGCTCACGGCCCAGGCCGGACGCGCAGCCACAGATGTTGGCATTGAAGGACGAATTGTCCTACCTCAGCTGGCGCAGGAAGAGTGGGGCAGTTGCCTAGAGGACTGGAAGACAGTCGGTGCAACCCAGATGAGTGTCAGCACAAACGGGCTCTCGTCTCTGAAGGAGCACCTGGCCGTCTTGGAGCAGTTCAAGAATCTAGCCCGCGACGTCTCTTAAGGGAGGCCTCGACTCCGGTCCGCAGTTTGGGCGCGCCGATCGGCGCTGTCATGCAGCGAGTTCATGTGCCGCACCCGTGGCGAGAGATGGTCTATCCGCCAAGGCCGTTAGACTTGAGGCGCCCTAATCGCCCATAAACGCCGGGTGCGACCGGCTCTGCCTGCCTAGCAAGGAAACGACATCACGACAAGCCCTCCATTTGTCCTGCCCGGCCGCCTTTACTACGGCTGGCTGATCGCTCTCTTTGCGTCCGTCATTGCCTTCAGCTCAGGGCCAGGACAGTCATTCGTGTTCTCGGTCTTTGTCGATTCCATCATCGAAGAGACAGGTTTCTCGCGCTCGCTCGTGTCTACTCTGTACGCCGCAGGGAGTGGAGTCAGCGCCGTGATGGTCGCCATGGTCAGTCGGATGGCAGACCGGGTTGGGCCGAGAAGAGTCCTCCTCTTTGTTGGCACAGCCCTCGGGGCGGTATGTCTCGTCCTCGCCACCGCCCAGGCCCTGGTCGTCTTCCTGGTGGCATTTGCCGGCTTGCGCGCACTGGGGCAGGGATCGCTGCCCGTCAACGGGACGCTGCTGATCGCGCAGTGGTTCTCTCGCTACCGCGCCCGCGCCGTCGCGGTCATGAGCCTTGGCTTCGCCTTATCAACCGCGATCCTGCCTCCGCTTAGTCGATTCCTCATCGATGGCTACGGCTGGCGAGAAGCCTACGCGGTGCTCGGCGTGATGGTCTGGGTGCTTATCCTGCCGGGAACCTTCTTCCTGGTCCGTGACACACCTGAAGAAGCCGGCCTCCTGCCGGATGGCGAGCAGCGTGCTGCCGGGCCGCCGCAGGCCGTCCCCCATGCAACCGGGCCCGATGCACGAAGGGTGTTCACTTCAACCTCCTTCTGGGCCCTAGCGCTGCCGCAAGCAACGCCAGCGCTGGTGATCACAGCGATGGTCTTTCATCAGACTGGGATATTCGAAGAGCAGGGCCTGAGTGCGACGACGGCGGGTGCGGTGTTCGTCCCCTTCGCGATCTCGTCGGCGCTGAGCGCTGTTGCCGGGGGCGTCCTGATCGACCGCTTCGGGCCGCGCCGGGTTTTCGTGAGCGCCATGGTCTTGTTGCTCATCGCGCTGGGATGGCTCCAATTCGTCGACACGGTCGCGGAAGCAGTGCTCTACGCCCTGATCCTCGGTGCGTCAGGATCTCTATCGCAAACTATTGGCGGCGTGATTTGGGCCCACTTCTACGGCCGGCATCGACTGGGACGAATTCAAGGGTCTGGCATGATGGTGGGAATCGCCGGTGCCGCGATCGGGCCTCTTCCGCTCGCCCTGCTCGAGGATGCCTTCAATGGCTTCAGTCAGGGGCTCCTGGCGCTGATGATCCTTCCCGTCCTGGCGATCATCGTCATCTCGTCGGCGCGGCCCGTTATAGATACCGTGGGTCAGCCAAGCGCTACCTGAAGGCTTGACTCAGTCACAGTTCCAGGTCCTGATTCGTGCGCCTGGATCAAAGAGATTAGGGGTCGCCAGGCGACAACCCTCATCAACTCACTTAAACGTCAGCTCGGTTCCGCTAGCCGACTTTTGGCTGTGGCACCATCATCATCATTCGATCGGGGTCGACCTGGGTCGGTGCCGGAGCCCCCGCGAGGAGCGCATTCATAATCGGGTCATCCTCGGAGCCCAGTACGGTCCAGTCCTCGTCAGGCATCAGCACTTTGTCGGGCGTCCCAACTCGGTCGTAAGGCAACGACGGGTCGAGACACGGCGGGTCTATGCCTTTCTCAAGATTCTTCGCCGCATCGATGAGGAGCCGTCGCATTCGGATGATCTTGCGGTCCAGGACGCCCAGGTGCTCCTTCGTCCGGTCGGTGAAAGCCGTCTGTGTCGCCATGATGTCCTGGTTGTTGAAGAAGCCCCTGATACCGGTGTAGATCGTCCCGGCCTTCTGGGCCTCGCGGTCGACTAGCCAGTCGTTTTCTTTGTTACGTACCTGACCATCGTCGTCGTAGGGCCAGCCTTCGAAGTCGAGTCCGAGATAGCCGTTGACCACGAGAGACGCCTTCAGTTCCGTGTGTACCGTGACCATCTGGAACAAACGTGTCTGCGTGTCATCGACGGGGACGACCCAGGCGCCGCCACCGGGGCCAGCGGTGTAGGGCAAGGTGTAGGCGTAGAGGCGAGCGTGGGTGTTGCCATTGGGCGTGTCTCGGAGGCCCGCGGCACGCCAACCATGCCAGGTGTCGACCACCTCAACCCTTGGCGCTCGGTCGTAGGCCCAGAACCTCCACTGCATCTTGCCGGAGTTGTAGGTGCCCGGCGTGTCCGAGCCGTCGTCCTCGATCTGCTCCGCCTCCTTCCACGCGTGCAGCCAGGAGGGGTGAGTCGTGTCTATCGTCCCTTCCATAGCCTGCATCCAGTTCATGGGCTGAAGGAAGGACGAGGCGCGCCATTTCTCGCGCGGTAGGTTCTCCGCCCCGAAGTCTCGGAAGCCTCGCATCTTGTCTTTGGCCCCATGTAGGTCCAGATCACGCCACCGGATTCGTGCACCGGATAGGAGAGCACCTTGAGCTTGTCCTTGAACACGCTCCCGACCGGCTCGCTGGGCATATCCACACAACTGCCGCTCACGTCGAACTGCCAGCCGTGGTAGACGCAGCGCAGACCGCCATCTTCGTTACGACCGAAGAACAGGGAAGTTCCCCGGTGCGGGCAGTTCTCATCGATGAGCCCGATGCGTCCCTCTGTGTCGCGAAAGGCCACGAGATCTTCGCCAAGTAGACGGACCCTTAGTGGCGTGCAATCGGGCTCCGGGATATCTCTCGTGAGGCAAGCCGGTGTCCAGTAACGGCGTAGGAGATTCCCCATGGGTGTGCTGGAGCCCACCTGCATGATCAGATCGTTGTCTTCTTCACGCATGCGAGCCAGATTTTCCGTAGCGTCCCACTTATGGACGGATTGGTACACCGTGTGACCCAGGGTTGCGGGGTTCGGAGGCACGCCTCGATCAACCCGGCTCGGCGTCTCTAAGTGAGGCTGTAACATTCAGGACGAATTGATTGAAAGCGGAGCCTAGCGTTTCGGCAATGGGCTCCCGTTCGGGCAATGGACTCCCGTTCGATCGAGCGACCGATATCCTGAAGGGGAATCCTGATGATCATCGTAACCGGCGGAATGGGGTTCATCGGCATGCACACGGTGCAAGCACTGCTGGATGCCGGCGAGACCGTGGTTCCCACGTCTCACCGCTCCTGGCGCATCCCTGAGCTCTGGCAGGACGAAGTTGGCAAGCGTGTGTTCCCAGAGATGCTGGACGTCAACAGCGCTCACGACGCGACGGAGCTCGCTCGCAAGCACAAGCCGCGAGCGATTATTCACCTCGCCGGCCCTCCCTTTGCCGGAACGACTCCGGCCGGCGACTACGCCACCAACATGATGGGGTTGCTCAACCTTCTAGAGGCGGCTCGGGTTAACGAAGTAGGGCGATTCGTTTATGCGAGTTCAAACTCCGTTTACGGCGGCATCGACAAGGGCCCCTATGTTGAAGACATGACCTACCCGCTGAGTTCGACCAACGCGATCAGCGCCTACAAGAAGGCGGCAGAAATCGTTATGTTCCACTACGCGGACAGAACCGGCCTCAGCGTGGCGGCTTTACGACCGCCGGCCGTCTACGGGCCGTTGTATTACTCACTCTTCAATGTAATGAGCCGTGTCTGCCACGCCGCCGTCACGGGCAGCGAACCTGACTACGGGCCGGCTGGTGCTCCATACGAAGGTGAGTACCAGGACATGGCCTACGTGAAAGACGTAGCTGAAATCTTCGCTCGGGCGGCGTTGAAGCCAGAGCTGGCTTATCGGAGCTATAACTGCGGCTCCGGGAAGCCGGCCAGTATCCGACAGCTAATCGAGGCGGCGAAAGCGGTGGTCCCAGGAGCGACGCTGCCGGTGGCCTCCGAGCCAAAGCCAACCAGTCGCGGCGAGGACAACTACCTGAACATGGACCGCGTCAAAGAAGACCTCGGCTACGTGCCGCAGTACGACGTGTCACGCGGCGCAGGCGAATACACCCGGTGGCTGCAGACACACCCGCTCTAAGACTGACGTCTGTCTGACCGCCCACGATCTGCGGCTGACTGAACGCGTGCTAATTGAAAGACGGCGGCCCGCCCGCACGTCAGGGCTGCCTTGCCCCTCTAGCCGACGGACATTTCGGGCTCGGTGGAGGCCAAGCCAGCCTGGCTCGAGAACACGAAGCCTTCGTAGCCTTTGGCAGCGATTTCGTTGCACAGACGGGAATACGTGTGCACGCCGCCGACGTAGGGCATGAAGATTCGCGGCTTTCCCGGAATGTTGGCGCCCATGTACCACGAGTTTGCTTTCGGGTAGAGCGTCGCATTCGCGACGTCATCGTTGTGTTGGACCCAGAGGTCCTCGGCCTGCTGATCGGCCTCGATTCGCCTGTGACCCTGATTCAGCATGTACTGAAGACAGCCCGTGATGAAGTCCACGTGCTGCTCGATCGAGAGGATCATCTGGCTCTTCACCCCCGGGCTTTGAGGCCCCGTGACCATGAAGAGGTTCGGCAAGCCGGCCATCATGATCCCTAGATAGGTGTGAGGACCGTCTTCCCATTTGCTGCGGATGTCGGTACCGCTGTCAGCGTGGATGTCGATCTCTCGAAGTGCTCCGGTCATGGCGTCGAATCCGGTAGCGAAAACGATTGCGTCCAGCTCGTAGCTTGCGGCAGCGGTTTGAATCCCGGTAGGGGTCAAGCACTGGATGGGATAGCTGCGCGCGTCCACCAGGGAGACGTTGGGCCGGTTATAGGTCTCGTAGTAGTTAGTGTCGAGAATCAGGCGCTTCGTACCGATCGGATGGTCCGTGGGACAGAGAAGCTCCGCGGTTTGAGGATCTTTGACCGTCTCTCTAATGCGGTCGCGCACAAAATTGGCAGCCGTATCGTTGGATTCCGTGTTGAGCAGGAGATCGTTGTAGGCGTAGAGGAAGCTGATGTTGCCGCCCTGGGCCCACCTGGCCGCGTAGGTCTCCTCCCGCTCTTCCAGCGTCGCCTCCAATGCACCCTCTGTCGGCGCCGGGTGGCCCGCGATTCCGAAGGGCGTGTCATAAGCCGCCTTGCGCCGGTCTCGATACTCCGCTTTGTGATTCTGTTCTCGCTTCGGGTCCATGGGCGTGTTTCGCGCCGGCAGGATATAGTTCGCCGTGCGCTGGAAGACGTAAAGGTGATCGGCCTGCTCGGCAATGTGAGGGATGCTCTGCACGCCAGACGATCCGGTGCCAATAACGCCAACTCGCTTGCCGGTAAAGTCAACTCCCTCGTGGGGCCAAAGCCCAGTGTGATACCACTCACCCTTGAAGCTAGAAAGGCCTGCCACGTCAGGGACGCGCGGTGTCGATAAGTTTCCCGTGGCCATCACGACATACGGGGCGCTGATCTCTTCGCCTTTGTCAGTCGTTATCGTCCATAAGTTCGTCGTGCTATCGAACGAGGCCGTGACGATACGTGTGTTGAGCGTCACATCCCTTCGGAGGTCGAAGCGGTCCGCTACGTGCTCGATGTACTCGAGAATCTGCGGTTGGGTCGCGTAGCGATCCGGCCATTTCCATTCCTGCTCCAGTTCCGGCGAAAAGGAATAGGAGTACTCAAGGCTCTCGATATCGCAGCGGCAGCCCGGGTAACGATTCCAGAACCAGGTACCGCCGATGCCACCGCCTGCCTCGAAGGCTTGTGCCTTGAGTCCCAGCTCACGCATCCGGTACAGGGTGTAGAGCCCCCCAAGCCCGCCTCCAACGACGATGACATCGAAATCGGCTCCGGACACCTCGGAAACAGATGGGGCGGCCTTCATGCGCCTGTCCTCCTGGAATTTCGGGTTCGATTTGACGGCAATGAAACTCCCGCCGGTGCCGACTGTCCCGCCATCTTCAACCCACCTACAGTAGACCCTTGTCCCGAATATCGCCACGTAGATCCATACACTTTGAGGCGAAAACTCGAAGCCGGTATCATGGGAAACTGTTGATAGCGCTGCCCTCGTCGACCCAACTCGTTAGGGCTGGCCCTAACAGCGCGAAAAGCAGGCCATCTCAGCGACCCGTATTGAGGGTCGACCTAGCAGGGAGCGAGAGCGAATGCTTAGCGAAGCCGAGAACCAGACCCTCATGCAAGTTGGAGCCGGGACCTTGATGGGCGACTTCCTTCGCCGCTACTGGATGCCAGTCGCCGCGGTCGCGGAGCTCGACGACAACCCAACGAAGCCGATCCGGCTCATGGGTGAGGACCTGGTCATCTATAAGGACAAGAGCGGGACTTACGGCCTAGTCGACCTGCACTGCGCTCACCGCCGCGCCGACTTGTCGTATGGCATAGTCGAGGACTGCGGCCTGCGGTGTAACTATCACGGTTGGCGCTACGACGAGGAGGGCCGTTGCGTCGAGCAGCCGTTCGAGGAAATTGCCAGGCCGGAGGCGAACTACAAGGATCGCGTGACCATCAAGGCATACAAGGTCGAGCCCAAGGCCGGGATCTTGTGGGCGTATCTTGGGCCAGATCCGGCGCCGCTTGTGCCCGACTGGGAGTACTACCACATCAACGGCTACAAGCAGGTGATCATGTCGTACATCCCCTGCAACTGGATGCAGTGCCAGGAGAACTCGATCGATCCGGTGCATTTCGAGTGGCTGCATTCGAATTGGGGCGGCCGTCTGACGGGCAAAGAAGGTCCGTATGCGCCGACGCACCTCAAGCTAGGCTTCGACGAGTTCGAACACGGCTTCGTTTACCGCCGCGTCCGAGAAGACACCACGGAAGAGGATCCGCTCTGGACCACCGGCCGCGTTTGCTTCTGGCCCAACGCTCTGTTCACCGGATTCTTCGAATATCGCGTACCAATCGACGACTCGAACACTCTGAGCGTGGCGATTTTCAATAACCCCGTGCCAGGAGACGAACCATTCGAGCAGGAACGGATTCCTTATTGGTACTCGCCGATTAGGGATGAGAGGACCGGGCGCTGGATCACCAGCCACATCATGAACCAGGACTTTGTCGCCTGGGTCGGTCAAGGTCCAGTCGCAGATCGGACACAGGAGCACCTGGGTGAGAGTGATCGCGGCGTTCTTCTGATGCGGCGCCGAATGCTCGATCAGGCCAAGCTGGTTGCCGATGGCGGAGAGCCAAAGGGCCTGATTCGTGACCCGGAGAAGAACCACAGCGTCTACTTGCCGAGGGTTGGCGGTACCGAGGTCAATTTTGGAGCCGAGGGGGCTACAGCGCCGCGAAACCGCCACCTCTACGGCCAGCCACAGGAAGTCCTGGACGAAATGGACCGGATCTGGGCTGACCGCGCCAAGGCTCTAACCTGACGCGGAGAGGTCAATCGGGCTATGGACTGGCTGGATCAGGCCGCGTAGGATTCCGGCTATGACGATTTCTCAGCTTCCTTTCGGGCGCACTGGGCATCTGAGTAGCCGGATCATCTTCGGCGCAGCAGCTCTCTCGTGGATCTCTCAGGACGTTGCCGACCGCACACTCGAGCTGCTGCTCGAGCACGGCATCAATCACATAGATGTGGCGGCGAGCTACGGAGACGCGGAGCTACGCGTAGCCCCCTGGCTCAAACGCCACTCCGATCACTTCTTTTCCTCGCGACCAAGACGAGCGAGCGTCGAGCCGGCCCGGCGCGAGAGGAGCTCGAACGCTCCCTCGACCGCCTCGGAGTCGACCACGTTGACCTCTGGCAGTTCCACAACCTCTCCGACCCTATTCAGTGGGATGTGGCGCTGAGCCCGGGCGGCGTTATCGAAGCTGCGCTTGAGGCTCGGGAGCAAGGATTGATTCGATTCATAGGCATCACGGGCCACGGCACTCAGGTCGCTGCGACGCATCGGCGCAGCCTCACCCGATTCGACTTCGACTCGGTGCTGTTGCCCTACAACTACCTCACGTATCAGAACCCGTACTACGCGGAGAATTTCGATGCCCTGTACAACACCTGCATGGAGCAAAACATAGCCGTCCAGACGATAAAGTCGATTGGCTACCGGCCGTGGATGGGCCGGGACCGCACCGCAACAACCTGGTATCAGCCGCTTGGTGACGCAGCGGAAATCAAACTGGCGATTGACTGGGCGCTTGGCCGGGATGACATCTTCGTCAACTCTGTCGGGGACGTCGACCTCTTGCCTCACGTCCTCAACGCTGCAGAGCACTACGAACGCATGACCTCGGAGGGTGAGATGCAGGCCCTCGTAAAGAAATTGCAGATGGAGCCCCTTTTCGTCTGACCCGGGGCTCTGATTTCACTCCTTGGGCTGGAATCTCCCGTCCAAATCGCCGATAATTGACTTAACCTTTAAACATCTCGATGATGCCATGCCGATGCCCGAACGCTTGGCATACATGAATCGACGGTCGTGTCGCCGCCAGCCGGCATTGAAAAGGGACGCCGAAGCGCCTAATCTCTACACCACAGGCCAAATGTCAGAAAGGAAACTCAATGCTTTCGATAGAAGAAAATGAACTCATTACCAATACGAACCGTGGGTCGCCAATGGGGGAGCTATTTCGCCGCTTCTGGCTCCCAGTAGCCCTTTCAGCGGAACTGCCGGGACAGGACTGCGAACCACTTCGAGTAAGAGTCCTAGGTGAAAACGTCATCGCGTTCCGAGACAGTTCGGGCAAGGTCGGCGTAGTTGACGCCTTTTGCCCTCACCGCGGCGCGCCATTGTTCTTCGGCCGCAACGAGGAGGATGGTCTTCGTTGCGTCTACCACGGGTGGAAGTTCGACGTGACCGGCAAGTGCGTCGACATGCCCAACTCGCCCGAAGGCGCCACCTACAAAGACAAGGTCGAGATTAAGGCCTACCCGGCTGTGGATGCAGGCGACCTGATCTGGGCCTACATGGGACCGGCTGAGAAGAAGCCTCCCTTCCCTGAATTCGAATGGACGAAGCTGCCCAAGAGCCACCGCTACGTCACCAAGTTCATTGAGCAGTGCAACTACCTGCAGGCGATGGAAGGTGACTACGACCCTTCGCACGCTCGCTTCCTTCACAGCACCCTGCACCCGGCGGAAGTCGATGCGATCCGCACCGGCGGCTCACAGCAGCAGGTCTTTCAAAACGCGGTTTCGCCGGACGAGCCCTTCCCGCTCGCGGTCGGCAACCGCCGTATCACCAGCAAAGAGAGTTCTGTTATCCCCGGGCAACGTGGCGGCGGCCTAAACGCCAAGCTTGAGGACTACGAGCAGTCCATGCTCTCCGTCCAAGCCTCACCAACGCCTGATGGTAAGGTGGCGGCGAGCGTAGGCGCGTCCTGGTGGATGCCGATCTTCTGCACCGCTGGAATCGCCTTCGATGGCCACTACTCCAGCAACATGCGTATTCCGATCGACAACGAGAGCTTGATGTTCTACCGCCTCCGCTGGAGCTGGGAGCCGATCTCGGATGAGCACCTGCACGAGTACAAGTTCGGCGGCTACAGCCACCCCGAGGTGATCCCCGGTACCTGGATGCCAAAAGCCAACCTGCAGAATGACTACATGATCGACCGCGTGGCCCAGAAGACATTCTCCTACACGGGCATCAAGACGTTCCCGTTGCAGGACATCGCGCTTATCGAAGCCCAGTGGGGACCGATCGCAGAGCGTCAGTACGAGCATCTGGTCGCTTCCGACTACATGATTATCCACGTCCGTAACCGCTTGTTGCGGGCTGCGAGGGACATGCAGAACGGCGTCGATCCGGAGGGTCCGTTCCATCCAGAGGTATTCCGCATTCACCGCGAAGGCGCGATTGCGGACTCTGAAGAGGAAGCTGTGGCGCAAGCACGTGCCAAGGCGCTAGCGGCCCAGATCCCGGAGCGAATGCCGGCGATCGCGACTGGCTAGACCAGTTCTCCTCGGTTAACCAAAGAGAGGCGGCCCCAATTGGGGCCGCCTCTCTCTCTCTCTCTCTCTCTCTCTCTCTCACGGCCGCCCTCAAGTGAAGCCCGGTTGGGCGACAACAGCTCTTTCTGGTGAAGCGCTAGGAGGGAGCAGTCTCGGAAGCGGCTCCCGGAAGGCTGGGCTTCGGCGCATCTGGGCTGGGGGGTCGTGCCAGCAGTATGGATGCCGTGGCAACCACGAGGGCGAAGACGCAGAACCCGAACGAAAGGTCGTAGCTACCCGTCGCGTCGAAGAGCAGCGCAGCCATCAGCGGGCCGCCAAGTCCAGAGACGACCTGAATCGGCGTCAGGATGCCGCGGATGCTGCCGATGAACGCACGACCGTAGTAATCGGCCCAGATCTTGGCGTTGAGGAACGCCACGCCTTGGCCGAGGCCGGTGAAAAGCACGTAGCCCCAGAGGCGCGCCTCTCCGCTAATGACGAGCAACAAGACGATGCTGATGGCGCGGGCAACATCGTTCCCCGCCATGCAATAGCGAACGGGCACGCGTTCTGAGAGTAATCCCCACATCACCTTGCTGGGCAGCGTCGCGAGGTGACCCATGGCAAAGAAGAAGCTCGCCCGCTCGAGCGTCAGGCCGCTGTCCACGAAGTAAGCGACCTGATGGTGATTCAACGTACCGAGCGCGATACCGACCATGCTGGTCGATAGCACAATAAACCAGGTCGCCCGTTTCCGTAGGGCCTGCCTGGCAGTGAACCGCGGTTCCGCGATTCGAACGTTGACGGTTTGAGTCGTGTCATCAGATTCATCCGGTGGATCGCCGTCAGGTAGAAGCCCGATATCCTCCGGTGAGCGCTTGAGCAGAAAGATAGCCGGCGGCAGCAGCACTACCGCCACAATGATCCCGAGGGCGAGCCAGGCATCGCGCCAGCCCATGGATGAGATCAGCAGCGCTATGACCGGTCCAAACACCACAGCACCCGTGTTGAGACCAAGGCCTGAGAAGGCGAGCGCTCGGCCGCGCATTCGAACGAACCACTTCGTGATGACTGTACCGGTTACCAGGTTGCCGATCTCCCTGAGGCCGAGGGCGCCCGCCAGTCCGTAGAGCAAGAAGAATTGCCACGGCTCCTGAACCTGGCTGATCGCCGCGAATCCGGCCCCGGCGCAGATCGCGCCGACCACCATCACGATTCGCGGGCCGCGACGATCGATCATCGAGCCGGCGACAGGGGCGACCACGATGTTCCCCAATTGCTGCACCGTTAGGGCAAAGGTCAGCGTGGTCCGGGACCAACCCAGGTCTTCGCTCATCGGCTGCAAGAACACGGCAAAGCTAGCGCTGCCGGCGCCGAACGCCGTCGCTTCCGCGATGAAGCAGACACCGACGATGACCCAGCCATAGAAGAAACGCGGCCGACGGTTCACACGTGCTCCTCACGATTGGCGGGATAGCGATCAATGTTCACTTGAACCCGGCAATACTAGAGTAGACCGAGACAAGATCCTCAGCTCAGCTTGGAAGTCTGGTTGCTTCGATTGAGCCGGTGTGACGTCAAGTCTGGACGCGCCGAAACCGGCCGGCCTATGATAACGACCCGTCACGGCAACCGCCGTCCTGATCACTAGCGTTCTAGAAGGACAACGAGCGATGAGAATTGGGTTCTACGACGACTTCAAGCCGTGCCTCATTAAAGACGACGGTGTAGTCGACATCTCGGCCGAAGTGCAGAATCTACCAAGCGGGTCGCCCCAGCTGACGCTGGAAAGCATCATCACCAACTGGACTGCCCTGCGGCCACGCCTCGAGGCGCTGTTGCAAAGCGGCACGGTTATACCCATGGATCAAGTCCGCTTGCGGCCACCTGTGCCGCGACCAGGCAAGGTGATGATGGGCAACGCCAACTTCAAAGAAGGCGTCCCCATCGACCCGCCTCGACAACTCGTTACCTTCTTCAAATCGCCGGATGCTGTAATCGGCGATGGCGACACCGTCGTCCTGCCGGATTTCAAGCCGGTCATTTTCAACCACGAGGCTGAGCTGGCTGTTGTCATCGGCCAAACGGCGAAAGAAATCTCGGAGTCGGAGGCGCTGAATCACGTATTCGGCTACACCACGGGTGTGGATGTCTCGGCACGAGCGCCCTCAGATGGCGAGGCCGCGCTAACCGGATACCAGTACGGCAAGTCGTTCGATACGTTCTTGCCGCTTGGGCCATCCATCACCACTGCTGACGAAATCAGCAATCCCAACAATCTGCAAGTGCGCTACTGGGTCAACGAACGCCTGCGGCAGGATTTCAACACGAGCGACATGGAGCACAGCGTCGCTTACCTGATCGCCACGCTGTCGCACAACATGACACTGAAGCCGGGCGACGTGATCATGTGCGGCACGAATCACGGCAACCTCGGGCCATTGCAAGACGGAGACCTCGGCGAAATCGAAATCGAGAAGATCGGTCGTTCGCATCACCACGTGCAGGATGATCTCAAACGCACCTGGGACGCGGAGGCTCTACGCGACCCAAAGGACAACGCGGCGCGCCGCGAGTCACTGAAGGGCACGCCGAACCCAGGAACCTGGCCCTTCGCTCGGCCCACCAATTAAGGCGGCGACAACGGCCTAGCTGGAATCTTCAGGCGGGAGCGCCGCCTACGACACCATAGGCGTCATAAGCTCCTCGACGCGCTCGTTGACGTCAAAGTCATCGGCACTTGAACGCGGCAGCACGTCCGACCAGGAGCGCCGACGATACAGCGCGCCGTCGAAGGCAGCCTTCGGCTCCTGACCATTCATCAGAGCCTTGGCTCCATTCAGGAGCTGGCGTCGCATTCCGATGATCGCCGTGTCGCTGGTACCAAGGTGCTCTTTGGTTCGGTTGACGATGGCGCCCATGCCTTCGACCACCGCAGTGTCCTGTTCGCGTGTGCCGACTATGCCCGTGAACGAATGCTTGCGCTGACGCTCCCGGTCCTGCAGGAAATGATTCGCCTTGGTCGCCAGCAACTTGCCTGTGGTGGGATTAAGGCTAGCGATGTGCGGGTTCGGGCCAGAAAGGATGTTATAGCGTTCGGCATCCGACAGCGCCTCGTTTGGCGCCCAGATCACGCACCACACCTGCGTGTGCTCATCATCAACTGGGACCCAAATGTGCCCGTGACCGCGACTCTGATCCAGAGGGCCAGCAATCGTCGTGTACCACGGCAAGTAGAAGTGATTGATCCGCCAGTAATAGGTCTCAGGCTCCGCATCTCGGCGCGCCGCCAGCATCAGCCCGTAGTCGGTGGGCTCCACGATCCATCGCGGATGCTGATCCTGGGCGCGGTAGCGCGCTTCCTGTGTACGCGGGTTATCTCGCGCTTCGAGGTCCATGTGGAGGAACCCAATGTGGCTTGAATCGATGTCTCCTTCGATCGCCTGCACGAAGTTGCATTCCTGGTTGTATTGCGCGAGATTGCGGTGCGATGACGGTACCTTGGCCCACTCGATGTCGGGCATTTCCGGCTGCAGGTGAGCCGGTCCCATGTAGACCCAAACGATGTCAGCATGCTCCTGCGTCGGATAGCCGATCAGCCTGACCTTGTGCTTGAAGTCAGAGTCCTCCGGCTCGGACGGCATGTCGACGCATTCGCCGTTCACATCGAATTTCCAGCCGTGGTAGATACACCTCAAGCCGGTCTCTTCATTGCGGCCGTAGAATAACGGCGCCTGGCGGTGCGGGCAACGCGCGTCGAGAATCCCGACTTGTCCATCCGAATCTCGGAACGCCACCAGGTCTTGACCGAGTAGCCTCAGCTCCACCGGGTCGCAGTCAGGTTCCGGCAGTTGGGATGACGTCATCGCCGGAATCCAGTAGCGTCGAAGGTATTCCCCCATCAGCGTCTCGGGCCCAACTCTGCACATGATCTCGTTATCTGTACCGTTCAGCATTGAAGCCACCTCCTAAGTAGCGAAGTTTTAGTTCGGATCACTATCATATCGGCTCCGAACAGCCGCACCTTATTGCCACGTGGCAAACGCCAATCCCGCACCGGTACCCGCAGGTGACCGATACGCCGGAATATAGTCCACGATTTCCATATTGAGATGCTCCAGTGCGCCCGCGGCGCAGATCCAGCACAACACCTCGCCGGCTGAGCCTTGCATCCAGCCACGTGGAAGCTGGCTGATGGCCGACACATCGCGGCGCTGAACCGCATCAAGCATAGCCCTATCGAGAGATTCTTCGAGCGCCCCCACACTGAGTCCGCCGGTAGCCACGACGGCGACACGCAGGTCTTCAGGCCAGGACATGACCGCCGCCCCGAGCGCGCGTCCAAGGTCGTAGCAGCGTTTTGGCGTCGGCTGGGCCGGCGGCGTGTGGACGTTGACGATGACGGGGATGATCGGTGTTTCCATTCCATCGAGCAGTCGTTCGAAAACGAATCCGAATCCGTGAGCCATCGCTTCGAGGGTCAGCGAATCGGCTACGTCGAACTCCGCCTCGATCAGCTGGTCGAGCACCCACCGAGTCAGGGTTGACGCAACCGAGAAATCCCGCTCTTCGCGTCCCCATTGCCAGTTCGTTGCTACGGAAATCGGGTCATCCGGCCGAACTGGACGTGGAATGTTCCGCCAACTCTCGCCTCGGTAGAGGGTTATCGCGGGCCTTAGGTCGTCGTGGATGTATTCCTCTTCGTCATCTCCCATCACCAACACGACATCCGGCTTCGCTGCGGCCAACCGCTCTACGACAACTGTCATTGCGGCCTGCGCCGCCGCGTGTTTCGACTTCCAGACCTCGGGTTTGAGCTCATCAGGCATGTTCCGTGGAGCTTTGGCCAGCAGCTCGTCGTAGGTGACGAGTGTTCCGGTCCCGTCCCGAAACTGGCCTCGCTGACGGTCGCGCTCACCCAGCAGGCCCCATAGTTCAGGTTCCGCCGCGATAAGCGGACTGCGGGAAGCGGCAGCTCCGAATACGACTCGCGCCATCGACTTTCAGTTCCTTCCGATCATCGCGTTAGCTTGAGACAATCACGGCGCGCAAACACTCTGCGGCCTCTGCCATGCGGCCCTCGCCCGTGAGGTCGTGAGCCTCACTAACGGCTTGAAAGAGGACTTCCAGTTTGGCTATCTCGGTGCTAGTAGGGTCGCTGCGGCGTTCATTTTCGATTGCGGCTTCGACGTATCGCCAGAGGTCGTCTAGCTCCGCCTCGCGCAGTATCCAGTGTCGGGGCAGGTCCGAGCGCGCGAGGCGGTCAACCAGGCTCAGCAACGTCTCGTCGGAGAAATCGACCACTTCCAACCAACGGTCGAGATTGAGTTCAGCCATGTTGCTTCCGAAGTCCGCGCTACGACCAATCGCTTAATCAGGTGGGCTGATTCTGTCCAGTGCGCAACAAGATAGCAAGCGAACTGCTTTTCTGGAATTCATCCGTCGGAAAACGGTTTCTCCTCTAAGAAGACGAAGACAGCGCGGGATGGGTCACGATGTAGACTGCTAGTCGAAATCTAGACCAGTCTCAAAGGAGCCCAGAATTGCCACGATTGACGTTACCTTCAGATAGCGATGGCTTCACCGAAGGAACGCGTCGCGCGGTGAAGCATATCCTCGAAACACGCGGCGGAAACGTTCCCCCGCCGAGCGGAATGCTGACCTACGCCGAGGATGCCGGCGCCCTCCTGTCCGACCTTGTGGAGCACCTGCGCTACCACACGTCGCTCACGAACGCCGAGACAGAGCTGGCGATATGTGTTTCGGCTCGAGCTTCAAACGCCGACTACATTTGGAACGGTCACACCCGCCTCGGCCTGCAGGAAGGCACTCGCGAAGAAGCGTTGCACGCCGTCGACACACACAGCCCGGTAGACGAGCTCACGGCAGACGAGGCCTTAATCATCCAATTCGGGCGTGAGCTCTTGGAGCAGCCGGCAATTTCCAACGAGACCTTCGATGCAATTCGTGCCCGCTACGGTGAGAGAGGGCTGATGGAACTCGTGGCGGTAATGAGCGTCTACACGATGAACGCCAACATCCTGCGGACCGTGGACTTTCAGGCAGCAGCCGACGCAAGGCACTTAACGCGTTAATATCCCTTGTTCATCGGGCTGACGCCACGGCCTGGGTCAGCGCGATTGCCCAGTGATGGATAGGTGTCCGACGTGAAATCCGGCTGCATCTTCTACGGCTGGTACATCGCGCGGTTGCCCTCGTCGGGGCTTTCCCTGCCAGCGGTATAACGAGCCAAGTCTTCTTTAGCGTGCTGCTCAAGCCGCTTACTAACGACCTCGGCTGGAGCCGAACCGAAGTCTCCGGCGCGATAACGCTGGGGACGATAGCCGGTGGGCTAATGGCGCCCTTCTCTGGGGCACTGGTTGACCGCTACGGCCCACGGCTCCTTGCCCCTGCCGGCGGTCTCGTGATCTGCGCTGCTTTGCTTCTGCTGGCCAGCGTTCAGAGCCTCCTTGTCTTCTACATCGCCTTCATTGTGGCTCGCGCGTTCTCAAGCGCTACGATGACCGGCGTCGTCTCTCAGTCGCTCGGTGTGAACTGGTTCAGACGAATGCGAGGTCGCGTGTTAGGCCTCTTCGCGATGGCTGTGCCGCTCGGCGGGAGCTTCGGAGCCATCGTTGCTCAACCGATCATCGGTGGGCTGGGCTGGAGGGTCATTTTCTACACCGCTCCATTTCTATTGCTCATCCTCTTTATCCTGCCTGCACTCTTCGTTTACCGCCGGCGGCCGGAAGACATAGGCCGTAAGCCAGATGGCGACAGCCTGGTGACAGAACCCAGCGAGACCCCTCGAGTTTCTAGCCCAGAGATCAACTGGACTCAGGGAGGCCTGAAGGACCAAGGCGCTCTGGCTGCTGATCTCCGCCATGTTCATCGGTCGGCTCGCCAGCGGCGCCGTGAGCTTCCACCTGGTGGCGTACTACACCGACAAAGGACTGTCCGATGGAATAGCGGCCACGGCGATCAGCCTCTTCGCACTCTTCGGCGCGATCGCCAGCATCATGTGGGGCTTCTTGATTGAGAGGATGTCGGAGCGTCTGCTGCTAGTAGTGGCGATGCTTCTCAGCTGCTTCTCCATCCTCCTGATGCTGCCGATTCAAGCCGGCGGACCTGCCCTCGCCCTGGCGGCGGTGTTTGGACTTGCCGCAAGAGGTGAGGGAACGCTGGCCAACACCGTGTTGGCTCAGTACTACGGCCGCGAGTCATTTGGGCGTATCGCCGGCCTTCTATCGCCGTTTCACATGGCGGCTCTGGGTGGTCGGCCCGTTGATTGCGTCTCTGTCATTCGATGTCGCCGGGTCCTATACGGCAGCGTTTAGCTTCTTCATCGGCGGATACTTGATCGCCGCTACGCTCCTTTGGTTCATGCAACCGCCGAGGTTACCGGCCCGATTGCAGCGCATACACGGAGAACGCTAAGCCTCAGTTGCCCTTTCGGTGCTATCTCAGGACCTCGGCCTCACCTTTCATCAAGAAGCAGCGGACAAACACGAAGCCGTCCTCGTCGACCCTAAACCCCGAGTGATGGGCGTAGAATGTCGGGCAACACGGCTGCGAGCTCCAGGAGGTGTCGGATGCTAACCGCTCGGAACAATGAGCTGATCACACAAACCGGTCCGGGAACGCCGATGGGCCAATATCTGCGCCGCTACTGGATTCCGGCCCTGACCACTAGCGAGCTGTCTGAACCTGACTCCCCGCCCTTGCGCCTCAAATTGCTCGGCGAAGCGCTGGTCGCCTTCCGAACCACATCCGGCGAGGTCGGTTTGATCCGGGAGAACTGCCCGCATCGCGGCGCATCGATATTCTTTGGACGCAACGAGGAAGATGGCCTGCGCTGTGTCTATCACGGCTGGAAATTCGACACGAAGGGCGACTGCATCGACATGCCGTCCGAGCCCGCCGAATCCAACTTCAAGAGCAAAGTCCACGCGACCGCGTACCCCACACTGGAGCGGGGCGGGTTCGTTTGGACTTACATGGGGCCGCCAGAGCTGATGCCTGAGCTGCCTCAGTACGAATGGACTATGGTCCCGGACGATCACGTCGTGACCAGCCGGCGCACTCAGCATTGCAACTTCCTGCAGGCCGTCGAAGGAGGCATCGATTCCGCCCATGTACCGTTCCTCCACGGCATCCTTGACCCCAAGGAGCGTCAGGCGCCGAGCCGGAAGTACCTCTATGGCGACCTCGCGCCACGTCTCATGGTTGAAGAGACAGACTACGGCTTCGCATACGGTGCTCAGCGCGACGCGGAGGAAGATAGTTACTACTGGCGGTTCACCCCGTTCATGCTGCCCTTCTTCACAGTGATTCCAGGTTTTGCCCCTTCTAACGAGTCGCAAGAGGCGGAGGATCTGACGTACAGCGGGCACGGTTGGGTGCCGCAAGACGATGGATCCTGCTGGATGTTCACTTACTCCTGGAATGCCAGTCGTCCGCTCCGTCAGGGTGAAGGGCACCCGGCTCACTACGTCGAGCTGCAGCCCGGAAAGCTAACCCCAACAGCGAGCCCAGCTAACGACTACTTCATCAATCGAGACGTCCAAAGGACGCAGACTTACACCGGCATCGCGAACGGCTCAATCCAGGACGCGGCGATTCAAGAGAGCATGGGAGCCGTCTTCGACCGGACGCAAGAGCACCTCGGGACGACCGACCGGGCGATCATTGCCCTACGCAACCTGTACCTCGATGCGGTTCGCGACCTGCTGGAAGGCGCGGAGCCATCGCTACCTACTAGCGAGTTCTCCTTCCGCGTTCGCTCAGTTTCGGCAGTTCTAGATCGAAGCGTGGCCTTCGAAGAGGGCCAGGAGGCCATGAAGCTCACATCGTAGCTGGCGAATGGAGATCTACGGCAAGTCAAACGAGTCCGAGGTTGACCGAGTCGTCTGGATGGACGACCTGTCGGTTCGTACCCTGATAAAGCTTGTAGAGCGCCTGGAGAGCACTGTCGAAATGGAACAGTTCATCTTCCGCGAGGCGGAGATGGATGACGCTTATCGCCAGGCGGACATGGAAGTACGGCGTGCAGTCAGGGAGCAACTGGCCCCCGATGTAATCGCCGGCTTCGAGCGAGTCCGCTCCCTGATATTCTCAGCACACGATTACGTCGGCCTCGGCCAGGTGGACGAGGCTATCAAAGAATTGAACACGGTGATCGGTATCAGTGTTGGTATCGAAAAGGCATAGCGCCTCGGAGGACAATAAATATGCTGTCTAAAGAAGAGAACGAGCTACTGACCAAAGTCGGTCCCGGCACCCCCATGGGAAACCTCTTCCGGCGCTTCTGGCTGCCCGCCATGATCACGGCAGAGGTGCCTGAGCCGGACGCGCCGCCTGTGAGGCTCCGGCTTCTCGGCGAAGACCTCATCAGCTTCCGCGCCACCGATGGCCAGGTCGGGATTATCGACCCTTACTGTCCGCATAAGCTGGCCCACCTCTTTTGGGGCCGCAACGAAGAGCAAGGCCTGCGCTGCGTCTATCACGGCTGGAAGTACGACACGAGCGGCAACTGCGTCGACATGCCGAACGAGCCAGCAGAGAGCAACTTCAAAGCGAAGGTCAAGCTCAACGCCTACCCGACGCGCGAGGCGGGCGGCGTTATCTGGATCTACATGGGGCCCAGGGACAAGATGCCTGCCGAGCTGCCGCAGCTTGAGTGGGCGCGCGCGCCCGAGGGCTACCAGGTCGTCACGAAGTGGCTGCAGCGCACCAACTGGGCGCAAGGCATGGAAGGCGAGATCGACACCTCACACATTTCCTTCCTCCACGGCGGCCGTGGGCCGGAATGGACACCTGACTACCCGGGCACAAACCGTGTGACAGGCGGGCGACGTCAGCTCGACCCCAAGCGCGCCAAAGCTCAAATCGACGGGGCCCCCATTCTCACTCTCCGCGAGACACCCTACGGCTTCACTTACGGAGCTCGTCGCAACGCCGGCGAGGGTGACTACTACTGGCGCGTCACACGCTGGCTCTACCCCTTCTACAGCCTGATCGCCGGCGGTAACACCGGCGGCCGATGCTGGGTGCCAATCGATGACGAGCACACGTGGACCTTCGGCTACCAGTGCCGCGACGACCGCCCTTATACGCAGGAAGAGGTCGACGACGTGTGGAAGGGGGCAACCTTCCCACCGCGGGTCACACGCGGCACTTACACGCTTCCCGACGGCTACGTCATTGATAGCTGGCTGCCCGACGCGAACAAAGAGAACGACTATCTCATCGACCGCGATGTCCAAAAGCATGGTAACTACACCGGGGTCTGGGGCCTCAACGAGCAGGACCGCAGCATCCAGGAGGCTATGGGTTCAATCGTTGACCGCAGTAAGGAACACCTGGGCACCTCGGATGTTGCGGCTATCGCAGCACGACGGCTCCTGATAAGGATGGCGCGGAACCTGCAGAACGGCATCGAACCTGAGTGTCTGCGGAACACCGACGCTTACCGCGTACGCGCCATCGACGTCGTGGTACCTATCGACGACTTCGACAAGCTGCTTGAGGTGCACCACTCCGACCTTGGCGTTGCGATCCTTTAGCTGGGGCTTCGACGCCGAATGCTTGCAGACCGTGGTTTCAAGTAGAGGGCCGAATGACAAACAGGCCTGAAACGCCAATCCGTGCGGGCATCTTGGGTCTCGGCATGGCCGCGGCCGGAATTGTCAGTCAGCTCTCGAAGATTCCCAACCTGGAGCTTTCTGCGGCGGCTGACACTCGAGAGAACGCCCTGGGCGCTTTCCGCGAGCAGTACGGTGGCCGAGTTCATCAGACCATCGAAGGCCTGTGCGCGGACCCTGATATCGACGCCGTGTGGGTCGCCACGCCGAGTCATCTTCACTGCGAGCACGTGGTAATGCTGGCTGAGAGCGGCAAGCACATCGTCGTCGAGAAGCCGATGGCTATTAGCCTCGACGAGTGCGAGCGAATGGTCGAGGCGGCCAAGAAGAACGGCGTCACCCTGATAGCCGGTGGCGCCCGCAGCTTCGATCCGGCTTTCGTCGAGATGCGGCGAATCATGCGCTCGGGTCGTCTCGGCGGTCTCGGCGCCCTGACGACATGGGCTTTCACTGGCTGGACGACGCGCCCACGCGAGCCGCATGAACTCGACCCCTTGATGGACGGCGGCTGCATCTTTAATCAAGGGCCTCATCCAGTTGACGTCCTGCGACTGCTCGGCGGAGGGGTGGTTCGCAGCGTTCGTGGCTCAGCCGTAGACCTCAATCTCCCCGGAAGGCCGGGGGCAGGCTACTTCACGGCGTTCCTCGAGTTCGAAGACGGCGTGCCGGCATCGCTCGTCTATAACGGCTACGGGCATATCCAGGGCTGGGAGCTCGTGCCCTGGGGAGAAACGCCTCAACGACTCGCCGCCAGTGAGAACGCAAACGCCTACCGACAACGACTTCGCTCCGGTGAGGCGGATGAATATGCCGCCCGTGAACAGTTGCGCTTCGGAAGCGCCTCTCCCAGAAGGCAGTTCGGCGGCGACGGCAACTGGACGCCACCGGACGCGGGTCTGGTCATCGCGACCTGCGAACTGGGAGAGATACGTCAATCCGCTACTGGCCTCTACGTTTACGACGATGAAGGCCGTCACGATGAACCGCTGGACGCCGGCCTGACCGCGCGTCAGAACGAGGTAGACGAGCTCCGACTGGGCATCTCCGGCGGTACGCCACTGCACAGTGGCTCCTGGGGCATGGCGACCATGGAAGTTGTCCTGGCGATCGGTGATTCGTCACGCCAGGGCAAAGAGATATCGCTGAGCCACCAGGTGCCTTCCCCATAAGCTGAGCTGGGACGAACCCACGACATTTCACCGCGGACCCTTCAACTCAACAGAGAGCGTGTCGGCTTCTTCGCGCCCAAGAAGAACAGGGTTCCCGCCCCAGCAAGCAAGGCCATCAGTGTAAAGCCAATCTGGTAGTCGCCGGTGGCGTCGGCGATGATGCCGGCCAGCAGCGGTCCGGAAATCTGAAACCACATAACTACAGTAGCCGACAGGCCGAGAATCACCCCGAACGAGGCTCTGCCGAAATAGTCAGCCCGGATCGCCTGCATAAGGGAGCCGCGTATGCCCCAGGCCAGGCCGTGAAGCAGCGCAAATCCAATAACCATGGGCAGGGATACGGCGAAGGTCACGAGCAGCATCCCAACCATATGCATCAGCATGCATCCGGCACAGAGGAGGCGTTTCTCAAACCGATCACCGATGACACCTGTGAACAAAATGCCAACGACCTGAAGGCTGGTCATGAGCGTGACCACGAGTGCAGCGCTGCCCACGGAATAGCCAAGGTCGTCCCTCAAGTGCGAGATGAGGTGGACATTGACGGCGCCGACAACGAGCAACGACGAACCGTGGCCCAGTGATATTAGCCAGAACGCTGGTGTCCTGAGCGCTTCTCGTGCCGTGAAGTCCGACTCCTCTGCGACGAACTCAATCGGTTCGGTGCGGGTTGGTTCGCCATCTGTCGCCGGCCCTCCGTCGACGATTTCGCCGTAGTCTTCTGGTCGCGTCCTGATGACTTGAACCAGCGGCATCCCCGCGACGAGGATGAGGATGCCTGAGCCGAACGCCGTGGAACGCCATCCGAATGTCTCCAGAGCCGCCGCTACCAGCGGGACCAGGAGCCCACCAACCGCGAAACCCAGTTCGAGGGTCGAGAGAGCCCTTGCTCTCTTCCGCTTGAACCAGTTGACGAATGCGACCGACAAGGGGAAGAAGGTGCTCAACCTGAAGCCAAGCGCGATGAACACGAATGCGGCGTAGTAAGTGGGCAGCGAGTTCACCTGGCTGAGCCCCATCAAGCCCAGGCCAAAGAGCGTGATCCCGACACGCATCACCGCCCTCGGGCCGTAACGGTCGATGAATATCCCCTGGACGGGTCCCGATAAGCCGCCAACCAGGTGTATGAGCGAGAAGGCCCCGGCCAACGCAGCTCGGCTCCACCCCAGGTCGGTCTGAAGCACTGCCACGTAAGCCCCAAAGGACTGCATCAACAGCCCGGCCACAAGAATCTGCAGGCCGACTCCGGCAGCCACCATCTTCCAGCCGTAGTACATCGACCGCAGTGCCCGCCGTGCGGAGTTCCTTGAATTGGTTATTCTCATCGAGGTATCAGGCTGATGGCTTTCTTGCCCTTGCGGCTCATCAATGGTGCGGATAAATCACCGGTCTGTAGGTTGTAATTCTGATCGACAGAGGGAGCGATCACAAACTGGATTGCTGCAGAGGCCGCCCTTGATTCATCGTACCCAGGGCAATCTCAGGCCCTACAGCGCCAACAAGCCAGCAATCAATATCGTTACGCCGGCAGCGACCACCAGCACCAGGCTCGCCTTGTAGAACAGGTCGAGCGGTACGCGGCCATGCAGTCTTATGCCGAGAATCACGCCGGCCGTTGTCGCCGGAACGGTAGCCAGTGCAAGCTCGAAGACGTCATCCGTCAGCGCACCTTCGATCCCAAAGGACGCAATGGCAATGATCGTGATCAGCGTGAAATAGGTGACGATATTGGCCCGAAACTCCCTTGGCGGCATGCTTTGATTGGCAAAAAGCAAGATGACGGGCGGTCCTGCCATCCCAATGACGCCGTTCATCGTGCCGCCAATCGATCCGGCAAACATGGATGCCACGTACTCGTTGCCGATCGGCCTTTTGTAGCCCGCCAGCATGATTAGACCGGTGAAAGCGACTGCGGCCCCGATCAGTAGTCGGAGTGGATCGGGGTCGATGATGCCCTGGATCAGGACACCAATTGGCGTCCCGATAAGGCCTGCCAGCAGCAATAGCCAGATACGCCGTAGATTGACGAACCTCCAGGCTGTCACCAGCACTGCCAGGTCGATCACGATGTTGTGCAGGATGACCGCTGGGATCACTGTCTTGGGATCGATGAAGAGCGCCAACAGGGGCACAACGAGGATGTTGTAGCCGAAGCCCGTGGTGCCTTGCAGCGTCGCGCTAACTGCAACGACCACAAGGGCGAACACCAGAAGCGCGGGTCGGGCATCCTCGGAGCATAGCCGGTCGCACATCTGCGAAGAACGGTGTGTAGTATGAGCACAAGTCCGGGGATTCCTGAGAGGTCGCGTTTGCCTTCAGAACTGCTCGCATTCGACGTCAACGAGACGCTCCTTGATCTGAGTGTGCTCGATGCGCCCTTTACCGATGCATTTGGAGATCCATCGCTGCGCCCGGTCTGGTTCCAGACCATGCTTCAGCT
Source organism: Dehalococcoidia bacterium (assembly GCA_965225815.1). Taxonomy (GTDB): domain Bacteria; phylum Chloroflexota; class Dehalococcoidia; order DSTF01; family WHTK01; genus WHTK01. Next base: position 53,639 of record OZ245323.1, read on the forward strand.
CGCCTTCGTTGGCGGCCTTAGTGGCGTTTATGTCGACTTCACGACGGCGCAGTATGGAGCCCTTGAAGTAGTAGCGAAGCGCGCCGGACGTACGCTCAACCGTGATCAGGCGGATGCTATTGTCGAAGGAATGAAGCGGCTCCCGGCACATCCCGAAGTGGCCACTGCATTGCGGCGACTCAAAAACGCGGGCTATCGGCAGGTGACGCTAACCAATTCAACGCTCGATGTCGCTCGCGCCCAGCTGGAGTTCGCCGGCCTGACCGACCTCTTCGAGGACACGATTTCTGCCGACGAGGTGAAGCGCCTCAAGCCATCGCCTGAGCCCTATCGGCTGGTTGCGGAGCGAACCTCGGTCCCACTGGATGGCGTCCGGCTCATCGCCGCGCATGGCTGGGATGTCAGCGGGGCATTGGAAGCGGGCGCCCGCGCAGCTTTCGTTGCGCGGCCGGGCGCGGTCGTTAGCCCGCTGGGCAAACAACCGGACATTGTCGGACGTGACATCAAAGAGGTCGCCGATCAACTGATCGCGCTGATTTAGGTTTGACGAGGGCGAAGATTCTAGCCTGGAGTTCACGAGAGCCGCGACCTACAAGCCTCTGACCCTCCGGCGCTGCGGAGTAGTCGCCGCCTGAGGAGCCTCCAGTGAGGCAAACACGCCGGTTCTAATGGCCGCTAGCTCGACATCCGGCCTCTGCTCCATCATGAAAGAGACGAAGTCGACAGGAGGCCCACAATTAGTAATCATCCCAGAAGCCCTCAAGGCACAATTCGATTGCTTGTTCGCCTCCTGCTGAGCGGAGCCGCCTTCGCCGCCGTTGCTGCCGCATGCAGCTCGTCCGCAGACAGCTCAACGGCGGTGCGGCCGATAGAGGAAATTCTCGCAACCCCGGTTCAGGTCGTGGACATCACTGCGACGAGTGCGACGGTCCAGCTGGAGACTTCGATCGACGTCGTGTGTTCGGTTGTCTTCGGTCTCGATGATGATTACGGAGATCAGAGCACGGACCTGGACATGGCTGGCAGAGGGCACAGCGTCCACGGTCCTCGCCTTCAGGGGCTTGAGCCCGACACCACGTACCATTTTCGGTTGCAAGGCACATCGGCCGACGGCACCTTCTTCGTCTCAGAAGACATGACGTTCCAGACCTCCGCCCCAGCCGCGGGCCAGCAGCCGGATGCGAGGACAAACCTGGCCAGTCTCGCGGCAGGAGCAACGGTCCTGGAAGCCAGTTCTCAGTTCTCCGACTCCCCGACCTGGCGACCTGAGAACGCGCTAGACAGCGATCCAGACACAGAGTGGTCCAGCGCCGGCGATGGCGACAACGCTTTCCTGACGATCGAGCTGAGCAGCTCTGTCCAAATCGAAGCGATCGGCCTCTGGACTCGGACGATGGGCAGCAGCGCTCAGATCAGCAGCTTTCTACTGATCGCTGACGACGGCACCGAGTTCGGGCCCTTCGACGTTCCTGACGGGATGCGTCTTTACGAGTTCCCGGTTTCCACGACCACGCGAACACTGCGGTTCGAGGTTGTCGCTTCGAGCGGTGGTAACACGGGACTCATCGAAATCGCCGCGTATAGCGCCGAGTAAGCTCCCTCGACGGCTTCCGGCCCAGGTCAGCGAATTGCCAACTCTAGCTAGAACCCGGGATCCTTCGTGCCTGTGATCACATAGTGCCTCCCGGAGACGGTCTACGGTATTAGTAAGATACCCCACAGGGGTATTAGGCGCCATGAAGGAATCCGAAGCAAGTATTGGGGAAGAGGTGTGGTGGTGGAAGAAGTCGGAATCTATTACAACAATGCTTCGAAAGAGATCTTTGCGAGAGATGCGCTGTCGAAGCCGTTGCCAGAAGGTGACGGCTGGACCAAGGTGAGCGACGAGCCGTCTCTCGGCCTCCTGGCAGCGCGTGACAGACTCGCCGAGGGCGGCTTTGTAGACGATCCGAAGCAGGTTTACTGGTATGGAACGAATCTGAGGCCGGTTGACTCGGGCGTGACCGACCTTCTGCGTGAAATGTCGATCGGCGCTTTCTGCAGCCTCGATAGTCCAGGTCCTGGTCAGGACGATCGCGGCCACGCAGCAGCGTAGGTAACCACCTGAGGAGGCCGGCATTCCGCAGCCCAGGGCCTTTGCGCTCCCGACAGGCGCCGGGAGGAAGAGCGCCTACCAGTTCGCAATGTGATTCGTACCTCGATTTGACACGTCTGCCATCGGACAACAGAATCGCTGCACCTCTGGAATGAGGTTTGGGATCCTTAATGCGAGTTGAAGAGGCGCGCGATTGAAGCTGACACTGCTAGGAACCGGGATGCCCTGGCCCAATCCCTTGAGGGCGGGGCCGAGCCAACATCTTCAGTTGGCTGATACCTCCCTCGTCGTCGATTGCGGCAACGGCGCCGCGAGGCGCATGGTCGAAGCTGGCATCGACTACAACGTCGACTACGTCTTCATCACGCACATGCACTCCGATCACACCATCGATCTGGCGCACCTCCTGATCAGCGGCTGGATCCAGTACCGCAAGAAGCCTTGGCACATAGTCGGTCCTGCGAACACACAGGAGTTCGTCAATCGCATTCTGCACGCGTTCGAGGAGGACATTCGCATCCGCCGCTTGTATGACCGTGTTGGCGAGGCAGTCATGACGCCCATCGTCCAGGAGGTCGGCCACGGCGAAGCGATCGAAGGGGGTGGTTGGCGAGCCAGCGTAATCGAGGTCGAGCACGGGTACGTAAAACCGGCTCTTGGCTTCCGCTTCGATAGCGAAGGCCGTTCGATTGTCATTTCCGGTGACACTGGGCCATGTGAGGCGCTTATCGAAGCCTCTCAGGGCGCCGACGTTCTGGTACACGAAATGACCGCCGGTGAGCCTGACCAGTGTGACAAGCATGGGCCGGGTTCCGAAGACCTGAGCGAGTTTCGCCAGCGCATCGCGGCTTCTCACACCTGCGCGCACGAGGTAGGCGTAGTGGCGACGAGGGCAAACGTCGGTCAGCTGGTCCTCAGCCATCTGTCGCCACGTCTGGACGAAGACGCCGCGCGGAGCGTAATCGAAAAGGACTACGGCGGAATCCTGACATTCGGGCAGGACTTGTTGTCTGTATAAGTAAAGTTCAGCTTCTGGCGTGAGTCTCTATGTGAGCTGTAGCATCTTGCTCGCGGAATACGACGAATCGCAGGCAGTCTGAGCAAGCGTCGGAGCTATGGAGGAGATTGTGGCCAAGGCCATCTACCGGGTAAGACTAGTGCTGAAGCCAGAACACGAAGAGGCCTTCAACCAGTGGTACGAAGGGACCTATGTGCCAAAGCTGTTGCAGGAAGTGCCTCACTTCACGGCGGCCTCCCGCTGGGTTGGCGAGCTGAACGGCGAGCGCATTTACATGACGGACTACGAAACGACGACCGAGGACATGGACACCGCCATCAGCGAGATGCGACAGCCGGAGCGAGCCCCGATCAACGCGGAGTTCTACGCCTGGAAGGACAAGGCAATCACGTTGCATGAGTCGCTTCGCATCGAGGAACGACTCCAAATCTCCTGAACGGACGAATCGGAGGCCGGCGTGCAATCAGAACCGTCAGCAAACAGCTTGGAAGAACGCGTCCGCCGCATCGAAGACCGGTTCGCCATCCAGGACCTCGTCGCTGAATACTGCAGCGGGATCGACAATCGGGATCTCGATCGTTTCATCTCATGCTTCACGGCCGACGCCGTCGTCCGACATCAGGACGGAGTCATGGAGCTGCAAGGCCGAGACGCGATCCACGAGTACTACACCCGGCGCTTTCGCGACTATGGCGTGACCTTCCACTACCCACACCTTCATACCGTCGAAATCGACAGCGATTCGACAGCGCACGGCGTGGTGACGGGTCATGCCGAGATGGGTCTGAGCGGCGAAGGCTGGATCGCCGCCCTACGTTACACCGATCAGTACCGCGTGGAAGACCGCCGCTGGAAGTTCGCCGAGCGCGTCATCGCCACCTGGTACTACATGCGCCTCGCCGACCTGCCGGAAGGCCTTGGAAGCAACCTCCGCAAGCACTATCGCGGCGAGTTGAAAAGCGCCGAATTGCCGGAAAGCCTCGATTCATACAAGGCCTGGCTGTAGGTAAAGCGAGCCGCAATACCCGCCGTCGATCGCCTTCACACGAAGTGCCCTCAATGATCTCGTCTGACCCGATCAGAAGAGTCTGAGACGCGGGAAAATATCTCTACCTGACGACAAGGTTACGGAACCTGCGCTAGGATAAGTGCAGACACTTCAAACTATGCGATCGATCGTTCGAATCTACCTGATGTGCGTGCGTTCACATCCCAAGATACTGGCCTTGGGCTATCTAGCCGTGCTTGCGGCTGGACTTTCAGCGCTTGCCATACCACGCGTGCTCAGCAGCGGCATCGACCGAGCGCTTGACGCGGGCAACGAAGACGGTGGCGTCGAGGCGCTTATCACGCTCGGAATCATCCTGGCGCTTCTCGGCATAACGCGTGGCTTCTTCCAGGGTGGACAGATGTTCATGGGTGAGAACCTGGCCCAGCGCATCTCGTACAAAATCAGGAATGACTACTTCGACAAGCTGATGCACCTCTCCTTCGCCTTCCACGACAAGGTGGGGACGGGGTCACTGATGTCCCTGGCAACGGCAGACGTCGAAGGCGTGCGCATGTTCATCAACATGGGCGTCATTCGCTCCGTGTTCATCCTCGTCATGCTTTTCGGCTCGGCTATAGCAATGCTCCTGGTTGATGTGCAGCTTGCGCTCATAACCATGGCCTTCGTGCCGTTTCTCGCTTTCCGCGGCGTGCACACAAGCCGCCAGCTGAGAAGGATGTGGCTCCGGGTCCAGGAGCTCACTTCAGATATGGTTTCGGCCGTGCAGGAGAACCTGACAGGCATACGTGTGGTCAAGGCCTTCGCGGCCGAGGAACACGAACGGGCCAAGTTCAACGAACGCTCTTTCAAGGTCTCTGAGCAAACCTACCTGGCAGAACGAACCTGGGCAAGAAACTTCGCCATGATGGACTTCGGCTTCATGCTCGCTATGGCAGTGATCCTCTGGTTCGGCGGCAATCGAGTGATCGATGGCCGGACGGTGATCGACGGGCAAGTTGTCTACACCGCCATGTCACCGGGTGAGCTGGCGTCATTCTTCGTTTACCTGAACATGATGGTCATGCCGGTGCGCATGCTGGGTAGAATCGTGAACATCTTCTCTCGCGCCGCGGCGTCGGGTGAGAGGCTCTTTGAGATTCTCGATACGGAATCTCCGGTCGTGGAGCAGCCTGGGGCAACGCAGCTCCAGAATGTTCAGGGACATGTCGAATTCAGGTCGGTGTCCTTCTCGTACGGCGGCTATGAACCGGCCCTGCGCAATATCAATATCGACGTACAACCGGGAACTCGAGTCGCCTTGGTTGGCAGGCCCGGCAGTGGGAAGACTACTTTCGCCCACCTCCTGCCGCGGTTCTATGACCCCACTTCCGGCGAAATCACGATCGACGGCAAGGACATCCGCGAGTTAACACTCGCCTCGCTCCGGGCCAACGTTGGCATCGTGCAGCAGGACGTATTCATCCACACGGCTTCGATTCGGGACAACGTCGCGTTCGGCGACCTATCGGCGGAAGACGAGCAAGTCTACGAAATGATGGGCATCGCGCAGTTGCATGACTTCATCCAGGACCTGCCGGCGGGCTACGAAACCGTAGTCGGCGAACGCGGTGTCGGTCTATCGGGCGGTCAAAAGCAGCGGCTCTCAATAGCAAGGTCCATCCTGATGGATCCGCCAATCCTGATCCTCGACGACTCCACATCCAGCGTCGACGTCCACACGGAGCGTCTAATTCAACAAACCCTGGAAAAAGTGGTTTCGAGTCGGACCACGTTCGTGATCAGCAACCGCTTCAACACCATCGCTCTCGCTGACCTGATCCTGGTGTTCAAGGACGGCGAGATCGCCCAATCCGGCACCCACGAAGACCTCGTGGCGGTTGAGGGCGAGTATAAAGAGCTCTACGACTCACAGATGCGCCCGGCTGAAGAAGCGCGACGCAACGCTGAGCGCCTGATTTCCGGCAACGGCCACACGACTGAGCTGGCAACGGAAGCTGATAGCACCGGGAGCGTTGGCTAGTGGCGACCCAGACGCAGGCGCCGGTTCCACCCAGCCGAGCCATTACCGGCAGCCTCGATGAAGTATTCCTCGGCAACGTATACGACCCGAATGTCCTAAGGCGGCTGCTGGCTTACGCGTTTCACTACAAGCTCAACTTCGCAATCGCCGTCCTCGGAATCGCCGGATACGTCACCGCCATCGTTGCCCAGCCGCTGATCATCCGCTGGGGTATCGATAGCTTTATCACCGCTGGGCCGACGGAGAATCCAGCGGGGAGCCTGGGCCTGGTGCTGGCGATTTTCGTCGCCGATACAGCACTTCTCGGCATCGCACAGTTCGTCCAGTTCCGCGCCTTGGCCCGGCTGACCACGCGCATTCTCTATGACCTGCGCCGCGACATGTTCGACAACCTGCAAAAGCAGTCACCCGTCTTTTTCGACCACAACGAAGTCGGACGCCTCATGTCACGGATGCAGAGCGACACGCTGGCCATGCAAGAGTTCATGGAGATAAGCATCCCGACGATCGGTGACCTGCTAATGCTCGTGGTCATCGCGGTCGTGATGTTCGCGGTGGACTGGCAGCTCTCCCTCATAGCGCTCTTGCCATTCCCGCTCCTGGTGATCCTCCTCACCTGGTGGCGCAACTACGCCAAACCAACCTTCATTCGAATCCGGGCCGCAATTTCCGCCGTGAACGGAAACCTGCAGGAGGGTATCAGCGGAGTTCGAGTCACGCAGAGCCTCAACCGCGAGGCCGTCAACCAGGCTCACTTCGACGATCTCAACGCGGAGCACCGCAACGCCGCAATCAGGGGCGCCTTCTTATCGGCGACGCTGATGACGCCGATCGAGTTCGTCACCATGGGGTCGATCGGTCTCGTCCTTGTGGCGGGTGGATCGCGTGTACTCGACGGGACCCTAGAAACCGGCGTGCTTATAGCATTCATCCTCTATCTGATGCGTTTCTACGAGCCGGTCCGGATCATGACCCTGGACTTCACTATGTATCAGAAGGCTATGGCGTCGGGCGCGAGGATGTTCGAGCTCATGGATGCCAAGCCGGAGCTTGAAGACCGCCCTGGCGCCGGCACGATGTCCATGGTCGAGGGACGAATCGAGTTCCAGGACGTGAGCTTCTCCTACATACCGGGCCAAAACGTCCTGGAAGACGTCAATCTGACGATCGAACCGGGCGAAGTAGTCGCCTTTGTCGGTCTAACAGGCGCCGGCAAGAGCACGCTCGTGTCGCTGGTGCCACGCTTCTACGACGTTACGCAAGGACGCGTCTTGATCGACGGAGTCGACGTCCAGGACGTCACGAGGGAGTCTCTCGCCGCCCAACTCAGCATGGTCCTGCAGGAGCCCTTCCTCTATTCCGAGAGCGTTAACTCCAACATTCGCTACAACCACAGCTGGGTGACCGATCAGCAAATTGAGGACGCGGCGCGCGCGGTTGGCGCTCACGAATTCGTCATGCATCTGCCTCACGGGTACGATTCCGTGTTGGAACAGCGCGGCGCCAACCTGAGTATGGGTCAGCGGGCGCTTATCAGCATGGCCCGGGCCATCGTGGCCGAACCCAAGATCATCATCCTCGACGAAGCGACCGCGAACATGGACTCGGTCACAGAGCAGCACCTTCAGGACGCGCTCAAGATCGCGCTCAAGGGCCGCACAGCCCTCATAATCGCCCACCGCCTATCGACCATTACGAGTGCGGACAGAATCGTCGTCCTGGAGGACGGCAGGATTGTCGAGGTCGGTTCGCACCTCGATCTGCTTGGTCGCGACGGCCTATACGCCCGACTCTACACGATGAACTTCGGCGAGCCAGTCTGAACTAGCCCTGCAAAGGCCTTAACGACAGGCCTAGCATCGTTTCGCTAATCATGCTTTGGCCGGGATCTCAAGGTGCAGAAACGCGGCGATGTTGCCGCAGACCATCGCGTGACGTTCTGACTCAGGCACATTCTGAAAGTTCTGTTCTATGACTTTCATCGAGTTCGGGTACTCGGACTCCTGGTGAGGGAAATCGGAGCCCCCGATCAGGTTCTCAAGTCCCATCCAGTGTCGCAGCTCGACCCCGGCCGGATCGCGCTGGAATCCCCAGAGGATGTGGCGACGGACGTATTCGCTAGGATGTCCGTTGGGCAGCGCCTTAAATGCGAGTAGCTCTTCGGCCCAGGCAAGATGGCGATCGTAGCGTTCATCGGCGACGGTCATAAATGTCGGCACCCAGCCGATCTGGTTCTCGGCCATGAGAATCCTGAGATCGGGGAAGCGATCGAAGACGCCTGCCAGGATCATCTGCACCGCATTGACCGCGCCGCGCTGGGCAAACCGACCAACCTGACCAGCAATATCGGCAACGCCAGCCTGCTTTTCGTAAGTCAGCAACGGACCTGCGTTGGGGCCGGAGCGATCCAGATCAACATGAATCGTAATGGGCATCCGTAGCCGCAGGGCCTCCGACCAGAAAGCGTCGTCCTCCAGCGTCGGGTGACCCTTGCCGTTGGGAAATGAGGTCAGCATGACCGCTTTGAGGCCAAGCCGGGCGCAGTACTGCATCTCCTCGATGGCCTTCGCGACGCTGGCCGCCGGGATGACCCCGACAGGGATAAGTCGGTCTGGCGCTTCGGCCGCATACTCCTCCGCGATGAAATCGTTGTAGGCCCGAACCAGCGCGAGGTAGGCGTCGTCGTCACGGACGCTGCGCCAGGCCCGTGGTCCCGTGACCACTGCAGGAAACATGACTTCAGCATCCATCCCATCCAGGTCGAGGCACTTGAGCCGATCCTGCGCTGAAGCCGTACCCGGCGTTGATTCATACGTCTGCCCGAAGGGCCCCCATGCGTCGCGCCCTTTGCCGCCGTAGAGGTCGAAGGCATTCTCCCGAACCGGCTGGCCTTCAATAAGGAAGCCATCGGCGCCGTTTGCCAACCGGATGTTTCTCGGCGCCCTGTCGCGGAACTTCTCTGGCACCCGACGGGTCCAGCGCTGCGCCGGGACCTCCAGATGCGTATCGCCTGATATGTAGTTGTACGTATTCCTGACCATCTCGTTCTCCCGCTGGCAGTCTAGCAAGCACCATCATCAAAGAGCCATTCATCGAAGGGAGTGAAACGTCATCGGGCGAATCGACGCATACGAGCCGTCGAACTAGTTCAGCATGTAGATCACGTCAGTACCACCGCAAGGACATCGTCGCCTTCTTCATCCTCTACATGATGTTTCCCGTGACTCGCGTTGCGGAACCGAGCCCGGTTGCGAGTCTGGTAGGATTCGCGTCGATGATCATCGACACACACGCTCATCTGACAGGGCCGTCCAGCCTATATAGCTACTACCGTGCCCTGGGCGCTGCGTCAGGCCCGGTCGGACAGCCGGCTCCGCCAGAAATCAGCGATGAGACCCTCGAAGCCAGTATCGCCGACCATCTTGCGGAGGTAGGGGCAGTCGGCACCGACCTTCAGCTCATCGCGCCGCGTCCCTGGGCCGTCCAGACCGGCGATCGTCGAGAGGCGGTCGTGCGCCAGGTCACCATGAGCATCAATGACACGATCGCGCGGACCGTTGGCCTGCACAAGGATCGGTTTCGCGGCCTCGCGGCGCTCCCGCAGACTGTTGGTGTGAGGCCCAAGGCGGCTGCCGAGGAGCTGGAGCGTTGCGTCGAAGAACACGGTTTTATTGGCTGCAAGATCAATCCCGATCCAGGTGAAGGCGCTGGAGAGACGCCTCACATGGGGGACGACTACTGGTACCCCCTGTACGAGAAGATGGTTGAGCTCGATGTCCCGGGATTAATCCACGGCGGGCCATTTCGCTTCTCGCGAGAGCCCGAACTCGGCTACTTCATCACGGAGCAGACGATCGCCGCCTACGGTATTTTGAGGACGCCCAGCCTGTTCAAGGACTTTCCGAATCTGAAGCTCATCGTCGGCCACGGCGGTGGCTACCTGCCTTATCAAGTCGGCAGAGGACGCGCTTTCCGGCTGAACGAAATTCAACGCAACCTGGGCGGCGAACTCGAGACGTTTGACGAGGCTCTCAGACACCTCTACTTCGATACGGTTCTCTACAACCAGGAATCGATCGAGCTCCTTATTAAAGTCGTCGGGGTGGACCGCGTGCTGTTTGGCTCCGATAAGCCCGCCAACGGCTCGGTCAAGGATCCGGTCACGGGCCGCGCGCTCAACGACATCAAGCCGATGATCGAGGCCATCGATTGGCTTAGCCCCGAGGAGCGCTACGCGATCTACGAAGGCAACGCGCGTCGCGTCTACACGCGACTCGACGCGTGAACACAGGTAGCAACTAATAATGCAGAACCTCGACCCACCACCGCCCCTCTACCTCAGCGATGAGGATGTTCGCAGTCTGATAAGCCCAGAAGAATGCCTGGAGATTATCGAGAAGCTATGCCTGGACGATGCCCAGGGCATGACAGAGCAAACGCCGACGACCGAGCTTCGCTTGCCTAGAGGTCCGTTTCGAGTCAAGGTCGGCGGCGCCTACGGCTTCGATAGCTACGGCCTCAAGGCCTACCTGGGCAACGCCGGCTACCGCATCTTCGTGTACAACCTCGACAGCGGATTCGCCGGAATCGTCGAGGCGTTCGACCTGACCGAGATGCGGACGGGAGCCGTCTCGGCTGTTGCGACGAAGTACATGGCAAAACCGGAGGCTGAAACCCTCGCGATTATCGGCACAGGCCGCGAAGCGAGAGCCCAGCTCGAGGCCGTGAGCCACGTCAGGCAGCTACGCAAGGTCAAAGCCTACAGCCGCAACCCAGAGAACAGGGCTTTCTACGCAAAGGAAATGTCAGAGAAGCTCGAGATCGCGGTGGTGCCTGTCGAATCTGCCGAAGCGTGCGTCCGCGATTGTGACATTGTCCTCACCATTACCAGTGCCAATGACCCTGTTCTCAAAGGTGAGTGGTTGTCACCTGGTGCCTTCGTGTGCGGCGTCGGGGCTACAGGCATCTACCGTCGTGAGCTTGACGAAGATGTCGTGGGTAGAGCCGAGACTGTAGTTGTCGAAAGCCTGCCGGTCGCCGAAGAAGAGTGCGGTGACCTGATCTACGCCGTCACGCGAGGCCGGCTACGGTGGAATCAGGTTGTCGAGCTAAAGGACATTGTGAGTGGCCGCGTCCTGGTCAGGTCAACTCCGGACGCGATCACATTGTTCGACAGCATAGGCACCGGCGCTCAGGATGTGGCGATAGCCTCTGAAGTCATCAAGAAGGCCCGTCATGCCGAAGTCGGTCTGGAGCTGCCGTTACCGCCCCCGAAGGCACGCCGACGCTAGGCGAAAGAAGTGAGCCCTAAGTAGAGCCAGGGGAGGCTTGGATTGAGTAAGCAGGGATTTCGCATCATCGACAGCGAACCGCACTTGATGGAGCCTCCAGACCTCTGGGAGCGCAACCTGCCGGAGCCGTTTCGCTCCCGCACCAAGCTGGTGGGCGCGGACGACGGAGGTCTAGGTGAAGGTAGGAGAATACGCCTGATCCACGAAGGCGTCACGCAGCCGCCCGTCGACCCGAATCCGCTGGTGCGCCGTCGTAGTGATCGACGGATCTCCCAGGTGCCTCACCTCGTGAAGGTCTCACGCGACGGCACGCCCGAGAATTTCCTCGAAGGCTTCGACATCGAGGGCATCGACGTGGGCGTCATGATGCCCACGCTGACCATGGGCATCGTCCGCTACGACGATCTCGATCCGGAGCACAGCCTGGCGCTCTGCCGTGTGCATAACGACTACGCCGCCGACTTCGTTAGCGCCAACCCGGAGCGCCTCCGGTTCTGGGCCTGGTTGCCACCCCATGACGCGAAGCTGGCCGCCCAAGAGGCACGCCGCGCCGTCAAGGAACTGGGCGCCACCGGCGTCGCCATGACGGGAGGTGCCGTCGGCGGACGTCTGCTGTGCGACGAGTTCTTCGAACCCCTCTGGCAGGAGCTGGAGGAGCTGCGCGTGCCGCTGGGTCTGCACGGACCGCCCGCCAACTACATGCTGAAGGACAACTACAACCACCGATATCGTGGCCATCCCGGCATGCAGGTGGTTGGCAACGCGCTGGTTGGTCCCGTTCACGCTCACACGCAGGTCGCAGAGCTGATCCTCGGCGGCGTCCTGGAGCGCTACCCGCACCTCATGCCCGTGTTCATGGAGGTCAACGCCTGCTGGATCCCGTGGGTTCTGTTCCGCCTCGACGACAAATGGGAGGTGCACGCTCCCGACATGGACATAGAGCTTCCATTGAAGCCGAGCGAGTACTTCAAACGCCAGTGCTACGCCGTGGTGGAGCCGGAAGAGGACGTAGTCAAGTACACCATCGACTATATGGGTGGCGCTGACAATCTGCTGTTCTCAACCGACTACCCGCACAGCGACAGCATGTTTCCCAACGCCGTGGATATGTTCTTGAAACTGGACACTATTTCAGACGACGACAAGCGTAAAATTCTCTGGGACAACCCGGCGCGAATCTTCGGTATCTCACAGTAGTCAGCTGTCCTCAGATATCGCCACGGCCTTCAGCCCAGGGTTGGGCTACGCTCGGTTTCGCTGACGACGGGAAGTCGGCTCAGGCCATCGCGACGGCGGGAGTCTTCTCTCCATCCGGATACATCTCCGGCAAGAGAACTTCGCGCCAGGGGAGCTCCTTGTCGAAGACCTTCTCGCTGGCTCGAATCGAGTAGTAGCTCTCTGAGACACCCAGCGGCTTCTTGCCTTCCTCGACCGCTCGAACCGCCTCCGACAGTAGACGCCTGGTAGCGATGATCGCGCGGTCGGCTGGGCCCAGGTGTTCGCGGCTGCGGTCGACGATCGTCCCCATGCTCTCTTGCACGGCGCGGTCCTGCGCATTGATTCCCGAGATGCCGCTAAATGTCTGAGTTCGCTGGACGTCTCGGTCGATCTTCCAGTCGTTGCTCCTGTTGCCGTAGGCACGGAAGGTGTCGAAGTTTACGTGTTGCGTACCGTTTCCCGAAGAGTTCATCGATCGCTCTTCTTCATCCAGTACGTAGTCGCCGTAGCTATAGTGCCAGTTCCAGACGACGCAATTGTTATCGTCGATCGGGACCCAGTGGTGGCCTGAAACCACCGGTCTTTCGACCACATCGATACCGCGGTTGAGGTTTTGACCGGGCCGAAGCTGCGTGAATGGCATGACGAAGTGATAACCACGTACATACTGCAGGTCTTCGTTCAGTTGACGCACACCCGCGTAGCGATAGCCGTAGTCCGTTATGTCCACTTCCAGCAACGGGGCACTGCCCTGCACGAAGGCTGACTCGGTCGAGATGCCGGCGCCGCCACTAGCGATCGCTCTATGCAGGATCGGAGCGTGAGATGAGTCTATGCCGCCTTCGAGCGCCTGTAGCCAGCTGCATTCCTCGATGACCTTGGTTACGACGCGATGGTCGCTTTGCGCCCGGGTGTACTCGAAATCCGGCGCCGGCGGCATCTCGTCACGTGGGCCCATGTAAGTCCAGATGACATCTCCCTGTTCCACGACCGGGTAAGCGACTGCCTGAACCTTGGCGGCGAAGCTCTCCGGCTCGTTCATTTGATCGATGCAGGCGCCGGATACGTCGAACTTCCAGCCGTGATAGATGCAGCGGAGGCCTGACTCCTCGTTCCGACCCAGCCAGAGCGAAGCACGGCGGTGCGGGCAGGCCTCCTCAAGGATCCCCACGCGTCCCTCACTGTCGCGGAAGGCTACGAGATCTTCTCCCAGAAGTCGAAGGCGGACCGGCGGGCAATCGGCAGCAGGTAGCTCCGAGGACAGCAGCGCCGGCAGCCAGTAGCGGCGCATCAGATCACCCATAGGCGTACCGGACCCAACTCGAGACAGGAGTTCGTTTTCTTCTTTGCTTAGCATGATGCCTCCCTCGCCGTGACACGGCGCTTCTTTCATAACATTCTCGCTGCAAAAGTCAAACTAAATGCTGAGCACGTCACGGCTCGGGCTCCGGCGAATCACACCAATGAATTGACCCGAAAGAAGTCGTCGCCACATACTCATTCGTAGTTTCTAGCGACCTGTGTCGCCTTAGGAGGGTTTGACCGTGACGCAAGATCCGAACCAGCCGCCGGCTCCAGGGCGAATGCCCTCGGCTTTCGTTGGCGTCGGCAGCCCGCGTCAGATGTGGGACGAAGCCTGGTGCTCTGAGCTCAACCAATGGGCCATGAAAATGCCGCGCCCAGAGGCCATCCTGCTGTTTTCGGCTCACTGGCTGCAATATCCGATTCAACTCGGCGCGACACAGCAAGTGCCCCTGGTTTACGACTACTACAATTTCCCGCCGCATTTCTACGAGGTAAAGTACCCGGCGCCGCCTGCCCCCAAACTGGCCGAGCGGTTCACCGAACTTCTCGGCGGCGACCTTGAGATTGAACCCACCGACAGAGGGCTGGACCACGGCGCCTTCGTTGGCTTGATGGGCATGTACCCGGAAGCCGATATCCCGATCCTTGAAGTCTCGATTCCGACTCTCGATCCGGAGTCCCTGTTCGCAATCGGCGCCTGCCTTGCACCGCTGCGAGACGAAGGCGTCATGGTGATGGGCTGCGGTTTGTTGACGCACAGTGGCGAGAGTCCGCAAGCGAATTGCGAGTTCGATGCCTGGGTCGTCGATACACTCGAGCGGCGTGATCTCGAGTCTCTCTTTCGTTATCAGGAGACCGCCCCGGGAGTACAACAGGCACTGCCGACTCCAGAACACTTCGTCCCTTTGCTGGTGGCATACGGCGCGGCCTACGAAGCGAACGGGGGCCTCACGATGGGTGTCGATGGGTTCTCCACTAGCGGCGGCAGCAGACGATCCTTACAGTTCAATTAGAAGACCGAAATGATCGACGCGGGGAAGACAGTTAGTCTTCCCCGCGTCGATCATTGTTGCCAGGCGTCCTGCACTCGCAGGTAAGAGCCTACTCGCTAGGCCCTAACTTTCTCTGTCTGCATGGCAGAGCCTTTCGGCCTTTTTGCAATCCGGGTCTCGGCTCGGTGAACTGTTGAAATCAGGTCTGGCCGCGCCCGCAGTATCCAGTACAGGGATTCCCGGCTAGTCTCTGACTGCTTGTTGAAAGCTTTGTATGGCTCGGGATTGATGAGGCTATGAATGCAACAACGTCAGCTCGAAACCCAATCCAGCGATGATCTGGCGGGCGAGGTTGCAGTTGTGACTGGTGCGGCGCGCAACATCTGCCGGGCGATCGTGATTTCCCTGGCCGCTGGCGGCGCAAGAGTCGTCGTTTGCGCTAATACCTCGACTGCGGAGGCAGAAGAAACAGTCAGGCTTATCGAGGCTTCCAACGGGGAAGCGGAACTCGTCTTTGCCGACGTCGGCGAGCCGGACGATGTCGAGAGACTGATGAACCAGACTCACGCCCGATTCGGTCGGCTCGACATCCTGGTCAACAACGCTGCAGTCCGCGTAGAGACACCGCTTTTGGAGATGTCCTACGAGGAGTGGCGATCCGTGTTTAAGGTCAACCTTGATGGGGTCTTTCTCTGCACCAGGGCTGCCCTGCCTTTCCTCATGGCCTCAGGGAGTGGCGCGATCCAGAACATCGGCGGACTGACGGCTCATGCGGTGTCAGCAGAGAGGGCTCACGTCGTCGCCAGCAAGGCCGCTGTCGTGGCCTTTACGAAGGCTGTAGCGGTGGAACTCGCCGATCAGAACATTACAGCCAACTGTGTCGTCCCGGGGATGATAGACACCGTGCGTGGACTCCCTGGCGCTCCGGCTCGGCCGGCATCTCGACGTAAACCACCGGTCGACCGAATGGAATCCGTATGGGAAGTCGCTTCGATGGTCAGGACACTTGCCGGGCCAGCTGGCCGATACATCACAGGCCAAACGATCCACGTAAGCGGTGGAGGCTACATGCCATGAGTGAAAAGCCAATACCAGCAGTCACTGAAGAACTGGCCGCCTACATGGCCAATGCATCTCGAAGAGCGCTGCCGGCAGAGGTGCAGGAGAAGACCAAGCATCACCTGCTCGACACGCTGGCCGCGATGATTTCGGGACAGCCGCTCTTGCCCGGACGACGCGCCATTGCGTATGCCCGGAGTCGGGGCGGCGCCGAAGAGGCGTCGGTGGTGGGCACCGACTACCTGACGACTGCTGAGAACGCCGCTCTCGCCAACGGGATGCTGGCGCACTCCGACGAAACGGACGACTCGCATGCACCATCTCAGACTCATCCTGGTTGTGGCGTCGTCGCAGCCGCGTTGGCTATGGCGGAGACACGGGGCGCCGGAGGACCGGCCTTGCTACGGGCGGTAGCACTCGGCTACGACATTGGTACGCGCTTCACGATGGCGCTGAATGCGCTTGAGTTTCGTGAAGAGGGCCACTCAACCCACAGCTTCGGACCGACCTTCGGCGCTGCTGCCGCAGCCGCAGCGGTGGCTCGCCTCGACGCAGCGAGAATGCGTCACGTGCTGACCTTCGCCGGCCAACAGGCTTCGGGCGTGGGTTCCTGGATTGGCGACCTCGACCACATCGAAAAGGCTTTCGATTTTGGCGGCATGCCGGCCCGCAACGGTGTCACAGCGGCAGCATTCGTCCTCCATCGCTTCACCGCTACAAATGACATGTTTGTCGGCCCCCGCAACTTCTTTCAGGCCTACACGCACGCAGGCAGATCAGCAAACCCTGAGGAACTGACACGGGGTCTCGGGACGACATATGAAATCATGAACACGAACATCAAGCGCTGGTCGGTCGGCTCACCGATACAGGCGCCGCTCGATTCCTTGCTGGAATTGATCCGCGCGCATTCCCTGACCGCTGATGAAATCGAACACGCCGTCATTCGCGTGTCACATACCGGCGCGACGACGACCGACAACCGGGCGATGCCTGACATCTGTATGCAGCAAATGTGCGCCGTGATGTTGATGGATGGGATCGTGACCTTCGCCGCGGCTCACGACGAGGCAAGAATGAAAGACGCGCGGACTCTTGAGATTCGACGCCGGATAGAGCTGTTGGGTGATGACGAACTGCAAGCGAGACTGCCGGCCCGAGAGGGAATCGTCGAACTTCAGCTAAAGGACGGGCGCGAGATGAGACGCCACACGACGGCTGTACGTGGCACGGCGGAGAGCCCGATGACGCGAGCCGAGGTAGACGAGAAGTGCGACAACCTCATGGCGCCAAGGCTGGGTGCGCGTCGAAGCCGTCAGCTCTGCGATGCGGTCTGGAACCTCCAGAAAATTCGCGATGTGCGCGAACTAAGGCCACTGCTGTCGCGTGGCAAGAGTGACTCCAAACGGTCCTAAACGAACGGCCGGCCCCATTAGGAGCCGGCCGTCGTGGATGATAAGCTTGGCTGACCTAGCTAGCCGACACCTTCTTCAGGCGCCTCAAACCTTTGTAGATCTTCGGCGGGTCTTCGCGACGGCCGCGCATGGTGTAAGACACCTCGGCCATGTAGAGATTGCCCTGTGAGTCGGCAGCGCAGCCGTGGATCGCGTTGAACTGGCCCGGTCCATCGCCCTGAACCGGCGATCCAATGCGGGCCAGCCGGCGACCGAACTTGCTGAGGATCGTTATGCGATGGCCCAGTGCGTTAGTGTCGTGCATCGCGACGAGCTCGCCGACGTAAAAGATGCCGTTCTTATCGCGGCACATGCCGTCTGCGCGGAACACCTGGTTCCAGATCGACTCCAGGTGCCCTTGCCCATCGAAGACCTGGACGCGGTTGTTTTCGCGGTCGGCGACGTAGACGTACTCATCCTCGTCGACCACCACGTTGTGCGGGTTCATAAACTCGCCCGGGTCTGAGCCGACATCGCCCCATGACAGCAGGAGCTTTCCGTCCGGCGAATACCGGTGAACGCGAGAGTTGCCGTAGCCGTCAGTCACGAAGATGTCGCCACTCTTGGGCGAGACAGCCATGTGGGTGGGGCGGTTGAAGGGCTGGCCGCTCCACTTCGGCGCCTCTTTACCGGACTCGCCGAGAGTCCAGAGCAGCTTCCCTT
Source organism: Dehalococcoidia bacterium (assembly GCA_965225815.1). Taxonomy (GTDB): domain Bacteria; phylum Chloroflexota; class Dehalococcoidia; order DSTF01; family WHTK01; genus WHTK01. The sequence goes on from OZ245323.1 coordinate 71,766, forward strand.
CGAGGTCGAATTTGTGGATCGCATGCTGCGAATCGGCGACCAGGTAGCAAAAGCCATCTGGGCTGATGTGAATGCCGTGCTCTCGTTCCGTAAACGTGTCCTCGCCGAACGACCGCAGAAAGTTGCCATTCTTGTCGAAGACGATGACCGGGTGCGGTCCGCGGTTGAATACGTAGACGTTGTCGTTCTCATCAACGTCTACGCCAGCCGCTTCGGGGAACTCAAATCCTGGTGGGATCTTTGCCCAGTCGTCATCCGCTTCGTAGGCGAAGTCGCCGGATCTCAAGTCTGGGGTGGCAATCGTGGTCATTTATGGCTCCATTAGCTAAAGCAGGGTCGATCGCGGTAACAGCCGCAGCATACTCCAGATTGAGGCGTCAGGAAGCCGGCGCCGGCTGCTCTAGTGGCGCCTCCCAGGCGTCATAGCCATACAACCAGTCAGGATCGCCCCCGGACGGCGACCGCATCCATGTATTCGCACTCGAAATCGCCTGGATTCGTGAGGTCCGCGGCTTGCGATGCGCTTCGTACATACGAAACGCGCTCTGCAGGTCCTCACCGGCTTCGATGCAGCGCGACAGGACGGCGGCATCCTCCATGGCAGTCGCCGCGCCTTGAGCCATGTAGGGCGTCATCGGATGACACGCATCACCCAGCAAGACGACGTTGCCATCGCTCCAACGCGGCAGCGGGTCTCTTTCCAGGATTGCCCACTTGTGACACTCGGGGCAGGCCTGGAGGACGGAACGGACCTCAGGGTGGAAGCCGTTGAAGGCCTCCCGCAGTTCGTTCACGTCTCCCTTCGCGGACCAGGACTCAGGCGTCAGCCATTCCGCCGGCTCGGGCACACTGGTAACGAAGTACACCTCTGACTTCTCGGCGGTTGTGTAGTAAATGACGATGTGGCGATCCTCACCCCACCATTTGGTGCGCGAATCGCTGATGCCTGGCCCTTCGATCAGCGCCGAAGGAAACACACCCCGGTACGCCACGCGGCCGCTGAACCGTGGGTTCTCCGGACCGAGAATCAGTTTGCGGACCACGGAGTGCAAGCCATCGGCACCAATCACCGCGTCCGCGACGTGCCGCGTCCCGTCCTCGAAGACCAGCGTGACTTGCTCCTCGGCCTGCTCGATGTCGACGAGCCGTTTGTTGAGGTGAATCGTCGAGGCGTCATTCACTGAAAGCAGCGCCTCGTGCAAGTCGCCACGATGCATACAGAGATACGGCGCGTTGTAACGGCTCTCCGGCATCGGCAGCTCAACAATGACCTCGCCGGAGTCCGACTTGCGGTTGAGATGTGACTTTGGGGCGAAAGCGAAGCTCCGCAGCTTGGACTCAACGCCGATTCCGCGCAGTACTTTCATCGAGTTCGGCAGCATTTGAATGCCCGCGCCAATGCGTGCGAATCGCGTCGCCTGCTCAAACACGTCAACATGGGCGCCAATTCGAGTCAGGGCGGCGGCAGCCGAAAGGCCGCCCATGCCAGCCCCAACAATTGCTATTGAAAGCTTGTCCGCGTTCTTCATCACGCGAACTGGGATAAAAGCGCTAGACGCCTACGTTCAAAACCGGCTCGCCGACTTTCACCTGCGGCCAGCGCGCGTCTTGCGTCGCTTCCATCCAGCTAGCCGCCCTCGGCAAGATCACGCTGCCCGATCGCGTGCGATAGTACTCCGAGTTTTCCACGCCGGGCGGCGTCTCAGAGTTATCCCGCAGCGCCTTCGCGGCGTTGAGCACTCGCCGTCGAGTTCGGATGATCATCGCGTCCGACGTTCCCAGGTGCTCGTGAGACCTCTCGGAGACATCGCCCATGCTCTCGGTCACGGCCTGGTCCTGCTGGAAGATACCGGCGATGCCCGTGTAGTTAGCTCCACTTCTCTGGGATTCGCGATCGATGCCGTAGTCATTCGATGCGTTTTGCGTCAGACGCCAGCGTCCGAGCCAGCCGGTGTTGAAGTCTTCGTATTCGTTTCCACCGCCGCCCTGGCTTGTCCTTTCCGCGCCGACCGGACGTCCGCTCGCCACGTTGCTCTCGGACCCCGCTTGACCCTGGCGACCGACTTGCCTCGTCCGCGGCAGGTTCATGCTCCAGTACATGACGTGCTCATCGTCGATGGGCACCCAGGCACGGACGTGAATCGCGACTCCGAGTGTGCCCGTCGGGATCATGGTGTAGAAGGGGAAGAAGAAGTTGGCGATACGCCAGTAATACGTGTCTTCTTCAGCCGGGCGGTAGGCGCCGTACGTGGTCCCGAATTCGGTTTCGTGTACGTCGTACTTCGGCGATCGGTCCTTCACGCCGTAGTAATCGAAGCTACCCGGTACCGCAGCCTCGGGCTTGACGGCGCCGAGGTGCAGAAAGCTCAGGTGACTGGTGTCGATGTCGCCTTCCAGGGCCTGCATCCAGTTACAGTCGCGCATCACTTTCTGCACACGCACGTCCGGGTCAGTGACCATGTTGGCCTCAAGCTGTGGCAACTCGGGCATCTCGGCTCGCTGGCCCATGTAGACCCAGACGACGCCGTTTCGCTCCCGACAAGGATATGCCTTGGCGTGTACCTTCGCCTTGAAGTTGCTCTCAGCCGGCTCAGAAGGCATGTCAACGCATGCGCCGGTCACGTCGAACTTCCAGCCGTGGTAGACGCAGCGCAAGCCGTCCTCTTCGTTGCGTCCGAAGAAGAGTGATGCACCCCGGTGAGGGCACGCATCGCTGACCATACCGACGTCGCCTGATGTCGTCCTGAACGCGATCAGGTTCTCGCCGAGGAGTCTTACGCGCAGCGGAGGGCCGTCTGGCTGGGCCAGCTCCGAAGTCATCAGCACCGGTAGCCAGTACTCGCGCATCAGATCGCCCATCTGGGTTCCCGGACCCACTCGACACATCAGTTCGTTATCTTGCGTACTCAGCATGTCACCCTCCTGAGGCCTTACAGCCGTCAATATACTGCGAATGTCGCCACCGCGTTGGACAAATCTCAGCTTCAAGCCTCGTTGACATGTCTCGCAGTGAATACGAGCATTGCGCGTGAGCACCGAAGACGAGTCCGGGCGACGATTCCCGCCACGTCCTTGGACGGAGGAGAACTATGCAAGCCACAAGCACACGCATTGGAGACGCAACCTGGGGGGAGCACGCGGCGGAGGAGTGGTCCGACGCCCTGGTGGCGTCGATGAAGCTGGGGGGAATCGACAACCTGTTCTTCGTCTCCGGCTCCGAGCTCGCCTTCTACCAGGAAGCGATCGCGAAAGCGACCCAGCGCGGCCGTCCGACGCCGCGACTGGTGACGATGATGCACGAACACGTCGCTTTGAATGCGGCGATGGGCAACACGCTGGTCAGAGGCAAGCCGGCAGCAACAGCCGTTCACGTCGACGTGGGGACGCTTCACTCCGGCGCCGGTGTACACACCGCGTGGCGGGGCGGGTTCCCCGTCCTGATGACGGCTGGTACGGGCCCGCGAGCCTACCCGGGCTCGATGCCGGGGGCGCGAGACGGATCGCAGCAGTGGGTGCAAGAGCCGCGCGACCAAGGCGAAATCGTGCGTCAGTACACCAAGGCCGACCATCGCTTGGAGCACCAGGACAACCCCGGCCTCATGGTCAGCCGCCTGCTGCAACTGGCGATGAGCGAACCTCAGGGCCCGGTCTACCTTTCAGTTCCGTTAGAGACCGCGATGCTGCCGATGCCGGGAGTCACCTCCTTCCCGACACTCGACCAGATGGGCGTTCCGAAGCCGTCGTATCCGAACCCGGACGACGCCCGGGAAATCGCCAGATGGCTGGTCAAGGCAGAGAATCCGCTTCTTTTCACGTCGCGCGCCGGACACGACAGGGCAGCCGTAGATGAGCTGGTCCGGCTCTGCGAGCTCCTGGCCATCCCGGTGCAGGAGTCGGCGCAGGCTGACCGGATGAACTTCCCGACCACCCATCCACTCTACGGAACCGGCCCGTCGACGGGTGACGCCGACGTCGTCCTGGTCATGGAAGACATCGTGCCCTACTTGCCTGATGCCGGTCCGGCAGCTGAGGCGAAAGTCGCCTGGGTTAGCGCAGATCCCGTGTTCTCTCGCCTCAAGACGTTCGAACAGCGCGCCGATCTCTGGTTGGCCTGCTCGCCATCGGGAGCCGCCAGAGCGATTTATGAAGCGGCGACGGCCCAACTCACAACTAGCGATATCTCTCGCATCGAAGCTCGAAGGGAGCACCTTGCCCAACGAAAGCAGGAAGTTGAACTGAGAGCGGAGGAGCAAGCCCGGGAAGCCGCTTCACGCCCCACGCCCAATGGCCTCCTGGTCGCGTCCGAGCTGGGAAAGATCCTGGAACCAGACGCGATCGTCCTCAATGACGGCCTCAGCAACGGGGGCTTCGTCCAGACTTACGCCCGCCGCGACCGCGTCAGCACCTACTTCCGCAGCGGCAGTAGTAGTGGAGGCTGGGGCGCCGGCGCCGCGTTCGGCGTCAAGCTGTCGGCGCCGGACCGCGACGTCGTTCTCGCCAGCGGCGATGGCTACTTCGCCTTCGGCACGCCGATGGCATCGCTCTGGGCCGCGAGTCATCACAGGGCAGCGTTCCTGTCTGTCGTCTTCGTCAATCGCTCGTATAGCACCGGCACAACCGGGCTGCGCCGAGCCTACCCGGAGGGCATGGCGGTACAGGCTGGCAACTACGACGGGGGAACATTCGACCCACCGCCGGACTATGCCAAGCTCGCCGAGGCTGCGGGAGGCTATGGTGAAACCGTCACCGAGACAGCGCAGGTCGGGCCGGCGCTGAGACGAGGCCTGGCCCAGACGCGAGACGGAGTGCCGGCCGTCATTGCCGTCGAAATACCCGGTCCGACTCGCGACCTTTAGCGATGGCAGGGCGCAATGAGCTTCTGAGCGCCGGAAACCGCCTGAAGCTCGGCATCTTCGGGGCCAATTGCTCTAGCGGCCGCACCTACACCATGGCGCCCGAGCGGTGGGATGCCTCCTGGGACAACAACCTGCAGCTGGCCCAGATCGCGGACGCGGCTGGGTTGGAGTGCATGATCCCAATCGCGCGCTGGAAAGGCTACGGCGGGGAGAGCAACCCCAACGGCTCAAGCTGGGAGTCGATCACCTGGGCCGCCGGCCTGCTCTCCGCCACGCAACGGATCAACGTCTTCGCGACGGTTCACGTACCGCTGATCCACCCCGTCGTGGCAGCCAAGCAGATGGCCACCGTGGACCAGATCGGCGGCGGGCGCTTTGGCGTCAACGTCGTCTGTGGCTGGAACGATGACGAATTCCAAATGTTCGGCGTCGCAAAACAGGAGCATGCCGACCGCTACGAACAAGGAACCGAATGGTGGAACATCGTGACGCGTATCTGGGCCGGCGAAGCCCCGTTCGACTTCGCCGGCAAGCACTTCCGCCTCGAGCGGGTGGAGGGGGCGCCGCGGCCGTTTGGCGACGCCGCGCCGATCATGATGAACGCAGGCACTTCTGATTCCGGGCGCGACTTTGCGCTGCGATTCTCCGACCTCCACTTCGACGCCGTGCGCTATCCCGAGGACAGCGCCGGACGCGTCGCAGAGACCAAACGTCAGACCGCCGAGAACGGCCGGTCGCTGCAGGTCTGGACGCCGATTGGCGTCGTCTGCCGGCCCACGATGCGAGAAGCGGAGGACTTCACGCAGCACATCATCGACAACGCCGACCTCGGCGCCATCGGCCACATCGTCGACCTGCATGAGCGCGACGTGCGCCGCCAGCAGGACGATAAAGGCGCGTTCCGGCGCATCGGCGAAGGGCCCATCGAACGGCAGGTACTGGCTCGCGGCAACTTCTGCGCCATCGGCGATCCCGATCAGGTGGCCAGCCAGTTGGTCCGTTTGCACGAAGTTGGTTTCGACGGCCTCGCCCTTAACTTCGTCAATTATCTAGACGACATCGAGTACTTCGCTGAGGAGGTCTTGCCACGGCTTGCAAAGCGGGGATTGCGGCTGAATTCATAGGTCGGCGCGGCGGAACGGGCCGTAACATATGGAACCAGAACCAAAAGGAGACAACGAATGCCGACGTACACCTACGATCACATCCACTTGCGCACCCGTGACCCGCAGGCAATGGCCACTTACTTCAACAAGATGTTCGACGCCAAGGTCCTGGAGTCCGTGCAGTCGGATGGCGTCTCGCGCGTCGATCTCGACCTCGATGGGCTGATCATCTTCATCGCCCCGGTGGCCGCCGACGCCGAGATTCCATCCGGTCCCAGCGACCCGTACCTCGGGCTCGATCACTTCGGCCTGCGCGTCGAAAGCGTGGACGATACCGTGGCGGAGCTGAAGCGACGCGGCGCCGAGATCGTCGACGAGCCGCGTACGATCCGCCCCGGCGTCCGTATCGCCTTCGTGCGCGCGCCCGAGGATGTGCGGATCGAACTCCTTCAGCGCGACTAGGCGCTCGCGTCAATCTCAGGCCTAGCCGAAGTTGTGCACCCTGCGCTCGGCGTCCGAGACGATCGGCAGCGCCTCGAAGCGCTCCGCGATGACGTTGACGGAGCGCTCCTGGCGCTCGATGTGGCCGTGCACGATCAGCGCCGGCGCAGCCTCGATCAGCCGACGGAACTTCGGAATCAGGCCGGGCGCCGTGATCACGTTAATTAGCCCGTCGTAGTCCTCCAGTGTGTGGAAAACGAACCCTTTCGCCGTCTCCGGCGACTGGCGCACCGCGACCAGACCCGCCACCGTCACCTTTTGCCCGATCTGCATCTGCTCCACAAGACGGCTCGGCGTGATGCCTTCATGGAGCTGTCCCGCCACGAGGTCCATCGACCGACCTCGCACTGCGATACCGCTAACCGTCAGGTCGGTTACCACACGCTCGTTGTGCGTCATCTCGCGTAACGCGGGTGGTGCCTCCATCTCCCTCGTCGAAATCTCTAACGGCAGCTGGGCGCCGAGCGGTCGATAGAACGTCCCGAGTTGCCAGAGCAGCTCGCGCTCATGCATCCCCGACCACTCGAATGCACCGACACGGATCAGATTCTCAATCGCCTCTCGTGATAGTCGCGTTCGGCGCCAGAAATCCCACAAAGAACGGTATCCACCGTTGACCCGCTCCTCATCGAGCCGTTGGTAAGACGCCTCCGCCAGACTCTTGACGTACTTGTAGCCCAGCCGCACTGCCGGCTTGCCGGACTCGCTCTCCGGCTCGTCCTCTATCAAGCATTCGACGGCGCTGCGATTTACGTCGACGCCTCGGATCTCGATGCCGTGACGCCGCGCATCGTTGGCGATGACCTCCGGGCTGTAGAAGCCCATCGGCTGTTCGTTGAGCAGGGCGCAGTAGAACTCGGCCGGGTAGTAGCGCTTGAGCCAGCCGACCTGGAATGCGGTCACGGCCATTGCCGCTGCGTGTGACTTCGGGAAGCCGAAGGAAGAGAACGCGAGGATCTTCTCGTAGATCACGCTCGCCGTCCTGGCATCGACCCCGTTGTTCGCGGCGCCGGCGAAGAATTCAGCCCGGAGCGCCTCCATCACCTCGCGAGAACGCTTGCGGCTCATGGCGCGCCGCAGGTCTTCCGCCTGACGGCTGCTGAAGCCCGCGATCGCCATCGCCGCCTGCACCACCTGCTCCTGGTAGACAAAGACGCCCTTCGTCTCCTCCAGGTAGGGCTGCAGCAGCGGGTGGTCGTACTCCACCTCCTCCTGACCCAGGCAGCGCGCGATGTAGGGGTGCACGGCGCCACCCTGGATCGGCCCGGGACGGATCAGCGCCACTTGAATGATCATGTCCTCGATACGAGAGACCTTGATGCGCAGTAGGACCTGGATCTGAGCCCGGCTCTGGATCTGGACGATGCCCAGCGTGTCGCCGCCCTGGATCATTTCGTAGACTCGCTGGTCGTCCAGCGGGATGTCGACCGCCGGCCGGATGACGCGGCCGTAGCGCTCGCGCACGTATCCCAGTCCACGCTCCAATTGATCCAGGCTGGGGTAGCCCAGGAAGTCGAGCTTGATGAAGCCGGCATCCGCCACAGAGTCCTTGTCCCACTGGCAGATGAAGCGGTCCGGCATCGCCGTCGCCTCCACTGGCACCTGTTCATCAATACGGCTGGTCGAGATGATCATGCCGCCGGAGTGTTGGCTCAGGTGTCGCGGCAGGCCACGCAGTTCGTTGACCAGCCGCAGGAAGTCCTGCCAGATTGGGAACCGCATGCGCGACGCGAACTCCGGCATCGCCGCCAGCTCTTCCTCCAGTCGGCCGGCGAAGCGGCTGTGCATACGCTTCGCAACCTTGTCGATTTCGCTTTCAGGCAGTCCCAGCGCCTTGCCAACGTCCCGGATCGCGCTGGCGTAGCGATACTCAATGAACGTGCAGACCATCGCCGCGCGTTCCGTGGTGTATTCCCGAAAGACGTGACGAAACATCTCTGCCCGCGCCTCACGGCCGAAGTCGAGATCGATATCCGGTACGTCGGTGTCTGGTCTGCCTTCGCTGAGGAAGCGCTCGACCGCCAGGTTGTATCGGATCGGGTCGATACCTGACAGCCCGAGCAGGAAGCAGACAACCGAGCCGACAGACGAGCCGCGACCGCGCACCGGCATTTTGTTGTCGTGGGCGTAGCGCAAGATGTCCCACAACCGGAGGAAGAATCCGGCGCGATGACTGGTACGGATCAGCGTCAGCTCTTTATCGATGCGCTCTTTCACTTCTTCTGACAACGGCCAGCGATAGATACCGCTCGCTTTCTCATAGCAGACGTCGCGTAACACCTCGTCCGCTGTTCGGCCATCGCCGGAGTCGTAGTCGGGAAACTCGTAACCCAGGTCTGTCGTCAGGTCGAAGCCAGCACAGCGTTCCGCGATGCGTCGCGTGTTCTCAATCGCCTCCGGCAGTTCGGCGAACAAGCGCTCCATCTCGGAGGAAGGTTTGAGGTAAAACTCGGCGTTGGCGCGCAGATGGGGGCGTGCCTCCTCCAGGTTAGTGCGATGCCGCACCGCCACCAGTACATCGTGAAGCTGGTGACGTTCCTGCACGTGGTAGTGCACGTTGTTCGTCGCGACTACGCCGATACACAGCTCTTGCGCTAGTTCGACGAGGTGTTCGTTGCGTGCCTGATCTTCGTAGACCAGGTTGTCCTGTAACTCGATGAAGTAATTGCCCGCCCCGAAGACGTCGCGGTAGCGTTGGGCCGCCTCGCGAGCCGCACCTGCTTCGTTCCGTTCGATCAGCGCCGCGACCTCACCCTTGCGGCAGCCCGAGAGCGCGATCAGGCCTTCGGCGTGCTCGGCCAGCCACTCGAATCGCGTACGCGGCTCGCCGCGCGGCGACGACAGGTTGGCCCGCGTTAGCAGTCGCGACAGGTTGGCGTAGCCCTGCGCTGTTTCGCACAGCAGCGTCAGGTGATACTCCGAAGGACTGTGGGATGAATCCCGCAGCTTGTCCGTTGAGCCGCCGGTTTTAACCGGCGGGATGCTCTCTCCAACTACCGTCACCTCGGCGCCGATGATCGCTTGAACGTCCCATGCCTTCGCCGCCTGCGCGAACTGCATTGCGCCGGCCAGGCTGTCGTGGTCCGTTAACGCCAGCGCCGGGTAACCCAGACGCCGCGCCTGCAGCACGAGATCCTCCGGAACCGAAGCGCCCTCCCGTAGCGAGAAGCAGGAGTGGCAGTGCAGCTCCACGTAGCGCCCCTGCGGCACGTCGCCGGGTGATGGCTCAACAGAACGAATCGAGGTTGGGGAATGGAAGGGCCAGCCGCGCATGTAACCGGGTTCGATCGGCAGTTTGACCTCTCGCATCAGTACTCTTGACGGAACCAGCCGCCGTTGACGAGGTCGTGATACAACGTGACCCTTGGGCCATCCTCAATCGCTACACGGTAGTAATCACGACGAACCGGCTCACTGCGCCACCAGTGTTGATCGAGGCGCCAGACGGCCCGCGCCAGCGACACGTCCTGCCAGCCCTGTCCTGAGCCTGTCGAAAGGGCGCTGCCGAGCCGCGCTCGCAGCGGCGCGCCGTTGACGGACGCCTCGACCTCGATCGGTCGTGGCGTCCTCAGGCGTCGGATTCGACGAGTATCTGACGTTCTTCCGGTATGACCGACCATGGCTCCACATCCACGCAACTGAACACCGGCGAATAGCCGTATCGCGCCTTCATCTGCCGAATTGCCTCCTCTAACTGCTGCTGTAGGCGTCCTCGCCCTCCCAACGAGAGCTGCTTCCCCGTCTCACCTGTCAGTCCGCCCAGCCGCAGCGACATACCGCGCACCGCGTTGGGCGGCGGCGCGTTTTGCAACGACGATCGCAGCACGAAGGCCAGCCGGTCTGGCTCGCTCACCGCCTCCCGCATCACCACGCGGCGCTCCCAACCGCGACCGGTTGCCAGCTCCGCTTGCAGCGCCAGCTCCCTTGCCGCGCGGCCGCGCAGTGACGGACGCAGCCGCGACAGCAACTGCTTCGCCGCCGCGACCATCACTTCGACGCCGGCGACGGGCGCCTCGAAGCTGAGGCTGGCTTCGACCTTCTCCACCGCAGGCCGCGGCCACAACGGCTCAGCGTCGATGCCGTTGGCAAGCTGCCACAACCGCCTGCCTTCGAAGCCGAACTGGGACTGCAGCTCTGGCAGTGACAGCGCCGCCACCTCTCCGATCGTCTCCAGGCCGAACAACCGCAACCGGCGGGCAATCTCGGCGTCGACGGGCAACAGGCCCACATCTAAGGGTGAGAAGAAGCTGCCTTCGCCGCCGGCGGGTACCACTCTGCTCTCGCCACGAGAGGCAGAGATGGCTGCGGCGAAGGCGGGAAATTTGCCTTCTGCCAGACCGAGGCTGGCATCAAGGCCACTGGCGCCACGCACCGTTTCAACGATGTGCGATGCCAGTTCGGTATCGTCTCGATAATGTTTGTCGAGGCCGTGGACGTTGACGTATGCCCGGCCCAGCTCCTCGTCCTCAACCTCCGGGCTGACACTGCCCAGCGCATCGAGGATCGATTCCCACTTGCGGCGATAGAGGACGGGGTCGGGCGGAACGATGATGGCGTCCGGACAGATGCCCAGCGCCTGCCGGATCGTCATGCTTTGCCTCACGCCGTCGGCTGCTGCGCCGGACGAGCAGTCGAGCACGCGCTTCGGCTGCTCGGCGTCGCCGACGATCAGTGGACGCTGCGCCAGCGTTGGCTGACGCTGAGTCTCTATGTCGCATGCAAAACGTGAGATGGATACGAACGCGATCCGCACAAGCCTGCCCCTTGGCTCCGGGCGGGATCGGAGTTTCCATGAGCATAATAGCACATGCGTTCCATTTCTTTGCAAGTTAGACTGCAGACCGTATTAGTGAACAGTTCACGGAGATACCGGTCGAGAAGCTGATCTTCGGCTCTGACTGTGCCGCTGACGAGGTCCACGAGCACGTCGAGCGCTTCGAGCAGATCTTCGAGAACCTCAAGCTCTCGGCCGAGGAGAGAGACCTCATCTGGTACCGGAACGCCGCTGAGCTATTTGGCCTAGAAGAGCCGGTATGGGCCGAGGCGTAGCGCTGGGCCAGACGCCTCAGGTCGCCTGGCTTTCGACTTCCCCATCGACCGCGACGTAGACATCGTCCCCTTCGACCCGTATCGAGTAGATGCACAGGTCGCGATCGGTCGGCCCGTCCAGTACTTTGCCAGTCTTCAGGTCGAACCAGGCTCCGTGAGAGCTGCAGAACATCCGATTCTCAGGCCTGATCCGCGTGAAGTTGAACAGATAGTTCGCGTGAGGACAGGCGCCTGTAACGGCGTAGAACTGCCCTTCGTGCCTGACGACCGCCACGTCGATGCCGTCGACCACGAACACGCGGACGAGGCTGTCGCTGAAATCAGATACTGCTGCGACGCGCTGGAAACCCGGCATCAGTACTCCGGCTCCGCGTCGAGCCGGGCGGCGATACCCGCCAACTGATTCGACGCCGCGGGATAGCGCGCCATGACGAGCGGGTCGTGTCCGGGCACGATGTGCCTCTCGGAGTCTGCTAGCTCGCGAAGGGTGTCGAAGCCGGCCACAACTTTCGCCGCGTCATGCGTTGTCGCGAAGGGACGGCCGGTCTCTATGTTCTCGTAGTAGTGGGTTGAATCAGACGCCAGCACCACCCAACCTCGCTCCGTGTTCACGCGTAACACCTGAATGCCGGGGGGGTGACCAGCGATCAAGTGCACGCTGATCCCCGGCGCGATTTCCCAATCTCCGTCGTGCAAACGTACACGCTCGTCATAGAGGCCTCGCACGATGTTAACGACGTCGTCGACTTCGAAGGACCCGCGCGCGTTGCGCTCGAACATCTCGCTGCTGGTAACCCAACGCAGCTCCTGCTCCTGCAGGTGCAGCTTCGCGTTGGCGAAATCGCCGACCGTGCCGGCGTGGTCGTAGTGCATGTGCGTGATGACTACATCTTCTATCGCACCTGCATCGATGCCGATCAAATCCAGGCCGGCGGCTGGCTGGCGCAGGTGGGTCCTGCCTCGCTTCGTCCCGGCGGGTTCGGCGAATCCCGTATCGACCACAATGGTCCGCGCCGAGTTCTGGACCGCCCAGACGAAATAGTCCATCGGCATCGGTCCGTCCGGATTCGGCACGTCTGTCTTGTCCAGGAAATGCTCGGCCCGCTTCGCGTTTCGTGTCGCGTACTTCACGGCGAAGATACGGTAGGTTTCGTTGCTTGCCAAGACTGCCTCTGCTTTTGCTTTCGTGTCGGTTTTGGCACCATTCTAGCCTCAGCCGGTAGGTGTAATTGAATAAGCCAGCATGGAGGATTAGCCTACAGGCATCCGATCGCTGGGGAGGCCGCCATGGCAAAGCCACTCTGTATTTCGTCTGACTCCCATGTCGTGGAGCCGCCGGAGCTCTTCGCGCCGCTGAAGAAGCGTTTCGGTGACCGGGCGCCTCATATTCGCGAAACCGAGGAGCAAGGTGCGCGCCTCGACCTTGGCGACGGGCGGCTCGGTATCGCGGTCGGCAGCTTCCTGCAGGCTGGACAGGACTTCAGCGCTCCCGACGCGCTCGAGATCCGCAAGCGCGGCTACAAGCTGGCCCGGTGTCTATGAGGTCCACGCCCGGCTTGAAGACGAAGCATTGGACGGCATCGACGCCGAGGTGCTCTACCCCAGCATCATCTTCAACGTCTACCAGATCGAGGACCTCGATATCGTCAAAGCCGCCTTCTCCAGCTACAACGACTGGGTGACCGACTACATGTCGCAGGCCCCGGATCACCTGTTCGGACTGGCTTCAGTGCAGCTCTACGACCTCGACGAAGGCATCCGCGAGATGGAGCGTGGCAAGAAAGCCGGCCACGTCGGTGTCGGAATCCCGGCCACCGCGCCTCCGGACCGCCCTTACTCGGACCCCTGGTACGACAAGTTTTGGGCCGCAGCCCAGGACATGAACATGCCGCTGACGATGCACATCTTCACCGGGGCAACGGCCAACCACGGCCTGCCCAACAAGCACGCCGACTACCCGCTGGCCTTTGCCGGCGCCATGTGCACAATCGCCGACCTGATTTACTCCGGTGTCTGCGAGCGCTTCCCGGGCCTTCGCTTCGTGATCACGGAGTTCGAGACCGGCTGGGCGGCCCACATGCTCAACCGGCTCGATTGGGCCTACAAGCGCCGCGGCGGCACTCGTGGCTACCCGGCGATACCCAACACCCCAAGCTTCTATTGGCGCCAAAACTTCCGCATCACCTTCGAGGACGACCCCATCGGAATCATGACCCGCGACGACATCGGCGCCGAAACCCTGATGTGGGGCAGTGACTACCCTCACGGCGACTCGGTGTTCCCGGACTCGCAGGGCGTTCTTGACCGCATCATGGCCGACTGCACGCCCCAGGAGCGCCACCTCATGACGGCGAAGAACGTGATTGATCTCTACAGCCTGCCATTCGAGGCCTGAGCCGACCAACGCCACCTCGCGGCTTGAAGTTATGAGGTGAAGGGCGGCCTGATAAGGCGGTTCTTTATTGCGCTTCGACCTGGACGGCTTTGTAGACCGGCGTTCGCCACTCCTCGTAGCGCTTGTCCACACCTCTAACGATGTCGAGATAGGCACGCGAGAGGCGCCGTGTAATCGGCCCGACCTCTCCATCTCCCAACGGGAAGTGGTCTATCGACGTAATCGGCGTGAGTTCGTAACCGCTGCCGCAGAAGAACGCTTCGTCGGCCACGTAGAGCTCCGTCCGCGCGATCTCTCGCTCTTCGACACCCATCCCGAAGATCTCTGGTCCGATGTCTTCGATTAGCGTCGATCGAGTAATGCTCTCGAGAATGTCAGCCGTGAGTGGCGGCGTGACGAGGCGGCCTTTGCGCACCATGAATAGCGTCGCGCCGGTGCCTTCGGCGACGCTCCCTTCCTTGTTGAGGAAAATCGGCTGGTCGTATCCGTCCGCCTTCGACTGAAGTGACGCCAGGCGACCGTTCTGGTAGTTGGAGCCCGACTTCAGACGGATCGGGATCGCATTATCGGAGGTCCGGGCCCAGGAGCTGACATTGCAGCTCAGGCCTTTGGCCTCGTCGACGCGCGCCCGGCGTCTCGGGATGATGTACAGGCCAGAAGGCTCTGTCGCGTCCAGTCCGACGCCGGCAACGTACGCCACCATGTGCATGTGGACGTCTTCCTGGACCTCGTTACCGGCCAGGACAGACCGCACCACTTCGTACAGGTCTTCGTCGCTGTACGGGATGTCGAAACGCATCATCTTCATCGATTCGCGGAATCGGGCGAAGTGCTCAGCAAGCCGGAAACAGTACAGCTCACCATCTTCTTCGTTCCAGTAGGCGCGCAGGCCCTCAAAGACGTTGGTCGCGTAGAAGACCGCCGCGCTATTTACGGGAAGCGTGGCTTCCGCTTGTGGTAGCAAGGAACCGTTCAGCCAAATCTTGAGTTCGTTCGGGTTCATTCGTAGGCTCCCTCTTTTTCTTGCCGTAACGATACAGGAACCGAGACCGGTCTGATCGCCTACTAATGGAAGCTGCGTTGGCGGCGAGCCAGGGTCATGAGCACAAGTGGGAATGCCACGATCAACGCCCCCAGCACGAGGACGATCACCGAAGGCTCAACGCCAAGAATTGAATCGATCTCGTGTCGGATCCAGTCGATTAACGTCGGGTCGATTGACTCCGCGTGATGGAGCAGCAAGCCGAGTCCCCTCACGAGCCACCTCCCGCGGCATCCGCTCCTGAGTCTGCAAGATAGCGGGCCGAGAAGCGACGCTCACGCAGAGTCATTATTGTCAGGCTTGCCGCGAACAGAAGGATTGCGCTGGCAGTGAACGAAAAGTCATACGTGCCCCATACGTCGAAGGCGACGCCGAACAGGATGACGGCCAGCGCGCCACCGAACTGATGCGTCATGTTTATTAGCCCACCCAGCATTCCCAGGTTCTCTAACCCGTAGATATCGGCGGTCAATGACGATGTCAGCGGCACCGTAGCCAGCCAGGAAGCGCCGCCAATGATTGCGAAAGCCCAGATCGCCACGGGCCCTGGCAGGAGGATGATCACTAAGAATGCAACGCCGCGGATGGCGTACACCGCGCTCAGGATCATTCTGCGCTCCATCCTGTCGGAAAGGGTCCCAACCAAGATCACGCTCACCGCGTTGATGCCGCTCAGCAAACCAAACGCCAGTGCCGCCGTGCCAGGCGAGATGCCTTCATCCGACGCCCACCGCACGAAGTGCACCGCGACGCTGGCAGTCGTTACGCCGCAGACCCAGTACGCCATCGAAAGCTGCCATATCGGCGGCGAATGGAAAGAATCCTGCCAACGCGCTGCCGTGAGCGGGCCGTCCGACGTCCGTCTGAGTGCTGCTTGGGAACCGGCTTCCACCCGCTCGTCCCCGTCGGGACCAAGACCGACCTCCGAGGGGTCGCTTTTAACGATGGTCCAGACCAATGGCAAGCCGAGGCACAACGCGAACAGGCCGGCCACAAGCCAGGCGGTCTGCCATGACGTGGCAAGGAACAGATAGGTTAGAAAGGGAACCAGGACCAGTCCGCCCATCGATCCGCCGGAGACCAACAGGCTGGTAGCAGTTCCGCGGCGCCTTCTGAACCACCGTGCCGCGATCGCGCCTGTTATCGCCGGCGACATCCCGCCCGAGCCTACCGCGATCACGATGCCGTAGATCACACTGAGCATGATCACGTTCTGGGCCAGAGGCATCGCCAGGAGCCCAATGCTCAGCACCAGTAGGCTGAGCAGAATGACAGTTCGCCCTCCGGACCGATCGCTCATCCGTCCGAAGAAGGGCTGTGCGATTCCGTTCAGCAGCCAGCCCAGGGAAGCCGCGATCGAGATCGTGCCGACCGAGACCTCCCACTCCTCCTCCCACGTCTCTACGAAGACGCCGAAAGACTGCCTCGTGCCTATCGCCAGGAAAGTCGCGAAGAAGAGCGCACCGACGATATACCAGCCGTAGAAGGTGCCACGGGACGCGGCCGGAGCGGTCATGCCCTATTATGCCGCCTCATTTAGTGATCGGACTCACCGGGCACCCAGCCGCGCTTCGCGCGTACAGAGGGGTCGCTGACCACTTCGACTACAGCCGGCTTGCCTGACGCCAGGGCCGCGTCTAGCGCCGGGCGAATACCATCCGGCTGCTCTACACGGACGCCGAAGCAGCCGAAGTCCTCGGCGATTCGAGCAAAGCTGACTTCGCTCAGGAAGGGTGAGGTCTCGCCTACGCCGCCGGAGTAGTTGTTGTTGACGACGATGACTGCGTTGATCCCCATTCGCGCTGCAGTCTCCAGTTCGGCGACATGGTAGTAGAAGCCGGCATCGCCGCAGAAGCCGACTACCGGCTTATCCGGCCAGGCGGCCTTCACGCCTAGTGTCCCCGGCAGTCCCCAACCCAGCGAACCGGCACAGCGGACGTACTTCTGGCCCTCTTTCAGGCGCACCATTTGGGCCGTCCAGATCGCGGCGTGGAAAGTGTCACAGACCAGCGTACCGTCGGATGGAAGCCAGTCGTTCAGCTCCTTGCAGAGGCGTTCCTGGCGTACGGGCACGGCGTCAGAGGCGCGCAGCGGGTCACTTTCGGCCCAGTATTCGCGGTCCAGCGTCTGCCCCCGCTCCACCCACTGCTGGCGTGGGGGTTGTGCCTCAACAGCATCGATTAACTGCTGGACGGCAGCCTTCGCATCGCCATGGACGGACGCAGCGTTGGGATAGTTGCGTCCCAGCTCCTGCTCATTGATGTCGATCTGGATTACGCGTGTTCCTACGGCTGGAACCTGCCACCCATTCGTCACCTGCCCGCCGGTATGGCTGCCGATGAGCAACACGAGGTCTGCCTCCGAGACAGCCCGATTCGCCGACCAGCGCGAGTAGCTACCTGGAATGCCGATCGCAAGCGGGTGCTCATCCGGGATGATTGCTTTGGCGTTCAGCGATGTCGCCACCGGAATCGATAGACGCTCGGCAAGCTTAACGACATCCAGCCCCGCGCCTGACGAAGTAACGCCTCCGCCCGCAACGATAATCGGGCGCTCCGCCTGCGCCAGTAGGTCCGCAGCAGCCGCGATGTCGGAATCATCCGGCTCAGGCCTAAACGCCGGGTACTGCTTGTAGCGCTCCTCGAACACCATGTCGAAATCGGCTTCTCGCTCCAGCATCTGCCCCGCGTTGCCCCTGAGCTCGAGGTGTACCGGGCCAGGCGTGCCGGAGGTGGCAGCACGGAACGCCTGACGCAGCAGGTCGGGTAGGCGTTCGACCGTGTCTACCGAGAAATTAGCCTTGGTGACGGTGTCCCAGGCCCGGAAATCCTCCGCATTCTGGTAGGCGTGGCGGTACCGCGGCTGGTCATCCTGGCCACCCGTAATCGCGATTACTGGCGAGCCCGCCATGAAAGGGTCCCGGAGGCCGGCAGCGAGATTCGTCGTGCCGATGTCCTGACACAGTGCAATGCCCGGTTTGTGTGAGGCACGAGCGTATCCGTCCGCCATGTAGGCAGCAGCTTTCTCGCCGTGTGTGATTACGGTTGTGACGCCCTTTTGGTGTAGAAGCGGCATCAAGCGCCCGAGGACGGATGGCACGTAAAAGAGGTGCGTCACGTCATAAGCCTTCAGCGCCTCGGCTAAGAACTGGGTTCCGGTCATTCGAGTCATGTTGTCGTTCTCCTACCAGAGCTCTTGTGATGCGAGCCGGGCGCCTTCGACCAGCGACTTCAGCTTCGCCCACGCGATCTCACTGTGGATTCGCCCACCGAGGCCGCAATCCGTCCCTGCGATGACGTTCTCTCGCCCGACCACGTTGGCGTAGTTCACGATGCGGTCGGCCACCACCTCCGGGTGCTCGACGACGTTGGTAGCGTGACTGACGACGCCGGGCATCAACAGCTTGCCCGGAGGCAGCGTTACGTCACGCCACACCTTCCATTCATGCTCGTGACGCACGTTGCCGGCCTCTACGGAATAGCAGCCAGCTCGAATGGTGAGCAGCAAGTCGACGATGTCTTTTAGAGGCAGGTCCGTAGTGTGAGGGCCGTGCCAGCTGCCCCAGCAGATGTGATAGCGAATGCGGTCCTCTGGGAGGCCCTCAAGTGCGTGATTCAACGCTTCTATCGTCACCGCGGCGTGGCGTTTGTACTCCTCTAGTTCTGGCTCCGGGTCGAACATATCCCAACTGTCCGACAGACCGGGATCGTCGAGTTGGAGCACGAAGCCTGCATCGATGATGGCGCGATATTCCTCCCGCATGGCTTCTGCCACGGCGAAGACGAACTCTTCGTCCGTCTTGTAATAGTTATTCTGACGGCGGCCGAAGCTGCCCGGTGCAACGCTGGTCATGAAGACTTCGGTCGCAACCGAACTCTGCGTTGCCGCCGTCAAGTTTTCGATGTCGGCCTCCAGCGACTTCTGGCCAATATATGAAACGGGCCCGGTGAACAGCGCCGGCGAGGACGCCGCGAAGCGTGCGTTGCTCATGACGATTTCAGCGTAAGCGCCCGGGAACATCCGCCGCTCCCGGCGCGAGGCCAGTGGCCCCGGGCCTGCCGATTCGCCCGGTTCCCAGCCCGTGATGCGCTCGTACGCGTAGCTCATCCACGGGCCGTAGTCGATCGTGCTGCGCGAGGCTTTGCCGTACTCGCCATCGTTGACCACGTCGATGCCGGTCTCGACCTCGCTATGCACGATCGATGCGACCGCCTCACGAAGCGTGGAACCGAACGAATTAGAGTCCACCGTCTTACCCTCGAGTCGTTCCCGGTTCATCTCGATCAGATTCTCAGGTCGCGGTAAGCTGCCGACGTGGCTCGTGAGAATCCTGTTCTCGCTGCGCTGCATCGCGAAGTTCCTCATTTCCATGGAGCGGAGAGCCGAAGCTAATCCCCTATGGGAACCGCTGTCAACGCGCCGCGACACGCGAGCCTATAATGCGGCGACTTATCAGGGATACGGCGCCTGACGGGATGCCCAGGGCGCGTAGAATCGAACGCGCATGTACATCGCACTGACGAACCTACAAGGCTCAGCCGAAGACGACCTCCTCTCCAAGTTCGAGGCTGCTCAGGAATCCTGCCTCGAAGCCGAAGGCTTTCGCTGGTCCATGCTTCTACGCCCCTCAGACGAAGCGGCTCGGCTCACGTCCGTTTCGATGTGGCTGGCGCCGGAGCACGAGCAGGCCTGGCGCGACGCCAGCAGCACGCCCCTCCCAACTCATCGCTACGACGTTTCCCTGGCTCGCGGCTCAATGACGCCCGCCGTCGCCGTCGCCATCGTCGACTGGCAGCCCGAAGAGGCTGAAGCAGCCCGCTTCTCTGCGCGCTGGAATGCCGCCTATCACGCCATCGAGAACGTCATCGGGAGCCGGCTGCTTCAGGATATTGAGGCGCCATCGAATTACACAGGCCTCCATGCTGTAACCGACGCGGAGCGCCTCGATCTCAATATCCTGAATAGTGAGTTGACGGACGAAGCAGGCCTGTCGATCACACCCGCGACCGTCGAACGCTTCGAGATCGTCCTGCTCACGGAGGCCTCATGACGAAACTAATCAGCGTCACCGAACTCAGCGACCTTCTCGGGAGCCAAAGTGGAGACGTGGCATTACTCGACATCCGTGAGACCGCGGAATACAACCTGGCGCACATCGCAGGGTCCTGTTCGTTACCACGTCGCCAGATCGAATTCCGCATGACCGGCCTCGTGCCGTGGCACGGAGCCCGCTGCGTCATCTGCGACGACGACGGCACCCGAGCCGCGCTGGCGGCTAAAACCCTGGAGAGGATGGGCTACACCGACGTTTCGGTCTTGGCGGGAGGCCTCAACCGCTGGGTCACAGAAGGCCGGCAAACAGAATGGGGTGTCAACGTACCGAGCAAAGATTTTGGCGAGAAGGTGCTGTTGCACCAGGAGGTACCGGAGCTGGAGCCCGATGAGCTCGCGGCCTGGTTCGCCGAAGGCAAGCGTCCCATCCTGCTCGATTCTCGTACTCCCGAAGAACACAACCGCGCTTGCATCCCCGGCAGCCGCTCCATGCCGGGCGCGGAGCTGGGGTTGCGCATCTGGGACCTCGCGCAGGACCCGCAAACGCCGGTCGTAGTGCACTGTGCCGGAAGGACACGCAGCATCGTCGGCGCCGGTACTCTCAAGCGTCTCGGCATCCCCAACGTTTACGCCCTCAAGAACGGCACCATGGGCTGGCAGCTCGCCGGCCTAGAGCTCGAAACCGGCTCGAATCGCCTCGACTTGCCGCAACCATCTCCATCAGGCCGACAGCGAGCCGAACAGACCGCCCGCGACGTCGCTGAGACGGAAGGGGTCAGATTCGTCGATCCGTCGACGGCACGAGGGATCCTTGCTCGCGCCGACAAGGAGATCGTCTACGCTTTTGACGTGCGCAGCCGGGAGGAGTACGCATCGGGTCACATTCCGGGCTTTGCCTGGGTACCCGGCGGCCAGGCGGTGCAGGCGACCGACAACTACGTCGCAGTTGAAAATGGCACCCTACTCTTCACTTGCGACGGATTCGTGCGGGCCGCAATGACCGCCGCCTGGTTTCGTCAGATGGACTTCCCCAACGTCTACGTTCTCGATGGCGGTACAGAGGCTTGGCAGGCAGCAAACAGTAGTCTCGAGAGCGGGCCGCCTGCCGAAGCCCCGGCAGGCTTCGATGAATTACGAACGCGCGTCGAGCAACAGTCGCCTGCGCAGGTCAGCGAGCGATTGTCTAGCGGCAGTCTCGCAATTCTTCACGTCGGGACCAGCGACGAATACAGTCGCGCTCACATCCCTGGCTCGCGCTGGCTGTCTCGGAGCTGGCTTGAACCCCGAGTTGCCGACTTCGTGCCGGCGCCGTCCACGCCCATCGGCGTTACTTGCGCTGACGGCCTAAATGCCGTCTTCGCCGCCGCGACCTTGAACGACATCGGTTACAGCAACGTTGCGGCGCTTCAAGGCGGCCTTGCGGCCTGGACGGCAGCCGGACTCGCCACTGAGAGCGGTCTCACAGGGGTGACCGATCAACCGAACGATGTACTGCCGGTCCGCCGCTCTTACGCCGAGATGCTCAACTACCTGCGCTGGGAAGAAGCGCTCGGCGAAAAGTACACATAAAGCCCGCGCATCCTCACAGTGCACTCAAATGGCCCGCGTTCGACAGGACTAAACCGGCTTGACGTTGTCCATCAGCGTGAAAAAGCCTTCTGTCAGGGTCGGGTGGATGAACATGCGCTTCTCGAATAGCGTCCACGGCGCATCGGCCAGCATCAAGGTCATGATCGTCTGAACCAGCTCGCCGCCATCCGGGCCGAGAATCGACGCGCCTAGAATCCGATCATTCTCAGCGTTGATGACGATCTTCATCATCCCCTTCGTTTCAGAGCGTTCGATGGCTCGCGCCACCCACGCCATCGGGATGGAGCCGACCTTCAACTTGTATCCGGCTTCTCGCGCTGCCTTCTCTGTCAGGCCGACTCGGCCGAGCTCAGGGTCGGTAAACAGCGCGTACGGCTGCATACGGCCTTCAATCGATCGGTCCTTACCCTCGATCAGGTTGTCGTAGACCACCAGATGGTCGTCGTAAGAGACGTGCGTGAATGCAGGTCCGCCTTTCACGTCGCCCATGGCCCAGACTCCGGGCATGTTGGTCTCGAGCTTGCTATTGGTCTTGACCCAGCCTCGTTCGGATTCGATTCCAGCCGCCTCCAGTCCAAGGTCGTCCGTGTTCGGCTGGCGTCCGATCGCCACCAGGAGGTGAGATCCTTGCAGCGCCCAGGTCTTGCCACCGTCCTTTGGTTCCACGGTGACTTCTATGCCGGATGCAGTCTTCGCAACGCTGGATGCAGATACGCCAAAGTGGAAGCTGAACCCCTCATCCTCCAATGCCTCTTTCAGCGTGTTGGCGACGTCCTCGTCCTCCATCGGCATGATCTGGCTGTTGAGTTCCAGAATGGTCACCTTGCTGCCAAATCGCGCGAACATCTGGCCAAACTCCAGGCCCAGGTAGTTCCCGCCCATGACGATCAGATGCCGCGGCACCTCGGTCAGGTCCATGATGTTGCGGTTCGTCAGGTAGTCGATCTCATCGAGGCCTGGTATCGGCAGGATGCGCGGACTGGTACCGGTGTCGATAAAGATTCGCTCGCTGGTCAGCGTTTCGCCGTTGACCTCGACCTCGTGAGGGCCCGTAAAACGGCCGTGGCCCCGGTACAGGTCGAGGGTGTCGCGCCTCGCAACGTGACCTTCCTGTCCCTGCCGCCACTGCATGACGAGCGCGTTCTTGCGTTCCACGACCTCCTTGAGGTCGACGCGCACGTCGGTGTGGATCCCGAACTCCGGGCCGCGCCGTGCATAGTGCGCGATTCGCGAGCTGGCGACCATTGCCTTGGTTGGCGTACAGCCGTAGTTAATGCAGGAACCGCCAAGGTGCTCGCGTTCTATCATCGCCACCTTCTGGCCCAGATCGGCGAGCTTGTGTGCCAACGGTGGGCCGCTCTGCCCTGCCCCGATGACGATGGCATCGTAGTTGCTCAAGTTAAGTCTCCTCAGGTCTACGGCAACTGGTTGAACCAAGTCGCCTAATGAGTCGTAGAGTACGGCATTAATCTGCCACGAGTATGATCGAGTGCCGCGGGTAATGACGTATGTACCCTGGCTCACGTTGGAGCTACGCCGGCAACATCCAGCCGATTGATCTTGGTCTTCGCGGAATACCACGGACTCCTGAGGCCAGCACAAAGCAGAATGAGCCTGGGTCATTCTGAGAAGCTATCACTCTTCTCATCCCGGTCGCTTTGCTAGACTTTCGGCATGACCATGCATAACCGCCGAGTCGCACCTAAGGACACCAAGAATGGACCGGCGGCACCATCTGGGTTTCCGAATGACGGCCTCGTGAGGCTCTCGCGCGAAAAGGCCGGGCGTCGCGGGAAGACCGTAACCGTGGTACGTGGCCTGCCGGCGGCGGGCTTAGAAGCACAGATCGCGACCCTCAAACGCCTTTGTGGCGCCGGTGGCACGCTGCGTGACGGTGTCATTGAAATCCAGGGCGACCATCGAGAACGCATCGCGGAACGCCTCCGCACCGACGGCTTTTCGGTCAAGCTGGCCGGCGGGTAATTCCGCAGAGTATAAGCATTCTTAGAACTGCTAGAAGGAACCACACATGGCCCTAAAGGATGAAATGGAATTCGGCTTTGTACTGCCTTGCCGATCCTGGTCGCCAATTGAAATGGAGAACGTACGCCGGACCGCGATCCGCGCTGACGAACTGGGTTTTCGCGATCTCTGGGTCACTGAAAACACCTTGGACGAATCCTACTCATTCGACGCGTCCGTGGTCCTTAGCTACGCGGCCGCCGTCACAACACAGATCCGTCTCGGCGTCTCTGTTGTCGTGCTGCCGCTGCACAATCCAATCCACGTTGCCCATCAAATCGCATCGCTCGACTATGTCAGCGGCGGCCGTGCTGTTCTAGGCGTAGGCCTCGGACGCGCCGGGCATTACATGGACTTCGGCGTCCCGCTGGAACGGCGCGTGTCGCGATTCAACGAAGGGGTGGACCTGATCAAGGCACTCTGGACGAAGCCTGCAGCCGACTACCACGGCGACTTCTATGACGTCGATGGCGGGATGGCGCTGAAACCGGTGCAGCAGCCGCATCCGCCGATCTGGATCGGTGGAGTCCATCCCGCGACGTTACGCCGCGCCGCCCGGATCGCCGATGGCTGGATGGGCGCCGGCGGCTCCAGCAAGCGGGGCCTCGCCGAAGCTGTCCCCCTGCTCCACAAAGCCCTCGAGGAGCAGGGGCGCAATGCGTCTCAGTTCACGATTTCGAAACGCGTCTTCATGTCGGTGCACGAGAACGCCGAAATCGCCCATTCCGAAGCGTTACGCTGGTTCACAGACGTCTACCACAACCCCGCAATGCTGGAGACGCACGGTTTCCACGGAACGCCGGATCAGCTGCGGGCATACATCGAAGAAGCGCGCGACATGGGCGCAACTCACCTGCTGCTCAACCCGATTACTCGTTACGAAGAGCAGGCCGACACTGTGGCAGAGGTTGTTGGACTCCTCTAGAAGGCCCGACTAGAAGCCCCGGCGACCAATAGTCACGGCTAGATTGGGCTTCTAACTGGATGGAACTGGCTAGGTCGCTTTGTCATCTTCAGCCGGGTAGCGAGTCGCCATGACTTCGTAAGCGAGGGCGCCGAGTTGTTGAGCCAACACCACGTCGCCGTACTCGCTCGGCACCTGCTCCGATAGGAAGCTGAACGCGTAGGCGTATTCCTCGTCGCCACGCTGCAGCCGAATGATGCCCACATCGTTGTCGACATAGCCGTTACTACCCAGGAAGAAGCCGTTCTTGTGGCTGACCGCGCCTTCGGGCACCGCCGCCGAAAGGTAGTTCAAGCCCGGCTTAACCTCCCCAAGGACCTCGAGCAAGTAATCACGCATCTCGCCGTGGACGACGTCGCCGGACCAAAGCGCGGCGAGGGCGCGGTTCATCGACTCGGCGCTAACGTAATTGTTGAAGTCGATGCCCAGGCTGTGCTCATGGAATGCCGGCGGGTGATCGATCAGAACGTCCTCCAGCCCAAGGCTGGCGATCAGCTCCTGTACGCGGCGGACACCTTCGACGCCCTCGCCGTCCCCCGCGATGAGATAGAGGTCCTTGGCGGTCTTTGCGTTGCTGCTCCAGGTGGTTGCACGGATCAACGAGTCCACTGTTTCCAGTGCGTAGTGGCCAGCATCAACGTCGGCCGCAGCCTGGTAAAGAACGAAGAGGTTCATTGAGCAACCGGAGAGGTGGCGCTCGCCGCTACGCACGCCCACCGTTTCGCCCGTCTGCAGGTCCGTCACAGCCACCGAATAGACTCCCGGTACGCCGTAAGCATCGACGGCTGCTTGCATCGAATCCTGCAGGTCAAGCAGATCTTTTCCGGTGGTGAGGGCGTCCGTAAAAGGTTTGGGCGCTGGAGTCGGTGAAGGATCAGGGACAGGCGTCCGGGTCGGTACAACGGTAGGAGACGGAGTGGGCTCTGGCTGTCCAGCAGTCGCCGTCGGTATTACGACGGCTGTGTTTACCACAGCACGCTCTTCTGCAGGCAAATCATTGACCGTACAGGCGACGAGAAATAACAAAAGCGGCAAACCGAGGAACGACCAGAATAGCGGTTTCAAGAGCCACCTCGGAGACATTATCGGCACGCCAGGCTGGTTCACGACAAGAGGGTTGCAAACTTGTACGGGTCGCCCGCAGCTACGACCCCAGGAGCAACCTGCTATGCAGCGCGCTGATCATTTCGTCAACGGCGGCGCAGGCCCATACCTGGAAGAATGGCGAGTCCTGTAGTGCCTGGAACAGCGGGCCGGTACGTGAGGCCGCATCTTGCCCTGTTTCGCCGGCCAGCGGTTCGCGAATCTTCGCCACCACAGCGTCTTTGTGATAGATGGCCGGATATTCCTGATAGTGGTACAGGTAGTCCAGCTCGCTTGAATAGAACGCGCAGACAGGAATTGACTGCCAGGTTTCCCCGTTCTTGCGGTTGAGGAACTCCGCCATGATGTCGGCGTTGCTGTCCGGCGCATCGCCCAGCTTGGGGACGTGGGCATCAGAGAACTTCTGGCCGTCTCGGCGGAAGACGCGGAACTCCATGCCCGAATCGGCCGCGATTCGAGCGAACACGGGGACGTCGCGGCGGCAGTCGGACGACCAGTCCTCCGAGATGACCAGCATCTTTGCAGGGCCACCCGGCTGCGCAGCGAGCCACTTCAGCGCACTCGTCTGAGCGTCCGTTAAGTGAGATCTAGCGAATGCGTCGCGGAAGAACGCGCTGAAGTCACGTCGTGCCGCGCCACCCGTCCCCTCTCGCGCCAGGTTTTCCGGCGTGCCGATGTACGCGACGTACTCATCGAAAGTCATACCGGAGGCATAACGCTCTGGTGTCACTGAGCTCGCCATGGAACAGCTCCCCCTAGTGATTCAAGCCTTCGATTGCCCGGCAGACAGGCCTTGCCGTCGCGGGAGCCTGAGTTCCTGGCTCAACTATCGACGACGCTCCGCGACTGCTTGTCGTGATGACCACGCCGCCAATCTTAACTCGCGACAAAATCTCGGCAGATTCGAGAGCCGCACATGCAGTGCTTCCCCTTCGAAGCGTTAGACGCTTAACTGGCCATGCATGGTCAGCGTCAGGCCCGACTTGAGAGCGTCGCTGGTTGTTGAGGGCGGACTCAACGAAACGATGAGCAATCGAACAACGACAGTGCCTGTGTTCCTCGTACTCAGCCTCGCCGTGCTGCTCACCGCCTGCAGCAGCAGCGAATCTCAAGGCGCCACGCCGACAACCGAGGCGAGCGAGAGCAGGAGCGCAACCTCGACGGCTCCGGCGCGCGCGCAGGCTTCCGCGACGCCCGGTCCCAGCAAGTCGCCCGTACCAAGTTCTACGCCAGCTCCAAGCAACACGCCCGTGTCCCTATCGACCGTCGAGGTTGAGGCAACGGTGACAGTTCCACCGGCCGCAACTTTGCCACCGGCGCCAACTTCTCCCCCGGTGCCCGCGGGTGTGTCCGCCGCGATTCAGAGCAACGGGTTTCCTTACCAGCTCGCCGTCGCGGCGGGGTCAACCGTGGTCTGGACCAACAACGACCCTGTACTTCACGACGTCACCGCAAATGATGGCGGCGAAGGTATGGGAAAACGATTCACCTTGGGACAAAAGGCCGGACGTCCAGCGTCATGAAGGGGTGGACTTTGCAAACGTATGGATACTTTCCCGGTGTATCGGCGGTCCTGATAGTTGAGTAACAACTGACCTCTGGCCGTTGACCGGTTGTGGAGGCAAGCCTAATATTTGCGCGATTCCAATGGCGGCAGCGCATCTATCAAGGAGGAAGAATGCACAGGTTTTCTATTCGTAAAGCACTGTCAGGATTCATCGCAGTCCTGGTACTGTCGTGCTGGTTGGATCAGTCTCAGGCCAGGGTGGGCTAGTTATCAAGGACCTCAACGGTCCGAGGGGCCTCTCACAAGACGGCTCGGTCATGCTGGTCGCTGAGCAGGGCACGGGGAGCATCCATCAGGTAACGTGCCTGGGCACGGTCTCCACGGTTGCTAAAGGATTGCCGAGTTCGACATTCCTCGAGGATGGCGTGCCCGTTGCGACAGGACCGACCTCCGCTATCAACGTTGGCGGGACGATCTCCGCCACTGTCGGTGAGGCCCCCGGTGAGCCCGGCTTCGACTCCGTTTACTCGATGAAGCCGGGACGGACGCCGGTGCTCTTTGCCGACCTCCTGGCTTACGAGCAGGCTAACAACGTCGATGATAACGTCGACAGCGCGGGCGATCCTGAGCTCCTGATCAACGCCTACGACCTCGTGCACGACAACGCCGGCGGCGTCTATGTTTCCGCCTCTGGCGCCAACGCGATTCTACACGTCGCTGCCGATGGCACAATTTCTCCGTTCGCGATCTTCCCGAACCGAGAGAACCCGCTGTTCCCGAAGGTTGGTGGACCGACCATGCAGCAAGGTGCCGACCGGCCTGGAGTGGGGTCCGGATGGCGGCCTCTACGTCACGACGCTCACCGGTTTCCCCTTCCCTGAGGGAGGCGCTCGCGTTTACCGCATGGCCGACACGAACTCCGATGGCGACGCGTTAGATAGTGGCGAAACAACGATCTACGCCGAGGGACTAACCACTGCGACCAACCTGGCCTTCGACGCTGACGGTTCGCTCCTCGTGACCGAGTTCCGGGGCTTCCTGCGCGAGGAGACGCCCGGTCGCCTCGTTCGCGTCACCAACGGTTCGATCTCCGAGGTCGTTGCCGAACCCCTGCTGTCGCCCACTGGCGTGACCGTCTTCTGCGGTCAGGTCATCGTCACTCAGGAGTTCCTTGGCATCGTGGCCGAAGCAGGCGCTGGCGCAGAAATAACCGCCTCCCTGCCGCCGCCACCCTCCGAGGGCGGAGATATCTCCCCGCCGAACACTGGCGATGCCGGGCTGGCAGGCAGCTCTGCGTCCTCCACTGCATTGCTTATCGTGGTGACTCTCGCCGGGGCTGTTCTGCTCGGCGCTGGCGTCATGTCTCGATCTCGCAGTTAGGTAGCACAACAACACTACGCCTAAGGGCGGCCGAGATGTCTCGGCCGCCCTTAACTTTGATTCCTCAGTCGGCGGGTGCTAACGTCGAAGGTAATACTAGGCGACAAGGGAGAACCTGCCATGCTTTTGTTAAGGGTCGGACCACTCGGACTCGGACCGCTCGAGCTCGTCATCATTCTGCTCGTGCTAGTCATGTTATTTGGCGCCTCTCGCCTCGCCGACATCGGCGGCTCCTTGGGCAAGGGCATCAAGGATTTTCGCCGCGAAGTGGCCACGGACGAGGCCGACGAATCGGCCGCGGCTAACGAAGCCAGCGCCGAGAACACGGTTTCTGCCGCCAAGTGCAGTAACTGCGGCAGCCTCAACGAGATGAGTGCCCGACACTGCAACCAGTGCGGCATCGCGATCGGTACACCGGTCGAACCGAACTAGACGAACGCGGCGAGGAACCGCGCTCGTCGCCCTTTCTTCACGTCCGGTCTTAGCCTGACCTTTACGCTTCTTGCTGTTCGTGCACCCTGACACGGCGTCGCCTAGAATCATTCCGCATGGCCACGCCTGAGACCGCCGCAGAGCCTGGCGTTAAACACGGCAGGAAGATCTTCCATGGCTGGTACCTGGTAGCCGCGGCGCTGATAGCCGGCGCTTTCATGTCCGGCGCCAGCACGTGGGCATTCAGCCTCTTCGTCAAGCCGATGACGGAAGACTTGGGCTGGTCCAGGTCGGCCTTTTTCGGTGCGCTCACGGCGCGTTCAATCGTCTCCGGCATCATCGCCCCGTTCGTCGGTCCGCTTCAGGACACGCGCCGCGGCCCGCGACGCCTCATGTTCCTCACGGTCTTCGGCATGGGATTCGGACTCTCGGCCATGTACTGGGTCAACAGCTTGCTGATGTTTTATGTGCTGTTTGGCGTCGTCGGCACGCTGATGGCAGTTGGCGGGTCGGAGATGCTGATCAATGCGGTGATACCGAAGTGGTTCATTCGCAAGCGGGCGACGGCTCTGACCTGGGCTTCCGCCGGCGCGGGGGCTGGGCCTCTGATCTTCCCCGTATTCGTCAGCGCTATTATCGAAGGCTGGGGATGGCGTACCGGCTGGGTCGTGCTCGGCGCCGCAGCCCTGGTTGTCCTTCTACCGCTTGCCTTTACGGTCCGCACCCGGCCCGAGGACATGGGGCTTCACGCGGACGGCGACCCGGCGCCATCCTCCACAGGAGTTTCCGGTCGACGCTCAAGCGAGACCAGCTTTACGCGCCACGACGCGATGCGTGAGCCGTCACTGTGGCTGATAAACCTCTCAAGCGCTTTCTTCATCATGGGGGTGACGGGCCTTCAGACCAACTGGCTGCTCTTCTTTCAGGACCAGGGCTTTGCCGCCACTACAGCCGCGTTGAGCGCCAGCGCCTTCGGCGTTGGATCCTTTTCTTCTCGCTTCATATGGGGATACCTCGCTCATCGCTACTCAGTCCGAGTTTTGATGGCAACATCCGTCAGCATTACCGCGTTTAGTGTCCTTCTGATCTTCCAGGTTGACAGTGTGCTGACCATGCTGCTCGTGGCCCTTTTCAACGGCCTGGCGCTGGGCGGAAATTTCATGATGCGTCCGCTTATCGTCGCTAACTATTTCGGACGTGAACACCTGGGCGCGATCGGCGGCGTCCTGCGACCACTCCAGGTTGTTGGCGGCGCGACCGGTCCGCTTATCGTCGCCGGGCTGTTTGACATCACCGGCAACTGGCACATCGCGTTCGGTGCAGTCATAGCGATATGGATGGCCTCAGCGCTCAGCATCACGCTTGCGAAGCCACCGAAGCACCGCGAGCAGCCAGCCACCGTCTGACTCGTCGCGTTCTGTACACTTGAGTGGTATGCACCAACGCATTGAGGCGACAGGAGTCTGTCCTGAATAACGCCGACCTGATCGTCCAAACCCTGCAGCAAGCCGGCGTGAAATGGGCGTTCGGCGTACCCAGCGGTCCAGTCTTGCCGCTAATCGAAGCGCTGCACAACAGTGACATCGAATACGTCCTGACCACCAGCGAAACCTCCGCCGGATTCATGGCGCAGACCATCGGCGCCATGACGGGCGTTCCTGGCGTCGCAATCGCAACGCTCGGTCCTGGCGCAACAAACCTCGCGACCGGCGTTGGCGCGGCGTGGCTCGACCGGTCCCCGATGATCGCGATCACATGCAACGTCGAGACAGCGATGCTCGAGCGCCGGATTCAGATGCGTATCGACCATCAGAAGTTATTTGAACCGCTCACCAAGGCTTCGTTTTCCCTGCGCGCCGGCGACGTCGCCGAGACACTTTCGCTCGCACTTCGCCTTGCAACCGAGGAGCCTCCGGGCCCGGTACACATCGACCTGCCGGAGGACGTCGCGCTGGAGCAAGCTGCCGCGCCTGGACCAATGGCCCAATCTCCGAGCGTCCGGGAACCATCCGAACCTGAAGCCATCCCTCATGTTGCCGACCTGCTGTCGAAAAGCAAGCGACCGCTTCTCGTTTGCGGCCTTGAGCTGACGCGCGTCGGCCAACGGAATCGCCTCGTGGAATTTATCGAGACGCAGAACTTGCCCTTCATCCTGACGCTTCACGCCAAGGGCTTCCTGCCAGAAAGCCACGCTAACTACGCCGGCGTCCTCGGACGGGCGCGGCGCTCCGACGTGGCCCGCTTCGTCGACGAGGCCGACCTCATCGTTGCGGTCGGTTACGACCCCATAGAGATCAACTACGAGGAATGGGTTGGCGATCTACCGGTCGTGCATCTGGGTTTGCAGGCGGCAGAAGCAGGCAACTTTACTCTCGCTCTCAATGCGTCCGGCGATCTGGAGCGCGCGATCGATGGCATTGCCTCACTTCCGGCCTACGGGAATGAATAGCCGGCATCTGCGATCAGTGATCATCGTCGCGGCCTCGACCTTGCCTTGCGGCCTCAGACCGATGATCTTGGCCCGCACAACGTCCTCGACCAGCTTCGGGCTCGCCTGCCGGTTGACGGCATCCTGGCATACGACGTCGGCGCGCATACACATCAGATCGCGACGCAGTGGCGCACAGATGAGCCATGGACCTGCATCTCCACGAACGGCTGGTCGTCCATGGGTTACGGCATTCCCGCCGCCTACGCGGCAAAGCTGGTCCACCCCGAACGACAGGTCGTCGCCGTCGTCGGTGACGGCTGCTTCGCTATGACGGCAGGGGAGCTCAACGTAGCCCGGCGCCTCGGCCTCGCGGTACCCGTCGTTGTCCTCAACGACGGCTGGCTTAGTCTGATAAAGGTCAAGCAAGAACGTCGCGAGCTAGGTCGATCCGGCGTGAGGCTAGGCGAGCCACCACCCTCACCAGAGCACTACTTCGGCGTGCCGGTGAGAGGCGCGAAGTCAGAAGCCGAGCTGTCTGCCGCTCTCGATTGGGCGCTGGCGCAGGACGGCCCCACCGTCGTCGAGGCCTTCATCGACGCGGCGACGTATTCACAGACCGTTTACGACTAGACCTCTCGCTAAAGACATGCCTCCCTAAATTCGATCACTAGTCGGTGATCGAACCGTACACGATCGACCTCAGCTCGCGGCGTATGGAGTAGGTCGAAGAGGGTTGTAGCTGCGTCATGAAAACGACGAACAAGTCGTCCGCAGGCGAGACCCAGAATGCAGTAGAACCAGCACCGCCCCAGTAGTATTCGCCCGGCGTGCCGATCAATCCGGCCTCGGAGGGGTCCAGCAGCACAGCAAACCCCAGCCCGAACCCAACACCCTCGCGGCGTGTTTCGCCGGCGCTTTCACTACCCATCTGGGCAAGGTCCCGACCTCCCGGCAGGTGATTTCGCGTCATGAATTCAAGCGTCCTCGCTCCGATGATGCGTTCACCCTCGAATTCGCCACGGTTGGCCAGCATCTTGCAGAAGCGAGCATAGTCAGATGCCGTCGATACAAGGCCGCCGGCGCCTGAAAGGTAGCTGCGAGGTGAACCGTAACGGCTGCTGGCATCGGGACGGTCCGTAAGGACGGTGCGCGGCTCGCCGGCCTCGCCAGGGCGATAATTCGCGGCGAATCGTCCCAGCTCGGGCTCCGGTACGTAGAAATCGGTGTCGTCCATGCCCAGCGGTTCGAGAACTCGAGCGCGCAGGAAATCGTCCAGCCGCTGTCTGCTCAGTACCTCGCAGAGATATCCCAAAACGTCAGTCGAGACGCCGTAGTTGAACTGAGCGCCGGGATCGCATTTCAGAGGTAGCGTCCCCAGCTTGTCGATCGCGTCCTGGAGCGTGCCGCCGGACGACGAGGTCCAGAGCCCCGCCGCTTCGTACGCCGCGCCGACGACCGGGTCTGTCCGGCTCGCCAGCCCTGAAGTGTGGCGCAACAGGTCCGCAATCGTCATCTCTCGTATCGGGGGACGCCTTCCGCCATTAGCGTCGATGACTTCCAGTCCCTCGAACTGCGGGATGTAGTCGGACACAGAGTCGTCGATCTGGAATCGACCTTCCTCATATAGGGCCATCAGCGCGATGCTGACGATAGGCTTCGTCATCGAGAAGATGCGAAAGATCGTGTCAGGCTCGACCGGCTTGGCCGCTTCGATGTCTCGCTGTCCATGGGTTTCGAAGTGGACGACTTTGCCTCGCCGGCCCACGAGCGTGATCGCCCCGGGCAGCCTGCCGTCGTCGATGTAGCCCTGTATGTGTCGCGACAGGTGCTGCAATCCACGCGACGAAAGGCCAACCGACTCCGGGGACGCCTCGACCTGCTCAGTTCCGTTAGCGGTATGTACCATTATTTAACTCCTGGGCCGGATTTCTCGCGGCTAGCCTACGTCGCCTTCATGAGGTGCGGCAAACCTTGACTTCTACGTCACAAGTGGTAGAACCAGTCGCAGGCTGCGGTTTCCTCCAGGAGTTATCGCGATACTCAGCAGGCGTCTTTGGGGCGCATCCACTGGAGACCACTGCAAATTAGATCAGGAGACCTGAATGCTTAGCGAACAAGAAAACGAATACCTCTGTCGGGTTGGACCCGGCACTCCCATGGGCAACCTCATGCGCCAGTACTGGCTACCTGCGATCCGCAGCGATGAGCTACCGGCAGGTGATTGCCCCCCGCTGCGCGTCAAGCTACTGGGTGAGGATTTGATCGGTTACCGGACGACATCCGGGGATGTCGGTCTGATTCAAAGCGCTTGTCCGCACCGCGGCGCATCGCTCTTCTTCGGACGCAACGAAGAGGAAGGCCTGCGCTGCGTCTACCACGGCTGGAAGTTTAACGTCACCGGCGCCTGCGTCGATATGCCGTCAGAGCCGGCCGAGTCCAATTTCAAGAGCAAGGTTCGCGCCAGGTCTTACCCAACCCAGGAGCGCAACGGCATCATCTGGGCCTACATGGGACCAAGGGAGGTCCTGCCACCCTTGCCCGAGATCGAAGCTACGCTCCTGGCCAGCGGGCCGCACGAAATCAGCGTGCTGCATCGCCCCTGTAACTGGATGCAGGGATGGGAAGGCGAGATGGACACGGTCCACGCCGCCTTCCTGCACGGCGGCCAGAACAACTCCGAGGACTACGAACCCGGCAGCTTTGGCTTCTACCAGTACCGTCAGCGCTCGGCGAAGTTCAGTACGGTTGAGACCGAGTTCGGACTGACGAACGGGGCCTACCGGCCGGCAGAAGACGACACCCACTACTGGCGCGTCACACACATCCTCTTCCCCTTCTACAACATGATCCCGACGGGCGAGATCGGCATGGGCACCCGCATCGGCGCCTACGTACCCATGGATGACGACCACACGCTGCACTGGGAGATCCAGGTCGTCCCGGGTCAGAGCGACAACTCGCCGATGTTCCTCCGCAACTCCCATCCGGTGGCCCGTACGACAGACTGGTATGGCCGTTTCAACGTCGAAGAGACGCTGCAGAACGACTACCTCATCGACCGCGAACTGCAGGCGCGCAACAAGGGCCCTGGTGGCTACACCGGCATCGTCAACGGCCGGCTCCAGGACGCAGCCGTGACTGAGACGATGGGGCCGATTTACGATCGCTCCCACGAGCACCTCGGCACGACGGACCAGTTCATCATCACCGCCCGCCGACGCATGATTAAGCTGGCTCGCGCGCTGGAGCAGGGGGTCGTCCCTCCTGGCGTCGATGAGCCACACATCTATCGCCAGCGCTCCGGCGAGATGATCCTGTCGCGCACGGTGGATTGGTGGGACGCCTACGAGAAGCTTCGAGAGGGCTTCGTCCGCTACGACGCGGTGCCGAAGGCTGAGTCGACAACCGGCTCATAGCGAAGCACATCGCCATCGCGCTAACGCAAAGAACCAGGGGCATATCCCCTGGTTCTTTTCTTTACTGACCCCGAAGCAGTTGCGGGCCTTAAGCCACTTGATACTTCTTCAAGACTACTTCGTCGAACTTCAGGCCGAAGCCCGGCTTCTCTGGCACGACGATCTGGCCGTCTTCGATCGCTGGCGTCTCTTGGAAGAAGCGGAGCGTCCACGGCATGTACTCCACGGTTAGTCCGTTGGCGATGCCCGCGATCATATGCGTCTGGAACTCCGGTATCAGGTGGCTGACGACCGGCAGGTTGAACGCCTCCGCCATGCCCGCCACCTTGAGGAACTGGGTCACACCACCAACTCGCAACAGATCGACCATCACGATGTCGACCGAACGATGCTCCAGTAGCTGACGGAAGGGCGCGATTCCGTAGACGTACTCACCCGCCGCGATCGGAGTCGTCAGCGCGTCGGCCACGCGGGCCAGGCCCTGGTAGTCATCGTGCGTTACGACATCCTCGAGCCAGAACAGTCCGTACTCTTCGACCCGCTTGCCGACTACGGTCGCGTGCTGGACGTCCCACAGCTGGTTGATGTCGCACATCAGGTCGATGTCCGGCCCAACGCCCTCACGCAGGACACGAATGCGGTCGACCGACGCCTGCACCGTGGGTTCGGCGCCCATCTGCGTCTTCATCTGTTTGAAACCCATCTCCACCAGGCGCGGACCAGCCTTTTCGAGGTAATCAACTGGATGCTGTCGCAATAAGGCGCCGCTGGCGTACGTCGGCACTCGATTATGCTTACCGCCGATGAGCGTCGCGACGGGGAGGCCGAGCGCTTTGCCCTTGATGTCCCACAGCGCGATATCGATCGGCGATAAAGCCAGTGTGAAGATGCCACCCGGCCCGGAGCCGCCGGATGTAAGCCGTAGCTTCTCGGCGATCGCTTCGACTCGCATCGGGTCCTCGCCGATGATCAGTTCACCGAGGGCGTCGATGGCCTCGCGCAGCGCCTTGATCAGCGCCCCGCCGAAGAAGGAGATGCCGATGCCTTCGATGCCATCATCGGTACGTATCTCGACCGACACGAATTCACGCGTTCCAGTTGGCGCCGGTAATCCGACGACCAGCGGGTTGTCAGCCGGAGTCTGCAGGATGCGAGTGCTAACGCTGGCTACCTTCATCTCATCCTCCTGGCGTACCGGCTAGCGCTGTGGTGGCTCGAACCGTCCGATGCCGAGCGCTTGCACGACATTCCACTCGTAAATCTCGCTGACATCGCGAAGGCCGCCAGCGACCCAGGGGTGGGTCTGCACCAACTGCTCCGCCTCGTCCCTGCTATCGGCACGCAGCACCCAGATGCCCACGCCCTCAGTCGTCGGTCCGCTGAAAAGGACGCGGCCGGCGTTATGTTGTACCTTCATCCAATCCAGGTTTTCGTGCTCGCGGCCTCGTATCGCTTCGCGCGGGCCAATCGATTTACTCATCACGACGTATCACATACGACTTCCTCCTGAGATTGCGGGGCGCTTCGAGAGCCGGAGTTATCCTACTTCAGAGCTGTATTTGGCCTCACTTCACGAGGCAGCAAGTCCCGTATCTCGCGCAGGTCCGCTTCCGGCGGCCACTCGCCTCCGCCGCGCTGCGACAACGAGCACAGCACATCATCGAAGCCCATTTCGGCCAGCTTTGCCAGCCGCTCTGTGGCTTCCTGCGGCGGGCAGATCAGATTGAAGCTCCCCTCCGGGTCCAGCGGTTCGTAAGGCGCGCTCAAATCGACGAAGACTGTCGCCACAAGCGTCCTGCCCGTCCCGCCAGCCTCGCGATAGCGCCTGATGCCCTCGGAGATGACGCGAAAGTTCGAGTTCATCCCAGACGCCATCCAGCCGTCGTACTCCTGCGCCGCCCGCTGCACCCATCGGCCGCTGCCCCAGGCACCAATGACAATGGGCGGGCCGCCCTGCACGTTGGGCCAGGGACTGACCGCCTGGCCATCCACCGTCTCACCGTTGAGCAGGCGCTTCACAGTTGAAGCGCCCTCGCGAAGCAACCTGAATCGCTGTTCGAAGTCGACACCTACCGCCTCGAAGTCCTTCGCCGTGGATCCGGCGCCGACGCCCGCAATAAAACGACCGCCACTCAGGGCTTGCAAGGTCATCAAGCGTTGGGCGAGCTCGACCGGAGGCCTCAGCGGCAATTGGAGCACGGCCGTGCCCAGGTCGACATACTGCGTGCCGCACGCGGCGGCGGTCAGCCACTCCAGCGCGTCGGGCGCAGCGCGATCAAAGCGGCCCACCGTTTCGGATACCCAGATTCCGTCAAATCCAATCTCCTCGAACAGACGGGCACGAGCCATGATCTCCCTGGCGTTTGGCGCGCTGCCGTCGGGACGCCGCGAAGGTAAGTTGATCCCGAGTCGCAATCGTGTCCTCTTTCCTGATGGTCGATTCGCCTACGTGGACGATGCTAACACCTGCCTTCACGCTGGCCTGACCGAAGTGACGAATCGCCCTAGAGTAGCCAAGAACCCGACGCGAGACCGACTCCAGTCACCGGGAGGTGCCATTTGCAGATCGCACAAATCATCGGCGCAATCGCGATTCTCGCAGGATTCTTCCTGTCCCAGCGACGCTTCCTCTCTCTGGACGGCTACCCGTACTTGACGCTTAATCTGGCTGGCAGCGTCGTACTGGCCGTGGTCGCGCTGGACGGTATGCAGTGGGGGTTTCTCCTCCTGAATACATCCTGGGGTGTCGTTTCTCTCTGGAGTCTCGCTGCGAAGCTGCGCCAGCCGAGTCATCTGGCCTCATAACGTCCCGGGTTTAGGCGCAGATGTTTATAATATCGTTCGTGGTGTATACGCGTGCGATTTAGCTACTGGCCAGGGCCCTCTGAGGACTTTGCCATTATTCAATCGCGATGTCTTCGGGCGGAGCGAGCCGGATGGGACGGCATCTGGTTGTCAGATCATCTGATGCCTGCTTCGGGGGATTCGACTGCGCCGGTGAATGAAAGCTTCACCACCATCGCAGCTCTCGCGGCGACGGTTCCCCGTCTTCGACTAGGTCACCTGGTGGCGGGCAACACCTACCGGCACCCGGCCCTCGTCGCGAAGATGGCGGCCGGAATCGACCGTATTAGCGGCGGTCGCTTCGTCCTTGGCCTGGGTGCGGCCTGGCAGCAAAACGAACACGACAGCTACGGCATCCCGTTCTATACGACCCCCGAACGGATGGAACGTCTCGACGAGGCCTGTCGCGTCATCCGTTGCCTTCTAGAGAACCAGGCTTCTACGTTCAGGAGCCGCCACTTCGAGTTGCATGACGCACCGTTGGCGCCGAAGCCGTTTCAGGCCCACCTGCCACTCCTCATAGGCGGTGGTGGCGAGAAGCTCCTGCTTCGGATCGTCGCCCGTCATGCCGACGAGTGGAACGTCTTCGCCTCGCCGAGGTTCTTCAGCACAAGACGAAGGTTCTAGAGCGTCATTGCCTCGACGTCGACCGAGACCCGGCGCAAATCAAGCGGACGGTCGTACTGGATCCTCCCCGCAATCGGCGCGGTGACAAAGCGCTGATCCGGGAATGGCTTGCGGCTTACTCCGCGCAGGGCGTCGACGAGGTCGTGATCCGCGACTCCTTACTGCGGGTTTACGAAAACGGACTGCCTGATTCACTCGAGGCTTTTCAGGTCGAGACGGCTACGGCCTTCACGTAGCCGACGCGGTAGGCCAATTCTCTCAGGAGGTAACCACATGGACGTGCTACACCAACTCGATCGCTTGAGTCTCGATTGGTCGGGTTTCGAGAGTGCAGGAATACGGTCGCGGGAGGTCATTCAGGACATAGCCGGCGACCGCAAGGCTTTACGGCGACTCGTTCTGGCGGTCGGCCGTGATGAGCACCTGTTGCCGCTTTGCGAAAAGGTACGCGACTTCAAGTACATGGTGCTCTACGATGCACTCGATCGCGGCTTCCGGCTGCGCCTGCATCGCTTCAGCGAAGGACAAGAAGACGAGCCGCACAATTACCGCTACTCGTTCTCGTCGTTCATCCTCAAGGGTTCGTACGCTCACACCCTGTACGAGGTTGCTGACGACAATCCTCAGGAAAACGAACCCTGGCAGCTACACCAGCCGACCGGCACTTCTGACGGCGACCCGCTGCCTGGCTTTAGCATGACGCGGCTCTCGAGTTTGATGACGCAGGATCAGAGCGCGGGCAGTTCTTACTCAATGCACCACACGAGCTTCCACGCCACCGCGCTGCCGGCGCAGAACGCTTACTCGTTGTTCTTGCGCGGTCCGGCGGAGAAGCCGTCCGCGATCTTTCTCGATCCGGCCAATCGAGCCTATCGCTGGAAGTTCGGACGAGCCCAGGAGCCGCCGGGAGTGCTCACCGCACGGGCCTTCACCCAGGAAGACTACCGACGATTCGTCGAGGAGCTAGAAGCCGACGGTGTGATCTAGGCTCAGGCGTCTTTGATCGCGTCACGGAGAAACCGCAGCGCTAGCGTCGTGAACTCGCTCATGTTTGCATCGCGGTCGCTGATTCCGGTCTCGAACACCTCGACGCGGCTAACTGGTCCCGCGACGCCGACCGTGGTTCTTCCCGGCGGCGTCCCTGAGCGGCCCGGCGTCGGACCGGCGAGGCCTGACTCTCCGATGCACCAGGTCGCGTCGAGGCGCTTGCGCATCGCTTCCGCCAGTTCGCCGAGCATCTCCGACGTGGTTCCCTGGTAGTTCTCGTAACGTGCTGCCGAGACGCCAGCCAGCGCCGTGCGTGAAGCCAGCGTGTAGAGGACACCACCGCCGGCGTAGTACTTCGACGCACCCGCGACGCGCAGCAACGCCGCGGAGACCAGCCCCCCGGTTGTCGACTCCGACACGGCGACCGTCTCGCCGCGCTGCGTCAGAAGCGCGGCGATTTCGTCCGACAGCGCTTGCTGCTCATCGTTCAAGAAAGATGCCATCGATTCTCCTCCGTGGCGTATGGGTCGCCCACCGTCTAATCCAGCGGCATACTACATCACATCACCCTCTCAGACGCGATGCGATTGCGTTAGGTAATCGAGGTAAAGCCTGACTCCGGTTAGACTGGCATCCTCAAATAATCAGACGTAAGTTCGAGGGAGATAGGGATGAAGATCGGTTTCGTTGGGCTGGGCCGCATGGGCAGCCACATGGCACGCAATCTCGCCAACGCCGGCCACGAGGTCGCCGCATTCGACGTCCTTCCGGAGGCAGTAGCCAGGGTGGCAGAAACGCCGGGTATGCGCGGCGCTACGAGTGTCGCGGACGCAGCTCGGGACGCCGATATCGTTTTGAGCTCACTGCCGACACCGGACTCAGTCGAAGAGATTGCCGCCGGTGAAGGCGGACTGACCGAGTCGATGCGCTCCGGCACGGTCTACGTCGACCTCTCGACTAACGCCCCTAGCGTAGTTCGGAGACTCGCGCCGCTCCTAGCGGAAAAAGGCGTAACGATGCTCGACGCGCCGGTCGCCGGCGGCACCGGCGGAGCGGAGAAGGCAACCCTGTCGATCATGGTCGGCGGCGATGAGGCGACCTACGAACAGATAAAGCCAGTCCTGTCCGCCATCGGCAATAAGCTCTTCTACTGCGGCGATATCGGTGCGGGCTCTGTCGTGAAGCTCTGCAATAACATCGCGTCGCAGGGCTACAACATGGTCCTCGGCGAGGTGTTGACGATGGGCGTCAAAGCAGGTGTCGATCTCAAGACGCTGGCGACCGTCATCGGCTCCAGCACCGGCACCGTGCAGCGACTGGTCAACGCCTATCCCACCGGGCTCTTCCGTCGCGCATTCCTGCCAGCACCCTTCTCGATCAGCCTCTCAGCCAAGGACACTCGGCTCGCGCTTGAGCTGGCGGACGAAGTAGGCGTCCCAATGCAAACCGGCGAGGCGGTTCGTCGCGACCAGAAGGTGTTGCTCGACCGAAACCTGGGCGAGCTCAGCACCGACGCCCTGGTGCAGATTCAAGAGGACCGCGCCGGTGTTGTTCTTGAACTCGATGAGGACGACCTGCCGCTGCAATTCCTGCAATTCCAGCCACAGGCTCCCGCAGTCGCGCCGCCAGAACGCGACACCAAGGGAGGCTAGACCATGGCACGCACTCAAGTCCCGACCGAAGTTCGCTTCGCCCTGCACGACAACTTGCTTGCCTACGCCTGGGCGCTCGACCGCGCCGATGCAGACGGCGTCGCCGCGACGTTCACCCCAGATGGCTCGATCACCGGCTTCGCCGGGAAAAAGATGAGCGGCACGGAGGGCGTCAAGCAGTTCGCCCTGGGCGCTTTTCAGCAGCCCGGGTTCAGAGGCCGTCAGCATCACGTCCAACCCATGTCCATCGAGCCAGCCGGCGATGGGTGGAAGATGACTTCGTACTGGATGTCGGTGACCTGGGACGCAGGGCGCGCGCCGACGATCCTGGGAATGGGCTACTACCTCGACACGTTCGCGTTGCATGACGGCGAATGGCTCTCCGCGGAAAAGCTCATCCTGCCCTGGGACAACCAGACCGCGCCCACAGTCGGACCGTCGACCTAGCCAGCCAAATCTTCACTGCTCTCGTCAGTCTGCGGCGATAGGCGACGTCCGACAGCTATCACGAGATCGTCCAGACCGTTGACGAGCTCGGCATCCCAACCGCAACGTATCGCCGCGTCGACGTTTCCCTGGCTATCGTCATGCAGTAACAACCGTTCGGGCGAAACTCCCAGACGAGTAGCCGCTCGCTCGTACGCAAGAGCGTACGGTTTGCGAGCTCCGAGATGCCAGGAGCAGATGACTTCATCGAAAGCGGTTCGGATTTCGCTCAGTGGACCAGCCAAACACGCGTCCAACATCGGACCGTTGTTCGTGAAAGCTGCCGTGCGAACCGCAAGAGAAGCCACGTACTCGAGAATCGACAGATCAGGTTCGAAAGCTTCTGCCCAAGCGGCAATGAGTGCGGCATCGGATTTGCTATATTCGAGCGCGTCCTTCAATCGGGCGATTGCTTCCTCAAGCGAATAGTCACCAAGCTCTGCCCGGTGATCGAATCCCGAGTCGAAGATCTGCTCCTGAATCGTCTTGTTCGCGACTCCGTTCAGTGCTACGAGTGCCTCTAGCCGCGCGGGCCGGAAACGAGCCGCAACGCCGCCGAGGTCGAGGACGACTGCATCAATTATGGCCGTGGCCGCTCGTCGAGGATTCGCTGCATCAGGACGAAGTCCAGCCAGCGGCCGAACTTCTGGCCTGTCTCCGGCATCCGGGCCACTTCGACGAATCCCAGCCGCTCGTGGAGCCGAATCGAGGCCTCGTTCTCGGCGTCGATTCCGGCCACGAGAACGTGAACTCCCCGAGCTCGCGCACGCTCGAACAGCTTGGTGAGGAGCGCCGTTCCTACGCCACGCCTCCAGCTACTCTCACGAACGTGAATGGATAACTCGGCCGTATCACGATAGCCGGGCCATTTGCCTTCACCCCGGAAGTGCTCGTAAGTCGCGAAGCCGGCTATCTGGTCCCCATCCGCGGCGACCAGAACCGGAAACCCTACCCGGCTTTGACTCTCGAACCAGGCCGTACGGTACTCCAGCGTCTCCGTCTCTTCTCGCCACGTGATGGTTGTGGTGGGAATTAGAGCGTTATAAATCTCGGAAATGGCCGGCAGGTCGGCAACTACAGCGTCACGGATGATCATGACCGCCTTCTCTTCGCCACCTAGCCTTCCGGCGGCAGCACCGGCTGAGCGTCTATCAGTACGAAAGCTATCACGCAGGGCTCCGTGCCGTTGTTGATCCAGTTGTGAATCGTCCCGCGCTGAACCACCACGTCTCCCGCCTGAAGATGAACCACGCTCCCGTCCATCTCCATGTCGATCTCACCTGAGATTACGATCGCATAGTCGATTGATGACGTGCGATGGTTGCGTGGTGTGACGCCCGGCCCGTACGAGATGACGCGGAACACGCTGCCATCAGACAAGGTGGTACCTACCTGGCGTAGCCCGGCGTCTTCTTCCGTGGAGTTGTCGACCGGGTTACCCTGTGCCGTCCAGACGACGACCGCCTCGTGCCCGGGGCGGTTGCTTCTTGGCTCGGGGACTTCGTCGATCTTGACCACTGCTCGCCCGTCGGCGTCGTGGCCTGTAATCACTCGGCGGACGCGCAACGCCATCTCAGTAGCCCCTTTCACGGTCGACCAGGTTGTACAGCGGTTCACCTCTGACGAATCGTCCAAGATTCTCACAGATGCCTGAGTCGAGCGCTGCTAACAGCGCTTCTTCGTCGATTACTTCTCCCTCGGCTGATGTTCGCCACCACGGGCTGCTTGGTCGTTGTGTCGAAGAAATCGGCGTCGAGTAGCTTTGTTGTTTCCCGTGTCAGCTGCGGGCAAACCGCGATGAAGTCACTCTCGGCTGCCAGTTCGTGAAGCTCCGAGGCCGGCAGCAGCTGGTCGACGCCGTCCACGTCTCGCTTCGCCTCTGTCACGGACCGCCGCGTCGCGACGACTCGCGTGCCCAGCGCCTTCGCCAGCCGTGCAACTTCGGAACCGATGCCCCCCATCCCAACAACGCCATCGTCGACCCTTCGACGCGAAGCGGCCGGTAATGGCTGCGATCCAGCCTGCCTCCCGCTTTGTCCAGAGAGCCGTCATGCAAGCTGCGTGCGAACATCATCGCCGCGGCAATGCAATACTCCGCCATCGCTGTCGGCCTGACGTGACCGCGACCGCTTGTGAGCAGAATCTCATCTGCCTCCCAAACGTCACCTGACCACAAGTTCGAGACGCCTGCCTGCGTGTGGTGGAGCCAGCGCAGATTTGGCGCTAATGGCATCACCTGTTTGAGCATTGGGAACGCAATGCAAAGCACGTCGGCCTGCGCCAGCAGCTTGCGCAGCTCCGTATCGGTCGACTCAAGTGCCGCCGTATCGTTCTGCTGCCGCGCTCGGTTGTAATCGGCGAATACGGCGTTGGCATCGATCACGTTTACGGACGCATCGACGTGACGTACCGGCTCCAAATCCCTGCCCATGATGGGCGCGCAAATGACGACGTTGAGGGGTGAACTCATAAGGCGGCGGTCTTCCTAGCGATACTCGGGATTCTCGAAATCA
This sequence comes from Dehalococcoidia bacterium, assembly GCA_965225815.1. Classification (GTDB taxonomy): domain Bacteria; phylum Chloroflexota; class Dehalococcoidia; order DSTF01; family WHTK01; genus WHTK01. The sequence continues at coordinate 115,722 of OZ245323.1, forward strand.
AAGCGACACCCGGCGTCCCAAAGGGCGCGTTGATTCCCATGCGCAGGGATGCCTCCAACGCTGCGCAGCATATAAGCCATGTGCATCAGATTCCAGGTCATGAAGGTGGTGTTGCGGTTGGTGAAATCGTTCTCCGGGCCACCGGAGCCTGGGTCCATATACGACGGGCCGGGGCCGGCCTCACCGAGCCACGCGGCGTCAGCCTGTGGTGGTATCAGATACCCCAGGTGCTGCAACGAGTAGAGGATATTCATCGCACAGTGCTTGGCGCCGTCTTCGTTGCCGGTGATGAGGCAACCGCCGACACGCCCGTAGTAGGCGTACTGTCCCTCGTCGTTAAGCACAGATGAAGCCGCGTAAAGCCGCTCGATGACCTTGGTGCAGACCGATGACTTGTCTCCCAGCCAAATTGGCGACGCGATGACCAGGATTTCGGCTGCCAGCACCTTCTCGAGGATTCCCGGCCATTCGTCATTCGGCCAACCGTGTTCGCGCATGTCAGGCCAGACGCCATAAGCGATGTCGTAGTCCACGGGCCTCAGGACCTCGACCTCAACGCCGTTCTTCTCCATGGCAGCGCGAGAAATGTCGATCAGTCCCTGCGTGTGCGACATCTCAGGCGTTCGCTTCAGGGTGCAGTTCAGGAAGACTGCTTTGAGGCCGGAAAAGTCCCACTGGATCTCAGTGCTCAGAAGCTCCTGCCGACGAGACAGGTCTGTCATTTCGCCATCTCAAGCGCTTTAGGTCGCCACGGGCCGTCCAATTGGTCGGGTTTGCAGACCTTGCAGGCGCGATAACCGGCATCGATGGCCTGGACCTCAGACTCAAACACCACTCGGTTTCGCGCCAGGGTACGTCGTCCCGGAGGACAGTTCTCGCGGCAGTAGATCCGAGTTGTGCGGCAAGCGTTCAGCGGCACCGTTAGGCCATTTCGACTTCGCGAACTTCCATCTTGGCTACCGTGGTGCCGAGCGTGATGCCCGCCGCGTCGACTGCCGCACGAAACGCCTTCGTCTTTGCCTCGAGATCGGCTGCGTCCTCGTAGGTTCGGATCCAGATGAACTCGTTTTGCGGCCGGTTGACCCATGTCGCCACGACGGGCCAGCCCACTTTGTCGTGAATCGGCTTCGTCTGCTCTTTGAAGTTGGTGATGAAGTTATCCAGTTCGCCTTTATTGATCGTTTAGATGCGTACCTGTGCCTGCACTTGTCTGTCTCCTTGAGGCTATGCGAGGTTGTCGTTCACTGAACCGCTTTCGAGTCTACCGCCAGGGCATCACCAGCGCGAGTAATTCACCGCGCAGGGCGAGAAGCTCCGCCGTTGATGACGATGATGGTCATAGGACCAGTTAGCGGCCGGATGTTGCCTTGACCAAGGGCGCCATCGCCTCCATCTGAGCGCCCTGGACGATGCGGTAGGTCACACCATAGCGCTCCTTGTCGAGAAGCACCTTCTCAGCCATCTGGTCCATGGTACCAATCAAGGTGTGAGGCATTTCATTAATCGCGTCTGCGGTGATGCCAAAGTCGGCAGCCAGTTGTTCCACTGCGGGCCCGGCGTCATCTGTTATCACCGCGCCGTCGGCGAAAACACACAACTCGAGCTCGTCGTATCGCGAGCCCGCACCCTCCTTGAGGATCTCGATCTCGGCTTGCATGTTGAGGCCGAATCCCACACGGCCCCGGGGCGTGGTGCCCAGAATCGGTGGACGGGGCGCGATATTGATGATGTCGCCTTCACGCGCTGCGAGACGAAGCATGCGCGGGCCCGCACCTGCCACCATGATCGGCGGATGGGGATTCTGAACCGGATTCGGAGACGGATTCACGTTTTTCGCTTTGTAGAACTTGCCCTCGAAATCGAACTGCTCGTCACTGTGGAAGAACTGCTTGATTAGACGCAACGACTCGGCAAAACGCGAAACGCGCGGTCCGGGCTCATCCATATCAATTCCCAGCTGGTCATAGTCAGACCGACCGATCGGGCTTGTCGCCGGGTGCCCCACACCGATGCCGGGTTCGAAACGGCCGCCGGTCAGCACATCCACGGTGGCGATCTCCTTCGCCAGCATGAGAGGCGCGCGGAAGTCGTTTGCGAAGACCTGCGTGCCGAGGCGAATCGTAGAAGTCGCGTCCGCTGCAGCAACAAGCGCCGGTAGCGGTGCCCATTGCCGGCCCAGGTGGTCGGCCACCAGCAACACGTCGTATCCCAAGTCTTCTGCCTTGCGAGCGATCTCGCGCCACTGCTCAGCCGTCTCTGGAAAACTCGCGGCGACTCCGAATCTGATCTTCTTCTCTGGCATCCTTCTTTACCTCTCTAGCTCGCTTCAGCTCTTCGATACGCTTCGAATACAAGCGCCACTGCCCTGGCAGTATCTCGCGGTGTGTTAGGTGGCGGCTCGCCTCGACGCAGACGCGTCAGGCAATCGCCAATGAACGCCTCCCACTCTGCCACGTAACCGGCTGGTGGCGGTAGCACCTCGTCACGTTCGGCCTCCGTGACGCGCAGACCTGCAGGCGTCGCGCGCAGTAAGGTCTTTGCCGTGCCTAGCTTACGTTCGTCGTCGTTGCCATCCGTCCGCGGGTATGTGTAAGACACTTCGTTGTGGAAGATCACGCCGGAGGGCGTCCGGAGGATGACGCAGGCGTAGTCTTCCACTTCCTGTCCGTGAGTCGCGTTGCTGATCAGGCTTGAAACAACCTCAGGCTCTTCAGAAGTCAGGTAACGGCAAAGGTCGAAGCCATGAACGCCAAGGTTCAGTAAGACGCCGCCACCCGCCTCAGCCTTGTTCAGCATCCAGGGCGATCCGTATTCCAGGTACCTCGACACGCCGGGACGGACCATTCTGAAGACGATCTGCGCTGCTGAGTCGCGATCTCGCTTCCTTATCAGCTCTCTCGACGCTTCGGCCCACTGGCTGTAACGCATCGAAAAAGGCGTCGCCACCCAGGCACCGCAAGATTGGGCTAGCGCGGCCAGGTCACTCACGGTTTCAGCGTCCGTCCCCCACGGCTTCTCAGCGATAAACGGGACGCCAGAATCCACCAGGTAGCGGAATGCCGCCGGCATGTCGACATGTCTACCCAGCGCGAGGACCAGGTCGGGCCGGGTCATTTGCACCATCGAGCGGTAGTCGACGTACGGTGTGGCGCCGCAGCTCCGCCCAGCCGCCTCGGCAACGGCGCCGGAAGGGTCGGCCACCGCGACGATCTCAGCGCCGCCTTTGGCCAGTAGATCGAGATAGAACGGCGGATACAAGGCGTGATAGTGCCCGACACCTATGACCGCGACGCGCAAGACATCTGCCATGTCGCTAGATCGGAGGCATCTGGGTGTTCAGCAGCCCGGAAACTGCGAGACACCAGCGCGCGTACTCTTCTCGCGCCATCTCGGCACGTCGTGAGGGGTCGAAGCGCTCCGTTTCCCGTCGCAGCGATGCCACTTCGTCCTCGTCCTTCCAGAAGCCGGTGGTTATTCCGGCAAGATAGGCCGCGCCCAGGCCTGTAGATTCGACGCTAGGCCCTCGAGAAACGGCGACACCGCTGACGTCAGCTTGCAGCTGCATCAAGCGGTCGTTCATCGACGCTCCGCCGTCGACACGCAGCTCAGGTATCGCCAAACCTATCTCGTCGCGCATTACGTCGAACACATCCTGAGCCTGGAACGCCATGCTGTCGACCGCGGCTCGAAGGATGTGCGTTGACCCGGACGCGCCGGTCAGGCCGTAAACAGCGCCACGTACCTCCGGACCCCAATGCGGCGAACCCAACCCGGCGAAAGCCGGCACAAAGACCACCCCAGCAGCATCCGGCACACTCGATGCCAGCCGTTCTGCCTCCTGAGCATTGGCGACGATTCCGAGGTTGTCCCGACACCACTGAACCGCAGCCCCGGCGATGAAAATTGAACCCTCCAGCGCATACCGACGCTGGGTTTGGTCTGCAACGGCGCTCAGTGTCGTCAGCAGTCCTCGGCGCGAATCGACCCTCTGGTCCCCGGTTGAGGCCAGAATGAAGCAGCCGGTGCCGTAGGTTGCCTTCGTCATGCCGGGTTCGAAACATGCCTGGCCCGTAAGCAGCCGCCTGCTGGTCGCCCACCAGCGCCGCGATGGGCAATCCAGGCGGTATTCCGCCACACGCTGTCGTGTCGGCGTGTCTTGCGCCGGACTGGCGGACCTGAGGCATTACGGACCGATTCAAGCCAAACAGGGTCAACAACTCGTCGTCCCAGGACTGCCGCTCGATGTCGAAGCACAACGTCCGGCTCGCGTTCGTCACGTCCGTCACGTGCGCAGCGCCGCCGGTCAGTTGCCACGCCAGCCAGCTATCTACCGTGCCGAAACAGACGGTCCCATCAGCGATACGCCCTGGAAGGGAGGCATCGTCACGAGACAACCAGAGCGCCTTGGTACCACTGAAATAGGGATCGAGACGTAAGCCGGTCTTGCGGTTGACATCAGGCTCAAGGCCCGCGCTCCGAAGCTCCTGACATATAGGCTCGGAGCGCCTACATTGCCAGACGATGGCGCGGTGCAGCGGCCGACCATCCTTGCGGTCCCAGAACAGCAGGGTTTCGCGCTGACTCGCTATGCCCATCGCGATGGGAGCGCAATCGGCTCTCACCGAAAGCGCGTCGCCGGCGGCGGACAGAGTAGCGTTCCAGATTTCGTTTGGGTCGTGCTCCACCCAGCCCGGCTTCGGGTAGTACTGAGTCAGCTCCCGATAACCCCGGGCGCGAATCTCGCCCGCGTGATCGACGAGCAGCGCGGTTACGCCCGTGGTACCCGCGTCGATAGCCAGGATGACGGCTTCGGCCACGCGACTCGGCTAGGCCGTTACTACTGCGGAGCCATCGGTTGGCCGCCCGGAATCTCAATCGAGATTCCGGCATCGACGTGTATCGTCTGGCCTGTTATCCAGCGCGCCTCATCGCTCGCCAGGAAAACAGAGGCCCAGCCGATATCCCAGGCGTTGCCTTCCTCCTTGATAATGCCGGAAGTCGCCCGGGTCTGGCGGCGTTCGGGCGTCAGCCGGTCCGCCACCAGTGGCGTATACACCTGGCCCGGCGCGACGGCGTTGACGCGAATCAGCCTGTCGCCCAACTGTCCCGCCAGTGCAACCGTCAGGCCCATGGCGGCAGACTTGCTCGTCGTGTAGGCCGTCGAAGTTGGCGGATAGGCCCGAATCGCGGCGATCGACGAGAGATTGATGATCGAGCCGCCGCCAGCCTTTTCCATGTATGGCACAACGGCCTGAGCCGCCAGGACCATGCTGCGAAGGTTGGTCTGGAAGTGTTGGTCCCAGTCTTCTTCGGTGATATCTTCCAGCTTCTGCCTTGAAGAAACGCCAACGTTGTTCTGCAGGATGTCGATTCGCCCGTAGCGTTCGAAGGCGGCAGCGGCCATTGCCTTGCAATCGGCCTGCTTGCTCACATCGGCGACCCAGATGGACGCGGCGCCTCCTTCATCCTCGATGATGTTCACGGTCTCTTGAGCTCGTTGTTCAACGATGTCTAAGCAGAGGACGCTGGCGCCCTCCCGTGCGAAGAGAATCGCCGCGGCTTTGCCGTTGCCAACGCCAGGGCCGCTCGAACCCGCGCCCGTAACAACAGCTACCTTGCCTTTAAGTCGGTCAGTCAATGCTTTGCCCTCTCTTCTAGTCTTCCCCTCGCGCGGCAGTCTACACCTGCGGCCCAAAGTGATGAGACGCCAAAATCATCCTGCGTAAGGAATTCGTAACCTCCGTAATCTTTGCGAACTGTGCGACCACGAGAATCGTCAGCGAACCGGACCCAAATGAGGCCGGCCCCTACCAATCCGCAGAGGAGGAACAAGTTGAGTAGGACATTCAGCATGCGCACACTCGCTATGCTCGCCGTCGCGATGGCAGCAGTGGCGACCCTGGTCGCTTTGCCGGGAGGAACCCGCTCCGTCAGCGCGCAGGGTACGGTCTACACCGTAACCATTCAGAACCTCACCAGTGGACAGCCGTTCACTCCCCCGGTCGTTGTGGCGCATAGCGCGGGAATGAAACTCTGGGAGGAAGGCACGGCAGCCTGAGCCGAGCTGCAGCAAGTCGCGGAGAATGGCAACGCTGACCCGTTGGTCGCGTTGCTCAAGGGCTCCTCTGATGTCAGTGCGTACACCGTCGGCTCCGGGCCGGTTCTACCAGGCCAAAGCGTTAGCCTGACCATCGAAGTTGCTGCAGGCGACCACCTGTCCTGGGTCGCGATGTTGATCTGTACCAACGACGGCTTTACTGGCATCAACTCGTTTGAGGTCACCGGCTCAAGCACCACCGATGGAACCGGCGTGTACGACGCCGGCACCGAAATCAACACCGAGGACTTCGCGGACATCGTCCCGCCCTGCCCGGGCCTGACGCCGGTCAGCTCCGACGACGCAGGCACCGGAATGAGCAACGAAGCCCTCGCTGAGGGTGGCATCGTGGCGCATCACGCCGGCGTCCAGGGCGGCCGCGACCTTACGGCCACCCACATGTGGGAAGGCCCGGTTGCCAGCGTAACGGTCAGCCCCGGTGGCTCCATCAGCCCGCCTTCCACGGGCAGTGGCGGTCTCGCGACTGACGCTGGTTCAACCCAGCTGTACGTCGCGGTTGCGCTGCTGGCGATCTTCGCCACAGGTGGCGCTTTCGCCTACGCCCGCCAGCGCGGCTAGTCCAGCTCGGCACTCGAACTAATGAGGCCCCACGGAATGTCCGCGGGGCCTCATTGCGTCCAGAGCGTGTAAAATCCCGCCGTAGTCATCGCAGTCAGCTTGGGGGTTCGGCCATGGACGAGCTCAGATTTGGCATCTTCGACTGGATCGACAGGAACGACATCTCAGCCTGGCCGAGACGTACGAGCAACGCCTTCGGATGCTCGAGCTGGCCGACGAGCTGGGCATCTGGTGCTACCACCTCGCCGAGCATCACGGGACACCCCTGGCGGTGGCACCTTCACCTAATCTGTTCCTGGCCGCAGTGGCTCAAAGGACTTCGCGGCTGCGTTTCGGCCCCCTGGTCCAGCTGCTCTCCCTCTACAACCCGCTGCGCAACATCGAAGAGGTCTGCTTCCTCGACAACTTGAGTGGAGGACGACTCGAGCTTGGCATCGGCCGCGGCATCTCACCGGAAGAGCTCGCGGTTTACGGCCTCGACATCTCCGAATCGCGCGAGCGCTTTCAGGAATGCTTCGACATTCTGTTGCAGGGCCTCAGGACTGGTGAGGTCACCTACCACGGCAAGCACTACGACATCGACAATGCTCCCGTCCCGATCATGCCGCTGCAGCGTCCCTACCCGCCGCTCTGGTACCCGACGAGTAGCCCCGACCGGATCGAATGGGTGGCAAAAGAAGGCTTCAGCACACTTCTTGGCTTCACGCGCACCAGCATTGAGACGATCGCCGACGGAATCTCCCTCTACCGCAAGGTCTGGCAGCAGCACCAGGACCAAGGAGGGCGCATCAACGCGCACGTTGAGCAGCCGCGAATTGGCGCAACACGTCACGTCTTTGTGGCTGACAGTGCTGCCGAAGCGGAAAACATTGCCCGCAGCGCCTATAGCGACTTCGACCGCAACTTCCTGACGCGGCCAGGGCGAACCGATACTGAATCTCGACGCGGCGACTACGATACGGCTGTCAACTGGGGCGGCATCATCGTCGGCACGCCAGATTCCGTCCTGGCACAGGTCCAAAGGTTCATCGACGCGAGCGGACCAACTACTTCGTCGGGTCCTTCGCCTTTGGAAGCCTGACGACCGATCAGGTGCTCCGCTCCCTCAAACTGTTCGGCGAGGAGGTCATGCCGAATGCGAGACTCGCGCCTTCACTGGTTTGACCAAAATCGACGCGTCGTGAGCACCAATGACCTCATAGAAAGACCATCGGATGGAATACAAGAACCTCGGTAACTCAGGCCTCATCGTCTCAGCGCTTGGCCTGGGCACAAATAACATTGGGCGCCAGGTTGACATGGCGGGGACGCAAGCCATCGTCGACAAGTGCCTCGAGTACGGCATGACCTTCTTCGACACGGCGGACGTCTATGGTGCGGAGCGCGGCAAGTCAGAGGAGTTCCTCGGCCAAGCCCTGAAGCCACATCGCCGCGATGTCGTGATCGCCACCAAGGGCTCCGGCCCGATGGGCGAGGGACCTTACTGGTCCGGCGGATCGCGCCGCTACCTGATGGATGCGCTCGAAGCATCCCTTCGTCGCCTCGACACCGGCTACATAGACCTTTATCAGATCCACTTCCACGACCCGAAGACCCCGATTGAAGAGACGCTTCGAGCCCTGGATGACATGGTGCGCTCGGGCAAAGTCCGTTACGTAGGCTGCAGCAACCACTCTGCAGTCCAGATCGCAGACGCGGCCGCGGTGGCCGATCGCGAGCATCTGACGCACTTCATCAGCGCTCAGAATCGCTACAATCTGCTCGAGCGCGGCATCGAGAAGGAGGTCGTGCCCGTCAGCATGCAGAACGGCCTCGGTTTGCTGCCGTTTTATCCCCTGTCAGCCGGACTTCTCACGGGCAAGTACCGTGCTGACTACACGCCGGAGGGAACTCGACTCACCAGTGGCATCCGCTTTTACGCTGGCATTCTCGAGAACGCCGACTTCCCACTCATCGATCGACTGACCGACTTCGCACAGGAGCGCGACCATACGCTGCTCGAACTGGCCATCGGTTGGCTGGCATCCCAGCCCGTTGTCGGCAGTGTGATCACCGGCGCTACGCGCGTGGAACAGATCGAGCAAAACCTGCAGTCCTGTGAGTGGCGCCTGACACAGGATGAGTTGACGAAGGTCGACGAGCTTTGTTCCGTCGCGGCCTGAGACGCCGAGTAGAAAGAGCAGCGTAATGACGAATTCTTTCCGAACAGACCACGTCGGCAGCATGGTGCGCCCCGAACGTCTACTTGACGCCCGTGACGCCTTCCAGGCCGGCAATCTGACGCGCGAAGCGCTGACGCAGATCGAGGATGAATGCATCCTCGAGGCCCTAGAGTTGCAACGCGGCGTCGGTATCGAGGTGCTGACGGATGGTGAGATGCGTCGCGATGCCTACACGACGGACCAGTACGACGCGATCGAGGGTTTCGCCGAAAAGTGGCCGGTAGTCGAGCAGACGCGCCAGGACGGTTCGAAAGTCATGGTTGAGATGCACACCAAGCGCATCGCCGGCAAGCTGCGCCAGGTCCGTCGCCTCGCCCAGCATGAAGCGTCCTTTATGCAGCAGAACACCGGCGGTTTCTACAAAGTGACCATGCCGACGCCGGTGCGGCCCCTGGCTCAGGCACAGCAGGATGCTCCGGCACCCTATTCGAGCTGGGATGAGGCCCAGCAGGACATCGTCGACATCTTCCGCAATGAGATGGTGGCTCTAGCGAGTGAAGGCGTGCCCTTTCTCCAGATGGATAAGGTCCCGACGCCCTATCTCAACGCCGACATGCGCGCCGGACTAGAGCAGCGCGGAATCGACCCCGTGGTTGCGCTTGCGAAGGAGATCGACTGGGAGAATGGATGCTTCGACGCCGTCCGCGCTGAATTCCCTGACGTAACCCTCGCCATGCACCTGTGCCGAGGTAATCGCACGGCGTGGACCGGCGGCAGCGGTGGTTACGACCTGGCCGCCGAGCAATTGTTCAACGGACTCCACGTAGACCGCTTCCTGCTCGAATACGACACCGAGCGCGCCGGCGGTTTCGAACCGCTGCGTTTCGTCCCGAAAGAGCGAGTCGTCATGCTTGGGCTGCTCAGCACCAAGACCAACCGTCTCGAGGCAAAAGATGACCTGCTGAGGCGTATAGAAGAGGCCTCGAAGTTCATCCCAATAGACCAGCTGGCCATCGGCCCGCAGTGCGGCTTCCAGTCAGCTGCCAATCGCGACGGCGTCGCCATGACCATTGACGAGCAGCGCCGCAAGATGGAGTTGATCGTTGAGGTCGCGCGAGAGGTCTGGGGTTAGTACTCAGGCAACGCCTGGTAGACGGTGGCATCGCCGGTCAGCACAGTCTCTTCATCCTGGTTTCGCACCGTGAACGCCATCTGGTATATGTGGCGCGATTCGCGGGCCAACTTGATCTCGGCTTCGGCAGTCAGCGTATCGCCAATGTAGACCGGCTTCGGGAATGACCAGCTTTGGGACATGAAGACGCTGCCGGGGCCGGGCAGATCCATCGCCACCAGAGCGTGCAGCAATCCAGTCGCGATCCCGCCCTGCGCCATCAGCCGCCCGAATCGCGTCTTGGCCGTGAAAGCCTCATCGAAGTGCAGGGGGTTGTAATCCCCCGTAATGGCGGCGTACGCCTCGACCGCTTCGCGGGTCACGGTCAGGCTGCGCTGTGCCTTTGCGCCTACCGCCGGATCCGCCACGGTGTGCTAGCCGACGAGTTGGGAACGAAGGTGGCCCGCCTGATCGGCCGGCCGGCCCGAGGGCAAGTCCTTACGGTCGTGCTCCGGGTCAACTCGCAGCGCAATCAGCACCGGTCCGTCCTCTGTTAGAACCGACGGCAAGCGCTCTCGCAGCACCGCAATATCGTCGAATTCGTAGGCTGCCTGGTAGCCGGCGCCGAGCGCCAACGCGGCGAAGTTCAGTCGCTCGGACCCGGGAGTTGGCTGATAGCCAGAAGTTTCGTACACGCCATTGACCAGCACGAAGTGATAGAAATTCGGCGGCGCGGCCCCGGCGATGCTTGCCAGGGAACCGAGTTGCATCAGCAGGCTGCCATCGCCATCCAGCACGAAGACCGGCCGTTGCGGCTGCGCCAACGCGATGCCCAGCCCGAAGGCAGCGGCAGCGCCCATACAACCTCGGTTATCGAGGTTCAGCTGCGGCGCGGCGCCTGTCTCATACCAATCTGGGATCGCCCGCATCGTCGCGACGCTGACACCGTCGGTCTTTTGCGCCGCAAGAAGCTCCAACGCTTCGGCTCGCCTCATGCCGTCGGTGCACCTATCAGAATCACGACAGGCTTGCGTTCGTTGCGGCTCTCGTCGAACGCCCTGCGGATGAGGCTTACATCGGCCTCATGGTCGACGCGATAGAAGGTTACGCCCAGCGTTTCGAGCAGCGGCTCAATCAAGCGCACGCCGCTGGTGGCGCTCTCCTCGACTGGTCCGTTGACTTCCCGGCCGTACTGTCCAACTAGCATGCAGGTCGGCACGTTCATGTCCATGCTGACGCCGCGCAATGCATTCATTGCCGCGAACAGCCCGACGTTCTGGATGACGACCAGTGGCTCAGCCCCGCCGACCCACAGGCCAGCGTTGACACAGATCGCCTCGTCCTCGGTCGAGAGGGTAACGGTCGAAAGCTCCTCGTCCTCCATCAGCAGGGCAAGCAGCGTCTTCTGATGCGTGTCGGGCACGCTGAGGATGTGTGTAACACCCAGATCCCGAATTGCGCCGTGAAGGAGCTCTGCAGGTATGGAATCGGCGACGTTGGCGGTCTCAGTCTCGCTCATTTGGCTGCCCATGCTATCAGGTCGCGGCGCCGTAAGTGATAGACTGCCGCCAACCACCGCGAGAGGAGCCTCGCCATGACACTTAACTTCCGACAGCTCTCAGAGCATTTCTTTGGCGAAGCCAGCCCGATTGACCTTCGTAACGTCTTCGACAAAGAAACGTTGGAGGCGATCCGTGCCGGAATGGACCGATTCGGAGTCCTCGTCTTCCACAACCAGAAGTTCACAGACGCCGAACAACTCGCCTTTGCCCAGCGGTTCGACGGCGAACTGCACGTCAAGACGGGTCGAGCCGTGCTGGGTAAGAGCCGGCTCGGCAACGAAGCCTTGACGGACATCTCAAATCTGGACGAAGACGGCGAGGTCATGAAGACAGACGACCGACGCCGCATGTACTCGCTGGGCAACCGTCTCTGGCATACAGATGCGTCGTTTGAGGACCCGCCGGGGCGGTACTCCATGCTCCACGCTCGCGTTGTCCCTGAAGTTCCGGCGGACACTGAGTTTACGGACACGCGGGCGGCATACGACGCCCTGCCGGACGACATGAAGCAGCGCCTCGAAGGCCTGATGGTCCACCACTCGATTGCTTATTCGCGCATGACACTGGGGTTCGAGTTTTCGCCCGAGGAGGCCGCAAGGCTTGAAGGCGCAGTCCATCCCCTCATACGAAGGATTCCAGGTTCAAGCCGCAAGTCGCTCTACGTCGCCTCACACGCAAACCGCATCATCGACTGGCCCATCCCTGACGCTCGTCTGCTGCTGCGCGACTTGATCGAGCACGCTACTCAGCCAGAGTTCCGCTATCGCCACAGCTGGCAAGTCGGCGACCTCGTGATCTGGGACAATCGAGGCACGATGCATCGCGGCCTGGCTTACGACGACACACACTACCGTCGCGAGTTACGCCGCGTCACCAGCCTCGACCTGCCGTTCCAGATTGCCGACACACAGCCGATCCTGGCTGAAGCCGTCCTTGACTAACGGGTCTCAATGAGGCGCCGAGCTTCGCTGCGGCCGGTTTAGACTCGACTCTCTGGTCCAGGCCAAACGCTAATTATCGAGCCTTCAGACCGATCGATTCGCTTCACTACTTAGCTCGCCAGTCTTTTCTGACATAAGACTTGATTCGAAGAGACATAAGTGGCAATATTCTGTCTACTTAAGTCCGCAAGGATGCGCGTAATTCCCCGTCACGCGTTCGTTATCTGTTGTAGAAGGCAGTACGCGTGAGCGGTATGCGCAGCTCCAACGAATACGGCGCCCAAGGAATCAGCAAGCTTGCGCTGCTCGCCTCAGCAGCAGTGACGGCGGCGTTCGTAATCTCTCAGACTCGTGCCCTGAAGCGACTTGGCACGCCGGCGCACCCCGAAAGACCTCCGTCACCCACAGTCGTTGACTCAGAAACAGAGTCTTCGGACCCGGACGAGTCGTCCACAGTTAGGGATTCCGCGAGGCTACCGGTCGAGGCTCCGGAGCGCGAAGCATCTCGCAATGACGATCACAATCCGCCTCAGCCGAAATCCAGCGGTGGCCGGCTGCGATTTCGTACCAGGCAGAGCGCCCGCGAGCGCTTGCATTACGGCCTGCCGGTAGGGCGCCATCGCTCGTCGTCATCAACGGTGGCGAAGAGCCCAGTTGCCGCCCCGTTGCTGGTTGCCACGCCAGACGAGGAACGCAGCAGCGACAGCGCGGATTTCGACGACGAATATCTCGCCATTGTGGAAGCGATAACCAACGACCACGGCTCGGATATCGAGGATGCTGAATACCTTTCCATTGTGGAGGCGATCGTCAACGACGGCCGTCCGGCAACGGTGCCCCTACCGGATTCCGCGAAAGAGATCGTCCCAGCTCTCGAGTCGGAGACGGTCGACGAGGAGATGTGGTGGCAACCGGCGCCGCGACTGCGCTACATTTTCATAGCCTTGATTTACGTCGCGATGTCGGCCGCTGTGGGCTCCGATCCGGTGACGCTGGCTGGCGAAGGGCTCCGCGCCCTGACAACCGTGAATAGCACAGCTGACCTCATCGTGGTCGGATGGGTGCTGTGCGGCATGATCGTTCTAATACCGCTTGGCGCTATCGCAGCGAGGCTAAGGCCGCTCATGAGGCGCGACTGGCTTTATTTGCCCAGCATTATCTCGCCGGACAAGATCGAATCTGCTGGTTGGGGCGTTCGCGTCGTTGCGCTTTCTGCCTTCGTGGCCGGGGCAGTCCTTTTCACACCTCAAGCGCTCGGCTGGGCTCTGAACACCGACTATCCGGTTGCTGCGGTTTCATCCTCGTCCATGTCCCCTGGATTGGAGGAAGGTGAGCTGGTCTTCATCGACGGCGTTGGCAGCCTCGAAGACCTCCGCGTCGGCGATATCGTTGCCTTCACTCACGAGCAAGGCGTCGCGGTGCGTCGCATCTCCGGTTTCTCAGGTGGTTCCGTTATCGCGCGGGCGGACGCCTCGCCGGACGCAGAGCTGGTCATCCCGTTCGAAAACATCACGGGTCGGGTGCTGACCCTGGCAGGCTCCCAGGTGAAACTGCCGTTGCTCGGCAGCATCTCCCTGCTAGGCGAGCGCACTGTAGAGCCGAACCTCTCGTCAATCTCGCAGCCCTAGCGAGCTACCACGTCTCCATTACCTGCCGGATGATCGCCAATTCACCGATATGGTAGGCATTGTGGTCACAAATGATCAGCACGCCACGCATGATGTTATGCTCTGGCGCCCAAGGCATCGGCCCGTAGAGGTCGGTTGGCTCGTCCTCGACGATAGCAATGAACGCGTCGAGATCGCTGAAGAAGCCGTTGACACTATCCGTCCAATCCTCCGGTGAGGCGATTTCACCCTCTTCAGGCCAGTAGTCATCCGGCCAGTTGCCGTGAACGTACTCGGGGTTGGTGATGTAGCTCAGCATGTCGGCCTGGGTCCGGCGCAAGTGCTCAACAAGACTCCAGGCGGAGTACGTGCCATTGGGAAAGCGGTCGTTTATCCGCTCCATCGGAAAGTCCTTGATCGCCTCCTCAAATGGCATGTGCGCCCCACGCCCTCTGAGGCGCTGAACCAGTTGGTCTCTGACGATTGCGTCCGCTTGGCTCATGACCGAACTCGCTCGAACACCGCCGCGATGCCCTGACCGCCACCGATGCACATCGTCTCCAGGCCGAACTGTGCGTCACGGCGTTCCATCTCGTATAGCAAAGTTGCCAGAATGCGACCTCCGGTGGCGCCAATAGGATGGCCTATCGAAATACCGGACCCGTTCACGTTCGTCTTGTCGAAGTCGGCTTCGGTGAAGCCCCACTCGCGCGTCACGGCCAACACTTGAGCCGCGAAGGCCTCGTTCAGCTCGATAAGGTCCATGTCCTGCATCGATAGCCCCAGTCGGTCGAGGAGCCTCTTGCTCGCAGGCACGGGTCCCATACCCATGTACTCCGGATGGACGCCGGCGACGTTCCAGCCGCTCAGCTTCGCCAGTGGCTTCAGTCCCAGCTCGGCCGCCTTCTCCGGTGTGGTCACGATGCAGCACGCGGCCGCGTCGTTTTCTCCGCTGGCGTTGCCCGCCGTTACGGTCGACTCGGGATCGATACGACCTCGCACCGCGCGCAGGGCCGCCAGTTTCTCCAGGCTCGTGTCGGCGCGAGGATGCTCATCGCGGTCGACCAGCGTGTCGCCCTGACGAGTCGTTACGGTCACAGGCACGATCTCGTCATCAAAGCGCCCGGCGTCCCACGCCGCGATGGCACGCTGGTGTGACTGCAGAGCGTACTCGTCCTGCTGCTCGCGCGGTATTGAGTACTGGCGTCGCAGGTTTTCCGCCGTTTCCAGCATGCCGCCTTCGATCGGAAAATTAGCGCTACCCGCCGTCATTCGACCTCGATCCAGGCGATCCATCAGCGTGATGTTGCCGCGGTGATTTCCGCCGCGGAGGCCCGTCGCATAGAACTCGACGTTGCTCATGCTCTCGACGCCGCCTGCCAGTACCACGTCGGCAACTTCCGTTTGCACTTCCATCGCCGCCAGACAGACTGCCTGCAGGCCGGAGCCGCAGCGCCGGTCCACCTGCGTGCCGGGCACCTCCACCGGAAGCCCGGCGCGTAGCGCTGCCGTCCGGCCAATCGCTGGCGATTCGCCACTGGGATAGCCCTGGCCCAGGATGCAGTCATCCACGACGGAGGGGTCCAGGTTGGAGCGCTCCAGAACCGCTTTTACGGCAATGGAGGCGAGCTCCTCAGCAGCGACGTCTTTCAACGAGCCGCCGTAACGCCCGACTGGAGTTCGCAACGGCGTGCAGATAACGGCCTCTCTCATGGCGCTCCTCCTCATGTGGCTGCCCGGCGACGACATTGTAGCGTCCACTCTCGCCACACATGCGATATGATCTGTTTGACGATTTGGTCACTTCCGGGATGCCCGAACTCCGCCGTGGACTCCGAAGATATCTCGGATTCAATACAGGAGAGACGCTATGACCACAACCAACGAACGACTGACCAACTTCCGCAACCAGGTCTTGCACATCGAGCCGTCACCGCGATGGATACGAGGTTTTAGTGGCGGCATCGCTGTCGTTGATAGCAAGCACGCAATCCTCGTGCGGTCCACTGCGCCACGTCGCGGTCGCCCCAATTACTACTTCCCCAAGGACGAAGTACGAATGGACCTGCTCGAGCCGTCCGGCACTACGAGCAACGACCGCCACATTGGTGATGCAACCCACTACAACTTGAAGCTTGACGGCAACGTGATCGAAAACGCCGCCTGGAGCTTCGGTGAGCCCTACGCCACCGAAGACGTCGAGCGGAACGACGCGCCCGATCTTAGTGATTACGTCGCCTTCGAGTGGGACAAGATTGAATCGTGGTTCGAAGAAGCCGAAGAGATCTTCCGTCACCCACGCGACCCCTACAAGCGCGTCGATTGCATCTCCAGCACGCGGCACGTCAAGGTCACCCTGGGCGGGGAGGTAGTCGCGGAGACGGACCACCCGATCATCCTGTTCGAGACCGGCCTCAAGCCGCGCTACTACCTGCCGAAAATCGACGTCCGCATGGAGCTGCTTCGCGACAGCGACAGTCACACTGCTTGCCCTTACAAGGGCACCGCTTCCTATTACTCCGTGGATGTCGCAGGAAAGCTCTTCGAGGATGTGGTCTGGTACTACCCGCAAGCCCTGCCCGAGTCGATGCCCATCGCCGGCGGATATGTCTGCTTCTACGACGAAAAGGTAGACGCATTCGAGGTCGAGTAACCAGCGTTACTAACATCTGTATGGCACAACGGCGACCCGACGGGTCGCCGTTGTTTCGTGAAGGGACAGGAGCAACCAGATGAACGAGAACGTGAAAGCAGCGCTGCGGAAGAGCGGCAGCATTATCGATATCACCACGACGGGCCGAAAGAGCGGAGAGGCGCGCCGCATCGAGATCGTCTTCCATAACTTCGGCGGTACGGTCTATATTTCCGGCTTCCCGCGACCACAAAAGCGCAGCTGGCTGGCCAACATGGAAGCCCATCCCGACTTCACTTTCCATCTGAAGAACGACCTCGTTGCCGACCTGCCAGCGACGGCTCGCTCGATCACGGATGCGGCTGAGCGCCTTCCAATTCTCGAGCAGGTGAGGCGCTCCCAGACTTCGTGGGCAGAGGTTTCTGTCGAGGATGCGGTCAGGTGGTCGCCCCTGGTTGAGGTAACGTTTAAGGAATAGCCGAGACCGTCGCGATCCGCATAGGGTGTCCTTCAGTTAACTAGGCTTCGTTAGCGCCGATGTTTCATGTAACTAGAATGCTTAGAAGGATCTTCGTGTTGAGTTAGGTGTTTCGATGATTGTGCGCATAGCATGTGTCGCTGCTTGTTTTGGTCTTGGAATCTGGGGCTTAGCCGAATGGCTTCTCGGTTCTCCCTTCGATCCGGGTTCGTCCCACGGAGCGGCTGACGACTTTGGGGCTTCCGCTTGGCTGACTGCAGTTGTCATGATGGCTCTCTTGCTTGGACTCTGCGCTGCAGCGGTTTCTCGTCTACAACACACGTCCCCTAGAGCCAAGGCTGCTCAAAATATCGCTACACTTGCATTCGTGACTTTGGTTCTCATCACAATAAATAGCGTTGGAGCGTGGCTGTTTCCGGCCGGAATGCTCGCTGTGGTGGTCTGGGTAATTTCTCGTAGGTCAAGTCCTCGGCTTGTGTACTAAATGTGACGTCCCTGGCGCAGTGACTACCTGGTCTTGATCCCTAATCTGACCCCTTAGCCGAGCGGAGTTATGCGGTTGCCAGCGGCAACGGAAGCTGATTCGATTTTGGTAGAGGGGTGTCCTTTGGTTAACTAGGCAGACGCGGTGAAGATGTCACCCCTCGTCGAGGTCACGTTCAAGGAGTAAACCGGGTGGACTCTGGGTTCTCGCCGGCTAGCCTCGCATTGGTACGGTTGCCATCGCGTCGACAATCGACGTGCAGGCCTCTGCTAGCTCCTTGCCCTTGACCAGCATGTGATCGCTGAAGAAGCGAACGTGGGTCTCGGTCTCATGAAACTGCTGCGGCGTCAGGACTGCGGAGAGGACGGGTACCTCGGTCTCGAGGCTGACCTGGACGATACCATTCAGCACGGCCTGGGCCACGAACTCGTGACGATAGATGCCCCCGTCGACTACGAGTCCGCTAAGACACACGGCGGCGTAATCTCCCGAGCGCGCCAGCCGCATTGCCATCAGCGGCAACTCCAGGCTCCCGGGCACCGAAAAGTAGTCGATCTCGGTGTCGTCCCATTCGGCACGCTTCATCTCTGATCCAAACGCTTCTTTGCACCGATCCGTAATCTCGGAGTGCCAGCCTGCCTGGACGTACGCGACTCTCTGTCCCTTGCTCAAGATTTCCCCTCTTCGTGGTTACTAATATTCGAACGGCAGGCCGTACAGCTCGCAGCAGTTCGCAACCGTGAGGCGATACCGGTCCTCGTCGGGGACACCGTCGAAGATCTCATTCAGGACTTGCTGGGAGCGCGGGAAGATCGAGTCGTGGTGAGGAAAGTCGCTGCCCCACATCAAGTTTCGGACGCCGATGTCTTCCCGAGTCATGACGCCGATGCGGTCGTCCTCGAAGGTCATGAGAAAGTTCTCGTGGAAGTAGTGACTGGGCGCCTCTGTCACCTCCGGCGCGGCCCCGGACGGCTCGCGCAGCAGGGCCCAATCGAGCCGCTGCAGGAAGTGGCCCACCCAACCTACCTCCCACTCTGTAGGGACGAATTTCAAATTCGGGAAACGAGCGCACACACCACCGCAGATGATGTCGCTGATGACGGCGGCGAGGCCGGCGTGGGCCAGCGCGTAATTTGTGATCGGTCCCCAATTCGGCAAGCCGTGGTTTGGGGCTGCGGTCGTGAACACGTGCATGTTCATCGGCATGTCCAGCTCAACTGCCTTGGCCCAGAAGCGGTCGTACTCGCGGCCCGAGTACGGCTGGTCTTCCGGCGGCACGCAAGGGATACAGCCGCCACGGTGGCCGAGATTCTTAGCTCGCTCCAGTTCCTCAATTGCCGCATCGATGTCGTGGAGCGGGATGCAGGCCAAGGGGAACAACCGGTTCGGCGTCTCGGCAGCGTAGCTGGCGGTCCAGTCGTTGTAGTTCTTGAAGGTCGCGGTCACGGCATCTTTATTTTTCATGCCGTAAACGCCAAACATCAGGCTCGGGTAAAGCACCTCCGCATCGATGCCGTCGATCTTCTGGTCCTTGACTCTCTCAGCCGGCTCCATGACCCCGGGACGCAGTCCTTCGTAGCCCTTGCGGATCAGCTGCACTGTCGCGTCATCGTTGGCGTAGTGCCCGGCAATTCCGTAGCGGCCGACACCGAAGTTGGGCCGAATTGGCCGTCCCGGAACAACGAGCGTGTCACCGTACTCCGGATGGCGAATCATCTTCGGCGCGTCATCGCCAAAACGCTCGAGTCCTTCGAACATCTCCGGCGCTTCGACAACGTGTGAATCTGCTGAAATGCAGAGCCTCTGGGCAACCATGATGACCTCCGCGGCGGCGCTATGACTTCAGTGGCGCGATCATGTCCCCCGAGGCCACGGGATGTCAAAGCCTGGCAGTCGGACCCATTTCGCGTGGTCTAGACGCTGATGCACTAGACGCCGATCAGCGCCGCCAGCTCTGCGTGCTCCACAAATGGTTCACGCAGGTCTTTCGTCGCCTCCCACCAGTCGGCCTGTCGCGGCAGGATGACCCCTCCCGACCGGTGGCGGTATACCTCGGGATCGTCCACTCCAGGTGGCACAACCCCGTGGTCGCGGTGAGCTCGGGCGGCAGCGAGCATGCGCCGGCGTGTGCGGATGATCAGCTGATCCGTCGTCCCCAGATGCTCCCGCGATCGGTTGTAGATGGTGCCCATGCTCCAGGTCACCGCCATGTCCTGCGGCCGCGCCCCGTTTGGGATACCCGAGAAGCTCTTACCGGACGCCTGGAGCTCGCGATCGAGGCCAAAGTCGTTGCCTGGATCCTGAGTCAGGCGCCAGCGTCCGTACCAGTCCGTGGTGTTCGGCAGCCACTCGATGCCGCCGGAGCGTCCGACGCTCTGTGTGCCGCCGGTGCCGCGCAGGCCTTCGCGGCCTGGCCGGTCGCCGTTGAGGCCGGTGATCGTCCAGCAGATCGTATGGTCATCGTCCATCGGGACGTAGGCGCGGAAGCGAATCTCGATGCCCAGCGTGCCTGTCGGGATCATGGCGTAGAAGGGGAACATCTGGTGCGCAATACGCCAGTAGTACGTGTCGTCTTCCGCCGGACGGTAAGCGCCATAGCTGGTGCCAAAGTCTGTGTCGATTACGCTGAACTTGGCCTGTCGCTGGCGGGCGATGTAATAGCCCGCTGTGCCTTCTTGTAATTCCTGAGGTCGCTCTGAGCCGTAGTGTAGGAAGGCCTGATGGACCGTATCCATCTCACCTTCCCAGCCCTGCATGTAATTGCACTCCTGGAAGATCGTGTACAGCGAGTACTTCCCTTCGTCCAACATGTTGGCTTCGAGGTCGGGCAGCGGCGGCGGTTCGGACCGCACTCCCATGTAGGTCCAGATGATCCCGCTACGCTCGATGCACGGGAAGCCTTCGTGCGCACCTTGCTCTTGAAATTCGATTCGGCCGGCTCAGACGGCATGTCAACGCACGCCCCGGTCACGTCGAACTTCCAGCCGTGGTAGACGCAGCGCAGCCCTTCCTCTTCGTTGCCTCCGAAGAATATTGAAGCGCCGCGCTGCGGGCAGGCGTTCTGGACCAAGCCCACCGCGCCGGAGGTCACTCGAAACGCGATCAGGTCTTCGCCTAGCAGCCGAATCCGCACCGGTGGGCTATCGGGCGCCGGCAGTTCGTCTGAGCGGACGGCCGGGATCCAGTATTCACGCATCATCCCGCCCATGGGCGTGCCGGGACCGACCCGACAAAGAACATCGTTGTCTGTGGCGCTAAGCATCTAATGGACTCCTCTGATTCCTAACCGTTTCTCTGACCCAGTTTAGACCCTGAGGTCGACGGACGGCGGTCCACAAACTAGAATTACTTCGTGAACGAGATCCTCAGCCCTCACGCCATTATGTCTATCACCGCGTGCCGCCAGACGTAGGGGCACTATTCTCTATCCCCCCAACCGACTCGAGGGCGTGAGCATGGTCGAAGTGTAGCGCTCTCTAGCCACGCCCGACGAACGGCATCTTCGTCGCCATCACCGTCATGAACTGGACGTTGGAATCGGGCGACAGGCTGGCCATGTAGACAACCGCCTTTGCCACGTCTTCTACGTCCATTGTTGGCTCAACCATCGTTTCGCCGTTGGCCTGCGGCACGCCGCGAGTCATCCGCGATGCTAGAGGCGTCAGCGCGTTGCCAATATCGATCTGGCCGCACGCAATGTCGTACTTACGCCCGTCCAGCGATGTCGATTTTGTCAGACCTATGATCGCGTGTTTGGTGGATGTGTACGCGACCGAGTTCGGGCGTGGCGCGTGAGCGCTGATGCTGCCGTTGTTAATAATCCGACCGCCGCGTGGGTCCTGATCCTTCATGATCTTGATCGCTTCCTGGGTGCAGAGGAATGAACCCGTCAGGTTGACGTCCACCACGCGTTTCCAGGTCTCGACTTCCATGTCCTCAAGCAATCCCCGCGGGGAACCCATACCGGCGTTATTGAACAGCAGATCGAGCCGTCCATACTTTTCTTTCGTCGCCGCGAACAGGGACTTCACTTGTTCGGGATCCGCGACGTCAGTCGGCACCGAGAGCATTTCAGAACCGCTGCCCGCCTTGTCGATCGTCTCCTGCAGTGCGTCAGCTCGCCGGCCCGCCAGCACGACGGAGTATCCCTCTCGCGACAAGGCCAGGGCACATGCTTGCCCGATGCCACTGCCGGCCCCCGTTATCAGCGCAACTGGTGCCATTTCGATTTCCTTTCTAAAGAAGCGTGCGTCCGCCGTCGATCGCAATCGTCTGGCCGGTGATGTAGCTCGCCGCGTCCGAGGCAAGGAAAACCGAAACGAGGCCGACCTCGCGTGGGTGCCCAACCCGGTTCAATGGCACGTCCGTTAGCTGGGCGTTGCGCTTTTGCAAGTCCGCCTCGCTCATCACGTAGGCGTCCGGGAAGGTGCCCGGCGCTACGGCGTTGACGCGCACCTTGTAAGGCGCCCATTCCAGTGCGAGAGATTCTGTGAATCGGGACAGCCCGGCTTTGCCCGAGGCGTAAGCAACCATGTTCGCGCCGGGCCGCAGCGCCGCGAAGCTCGAGATATTGATCACGTTGGCCGCCTCACCCTTGGCCAGCAGGTGCGGCCCAAAGACATGACAGCCGACGTAAGCCTGCGTCAGATTGACATCGATTACGTGATGCCACTCCGATTCGGTCAGGGCATGGCCCTCCACGCCAGGCAGCTCCGAAATCGTCCCGCGAATCGCATCGCCGAGGCAATTAACCAGGATATCAACGCCGCCCAGGGTCTCGAACGCCTGGTCGCGCAGCGTTTCCATCGGCCCGACCTTCGTCGCGTCGGCGGACCAGCCGAAGCCCTTGCGCCCCAGCGCTTGCACTTCTTCTGCCACCTTGACGGCGCTATCGCCGCCCAACGACGTCACACCCACGTCGGCGCCCGCCTCGGCCATCGCCAGCGCGATACCGTGGCCGATGCCGCGCCCGGCGCCTGTGATGAGAACCCGCTTACCGGTCAGGTCGAAGTCATTCAGCATTCGTCCTCCTTCGGAACGGGATGATCGTACAACGCAGCGCTGTTCCATCTGTGAAGTTGCCGGCCGAGGTGGATTGGTGTAGTTAACCGTCAATTTTGAAGAGGCGCATGGCGGTGCCGCCCAGCATCAAGTCTCGCTCCGAGTCGGTTACACCATTCGCGTTCTGGATCGCGGCCACGGAGTTGTAAGCCCCCATGTCGAATGGGTAGTCGGTACCGAGCATGATCCGCTCGGGTCCCACGGTCGACGCGAGGAAGCTCAATGCCGGGCCGCCGTGTGTCAGCGAGTCGAAGTAGAGCTGGCTGAAGTACTCGCTCGGTGGACGGTCGATGACTGCCTTGCCCTCGCCACGCACCTTCCAGCCATGGTCCCAACGATACCGAATGTAAGGGCAGGCCCCGCCGCCGTGCGCCAAGTAAAACTTGATCCGCGGGAACTCGCGCAACACGCCACCGAAAATCAGCGACGCCGCCGCGATCGTCGTGTCCATCGGGTTGCCGATCAGGTTGGTCAGGTAGTACTTACCCAACCGCTGTTCCAGCCCAGGCACGCTCGCTGGATGAATGAAGATCGGCACATCCAATTCCTGTGCCTTGGCCCAAAGCGGCGCGAATTTCGGCTCATCCAGGTTCTCGCCGGCGATCTGGCTGCAGATCTCGGCGCCGCGCAGCCCCAGGTCCTTTACGGCCCGCTCCAGCTCACGCGCCGCGTCCTCGGGCGAGCGCATCGGCAGGTGGGCGATGGCTGTGAAGCGCTTGGGGTTGCCTGCCACCACGTCCGCGAATCCGTCGTTTATCTCCTGGCAGATCGGCACGGCCCGATCGACCGACAGCGCATCCGTGAACATCGGCTGCAGCGAGATCACGTGCATGTCGATATCCTGAGCATCCATATCGTGCAGCCGTCGTTCGATGCTGTAGATAGTGTCGGCATCGAAGTTGTTCATCGGCCGTAGCGGCACCACGTGCGGTTCGCCACCTTCGACTGGAAAGTGCACCTCTTCGCCGTCGACGAACTTTGCCGGGATCATGTGCGCGTGGACGTCAATTCGAAGCATGAGGGCGTTCCTGTCTAGTTCAGTCAAGCAATAGAGACGGCGCGATCATTGCTACCTCTCGGATCGCCTGTCAATTCGTCGTTGACTCCTCAGCAGCGGCATCCCTATAGTCCCCTAACCCCACCACGTGTCTTTTAGCGCCACGGAGTCAAGATATGAAGGTCCTCGTTCTCGGCGGCGCCGGTTTCATCGGCCCACGCGTCATGCAGCGCCTCGTTGACCGCGGCCACGACGTTGCCTGCATGGACATCAACCCCAATTCACCCACGCTTGAGGAACTGAAGGGCAAGATCGAGTCGACCCGAGGCGACATCACCCTGATGGACGACGTCGTCGAAGCCGTGATCCAGACCAAGCCGGACCGCATCATCAACCTCGCGTACCTGCTCGGCTTCCGCCCGGATGGCGTGACAGACGCTCAAGACCCGCACTACGCCGTGCGCATCAACATTCTCGGAATGGACAATGCCTTCGAGGCAGCCCGCATGTGCGGCGTCAAACGGGTCGTGTATGCCAGCTCGCTTGCGGTCTACGGCCGCCAGAGCTTCTACGGCGAGCGCCCTCTGACGGAAGACGACGTCCGCATGGGCTCAGGCGTCTACGCCGCGTCCAAGATCTACAACGAGCACCAGGCGGAGTGGTTCAACAGCGCCTACAACATGGAGATCGTCGGCATCCGGCCCTCGAACGTCACCGGTCCTGACAAGGTGCGCGGTTCAATGGACCACGTAAGAGTCATCACCGAGGCAGCCCGCGGCCTTCCTGCCTCGTTCCCCTTCAAAGACGCGATGCGATTGCCGATTCACGTCGACGACATTTCGGAGATGTTCACGCGGATGACACTGGCCGAAAAGACACAGTACGCCGTGTACAACTCAGGTGGCGAGACGATCAGCATGGGCGACATCGCCGCGCTGGTGCAGACACACCTTCCCGACGCCCAGATCAGCTTCGAGAACGAGATCGGCGGACGGGAGCTGTCCGGCAACTACATGATGGACAACTCGCGCCTGGTCCAGGAGTTCGAGTACGACCTGGCGCCGTACCCGCAGCGCGTCCTCGAGATCATCAATGCAGTACGCGCTGACGAGGGGCTGCCGCCCGTAGGCTAGATACCCTGGCTGGAGTAACCACCGTCCACCGGTATCGCCGTACCGGTGACGTAATCTGATGCCGAGCTCACAAGGAACACCGCTATTCCGGCGTGGTCGTCCCCAGTACCCCATTTGCCGGCTGGAATACGTGACGAAATTCGCTCATGTAGTCCTGGCAGCTCGTGGTTCCAAATCGGTGACGTCAGTTCGGTCTCGATCCAGCCCGGCAGCACCGCGTTGACCTGGATGTTGTCCGCCGCCCACGCTGCCGCGAGCGACTTTGTGAACTGCACCACGCCGCCCTTGGACGCGGCGTACGCTGCCGCGATGGGTGAGCCGAAGATCGACATCATCGAGCCGATGTTGATGATCTTGCCGCCGCCTTGAGCCTTGAAGTGCGGAAAGGCGGCCTTACTGGCTGTGAAAACGCTGGTCAAGTTCGTGTCGATGATCCGCCGCCACTCGTCCATCGTGATCTCTTCCGGGCGTTTGCGGACCGATGTGCCCGCATTGTTGACCAGGATGTCGAGACGACCCCAGAGGCCAGCCGCTGCCTCGATCATCGCGTTGACCGACGCCTCGTCCGACACATCGACTTTGATAAAGAATGCTTCGGTGCCCAACGAACTCAACTCGGCGACCGCTTCATCGCCTTTTGACTCGTTGCGTGCCGCCACGACGATCGACGCCCCGGTGGACGCCAGACCCCTCGCCATGCCAAGGCCGATGCCGCCGTTGCCACCCGTGACAACGGCGACACGCCCGGTCAGGTCGAACTGCTGCCGCACCGCCTAGTGAATCGGCGAGAAGTCAGCCGGGTACATAAAGCGCACGAGCTGGTTTATCGGGCGAGCCTCCGAGTGCGGCGGCCAGACGCCTTGCTTGCGGAACTCTGTACGCACCTCTTCACGGTGGTCCCAGTTCTTATAAGGAAAGATCTGGTACATCCGGTTGAGGTTACCCTGCGACGCGAAGAAAATTGCCGCCACCGGGTAGACGCCGTCGCGGCCCGGCATGGCATCGTTGAACGCGGTCGTCGCCTTCCCGATGTCTCCCGGCGCGTAGGTGTAGACGCGCATCTCGTACACCTCACCCCACTTCTGCGGCTCGCCCCAGGGCTTCATGTTCGCCGCCGCATCCAGGATGTCGACTTCCTGAGTCAGCATTAGCTCTGATGCGCGCGGCGGCCACAGTCCGCTCGTGTCTTTGGATGCAGCAGCGCGGACGTCGGCGCGGTGTTGCATACTTTCGTAAGGCCAGATATGGATCACCTGGTTAATAGGACCGATCTCGGTATGCCAAAAAGCGCCCAGCTTCGAGTACTGCTCTCGCACTTTGTATGCCTCCCCAAAGAGGCGCTCGTATTCGGCCACCGCGCCGGCCCTCAGCGTGTAAGTTCTCATTTCGTAGATCACGTAGTTGCTCCCGTCACAACCTAGATTTGACTTCCAACGGCGCGATTATACGCCCACGGTTCCGCGACGATCTGCATTTACTGCCGCTTGACTGAATGCACTGGCGTGATACGCTGATAAGCACGCTAACCCTCTCGTACACGTTAATGTGTTTTACGAACCAGGGGATGGAGCTCGATTGCCAGCAACACGCGCCCGTTGCGCACGTTCATTAGGGTATGCCTACCCCAGTTGAAAGATGAGGCAATGAAGCGAAGCACAGATCGAATCATCACGAGCCACGCTGGAAGCTTGCACCGTCCCGATGACCTACGCGAGACGATGGCTGCTCGGCGAGATGGCGACCCCTTCGACGACGCACTTTCGGGGCGTATCAAGTCGGCGATCAAAGACGTCGTTCGATCGCAGGCGGAGAATGGCCTCGACGTCGTAAACGATGGCGAGTACACGAAACGCAGCTGGCAGACCTACGCCCGTGGCCGCCTCGGCGGGCTGGAGTTTCGCGCCCTGAAGGAAGGCGAAGACCCTTCCTACGGCGCGATTACCAACCGCGAATCGAAAGTGTTTCCGGAGTTCTTCGCTTTAGGCCTGCCCCCTATGGGCCGTCGATCGTCGGTCCCACCGGCTCCTCAGACACCTCAAGGCGTCTTCTGCGTCGGCCCGCTGACTTACGTTGGCCAGGAGGAGTACAAGCGAGACATCGACTGGATAAAGGACGCCGCCAAGGGCGTACAGGTTGAAGAGCTTTGTCTAACCGCTCTGGCCCCGGCGACCATTGAGCACTGGATGCGCAATCACTACTACAAGACGCAGGAAGAGATGCTTTTCGCCATTGCCGACGCGATGCACGAAGAGTACAAGGCCGTTACCGATGCGGGCATCATTCTCCAGCTCGACGACCCGGATCTGCCCGATGGCTACCACGTCCAATCTGGCATGAGCATCGCCGAGTACCGCAAGTTCGCTGAGGTTCGCGTCGAGGCGATAAACCACGCCATCCGTGACATCCCGGAGGACATGGTCCGCCTCCACATCTGCTGGGGCAGTTCGCACCACCCTCACACGCAGGACATCCCGCTCAAAGACATCATCGACCTCGTCTACAAGGTCAAAGCGCAGTGCTATTCAATTGAGGCCGCCAACCCGCAACACGAGCACGAGTGGGAGGTCTTCAAAGACCACCCACTACCGGACGGCAAGATCCTCATGCCCGGCGTCCTCGGCCACTGCGCCCCTGAATTCGTCGAACACCCTGAGCTGGTCGCGCAACGCCTGACCCGCTACGCAAACCTTATCGGGAAAGAAAACGTCATCGGCGGCACAGACTGCGGCTTGCAGCGCGTAGCCCATGAATCGATTCAGTGGGCCAAGTTCCGGGCCATGAAAGAAGGATCTGACATAGTCACAAAGCAGCTTTGGGGCCGAAACTAGTTTGCAGGCGACTGCAGTCGTGAAAGCGACGCAGTTGACGTTAGATTAGAATTGTGATGATCCAGTCAGTAATCGAACATCCGGGAGGCCTGAATGCTCAGTAAGAAAGACACCGATTACCTCTGCCGTATCGGCCCAGGCACGCCAATGGGCAACCTGATGCGTGAGTACTGGATGCCCGCTATCCGGTCCGACGAGTTGCCTGCGCCGGACTGCCCTCCAGTCCGGATCAAGCTCCTCGGCGAGGACCTCATCGGCTATCGCACGACTTCAGGCGATGTCGGCCTAATGCAGAATTCCTGCCCCCACCGCGGCGCTTCCTTGTTCTTCGGTCGCAACGAAGAAGAAGGCCTCCGCTGCGTTTACCACGGTTGGAAGTTTGATGTGACGGGCGCTTGCGTCGACATGCCGTCAGAGCCCGCCGAGTCCAACTTCAAGAGCAAGGTACGCGCCACGGCTTATCAGACCTATGAGCGCAACGGCGTTATCTGGGCCTACATGGGTCCGCGCGAAGTACCGCCGCCACTACCCGACATCGAGGCCAACCTGCTGGCCCAGGGCGCGCACCAGGTCAGCATTCTCTACCGTCCTTGCAACTGGATGCAGGGGCTGGAGGGCGAAATGGACACCGTCCACGCCGCCTTCCTGCATTTCGGTTCGGCCAAGTCGGAGAGCTTCGAGAAGGGCGCCTTCAATTACTATCACTACCGCCACCGCGACGCGAAGTTCGTCACACAAGAAACCGACTACGGTGTAGCTAATGGCGCCTACCGCCCCGCGGAAGATGACACCAACTACTGGCGCGTCACGCAGATCCTCTTCCCCTTCTACCACATGATCCCGGGCGGCGAGTTGGGGAACGTCGTCCGGATCGGCGCCTACGTACCGATGGATGACGAGAATCACCTGCAGTGGGAGATCGGGACGTTCTCGCCCGACGGCACAGCAGACGCCCGGGCTACTGCCCGCGGCAACGCCGGCATGGACGCTCCCCTCGGCGAGCGCCGACTGCCCAACGGCACCGGCTGGTACGACCGCTATCGCTGCGACCAGAACCTGGCCAATGACTTCTTTATCGACCGTGAGGCGCAGAGCAAGGGCCAGAGCTTTACCGGCATCGCCGGCATTCGAATTCAAGACTGCGCCGTCACGGAGACGATGGGTATCGTCAATGATCGCTCCGTAGAACACCTCGGCACCACAGACGCCCTTATCATCCGCATGCGCCGCAAGCTCATGGCAATGGCCAAGGCCCTCGAGGAGAACGGCACCACGCCCGTCGGCGTGGAGACCCCAGCGGTCTACCGCCAACGCTCCGGAGAGATGATTATTCCGCGCTCAGAAGATTGGTGGGATGCCTACGAAAAGCTGCGAACTTCCTGGCAAAAGGTTAATATTCCCAGCACAGTAATCTCGTAAGAAGGATTGAGGTAAGAAATGGCGAAGGTAGTAGGCGGATTCGCATCCTCTCACAGCCCCCTAATGATGCTACCGACGGGCGAGCTATGGGAAACACATGCCCAGAATGACCCCAGGAACCGCGAGCTGGTCAAAATGCCGGAAGGCAAGCGCGTCACATACGACGAGCTCCTTGCGTCGGCCGACCCGGAGATCGCGAAGATGATCAACCGTGAGACATTCGACCAGCGCATCGAAGCGCTGCAGGACGGTCTCAACGACCTCAACAAGCGTTTCGGAGAGACGAAGCCCGACGTCGTGGTCATGTTCGGCGACGACCAGAGTGAGTTTTTCTTCGACGACAACATGCCGATGATCAACGTTTTCTGGGGCGAAACGATCCAGCTCGTGCCAAGGACCATCCGGCCCGACATGAGCGAGGCAGCCAAGGTTTCTGCGGCCGCTTACGGCACGGATGATCGTCCCTACCCGGTCGATCGCGACCTGGGCCTGCAGATTATCGAAGGTCTCTGCGAGCAGGAATTCGACGTCTCTCACTCGCAGTTCGAGAAGGAAGAGTACGGCGGCTCCATCGGCCCGGCCACGTGGTACCTGGACATGGAGCGCTCCACCAAGCCGCGGCGCTTCGGCCTACCGCACGCGTTCTCCTTCCCGGTCGCTCGCTGGTTCGACGGCCTGGACGTGCCGATAGTGCCGATCTCGATCAACACTTGCTACCCGCCGAACTGGATCGGCCCGAAACGCGCTTACGCCCTCGGTCAGGCCGTCCGTAACATCGTTGACGGATTGGACAGCGACAAGACGGTCGCATTTGCCTGCTCCGGTGGCCTCAGCCACTTCGTCGTTGATGAGGAGCTCGACCGCCTCGCGCTCAAGGGCCTCGAGGCTGCCGACAGCGGTATCCTGAGCACCCTGCCGCGGCATCGTCTGCAGTCCGCCACCACCGAGACCCTCAACTGGGTCGCGACGGCTGGCGCCATGGGCGGGACGAAGATGGAAACCATCACCTACGAGCCCGGCTACCGCACGGTCGCCGGCACTGGCTGTGGCTGCGCCGTCGGCCACTGGCAGCCCTAACCGTCTAACGCGAAACGTCGCGTAGAATTGAACGCGCCCCGAGTACTCGGGGCGCGTTCTTGTTATTGAATCGATAAGTGCCTCTGCCGCGAACTTCGAGATTCAGCCTTCTAGCGTGTGATCGTTGGCAAGGCGCCAGCTTCCAGGAGGAACCATGCCCGGTCGCCAGAGCTTCGAAATCCAACCCGTAGGCCACAACGCGCCCATCCCTATGGCCGCCCGGGTCGGGAACATCATCATGACCTCAGGCGTCATGGGCGCCGACCCTGAAACCGGCGAGATACCCACCGCGCTGGATGAACAAGCGAAGAATTGCTTCCGTAATCTGGAGAACGTGCTCACCAAGGCAGGCGCCTCCAAACACGACGTGGTGCGCGTCACCGTCTTCATCAAGAGCAACGAGAATCGCCAGCTGGTTAATCCGCCGTGGCTCGAGATGTTCCGGACGAAAACGCGCGGCCGGCCCGGCATCAGACCGTCGTCGAGACCCTGAACTTCGATATTCAGTCGAGGCGATGGCTGTAGTCACAAGCTAAGTAGTTGGGGCTGTGCGACGGCTCACAGTTTGGCCACCTGACTCGGGGTAGAATCGCCCAATGACCTCTTCACACCACAGGCCCCGCCTTCGTGCCGGCAGTCGCGAGGCGATACACACCTCCAGCGCCCGTTTACGCGTCGCGTTGGCGCAAGTCGACGCGGAGCCCGGTGACTGCGCTGGAAACATCGAAAAGGCGAAGCGACTGATCTCGGAGCACCGCGGCAAGACGGACCTCCTAGTCTTCCCGGAGTATTTCGTCACGGGCTACATGACTGGGCAGGACGTCTACGATCACGCCCTGCGCGTCGATGATGTTTTGTTCCAGGACCTGGTCAAGTTTACGGACGGCATTACGGTCGCCATAACCTTTATAGAGGAAACTGGAGCCTTTAACTTTTACGACAGCATCGCCTTCATCGCCGATCGTAGGATCCTCGGAATCCACCGCAAGATCTATCTGGTCAACTACGGAGTATTCGAAGAACGGCGACACTTCAGCGTCGGCCCGAACCACCAGTCAATCGACTGTGGGGCCTTCCGTATAGCTCCCTTTGTGTGCGCAGACGCATGGAACCCTGCCCTTGTCCACCTCGCGGCGGCAGACCTGGCTCACATCTTCGTTTTCTCCGCCGCCAGCCCAACCCAGGGCTTGGGGAGCCGTCTTTCCACAAAGGAAAGCTGGCATCGCATGAACCAGTTCTACGCCTCAATGTATGGCGTCTACGTTCTTTTCGTGAATCGCGTCGGAGACGACAACAACCTCACGTTTTGGGGCGGAAGCCAGATAGTCGATCCATTTGGCAAGGTCATCGCAGAGGCGACGGGGGACGGCGAAGAGATCATCAAAGCCGAGATCGACGTCGCTGAAGTGCGTGAATCGCGCACCGTACTCCACACGGTTCGAGACGAGAATCTCGGCTTCCTCAGCCGCCGCCTTGAGCACGTCATTCAATCCAACTACTCTTCCGTTGAAGCTCAGGACACATGAAGACCGAACCCACCTCCTTTTATAGCGAAGGTCTCAAGCTGGATGCCTCGTTCTACTTGCCGGATGACGAAACGGAAGAAACCGCGCGACCCATCATCGTGGTCTGCTCCGGCTTTATGGGACTCAATCGCATCCACCCGGCTCGATTTGCGCGGGCCCTGACACCGCTCGGCTACACGACCTTTGGCTTTGACTATCGGGGCTTCGCTGCCAGCGAAGGGACGCCCGGGCGCGTGCTCCTGGAGGAACAGGTTACGGACATCGCCAATGCTGCCGCTTTCGCGGCCCAGCACCCTAACGCGGCCAACGGACGGGTGGTCCTGATTGGTTGGGGCATGGGCGGAGGCTTGATAGTACAGGCGGCACGGCTTCTGCCCAATCTTGCGGCCTTGGTCTGCGTCAACGGCTTCTACAACGGCCGCCGAGTGCAGCGAATTGTACGCGGGTACGACGGCTATGCCGAATTCATCGAACGAGTCGCAGCAGAGCGTGCTCAAACCGCCCGCAGCGGCGAGGTGCAAAAGGTCAACCCATTCACGATCTACCCTCTCGACTCGCAATCTGCCGAGTACGTCGATGACGTGCTGTACAAGGTCGAGGACTTTGGCGGCGACTTCACGCCAATGCTGGCTGACTCCCTGCTGCGATTCACCGCTGATGAGGACCTCGATGGCCTGGGCACCGTGCCTCTCTTTGTCGCCCACGGTGACAAGAACCGGATGCACCCTCCCGCAGAAGCTGAGTCGTTGTACCGCAAGTACCCCGGGCCGAAGCAGTTATTCTGGCTTCGGGGCGCCGGCCACACCGAATTCATGGACGATGAGGATCCCATGTTCAAGCGGCTGACTGGTGCGATCTCCACCTTCCTTCAGGTCGAAGTGGTGGACAGAGGCATCTAACAAGGAGCAAACGTTGATTACTGATTCACAGGTGCACATCTGGGAAGCTGACCGACCTGAGCGCCCGTGGCCCCAGCCGCCGCGTAATGAGCCGCAATTACCTAACGGCTACGGCGCCGCCGAAATGCTGACCGAAATGGATCGGGCTGGCGTCGATCGTGCCGTCATCGTCCCTCCCACCTGGGTGGGCGAAGGCAACGAAACCGCCCTCGACGTTGCAAAGGAGCATCCGAATCGTTTCGCCGTCATGGGCCGCATCGATATCAAGCGCCCCGACCTCGAAGACGCCATGAGGGGCTGGAAGCAAAAACCTGGGATGCTCGGCGTGCGTCACACGTTTCGGACGCAACCCTATCGAGACTGGCTGGATGCCGGTGACTTCGAGCCGTTCTGGGCTGCCGCCGAGGAAAACGACGTACCGGTCATGTGCCTTGTGTCGGGCTTCTCAGAGGTGCTGGGGCCGATCGCTGTGCGACACCCTGGCTTGAGGCTGATCGTCGACCACATGGGCTGTGACCTCTCGGCCGGCAAGGGAGCGCCGTCGTTCGCGATGCTCGACCAACTTCTCGGGCTGGCGAGGTACCCTCGCATCGCGGTCAAAGTGTCTTCGGCGCCGTGTTTCTCCGTGGATCCTTATCCCTTCACCGACATCCAGCCTTACCTGAAGCGCATCCACGAGGCTTTTGGCGCCCAGCGGTGTATGTGGGGCGCGGACCGCACCCGCCTGACCAGCACCTACGAAGAGTGCCTCCAACACTACACAGAAGGGCTTGATTTCCTAACCGCTGACGACAAGGAATGGATTACCGGCAAGACCGCTGCCACGGTGCTCGGCTGGCCGGAGCAGTAGGATTCTTCCGAGACCAGAACGTCACTCGAAAACCAGATCAATAAGGCGGCCTGTCGATGACAGGCCGCCTTCGATACTTCGAAGTCTCTAGTAGCTAGACAGCAGTAGCCACGGGCTCGACCACGTCCTGCAGGTTGTAAAGCTTGAGCATATTGCCGCCCAGGATCATTTCCCGCTCGTCATCCGGCACGCCCTCGAAATTACGCTCGATGGCCTCGAGTGACTTCGGGAAGGTCGAGTCAAAGTGCGGGTAGTCTGAGCCCCACATCAGCTTGTCCACACCGATGAGGTCACGGCAGCGAACACCAGGGACGTCATCCTGGAACGTCGAGTAGACGTGCTGTCGCCAGTACTCGCCGCCGCCCATCTTCATCTGTGGGTAGCGTGTCTTGAAGCGGTAGGAGTACCAGTCGAAGCGCTTGAGGTAGTTCGGTATCCAACCGATGTCGTTCTCGACCGAGACGATCTTCAGATTCGGATGTTTGTCGAAGACACCACCGATGATCATGTCGGCGATGGTCCGAAACGCCGGGATTGGCAGTAGCACTCCATCCACCAGCGGGTTCGTTGCCGATACCTGTGATCCACTTTGGACCGTGAGGATATGGATGTTGACCGGCAGGTCGTATTCCTCGACCGCATTCCAGAATGGCTGCCACATTGGGTTCTCGTAGCGTCGCTCTGCCAGCGGGTCGTTTGAAATGAAGATGCCCCGAAGGCCCATCTTCGCTATTCGGTGCAGCTCTTTGAGATCCTCATGGGGATCCGTCATGGAGATGTTAGCGATGGGAAAGAGCCGCTTCGGCGCGTAGGATGCGTAATCCGCCGACCAATCGTTGTACGCGCGATGGGCGTCACGCTGGAACTCCTCATCGGGATGGCTGAACATACTCATGCTGTAGCCGCAGTAGAAGATCTCTGCGCCTATGCCGTCCATATCCATGTCCTTGAGGCGCGCTATCGGGTCCCAACTGCCGGGCCGGCAGCTGGCATATCCGCCGGCGGCGTATTTCTCCTGCTCCTCTGGAGGAATGCCAGCGCTACCAAGAGAAAACGGGTTGAACGGGCGTAGCGGCGGGCAGACGATGAAGTCACCTTCGCGTCCATTCACGTTCCTCTCAACATGAGGCGCCTGATCGCGGAATTTTACCTGCATGCGGGTGGACCACAGATCTGCCGGATCCAGAACATGGGAATCCGCCGATAGGATTCGGCTATCCATTGCTATCCATCCTCTCTCCAAGTCGGAGTCTTTCACTACAGTGCACGTCATGTTGCGCCTCTCTCGCGGCCCTGACAAGTTGCCGAATGTCGGGTGTAAGGCCGCGCCGTTGTAGAATTCAGAAGCCCGTAATAGCACTCAAGGAGACCTTATGCCGCCGATTTCGCTCAGCTTCACCTCCAGGGTCTTCGAGGTCGATACGATCGACCTGGAAGGGCATAAGGAGCAGATCATTAAGGGCGGTCGGCACCTCTTCCCGCTTCTGCCCAAAGCGTTCGAAGGCATTCACCAGATCGGCGTCATCGGTTGGGGCTCACAGGGTCCCGCCCAGTCACAGAACCTTCGCGATTCCCTTCACGGCACCGACATTAGAGTCAAAATTGGCCTACGCGCTGGCTCGAGCTCCATGAGCGAGGCTCGTGAGGCCGGCTTCTCCGAGTCAGACGGGACCCTCGGCGAGATGTTCGAGTCGATCCGGGAATCGGACCTCGTCCTACTGCTCATCTCGGACGCGGCGCAATCCCAGCTCTACGAAGAGGTTCTCAAAGCTATGAAGCCTGGCGCCACGCTGGGCCTCTCCCATGGCTTCCTGATCGGTCACATGAAAAACGTTGGGACCAGCTTCCCGGCAAACATCAATGTGATCGGGGTCTGCCCCAAAGGAATGGGGCCGTCTGTACGGCGTCTTTACGTCCAGGGTGCGTCCGTCAACGGAGCCGGCATCAACAGCAGCTTCGCCGTTGAGCAGGACATCGACGGGCGCGCGACGGACATCGCGCTCGGCTGGTCCGTCGCCATCGGTTCGCCCTACACCTTCCAGACAACGCTGGAGTCTGAGTTCAAGTCGGACATCTACGGCGAGCGAGGCATCCTGCTTGGCGCCGTTCATGGCATCATCGAAAGCCTCTACCAGCGCTTTGTCAGCCAGGGAATGAGCCGCGAAGACGCCTTCCTGCATTCGGCTGAAGCGATCACTGGTCCCATCTCGAAGATCATTTCGCGACAGGGCATCAAGGGCCTATACGAAGCCGTAGGCGCCGACGGCAAGCCTGTCTTCGAGAAAGCCTACGCTGCCTCGTACCCGGCCGCGCACGAGGTACTACGCGAGATTTACGACGAAGTTTCGTCCGGGAACGAGATCCGGGGCGTCATCATGGCCGGCGATCGTCTGAAGGACGTTTCGATGGGCAAGATCGACGGGACAGAGACCTGGAAGGTGGGAGAGGAAGTTCGCGCCAAGCGTGTGGAAGATGACATCCCGCTCGATCCGTTTACGGCCGGCGTCTACGTTGCCACCATGATGGCTCAGGTCGACATCCTGCTTGAGCACGGACACCCTTACTCCGAAATTGCGAATGAGTCTGTCATTGAGGCGGTCGACTCACTCAATCCCTACATGCATGCCCGTGGCGTCTCCTACATGGTCGATAACTGCTCGACGACGGCCCGCCTCGGGTCACGCCGCTGGGCGCCCCGCTTCGACTACGTGTTAACGGAGCAATCCTACGTCGCCCTCGATGAGAACCAGGAGCTCGACGAATCGCTCATCGATAAGCTTCAGAACCACGCGATTCACACCGTGTTGGCTGAATGCGCCAAGCTACGGCCGTCAGTCGACATTTTCGTTGAGTAGGCCGCAATCGATTGAATAGAAAAGACGGCCCATCAGATGGGCCGTCTTTCGTTTTGATAGAGCTCGGAGCGCTTATTTCTTATTTGCCCCAGAGCGCCTTCGTGGCGAGCTTCGAGCCTTCGACCATTGCGTCGAACTTGGCCCAGCACACTTCCGGGTGGCCAACTCGCGAGCCCATGCCGCAGTCGGCACCGGCGATGATCTGCTCTTTGCCCATCAGGTCCGCGTAGCGGATCAGTCGGTCCGCTACCACCTGGGGGTGCTCGATGGTGTTGGAGACGTGGCTGACCACGCCCGGCATGTAGGACGCACCCTCAGGCAGCTTCACTGATTCGAAGACGTGGAAGTCGGCATCGTGCTGCGGATTCGCGGCCTCGACCGAATAACACTCTGCCTTGATCTTGAACATGATGTCGACGAAGTCCTTCAGCGGAATGTCGTCCATGTGCGGCCCGTGCTGGCTGCCCCAGCAGGTATGGAAGCGAATCAGTTCCCGCGGTACGTCCTTCAGCGCCTGATTCAATGCTTCAACGCGCAAATCGGCGTACTTGCGGTACTCGTCTACCTTCATGTCGGGGTACATCTGCCAGCCATCCGGCAGGTCCGGGTCGTCGATCTGGAGGATGAAGCCAGCGTCAGTGATCGCCTTGTACTCCTCGGCCATCGCGTCCGCGATCGCGAAGAGAAACTCCTCATCCGTCTTGTAGTATTCGTTGTACATCCAGTGCTCCATCGTGCCTGGAGCAACAGCCGGCAGGTAGCCCTCGACGCCTGAATGACCCTGAAGCGCCGCCTTCAGGTTGGCAATGTCCTCCTTATAAGCGTCTTGACCGATGTAGGAAATCGGTCCGACGCAGAAGACTAGCTGGCGGACACTATCCGTGCTGCCTGCCATCACGCCGCCGCCGCCACCGCCGCCACTGAAACTACCCAGCGAAGCCGGGCCACCGGCTCGGGCTGGGAAGCCTTGCTTGCCGAACTCCGGGAAGTCGCGCCGGTCGCGGCCCTGGACGTCATGTGGCGTCGGGCCTTCGCCTGCCGTGACGCCACGCATCTCCAGTCCATTGAGGCGCTGCCGCGGATAGCCGGAGAAGCCGCCGAGCTTGCTAAACTCGCCGTCGTTGACAACGTCGAAGCCGCCCTTGACCTGCTCGTCGACGACTTCCTTGACGGCGCCGGGCAGGCGTTTTTGAAAGTCTCCTTCGCGTCCGGGCGCCATCATGTCGCGAAGGTCTTGCGGACGCGGCAGGATTCCGGCGTGCGAGACAAGTATCCTATCGGTACTGCGTTTCACAGCTTATTACCCCTTCTTCTCGTTGAGTGTGAAATGAGGCGAGGAAGCGTAGCCCAAGGGACCCGCTGGCGACTGCCAAGTCTAGCGCAGTTACGGCTTTAGGTATGCACTTTGCCGTCCAGGCTTCGTCCATGCGGCATTGACGCATTTCGCCCGGAAAGCGGACTATGACCCCCAGACGTGAGCTATGGAGGCGGCCTTTGGATTCAGGACCGTACTCGGGTCAGGCGCTGTTGGAAGCGGCGCGCTCCCTGGGGCCGCAGATCGCTTCAGCCGCCGACGAGATCGAGCTTCAGCGACATGTGCCGGCAGCGCTGGTTGCCGTCCTGCGTTCTGCCGGTCTCTATCGCATGCTGGTACCCCGTTCCGCCGGGGGAGCCGAGCTGACTCTGCGTGAGTTTGCTGAGGTCATCGAAGAGGTCGCAAAGTGGGATGCCAGCACGGCGTGGTGTATGTCGCAGAACTCCGGTATCTGCGGAGTTTCAGGCTATATGCCGCCCCAGGGCCTGGAGGAAGTCTTTGGGCAGCCCGACATGATCGTCTCATGGGGTAACGGCCCAACGACAGCTCTCAAGTTCGCCGGCGGCTACAAACTGAACGGGCGTCTGTTCTTTTCCAGCGGCATTCACAATGCCGTTTGGTCTGGCGTCCACAACGCATCTGTTGTAGACGAACAGGGTGAGCCTGTCTTGAACACCGCAGGCGATCAACGCTACGCGACCATGTTCCTCCCTGTGGAGGACATTGAGATTACCGACGTCTGGCAAGTCAGCGGCCTGCGAGGCACGGGCAGCGACAACTACACGCTGACCGATGTCTTCGTCCCCGACCACCGCGTCGCGCTGGACGAGCCGCAAGAGCCCGGCACCTTATATCGCTTCAGCACAACGAATATATTCTCGGTTGGCTTTGCCTCGGTTGCACTGGGCCTCGCGGGGAGCAGCCAGGAAGCGCTACGGGAACTGGCGACGACGAAGTCGCCTCGCAGCATTGAGGGCGCCCTGGCCGGCCAGCAGTTCGCGCAGATGCGCATTGCGGAAGCCGAGGGCACGCTGCGCTCGATTCGCATTTTCCTGCTTGAGGAAGCGGACCGCGCTTGGCGTACGGTTGCCGCCAGCGGTGAACTCAGCATCGAGACACGTATCGATATGCGCCTTGCGACTACCTACACGATTCGGCATTGCGCGGAAGTGGTCGACAACGCCTTCCAGCTCGCTGGATCGTCAGCCATCTTCAACGACAAGGCCTTCGAACGCCGATTTCGCGACATGCATGCCGTCACACAACACATCCAGGCACGAGACGACCATTACGAGCGTGTCGGGAGATTCCTACTCGGCCTCCAGCCTGACCTCAACCATATGTAGGTAGGCCTCGGAGAGCGCGGTTCTGTGGTGAGCGCCGCCCTCTAGGACCCTAACCTGCCGCTTTTGCCGACTCTTGCTCCATCTCGATGTGGTGCCGGATCAGCGCTGCGTAGCGATAGACGACGTGGGCAAATTTCCCGTACGGCAGCGCCAGGTACAGCGCGGCGACGATTCCCAGATGCACCGTCAGAAGTGCACCGGCCCCGGCCGTCTCACGGCCGGCCAGCAGGACCAATCCACTGGCGCTGGTCAGAAGCAGGAGCATTAGGAAGGCGTAGTCCAGAGCCAGCATCCGCCTGTTGGCCGGCTCCATGTCTTGTACCCGTTTCAGCCAGAGTAACCCGAGGCCGCCGATCACGATCAGTACGCCACCCACGGTGCCCGTCACGACCGGGATGCTGAGGTAGGCATACGGTGCGTCATCGCCAAGGAAGTTGTGATAAACGGCGGCAACGGTAGTGGACAGGAGGTCAAGAAGAACGCCCCAGACCAGCGCGTGGTGGAACCAGCGCCGCGCGTTCGACTTTGCCGGACCAGGATAGTCGCAGCCGTCACCGCCACCCTTAAGGTATTCCAAACCGAAGGCATCTTTCGTGGCGCGAAGAAATGACCGAACATCTATCATCTGCCCTGCTCTCGCGTTTGTGCTGCGCCAGAACCGTACTCCGCCGATCGCCAGCGCAACGAGCCACCAGGCGGATAGCAGAAGCGCCGGCAGGATCATCGCCGTATACGGAATCACGCGGTAGAAGGAGCCCTCTTCCGTCAGGTCGTTAAATACGACGTCGCCACCCTGCAACGCTAACACCGATCCGAAGACGATGAGCACTGAGACCAATGCGGTCAGACCAACCATCGCCATGTTGCCTTGGAACAAGCGGGCCAGAAAGCCTGGCGTTGCGTAGTCCCGGTATGTCTCGAGACGTACCTCCGCCATGGCCTGTGGGATGTTGATCGCGTAGTCGTGCGGCGGTGTGTAAGGACACGCGTTGTAGCAGGCGCGACAGTCGAAGCAAAGGTTCGCGAGATGAATGACGTCTTCTTCGTCGAAGGTACGGCGCAGCTCCATTGCCGGAAATACGGCGCAATAGCCCTCGCAGTAGCGGCAGGCATTGCACACAGTCAGTTGACGCTCGACCTCGTTGATCAAATCAAGTGAGGGCATGCTTCACCGCCTCCCGTCCAGCAATACGCCCGAAGACGCTGCCGATAGTCATACCAAAGCCGGCCAGGTAGCCGTGTCCGAGGATATTGCCCGCCATGGCCTCTCCTGCCGCGTAAACGCCCGGGATCGCCTCGCCGTTTGAAGCCAGCACCCTCGCCCGTTCGTCCACGGCGAGACAGCGATAGCTGAAGGTGATTCCAGTACGTAGCGGATAGGCCATGAAAGGCGGCGTGTCGATGCGGCGGGCCCAATGGCTCTTCGCAATGTCGAGGGCTTCCGTGCGACAGTCGTCCAGCGTTGTCGGGTCGTAAGTACCGTCCACAATCGACTCGTTAAACCGCGATACCGTCCCGGCAACCACTTCGGGGTCCAGCTCCATCGCACGTGCCAGCTCCGGTATCGATTGCGCCTCCACGGGTGGGTACAGCGAAGGCATGAACTCATTCGCCATCTTGGAATCGAGCAATGAGAACGCGACCTGACCCGGCTGCTGCGCGATCAGGCCGCCCCAGGACGCGTAACGCTTTGGCCAGAAGTCGACCCCTTCATCGGAAAACCGCAGGCCCTCTTTGTTAACCACGATTCCGAACGGCACCGTATCTAGCCGAGTCACGATGCCGCCGTCGAACTGCGGGCCGCGGGCGTCGACTGCGATGGAATGAAACTCATGCGGGCTGCCAATCGCCCTGGCGCCACGGTCCATCAACGCCGACATCGGTCGCCCTCGGTTATACGCCGTGCCGCGAATGGCGAAGTTCAGCGCCGCCTCGCCCCAATTCTCGGCCAGCCATTCGATATTCGCCTCGAAGCCGCCGGAGGCGACTACCACGGCGCCGGCCTGGACACTCTGCGTCGGCCCCTCAGCCTCGAACGAAACATCGATCGTCGCGGCCTCGCCCGGAACGATATCGCTGACCTCGGCCTCGTAGCACACGTCGACGCCCAGGCGTTCGATCTCCTCGTAGTAGGCGTTGACCAGCGCCTTACCGCCGCCCAGAAAGAAGGCGTTGGTGCGTGACAGCTGCAATGTCCCGCGCAACGGCCCCTGCCAGCGAACGCCGTTGCCCTCGATCCACGTCCCGAGATCTTTCGACGCCCAAATCGTGAGACGCGCCAGTTCCTCGTTCGTTTCTCCACCGGTCACCTGCAGCAGGTCGGCGAAGAACTCGTCCTCAGAGTACGTCCCGACGAGGTTAAATTCGGGGCCATCGTGCATGTAGCGGCAGTTGCGTGTGTGGCGGCTGTTGCCGCCGCGCAGGTACTTCGGCGCAGCCTCCAGGATCAGCGCCGTTGCACCGCCTCGAGCCGCCTCCAGCGCGGCACATAATGCGGCGTTTCCGCCGCCTGCAACGACGACGTCGTAAGAAGGCCTCATTTGGTCGCGAGCGCCGTCGGGCGATCCACCGGCAAATCCTTTAGCGCTTGCATGAATCGGATCTTGTAGCCCAGGAGGTCTCGCTGCATCGACCCTGACGCAGGACCAGCGTCAACCTTGACCAGGACGAAGAACGGCCCCTCTTCGCTGAGGATGCTGTCGAACGCGGCCGCAACCTCCTCTTCGTTCTGGGGCTCGAGCACCCTCTCGATGCCGGCGCCGCGCGCTATGCCCGCAAGGCTGGTGCGCATCGATGTTGCCGTCGGCTGACCGCCCGTCGTCTGGTGCACTTCGTTATCCCACACGACGATCGCCAGGTTCGAGGGTGTCTTGTTCGCAACCGTGCACAGCTGACCCAGGTTCATCAGCATCGACCCGTCGCCGTCTAGCGAGATCACGCGCGCATCCGGCCGCGAAATCGCAACACCCATGGCAACCGCCGAGCATTGTCCCATCGACCCAAAGGTATAGAAGTTCAAGGGGCGGTCGGCCACCTGCTGCATCTCTAATGTTGCCTGTCCCAGGTTGGTGACAACGACCTCGTCGGTCAGCTTCTCGGCCAGCAATCGCGTACACGCCTCGCGCTTCATGAGTAGCGCCCCCCGGTCAGGTCGTTTGGCAACAGAACCGCCACCGGCATTGAGCGCGTGTAGGCCAGCTTGATCAGCCCGTCCGCCTCGGCTTCAAACTCTTCAACCGTGTGTGGTTGCAGCGTACGAA
Organism: Dehalococcoidia bacterium; assembly: GCA_965225815.1. GTDB lineage: Bacteria > Chloroflexota > Dehalococcoidia > DSTF01 > WHTK01 > WHTK01. The sequence continues at coordinate 157,941 of OZ245323.1, forward strand.
TCTCCAGTGCCTCCAGCACACGTTCCGCCGCCTGCCCCATAGGGACCTGCGCCGCGTTGTATTCGCCAAGGTCGCCGCGGTGACTGATCACCATGATGACCGGGATTGGGGAAGCTACATTGAGAGAGGCGATGGTGTTGACGCAGTTCCCGAGCCCGGAGTTTTGCATCAGCAGGCAGTCACGCACTCCCGCGAGATAAGCGCCGGAGAGCAAGCCGAGGCCTTCTTCCTCACGAGTAACGGTGATCACGTTGCACTTATCGTCGGCCCAGAGGTGATCGAGGACGTTCGAAACGATGAAGTCAGGCACCGTTGCGTAGGTATGGATGTCGTTGCGCCGCAGAGCGTCGGCAATCGCCTTCGACCAGCCCTCTTGAGCCATGAGCGCTTCTCCCTGAACTTGGGCCGTCCGGCCCTGACCGTGCCAGCTCGGTAAGCCTACGATGGCAACGCTCGACCGCGCTAGCGCTTGTCAACGGGCGGACCGAAGGAGACCCTGATGTCTGAACCGAACCGCGTACTCGCGATGCATTTCATCACTCAGCAAGACCGCCTCAAGGGTGGACCAGATGAGTCGTTTTGTGCGTCCGGATACACATCTCAGGTTAATGGATGAAAGGTCGATCTGGCGGGGCACAAAGAGCTGGCAGGACACTTCTATGCCGCCTTCCCGGACCTCAATCACGTCATTGAAGACATCGTGGCGGACGAAGAGAAGTGCGCCATGCGCTTCGTCCTGCAAGGTACACACGAAGCCGACTTCATGGGCGTGAAGCACACAGGCAAGCGCAATCACTGCTGAAGGTATTTCAGTCTTCATGATCGTCGGCGGCAAGATCACGAGACACGCACCGTCGTCGACATGCTCGGCATCATGCAGCAGATCGGGGCTCTGTCGGCGGGCTAGATGCCTTGCCTCTCCTGCCCCCCTCAGGCGCATAATGCGCCGACAAAACCTAAGGGGGAGCTGGCAATGGCAAACACAGGACTATCGGCGGTCTGGCACGACGAGGGCAAGCGCTGGGAGATTCGCGAGCTGCCCTTGCCCGAGATCGAGCCGGACGGCGTCAGCATCCGGGTGCAGGCGACCAGCGTCTGCGGCTCTGACCTCCACATCTGGCGCGGCGACGGCGTCAAGCCCGAGGATGGTCCCCGCGACCCCTTCGTCTTCGGCCACGAGATGATGGGCACCGTCGCAGGCCTCGGTAATCGGATGACCACCGATTCGCTACGCCATCCGCTCAAGGAAGGCGATCGGGTCGCTTTTGCCTACTTCTTCCCTTGTATGCGTTGCTACAACTGCATTCGGGGCGAAATGGGGGCCTGCAAGTTCCGCGGCGGCCGCAAGCCTCTCAGCGAATGGCCTGTCTGCAACGGCGGCTTCGCGCAGTACTACTACCTGCGCAGCCCGCAGTTCCTTTTCAAGCTGCCGGACGACATCGACAATGCCGCTGCGGCGCCGGTGAACTGTGCCCTGGCCCAGGTCATGGAGGCATTCCACATCGCCAAGCCTCGCTTCGGCGACAACGTCGTAATCCAGGGCGCCGGCGGCCTCGGTGTCAACGCCACGGCTGTTGCCGCGGAGATGGGCGCCAACAAGGTTATCGTCATCGACGGCCAGGAGCCTCGCCTTGACCTCGCGCGCCAGTGCGGGGCCACCGACACGATCAACCTCAATGAGTACCAAACGCCGCAGTCACGAATCGACCGCGTGTTCGAGCTTACGGACGGTATCGGCGCCGATATCGTCATCGAGCTCGTCGGCTTCCCTGCCGCGGTTGAGGAAGGCGTCCAGATGTGCCGGATGCGCGGCACTTACCTCGAAGTCGGCCACATCTCGCCCGGCAGCATTGCCCACCTCGACGTGCAAAAACTGGTGCAGAACCAGATACGCTTCAACGCGATCCAGCACTATGACCCGTGGATTATTCCCAATGCACTCGACTTCCTGGAGCGCACGAAGGACAAGTACCCTCTGACCAAGGTTATCTCTCACGCTTTCCCGCTGGATGATAACCGAGGCCTTCGAAACCGCAGAGTGGCTCGGTCGTGAAGGAGGCAGCGTAGTTACACGAGCGATCGTCACTCCTTAACGGCGAGGGTCCAAAAGCAGAAAGAGCGGCCAACTGGCCGCTCTTTCTCGTTGCTTTCTATTGGCGCGTTAGCGCAGCTGGGCGAGGAGCTCCTTGTACTTGTCCAGGTTGTTGTTAACGTCGATGTCGCAGAACACGGGGGCGTGATCTGCAGAGACGCCGACATTCTCAGCCATGCTGGGGTTCGAGTCGTCCTGCAGCAACAGGCCGGTGACTTCGCGCCCCAGTTTCGCCGCCTCTGCGATCACGCGAAGGCCGTTCAGTGCCGCCTCAGGGCTGTAGGGATCATACTCCTCCGGCAGCTGAGCTGCTTCGGCCGGGCTAAACACGTCGTTGCGCATCGTCTGCCACGCCTCTTTGATGTCGAGCGCGTAGTTCTCGCGATACCAGTCAAAGATCGGACCGGAGCCACGGTAGCCCGGCTCGCGGTGGTAAGTAACGCAAGGCGAAAACACATCGACGAGGCTGAATCCGTTCGTGTTGATGGCCTTCAGGATCAGGTCGACGAGCTCGTTACGCTGCCAGGAGACGCCGCGTCCCACGAATGCGGCGCCGCCAGCGATGGCCAGCCGCAGTGGGTTTACCGGACGGCCCTTCTTGCCTTCGGGTGTCGAGATTGTCCTCAGGCCACCATGCGCCGTCGGCGACGCCTGGCCCTTGGTCAGGCCGTAGACCTGGTTGTTCATGATGATCAGCGTGATGTTCACGTTACGGATGATCGAGTGCATGAAGTGCTCCATGCCGATCGCGTATGTGTCACCGTCGCCGCCGAAGTCGAGCACCTTGAGCCCCGGGTTCGCGATCGCAACACCGATGGCCACTGGCAGCGAGCGCCCGTGCTGTCCCTGGTAAGCGTTCACTCGCAGCATGTCGGGCTCTTTGCTAGAGCAGCCAATGCCGGACAGGGCGAACATGTTCTCCAGCGGCACGCCGCCCTCGTTGACCAGGGACATGATGACCTGCTGAACTGCGGAGTTGACACCGAAGTCACCGCAGCCCAAGCACCACCAGGCGCTCTCACCGGTGATGTCAGATCGCTTTATCGGCGTAATTGTGATGTCTTCAGTTGGCAACTTTGGCCTCCTCGATCCGGCTGACAATCCAGCCAGGCGTCATGTTACGTCCGTCGTAGCGCAGCAGTGATTGAAGTTTGGGCGAAGGGCCGGTCGACTCCCTCTGGATCAGGCCGCGCAACTGGGCCCCAGCAGAGTACTCAGGGATGTATACGGTGTCGCAGCTGTCGATGAACTCCTTCACCTGCTCGCCCGGGAAGGGCCACATGGTGCGAAGCTGCATGAACTTTGCCTTCAAACCCATCGCTTCCAGCCGCTCGATGGCCTCGACGATTGGGCCGAGGGTGCCGCCGTAGCTGATGAAGCCGATCTTCCCGCTCTGGTCGCCGTACATGCGCGCCTCGGGAAGCTGCGGTTCCGCCCGGATCAGATCCATGCGCTGCATGAAGCGCTTGTCCATCTGCACCTGCCGGACAACCTCCTCCTCCGTGAGGTAGCCATCTTCCGTGTGCTCATTTGTGTTGGAGTAAAAGTTGTTCACGCCCGGCGTGCCCGGCACGGCGCGATAGGAGATGCCGTCTTCGGTCACCTCGTAGCGCTTGTAGCGCGTGCCGTTGCCGATGCGGTTGTCGCCGTACCTCTCCCGGAACTGCTCCGTCGTCAAGAGCTTGCCGCGGTCTATGACGAAGCCTGAGGGGTCGAGTTCAGGCACAGTGTAGTCGGACTGTGCCAGCATCAGGTCTAGTAGCAGGAATACCGGGCACTGGTAACGCTCCGCCAGGTTGAAGACGTGCTCCATGACGTAGAAGCAGTCCTCCGCCTCCGATGCCGCCAGCACAATGCGGGCGATGTCGCCGTGGCTGCCGAAAATGGCCTCGTTGAGCTCTTCCTGCCCCTGCCGCGTCGGTAGACCAGTGCCGGGGCCGCCGCGCATACACAACACGACGACCATCGGAGTCTCGGTGATTCCGGCGGCGGAGATCGCCTCCTGCATCAGGTCGAAGCCGGGGCCGGACGTCGCCGTCATGCTCCGTGCGCCCGCGAGCGCCGAGCCGATAACGTGGTGTGCCGCTGCCATCTCGGAGTCGGCCTGGATCATGGCGCCTCCGAACTGGTTGATTCTTTCCGCCATGTACTCCAGGACCTCGGAGGCCGGCGTGATCGGGTAGCCCGCATAGACGCGACAACCGGCCGCAATAGCGCCGATAGCCACGGCGTAGTTACCGAGGATGATCTGGCGCGTATCGTTTTCGATCGGCTCAACATCCAGCCGCACGTCGGGCAGGTCCCAACCCTCACTCTTCGCGTGGTTGATGCCGATCTCCAGCGCCTTCTTGTTCAGCTCATAGTTCTCGCTGCCATCGCCGAAGTTCTTGGCGTAGCGCTTCAGTATTCGCTCCGGATCGATGCCGATCATTTGCGCGATGGCGCCGAGAGCGATCGTGCCGCGCACGATGTAACGACCATCGCATTCTTCCTTGGCCAACTGGCCCATTGGAAGCCCGAAGGTCCGCAATTGCTTCTGGTCGATGATGTCCTGGAAGTTCTCGATTTTGATTTCGTGGCCCGTGTTCGGGTAGTCAAAACGCGGTGAAGAGTCGTAAATGACCGCGCCGCCCTGCTTGACGCGGGTTATCGGAGGGATGCGTCCTTCGCCAGCCTCATCGCTGTACGCACCGGCGTCGAAGGCCTCGAGGATGTCGAATTCGTCGTCCGGTCCGAAGATTTGCCTGTCCGCGGCTCGCATCCCGAAGCCGCTGTCGCGGGTCTGAATGTTGGAATACACCTCATCACGCCAGAATAAGGTCCAGGCGCCCATGTCCTTCAACGCCTGGGTCAGCATCTGGACGTTGGTGTTTGTACCATCGCCCGCTCGACCGGCACCATAAATCTGGATGCTTGCCATTCAACGTTCTCCCGTCCCGGAAATCAGCCCCGGAGTCGCAATGCGAATCTGTAAGCCCCGCCAACTATAGAAGTAAGTGTAGTGCAGAGTGACCTAAGCGAAAAGGCGCTCTATCGCCCACTCAGGACCTTCGGCACTTGAAATCCTATCAAATATTAACCCACTCACCCTGCATTGCGGAGTGATAGGCCCCCTCAAGGTACTCCATGTTGCGCACGCCGTCCTCGAAAGTGAAACTCGGCTCCGCCACTTCGCCGATTACCAGGCGGACGAATTCCTCTTCAACCAGCCAGGGACTGTCGTGTTCGGACGGGATCGGTAGCTCCTTTAGCGCGTCGTCTCCCTCCCGGCCCGCCAGCAGGATGTCGCCGCGTTGCTTGTAGACTACGGTCCCTTTATCTCCGTACAGCTCGATTCGGCTCTCGCCAAAGCGTGCAGCCCAGTTCAGCACGTTCATTACGAGGGCGCCACTCTCTGTCTCGGAGATCACCGTGACTTCTTCAGGATACGGCGCCTTCGCCATTGGCCCGCCCAGAGTCTCAGGCCGCTCCTCGACGAACGTCGCACGGTGCCCTAGTACTCGGGTCGCATGCCCTGTCCACGGCACCATCACGTCGTAAGTGAGGCCAAGCTGCGCCGCGTTGTAGGGCCCGTAAAGCTCGATGTCGTTTCGGCCGACGCTGAGTGGCGTCGCCGGGTCCGCCATGGAGCCGTTCATATTGAATGCTTGTACGTGCGTCACGCGCCCCAGGTAGTCTGACTTGACCAGATGCTCGATGAATCGCCGGGCGCGATAGAACGGACCCGGCGGCACGAGCATGCTGCGCACGCCGCGCTGCTTCGCCGCCTCGGCGGCTACGGTCATCTCACGCGCGGCCTCAGCGGTCGTCGCGATGCGCGTCTGGCAGAGCACGTGTTTGCCCGCCTCCAGCGCGGCCAGTGTCATCTCCGGATGCGTGTTCGGCGGTGTGCCGATCAGCACGGCATCAACGTCGTCACTCTCGATAACTTGTCGCCAGTCGTCCATGACGTTTGGGATATTGAACTGCGACGCGACCTTCTCGGCATTCTCGCGACGGCGATTGGCGACTGTCGTGACCTCGCAATTGGCTGCCTTCTGAAAACCGGGCAGCATCCGGTTGACCGTGTAACCTCCCGCACCGATGAGCCCAATGCGAACCGTGTCTGGCATTTGCTCCTCCTCTGAACCACGGCAACCTTATCAGTTGCGGCCAGCTAACGCCGTCAATTCTCGGCGATTCGATTTACCCAGATTGACGATCTCGCAAATGAAGCGTCAGTCATGCTCTAGGGGGGTGCACAGAAGAATTTCCTCTTTGACCCGGCGAGGGCGAAAAGCTGGTCGAGGCAACCCGGACAGCAGACGCCCTGGAACTTCACCTGGGTGGGGGCAACGCCCGGACCAACGAGCTTCTCCCGGCCGATCGATGTGACCAAGGCGCCCGTTCGCCTAACCGGCTCAATTGAAAAGGGACGAGGCGACCCAGGCTGCCTCGTCCCTTTTCTTTCCCTAGGTGGCTACACGCCGACGAGTGGCTTCAGTCCCTCATGCTTCACAAAGGCTCGTCGCAAGTCCTTCGTCGCGTCCCACCAGTCGGCGCTCCGCGGCAGGATCACGCCCCCGGAACGCTGGCGATAGATTTCCGGCTCCGTTGAGCCGGGAGGCAAGATGCCGTGATCCTGATGCGCCCTGATCGCCGCCACCAGACGGCGCCGGGTCTTGATGATCAATTGGTCCGTGGTCCCCAGGTGCTCGCGGGAGCGGTCGTAGATCGGTCCCATGCTGCCGGTTACAGCCATGTCTTGAGGCCGGGCTCCGCCCGGGATGCCCGTGTAGCTCTTACCCGACTTCTGTAGCTCCCGGTCGATCATCCATTCATTCTCGGGCCCTTGCGTGATGTGGAAACGTCCGTACCAGTCAGTCGTGTTCGGCTTCCACTGGATACGGGTGTCGCCTTCGCGGCCACCAACCTGGGTCCACATCAGCGTGTGGTTGTCGTCCATTGGCACATAGGCACGCCAGAAAACGTTTAGGCGCAGCGTGCCAGTTGGAATCATGGCGTAGAACGGGAACAGCATGTGGGCGATCCGCCAGTAGTAGTTGTCCTCGCCCGCCGGCCGGTATGCCCCGTAGGACGTCCCAAATTCGGTGTCCATGATGCTAAAGCGCGGCGCCTTATTCTCCTGGACGTAGTAGGCGACGCTGCCAGGGGTCAGGTCCGGGCGAGGCGTATAAGTCCCGTGCAGGAAGGCGGCGTGGACCGTGTCCATTTCGCCCTCCCAGTTCTGCATGTAGTTCGACTGGATGTAGATGTTGTAGATCGCGGGCTCGCCCTCGGGCAGCATGTTCGCTTCGAGGTCGGGCAGCGGCGGCGGTTCGGACCGCACTCCCATGTAGGTCCAGATGATCCCGCCGCGCTCGATGCACGGGTAGGCCTTCGTGCGCACCTTGCTCTTGAAATTCGATTCAGCCGGCTCAGACGGCATGTCAACGCACGCCCCGGTTACGTCGAACTTCCAGCCGTGGTAGACGCAGCGCAGCCCTTCCTCTTCGTTGCGTCCGAAGAATATTGAAGCGCCGCGGTGCGGGCAGGCGTTCTGGATCAAGCCCACCGCGCCGGAGGTCACTCGAAACGCGATCAGGTCTTCGCTCAGCAGCCGAATCCGCACCGGTGGGCAATCCGGCGCCGGCAGTTCGTCCGAGCGGACAGCCGGGATCCAGTACTCCCGCATCATCTCACCCATCGGCGTACCAGGACCGACCCGGGTTAGAAGCTCGTTGTCTTCAAGGTTGAGCATTCGTCTGCCTCCGCTTCAGGTTTACTAGTGCTTACCAGGCAATCATATATTCAGCCTGGCTTTGTTATGTAGACTTTTCGGCCCGCAAACGTGTGAGCGCATGTTCCCTCCACAAAGGCCAAGCCCTTCCGTAATCTTGCGCCTTCGATCCGGCGATCGCCTCTGCCTCATCGAGGTATGTAATTCTGCCTTCGAAGCCGGCCAGCGTCATGGCTTGGAGCTGCATCTGGGCGCTCTGCTCCAGGTAGATGCTGCGACCGACGGCGCGAGCAAGGTTCTCGCCTACGACCAGTGCGCCGTGCCCTCGCATGATTGCGGCCGGCTTATCCGCCAAAACACCCGCCAGCGAAGCGCCCAGACTCGGGCTTTTGACGAGCATGTCCGTCCCCTGCTCAAAGTCGCGAATCTCGTACACCGGTACACCCAGCCCGACAAAGGCCGCCATATGGAAGATCGGCCGTAGAGGGACAGCCGTCACGCTGAACGGCACAACGGTGGGTGAATGGTTGTGGACTACCGCCATGACGTCGGGCCGAGCCTTGTACGCCTCACCGTGTATGAAGCGCTCGCGGACTGACTCGCGGCCCTGGTCTCTTATGGGGTTGCTGTCGAGGTCGTACTCCAGGATGTCAGCTTCGGTGACAAGCTCAGGCGCTAATGACCGGGCCAGGTAATAGCGATTCGGGTTGCTTTCCGACCGCACGCTGACGTGGCCATACGCGTCTATAACGGCGAATTCGGCCAGAATGCGGTACGCTGCGACAAGATCTTCGAGCTGACTCATACGGTGCTTTTCCTCCTCGTGCGGACGCGAGTATAGCGCCATGCAGCGAGCTACAGTAGACGGCTCGAACAACCGAAAAGAACTTACAGGATATGCGCGAGTACGAATCACGAGTAATAGAGGTGGTCCGGAGTCCGAGGGCATTACTGGCCGCCGTTGCGGTGGTCGTCATCTTCGGCCTCTCTGTCTGGGCTTCGCCAATTGCGGCGGCCATCGTCTTGGCTCCGTTGGTGCTACTGGCCGCCTTCGCGGCAGCGCCGAACCAGGGTGCGGCCCGCGCTAGCGAAGCTACGCGAGCCAGCATCAACGCGGGCCTCAACCGCCAAACCCGTCACGGTCGCAGAATCTCGATTCTCGACCCGGAGACGGCGATGCTCCAACGCTGGTACTTCGAGCTGCGGATTGCCGATGAAGCTCGCCGCTGCCGCCGCTACGGGATGAGCATGTCTGTCCTCTTCGTTACGGTGGAGGCGCAAGTAGCACACGCCCAGGATCCTGACTGGACTACCGAAGTTCAGATGGATCTGGTCCAGATCCTGGCGCGGCAAATGCGCGCAGTCGATCTAGCTTCCCGTACTGATGAAAGGGAATTCGCTCTCTGTCTGCCCCACACCAGCGAAGAGGGCGCCCTATCCCTGGCCTGGCGAATCTCACAGAACGTTGGCTCTTACGAGGTGACGATGCGGAAAGCACTAGCGCCCGATCAAGGCTTCGACTTCGAGGCCCTTAGCGAGGCCGCAGAAGCTTTCACTCCCGAGGAGCCGGTTAGCAAGCCCGTTGAGGAACCTGTTACGCATCTGCAGCTCGTTCAGCTGATCAAGCACTCGCCCTACGGCGAGGTCGCGGTTCCAGAGGGACAGACCGCGCGCAACACAAAAACGAAACTACGACGCGCTTCCAAGACTGCTGGAGTCGACATCCGCATCTGGGAAGCTGACGGGCTCCTCCACTTTGAGCGCAACGCCGATTCACCGCGTCAAGCGGTCGCCTAAAGATCAGATAACGGAGAAGTAGGGGTCGGCCGCAGTAGCCCGTTAAGTGGTAGCCCTGGCTTGTTCCTCGATCGGCGCTGTACCCGTCCACTGACCCAGATCGATGACGATGCCGTCCGGGCCTTCGAACTTCACCTCGTAGTGGGCGCTATCCATCCGAATCGTATTCGCCTCGCTTGCCCCGAGCTGTTCCAGGCGTTGTTTGGTCTCGTCTTCGTTCGCGACTGTGAAACCGATGTGGGCCACGCCGAGGGCAGGCTCGTCGCTCATCGGCGTGAGCGATGAGGGAAGCAACGTGATGTTGATAGTCCCGTCGGAGAGGTCGACAGCATCGTTGGCGCGCCGCTCGACCACCTCCAGGTCGAGGCCTTCGACGAAGAATTTCTCGTAGGTCGCAATGCCGCTGCAGCGGTAGGCGATGTGACGAATCTTTGCCATCTTGTTGCTCCTCTCGAGGATTCCTACGGCCTGAAGACCGCGAACACCTTGTCCGAGTTGCACAGCCAGGACTCGACGAAATGCGATTCGTCAGGCTTGCGACCGAGCTCAGACATCGCACCCGCCAGCCCGTACCAATTCAGCAGCTCGTTGTGGCCCGCCAGTTCTACTTCCTCGATCGTCGTGTTACGCCAGACGTCATAATCGCCGGCGACCAGCGCCTCGTAGTAGCGCTTGTCGGTCTCGACGTCGGGATGGAAGTACGAGTAGCGGCCGGTCAGGAAGCTATGCGACCAGCTCGACGAGGCGACGAGCGCGACACGCCAGGGGCTATCGGCCATCGCCCGGCGTGCTGCGCTCCTGGTCGAAGCAGCGCCAGGGGTGCGGTGAGCTCGGGTCGGCTTCGTCCTCGTTTGGCAGGTCGGCCAGCTTGTTCAGCACGCTGCCATGCAACTTAGTCAGCGGCCGGCCATAGCAGTTGGTCGAGAAAGGAAGCAGCGGGTACGGCAGGCCCTTGCGGTCCCAATCGAGGTAGAGCGCCGTGTTGAGGAACGCGTGCCCGAAGCCTTCTCCGTTGTTCGGCTGGTAGCAGTAGGCCGCGTCGAAGCCGTCGGCGAGGAGCCGGTTCGTCAGGTACTTGCCGGCTTTCTGATGGCCTTTGAAGCTGAACTCCTTGTCCACGTCCTCGTCCCAGGCGTTTACGGCGCCGGGCCGAAGATGATGCCACGGCTGCGACTTGAACTCCGGGTAGGCCAGGACTGCGAACGGTGGCACGATATCTTCCTTGAAGTTCTCGTACTGATCGTCGCCCCAGATCAGGACGACGTCCGGGTTGAGGCGTCCAGCTCCTTGCGGACCCAGCGAAAGTTCTCGATCAGCAGCGCGCGGTGCTCCTCGGAGTGCGCCCACCCTTCGTCATCCGCCCACTCCTTGCGCATCGGCTCCGGCCACGTCTCAGGGTTCCTGAACTGCTCGGGCAGCAACGGATCGTGCATGAAGTTCTTGACGCGCCCGGCCATCGTCCCTTTCGTCGTCATACCGGGGTAATGCGTCATTCCTAAACCGAGGATCTCACCCATTTCAACCTCCGAACGTCTTTGATTTCTCGATGCGCTCATTCTGCGCTCTAATGTCAATGTCTGCCTTGCCGTGAATGTTACGCTTCGGACATGGCCAAGGTGACCGATATCGCGTCTGCCAGTCGCAACAGGCCGACCATCATCTGCGACTACACGCCGCCGCGGGGAGGCACTCCAGCCCTGCTCGAGGGTGCCAGCGAGCTCGCAGCGGCCGACTTCATAGCCGTCGCCTACAACCCCGGCAAGTTAGTTCGTGCCGATTCGACGGCGGCCTCGGCTGCGATCAAACAGCGCTTCGGCACGGACGTGGTCTTTAACCTCTCGCCTCGGGACATGAACAAGCTGGCACTGCAATCGCGGCTCGTCGGCGCCCAGCTTCTCGGCCTCGAAAATGTCCTGGTCATCCAAGGCGACGTGCTGACTGAACGCGACGCCTCTGTCGCCGTCAGCGAGTACACGGCATCAGGCTTAATCGTGGCCATCGCCGAGTTGAATCAGGGCACAGATCTCAAGGGTTCGAATCTTCGCGCTCCGACTGACTTCTGCATTGGCGCCTCGGTGGACCTGAACCGCGGCCTTCGAGCCGAGGCCGAGCTAGCGGCCCGGAAGGTGAAGGCCGGGGCTGAGTACCTCGTCACACAGCCAATCTTCGCTGCTTCCGAGGCGCGAGACTTCCTGGAGGCATTCGCCGAAGCTGCCGGCGATTCGCTCTCGATACCAGTCTTCTGGGGCCTGCAGCTCTTGCGAGCTGACGGCGTGCTCTTCAGCAACGTACCGCAATCCGTTCTGGAGGGACTGCAGGGCGGTCGAAGCGGAATCGACATCGCTGCAGAGCTCTACGCCGAGTTCGTCGACGCGAGCATCGACTGCATCTACCTTGTGGCGCCGATCCTAAAAGGTGGCGCCCGCGACTATGAAGCCGCGGGCGCCTTGATGCGGCAAATCGGCCGTTAGGACCTATTTGGCCCAGAGCCGCTTGGAGGCGATCGCCGCGCCATCGCCCAGCGCCTTGAACTTCACCCACATAATCGAAGGATGCGCGACACGGCTCAAGCCGCAGTCCGTCCCGCCGATTACGTTCTCTTTGCCGACGACACTGGCGTAGCGCTCGAGACGCTGCGCCACGGCCTCCGGGTGCTCAACAAACTCGCGGGCGCAGTGGCCGAGGATCCCCGGCATGAGGATCTTGCCGTCCGGCAGCGGGTGGTCCTTGAAGACCTCCCACTCGTGCTCGTGCTGCGGGTTTGCCGCCTCGATTGAGTAGCACTGTGCCTTGACCTTGTAGACGAGATCGATGATCTCCTTCAGTGGCAGGTCCTGCGTGTGAGGATGATGGAAGCTGCCCCAACACATGTGCAGGCGAACCTGCTCCTCGGGGATATCGCGGATCGCGTGGTTGGTTGCCTCGACCCGCACCTCAAGGAATTTACGGTACTCCGGCACCGACATGTCGGCATGGATAACAAAACCGTCCGGGAATCCCGGGTCGTCTAGTTGCACGATCAGGCCGGCGTCGGCGATGGCCTTGTACTCCTCGCGCATCGCGTCGGCGATGGCGAAGACCATCTCTTCCTCCGTCTTGTAGCGATCGTTGCGCAGCCAGTGCTCGATCGTGCCCGGCGCCAGAGCGGATAAGAAGCCTTCCTCAACGCCGTTCTGGGACATCGCAGCCTTGAGGTAATCGATGTCGCGCTGCGTGTCCGACTGGCCGATGTAGGTCAATGGCCCGGTGGCGTAGACAGCCGTACGAGCGAAGCCGCCCGCACCGCCGAACTGTGCTCGGGCTGCCTCGAAGTAGTCCGGGAAGAAGATCTCTTCGCGAGCCGTGATCGACTGGTTGCCTGCCCGTTCGCCCTCGGACAGCGGTCGAATCTCGATGCCACCGAGGCGTTGACGGGCGTAGGTCATCCAGCCGAGACCAAGACCCTTGGTGTACTCACCGTCGTTGACCACGTCGACGAGGTTTTCCTTCTGGAGCCGGACCACGTCCTTGACAGCTTGCTGCACCTGACCTGCCAGACCCGGGCCTGGCGGTTCGCCAGGAGGCTGGCTCTCCATGAGCTTGATCAACTCGGGCGTGCCATGAAGGCTCCCCGCGTGGCTGGTCAGGATGCGATCCGTGCTACGTCTCATGTTCCTCGTCTCTCAGTGTCGGAGCCTTCAGCGGCTATTTACTTAAACCGGGTGAAAACCTTCTTCGCGTTGTCTTCGAAGATGTTCTTCTTGTCTTGCTCCGTCAGCCAGTCGATGCCCTCAATGAGCGGCTTGATGTCGTCTAGCATGCGGCCCGTCTTAGGGTCCTTGTAGCTGCCGGTACCTGGGTTCTCCGTACCGAAGAGGCAGCGGTCCGTGCCGACCATCTTGAACAGGAAGTCGAGCGACTCCTGGTTGTACAGCACCGTGTCGTAGTAGAACTTCTTCATCTGCTCGTCGAAGTCGATGCCCATGTGGCGACCGTAGTTCGAGCGCCAGCGCCCAACCTGGTACGGAATCGATCCGCCACCGTGCGAAACGATGATCTTGAGGTTCGGGAACGCATCGAACGTTTTGTGCTCCACGATCGAGAGGATGCACAGCGTTTCCGTGGTGATGAAGTAGTTCTGGTATGTGTCATACGGGTTGCGAGTTCCAGCCGAGTGGATCAACGCGGGCACGTCGAGCTCAACCATCTTCTCGTAGAGGGGATACCACTCTTCCTCGCCCATGCCGGGGTAGTACTCGCCGCTACCTTCGAAAGGGTCGGGGTTGATCATGAGGCCGATCATGCCGAGCTCGTTGACGCAGCGGTCTAGCTCGTCACACCAGTCCTTGATCGGAATCTCCGGGCTCTGCGGCAGACAGGCGACGGCCCGGTAGCGCTGAGGCTCGATCTTCACAGTCAGCGCGTTGACGTCGTTCGAAGCTCGGGCGTACCAATCGACGATCTTTGCCGGCTTTCCGAGTGCATCAGCTGGAAGGGGCGCGGGGAGACGAACTGGATGTCTGTACCAACGGCATCCAGGTTGTTCTTCTTGTGGTGTTCGATTGCGCGGCCTAGCGCCTCTTCGTTCTCCTGGTAGTGGCCACCATGGTAGCCACGCGACGCCGTCAGGCCGGCTTTGAAGTTTCCCAGGTTTCCCCCATTGGTGTGAGCATGCGCGTCGATAATCATCTCGATCCTCCTTGGACAAACGCGAGTGGGCAGACGGGCGTGGTAATGCTGATACCACGACGAGTTAGCTGTCAATCTCTCATCTATCTAGCGTTCGGATGTGGCCCGTCCTACGATCAGGCATTCCGTCCAGCCAAGGAGAGACTAATGAGTACAAGAGCCGTCATCACTGATGCCAGCGCTCCCGGCCACCTGACCGTAGCCGCGGTCGAAAGTCCAACAGCACGACCTGAAGAAGCGATTGTCCATGTCAGCGCTTTGTCGTTGAACCGCGGCGAAATCCGCCGGGCCCAGAACTCACCTCCTGGCGGCCGCATCGGCTGGGACGTAGCCGGCGTCATCGAAAAGGCAGCTGCCGACGGAAACGGCCCGGCGGAAGGCCAGCGTGTTGTCGGCATCCTCCAGAATCGCGCCTGGGCCGAACACGTCGCTATCCCGGCCAGCAACCTTGCGGTCCTGCCCGACAACGTCAGCTTTCAGCGGGCATCGACGCTTCCGGTCGCTGGCCTCACAGCCCTCTATGCGCTCGACCGCGCGAGTGGACTCACCGGACGCAAGGTTTTGATCACGGGCGCCTCGGGCGGTGTCGGCAATATTGGTATCCAGATCGCTGTCGATGGCGGGGCGGAAGTAACCGCTCTGGTGCGCCAGGAACGCCACGCTGATTCGGCCCGGATCGCTGGGGCGCATCACGTAGTTGCGGACGAAACGGGTGCCGCGGCGAGCGAGTTCGGCCCTTACAACCACGTTCTCGAGTCCGTTTCCGGCGAGGTCCTGGCGAACGCCATGACCATGGTGGCACCCGGCGGCCACATCGTCGTCTACGGCGTCTCCGCCGGTGGATCGATGACGGTTGATTCGACCGTTTTCTTGCGCTCACGCATGACCGTCAGTGGCCTCCAGGTATTCACCGAGCTGCACAAAGAAACGGCCGCTGTGGGTCTCGGCCGGCTGATAGGGATGGTGTCGGCTGGGACTCTGAAGCCACACATCGCCATCGAGGCGCCGTGGACGGAGATCGGCAACGTCGCGTTGCAGTTGATCGAGCGCTCGTATCCCGGCAAAGCAGTGCTGACAGTTAGCTAGCCTGCTGCGCAAGCTAGGGGAATCTGTGTGACCGCTATCCGGGGCAACCTGGCGATTCGTGGTGCCTGCCCAGACGACTAGCGACGTAATCCACGCGACGCCTGATAGTGTGGTGCTATGAGTCTCCTTTCGCTCAGTAACGTCTCGGTCGCCTTCGGCGGCGACGTCATTCTCGACTCGATCACTTGCGAAGCCAATGCGGGTGAGCGTATTGGGCTCCTAGGTCGCAACGGTACCGGTAAGACGACTCTGCTGCGATCGTTGGATGGCGGCGAGTCCCTGGGTGGCGGTCAGCGTCACGTGGCTCGGGGTCTACGCATGGCCCTCGTCGAACAGGTACCGCCCCTCGTTGACGGCTCGCGCACCGTGCGACAGGAGGTCCTCTCACCGCTGCAGGACGTCCTCGACCTGCCTGAGGCGTTGCAGGTTGCCGCCGACGGGATGGCGGCGGGAGACGAATCGGCCGCCGAGACCTACGCAGCACTCCTGCATCGAATGGACGCGGAAGGCGCTTACTCAGTCGAGTCCCGCTTCGCTGAGGTCATGAGCGGCCTCGGGCTGGTCGAGGCGGACTGGGATCGGCCGCTGCGCCAACTCAGCGGCGGCCAGCGCTCGCGAACAGGTCTTGCCCGGGCACTGATGGCAGGGCCGGACCTGTTACTCCTCGATGAACCGACAAACCACGTTGACGTGTACGGCCTGCGTTGGCTCGAATTCTTTCTTGCCCGCTGGAGTGGCTGTGTCATCGTCACGTCGCACGACCGCTACTTCCTCGATAAGGTTGCGAATCGCATCTGGTACCTGGAGAGAGCACGTCTCAAGTCATACACGGGGGCCTACAGCAAGTTCGAGCAGGCGCAGGCGGCCGAGACCGTGCTCCAGCAAAAACAGTACGAGCTGCAGCAACAACTCATCGCCAAGGAAGAGAACTACATTGCCAAAACCCGCGTCGGCTCCCGGGCTACGGAGGCGCAAAGCCGGCTCAAGAAGCTGGCACGCCTCGAGCGCATCGAGGCGCCGAAGAGCCAGCGTGCAGTTCGCTTCAAATTCACCGCGATTCGCAGCGCAGATGTCGCCGTGAAAACGCATGACCTCTCAGTGGGTTACGGCGACACGGCAATTCTGCGGACGGGAGACCTTGAATTAGGACGCGGCGAGCGCGTGGCGCTGGTCGGTCGCAATGGCTCCGGCAAGTCCACGCTATTACGAACGCTTGCCGGTGAACTGCCACCGGTAATGGGTCACCTGACATTGGGGGCCGGAGTGACCGTGGCTCACTACTGGCAGGAGGCTGAAAACCTTAATCCAGGCTCAACCGTCCTGGACGAATTACTAAAGTCGGAAGGCACGAAAACACAGGATGCGCGCGACCAGGCGGGCCGGTTTCTCTTCAGCGGGGACGACGTCGGTAAACGCGTCGCTGACCTTAGCGGCGGCGAACGCAGCCGACTGGCCCTGGCCCGCCTGGTCCGCTCCGGCGCAAACCTCCTGCTCCTGGACGAACCAACGAACCACCTCGACATCCCCAGCCGCGAGGCGTTGGAGGAGGCGCTCGCCGGCTTCGAAGGCACCATGGTCCTGGCCTCACACGACCGGCGATTGATTGAGCGGCTGGCAACTCGCCTGCTGGTCATCGAAGACAGGACGCTGCGCGACTTCAACGGCAGCATGGAGGAGTATCAAGCGTCGATTGCCGCATCGACTCCGGCGCCTCAGCCCCGCAGCCAAGTCAGGGAACGTCCAGAGCCCGCGCGAAGCCGCAGGCTGGAGCAGCAGACTGAGAACCTCGAAACGTCCATTCACGAAAAGGAAGCCGCGCTGACCGATCTCGGCGAGCAAATCAATCAGGCCAGCGCCGGTGGCGACCTGGGGCGCCTGAACGAGCTAGGCGAACAGTTCCAGGCGCTTCAGGCCGAGATCGATGAGCTGATGACGGAGTGGGCTCAGCTTGAATAGCGTCGGCTCACTCGTCGAGCAGCGCGCGATGAATTCGAGGCGCGGCAGGCCACTGTGCGGAAAGTCAGCTTCGATGTAGCGGGTGTCTGGTAAGCCCGACGGCCAGTGGCGCCGCATGACCTTCGCAACGTCCTCAGCGTAGGACAGCTCGCCGGTTCCCCATACGGCCTGAGTCATGTGTCGAAGGTCGCCGCCAACGTGCTGCAATACGGTGCGCGCGTGCGATTGGACGAGCTGCTCGGCCTGGGACTCGGCGTCATTCGCAAGCCGACCTTGGACTCGCGAGGAAACGACGAGATTTCCGATTCGAGCTCCCAGCGATATCGGGTCGTTGTGTCTGATACCGTCAATCTCGAGAATTTCTCTGATTCCACCATCGCGGGCGATGACCTGCAGGCTGACGTTGATGCCCGGAGGCAGCGAGGCGGGTACGTATTTGTGGACCGGCTTCTGCATCGCGTCCGGGAACGCTTCGACCATCGCGGCGTTCAGCGCGTCTTTCTCACCCAAGTCTCGCAGGAAGCCCGATATTCGCAGCACCGCCTGACGGCCGAGTCCTGCTTCCGCCAGGGCACGGTCAAGGTTGGTGAAGGCGGCGCGCAGCTGCGCCCCGGTATCGCCGGTCACGACACCAGTCTCCGGGTCAGCCGCTGTGATGTTTGCGCTAAACATCACGTCGCCGATTCGAACTCCGGCTGGCGCCCGATCCGTGAGAATCAACTCTGGCCGAACGGCGTCGTCTCCGCGAACGGCAAAGGCGTCGAGGCGCACCAGGTATCCGGGCGGCAGCGGACCGACGTCCGTTTCGATATCAGCGCCGCGAAGCGAGTCTCGCAGCGTATCCTCCACGACGTCGCCATGCGCTTGATCGGCGACCGTCGCGATGACTCGCCGCACATCGGCTAGCCCCAACCCCGCTTCCTCCATGGCATGGCGCAGGAGTAGGAGGGCGCTCATCAACTGCTGCGCAACGTCCGACTCGATCGCGCCAGTAACCGGATCTGCGCCTGTCAGGTTTCCGGCGTAGACGTGATCGTTCACGCGCAGACCCAGGGGCGTCGTGGCGCGCGACTGCGGCGGATACACCTCGAATAGTTGAGTCAGTTTCAAAGGACAAACGCTAACACAGCATGATTGCCATGGCCTAGATGATAGTCCTGGCGGGCCGTTGGGCCACCAGAGAGATCAGCAGCCTTCATGCGTACGCGACCCGCTATTTCGAGCCTGGCCAGTCTTCCTCCAGCCAGGCCGGCAGCGTGTCTCCCGGCCGCGTAACTTCGAGCGCGACATCCTGGTCGCCCCTGGGATTGTCTTTGTAGCGCTCCAGGGCGCCAGGGACTTCGTAGTAGATCTCGAGGCGGTTGCCGTCCGGATCGGAGAAATAGACGCTGCGCTGGCTGATGTGGTCAGTGCAGTGACTGATCTCCACGTTGTGGTCCTGCAGTGAACAGTAGGCGTCACGCAGGTCGGCGTAGTTTCCGACCTCGAACGCAAGGTGAAACAGACCGACCTGGCCTCGCTGAGGCATCAACGCGTTCTGTGGCTCCGGGTGAGGAAACACGTCAATCGTGTGGAAGTTATCGCCCAGCGTCATGAATGTGCCGCCGTGCTCGGGGTCCTGTTCACTAACCTCGAACCCCATGACGTCGCGGTAAAACGCCCGCGACCGCTCCTCGTTCGAAGCCATCAAGGCAACGTGGCCAACTCGCTTCAGTCTCATACGAACCTCCCAGCTGCTGATAGCCGGAATGTTCGCCTTAGGCAACGGCATTGTCAACGCTGGGATCTCTGCCGTTTGAGGAGACCCTGTCTTCAGCTAGCCTCGCAGTGCCGACGCCAGCCATTCGTTGATCGGACTGACCGCCGTGAAGTGCGCCACGCACTCGTCGATGAAGCCAGTGTTTCCGGCAAGCGATGGGACGGGGCCTTCAAGAGCCGCGGCCAGACCTTCGTACAGCAGATACCTTGCTCGCGGGTGCGACGCATCGTAGCCTCGGGGCACTGCCTTCCGGCTTGGCAGCCCCAGATCGTACGTCGCATCGACCTGGGCAACGGCTTCTTCGAGGGCGCTTCCCGCTCGCTCATTGACAACAGCATCGCGGTACGCCTGGAGGCTCTCTTTGCTGAAGCGATGGATCCCTCCGCCTATCGCCCATTGATCCGGTAGAAGACGCATGAAGTATCCCGGCGTTTCCCGGCCCTTCTTGTCGCCGGTCCAGAACCACATGTCGATGTGGTTCTTGTACGGTGTCTTGTCCTTGGAGAACCGGACATCGCGATTGATTCGGAACAGTGAACCGTTGACCTTCGGGTCAAACCGCACGTCGCCGGGGAGCTCGGCCGCCAGGCGCGTGCCAATCGCTTCGATGAAGGCCAGCGCCGGAGCCAGGTAATGGGCTTCGTAACGAGCCCGATTCGCGATGAACCAGTCCCGGTCGTTATGTTCGGTCAAATCACGCAGGAAGGCGAACGTCTCCGGCCCGAAGCCCGTGAACTCCTCAGGCATGAGTCACCTCGTCGAAACGGCGTTTCAGGTAGCGCGCCTCCACCGGGTTGCTACAGAGCTCGATTGCTCTGCGATAGCTCTTTTCTGCTTCCTCATGCCGGGCAGCCCGGCGCAGCAGGTCGGCGCGGGCGGCGTGCGCCAGGTAGTAGCCGCTGAGCGCACCCCCGGCATCGAGGTCGTCCAGGAGCTTCAGGCCGGCGTCGGGGCCGAATGCCATGGCGACTGCAGCGGCGCGATTCAGCTCGACGACCGGGCTGGGCTGGAAGCGCAGGAGCTCGCTGTAGAGCAAGGCGATCTGCGTCCAATCCGTGTCCTCCGGCCGCTGCGATTCCGCGTGTAGTGCCGCGATCGCAGCCTGAAGCTGGTAAGGTCCGGGCCGGCGCATACGCATCGACTTCTCGACAAGCATTCGCCCTTCCGAAATGCGTTCGCGGTTCCACAGGGAGCGGTCCTGTTCCTCCAGCGTTATCAGCTCGCCGTTAGCGTCCGTCCGCGCGGTCCGACGCGAGTCGGTCAGCAAGGTCAAGGCCAGGAGGCCGATCACTTCGGGCTCGTCCGGCATCAAACTCATAAGCAGCCGGCCAAGGCGTATCGCCTCGTCGCAGAGCTCGCCCCTTAGCAGGGTTTCGCCGCTGCTCGACAGGTAGCCTTCGTTGAAAATCAAGTAGACAACGGCTAGCACGCCGTCTAGTCGGTCCGGTAGCTCGTGCTCGGGTGGCACTCTATAAGGGATGCGGGCGTCACGGATTTTCGTGCGCGCCCTCGTCAAGCGCTTGGCCATTGTCTCCTGGTTGACGAGAAACGCCTTCGCGATCTCCTCCGTCTCAAGCCGGGCGACCGTTCGCAACGTTAACGCGACCTGAGGATCCAAAGCCAATGCAGGATGACAGCAGGTAAAGATCAGGCGAAGGCGATCGTCTTCCAAGGAGTCCTCGTCCTTACGAGAGTCGTTGCCAGCGGTTCGCTGGTCTTGCTCTAGAAGCGTCTGAAGCATCTCCTGTTTGCGCTGTAGGCTCTGACCGCGGCGGAGTTGGTCTATGGCCCTACGGCGAGCAGTGGTGATGATCCATGCGTCTGGACGATTCGGAACGCCGTCCAGGGGCCAGCGCTCCAACGCCGTAATCAACGACTCTTGAAACACGTCCTCGGCGAGTTGGAAGTCGCCATCGCAGAGGCCGATGAGCGTCGCGGTAATTCGTGCCCCGTGCTCCAAGGCGACGTCTTCCACCGCGCGACGGTGCTCGGAGACGTCGCACGGTGGAGATGTGGTTGAAGGTTGACGCCGAGTCAGAGCGACCTACCCGAAGTCGACGACCGGTCGCACTTCAATGTGCCCCGTGGGAGCCCACGGCACCTTCGCGGCAAGCTCGATAGCGACATCGAGATTCTCGCAATCCAGGACGTAAAAGCCGCCGATCTATTCTTTCGTGTCAACGAAGGGACCGTCGGTTGTGATCATCTTGCCGTTGCGAACGCTCACGGTAGTGGCGCTCTCCGGCGGATGCAGCGCTTCGGCCGAAGTGATCTTCGCCTGCTGTTCCGCTTCCTTTCCGAAGGCTTCCCATTTCGGCATGTTGGCAGGGTCCATCGTCTCTGGCGTGATCTCATTGAACAACAACAGCATGTACTTCACGGTCAGCGTCCTTTCGAAATGGCAGGCTCCGTGTCTGTCTAATAGTAGACGAACGGTGGTACGCCAAAAGGACAGCGTCAGGCGGGCCTGTTTAGCGCCTCCGAGACCTCGGGCTGGAGGTCGTAAGCCTCCTTCTCCAGAGGCAGCGTCTTGCTGTACTCGAACCCATTGCGTGCCTTATTGAGAAAGTAGCGCTTGAAGAATCGGAAGTAGCCCATGCTGCGGTACTGCTGCACGTGCTTCAATTCGTGTGCAAGCAGTGCGATCTCCTTCGGATCGCCGGGCTGGAAGTTAGCCTTGCCATAGAAAACAAAGGGTGCGATGGTCATCGCCCCCTGGCGCAGCACATTCTGGACCAGGGTATTCATTGGCCAGCGGTCGACCAACGTGACGCTGCTCATATCAAGATCGGGAAACCAGGGACTCAGGGGTTGTCGCGGTTGCGTCGTCTATCTTCATTCGTTCCTCCCATCTACTCGATGTGCAGCTCCGGGAGGGCGCTATTCTAGTGTTATCGGGGACTCGCTATGCGGTCCTTGAGCGAGGAACGTTGTCAACGATGACATGGCATCCCCGCCCCGTTGCCAACGCGTAGTGCAGTGCAATGTCGGCTAACCCCATCAACTCGCCCGCGCTGCAATCTCCACTGCTGCTGCAGCCAATGCCGACGATCGTCGCGATGTATCGCCGTTCGAGCGCTAGGGAAGCGTCACTCCGCACAGCATTGATAACCTCGTCGGCAAGATGCTCCACCTCGGCCACCGGTACGTCGCAGAGAATGACGGCAAACTCGCGGTCCCGCAGATGACCCACGATGTGCCCGGGTACGCGCGATTTCAGCAGCGTCGTCAGGCGTATCAGGAGGTCAGGATCGACGGATTCGCCCTTCTCGACGAGTCCCCGCACGTTCGAGAAGTCCACGATCGCAAGGGCGACTGGGTGCTTCTGGCGTGATTCCGAAAGGCAGTTCTTGAGCTCTTGCACGATCGCCGCGCGCGTCGGCAGCCGAGTCAGGGGGTCTACTAGACCGACGCCGAGCTGCGATTCGGCCTGGTGCCGGCCGAGAAAGCGATCGACGAGCTGGGAAAGATTAAACGGCGTCATTGCACGACCTGTTTACGGAGCGGCTCTATGCGGTTCTGCAGAATGATCGGCATTTCAAGGGAGATATTGAACCCTTTTACGGGTTTTCTCCTAAGAAGCTTCCCTGATCTCGACACGCCCCAGGCGCTGGTTCGCGTATAAGAACCCGGCGATGATAACCAAAGCGCTCAGGATCAGCGCCGTCACGCCGCCAACGTAAGCATCGAGATACACGTCGGGTGCATCGGCCAGCCAATCGGCCAGGCCAAGCGTGTAGTGACGAATGCTGAGGAAGCGCACGCCTTCGAAGATGTCGGTCACGGCGCCTTCCCAGATGAACACGAAGATCAGACCCGCGATCAGGGCCCGGCTGCTCACGATGCTCAGCAGCGTGAAGACGACCGCATAGGCCAACGCTCCGATTGCTGCCGCGACACCGAATCCCAGCACGATCGAGCCGCCGTCGCCGCCCAGCACGATCATCACTGAAATGAAAAGCGAAACGATGACGAGCGCCGTGGTGAGCAGCCACGCGGCCGCGACCTTCGGCAGCAGGATCAGCCAGCGTTGCACGGGCTTGGTCAGCAAATAGATCACCGTGCCGTCCTCCAGCTCATCGCCGAGCACCGAGGTCCCGAACAGCACCGACGTCAACGGCAGCACCGTGGTGGTTATCAGCCAGACGGACAGCACCTCGACGGCGAATCTCTCGCGCCACGTTTCGTTGTTACCGACCTCAAAGACAACGGCGATCAGCACCGGGATCGCGGCCAGCAGCAGGAGCAGCAGCGTGCTCTTGCGAAACACGAGCTGTCTCAGCGTCAGTCCGAAGATGAAGCCGATCATCGGCGCACCAGGTAGGAGAACACGCTCTCCAGCGATTCGTCGGTTGGGGCCAGCTCGTACACCGTGATGCTGGAGTCGCGCGCCACCACGGGCGCAACCCGCGCGAAAGCCACGAGGTCCGACGCCCGGACCGTCAGACCCTCGGACTCGATTTCGACGCCGAACACGGGCTCCTGGCCGATCAGCGCCGCGGCGAAGCGCCGGTCGTCGCTCGATCGAACCCGCAGCGTGTGCGGCCGGTCCGTCATCAGGCGGCGTATCTCGTGGAAGTCGCCGGAGGCCGCGAGCCTGCCCTCGACGATGACCAGCACGTTCTCGGCCAGCCGCTCCACCTCTTCGAGAATGTGTGACGAGAAGACGATCGTCGCGCCGCCTGCCGCCATGCGTTGCAACATCTCCATCATGCGCAGTCTCTGCCGCGGATCGGCGCCGTTGAACGGTTCGTCGAGCAGCAGGATCGGCGGCTGATGAACGATCGCCGCCGCGATCTTGATGCGTTGCTTCATGCCCTTCGAGTAACCACCGACCGCGCGGTCTTTCGCGTCTGCCATTTCGACTTGGTCTACGGCACGCAACGCCGCCGAATCTGGATCGGGTAGTCCGTGCAGACGAGCGCTCAGCCTGACGAACTCGAGGCCGGTCAGGAACGGATAGACGGCTTCGCGCTCCGGCACAAATCCAATCAGTCGATAGATGTCGGGATTTCGCCAGGCCGCCGCCGAGTTGACCAGCGCGTTGCCGTTCGATGGTTCCAGCAGCCCGGCCAGCATGTGAAGAAGAGTCGATTTGCCGGCGCCGTTCGGCCCGAGCAGGCCGGTTATGCCCGGGCCGAGTTCAAACGAGATGTCGTTTACCGCCACGACGTTGCCGTACCAGCGTGAGACGTTTGTCAGAGTCAGGGCTGCATTCTGCGCGGCCATTAAATCGCCATCCGCCAGTACCGCCTGTACACGACCCCGGCGCCTAACAGGGTGTAGGCGATCGCAGCAAGCAAGTAATAGAGCCCCTCAAGGTCAGCTTGTCCCACATCGGACGTTACAGACACGGGGTCACTGAATATCCAGTAAACGGAGCCTTGAAGCACATGGATTGGGCTGATGAGTAGTAAGTAGCCTGCCCCTTCACTCGACACAGTCTCCAGCAGAATTGTACCCAATGCCGCAGCCACAGAAAAATAGATGATTACTGCGCCGGTTGCCCAGGCCCGGCGAGACGTCTGGCAGGAGATAGCCATGGTAAGGCTGCTAACCATCAGCGCGATAAGGAGGGAGCTGGCCAGGATTAGCGGCAGTTCGCCGACGTTGTCTCCGAGGTAGTCGACAATTTCCTCGGTCGCCACGGCGTTGCCAACCAGGAGGAGGAGCTGGGGCGTCACCACAACGATGAAAATGCCAAAGGCCAGAGCCCCCAGTTTCGCGGTGACATATTCCGTTCGCGAAAGAGCGCGAGATAAGTAAAGCGCCAGGGTCTTATGGCGCTCGTCCCTTCCGATGAGCTCTGGCGCGGTTACCGCCCCGAAAAGGGCAAGGACGGTGCCCACGAAACCGAATCCAACGAAGTCAAAGTAGTTCAGGCTAAGCTCGACCTCTTCGGGCGTAACCGCGGCGATCGCGAGTATTACGAAAGCCGGGATCATCGGGATGAAGGCCAAGCCCATTGCGAACACCTTGGCTACCCAGGATCGCCCCAGCCCGAATACGCCGCGAAGACTGTAGGTGAACAGCGACGTGACGGCGTAGGTGCGCCCGAGTCGGCGACCGTCATAGGAACGGTAGCCGAGGTCATAGATGCCGGTCTGGAGGCGAGAAGGAGTTGGCTCCTCAGACATCAGATGCTTCCTCAGCTTCGACGCTGAACAGGTCCTCAAGGCGGTGACGGCGCTGTTCCATACGCAGCAGCCCGATGCCGAGGTCGACGACTTCATCGCGCACGAGGTCATAAGGCTCCTGATCGTCGATGGTGATAAACAGGAGCGGACCGGCGGCGGTCAGGCTCAACCCCTTCGCTTCGAGGCGGGCTTTGAGCTCCTCTTGCCGGTCGTCGACTTCGACCGTCAGAACCTGCATCTCGCCGGTAAACGTCGCGATACTGTCGGCGCGCATGAGATGACCTGCGTCTATCACGATCAGGTGGTCGCAAACACGCTCGATTTCACCCAACAGGTGCGACGACATCAGCATCGAAATACCGAAGTCGCGGCCGACGCGGTGGATCAAGTCCAGCATCTCGTCGCGCCCTGCTGGATCAAGGCCATTGGTTGGTTCGTCCAGCATCAAGAGTTTAGGGTCGTGCACCAGGGCCTGCGCCAGCTTGACGCGCTGCTTCATACCGGTTGAGTAGGTGCTTATGGCGCGATATCGTTCCTCAAAGAGCCCAACATGCCGCAGCGTTTCGGCGGTCCGCTCACGGGCGGCGGGACCGGGCAGGCCGTTGATTCGAGCCATGTGGATGATGAAGTCGGTCGCGCTGACATCGGGCGGCAGACAGTCATGCTCTGGCATGTAGCCGACGTACTGCCTCAAAGTCGGACCCTCGGTCGCGACGTCGTAGCCCAGCAGCGTGGCGTCGCCCGAAGACGGGTCTAGCAGCCCCAGCAGGATCTTGATGAGCGTGCTCTTACCCGCTCCGTTGGCGCCAACGAGGCCGGTGATTCCCTGACCGACACGCAAGGTTAGTGTATCGAGTGCCACCACCTGGCTGCCGTAGCGCTTGGTGAGGTCACGGGTTTCGACTAGAGGCGTGCTTTCGGCAGAAGAAAGGTTACTCACTTGATGTACTTCGAGTGTAACTCAGTCTCACGAGCGCAGCGTTTCAGCCGACATACAGGCCAGCCGTGTATCGGGAGAACTCGCGCTCAGTCGACCTCGCGCGCGTCCTTACTGAACGCGAAGATCAGCGTGCTGAAGCCAGCGAAGCAAATACCTGCCGCGGCGACGACAGCTTGAGGCCCCACAAAGCTGGCGCCAACCCCACCAATGAGCCACCCGAGGCTCGCAAGTTGGAAGCCCATCGTGAAGACGCTCAGAGCCCTGCCGCGCATTTCCGGCGCGGAAACTGTCTGCACCATGGTGGTGAGCAGGGGTTGCCAAAAGGCAGCCACAAACCCCATCGAGAGGCTGATCGCGCAGGAAAGTAGCAGACTCTCTGAAAAGGCGAAGGCGATCATGCCAGCACCGAATAGGACGCTCAGCACCGCGACCTTGCTTCCCCGCCGCTGTATCTTCCCGCTGGTCACCAGCAGCGTCGAGCCTAGCAAGCTACCCAGTGAGAACGCACCGACCAGCAAACCCAAACCCGCTGCGCCGGCCACCATCACATCGCGGGCGAAGACCGGCACCATGGCAAAGTACGTCCCGGCAAACGGCATCAGAAATCCCAGGGGAACCAGGGCTGCCAACCCCGGCGTTTGACGAACATACGCCAGTCCAGCGCGTAGATCAGCCAACGGCCTTGGACTGATATCGGGGCGTGGAATGGTGTCCAGGGCACCAGCTTTCAGGAGCAGCAGGGCTCCAACAAAGTAGCCCACTCCCAGCACTCCGAACGCTGCGCCTGCCACGCCCAGACCAATAAGCGCCGCCATACTCATGGGGGCGGCCATGGTGACCAGGTTCATGCAGAGGGTCTGCATCGCGTTGGCTTTCATCAAACGTTCCGGACCGACCTTTTGCATCAGCAAGGTTCTGGCAATCGGCATGTCCATCGAAGAGAGCCCTACCGCGAGGAAGGCATAGAAGACGAGGTGTTCGATCCGAATCTCGCCAGTCAGGGCCAGTAGCAGGGCCAGGAAGGCGGCGGCACTAAGTCCGGTTCGAACTCCAAGCAGCACACGTCGCGAATCCCGGGAGTCGGCGAGAACACCGCCCAGCAACGAGAACAGGATGACCGCGACGGCCGGAAGGCCGTTCACGATGCCGAGCCACATTCTTGACCCGGTAATCTCCAGCACTACCCAAGCCACAGAGATGCCTTGCATACGCATCGCGAAAGATTGTGAAAGGGCGTTGCCCAGGCAAAGCTGGAAGAAGCCGGGAAGGCTGAGAAGTTCTGCCGGCGCCGAGAGGCGTTCAGCGATTCGCACCCGGCCGGACGACCTCTCGGTTCCCGCTTCAATCGAAATGGTCTGAGTTGTCATGACTTGCTCCTCGTTTCCGCCGGCGTCGATTCCGACGAACGTTTCATGCAAGTCAAGTTAGGTTCGAAGCGATGTCCGCCACACGACCACGATTGGGTGTTTTCGAAGACGAGAAATGGCTACTTCGTGGCCTGGTGATAGCCACAGTTAGCTAGTGAGGGTTCTGGGCGGGGCGAAGAGGTGTCAGGTCTGTGTCATGAGCCCGTAGCGATGGGCGAAGTTGGCGGCCTCCATCCGGTTAGCCGTGCCAGTCTTGCCGAGGATGTTCTTCACGTGGTTCGTCACGGTGTTGATGCTGATGACCAGCTCCGTCGCGATCTCCTGGTTGCTGCGGCCCGCCGCGATTAGCTTGAGGACCTCGACCTCACGGGGCGTGAGCTGGGCAGGGTCTGTTTCCGGCATTTCCGTCTTCCCCGCCGCCTCCGGGAGCGGTGTGCCGGTC
The DNA here is from genome assembly GCA_965225815.1 of Dehalococcoidia bacterium. Lineage (GTDB taxonomy): Bacteria > Chloroflexota > Dehalococcoidia > DSTF01 > WHTK01 > WHTK01. The sequence goes on from OZ245323.1 coordinate 185,904, forward strand.
ATCAGGAAATGCCGAATGTTGCCTATGAGCTTCGTCCAGGCCGGCTCGTCGACCAGGGTTAGGTGGTTATTGCTGTCCAGGCTCACGAGGTGGGCATCAGGTATCAGCGAAGACAGCTGCCGACCCTCATCGAACGGAATCCGCGCATCACCCCGAGCGTGCACGACCAGCGTCGGCGCTTTCACTAGCTGCAGCCTGTCGACAACGTTAATGTTGCTGCCGATCTCTTGCACCCGCGCCGCGTTGACACCCGTGGTGGAAATGCGCTGCAGTTCATTGAACCACCGCATTTGCTCGGCGGTTGCCTCGGGCATGAACTGGCTGGTGAACATTTGACGGTAGGCGGCATTATCGCGGCCCCAGCCCTCTCGCGTCAGGGTGACCAACGCCGCGTGTTCCTCGGGTGAGCGGCCTCGATGAAGACTGCCGCGTACGTACGCCCCGTAAAGGACGATCTTGCTGACCCGCTCCGGATGACGTACCGCGTATTCGATAGCAACTGGTCCACCCTGGGATATCCCCAGGAGTGCGAATTGCTCCACGGCTGTTGCCTCGACAACCGCCTCGAGGTCAGTCACCCAGGACTCAAAGGTCGCGTCTTTGATATTCCAGTCCGAGAGCCCGGAGCCGCGTTGGTCGAATCGAATCAGCGTGAAGTCGCGCGCCAGCTCTTGCCACCAATGGCGCCAAACCGGGCTCTCCCACTCGTACTCCAGGTGAGTCAACCAGTTCGGGGCTTTGACCAGGACCGGCCCATTGCCCACAACGGCGTACGCGATTCGCACGCCGTCCCTGGTTGTACAGAAGTGAATATCCTGTCGCATCGGCTTGGCGACATTCTACGACTCGCATACAAGCGCAGCCGAGTTCTAGAATTCGCTCTATGACATCCGAGACCACGTCTGAAATCGACCTCCACGTCAACGGCGAACGCCGCACTCTACAGATCCAGCACCGCGATTCGCTGCTGGACGTGCTACGAGAGGATCTGGACCTCACGGGGGCCAAACGAGCCTGCGACCGCGGTGAATGCGGCGCCTGTACCGTTTTGGTCGAAGAGAAGCCAATGCTCGCCTGCCACCTGCTGGCAATGCAGGTTCAAGGCAAAGAGGTGACGACGGTTGAGGGCCTCGCAGAGCGTCCCGATTTTGCTCCGATACTCAATGCCTTCGTGGCGGAAGACGGCGGGCAGTGCGGCTTCTGCGTTCCGGGCTTCGCCGTCGCCGCTTACGCCGCTCTGAAGCAGAACGGTTCGATGGACGAGTTGGCGCTGCGTTGGGAGCTGGTGGGCCACGTCTGCCGCTGCAACGCGTATGACCGTATCGCCGCCGCTGCCGCCAGCGCTGCCAGAGGTGTTCGATGACGAGTCCAGCATTCATCGGTGAGCCTGTCCCGCGCATCGGCCTCGACGCCAAGGTCCGCGGAGAAGCCGAGTACACAGCCGACCTCAAGCGTCCCGGGATGCTCTTCGGTCGCATCCTGCGCAGCCCGCACCCACACGCCCGTATTAGGAGCATCGATACGTCCAGAGCGATGGCGCTTCCCGGGGTTCATGCCGTGCTGACCCATCTCGATGTGCCGAACGTGCGGATCGACGCCGACCTCCTCGCTTTGGATCAGATCCTCCGTTTCGTCGGCGATGAGGTGGCCGTCATCGCGGCCGAGCGCGAATCACTTGCAGAGGACGCCCTCTCGCTGATAAAGGTTGACTACGAGGTTCTGGAGGCTGCATTCGACGCCGGTGAGGCTTTGACTCCCGGCGCGCCGGAGTTGCACGAACACGCGCCGGGCAATCTCGTGGGCGGGGAAGCGCTTGTCGTAGAACGCGGTGACGTTGCTGCCGGTATGGCGGGGGCAGCCCAGCGCTTCAGCGGCAGCTTCCACACGCAGATGCATAGCCCAGCGGGGATGGAAACGCGGGCCGCCCTGGCAGAATGGAATGGCGATAGCGTGACGATCTGGAAGACCAGTCGTGCCGTCCACGCCGTAGACCGCCGCAATCTCGCCCGAGTACTTGAGGTTCCGGAGGCCAACGTCCGTGTGATCTGTACGACCATGGGCGGTGGGTTCGGCGCCAAGGATGAAAGTCGCCTCGGTGCTTTAACCGCACTTGTAGCTCGCCAGGCGGGACGCCCGGTCCGAATCGAGTACAGCCGTGGCGAGGAGTTCACGGCCGGGCGAAACCGTCAGGAAACCGACATCGATCTTGAAATCGGCGTCGACGCAAATGGCGCTCCGGTCGCACTCGACATGCGGGCCGTGATGAACGCCGGCGCCTACGTTGCCTCCGGTATGGGTGTCACCCGGCGTATCGGCCAGGGGCCCATCTACCTCTACACGACACCAAACGCGCGATTCGAGGGTCGTACCGCCTACACGAATCGACCCGCCGGGGGCTCCTTCCGCGGCCTTGGAGCCCCGCTGGGACACTTCGCCCTCGAAGTGTTGGTTGATCAAATTGCGGCGCAAACCGGTGCCGACCCCGTGGAATACCGCCTCGACCATCACGTAAGGCTGGAAGGTCAGCCGGGGCTGCGACAAACGCCGGCCGGCCAGCTTGTCCCGGACCAACCGGTCGAGGGCGGCGTCCCGTTCTCGAGCAATGGACTGCACGATTGCATCCTGCAAGGCGCCGAACACATCGGTTGGAAATCGCGGCGCCAGCCCAACGGCAGTGCGGCCGGACCGATTCGCCACGGTATCGGCGTTGCGCTCGGGAACTACAAGGGCGGTGGTAACGTGTCGGCCGAGGCCGAAGTCCGGATTGCGCCCGACGGCGAAGTCCAGGTTTCGATCGGCGTCGTAGACGTGGGACAGGGTTCGGAGACGGTACTGTCGCAGATCGTCGCCTCCACGCTCGGATCGCCACTCGAGTCGATACGTATGGTGCTCGCGGACACGGGCACTACACCACCGGCGCACACGACCGCGGGTTCGTCCACAACGATGACTTCAGGAAATGCAGTCAAGCAGGCCGCGGAGGACGCGTTGCGCCAGCTGCGCGAGCTATCGTCCGGAGCCGAGGGCTGGGCATCCCTGGCCGGTGGCCTCTCTGAGGAAGTCGTTGGCACGGCGTCCGTGCAATCCGGCAGCACCCAACACGTACTTAACTCCTTCGCGGCGCACTTTTGTGAAATTGAGGCTGACGTTGTGACCGGACGCATCCGCATCCTGCGCTACGTGGCGGCCCACGACTCGGGACGGATCATCAATCCCCGCATGGCTGAGAATCAGGTCTCCGGCGGTGTGCTGCAGTTCCTCGGAATCGCGATGCGGGAGGAAATGTTCATCGACAAGCGCCTGGGCGTCACGCTCAACGCGAGCTTCCTGGAGCACAAATTCACCAGCGCCGTGGACTTCCCTGCAGTCGAGGTCTTGTTTTGCGGTGAGCCAGACCCGCTCGGCCCGTTTGGCGCCAAGGCGCTCGGAGAGCCACCAGTCGTACCCGTCTTCGCCGCCGTGTCGAACGCCTTCGCCAACGCAACCGGCGTCTGGCTGCACGAAGTCCCGTTCACGCCCGATCGCGTACTCACGACGTTGAAGGCTGCTGGGGTATCCGCATGAAACCAGTGACATTTATCGAGCCGACGAGGCTCACTGATGCCTTCATCGAGTTGTCTGCCGACGGATCTCGCGCGATCGCCGGCGGCAGCGACCTGCTCGGCGAGCTCAAGGAAGGCAGCGCCGTTTATGAACGACTCGTGAGCCTCAGCGGCATTGAGGCTCTGCGAGGGATCGAGGCCGGGCCAACCGGGCTGCGAATTGGGGCTCTGACAACGATAACCGAGCTCGAACATAGCCCGGAGTTAAACGGTCCGTACCGAATCCTGGCCGAGGCCGCACGCAGTGTCGCGACGCCAGAGATTCGCAATCAAGGAACCCTGGGCGGCAATCTCTGCCAGCGACCGCGATGCCTGCACTACCGCCACGCTCTGGTCAGCTGCCTCAAGAAAGGCGGCGAGAGCTGCCCGGCAGAACAGACGCCCTATCAGTCTTACCTCTCCATCTTCGGCGGGCCAGGCTGCTATGCAATTAACGCCTCCGATCTGGCGCCAACGCTTATCGCGATGGACGCTGAGGTATCCATCGACGGGCCGAGCGGTGGCCGAGAGATGTTACTCGAGTCGTTCTTCACGGGACCTGAGAGCGATCCGACTCGCGAAAACGTGCTGCAGGGCGGCGAGATTCTGACCGGCGTCACGATTCCCAGCCTACCGTCTGACTGGCGCGGCTCCTACTTCAAAGCCCGCGAGCGCACCGCCGGAGACTTTCCCATCGTCAGCCTGGCACTCGGGTTCGAGCTGAAAGACGGGAAGATGACGCACGTACGGATGGTCCTTGGTGGCGTGGCGCCGACACCTCTCCGAGTTCGATCTGCAGAAGCCGCATTAGACGGCGAAATCCCGACGGAGGATATGGCCCTAACTGCAGCCGACATTGCACTGTCCGGCGTTACGCCGCTGGAACACAACGCCTTCAAGCTCGACCTCACTCGCGCCCTGATATCGCGTGGCGTAACCCGAATCGCGGCCAGTGCTCAGGGCTGAGGTAGGAAAATCAACGGGTCGACCACATGGTCACCGATGCGAACTTCGAAATGCAGATGATTGCCTGTGGCGTATCCGGTGGCGCCACCGAAGCCAAGTAGCTGGCCTGTGCTAACGATCTGGCCCTGGACAACCGCGATCTGCGAGAGGTGAGCGTAGAGCGTGCTCGTGCCATCCCCGTGCTCGACGATGACGTAGAGGCCGTACGAACAACACGAGTTGCCACCAGCGAACGTCACGATTCCGGTCTTCGCCGCGCCAACCGGCGAGTTCGGGTCCTGGTACAAATCTATATCTATGCCGAGAGGGTGGCGTAGTTCGAAGTAGCTAGAAATCGATCCCCAGACGGGCCAAACAAATCCGTAGGCTGAAGGCGCAGACGGCCGGTCGTCGAAGTCTGAAACAATGATCACGGGCGGATCATCAGGCTCTGGTTCAACCGTATCGACCGGTTCCGGCGTCGCTATAGGCGTCGGCTCAGCAGCCACAGGCGTTTCCGTGACTGGTGGGGCAACAAGCTCTGGCGTACTGACTGGAGTTGGCTCGACAGGCAGCGGTTCCACAGTCGGTTCCAACAGCGGCGGCAACTCGGGTGTGATAACAGGTGGCAGTTGGAGCGGGTCCGGGATCAAGATATCCTGCCCCACCTCGATGCGACCTTCTGCATCGATTCCGTTTTCCGGCACCGCGATGACATCTTCAACCGTGACGCCGTACAACACGACGATTTCGCTCAGCGTCCCGGCAGAGAACACGGTGTGAATAATCCCGGTTTGTTTCGGCAACCGAAGCCTCTGTCCGGGAACGATCTCGTCTGAGCTGATGACGTCTGGCTTGTTACTCTGCGCCAGCATCTCCACGGCCGAAAGGTATTCATTACCGCCGATTCCGTAAGCCAAGGCGATACCAGAAAGGGTGTCTCCGGGCTGAACCGTGTAGACGCAAAACGTTGGGTGCGTCGGGTCGTCGACACATGGCGGAGGCGGCTGGAGATGCTCCCGAAGCAGAAGAGCCCCCTGGACCACCTGTGATTGCGGTGGCGGAACGTACACCGGTGCAACCGAGGCGAATGTCGAATCGGGCTCGTCTTCGACGCGCGGATTCAGTAAGGCCAAGTCGACTAGGTCACCAGTCCGCGTAGCCCCCTGGACTGTCGCGCCCTGACCCTCGTCGCCCACGGAAATCGTCCCGAAGACGGCGGCCAAAGCTAACGCGCCGACGAGGACATGCAACAACGTCCATGGGACGCGTCTTGCGGGGGGATATACGCGGCCCCGAAAGCGGCGCGGTGCCTTAGTGTTTCGGAGATGTTTTGGCCTTACCCAGATACGGGTTCCTCCGGTCCGCCGTCCCTAGTTTACTTAACGGCGGCCCATTGTACAGCAGGCTTTCTGAGCGTCTAGCCACCATCCAGATTTCTTGGACTCGGGCGAGGTTAGGGGAGATAACTAGAAGAGCCCTCCTTGGCCCCGCTCAAGGAGGGACCCTTTCGGGTCAGAGTTGAGACGTCAGGAGGGCTCCTCTAGTTATCGGCCTACGCCATCACTTACTTCATCTACCACTCGGCGAACACCCGCCTGGTCGTTTAACATTGGCATCGACTCAACGCCCTCGCATCGAATCAAATGAGCGAGTGGGAGCCAGGTCTCTCCATCTAGTCCGGAGCCTGACATGCCGGGGCCACTGCAAGGGATCAAGATACTCGACTTCAGCTGGGCCCTGGCCGGTCCGTTTGGAGTGATGCAGCTCTGTGACCTCGGCGCCTCGGTCTGGAAAGTAGAAGTCGTAGGCCAGACCGAAGACCTCCGCGGCAACGGGCCGATGATCGGCGGCATCAACACCTACACGTTCAGCATCAACCGGGGCAAAGAAAGCATCGAAGTTGACCTGAAGCAGCCGGAAGGCAAGGAAATTGCAATGTCCCTTGCGGAGCAGGCTGACGTTGTCATTGAGAATTTCTCGGCCGGCACCATGAGACGGCTCGGGCTCGACTATGAAGCCGTCGCTGCTCGAAACCCCGGCATCGTCTATGCATCGCTGTCCGGTTTCGGTCAGACGGGCCCTTACGCCAATCGCGGGGCCGTCGACGTCATCGTTCAGGGTCTCGGTGGCGTGATGAGCATTACCGGCCATCCGGATGGCCCGCCAGCCCGAGTCGGTTACTCGATCGGCGACATGGCCGGTGGATTGTTCATGGCTCAGGGCGTCCTGGCGGCGCTGGTCGAACGCGGACGAAGTGGCAAAGGTCAGTACATCGACGTAGCCATGCTGGATGCGCAGGTCAACCTGGCCGAGAACGCCGTCGTCCGCCACTTTGCAACCGGCGAGGTACCCAGTCGAATCGGGACGCGACACCCGCTGAACACACCATTTCAGGCCTTACCAACCAGCGACGGCTACATCGTCCTCGCCGGAGTGCGCGACTGGGCGCTATTCTGCGCCCTCATAGGCCGAGACGAACTGATAGAAGATCCACGCTACGGGACTATTCGAGAGCGCACGAAGCATCACGCCGAGTTGGAGCCGTTGCTCAACGACACCTTCGTCCAGAAGACAAAGGACGAATGGATCGAGATTCTCGGTGAGAAATTCCTCATCGCGCCGCTCAACACGATTGAGGACATGGGCAAAGACCCACAAGTCAATCACCGCGAGATGATCATTGAACTGCCCACCTGGAATGGGGGCACACTCAAGGTGGTCAACTCTCCGGTCAAATTGTCGCGCACACCGATCAAGCTGACACGGGGCGCCGATCGCCCGGGTGGTCATACGCGCGAAATTCTGCGTGGCGTGCTGGGCAAAGACGAGGCGGAGATCGAACGCCTCTTCGCCGAGGGCGTCATTGGAGAGAGCTGGGAGTAAGCCGTGCAAGTCAACACGACGAAACAAAAACTACGGGAAGGCAAAGTCGTCTTTGGCGCCATCGTCGGCGAGTGTGCCCCTACAGTAGTCGAAGTCCTCGGTCACATCGGCTTTGACTTCATCATGATCGACGGCGAACACGGCTCGCTAAGCCTATTCGAAGTAGAGCACCTGGTTCGTGCCTGCGAAACCTCTGGGATAACGCCACTAGCCCGAGTGCCAAACCACGACCCGTCGACGCTCCTGCGTTTCCTCGACCGCGGCGTGCAGGGCGTCATCGTCCCGCACGTCAAGACACGAGCGCAGGCCGAAGCTGTTGTGAGCGCGGCGCGTTACTACCCTGATGGAACGCGGAGCATCGGCAGCTCTCGAGCGCACGACTACAACGTCGGCGTCTCACGCGTTGAATCCACGCGTTGGCTCAACGAGCAGGTTATGGTGATCCCGATGATCGAGGACATCGACGCTGTCGCAGCACTCGATGACATCCTCAGCGTTCCCGGCATCGACGTGATTCATTGCGCTCCCAACGACCTGGCCCAAAGCATGGGCTTCCCCGCGGAAGAAGAGGTTGTCAAAGTACGGATGGAAGTCGTTGCCAGGTGCAAGGCGGCCGGCGTGCCGGTCGGTATCGGCGGCAACTCGCCCAACAACCCGGCTGCCGTGGCCGACCTCGCGAGAGTAGGTGCAACGTTCGTTACTGTGCCCGCCCTTGGGATGCTGCAGCGAGGCGCAGATGAGTTTCGCAGCGGTGTCCATGCCGCGCTCGAAGATTCAACCGCAGGCTAGCGGAGAGGACCCGAATTTGACCACCTACCGAGTGATTGGTAAGCCGCTGGGGCGCCCTGATGGCGTCGACAAAGTGACCGGCACCGGACGCTATTCCGCCGACCATCGGCTTCCCGGAATGATCTGGGGCAAGAGTCTCCACAGCCCGTACGCTCACGCTCGCATCGTGAAGATCGATGTGTCCGCCGCAAAAGCGCTGCCGGGCGTACATGCAGTCATCACGGCAGACGACATCCGCTTCGGGCCGTGGGGCCGCGCGATCAAGGACATTCCTGTCCTGGCGCAAGACAAGGTCCGCTTCATAGGCGAGCGAGTCGCGGCCATCGCCGCCGACGATGAGGATATCGCCCAGGAAGCACTGGACCTGATAGAGGTGGAATATGAAGAGCTGCCCGCGGTTTTCGACCCGCTGGAGGCGATGGTAGACGGCGCTCCGCTCCTCCACCCCGATTACTCGTCTTATCCGGGAGGGCGGCCCCTCGATACTGCTTCGAACGCCTACTCCTCCGCCATCAACGAGAAAGGCGACCTCGAAGCTGGCTTCGCAGAAGCTGACGCCGTCGTCGAAAACACCTATACGCTGTCGCGCCAGCACCAGGCCTACCTCGAAACACAGAGCGTGGCTATCAACTTGGAGGGAGATGTCGTCCAGGTCTGGGCCTGCAGCAAGGCACCCTACGACACTCGAAATGCCCTATCTCTCGCCATCGAGGTGCCGGACACGAACGTGGTCTTTAACCACAGTTACATTGGCGGTGACTTCGGCGGCAAGGCGACGCCAGCCAATCTGCCGATTTGCTACTTCCTCGCCAAAGCCACCGCACGCCCGGTGCTCATGGTGAACGAGTACATCGAGGAGTTCATGGCGGGCAATCCACGCCATGCTGTCCTTATCAAGCTGCGGACCGGCGTCAAAAATGACGGCACCATCACGGCGCACCACGCCCAGGCTTTCGTTAACAGCGGTGCATATGCTGGCTACAAGCCACTCGGCATCATCGGTGGTGGCGTCCGGGCAGCCAGCGCCGGTCCGTACAAGATGGCCAACGCGCGGATTGAATCGACCGAGATCTACACAAACACGGTCCCCTGCGGCCACATGCGCTCGCCGGGCGAGCCGCAGGGCGTTTTTGCCCTGGAGTCACACGTCGACGAGGTCGCCCACGCCATCGGCATGGATCCGTACGAATTTCGCCTGCGAAATGTAGTCCGGGAAGGGGACGAGTTTCCCCTGGGCCAGGTACACACGGATCTGCGCGGCCACGAAACGCTTGTTGCCGCGGCAGAAGCGACGGATTACAACCGGCCTCGGCCGCCCCACGTTGGAATCGGAATGGCTCTCTGCGACCGCGCTACAGGCGGCGGTCAGGGTTCGATGACGGTGACGTTGGACGCTGAAGGTGGAGTCACCATTGGTACGGCTATCTTCGATCAGGGCACCGGTACCTATGGGACGCAACGCCAGGTCGTCGCCGAAGCCCTGGGTGTCGACCTGGACAGCATCGGCTTCGAATACTGGGCGACGGGACGCGCCGACCACGATTCCGGCATCGGCGGCATGCGAGGAACACGCGTCAATTCATTGCTGGCTTACGAGGCGGCTCAGGACGCCAAGCGGGCGTTGCTTTCTCTCGCGGCCGAGACCCTTAGTTGGCCTGAAGACAAGCTTGTATTGCGTGGTAACGAGGTGCGCCGGACGGATCAGGAAGAAGCGATCACTTGGACCGAACTGATCTCCCAGGCCGGCAAGCCTGCCATAGGCAGCGGCCAGGTGAATGAGCAGGGACGTGCCGATGTTACTTGCTTCGCGGTTCAGGTCGCTGAGGTCGAGGTCGACCCGGAAACGGGTGAGGTCAAGCTGCTCAACTTCACCACCGTCCACGATACAGGCCAGATAATCAATCCCGTCGGCCATCAGGGTCAGATAAACGGCGGCCTCGTTCAGGGCATCGGCTACGCCCTGATGGAGGAACTGCGACTTGAGGACGGACGAGTTACAACGCTTTCTTTTGGCGATTACAAAATTCCGACGATACGCGACATCCCGCCCCTCAAGACGGTGATCCTCGACTCTGAAATCGGGGTCGGGCCGTATCACATCAAAGGTATCGGTGAGACGCCAAACATGCCGACAGCGGCAGCAATCGCAAACGCGGTAGCGGCCGCGTGTGGCGCACGGATCCGTGACCTGCCGATTACAGGGGAGAAGGTCTATCGCTCGCTGAAAGGCTAGCCTACCAGGCCTGGATTTCGCGACGCAGGCCAAGGCCAAGGGCTTCGCGGACTTCGGCGAAGTCAAACCGTGAGGTCGGAAAGCGCTCGACGATGGCGACCGCGTCGTCCATGCTGCCTGCAACGGCCCTCTCCAAAAAAATGACGAACAAGTCTGCAAGGCAACAGATTGAGTCCTGACTGGTCGATTATCTGACAGGACTAGTTGTTAGACGGAGCTAAGCCTGAATCAGGACAAATACTTCGACGACCTGCCTCCGGAGTTCGAGCCGGTAGTCCTCGCCGTCTGGCGACGGATGGTCATGGAGGGTGCCGGGCCAGATCTGTCGCTACCGGAAGCGGCCGTCTTGCTAGGCACTTCTGTTGAGGGCGTGCGGCGCCGCATCAAGGCCGGAAGGATCAACGCCTTTCATGACGCTCGTGGCCGTCTGCGAATTCGAGCGTCATTGAATCCAGCTCACGAGGGGTTAGATCCAAGCCGGAATCTGGCTGAGGTGTGGGAGGAACTCAAGACCGCGAAGCACAAGCTTGCCGAGGCGTCTGCCAACTCAGAGGAGCTCCAGCGCGAACTGGACATGGCCCACTTCCACCGACGAGAAGCCCAGGTAGAGTTGGAAAGCCTCCAGAACGAAACCCGCGATTTGAACCAAGAGCTAGCCACGGCTCGTGAGGCACTGGAGCAGACTCAAAAGGAGCTTGCATCCATGTGGCGCGTCATGAGCTCCAGAAAGCAGCCTGCAAGCCAACTGGCGCAGATGGCAGACGGAAACGAAGCCTTCGACCTGCCTCCAACCCGAATTGGCCTTGACCAAGAACGTTCGCGGATCAGGGATCAAATCGACCGCGCCCGTGAGCTTTCGAAACGACGGCGCTGGCCGTGGGCCCAGGCGAGCTAGCACCATGACAATCAAACCCGAAGTTCAAGAGCTCGAACTCGACATCCATGAGAGCTGGCTCAACCGCTCACCGTGGTATCAGATTGCATACTTCGAAGAGCGTGTCGGGCAGGAGCTTTATCGATCGCGGCGGTATAACGTCGAGACGTCGATCATCTTCATTCGCATCCCGGCAATTTCGCGTCGGGCGGCGCGTTCCCTGTACACCTACGTGTCGACGCAGCTGCGCGCTATCGATACCGCCGGGATTCTTGGAACCGGCGATTACGTCATCTGCTTGCCACATACGCCACGCGAGCGTGCGAACGTAGTAGCGGGACGGATTCGAGCCTTCCTTGATGAATACGGGCCACAAATCGGCGTTGCGTCTTTCGGTGAGGATGGTAAGGACTTCAGTGGCCTGATCTCGACCGCCGAAGCCAGCATCTGTTGAGAGCACCGCGGCAATAAAAGAACGGGCCGTGCTAGCACGGCCCGTTCTGCATCACTGTTGCGTCCCGGAGCTCAGGCTCCTCCGCCGGCAACCGGGCTTTCGACCGGATCGGGTACCGACCACTGCTCACGCAGAGCCCTCGTTCCATCCCACCAGTCGACATTGCGCGGCAATATCACCTCACCGGACCGCTGGCGGTACATCTGCGGGTTATCGACACCGGGTGGCACGACGCCCTTCTCGTAAACCTCATGCGCCATGGCAATCCAGCGCCGCCTGGCACGAATGATCATCGAGTCGGAGGTGCCGAGGTGCTCTCGAGTCCGGTTGTATATCGTCCCCATGCTCTCCGTGACTGCCATGTCCTGCTGGCGGATACCGGGAATGCCGGAGTAGCTGAGTTTCGCCTTCTGCGCCTCGCGGTCGATTTGCTAGTCGTTCCCCGCGTTCTGGTCGACGTTGAAGCGACCGTACCAGTCTGTCGTCTGCGGGATATAGACGGCACCCATCGACGACTCCATCGGTTCCGTACCGCGGTTCAGCGGGAACCGCATGTCGCGGCGCCTATCGTTCTCGGGAACGCTGACGAATATTTCCCACTGCAGGGGTATGGTCGTCGTCCATGGGGACGTACGCGTTCATTTTGATCTCGGAGACCATTGGGCTTTGTGCCTGCAGTGCGAAGAAGGGAAACAGGACCTGACCGATACGCCAGTAGTAGGTGTCTGCCTCCGCTTCGCGATAGCAGCCGTAGGCGGCGCCGTACTCGGTTTCACGGGCTGTGAAGTGAGCGTCACGACGGTTCGTGAAGTGGTAGTAAGAGAAGCTACCCGGTTCGCCAGGTTCATCGAATCCCCAGTGCAGGAATGCGGCGTGGATCGTGTCCATCTCGCCTTCGATGCCCTGCATCCAATTGCACGGCCGGTGCATCACGCGGATTTTCTCCGCTTCCGTATTCAGGATGTTGGCTTCGACATCTGGTAGGGGTGGCGGTTCGTCTCGTGCGCCCATGTAGGCCCAAATGACGCCGTTACGTTCGTGCGTCGGGTAGGCGCGAGTTCGCACCTTGTTCTTGAAGTTAGACTCTGATGGCTCCGAAGGCATGTCTACACAGGCGCCCGTCACATCGAACTTCCAACCGTGATAGACGCAGCGCAGGCCTTCCTCTTCGTTGCGCCCGAAGAATATCGATGCGCCTCGGTGAGGACAGGCATTCGGGATGAGACCGACTTGTCCGGAGGTGGTGCGAAAGCCGATCAGCTCTTCGCCGAGCAGTTTGATACGGACGGGAGGGCAGTCCGGCGCCGGCAGCTCATCCGAGCGTATCGCCGGGATCCAGTAGCTACGCATCAATGTGCCCATCGGTGTGCCGGGGCCGACTCGGCAAAGGGCGTCGTTGTCCTGAGCGCTAAGCATGGCCTGACTCCTTTGAAATCACGGTTACTCCAGAAGTAATACCGGCTTTGTGCGCTTTCTCGGGCTCGAGTCTTAAAGTCCTCGCGCCGCGAAAATCTCCGACGCAACTGCAGCGGCATTTACGCCTGTGGGCCAGCCGGCGTACATCGTCACGTGGGTGATGATCTCAACGATCTCGTCCTTGGTTACGCCATTGTCGAGCGCCCGGTTGACGTGGCCCCTGAGTTGGTCTGTGCGATACAGCGCCGTGTTTACGGCTACGGTGACCAGACTGCGGTCTCGTTTGGAGAGACCTGGCCGCTCCCATACATCGCCAAAGAGCATGCTGTCGGTGAGCTCTGCGAGCTTGGGAAAGTCTTTACTCCACGGTCTTGCTTGCGGCTGAGTCACTTTCTTCTCCTGACCTTGATAGCTACTGAAATCTATCGGCGGGCTCCCATAGTTACGTTACTCAGTGGCAGTCGAGGATCCGTTCGATCCTTCGTTGCGACCTGCGACACCCACCTAAGCCGTGCCTCCGATGTCGATCGCGAGGAGCTTCGCCGCGTTGTCGAGCAGGATCTTTTGTCGCACCTCCGGCTTTAGCTCCAACCCCTCGAAGTCGCCGAGCCAGCGCTTCGGGGTTAGCGCCGGGAAATCGGAGCCAAACATGACCTTGTCCTGCAACAAGCTGTTCGCGTACTGCACGAGAATCGCCCGAAAGTACTTCGGCGACCAGCCTGAGAGGTCTATGTAAACGTTGGGCTTGTGCAGTGCTATCGAAAGCTGCTCCTCCCGCCATGGCACGCCGGGGTGCGCCATGATGATGTTCAGTTCCGGGAAGTCTGCTGCCACGTCATCCATGTGGATCGGCTGAGCGTATTTGATCTTCAAACCGCCGCCACCGGGCAAGCCAGCGCCGACGGCTGTTTGGCCGCTGTGAAACAGGACCGGCACGCCCAGGTCGGCGCACTTCTCCCACAGGGGGTAGAAGCGTGTGTCATTGGGAAAGAACGCCTGGCTGATGGGGTGTAGTTTGAGCCCTCGTAAGTCTAGTTCCTTGACCGACCGCTCCATCTCATTGACTGCCGCCTTGCCTTTGTGAGGGTCGACGGAAGCGAAGCCCATGAAGCGATCCGGGTAGCGCCGAACGATGTCAGCCGTGTAGTCATTGCCGACAAACGGGTTTCCGCTCGTGGTTTCTGCATCGACTCCGAAGATGACGGCGAAGATATTGAGCTCGACGTACATCTCGTGCATCTCCTCGATCGTGCCGCGTTGATCAGAGCCGAAGTAACGCGACATCTGCTGCTGGGTCGCATTGGTCCCGCTACCCGGCGGATTCGGCACGTGAGTGTGGATGTCTATGGCTCGCATGCAATCTCCTTTATCGAAGCCCTGAGGCGGCGCCCCATTCTTGCATTCGCGCCGCGGGGCCGCCAGCGTTACTGGCTTGTCATTCTGCTGGTCAACCCTCGCTATCACGGATAGCATGGGACAAAATTTCGTGGAGGCTGCGATGACGACGACGTTTGAAGGACTACCAGCTCGAATGAAGCCGGAAGTGTCGGCTCGAGACCTCTCTTCAATTCAAAACGAACGCACGCGCGGCATGCGCGAAGACGGACTCGCTGCCACCGCAGAGCAGTTCGTCGGCGTTACGGAAAATGGCAAATTGACTCCCGGGCTGTTCCCTGTGCACCAAACTGGTATTTCGACGGCGCCGATCAAGGCCGCCGCGAACGCCTTCCTCGCCTCGCTGTCCACGGAGCAGCGCTCCGAAGCTACGTTCCCGGTTGAGTCCGAGTCGTGGCAGCGCTGGAGCAACGTTCACATGTTCCTCATGCGTCACGGCGCCTGCATGGAGCAGATGACCGAGCCGCAGCGCGAGAAGGCGTTGGACCTGATGCGGGCAACGCTGAGCCAGACGGGGTTCGAAACGTCGCTGGGCATCATGCATCTCAACGAAACAATTCGCGAGATAACCGGCCGAAACCTGGAATTCAGCGACTTACTGTACTGGTTCAGCATCATGGGCGAGCCATCGGACACAGAGCCCTGGGGCTGGCAGGTAGACGGCCACCACCTGATCATTAACTGCTTTGTCATCGGCAATCAGGTTGTGATGTCGCCGCAGTTCTTTGGCTCTGAGCCGGTCATCGCGACGGCCGGCAAGTACGCGGGCACACGCGTCTTCGACGACGAGCAGGACCGCGCATTAGCTCTAATTCAGGCGCTAGACGATGGTCAGCGCAAGAAAGCGATCCTGATGAGTGAGATGCCTCGCGAGGTGATCGTCGGCGCATTCCGCGACAACTACGACATCGCTCGAGAAGGCGTCAGGCTCGACGCCTTCTCGGCGGGCCAGAAGGAGCTCGCGACGTCCCTAATCGAGGCCTACGTCGGCCGTCTTCGGCCAGACCATGCCGAGGTCTGGATGAAGGACATCGGTGCGCACCTGGATGAGACTTACCTGAGCTGGATCGGCGGCACGGAAGACGATTCTGTCTTCTATTACCGGATTCACAGCCCGGTCATCCTGATTGAGTTTGACCATCAGCCAGGCATCGCGCTCGATTTCGATATGGCGACGCGCCATCACATTCACACGATCCTGCGCATCCCTAACGGCAACGATTACGGTAAGGACCTGCTGCGCCAGCACTACGAGCAGCACCCGCACGACGTGAAGTAGCGCGACCGTCTAGCGCGACGGGCCGTGTTGGCCGCATCGATCCGTCTTTGATTCCGAGGCCTGAGATCTGGTCCTCTGAGGCACTCCCAGTACAGTGCTCTGCTATTTAACTTTGCTTGCCTCAGGCAGGCATGTAGCTCAACTCGACCCCTGAGGCTTCCACGACGTCGGTCGTGTCCTCAGCAGCGTCGGCTATCGATCGCGCCCGTCTGCATAGCTGCGTGGCGAATTAGCCTGACGTCTAGACGGACCCAAGCGACGACAGGGCCCAACCCGGCTGACCATCGTCGCCAAGATAGTAGCGACATCGCACGCCGCCACCCTGCCGTGCCCCGACCCGTAACTGCCAGACGAAGCGGCTCCGCAGCGCTGTTGGCGTTAGCCCCTCAATAGCCGCCTCGCCGCCTCGCCGTGCCAGGACACGGTTGACCGTGGAGCCCACGACGCCCCGCGGCACAGGCGCGCCGGATGGGGTATAGGCGAGGAACAGCGGCCCGCCGCCGCTGCCTCGCACCGCTAGCCAGTGCTCGAGATCGCCGCGGCACTCGCCCTCGAGCAGTACGGAGCGGCACCCGCCACGCCTCGTCTTGACTTCCAGGCGGCCATCGTCATCGTCGTAATCGCCACGGAGCAGCTCAATCACCTCATGGCGACGCAGCCCAGCCAGCAAGATCAGCGAGATGACGGCACAATCACGACTCGCGGTGGCGTCGGATGCGTCACGACAGAACTCGAGCAACAATCGCGCAGGGCGCGCTGCGACAGGTGTCACGGCTTCATGGCGACGGTGTGCTCGCAGGAGTCCCGGACGAACCGGTTCTACTGCCGGCTCCTGATCAGGAACCTCGACATGACTAATGACGTGCCGTAATTCGCGCAACAAGCGTTTTTCCATTGGCAACGGCAGAGCCTCTCCTGCCCAGCGGCGAACCACCCTCAGATCCTCGTTACCCAGGTTGCGCCAAGGCAGACTACCGGCGGCCATCTGGTTGCCGGTGAGAAATTCCGCGATCGCTTCCAGTTCTGTGCTCATGGTTTTGGCGGGAGTCCCGGGCATCCCCGCCGAGTTGCCCGGTCTCCCGTCAGAGGTTATAGCACACTTGTTCTATCATGTGAAGAGGTCGCCTCGTTAGGACGATCAGGCGCTTCACGCCCTTTACACGCCCATCTCGTGCTTCTAGGCTCAGGCTCAGAATGAGGAGGTATGGATGAAATTCGGCACTAGCTTACCGTTGATTTCACCTGATGATGCCGGCGCTATTCGCGACCTGGCACAAGCCCTGGACGGTGCAGGCTTCGATTACGTAACCGCCGCTGGGCACTTGCTCAGTACGCCATCCAATCGCTACGAAGGAAGGCCCCCGGCAACGTATGCCGGACCTTTCGTCGACCCATTCGTGCTGATCGGGTACCTCGCCGGGCTGACAATCCGGCTGCATTTCGTCACCGGCATTCTGATCTTGCCGCTGTACCAGACCGCAATCGTCGCAAAATAGGCGGCGGAGCTCGACTTCCTCAGCCACGGGCGCTTCGAGATCGGAGTTGAGATCAGCCGGCAGGAGCCGGAGTATCAGGCGTTGAATCAGGATATTCACACGCGCGGGGCGCGTCTGGCCGAACAGGTCCAAGTGCTGCGCATGTTCTGGACGCAGCCTTTCGTCACGTTCAAAGGCAAGTATCACGACATCGACAACATGGGTCTCAGCCGGATCCCTTCGAGGCCGATCCCAATCTGGTTCGGCTCGACGCCGGAGGAGCGACCTATGCGTCGCGTTGCGAAGCTCGGCGACGGCTGGATGCCGATGGGCGACCCAACCGATCTGTATCCGCGGCTCAAGCAGTACATGAGCGAAGCTGGTCGCGGAAGTGCCAGCATGTAACTTATGAGCCGTATTACGGCCGGGGATGAAGGACCTGATGCCTGGATCGCGGAAGCAAAGCGTCTCCAGAATATCGGCGCGACGCACATCACGCTCGGTGTCCCACCGGACGTCAGCGGCGCCGCTGCCACGAAGCGCCTACTAGAAGCCAAAAGCTCGCTGGCAGCTGCTCTATAGACCAGCCCGGAGCCGGGCAAATGAAAACGCCCCGGGATTCCGGGGCGTTTTCGTGTTTGTTGCTTCCTAGCTAGCTGAGGTTTTTCTCGAAGAAGGTGAAGACTTTGCTCCAACCGTCCATAGCCTGCTCCTGGCGGTAAGCGGGAGCCTGGTAGTAAAAGAAGCCGTGGCCGGCGCCGTCGTAACGGTGGAACTCGTAGTCTTTCCCTGCTGCCTTCAGCGCCTCCTCTAGCTGGTCCACCATCGGCGGAGGCGGGTTCTGGTCATCGTTTCCGAAGATTCCGAGTTCGGGGCAAGCGAGATCGGGCGTCAGTTCGATCGGCGACACGGGGCGCTGCGGTGTGAACTCTGTCTGCACCACTCCACCACCCCAGAGGTTCACGCAGGCATCGAACTCTTTGCTGCGGCAGGCGACCATGTGAGAGTGACGGCCGCCGGAGCAGCTGCCGATGAGGCCGACGTTGCCGTTGCAGGCGGCCTGGGACTTCAGGAACTTCGCGCCGCCTTCCATGTCTCCGAGACACTGGTCGTCGCTGACGCCACCGTCGCCGCGGGCCTTGGCAGCGGCGTCATCGGGCATGCCAAAGGCGAAGCGACCGTACATGTTCGGGCAGATGGCCATGTAGCCGTGCTGCGCGAAGCGCCGGGTCGTTTCGCGATAGAACTCATCCCATCCAGGGAGGTGATGAATCAGGACGACGCCTGGGAATGGACCATTGCCGGCTGGTCGCGCGTAGTACGCGTTGACCTGCTCGCCGTTGTAACCGGTGATGTTGATGACTTCGCAGACCATGCTGCCCGCGTCGCTTGCGGTGTCAAACTGGTTCCACTGCACGGTTGAGTCTCCTTGTGAAGCTAAGGCATCTGACGATCGAGAACAGCGGGGATCGAAGTGACTTTGGCGCTGCCGCCCCTCAATGTCAAGGCTGTTCATCTTAGAATCAACCGCAACATCAGGAGGAGACGATGGCATACGACGAGGCGGTAGCGGAGCGAGTACGGCAGGCGATAGCGGGCACGGAGGGATTGAGCGCTCGCAAGATGTTCGGCGGCCTCTGCTTAATGCTGCACGGCCACATGTTCGCTGGAGTAGTCAACGACAAACTGATGCTACGCGTTGGGACCGAGAACTCGGACGCGCTACTCGGTCTGCCTGGCGCACGGCCGATGGACTTCACCGGCAAGCCGATGAAGGGCTATATCTACGTCGAGCCAAAAGCCTTCGCCACGCCTGACAGCCTCAAGCAGTGGTTAGGACACGCGCTGGAGTTCGTGGAGACGCTGCCACCGAAGGACGCAGCGAAGTCAGTGAAGTCGAAGCAGCCTTAGGCAGCCGTCGCTTGTTTCGGCTTTGAGACTCCATGTGTCGAGAGTATTAGCGGCAGCGCGATAGCCGGACCAATCGCAACGAGGAGGAAAGATGGGCGGTAGTCCGCAGTCGCGTCGTAGAGCACACCAGCCAGCAACGGCCCGAAGAACGCCCCAAGCGTTGAGGCCGTAAAGAGCATGCCCTGGATCATCCCATACGCCTTCAGGCCGATTGTTGAGCAGGCCATCGCCACCGCCGTCAGAATCGCCTTGGAGTAACGGTCGGCCGCCAGTCCGAAACCTAGACGGCCAAACAGGCTAAAGCCGGTCATGATCGTCACGCTGAGCGCTGCAAACGCCTCGGTGCTCCCGATTTCCTCCACGAGGAACGGTATCTGGTGCACGATGATTGCCGTCGTCGCGAAATTGCTCAGTGCGAACGTCATCGCCACCTTCTAAAACAGAGCGGAGCGCAACGCTTCGCGGCCGGTCAGATCCAGGCCAGTCGTCGGGACTGGCCGCTGACTCGCGGCGGCCGCCGCTTCCTCTTCTTCAGAAATGCCATCGACAGTCAGGCCCATGTCGGCAGGTTTGTTTCGCATGCTCAACGCCAGGGGAATCAAGACAACAACCTGGACAATGGCCACGGCGACCAGGGCGTCGCGCCAGCCCATCTCCGAGATCAGCCAGGCGAAGACAACCGCAGACAGACCGCCGAGGCCGCCGCCGAAGGTCATCAGCCCGAGGGCCTTCCCGCGGTAACGGCGAAACCACTGGGCGATGACCGTCGCAGCGTTCGCACCACCCGTTGCGCTCATGCCAATGGCGATGAGGAGGATCGCGGCGTAAAACGCCGGCAAGGAATGCACCCGGCTCAACAGAACGAATCCGCATGCAACCACAACAATGCCAACCGTGGTCAAGCGCCTGACGCCAATCCGATCGACGAGGAAACCAACAAGGGGCGCCGCAACACCGCCGACCTCGGTGCGCAGCGAGAAGCCGATTGAAACGGCAGCACGGCTCCAGCCGAACTCAGCCGTCAGCGGACCTACCAGCAGGCCGAAGCCATAGAAGAAAGTACCCGCGGACAGAAAAACGATGGCGGCTGCGCAAAAGACGATCCACCAGCCATAAAAGATGTCGGAACGGCTGAGTAAGGCGGCCAAGTGAGCGGCCGCTACACCTTAGTCTTTACTTCGGTAACGGGCTCAAGAACGGTGCTCTCGGCGGGCGCCTGGCCAATCGAGAGGTGAGCCATGCCTGTCGTTTCCGTACCGCCGTGCCAGTGCTTCTCGCCCTGCGGAATCACCACGACGTCACCGGGCTCGATAACGTGCTCTTCGGCCACTGTCGCAACGATCCCTTTGCCTTCGACTACGACCAGGCCCTGTTCGAAGCCATGCGTGTGCCATTTCGTGCGCCCGCCGGCCTCGAAGCGCACCAGGTTGATACGAAGCGTCTCGCCCTGAGCCTCGGTGATGTGCGGGTGAGTGTGGACATGGCCGGTGAACATATCACGCGTGGTGAGCTGAGGTTCGGCGTCCTTACCTTTTGAGACGTACATGGTTGCCTCCGGAATTTGACTGGGGATTGTTCAGCGATTTTAATCTGAGAGTGGCATAGCTTCTATTCGTAATCGCCTGTAGTCACGCCTCGTTGCCGCCCGGCTAATCAGGGTCAACCTCATTGGCGTGATCGGAACGTCGACGAAACGTTTTCCCTTCTAACGCCAGGAAGGCGCAAACCGACACACCCGCCTACCTGACCGGTGGGTTACTACGGCAAGGATCGCCAATAGTACAGCCGTCCTTCCACATTGTTCCTGACTACCCTCGGTGTCCTGTGGCGGCTTAACGAGTAGCAGCGTGGCGAAACGGGAATGGAGAGCGCCCTGATCGGCGTCATCCGCAGCAGCTGCGCCCTCGGTGGAGTCGTCATCGCAACCAGTGATGAAGCCGTTGAGCAATTCGAGAGCATCTTTCATGCGGGATTAGACAAGCGAGTGGAACCCTGACCGTTACTGGCAGTGTCATAGCCACGGCAAACGGCGATCCGCCAAGCGTGGTTAGCCTCGTCCTCACCGCAGAGACGATCGGAAAGCCGGCGCCGATTACGCTGGATGACTCCGACGAAGATGAGCGCCTGGCCGTCAGTTTCCTAGCGAGACCGCCTTTGACAACGATCTCCCTACTCGGCGATGGAGCTCCGAGGAGACGGTGATGGCGCCCTCGAGCCGGGCGAAACGGCCGAGATCCGCATCAGCATCTTGGACAGTGGTGGCGGACCTTCAGCATCGGCCCAGTGCAAGGGGACGCTCCAGATCAGTGCACCCTCCGGGGGCGACATCGAGGTGTCCCGCACGATGCCCTTCGTGCTTCAGTCTGTGAACTCACTACACTAGGTGCGCCGGCCCGTCGATAAGAGATTGATGCGACCCTGGTTCATTGCCCCGTTACTTGGCGTCATCTTGACTCTGAGCTGCTCAACATTGGTTGCTGAGCCGGCTCGTGTCGATCCGCCTCGGTCCTTACCACTTCAGATCGATTTCTCAAACTCCTACAACAACGACATCTTGCGAGTTACCGAGACCGTTTGGCTCGAGCCCTACATCGTGGATGCCCAGGGCGGCTTAGCCGGAATTCGGACGAAACTCGACGAGGTTGGGCCAAAATCTGAGGCCGCCGGCCGACGCTTCGACGGGGTGACGACCTGGGACTGCGCTGGGGCTTCAATTTCGACCCTGGCGAAGCCTCCTGCAGCCTCCGCAACGCGACGATCGAACTGGAGGCGGTTATCACGCTGCCGGAATTGTCCAGCGAAGACATGTTGACGGCTTCCGAGTTCGAGCTCTGGCAAAGCTACATACTCGCCCTGCGCGTACATGAGGATGGACACGTCAACGTTTACCGCGCCGGCGCCCAGGAGCTAAGCAACGAAGTCCTCGCTCTGGGACCCTTGCCGGACTGCGAGCAGCTAAGAAGAGCGCTCTCAGCGCTGGGAGAAGCAAAGATCGCACGCATCAGCCGGGCGGACCGCAACTTTGATGTGGAAACGGGGCACGGGGCAGTTTTCCCGACACAAGAATAGGCACCAGCCCGGCAGAGGAAGGCTGGTGCCCGAAAAGTGTGGCCATCTGCTTGGGCGGGAAGAAGGATTCGATGGCCGCTGTCGACATTGTGTCGCTAATGAGCCACCGGCTGAATCAGGAAAACCCTGATCTTTAATTTCGCGCCCACCTTTGTCATGGCTTGCCCGCTGTACTTGTGATCTCAGCCGCCGATAAGAAGATGGCGCAACATCGCAAGGAAAGGCCGCACACTTGGAGCAATTCGTCCTCTATCTCGCCATACTGGCTGCCCTTTCAGGGCTTCGCCATGGGCCTCGTGAACCTCGCAGGTCCTTTCCTCAAGCGCCATAACATCGCGCTTCCAGCGTTGGATATCGCGTCCCTCCTACATCGTGGGGATCGGGACAAAGAGGGTGACCTCGACACGATCCTGAGCGAGGATGTCGCAGAAGACGGTGAGGCGGCGCCGGGACGCTCGTTGCTCGCGCGGCGCCGCCTTGGTGCAGGGACTGACGACGATGGTGAGGAGCTGGACGACGAACTAGCCGGCGTTCTGGAAGAAGTCGCCGCTGAGGAAATCGTTCCGCCCGTCGACGACGAACTTGTCGATGACGCTGAAGAATCACCAGTCGTCTATAGGGTGCCAGCGGGGGCAGACGAACTCGAAGGTGATGGTGAGGACTCTGCCGAGCAGCAAGACGTGTTGGGTGCGTTGGATGAAGCCGTCGCAAGCGAGATCGAAGGAGAGGACGAATCGGACGATCAGAACGACGAAGCTGACGACGACCCGGCCGAGGACGAATCGGACGATCAGAACGACGAAGCTGACGACGACCCGGCCGAGGACGAATCGGACGAACAGGCCGACGAAGCTAACGACGACCCGGCCGAGGACGAATTGGACGATCAGTCCGACGAAGCTGACGACGAAGCTGAAGACGAAGACGAAGAAGAAGCTGACGACGAAGACGACGACGAGGACGAGGACGAGGAGGAAGCGTCTGGACTAAAGACCGTCTCAGCGGGCGGCAATGAGGGCGACGACATGATGTCTTTCTTCGACGAAGCAGCAGGCGCGGGCGCCGGCGCGGTTGCGGCGTGGCACGAAGACCTTCCACAGGTCAGCATCGAGGATCTGCTCGAAGAGGCCCGGGCTATGAGCCAGCAGATCAAAGGCAAGAAGTCCGACGCGGCATGAGATCGCCCTCAAGGCGACTCAAGCGTCGGGACAACAGGTTAGGGCGTGCGCTCACGGCCCTGATCATCGGGATAGGCGCCGGAGCCGTGGTGCTCTCGTTCCTTCCCTCTTCGCCAGCTGGCATCTTGAGTACTCCACTGCCCCAGACAGAAGACGCAGACTTGACGGTGCCCGCCCGCCAGGCCCAAGCAGTCCGAGCCTCGCGCTTGCTGCGCTCGGGCTCAGGCGGCGCCGTCGCCAGCGAGGCGAACCCAGTAGCTCAGCCAACTCCCCGACCGATCTTTCGTTATGCAGCGCCGAAGGGAGCACCGTCCGCCATAGGAAACGTCCGCGGCATCGCAACCGGCAGCATTTCCGGACCGGTGGCTTCGGCCCGACCCATGCCGTTCTCCGTAGTCGTTGCCGTGGAGGATGCTGAAGCGCTTGGGTCCTTGGCTGTGGCGGTCGTCGACGACCTCATCGGGCTGGGCGCCAATGCTACCGTAGCGCCGCTCGCAGAGGCGGGCCGCCCGGACGCCATCCTGGTGCTCAACGGCGTGCCAGACTCTCACAACGAGACGTGGTTCTGTGACCCCGGCCCAGCTCAGAGCGTTGTTCTTGCAACGGAGCTACTGTCGGCCGTGGGCCCTGGAACAGGGTCCTCTGCCGTCGCGGAGCCGAGAAGCAGCTTCCCGTGCCAAGATATCCACGCCGGCCGGGCTCGCGTCCCGGCGGTTCTGCTTGAGCTGGCAAACGGGGGAGCCAATGCCGACCCGGCTGTCATTGCCCAAGCGCTGAGAGGCTACTTCAACGGACACCGGGGCCCCGTCCTTGCGGCTCGCGCGGCGCCCCGGCTGATCTGGCCCGCGTTGGGACCGGTCACCAGCCATTACAGCCCAAGCCACCCACTCGGCATCGACATCGGTCAGTGGGAGGGCTCCATTGTCGCCGCAACAGACGGCGTGGTTACATTCGCGGGCGGCGACCCTTGCTGCTCGTACGGTTTGTTCATCCTGGTAGAAAGTGCTGACGGGCTCGCCACGCTTTACGGCCACTTCAACGATCTCAGCGTGTCCGAGGGCCAACGAGTAAGCCAGGGTCAAGTTCTGGGTGGCGTGGGGTGTACTGGTACCTGCTTCGGCACTCACCTCCACTTCGAGGTGTGGAAGGACGGGATACGCCAAGACCCCATGAAGTACCTAGACTAAAGAGCTGCCTGAGTTGATTGAGTTCGAACCCTTAGGCTCAGCCTCAAGTCGTCTAAGGAACCTGTGATCGCCGGCTACCGGAGTTAGGCGTTTCTTGGCGGACGGGTCAGATAGTAGAAGGCCCAGCTGGTACCAGCTGCCAACAGGACAACACCAAACATCAATAGTGTACGGCTCGGGAATGCGCCCTGCGGCGCTGCGGCGATACCGCCACCCGCGTCACTGATAGGCGTCAGCGCAGGCTGAGGGTCGTTGGCAATGACCCGGCCGGCGGGAGGCGCAAGCGTAGGCTGAACGACCAGCGGCACAGCGGTTGGCGTCGGAACAGCTGGGCGCCAGACAGAGTTCGAGCCAATCCCACTGGCGGGCGGAGGCGCGGAAAGAGAGCTCGTTCCGGGTGAAAGGTCCGGGTTTTCAAACGGGGGCGGTTGCTGTGTGGATTCTTCCACAGGAGGCGCCATAACACCACAGCTGGCGGTGTCGTTATTGGCGTTTGGATCTGCGACGCCAGAAATCAGCTCGATCTCAATCCTGACCCAAGGTGGGACAGCCTTGTTCAATAGCGGGAGGTTGGCTGTTCCAAAAGCCGGAAGGCCAATCAGGTGATCGTGCTCCTCTAGCAAGCCGCTCTCGCCTACCAGCCTGAGGCGGAGGGTCCGGTCGACCAGTGGCGTAGCACTGGTGTTGAAAATCGTGACTAGCAGCGGCCCACCTACTTCGCAGGAATTGTTGAAAAACGACACCGCCAGGTCCTGCCCAGGTAGCGGAGTCGGCGTGGCAGGCGGTGTCGGCGTTGAGGTGGGCTTCGGGGTCTTTGTGACCGTGGGTTCCTGTGTCGCCGTCGCCGTGAGTTCCTGTGTCACTGTCGCTGTGGGTTCCAACTCCTGCGTCGCAGACTCCGCCGGTGTCGGAGTCGGTGTTTCTGCATCAGCGACGGCAGGACCCGGCAGCGCAAACAGCAGTCCGACTGCAAATATCACAGCCATCACTACCCGTAACGGCAGCCTTACGCGCGCGGAGGCATGGTCAGGCGTGATCATGAGTCATCTCTAGCAGTTTTGGCGCTCATGCCGGTGCCGAGAATCGGGGTTTCTCTTACCCGTGACGCAGGATGCCCTGAAATTGCATGTCTTGAAATTTGCCGTTTCGTAGCCCACGGCTCTGATCAACACCACAGCCGAACCGGTATTTGGTTACGAATGAGGGCGTTCCCCGATGCATCCCGCATCCCTGAACTCCGAAATCAGATCAAGAGAATTCAGCGAGGAGTCTCGCCGACTGACTTTCGCCCGTATTCGGCCCAACCGGCCGAAACGCCGGCTTGGGACGTTGGGACGAAGGAGGAGCTAGCGAAAAACATGAAGACGATTCCGTAGGGAGCGTTCGCAGCCCTACAACCAAAGACAAATGGCGAACGATCACGAATCGGGAGGGACATTAAGAAGTGAATCTACGCAAACTGATTCAGAGGACGCGTGACGAGCGCGGTATCACCGGTCTCGAAACCGCGATCATCCTGATCGCCTTCGTGGTCGTTGCTACCGTTTTCGCCTTCGTCGTCCTGACAACCGGTATCTTCAGCGCCGAGCGCGGTAAGGAGACGGTGTTTGCCGGCCTCCAGAAGGCGCGAGGCACCATGGAAGTTCGCGGTGGCGTCGTGGTTAACGCACTCACCACCACGGCGGCTATTGCGGCCGTCGGGCCGCCTGAAAGCATCTGTGACGGCATCGACGACGACGCGGACCTCACCGCCGACGATGGCTGTCCGGAGTTCATCGCTACGGGGACCTTTCAGTGGTCAGTGGCCACAACCGCTGGCGGCGAGGCGGTTCCACTCGACCCGGCTGCCGTTCGCAACCGCACCGTCATCGCCTACCGCGACCCCGCGATCCTGCTGGACGACGTGACCTACACGGCGACCGAGATCGTCGGCGACGGCGACACGCTGCTGGAGCCGGGCGAACTGTTCGTCATGAGCGTCGACGTCACCGATCTGACCGGTGCACAGGTGAGCGCGAACTACCGCTTCACGTTCGAGATTCAGACGCCAGTCGGCGCCGTCCTTGACCTGACGCGGTCAATGCCGTCCGCGATCGACACAGTAATGCAACTGCACTAAGGAGGAGCAATAGAGTGAATTTATGCAAACTAATTCAGAGGGGACGTGACGAACGCGGTATCACCGGTCTCGAAACCGCGATCATCCTGATCGCCTTCGTGGTCGTTGCCACCGTCTTCGCCTTCGTCGTCCTAACGACAGGTATCTTCAGCGCCGAGCGCGGTAAGGAGACGGTATTCGCCGGCCTCGCGAAGGCGCGAGGCACCATGGAAGTCCGGGGCGGCCTCGTAGTAGACGACAACGACGTCCCGATCGTCCAGACCGGTATCACGGCCGGCTCGGTCCAGTGGTCAGTCGCCACGACCGCCGGCGGCGAAGCGATTCCGCTCGACCCGGCTGCCGTCAGCAACCGGACCGTCGTGGCCTATCGCGACGCTGGCGTGATCATCGACGACGTCGTCTACACGGCCACGGAGATCGTCGGTGACGGCGACCTTCTGCTGGAGCCTGGCGAACTGTTCGTCATGGCTATTGACCTCGCCGACGCGAGTATGGCGGGCGCCGATTTCACCCCGAACGCTCGCTTCACGTTCGAGATTCAGACGCCCGTCGGCGCCGTTCTCGACCTGACGCGGTCAATGCCGGCGCAGCTTGACGCCATCATGCAGCTTCACTAAGGGGCTCAGGAAGAAGCCGCTAACTAGAGGGTGGCGCCGGCAGCACTGCCGGCGCCACCCGCAAACCAGGAAAAAGCATGGAGCTCGGTTCAAAAGTCACGGCGCTGGAAGAAGAGATCGGCGTCCTCAAGGGCGAGATAAAGACGATCTTGCAGGAAGTCCGCACTGCGGTCTTGGCACGCCAGAACCCATTCTCCGTGGACTATTCCGAGAACCTGCCAGTACCGGCTCTCGCTCAAGTACCACCACCCTCGGCTGAGCCGCCCACTGCCGCCGAAACGCCGCCATCGGAAGCACCGCCATCGGAAGTACCGCCATCGGAAGCACTGCCATCGGAAGCACTGCCATCGGAAGCACTGCCATCGGAAGCACTGCCATCGGAAGCACTGCCATCGGAAGCACTGCCATCGGAAGCACTGCCATCGGAAGCACTGCCATCGGAAGCACTGCCATCGGAAGCACTGCCATGCCATCGGAAGCCATCGGAACCGTCAAATGTCGTTCAACTAAAGTCCGCAGCGGGTGTGGCTCTCCAGGAGATTCCCCCGGCGACACCCTTCCAAGGAAGAGATGAGACTGATGCACCGCACGCCATCAATCGAGATCCGCAGGCTCGGCAGCGCTGGAGCGTTGGCTCACTGGCGACGCTGATCGCCTGGACGCAGGAAACCGCTGACCGCATGGACGCTAGCGATCTGGACATCGTTCTGTCACTGGCGCGCTACGGCGGTCTCATAGACGAAGAATTGGAATCGACTCTAACCAAGCTCTCAGCACCGCTATTCCAGGATGACTCACAACCAAGACCGAGTGGCGTGACCAATTACCTCCTAGCACTCAGAGAGCTATCCGCCTTGATTGATGAAGCCGACGACAGCTACGGGGCCTCGCGCCCGCTACGCAGAGTTAGCTAGGAGAACCGCTCGTGGAGAAAGCAATTGCGACCGTCTTGCTGACCGTCGCGGGCATTACGGCGATCGTGGCCGTGCTCAACGCCATGATGCCGGCGATCTCCCGCACCAGCAGCTCCCTCGTGGCCTCCGCCGACAGCGTCGACTCCCGGATCAGCACCCAGATCGAGATCATTCACGCCGCCGGTGTCGACGCCAGTCCCACGGTCGAGACGTGGACCAAGAACGTCGGCGTGGTCAGGATCATCCCAATCGATCGTGTGGACGTGTTCTTTGGCACCGAAACCGACTTCGTCCGCGTTCCATACTGTGGAGCCAGCTGCACGGCGCCCTACTGGGACTACACAATCGAGAATGACACGGTCTGGAATCCGACGGCCACTCTCAAAGTAACGTTGACGTTGGACTACAACCTAGCCGCGGGCACCACGTACTACATCAAGCTCGTCGCGCCGAATGGCATAAACGACGTTCGGTTCTTCACGGTTTAATCATGGATAACGCGATACCCTCCATGATCGTAGGCGCCCTCCTCCTCACCGCGATGGCGATCGTGGGCCGCGGCAGCCTCCTGGCATACGACACGGTGGGAATGAGCTTCCGCGCGATGGAGGAACGGCTCACCGAGAAGTCCACGACGGACCTCTCCGTCACGAACACGTCGGTGGACGTCACCGGCCAATTCGTCAGCGTCACGCTGCTCAACGGCGGCTCAACCCGCATCGGCACGATAGAAAACCTCGACATCATTGTCAGCTACTTCACCGACCCCACGGGCCAGGCCGACCTCTGGCTGCCCTATGACGCGACCGGTCTGATCAACAACACCTGGAAACTCGTCAGCATCCTGAACGACGACCAGGAGCCCGGCATCCTCAACCCCGGCGAAAGCGCAGATCTCTTGCTCAACCTCAGTCCGGTTGTCAAGGTCGGGCCGGCCAATTCGCTCGTCATCACTACCGAGGTCGGCGCTATCGCCGCTGCCTCATTCACGAGGTTGGTCTAGGAGGGCATCTTGGTCAGCACCGCACCACCGTGGTTGGTGACAACCGGCAATGGCGAGATCGACAAGAAGATCGGCGGTGGCCTGCCGCTGCGCTCCCTCACCCTGATCGAAGGACAGTCGGACGCGGGCAAAAGCGTCCTTGTTCAGCAGTTCACCTGGGGCACGCTGCACAGGGGGCTCCGCATCGACATGTACACGACTGAAAACACGACTGCCAGCCTGTTTCGCCAGATGCGTTCGCTGGCGCTCGAAATTGACGACTTCTTCATCATGGGGCGCATCAACGTCTACCCCGTCCCGAACAGCTTCACGGAAGAACAATCGCTTCGTATTTTCCAGATCCTGCTCGACCATATCGCCAAGAGCAAAGCCGACGTCGTCGTTGTCTACTCGTTGACCGCGTTCGTAACATACGCCTCGGAAGCGGAAACACTCGACTTTTTCTCCCATGCCAAGGAGCTATGCGACGGTGGGCGCAGCCTGATATTGACGATGCACTCTTACGCATCAACCGAACAGTTGCTGACAAGGTTGCGTTCGATGTGTGATGCCCACCTGCGTCTTCGTGTTGAAGAAATCGGCACTCTGCTGGTCAAGGTGCTCGAGGTTTCGAAGGTACGCGGTGCTGCCAAGAGCACCGGCAACATCGTGTCATTTGACGTTGAGCCAGGCCTCGGCATGCGCATCATCCCCGTCACGAAAGCCAAGGCATGAGCGAAGCGGCACCCGCGGAACTCAAACGGCGGAAGAAGAAGCCGAAGAAAGCACTCGAAGAGTCGCCGGCGGACGAACGCACTGAGCGGAAACTCGCGCTGAAAGAGGCGCTCCTAGATGCACCACACCTGCGTATCTACCTTGAGACGCTCGACTACGAGGCTCTTGGTGGTGAGCCGGACTACTACGAAAAGATAAATCGTCAGGCTGGCGAGGTCCCGTTCAAGAATTTCATCTACAGCGTCGGCAACGGCCTATTCGTCCACATCATCACGGACACCGAAGATGCCCGCGACACCTACGCGTCCATCGAGCCCTCGATGGTGGATCCGAACATGGACACGCACGTCGCCAAAATAGACGTCTTTCTCCTTGACTACGTCGATGAACTAGAAACCTGTGAGGACGATCAACAGAAGGCCGAAGTTCTACTCAGGGCAATCGAAGACAACGTCAAAGTCGGCAAAGGTGAAAGTGGCGGTGGCGGTGGCGGATTCAATCCTTTCAACCGCAAGAAGGGCAGCTCCGGTGAAGAACAAGAGCAGATAGTCCTCTCCCCGGAGCAACTCGACGCGCTGAAATACCTCGTCCTCAAGGACAAGATCGGTCTCAGTTACCTGGAGCCGCTGATCCAGGATTCCTTCATAGAGGACATCAGCTGCAGTGGGGTTGGTCCCATCTTCATTGAGCACAAGCTGTTTGGTGGGCTCAAATCGAACATTAGGTTCGACGAGACGGAAGCGCTCGACACCTTTGTTCTGCGACTCTCCGAGAAGATCAAGACGCCGGTCACCTTTAGGAACCCGATTTCCGACGCCGTCCTGCCGGACGGCTCACGTATCAACATCGTCTATGGTAATGACGTTTCGACCCGTGGCAGCAACTTCACGATTCGTAAGTTCACAGCAGTGCCGATGAGCATCCTCGACGTCATCAAATCAGGCGGTCTCAGTTCGGAGATGGCGGCCTACCTCTCACTGATGATCGGTGATGGCATGAACCTCTTCGTCTCGGGTGAAACTGCGTCCGGAAAGACGACGCTGCTCAACGCGCTGACTATGTTCTACCCACCCGCGGCCAAGATCGTGACTATCGAGGACACGCCCGAGCTGCAAGTGCCTCACTCCAACTGGACGCGAGAGGTAGTACGAGGCTCCATGTCCGCATCCGACGGCGGCGGTGTCACGATGTTCTCCTTGCTACGCGCCGCCCTCCGTCAGCGGCCTAACGCCATCCTTGTTGGTGAGATTCGCGGTGAGGAAGGCGCCATCGCCTTCCAGGCCATGCAGACCGGTCACGCCGTAGCGGCGACTTTCCACGCATCTTCAGTCGAGAAGCTGATCCAGCGTCTCACCGGTGTGCCGATCAGCGTACCGAAGACTTACATCGACAATCTCAACGTCGTCGCCATCTGCAGCGCCGTACGCCTGCCCGACGGCAGGCCTGGACGCCGCATCCTTAGCCTCAATGAACTGATCGGCTATGACAGCCAGGCTGACGCCTTCTCATTCATCGAGACTTACCGCTGGGTGCCTCACAACGACACATTCGAAGCGACAGGTCACATGAATAGCTATCTACTTGAGAATCGGGTCGCGCCCGCACGCGGGATCGACCCACAGAACAAGCGCGCCATCTACGACGAAATGGCGAAGCGGGCGCGCTTGTTCGAACGGCTCCTGGAAGCCGGAAGGACCAACTTCTTTGACATCTTTAAGGCTTTTGCACAGGCTCAGAGGCAAGGAATCATCTGATCCCGCCTCGGCCCGCAAAGTCAATGACGATTTCGGGCCGCAGTCGCTGTTCTCACGGGAGCCGACCGACTTCGACTTGGTTACGCAACTGACGCACATGTCAGCGATTGCGACCTCCGGCATTGCCCGCGACCAACTGTTCGAAAGTACGGCGGAGTTGGACTACAGCACTTCGAAGTATTTCCGCCGCGTGCACCGCGTGGCTCAGCGCCTTAACTATGACTACTCGCAGGCATGCGAAGTCGTTGGCGATCAGGCGAAGGTCGATAGCGTCCAAAACTTGCTGTTGCACTTCGCGACTGCGCTGTCAGCCGGTGAGTCGGAAGCCGACTTCCTACAGTGCGAGACTGAGGTTCAGCTGGAGCTGTACGGCAACAAGTACGAACGCGACATGGAATCCCTACGCAAGTGGACCGACGCGTACATCGCGCTAATGGTCGCGACGACGCTGATCGTCGTCATCTCGCTCGTTTCGATGATGATCTACCCGGTCGGCACGATTGCGATCGCCGGGCTCTCACTGATCGTCATGATGGTGACCGTTGCAGGCAGCTGGATCATCTTCACTGTTGCGCCACACGAGGTTAAGACGCATCACCTCTCGAGGCGCTCGGCAGAGCAAGAGCAGATGGCCAAATTGGCCGTGGTTTTGATTTCGTTAACCGGACCGGTCTTCGTTCTCGGATGGCTCTTTTTTGGCCTCGGTATCGCTCTGATCGTGTCGGCACTGCTGCTCACGCCTATCGGGTGGCTGGTCTGGCTGGACGACAAGAAGATCGACCAGCGCGACAAGGACGTGCCTGCCTTCTTACGGGGCCTCGGCAGCGTCATGGGAGCCGTCGGCACGACAGTCCCGGAGGGTTTATCACGTCTCAACCGCCGTTCCCTCGGGGCGATGGAAACACACGTCCGCAAGCTCTACGTGCGTCTTACCAACGATCTGCCACCAGAAATGACGTGGGCGCGGCTAGCCGATGAAACGGGTTCGGAATTGGTCACGCGTACGGTCCGCATTTTCTCCGACGGCATCAAAGTCGGCGGCGACCCGGCGACGGTGGGCGAGCTGGCGTCATCCTTCGGCCAGAAGGTTTCACTCTTGCGCTCCTCTCGAGCCCTGGTAACAAGCTCGTTCACTTTCGTTATTGTGCCAATGCACGCGGCGTTGCTCGGCATTATTCTGTTCGTCACGGAGGTCGTCTTAATCTTCGGCGGCAAGATTGCAGAGGTTCAGGGCGACAATCTGGATTCTGACCTGATCGCGGAGGCGGGTGTTACCAACGCTATCGTCTTTGCCGCTCCAGATGCGAGCTTCATCCGTCTACTTGTGGTTGTCAGCATCCTGATGCTGACGGCGGCGAATTCGTTCGCCCCGTATGCCGCGGCCGGGGGCCACCGTTACAAGATCTTCAACTCCGGCATGATCATGATGTTGATTTCGGGTATTTCGTACATCGCCATCCCGGAGGTCGTCCAGAGTCTCTTCGCGTCGGTATCTGAGACGCCGTTGGGCAGCACGCCGGTCCAGTAACGCCTAATGCCCCCAGGACACCGCCTGCGCGCCATCCACTAGCAAAGAGACGCCTGAAATGAAACCCGCTTCCTCCGAATGAAGGAAGAGTGCGGCGTTGGCGACGTCCCCAGCCGGTGCCCATCTTACGGCCCAGGGGCACTCGCTTGTTGCGCATCTCGACCACGTCGTCCCGCGTCATGCCGTTCAGGCCGATACGATTCTCGATAGCCATTGGCGTGTTCATGAGGCCGGGCAGTATGGCGTTCGAGCGTACGCCGTACTCCGCGTTGTACACAGCCAGGTTTTCAGTCAGCGCGACGACACCCGCTTTGGTCGTTTTGTATCCGAGGTACGGATAGGGTTCGATTGCTGCCATCGAAGCAATGTTGACGATGCTGCCATGCGACTCGCGCAAAGCAATCAATGAGTGCTTACAGCCGAACCACATGCCTTCCAGGTTTACCTTGAAGCTGCGCTCGAACGCCTCGCCGTTAGATCCAGCGCGTTGGCGTCACCGAGCGCGAGGCTGGCACCGACATTGTTGTGCAAGATGTCGAGCCGGCCCTCGCGAGCGACGACCGCGTCGATAACACCCTTGACCGCAGCCTCATCCGTGATGTCGCACGCGGCGGCCCCGGCGCTGTGACCAGCTTTTGTAATCTCGTTCGCCGTCTCCTGCGCTCGCTGTAGGTCCCGATCGACGACCGTAACGCTTGCGCCCTCTCGTGCCAGGACGATTGCCGTGGCACGACCATTGCCGATGGTCTCACCTGGCGTCTGGCCGCCGCCAAAAATGATCGCTACTTTGCCCTCAACTCGGCCCGGCATATCAGCCTCCGTTTGCTCAACTAATCCGATTGCAGGCTGATTCTAGCTTGAGCCGCGATTACGGTTAGAACCACTACCGCGGTTGCGGCTCCGGTTGATTCACGAAGTCGTGCTCGATTGACAGTGGCGCAGAGGCTACAGAGAGCAGCGAAAGGCGGGCCGCGACGGCTGCGACAAGCGCCGTGAGTGCTAGCGCGCCGTTCACAAACATGAACGCGTCCTCCGCTGGCTGGACACCCCCTTGTGGTCCCAAGCCCAGATAAATCGCGCCGAACGCTGCCACTCCGACAACGCCGCATATCTGAGAACTGGTATTGATGACGCCGCTGATATCCGACGCATAGCGGTCCGGCACGTTGTTTATTACTTGTATGACCGCGGTGCTCCGGCCAAGACCAAATCCGAGACCGCCGAATCCGAGTAGCGTTATCAGCAGCACCTGGCTGGAAATGCCCAGCGCCAGGCTCGCACCGATGCCGAGGTAGACCGCAGCGAGGACCAGAAAGCCGATCGCGGAGAAACACGGTAGTCGATCCTGGCGCGAGCGCTTGATCACCTCGCCCGAAATGCCAAAAGCGGCGACCCAGGAGATCAGTATGAGACCGGAGTACAGCGGCGTCTTATCCAGACCTTCCTGAAGATACAGGGCGAGGATGAATAGCATCGCGAAGTACGTCCCCAACGCCAGGCTCGTCGACAACAGTGCCCAGGCGACAGGTGGCCTCGCCAGGATGTGCAGATTCACCAGAGGATCGCCACCGCGCGCCGAAACACGACGTTCAACAGCGACGAACAACCCAAGAGCCGGCAGGCTGAGGGAGAGGCTTATCCAGGTCCAGACGGGCCACGACTGATCACGGCCGAGGATCAGAGGTACCAATGCGAGCAGCAAAGCGACAGAAAGCGTCAGAACTCCCAGCAGATCGAGAGACTGGGTCCGCTTCCCCCGCTGCATCGGCAAGAATCGAGTCGCAGCGAGGAGGATGACGATGCCGAGCGGTACGTTAACCAGGAATACCGGTCGCCAGGAGGCGCCAAACAGGTCTGCGTAGACCAATGCGCCGCCGAATATCTGCCCTGTCACCGCGCCGACCGACAGAGCCATCGCGTAGGAGCCAATAGCGAATGTTCGCGCTTGTCCCGAGAAATTGGTCTGAATGCCTCTGAGGACCTGAGCCACCATGAGAGCCGCGCCAGCGCCCTGGACAGCTCGGGCCAGGATCAACACGAGCGCGTTCGGGGCCGCGCCGCAAGCGAGGGACGCGGCCGTGAAGACTACGGTACCGACGAAGAAGGCGCGTCCGTAGCCATACATGTCACCTGCTCTAGCGCCCGTTATCAGCAACAAGGCGTAGGTCAGGATGTAGCTGGCGACGACAAATTGGATCTCGGCATCGCTGGCGCCCAGCCCTGAACGAATCGAGGGCGCGGCAACGTTGATGATCGCCGTGTCCATGGTTGCAATGAAGATGCCGGCCAGTAGCACTGCCAAAAGAGGTGTGTTGGAAGACGCTGGCGGTGATTTCATTAGGTTTACATCCTTCAAGAAAGGCGCGTTGAATCACTCCGCTGCTAAGCGGCGATGGCTTGTTGTCTGGATGGATATCAGGGGCGAATGGCTATTAGGTCACCCAGACCGATCCCAAACACGCTGGCCTGGTCACGACATGACTCTTTCTCGTCTCAGGAGTTCTTGCTTTCGTTCGATACCCCAGCGGTAACCACCCGCCATCGCCGCGGACGACACGATGACAGGGCGTTAGGAGCGCCAGTGGATTTGTAGCGCAGGCTCTGGCGACCGCCCGAGCCGCGGTTGGCTGTCCGATGAACTCTGCGATCTGGCCATAGGTTCGCGTTTGCCCTGCGGGAATCTCGCGCAGCGCGGCCCATACCTTCTGTTGAAACTCACTGCCGTGTGCATCAAGGCGGAGCCCCGGGTTACGGGATTCGACTCCGATAGCATCCTCAACCGTACTGATGTGTTCCGCCATGGTTGTGCGATCCTCTCTTAACTCGGCCTGAGAAAACTCCTGCATCAGCTGTTGCACCAGTTCCTCAGCCTTACCGAGGTAGACAGCGCAAATGCCTCGGTCCGTCGCGGCGACGAGGAAGTGGCCCAGCTCACTTTTTGAGATGGCGTACGTAATTCGCTCGCCGGGGCCGCCACGCCGGAACACGGACGGGCGCATACCGAGTTGAGTCGCATGCTCGTAGGCGGCACGAATGGAGCCGAAGCCGGCTCCGTAGACGGCGTCGGTGACCGTTTCGCTGTCTTGCAGGTCCTTACGAAAGCGTTCCTGCCGGAGTGCGCCGCCATACTGTTTCGGACTAAGGCCTGTCTGGCGTTTGAAGAGCCGCTGCAGATGCGACGGGCTATACCCCACCTCGTCAGCAAGGTCCCCCAGGGTCAGCTCGACATCGCTCGCCTCGATCAACTTCAGGACTGTCGCAACGGCCAGCTGGTCGGCGCTGACACTGTCCGGGTAGCAACGGCGGCAAGCTCGAAAGCCGGCTGTCCTTGCGTCCTCGGAGGTGTCGAACGTGACGACCTGGTCACGATTCGGGCGACGCGAAGGACAGGACGGACGGCAGTAAACGCCTGTTGAGCGAACGCCGTAGTAAAACGCACCGTCAGCGGCCACGTCGCGAGCTTCGACGGCTTGCCAACGCGATTCGTCATTGGTATACGCGGATTCGTTCGTCGTACTCCTGGATGCCATGCAGGCATTGTGGCTCGGAGCGTGCCGGCCTGACTATCCGAATCTTGCGGTCAAAGTCGGAAGTTGTCGCCTCTCGATAGCTACGCCAGGCGGGTTAGAATCCGTGCTGACGCGCAGACGCAGGAGGACGATCGTGACAAATCACGTTCTGGGGCAGCCCATCGGTCGCGTTGACGGCATCGACAAGGTCACAGGACGTGCCATTTATACGTCTGACTTGCCACTGGAAGGTGTTCTCTGGGGCAAGGTGCTCTACAGCCCCTACGCCCACGCTCGCATCGTAAACATGGACACGGCGGCCGCGAAGGCGCTGCCTGGCGTCTTCGCCGTTATCACCGGCAAAGACGTGGGATCCGGGCTCTACGGCAGCAACCTCAAGGACATGCCGATCCTGGCTCGCGAACGTGTGCGATTCGTTGGTGAGCGCGTTGCAGCCGTGGCCGCCGTCGATGAAGACACGGCGCAGTCGGCGGTCGATCTCATAGACGTTGACTACGAGGAGATGCCAGCCGTATTCGACCTCGAAGAGTCGATGGGGCCTGACGCGCCGGTTATCCATCCCGACTTCAACACGTACGCGGGGGTGACGGAGACACCGGGGCCGGGGCCCTTCGGTGGGTTGTTGCCACTGGAGACGCCTTCGAACACCTACACGTCCCGCTCAACTGACAGGGGCGACCTCCAGAAGGGATTCGCTGAAGCAGATCGCATCATCGAAAACACTTACTTCACACAGCGTCAGCATCAGGGCTACCTGGAGCCGCAGAACTGTGCCGTCGCGATCGATGGCGAGGGACGGATCCACGTCTGGGCCGGAAGCAAGATGCCGCACGGCACAAAGACGCACTTCTCGGGCGTGGTCAACGAGGACCCGAGCAAGGTGCTGGTCCACCACACCTACATCGGCGGCGATTTTGGCGCCAAAAGTACACCTGTCCTGCTACCGATCTGCTACAACCTGGCGAAGGCTACGGGCAAACCGGTCCGGCTGGTCAACGACTACCTGGACGAGCTGCTGTCCGGCAATCCGCGCCACGCGACGATGGTCCACTATCGGACTGGCATCAAGAATGACGGCACGATCACGGCACATCATACGCGCTTTTATGTCAACTGTGGCGCTTACGGAGCGTTCAAGCCGGGCGGGATCATCTTCGGGCCAGAGCAGGCCGCGGGACCGTACGTAATCCCCAACACGCGTCTTGAAGCGGCGCACGTCTACACGAATACGATTCCAGGCGGGTACATGCGCGGCCCCGGAGAGTCGCAGGCCGTGTTCGCAATCGAGTCGCATGTGGACGAGTTGGCGCGGGAGATTGGGATGGACCCGCTAGCGTTTCGGATGAAAAACGTAGTTGGCGAAGGCGATGAGACGGCGTTCGGTGTGAAGTTCGATAGCGTAAGGGCGAAGGAGACGCTACAAGCCGCGGCGGATGCAGCGGATTACCGCGCACCAAAACGGCCCGGCGTCGGGCGTGGCGTGGCGATTGGGGAGCGACCTCCGGGCGGTGGAATCGGCAACGCTTCGATCACGTTCAATACGGACGGGACGATTTCCCTGGGCACGCCGATATTCGACCAGGGCTCCGGCACGTACACGATCATGATCCAGATGGCAGCGGAGGAGCTGAATTTGCCGATCAACCGGGTCAAGCTGGACATCTGGAACACGGACGCAGTGCCCTTTGATTCGGGCGTGGCGGGGAGCTGGGCGGCACGGGTCAATTCCGCAGTGGTACACGAGGCGGCACAGGCAGCACGTCAGGAGCTGGTGGCATTCGTCGCGCAACGGTTGGAGTGGCCGGCGGGGAAGGTCGAGCTCGATGGGGACGTGGTCCGCAACACGACACTGAACGAGAGCGTGCGATGGCAGGACGTGCTCTCGGAAGCGAATCGGGCGATTACTTCGGGGCGCAAGACTCAGATGGCGGGGCTGGGGGAGCTGGCACACGTTACGGGCTTCAACGTGCAGATCGCGGAGGTCGAAGTCGACCAAGACACGGGCGAGATCAGGCTGAGGAACTTCGTTTCGGCACACGACGTAGGGCGCATCCTTAACCCATTGGGGCACCAAGGACAGATCAATGGCGGCATCGTAGCGGGCATTGGTTACGCACTGATGGAGGAGATGCGAGTCGAGGACGGGCGGGTGACAAACCTGTCGCTGGGCGACTACAAGATGCCGGTAACCATGGACTTGCCACCGGTGCAGACCGTGTTGGTCGAGACTGAGCACGGGGTTGGGCCATACAACATCAAGGCGATTGGGGAAGGGCCCACGACGCCTGTCGCGCCGGCGATCGCGAACGCCGTGGCCGATGCGTGCGGGGTGAGGATTCGCGACTTGCCGATCACGTCGGAGAAGGTGTATCGGGCACTGAAGGCGTAGGTTTCAGACTCGAGACGAGTCCGAGGCGAGTCGGGTTCGAGGCTAGTTCGTCGCAGAGACAGGACGTTTTCAGGGCGGAAGCGCGACGGGCGTGTGGCCGGGACGGTACTGACTGCGGGCCAAGACGCGACATAGAAGCGACAGTTACGGGGCGCTAGCGAGCCGGAAGAGGGGCGCGTTTCTGGCTGGATCGCGACGCAGAAATAGCGACCTCTCGCGGGAGCACTTGGCGCAGTAGGGGCCGGCGGGGCGCGGCGCTCCGCTACGCTATTTTTGGCAGATGTAGTAGTTGTTCACGGGGTCGCCCTCTACTTTGTGGACGGTGACGTCTTTGAAGCCCGCGGCGCCGAGCATCTCGAGCGCCTTCTGCTCGCCCCAGGCGGTGCCGAGGCCTTCGCCGCCGTAGGCCAGCGACACGGTCATGCAGTGCAGGGTCGAGATGGCGTAGAGCATGGGGCCGAAGGGGTGATCGAGGTTGCCGGCGAGGTCGCTGGAGGCGGCGATATCGACACAGAGCAGGGTGCCCCCGGCTTGAGGGCTTCGTAGACGGACGCGAGCATGTCGGCCGGGTGGGCCTGGTCGTGGACGGCGTCGAAGATGGTGATGAAGTCGAACTGCTGCGAGATACCGAGATTCGCGGCGTCGCGGACTTCGAAGGCGGCGTTGGTGAGCTGCATTGACTCGGCTTCGGCCCGTCCGAGGCCGGTGCCCTCTTCGGAGAAGTCGTAACCGGTGAAGTTGCTGGCCGGGTGGGCCTGGGCCATGAGGTTGATGGCGTGGCCGGCGCCGCAGCCGACGTCGGCGACTTCGATGCCGGACCAGAGTCGCTCGACGATGCCGGGAACGAGAGGCAGCGTGATATCGACCAGGGTGGCGTCGAAGACCATGGCGCTTTCGTTGCGCATCTGGGTCTGAAACGTTTCGTACTCGGAGTAGGGGACGCCGCCGCCGTTACGGAAGCAGTCGGTCACTTTGCCGGCGACCTTGCCGAGCTCCGGGAAGAAGGCGAGGGTGTTGGCGATGTTGTCCGGGCCGGCCGCCCGGGTGATGGAGGCGGCGTGCTCCGGCGGCAGGCGGTCGGTGCGAGTGGCGGCGTCGTACTCGACGACCTTGCCCGTGGCCATGGCGCCGAGCCACTCCCTGACGTAGCGCTCGTTGAGGCCGGCGGCGTTGGCGATGTCCTGGCTGGTGGCGGCGGGCAGCTCGGCCATCTTGTCCAGCAGGCCGGTGTCGTGGCCGATGGTCAGCATGAAGCCCAGGGCGGTCGAGTTGAGGACGCCGAGCATCTGTCCGGCGAAGGCTTCTGCTTTGGCTTGATCCATGGTCATTTCGGTGCGCCTTTCAGGGTGGGCGGGATAATACCAGGGTGGGAAGAGCTTGTCGGTAGCGAAGATGGTTGTCAATCGCATGGTCCCAATAGCGCTGGCTTAGAAAACGCGAGCGCATTTTCACGTAAAGCAAGTAAACTCGTTTCATAGCGCTCACTGAGAACGCAATCGTCGTCGGTCTAACCGGTCCGTTTGGAAGTGGTTGCTCGACTATTGCCGCCTACTTGGCAGATGACTCTCTGAATCTCCTGCCCGGCAGGACAGTGCAAGCCGAGAAGCTATTTGACTACGTTCGGGCAGCATGGTCGGCCGAGAATACTGAGGGCTCCCAACCTCTGCGCTTTGATCTGCAAAACCTGGGAGACCGGCTCCGCTCCGAAAATCAGCCTGGATACCTGACGGAAATGGCCTGCGAGCATGCTGGGGCAACTGGAGAATCCATTGATCTACTAGTTATAGATGGAATCAGAAATCTCGGCGAGATTGAGTGGCTTCGACAGAAGTTTGGGTACCGCTTCTACCTCTTTGCTGTTAACGAGGCATGGGAGATTAGGTGGGAGCGGTCTAAGAAACGGTACGAAGAAGACGACCGCACCATTGAAGACTTCACACTCGATGATTCACGTGACCAAGATGAAGAAGTCGCATATGGACAGCAAGTCCAGCTCTGCGTCGACGAAGCGGACGTCATACTCGCAAACAATGACCAGTTAAGACCTGCGACGATGGCCGCGAGGCTTGGCGCTGAGGTCGGACCGTTAGTGCGCCTAGTGGCCGGTCTGGAGAGACGCTACCCAACGCCCGAAGAAAATCTTATGAATCTAGCC
Organism: Dehalococcoidia bacterium; assembly: GCA_965225815.1. Taxonomy (GTDB): domain Bacteria; phylum Chloroflexota; class Dehalococcoidia; order DSTF01; family WHTK01; genus WHTK01. The sequence goes on from OZ245323.1 coordinate 227,299, forward strand.
TATGGTGCATCAAACACGTCGTTCTGCTTAAAGCGCCAAGTGGGTGCCGTGATCGTTTCACCCGAGGACGAAGAGCCGATTTCACTCGGCTATAACGAGAATCCCCACGGTGAAAAACCTTGTATACATGCGTATGGTGAATGCTTCCGAGACATGGTCCGTAACGACTTTTTTACCGAGGCACACGCCTCCAAACTGAAGTGTCCGAGCTGTGGTATGGCACTCGGATTACTCGACGATGGCCCACCGTGGAAATGCTCTGGATGTGATGCGGACGTCGAAAAGGTATTCTTCCAAGACCGTGCGATGAGTGTTTGTACGGCAATTCATGCTGAGGCCCGCGCTATCAACAACGCCCGCAGCCAGAATCTGCAGGGGTCAACCCTATACACGACGACGTTTCCGTGCTTCTTGTGCGCCGAAAAGATCATCAACGCTGGGATATCCAAGGTTGTCTCTGCCGAACCCTAGCCGGATTTTCGATCAAGCCTTCGTCTAGATAAGGCTGGCGTAAACGTACAATTCTTTGAGGGAGTTCGCGCGAGCGCCTTCGATCGTGTGTTCGGTCGCGTTCGCCAAGAAACCGAAGCCGAAATTGACCAGAGACGAAAGGCCGAGCGATCTAAGCCTTCTTGACCTTCATTGATCTGGAAGTAGAGAGGGCACCTCCTGCGACCGACCTCGCTTGGAAGCCTCCACTGGAAGCTTTTCCGAAAAGGGCGTTAACAACCCTTGAATTTGAACGGACAATGAAGCGCCCGGAACTGCCTGTGCTGCCTATCACATCTCTTGGTCTACCAATCTTAGACATTCGGTACCTCCAGCACGTTTGTTCCGAACATTCGGACTATTGTTCTAACTTCTTTAGTTTGCCATAGGTCTGAGCTACTGTATATCCGTCTTAGCCATTATCTTTGTAAAATCTCGCAACCGTTGTTAGTTGCCGTTGATCTCGATGCGGGCGGTGCGCCAGGCGATTCTGGAGGCCGTCTGCGCGGCGAAGACGCCAGAGCTGCAGTGCGTGATCCAGGCCTGGTGTGAACTGATGGCAAAGTAGCGGCCCGGAGCTAATTTAGCGCGGGACGCAGTGAGATTCAGTCTAGGGGCAGGGTGGGGGATCAAAGTGACCGTGCGCTATCAGAAGCATGTCCGGGGAGAGCGCCGAGCGCGTGTTACAGATTGCCGGGAATGCCGCCATGGTTTCCGCTTCGTAAGCCTGAACATCCTGTGCCTGGATAGCCACGAACGCTCGGCCACTGATCTCAAGCAAGCTGTTCAGGTGAGTCGACAGCAGTTCGTGGTCTGCCGTTAGCTCTGCCGGCGGTACGAGGGCTATCAGTTGATCGAAGGCTTCCTGAATCGTCGCCTCGACTTCCGGCTGTACGGCTTCGAGGACTTCGAAGAACTGAGCGTCAGAAGCGAGCGGACGCCAGGCTGCCCAGACTCCGAGACGGGGGCCCAGGTTGGCTTCAAGTTCGAGAAAGAGAACCTCAACCTCCAGACCATAGTCGCCACCAGGCAGGTCCTCGGTGCTCTTGCATAGCGGGTCTTCCGTGGCCGGGCCGGCAAGAGCTTCACAAATGGCCGGGTCGACCTGGATGTTGCCGAGGTTGCCGACGACACCAAGCTCGGCATTGAGGAGGACAAAGGCAGTTAGATCGCCGCTGTCGAGTGTCTGGCCGATCTCGGCGTCAATCCGAACGAACTCCTCCAATCTTGCCAGCAGCAATGAATGGTCCGCTTCAAAACGCCGTGGAGGCTCGAGTTTTTGAACGGCTTCGAGGGGTTCGACCCAGGCTGTTCCTGCGCCGGCTTCACGCAGAGCGTCAAAGAGCAGCTGGTTCGTGGGCCAGGTCTGAGCGAACACGGCTTGAAACGAGGCTGCCTTCGTCGCGAATAGACTCCAGGCTCCAGACACCTGGACCAGGTAGTTTCTTTCGAGGTCGGTCAACTCGGTGGGAGATGCTAAGGTTACGCTACCGGTAGCGTGGCCTCCCCGTCATCACCCGAGCTGCCGCAAGCCGCAATAAGCACGAGAGCCGATGCCAAGCATCCGAAAAGGAGCCGGTTCTTCAAGTGATCACCCTCCGCCGCAGTACGAATTGATTCAAAGCCAGATGAGTCTGACCGATCCGGGCCACGAACTCTGTGAGGCTCGTCACCAGGGACGTGCAGCGTCGAGGGGCGCAAGCGGAAGCGATTGCGACAGCGCATCGGGGTCCCTCGCGTTGGCATATGATCGGCGCTGCCGGTGGGCTACTCAGGCGGGGTCCGGCTATGGTTCAGCAAGAGGTGACGCATCATGCCTTTCGCGACAGTCAACGGAATCGAGTTCTACCACGAAGTACACGGCGAGGGGCCGGCACTGGTCTTCGCGCACGGGGCCGGGGGTAATCACGTGAGCTGGTTCCAGCAGGTGCCTCACTTCTCGCGCGATTACCGGGTCGTAACGTTCGACCACCGGACGTTCGGACGCTCGGACGACACGAACGGGCTGGGGCGCGCCGCCTTCGGCCCTCGCTAAAGGGCCTGCACCAGCGCAATTGCGTAGAACCTAGCCGCCTGGTTACTTAGACTGGCCTCGAGTGTTATCCCGGATACGGCTTGGAAGCTGGGGGACACCCCCAGAGCCCCGCTAAAGGGCCTGCACCTGCGTCATTGCGTAGAACCTAGCCGCCTGGTTACTTAGACTGCCTTTGCGTGGTATCCCGGAGACGGCTTTTGAAGCTGGGGGGCACCCCCAGGCCCCCGCTAAAGGGCGCCCCCTCCCGCATGACATGGAACGCAGCGACACGCCACCGTAGACTGCGCTTGAGTGTTATCCCGGATACGGCATGGAAGCTGGGGGACACCCCCAGAGCCCCGCTAAAGGGCCTGCACCTGCGTCATTGCGTAGAACGCCGCAACGCGTCGCCGTAAACTGCGCTTGAGTGTTATCCCGGATACGTAACCGTCCTCCTATTTTCTACGGCTGGGTTGTCGTTGGTACGACGCTGATCATGAACCTGGCGGCGTCGCCGTTGAACGCCGCTGTTTTCTCCTTCTTCATCACGCCGATGAGCGAGGACCTGGGCTGGAGCCGCAGCGACCTGTCGTGGGGCTACACGATGCGCCTGATCGTTGCGGGCGTGGCGGCGCCGTTCGTCGGGGCGTTGCTGGACCGCATCGGTTCGCGAGTGCTGGGGACGGCTGTGGGGGTGATCGCTGGCGCGTGTGTGCTGGCGCTGGCGGGGGTTCACAGCCTCGTTGTCTTCTACGCGCTGTTCGCGATCTCCGGTATCGCCGGGTTTGGCGCGCCGGGCGGGCAGCTGATCACGACGGTGCCGATCGCGAAGTGGTTCCACACGAACCGGGGCCGCGCGCTGGCGATCGCGACGATCGGGATGCCCCTGGGCACGGCGATCTTCCTGCCCGTCGTCGAGGCGCTGATCGACAACCTGGGCTGGCGCGAGGCGTGGCTGATTTCCGGCGTCATGGTGATCGGCGTGCTTGCGATACCGTGCGCGATCTTCATGCGAAAGGACCCGGAGTCGATGGGGCTGCACCCGGACGGCGCGGACCACCCGCCAGTCTACTCGGCGATCGAGAGCTCAGCAGCGACTGCAACGTCAGAGAACTGGACGGCGGCGCAGGCGATCCGAAGCCCGACGATGTGGATGATCGTGGCGGCGATGATGATCCTCGGCGCCGTGTTGCCGGGGACGGTGCTCTACCGCACCTCTTACTGGCAGGACGTGGGGCTTTCGACGAGCGTTATCGCGCTGGCGACGGCGCTCGACCCGCTGATGGTGTCGTTCTCGGCGCTGTTCTTCGGCTTCCTGGCGGACCGGATTCAGACGCGCTATCTGGGGTTCTTCGGCACCGGAATCGCGGGCTGTTCGATGCTGGCGATGATCTTCGCGCAGGACAGCGTCATCTACCTGCTGGCGTACAACATGACCTGGGGCATTGGCATGGGCGCCCACGTGACGGTGCAGAACATCATCTGGCCCAACTACTTCGGGCGGCAGTTCGTCGGGACGATCCGCGGCATCGTCTTCCCGATTTCGGTGGTTGCGGCGGCGGCGAGCGCGCCGCTATTCGCGACGTTGCTGGATACGTTCAGCGAAGACCGCTACGTTTGGATCGTGACGCTGGTGGGGTTCTGGAGCTCGGCGCTGCTGTTGCTTTCGGCGAAACGGCCGCGATTGCCAACGTTGGCCGCAGAGGTCGAGGAGTCGGACGCGGCAGGCGGGTAAGTCCCCCCAGTTATCTGGTTGAGTCATCCGGCTTGCGGCGCCAGATCCGGGGCCTCACCGAGCTTCATCCGGAGTTCATGAAGCGCCGAATATACTTTTGGTATGAGAGTCCTTCTGGTTGAGGACGAGCCGCGAATCGCGGAGTTCGTTGCGAACGGGCTTAACGAGAACGGGTACTCAGTGGACATCGCTTCTGACGGTGAGACGGCGCTGGACTGGCCGAGCGCGGCGGACTTCGACCTGATCATCCTGGACGTGATGTTGCCGGTGCTGGACGGAATCGAGGTCTGCCGGACGCTGCGGCAGAGGGGCTTATCGACGCCAATCCTGATGCTGACGGCGCGTGACGCGGTTGAGGATCGAGTTCGAGGGTTGGACAGCGGGGCGGACGACTACCTGGTCAAGCCGTTTGCCTTTGCCGAGCTGCTGGCGCGGCTGAGGGCGCTGAGCCGGCGCGAGCCGGCGACGATCGGGAACGAGCTGGCGGTTGGCGATCTCGTTATCGAAACGGCGAGCCGTGAGGTGAGCCGGGCCGATTGCCGAGTGGAGCTGACGGCGAAGGAATTCGGCCTGCTGGAGGACCTGATGCGCCATCCGAACCAGGTCCTGACGAGGACGATGATCGCTGAGCACGTCTGGAACTATGACTTCGACAATGCGACGAACGTGATCGACGTGCACGTGAAGAACCTGAGACGGAAGATCGACGGTGACAAGACAAGCCTGATCCAGACAGTCCGAGGCGTCGGCTATCGGATGCAGGCAGACCCGGATTAGGGTGCTGTTCCTTCGGTTCATCCGAGTCCGCCTCACGCTGTGGTACGTGCTTCTGCTGGCGGTGCTTCTGGCCGTCTTCAGCCTTGGCGTTTACTTCGCGCTGAATCAGGCGCTGGACGAGAACCTCTCGGACTCGCTCGAGAGCCGGGCTGCGATCGTCATTGCCCTGGCGACGGTCGATGGCGAGCTGGGTACAGACGGGGTCGAAGTGCCGGGCGACCCGCTGGAGGGCGAACACTTCGCGCGCGTCTTCGACGGCGAGGGGCAGCTGGTCTTCGACAACTCGCTGCCACGCTTCGCGGAACCACCCGACCCAGACGCCGCAGCAGCGGCGCTGGCGGGCCGGCGGCGATTCAGGGATATGGATACGGAAGGCGAGTACTTGCGGGTGCTGACCTCGCCTGTCGTGATCGACGGAGAGATCGTTGGCGCCGTGGAGGTGGGGCAGTCCCAGGGGGAAGTCCGGGAGACGCTGAGCCGTCTGTTGCTGATCATCGCCGTGGCTTATCCGTTGGCGCTGATCGCGGCGGTGGTAGGCGGCCTCTGGCTGGCGGGTCGGGCACTGAGTCCGATCGACAAGCTGACGCAGTCGGCGCGGGAGATCACGGCCCAGAGCATGAGCGGGCAAATCGACACGAGCGGGCCGGACGACGAACTGGGGCGGCTGGCGAGAACGTTCGACGAGATGATCGGCCGCCTGGACGAGTCGTTTCGACGCCAGCGGCAGTTCACTTCAGACGCGTCGCACGAGCTGCGCACGCCTTTGACGGCGATCAAGGGGCAGATTGAGGTCGCGCTGCAACGAGACCGCAGCGCGGAGGATTATCGGGGCGTGCTGCAGGGCGTCAACCAGGAAGTCGAGCGTCTGGTCCGCCTGGTCGGCAGCTTGCTTTCGATGGCGCGAGCCGATGCAGGCCAGGTCCAGCTGGAGCGAGACAACGTCAGGCTGGATGAGCTCCTCGAGTCCGCGGTGGCGCAGGTGAGGCCGCTGGCAGACGAGAGACAGATCGTCCTGAGCAGTGAGCAGGAGGCGGGGATCAGCCTCCTCGTGGACCAGGACCTGCTACTGCAGCTCGTGCTGAACCTGCTGGACAACGCCCTGAAGTACACACCGGCGGGCGGGTCGATTCAGACCTCCTGCGCCCTTGACGGAGCGGAAGCCGTGATCAGCGTGAAGGATTCGGGGCGAGGTATCGCGCCTGAGCACCTGGAGCGAATCTTCGACCGCTTCTACCGGGTTGAGCGCGCGCGGAGCAGAGCGGACGGCGGGGCGGGCCTTGGACTTTCGATCAGCCGCTGGATCGCGGAAGCGCACGGCGGGTCGCTTTCGGTAGTCAGCGAGGTGGGTGCCGGCTCCCGATTCACGGTCCGTTTGCCGCTGGATAACTGACACCGGGGCCCCGCCCCGAGACCCGGCTAAAGGGGCGCATAGGGCGTGCGGGATTCGCCGGGACGCTTTCTGAAACGGCTTCATTTAATCTTCAGATTGGCGGCATAACCTACTAACATCCTAAGAAGTGAGGTACGGGTCATGGTGATGCAAGATAAGAAGAAGATGCTGGCTGTGGGTGGCGCATTAGTCGCTGGCCTGCTGGTTGTTGGAGGCATCGCGGCCGCGGCCGGCGTCGTTGACGACTCCGAGGAGCCGATTACGGGCGTTGCGCTGGAGAAGGCGAGCGCGGCGGCGCTGGCTCATACGGGCGAGGGACGAGTCTCCGAAACGGAAGTCGGGGACGAGGACAGCTACTACGAGGTCGAGGTGACGCTGGACGACGGCAGCCAGGTTGACGTGCAGCTCGACAAGGACTTCAACGTCGTCGGCCACAAGATCGACGACGAGTCGGAAGGCGACGACGGCAACGACTAGTTATTAGTAGGAAGACAGAATGGGCCTCGCGATTGCGAGGCCTTTTCTATTTCAGCGAAACGCTCCTCGAAGCAAGGGGAGCGAAGCCTACACCGGCATCGGCATCGACTCGTGGACCTCGATCTCGCAGCCGGCGTCCCATTCGAGATGGGGGTGGCCGTCGAGCAGCTTCTTCGCCGCGACCATGTCATCGGCCTGGAGGATTGAGTAGCCGACGACTTGCCTGTCGCTGTCTGTGCTTCCCGATTTGCTGAGCTTTTGGCCGCCGTCCAGTGGCGCGCCGATGTCGACGAGGCCGGTGCCGCAGCGCGCAGCCCATGCCATCCAGGGCTCCATGCCCTTCTGCATGTCTTCCGGGGTCGCGTTCTGCATTTGCTTCATGGCCGCGGCGTTGGCGTGATAAATGACGACGAATTTCTTCATGACCTTCTCTTTCTATTCCTGTTGGACCCGTTGAGGGCTTTCTAGAACTGGTAACCCTTGGCGCCCTGAAGGCCCTTGAGGGCCGAAATCTCACCGGTGTGGGCGAGGTTGTTTCCGATGAGGGCATTACTAAGCGCGTCGGCGACTTTCATGGCGCCGAACGGGCCCTGGACTTCGCGGTCGAGCTCGTCGGGGGTGAGGCCGGCGAGGTAGGACTCGGTGCTGGCGTAGACGGCGGCCTTGTAGGGCTCGAGTGCCTTGAGGTCGACTTTGAAGCTGCGGGCGATCTCCTGCGTGTGCAGCGCCACGTTGGGGACGCCGAGCTTCTGCTCCCAGCCTTCGGTTTCCCAGAGGGGCGGCTTGCCCTGGATCATGCCGTTGATGATGAAGTCCTCGGACTGGAGGACGTGGGCGACGAGCTCGCCGATGGGGTGGGCGACGCCGGCGGGCAGAAAGTCTGCCTGGGCCTGAGACAGGTCGGCGCAGGTGCCGGAAAACCAGTCGTGAGAATGACCCACGGAACGCTTTGTCGCTTCTACAACATCCATCACTTCTCCCCCTCTTAGCTGCGGTAGTTTGGAACCTGAGGCACAGGTGGTTGGAACGACGATAAGCAACGGGGGAGCGTTAGTCAAGACTTACGGACTTATAACTTAACCGCAGGGTTTGACGAGCAATCAGCGCTCAGCCGCCTTTATGACACGGCACACGTCTAGGTGCATGGCGACCTATTTGGCGGCATTTGACTTCTGTTATGTTCAGAATGAAGATCGTTTACGTACCGTAGAGGGGCGGGCGTTGTTTGAGACGCTAATCCTTCGTTCGGTCGGTAGATGAGGGCTGAGGCTTCTTCGTAACCTTCTTCAGGTTGCGGAGAAACTCGCCCTTCTTCGGGATTGGAATCTCTAGACCCTTGTCCGTCTCTTGCGTCGCTGGCTTGCATTTGCCGCTCATAGTCTGAGGATACCTCATGGTTCTTGAACCGTGGCGAGACCAACACCCACTTGAAGGGCCGTTTCTCAAGCTGCAGCGGGCACAAAAGCACTTGGAAACCCTTGACGAGTACCTGGTCAAGTTTGAGGCGCTCCAACCACATGGCTTGAGTGCTCAACTTGACGCGGATCAATCGTTCCACGAAGTCCGGTTGCAGGCCATGTTCGGACCCTTCCTCGATTTCTGGACGATCATTGGTGAGTTCTGTTATCAAGTTCGATCTAGCCTCGACCAGATCATCTATGCCCTCGCAGTCTTTCCCGACTCTATGAGCGAAAGGGATCGTTCGAGAGCCGAGCGGGAAACGGCCTTTCCAATCGGTCTCATTCGCCAGAAAAATGACTCCGGCGTTCGAGGGCGATTGATACACATCCCTAAACCGAGCCGAGAGCGAGTTTTCAAGATCGTGGATTCGGTACAGCCTTACCAGAGAGGGGATCGGGACGCGGCCAACCTTGACCCGCTCGCCTTGCTCGATGAGCTGAACATTCTGGACAAACACCGCACCTTCAAGCTTCTGCCCGTAACTGTTCACATCGACTTGATCGACCTGGCTCCTGGCATCCGAACGATTAGCCTCGGCAGCGCGGGCCACGGCGACATAATCGCATGGGTACCCGCCAACCTCGATCCGGAAGTAGATTTCTATCCAAGAGTGACCGTTGAGGTAGTCCTCCCTGTAACCAGACACGGAGGGTTCGTTCACATGAGTAATCTCGGTCTCATTCACAACCGAATGAGAGACGAAATCCTTCCCCAGTTCAAGCAGTTTTTTTGGCCCACTGCCCTCCAGTGTGAAGATTTAGTTCAGCGTTGACATCGCGTTTTCTATTCTTAGTCAATTGACTAAGAATCAATTGACGTGTCCTTGTCCACTAAAGGGATAGTTACCGTCAACTTACGGATACAGGGGATTCGTCGATCTTGGCGTAAGCCGCGATGATTCGGGCGCGGGTCGAACGGCTTTCGGTCGTCCCGTTAAAAGGGCGTTATTTGGCGGCGGTTGGGGTGAGGCTGAAGGCTCCGGCGAGGCGGCGGTAGGAGTCTTTGCGGGCCTCGTGGCTGTGGATCACGGTGATCAGCATGAGCTCGTCGACGCCGAGGGCTTCGGACATTTCCGAGAGGCCCTCGTGCACCTGCGCAGTCGAGCCGACGAAGACGCGGGGCCATTCGGCGTTGTCCGCCATCAAGGGCGGCGGGCCTTCACCCAGCGTGGCGAGGCGCGCGAGGGCGTCTTCGGGCGTCGGGATGGGGCGGTTCTCATTTTCGCCGCGGTCGCGCAGGAGTCGGCGTAGACGCTGAGAAGAATAGTGGTACTGCGCCTCTTCTTCGGTCTCGGCGGCGATGGCGCCGACGCAAACCAGGACCCGGGGCTCGGCTTCGTGGCCTGCCGTCTTCCAGGAGTCGCGGTAGTGCTGGATCGAGGCGCGCGTCGGGTTCGGGTTGATGAAGTGGGCCGCGGCGTACGGCAGGCCGAGCTGCGCGGCGGCGTCGGCGCTCCAACCGCTGGAGCCGAGGAGCCAGACGTCGGGGGAGCCTTCCATGTCGGGGGTGACGAGGATCTGGCCGAAGGGGTGGTCCTCGGGGAAGTCGGCGCGCTTGAGAAACGCCATGAGCTCGACGATCTGGGCGGCGTAGTCCTCATCGCCATCGTTGTTTCGATAGCGCAGGGCGTAGGCGTCGAGGCGGGTGCCGCCGGGGGCGCGGCCGATGCCGAGGTCGATTCGGCCCGGGCTCATGGCGTGCAGCATGCGGAAGGTCTCAGCGACCTTGAGGGGGCTGTAGTGGGGCAGCATGACGCCGCCGGAGCCGACACGAATGCGCGAGGTCTCAGCGGCGACGCGGCTGATGAGGATTTCGGGCGCCGGGCTGGCCAGCGAGGCGGTCGAGTGGTGTTCGGCGATCCAGAATCGGTAATAACCCAGCGATTCGGCGTGACGCGCGAGGTCGATGCTGTTTCGCAGCGCTTGTGTGGGCGTGGAGCCGGCGGGAATCGGCGCCTGGTCGACGACAGACAGTTTCATGTCACCAGTCTAGCGGCTATGCAACGGGCAGTAGAGCGATTGGCGGGCGAAAGGCATGCCGGTACAATGCATTGCTATCACAACTAACTAGCGCAGGGGGGATGAGATGGGACAGATCGTTTGGGCCGCATCGACCGTACACGCGCCGCAACTGATGACGAGGCCGCCGCAGGAGGACCCGATACAGCTGGATGCCGACATTGAGGCGATGGACCTGCTAGGGCAAGGGCTGGATGAGACAAATCCCGACGTGCTTATCCTCGTCGGGCTGGATCATGTCGAGACGTTCTTCCCCGGCCCGATACCGCCGTTCGCGGTAGTCACCGGCAAGACGGCGACGTCCGAGTTCGCCGGCTACGAGTACAACATTCCGATCCACGAAGACATGGCGCTGGGGATCCTCAACGGGCTAATCGAGCGCGGCATCGACATTACCTACCTGCACGAGGCACTGCTGGGCCATGCCTTCGCGACGCCGCTTCGTTATGTCCACAAGGGACGAGCGATCCCGGTGGTGCCGATCTTCGTCAACGTCTATCTGCCGCCGTTGCCGACGACGAACCGCTGCCTGGAGGTCGGCAGGGCGATCGGGGAGATCGTCAAAGAGCGGCCGGAGCGGGTCGCGATCCTGGCCAGCGGCGGCATGTCGCACTACCCGGGCACGCGGAAGTACTTCGAGCCGGAGTATGACTTCGACCGCTGGGCGATCCAGGAGCTGGAGGAGGGCCGGGTCTCGTCGCTGCTGGACCTGTCCGGCGAACAGCTCGACGAGGTGGGGAATACGGAGCTGCTGACCTGGTTCGTGGCGATGGGCGCCGCGGGCGTGGACCGCGGCGAGCTGCTGAGCTATCAGCCGACGACGCACCACGGTCACGCGGTGATGCGCTTCATCCCGGACAAGGGCGGACGGGGGCAGCCGCACCAGGACATGGCGCCGTACGGCGGCTTCGAGTTCCAGGGGCAGGGCTATCAGTTCTACTCTTACCCGTCGCTGGAAACATATCCGTTGAACCGGGCGCTGGCGAACCTGCGCAACGACAAGGCGCTGCGGGAGCGCTTCGTGCGGGACATGGACGGCGTGGCGGCGGAGCTGGAGCTGACGGCGGAGCAGACGGCGGCGCTGAAGACGCTGAAGACGGACAACGTGGTAGCGCTGGGCGGGCACGGCATCCTGACCCTCCTGACGATGCTGACGATCCAGCTCTCGGCGAAAGAAGCCGGCGTCGTGATCGAGACGGTGGTGTAGGAGACCAAGCTCGGCGCGAGGGCGCCGGGGACCCAGTTGTGACCGGGGCTTTCAACCAGGCTCGACGGCCAAAGCGCTATCTTCGATAGCCAAGCCGGTTCAATTTGGACGGGAGAACGAAGGGGCTAATGACAGGATGGAGCGCCGACCGTGACCTGGTTGCCGTCAATCGTCACAAGCACGCTGGCTATGTTATTGGTGTCGTCAATCTCTTCTATGCCGTTATCTGGATCCGCAGTCGACACCAGACAGTACTGGCCATTGGGGGTCGATGTGACGTCGATTGACTGGCCATCAAGCCAGTAACCGTAGACATCGGCCCAACCGACAGATAGCCCAAGATCGACGTTTCGACCGCATTGGGTGTAGTAAGCATTGTTACCGTTAGCCGAGACAGCGTCGTAGAGATCGGTGTCGATGACGCAGAAAGACACCTTTGCGCTGACGGCGACGGCAGCAAAGGGACTGACTACCTCGCGTAGCTCATAGCGGGAGAAGCTCTCCATGTGCCAGTGACGGTGCTGATGATGAAAGACGCTGCAGCCAACGTCCTTCTCCCACGCGACTTGATCGTCGGTTCGAGTGAATTCGCCGGAGCCATCAGTATCACCGAAAATGCGCTGGACTATGAGGCGGTCGTTCCGCCTGTTGCCATCTCCATCGCAGTCGTCGCTGACGGGATACATTTCAAGCGGGCCGTTGCCGATGTTTGCGACGCCGACCGCGTCAAAGGGTCAGGCCGTTCTAGAGCTCGGCGGTCAGCATGCACTTCTGCGCTGATTTCCTACAGAGAAGTGATCAGCAGGTTGCTGTCGTCATCCTCCATGAGGCAACGCACAAGTTCGCGCGAACCAACGACCACGCATATGGCAGCGGGGTCCTCGGTCTGGATACCGCAACGGCGCTGGATAACGCCGATACGTATGAGCAATTCGCTGGTTCCGTTTGAGTTCGAGGACGGACATGCTCCGTCTTTTTTGTGCAGTAGGCGCTGTCCTGCCGATCGCCTGCGGCGGCCCTATGTTTGAGGACGCACGAGCATACACCGGGCGGTATCTCGTAGAGGCGCGGCTCGTGCTTGATGCCGACCCTCAAGCCGTACGCCCGTCATCCTTCGAGGCCGGAGCGAACTGGATAGTGTGGCTGGAGGCGCATCGCGGTGGTAGCGCCCCGCTTTCCGAATCGGCATCACGGGCATCGATCTTCATCGAGTTTGCGGACCGCCCCGCCCTTGACTCCGAAGTCGACCTCGAAGCAATGCCGCTGCAACTGAGCTTCGAGGCAGGCGGGCAGAAGATCGAATACATTTCCCGCACGGCTGTCGGGACTCTAGTGCTAAGGGAAGGAGGAGACTCAGCAATCCTGGTTGATCTGGATGTTAAATTCACGAATCCCATTCTGGGCGAGGGCGAACGCTCTGTGACTGGAGAAGTCCTACTGACTCCATTCGACAACTTCTGAGCGTCGCTGACCCGCTATTTGCCCTGCTCTCATCGGCGAATACGGCATGGATTGTTGAGGCAGGAAGACCAGAGCCACCACATGCTATTCTCCAATCCGTTTTCAATTCGGAATCAATCGGCCGCATATACTCTGACCACGGTTCACGGTTCATACTCGGTAGGGGTTACGCAGTGAGTACTCCAGAACGTCAGACGAACGAGAACTTGCAGACTCGAATGCAAAGTCGGAACGAGCCGGGGCGAGACATTGGCCTGGATCAGGAAGACGCTTCTGCCCGACGCTAGACTCCGGTCTTGTCTCGTAGCCGAAGTAGACGGATTCCAAGCCGGTCAGCGGTCCTTGAGACCCAACGGCAGCTGGGCAATGCCTTCGTCCAACGAGAACTCCAGCGGGAGGATGCAAGTCAACCGGCGGCAGCCCAGGCGGGCCCGACATCGCTTGGCGATGGATCGGCCTCAGTCACCGCGGCGGGGGGAGTCGTGAAGGTGCAAGGCTCGATGGTTGAGCTTGACGCGGGCATGGTCAGAGTTGGCGGAGTGTTGCAGGCTGACACGATCGTCGCCGACTCCGTTGTTGCCTCGAACTACACGCCAGGCGCGGGCAATGTGATGTAGCAGGCGTTGGCCAGTAGTAGGCCTGCAGGTCTCCGGAACACGTCGCGATTCGATACGGTCGAGCGGGTTGTCCGTGCGCTCGCCTTCCAGTAGCAGCCATTTGAAGAAGACATTGGCAGCCCTGTAGCGAGTATTCACCCTGGCTGGCTTGTTGTTGCGTTGTCTCAAGTGGTTAAGCGACTTGCGCCAGTGCTCCGCCATCACGTTGGCCCATAACGGATAGCCGCCCTCGGACAGAAACTCGGCGAGAAGCCGGAGCGATTCCCGATCGCCCTCCAGTGTTTAGGGCTTCCTGCCGTCGCCACGCAGGACGAGTAGCCATTCACGCAGCAGGAGGTCGTCCTCCGGCCTAACGTTATGCCAATCAGAAATTAGATAATTAGAGGTTCGGGGATGCAACCTGCTAACAGAAGGGCGCACGACCAATCCTTTGCTGTCCTGAGATTTACCCAGGTTTTGAATTGGAACCGTGCGCCCTAATTCGCGGGTGGAGCGGGAGACGAGATTCGAACTCGCGACCCCCTCCTTGGCAAGGAGGTGCTCTACCACTGAGCTACTCCCGCGAACTTTGCAATTATACGCGGCGCGGTTGGCAGGGCCAACCAACGACGCGCTATGGCGCTGTTGGGGAATATCACAGGCCAAATCGCGGACGCGTAAAGCGCTAGCGTTTCGTCTTTTTGTCGTCTTTCAGCGGGCGGAGGCCCTTTTCAGGGGCTGAGGCTTGCCCCACTCCGGTGGATGAGATGAAATACGACAGCGCCCGCCCCGTTTTGAAATGTATACGCAAGGATCCTCAAGGATTGAGGGACCGGTGCCAAGATGGCGCCGGCAGCGGAGGCAGGGATGGCCCACACACCGGCATTTGCGCGGCATTATTCCAATCCCGCGTCACGACTTGCTTACGAGCGGCCGTGGCTGGTTGTACTTGGCGTCCTGGCGATCTTCGCCTTTTACATCGTCAGCGGTGAATACAGCTTCATCCGGCCGCTGATTGCGAACCAGGCTACTTCGATCACTTCTAGCAGCGCCGCGACTGTCGCAGCGAGCGAGGAGTCTCTCGTTGCGGAGACGGGGTCAGTCAGCTTCTCCAGCGAATCGGCGGCCCTTGTCGACTTCGGAATCGTTTCGAGTGAGCCCGACTTCGTCGCCGTGGTTGAGCTGAGCGATGCGGCCGTGGTTTCGGCCCAGACGGAGACGACGACCCAGGCAGCGGAGCAGCAGATCGTGGCTCCGATTCAGCAGGCTTCGGCTGCGCCAGAGGTGCCACCGGCTGCGCCAGAGGTGCCACCGGCTGCGCCAGAGGTGCCACCGGCTGCGCCAGAGGTGCCACCGGCTGCGCCAGAGGTGCCACCGGCTGCGCCAGAGGTGCCACCGGCTGCGCCAGAGGTGCCACCGGCTGCGCCACAGGCGTTCAACGGCTGCGCCAGAGGTGCCACCGGCTGCGCCAGAGGTGCCACCGGTTGCGCCAGAGGTGCCGCCGGCGTTGTGCCAGAGGTGCCACCGGCTGCGCCAGAGGTGCCACCGGCGTGCGCCAGAGGTGCGACCAGCTGAGCCTGAGGTGCCAACGGCTGCGCCAGAGGTGCCACCGGCCGCTGTCAGATGTTGCCGCCGGCCGCGCCACAGGCGTTCAACGCCGCGGCAGTCGCGAGCCGTTGGGCGTCCGCCGGCGTTGTGTTGGTCACGGAAGGCCAGGCGTGGGACGACAGGAGCCTGAGGAACGTCGATGCGGCGCTGTCGATGTTGCCGCCGAGCGTGCTGGCGAGCCTTGGCAACCCGGCGCTGGGGTCGCTGCACATCCTGGTCAACACGGAGGGACGCTCGATGAGCGGATCGCAGCCCTACGGTGGCGCGGCGAACTTCTATTCGACCAACGACGGCGTCAACGAGCTGGTGCTGTTCCCGGGGCAGCGCGTATCGACGGTGCTACACGAGCTGGGCCACGCCTACAACCTGCGCAACACGCCGGCCGGCCACTACGCGAAGGTCCTGGTGACTGCGGAGATGGAGAGCTTCCTGGCGGCGACGAACTGGCGAATGGTGACGCCGCGTGAGACGGTGGCGGCGGCGGTGGACCACACGCAGGTGAGGTTCGAGTACGAGGGGTCGTTCCGGTGGCCGGAGGTTTCGCACTTCGACCCGCTGGAGGACTACGCCAACGCCTTCGCGATGTACTTCGCGGACCCGGATGGGCTACGAGGCGCATCGCCGGAGCGATACGGCTGGATGGCGGCGCACCTGCCGAAGTAGGCACGCTCCCTTTCTTCTTAGACTTGGGCCTCAGGCGCGCCAGCCGCTGGCGGGCGGTTGGGGCATGTTGTCGTCGTCGAGCTGGAGGGTGATGCCGCTGCGATCTTCCTGGGCGCGGACGACGGCGTCGAAGTTCTGTTCGGCCCAGCCCTGGCCGAGGACGTAGTCGAACTCGCGGCCGACGACGGAGCCCATCGACATTTCGACGCCTACCTCGGCGGCGAGGTCGAGCGCGAGGTGAGTGTCCTTGGACGAGAGGGCGGCGGAGAAGAAGGCGGGCTCGAACTGGCGGCGGAAGACGGTGCGGGGGAAGGTACCGGTGATCCAGCGGTTGGAGCCGGTGCTGGAGCCGATGACCTCGACCAGAGTTTTGAGGTCGACCCCGGCCTTTACTCCCAAAGTCAGCACCTCGGCGGAGATGACGGGGACGGCGATGCCGACGAGGTTGTTGCAGAGCTTACAGACGTCGCCGGCGCCGACGTCGCCGCAGTGGTAGATCTTGTCCTCGCTGCCGATCGAGGCGAGGAAGGGCTTGACGCGCTCGAAGACAGCCGCATCGCCGCCGACCATGATCGAGAGCGTGCCAGCCTCGGCGCCGGTGGTGCCGCCGGAGACGGGGGCGTCGAGCGTCTCGATGCCCTTCTTGGCCAATTCAGCCGCGACCTTGCGCACGAGGGTGGGGGAGTTGGTGGAGAGGTCGACGTAGACGGCGCCGGGCTGCATCGACTCGAGCAGGCCGCCGGGTCCGAGCGCAACGGGCTCGACCTCCTTGGGGCCGGGCAGCGAGGTGCCGACGACGGCGGCGCCCTGCACGGCCTCGGCGACGGACTTCGCGGCGGTGACGTTTAGCTCTTCGGAGAGCTGGGCGACGACGTCAGAGCGGATGTCGTAGATGGTGACCTGGTGGCCGTCCTGGGCGAGGTTGCGGACCATGTGGTTGCCCATGCGGCCGAGACCGATGAAACCGACGTTCATGATGTCTCCTTTAGATGAGCGGGGCGTGCTGGCGCCAGCGTAGCGGGTGGGTGGTGGGGGTCAAGCGTGCGGAACAGGCCAGTCGCGAGGAAGGAGTACCGATGATAAGTCGTGGGAGAAAATAGTCGAGCCAAGACGGAAGGGCGCTCGGGCCGGCGTTCGGTTAATCTTCGCTAGTGACCAATATCGGCTTCTACTAAGATGATTATTAAGGATTCTTGATCGAGCGGGTCGGATGGCTGCCTACAATGGACCTACGGCGTCAGTTATCATGTCCGCCCGGAAGGAATACGAATGATGGCTCAAGAACACAACGATGAGAGATCCCGGCTCTTGCAAGAGGCGATATCTGCTTCTGACTTAGCTGAGTTCTATTCGAACTCCCTCGCAATGACCATCAGCCCGTTCGACGTTTCTTTCGTTTTTGGCCGTCGTGTTGGTAGTCAAGTCAAGAACGAAGCCCGGGTAACAATGAGCATAGAGCACGCAATGGTAATGCTGATGGTCGCACGCCGGAGTCTTCGAGAGCATGTTAACCGCACGGGGATTACGCCGAGTATTCCTCCAAACGTTTTGCGGGAGCTTCAACTTGACGAGGAGGAACCGCTGTGGTGAGAGAACAGACCTATCCTCAGACGATTTCGCCCAGCTCGCCTGCCGGAACTCAGCAAGTCATGGTTGTTACTAACGTGATGACGGCGCTACCGGTCGATCCGGCGGGTGGATCCATGGCCTTCACAGACGTTCCAGCGACCGAAGGGGCGACCTCAGATACTGTCGTCGCTACTTACGTGAGGAACCTGAAGAAGAACCGTGTTCGGATCAAGGAGCTCTTGTATGCTGCCGACGATTCATATCGTTTTTATACGGTTATAGATTCCCGCAGTTCGAAAGCACTCGACGCGGTCTTCCGCGCCGAAGCCGAAACCCAGAAAGAGCTTCTGAATAACGAATACACGAAGGAACTCCAACTTCTGTTTCGCCATAAAAATCTCGCCTCCGATCGAGATGGGGATGATGAGGAATATCTTCAGGATGCCACCTTCGTGAGGCTCAGTGTGTAGGCGCCTTGTCCCTTGCGCCTTCGATAAAGCGTCACCTAACTCAAGCGGCGAGAAATGCGGCGGTCGCTCGGCTACTCCTCACTCAGCCAGCCACTCCGCTTTCTGCTCGTCAGTGGGCAATTACGTCAGCTTTCTATTCAGGTGTTCATTTCGCTCGCGCGCTGGCCCTCAAGAATAACGATGTAAAGGCAGAACCGTGGCATGACTTCCATTCCCGAGTGATTCGGACGCATGCGTCAATCGGCGCGTCCATCGCTTATGAGCGCTTGCGGGAAGATGCCTTTAAGGTGCGCTACGCTCTTTACTATCCTCGACATTCGACAGCTCAGCTCCGTATTCAGGCTGACCTAGCGACGTTAGAAAATGAGATTCCCGCGCTTTGCCGTTAAATGTCACTCGAGCGTCACCGGCTGATTGGAGCATCGATGCTCCCTTGGGCGACCAAATTACTCCCCATCGGTGTCCTCGCGGCGCTTCTGGGCTTCTTCGCGCTCGTGGGGGTGCCAGACGAGGCCGATTAGGAACTCGCGGATGCGGTGCTTCTTGGTTTGAGGCGGCTTCGGGGCTTTGTCCGCGGGCTCGTCGTAGTCGCCGCGCATGACGCGGGGGTATTCGGCGGCGACCTCGGCGCCTAGCAGCATGATGTTGGCGCTGAGGAAGACCCAGAAGAGGAAGGCGACGACGGCGCCGAGCGAGCCGAAGACGACGTTGTAGTTGCTGAAGTTCGCGAGGTAGATGGTGAAGCCGACCTTCGCGACCTCGAAGAGGATGGCGGCGAGCGCGGCGCCGAAGAGGACGTCGCGGACTTTGACCTTGGTGGCGGGGACGATCCAGTAGAGGACGACGAAGGCGCCGAAGGATATGGCGGCGGGGAGGAGGAGGGGGAAGACGTCCCAGATGAGGCCGAGGTTCTGGCTGGCATCGGAGAGGTAAGGGATTTCTTCCGAGGATTCGCGGACGAATCGAATCGCGGCGGTGCCGGCCAACGAGGCGGCGACGAATGGGGCGAATCCGGCGACCATGCCGAGGTCGAGAAGCTTCTGACGCACGATGGGGCGGTGGACGTCGAGGTCGTAGGCGAGGTTGAGAGAGCGGCGAATGATTCCGAAGAGGTTGCTCCCGGACCAGGCCATGCCGATGAGGCCGAGGACGCCGACGGCGCCGCTGCCGGTGCCGGCGATGTCGCGGACGGCGTCCTGAACGTCGGTCTGGCCCTCGTCCTCGCTAAGCGGGATATATTCGAGGACGACTTCGACGAGGTCCTCCTGCAGCTTTGAGTCCTGAAGCAGGACACCCATGACGCCGACGGAGAAGATCAGCAGCGGGAAGAGCGAGAACAGGACGTAGTAGGAGATGGCCGCGGCCATCTGAGAACAGTTGTCGTCGCCGAACTCCTTGACGGTGCGGACGGCGAGGATCCGCAGGTGGCGGGGAGTAAGCATGCGTCTAGTCTATAGGGGCGGGGGCGCTCGAAGGATAGGGGGCTCACCGCGCATCAGGGTTGATGGAGGGCGTGCGAAGGCGGCTTTGATTGGCGAAGCAGGCTCCGCCAGGAAACAAGATGGCTAAAGATCCCGTACACGCCGCCGCGGACGCGTTCTGGCAAGCCTACGTCGAGACGCTGCCGACGAGCGTACGTCCGCGGGCTTATTTCGAGGCGTTTCAGATCGGGATTGGCGGCGCGATGGTGGACCAGGCAGCGAACCTGGTGCTGGACGGGCTGAAGACGGCCAGCTCCGACTTGCTCTGGCACGTGCAGTGGAACCAGAAGCCGGTGTGGAGCGTTGGCGACGAGCACATCCTGCTGGACAGCAGCTGGCGTCCGGTCTGCGTCCTCAGAACGACGGAACTGGAGACGAAGCGCTTCTGCGATGTCGACGCGGCGTTCGCGTATGACTACGGCGAGGGGGCGCGGACGCTGGCGTGGTGGCGGGAGCACTTGTTCGCCTGGTACGCGGCTCAGTGTCGCGAGATCGGTGTCGAGCCGACGGAGGAGATGCCGTTGCTGTGCGAGCGCTTCGAGGTGGTGTACGCGCCGGGACGTACGGCTCAGATCTAGCTAGACGTGTCGCTAAGCCAGCGTCGTCACCGTCGCCAGCAACTCGAGCTCTTCGAGCGACAGGCTGGTCGGCTCCAAGGCCAGGGTTAGTTCGTCGCAGGCGGCGCCTTCGAGGATGTCGAGGCCAGCGCGGCAGTCGTCCGGCGTGCCGTAGATCGTCGCGGTGTCGAGCTCATAGTTGGGGCCGTAGTAGGCCTTCCAGTGACGGTTGCCGGCTTCAAGCGCCGCTTCGCGCGTCGCCGCGATGCTGATGCCTTGCAGCTTGGCGAATCCGAGTGTGGAGGGATCGCGACCTCTGGCCTGCGCGGCGGCAACGACGGTCTCGGCGCCGGCGAGAAAGCGGTCGATGGGGCCACCGGGCGCGACCCAGCCGTCGGCGATACGGGGTATGCGGCGCAGCATCGCTTCGCCGGCGCCGCCGAGGTAGATCGGGACGCCGTTGGGCTGCACCGGCTTGGGGTTCATCGTCCCGTCGACGATCTCGTGGTAGCGGCCCTTGTGATTAACGTTGTCGCCGCGCCAGAGCAGCCGCATGATCTCGACGTTCTCGAGCAGACGGCCGAGGCGCTGGTCCATCGGCACGCCGATGCTGGCGTACTCCGCCGCCGTGCCGCCGAGCGACATGCCCAGGGTGAGACGGCCGCCAGAGAGGCGATCGAGGGTCGCGGCGTCGCGGGCGAGCAGGACGGGGTTGAGGTAGGCCGAGAGCATGACGGCCATGCTGAGACGGACACGCGTCGTGATCGCCGAAACCCAGGTCAGCATCTGCAGCGGCGACAGGACGTCGCTGCGATAGAAGACGTGGTCGCCGGCCCAGATCGAGGTGAAGCCTAGCTCCTCGGCGCGGACGACGAAGGCGCGCAAGGCGGCGGGATCGACGGGATGAATCGCTGGGATACGGAGACCAAAGCTCAGTTTTGCCACAGGTCAGGAAGCCTCAGAAAATGCGGGCGCGACCTGGCCCATGAATTCGGTGAGGAGCTCTTTGCGACGCGGCAGGGCGAGTCCCGGATTGAAGTGAACAATCATCTCATCGACACCGGCTTCGGCGTAGGGCGTTAAGGCATCGACGAGATCGTGCATGCGGTGGATGTTAACCCATCCGGTCCGATCCGCCAGCCCGCCGCTGGTGCGGCTGTCTTCGATGTTGACGAGGAGGACGCCGGTGCGATGCACGGTGGCGGGATCACGACCGATGCGCTCGCAGTGCTGGCCGAGGATGGCGTACTTCTTGACCATGACATCTAACGGGCCGCTAACGTTCCACTGGTCGGCGTACTGGGCAACGAGGCGAAGGGTTACCTTCTCGCCGCCACCGCCGACGAGGATTGGCAGGCGTTCCTGAACCGGCCGGGGTGAGAGCGGCGCATCCTCAATTTGATAGTGCTTGCCCTGCAGCGTGGCCCGGCCAGTGTCAAACAGGGAGCGCAGGACCTGGAGGGACTCTTCGAGGCGGCTCAGCCGGTCGGCAGCGGTGGCGAACTTGAGACCGTAGGCCTGGTGCTCGTTTTCTTGCCAGCCGGCGCCGATGCCCAGCGTGACGCGGCCTTCGCTGATGACGTCGACCTGGGCGACCTGCTTCGCCAGGACACAGGGGTTGCGATAGGTGTTGCAGGTGACGAGCGTGCCGAGGCGGATACGGGGCACACGAGCCGCGAGCGCCGCGAGCGCGGTCCACGATTCCTGCCAGTAGCCGGAGGGATCGGCAGTGTCCGGCATGAAATGGTCGCCGATCCAGAGGCCCTTCCAGCCCGCCTTTTCAATGTGCAGCGCCTCATCGAGGAGTTCGCGCCAGGGATTGGTGACGCTTGGCCACGCGCTGAATTCCATCGCCCACCTCCTGACCGGCCATGCTTGACCTGCGCAGCATTTTGCTCAAGTTCGAGGAGATTTACCATACCTTTCTCAAGTATTTCTTTTCCGGTGTGGCTCTGGCCTATTAGAGACGACCGTCGTGAGGCTCGATGCCGCAGACCGGCCAAGCAGCTATCATGGGCCGAGCACTAGGAAGGCTTCTCATGTTCGACCCGATACCGTTCTCAGGCGACCCGCTCTGGCGCGCCAGCAACGAACGACGCGACGCTGACTGGGTTCAGGTTCAACTCGATTCGCCCGCCAGCCGGTTTCTACCGCTGTGGAAGAACAACGCCTTGACCCGGCGCAGCAAAGAGACCGCAGATGAGATCGAGCTGTTATGGCTGGACTCGTCCGTCCTGCAGCATGCGGCCGAGCGCGACCCGCCGGTGCTGATTGGCCTGCGAGACGGTATCGCACACTTCGCGGTTGACCTGTCGCCGCTGGAAGAGCCGCTCGCGACGCTGAAGCTGGAGAACGAAGGCGGCGAGTTCACCGACACAAGGGCGGCTGCCGGGCTTTTAGCGGCAGGCGAAGCCGGGACGGTGGCCCATGCGCGCGCGGTCATTGATTGGCACAATCGGCATCGATTCTGCCCCGTCTGCGGCACGCCGACCGAACCTCGCGTGGCGGGGTCGATGCGCAAATGCGAGTCTTGTGGCGCGGAGCATTTCCCGCGCACAGACCCGGTTGTGATCATGGTGGTCTGGCGGGGCGACCGCTGCATACTCGGCCGGGCGCGAGCCTGGGAGCCGAAGCGTTACTCAGCGCTGGCGGGGTTCATCGACCAGGGTGAGACGATCGAGGAGGCGGTGCGGCGAGAGGTCAAGGAGGAGGTTGGGCTGGATGTGGACGAGGTTGAATATCGTCGCTCGCAGCCGTGGCCCTTCCCGTCATCGCTGATGATCGGCTGCTTCGCACACGCGACCAGCGAGCAGGAGAAGGTTGACCCGCTGGAGCTGGATGGTGCGCGCTGGTTCACGCGAGATGAGATTCGCATGGCGCTAGAGGACCCGAACCCTGAGAAGCACGGCTTCGGTATCCCCGGTTCAATCGCGATTGCTCACTACATCATCAAGGACTGGAGCGAGCAGTCGCCAGACTGAGTTATTAGAGATCGATAAACGGCCGATAACAGTAAGGATGAGTCGATTACTGAAGATCGTCCTCTTCGCGATACCGAGCTTCTTCTTCGTCTCCGTCGCCGCCGCCTCAATCGGGGCGCTGCTTGTAGTCACCGGCTCGCCGGGAACCTGTACTGACCGTGAAGTTAGCCCCATTTCGGCGGCCGTAGTGGAGCAGCTGGCTCAGCGCTGGGAACAGTTCTCGAACGAGATCACCATTTCGGCATCCTCGATCGACATTTCAGAGTCAGAGGCGACATCCCGGGCGCGGCAGTTCGTCGCGGACGAAAACGCACCGATCGACAACCTGCGCGTCTATTTCTGCGGCGATGGCAAGGGTCAGATGGCTGGGGAGATCGAGGCGATCGGCATCAGCGTCGACTTCGTGGTCACGGGACATCTGGACGTGAGCGGTCCGCAAGCGGTACTCGCGCTCGATTCGGTCGACGTCGGCAACATGCCCGGCTTCGTCTCCGACGCGGTGATCAACGCTCTGTTGGACGACGATGCGAGGACTCTCGAGCTGGGCGAGAACCTGCTTGGCAGCGAGATCGCCGACGGGCTAATCATCATCAGTGGCGG
Source organism: Dehalococcoidia bacterium (assembly GCA_965225815.1). Taxonomy (GTDB): domain Bacteria; phylum Chloroflexota; class Dehalococcoidia; order DSTF01; family WHTK01; genus WHTK01. The sequence continues at coordinate 250,853 of OZ245323.1, forward strand.
GCCATAGGACCAGACTCCACCGCCACAGCGGCGACGAAGCACCTGGGGATTCGCCGGATTCTGCTTTAGGGAGTTTTGGGGGGCACTGTGCCCGCGCGAGTTTCTGCCGATTGTATGGTTATGGCAGCGTTCGAGGACCCGACCAATATTGGCGTTCCCCGGCGTTTCCTTAGGCACCTCGACGGCCCAGGAGGCGTCGGCGCGGGGCCTGGCATCGGTCGGTCCACAACGGCTTATCATGACTGCCGCTCCACCAGCCGACTATCAGGGTTAACCCTGATTTTTGCTGAACCCCTAAAAGAGCCGCCTCGATCTGCCGAAATAACTCTAAGCACAAATCGAGAAACGTGTTGCCAGCTCGGCAGAGAATTGCTGGCATAGCGGAAAAGGTAGGTTAGACAATGCAAGCAAATGGCGGCCGCTGGAGGATTCCTCGCTTCTTACTAGTCCCGTTCCTGATAGTTGGCCTGACGGCGGCTACTTACGCCTATACCGTTGCCAACACCGTGGACGCCAGCAAGGCTGGTGACGGCACCGGAGTGGTCACCGGTTACGCAATCACCGCGATCGATTACAACTTGAACGCGACAGCCAAAGAAAACATTGACTCAGTAACCGCCACTATCGACGTGGCCCCGCAAGCCGGGTCCGATATCTTCCTCAGACTCGACGCCTCGACCACCGACTGGTACGCCTGCACCGAGGCCCTTCTGGAACTCACCTGTGTCACCACAGCACCACAGCACCACAGGCGACAGTGTTGCTGACCGACGAGACTAGATTCGTCATCGCCGACTAACTAACTTAAGTTAGACGTCTAACCAAACAAGAAGAGGGCCCTCAGAGGGCCCTCTTCTCGTTGTGTTCCAGGCCTGCCATCGAGTGAAACCGTTGCACGCCTGAGGGATGCCCGCTGTTCCGGCATACTGGAATACCGGACAGCCAATCAGGGCGTTCCCCCAATGACCTCCCGGAGACTCAAGACTTACGCTAACGGCTGTTCGCGCGAAGTTAGAACGAATCCAAGTCGTACGACAGGGAGGTCGCCGACATTTACAGTCTCTATCTGCTGAGGAGGTCTGCCGGCGTCTTTCTGGTACCGGTGCTGACGCTGCTGTTCACCTTCGCAGCCTACGCATTCACTGCCGCCAACATCGTGCCCGCCTCCAAGGCGGGTGATGGCGCCGGCGCGATCTCTGGCTACACGGTCAGCAACGTGAACTACAACCTGAATGGCACCAATCCCCAGAACATTGATTCCGTGACCTTCGACCTGAACATTGCTCCCTCGGCCGGCGCCGATATGGAGATCAAGCTCGTCGCGCTCGGAACCGACTGGTACAGCTGCACGAACATAACCACCGCCCTCACCTGTATAACAACCTCGCCCCAGGCAACGGTGGTTTTAGCGGACGAACTCCGCGTGGTGATCGCTGACTAGAGAAAGGAGGAGCTAGAGGAGAGCGCACAGTCTTCGCGCGACAAGAACTGAGCATGCTGACGAAATTTCCCCCCAGGACGATCTTGATAGTAGTCGGCTTGCTGGCTGCCGTGCTCTACGCGTGGCTTCAGCTGGCGCCGACGACGCTCGGTGGCAAGACCTCCTACCTCGTCTCTGAAGGCAACAGCATGGAGCCGGCGTTCCATGCCGGCGACCTGGTGTTAGCCCGCCCTGCCGGCGACTACGAGGTCGGCGACGTCATCGCCTATCGCAGCGACCAACTCAACGTGACGGTCATGCACCGGATCATCGAGAGGGGCCCTGGCGGATTCACGACTCAGGGTGACAACAACGATTGGATCGATTCGTACGAACCGACCCGAGAAGACGTGATGGGGGTGCCGTGGGTCCATGTTCCCAAAGTCGGAACCTATCTGAAGTGGGCCGCCCAGCCGCTAAATGCCGCCCTGCTGATCCTCGTCGGCAGCATCATCAGTTTTGCCGGCCTCTTCACAGTTCGAAAGCGTCGCCGCAGGCGGGGGGCTGCTGGGGTCAAAAGAAAGCCGGAGACCGTCGGGTTTCTTAGCGAGATTCGCACATTCTTGCGAGCGCCGGGAACATCCCTCAGCGCTTTGCCGTCGCCTCCAAGTGAAGAGGAGGACACGGTTCCAGAATCTGCTGGCGCGCCGGCAGACAGTTCTGACCCCAAGAACTCCATCCAAATGCTTCTGAAGGGCATAGTGGCAGGACTGGTACCAGTCCTGCTTCTAGCCGCGTTTGCGTTTACTCAGTCCGCGACGCGGTCTGAAACTTCGCGCGAGTTCTATAGGCAGTCCAACGAGTTCTCTTACGCGGCCTTCCTGCGACCGGACCCCGTGTACATTGACCCGCCCGTCGTGACGGGGGAGCCTCTGTTCCGGCAGCTCGTAAGGAACTTCGAGGTCTACTACGATTACAAATTCACGGCAAATGCGCCGCATTTCATGTCTGGGTCGAGCCAACTGTTGATGGAGTTGAGCGAAGAGAGCGGCTGGAAGCGAACGTTCGTGCTTCAACCCGAGACAGCATTCGAAGGAAACGAAGTCAGACTGGAAGGGACGATCGACCTGGCGCTATTCGATCAACTGATCACGGACTTCCAGGAGCTCACCGGCCTTAATCGGACCAGCTTCTTGCTAAGGATCTACGCCGACACGATTACCAATGGCACCGTGGCCGGCCAGGCTTGCTGCGCCGCGCCCGAGGCGCAGCCCGCCATGTACTTCCTCATCGACCCGCTGCAATTCCTGGCGTCTACGAATGGGACGGCAGCCAGCCGGGATCCAGAGAGCTTCACAAGCGTGGTGCCGACAGAGATTGAAGTTGAACGCGTCTTCCCGAACAAGATCGGCTTCATGGGTTTCAGTATCAGCGTTGGGTTAGCTCGCAATCTCGGCTGGACGGCCGCAGTGCTCCTCTCGCCCTGCGTAGCTGGTCTCGCAGTCCTGGCGAGACGCAAGCCCGTACTCAGCGAGTCCGCCAGGATCAAGAGTACTTACGGCCCCCTGCTGATGGATGTGGAGCACCCCGCTTCGTCAATTCAAGGTACTCACTTCCAAACCACCAGCTTCGCAAGCCTCGTACGGATGGCGGAAAAGCTGGACCTCACCATACTCCACAGCGAGAGCGGTCACCAGCACACTTACTTCATTCACGACGGCAGCGCCGTTTATAGCTACGAAACGGCAGACGATAGCACGATAAGCGACACTGAGGACGACGATCCTGAGGACGACGATGCCCAGGCTTCTGCGGCTTAGCCTGGTGTTCCTCCTCGCCGTGTGGTGGGCACCGCCGTCAACGCGTTTACGGCGTCCAATACGGTACCCGTCACGAGCGCCGGGTCCCCGGTGTTAGCGATCACCCCGAATGACCTCAAGCCCGCCGAGTGCGCCGCGCTTAACCTCACGGCCTTGATCGTCGGTAGCGGCAACATCAACGGCACCGCTGCCAATGAGCTGATCATTGGCGCTCAGGGCGGCGACAGGGTCACTGCGGGCGATGGCGATGACTGCGTCGTGACCGGCGGCGCCAGGGACAGAATCGACTGTGGACTCGGTACCGACGTAGCGCTTTCCGGTCAGGGCGGTGACATCAACGTCGACCAAAGCTGCGAGACCTTCATCCAGCAAAGCTAACGTCGGCCGGTGCCTGCCGTCGCCACCAGGCTCCTTCGCCCGTCGCGCTGGTCTCCTTAACCTCACGAGGCGCGTTCGAAGCGTCTGCTGACCGCCGGGAAGCGTCCATCCACCGCATCACTCCGGCGCGTATCCTGATCTGTAGTCATGAACGCGAAGCTCAGCCTGGTCCTGGTTGCACCGTTCCTGCTTCTGCTCACTGCCTGCTCCGGCGCTGACGAGCCGCGTCCGCCGGCGACGGCGACCCTACCGGTTGCCGATACGCCACAGCCCGCAGGGCCGGAAGAGACTGCGAGCCCTGCTGCTTCGCCAACCGTCGAAGCGCCGGCGAGAAGGCTGACCGAGACCGACTTCGCGATGCAGGCGTATGCGGTGCCCGCGGGGTCGCGGCCGCACGACGTGGCGCCCGCGGTGGACGGGGGCGTCTGGTACACGGCGCAGGGCAGCGGCAAGCTGGGGTGGCTGGACCCTGAGACCGGCGCCGTCCGCGAGATCGAGTTGGGCGCGGGGTCGCGGCCGCATGGCGTCATAGTTGGGCCGGGCGGCGCGCCGTGGGTCACCGACAGCGGCCTCAACGCGATCGTGAGGGTCGATCCGGAGACGGATGAATTGACGATTTACGAACTGCCGGCCGACCGCGGTAACGTCAATCTGAACACGGCGGCGTTCGACCTGACGCGAGACATGCTGTGGTTTACGGGCCAGAGCGGTGTCTTCGGCCGCGTGGTGCTGAGGACGGGCGAGGTGCTGGTCTACGACTCACCTAACGGCCCCGGGCCATACGGCATCACCTCGACGCCGGACGGAGACATCTTCTACGCGTCGTTGGCGGGCAGCTACGTCGGCAACATCGACCCCGGCGCTACGAGTGTCCACATCGTGGGGCCGACAACGCCGGACCAGGGGGCGCGCCGCGTCTGGTCGGACTCGCTGGGCCGCATCTGGGTCAGCGAGTGGAACTCGGGACAGGTTTCCGTCTATGACCCCGAGGGCGATTCCTGGCAGACGTGGGGGTTGCCGGGCGACAACCCCAGGGCGTATGCGGTTTACGTCGATGAGCTGGATGCGGTCTGGCTGTCCGACTTCGGCGGCAACGCAATCCACCGTTTCGATCCGGAAACCGAGACGTTCCTCACGTTCGAGCTGCCGCACGCCGGCGGCAACGTGCGCCAGATCCTGGGCCGTGAGGGGGAGATCTGGGCGCCGGAGTCCGCCGTGGACCAGATCGTGGTGATTCGGTTCTGATTGTCGTTCTGAGCGGCGACAGCCAGCGAAGGACCTCAGCCGGACTTCTTCCAGCAACGGCTCCTCCTCGCCTCGACGCTAGAGCCTGCTCCGAGAGACGAGACGCCAGATGAGAACGAGACACTTTGGTCCTTCGCCCGCGGCTCAGGACGAGATGCTGGCCTCAAGGCGACAGGATCAGAGGCCCAGTTTGGTTGCCATGTCGCGGAAGTCGTCCGCCACAACATCGAATTCCCCGTCGGCGGGGCGAGTAGGTTCGCGGCCGGGGCCGAACTCGAGCGGGCGGTGGACGTAGGCGGTACGCAAGCCGAGGTCGCGCGCCGCTGCGAGGTCGTTGACGTGAGCGGCGGTCATCATGACTTGCGACGGCTCGAGGCCGAGGATCGCCGCGGCGCCCAGGTAGGTCTCCGGATCGGGCTTGAAGTAGTGGAAGATGTCGGAGCCGAGAACGCAGTCCCAGGGCAGGCCAGCGAACTTCGCCATCTCCGTGAGCAGGGACAGATTGCCGTTCGACAGGGGCGAGATGACGTAGCGGCTTTTGAGGCGAGCCAGGCCGGAGGGCGCGTCGGGCCAGGCGTTGAGACGGTGCCAGATGAGGTTGAGATGCTGCTTATCGGCCTCACTGAGACTCGTGACGTTGAACTCCGCGAGGTTCTCGTCCAGCGCCATGCGGTGCAGGTCGTCCAGCTTCGTCCAGGGCAGCTCAGCGTTGCGGACCCGGTTCATCGAGGGGCGGTACTTGCTACGCCAGGCGTCGGCGAAGGCGGGCCAGTCGATGTCGACGCCCTGGCGCAGCTTCCAGTACGACTCGCCTTCAGCAATGATGCTGCCGCGCCAATCGACGACGGTGCCGAACGTATCGAACACCATGGCCTTGACGGCCTTCGGGTCGAATGCGTTGGTCATGCTTCCCTCTGAACGGTTTGTCTGCGGTAGACGTGAGATCGCTTCGCTGGGGCTCGCAATGACGTTGGGGGTTACTTTGCCGGCGTGCGGACCCTGGTGCCGCTGACGAAGGGCCTGACCTCGCCGGTCTCGAGGTCGAACTGGTAGCGCCATTGCTTCGCCAGATCGTTGCCGTAGACGTGGATCGCGAGCGTCTTGCTGTTACCGATTTCGACGGCGTGGATGTCATTCGGCGGCAGGTCGAGGCAGGTGGTCTCGCCGGTCTTGACGATGCTCGGCTCGACCTCTTCGAGCTGGGCCTTCCAGGGCTGTGATGCATCATCGAGGCGGGTAAAGTTACGGTTGCGCTCCCTGCCGTTGATGATGCCTTCCATGGCCCAGCCGTTGTGGTTGTGAATCGGCGTACCGGCTTCGGGCTGCCAGACGACGCAGAGGATGCTGAGGTCATCGGCGCGGTAGATCGGGAAGCCTTTGTCAGGATCGGGCGTGCCGTCGGGCGACACCTCCGCCAGGCAGTCGGCGCGAGCGATGATGCGCTCGAGGGGCGAGGCGAGGAGCGAGAGGGTTTTCGCTTCGCTGAGGCGCTTGTCGATGATCTCACGCGCGTCTTTGATGAACGCCTGCATGCTGTACGTCTCGGCCATTATCGACCTCCGTAAATTCTGGCGATGGCCTGACTGTATTCTCGCCATCGCTCGATCGCAAGCCGGGCGCTCGATGCGATGCGTGCCGTCTTGAGGACGGAGTTCAGTCTCAGGAGAACCCCGGGCTCACAGGCGCCCGACGGGTTTTGGTTCGTCCGACGACGACGCCTGCCATGGAAGCAAGCCGTTGGTAGGCGGACGACGCGGTCTGGTCCTTCGCTGGCTTACGCCGCTCAGGACGACAGATCTACTTCTTCGGCGTCAGCTTGATGTCGAAGGTGGCCTTGAGGCCTTCGCCATCGGGCTCGAAGTTGAGGATGAGGGAATCGCGGACGCCGAACACCGCGTCCGAGTCGAGGTACTTCGACTCTGAGTCGAAGAGGTGTGTGGTGACCGGGTGGTGCCCCTCGGCTCTGACGATGAGGTGCGTGTGGGCGGCGCGCATCGGGTGACGACCTGACGCGGTGAGGAAGGCGCCAGCCGGTCCGTCCGTGGGCACCGGGTAATCGACGGGCCGAACGGCGATGAAATCGTAGCGGCCGTTCGAATCCGTGGTGAAGAGACCGCGCAGGTTGTTGGGATCCTGTTCCGGGTCCTGCTGGGGATAGAGCGCGTTGCTGGAGGTCTGCCAGACGTCGACTTGGGCGCCCGCGATCGGCGTGCCGTCGAGGGAGCTGACGGTCCCCGAGACGTGGAAGCGCGGGCCGCCGTGGTCGGTCTCGATGATCGAGTCACCGTTGGTGCGCCGGGGGGAGCCGCTCTGGTAGAACGGGCCGAGGACGGTGGCCTCGGTGGAGCCGGGTGAGCCTTGATCGTTGATCGTCTCGACCAGGCTGGAGGTTCCCGTCACATCTGAGAGCAGGATGAACTCCTGTCGCACATCGTCGCACTTTTGGCCGACGGCGGTGAGGAATTGGATCGCCGCCATCCACTCTTCGTGTGTCAGGTTGACCTCGCGGACGAAGGCGTGCAGATGACGAATCGCCGCCTCGGTCACCTCGCGCAGGCGCGGGTTCGAGCCGTTCTGGAAGGTTGCGAGGACCTGTTCGAGGAGTTTGTCTTCAGCTGTTGTTGTGGCCATCTCTTACCTCTCGAAGACGAATTCCATCACCTCGGCAAGGCTAGCACAATGAATCGTAGGTCTGGTTAGGGCAGGGTCCTCTCCAGTCGGGAAAAGGCACTTTCTACGAACATTTTGTTTCGGAAACATCAGGTCCACCGTCATCAAACGAAATGTGAATCAAAACGAGTAAAACAGCATTTCGCCGGATGATGACGAAGTTCGCTTGGAAGAGACCCAGGGCGTTGGCCTCACGACCTTCGACCCTTAGCGCAACGGATCCGTCGCCGAAATCAGGAAAGTCGATTGAGCGGAGGTCCGAAACCGTTTCGGCTCCGAATTCATCCACATCGATGTCCTCTGTGCAAGTCTCGAGCACTCTCTGCAACTCAGTCAGCGCAGTCTCAGCCTCGCCGGGATCATAGAGAACGATGTCTTGAACGAGGAATGGCCCCGTTTCGCCCTGGGAGAACAGCCGCAACGCGGATTCTGCGATCTGGAAGTCTGTCTTGAGATTCAGTCCGCATGTCGCGTCGCTGTCTTCAGTACCTCCTTCGGGCTCTTTGGCCCAGCCTGCCGGCAAGTCCTCAAGCCGCAGCAGAGCTATCTCGAGATCCGCCGCTGAGATCTCGGCGGGCGGCCCGGTGGTCTCCAAGACGGGCGTCGAGGTCGCTCCTGAAGACGTAGCATTCGAAGGTGAATCGTTACCTCCGCTGCATGCGACGGCCGCGCCCAGAAAAATGCAGGCCCAAACGGTCGCAAGCTGGCTCATTTCACTACCTCGCAGTCTCGTCGACGACGACGATGGCGCGTCCGGTGATTTCGCCGCGGTTGAGGGCGTCGTAAGCCTCGGCGGCGGTGTCGAGGGTGAAGCGCTGGGTAACGAGCTGTTCGGTGCTGACCTCGCCGCGGGCGACGAGCTTGATCACCTCCGGCACGTCGGTGCGCATGCGGGCGCCGAAGCTGCCGTAGAGGCCAACGCTGCGACGGACGAGGCGGGTGATCTCGACCGGCGCGGCGACGGAGGTTGGCGCGAGGCCGACGACGACGACGCGGCCGCCGTCGCGCACGGCGTCGAAGGCGGTGATGACCGTCTCGGGGCGGCCCAACGCCTCGAAGGCGACGTCGACGCCCTTGCCGCCGGTGAGCTCACGAATGGCGGCGGCTGGGTCGGCTTCGAGGCCGTTGACGCCTTGCGTCGCGCCGAGGCGGCGGGCAGCGGCCAGCTTGTCCTCACGGATATCGACGGCGATGACCTCGGAGGCGCCGAAAGCGGCGGCGATCTGGATGATGTTGGAACCGACGCCACCGACACCGACCACCGCGACGGTCTGGCCGGGATGCAAGTCTCCCTGGTGACGGACGGCGCTGTAGGCCGTGGGCACGGCGCAGCCGAGGATGCTCGCCTCATGGAGAGAGACCTCGGGTGGCAGCGAGAACACGGCGGTGGCGGGCGCGACGCAGTATTCGGCGAGGCCGCTCATGCTGTACATCGCCAGCGGCGTGCCGTCGGCACGGTGAAGCCGGGTCTCGCCGTCGTAGAAGACGCCTTTGGCGCGATGGACGGCGAAAAAGTTCTCGCAGAGGTCGTCGCGGCCGCGGGCGCAGGAAGGGCAGCGGCCGCAGGGCAGGATGAACGTCGCGACGACGCGGTCGCCCGGCTTGACGTTTGTTACGTCGGGTGCCACTTCGACGACGATCCCGGACGTTTCGTGACCGAGGACGGTGGGCGTCGGGTAGGGGAGCTCGCCTTTGATGACGTGGAGGTCGCTGTGGCAGACACCGCAGGCGGCGACCTTTATCAAGACCTCTCCCTGACGGGGCGCCGGTTGAGGTATGTCCTCAATGGCCAGGGGACTTCCGACGCGTTCAAAGATGGCAGCCTTCATCGAGTCTCCTGCTAAGCGATGGTTAAATCTCAGGCGAGCGTCGGGGCAACGGTCAGAATGTATCACGCAGGCTTGAGACGATGCTCGTATAGAGTGTCTACGTGATGCAATCACGGGTGATGATAGAGGCGCACGGCCTGACCAAGCGCTTCGGAGCGTTGATCGCGGTCAACGGCATCGACTTCGAGGTTGAAGCCGGTGAGTGCTTCGGGCTCCTGGGGCCGAACGGGGCGGGCAAGAGCAGCACGATTCGGATGATCGGCTGCGTCTCGCCGATTACGTCCGGGACGCTTCGAGTCCTGGGCATGGACCCGCGCACCGACGCGCGTCGGATCAAGGCGCGCCTGGGCGTGGTGCCGCAGGACGACAACCTGGACTCCGACCTCACGGCGGTCGAGAACCTGCGCGCCTACGCGCGCTATTTCGACGTGCCATCGGCTGACGCGGCGAGACGAGCCGAAGAGGTGCTGGACCTGATGGCGCTCACCGAAAAGGCGAATGAGAAAATCGACAACCTGTCGGGCGGCATGAAACGGCGATTGACGGTGGCGCGAGCGCTGATGAGCAACCCGGAGCTACTGATCCTGGACGAGCCGACGACGGGGCTCGATCCGCAGGCGCGCCAGCTGGCATGGCAGAAGCTGCGACAGCTGAAGCGAGAAGGCATGACGATGCTGCTGACGACGCACTACATGGAGGAAGCGGCTCAGCTCTGCGATCGCGTGATCATCATGGACGGCAGCGAGATCATTGAGCGCGGCACGCCGGCGGAGCTTGTCGAACGGATCATCGGCCGTGAAGTGGTCGAAGTTCGTCTGCCGGAAGAACAGCGCCAGGAGACGCTTGAGATGGTGTCGGCGCTGGCGGACAACTACCTGGTCGAAGAGACGCACGACGTGGCATACATCTTCGAGCGCGACGGAGTGAGCGCGGGGGCGCTGGACCTCAGGCCTCTGAGCGAGAAGGCCAACGTCATGTTGCGTAAGGCGTCGCTCGAGGACGTTTTCCTGCGCCTGACGGGCCGGGATGTGAACGAATGATGGCCATCGACGTCTCATACCGGGCGGCCAAGGTATGGCAGCGCAACAACGACGTGTTCTGGCACGTGTGGGGGCCGGAACTGGCGTGGCCTGTGTTCGAGCCGCTGATTGTCATGATCGGCGTTGGGCTCGGGCTGGGCCATTTCGTGGAACTGGAGAGCGGCCAGGACTACATCCAGTTCCTGACGCCCGGCGTCATGGCGGCTTACATCATGTGGGCGGCGGTGGTTGAGGGCGCGTGGGCGTCCTACAACCGGATGGCGTACCAGAAGACCTACGACGCCATGATCGCGACTCCCGTGAGCATCGACGACGTGATCACGGGCGAGATCGCCTGGGCGGCGAGCCGGGGTGTGCTGAGCTGCTTCTTCCTCGTGATCATTTCGGTCGCGTTGACGCCCTTCTGGGGCCTCGTCGACTCACCGCTCGTGCTGATGGCGATCCCGACAGCGTTCCTGGCCGGCTTCATGTTCGGGTCTATGACGCTGCTTGCAACCTCGTTAGTGACCAGTGTGAGCCAGCTGGGCTACTTCGTCAGCCTGATCATCATCCCGATGTTCTGGGTTGGCGGCGTGTTCTTCCCGACGGACGAGCTTTCGAGCGGGATGCAGACCTTCGCCTGGTTCCTGCCACTGAGCCACGTGGTCGACTTGATGCGCGGCTGGGTCACGGGCGATCTGGGCCTGGACATGATTATCGACGTGGCGTGGATAGTCGTGGTGACGGCGGTGCTGTATTGGGCCGCACTCTGGTCGATGCGACGGCGGTTGATCAAGTAATCAGGGTTATCCCTGATATCGACTCACCTTAGGGCCGACTAGCATCGCGTTGACAGGCGATGCAGACAGCGTGTTAGGTTGTGCGCCCCCGCCGTCGACCCGGCTTATGAATATTGACCCCTTCCCCGAGTACCTCACGATCGAGCAGGCGGCTGCCTATCTCTCGATGCGGCCGGCGCAGGTGCGCAAGCTGTTGCGCGACTTCGGCCTGGGCGAGTTCACGCGGGCCCAGATTGGCAAAGAGGTCCGGATCAGCAAAAAGCACCTCGACGTGATCACGGGTCGCGAAGAGAAGCCAGCGGCGCAGCCAGCGCGACGCAAGCGTGGCGGCGCAGCCTAGCTAATCAAAAGCTCGACTTCTGAGCCCCGGCACGTAGGGGCCGCTCGAGTTCGGCCAGCTGCTACAACCGTCTCCTTAGAATCGATGGGATCAAAAAGACACCGCCTCTTGGGGCGGTGTCTTTCTGATTATCGCGTCGGCCCTTTCCAGGACCTGGTCGTTATGCCTTGGTGGCCTGCTTGGTGCGAGAGGGCGCCTTGGCGCCTTCGATGCGCAGTCCGCCGAGGATCTGGGTGCGGGAGCCGTCTGAGGTGGTCAGGAGGCGGCCTTCGGAGTTGTACAGGCGGTACTTCACGTTGCCATTGGGGTCGTTCGGGATTTCGAGGAGTTGCTCGTCGTTGGCGCCACGGACTTCGACGCCCTTCGGGTAGGCCTTGAAGTCGCCCGAGTCTTTTGCAAGGTTACCGTTGCAGTCGAAGAGGTGAAAAGCAACGCGGGGTTCACCATTCGGATCTGCGGCGATTTGAAGCAGCATTTCACCGGTGGACCCATCGATGAATGCGGTGAGACTGCCGGGCCTGTGGCCTCCGAGCTTCATGTTCGACTCCTTCATCCGCCCCACTTCCTCGTGGGGAGGGCATCCGATTTCCCAGTGCTAGTTAGCCGTTAAGCGCCGGCTTCAGCCAGCAGCGGCTTTCTGCGCCTGGGGCGACGGCGACGACGGGGTTGGCCAGTCTCGTCCTGTACGGCTGCGGGGGTAGCCGAAGGCTCTTTTGCGATGACGGGGCGTGGCTTAGCCTGTACGGCCTGGCCGGATTGCATCTGGACCGGCGCGGGCACCGGTATGCGGGGCAACTTGCGTCCGAGGTCTCGCTCGATCTCCTGGATCTTGAGCAGGTCGGTCGCCGCGATCAGGGTTATCGCTTCGCCAGAGCGGCCCATGCGGCCGGTACGGCCAACGCGGTGGACGAAGAGCTCGCTGGTCTCGGGCAAGTCGTAGTTGATAACGCGCTCGATGTTGAGCATATCGAGGCCTCGAGCGGCGACGTTGGTTGCCAGGAGGATGGGCAGATGGCCCTCGCGGAAGCGCTTGACGATGCGGTCGCGGGCGGGCTGACCGAGGTCACCCTGCAGGGCTTCGACTTCGAAGCCGAGTTTCTGGAGGCGACGGGCCAGGTTAATGACGCCGTGACGGGTGCGGCCGAAGACGAGGGTCGCGCCCTCGGTGGGCTGGCTGAGCAAGCTGAGCAGGACGGGCAGCTTCTCGCCGCTCCAGACCTCGATGATGCTGTGCTCGATGTCGGGCGGCGCTTCGGTCTCTTCGCCGACATGGATAATTTCCGGTTCGTTAAGGTGTTGCGCTGAGACGCGCTTGACCCAGTCGGGCGTCGTGGCCGAGAAGAGTGCGGTCTGTCGCGACTTCGGGGTCTGGCGAATGATGCGCTCGACGTCCGGGGCGAATCCTTTGTCGAGCATCTGGTCGGCTTCGTCCAGGACGAATACGCGAACCGCGTCGAGCCTCAGCGTGCGGCGCTGGAGGTGATCGAGAATCCGTCCCGGCGTACCGATGACGATCTGGGGGCCGGCGTGCAGCGCGTCCATCTGGGGCCCGTATCCGACGCCGCCGTATACGGTGGTCACACTAAAGCCTGCGGGCTCCCCGAGTTGCGCCAGGACGCCGCCGACCTGTTGGGCCAGCTCGCGCGTGGGACAGAGGATCAGCGCCTGGGTTGTAGGGGAATCGGGGTCGCAGGTCTCGATGATCGGGAGGCCGAAGGCGAGCGTCTTGCCGGAGCCGGTGTGGGCCTGGCCGATGATGTCGCGACCTTCGAGCATGATTGGGATGGCTTGGATTTGGATGGAGGTTGGGTTGGTGATGTCCTGCTTGGCAAGCACGTCCATACTGCTCGCCCTGAGCTTGAAACTAGAAAACGACAACTACTGCGTCCTTTCGGAGTGGGAGCTTGCATCTCTCCGAGGGACGCTAAGCGCGATTGCTACGAGGGTTCGATAACGACAGCGCGTCAAAGCAAGAAGGCTGGAAACGTACGGAGAATCATATTTCGAACTCGTCTATTCTATCATTAAACGAGCAGTCTGACCCCTGAAAGAAAGTTCTGGAAGGCTTCCGGTTAATAGCCAAGGTGCGATCCTCCTTGAAACCGTCCCAGTAGGCGAAGCCGCAGCCGATTAGTGAGGCACGGGTGCCCCGGATGGCGTTCCAATTCTCGGGCGGCATGTAGCAGAACGGCGTGTGCGATGTTGCATAGACGCCAACCAGCTTCGAAATGGTGTCCTCCTAGGTGCTCGGGCTGGCCTCAGCGGCCTGCTTCCCCCAGCGCACTAGTTCAGCGGCGAGGTCCAGTGGTACCGTCTGGACCGAGGTTTCAAACTCGCCCCACGCCTCACGCGGCAGGCGCCAGAGGACCTCGAACTCGATACCGTCAGGGTCCTTGCCGTAGAGCGACTTCGTGGCGCCGTGATCGCTCGCGCCAATCAGGGCGCCCATTTCCGTCAGCGCCTCGACAGCCTCTGCCAACTCATCGATTGTCTCGACCTCCCAGGCCAGGTGATAGAGCCCAACGGACCCTTGCGGCGGGTTGGGCGCCTGCTGGCCTACCTCCATTAGCGCAAGGTCATGGTGCTGCTCAGAGCCGGGAGCGCGAAAGAAGGCTGCGCCCGGCCGGCCGGTGACGAATTCAAGGCCGAAAGCCTTCTCGCAAAAGGGCCGGGACGCTTCCAGGTCGGAGACAAAAAGAACCGCGTGACTCAGTTTGGTAACTCTTGGCATAGCAGCCTGATGTTAGCGCATCGGGGAGCCCGATTGATCAGGGCGTTCGACGGTCCTGGCTGCGTAAAGGGGTAGCTTCGATTGAAGAATTCCTGAACGAATCGGGCCTATATTTTCAATTCATAAGGTAATCTATAGGCTGAACACCCTTATCGTGAACGCCTAACCTATGAAGGACGTGGCTATGAATCAATTCGAAGTTGGCGGCGATGGATTGTTGTCGGAAAAGCCGATCACGGAGCTGGCGGCCTGGTACAACGAGCAGTGCCCGGACACGCCCTCTCTGGCGTTCGAGGCGCAGTTCATGATTATGCGCACCTACATGTCGCTCAAGCGTGGCGGGATCACACGCGCGCGTTACAACGTGCTGCGTTTCCTGGCCCAGACACCCGACGATCGGCTCCTGATGACGGACCTCGTTACCGGCATGAATGTGAGTCCAACGAATATCACGAAGCTGGTGGACGTGCTGGTGGAGGATGACTGTGTTTGCCGCGTCCCAGACCCGCAGGACAAGCGGAAGTTCTGGGTGAAGCTGCTGCCACGGGGCCGACAGCTCTTCGAAGAGATCATTCCCGATGTCGGCGATCACGTCGGTGCCTTTTGGGAGGGGATTTCAGAGAAAGAGCTGCGGACACTGGTCCATCTCTTGTCGCGCGTTAGGCTCAATGCGATGACCTCGGAGTCGTTCGCGGCGCATGCGAAGTCGCTGATCACGCCACCGACGATGGTTTCCGGTGCGGCAGCACAGGAGCCGCTAATCGGCTCCTAGAATGTGCCGGGGAGGTCTCTATACGAGAAGGATCCGGAGAAAAAATCCAGGAACCACATCGCGATATCCCGGTATACGGGCATCGCGATGTGCTCGTTTTGAGGGGGCGCCGGCCGGCTTCTGCACGGATGTAGCAGCGGCCCGAGAGGGCGCAGACGTGGTGCTGCTGGAGCGCTTCGCCTACCTCGGCGGCCTCGCGACGGGCGATCTCGTGACGTGTCGATCGCCGAACTGCAGGCGATCTTGAGACCCAGGCGGCCGTGGTACATCGCCGCCAGGGAGACAGGCCGAAAACACAGGGTGATGCGAACGAGGACTACAAGGCCTCGATCCACTCTTCGGCGCTAGGGCTGGACCCGGCGAAGGGTTCGAACAGCAATCTTAGGGTGCAGGTGGTTGGAAACGACAGCGCTAGCTGAGGCGACGCAGACTACGGGTTCGTGAAGTGGGTCGCTCTTAGCGCAGGGCTTAAACGGATTCGCCCGGGCTGTCGTCTTCGGGCTCGTCCGTTTCTGGAGGAGGCGCGGCGTCGAGTCTCGAGAGGTACGCCTCGAGATTCGCGATCTCGTTCGCGTCGGCAGCCGGCTCGTCAGGTTCAGCAGGAGCTTCCGTGTGGGGAGCGCCCGGCGAAACGCGACCCGGCCTCGATGTGTCGGTAATCGGGAAGCCGTCCTCCTCGACGAATGCGTGGAGGTCTGGCTTCTCCTCTTCTATTCGCCGGGCCTGGCGAATAGAGCTAATCAGGCCGTTCAGGTACTCCTGGTGGGCGGGAGAGTCTGCCTTCTTACGAAATAACCGCATATCACTTGTATTCTCGGCTGAAAACCAACCAATCTGACCCTTGGCTGGGCATCTTCGCAGCTTGTAGCTAGGCTTGGCAGGAACGATAAACGCTACCCTGAGTTCTATCGCATTGTCAGGTGTGGGGAGGACCGACATTTTTCCGCTAATGCAGGCTTCGCCCGTCATTTCCCATGGAAGGCCTCATGAGCCGCTACCTATCACACCTCGAATGCTGCTTTGGACCTGGGGGGCACCCCCATTCCCCCGCTAAAGGGCGGATCCCGCCCGTCATTTCCGTACGGGAGGCCTTATGAAGAGTTACTTCTCACACCTCGAATGCACGAATTGCGGCCAACAGCACAGCGCGGAGGCGTTGCAGACGATCTGCAGCGCCTGCGGCAAGGTGCTCTACGCTCGCTACGACCTGGAAGCGGCGAAGCGTGAATTGACTCGCGAGACGATCGAGGGGCGCGAGCCTTCGATGTGGCGCTGGTTTGAGCTGATGCCGGTCCGCGAAGAGCACAACGTGGTCACGCTGGGTGAGGGCGGGACACCGTTACTACCAGCGCACGGGATCGAGGCGGAGACGGGGGCGCGCCAGGTCTTCGTGAAGGAAGAGGGGTTGAACCCCACGGGGAGCTTCAAGGCGCGGGGCCTCTCGGCGGCGGTATCGAAGGCGCTGGAGCTAGGCGTCCAGAAACTGGCGATCCCGTCCGCCGGTAACGCCGCGTCGGCGCTGGCGGCCTACGGTGCGCGCGCCGGCATCGAGACGTTCATCTTCATGCCGGCCGACACGCCGGAAGCGATGAAGAACGAGTGCAAGGTCTACGGCGCGAAGGTCGAGCTGGTCGACGGGTTGATTTCAGATGCAGGGCGAATCGTGAGGGAGCGCGGACCGGCCGAGGGCTGGTTCGACGTTTCGACTCTGCGCGAGCCTTATCGGGCCGAGGGCAAGAAGACGATGGGCCTGGAGCTGGCGCTGCAGTTCGATTGGAAGCTGCCGGACGTGCTGGTCTACCCGACCGGTGGCGGCACGGGCATCGTCGGCATGTGGAAGGCGTTCGACGAATTGGAGGCGCTGGGCTGGATCGGCCCGGAGCGGCCTCGATTCATCTCGGTCCAGGCCGAAGGCTGCGCGCCGATCGTGAGGGCGTACGACGCGGGGTTGCGTGAGGCGGAGCCGTGGCAGGACGCGCACACGATCGCGCCCGGTATCCGCGTCCCGGCCGCGATCGCCGACTACCTGATCCTTGACGCAATCCGGGACAGCCACGGAACCGCCGTTTCCGTATCGGACGACGAGATCCTGGCGGCGATGGGCGAAGTGGCGCGGCTGGAAGGCATCTTTGCGGCGCCAGAGGGGGCAGCGGGCTACGCCGGTTACAAGAAGCTACTGGCGCAGGGCAAGCTAGACCCGGCGGAGAGTGTCGTCCTGTTCAATACAGGCTCCGGGCTGAAGACGCACGAGTTGGTAGCGCGACTCTAGGGTTCAGTCCAGGATCTGAGCGTAGACGGCGACCACATCCTGGCCGCCCGTGACGCGGGTCGTGTGACCACGACCACTTTCGTCCTCGAGGCGGACGATGCTGCCGGCGACGAATCGCCGCACGTTGCCGTCAGAGGTGTGAACCTCGACCTCGCCGGCGAGCTGGAACCACCATTGGAGGCGGGGTGTGGGATGCCAGTCGCCGGACCAGCCAGCGGGGATCGTGGTCCAGACGACAGCGCTCGCGGGTGACGGCTGCGAGACGAAGTAGGGCGGCGCCGGCGGCGCGTAGGCCACCTCGTGGAGCTCGAGGTCGACGTCTTCGAAGTGCGATTCCCCGTTTGAGTCAGCGTAGATTCGGGTGTATTGCACGGGTTAGTGGCTCACCGCGGCGCAAGCCATATTAGTCGTCGATCGGTTCATGGAGGCCTCTGAGGGTGCGTCGCGCATCGCACCAAAGGATACGACGTTCTCACATCTTGGCGACTCAGTGGAGCGGGTTCTAGAATTGATCGAGACAGACCACCCCGCCCCTCACTGATGAGCCTAGTCAAACCGGAGCCCGCCATGGATAAGACCGCGTTCTGGAACGAACTCGCCGCGCAGTTCAGCGTTGACAGCATTCGATCGACAACCGCTGCCGCCTCTGGCCACCCGACGACCTCGATGTCAGCGGCGCATCTGACCGCGGTGCTTTTCGCCGATCACTTCCGTTACGACGTTAAGGACCCGAAGAGCGCCGGTAACGACCGGTTCGTGCTGTCCAAAGGCCACGGGTCGCCGTTGCTCTACGCGATCTTCAAGGCGCTGGGCGTGATAACGGACGAGCAGATGTTGTCGCTGCGTCAGATGGGCAGCCCGATCGAAGGGCACCCTGCACCGTTGCCGGAGATGCCCTGGGTGGACGTCGCAACGGGATCGCTGGGTCAGGGCCTGCCGATCGGGTTGGGCATGGCAATTGGCCAGCGACTCAGTGGCTCTCCGGGCCGCGTCTGGGTCCTGATGGGCGACTCGGAGACAGCAGAAGGCAGCGTCTGGGAAGCGATGCAGGCGGCATCGCACCAGGGGCTCACGAACCTGGTGGCGATCCTTGACATGAACCGGCTGGGGCAGCGCGGCGCGACGATGCTGGAGTGGGAAGGCGCCGTGTACGCCGACCGCGCCCGCGCCTTCGGATGGCGAGTCATCGAAGTCGACGGCCACGACGTGAGCCAGATCAACGAGGCGTATGAGGAGGCCGAGAGGGCGACGGCGCCGACGTTCATCATCGCCCGGACGTTCAAGGGCAAGGGCGCCTCATCCGTGGAGAACAAAGAGGGCTTCCACGGCGTGGCACTCAACCCTGACGCGGCGAAAGAAGCGATCGCGGAGCTCGGCGGCGAGCGCTCGCTTTCACTGACTTTGGGCGTACCCGAGTACAAGGCGACAAAGAACGGTGGCAGCGCCGTGAAGCTGCCCGTCTATGCGGATGGCGTCCCGACGCGCAAGGCATTCGGCGAAACGCTGGCGGCACTGTCGGCGCGCAGTGATGTGGTCGTCCTCGACGCCGAGGTCGGCAACTCGACGCACACCGAGGACTTCGCGAAGGTCGCCCCAGAGCGCTTCTTCCAGTTCTACATCGCGGAGCAGAACATGGTCGGCGCCGCGATCGGGCTGCAGGTGTTGGGACAAACGCCGTTCGCGGCCACCTTCGGAGCGTTCATCACGCGCGCCTACGATTTCGTCCGCATGGGCGCTGTGAGCCGGGCCAAGATCGCCCTGTGCGGCTCCCACGCAGGCGTGTCGATCGGTCAGGACGGCCCGTCACAGATGGCGCTTGAGGACCTGGCGATGATGCGCGCAGTCCATGGCTCGACGGTGCTGTATCCGTCCGATGGCAACTCGACGGCGCAGCTGGTGAGCCAGATGGCCGACCTGCCGGGAATCTCCTACATCCGTACGACGCGCGAGAAGACCGACATGCTTTACGGAGCAGACGAAAAGTTCCCAATCGGCGGCAGCAAGACGCTGCGGTCCAGCGCCGACGACAAGGTGACGTTGGTGGGCGCCGGCGTGACGGTGTACGAATGCCTCAAGGCGGCCGACCAGCTGGCATCCGACGGCGTCGCAGCGCGGGTGATCGATGCTTACTCCGTGAAGCCGATCGACGGCGCCACGCTTCGGAGTGCGCTCAAGGACACGGGAAGCATCGTGGTGGTCGAGGACCACTGGGCGGAGGGCGGTCTCGGTGACGCCGTGCTGGCGGCGCTGTCTGAAGACGGCGCCGAGCTGAGCGGCAGGGTGATCAAGCTGGCCGTGACTCAGATGCCGAGCTCCGGCAAACCGGAAGAGCTGCGCGACTGGGCCGGCATCTCGGCGGGGAAGATCGTTGAGCGGGTAAAGGCCCTGGCGGTTTAGACGGCAGCGTAGGCGCCACTGCGGCGGGCGTAGGCTTCGACGGTTCGCAGCAGCGCGTAACCCAGGATGACGTAGGCAAGGCCGACCAGCGCTTCGAGGGTGAGGTTGCCGGAGATCGCACCGATGCCTGCTCCCGCGTAAGCCTCGCGCAGTCCCTCCAGGGCGTGCGTCACCGGTAGAACGGACCCGAATACGCCGAGGCCCAGCGGTAGTTCCTCGCGCGGGATGATGACGCCGGTGAAGACGAGAAACACGGTGAGCATCAGGCTGTAGAGCATCAGCCAATCGCGCAGGACGATGCAGAGGTTGGCCCAGCACAGGGCGCAGGCAGTTGCCGCCAGCGACATCATGAGATAGCTGAGGACGACGGCGCTCCAGTTCGCCGGCGCGAAATCGGAGTTGAGGAAGACGGCGGAGAAAGCGAGCGCGGCCACGACAACAAAGGCGGCGTTGGGCAGATGAAGCAGGCCGCGGGCGAGGAAAGACGCGAGCCGGCTGCCGCGCGAAGCGAAGAAGAAGCTAATCGTGCCGTAGGAGCGTTCGTAGTAGAAGCCCTGGAGGACGCCGCCCATGACGATAGACGGGATGGCGTAGGCGGTAAGGCCGATGACATACGACTCGACGGCACCTTCGCCACGGGCAAAGCGGCCCGTCAGGGCGAACATGGCCACGATGAGGCCGGGGCGCAACACGACGTTGGAGACATAAGCGGGCCAGTTGAGCCAGAAGAAGAGGCCCTTATAGGAGAGATAGGCCTGGCGTGCCAGCGTGATCAGACCTGCAGGGACGGCTGGTGTCAGGTAGGATCGATTCATCTGGGCCGGCCCGATATTATGCTTCGACAGTTTCATTGTCAACGAGATAGGCTTACACGATGGCTTTAGAAATCGAGCGACGCTTCTTGGTCAAATCTCGCCTTTTGCCAACTCTGGGCGAGGGCAGGCGGATCGAGCAGGTGTATCTTTCGGCCGATCCGTCGGTCAGGGTCCGGCTGATCGACGATGCCGAGGCCTTCATCACGATCAAGACGGAGGGCGGCCTAGTCCGGGAAGAGTACGAGTACCCGATCCCGGCCGACGACGCGCGAGACCTGATGCGATTGACGCCGTGGTCGGCGATCAGGAAGACGCGCTACAAACATCGGATCGATGATCTCGTCTGGGAGATCGACTGCTTCGATGGAGACAACGCCGGGTTGTGGTCTGCCGAGATCGAGCTTCCATCCGAGGATACGGCTGTCGCCCTGCCGCCATGGCTCGCCGTCGAGGTGACGGAGGAACGGCGATACGGCAACGCAAACCTGGCACGGCTGCCGTTAGCGTCGTGGCCGGATCGCGATCAGGTCGTGGCAACCGTCTCGTCCTGACGCAGGGGAGGGTCCAGATGGCGGCGAACTGTAACCACGTCTTGCTGTTCGATCTAGGCCACGTCGTCGTCGAAGTGACGGGCGAGCAGGACATCAAGCCTTATCTCAAGGGGCCTTTGCGGACGGACGGCTCCGGCTGGCCTGCGATGGAGGCATGGGAGGCGTTTGAGAAGGGACTGCTGACGCCGCAAGCGTTCTCCGAGCGCTTCGTTGTGGAAGCTGACCTCAACATCGACGCGGCGGGATTCCTGGCCAACTTCGAGGGCTGGACGCGTGGCTTCTTCCCAGGCGCGAAGGAAACGCTGGACGCGTTGCGACCGCGATTTCGGTTGGCGGCGCTGAGCAACTCGAACGAGGTGCACTGGCGCCGCAATGCAGCGCTGGGCGTCCCGGAGCACTTCGAACGATCTTTCGCTTCGCACGAGCTGGGAATCCGGAAGCCAGGGCGCGAGATTTACGAGCTAGTCCTGGTGGAGATGGACGTGGCAGCCGCCGACGTCACGTTCTTCGACGACCAGCAGCTCAACGTGGACGCCGCGAAGCAGGCCGGCATGAACGCACACCGCGTCAAGGGCATCGACGAGCTACGCGCTTGCTTGCGGGAGCTGAGCTACCTCTAGACGCGAGGAAGCGCGTTGCATTAAGGCCACATCGAGGCTAGGCCAGCGGCGCGACCGGGATGGCTCGCGCTTCGCGGACGCACTCGGCGAGGAGCGGGATGCCCTCGCGGAAGTCGTCATGGGAGGCGTGGCCGAAGGCGATTCGGAGGTAGTGGACGTCCTGACCGCCGGAGTGGAACGCCTTGCCGGTGCCGTAGCGCACGCCCCGCTGGTTGGCGATTTCGAGGATCCGGTTCGGGTCGGCGTCCTCAGGAAGCTTGATCCAAATGAACAGGCCACCCTTGGGGTTGCTGTGCTCGAGGAAGGCATCCTGGTTGGCGTCCAGGGCTTCGACGACGACGTCAAGCTTGGTTTTGACGATGCCGTTGATGTCGTCGATGTGCTCCCAGAGGTGATCCCTAAGGTACTCGGCTGCCACAAACGCGGCGAAGTTGTTCGTACCGCCATCGATTTTCCAGTGCAGCAGCTTCTCGAGCCATTCGTCCTTGGCGGCGAAGAAGCCGAGGCGCATGCCGGGCCCGAGGATCTTGGAGAACGACCCGATGTAGATGACGGACTCCGGATCCATGGCGTAGAGGCTGGTCGGCGCCGGGATGCCGAACAGCAGGTCGGCGTAGCAGTCGTCATCGATGACGGGGATGCCGTATCGCTGGGTCGCCAGCAGGAGCTTCTCGCGGCGGTGCACCGGCATCATCGTGCCGGTGGGGTTCTGATTGGTGCCGATGCTGTAGACGAACTTCGGCAGCGTGCCTTTGCGATCGAGGTCCTTGAGGGCTTCCTCGAGGGCATCGGTGTTCATGCCTTCATCGTCGACCGGGATGCCGACCATGTTTGCCTCGTACTTGCGGAAGCAGTTGATGCTGCCGGAGTAGGAGAACTCCTCCGTAATGATCGTGTCGCCCGGTTTGAGAAAGGCCTGACAGGCCAGGCTGATCGCCTGCATCGAGCCCGTGGTCAGGGCCATGTTATCGATCGGCATGTCACGGCCGTGGCTCCTCGCGAAGCGGACAGCGCCGATCTCGCGCAGAGGTGCGTGACCGCGAGCATCCGGGTACAAGACCAGCTTGTCGCCATCGCGCTCGAGAACGCGCGCCGTCGCTTCGGCCAGTTCAGCGATGGGGAAGGAACCGGGATCCGGGTTACCTGATCCGAAGTCATAGATGGGCATTGCGCACTCCTCCGGGCGGGACTACAGCTCAACCGCCGTGACGCGACGATTCTAAGCGATGGATGCGGGTGCGAGGCTAGGAGTTGCCGAGGACGGCCTCGACGACGAGGCGGGTGTAGAGCTCGGCACCGGCGCCGTTGAGGTGAATCTTGTCCCAGGCGAAGAGCTCCGGGTGGTCCTGCGTGACGCCGTGCCAGTCGATCAGAGTCGAGTTCGCGTGTCGAATTACGCCGTGCTTTCAGCCGGCGTTGTTTTCATCCTGCCAGACGCGCGGGACGCGGGTGTTGAGGAAGATGACGTGCCGTTCCGGTCCGGCGATCGACATGATCTGCTCGAATTGGGCCCCGGTCAGCTTGCCGTTGTTGCCGAGGTGAACCAGCACGATGGGTCCGAGCTGACCCTTCGCGAGACGATCTTGCAGCAGGGTGATCGCGGAAGAGGCCTGGCGCCCGACCTTAGAGTCGAGGTCGATGTTGGGGATGCTTCCGGCCAGCCAGTTGGCCGCGCCGAGCATTACCGAGTCACCGATGGCCGTGACCAGAGGTGTGTCGGAGGGGACTTCGCGGCGCTCGGGGATCTGGAGGGGAGCGGCCGCCTTGACGAACGTAGTCAGTGCGATGGTCTCGTCCAAGTCGCCGATTGGCAACGGGGGCACGTCGTCGGGTTCGCTGATCGCGACGCTGACGACCTCGGTACCGCCGCAGGACGCCGCGAGGGCAAGGTCAGGCCCAGCGCTGGCCGGACAGACGAAGCCCAACTTCATCATCGGGTCGGGGGGTGAGGATTGGGTGTGGAGGCGTTCAACGAGCTCGCTGACGGGCCAAACGCGAGAAGCGGCAGCGGGCGTTTCGTCCGTCCAGTTCTGCTGAAGCCGCACGCCATCAAGGGCGAAGTAGTCGGGCTGCTCCGGCGACCGGGCCTGCACGCCCAGGATGAGGAGTGTCGCGATGACGGCGACCACGGCGTTGGCGCCGAGGACAAGGCCGGTCTGGTAGCCCGGCCGCAGGCTGCCCCAGGCACGCAGGTCAGACCAGACTCGTCCGAGTCCACCCTTGCGTATGGGTGATTCGACCAGCCAGTAGGACAGCGCAGCGATGAGGACCGTCGCGGCGATCTGTGCGGCGAGAACGTCGAAGCCGGGGGTGTCGGGCCAGGTGAGCAGGAAGATCGGCCAGTGCCAGAGATAGATGCCGTAAGAGCGCACACCGATCCAGCGCAAGGGCCAGATACCGAGCAATCGGGACAGCAAGTTTCGTTGCGTAGCCCCAAAGGATGAGAACGGTGGTCAGAAGGCTGACGGCGAGGAGTCCGCCCTGATAAAGGATGGACCCGGATTCGGTCAGGAGGTATGTGGCGGCAGCGAGGCCTGCCAATGCACCGACGCTTATCAGCGTTACCGGCCAATGGGGGCGTCTGGCGGCGCCGAGCTGATGACTTGAGAGCAGGAAGGCAAGGGCGGCACCGCAGAGCAGGCCGGCGGCGCGCGTGTCGGTGCCGTAATAGAGGCGCGAGGTGTCGACGCCGGGCTCATACATCGCGAGCATCGCGGCTGTGGAGCCGAGGATGCCGGCGACGATGAGCATGAAGGTGCCTTTCAGGCGCAGGAACGGCAGCATGACGGCCAGCAGCAGCGGCCAGACAAGGTAGAACTGCTCCTCAATGGCCAGCGACCAGAGGTGAGTCAACAGCGACGGCTTTTCGAAGCTGGCAAAGTAGGACTGGTCACCAACGATGAGGTGCAAGTTGGTGACGTATGCCAGCGCAGCGAGGACATCGGTGCGGAGGCTTGCGACAACCTCGGTCTCGAAGAGCGAAGCGTAGGCCATTACGCCGATGAGGAGGAGGAAGAGCGCGGGTAGGAGCCGCCGGGCGCGACGCAGCCAGAAGGCGCGCAGCTCGATTCGTCCGGACTCCTGCCATTCCTGCAGCAGTCCTCGCGTGATGATGAAGCCGCTGATGACGAAGAAGACCTCGACACCGAGGAAGCCCCCGGGGAGCCACTCGGGACGGGCGTGGTAGATCAGAACGGCGAGGACGGCGAGCGCGCGCAGACCGTCGAGGCCGGGTAGATAGCTGGAGAGCTCTTCGGAATGACGTTTGCGAGATTCCTCACGACGCATGGAGTTGCGCGAAATTGCGCCGGGCCGTGAAGTATCGAGTCGCCTGAGGAGCGGCAACTGGAGGAAGAACCGGGGCATTCTAGCGTCCGGCGTCACGTGTCTTCCTCATGTCCCCCGCGTTACAGATTTTGCGCTCTTTCTCTGAGAATGACAACGCACGACGAGGGACTTTAGTTAGCGCTCGAGACATTACAAAATTGACTCGCGGCACCTTAATAGATTGTCGGCCGAAAAGGCCAGCGGCACACAACTTCAAAGGACGCCCGATCCGCCTAAACAGAAGGCTCTATCAAGGGCGGCGCGAGTCAGGCGCCGGGATACCCTGGGAACCAGCTCAGACTCCAGTTGGACCGCGGTGCCAATCAGGCCCAGGTGGGTGAAAGCCTGCGGGAAGTTGCCAAGCATGGAGAGCGTGCTGGCGTCCAACTCCTCGCTGTAGAGGTCGAGGTCGTTGCTGTAAGTACGAAGCTTCTCGAAGAGGGCGCGGGCTTCGTCTTTGCGGCCGAGGAAGATGAGGTTGTCACAGAGCCAGAAGGAGCAGATAACGAACGCTCCCTCGTCGCCGTCGAGACCGTCGTCAGTGCGCTTATAGCGAAAGACCAAGCCTTCAGGGGTCGTGAGCTCACGCTCGATGGCCTCGATGGTGGCCTTCATTTTCGGATCGGTTGCGGGTATGAAGCCGAAGAGCGGCAGTAGGAGGAGGCTGGCGTCGAGGACTTTGCTGCCGTAGGCCTGGACGAAGTGGCCCAGCTCCTCGTCGTAGCCGCGCTCGAGGATCTCGACGCGAATGTCCTGGCGAGCCTGTCGCCAGCGCGGCAGATCAGCCGGCAGCTCCAGCTCTTCGGCGGCCTTGATCGCCCGATCCAGCGCCACCCAGCACATCACTTTGGAGTAGACCCAGTGCTGTTGAGCGCCGCGTGATTCCCAGATCCCATCGTCTGCTTCGTGCCAGTGGTCGAGGACATAGGCAACGACCCGCTTCAAGTAGGCCCAGTATTCGTCGTCCATCTTGCCGCCGAACTTGCGATAGAGATGGGCCGAATCCATGATTTCGCCGTAGATGTCGAGCTGGAGCTGACTGTGAGCCCCGTTGCCGATCCGAACCGGCCGCGATTTGCGGTAGCCTTCCAAGTCGTGCAATTCAATCTCGGTGAGGCGGCGTTCGCCGGTGATGCCGTACATGATCTGCAGATCGCGGGCGCGGCCCAGGGTGCTCCACTCCAGCCACCGTTTGAAGTCTTGCCCTTCGGCGTAGAAGCCCACGGTCGAAAGGGCGTAGAGGGCGAACGTGGCGTCGCGAATCCAGGTGAATCGGTAGTCCCAGTTGCGGCCACCACCGATGACCTCTGGCAGCGACGTGGTTGCAGCGGCGAGCAACGCTCCCGATGGTGCGTAGGTCAGCGCCTTCAAGGTCAAGGCGGCGCGTATGACGTCATCGCGGTATTCGCCCTGGTAGGTGCAACCCCAGGTCCAGTTGGTCCAGTAAGCAACGGTCTGCTCACGCAGCACGTCGACCTGAAGTTCCTCAACCGATTCGATGTGGTGGGGTTGGCCGGGCTCATAGCGAGCACAGACGCAAACCCTATGGCCCTGGGCCAGCGTCCCGCCGGCAACAAAGCCGTCGTCCGCTTCTTGCATCTCGCTGCTGCACTGCAGCGAGATGCAATCGCGGCCGCCGTGGGCAAGACCGAGGTGGGGGGAAGTCAGGCCGGCGTGGGGGATGATCGAACCGTAATCAAAGCGCGGCGCGCAAACCATCTCAAACTGGACGCTACCGGATTCGCAGCGCAGCTCACGGACAATCTGGCGCTGCTGGCTGACCTGAGGATCGCCGGTGCGATGCGTCTCATGGGTGACCGGCATGAAATCTGTGAGGACCGCGGTGCCGCCCTCCGCCTCGAAGGTCGTTTCCAACACGTTGGTGTTGGGGATGTAGCGCCGCGTTACCTGACGGACTCCCTTGGGAGCGAGGAGGAAGTAACCGCCGCTTTCCCAGTCCAGGAGGCGGCCGAAGACGGATGGGCTGTCGAAACGGGGGAAGCAGGCCCAGTCAATCGAACCTTGCTTCGAGACCAGGGCGCAGGACTGCATGTCACCAATTAAACCGTAGTCGCTGATCGGCGCGTAGTCATTGGGCTGGTTCGCGGTCATTGAATCCATGATGCAGGAGAAGCGGCTACTGCGAAAGACACGCGCCAGTTTCAGCCGGTACACTAAAAACAGTGAGCAACGAGCAAATCGGCGTCGTAAACCTCGGCCCCTTGA
This sequence comes from Dehalococcoidia bacterium, assembly GCA_965225815.1. Classification (GTDB taxonomy): domain Bacteria; phylum Chloroflexota; class Dehalococcoidia; order DSTF01; family WHTK01; genus WHTK01. The sequence continues at coordinate 278,082 of OZ245323.1, forward strand.
GCGATAACGTCCAACAAGCGCTGGAGCACCTGGCGCATGACGGCGTCGTCGGACGCGTCTGGGCCGGCGACCACACGCTGTGGAGCGACGACCCGACCGAGATCACGGAGCCGAACCGGCTCGGCTGGCTCGATGTTGGGCAGACGATGCGGGACGAGGTCGAGGGGATACAACGCTTCGCGGAAGGCGTGGCGGCCGAAGGCTACGAACAAGCGGTCCTTTTCGGCATGGGCGGGTCGAGCCTGGCGCCGGAGGTGATGCAGCGAACCTTCGGGACAAAGGCCGGCAGGCTGCGGCTCGAAGTCCTGGACTCGACTCACCCAGATGGGGTGGCCGATCTGCAGCGACGGCTTGACCTGGAGCGAACGCTGTTCATCGTGTCGAGCAAGTCGGGCTCGACGATCGAGACGCTGTCGCAGTTCGAGTACTTCTGGAGCCTGGCTCCACAAGGCAAGCACTTCGTGGCGATCACGGATGAAGGCTCGATCCTCCAGAAGCTCGGGGCTGAGCGCGAATTCCGGCGTGTCTTTATCAACCGGCCCGACATCGGCGGTCGCTACTCCGCGCTCTCGTTTTTCGGGCTCGTGCCGGGCGCGCTGATCGGCGTCGACATCGGCGGCATGCTGGAGCAGGCGAACGCCATGGCGGCGATGTGCCGCGAGGAGGACCCGCGAAAGAACCCGGGGGCCGTTCTCGGCGCTGCAATGGGGGAGGCGGCGCTGGCGGGGCGTGACAAGCTGATGTTGGTCGCGCCGGCAGAAATCGCCTCGTTTGGCGACTGGGTAGAGCAACTGCTCGCCGAGTCGACGGGAAAGCTCGGCAAGGGCATCGTGCCGATTGTCGGCGAGGCAGCTGCCGATCCAGCCTCTTACGGTACAGACCGGCTATTCGTCGCGCTGGGCGCCGACGCTGAGGCTGACCGGCTGGAGGCGGCGGGCCAGCCCGTACTGCGCTTGCCCTATGCAGGCCGACAGCAACTCGGCGCCGAGTTCTTTCGCTGGGAATTCGCCACCGCGATAGCGGGGCAGCGGCTCCGGATCAATGCATTCGACCAGCCCAACGTGCAGTCTGCGAAGGACGCGACCTCCCAGATTCTCGAGGCGGGAACCACGGAAGCCGACTCGACACCCTCGCTAGAGGAAGTACTGGTTACGGTGGGAGCGGGAGACTACATCGCGCTGCTGGCCTACCTGCCACGCAACGAGACGGTGGGGACGCAGCTTCAGGCGCTGCGCGGGCGACTGCAGGAGCGCTACAACGTGGCCACGACATTGGGTTTCGGGCCTCGCTATCTACACTCGACGGGGCAGCTGCACAAAGGTGGGGGGAACAACGGCGTTTTCATTCTGTTGACCGACGATGCTGCTGGTGACGTGGAAGTGCCAGGCGAGCCCTTCAGTTTTGGCCGGCTGCATCGAGCGCAGGCGCTGGGTGATTTGCAGTCGCTGCTTTCGTCGGGCCGCCGCGTGGCGCACGTCCATCTGGGGCCGGACCGGGGCCGGGCAATCGGACAACTTCAGGAGACAATTCAGGCGACCTCGTAACGGTCCAGACTTTCGCCTCAGCTTCAAGGGAAAAGAGTGGTGCCATGAAAATCGGAATAATCGGACTGGGGCGGATGGGCGCGGGAATCGCTGAGCGGCTGCGTCGAGATGGTCATGAGGTGATCGGCTTCGATCAGAACCCGGCGATCTCGCAGGTCGGCTCGATAGAGGAGCTGCTGCGAGGACTGCCTTCGCCGCACATCGTCTGGATCATGGTCCCGGCCGGCGGCGCAACGCTGGCGACCGTTGAGGAGCTGATGTCTTTGATGAGCGTTGGCGACATCATCATCGACGGCGGCAACTCCTACTACAAAGACAGCATGCGGATCGCGGGACAGCTGAAGCAGAAGGGGATCAACCTCGTCGACGTGGGCACGAGCGGCGGCGTCTGGGGGCTGGCAGAGGGCTTCAGCCTGATGGCCGGCGGCGAACGCGCCGCGTATAACCAGATCGAGCCGCTGCTGAAGTCCCTGGCGCCGACGCCGGATTCGGGCTACGGCTACATGGGGGCCTCCGGCGCGGGGCACTTCGTCAAGATGGTGCACAACGGCATCGAGTACGGAATGATGCAGGCGTACGCCGAGGGCTTCGAGTTGATGGCAGCGAAGCGGGAGTTCGGGCTCGATTTGCATCAGGTCGCCGAGGTCTGGCGCAACGGCAGCGTCGTCCGCTCCTGGCTGCTCGACCTCGGGGCGCAGGCCCTGCAAGAGGACCCGAACCTGGATGCGCTCGAGGCCTACGTGGACGACTCCGGCGAAGGGCGTTGGACGGTGCAGGAGTCTATCGAGCTGGCAGTGCCGGTGCCGGTGATCTCGTCGGCGCTGCAAGCGCGGTTCCGATCGCGACAAGACCAGCCCTTCGGCGCGCGCTTGTTGGCGGCACTGCGAAACCAGTTTGGCGGACACGCGGTCAAGCCGCGATGACGACCGGTAGCCTCGATATCGTCATCGTCGGTGCGACGGGCAGCCTGGCGAAGCTGAAGCTGCTGCCCGCGCTCTATGACCTGCAGGCGGAGGGCTTGCTGCCAAAGGGCGGCAACATTTGCGGCCTGGCGAGAAGCCCGTTGAGCACTGAGGCCTTCCGCAACCTGGCAGAGGAATCGGCTCGTGACGGGGCGCGGATGCCGTGGGACGACGCGATGTGGGCGGAGCTGGCGCCGCGCCTGCAGTATTTTCAGCTGGATTCGGGCGGGTACGCCCGCTTGCGAAGTCAGCTGCACGAGCGAGAGCGACTGGTCTACCTGGCGATACCGCCCGGCGCATTCGGCTCGACGGCACGCGCGCTGGCGGAAGAGGGGCTGATCGAGGGGACCCGGCTTTTGATTGAGAAGCCCTTCGGGCGGGACCTGGCGTCGGCGTGCGCCCTGGACGAAGAGCTGCGGGCCGTACTGGACGAATCGCAGATTTTCCGCATCGACCATTACCTGGGCAAGGAGACGGTGCAGAACATCCTCGTCTTCCGCTTCGGGAACGCGGTCTTCGAGCGCGTCTGGAACCGTGACGCGATCGACCACATCGAGATCACGGTGGCGGAGTCAGCCGGCGTGGACGGCAGAGGAGGCTTCTACGAGGAAGTTGGCGCGCTGCGAGATGTGGTCCAGAACCACCTGCTCCAGGTGCTCTCACTCCTGACGATGGAGCCGCCCGGGTCATTCGATGCGGAGGCGATCCGCGACGAAAAGGTGAAGTTGCTGCGGGCGGTCCAGCCCTTCGATCCGTCGAACGTCGTCAGAGGGCAGTATCAGCGGGGCGAGATAGATGGCAGAGAGGTGCCGGGCTATCGCGATGAGGAGAGCGTCCCAGCCGACTCGAACGTCGAGACGTTCACGGCGATAAAGGTCGAGATCGAGAACTGGCGCTGGGCAGGTGTGCCAATCTACCTGCGCACCGGCAAGCGCCTGCCCCACCGAGCGACGGAAATCGAGATCGCGTTCAAGTCGGTACCACGAAGCTACTTCGAAGCGACGCCGGTTGAGCACGTCTTGCCCAACACGCTGACCCTCAACATCCAGCCCGAGGAGGAGATCACGTTCTCCTTCCTGGCCAAGGTGCCGGGGCAGGAGATCAACGTGAAGCCGGTCGCGATGAACTTCAGCTACGACGAGGCCTTCAGCGCTGAGCCCGCGGAGGCGTACGAGCGCCTGATCCGCGACGCGATAGAAGGCGACCGCACGCTGTTCGTCCGTTCGGATAGCGTCGAGAGGGCGTGGGAGATCGTGCAGCCGGTGCTGGACAACCCACCGCCGATGAGCTTCTACAAGGCGGGCTCCTGGGGCCCCTTCGAATCAGACGAGCTCGTGTCGCCGATGCGGTGGCACCTGCGCTAGCGCGGCACCAGCCTCCAGATGCCGGTCTCGAAACTCGTCACGTAGACCTCGCCGGCCGAATCGAGGCCGAATGAGGTGACGAAGCCTCCCTCGACGCGGCCGAGGAGCATGATCTCGTCTGGGTCGTCGGCATCGAGGGCCATCAGATCGCCGGTGCAGAAGTCGGCGAAGAGATAGAGGCCCTGGAGTTGAGGAATCGCTTCGCCGCGGTAGACCAGGCCGCCGGTGACGGCGCAGCGTCCGTCCTCGTGATCGAACGCGGCGACGGGGTCCTCGAAGCCCTCGCAGCCGGCGCGAACCAGGCAATCGAAGCCTTGCTGGTCGTTCCAGCCGTAGTTCTTGCCGCTCGAGAACAGATTGACCTCTTCGCCGGCGTCGGCCATGACATCGCCACCCCAGAGGCTGCCCGTCTCGGGGTCGAAGGCGGCGCGCCAGGGGTTGCGCACGCCCCAGGCCCAGACTTCCGGCGCGAAGCCCTCACGACCGACAAACGGGTTGTCATCCGGGACGGTGTACGGCTGCTGCGGGGTGGAGGCGCTTACATTGATGCGCAGGATGGAGCCGAGCAGCGTGGAAGGGTCCTGCCCGTTCTCGAAGGGGTCGTAGGAGGCGCTGCCGTCGCCGAGCGTGAGGTAGAGCATGCCATCGCGCGGACCGAAGCGAAGGGAGCCGCCGTTCTGGTTCGCGCCCGGCTGGGGCAGGTTCAGGACGACGAGCTCCGTCGCGGAGTCGGCGACGTCAGCGACGACCTCGTAGCGGGCGACGATGCTGCGAGCCGGATCGCTGGCGTAGTAGTAGGCCCAGAGGTAAGCCGTTTTGCTCGAACGCGGGATCGAGCGCAACTGACAGCAAACCTTCACCGCGCTCGACCTCAACTCTTTCTGTTATGTCGAGTATGGTTCTGGAGTTGGAGCCGTCCTGGTTGAACAACAGAACAGTGCCGGGCTGCTGCGCCACGAACATGCGCCCTCCGGGGTAGGCGCCGACCTCTAGTGGTCGATCGAAAGCCCGAAAGACGAGGGCCGGTTCGAGCCTGAACGGCAGGTCAACGGCCACGAACTCGTTGTTCTCCGTTCGCTGCGAGGCGCCGGCACAGGCAGCGGTCAGCAACGACGCGGCCAGGACGAGCGTGAGGTGAGCTGGGGGAATCACGATCGGCAGGCTAGCACGGTCTGTTATTCGGGTGGACTAAGAGGCTGGAGCGAATCGTTATTAGGGTTGTTTGGTGTCGTTATACTGATAATGATTTGTCCAGTTCAGAAAACGTCCCCGTCGTCCGTGCACGCTGGCAGGCCTTGCTGGTGACACTCGGTGTCGGTGATGCCTCTCGATTGAGCGGCATGCTCGGCTCAGGCGGTATCGGGCGGCCGATCCGTTTCGGTGTCGTCGGCATCATCACCTTTGGGGTTCAACTCAGCGTCTTTTACCTGCTCAAGAGCGCAGGCCTACCGGGCCTGGTCGCGAACGCGGTCGCGATCCCGGTTGCGGTGCAGTTCAACTTCGCTGCGAACCAGCTATTCGTTTGGAGAGACGTCCCGGTGAGGCTGTTCAGCCGTGCGCTGATCGACCGATGGGCGACGTTTCACGCCTGTATCGCCGTGTCGCTCGCCGTGAACTACGCGGTGTTTGCCGCGGCCCAGTTCTTCATACCGGAGTTCCTGGCTTTCATGGTCGGCATCGGCAGCTCGACCGCGATCAAGTTCGTCTCTCTCGATCGATTCGCCTTTCGAGCCAGCAACCCTACCTGACGGACTAGTCGCCTCGGTAGCGAATTCGGAAGATCTGTCCGAGCTCGTAATCAAGCACCAGCAAGTTGCCGTCCGGTTCCTGGAGGATGTCGATCGGGTGACCGAAACCGGCAGCGAACTCCGTGGTTAGGCCGGAGATGGCGCCGTCCGCGGATTCCGATAGCTCGACGCGCATGACGCGGCGCCCGGACTCGATGGGCGCCGTGAAGGTACCCCATAACGTCACGAAGAGGTTGCCGGTGTACTCCGGCGGCAAGCCAGCGCCGTCATGGCAGACGATGCCGGTTGAGCCTGATCGAAGTGGCAGCAACGCGATCGGCGATTCGGTGCCGGTTGAAGGGTCCTGCGGCCCGAAGTAGTCGGGGTAGCCGTAATTGCGGCCCGGCAGCACTAGATTAACCTCGTCCGGCGCCGTTTCTTCGACACCGTCCGCGATGATGTCCGGGCCGTTGTCCGAGGCGTAGAGGCGGCCGGCAGGACAGAAGGGCGAGGTCGTAGGGGTTGCGCAATCCGGAGGCGTGGAGTTCGGCCTCGCCCCCTGCAATCGGCATCGTCAGGATGGTGCCGCCGAAGGGCTCCAGCTCGGGGCCATGGTCCGATGTGCCGCCGACCGTCATGTAGATCAGGCCGTCGGACGCGACGGCGAGGCCGCTGTTCGAGTGGCCGCCGTAGTGCTGCGGGGGCAGGCCGCTAAGCAGCGTCGTCTGCTCGTCGGCGACGCCGTCGCCGTCCAGGTCGGTGAGTTGCAGGACGCTGCCGTTGATTGCGGCGTAGAGCGACCCTTCGTAGAAATCGAGGCCGAAGACCCAGCCGGCATCGTAGCCAAAGTGCTGGATGTCCTCGAAGGTGCCGTCGCCATCGAGATCGCGGGCCTTGGTGATACCGAAGTCGAAGCCGACGTAGAGGCTGCCTTCGTCGTCGAAGGTGAAGGAGGTTGGCAGGCGGAAAACGCCGGGATCGCTGGCTGCCTCGACCTCGAAGGGGTGGCCAGCCGTCACGACCGGCCAGGTTGAGTCAGCTTCGGGATCGCCGGAATCGTCGGTCTCAAGGCCAACCGCCAGGATGAGGGCAGCAGCGACGCCCAGTCCGAGCAGCGCCGGAAACAGGAAGCGCGCCTTGACGTTGAGCAAGACGAGGATCACCGCGAGTACGCCAAAGCAGGTTAAGAGGAGGGCTGCCATTAGCGAGGTCATCAGGCGCTCCGTGGTTTGACTATCGAGTCGCCCTACATTAGCACCTGGGTGGGCGATCCTTCTGGGCGGCAGACACGGGCCGCGACAGGCCTATAATCAGTTCGCACTAACGCAAATTAGCCGACGGGGGTCTGACGTGAGCAAGCTTGATTTCGCCTTCTGGGACGCGGTGCCCGAGAGCCCGCAGGAAGGCCAGACGATGGCCGACATCTACCAAATGCACATCGACCTCGCGGCGAACCTCGAGACGCTGGGCTGGCACTCCTACTTCACGATCGAGCATCAGAACCGTCCCGGCGCGAATATCACGTCGCCCACCGTCTACCTGACGGCGCTGGCCGCGGCGACGAATACGCTGCGATTGGGGACGATGATGTGGCAGCTTCCCTTCCACATGCCGATTCGTCTGGCGCAAGAGGTCGCGATGCTGGACCAGCTGTCGCGAGGCCGGGTCGAATTCGGCAGCGGCATCGGTGTACACGAGCACGAATTTATCCGTTGGGGCGTCGACTACTACCAGCGGGCCGCGATCAGCGAAGAGGCGATCGAGATCATCAAGATGGCCTGGACGCAGGACGAGGTCACGTATCACGGCAAGTACTTCAACTACGAGGAGGCGCTGCCGAACCCGAAGCCGTATCAGCGGCCGTACCCGCCGATCTGGGCCGCGGTGCACTCCGACGAGGCGATGCGCTGGGCGGGACGCAATAACTACCACGTGGCGCAGAACCTGGACACGGACGAAGCGGTGGCGCACAAGTTCGACATCTACCGCGAGACGTGGAAGGAGGCGGGCCACGATGGCTCGATGCCGCGCGTCTTCCTACAGCGCACGGTGCACGTGGCGGAGACGGACGAGAAAGCGCACGAGGAGGCGAGCCAGTTCATCGGCGCGGCGACCGGCCGGCGCATCGGTGGCGGCCCGCTGGCTCAGACGCGCGTCGGCTGGGGCAGCCACGTCCGGGGCATGGGCAGCGACTCCGAGCGCCCGGACGACCGGGCCCGCGGTCAGACGATGGAGAAGGCGCAGACGGACTACCAGTTCAACATCGACAACGGGCTTGCGGTGGTGGGCAGTCCGGCGACCGTGATCAAGAAGCTGCAGGAGGGGCAGGAGATGATCGGCTATGACATCTTCTGCACGAACTTTATCGGTGCGCTGGCGCCGAAGGCGATCGAGCTGTGGGGTAAGGAAGTTATCCCGGCGTTCCGATGACGCTGCCGATGAGGTAACCTCTGTCCACCGTGACAGATACGAACACGATCTACTGCGGGGACAATCTCGAAGTTTTACCTAAGTACGTGGGTACTGAGTCGGTAGACCTCATTTATATCGATCCACCCTTCAATTCAAACCGTGTCTACGAAGTGTTCTGGGGCGAAGCCGTCGAGCGCCGAGCCTTCAATGACCGGTTCGGCGACGCGATGGCTTATCTGGAATGGATGCGCCCGCGCCTCGTGGACTTGCACCGGGTTCTCAAGCCCAGTGGTTTGTTCTGGTATCACTGCGATTGGCACGCCTCGCATTACGTGAAGGTCGAGCTTGATCGCATCTTCGGCGCGGACAACTTCATCAACGAGATCATTTGGAAGCGCCAGACTGCTCACAACGATGTTGGGCAGGGCTCCAAACACGCAGGCCGCCTGCACGAGTCAATTTTCCTCTATTCAAAAGGCCGAGATTACACATGGCACCAGCAGTATCAGCCTTACGACCAAACCTATGTTGACGGCTTCTACCGACATATCGACCCCGAAAATGGCCGCCGCTATCGGTTGAGCGACATTACTGCTCCAGGCGGGGCAGCACCCTTCGAAGGGGAATCCTCAATACGAGTTCCTTGGCGTTACGCGCTACTGGAGATTCAGTAAAGAGAGGATGCAGGAGCTCTACGAGCAGGGCAAGATCATTCAGACCAAATCTGGAACGGTTCCCCAACAGAAGCGGTATCTAGACGAAATGCCTGGCGTGCCACTTCAAGACATTTGGTTCGACATCTCGCCGATCTCCCCGCAGTCGAAAGAACGAATGGGCTATCCGACCCAAAAGCCGGTTGCGCTTCTCGAAAGAATAGTCAACCTCACTTCCAATGAGGGTGACGTTGTGCTCGATGCTTTTTGTGGCTGCGGCACCACACTGGAGGCCGCCGCAAAGCTCAAGCGCAAGTGGATAGGGATCGACTTCTCGCCCACGGCTTGCCGCGTGATGGGTCAGAGGTTGGAGCAACGTCTCGGCCTGAAGGAGGGCATCGACTTTTCATTGTGCGACATGCCCAAGACTGAAGCAGACCTGCGGCGGATGCCCCATGCGGAGTTCGAGAACTGGGCGGTCGTCGCGCTCGGTGGCATCCCAAACAAGGTAAAGGTCGGCGACTACGGGATTGATGGCAGGCTATATCTGGCGGATATGGCGAAGGCGCGAAAGGACAGCCGCCAAGACTTCTTCGATGTATTAGATCGCTGGTATCCGATTCAAGTAAAACAACAGGACTCCGTTGGCAGACCCGACGTGGATAAGTTTCAGACTGCTATGCGCAGGGACAAGCGAACTAAGGGTTACTTCATCGCTTTTGGATTCACAGAAGGTTCATTCCGCGAGATAAAACGGGCTTCGATTGAAGAGCAATTGGAAATAATTCCTATAACGGTTGCTGAGATACTTCAGCACGAACGGGTCGTGGGGTAGCAGGACTACTCAGGCTCTTCGGAAGGCTCCCTTGTCTCCCGATACTGAAGGCGTGGAGAAGACGCCGTTTTCTGTGCTTGATCTGTCGCCTGACGCCGGCGTCGAGGCGGCGCGGTCGCGCTATCGCGAGCTGGCGCGCGAGCATCACCCTGACACCGCCTCCGGCAGCGACAAAGACGTGGCGACTCGGATCATGACGGAGCTCAACTGGGCAATGGAGGAGCTTGAGCACGACCCGCAGCGCTGGCGCGTACGCATCGGTTCGCCGGTCGACCTGTCGAACGCGGCCGGAGTGGAGCGGCGGCCGGTCACCGTTGCCCCGACGCTGGTACTGCTGAACGAAGAGAACGGGTTCGTCGCCTACGTCACGGCGGCGGCGCCTGACATCGACGGTGAGGCGCTGCGGCTGCGTTACGCCTCGGAGGTTATCGCGGTCGAGCGCCTAGCGTCCTTCGGCGGCGTCGCCAACTTCCGCATTTCGCTAGCTGAAGGGGTGCGCGAGCTTGCGACTCCACTGCGGGAGCGGGTTGAGGTGCGGGTGCGCGGCTACGATCCGGTTGAAGTCAGCGTTGCGGTAGAAGCCTTCGCGGCGGCCGACGACGAGGTCTCAGCGACCCGAGGACGGTCCTGGGCCGAGGTCGCAGGCTGGGCCACAGCAGCGGCCGGCGCGGCGGCGCTTCTGCTCTACGCCGCCTAAAGTCGGTACTGGTGGGGGCCCCAGTCGGCTTCGTAGAACGAGGAGACGTGCTCGCCGGGGATTGAGACGGCGTCGATGCGCTGCAGGTCTTCCGGCGTGAACTCGACGTCCAGGGCGCCCATGTTGTCTTCGAACTGCTCCATGGTGCGGGGCCCGATGATCGGGCTGGTGACGCCGGGCTGCTGTTGTACCCAGGCCAGGGCCAGCTGAGACATCGTGACGCCTTTTGCGGTCGCCATGGGCTCGAGGCCATCGAGGACGTCCCAGAGGCGCTCGGTCATGCGTCTGCGGTGCATCGGCGACTCCGACAGGGTGAAGCGCCCGTCCACCGGCATCGGGTCGCCGCGGCGGTACTTGCCCGTGAGCAGGCCGCCGCCGAGGGGGCTCCAGGGGATGATCGCCATGCCGTAGGTCTGAGCCATGGGCAGCAGCTCGCGTTCGACGCGGCGGTCGAGCAGGTTGTAGGGCGGCTGATCGCAGATCACCCGGCTGAGGCCGGCGCGCTCGGAGACGCCGAACGATTCGACGAGCTGCCAGGCGGCAAAGTTGCTGGTGCCGACGTAGCGCACCTTGCCGTCGCGCACGAGGTCTTCCATGGCGCGCAGGGTTTCGTCGATGGGGATGTCTGACTGCGGTCGATGGAGCTGGTAGAGGTCGATCCACTCGGTCTGGAGGCGACGCAGCGACCCCTCGCACTGCTGAATGATGTGGCGCCGGCTGTTGCCCGACGCGTTGGGGTCTTCGGCGTCCATGCTGCCGTGGACCTTGGTCGCGAGGACGACGCGGTCGCGGACGCCACGGCGCTTGAGGGCTTCGCCGACCGCCTCTTCGCTGCGACCCTGGTTGTAGACGTTGGCGGTGTCGATGAAGTTGATGCCGCGGTCGAGGGCCTCATCGATGATGGCGTAGGCGTCTTCGGGTTGGGTGCGGCCGCCGAACATCATGGCGCCGAGGCAGATCTCAGACACCTTGACGCCGGTCCGTCCCAGGGCGCGGTATTGCATCGTAGTTCTCAGTTCTAGCTCAGTGGCCCGGCGGAGGGACATCTGGCGCTTCAAGGGATCATGTGGCACCGACGATCGAGACGGCCCTCCGGCTTGCTTCATTCTGGGATGGCCTGGCGCAAGCCGCAACGGCTGACAGTAATCGGGAGCTAGTGAGCCGGCGGCAGGATCTGCGGCGACTCGAACAGGACGCTTGACTCGCCGCCCAGATCGTCTCGGATGCGGCTGCGGATCAGACGGCCGGTGATCAGACCGGTCTCCGGGGCGAATAGCCAGGCCACGGCGAAAACGCCGGTCGCGACCAGGACGATGGTACCGCCGGCGGCGATGTCGGCGTGGAAGGAGATGAAGAGGCCGGCGACGCCCGACAGGACGCCGATGGTCGAGCTGAGGAGGATCATGACCGGCAGGCGATCCGTCAGCAGCCGGGCCGTTGCGGCGGGCGTGACCAGCATGGCGACGACGAGGATGTTACCGACGGCTCGCAGCGAGATCACGATGGTCAGCGAGATCATCAGCAGCAGAAGGAGGTCGATCCAGAACACCTTGATGCCCATCGACTCGCCGGCGACGCGGTCGAAGGAAACGATGAGCAGCTCGCGGTGAAACAGGAGGAGGAAGAGGATGACGACGAGGCCGGCGCCGGCAGAAACCCAGATGTCGGTCATCGTCGCGCCGAGGACGTTGCCGAAGAGGAAGGACGCGAGGTCGCGCGTGAAGTTGTCGGACGAGCTGATCAGCACGATGCCCAGGGCAAAGGTGCCGGCGAACAGCACACCGATGGCGGAGTCCTCTTTGAGACGGCGGTTCGTTGCCACGACGGTGATGGCCGTCGACGTGAGGACGCCGAACGCCATGGCGCCGATGAAGACGCTGTGACCGAGCAGGTAGGCGATGACGATACCGGGGAAGATGGCGTGGGAGAGCGCGTCGCCGATGAAGGACAGACCGCGCAGGACGACGTAGCTGCCGACGGCGCCAGTGACGGCACCCATCAGCATGACTTCGATCAGCGCGCGCTGCATGAACTGATACTGCAGTGGCTCGGTGAGCCAATCGACGACTGCGTCCATTTGGGTTAGCCGTGCACTTCGTGCGTGTGGTCGTGGTGCAAGGCGTGGCCCGGCATGTAGCCGTGAGCTGGTTGAGGCTCGGCCTGCTGGCCGAGGATGATCACGGGCCCGCCGAAGACCTCTGTAAGGGTCTCTTCGGTGTACATCTGCTCGGTTGGGCCGAAGCTGACGGCGCGCTCGCCGACGCAGCAGAGGCAATCGCAGGCGCAGGAGGCGGCGAAGAGGTCGTGCGTCGCGAGCAAGACGATTTTCCCCTGCTGGCGCTGTTCTTCGATGATGCCCATGACGACTTCCTGCGTGCTGGCGTCGATGCCGGTCATCGGCTCGTCCAGGAGCAAGACGTCGGCTTCCTGGGCCAGGGCGCGGGCGACAAAGATGCGTTGCTGCTGGCCGCCCGAGAGGGCGCCGATCTGACGGTCGCGGTACTCGAGCATGCCAACGCGGTCGAGCATCTCCTCGACGATCTCGCGGTCGTGGCGTCCGGTGCGGTGCGGCCAGGTAGTCCGGGGGTAGCGGCCCATCATGACGACGTCCGCGGCGGTCACGGGGAACTCCCAGTCGACGACTTCGCGCTGCGGCATGAAGGCGACTTTCGAGCGCTGGCTTGAGATCGGCTTGCCGAACAGCATGACTTCGCCGCCGAGCCTGGGCAGGATGCCGGCGATCGCCTTGAGCAACGTGCTTTTGCCGCCGCCGTTGGGCCCCACGACACCAACGGCCTGGCCGCGGCTGATTTCGGCAGTCACGTTTCGGAGGACGATGCGGTGTCCGTAGGCGACGGAGAGATCAGAGACGATCAGGGAGTCCTCGACGCTGTGCTCAGAGGTACCGCCGCCGATCAGTTCGATTGAGTTCATGGTGTCAGGGCCTCCGCAATTTTACGGGCGTTGAACAGGAGCATGCCGTGGATCGTCGCCTCCGGGCTACCGGCCTCGCCGAGTGAGTCGCCGTAGAGGTCATCGACGATGGCGATGCCGGCGTCAGACGCCAGGGTGCGAGCGAGATCCGGGTTGACGCTGCTCTCGGAAAAAATCGCCAGCACACCTTCCGATTCGATGATATCCAAAAGCGCGGCAGTTTCCGAGGCCGAAGGTTCGGCCTCCGTGCTGACGCTGGGAATGACGGCGCCGACGATCTCGAGCCCGAAAGCGCCGGCGAAGTAGCCGAAAGCGTCGTGGTTGGTGACGAGCTTACGATTCTCGGCCGGGATCTCGTTGATGATGGCCGCCACCGAGTCTCTGGTCCCGTCCAGGGTGGCCCGGTAGGCGGCCGAATTGGCTTCGAAGACGGTTCGGTTCGCCGGATCCGCCGCTGCCAGGGCGGCGGCGATGTTGCTGACCATGATCCTGGCGTTTGCCGGGTCGAGCCAGACGTGGGGATCGGCATCGGAATCTGACACTCCGCCGTCCTGGGCGTCGCCGTTATCGTGCAGACCGCCGCGCTGGGTATGGATGCTGGTGGTGACGACAGAGACGGAAGCGGCGCGAGCGGCGGAGAGCGTGTCATCCAACCAGTCGTCCAGCTCGATGCCGTGACGCAGGATAACGGCGGCGTCTTCGATCGCCACGAGGTCGCTGGCGGTGGGTTCGAATTCATGGGCGTCGGCGCCGGCGGGGACGACGCCGTGCAGGTCGATGAGATCGCCGCCGACCTCGCGGGCCAGCGCCTCGATCTGCACCGTCGTGGCGACGACGCGCAGTTTGCCCTCGGTTGAACCTGACGAATCGCCATTTGAGCCGCCGCAAGCGGCCACGGCGAGGGCAATGCAGGGAATCACCAGAACCAGGGCAAGGGCCTTGAACTGAATCAGTCTGAAACTCGTCACGTCCCGCCTTGTGGAGCTTATTGGTACTAAGTCTCAATTAGATTAGTGCGCCGTTCGCAGTTGAGTCAAGGTCTCATTTAGGCGATTTCGCCGATGCGAGCTCAGGTCTCTGACTTCTATCGCTTACCCTGACAGGCAGCGAGTTGATCGAATGGAACATCCAGGTCAAGGTAGCGTGGATGGGCCAGGAACGCTCCAGATGATCGCGACGCTCAGCCGGCAGGCTCGAGACAAATGAGCAGTAGCCTACCGTCTCAACCACGGCTATCGCCCCAGGCGAGGCGCGGGTTCACGGGCCTCGCCTGGGCGATGCTTGGCGCGGCCATCGTTGTCTCCACCGGCCTTGCCTTCGCGCTGACCGTGGACGAGGCGGGCAGCGCGACGCGGGAAATCCTGTTCAACGTTGGTCACTGGCTGCGTTGGCTGCTCTACCTGGCCAGCTTCATCGTTTTCGCGGTCCTCGTGACGGGGCCGCTGCGCCGGTCGCGTCTCTGGAGACTCGGACGGCGCGGGGAGAGACGCTGGGACCGGATTGGCGCACGGGCCCGGGTGTTCTTGCTCTACGGCGTGGGGCAAGGGCGACTGAGCAACGACCTTTACGGGGCCGTGATGCACCTGTTCATCTTCTGGGGCTGGGTCGTGCTGTTCATCGGCACGCTGCTCATCGCGTTGCACGCCGATGTCGTGTACTTCCTCGAAGGTCGTGTCTACCTCGCCTACTCGGCGATACTCGACGTTTTCGGGATTGTCGCACTCGTGGGCCTGGTCATGGCGCTGCTGCGCCGGTACGTACTCAGGCCGGAACGCCTGCGGCTCGGTAGCCTCTGGGACGACTCGATGCTGCTCTGGTTGATGCTGGCGATTGTCGTCTCCGGCTTCATTATCGAGGGATTGCGAATCGCGACGACCGAGCTGACGAGCGCGACGATCGAGGCACATGGCGCGGCATTCCTCGACAACCTCGGCATCGCCCGCAACAGCTCATCCGTCGTCTCGAATCCAGACTGGGCACCGTGGTCGCCGGTCGGCTACGCGCTGGCCGAGCTGTTCGACGGCACGGGGGCGAGTCGCGGCGCGCTGCTGGACGGGCACGCCGTCGTTTGGTGGTTGCATCTGCCTATGGCGCTGCTGTGGACGGCATGGGTGGGCTACGGCAAGATCTCGCACATCGTCCTGGGCTCGGCCAACATCTTCATGCGCAACATGAGCTCGCCGCGTGGTGTCATCGCCGGCTCGGCGCTGGCGCCGATCGAGGATTTCGAGAACGCCGAGTCGTTCGGTGCGGGGTATATCGCCGACTTGTCGTGGAAGCAGCTCATGGACGCCGACGTCTGCGTTCGCTGTGGGCGCTGCGAGGTCAACTGCCCGGCCCACATCTCCGGCAAAGAACTGAGCCCGATGGCGTTGCTCAAGGACATCAAGGCGTACATGGACGAGATTGGGCCGTCCAAGCTGGAGGCGCGGGCTCGCGGCGAGGATGGGCCGATTGAAGGCGAGCGATTGCTGGCGGGTGACGTGATCTCCGTCGACACGATCTGGGACTGCGTCACCTGCGGCGCCTGCGAGACGCAGTGCCCGTTGATGATCGAACACATCGGCACGCTGCAGGACATGCGGCGCTATCGAGTCCTGACGGAAGGCGACATGCCACCAACGGCGCAGGCCGTGCTGAGCCAGCTGGAGCAACGAGGCCACCCGTGGCGGGGCACGACGCTGACGCGAACGACCTGGATGGAAGGGCTGGACGTCCCTGAGTTCAGCGGCGAGCAGGAATACCTCTACTGGGTCGGTTGCTCGGGGGCACTGGTCGACCGCAACGTGCCGATTACGCGGGCCGTGGCGCGGCTTCTAAAGGAAGCCGGAGTGAGCTTCGGCTGCCTTGGTGAGGCAGAGAGCTGTACAGGCGACCCGGCGCGACGCATGGGCAACGAATACCTGGCGCAGATGCAGATGCAGGGCACGCTGGAGACGCTGAAGTCGAAGGGCGTCCAGAAAGTGATCACGAACTGCCCGCACTGCTTCAACAGCCTGCGCAACGAGTATCCCTACTTCGGCGGAGACTTCGAGGTGTACCACCACACGCAGATGCTGGCCGACCTGGTCGACGCGGGGCGGCTGACACCGAAGACGGAGCTGGCGCAGCAGGTGACGTATCACGACTCCTGCTACCTCGGCCGGCACAACGGGGAATACGAGGCGCCGCGCAAGCTGATCGAGGCGTTGCCCAACGTTACTTTTGTCGAGATGCCGCGCAACGGGGCCCAGAGCTTCTGCTGCGGCGCCGGCGGCGGTCACATGTTCATCGACGAGTCAAAGGGGCAGCGGATCAACCACCTGCGCTCGGAGGAGGTTCAAAGCACCGGGGCGCAGATTGTTGGCACGAACTGTCCTTTCTGCGTCCAGATGTTCGATGATGGCATCGCTGCGGTGGAACCGGACGAGTCGAAGAGGGCTCGCGCCATGGACCTCGCCGAGCTGCTGGAGTTGACTGTGCTTGGCAGGCCGGAGTCGGAGGAGGGCAAGCCGTGAACATCGTCTGCTGCGTCAAGCAGGTACCCGACCCCGAAACGCCGGCCCGCGCCTTCAAGGTCGATGAGGCCGCGAAGCAGGTGGTCCCGGCGCCGGGGATCCCGCCGGTGATCAGCCAGTTCGACCAGATCGCGGTCGAGGCCGCTCTGCGCATCCGCGATGCGGTTGGCGAAGGCCAGATTACGGTCCTCAGCCTCGGTCCAGAGTCGGCGCGAGACGTGATCAAGATCGGGCTGGCGATGGGCGGCGACGAGGGCGTGCTCCTCAACGACTCGGCGTTGTTCGACGGCGACGGCTACAGCACCGCCGTGGCCCTGACCGCTGCGATCGAAAAGATCGGCGATGTCGATCTCGTGCTTTGCGGGCGGCAGGCGGTCGATTGGGACTTCGGCGTGACGGGGCTGGCGATCGCGGAGCTGCTGGGCGCGGCATCTGTTTCGATAACCCGGTCCGTGAACGTGGTGGACGGCAATATCCAGGCCGAACGCGTGCTGGGCGACACGTTCGAGACCGTCGAAGTGCCGACGCCGTGCGTGGTTAGCGTTAGCAACGAGCTTGGCGAGCCGCGCTATCCGAAGCTGCCGCAGATCATGCAAGCGGCGCGCAAGCAGGTTACGGTCTGGACCGCGTCAGACCTTGGATTAGACCCAGGGGACGTGGGCGCAGCCGGCGCGCGGCTCAGTCTGGAAGCGCTCTACGTACCGGAGACGGAGAGCCGTTGCGAGTTCGTCGAAGGTGACAGTCCCGAAGAGATGGCGGCGAACCTGGCGCGCTCCCTACAAACAGCAAAGTTGATTTAGGCGGAAAAGCGAAGAAATGGCATCAGGCATCCTGGTACTGACAGAGCATGATTCGGGAGCGGTCAGCGCGATAAGCAAGGAATTGCTGGCGGCCGCGCGCCAGCTGGCTGGTGAGTCCAGCGAGCGAGTGACCGCCGTAGCCTTCGGCAGTTTGGCCTCAGAGGCGGCTCAGCAGGCTCTGACGTATGGCGCCGACGCTTGCCTGGTGGCCGAGGACACAGCGCTGGATGAGTACCACAACGATGCCTGGACGGGGGCGCTCAACGCCGCCGCCGCCGAAGTCGATCCGTCCGTTGTTCTCATGGGGCAGACCAACGTGGGGCGGGACCTGGCGCCGCGCTTCGCGACGAGGGCGGGCACCGCAGCGGCCATGGACTGCATCCAGTTGGAGTTGCGTGACGGGCGGCTGCTGATGACACGGCCGTGCTTCGGCGGCAACGCCCTGGCGCAGTACACCTGCAAGACGGACCCGCAGGTCGCGACGGTGCGAGCCAAGGCATTTGAGCCGCTGAGCCCGGACACAGCGCGCAGCGGGGAAATCAAGACGCTGGAGTTGGGCGGAGTGGCTTCAGCAGCGCGAACGATCGGGCGCAACGTGATCGAATCCGAGGGCGTCAGGCTGGAAGACGCAAATGTCGTGGTAGCGGGCGGCCGCGGCCTCGGCGGGCCGGAGGCGTTCGACGAACTTCGCGTGCTGGCCGACACGTTGGGCGCCGCGATCGGCTCGAGCCGGGCGGCAGTCGATGCGGGTTGGGTTCCGGTGGCGTCACAGGTCGGGCTGACGGGAAAGGTCGTCACACCGGACCTCTATATCGCGATCGCCATCTCAGGGGCGAGCCAGCATCTCGCCGGCATCACGGGCGCAGGCAACGTTGTCGCCGTCAATAAGGACCGCGAGGCGGACATTTTCAAGGTGGCGCGTTACGGGGTTGTAGCGGACTGGAAGACGTTCGTTCCGGCGTTTATCGCGGAGTGCCGCAAGCTCAAAGGCTAGGTAGCCAGGCTCAACTCACTCCTGGACCTTCTCGCGCCCATCATTGGCGTAGTGCCAGTCGCCTCGAACCAGCCAGGAGTCCGGGCTGTTGGCGTGGCTATCGAACTCTCGGCCCCAGGAGCCATCGCGTGTGTGGCGCTCGCACAGACCGATGATGATGTGTGTGTTGCGCCAGCGATCGTAGATCTCGACGCGGAAGCCTTCGCCCTCGGGCACTTCGTCGGCACAAACGCTGCAATTCTGGCCCCCGGCCGTCTTGCTGCCGAGCCGGATGCTTAGCTCGTGACGCTGCTCCAAGATGGTGTCTTCGAGGAACCACAAGGCGGCTTCACGAACTGCCCAGTCACCTTTAGAGATGAGCCGCAGATTCATCTCTTCCGCGGCTTTACGGGCTTCCTTCGCGACGTTGTCGTGATATGGGCTCCAGCCCTCAGTTGGGTCCTTTTTGCACTTCGGGCACTGGGCGCCGGTGCGTGGCACCTTCAGAGTCTCGTCTTCGATTTTCGCTTTGCAGTGGACGCACTTAAAAGCCATAGCTATTCCTCACCCTGAACCGAACCCGTCGCGAGAGAGTCCTACGTTCTGATCGAGACCACGGAGCGGGCCCGATTCGGCCGGCTAGAACCGCCCTGTTAAAGCATAAACTCCCTCACAGCCTGGTAAACCTGACGTGTACCAGACTTTTTCGGGTCGCGACAAGTGCCGAGCGCCTGAAAATACTCAACGCCCAGTCTGTTGACTGCTCTGTCGAGTCCATTTGACTCCCTTGTCGTGCTTAGCGTTTGGCGGCATTGATTGATTGTGAAATGGAATCTTACGATCTATGTTTCATGAGACCTGTCTTCGTGGCCTTGGTTTCTATGGACGCATGACGGAGTCTCGTCTATTCTGCACTAGGTTTAATTCTTGCTGTTAGAAGCGAGAAGCGGGGGAACCAGTTTCTGGGGTGTATGGCCATTCAGGCCTCGGGCAGCTCTTTCAGCCCAAACCCGTCAGCTAACCTCGTAGACCACTGAAAGAGGAGATTCATAGGGACGCTTCCGGTAAAACCGGCGCGAGATTTTTCTTGCTCGCGGTCTCAACGGACTCCTCGCATTTAGCCGCGTCAGCGGGACTGGCCGTAGATGTACGCCAGCCATAGTCACTGTCGCGACCAAGGGAGTTCTGTGTGACTGTTAAGGGATTGTCCACTTCAAATGGAAGCCGCTCGATACAGGACCTAGCACCCGCCCAAGCGATTCCCGAGTTTCGGTTGACAGACCAGGCGCTCTCTCAGGACGAGGAGTGGTTCGAAATCAAGATAGACGGCCAGTGGCAGCGACGCCGCTTGCACGACTACAACGAGCTGTACAACATTCCCGGCCTTTACGAGGCCCTATTTAACAAGACGCTCAGGACCAGTTCACCGTTACGCGTCGTAAACCTGCTAGTCGACGTCATGTCTGACACAGAGGAATCACCAGAGAACCTGCGTGTCCTCGATCTGGGGGCCGGCAGCGGCATGGTGGGTCACGAGCTTCAGAACCACAACGTTGAAGTTTGCGTTGGCGCCGACATCATCCCGGAGGCCAAAGAGGCGACGATGCGAGATCGCCCCTGGTGCTACGACGACTACATCGTCGCGGACTTCACAGACCTCAACGAAGAGGTTGCTGAGAAGGTCAGGGGATACAACCTCAACGCGTTGACGTGTGTCGCGGCGCTGGGTTTCGGTGATATTCCGGCGAAGGCGTTTCTGACCGCGATCGACCTGCTGGAAACGCCGGCAAGTGTGGCGTTCAACATCAAAGAGGACTTCGTCCAGGAGCGCGACACTTCCGGCTTCGCGGACTTGATCCGCGAACTGGCCCGGCGCGACGTGCTTCACATGCAAGCGTATCGTCGCTACCAGCACCGCATCTCCTGCGCCGGCGAACCGCTCTACTACATCGCGATGATTGCCACCAAGGAGCGCGAAGTTCCGCAGGACCTGCTCCAGAGCGTCTAGATTTTTCGTCGAAACTTCGTCGAAACTAAGAAAGCGCCCCGAACATTCGGGGCGCTTTCGCTTTGCTGAGGGACGCTAGATGTCCTGGCCGACGTCGTGGTCCGGGTGGTTTGAGGCGCCCTGCTTCCAGTATCCGTGGGTATGAATGGCGTCGCGGTCCATGCCGCAGTCATTCAGGAGATATTTTCGAATATCGCGCATCACGCTCGCTTCACAACCGACCCAAACCCGGGTATCAGCCTCGGGCGTTTCCAGCGAATGAATTGCCTGCTCCAGTAACCGGCCCGATTCAGTCCCATTACGGTGTAGCCAGGTGACCTTTGGGGAGGATAGCGGGCGTTCCTCGGCGGGACCGTCCACCTCCACGATGACCTCGGCTCTGGACACATCGTCCAGCTCTTCGAGAATCGTTTCGATAGCCGGCAAGGCCGATTCGTCGCCGCCGATGATGTATCGATCCGCTGGCTCGACCGTGTAGGGGCCGCCGGGAAGTGTTACAGCCACCTCATCGTCGACGCTGGCCGACTTGGCCCAGGATGTCGCGAGGCCGTCGCCGTGGAGCATGAACTCAATGACGAGTTCGTTTGTAGCGGCATCGAATGAGCGCGGCGTATAGGTGCGACTTGGCGGCATTTTCTGGCCTTCTGCCAGGATCGCCCCTTCCGCGCCCCACTCCGGCAAGATGGGCTTGGCCTGGCCTGGTTCGCCAAACATGACTTTGATGTGAGAGGCAGGACCGCGCATTTCGAAGCCTGCCAGCTCTTCGCCGGAGAAAGCGACGCGTATGCAGCCCGGCGTCGGCCGCTCAACGCGGGTGACTTGAACCATGCGGGGTCTGGGACGAACGCGACGGGGCGGTTGTTGTGTGGTCATTCGAGTCTCGCTTACATTTTAGTACGTGCTAATTTCATTCAAAGATGCCCGATCTTTGGAGCGCCGTCAAAGGTACGTACGGCCTCCAGACAACAGGCGCAACCGAAGGCGAGCGAACCAATCGCTGCCTTGATCGCGCTTGAGCCGGGTGCCTGGCAGGACCTCTTCGAGGGTTATTTTCGCAAAATGTATAGCTTTGCTTACGTTAGAACCGGCGACCCCCAGCTCTCAGAAGATATCGCTTCTGAAGTCTTCGCCGCCGCCGCGCGTGGCATTTCGCGCTACCGCGACACCGGAGCGCCGATTGGCGCCTGGCTCTACCGCATCGCCAGTAACATCACGGCCGACAACGTCGACAGGCGCGCCAAACGTCCTTCGGTGTCGATCGACGACATTCAACTCGAGACCGAAGGCATGGCTTCCGGCGTGGAGAACGCGGAAGACCTGGCCAAGGGCGTGGCACAGCTAACGCAGGAACAACAGGAAGTGATTGCATTGCGCTTCTACAACGACTGCAGCTTGCAGGAGACCGCAGCAGCCCTGGGTAAGAGCGTCGGCGCCGTGAAGTTACTACAACACAGGGCTTTGGCGGCGCTGCGCCGTCAGCTCGACCCGGAGGTGCAACGATGATCCGGTACCACGAGGCACTGAGTCGCTGCCTGGATGCGATCGCACAGGGAGGCGACCTCGATACTGCGATAACCGGACTTCCCGCCCGCCATCGCGACCGACTGCGGAGTGACGCGTCGCTGGCAGAAGCAGTTCGGCGCCACTCCGCGACTGTGCCAGCGCCTAGCCGCGCCGCCGAGGTCAACGCGCTGTCGCGCCTCAACGCGGAATTGAACTCGGTCCGGACTGGACGCGAGGCCGCGCCTCGGGCTGGTTCGCTTTTCGGCCTGCCTCGTTTCGCTCTGGCGGGTGTCGCTCTTGCCGCCCTGCTGCTTGGCATTAGCCTCATCCTGGGGCCAGGCCGCGGCGGCGATGGAACAGTCGAGGCGGCCGACTTCGAGGGAGTGGTGGTCGCCAACGGCGACGGCAGCCTGACGGTGCAAACACTCGACACGTTAGAGGAGGTCATGGTGCCTCTGGAAGCGCTGATCTTCGACGAGAACGGCACGGCGCTCAACGTCGAGGCCATTGAAGCCGGGGAAGTCATCGTGGTGCACGGCAATCGTGAGAAGGGCGGGCCGGTGCGAGCGCTGAACGTGCGGCGGCTGATAAACGGGCTGCCGGGCTGGTGCAACGAAAGTCCGGGGCGCTGCCGTCAGATTGCCGAGAACCTCAAAGAAGCGCAGGCACGCTGCGAACGAGAGCCACAGTTCTGCCGCCTGCTACACGATCGAGTGACCGACCTGATAACGCGTGTCAGCGACGTCGCCGAAGTCGAGGAGCTCAAGCAGCGCTGCCTTTCCGGAGGTGAGGATTGCAGAGACATCACGTCTTTCTGCCGTGAGCATGCCGACGCATGCATCCGCGACATCCCGCCGCCGATGTTCGACCGCGTGGACGACGCGCGGAAGCGACTGCAGCAGCTGGAGGAGCAGTGCCGCAACCGCGACACGCAGGCCTGCCGAACCATCGCCCAGATCTGCCAGGAGCACGCCGCCCTTTGCTCAGATCTGCCGCTGCCGCCTCGAAGCCCGGTGACGGACGCTCCGTCCGGCTTGACCTCACCGACGGTAACGACGTCGGCTGAGGAGCCGCCGATTCGACCAGAACCGACGGCAACGCCGATAGTCGACAGCGAGCCGGAGTCGCACGACCAGGCACCGTCCCGCATCGACTCCAGCGATTCGCCGCGCGGCGATTAGCCGCCCTGACACCACCAGCCTGACCACCCACTGAGGACAGTGCGCCGTAAATAGGCAGCGCTCCCCTGCGGCGCAATCGCACGCGGTCGGGCCGACTGCTGCAGTTCTAATAAGCGCGTCGGGGCTAGATGTTGCAGGACCATCAATTCTGATGGGTTGCGAAACCTTTGGCCTCTCGACGGGGATTAACCCCGTGCAGGCCTGCAAACAAAACCACGACAACGATGGAGGACACTCAAGATGAAACGAAAGTTAAGCGCGCTCGCCCTTGGCCTGCTCGCGACTACAGCACTCGCTTTCGGTGCACTGGGTCCGGCGGGTGGGGTCGCCGCGGACCCGGAGACGGACTCGGCTCAGATCGACCTCGCGATCGCAACCGGCGATCACACGCGTCTACCGACCTGGCTGCGCTACAGCATCATTGCCTGCGCGGCCGAGACTATCGAAGCGCGTGTCAGCACAGTGTGGGCCGGCCTGCGAGCCGGCTACAGCTTGAAGGAGATCGCGGCTCGCTACCAAATGCGTGAGAACGAATTGAAGCGCGGCATTCTCGAGTGCGAGCGGCAGTTCCTCTGGCGCCTGGTGGAGACGGACAAGCTCAACCGAGCTCAGTTCTACCGCCTGATGTACTTTCTGACGACGCACATCGACCGGATCGTCAACTATCACTACAGCCCGAGCGACCCGGTGCTCAGCGACGCGGTGACGGGTGTCGCTGTTACGGATGCTGTAAGGGACTGACCTTGCTCAGGGAGCGGTAACGTCAACGTAAATGAGCGCCGGTATCAACCGGCGCTCATTTAGTTACTCATTGCTACGAGTGTCCAGTGCAGAAATTACCAGGCCTGGCCGTGCTTCTCTCGGTAGGTGATCTCGGCGACGGGCTTGCGCTTGCCGCGGCCGTATTTGCGCGCGGGCCAGCCGACGGGAAGGATGGCGTGGGCTTCGATCTTCTCCGGTAGGCCGAGCAGGGGGCGGTACTCATCTTCGCGGCGCTTCCAACGCGTCGTCAGGACGGAGCCGAGGCCGCTGCCTTGAATCGCCAGCAGCAGGTTCTGGACCAGCGGGAAGATCGAAGCTCCGGCGCCGTCATGGCCGGCTTCGCAGCAGCAAACGATGAGCGCCGGAACGTCCTCCCATGGCGTGCGTTCGGGCGCGTTGTCGCCGTAGAGCTGCTTGCCGAGCTCGTCGAAGACCTTGCCCAGCGCGCCCTTGGTTTCGCGGTCACGCACGACGATGAAGCTCCAGGGCTGGGTGTTGCCGCCGCTGGGAGCGAACGTCGCGGCGTGGATGAGGCGCTCGATCAGCGCGTCATCAACGGGCTCATCCGTGAACAACCGGATGGCGCGCTGGCGCAGCATGATACGTTCCAGCTCGTCGAAGTTGAAGTCAGTTGTCGATTGCGCCTGGGTCACGTCCCACCTCCGTAGTCTCGAGTTCAGGCACTATACACCGACGGCTTGGAGCGCTTCCGCTGCCTCAGTCTCGCTTCCATACAGCTCGGACCTTAGAATGCACTGCACCCCGGCCAGCCATCTCGATCGAGGCTCCTAAATGAAGCGCAGCACGGACCACATTCTCACGACTCACACCGGCAGTCTACCGAGACCAGCCGACCTGGCAGAGATGCTTCGCAAGGTGGACGCGAATGAGCCGCTGGACGAGGCCGCGTTTCAGCAGCGCGTCAAGGAGGCGGTGGCCGAGACGGTGAGGCTGCAGAGCAAGGCCGGCCTCGATGTGCTTAACGACGGCGAAGAGGGCAAGGTGGGCTACTCCACCTACATCAAGGACCGTTGCACCGGCTTTGAGGGCGAGAATCGCTCGACGATGGTGCAGGCGGAGGGCCGCGACTTCCCGGACTGGGCGGCGGCGAGGGCTCGGCCGACGACGACGCGTCCCGCCTGCGACGGCCCGATCGCGTGGAAGGATTTCGATGCCGTGAAGCGCGACATCGACAACCTGGCAGCCGCGGCGAAAGGGAGCAGGGTCGAGGAAGTCTTCATGAGCTCGGCGTCGCCCGGGGTCATCGCAGCGTTCCTGACCAACGACTACTACCCGAGCGAGGAGGCGTACCTCGAAGCGATTGCCAACGTGATGCGTGACGAGTATCGCGCCGTGGTCGACGCGGGGTTTATCTTGCAGCTCGACTGCCCCGACCTGGCGATGACACGGCACAATCGACACGCCGACAAGACGCTGGCGGAGTTTCGCGCCATCGTGGAGCGGAACGTCGAGGTGCTAAACCAGGCGACGCAGGACATCCCGGCCGACCGGATGCGGCTGCATCTCTGCTGGGGTAACTACGAGGGTCCGCATCAGCTCGACGTCGAGCTGAAGGACATCATCGATATCGTCCTCAAGGCGCGGCCGGAGGGCATCTCCTTCGAGGGCGCCAACCCGCGGCACGAGAACGAGTGGCGGGTGTGGCGCGACGTCAAACTGCCGGACGACAAGGTCCTTATCCCGGGAGTTGTGGACTCCACGACGAACTTCATCGAGCATCCGCAGGTGGTCGCGGACCGAATCGAGCGGTACGCTTCGGTGGTTGGCAAAGAGAACGTAATCGCGGGGACGGACTGCGGTTTCGGCACATTTGCCACAAGCAGCAACGTATTCCCCGGCATTGCCTGGGCCAAGCTCGCCACGCTCTCCGAGGGCGCGGCGCTGGCCACCAAAGAATTGAGGTAGAAGAAATGGCAATCGTTCTGGTGCACTTCAAGGTTGAGGATCAGGCGAAATGGCGCCAGACCTTCGAAGACCACGCATCGTTGCGTGCCGGCGGCGGCGGCGGCGGGGCTCATGTCTTCTACAACGCCAGCGACCCCAAGGACATCTTCATTAATTTTCAATGGGACAGCGTTGAAAACTTCCAGAAAAGCATGATGAGTCCGGAAGTCCAGAAGGCGATGGCTGAGTCCGGCATGGCCGGGGCTCCGGAAGTCTGGTTCCTCGAGGACGGCGGCCGCACCGCCAGTTAGACCTCAATCGAGGATGCTGAGGTAGGCCTCCTCCAGCGTCGGCTCGCGCTCGAGGGACGCTTTCCAGCTGTTCCTCGCCGACCAGCGCCAGCACGGCTTCGCGCGCGGCGGTGTCGGGCCGCACCTGCACGATCAGTCGCGTTAGGAGGCCATCGGGCGAGGCGTTGACACTGACGACACCCGTGAGGGCGGTGATCGCGTCGACTTGCTCTGGCATCGTCTCGCGTAGCTGGAGCTCGATGATGCGAATCCGCACGCTGCTTGATTTCGCTCGGGCTGCCGCTGGCGACGATCTCGCCGTGGTCGATCAGGGCCAATCTCTCGCACAGCACGTCCGCCTCGAACATGTAGTGCGTCGTCAGGAGGACGGTCTTGCCTCGCGCCGCCAGGCGCGGGATCAGAGAGCGCACTTCGCGTGCCACCTGCGGGTCGAGGCCAATCGTCGGTTCGTCCATGAACAGGACCTCGGGGTCGGTGAGGAGGCCGCGGGCGATATGAAGGCGCTGCTTCATGCCGCGAGAGTACTGCTCGACGAGTGCGTCACGGCGGTCGGCGAGGCCGACCTCATCGAGAAGCTCATCGGACCGTCGAGAAGCGAGACGCGGCTCGACATGGTTCAAGGCGGCGAAGTACTCGAGGTTTTGCTTGCCGGTCAGGCGGCCGTAGAGACCGCGGTCGCCTCCAAGGACGAACCCGATGTTCTCTCTGACCTGCGCCGTTTGCTTCATGACGTCGAAGCCCAGGACTGAGGCTCGGCCGGCCGTCGGTGTCAAGAGGGTCGAGAGAATGCGCACCGTCGTGGTCTTGCCGGCGCCGTTGGGGCCCAACAGACCGAAGACGCTGCCGCGCGGAACGCTGAGATTGAGGCTTCGAAGGGCTACCGTTTCGCGCTTGCCACCAAGAAGGGAGCGCTGAACGAAGGTGCGCTGGAGGTCTTCACAAAATATCGCGTCATCCATTATTCGCGTCCTACTTATCCGGTGAAGTTTAGCACTCTGTTTAAGCTGGCGGATATGGCCAGACTCAATGACCTACCGTCTGACCTTCGGCCTGAGACGCAGACCGTGATCGAAACGGAAGCGGGTGGGAGAGTCACCGACATTTATGGCGCGCCGTGGACGCTGTCGGCAGACAGCCTGCTGGCAGCGGCCGACCGATCGACCCATGAGGCGCTGCTGCGAATCGCGAGGCGGGCCAAGCCGGCGTAGGAAACGAAACGCACGGCTTAAGGCCGTGCGTTTCTCCCGGGTTTTGCTTGACTAGGTCTTGGTGCCGACCAGTTGGCCGGCTTCGATGTACGCCTCGCCGAGAGACTTGTAAATGTCCGTCTTACCGTTGTGCTTCACCTGGTACTCCAGGTTGCGACCGTCACCGAAGATCTCGAAGATCTCGGCTTTGCCCTTCGGCCCCTCAACTACCGCGACCGGCGCTTCAGCTGTCATCTGTCAATCCCTCCTGATGGATGATATAGCGTATCCAACCGCCCCTCTAGCGGGGAGATTCTAATGCTAATGGAGTCCGACGGGAAGGGGCCCAATGGTCCAGACTCGGCAGCAGTGCGACAATCGGCTAGTCTTGAACAACAAACGAGGCAAGCCGAGGTTAGCGTTTTGTGCGCGACAAACCGGCTGCCTACAGGAGGACCCATATGTTCATTGCCATGAACCGTTTCCGAGTCAACGACGGTATGGAAGACGCGTTCGAAGAGATGTGGCGAAGCCGCGAATCATACCTGCAGGACGTCCCCGGCTTCGTCGAGTTTTCGTTGCTACGCAACGGGGAGCAGAACGAGGACAAGACGACGGAGTACATCTCCCATTCGACGTGGGCCTCCCACGAGGACTTCGACGCCTGGACGCAGTCGGAATCGTTCACCCGGGGTCATGCCCAGGGCTCGGTTCAGGGTATCCTCGCCGGCCACCCGGAGGTCTCGCTCTACGACACGGTCTTGCACCAGACGAAGTCGCCCGCCGGCAGCCACTAGCCGAAGGAGAATGGGCCGAAGGAGAAATGGGCATGGACATCCTTGAAGCGATCGAAGGACGCCGCAGCCTGAGCAAGATGCGGCCAGATGCGCCGCCGCGGGAGCTCATCGAACGTGTCTTGCAAGCCGGCGTGCATGCGCCCAACCACTACGACACGCAGCCGTGGCGCTTCTTCGTCCTCAGCGACGAAGGACGCTCGGAGTTCGGCGAAGCGCTGGCAGAGGCGTTATCGCGACGCATGGCCGATGCGGACCCCACGCAGCGAGAGGCGCTAATGAAGGGCGAGCGGGCGAAGCCGATGCGCAGCCCAGTGTTGATCGTTGTCGGCGTCGAGTCCGAATCGGACGACGCGATGACGCGCCGCGAGGACCTGCAGGCGGCGTCCGCCGCCCTCCAAAACATGCTGTTGGCGGCCACGTCTCTCGGCCTTGCCGCGATCTGGCGGACGGGAGACGGCGCTTACGACGACTCGGTTAAAGCACACTTCGGACTGCCGCCCGAGGGTGAAATCGCCGGCGTCCTCTACCTCGGCTACGCCGACGAGTCGTTCGGCCCGGCGCCGGCGCGAGAAAGGGATTTCGCGGCCAAGACAGAGTGGCGCGGCGCCTCGTTGAGCTAAACGTCGTTGCGAGCCAGCTTCGAGCGCTGGCCAAAGGAGGACCATCCATGCGCCACAGTACAGACCGTATCTTGACCAGCCACGTCGGCAGCCTCGTGCGGCCGCCGGAGGTTGCAGCCCTGTTTACGAATCGTCCCATCGCCAAGGCCTTCGACGGCACCGAGAAGGCGATCATCAAGAACAACATCAACCAGGCCCTCAAAGAGCAGGTTGAGGCGGGGATCGACATCCCCTGCGACGGCGAATATTCGAAATCGGGCTTCGCGGGCTATATCAGCGACCGGCTGAGCGGCTTCGAGGAGCGCGGTTGGGAGGGACAGGCGTTCAGACGCGGCCGCGACCGCACGCGCTTCGCGGATGCCTACGCGGCGATGGAAGGCGGCGGCCTGGGTCAGGGGCAGATCCCGCTGGTCTGCGCCAGCCCAGTACAGTACGTCGGCGAAGAGCTGATGCAGATGGACCTCGATAACCTCAAGGCGGCGTGCCAGGCGGCGGGCGTCGAAGAAGCGTTCGTGCCGGCGACGGCGCCGGGGACGATCGCGTTGCAGCGGCCGAACGAGTTCTACGCCAGCGACGACGAGTACCTGGCCGCCGTGGCGGACGCGATGGCCGTCGAGTACAAGATGATCGTCGACGCCGGCTTCGTGGTCCAGATTGACGACCCGCGCATGGTCACGGCTTATGACACGATGGACCCGGCGCCCAGCGCGGCCGAGTACCGCCGCTTCGCGATGAAGCGCGTCGACGCGCTCAACCACGCCCTGAGCGGCCTGCCGGAGGAGAGCGTGCGGTACCACGTCTGCTGGGGCAGCTGGCCCGGCCCCCACTCCACGGACATCGACCTGAAGGACATGGTCGAGGCGGTCCTGGCGATCAACGCAGGGTGCTATTCGGTGGAGGCGGCGAACCCGCGTCACGAGCATGAGTACCACGTCTGGCAAACGACGAAGCTGCCGGACGGCAAGCTGCTGATGCCGGGTGTCATCGCCCACACGACAAACGTGATCGAGCACCCGGAGCTGGTCGCGGAGCGTCTGATTAACTACGCGAACCTGATTGGCCGCGAGAACCTCATCGCCGGGGCCGACTGCGGCTTCGCCCAGGGATTCAGCACCTCCCGAGTCCACGTCAGCATCCAGTGGGAAAAGCTGCGCATGCTGGCGGAGGGCGCTCGTATCGCCAGCGAGAGGCTGTGGAAGTAGGGCCAGAAGCTGTGATGCGTGTTGCACGGCGAGGATACAGACATGAACGATGAGGATCGAAGAACACTCCGTTCGAAGATCATTCATCGTCTATCTGCGTCAAACGAGGCAACGACTACAGCGCTGCTTAAGAAGTACATCCTCTTTTATCCGGATAACGACGAGTGGGGCCACGACACCCAGTTCGATAGGGTTCGGCACCATCTCGATAACGCTGACGATAAAGCTCTTCTCAGCGCTCACAAGTCGCTATTCGGGATGGACTTCGACGAAACACCAGTTCCTTGGAAACCACGCAGGTTTCGGCTGTTCTTGAGCCATGTACATACAATCGCTACTCAGCTGTCCGTTC
This sequence comes from Dehalococcoidia bacterium, assembly GCA_965225815.1. Classification (GTDB taxonomy): domain Bacteria; phylum Chloroflexota; class Dehalococcoidia; order DSTF01; family WHTK01; genus WHTK01. The sequence goes on from OZ245323.1 coordinate 308,308, forward strand.
TTGTAGACGAACTGGAGGCTTTCGGCATTCACGCGTTTCTCGCTCATGAGGACATAAAGCCGACCCAGACTTGGGAGAGAGTCATAGAGGAGACGTTGCGAAGCTGTGAAGGAACCGCCGCCTTCCTAACAGCCGACTTTCCGGCCAGCAAGTGGACAGACCAAGAGGTAGGCTTTGCTCTCAGCAGGCAGGTAGTCCTTGTCCCGATCGCAATTGCCATGCAGCCATATGGCTTTATGAGCCGATTTCACTCCCTGAAGTGGCAACCGCCACACACGGAGGCATGGGTGGCCAAGCACATCTTTAAGTCACTCTTGGACAATCCGAAAACGAAGGAATCCGTCACAACCAACTTCGCTTATCTTGTATCCGACGCCCAAAGCTTCGAGGACGCACGGAAAATGGTTAAAGTCCTGGGAAGCATCTCGACATGGAACAACGAACAACTAGACATCCTGGAAGGTGGCTACAGACTTAACAGCCAGTTGTACTACCAACAGCGTGCCATCGTGAACCTCATCGCACGTAGTCGCACAGCCACGACGTAAGTTAGCGAACCGTCTCGACTGTCGGCACTCGTATATACTCGAGGGGACGAATCTGAATCTGGGGAGGGGTGGGTTTGGCGGTAGATATCGAGGCGATCAACGCTCGCGTCAAAGAGCAGTCCCGCTTCCTCGACTCGATTCGCGCTGAAATTGGCCGCGTCATCGTCGGCCAGACGTACCTGATCGACCGGCTGCTCATCGCGCTGCTGTGCGACGGCCACATCCTGGTTGAAGGCGTCCCGGGGCTGGCCAAGACGCTGTCGATCAGCACGCTGGCGAACACGATGGGCGCGACTCATGCACGCGTCTCCTTCACGCCAGACCTGCTTCCCGCCGACGTCACGGGCACGCAGATCTACAACCCGCAGGCGGCGGATTTCACGACGCGGCAGGGCCCGATTTTCGTCAACATCTTCCTCGCCGACGAGATCAACCGGGCGCCAGCCAAGGTGCAGTCCGCCCTCCTTGAGGCGATGCAGGAACGACAGGTCAGCATCGGTGGCGTGACGTACCCGCTGCCGCAGCCCTTCATGGTGCTGGCGACGCAGAATCCGATCGAGTCGGAGGGCACTTACCCGCTACCGGAGGCGCAGCTCGACCGTTTCATGCTCAAGGCGGTCGTCGACTATCCGAATCGTCAGGAAGAGCGCCAGATCCTGGAGCGCTACGAAACGAGCCACGTCCCAGAGGTGCAGCAGGTGGTGCAGGTAGACGACCTACTCAAGGCCCGCCGTGCGGTCCAGGATGTGGTGCTCAACGATGGCCTGCGCGATTACATCGTTCATCTCATCCTCGCGACGCGGGACCCGCGCACCTACCGCATGGAGGCGTTGGCGCCGCTGATCGCGTTTGGCGGTTCGCCGCGAGCGACGATTCACCTGGCGCAGGCATCGAAGGCGTTCGCGTTCCTCGACGGCCGGGGGTATGTGACGCCGGACGACGTCAAAGCTGTCGCCAAGGACGTGCTGCGACACCGCGTCATCATCACCTACGAAGCAGAAGCGGAAGACCTGACGACCGACGAGATCATCGACCGCGTCCTTCAGGGCGTGGCGGTGCCGTAAGCGGCACGCTGCCCGGTTCAGGACGAATATCCATGCCCCGTGCGATATGGGAGCTCATTGACAAACGTGAGATTGCTTCGCTCCACTCGCAAAGACCGATCGAGTCCTGGTCATTGCGAGAAGCGACGTCAGGAGCGACGTGGCAATCTCGCGTTCTACCCCAGATGCGTCGTCCAATACCCTTTTCGGTCTCGCTAATGGGTTATTACGTCTACATACTGGCTAACTCGACGAACTCCGTGCTCTATACGGGGTTCATAGGTGATTTGTTGGACCGTGTTGAACAGTACAACTGATCTCACTTCGGGCCTGTCCCAGGCGGAGATGCTCTCCGTCATCCGACGCCTGCAGATCCGGGCCCGGCGGCTGGTTCGCCTGCTGTTCCTCGGCGAGTATCACAGCGTATTCCGCGGACGCGGCCTCGAATTCAGCGACGTCCGGGAGTATGAACCGGGGGACGAAGTTCGTTTTATCGACTGGAACGTGACGGCGCGGATGGGCGTGCCGTACATCAAGAAGTTCGTCGAGGAACGGGAGCTGGTCCTGTATTTGCTGGTCGATGTCAGCGCTTCGTCCGGCTTCAGCTCACAGACGGCGACTAAACGTGAGCTGTCGGCGGAGCTGGCGACGCTGCTGGCCTTCACGGCCAATGCGAACAACGACAAGACCGGGCTTATCGCCTTCAGTGACCGGGTCGAGCTGTTTCTGCCGCCGCGCAAAGGCCAGCAGCACGTCCTGCGTATGGCGCGCGAGCTGCTCTACATGGAGCCGAAGGGCAGCGGGACAAACATCAGCGCTGCCACCGACTTTCTGATGAGCATCACGAAGCGACCCAGCGTGGCCTTCCTGATTTCCGACTTCCACACCTCCGGCTTCGAGGCTTCGCTGCGGCTGGCGGCGGAGAAGCACGACCTGACGGCCGTCAGCCTTACGGACCCGCGTGAGCTTGAGCTACCGCCGGTCGGGCTACTCAAACTGCGCGACGCTGAAACAGGCAGACAGATGCTCCTCGACACGGATGACCGCGGCGAGCGCGAGCGCTACGCGAAGGCGGCGGCGGAACGCGTCATGACACGACGCAAGCTGTTGGCGGGCCTCGGGGTTCAGGAGATAGCGATCCGTACCGACCGCTCCTACATCCAACCACTGATGGCGTACTTCCGGGCCCGGGCCGGTAAACGAGGTTCGGCGGCCTGATGCGGGCGTTGGTCGCGGCGCTGCTGTTTGCCGTTGTCGGTGCGTTCTATGCGACGACACCCGCAGCGGCGGAAGACCCGGTCCTCGTCGACATGGAGGTGCTGCTGGCTGACCGCACCACGGTAGGAGATTGCGTCAGCTACATAGTCGAGATCGAGTCGGAACCGGGAGTCCAGTTCTCCGTTGTACAAGCCTCGCTGCCCGTGATCGTCGATCTGGTCGATCTGCCCGTGAGCACAACGCGGCCCGTCGGTGACGGACGAGTGCTGATCAGGCTGACTTTTCAGCTCGCGGCATTCGCACCGGGCGAGATCGAGGTCCCCCCGATCACTTTGCGGTACTTCGGTCCGGAAGTCGTCGGTGGCGAGCTGAGGACTCAGGCCAGCCAGTTCACCGTTGTAAGCGTCCTGCCGCCGGAACCACTGATACCGACGCCACGCGACCTTAAACCACAAGCAGTCATCGATAAGCCGCCGGTAGGCTGGGTTGTCCCGGCGATGGCGGCCTCGGCCGCGATCCTGGCCCTCGTCGGGTTGTCGTTCTCCGTTCGCCGAAGGGTGCTGCAGCTACACGGCGTGAAGGTATTAACGCCAGTCCAGCAGGAGGAGTTGCCAGAGGACCGCGCCCGCATCGTGCTGGATACGACGGGCGCAAGCTTCGGGCTCGAGGGCGACTACGTCGAGTACTACAGCTCTATCGGTGTGACGATGCGACAGTATCTGACAGAACGCTACGGGTTTCCGGCTTTCGCCTTGACGACGCGAGAGTTGGAAGCCGAGATGCTGAAACGCGGCCTCGACCGCTGGCAGGTGCGCGTCGCCAGCGGCCTCCTGGAGCAGTGCGACTCCGTGGTCTATGCCAACTACCGCCCGGCAGGGGAGCGCGCCGACGCCGACCTGACCGCGGCTTACGAAATCGTGGAGATGAGTCGCCCGGAGCCGGCGAGTCGCCCGGAGCAGGAGCAGGAGGAGGCAGCGCCGCGATGACGTTCGACGATGCCAACCTGCTGCTGTTACTGCTGGCGCTGCCGGTCGTCCTCATCCTGAAGTGGCGCACGGGCGAACAGTCGACGCCGGGCCGCTTCTCCGACCTGGAGCTGCTGGTCGGCTCTCAACCGACGTGGCGTATCCGGTTTCGCTGGTTACCCGCCGTTATCCGGGCCGGCGCGGTCGTCCTGCTGGTCGTCGCCATGGCGCGTCCCCAAGTGGGGCAGGCAGACACGATACTGCCCGGCCAGGGCATCGACATCGCGCTGGTGCTCGACCTCTCCAGCAGCATGACGACCAATTCGCTGGGCACCGGCTCGCGCCTGGAGGTGGCACAACGAGTACTGACCGAGTTTATCGAGGGCCGGGAGGAGGACCGCATTGGGCTGGTCATCTTCCGCCGTGAGTCGCTCGTACTCAGCCCGCTGACGTTGGATTACGCGGCCCTGGCTGAATTGCTCGATCAGGCGCGCACCGTGCCGCTGCCGGATGGGACCGCCATCGGCGTAGGACTCGCTTCGGCGGTCGACTTGCTGCGAGACTCGCGGGCTCGAAGCCGTGTCGTGGTGCTGCTGACGGACGGGGAAAACACCCTAGGTTCGATTGAACCACTGGCCGCGGCTCAAATTGCGGAGGCGCTTGGGGTTCGGGTCCACACGATCGGTGTCATCACGCGCGGCGGCAACCTCAACGTCAACGCAACGGCGCTGCGCGAGATGGCGGAGCTCACGGGCGGTCAGTACTTCCCGGCCCAGTCTGAGCAGGCGCTTAAAGCGATCTACGCCAGCATCGAAAAGCTGGAAAAGTCACGGATCGGGCGGCCCCAGTACGGCGCCTACAACGAGCTGGCCGTCTACTTCCTGATCGGCGCCCTCGGATTGCTGGCACTGGAGCTGGGGCTGCGCAGCACGGTCTGGAGACAGGCGACGTGATCGCCTTCGCCGAGCCGGCCTATTTCGGGCTGGGCGCGGTGGTCCTACTGATGACGGCGGGCGCGATCTATGCCGGCATCTGGCGGCGGAGAGCCCGGGAGGCGTTCGCCGGGCCCCAGGCGCCACGCTGGGGCGGTTCCGGTTTCTGGGTCCGCAGCTTGATGGTCGTCGGTGCGGCCGCGTTGATCGCGATCGCCACGGCGCGGCCGCAGTGGGGAACGAACGAGACGGTACGAGAGAGTGTGGGAGTCGACTACGTCATCGCGCTCGACATTTCGAAGAGCATGAGCGCCGCCGATGTCGCCCCGACGCGGCTGGAGGCGGCGCAAGAGGAGCTTATCCGCCTCGTGGAGTCGGAACGCGGCAATCGAATCGGCCTCGTCGTGTTCGCCGGGAGCGCATTCCTACGCTCGCCGCTGACCTCCGATACCCAGGCGATGACACAGTTGATCAGAAGAGCCGACGGAGAGGCCTCTCTCGCGCGAGTCGGGTCAGACCTGGGCGCGGCGCTAGAGGTGGCGAGCACGATTCTCGCAGCCAGCGAGCCGGAGCGCGGCAAGGCGGTCATCCTGGTTAGCGACGGGGAGGATCATGCCGGCAGCTACGTCGCGCAAGCGGAGTTGCTGGCGGCGCAAGACATCACCGTGCTTACAGCAGGCGTCGGCACGACTTCCGGGGCATTGCTGTACGACCAGGACGCTGCCGGCGACCTCGTTCTGAAGCTGGACATAAATGGGCAGCCGATCGTCAGCCGACTCGATTCGTCGAGCTTGATCCAGATCGCCGAGCTGACCGGTGGGCGCTACGAACAGGTTACCGGCGCTCGCAGCCTTTTGAGCTTTCAGGTCGATCTGCAGAGCCTGGACTCCACGCCGGCGGGTACAGAAGTCAGCACAGTCCCTGTCGAGCGCTACCAGATCCTGGTAGCGGCCGCGATCGCCCTACTGCTGATCGCGTGGTTCCTACCGGCACGGGTATGGCTGCCACGACTGCGCCGGGCTCGTCTGCATCCAGCGCTGGCGATGGTACTTCTCGCGGTGGCGCTCGGCGCCTGCGGCGGTGAGGACGAGGAGTCTCTGCGGGCCAGAAACGATGCGGCCAACGCCCTGTTTGCGATGGGAGACTATGAGGCAGCGCTGGCGTTGTACCAGGAGCTGCTCGCGGAGCGCCCGGACGTGGACGAGCTCAGCTTCAACGCCGGCAACACGTTACACCGCCTGCAGTCTTACGAGCGCGCGATCGCCGCGACCAGTCGTGGCCTGCCGCCCCGCGACATCGAGTTGGGCGTCGACACCTACTACTCACTGGGGAACCACCTGCTTCGATTAGGGCTTCTGGAAGAGGCTTATTTCGCCTACCGGCAAGCGCTGTTGTTGGATCCCAGCGATGGCGACTCGAAGCACAATCTCGAGCTGGTCCTGCGGCTGGCTAGCACCGGGCAGCCGCTTCCCGTGGAGCAGCCACCCGGCCCGGACCAGACCCAATCTCCGCTACCCGGCGCACCAGGCGATGAGGTTACGCCGACGCCGGGCGAGCCACAGGATCCCTCGGGGCAGCCTGATACCGGCGGCTCACCGCAGCCAGGGACGCCACAGCCCGGCGATTCGGGCGACAACGAGGCTCCTCCCGGCACACCACAGGCGACGCCGCAGAGCAGGGCCTCAATTGAACGATCGCTGGCCGAGGCGCTGGCCGGAATCGACGAGGAGGTCAGCTTCGAGCAGGCGATTGAGATTCTTGACCTGCTGCGTCAGCGTCAGCAGACGCCAGAAGGAGTACCGGGCGCCCCCTCTACGGAGCCAGACTACTAATGAGCAACTGGGTCCATCTCGCAACGGCGCCGGACCAGCTGACAGGGGAGATCTGGGTGTCGATCCTGCGAGACGCGGGCTTACGGGCGATGATTCGGCCGTCCGATGCCGTGTCGTTTCTTGGGCTTAGCTCGATGGGCTGCCGCGTCCAGGTGATGGAAGAGGACATCGAGCAGGCGCGCGAAGTCCTCGGCGAAATCTCCGACGAGCCGGACTAGCGGGTTACTTCCAGCGCAACAAGCGGGCCAGCAGGGTGTTTCGCGTTTTACGCCAAACACCGTTCAGCCGGTCGCGCTCTTCGGGCGTCAGCTCCTTGTGGCCGTAACGGGTGCGGACATAGCTTTCGCCGAGGTAGTCCAGATCCTCGACGTCCGGCAAGGACTGGCGTAGCCGCGCGATGACCTCTCTGGGCGTCTCCTGAGGCCGGGTCCGAATCCTAGACCAGCGGGCCAACCGCAGCGTTTTCTCCCAGATCTGGGCCGGATACTCGTAGCGCCCCAAGCCGTGCTGCCAGCTGTACTGGAACACGCCGGCGCCGATGATCGTGACCGCCAGGACGGCGAGGATGGCAGAGAGCATGACGGTGCTGATGAGGTTCGAACCGTCCTCGATGACCAGGGCGTCCAGTTCTTCCGCAACGCCAGGCCCGGACAGAATATCATCCGGCAACAGGAAGAGGTCATCGAGCTCGTCTGCAGGGATGGCGCCTCCGGCGATGAAACCGCTGTCTGAGAATGAGCGGAGCACCAGCGCGTCGGTCGGCGTGGGGTTGAATTCGATCCAACCTAGCTCAGGGAAGTAGACCTCCGGCCATGTGAAGGAGTTCGTCTCCGAGATGCTGTAGATGTTCGAGTTCGGCTGGCGGTCGCTAGTGCGAATAACGTAGCCGACCGCGATTCTCGATGGGATACCCAGTGAGCGCAGCATTACGACCATCGCCGAAGCGTGGTAGTCGAAGTAGCCTTCCCTCGCCTCGAAAAGGAAGTAGTCGACGGAGTCTTCCCTGGGGCCGGCCGCCGGGATGCGCAGGTTGATGCCGTAGCCACGGAGCTCCTGCTCGATGGCGGCCGCTTTGTCGTACGCAGTTGCTGCGCCGGCGTTGTTGACGACTTCCAGCGCTCTCTCTCCAACGCGCTGTGGCAGATCGCCCGGCAGCTGGAGATAAGCCTCCGTCCAGTCGGGATATTCTTCCGGGATGCTGCGAAGCGTGGCCACGGAAGCGTTGCTGATGGAGCCAACGACGTTGTAGGTGTCATCCTCGCCCAGCTTGTCGAGGGGCCGGACTGACGTCACGTCTGCCGGACCCGGCCCGAACACGACACGGGTTTCGATGTTGACCACCAGTGGCTGGCCAGGCGAGACGATAACGTTTGAGTCCTTCGTCGCGGTGACCTGGACGTTGATGACCCGGCGGAGCTGCTCCAGCGTGTCGAGAGGCGGCTGCAACGGCTCAAGCGCCGGCCACGCGTTCCGCGTGATCTGGGCCGAATCACCGATCTTCCAACCAGCGGGCGTGTATTCGTCGTAGACCTGAACTCGGAGGAATCCAATCTCAGAGGCGCTTACGCTGAGCACTTCGGACGTACTGAGCTTGATCGGCCCCTGCAACGGGAGTGTCGAGCCGAAAAGGTGAACCTGGCTGTCCCGCTTGCTGTCGATGCCGCTGAAAACGCGGCCCAAGTCGTTAAAAGGCGCGGCGATTGGCGACGTGACTTTGACCCAAGCGGAGTAGAGGACGCCGCTTCCGCTACCTAGAGGCAGGATCCAGGCGAGGGCGAGCAGCGGTATGGCGACCCAGACCGTGATATTGAGCACGCTAAGGCTGATGAAGTCCGGGTAGCTAAACCGGCGCTCCTTCCACTCTCGGGCGCGACGCAGCAGGTTCATCCGGGCGACCAGCAGGATGGCGCAGAAGAGGAAGATGACTAGCGGCACGCTCTGCTGGTTGGGCAGATAGCTGAGGTTGGTCAGCAACGCGAGCCCACCCGGGATCAATCCCAGCCAGGCGTTGTACCTACGGAAGATGCTCCAGGACGCTACATAGGCAGCGCCAAAGGTTGCGGCGACGACCAGGACGATGAACGGGAGATCATCGTTAGAGATACCACCGTTGTAGACCACTTCGCCCCAGAGCCAGAGGCGCTCGAGGATCTCCCAGGTGCGGTCCGGCAGGGAGCCTCGCAGCTCGTTGCCGATGACGTACAGGCCGGATGCGGCGCCAATGCCGACAGCGAGGAAGTGGGATAAGAGGGAGGGGGTTCGGATGTGGGCGGCAACGAAACCAACCATCAGACCGAAAAAGCCGATCGAATAGAGGGATGGCATTCCGGCTACCCAGTCGGCCTGGTCTATCGACCGGACGACGGTGAGGAAACCGACCAACACGATAGCGAGAGTGACCAGGGCCTCCCATGTGACCCCGGTAAAGCGCGAGAGACGGACGATCAGCCCGGGGCGTGGCGGCTGCTTGGGTTGTTCTCTCTGCTCTTCGCGGCCGCGAAAGACCTCACTCCAGGAAGCTTGCCTCACGTCGAAGACCTCGGCACGGGGTCGCTGGAGGACCCCTCTACGCCCATAGCCAGGGAACTGATCAAGTCGTCGGAGTTACGCACGAGGTAGGTGTAGACATCGGAAGAAGCGAGGGCGCCGAAGACCATCAACGAGTTCTCGCTGCCGCCAAACGTGCTCGGCTCGATGAGCACGGCGCCGACCTTGACGCCCTGTTCAGCGATGAATTGGAGCGAGCCGACCCAGTCTTCGGAAGTCGAGGGCGTAATGACGATGACGGTGGTATGGCGACCAAAGCGCTTCGATTCCTCGCTGATCAAGGTTCCGACCGGTACGTCACCCACTGCCCTCGATAGCGCCAGGGCTTCGAGGATGCGCGTGTACTGCTGCGCGCCCCGCTCCGCGTTTTCGAGAAAGAGCTGCTGGCCGAAGGAGATGAAGCCGACGGAGCGGTTGGCAACCAGGAAGTAGCGGGCGATTGACGCGGCAATCTTGACGGCAAACTCCTCGGTCCCGTCCTCTCCTTCGCCAACGTGCACCTCTTTCTCGAGGTCGAGGATGATCCAGATATCTGAGGCCGGGTCGAGCTCGAATAGCTTGACCATGAGGTTGCCGGTACGAGCGGTGCTGGCCCAGTGGATTCGGTTGAAGCTGTCACCGAATTCGTACTCGCGGACGCCAGACGCGTTGGGCGTGATGTAGTGAGTGCGCTTGCGGAACTTGCCTTCGCCAGGCAGGTTCGCGGGCGGCACGTAGAAGTTCGGCAACTCTGTCGCCTGGGGGTAGACCAGGATTGAAGAAGGCCTGCCATAGGAGTTGGTGTGCTTAAAGAACCCGAAGGGATCTCCAGTCATGATCTGCACCGGTCCGATATTGAAGAGCCCGCGCAGCTGGCAGAAGGTGTTGGTCCGCCAGGAGCGCGATTCGCGCGGTCCGAGGGTGATGACGCGGCCGGGGTTGTGACCGGGCATGTCGGAGGGTTCGCTGATTTCCAGCCACAGCTTGGAGAGCCAGCTGTTGTTCTTTACCGTGATGCGCTCGACGAACTCCTGGCCCTCTTGGAGGCGGTCCTGAGGACGTTCGGTGGTGACATCGAGGTTACGTGCGTTGGCGCGGGCCCAGAAAAAGGCCCCGACAACGAGGAAGAGGATGACGTATGCGAGGCGAGTGGGAAGCCAGAAGCCAGTGGATGCGGCCGACAACAAGCAGACGAAAAAGATCACCACCATGAGGGTGAGCGAAAGGTGGCGTCTAATCAGGAGGTCATAACCCTCCTTGGCCAGCTCGATCATGTTCTTGTCCTACGTGGGCTGTCCGCCGCGGGCGCGGGTGCCGGGAACCGGTACGCGCTCGAGGCAACCCAGGACGATGTCCGCAGCCGTCACGCTTTTCACTCTCGCCGATGGGGAGACGATGATGCGGTGGCCCAACGTGGCGTAGGCAAGCTCCTTGACGTCGTCGGGGATGACGTAGTCACGACCATCGAGCATCGCTTGCGCCTGCGTCGTGCGGTAGAGGGCCAACGAGCCGCGAGGCGAGGCGCCGAGGTAGACCGATTCGTGCTGCCGCGTCATGTCTACGAGTCCGACGATGTATTGCTTGATCAGCGGGTCGACGTAGATTTCTTTTACGGCCTGCTGAACCTGGATGATCTCGTTGGCATCGGTGACCTGATCGAGGCTGTCAATCGGGTGCGTCAACTGCTGGTTGTCCATCATCAGGACTTCGTCCGTGTTGGTCGGGTAGCCGAGGTGGACGCGCATCAGGAAGCGGTCCAGCTGTGCCTCCGGTAGCGGGAAGGTGCCTTCGTATTCGATGGGGTTCTGAGTTGCCAGGACCATGAAGGGCCGCGGCAAGTCCCGCGTCACGCCGTCAACGGTGACGCGATGTTCCTCCATCGCCTCCAGTAAGGATGACTGGGTCTTGGGAGTCGCTCGGTTGATCTCGTCGGCGAGAACGATCTCTGCGACGATGGGGCCGGGCCTGAACTCAAAGTCGCCGGTCTTCTGGTTGAAGACGGAAACGCCAGTGACGTCGCTCGGCAGGATGTCGGGGGTGAACTGGATTCGTTTGAATTCGCAGCCCGTCGACTTCGCGAGGCTTCGGGCCAGCATTGTCTTGCCGACGCCTGGGACATCCTCGATAAGCAGGTGTCCGGCACACAGCAGACAAACGACTGTGAGACGAACTTCGGCTTCCTTGCCGATGATGACTTTCTGAACGTTGTCCAGTATCCGTTCAGCGACGATTTTAGGGTCTTCCACGCCTGACTCCCCCGAAGCTAACCTGCTCGCTCGCCCCTGAGGGTCGAGTACTCCCCACGCAGATGACAGAAGCCTCTATCTCCACTATAGAAAACGCAGACTACCAATACAATTTGGCAGACTGCGTTCGAACTTGCCGCGAATTATAGCAAAGCGTTAAGCGTGTGAGGAATTTGAAACGCTCTCAAAGCCCATATGACGTTATGATCATGAACTGATGATGCCTCCCCGCTCGCGACACTCCTTCCTCGCAGGCTTGTTGCCGGCCTTTGCCGTCTTCCTCATGGCTTGCAGCGGCAGCTCATCCGGCGCGGCGCCGGGGGCTACTGACTCAGGCTCGGCCAACGGGATCCTGATTGCCACCCTCACGCCGACGGCTGAAGGATCCGTACCGCTGTCACAGCCTTCTGCCGCAACGACAGCGACGACGACAGTGAGGCCCGAGACGCCGACGCCGGAACCACCCAGCGCGATCCTCACTGGCCTGGCGTTCCAGCCGCCCGTGATGCGCCAGGGTGGCTTCAGTGTGGTCTTTCTGCACGAAGCAGCGCTCAACGCAACGTTGAGCTTCGGTGGGTTGCAGTTTCCGATGCTGCAGGAAGGCGACAGCTGGTGGGCGGTAGTCGGCGTGGGAGCCTTTGCTGAACCCGGGCTGGCCCCGCTCAGCGTCGCCTACACGCCGACAGACGGCAGCGAGGTCGTCTCGATCGCGCAGAGCATCGAAATTGTCAGCCACGACTATCCGTTCGAGAACATCGATCTGGACGCCGAAACGTCCGCCCTACTGGACCCAGACGTCGTCAGTAACGAGCTGGCAATCCGGGCCGGTGTCCTGTCCGGATACACGGCCAGCCAGATGTGGTCGGGCGCTTTCGTCCGGCCCGCGGAGGGTGCGGTCAGCAGCATTTACGGCGTGGCTCGTAGCTACAACAACGGGCCGGTCAGCAGCTACCACCACGGCACTGACTTTGTAGGTGAGATCGGCGATCCCATCGTTGCCGCCGCCGCCGGCGTGGTCGTCTTCGCGACGGAGCTACAGGTGCGCGGCAACACGGTGATGATCGACCACGGGGCGGGCGTCTTCACAGCGTATAACCACCTCAGCGCGCTAAACGTGGCCGAAGGCGATGTGGTAACTGCAGGGCGACTGATCGGCGCTATCGGCAGCACCGGCCTAGTTACGGGCCCACACCTGCACTGGGAGGTCGTGATTCGAAACGTCGAAGTCGACGGGGAGCTTTGGCTGGAAGGCGTCGCCGTCGGACCGTAGCTACGGCTTCTGGCAGACGAATGTCCGCCAATCGCCTTCCTGCATGACGCGCTCTACGCGCAATCCGGCCGCTTCGAGGGCTGCGCGGGCCGGAGCCTCGCGCTCCTCGATGACGCCGCCGGCGAAGAGCCAGGCCTGTGGTTTCATCTGGGCGGCGATCGCCTGAGACAGGGCGATTACAGCCGCGGCGTTGATGTTGGCGAAGACTATGTCGAAGGGGCCGTCGTCGCTGACGACGTCGATAGAGCCCTCTCGGACCGTGATTCTGTCCTTCATGCCGTTGAGGGCCGCGTTCTCTGTAGACGCCTTCACCGCCTGTTCCTCGATATCCGTGGCGAGAACGGAGCGCGCCCCGAAGGCGACGGCGGCGATGGCGAGGATTCCGGAGCCTGAACCGAGGTCGAGCACGTAGTCGCCCGGGTGCAGGACGTCTTGCATTCCCAGCATGCACATGCGCGTCGTCGGGTGCTGTCCGGTGCCGAAGGCCATTCCGGGGTCGAGGCTTATCATGACCTCGCTTTCAACCGGCGTGTACTCACGCCAGGCGGGCCGGACTACGAGCCGGCCGGTGCGCTCGATGTCGTAGTGCTCTTTCCAGTTCTCGGCCCAGTCCTCTTCGCGTATCGTGTCCCAGACGGGTTCGGCCGCGAGCGCGTCGCCGAATCCACGATCCGTTAGCCGTTGCAGGACGCCGGCGCGCTCGCCGTCAGCCAGGGCGCCTTGAAAGTAGGCGATGAGGCGGAGCGGCGCGGATTGGTCCAGCGTGTAGCCCTCGTCGGGGCCGAGCGCCTCGATCGGCGGCTCGATGGTTACGCCGCGGTCCGTGATCTCCTGGAGGAGGTCAGCGACGTCCTCGCCTGACTCAGGCTTCACCTGCAGAGACAACTCGGTCCAGCCGGGCTCATCGGTCACAGGACCACATCCTCACTAAAAAAACGAAAACGCGAAACCCGGAGCTTAGTCGAAGGCGCCCCTGACCTTTTCGAACAGGCTGTTTTCGCCATTGTCCTTCTCGAGAGACTGCGATAGCTGTTCGAGCAGTTTCTTCTGTTCGCCGCTGAGCTTCTTCGGCGTTGTCACCTGAACGTGGAAGTAAAGGTTGCCGCGTCCGCCACCGCGCAGGCGTGCGACGCCCTTGTTGCGGAGCGAGATCACTTCACCGCTCTCGACGCCGGCAGCGATTTTAATCTTCTCCTTACCTTCGAGCGTCGGGGCGAGGAGCTCGTCGCCGAGGGCGGCCTGGGCGAAGCTGATGTTGAGCTGAACGTGGAGGTCGTCTTCCACGCGTTCGAATATCGAGTGTTCGCCGACGCGCAGGACGACGTAGCAGCTGCCGCGGGGCCCGCCGTTACTACCCAGCTCACCTTCTCCAGTGAGACGGATCTGCGAACCGTTGTCGACACCAGCCGGCACATTGACCTCGATGGACCGTGTGACGCGTTCTCGTCCCGTGCCGCGGCACTTGGTGCATGGTTTCGGGATGATCCAGCCTTCGCCGCGGCAGCGGTCGCAGGCCGTGACGTTGATGAACTGGCCGAAAACGCTGCGCTGGGCGCGTCTAACTTCGCCGAGGCCTTCGCAGGCAGAGCAACGCTCCGGCTCGGTGCCGGGCTCAGCGCGCAGGCCGTCGCACTGACTGCAGAGCTCGGTGCGGTTTATCGTGACCGTCTTCGACGTGCCAAACGCGGATTCTTCGAACGTGAGGTCGATAGCGACCTGCAGGTCAGCGCCGCGGGTTGGCGTGCGGCGCCGCTGCTGGCTGGCTGCGCCGAAGAAGGCATCGAAGATGTCGCCGAAGCCGCCGAAGGGGCCGAAGCCCTCGAAACCGCGGCTGTTGCTGGAGGCGCCGTCCAGTCCGGCATGGCCGAACCGGTCGTACGTCCCGCGCTTCTCCGAGTCGGAGAGGACTTCGTACGCCTCGTTGATCTCCTTGAAGCGCGCCTCTGCACCGGGCTCCGAATTGCGGTCCGGGTGGAACTCCATCGCGAGGCGCCGGAAGGCACGCTTTATTTCATCGGGGGCGGCGTCGCGAGCAACGGAGAGTGTCTCGTAGTAATCAGTCTTCTGAGTTGCCATATATGAACCTTAAGTTTAGCGGCTCCGGCTGCGAGCCGCGAGACCCTGGGCGCTCCGGGTCTTATTCAATTGCGGCGGTTAGAATCAGGCGTGGAGAACTCCGAGCTTTTTCGCGACATCCTGCTCGTCGCTGTCGCCGCCCTGATAGGCGGTGGCATCGCACAAGCCTTGCGCCTGCCTACGATTATCGGCTTTCTGGTGGCCGGAGTTGTGATCAGCCCGCACACGCCGGGTCCGGTCGGCAACGTCGAAGACATCACGCACGCGGCTGACATCGGCGTCATCTTGCTGATGTTCGGCATCGGCATCCAGTTTTCGTTCCGACATTTGCTGGACTACCGCAGGTTGACGCTGCTGGGCGGCGGCGGGCAAATCTTCCTCACGATCACGATCGGTTTCCTCGTCGGCACACTTCTGGGGTTTAACACGGAGGTCGCCATCATTCTTGGTTTCCTGGCGGCGAATACGAGCACGGTGGTCGTGGTGAAGATCCTGGAGGGGCGGCGTCAGCTGAAGTCCGTCCCAGGCATCGCGGCGGTCAACGTCTGCATCCTGCAGGAATTTGGCGCCGTGCTCATGGTGATCATCGTGCCGTCGCTGGGTGGCGAGGCGTTCGCCGTTGGCGACATCCTGCTCGCGATCGTCACGGGAGTCCTGCTGATCGCGGCGACGTACGTCCTGAGCACGCGGATACTGCCAATCGTCTGGCGGCGCGTCGCCTACGCCCGCTCGAGTGAGCTGTCACTGCTGGCGGCGCTGGTGCTCGCTGTAGGGCTTGCCGCGGGGAGCGGACTGCTGGGGCTGTCGATCGCGTTTGGGGCCTTTCTCGCCGGCCTAGCGCTGTCTGAGAACGAATTCGGTCACTCGACGCTGTCCGACGTCATACCCCTACGCGACATCTTTGCTTCGGTCTTCTTCATTTCGATGGGCATGTTGATCGACCCGGAGGTGCTTTGGAACGAGCCCGACGTCGTCCTGGCGATGTTCGTGCTCTTTGTCGTGGGTAAAGGTTTCGTGGCGGGACTGAGCATGCGACTGGCCGGATTGACTCTGGGTCAGGCGATCCTCACCGCCGTGCTACTGGCCGAAGTGGGCGAATTCTCCTTCGTGATCGCGCGCGTTGCGCTCGGGGAGGGCATCGTCACGGACGACTTCGGCTCCGCCTTCTTACTTGCGGCCGGGCTCTCGATCCTGGTGAGTCCCGGCCTGGTGCAAGGCGTACCGCTGCTGCTTGGACGGGCGCAGCGCATCGGCATGCTTTCGACGTTGCGGCATAACCCGGAGGTGCAGCAGGCCACCGAGGTACACCAGATGCGCCGACACGTGATCATCTGCGGCTACGGCGATGCGGCCCGAAGCCTGGTCCGCAGCCTGACAGGACGCGGCCTGCCCTTCGTCGTGATCGAGAACAATCCGTTCATCTTTGACAGCGTGAGACGTGACAATCCTGACGTCCCGTTTATTTACGGTGACGCCACGCGGCCGGAGGTCCTTGAACTGGCACGGATTCACGAGGCTCGCATCGTTGCGATCACGTTCCCCGCGGCAGAAGCGGTGCGGATCGTCGCTGCCAACGCGCGGGCGGCCAACTCGAGACTCGACGTGGTGGCGCGTGGCACGCCGAAAACGCACAGCCTGTTGCGGCAAGCCGGTCCCTCTGAGTTAGTCGATCCAGAGTTCGAGGCCGGCCTCGAGTTCGTTCGGCACGTCTTGCATCGTTTTGGAGTCGATGCTCGCGAGATCACGGCGCTGCAGACGCGTTGGCGGGCGGAATACTACCGAACCGAGTAACACGTGAGCTTGACGTGGCAAGCTCACGCGGCGCTACGATCTATCGGCAATGGCTGCGGGGCGATTTCAGGATTTCTTTGGTGATGATTTCGAGGACGCGCTCGACTCTTTGAAGTCGGCTCCTGGCGCCTTCGGCAACATCCTCGTGGCCGCGGTGCGTCAGCTACGGCCTTTCGACATGGCGGCGTTTGCTCTGGTGGTCGCGGGTTTGGCGTTTTTCGTTTACGGCATTGTTGCCGGACTTGGCACCGAGCTCCTGATTATTGCCTGGCTACCAACGGTGCTCTGGCTGGCGGCCGGCATCGCGGGAGGCGTCATCTTTCATGTCGGCGGTATCGGCTATCGATCGCTGGGCTACTGGGAGTCTTACGTCTTGATCCTGACCTTCTCGTGCTTCGGTGTGCTGGCTCTGCGACTAGCGCTGAATCCTTACGACCGCCGAATTCATCGCGCTACGCCGACCGACCTTTAGAGACACACGGGAGTTGACGTGCCTGCCGCGCAGCCCATCGAGCTGGGACGCCGCATCGTCATCTGGGGCGTCACAGGCTCCGGCAAGACCAGCCTGGCGCGTGGGCTTGCTGAACGGCTTGACGTGCCGCGCATCGAGCTTGATGCGATCCGTCACAAGAACGGTTTCGACTCGGTTGATTGGGACGTTTTCCGCGACATTCTCACTGAGCAGCTAAAAGAGGGCGCCGGAGGCTGGGTCCTCGATGGCAACTACGGCGCCATCAGAGATGTCTACGTCTCGCGCGCTGATACGCTGCTCTGGATCCACTTGCCGTGGCGCGTCTCCTTCTGGCGCTTGTTGCAACGCACGGTAGGCCGGGCCTGGACGCGAGAGCCGCTATACAACGCGAACGGGCCTCGAGAATCGTGGCGTCTGAGCTTCCTCAACCGCAAGTCGATCCTGTGGTGGTCGATATCACGCCACAGGCAGGGCATCCGGGTGGCCCGAGAGCGTATCGCGGGATTGCCGGACAACATCAGGGTGAATGAGCTGGCTTCAGCTGGTGAGGTGGCCGCGCTTTGGGAGAGCGCCAAGAAGGGCGCCACTTCTGACGCCCTCCATTCTTCTGATCCCTAGCAGCCCCTCACAACGCGGCAGCGACGTGCCGTAACGCGGTTACCCGCCGGCGACGGCCGGGACGATGGACACTTCGTCGCCTTCTTTGAGCGTCGAGGCCAGGCCGTCCATGAAGCGGACGTCTTCGCCGTTGACGTAGATGTTGACGAAGCGCCGCAGTTCGCCCGTGTCGTCGCAGATGCGGTCCTTGATGCCGGGGTAGGCAGTTTCGAGGCCGTTTATGCAGTCGTCCAGGGTCCCCGGCTCCGCCGCCACAACGTCCTTGTCTTGAGTCAGGCTGCGCAGCGGCGTTGGAATTCGCACCTTAACTGGCATCTTGATTGCTCGCTTCCTGTCGCAACGACGGCAGATCTACTGCCGATGTCCATCTGGATTACGCAGCCTCTGCTGCACCAGGTCTGACGCCCATTCTTGTCGGGCGTTGCCTCTCGCATCGACCAATGATATCGGCGGCGGGGGCGGTCCCATGGCGTTGGCTCGCTCCAGGGCCCTGTCACTCGGCGGGACGCGTTGGAGCCACCACGCGAAGCCCTGCCACCAGAGCCAGAGGGCCACGATGGGCAATCCAAGGGTGGTGAGAAATATGCCGGCCCAGTCAGGCATGAGTCGCTCCCGGCGGGCCTGATGGGGCCCAATTCTGAATAAAAGGTGGCGTCGTCGCTTCTACGTTAAGGCCGTTAGCGGTGGCATGCAAAGCGAGAATCGACACCGGGGGCAACACGATCTGCTATTAGCCCTCGAGAATGCTGTCTTCGATGGGGTCGACGCGAACGCCCAACCCTTCGACCCACTTGATACCGGCGTCCAGGTTTTCCCGCGTGCCATCGATCTCGATGGTCGCCCAGGCCACTTCCGCCGTGATATCGGCGCGCCGAATGTTAGTCACCAGGTCGTAACGCTTACCTACCTCGTAGATCACCGGCTCCCGGATTTGATCGTGAGGGAAGGTGAACTTGACACGCATTTTGGCCATTGAGACACCTCGCTTCGCTTTTCGCGAGCCATCATCAAGATACAGCAGCCCGGCGATTAACTGCACGGCCTAGACGGGCGCTGTCTCCGGCATACGGGGACCGTGGCGCTCCAGCAATGCCGCCTCGAACGAGTCGACTGTTGGGGCGACGTGCAGGGCCGGCGGAAGTACCTCGGAAACCGCTTCCTGGGTTTTCAGCCCGCCGCCGGTGATGCAGGCGACGATGAGTTCGTCGGCGCCGACGTGCCCGCCCTCGACGAGGCGCTTGAGGCCGGCAACGGTGACGCCGCCAGCCGTCTCGGCGAAGATGCCTTCGGACTCGGCCAGGAGCCGGATGCCCTCGACGACCTCGTCATCGCTGACCGCTGCGCCAGCGCCGTTGGTCTCACCCAAGATCTTCAGGGTGTAGTAACCGTCTGCCGGGTTGCCGATGGCCAGCGACTTGGCGATCGTGTTGGGGCGCACGGGGCGGAAGTTCAGGGTTTCGTTCTCCCAGGCCGTGATGATCGGCGAACAGCCAGCCGCCTGGCAGCCAGACATTCGGGTCGCCTTCTCCTCGATGAGGCCGAGCTTGGTCAGCTCTTCGAGACCTTTGTGGATCTTGCCGTACAGCGAGCCCGAGGCGAGGGGGACGATGCAGTGGTCCGGCGCACGCCAGCCCAGCTGCTCCGCGATCTCATACGCCATCGTCTTGCTGCCTTCGGAGTAGTAGGGGCGCACGTTGATGTTGACGAAGGCCCAGGGGTACTTGCCGCTAAGCTCGGCGCAGAGCCGGTTGACGTCATCGTAGGAGCCATCGACAGCCACCAGGTTGGCGCCGTAGATCTTGGAGGCGAGCAGCTTGCCCGCCTCGAGATCGCTCGGGACGAAGACGAACGCCTCCAGGCCAGCCCTTGCGGCGTGAGCCGCCACAGCGTTGGCCAGGTTACCGGTCGAAGCGCAGGCCAGCGTCTTGAAGCCCAGCTCTCGGGCCTTCGTCGAGGCGACGGCGACGACTCGGTCCTTGAACGACCAGGTAGGGTTGGCGCAGTCGTTTTTGAGCCAGAGGTTGTTGAGACCGAGGTGCGCGGCGAGATTCTCCGACTTGATCAGCGGCGTGAAGCCGGCGTTGAGGTCCACCGGTTCACCTTCGACAGGCAGCAAGTCCCGGTAGCGCCAGATCGAGTACGGCCCGGCTGCGATTGACTGGCGTGATATGGACTTCGACATCTCTTCGTAGTCATAGACGACTTCGAGTGGGCCGAAGCAGAATTCGCAGACGTGGCTGGCGGTCATTTCGTATTCGCGGCCGCATTCGCGACAGCGGAGGGCTTTGGCGAAAGACATAGACGACACCTCGTGTAAGTAAACGCCCTTTAGGCAGGAAGTTGCGCGGGGTTAGATAGCACTGTCCGCCCTAAGCGGACCGGAGCATCGCCATACGGCGCGGCCAGCCGTCCCCGGCTTGTCGAGGGGCGGTGGCATTCGGGGCGAGAGACACATTATGTCTGCTCATAGTCTTCGTATGGTATCGCGGGGTTGGATACGCGGTCAACGCGAAGACGTTATGCGCGTCCCCGAAAGGCAGGCCGAGCGGTTGTGGTTCAGGGACGAATCAGCGCCTAACGAGTCTTCAAGCGTAGCTTTTTCGTATCCATAACGACTTGTATGATGGACCTACTACCGAAGGGGGCTCCAGATGCCCACCACTCGTTACCTCCGCGCAAACTCCCTTGACCGCAGCCAGATCCGCCTCTCGATTCTCGTTGTGGCGGTTGTTCTACTAGCTGGCGTCGTGTCGGTGGTGGCGTTCGCGGCCTTCGCCTGGCCTTCAAGGGATGTAGGAGACAAATACGCGCGATTCTACGCCGGCGAAGTTGACGACTTCACGGTTGGCACGCCAGTTAACTTCCTCTTCGAAACGTATGACTTGTCGTTCTGGTTGGTTAAGGGGGAGGACGAGGCCTTCTCAGCCTTGATTGCCAGGGCGCCAAGCCGTTGCAGCCTGCCGTGGAGAGAGGGCTTTCAGTTCGTCGACCCGAGTGACGGTATCAAGAAGGCTGGCTGGTTCCGTGATCCCTGTCATGGCTCGACTTACGACGTCAACGGCATCAGGGTCTTTGGACCTGCAGATCGGAATCTGGATGAGTTCCCGGTGTGGTTGGAAGGCACCAGCGTGTACGTCAACGCGACGCTGAACAAGCTCATCCAAGGCGCGCCCTTCGCGAGGTAAATGCTGCCTGCCCGGCGTAGGATACTCGTGTGAGAGCAAAGCGAGACCGGAAGTTCTTCATATCGATGGCGGCTCTGGCGGGACTGTTCGCCATCGGTGTTGGCGTGCTGCTGACCTCGGGCGATAGTTCGAAAAGGGACATTCCCAACTACTACTTCAGGGCCGAGGGTGTCGAGGTGCGTTCGTCGGTTGATGAGGGGCCGGACGATCTTAATGTCATCAAGGCATGGCACCTGGACGACCTGTGGCGCTGGGAGTTTTGGCAACCGCAAGGCGAAGAACTGGTCGAACTTACAGAACTGGTCGTGGATGGAGACACGCTCTACTCCTACGATCCCAGGCGAAACACGTATTACTCAGAGAAGATGCCGGACGCGGAGGCCTTCTCTTTCCTTGGCAGCATAGGCTTCATCCCCGCGGAGTCCATTGCCGACTTCATCGCGCTGCAGGCAGAGTCAGACGGCTACCTGGGCGCAACCGAGAAAGATTCCACCACGACCCTGCTTGGTCGAAGTGTGCGGGCCGTCGAGGTCGAGTTTCGTTTGGGTAGTCCTGAAAGGGAGCTCTTCGACCTCAGGACGACCTACTGGATCGAGCCCGAGACGATGCTTGTGCTCGCGAGGGATCTGGAGTCACCGGGCGGCAGGCAGCGATTTGAGATTGTGGAGCTAAAACTCGGGGAGCCCATCGATGAGGAGTCCGTAGCCTTCAAGCCACCGGCAGGCGCAAGGTTAGTCGACCCACCACCCTATTCCGCGGCCAATCGGGCCCGCGTCCGGGACAATGACCCTGACGTTCCGCCCGGCTTCCTCACGCCGGAGCATCTACCCGCCGGCTACGAGCTAGCCTCTCGAGAGACGAAGAACCTCAGCAATGCGGAACCGACGACCCTGAGGCTGACTTTCGAGGCCGGCACGCTGCAGAACGGCGGGATCCAGGAGTTCGAGATCGAGCAGACTGAAGCAGTCCAGGAGTTACCGGCGTGGACACAGGGCGGGCTCAAGGTGAGCATCGACGGCCACGATGCCTACGCGCTGGAGCTGGACTACAGTCGCCAGATCACGTGGATTCAGGACGGGTTGCTGATACTGGTCAGGGCTAATGACATCCCGCTCGGGGAGTTGCTACTGATAGGGGAATCGCTGCGGTAAACGCCTCATTCGCGAGGACAGTCCGTTCAGTTGTGGTTCAGGGACGAAATCGGCGTCCAGGGGAGTCGTCAAAGCTGTCCCCAAACCGACTAGACCAGGCTGAGCTGGGTGGACTCTAGAGACCGTAAAGCGTCTTTGGGTTGTCGGAGAGGATCTTGGTCATCGCGGCCTCATCAACCCCCGGATTCGTCTTGAAGACGGAAATGGCGTCAATCTCGCTCGACGGGTCGAAGTGGCCGTAGTCCGTGCCGATGACGATGTTGTCTTCACCGGCGCACTTCAGGATGTAGGGGATGTCGTCATCGGTCTGACACGTGACGTAGATGTTGTAGTCGCGCAGGACGTTCTCGGGAAACTTCCTGCCACCGCCGTGATACCGATTGGCCGCCTCCGTGATGACCCAGGGCACCCAACCAGCCGATGCCTCGACGAAGACCCATCGTAGGTCCGGGAAACGCTCGGGGATCTCACTCATGATCAGGGCGTGGCAGGAAGCGACCGTCGGGATTCTGAAGAGGCCGAAGGCCGTACCTGGGTCGTAGGGCGATCTCAAAGCATCGACGATTCCGGCGTTGCCGTTGGCGATGTGGACGGCTATCGCCAGATCGAGGCGCACGGCCTGCTCGTAGATGGGATAAAAGTAAGGGTCCACCAAGGTTCTGGTGCCTTCGATGGGCCGCATGGTGACAGCTACAGCGCCGTTGGCCTTGGCAAACTCCATCTCCTCCAGCGCGGCGTCGAGGCTCATCCAGGGCGGGACGCACGACCAGCGCAGACGTCCCTTGCCTTGCTTCCAGATGTCAGCCAGCCAGCGATTCCAGCTCCGGCACAGGGCGCGCTCGACCTCAGGTCTTTCGGTAACCGGCTCGATCCAGAGGGTGTTGTGAAGGATCTGCACGTCGATGCCGAGCCGATCGAGGTCTTTGAGGCGAAGCTCGACGTCATCCATTTCGCGAGCCGCCTGCGGCGTGACAATGTTCTTGCCGGATTTGCGGGAGCGTTCCTCCAACTCCATCTCTGAGAGGCTTTGTGGTTGGAGGCCGCGGATCTTTCCGTCTACCTGCCAGTAGCGCTTGGGCGGATCGTCCTGGGAGAAGAGCAGGTTGGGTCCAAGGACTCGGCGGTGGCGAAGTCTGGACTCTAGCCGATGCTATCTGCTGCTATAGCGACTGTGCCATTGAACCATTCCGGGTCGTCCTGGATCATTGCACGGAGTTCCTGGTACCAGGCTCCTTGGGCAGCCGGTCAGAGTTCTTCTTGTAGTTTTCCGTTGTGTCAAAGCAAACGTAGGCCAGGCATTCATCTGCGTCGTCGTTGCTGGCAATAACTGAGTACTCGAGAACTCCGGTCGCCTGCGACTGTTCTTCCTTCGCCCACTTCTCAAATAAGCTAACCGCGTCCGCTCGCTTACCAGGAAGGGCCTTGAATCGGAATGTCGTCACGTGCGGCATGTTGAGTCTCCTTTGTGAACTGTACGTATTTCCCCGTCTTTTCGCGGTGGGACAGTGCGGTTTCACTGACGCCTAAGAGCGTCACGTGTTCGGTATCCCAGGCTGGATTCTAGTGGCGGAGAGGCAGGGATTCGAACCCTGGATACGCCATAAGACGTATAACGGTTTTCGAGACCGTCGCATTCAACCGCTCTGCCACCTCTCCACGAGCGATTCTACCAGAGGGTCAGGTTCGGCTTAAGCATCGGACAAAATGAAAGGGCTGACCTCGAGGCCAGCCCTTTTTCGTTTACTCAGCGCTGGATCAGCTGACCTTGTCGAGGTAGGCGGCCCATCGCGTGCTGTATTCGTGAGCTACCGGGTCCCAGGTGCCGCCACAGGTGACCAGCGTCATGTCGGCCTTACTGGTCTTGAGGATGCCGCCCCAGTCGGCGCTAGGCGAGTAAGCCGCGACGGAACGTACAACGTAGCGCTGCACGCTGCCGTCGTTGAAGTAATACGTCGCTTCGGCTCCGGCTTGTAGTTTGGAGACGCCGAAGAAGAGGGCGGTTCCCGAGCTTCCGTTGTGGCACGTGGCGCAGTCAACGTGCGCGGCCAGGGTCAAGTTGCCGTCTTTATAGCCTCCAACGCCGGAGTGATTCTGGAAGTCGTACCAGACCGCGTTGAAGTAGCCAACCGGGTCCGGCATCTGGCCGTTAGTGCCCACCACAGCACCCGTGACCGTCGTATCCACACCGATAGACGGGATCACCAGGCGGTCGCCGAGGTAGAACTCGTTAGCCGCAACGTAGGTGTTGCCACTCCCAGCGGAACTGGCGCCGCCGTCGCTTGAAGTGTTGCTTTGAACGACTTCATCCGAGGTTCGGGCGCAATTCTCGATATACCAGTCGCGTTCACCTGGCGACAGATAATCAGTACCGCGAATAGCGTCGCAGTCCTGGCGATTCAGCGGGTCGACCACCGCATCTTCCGCAGTGGGGACGGGCGTAAGGGTGGGAGGAAGGGTTGGCGCAACGTCAAGGTTGGAGATGCTCAACGTGTCGCGCTGCCTCACGGTTACTGGATCGGAGCTGTCTCCGCCTATTCCAAAGCCAAGAGCGACCGCCGTCGCAGCCACAAAGGCCACGGCCGGCACGGGCAGCAGCAGGGCCCAGCGGGGCGTGGTACTGAGGATGTCCCTTACCTTGTCCTGAAGACTCATTGAGTTACCCCCGAGGATGCAGTTTCGACAAGCCGGGTCGCCGTGACGACCTGCCGATCGGTGTATTCGCGCGTCTCCCTGTTGAAGTCGCCGCCACAAGTGATGATGGTGAGTGTCTCCTCTTCGGTGGAGCTGACGATCCGATCCCAGGTGCCGTCGCTCAGCGTGGCGGATACGGGCTGATTTGACGTGACCTCATACGTAAAAACGTCTCCGTTGGCGTGGATTTCGATTCGATCGCCAACCGCAAGCAAGTTGAGGTCCCAGAGAACGGCCTGACAGGGCGGCGGTACGGTGCCGTTATTGCAGGGCCGGGAACCGGAGTCAACGTGGCCGGCAAACACAGCGTTGCCGCCAAGACCTGGCGCTCCCCCGTAGTTACCGAAGTTCGAGAAGTCGTAATAAGCAACGTCGTCCGGACCGTTCGGGTTGGGCATTTCGCCGGACAGCGGCACGGGGCGATGAGTCAAAGGCGCGTCGATGCTAAAACGAGGTACGACGAACCTGAAGTCGGCACCGACCTCCGTCCAGTGGCCGGTGGCTTGGGCCGTAGGACGCACCAGGTCGATGGTTGCCTCTGGTGTCGGCCGGGAGGTCTGCAAGCCGCCGGATTCGGAGGTTGGCCGGGCGGCGGTGGTCCCTCCGCCGCCATTGTCGTCACTGTCGCCACCCCCGCCGCTGAGCGCGACGACAACAAGAATGATCCCTATAACGACCACGGCGGCGACGCCACCGAGAAGTGGAAGCGGGAGTTGACCGCTGCGAAATTGCTGAAGGAGGGACTGGAGAGGATTCTGGCTACCGGGTGGGTTCGGCTGCTGATCGCCGGGAGGACTGTCCTGGACCATTGAGAGAAAACCCCTGGATAAAGTGACGGCAATCTGTGAGACGCCTCAATCCAGAATAGAGAGCCTATTTCCGCTATGCAAGCGATGCTTTTTGAAGACTGAGGGCGGCCCTTCTGGAAGGACCGCCCTCAGCCCGATTTCTCACCGGAGGTGGCTAGTTAGGCGCGGGGGCGGATTACCGCCAGTGTGCCCAGCACCGACGCAAGGATGAGGGCAACGCCGGCGTATGGCTGCCAGCTGTTGCTGGTGCTCAGACCAGCGTCACCCGTGTTCGGAGGCTGGATTCCGCCGCTGGGAGCCGTCGTTGTCCGCGGCGCCTGCGTTGGCGGCGGCGCCTGCGTTGGGGCAATGCTGCAGTTGACATTGATTGCCGTTGTACCGAGTGCACTGCCGGACGCCGCGGTAATCGTGACTGCGCCGCCAGCGTTCGTCGGGGCGGTGTAGAAGACGAAGACGGAGCCGTCAGCCGTCGTCTGGCCAGAAGCCGGGCTGACGCTGCCCTGGTTTGCGACGATGTTGACGAGCGTGCCGGCGAGGACGGCCTGACCGTTGGCGCCGCGGACCGTAATGGTCACGATGCTGGTGGCGCCGCAGCCAAGGTTGGCGTTGGAGCTTGAGACGTTAATCGTCGCGGCCGGACCAACCTCTGTTGTTGCGGTTGCGGTTGGGGTTATGAGGGAGGAATCGAAGTCGAAATCAAAGAGGCAGTGAACGTGCTCTTGATCAGTGATATCGATATCGACTCGTTCTCTGCCCACATTCGGGGCAAATTTAGAGGCGTCTCCGGCCTCGCGACCTTTTTCGTCTACGTCGCAGTCGATGCTTTTCAGTTCCGAATGGCCTGGGACATCGACACTGACGCGCACATCAAGATCGTCTACAGCGTCACAGTCGAACGCCAATTCATTCGAGATTTCGTCGTCATCAAGCGTGAATGTTTCGTCATCCAGGTCGTCGCTGCACCCATCAGGATCGCGAATTGTGATCTCGAAATCGTATCCCGTCGCACCCTCAGGATCCGAGTCGACTTCAACGGTTATCTGACCGTCATGATCGGCGTCAACCGTTCTTACCTGGCCCACATTAGAGCCAGCAAGCAGGATGAACGCTCCTAATGCGAACATCGCCGCAAGGGGCAATAGTTTCCAACTGTGTGACATTAGCTTTTGCACCTCCGCGAGGAATTACCCGCTCATCCGTGAGTCGGGTCTGGCCCTAGGAATGCGCCTATTAAGACGCCCCGCCACTTTCCCCGTGGGCGCTTCAGTCAAGACTCGCCGCCAAGCAAGCCAGTCAGGAGCCTACCTGACCAAAACGGAGTATAGCATCGAGCGTCGGAACGCCATAGGGCCGCCGGATTACGATTCGCTAACAAGGTTGTCTACGACTCAGCCGTGAGTCCCTCCCCGGCCTGAGGCACGCCGCGCAGTTCGCGGAGCTTGCCCCAGAAACTGCTCTGGCGCCACAAATCGCGCTCCAGCCAGAGAAAGGCCGGGCCGATGATCATCGGCGGCAAATAGGAGATGAGGTGGACGACCAGGGCAAAGCTCACAGCGCTGCTCTTCTCGATGTCGAAGACGCCGGTGAGGACAGCGATGACTATGGCGTGGTAAACGCCGAAAGAGCCGGGGCTGGACGGCACGAAGAAGCCAAAAGTCGTGGCCACCACCAGGAACAGCGCCGGGCCGTAGCCCAGGGGCAGATCGAAGGCCTGGATGCTGGCATAAAGGACGAGGCCAACGCTGAGCCAGAGGGCGACGGTGTAGGACAGTAGCGCCGCGCTGATCCGGGCATTGGAAAGGCCGGATAGCCCGTCGACAGCGCTAGCGGCCATGGTCTCGAGCTTGGCGCGCGACGCAATCGGGGCAAACTTGAGGAGGCGACGGGCGAGAGAAAGAGCTCGCTCTCGGCTAGATGCCAACAGGAGGAGCCCGACCCCGAGGAAGCTGAAGAAGGCCGCCAGGATGATGGAGGGCGCACGCACATCCGAGGGGACATCGATGAAGAGCGCCAGAAGCAGCAAGAGCACGAGCAGAGTCAGGACATCGAGCACGCGCTCGACGATCTGCGTCGATAGCGTTCGGGTCATGGACAGACCGGAAAGCTCACTGAGGAGGTAGGCACGGCCAAGGTCGCCGACTTGCAGCGGCAGGAGGTTGTTCAAGAAGTACATGACGTTGAGCGAGCCGTAGAGGTGCCAGAGCGGCACGGGGGCTCGCAAGAGGACGCGCCAGCGCAGGGCGCGAACGAGGATCGTTCCCAGGAGAACAACGACGGCGAGGACCAGCAGGCCGTGGTCGGCCTCCTGAAAGCGATCGAGCACTTCATTCCACTCGACATCGCGCAGGACGATGAAGAGCGCCAGTCCACTGACAGCGATGCCGGCGAGTAGTTGCAGTCTTCTCATACTTGGCCGGGCTGCCTAGCGAAGCCTAAACTGAGCCCAGTACAGGATAGATCCTATCGTGAGTATCACGAAGACCCTCGCCCATGATGCAGATTCGAAACGTCCGTCTATGACCACCCAGCAGCCCGCGCGGCCTCTGCGCGTCCTGATGACACTGACCTACTACTGGCCGCACATCAGCGGTCTAACGCTATACGCCAAAAGACTTGCCGAGGGACTTGCCGGGCGCGGCATGGCCGTCCGGCTGCTGACTTCTCGATACGATCCTGGTCTCGACCGCTTCGAAGTGATTAGTGGAGTGGAGGTGAGGCGGAGCCGGGTCTGGCTGCGCCTGAACAAGGGAGTGGTGATGCCGGGCTTCCTCTGGCGCTGCTTCCGCGCATGTCATGACGCCGACGTTGTCAATCTTCACCTGCCGCAGGTCGAAGCCGCGCTGGTGGCGATCTACGCGCGGCTTGTGGCGCGGAAGCCGGTTTACACGACGTATCAGTGCGACCTCGAACTTCCCCCGGGACTGGCACGAACCCTGTTCACGCCCCTAATCAAGCTCTCTCATCTGACGACGGTGATATTCTCGAACAGAGTGATCTGCACCTCTGACGACTACGTGACCGCGTCGCGTTTCCTGCGTCATTTCCGGAGCCGCATTGACATCGTCTATCCGCCTTGCGCGCGCCTTGAGCCCGGCACCGCAAAGGTTCCGCTGGACATCGCAGAAGGACAGCGGCTGATCGGCTTTGTGGGACGTTTCGCTGAGGAGAAGGGTGTCGAATACATCATCGCGGCGATGCCGCAAGTGCTCGAATCGCACCCGGATGCAGTCCTTGCCTTCGTCGGTGAACCAAACGCGGTCGGCGAACAGGTGTATCAGCGCATTCGGCCGCAGATCGAGGCGATGGACGAGAAGATCAGGCTGTTGGGTGTGCTGGAGGAATCGGAGCTAGCGGCTTTCTACCGCCGCTGCGACCTTCTGGTCCTTCCCAGCATCAACTCAACCGAAGCGTTTGGGATGGTGCAGGTGGAGGCGATGTACGGCGGCGTGCCCGTAATCGCTTCGGATACTCCCGGCGTACGGGTGCCTGTTTCGGTCACCGGTATGGGCAAGCTGGTACCGCCACGCGACAGCGGCGCCCTGGCCGAAGCCATCGTCGAGGCCTTGGAGCACCGGGAAGATTACGTGCGTTCTGCAGTGGACCTGGAGGCGCTGTTCGGCGTCGACCAGGTCGTCGACTTCTACGAATCGCTGTTCGACAGGCGCCCAGGGGTTTCACCAGACGACCCTGCTTCGTCAACTTCGCCATAATGGTTGTCGGGCAGATGAAGGAGATTCCAGGTTGAGCCAGCCGGCCGTCGAAGCGCCGCAGAGGCCGGACCAGTACGTCGACAAGTTCCTGGATGACATGACGCTGCCGCGTGTCATCGTGCGGGCGGCGGAATGCGTGCTGTTGTCGCAAATCGAGATGCCGCGGCCGCTCCTCGACGTCGGATGTGGGGATGGCACCTTCGCTGCAGCTTTATTCGATGAGCCGGTCGAGGTAGGCGCCGACCCCTGGGAGGAGCAACTGCGCCACGCGAAGGAGCTAGGCGTTTACAAATCGCTCGCCGTAGCTCCTGGAGATGATCTGCCCTTCACAGACGGCGCCTTTGATACCGTATTGAGCAACTCGACGTTGGAGCACACGCAGGAACCGTGGTCGATCCTCAAAGAGATGGCTCGGGTCACACGACAGGGCGGGACCTGCCTTATTACGGTGCCCAGTGAGTACTTCCCCCGCTACCTGCTGGGCTACTTGCTGTTGCAAAAAGCGCATCTAAGCAAGTTTGCGGGCTACTACGGGGACTTCATTAATCGGGCTAGCCGCCATGTGCACGTCAGGCCGAAGGCAGACTGGCAGCGATGGCTAGAGGATGCCGGGTTCGAAGTTGTGATGTCCCGGTACTACTTTTCGCGCCAGAACACGATGGCTTTGGACTTGAGCCATTACATCTCGATACCGTCGCTGGTCACGAAAAAACTCCTGGGCCGCTGGGTCCTGTGGCCGGGAAAGAAACGCTACCTGCCTTACACGCGAGTGCTGTCGCGCTTCGCCGAGCCCGGTGACAACGAAGACGAGGGTGCCTACATCCTGTTTCATTGCGTGAAAAAGTGACGCCGAGCGCCGGATATGGCTGACGTCCCCCTCGGGGGTAAACCGGGCCGTGCGGCCAGCCTGGGGTCAGGCGGGCTGAGGCGAATCGGACTCGCCACAGGGCAGCACCTCGCCGTAGCCATCATCCTGGGTGCGATCCTCGTGGCCGGCCTGCAATTGAGGCTGACGAACGTCAACTGGGACGAGGGCCAACACCTTCATCCTGACGAGCGCTACCTATCCATCGTCAGCTCACAGCTTCAACCACCCGCCAGCGTCGGAGAGTACTTCGATTCCGAGCACTCGACGCTGAACCCGTACAACTACCAGAACAGCTTCGTTTACGGCACCTTCCCGATCTTTCTCAACAAAGCGGTCGCGGAATGGCTGGATCGAGACGCCGACGGATCGACCTACTGGACGGCGAACCTGTTCAGAGACGTTGCGGCGCCGTTCGGCGTCGACATGGAACACGACAACGGTGGGTTCACTTTCGACGCGGGGTACAACAGCAACCAGATCGGCCGCGTCCTGTCGGCGATCGCAGACGTGTTGACGATCGCGCTCGTCTTCGAGCTGGGGCGTTTCCTGTTTGGACGAGCCGCCGGTTTGCTGGCGGCCGGGTTGCTCTCGCTCACCGTGCTGCACATCCAGTATTCCCACTTCTTCGGCTCTGAGACGTGGCTGGCGTTGTTCGTGACGGCGACCATTTACTTCTCGATGCGGATCTTGAAGGGCGGCGGGGGCTGGGCCTATCTGTTCGCCGGTCTGGCTTACGGACTGGCTCTGGCGACCAAGCTGAGCGCGCTTCCCGTGCTCGGCGTTCCGGCGCTGGCCATTCTGATCCGGATGTGGCCGTACTGGAGAGCGCTATTCAATCAGGCAGGCGTCACGGTAGAAGGCCGGGACCCGGGTGAGATCAGTGCCTGGGCAAGGACAGGTGTCCTGAGACTTCTGGGATGGAGCCTGGTGCTCCTCCTGGCGGCGGGGATCGTGTTCAGGATCGCGCAGCCTTATGCCTTCGAAGGTCCCGGCTTCTTCGACGTCATCGACGTGAACCTCGATCTGCCCGGCGACCTGCTGAGCACGGCGATCATCGACCCGACGCATTACTTCAACCTTTCGGAGCGCTTCGTCCAGGACATCGCCGGCCTGAGAAATCAACAAAGTGGCAGCGACTTCCCACCCAACGTGCAGTGGATCGGGCGTACCTTCGTCCTGTTTCCTCTGAGCAACATCGTGTTTTGGGGCATGGGCGTGCCGTTGGCCCTTGCGTCGTTTGGCTCCCTGGCTTACGCCGCGTGGCGCGGCATCAAGTTGAAGGACGCGGCGTGTCTGCTGCTCGTGATCTGGATCGCCGCGTACTTCCTATTCATCGCTCGCGGCTTCAACCCGACGATGCGGTACTTCATTCCGATCTACCCGGTGCTTATTGTCCTGGCCGGGTTCGGGCTGGTGCGGTTGTGGCAGTACGCATCGACGGCGGCGGAATCGACCTCCATACCGTGGCGACTCCACAGGCTGCGTCCAGGGCTGAAACCTTTACTTCGGAGTGCCGTGGCAATTGTGATCTTCGGGACAGCCCTTTGGGCGCTTGCGTTCACAGGAATTTATCGCCAGGACATTTCTCGCGTGGAGGCGAGCCACTGGATCGCCGAGAACATTCCTGCCGGTTCGGTCTTGAGTCACCAGGAGTGGGACGATGGCGTGCCCCTGCACTTGCCCGGGATTGAGCCGGGACAGTACGGCTACTTCTCGCTGAAGCCGTACGTCCCCGATTCGCGCGCCAAGGTCGAAGAGCTCGTCGCCGGGCTGGACCAGGTCGACTACGTGATCGAGACGAGCAATCGACTGTACGACTCGATACCCCGGAGCCCGGCTCGCTATCCGAGCACGACGCGTTACTACGAGTACCTGTTCGACGGTAGGTTGGGCTTCGAGAAAGTTGCCGAGTTCACGAATTACCCACGACTGCTGGGCGTCGAAATTCCAGACCAATCGGCAGAAGAGGCGTTTTCGGTCTACGACCACCCGAAGGTGACCGTGTGGCAGAAGACGAGCGCGTACTCGCATGAGCGTGCCTTGGCGCTGCTCAATCCGGATGCAGCCGACAGCGCCATCAACATGCCGCCCGGGGAGGCGGCTCGCAACGCATTGCTGCTGCAGCCGTCGGACCTCGAGACACAGCGCGAGGGCGGCACCTGGACCGATGTCTTCAGCGACAGCGGCATAGTCGCCTCCAACCCGACGCTGGTGTGGCTGTTCGTGCTCGAGCTGGCGGCGCTGGCCGCAACCCCTCTGGCGCTGGTGCTGTTCCGCCGACTGCCGGACCGCGGCTACCTGCTGTCGAAGCCACTGGGGCTGCTACTCCTTGCCTATCCAGTCTGGCTCCTTGTCAGCCTCAAGCTGGTCCACTTCACGCAGTCCACCCTGATCGTGACACTCGCCGCGCTGCTGCTGATTGCCGGCGTGGTGGCTTACCGGTGGCGTCAGGAGCTGTGGGCTTTCTTGCGGTCGCACTGGCGCCTGGTCCTGTTCTGCGAGGTGCTCTTCCTGGTCGCGTTTCTATTCTTCGTCCAGCTGCGCATGGCGAACCCGGACGTCTGGCACCCGTTCCGGGGCGGCGAGAAACCGATGGACCTGGCTTACCTGACGGCCGTGGTGCGCAGCACGACGCTTCCGCCCTACGACCCGTGGTTTGCGGGTGGCTATATTAACTACTACTACCTGGGGCAGTTCTTCACGGCCACACTGGTCAAGCTGACGACGATTCAGCCAGAAGTCGCTTACAACCTCGCGGTGCCGACGTTCTTCGCGCTAACCGTGTCCGCGACGTTCTCCGTGGCGTACAACCTGGCGGCAGCGGCGCGCGGGCTGATCAAACGCAGCCCCGGATTCCGGCCGATACCATCGTGGTCGCCTTACGCCGCCGGGGTGATCGGCGTCTTTCTGGTCGCGCTGGCCGGGAATCTCGATGGAGTCGGCCAGATGATCGAGCGTTTATCCGAGGCCAGCTCGTGGCATCTCAATACGAACTTGCCCATCGTAGACAGCGTTGCGAACAGCATCGGCGGCGGCTGGCAGGTCGTGGCACATGGCGCCGATCTGCGGGAGTTCGACTTCTGGCGTTCGAGCCGCATGCTGCCGCCGACGATCAGCATCACGGAGTTTCCCTTCTTCAGCTTCCTATTCGGCGACCTGCACGCCCACATGATGGCAATCGCGTTTCAGATCCTGGCGATCGGAATCGCCGCGGCGCTGGTGTTGGGGGTTCGCGGTGAACGCGGCTCCTGGCGTGAATGGGTCATCATTGCCCTGCTAGGCCTTGTCGTGGGCAGCCTGCGTTGGATCAACTCGTGGGATTACCCTCCGTTCTTACTGCTGGCGCTGGCCGCGCTCGTGATCAGCGAACGCGGGGCTGAAGGCGGCTGGGGCGCGATGCTGAGGCGCCTGCTACTCAAGGCTGCGCTCCTCACCGGTGTGTCGTTTCTGGCCTACCAACCGTTCCTGGCCAACTATCAGTCGCCCGTAAGCGGTGTGATCGAATCGCCTGAGACGACGCCGATACAGCAGTACCTGGCGCACTTCGGCGTCTTTGCGGCCGTGATCGGCGCCTGGCTGCTGTTCCAGGTCTGGCGAACGTTGCGCTCATACCGGCTGCTGCGGTTCGCCTCGGGAGGCTGGCGCCAGCCGGTGAGTTCGCGGCAAGACGCATCACAACTGCTGCTGGCAGGGGCGCTGCTCTTCTTCTTCTGCGCGCTCGCCTTCCTGCTTGTCGATCGAGGGAACAGCTTCGTGGCGCTGCTGCTGCCGGCGCTGGTCATCGTGGGCTACGTGGCGGTTCGAGAGCTGTGCACGAGACGTCCGGATTCCGGCATTCGTCTGTTCGTGCTGGCGCTGGCGGGCCTGGGGCTCGGCCTGAGCATGGGCGTCGATTTAGTGACGCTGCAGGGCGACATCGTGCGGATGAACACGGTGTTCAAGTTCTACCTGCATACCTGGGTGGTTTACGCGCTGGCGGCCTCGTTCGTCGCGTGGCACCTGGCTTTCGTAAGCTGGCGACCTTCACTGGCGCCGACGGCAAAACGCGTTTCGCGATTCGCGGCAGCGGGTGCAGTCGCGGGCCTGGTGCTTCTTCTACTCGGGGCGCTCCTCTATCCGCTCTTCGCGACGCCGGCGCGCCTGGACGATCGTTTTCTGGACACGGCCAGCACGCTGGACGGCACGGAGTACATGGAGCTTGCGACGTATAACGATGAAAACGGCGAGATCGACCTCGTGTACGACCTCGAGGGCATACACTGGCTACGCGAGAACGTCAAAGGCAGCCCGGTGATCGTCGAGGGGCGATCGCCTTTATACCGTTGGGGGGGTCGGTTCACGGTCTATACCGGGTTACCGGCGGTGATCGGTTGGGACTGGCACCAGGTCCAGCAACGCGGTGAATACGGCTACATGGTCGGTGAGCGTTCCGTTGCGGTGGATTTGTTCTATGCCAACCCCGACGTGACAGCGGCGCAGAGCTTCTTGCGCCGGTTCGACGTCAGCTACGTCATCGTCGGGAAGCTAGAGGGGCTGTACTACCCGGGACCGGGCTTGATGAAGTTCAGCTCCGGGCTGGATGGCGTCCTGGAGCCGGTTTTCGAGAACGCTGAGCTGACGATCTATCGGGTCAACAAGCTGATTTTGACTCCGGCGCTGACGACTTTACCTTGACCCCTATAGGGTCTCCTGTTAACTTCGAATCCGCTCTAATGACAGAAGGCACATTCGATGGATTCGAGTCTAGCCAGGTCAACGTCGGCCGCAGCGCGGTACGAAGAGTCAACGCGACGATCGCCAACATCGAGCAGTCAGCGGTACAGCAACTGACGGCAGAGACGGTGCGGGCGGAAAACTCGGCGCTTGGCATGGTCAACGCGGCAACGGTTGAACTGCACGAATCGGCGGCCGCTGTCGTTGCAAGCGACTACGTTCGGGTCGAAGACGGCAGCGTGTTTCTTTTGCTCGCGCCGCGAGTCAGCGGCAATGTTCGAGCCGTCCTGACGCTGCAGGCCGCCTTCGCATTCGGCGCCGGCTACTTCGTAGCACGACGACTTGCGGGCGCACTGTTCGGCCGCGGGCACTAGACAGAAAATCGGGGGTAAGGCAAATGGCTCGCAGGGAGCTTCCAGTTGAGACGCGCGAAGTCACAGGTAAGAAGGTGGCCGCGCTGCGACGATCCGGTGTGCTACCGGGAAACGTCTACGGAAAGGGCCTCGCCTCGGTCTCGATCCAGATCAAGACCGAGGCGCTCGACAGGGCACTCAAGGCGTCCGACGCCAACGAGGTCCTCGACCTCAGGATCAGCGGCGAGGCGGACAGCCGTCCCGTGGTTGTCCAGAAGATGCAACGCCACCCGATTTCGAACAGCCCGCTGCACGCTGAGTTCTATCAGGTGTCGCTTAGCGAGAAGATGCACGCGGAAGTGCCGCTCATCGTCATCGGGCAGTCAGAGGCGGTGGTTACTTACAACGGCGTCCTGATGAACGCACTCAGCTCGATCATGGTGGAGGCGCTGCCGCTGGACCTGCCGTCGAGCATCGAAGTCGACATCACGCCGCTGGTCGAGTTGGAGCAGTCTTTGCACGTCGGCGACTTGCCGATCCCGGCCAACGTAACCGTCATGACCGATGCCGAGGTCATGGTGGTCAAGGTCTCAACGCCACGCGTTTCGGTGGAGGGCGAAGAAGAAGCCGCCGCTGCCGAGGGTGTGGAGGGTGCCGAGGGTGGCGAAGAAGCTTCCGAAGGCGGCGGCGAGGATGCCGACGCGTCCGAATCGGAGGGCGAAAACTAGCCGATCCATCTACGAGTCTCGAAGCGAAAGCGCCCCTCTTGGAGGGGCGCTTCTATTTGCCTAGCCTCTCTCCTACGAAGTCCCGCTGGCCACGTAAGAACGCGGCACCGCTGAGGGCGCGCTTGCCGGGGCGCTGGAGGCTCCGAACGGCGAGGACGCCAGAGCCGGTGGCGACAGCGAAAGTGACCTGCGAGTCGCCCGCCTCGGTTGGTAGCGGTGAGGGCGGCAGTACGGTGCCAGGTGGGGCCCCGCCGCCGTATTCCACCGGCCAGACTTCGTGAATACGCAGCTCCTCGCCACGCCAGTGCGTGTGGGCGACAGGCCAGGGATTGAAGGCACGCACCGCCTGCCAGAGCTCGATTGCAGATAGTGACCAGTCGAGAAGCGCGTCGGCGCGCGTCAGTTGCGGAGCGTAGGTCACTAGGGAGTCGTCCTGGGGCGAGATCGTCAGCTTGCCTGAGGCCCAACCGTCGAGCGATTGCGCGAGCAGGGTGGCGCCTGCCTCAGCCAGGCGCGCCTCGAGGCTTCCGGTGGTGTCGTGAGGCGAGATCGGGACTTCAACTTTTGCGACGACGGGCCCCGCATCGAGGCCGCGCACCATTTGCATCAAGGAAACGCCGGTGACTTCGTCGCCGTTGAGGATGGCGGCAGCGATCGGTGAGGCGCCACGCCAGCGCGGCAGTAACGAGGCGTGAACATTCAGGGTGCCGAGAGCCGGCACATCGAGCAGCCGCTGGCGCAGGATCTGGCCGTAAGCCGCCACCACGAAGGCGTCCGGCTCAAGGGCACGGAGGGCGTCGATGAACTCGGGGTCGCTGGCCTTCTCCGGCTGCAGGATGGTGAGGTCAGTCTCGACGGCGAGGCGCTTGACGGGGGGCGCAGTGGCGACATGACCGCGTCCTGCCGGGCGATCCGGCTGGCTCACCACGGCAACAATCTGATGTGGTGAGCCGACGAGCGCCCGGAGGCTGGAGGCACCAAAGTCGGGCGACCCGAAGAAGACGATCCGCATAGAGAACAGAGTCTAGCGGGTCTTGAGGAACCACTGTTGGACTTGCCAGAAGCGGTTGCCCGGCTCAGACAGCAGTCCGACGCGCACGCCGCTGACGTCGGCGTCTTGCACGTATAGAGCACGAGAAACGTAGAGCGGCAGCGACGGCACCTCCTGAGCGAATATCTCCTGGAATTCGTCGTAGAGCTCTTCACGCCGCGGCAGGGGCGATGAGCGAGCCTCCGTCAGCAGCGCATCGACCCGCGTATCGCTGAATTGGGCCAGGTTGCCGCCCTGGCCGCCCCGGCCGGTGCTGTGCCACAGGCTGAATGGGTCCGGGTCAGGCTGCGCTGCCTCGACAAAGAGGAGGGCTTCGTAGTCGCGTTGCTCAATGGTGTCGCGGACCAACGTCGTGAGGCCGCTCGATTCGACCGTGACTACTGCTCCGAGCGCGTTCCAAGCCTCTGCCACGCGCTTGCTCACGGCGATCCGCACCGGATCCGGTCCTGTTGTCAGGGTGAATACTAGCGGTGTGCCGGCTTTGCGCCGGATCCCGTCTTCAGCTCTCAGCCAGCCGGACTCATCGAGCAGGAGGTTTGCTAGCTCAGAATCGGGGTTGTATCGCGTCAGGGAGGGCGAATAAGCCCAGCTGCCGGGCGCGATCGGCGAGTCGGCCCGAGATGCCTGACCGCGCAGGACATCGCGAATCAGCACATCCCGGTCGATGGCGTAGAGCAGGGCCTGGCGCACCCGGAGGTCGTCGAAGAGCGGCCGGTCGAGGTTGAGGTAAACGTAGGTCACCTCACCCTTGTCCAGTTCCGACACGCGCAACTCTTCGCGTCGCTGAAGCTCGAAAAGATCGCTGGGCCCGAGGCCAGAGTTGAAAAGGGCGCCGCTAATTTCGTCCCGCATGAGGGCATCGAAAAGGGCGCCGTCATCAGGATAGAAGCGGAGTCCGAGCCGCTGGATAAAGGCCTGCTGAAAGTGGTACCCCGGGTTGGCGACCAGTTCAGCGTGGTCAAGGGCCAGCGCTTCGATGCGGTAAGCGCCGGAGCCCACAGGACGTTGGTTGAATGGCGAGTCGTAGAGGGCTTGCGGGGCCGTGCTGGCCAGGAGGTGAGCCGGCAGGATGCCCAGCGTGAGGTAGGCGGGCAATGGTGCGTAAGGCTGCGGCAGTTCGACGGTGATGGTCGTGCTATTTACGAGAGAGAAAACGGCCGATTCCAAGACGTCGCGCAGCTCGGGGGGATTTCGAAGGTCGGGGGACTGGAGCAATTCGTACGTAAAGATGATGTCTTCTGCGGTGAGCGGTACGCCGTCTTGCCAGAGTAGGCGGGGACGCAGCGAGAAGGTGTAGAGCGTGCCGTCGGGACTGATGGTCCATGTTTCCGCAAGGTCCGGGAAAGGGACACCGCTTTCATCGAGCCGAGTGAGTCCGGCGAAGACAAGCGAGGCGAGCGTGGCGTCGACCGTGTTCTCGCCGGCGAAGAAGGGGTTGACGCGGGCCGGTACACCGGCGATGCCTTCAACATAGTCGCCGCCAAAGTCCGGCTCGATCTCGTCAGGGTCCTGAGGCACGAGGGACCACAGCCCGGTGAATCCGAGTACGCCAAGGATCAGTAGGATGAGGAATATCCGGCGCCCGCTTCGACTATGCACTATAAGTTAGCTGCCAGGCGGATCGTCCTTTTCAGACTGCCTTGACGCTCCAGGCGGACATGGCAAGAAAAATGATGACGAGGAAGATCGTTGCGTGAAACAGGGTCTTTTCAAGGCCGCGCCGGGTCCGGAAAGACGACGTGGTGCCGCCGAGTCCTTCGCCGAAGCCGGAGCCCTTCGCCTGCAGCAACACGATGAGGATCAGGACTAGCGAGACGAGAATCTGTGCCAGGTTGAGGAAGTTCTCAAAGCTCATTCAAATTCAGTCTAGCGAGCGGCCCGCGCTGCGGCCAGTTCCTCCGCGGCTTCGATCTGGTTTCGCCCGTTGTAGATACGCATGATAGCCGTCGCCAGCTTGGCAGAATCGTGATAGTAGCGGTTTTTCTCTGAGATAACGTCAGCCGTAATGACGCGAGCCCCGTCGACGAAACGCGTGTCGACCTGGACAGGCTCGGAGTGCCATGCCTCGGGAAGTGGTCCAGTTACGTTGTCGTTGGCAACGATGTAGTCGAAGAGACCCGGACCGACATGCTGTACCAGCTTCTCGAAGTGGTCGCTGACCGAGAATTCGTCCGTTTCGCCATGCTGGGTGGCGACGTTGCAGGCGTAGATCTTGGTCGCCTGACTCATCGCTATGGCCTGGCGAATGCCGTCGACGAGGAGGTTCGGCAAGACGCTGGTCAGGAGGCTGCCGGGGCCAACAACCACGACGTCAGCCTCGAGGATGGCGCGAATCGTCTCGGGGTTGGCCTGCGCGTTCGAGGGTTCGAGGAAGACCTCTCTGATCTTCGTCCCGCTCCCTGTGATCTCGGACTCGCCGCTGATTTCTTCCCCGTCTTCTGTCCTGGCATGGACGGTCACGTGGGACAGCGTGGAGGGCAAGATCAGGCCACGCACCGCGAGGACGCGGCTGGTCTCGCGCACGGCTTCTTCGAAGTTACCGGTGATGCCCGACATCGCCACGATGAACAGGTTGCCGAAGCTGTGGCCTTCCAATCCGGAGCCTTCGTTGAAGCGGTACTGGAAAAGGCGCGTCATCAGAGGCTCAGCCTCAGCGAGGGCGGCGATGCAGTTGCGAAGGTCACCTGGAGGCAGTACACCGAGTTCCCGGCGCAAACGGCCGGACGACCCGCCATCATCGCCGACGGTGACTATGGCAGTCAGGTTGCTCGTCAGCTCTTTGAGGCCGCGCAGCAGCACCGGCATACCGGTGCCGCCCCCGATGGCGACCACCTTGGGCCCACGGGCTTGATATCGGTAGCGGAAGATCGCGTCGACGAGGCCTTCATCAGTACGGCGGAAGGCGGCAAGCAGCGACGTATTCAGCTTCCAGACGCTGAAAAGGATTATTCCCGAGGCGACGGCAACGAAAAGGGCGGCGCGGACGAGACGGGGCAGGAACTGCAACGTGATGTCGCCGACCCACTCCGGGAAGGTGTAGTTGAGGTAGACCTCGCGCAGGATATAGCCGAAGCCGAGGCCCATGATCGTAACGCCGAGCAGCACCAGCACAAGCCAGCGCTTGATATGCATACCGAAGTAGAACCATTTGACAAGGTCTACGTGGCGGAGGGACCGGATGAACGTGAGAATTACGGGTTTCCCTTCCAGATGCCGGCGTCAGGACGCCTTATCTAGCTCCGCTAGCAATAAGGCACGGACTTCGCCGGCATTCGCCCGGCCCCGGGTCTCCTTCATGACTTGACCCAGAAGGGCGTTGATAGCGCCCGACTTGCCGCCACGGTACTCGGCGACAATCTTAGCGTTATCGGCGATGACTTTCGTAACAATTCCATTCAATTCACCGCTGCTTTCCATGGCCCCGAGGCCCTTTTCAGCAACGATTGAAGCGGGATCCGCGCCAGTCTCGAAGGCGGCGCGAAGGACCTCTTTGGCCGCGGCGTTTGTGATCGAACCGTCCTGAATCAGCTTCAGCAGCCGTGCGAAGGACTCCGCGTCCAGCTTGAGGTCAGTACTGTCGAGCTCGAGGCTGGAATCGTTGAGCAGACGCGAGAGATCACCCAGGAGCCAGTTCGCGACGAGCTTGGGCGCTGCCGTGTCGGTCGTATCGAGCAGTCTTAGCGACGTTTCGAAATAGTCTGCCTTGGCACGCGACTCGGTCAGGAGGTTGGCTTCGTAATCGGTCAGGCCGTAATCGGTGATGAAGCGGCTGCGCCGGGCGTCCGGAAGCTCCGGGAGCGTCTTGCGGATCTCCTCGACCCACTCGCGCGAAACGGCGATGGGCGGCAGATCGGGCTCCGGGAAGTAGCGATAGTCATGCGCCTCTTCCTTCGAGCGCTGGCTGGCGGTCTCCTGCGTTTCCTCGCGCCAGCCGCGGGTCTCGCTGACCACCTTTTTGCCCTCGTTGAGCAGCTTCGTCTGGCGCTCGACTTCGAACTCGGTACCACGCAGTGCAGCGCGGAAGCTGTTGAGGTTTTTCAGCTCCACCTTGGAGCCATATTTCTCGGAGCCGCGCGGACGAAGGCTGAGGTTAGGCTCGCAGCGGAAGTTGCCTTCTTCCATGTCCGCGTCGCTGACGCCTATGTAGCGCAGGATCTGACGCAGCTTGGTCAGATAGGCGACCGCCTCGGCAGGCGAGCGAGCGTCCGGCTCCGTAACGATCTCCATCAGCGGCATGCCGGCCCGGTTGATGTCCAGGAGCGAAAAGCCCTCACCGGTCTCGTCGGTGCGGTGCAGCAGTCGTGCCGTGTCCTCTTCGAGGTGGACGCGGTTAATCCGGATGAGGCGCGTCTCGCCTTCGACTTCGACGTCGAGGTAGCCGTTCTGGCAGAGCGGCATATCGTACTCAGAGATCTGATAGCCCTTCATCAGGTCCGGGTAGGGGTAGTTCTTGCGGTCGAACTTGGCGCGCGGCGGAATCTCGCAGTTGAGGGCGAGGCCGGTCTTTATCGTGGCTTCCACCGCGGCGGCGTTGATTACCGGCAGCACGCCAGGCATGCCCATGCAGACCGGGCAGACGTGGGTGTTGGGCTCATGGCCGCTGTAGTTCGTGCTGCAGCGACAGAACATCTTCGAGCGGGTAGTCAGCTGAGCGTGAACTTCCAGCCCGATAACGGTTTCGTATGCGGTTTCGAGTGCAGAAATCATTTGGCGATGGGAATTATAGCATCGAAACTGCTAACGAGCCGCGTTCTGCTTAGATTCCCACTTCGAAAGGCTCATCAGGGTATTCACCTGCCAGGATTGGTGGTAGAAGTTCGGCCAGGTTGCGCGGTGCGAAGACCTCTGAGGAGCGTTCGATCTCTTCCAGAGACCACCAACGATTCGCGAGGCTGGATTCTCGCTCGCGTTCGTCCGTATTGAGATGAGCGCCGACGTAATGGCCTTCGACACGGGCGCGCTCGCAGCTCGTAGACGGCTCCCTGCCATGTCAGGTTATGAGTCCGGAGCCAGACACACGGACCAAGAACCGCGTCATGGAGTCCGATCTCTTCACTGAGCTCGCGCATCGCGGCTTGCTCCGCCGTCTCACCGGGTTCGATGCCGCCGCCGGGCGTTATCCAGACGGAGCTGGAGCTGACGCGAAATAGCAGGAGCAGGATTCGGTCGGCGACGTCGATGAGGAGGACGCGCGCGGCGGGCCGGACAATTGGCTGTTCTGTCATCGCGTTAGCGGTAGGCGGTGAGCACGACCATCGAGGTTACGACCCAGGCGAGGACCGTGATCAGCATTGGCACATCCTTGAGTAGAACCTCTTCCGGGCTGCCGCCCTGGTCCTGACTCAAAGAGAGGAAGAGGTAGCGAAAGATGCCGTAGCCCACGAACGGAATCGTGATCATCATCATGTGGTTCGTAGGCAGGTTCTCCGCCGTGAAGGTGTAGAGGGCATAAGCGATGATCGTTGAGGCCGTGACCATGGCCGTCATCTGATCGAGCAACGCCGGTGTGTAGTGAAGCAGAGTCGAGCGATGGTTCGCGGCGTCGCCATGGAGGAGCGAGACCTCGGCGCGCCGTTTGGTGATCGCGAGGAACAGCGCACCGAGCGCGGTTACGACGTAGAGCCAGGGTGACGTCGGCACGTCAATTGCGTAGGCACCGGCCAGGGCGCGCAGGACGAATCCGGCCGCGATCGTCATGACATCGAGGATGACCTCGTACTTCAGGAAGGCCGTGTAGGCCAGCATCAGCACGAAGTAGGCGGCGAGGACGGCGCCGCTACGCCAGTCGATCAGAGCCGCGAAGACGATCCCAGTGGCAGCCAGGACGGTCGCCCAGGTCAGGGCC
Organism: Dehalococcoidia bacterium; assembly: GCA_965225815.1. Lineage (GTDB taxonomy): Bacteria > Chloroflexota > Dehalococcoidia > DSTF01 > WHTK01 > WHTK01. The sequence continues at coordinate 350,949 of OZ245323.1, forward strand.
TCCCGCGGGCCGACGAGACCGGCGGCGATGGGCCGATTGCGTTTCGTGGGATGGAGGCGGTCGCTTTCGCGGTCCTTGATGTCGTTGATCATGTATTCGGCGCCGGAGACAGCACAGAAGCAGAGGGCGACGAGGAAGGCGCGGAGCAGCAGGTGGTCCCAGGTACCTAACTCCTCCGGGAGCCAGTTCTGGTTCACGGAGAAGATCAGCGCCATGAAGACGATGCCGTTCTTGCTCCACTGCTTTGGACGCATTGCCTTGAGGACGTGGCGCAGGTGGCGCGCGAGTGAGGTCGGCTTCGCGATGGTCACGCCGTCGGCCGAGGCGAGGGTTTCTTCAGCCATAGTCAGCATATTATCGACCCGCGCGCCGCACCGAAATAGCGCGAGCCGTGCCGAAGACGAATGGCTAGGCTACGGAGCGCCGTCCACGGCCGAGAGCCAGCACCGGTAGCAGGGTCGCGAAGCAGACGCCGGCCGCGACGATGAACGTGTCGCGGAAGGATTCGACTTGCAGGCCTCGTAACTGAGATTCGAATCCGGGAGCATCCAACGGGATCAGGCCGGCCGCGGCGTAAAAGCCACTCAGGCCATGGGTCGTGAGCAGCGCGACGCCGACCAGGGCACCGACGAGCCGCACGACGGTCAGAAGCGAGGCCAGGGTCGCGCGCTCCGCTTCGATGGCTTCCTCCATCACAGCGGCGTTGAGCGGCGCGATGACGAGGCCGAATCCAAGGCCTGCCACCAGCAGCGGCGCCGTGAGCGCGACCTCGGACGGATTCTCGGACCACGTGGCCATGCCGATGAAGCCGCAGCTGGCCAGAATGAGTCCGAACGCGGCACCGGCGTTGAGTCCGAATCGGCTGGCGAGCCAGCCACCCGTTAGCGCGCCAACCGGCAGCGCGACGGTCAGGCGCATGAGGTTAAGACCGCCTTCCAACGCATCGCCGTCGAGCAGGACGTTGGTAAACAGGGGAACAGAGACCATTGCGACGATCAGCGTGCCGCCGGTCAGGCCATTGGCCAGAAAGGCAGCGCTGATTCTCGGGGTCCGAAACAGGATCATGTTGACGAGAGGACTTGCAGACCGCGTCTCATGCAGCAGGAAGACGAGGAAGGAGGCAGCCGCCGCCGCGAAGAGCAGCAAGGTGATGCCGCCTTCTCGCCCAGCAATGGGGTCGTCCGTGAGCGCGACGGTCAGGCAGGCCAGGCTGGAGCCGAGCAGCACCGCGCCGGGCAGGTCCAGGCCGCTGGTCGAGGACTTTCTACGGTCCGGGCTGAAGCGCAGCACGGCGAGCGCAACGGGAATACAGAGCGGCAGGTTAATCCAGAAGACGCCGCGCCAACCCAGAAGCTCAGCAATACCGCCACCCCAGAGCGGCCCGAACAAACCGCCCGCCTCGGACGCGGCGGCGATGGCTCCGAGGCCGACGGCTCGTCTGGCAGGCGAGACGTTCATCGTGACGATGGCCATCGATACAGGGACGACGCCTCCGCCGCCGACGGCCTGGACGCCGCGCGCGATGGAGATCATGGTCAGGCCCTGGGCCAGGGCAACCCAGGCTGAGGCAGCGCAGAACAGCAGCAATGACGCGGCAAAGACGCGGGCGTGGCCGTAGCGATCGGCGACGCGACCCATGAGCGGCATGGCGACGACGTAGCCGAGGATGTAGCCGTTAACGATCCAAGCGGCGCGGTAGAACTGGTCCTGCGGCAGGCCCACGTCGCTGACCATGTCGGGGAGGATGGCGACGACCGACGTCTGGTCGTCGGCGGCAAAAAAGACGCCGAGCGCGGTCAGCACCAGCAGCCATGTCGTGCGGTCCCGACCGGTCAAGAGCGCGACCAGCGAAGGCATGATTAGGGCGGATTGATCCTGACCGGTCGATTGAACCGGGTCAGATCGATCTGGCGCACCGCATCACCACTCTCACCCGCGATCAGTTGTCCGATGACTCGCAGCCGGCGCGGCAGCGAGTCATCGACGCCGATCCAGACCTCGATTTCAACTTCGAGGCCCGGTAGCGAGAACGGGAGGGCGTCCTGCAGCTCAGACGAGTCCGCACGACCAACCACTCGGTGCGACCTGACGCCATCAATTGTCGATTCGCCAGCGATCTCGGGGTTCTGGATTGCCGGTAGCAGGGTGGGAAGCAGGGCAGCGAGGTCGGCGAAGTCGCGCAGGTCGACGTCGAGCTTTTGCCACTGACGCGTGAAGGGGTTCGTGAGCCAGGTATCGCTACCGATCGCGATCGCATCGACGCTGACGTTGACGCCCTGCACCTCGGTCTCCAGCTCAGCCTCGAAGCGATCAGGGAGCACGATGTTGCCTTCGGCCGATTCGAGGTCGAAGTTGGGCGGCAAAGGAATCGTGGCGCTCTCCTGGGTCAGGACGAAATGAAACCCCTGGAGACCGGCAAATGCCGTTGCTGCCGCAGTCAGCAATTCCATTGCTTCGAGATCCTGCGTGACTGCAGTTGGGCTCGCGTTATCGTCATCACCCCCGCTGCAGGCGAACGCGGTGAGCAGGGCGCTGAGGAGAAGGCAAGGAAGGAAAGCGGCGCGCATCACGCCTCATTATGACGAAAGCCAGGACGACCTTTCCACACAATACATAACGGTCACTTGCCTGCCGGTGTGATGCTATGCTTCCGACATGCCGAAGGCTGCTACGCGGACTCGAATCGATACCCTTCTGGTCGAGCGCGGGCTGGTGGAAAGTCGCCAGAAAGCGCGCGCGATACTGCTCGCCGGCGACATCCGGGTTGACGGAGAGCCGGTGACCAAACCCGGCATCATGGTCTCTAACGTCGCGGCGGTCAAAGTCCTAGAGCGTCCCGCTTTCGTTGGCCGCGGCGGCGACAAGCTGGCGCACGCGCTAAAGACCTTCGCCTTCAATCCAGCCGGTCTCATCTGCGTGGACCTGGGAGCCTCGACCGGGGGCTTCACCGACTGCCTGCTGCAGAACGGCGCTCGGCGCGTCTACGCGGTGGATGTTGGCTACGGCGTGCTGGACTATCGATTGCGTCAGGACGAACGCGTCGTGGTTATGGAGCGAACCAACGCCCGCGCGCTCGAACCGCTGCCGGAGGTATGCGACCTGGCGGTCTTCGACCTCTCCTTCATCGGGCTCGAGAAAGTAATCCCGGCGGTCTGTCATTCGCTCAAGCCAAGAGCTGACCTGATCGTGCTGTTGAAGCCGCAGTTCCAGGCAAAACGTGAAGAGGTGGGCAAGAAGGGCGTGGTCAAGGACACTGCAGTACACGCCGCTGTGATTGGACGATTCGTCCTCTGGGCGACTCAGAACCGGCTGCGCCTGCTGGGGCTGACGCTCTCACCACTCACCGGCCCGGCGGGCAATCGCGAGTTCCTCCTGCATCTGAGACTGGACGCGCCAGGTGGCTGAGAACGGCATGCGACCGCCGCAGCGTGTCGGCGTGACCTTCAACCCAAGGCTCACGGGAGCGCGGGAGCTGGCCGTGCGGCTGAGCGAGGACATCGGCGCCCGCGGCGTCGAGACCTCTCTTGATGACGAGGACGACGGACGCAGCCTCGAAGGCTGTGACCTGGCGATCGTGCTTGGCGGCGATGGCAGCGTCTTGCGCTGTGCCCACCGTGTCCTGGATGCGGGAACGCCGATCCTGGGCGTGAATCTGGGCCGACTCGGCTTCCTGACCGAGCTGGAAGGCAATCAGGTCCGCGACCGGCTCGACGACGTGTTGAGCGGCGCCGGCCGGATCGAAGAGCGCGCCGTCCTGCGAGCCGAAGTCTCCGGCACCGACGAGGTGTTTTACGGGCTTAACGAGGCAGTCGTCGGGCGGGCCACGCTGAGCCGTGCGATTCAGCTCGCAGTCGATGTTGACGGCACACGCATCGCCGATTACCGCTGCGACGGTGTCATCATCGCCTCGGCGACGGGCAGCACGGCATATGCAGTGTCCGTCGGCGGACCGATCCTGTACCCCGAATCGACCGACATGATCATTGTGCCGGTGGCGCCCCATCTATCGGCACAGCACGCCGTCCTGTTGCCCGGCACGCAGACGGTTCATGTGACGCTGGAGCCGGGCCAGCAGGCAGTCCTTAGCGTCGACGGCCTGGGAGATTTAGAGCTGCACGAGGGCGACTCAGTTCAGGTCAGCCTCAGCGATCAGAAGGCGCGCTTCGTGCGATTCAAGCCCCGCAACGACTTCTACGTGCGCATGGCGGCGCAACTCGGCTGGCATCGACCCGGCGGTAACGCTCAGCCGTTGCCTTCGGCTGGATCGATGCGCCGGGCAGATGGATAGTTAAAGCCCGGGGGTACCCCAGACCACTGAAAGGGCGCACCGGCGTTTAGCCTAGCAAGCGGTACTCAAAGACCAAGCTGGAATCGTGGGATAGAATCGAAGTCGTGTCTGAGCAACTTGAAGCCGTCAAAGCCGAAATCGGCGACGCACAGGCGATTCATGACCTGATCAACCTCTACGCCCAGCGCAGTGACATGCTCCCGCGCACGATGGGTGAGGTCTACGAGAACCTGCGTGACTTTTACGTGGTCCACGAAGGCGGGGAGATGCTGGGGTGCGTCGCCTTGCATATCGTGTGGTCGGACCTCGCCGAAGTGAAGTCGCTGGCGGTGTCAGAAACAGCACAGTCGCGGGGGCTGGGTTCAATCCTGGTCAACGCCACGCTGAAAGAGGCGGGCAACATCGGCCTGGAGCGTGTCTTCGCGTTGACCTACCAACCGACGTTCTTCGAACGCCTGGGCTTCGAACAGGCGGACGTCATGACGCTTCCGCGCAAGGTCTGGAACGAATGCTACCGCTGCCCCAAGTTCCCGAGCTGCAACGAGATCGCACTGGTGAAGGAGCTATGAGCGCCCATCCACACAAGCCGTTCCCCATCCTGATCAACCGCCGCACCGTCCACCTCGGACGGATAATCGAAGTGCAGGTCGACGACGTTGAGATCCGAGACGGCCTGAACGTCCGGCGCGACGTTGTAAGGCACCCTGGGGCCGTGGTCATGCTGGCCATTGACTCTGAGAAGCGACTGCTCTGGATCCGACAGCACCGCTGGGCAGCCGGCCGCGAGCTCCTAGAGCTGCCGGCGGGGACGCTGGAGCAGGGCGAGGCGCCGGAAGAGTGCGCCAGGCGTGAGCTGGCGGAGGAGACGGGGTTCGCGGCGGCGACATGGCAGGCGCTGGGAGGCTTCTACAGCGCGCCGGGGTTTTGCGACGAGTATTTGCACGCCTTCGCCGCGAACGACCTGACTCCGGAAGCGGCCGAAGCCGACGAAGACGAGGACATCACGTTGGAGCCGCTGACCCTGGACGAGACGATGGCGCATCTCGAAGCCGGCGATATCGTGGACGCGAAGTCGCTGGCGACATTGATGCTGTATCTGCGAAAGCGCGGCTCGTGACCACCTATGCCGATGTCGTGGCGGCGACCCTAGCGCAGGCCGATATCGAGTACATCTTCGGTGTCCCAGGAAGCCTCAGCTCGGTCGAACTGATCGAAGCTGCTTCGAAACAGAACATCCGGTACGTCCTGTGCAGCAACGAATCAAGCGCCGCGGTGATGGCAGGGGTCTACGGCGTCATGAAGCATCGACCGGGCGTTGTCTCCACGGGCGTGGGACCCGGGGCAGTTGCGGCGGTGCACGGGGCGGCGGAGCTGATGCTGGAACGCGCCCCGGCGTTGATCCTGACGGATCGTTTTACGGACCAGGACTATCAGCGGTTGCCGCGTCAAAGGCTCGACCAGCCGGCGCTCTACAGCTCGGTCACCAAGGGCAGTTTCACGCTCAGCAGGCTGGATACAGCTCGGACGCTGGAGCGCGCTATCGATCTTGCGATGACGGGGCGGCAGGGGCCGGTGCACATCGACCTGCCCTACGACTTGATGCTGGCCGATGCATCCGATGCCGACCTGCCGGTTCCCGCAGAGACACAACGCTTCGTCGGACCGGCCGGCGAGAGCAACGAGGGACTCGGGGCTCTGGCGGCAGCTATCGAGGACGCGACGCGGCCGGCCGTAGTCGTTGGACTGCAGGTGAACCGGGCCGGCGAGGCCACGGAGGCTGAGTTCGTCCGCTTTGCTGAGAAGCTGGGCGTGCCGGTCATGGCGACCATGGCGGCAAAGGGGACCCTGCCGGAGAACCACGCGCTGGCGGCGGGGACATTTCGCGGCGTCCCGAGTGAGCGGGCGCTGCTAGACCAGGCCGACCTGCTGCTGCTGGTTGGCGTCGACCCGATCGAGATCTTCAACTCGAGTTGGGCTTATGACGCGCCGGTCGCCGTGCTAGACGAAGCGCCATACGTCGAAGGGCCGTATCGTCCCAGCCTTGAGGTGGTCGGTGAGCTGGAGAGCAGCCTGCGATCGTTGACCACGGCGGTAACGCCGCACTCCGGCTGGAACCGCGAAGACGTCGACGCGTACAACCAACAGCGCGAGACGGCATTGCACCCGCCCGGCGCCGGGTTGCTTCCCGCAGCTGTGATCCGAATCGTGCGCGAGCGCCTGGCCGATACAGGCATTCTCACGGCCGATGCGGGACAACACAAAGTGCTGGCCTCGGACCTCTGGGAGACGCGCCGGGTGCGCGGCTTCCACACGTCGAGCGGCCTCGGGTCGATGGCGGTCTCGATACCGGCGGCAATGGGCGCGAAGCTAGTCGAGCCCGAGACGCCGGTGGTCTGCCTGGTTGGTGACGGCGGCTTTCTGATGCGGGCGGGAGACCTGGAGACGGCGGTGCGTGAGGCGCTGCCGATCGTCGTGGTCGTGTTCAACGATCGCTGGTTGAATATGATCAAGCTGCAGCAGGACCGTCGAGGCAATCAGCGCCTCGGCACTGCCTTCGCAGAGAGTGATTTCGCGCTGGTTGCGCGCGGCCTGGGCTTTGAGTCGATTCGGGTCGACAGCGAGGCGGCGCTGGACGAAGCATTGCAGACAGCGCTCGCGTCGGGACGCCCCTGGCTAATCGACGCGCTGGTCAACCCCGAGGGCTACATCTAGAGGAGAGAGCAGGACCGTGATTAAACCATTTCGCGGCGTCATGCCGAAGATCCACCCCGACGCGTTCGTCAGCGAGTTCGCTTACGTCGTCGGCGACGTCGAGATCGGCGCTGGGAGCAGCATCTGGCCCGGCTCCATTGTCCGTGGCGACTCGGGCAAGGTGATCATCGGCAAGAACACGTGCGTGCAGGACAACAGCGTCGTGCATAGCGACGACCTTGGCGCCACGATCGGCGACAACGTGGTCATTGGACACCGGGTCGTGTGTCACGGCGACAAGATCGGCGACAACTGCGTGCTGGGTAACGGCTGCGTCGTGAACGGCGGCCGAGCCGAGGTCGGCAACAACTGCCTTATCGCGGCGGGCGCCGTCGTCCTGGAGAACACGAAGGTGCCGGACAACAGCTTCGTGGTGGGGATACCAGGCGTGATCAAAGGTCAGGTTACGGAAGAGCAGCTCAAGCGCTTCAAGCGCAACGCGGAGCACTACGTAGAGCTGGGCCAGGAATACAAGAAGGACGGCAACCTGGAATAAGGCGTCGCCAGTGTGATCCTGAGGCGCGCGAGCAGCCGAAGGATCAGGACGGTACGCCGTAGCACAGACAGCGTGTCACGTATTCCGACGGGACGTTGCCTGGTTGCTTCGGGTTCGAGATCAAATCCGTCCTGCAGTGATCCTTCGTCCTTACCAGTCCTCAGGATGACAGGGAGGAGCCACGCCTCAGGACGACAGGATTATTCCAGCGCCGTGACACCGTCGCGGTTGAATTGCTCCAGCTCTTCCCAGGTGTAACCGGCCTCGAGCAGCACCTCTTCGGTGTGCTGGCCCAGGGGCGGGCCGCCGCCTTTGATTTGGGGCGGCGTCTTCGACATGTGGACGGCGGGGCCGGGGACGCGCATTTTGCCCAGCACCGCGTGGTCGATCTCCTGGATGTAGCCGTTTTCGAGGAACTGCGGGTGCTTCTCGATGTCCTCGTATTTCAGCACGGGGGCGTGCGGCACGTCGGCGGCGGCGAGCAGGCTGGCCCATTCGTCGACGGTCCTTGTAGCGAATAGCGCCTCGAAGACATCGACCAGCGCCCGCTTGTTGTCGGAGCGGGCGAACGGCTCGGCGAAGCGTGGGTCAGTCTTGAGATCGGGCGCCGCCGCGTCGCAGAGGCGTTCCCACATGTCCTGCGAGTTGGCAGCGATCGCGATATAGCCGCCGTCCTTGCAGGGGTAGTGCGTATAGGTCGCGGCGCGGCGAAACTCGAAGCCGGGCTGGTTGCCGGTGCGGAGAAATCTCGTCAGCGAAAACGACTGCACCCAGGTCATGCCGCTGATCAGCGAGACGTCTACATGCTGCCCCTCGCCCGTCTTCTCGCGGGCATAGAGCGCGTTGACCACGCCGAAGGCCAGTGTCATGCCGCCGATCTGATCCGCGAAGCCGCCAAAGATGGCGTGGGGTTCCTCGTCCGGCCCGCCGCCTTGCTCGACCATGATGCCGCTGAGCGCCTGCGCCACGTGGTCGAAGCCCGGACGGTTGGCCCACGGACCTTCGCGGCCCCAGGCCGAAGCCGAGGCCAGGATGATGCGCGGGTTGAGCTTCGCCAGTTCGTCATAGCCCAGGCCCCAGCGTTCCATGACACCGGGGCGATAGTTCTCGGTGACGACGTCGCAGCTCGGGATCAGGCGCTTGACGATGTCGATCGCTTCGGGCTTGCGCATGTTGAGGACGAGCGACTTCTTGCTGCGGTCGTGTGCTTCGAAGTAGGCGCTGAAGCCGTCCTCCTGCAGGCCGCTGCGGCGTCCCGGCTCGCCGCCGGGCTCTTCGATCTTGAGGACCTCGGCACCCATTTCAGCCAGAAGGACGGTGCCGGACGGCCCCTGCTGGTGCCGAGTGAAGTCGAGGATACGAATGCCGTCGAGAGGAGATGTCATGTGAGTTTAGTGTGTCTTATGATCTTTTATTGAGGGCGTCACACTGGAAGAATACTCCAACAGTCCTTGTGCGGAATTGGCGCGGTCCAGTTGAAACCACCGAAGCGCTCATGATACTTGCCACCTTTCGCTACCGTGGTGACCTTGTAGTCTTCGCGGAGCTCCTGGCATTTGTTATTGGTCAGAACAAAGAACTGGGGAGCGAGTTCCGGAGGTACGTAAACGAGAGTGTAATACCTGTTCTCGTCGGGCTCATGCCGTTGGAGCCTCCAAAAATTGCGCGTGCTTTGCCCCTTACATTCGACGGTGAAACTCACCCCAGCAGGGCTCTTCACAAAGAGGTCTGTCCCCCTTGCGTTGCCTAGGGTGAAGGCCACCATGTAGCGCCTTCGCGTCAGTTCAGCCGCAACGAAGAACTGGGCCGCCCATTGCGTAAAGTAGCGGCGATCCGACGGGGGTTCCGGGTTTACTGTTGCCATTCGACAAGACCAACTGGACGCTAATCGCCAACACGTCAACCAGCGCTGTATATTACGTCAGCCCGCAGATTCGCGGCCAGCGCTGACTAGACGGGGACAAGATGACAAACGAGCTGCGAGGCCAGACGGCGATTGTCGGCGTCGGCGAGACGGATTACTCCAAGGCCTCCGGACGCACCGAGCTGATGCTGTCGCTGCAGGCGATCCAGGCTGCGTTGGACGACGCCGGATTGAAGCCAAGCGACGTCAACGGGCTGATGAAGTGGTCGGTCGACACATCGCTCGAGGCTGACGTGGCCGCCAACCTTGGGATCAAAGAGCTCTCATTCTCCGGCGAAATCAACCAGGCGGGCAACGTTGGCGCTGCCCTTGTGGCGCACGCGGCGGCGGCGATTCACGCCGGCATCGCCGAGGTCGTCGTTATCTTCCGCGGCGTCAACGGCCGCTCCGGTCGCCGCTACGGCCGCGGTGACGTGACGGGACGCCAGGGTCGCGGCGCATCGCAGTTCAGCGAGCCCTTCGGCGTCCTTGTACCGCAGCACCGGCTGGCGATGATGACGCAGCGCCGGATGTACGAGACGGGCGTCACGAGCCGGCAGTTCGGAGCCACAGCGGTGACGATACGGGAGCACGCGAACCGTAATCCACGCGCGACTTTCTACGGGACGCCTCTCACGATCGAGGACCACCAGAATTCTCGATTCGTGGTCGAGCCATTGCATCTGTTCGACTGCTGCCTAGAGACCGATGGCGGCGGCGCCCTAGTCCTCACCTCGGCGGAACGGGCCCGAAGCCTGAAGAAGCCGCCGGCCTACATACGCGCCGCGACCCAAACGGGTTACGTCCGCGACCTTGGGTACACCGAAGTGGCAGCGAAGGCGACCGGCCCTCGGCTGTTCGGGATGGCCGGCATGCAGCCCTCCGACGTCAACGTGGTGCAGATTTACGACCACTTCTGCCCGTTCGTGATCTTCGCTCTGGAGGACTACGGCTTCGTCAAACGCGGCGAGGGGGGTCAGTTCGTCGAAGCGGGGGAGATCAAGTGGGATGGCGGTTCGCTGCCGGTGAACACGTCCGGCGGTCACCTTTCGGAAGCGTACCTGCAGGGCATGAATCAACTGATCGAGGGCGTGCGGCAGGTACGTGGCGAGTCGACCTCGCAGGTGAGTAACGTCGAGGTGTCGTTTGTCGACACGGGAGTTGGTACCGGCGCGGCGCTGCTGACGAGGGAGCCTTAAATGACATCGTTGCCGCTGCCCGTGCCGGACGAGGACTCGCAGCCGTTCTGGGATTACTGCCGCGAGGGTGAGCTACGGGCGCAACGGTGTACCGCTTGCGGCCACCTGCGTTACCCACCGCGTCCAACCTGCCCCCAGTGCAGCTCTACGGACGTGGAGTGGCAGCAACTCAGCGGACGCGGCACGGTCTACACCTACGCGATCAGCCACCAGCCGATTCACCCGGCGCTGGAGGGAGGCGTGCCTTTCACCACCCTGATCGTCGCCCTGGAAGAAGGGCTGAATATGACCAGCAATCTGGTCGAAGACAGCCCTCCGGTCGAAATCGGCACGCCGGTGGAGGTCGTTTTCGAGCCGGTCACCGACGAGATCACCCTGCCCCGCTTCAGAGTGGCGCCCTAGCGGCGCAAGGGGAGAAGAGATGCCAAAGACTTACCGTGGCGACCACGTTGGCAGTTTGTTGCGGCCGCCTGAGCTGCTCGAAGCGCGTTCGAAGTTCAACTCGGGTGGTATGACGCGCGAGCAGTTGAAAGAAGTTGAGGACGCCAGCGTGCTCAAGGCGCTGGAGGCCCAGAAACAAGCCAGTCTGGAGATCTTCACGGAGGGTGAGTACCGGCGTTCCGGTTGGAGTGGCGCGATTCGCGATGCCGTCGACGGGTTGATACCAGCCGCTACCACGACGCCGAGCCGGGTGCTGCGCGAGTGGCAGGGACCTCACGGCGAGCTCGCCAACACGAGCATGCGCTCCGGCGGCGGCAACGTGATGGGCACGGCGATGGCGGCAGGCAAGCTGACGCAGGTCCGTCGCATCGTCGGAGATGAGGCGGCATTTCTCAAGGCGCATGCGCCGGGAGACTGGAAGATCACGATGCCGGGCGCGTTGTCCGTCGGGTCGCAGCTTTGGCGCGAGGGTCAGACGGACCAGTTCTACGGCTCGAAGCGAGAGTTCATCGACCAGTTGATCGGGATGCTCAAGAGCGAGATCGATTCGCTGCTCGATGACGGCGTGTCCTATATACAGCTCGATTCGCTGCACTACGTCGAGCGCATCACGGACGACGTGATCAGAGCACAGATGATCGAGGAAGGCGAGGACCCGGAGTCTTATCTCGACGAATTGATCGAGGTCGACAACCTTGTCCTCGACCATGCCCAGGGCCGGGGCGTCACCGTGGGCATGCACATGTGCCGTGGCAACAACCTCAGCGCCTGGCACGCCGAGGGCAGCTACGAGCGCGTAGCGGAACGCGCCTTCAACCAGCTGCACGTTGATCGCTTCCTCCTGGAGTACGACACGGAACGCGCGGGAGGCTTCGAGCCGCTGCGCTTCATCCCGAAGGACAAGATGGTCGTGCTGGGGCTTATCAGTTCGAAGGAACCAGCCCTGGAGATGCAGGACGACCTGCGGCGTCGTATCGACGAGGCTGCGCAATATGTGGCGATGGAGAACCTGGCGATTTCGCCACAGTGTGGCTTCGCTTCAACCGCGCTCGGCAACCTTCTGACCTGGGAGGAGCAGCAGCGCAAGCTCGAACTGATCGTCGAAACGGCGCGCAAGGTCTGAGGTTAGAGGGCGAGAGCCATCTGAGTCCTTGACCGGAACAACTACGGGTTCGAGACGAGATAACGCCGCTTGGCCACCAGACGCGATCGGCGTAGGTGTTCAATTCGGACGTAGTAGGTCTGGTCAGGCTCGAATCTAAAGCTTCCATAGCCACGTGCCCCAGCCCCAAAGATTCAAGTCGATGTTCTATCTACACGGGTTCTGTCATGTCCAGCGGCACGATAGGAAGCGGCCCAGCCCCCTCTTCCGGCGGTACGTATGCCCAATACTTGGCCAGCGCACCACCGTCGGCGCTGAAGTCGGTTCCGGTGACGAGCCGCGCGAAGTCGGACGCCATGAAGGCCACGAGGTGACCTTGGTCAGTGGGCGTAGGCAGCTCCCGCATCGGCATCATGCGGCGCGCCTCCAGGCCGCGGCGAGGGTAGAAGCCCAGGTCCGGGTTGTCCCGATTCGCGGCCAGGAGCTCGGGATTGTCTGCCTCGATGGACGGTGGCGAGCAGCTGTTGACGCGGATGCCGTACGGGGCGAGGTCCATCGCCGCTGCCCGGGTGAACTGCAAGACGGCACCCTTGCTGGTGCCGTAGCCAATGTTGCCGCCCGTACCTTGCCACGCCGCGGCAGAAGCGATGTTGATAATGCTGCCCTTGATACCGCGGTCGATCATCGAACGCGCCACGTGCTTTGTATTGGTCAGCATGCCAACGCACTGCACGACGAGTTGCTGTTGGAAGGCCTCAACCTCGACGTCCAGCAGGCTGCCGCCGCCATGGATCGCCGCGCAGTTAACGAGAATGTCGATCCGCCCCCAGTGTTCGAGCACGGCTTCGACATAGGCCTTCACCGCGGCATCATCAGTGACGTTGCCGGGGATCGCCATCGCCTCGCAGCCGTTGCGCTCGAGTCGCCTTACGGCGGCCTCGACGATGTCGGGGCGGATGTCATTGCACGCGACCTTCGCGCCGTACTTCCCTAGCGCCAGAGCGATGCCGCTCCCGACATTCGGGCTCGCACCCGTGACCAGCGCCACCTTTCCGGCGAGCGATACGTCCATCAAGGTCCCCTCTTTCCATGCTTCAGTAACCAGGTCCAGCGCAGTGTACCGCTGACCACTCAGCCGGTTTTTCCTCCCCACCCGGCGCGGCAAAGGCACCGCGCGTTACCAGACGAGGGCCAGTGTGTGGGGCACGTATCCATCCGGGTATCGCATTACCTGGCCCAAGACGGAGCAGTCCCGCTGTGCGGCGACGTGAGTCTTTGCCGAGTTCCCGGCCTTGAAATTCAGCCTGCCCCGGTGCTGGTGGTGCTCTGGCGCCACGCTAGGCCCACGTTACGGACTGAATCAAGGCGCAGCACTCCTCTAAAAAGGCGTCAGACGTCTGATTTCGGCCTTTGCGTCGGGTGTCTTCTCCGGGGCGGCATGTTGAGATGGCGCGAAAGCAACGTCGTGGATAAGAAGAAATTAATCGCCTTCCTGTCACTGCCTAGTGTAGACGGGCTGGTAGCCAGCGCTTATGCTCTATTCAAAGCCTTTATATAGGAAAGAGAGTAAGCGAATGGCAGACGAGAAAGAAGTCGGAAACCGAGTCAAAGACGGCATTATCGGCGTGATCCGCGGCACCGGTGAGATCGCCCAGGCGGCGGTCGAGACGGTCGCAGAAACAGCTCAGGTGGCCGTTAAGGGTGCAGGCGCCACGGGCGCTGCGGTTGCAGGCCTGGCAGTAGGCGCTGTGAAGGGCGCAATCGAGACTGTCGGCGAGGTGGGCAACCAGGCAGCTGAGACGTCGGCAGACAGCATCGAGACTGCGGTCGAATCCGCGGCTCGCGTTGGCGGCAAGGTCGGCGCGGTCACCAAGGGCGCGGTCATCGGCGCTATCCGTGGCACCAAGGAAGCCGGCGGCGAAGCGATGGGCGCGATCCAGGAAACGGCGAGCGGCGCGGTCCGCGAGGCGTCTGAGATCGGCGCCGACCTGACGACCGCGGCAGTAGGCGCCGTTGAAGGCGCGATCGAGGCGGCGAAGGACGTTGGCATTTCGGCCGAGGAGGCCGCGTCCGCTGCGGCGACGGGTGCCATCGATGCCGCAGCTGCGGTTGGTGAGACGGCTGCCCACCGAGTGCGTCGCACCGTGGAAGGCACGATCAAGGGCGTCAAGGTCGTCGCGAAGACCGCGGCCGGCAAGGAATAGCCCGACGACTCAGCGGCTTTAACGTTCGAAATACGAAGGCGAGGCTCATTGGCCTCGCCTTTTGTATTGACGATAGAGATGGCTCCCCGACGAGGACTCGAACCTCGAACCTAGCGGTTAACAGCCGCTCGCTCTACCGATTGAGCTATCGGGGAATGAGACGATTCTACACGAAATGCCACGCTAAGAGGCTGGCTGCCGGGCCAGGATTCGAACCTGGACAAGAAGCTCCAAAGGCTCCTGTGCTACCGTTACACTACCCGGCATTGCCGAGGCACTCCTGATTATAAGCCCCGATGATTAACCGCCCCGTACTCACCCTTGCCGTCCTCTTCCTGCTGCTCGCTGGCTGCACTGGAGACGACAGGCCCAAGCCGACTGTCACCTTGCCTTCGGCCTCTGCGACGCCTGTTCAAGAGTCGACATCCGTCCCGCCGCCCACGGCGACGCAGGCACCACCCGCGAGCGCTTTTCCGACCCAAACACCGGGTTCACTGCCCAGCGCCACGATGGCTCCGAGGGAGCAGACACCGGAGTCGGTGCCTTCGACCGCTCGCTAATCGTGCGGGCCGTCGAAGTCACGAGCGAACTGCTGAGTGCCGGCGCGGAGGTTCGCCCGCCTAGTGCTGTCTTTGCCGCCACGACGCCGGGGAGGCTGGAGCGCGCTTTCCGCGACGACGCAGTGGCCCAAGCATGGCGCGCTGAGGGCATGACGCAGCGGATGACTCAGACTGTGGCCGAGGCAAGCTTTCGCGGCATCGTAATCAATACAGGCCACGTGGATTGGCAAGAAGCGAACGCGACTCAGCGCCTGCGAATAGTGGCGCACGAATACGTACACGTGCTTCAGCTTGAGCGAGCAGGTGAGTCAGTGGCGGACCAGACTTTTACTAGCCCCGTGGACGAGGTACCGTCATCGGGACCGTTCTGGCTAATCGAAGGGACCGCCGAGGTTGTCAGCTGGCTTGTCCTACAAGAGCTCGATCTGGGTTCATATGCGGAGTCGCTTTTCGATTACGCCGCCAACGCCGCCGAAGAAGACGCGTCGCTGGTGGAGCTTGAGAGCTTCATAGGCTACCGCTTGGCGGGAAGCGAAGGGCTCTGGCTCGCCGTGTTGTCCGTCGACTACCTGCTAAGAAGCCGCAGTCTGGATGCGATATTCGACTTCTGGGGAAACGCATCGACCAATGCTCCCTGGTCAGCGTCCTTCAATCGTCACTTCGGCCTGCCTCCAGCGTTCTATTACGTAGCCTTCGAGACCTACTACGAGAGTACATGGGAGGGCTTCCGGCCCTAGTCGTCTTCCAGCGTAGAGATGTCCCCTTCAGGGAGGCCGAGTTCGCGGGCCTTGAGAAGGCGGCGCATAATCTTGCCGGACCGAGTCTTGGGCAGGGTTGGGATGAAGTCGATCTCGCGCGGGGCGACGCCGGGGCCCAGTTTTTCGCGGGCGAAGCCCAGAAGCTCCCGCCGCAGCTGATCGTTGGCCTCGAAGCCGTCCTTGAGCGCGACGAACGCCTTGACGATCTCCATCGCAACCGGGTCGGGCTTGCCGATGACGCCCGCCTCGGCCACAGCCGGGTGTTCGATCAGAGCACTTTCGACCTCGAACGGTCCGACGAGGTGTCCCGCCGTGTTGATCACGTCATCGGCACGGCCGATGAACCAGAAGTAGCCCTCTTCGTCCTTGCGCGCCCGGTCGCCACTGAGATACCAGCCGTTGCGGAAGCGGCTGTTGTAGCGCTCCTCGTCCTGCCAGTAGGTACGGAACATCGACGGCCAGCCGGGCCTTACGGCGAGATCGCCTTCCTGGCCGGGAGGCAGCTCGTTGCCATCTTCATCGATGATGCCGGGATTGATGCCGAGCATTGGCTTACCCATGGAGCCGGGTTTGATCGGCATCGTGGGGTAGTTCGCGATCATGATCGAGCCGGTCTCGGTCTGCCACCAGTTGTCATGAAAGGGCAGCCCCAGGACTCGTTCGCCCCAGACCACGGCCTCTGGGTTCAAGGGCTCGCCGACGCTCATCGTGTAGCGAAGGGTGGACAGGTCGTAGCGCGCCGGGATCTGGTCGCCGGCCTTCATGAGGAGGCGAATCGCGGTTGGCGCCGTGTACCAGACGGTGACCTTGTACTTCTGAATCGTCTCGTACCACTTGCTGGCCGAGAATCCGCCCTCGTAGATCACGGAGGTGACGCCGTTGGTGAAGGGGGCGAACATGCCGTAGGACGTGCCGGTCACCCAGCCGGGATCGGCGGTGCACCAGTAGATGTCTTCGTGGTGCAGGTCCAGGACGTACTTTCCCGTCCCGTAGTGACCCCAGACGGCCTGGTGGACGTGCACGGCGCCCTTCGGCTTACCCGTGGTCCCGGACGTGAAGTGCATGATCGCGGGATCCTCGAGGCCGGTCTGCTCTATGGCAGCCTGGTCCGATGCCGCATCCATGAGGTCGTCCCAGGAAAGGATGCCATCGGAGGCCTGGATCCGGCTGGCGTGCTGCACATGCACGACGTTCTTCAAGGCCGGCAGATCGCCGCGAATCGATTCGATCTTGCGCCAGAGGTCGGGGTTCGTCAGCAGCAGCACGGCGCCGGCGCTCTCCATCCGATCCTTAACGGCGTCGGGGCCGAAAGCGGAGAAGAGGGGGCCGATAACACAGCCCGCCTTCAGCGTGCCGAAAACGGCCGCGTAGAGCTCCGGGATGCGATCGAGGAAGACGAAGACGCGGTCGCCCTTCTTGACGCCCAGGTTGCGCAGCGCATCGCACCACTGGTTTGAGCGCTTCATGAGGTCTTCGAAGGTGTAAATTTCCTCTTCGCCATTCTTGCCCACCCAGACGAAAGCGGTGCGGGAGCCGTGGCCCTTGGCGACGTGTCGATCGACGGCTTCATAGGCGATGTTTATGCCGCCGCCGGGCAGGCCATCCAGCTCCTTCGCGACATCTTCCCAGTTGAACGAAGCTCGCTGCTCCTCGTAGTCGCCGATGTTGGGCGCAACTGGCAGGTCGGCGGCGGCAGGCTTGGCGATGGTCTCGAATGGCATCGACGCCTCCTCTTTCTTGAGCTAACGCTGGTCGATTGGGACGTACTGCAGGTCTTTGGGACCTTCGTAGCGGAGAAGCGGGCGGATCAGGATGTTGTCATCCAATTGCTCGATAACGGAGGCGCACCAGCCGGGAACCCGACCGATGGCGAATATCGGCACGAAGAGGTCTTCTGTGATGCCGAGCAGGTAGTAGACGGAGCCGGCGTAGAAGTCGACGTTGACGTAGATGCCGTGGCGCTGATAGCGCGACATCGACTCCACCAAGGCCTCGAGGATTTGATACCACTTGCCCTGGCCGACGCGCTCGCTGAGGGCGCGCGACTTCTCGCGCATGTGTCGGGCTCGGGGATCCTCGACCTTATAGACGCGGTGGCCGAAGCCCATGATGCGATTCTCGCGGTTGCGCTGACGCTCTTTGACGTATTCGGTCACGTTTTCTGGCTCGCCGATTTCGAGCGCCATTTTCATGACGGCTTCGGCGGCGCCGCCGTGCAGCGGGCCCTTAAGGGTGCCGACGGCGGTGGCGATATCGGAGTGCAGGTCCGACAGCGTCGAGGCCGTCACACGCGCAGCAAAGGACGAGGCGTTAGCGCCGTGCTCGGCGTGCAGGATGAAATCGATGTTTATCGCCTCGACGGCCTCGGCGGGAGGTTCCTTGCCGTCTAGAAGGTAAAGGAAGCTCGCGGCGTGATTGAGGTCATCGCGCGGAGTGATCGGGTCGTGTCCGTTGCGGATGCGGTGATGCGCCGCAACGATGCTCGGTATCTGAGCCGTCAGACGCTCTGATTTACGCAAAACGGCGGCCGGCGATTCGTCGGCAACATCAGGGTCTAAGGACGAAAGCGCGGATACCGCAGTGCGCAGGACGTCCATCGGGTGGGTGTCGGAGATGATACGGATTACCTGGATAACGGGTTCAGGCAGGACACGCGCGGCCCGCAGCCGAGCTTCGAAGCTCTCGAGTTCGGTCCGGTTCGGCAGATGGCCGTAGAGAAGGAGGTAGCCGACCTCCTCAAAGCTGCAATTCAGGGCCAGGTCGTGAATCGAGTAGCCGCGATAGAGAAGGATGCCTTGCTCTCCATCGATGAAGCTGGCCTGGGTCTCATCCATCAGGACGTTGCGCAGACCCTTGGCAAGGGCTTCGGGCATATTTTCACCACCGTGAATGAAGATCGAGCGGAGTCGGCTCGATATTACGTACCTGCGCCTCTGACTACAAGGAGCGGTCAAGCTCTAGTACTTAGAGACGTTCAATTCCTCGTAGGTGCCCTGGACCATGTAGACGACGCGTTCGCCAATATTGGTGACGCGGTCGGCGATTCGCTCCAGATTGTGGGCGATCCAGGTGATGTGGGTCGCGCGCTCAATCGTTTTGGGGTCGTTGATCATGAATGTAATGAGCTCGCGATAGACCTGGTCGTATAGGGCGTCAACTTCGTCATCCTGGTCGCAGACCTGGCGTGCCATCTCAACGTCTCGGAGCTTGAACGACTCGACCGCGCCGCGCAGCATTCTGACGGCCACTTCTGCCATTCGCAGTATGTCGATGTACGGCTTCAGGGGCGGCTCGTCAGCCAGCATGATGACCACCTTGGCGATGCCTTCGGCGTGGTCACCCATACGCTCGAGATCGACGATGACGTGAAGGACCGCGACGATGGTGCGAAGGTCTCGCGCCATCGGCTGTTGTGTCGCCAGTAGCTCCAGGCACTTCTCCTCGGTCTCATAACGTTTGCGGTTGATGTCCGCGTCTTCGACGATGACGACGCGGGCGAGATCGGTGTCTCGATTCTTGAGGGCGTCAATCGAACGGTCGATAGCGCGCTCCACCATGCCGGCAATAACAAGCATGTCCTCTTCGATTTCGCTGAGATGTCGCTCGAAAGTCGCCCTGACCATGATCTCGCTCCCGTTAGAAGTGGCAGTTAGTCTAGATCGCCCCAAGGCAGAGGCAGCAAGGCCCAAATTTCAGGCTCCTGAGTTGAGGACCGCCCGACTTTGAGTTTCGTGACGCTGCCTCAGGTGCTCTATCCGAACCGCCCGGTGATGTAATCCTCGGTACGCTTATCGTGAGGATTGGTGAAGATCTCGTTTGTGGGGCCGAACTCGATCATTTCGCCCACGCGTTCCTCTCCGGCCAGCATGAAGGCGGTCCACTGACTCACCCGTGCCGCCTGTTGCATGTTGTGGGTCACGATTGCAATCGTGTAGTCGCGCGCCAACTCGTGCATCAGCTCCTCGATGCGTAGTGTCGCGATCGGGTCCAGGGCGGAGCAGGGCTCGTCCATGAGGATGATCTGGGGATGGACGGCGAGCACTCTTGCGATGCACAAGCGTTGCTGTTGACCACCGGAAAGAGAGGTACCGGGGCTATCCAACTTGTCTTTGACCTCTTCCCAGAGGGCGGCTCGTCGTAGCGACTGCTCCACGAGGTCATCCATCTCATTTCGCTTGGCCAGGCCAAGACGCTTGAGACCAAATGCAACGTTCTCTTTGACCGACATCGGGAAGGGATTCGGCTTCTGGAACACCATGCCCACATGGCGGCGGATCTGCACCGGGTCCACGGCGTTGCCGTTGATATCGATGCCATCGAGCATGATCTGACCTTCGACGCGAGCGCCCGGGATCAGGTCGTTCATCCGATTGAGGCAACGAAGCAGCGTGCTCTTGCCGCAGCCGGAGGGTCCGATCAGGGAAGTGATCTGGTTCTGATAAATGTCCAGCGAGACATCCCGAACGGCCTGGGCGGCGCCATAATAGACGTTGACCTTGTCCAATTGCACCGCGACGCTGTGCTGCGTCGGGGCCGGCCGCGCGCCGGCCGCTGGTTCGCTGCCGAGTTCCGTAGCGTGGGTCGGTGCATCCGGCTCGCGTGTCATAGGCACGTCTATATTGACAGCCATTCGAGTTTCTTGCACTTCAGTTTCTCCTCGCTGCGCCCATGCCCTGGATCTTCAATCTCAGGAGCAGGGCAGAGACGTTGAACAGCAATACGACGGCCAGCAGGACGAGGCCGATGGCCCATTTGCGTTCCTCGGCCACGCCAAGACCTTCGGTGATCCGAAAGTAGAGCTCGAAGGAGAGCATCTGGGCCCGCTCGGTGAAGGCGGCCGTGGGGTCGAGCGGGCGAGTAGAGGCGGCGATGGCGCCGACGATGAGGATGGGCGCTGTTTCCCCGGCGGCGCGACTAATCGCCAGCAAGACACCCGTGACGATGCCGCCAAGCGCCTGCGGTAAGACGATGAAAAGGGTGGTCCGAAGCTTGGAGACGCCGATAGCCAGCGATCCTTCGCGCAGACCGCTTGGCACGCTGAACAGCGCCTCCCGTGAGCTCGTGATGATGATGGCCAGCGCTTGCATTGCCAGGGTCGCGGAAGCGACCCAGAGCGCCTTTTCGGTGCCGATGACGTCGAAGAAGAGGGCGGCGCCGAAGAGTCCGTAGACGATCGACGGTACGCCGGCGAGATTGATGATTGTCAGGTTGATCGTCCGCAGCAGGCGACCTGGCCTGGCGTATTCGGAGAGGAAGACGGCACAGAGGACGCCTGTAGGCACGGCGAACATCAACACGAGGACCAGGGCGTACATGGTCATGACGATTACGGGCCATATGCCGCCTTCGCGGCCACCACGCTCCGGCTGGTCAAAAATGAAACTCGGGCTCAGCGCACCAATGCCGTTGCTGATGACGTAGGCGAGAACGACGAACACGGGAACCACGACAACGATCGTGGCCAGGATGGTTATCGAGAAGAAGCCGCTCTGAATAAACCCGAGGCTCTTGTCGCGGCCGCTGGGTGCGAGAGAAGTTGTCATCGCGCGAACTTCCTCCTCTGGCGTTCAAGGATCCAGTCGGCGATCCAGGTGGTGAAGAAAGTCAGGATGAAGAGTACGGCGCCCACCATGAAAAGCGCCGGGCGAATCAAGGACTGATCGGTTGCGTTGCCGAAGCCGGCAGCGATCGTGGCCGTCATGGGCCGCATCGATTCCGCCGGGTCTATCGGGATGCTGCTGTTGCCGCCCGCCAGGACGAGGACGATCATCGTTTCGCCGATGGCGCGAGTCATCCCCAGCATGACGGCGGCGGTGATGCCCGAGATCGCTGCCGGGACGATCACGTAGACAACGGCCTGAGCCTTGTTACAGCCCAGGGCGTAGGCGTTCTCCTTGAATTCCACGGGTACAGCCTGCAGCGCGTCATCGGAGATCGAGATGATCAGGGGCATGGCGACGAAGGAGATGATCAAACCGGCCGTTATCCCTGACAAACCGCCGGCGCCCCAACCGAAGTACTGCTGAACCTCGGGCACGACCAGCGCGAGGCCAACGAAGGCGAAAATCACCGTCGGTACACCGGCCAAGAGCTCTGCCAGCGACTTGATGACGAGGCGGACCCGCGGGGAGGCCATCTCTGAGATGAAGACCGCGGTCAAAAGGCCCAAGGGAACGGCGAAGAAGAGGCAGACCGCCGTTATCCAAAAGGTGGCGATGAGCGGAGGCACGATGCCGAACCGGAATTTGTCCGGGTCCGTGGTGTTATCAGTTATTGCGTTGGGGAAGCTCAAGAAGCGGTCCAGAGGGTAGTCCAGCTCCAGGAAGAGACGTAGCCCCTGGCGGGCCAGTAAGGCGAGTATCCCGAGCAGGAGCAGAACGGTGAGGATGCCCGTGGCTTTGATCAGCAACTCGATCGGCAGTTCGAGCATAGCGCCCTTGCGCCGCGTCATCAGCATGCGACCGGTGGGACCGATCTCCGGGCCGTTCCTCGTGATGGCCGCCATATCCTTACCTATTCTCTAAGCCAGCATTCGACGGGCGGGCGGGTGGCGAGGTGAACTTGGGTGGTACTTGAACGGTGAGTGCACTTCATTCGGTTGGTCCAACCGGCAGGAAGGCGAGTTCCTCACCGATCCTCTGGCCTGCCGGGCTGAGAGCAAAATCAATAAATGCCTTGACCGTTTCGTTGTCGTTGGAGGCCGGATCGCCGTCGGTGTAGTAGAACAGGCCACGTGAGATTGGGTAGCTGCCGTTTGCGACCGTCTCGGCACTCGGCGCGGCGCCGTTGATTAACAACACCTTGACGCGGCCTTCGGGAATCTCAGCCAGGTTGCCGAGACCGGCGTAGAAGATGGCGCCTCGGTCTCCAGAAACGGCGGAGAGAGCAGCCGGAGCGCTGGCTTGCTTGTTAACGTCCGAGGAGTAGCCTGAGTCGTCACCCAGGGTTGCCTGGATGACATCCTCCTCCAGATAAGCAAACGTGCCGGACTCTTCGTTGCGCGTGTAAATCGTGATTCCTCCGGAGCCACCCACTTCGTCCCAATTCGCGATTTCGCCCGCGAAAATCTTGGCGACTTGCGCAACCGTGAGGTTGTTTACGGGGTTGTCTGGGTGAACCACGAAGGCAAGGGCATCGTTAAAAATTCTGACTTCAAATGGGTCGCGGCCGGCATCCCTGGCCTGTTGAATTTCGTCGTCCTTGATTCGGCGGCTGGCCTGGGCGATGTCGACTTCCTTGTTAATGAAGGCCGAGATGCCGGCGCCGGATCCGAGCCCGCTGGGCGGGTTAACAGTGACCTTCGAATACTCAGCCTCAAATGCGGGGATCAACTCCAGAGTGAAGGGTTGGACGGTGCTGGAACCTTCGATAGAGACGGTTCCGCTCAGCGAAGATCCACCGCCAGTTGGCGTGCCGTTACCGGAGTTAGACCCGCCCGAGCCATCGTCGTCGCCTCCGCAAGCGACCAAAGCGAGCGCCCCCATGGCTAGGAACAGGACGGCAACGAAGCGGAGGTTAAAGGTGAGAAGGCCTAGTCCTATGGCTGGGGTCAATCTCATTCGTCTCCCGTTCTTGATTACAAACTCAGGCTAGACGAGCCGTTTTAACGATTTGTTAACGGCAGTGAACGTGGCGTAAAACTGGCGACACGCGCCGAGGCAGGAAGTGTCATTGAACTTAGCGGGTCGTGCATGTGGAACTCGGCGACAGGCGTGTGGCGTCGACAGCTAGATCCGGAATCATCGATTTCGGAGCCTGCTTCTTGGCGCCGCATCTCCTGGCAACCGTCATCTGCTGATGATGATATGAGCGCGGTGTTAAGGCAGCGTCAAAGGCGGTTAACGGCCCGTAAAAGTCGCTTCAGACTGTAATCGGGATATGGAGGCTGAAGACCGAGCCCCTGGACTGCTGGCTCTCAACACTCACGCTGCCGCCATGTGCCTCAACGGCGTGCTTGACGAGAGCCAGCCCCAGACCGCTGCCGCCGGAAGCACGCGAGTGGTCCGCCTTGTAAAAACGCTCGAATACGCGAGTGAGGTCAGACTGGGCGATGCCGGCACCTGTATCCCGCACTTCGATTAGTAGCGAACCGTCTTCTCGTCGAGCGGACAGGGTGACCTCGCCTTCGGCCGGAGTGAACTTGATTGCGTTGTGCAGGAGATTGAGCACGGCGCGTTCGATTCGGGCGCTATCGAGACTGACGGAGCCAAGCTCGGGTGACAGTTCGAGCTTGAGATCCTGGTGCGCGCGTGCGGCTTGCGGGCGCAGCCGTTCGGCCACTTCTGAGAGCAAACTGGCGACGTCCGTATCGCGAAGGAGGAGCGGTTGGTCGCCGGACTCTATACGAGACAGCTCAAGCAGCTCTTCGACGAGCTGAACCAGGCGGTCGACCTCGCCGTCGGCCCGTCGGAGAAACTCGCGGGCAACGGATTCGTCTTCAAACGCTCCGTCAGCCAGCGTCTCGACGACGGACTTCAGCGCGGCAAGTGGCGTGCGCAGCTCGTGCGATACGTTAGCGACGAAATCGCGCCGAATTTGGTCCGTGCGCTGAACGTCGGTGAGATCATGAAACACGATCAAGACGGCCCACTCACCGCCGCCAGCGATCGGCGTGGTGACGACCTGG
Organism: Dehalococcoidia bacterium; assembly: GCA_965225815.1. Lineage (GTDB taxonomy): Bacteria > Chloroflexota > Dehalococcoidia > DSTF01 > WHTK01 > WHTK01. The sequence goes on from OZ245323.1 coordinate 375,277, forward strand.
AAGAAACGATGTCCGGGCTGCTCGATCACGTTAATTCTCCGCAGACCCTGCTCCCGGCTGGCGCGGATGGCATCGACCACATCCTTGTCCGCCAGGACGTGGGCGAAGGGACGTCCGGCGACTTCGTCCAAACGCTGGTCGAAGGCCTCTTCAAAAGCCAGGTTGGCGAAAAGGATGCGTCCATCACTGTCCAGCGCTGAGACCGGGTCGACGCTGGAGTTGAGAGCGGCTGCCAAGCGGCTTTGTCCCTCCGCCGCTGTCGCCATCTGGGCTTCGAACCGCCCGGCGACGAGGTTCAGGACGTCGGCCATTTCGCCAGCGGGACCGGCAGGTCGATCCTGGATGCGCGCGCCAAGGTCGCCGGCGGCAATGTGTGCGGCCGCGTCTCGAACCTTCCTGAGCGGATGCAGAAGATAGGCATAGGCCAGCATCGCCGCGATCAGGGAGCCTGCGATGGCGCCAGCGAGAAACAAGATTCCAGCCCCGAGCAGCGCGACCGCGATCATGGCAATAGCAGACAGGACGATCAGTCCAGGTAGATGATTCGCGCTCACTCAGCCCTCGAAGCGGTAGCCCACGCCTCGTACCGTGAGGATCCGTACCGGCTTGCCCGGCTGTTGCTCAATTTTCTCGCGTAGCCAGCTGATGTGGACGTCGACCGTGCGTGAGTCGCCGTAGAAGTCGTAACCCCAGACTTCGCGCAATAGCTGCTCGCGCGTGAAGGCCCGGCCTTTGTTGTGCATGAAGTGGATGAGCAGCTCCATCTCCTTCGGTTTCAACTCAAGCGGGAGGTCACCGCGGCTCACTTCACGCCGTTTCATGTCGACACGAAGGTCTCCGCTGACGAGAACCTCATCGTCTGACTCGGTTGTAGTGCGACGGAGGAGGGCACGGACGCGGGCCAGCAGCTCACGGGTGCTGAAGGGCTTCGTTACGTAGTCATCGGCGCCGATTTCAAGCCCTACGACCTTGTCGACCTCATCGGCGCGGGCTGTGAGCATGAGGATTGGCAGCGACATTTCGCGGCGCAGGATACGGCAGACTTCGAGCCCGTCAATGACCGGCAGCATGAGGTCAAGGACCATCAAGTCGGGGCGCTCTGCGCGGGCCAGGGTGATTGCCTTTTCCCCGTCGCCAGCCGTGACGACGCGGTAGCCTTCGTGTTGCAGGTTGTACTTGAGCGTGGCAACCAACGTGGGCTCGTCATCAACCAACAGGACAGTCTTGCCGGTGAGGTTCACGCGGTAATGATAGCTCGCGTCCGTTAACGTTTAGTTATCGAGATAGCCGGCCGCCGCTCTCCCCCGACGTTTTAGGCACGATGGCGAGGCTCGCCCGCCGGCCGGCGGCGTGTCGACTTGGGGCGCTTTCGGCGATGGGTCTGACGCGAAGGGCGCTACGGAAGCGCGAACGCATCCCGGCTAAGGCGCGCCGCTTCCCTGTCCTTCGGCAGCTGCCTCAGCTGCAGCTGCCTCAGCCGCCAAGCGTTCCGCCAGTGTGTCGCGCAGACGAGTGGCTTCTGCCGGCTCGAACATCTCTCGGCAGGCTTCGCACATAAAGCGCGTCGCCTTGTCCTCGATGCCCATGTCCTGAACGCTGTCCCAGCGCGCAACCAGCACGCTGTGCGAGCAATCAACCACCTGAGCGTCAGCCGCAACCTCTTGCTTCTTACCGCCAAAGAGTTTGCTCAACAAGCCCATTTTGTACCTCCAGAATCGACCGCTCTGATCCCCTCGCGGCCTGTGTTTTCTCTTTATAGGCGCTGCGCCGCCGAATGGGAAGGTGCAGCAGGATATTTCTCAACATTGATGGCCGATGTGATCTCGTTGATTAGCCGCCGGCGACGACGATTCTCTCGCTCGGCGTATACGTGCCGAGCTTCGACGGGTCACGCCACTGTTTACGACCCTCGCTGAGAAGGTCGCGGCCCTCGCAATCGTCCATGACGACAGCCGGGAAGTCTTCGACCTCGACGCGCTTCAGGGATTCGGTCCCGAGGTCCTCATAGGCGACGACTTCGACCTTTCGGATGAACTGCGACAGCATCGCGCCGGCGCCGCCGACGGCCATGAGGTAGACAGCGACGTTCTTCTTCAGGGCTTCGCGTACTTCTTCGCCGCGGTTGCCCTTGCCCATGCAGGCCTTGAGGCCCGCTTCCAGCAAAGGCGGTGTGAACGGGTCCATTCGCATCGAGGTCGTGGGGCCGAAGGCGCCAATGGCGCGGCCGGGACGGGCTGGCGTCGGGCCGACGTAGTAGATCAGTTGACCCTTGATGTCGATCGGTAGTTCGCCGCCTTCGTTCAGGGTCTGGATCATGCGGTTGTGGGCGGCGTCGCGCGCCGTGTAGATGACGCCGCTAATCCGCACGTGGTCGCCGATCTTGAGCTGCTTGACGTCATCCTCCGTGATCGGTGTCGTCAGGCGCACTTCCAGATCGTTAATGCGTTCTACGCTCATAATTAAAGTTTGCCTCTCACTCCAAAACGGGAGTCCTTCGACACCCCCTAAAGAGACGTCCGACTCGCCTCCTATTAACTTAAGCTTTGTCCGCTTCTTCGACGTTGACGACGATGGCTACTCTGAAGCCGGGGGATATCCCCGTACCCCAACTAAAGGGGCGCTCGTATCGTCTGTCAGTCACGATTCGGTCGCGCCTTCCACATCGACGTTGACGACGATGTTTTCTTGCGAGCTACGCGCGACGACCATGTCGACGGGCGTAGCGTCGCTGGCGTTGATCTCCTGGTGGACCAGATAGGGCGGAACAAAGACGAAGTCGCCGGGTTCCGCCTCAACCACCGACTCAAGGCTATCGCCGAAACGGAAGCGGGCGTGGCCGGAGATGACGTAGATCACGCTCTCCAGTTCGCCGTGGTGGTGAGCACCGGACCGGACGCCCTTATCGACGCTGACATGACCGACCCAGAGGTGCTCGGCCCCGACGGTCTTGGCGCCACAGCCCTCGGCCCGGAACATGCCCGGTGTCTGCGCCGTGGAGGTGTCACGCTGATCCGGCTTGACCACTCGTACTTCGGCCATCAGAGCGTGACCTCTTTGAGGCGGGCACTGTGGCACTGGATGTTGACCGCAACGGGCAAGGCCGTGATGTGGGTTGGGTAGGTGAGAATGCTGACCTGCATCGCCGTGTTGGTGCCACCGACTGCCTGCGGCCCGACACCCAACGCGTTGACCTTCTCAAGGAGCTCTTGCTCGAGGGCCGCGACTTCGGGGTCTTCGCTCTGGCTGCCGACGCCGCGCGTGACGGCTTTCTTCGCCAGCTCCATCGACTTTTCAGCGGTTCCACCGACGCCGACGCCGACGATCAGAGGCGGGCATGGGTTGCCGCCGGATTCCTCGATGGCGCGCAGGACGAAGTTAACGACGGCGTCTTTACCGGCGCGCGGCAGCAGATTCACGAATCGGCTCATGTTCTCGCAACCGCCGCCCTTGGGCAGAATCTTGAGATGCAGATGATCACCGGGAACGACGTCGTAGTGAATGACCGCCGGCGTGTTGTTACCCGTGTTTTCGCGAGTGGTCATGGGATGTTCGACGATCGAAGCGCGCATGTAGCCGCTGGTGTAGCCCTGGCCGACTCCGGAGTGGATCGCTTCTTCCAGTGAACCGCCAACGATGTGGGCGTCCTGTCCCAGCTCAGCGAAAACGACGGTAGTGCCGGTGTCCTGGCACAACGGGATCATCTCGCGCTGGGCGATGTCGAAGTTGTCGATTATTTCGACAAGCACCTGCTTGGCGAGCGGCGCTTTCTCGGTCGCCTGAGCGTCACGCAGCCCTTGACGGACATCGTCGGGCAGAACGTGCGTTGCCTCGATGCAGAGCTCGGCGACCTTGTCGCGGATCGTGTCTACGTGAATGTCTCGCATTGGTTACCCCTGATCCGTAGGTTGGCCCATCAGCGCGAACGCGGCGCCGGCCGGATCGCTCAGGACCACGTAGCCTGGTTGGTCTTCACTCGCGGGCGACTCTGAGATGACGCTGCCGCCCAGCGACTTCGCCTCTGCGACGGCGGCATTGAGGTCTTCGACCGTGATGTATACGAGCCACGCCGCTGGCAAGTCGGCATTCGGCCCTCGCGCGTTGCAAACGCCGGCGACGGGCTCGTCCTTGTCGGACTGCAGCATGACGAAATCGGAGTAATCGCCCATGTCGACGGGCGCGAATCGCCAGCCGGCAACGCGAGAGTAGAAGTCGCGCACGCCTTCCGCGTCTGAAACCGTAAGGTCGACCCAGCCGAATTGACCGCTCATGTCTTCCTTCTCATTCTGGCACCGGGTTCGAGCCCTATGTCGCCTCGTCTTGTGCCTGCGTGACAACAGGGCGAGAGCGCTAGGCGCCGATGATCGCCTTGAGCTCCTCGGTGCCTTTAGCGGCAGCGACAATTTTCGCTTTCTCTTCGGCCGAGACCGGCATTTCATAGACCTGCTCAGCGCCACCGGCGCCAAGCTTGACCATGGTGCCGCAGAATACGCCGCTCACGCCGTACTCGCCCTCCAGGGGCACGGCACACGGGAGGATGCGTTTCTCGTCCAGGAGGATCGATTCGACCATTGTCATCGTAGCGACGGAGGGCGCGAGGAAAGCAGACCCCGTCTTGTAGAGCTCGACGAGCTCCGCGCCGCCGTTCATGGTGCGCTTCACGATCGCGTCCACCTTGTCCTTGGGGAGCATGCTCTCGAGCGGGATACCGCCGACGCGAGCCTGGCTCACGATGGGGACCATGGTCGCATCTGTGTGGCCGCCGAGGACATAGGCGTGCACGTCACGGGGCGCGACGCCGGTCTCGATGGCGATAAAGGCGCGGAAGCGAGAGCTATCCAGCATGCCGCCCTGTCCGATGATGCGACCGCGGGGCAGGCCGGTGGCCTTGAGGGCGGCGTGGCACATTACATCCATCGGGTTGGCGAAGACGATGACGATTGCGTCCGGGCTCTGAGCGATCGCATTCTTCGCAGCGTAGTCGCCGACGACTTCGGCGTTGCCCTGCAGCAGCTCCTCGCGCGTCATACCCGGCTTGCGGGGCGCACCAGACGTGATGACGACCACGTCTGACCCGGCCGTCGCGTCCCAGTCATCCGTCGCGGTTAGCGTCGTTTCAAAGCCGGCGAAGGACGAACCCTGGTAAATGTCCAGCGCCTTGCCGTGATGCTGGGCGAATTCCGCGACATCTTTGATCACGATGTCGCAGATGTTCTTCTCCGCCAGGCGGTAGGACATGATGCCGCCCGTCTGTCCGCCGCCAACGATGGTTACCTTTTTACGTCCGCTCATGATTCCCCTCGTGCGTTGCCGGCCACGCTGCGTCGCGCGTCGCCGAATGTCGTCCTTTTCTTGTTAACTACCGCCGCCAATACGACCTCTGACGCGGTCAATGCCGGCTTGATGGACCAGGGTCCTACTGGACTCTCTTCATCGCCAGTATCTACCGAGGCGGGCTAGATCGTACTACGGTCTGTCCTTACGCTCTTCCGCCGCGGCGTGGACCAACTCGTAGACATCCTGCCAGCCGTGGGCTATCGGCGGGCCCATGTCCTGGTTGGTGCTATTGGCGAAGCAGATTGTGGAAAAGCCCTGCTCACGCAGGAGGCGGATGTTGTCGGGCGAGTCATCGACATAGATGTCGGCCCCCACCTGCTCCTTGTCCTTCATGAAGCAGAGGTCGCGGTAAGGGATGCCGTTCCAGTCGAGCCAGTCGGTGGTCTGGGTTACGGCGGCGTTGTGGAAGAAATCGATGTAGAGGCGGTGCGTGATGACGCGGATACGGGCGCCTTCATCCGAGAGCATGCGCAGGTAGCGGCGCGCTCCGGGGATCATGGGGCAACTGCGGAACAGTTCACGCTGGGTGACGGCAAACCGGTGCAGGCTGTCGTAGTCCTTGCGGTCTGTCACACCCCACTCGCTGAGCTGGAAGGAAGGCGTCTTCGTCAGCTCTTCGATCGGGGTTTCGAACCACTCGGAGGCAATTTCGCGCATGCGGCTGTAGAAGTCGGCGCAGACGCCGTCGAAGTCGACGCCTAGGATGAGGCCGCTGACCCCTTCGTCAGGCACGCGGGTCCGGATTGTCGAGCACGTTTTGGGTCTGACGCGCCCGATAGGCTCGCAACTTCTCGCGAATATCGTCGTGCTTCAAGGCAAGGATGGCGGCCGCGAGCAGCGCCGCGTTGACGGCGCCGGGGCGACCAACCGCCAGCGTGCCAACCGGGATGCCACCCGGCATCTGGACCATCGCCAGCAGCGAATCGAGGCCGTTGAACGGCGTGGATGCGATCGGTACCGCGAGCACCGGCAGCTGCGTTTTGGCCGCGATGACGCCGCCGAGGTGGGCGGCGCCGCCGGCACCGGCGATGATCACTTCGACGCCACGCTCCTCAGCCTTCGCCGCGTAGTCGAGCACCTGATCAGGCGTTCGGTGGGCCGACATGACCAGCGACTCGTGCGGTATGCCGAGGTCTTCGAGCGTCTTGTCAGCGTGCGACATGACCTCGGGCCAGTCGGATTTGGAGCCCATGATCACGGCGACGAGGGGGTTAGGGGAGTTAGTCATTAGCTCCTCGCTAGCTGACGCAGCACGTAGGGCAGGATGCCGTCGTGCATGTAGTAATCGGCCTCGATCGGCGTATCGATTCGGCTGAGGACGATGAAGGTGGTTTTCTTGCCGTCGGGCGCTGTCGCGATGACGCGGAGTGTCTGGCGCGGTCTTACGCCGGCCGCGATGCCCTCGATGTCGTACTCCTCCTCGCCCGTCAGTCCGAGACTTTCGGCCGATTGGCCGGCCTCGAACTGTAGGGGCAATATGCCCATGCCGAGGAGGTTGCTGCGGTGAATACGCTCGAAGCTCTCTACGATTACGGCCTTGACGCCCATGATCTTCGGGCCCTTGGCGGCCCAGTCGCGCGACGAGCCGGTGCCGTACTCCTTGCCGCCGATGATGATCAGCGGCACGCCTTCTGCCTGATACTTCTCCGAGGCGTCCCAGATCGTCATCTCTTCGCCATCGGGCAGGTGTTTGGTGAACCAGCCCTCGACGCCGGGAACGATGCGGTTACGGAGCCGGATGTTGCTGAACGTGCCGCGGCCCATGACTTCGTGGTTGCCGCGCCGGGCGCCGAAGGTGTTGTACTCGTTGACGGGCACATCGCCTTCGGTCAGGTGGTGGCCGGCCGGGCTCTGACGCACGATCTCACCGGCGGGCGATATGTGGTCCGTGGTAACTGAATCGCCGAACAGACCAAGCACGCGGGCGCTTCGAATGTCTTGCGGGTCGTTCGGATCCAGCGTCATGCCATCGAAGTACGGCGGCTTCCGAACGTAGGTCGAGAAGGGGTCCCAGACGAACTGGTCGCCGGTCGGCACCTCGAGGGAACGCCAGGTGTCATCGCCGGAAAAGACGTCAGCGTACTTGCTGCGGAACATCTCGGACTGGACGCCGGTCCGTATCGCCTCTTCGATCTCCATTCGGGAAGGCCAGATCTCGCTGAGGTATACCGGGCGTCCCTGGCTGTCCGTCCCAAGAGACTCCGTGTTGAGGTCGAAGTCCATGCTGCCGGCGAGCGCGTAAGCGACGACCAGCGGAGGCGAGGCGAGGTAGTTCGCCTTGATCTGCGACTGAATCCGACCTTCGAAGTTGCGGTTGCCGGAGAGCACGGATGCGACGGCCAGGTCACCAACGTCGACCGTGTTTGAGACGATGTCCGGAAGCGGCCCGGAGTTACCAATGCAGGTGGTGCAGCCGTAGCCAACGACGTAGAAGCCGAGCTGCTCCAGATACAGCAGGAGGCCGGCCTCTGTCAGGTACTCGGTGACCACCTGGGAGCCGGGGGCGAGGCTTGTCTTGACCCACGGTTTGACGTTGATGCCGCGCTGCACGGCGTTGCGTGCCAGCAGGCCGGCTGCCATCAGAACCTGCGGGTTGCTGGTGTTTGTGCAGCTGGTGATCGCGGCGATGACCACGGCGCCGTGTCCCAGGCTGAAGTCGCTGCCGTTGTCGGCAACGACGGATTTGAACGGGTCCTGGGCCGCATCAGCTGCATCGTCTGGCTGGTTGAGCCAGGCTTCGTAGCGTTCGTGGTCGGGATGAGATGAGGCCTCCAGCAGTGAGCCTAGGTCGCGGCGCCAGGCTGCCTTTGATTCCGTCAGTATGATGCGGTCCTGGGGCCGGCGCGGGCCGGCGATGCTGGGCACCACCGTGCTCATGTCCAGCTCCATCGTGTCGCTGAACACGGGCTCGGGTGAGGAGTCCTCACGGAACAGGCCCTGGGCGCGGCAGTAGGCCTCGACCAGCTGGACCTGCGATTCATCGCGGCCGGTGAAGCGCAGGTAGTTGAGCGTCTCGGCGTCGACCGGGAAGAAGCCCATCGTAGCGCCGTACTCGGGCGCCATGTTGGCCATGGTCGCTCGATCAGGCAGCGGCAGGCCGGAGAGCCCGGGGCCGAAGAACTCGACAAACTTACCGACGACGCCGTGTTGGCGCAGCATCTGAGTCACGGTCAGGACCAGGTCGGTCGCGGTAGAGCCTTCGGCCAGGCGTCCTGTGAGCTTGAAGCCCACGACCTCCGGTATCAGCATCGGGCTGGGTTGGCCGAGCAGCGAGGCCTCTGCCTCGATGCCACCAACGCCCCAGCCAAGGACGCCGAGTCCGTTGATCATCGTGGTATGCGAGTCGGTGCCGATGACGGAGTCAGGGTATGAGAGCACGGCACCGTCGCGTTCGTCCTGGAAGACGACACGCGCCAGGCATTCGAGGTTGACCTGGTGCACGATGCCGGTGTCGGGCGGTACGACCTTGAAGTTCGCCAACGCCGATTGGCCCCAGCGGAGCAAGCCGTAGCGCTCGCGGTTGCGTTCGAGCTCCAGCTCAGCGTTGCGGGCGAAGGCGCCGGGCGTGCCGAACTCGTCCACCTGCACCGAGTGGTCGATCACGAGTTCGGCGGGAGACAGCGGGTTGATCCGCCGCGGGTCGCCACCGAGCGTGACCATCGCGTCGCGCATGGCGGCGAGGTCGACTATGGCCGGGACACCGGTGAGGTCTTGCATCAGGACACGCGCGGGACGGAAGGCGATCTCGTTCTCGCCGACGTTTTTCGGGTCCCACGCGGCCAGCGTCGCCACGTCTTCCTGGGTAACGGTGATGCCGTCTTCGTGGCGGACCAGGTTCTCGAGCAGGATGCGCAGCGAGTACGGCAGGCGGGCCACGCCGCCAAGGCGCCCTTCGAGGTAAGGCAGGCTGTAGTAGGTGAAAGAACGTCCGCCTACATCAAGGGTGGCGCTCGCGCCGTAGCTATCGAGGGATGGAGCCATCTCCGTCTCCTTTCACCGCTGGATGCGCCTGTAGCGCAGCAGAGCGGCTGTTGACTGGATGGGCCCTTTACTAACGATACGGGGATTCAGGCTGGGGTCTCGCCCGCGACTCCCTTCCGGGGAAGGGCCGTTGGGCCCGGGCTAAGCCTTCGAGAGCCTGACTCCGCCAGTATAGGTGAGGCGTTAGCTGGACTCTAGAGTCAGGTTTGAGTTGCACCCTCTACGGCCCATTTTCCGCTGCGCTCGCGGCGCCACATGAGGACGAATCGAGTTAGAACCCAGCCGGAGAGCGCCCACCAGAGACCGATCAGGCCGAGATCGAACACCAGCACGCATAAGGCGAGGGGGACGAAGACGGCTGCCGTGATAACCTGGGCAACGGCGATGAAACGATTGTCCCCAGCGCCGATCAAGACGCCGTCCAGGGCGAAAACCCAGCCCGCCAACGGCTGCACGATCGCGATGACCAGGAGGGCATCGGCCAGAAGGCGACGGACCTCGGGATCGGACGTGAAGATCGGGGCTATAAGGTCACGACCGCCCCCGATCAGCAGGCCGAGTACGACGCCCATCCCGATCGACAGCTCGACCATGCGGCGTACGGCGTCTCGCGCCCCGATCGCGTCGGCAGCCCCGAGGAGCCGGCCGATGATCGCCTGGCCGGCGATGGCCACGGCGTCGAGACCAAGCGCCAGCGTAGTCCAGACCGTGAAGGCGACCTGGTGTGCGGCCAACTCCGGGCTGCCGAGACGAGCCGCGATCATTGTCGATACGAGGATCACACCGCGCATTGAGAGGTTGCGGATGAGCAGTGGCGACGAAGCACGAAAGCTGCTGAAGACACCCGGCCACGACAGGGACAACGAGACGCCCTCACGCCTTAAGGCGCTCAACACCCACGGCCATATAGACGCCGAGCGATGCCCACTGGGCGATTACGGTGGCTACGGCCGAGCCGCCGATGCCCATGCCGAGCGGGTAAACGAGGACGTAATCGAGGACGACATTGGCGAGATTGGCGCCGACAGCGACTTTGAGGGGGGTCTTTGTGTCCTGTAGACCGCGTAGAACGCCCGTCATGGCCAGCACACCAAGCATGCCTGGCAGACCAAACATGCTGATGCGCAGATAGGTGGTCGAATGGCCGGCGACGGCGCCATCGTTGGAAAACCAGCCGCTGACCAGCCCGGCGCTGGCGATGCCTATCGCGCCGAGCAAAACACCGAGGAGGAACGCCAGCCAGAGTCCGTCGATACCGAGACGAAGCGCACCACGAAGGTCGCCGGCGCCGAGGTTACGCGCGACAGCGGCGGTTGTCCCGTAAGCGAGGAAGATGTTGAGGTGAACGGCCGTCGCGAGGATCGTCGCGGCGACGCGAGCCCGGCTAGCTGTGGCGTGCCGAGGTTGCCAACGATCGCGGAGTCGGCCAGGAGGAAGAGGGGCTCAGCGACCAGGGCGCCAAAAGCCGGAACGGCCAGGCGTAGAATCTCGCGGTCATGGGGATGGCGCGGCGGCAGCGCTGGCAGTCGGAAGGCGCTCAATCCGGGTGCTACAGGGGGATGTTGCCGTGCTTCTTGTTGGGCAGGCGCTCAGCCTTGTTCGTCAGCATCTCGAGGTGACGGATGATCTTGGGGCGCGTGTCTCGCGGATCGATCACGTCATCGATGTAGCCGCGGGAGGCGGAGACGTAGGGATTGGCGAAGCGCTCCTGGTAGTCTGAGATCAGCTGCGGCCGGCTCTCCGGAGCGAGCTCAAGCTGAGCTCGGAAGACGATGCCGACGGCGGCGTCCGGGCCGGTTACGGCGATCGAGCCCGTGGGCCAGGCCAGGTTAACGTCAGCACCGAGATGCTTCGAACCCATCGCGATGTACGCCCCGCCGAAAGCTTTGCGGAGGATGCAGGTCACCTTGGGAACCGTTGCTTCCGCGTAGGCGTAAACCAGCTTCGCGCCGTGGGTGATGATTCCGCCGTGCTCCTGGGCCGTCCCGGGCAGGTAACCGCTAACGTCCGCGAAGGTCACGATCGGAATATTGAAGCAATCGCAGAAGCGGACGAAACGCGCCGCCTTGAGGGAGGCCGCGATGTCCAGCGTGCCGGCGAGGTAGAGCGGCTGATTGGCCACTATACCGACGGTGCGGCCGGCCATTCGCGCCAGGCCTGTGACGATGTTCTGGGCGTAGTCGGCGTGTACTTCCATGAGGTCGGCGTTATCAACGACGCGGTAGATGACCTCGCGCACGTCGTAAGGCTGCGACTCGTTCTCGGGCAGGATCGTCAGCATTTCCTCGTCGCGGCGGCGGGGATCGTCGCCCGTTTCGACTACGGGAGGGTCATCGAGGTTGTTCAGGGGGAGGTAACTGACAAGGCGGCGCACCTCATTGATGCAGTTCTCTTCCGTATCGAAGGAAAAGTGGGCGACGCCGGAGCGCGTGGCGTGAACGCTGGCGCCGCCGAGGTCTTCATCGGTGACCTCTTCCATCGTCACGGCCTTCACGACGTCCGGACCGGTGATGAACATGTAGCTGTGGTCTTCGACCATGAAGACGTAGTCAGTGATCGAAGGCGAGTAGACGGCTCCGCCGGCGGTGGGGCCCATGATCACCGAGATCTGAGGCACGACGCCAGACGCGCGCACGTTGCGGCGGAAGATCTCGCCGTAGCCCTTGAGGCTCGTGACGCCTTCTTGAAGCCGGGCGCCGCCGCCGTCGTTGATTCCGATAATCGGCACGCCGGTCTTGACCGCGAGGTCCATGATCTTGCAGATCTTCTCGGCGGCGACCTCGGAGACGCTGCCGCCGATAACCGTGAAGTCCTGGGCGAAGATGCAGACCGGGCGTCCTTCGATCTTGCCGAAGCCGGTGACGACCGAGTCGCCGGGATATTGCTGCTGGTCAACGCCGAAGTCCGTGGCGCGGTGCAAGACCAGGGAGTCGAACTCCTCGAAGCTGCCCTGGTCGGCGAGCATGTTGATTCGCTCGCGGGCGGTTAACTTGCCGCGGTCGTGCTGCGCCTGAATGCGTCGCTGGCCACCGCCCTGAGCGGCCTGTTCCTTGCGGCGGTTCAGGTCCTCAAGTCTTTGCTCGATGCTCAAAGAACCTCTCGTGAAGCGGGCTCTGGGGCCCTCGAAGGCGGGCAGCTAATCCTATCACCGGCCGGTGATCGTGAACAACGACATCGGTCGCTTTAAGGGCTAGGGGTGCTGCCTTCCGTGGCCTCGTCGCCACAGAATGGCGGCGTACCGGGCGGCAAGTCCAGCTCCTGGCCGATGCGGAGGGAGGTGGCTTCGACTGCATTGATGTCGAGCAGTTCGATAACCCAGGCGTCCGGGTCGTCGACGCAGTGATTCAGTGCGATGAGGAAGGGGCTATCGCCTTCGGCAACGACGTAGACGCCTACAGCGCCGCCACCGCTTGGCGCGGTTGGTCCAGGTGTCAATGCCGTACCAGTCGCCGAGGGCGGTGCTGTTGCTAACGGCGTTGGAGTGTCCTGTTGGGTGTTAGCGCCATCGTTCGAGGCAGGGGCCTGTGTTTCGCCGGGCAGGATTAGCTCTTGACCAGCCTGCAGCTGGCGGGCGTCTTCCATGCCGTTGAGCTCGAGGACTTCGGCAACCCAGGCAGCCTGATCTTCCGAAGCGACACCTAGCCGCGAAGCGATGGCGCCAAGCGTGTCGCCGGACTGCACCGAATAGGTGGACTCGGGGCTAGTGGTCGACCCGCCGCTGCTGCCGTCACCGGCATCGCCCTGGCCAAGAAGGACGGGGGCATCTTGATTGACCGGAGGCGTCGCGGTTGGGATGGAGCTGGGGTTGGTTGCAGACGGAGAGCTATCATCGCCGCCCAAGACAAAGGTCTGAGCCAGCACGACCAGGATGATGACGCCAACGATGGCAGCGAGGAACCTAGCGTCCATATGCCGTCCGACCTCCAAGCGATACTAGCATCGCACAATCCCAGCCTCTAGCCCTGGGCATCAAGCGCCTCCAGCAAAGCGAGGCCCATGACAGCAGCCTGTTCCAGCAGCTCAGGCCGGACGCGGCTGGAAACATCCTGCGGCGTGTGCAGTAGGGGGTCCTGCCAGCGGTGAAGCATCAGGGATGGTATGCCTGCCGCGAGAAAGCTGGCGTGATCGCTGCTGGTCCCGACAAGATTGCTGACCTCCGTGGCGATAGCAAGGCTGGAAGCGAGCTGTCCCATTCGCTGTTGAAGATCGCCCGTTCCGATCAACCACCAGGTGTCGTTGCCGACGCCGACCATGTCGAAGTTGAGCATGGCCTTGATACGGCCCTTCTCCGCCGCGGTGAGGGTTGAAACAAAGTAGCGGCTGCCGAGGAGGCCAAGCTCTTCGGCGCCGAACAAGACGAAGCAGTTGTTACCGGCGGCGCCGCGGTCTATGAGGATGGCGGCAAGCTCCAGCACGGTTGCCGTTCCGGTCGCGTTGTCGCTTGCACCGGAGGCCTGTGGCACGCTGTCGTAGTGACCGCCGGAGATCGTTTCGCATTCGGCGCCGGGCAGTCGAGCGACAACGTTCTGGGATGTGGAATCGCTAAGCGAGCCGACGCCCAGCTCGGCGGTCACCTCGCCGACCTGTAACGCACTAACGAGCAGCTCTCCCTCGCGCTGGGATATCGTGACGGACGGAATCGAGACAACGTCGGCGCTGCCGAGGAAGGTCCCAGGTACGTTGTTGTAGATGATCACGCCAATGGCGCCGACATCGAATGCGTTTCGGACCTTTTCCTCGAAAAACAGCGTGCCTCGCTCGATCAGTGCGATGGCGCCGGCGACGCTCGCCGGGAATTCGGCGGGTTGGCCGATACCGGGGACGAGGACGACAGCACCTTTGACCGTTTCGGTCGGGCTATTCGCCAGCGGCAAGGTTGGGACGGTTCGCTCGTTCGGTGTCACGAGACTGAGGACAGAGCTTCGGCCTTGCTCGGTACCGACGCTGAACTCCTGAAGCGTTACCTCGTAGCCCAGGCTTCGCAGCCTGTCTGCGATCTCGTCGGCCGCGATGCGCTCGGCCTGGGTTGCGCTGCTGCGGGGGCTAACGGAAAGCGTGATGACGTCTTCAAGGATGCGGGCGCCATTCGGTTCAAGCGGGACGCCTGAGGCTACCGGCTCCGACGTTGGCGAAAGTGATGGCGCCGGAGACGACTCGCTGTCAGCTGTAGGTAGGGGTGGTGAGGCGTCCGGTCCGCCAGGTGTTGGCGATACCGGAGCGTTTTGGCTCAGGCTTGCGTCATTTGTCGCGGAAGCGACCGGTTCAACCGAGGACGAGCCGTTGCAGGCCGCGAGTAGCAGTCCGGCGAGCGCAAAGAAAACCCAAGGCCGCTTGGGGCTTTTCAAACCCATCCCTGCCTCCACCCCGCCCCAACGACGGTGCCTACCGTCGTTTGCCTGAGATAGCCAATCTTCAGGCGCGCTTCTTCCCCTTCAGGAATGCCTTGATGCGTTCCGGCCAATTGGGGCCGGAGAGGTTTATAGGTTGTCCGCGCCAGCGTTTCTCATACTGGCCACCCGTGGGGCCGCCACGAGTCGAAAGGATGAAAGCGGTCGCGAAAATGACCAGCGCTCCAATAAGGATCCAGTAGGCTCCGGGGATTCCGCGAAGGAAGAAGGCCACGATGACGGCGAAAAGGGCCCACATCATCACCTTGCGGAGGGAGACCCGAGCCAGCCAGCGTTGGACTACACCGCCACCGGACGAGCCCTGTCGACGCGGTGGCGGACGGCCTGACTTGCGATCAGGGAAGTGCTCGATCTTCTTGAGAATCTCTTCTATTTCCCGCTCAATGCGATCGGCCATGTCGTGCCCCCAATATGCGGTTCTCTTATTGTACTGTCGGCAACGATAACTGGTCTAGGCAACTTCCTCTGGCAGAAGTTTGTGGAGGATTTCCTCGGCGACCGTTTCGACGCTACCGGAGAAGTCAACGCTGACGGAATTGACGCCGTAGCGGTCCCGGTATGAGAAGCGGGCGCTGTCGTCCGCGGAGCGCAGGTGAACCATGAGCGCTTTTTCCGTCATGTTGCGCATCAGGGCGACGAGCTGGTCGATGTCCTGCTCGTAGCGGTAGACCTGGCCGCCGCGCTCGTAGAAGAAGACGCCTTCAACCACGACGTTGTAGCCATTCTTCATGTAGTTGGCGACGAGCAGTCGCAGCTGGGTGTGCGCCATGTCGAGTTCCGCTGCGGTGTCGTCGGCGGGCTGGGCGATGGCCCCGGCTAACAGCTGGTCTACGCTGAGCACGGCCGACTTGCCGGGTAACCGGCGGGCCAGCTGCCAGGCGACACTATTGCTGGCGTCTGATATTCCGTAGATGACCATCAGGTAGCTCGACACCGAACCCTCCTACGGCCATTATCCGCGCCGGGTTCGGTGTTTGAGCGGCTGAAATCAGGCGATGGCGCAATTTTTACACTCTCTTCGTAACCGGGCGGTAACCCAGCGACCACGTAGGGGGATTTAGGTTTCATAGCGCCGAAGCGCTAGACGTCGTCCTAGGAGGTTCAGGATGAAGAAGAAGTGGGGTTTGGGAGCGTTTGGCCTTGCGGCCGTCGCAGGAATCATCGCACTGGGTGCCACCGCCTTTGGTGGCGTAGCCCAGGCGCAGGAGCCACCGGAGGAGGGCTCCAGCTTTCACGAGCTCTATCAGGAAGCGCTAGCCGAGAAGCTCGGCGTTACCGTCGAGGAGCTGCAAGCAGCTCAGGACGCGGCTCGCACCGACATGCTCGATGACGCGCTCGCATCGGGCCGGATCACCGAAGAGCAGGCCGAGCGTTTGCGCAACGCCGAGCCCGGCGAAAGACGCCATGGCGTCGGTCAGCGCGTGCGACACGGCATCGGAAACGTCTTGGAGTCAGCTGCTGAGATCCTCGGTCTGACGACTGACGAAGTACGAGCGGGCTTCTCCGAAGGCCAGAGCCTGAACGACATGGCAGCCGAGCAGGGTGTAACCGACCTCGAGGCCCAGCTGGTGTCCAAGCTGACGGCCGACATTGAGGCCAAGGTTGCGGACGGTTCGATCACGCGGGAGCAGGGCGACCAAATGATCGAGAAGCTGTCGGAGCACGTTAGCAAAGTCGTCAGCCACGAGGGTGGCAAGGACGGCGGGCGCTTCGGTGGACATCGCGGCGGTGGCCGAGGCGGCCCAGCCGGTGAACCACCGGGTAGCTAACTAACAACCCGAAAACGGGCGCAAAGGGGGCTCCTTAGAGGAGCCCCCTTTCTATTGGGAAACGAATTACGGCCAGGGCAATGCCGGGCGGCCTCTCGCGAAGATCCGATTAGGTGGACGCGGCTTCGACGACTCTGCGCACTTGATCCTGACTGAGCGGGCCGCGCTCGGCCCAGCGGATGGCGCTCTCGAGCTGCTTCATGTCGGAGTAACCGACGAGCGCCGTCGAAACGCCAGGATGACTGATGACGAGCCTCAGGCTGAGCTCAAGGGCGGATTCGAGGCCCAGCTCGCGGGCGAGGGCGTCGCGGGCACTGGCGGCAGCGACGTCGGCCTCCATGGTGTTGCCCTGCAGCATCGCCGGTCCCAGGCCGGGGCTGGCCAGGGGCGCACGCTCTGCCTGTCCCGTCATCGCACCGCCGGCCATAACGCGGATCACGATGACTCCGAGGCCCACTTTGGACGCAACGTCGATGACGCCAGCCTGGTCCTGGGCCCCGCCTGAGGCGCCAGCATGGCCCGCACTGGGGTTAATCGCGTTGAAGTAAGACTGCATCGTCTCGAAGCCCCCGCTTGCGACCGCCGCGTGTAGAGGCTGCGTATCACCGACACCGGTGAAGCCGGCGTGGGCGGTGAGGCCCTCCTTTACGACGGCCCGGATCGCGTCCGCTGCCGCTGCCAGGTCGTCCGGGCCGAGACCCGGGTTGGCCGTGTCGGTGGTGGCGCGAATCGTGTTGTGCAGCTGCAGCAGGTCTATCGAGTCGCGGCCGAGGCGCTGCAGACTCTCGGTGATCGATTTCTTGACTGCCGCCGCGGGGTCGCGAAGGTCGTCGGCGGTGAGCCGGACCTTGGTGCCGACACGAACTTGCCCCCAGGCTTCGAGCTCGGTCAGGACGGCGCCGAGATGCTGCTCTGAGAGGCCGCTGCCGTAGAGCGGCGCGGTGTCGAAGTAGGTGATGCCCGCGTCCAACGCGCGCTTCACAGCAGCCACTTGCTGCTCGTGCGTGCCGCGCACCATGAGGCCACCGACGTTGCCGGCGCCGTAACCGAGAGGGGATACCGAGAGGCCTGTATTGCCGAGAGGTCGTTGCTCCATTGCGGTACTCCTACACTGAATCGAGGATGGCGAAACAAGGATGGCCCCGGTGAATCGGGGCCATCAGAGCTGAGGGCTGGAGGCGACGGGCGGATTCGAACCGCCGATGGGGGTTTTGCAGACCCCTGCCTTACCACTTGGCCACGTCGCCGTGAGTTTGGTGCCGAGGAGGGGATTTGAACCCCTACGCCCGAAGGCACGGCCCCCTCAAGACCGCGTGTCTACCAGTTTCACCACCTCGGCATTGCGGTGCGACTCGCGAAGCGGTCTTCAGGTCCCCGGCCGCCTCGGAGGGCTGCCTCAGACTATCAAAGGCGGGTCAGGGGCGCAATTTGGCTTGGGCCTCGCCGCTACTCTGCTGCTTTCCGGAGGAGTGCACCCGAAGGTGTTCAGGACATGCTCGGTCACAGCATTGTGACGCTGACGCTGGATACCTATTCCCACGTGTCACCGAATATGCACGCTGAAGCGGCTGCGAAGATGGACAGGCTGCTGGGCAACAGCTAACGGAGGAACGGCTACACCTTCAGCAGCCCAGTGCCCTGCGTAGTTATACGCACACACTTGCTTTTCTAGCCTTCCTTTGAGCTCCGGAAGTTGGGTGTTTCTCCGGACGCTGGACTTTGTTTCAACTCCTACGCTCTAAGTGCCGGAGCTTCGCCGCAGACACGCTTTGCGGCTGGCTCCGAGCAGGAAGTTTGCGAAGGAGAGGAAAGATGCAACAGAGTACGTCACAAGAATTTGGCGCTTCTCGAGACCCGGAGGCGCGTAAAAATCCATATAACCTGAGCGGAGAACCTCTCAAGCAGCCGACGCCAGCACCGGCGACGCAATCCGCGACTCGGTGGGCGCAGTGCTGTTCTTCGCACTTGGCGGGTTTCTTGTGGTTTCCGGCCTTGGCCAGAGCGGAGTATCTGTCGTCGTAGGAATCCTCTTAGTAACCCTGGCTGTGACATCGGCCTGGCTCACGTCATTCTGGCGTCACTACGAAGTTCTCTCGGAGCAGGGGCAGGCGGTCGCCCGCACTCCCGGAGCTGCCGTAAGCGTACTCAAGTGGACAACTATCGTGACGCTTGTTGTGATGCTCGTCGGTATGGTCGGTTTCATATTTGCAGGTTTACTGGAGGCGATGAGCGCCTCCCATACGTCGGCATCACGGTCTGCCACACCCGCTGGAAGCTCGGCCACTCAGACACCGGCTCGTAAACAAGTCGTGCACTCCTGGTGTAAAAGCTGCCTCACGCCTTCAGCAGCCCGCGTCGCCCCAGGCCCTCTCCCAGAGCGGGCTGCATCACAGGCGGGCCGTCACGAGTCGTTAACGGGCCGACACAAGGCCTTCTGGACAATGATTAGACTCTGAAGCTCCGCGTCTGGAACGTAATTTGGGGGAGGCGCAATCCTCCCCAAAATCGAAAACTAGGCCAACTTTAGCCCGGTTACGGTGTGAAGGAGTTGTTCTGGCAGTTTTCTGCGCTCGCGTGACTAGAGTTCACTGCTGGGTCAAGAGCGAGAAGGTTTGTCCCTTCATCGAATTTCGCGTTGGGCATATCAGATTTCTCCGAGTGGTGGTGGTCCCGTTGTCACACCACTGGCTCTCACAGGAGCAGCAAACGCTGGACCGACAAAGTCAGTGAGAGGTGCTGGTTCCAGCTCCCAACCCGTCAAACGGCCCACCGTTGTCCTCCTCAGCGCAGAAAGCGGAGGTAAGCTCATGCGGCCGTTTTGGTGCTCGAAATTATAGCGAGGCTAAAGACAACGATTCCGAGTACCCCGATGAACAAAGGCGTTAATGTCTTAGTCAACTTGTTCCCTCCTCGATTGGAGACGGGGTCATGGTGACTCCTCTTGTCCCTACCGCCCTCACTTCCTATGGCTGTTATTGAGGCCACCACCGAAACCCGATAGTGCAGGTCCCCTCCGGAACTTATCTTACACATTGGAGTGGGCCAATGAGACCGGTGAAGTTATTCCGGTGCGGGGAATACGGTCCGGAGCCGTCCTCTGACGTCCGTCCCCGTTACCGTCAAAACTACCGTCAAACCTGCTAATTCAGGCTGAATTAAGGAAGTATGCTTCAGATATAAGGCCACTTTTAGATTCAGAAAGTGGCAGGAGCGATAGGACTCGAACCTACAACCTGCGGTTTTGGAGACCGCTGCTCTTCCAATTGAGCTACGCTCCTAGGACTGGTGGAGATAGGGGGACTCGAACCCCCGGCCTCTGCGTTGCGAACGCAGCGCTCTCCCAACTGAGCTATATCCCCTCGCGAACCGATTCTATCAGACGCTACGGTTTGGGAGCGCCCTTCCCTGGGCGGGTACGCGGCTGAGCCGGCTTCACGAAATCGATCCCGTCTGGTATGTCGACGACAATGCGGCCGCCAGTGAGATCGACTTCCCTTATGACGTCGTCGAGCGCCGGGAGCAGAAGCTCGCCTCGCTCACCGCGCACGACGTAAACGTCGTTAGAGCCGGTGCTGAGCACATCGGCCAATTGGCCCAGCGACTCGCCGTTCGTATCTTCGACACGCAGGCCGATGACATCGTGCAGGTAGTAGACGTCTTCGTCCTCGATGGGCGTGGCTTCAGAAGCCAGCAGCTCTTTTCGGGCGAGCGCCTCCGCCTGTGACCGGGTTTCGATGCCACTCAGTTTGAGAAGCACGCTCTTGCCCTGCCAACGTCCGCGCTCGACTTCGTAGAAGGCGCCGTCGAGCCAGAGGCGGCTGCCAGGCTCGAAGCGAGCCGGGAAGTCGGTTAGCGATTCGACCTTGACTTCGCCGCGTATGCCATGAGCCGCGCTGATGCGACCGACCGTAACGGCGGATTCGGGGTTGAAGTCAGCTTTTGAGGTCAAGCGCGCTTTTTAGCAAGCGGGACGATCGGTATGCGGTCAGTCGCCGATGTCGAGGACGGCTCGGGTGTCCTGGTTCGCGGAAGCGACCTTGAGCAGGGAACGCATCGACTCGGCGACGCGTCCGCCGCGGCCGATGACTTTGCCCATATCCTCCTCGTTGACGTCGAGATGAACGACGTGGCGGTGTCCGTCCCATTCCTCCGTCACTTCGACGTCGTCCGGATGCTCGACCAGCGAGGTGGCGATGTATTCAATGAGCTCTTTCATTTAGGCGTCAGCCTTTTCTGCCTCAGGGGCGTCGGCGGGAGCCTCTTCGGCAGCGGCTGGTGACGCTTCCTCACTGGCCTCGGCGGCGGGTTCTGCTTCCGCCGCAGGCTCGGCTACCGCGGTCGCGGCAGGCGCCGTCGCAGCAGGCGCTGGGGCAGCGGCTGCCTCAGGTGCAGGCTTCGACTTCGGCGGCGGGAAGGTCGGCGCGGCCATGAGGCCTTGTCGGGCGAGTAGCTTGTGCATGCGCATCGTCGGCTGAGCGCCCTTGGCGAGCCAGCCACGGACCTTGTCTTCGTCGATGACGAAGGTGTCCGGTTCGGTGCGCGGGTTGTAGCTGCCCACGATCTCCACGTACTTGCCATCGCGCGGTGCGCGGGCATCGGCAATAACGACGCGGTAAGTGGGCTGCTTCTTCTTGCCAACCCGCGCCAGTCTAATCTTCAGCAATTCTTTCTCCTCTACAGACCGGCTTCGCTAGCGAATACCGAGCATCTTGGCCGTCCGGCCCGAAGCCATGGCCTGCATGAGCTTCTTGGCTTCTTTCCATTGTTTAAGCAGCTGGTTCACGTCGGCGGGGATGGTGCCGCTTCCTTCTGCGATGCGCTTGCGGCGGCTGCCGTTGATCAGGTCCGGGTTGTGCCGCTCCAACGGAGTCATCGAAAAGACGATGGCCTCCATGCGCTTGAAGAAGGTATCGTCAATCTGCGTTGCCTGCAACTGGCGTTTGATGTTTCCCATGCCCGGCATCATGCTCAGCAGGTCGCCGATGGGACCCATCTTCCGTACCTGCTGCATCTGCTGCACAAAGTCGTTCAGGTCCAACTGACCCGATTTGGCGCGTTTGCCGAAATCGACCATCTCATCCTGGTCAACCTCAGCCTGCGCCTTTTCGATCAGCGTCATTACGTCGCCCATGCCGAGGATGCGAGAGGCGAAGCGCTCCGGATGGAAGGCCTCCAATGCGTCCGGGCGCTCGCCGATGCCGATGAATTTTATCGGCAGACCGGTCATGGCGCGAATCGAAAGCGCGGCGCCGCCGCGGGCATCGCCGTCCAGCTTGGTCAGGACGAAGCCTGAGACCTGGGTGGCGCCGCCAAACTCCTCGGCCACGTGGACGGCTTCCTGTCCGGTCATGGCGTCGACGACGAGGAGCGTTTCGTGCGGCTGGAAGCCATTCTCCAGCGCCTTGAGTTCCTCGGTGACGTCTTCGTCCAGCTGCAGGTAGCCGGCCGAGTCAACGATGAGGGCCGTCGCGCTTATGCGCTTCGCCTCCGCGAGCGCTTCGCGGGCCAGCTTCTTGATATCCGTCGAGTCTCCCTCGAACACCGGAATGTCGGTCTGGCGGCCCAGCGTCTTGAGCTGCTCACCAGCGGCGACGCGATAGGGGTCCGCCGAAACGAGGAGGGGACGGCCGCCGGCCTTGCGCAGGTGCAACGCCAGCTTGGAGGCCATGGTGGTCTTGCCGGCGCCTTTGAGGCCGAGCAGCAACAGGACCGTGGGGTTCTGCGGTGCGACGGCCAGCGTTGCCTGACTGCCGCCCAGCATGGAGGTTAGCTCTTCGTTGACGATGCCGACGACTTGCTGTGGGCCCGTCAGCGACTGCAGCACCTCGGAGCCGGAAGCGCGTTCACGCACGGCGCCGATGAAGTCTCGGACGACGCGGAAGTTGACGTCCGCCTCCAGCAGGGCAACGCGCACTTCACGTAGGGCCTCATCGAGGTCCTTTTCGCTTACAGTGCCGTGGCTCGACAGGCGGCTGAATACGCGCTGGAGTTTATCGCTGAGCGCATCAAACATAAGCCCTCTAATTCTAGGGCAGGCGCGAAGAACAAGGAACCTGCAGCGACAACGCCGGCACTGCCATCAGGCATTCACACCTCACGTAGACGCGCCGGCGTTTAAGAGAAACGTCGCCCCTAGTTACTCAGGAGCGCGAGGTTCTCATTGAACGTCTTCGACGGACGCATCGCCGCGGAAGCCTTCTCCGGGTCAGGCTGGTAGTAGCCGCCGACATCGACTTCGTGGCCCTGGACCGACAACAGCTCTTCCGTGATCGCCAACTCATTCGCCCTTAGCGTATCGGCCAGCCTGGTGAAGGCGGCGGAGAGCTCGGCATCGTCGCTCTGGGAGGCGAGCTCCTCGGCCCAGTACAGGGCGAGATAGAAATGGCTGCCCCGGTTGTCGATCTGACCACCGCGGCGGCTCGGCGATTTGTTCTCGTTGAGGAACGAGGCGGTTGCCCGATCCAGCGTGTCGGCGAGAATCTGCGCCCGCGGGTTACTGGTTGTCGCGGCCAGGTGCTCAAAGCTCGCGGCGAGGGCGAGGAATTCGCCGAGGCTGTCCCAGCGAAGGTGGTTTTCCTTGACGAACTGCTGGACGTGCTTCGGCGCTGAACCGCCGGCTCCTGTTTCGAACAGGCCGCCACCGGCGATCAGCGGGACGATAGAGAGCATCTTGGCGCTCGTACCGACCTCGAGGATCGGGAAGAGGTCGGTGAGATAGTCGCGTAGCACGTTGCCGGTAACCGAGATCGTGTCTTTGCCCTCCCGGATCCGCTTCAGGGAGAAGGCGGTCGCGTCATTCGGCGCCATGATTTCGATCTGGAGGCCATCGGTGTCGAGCTCGCCGAGGTATTCCTGCACCTTGGCGATGAGGTTGGCGTCGTGAGGGCGAGTCTCGTCGAGCCAGAAGACGGCGGGCGCGCCGGTCGCCCGGGCGCGCGATACCGCCAGCTTGACCCAGTCGCGAATCGGGATGTCCTTGGTCTGGCACATTCGCCAGATGTCGCCGGTGCTCACGGTATGCTCGAGAACAGTATTGCCGGACTTATCAACGACGCGCACTACGCCCGAAGTCGGGACCTCGAAGGTCTTGTCGTGGCTACCGTACTCTTCGGCAGCCTGGGCCATCAGGCCAACGTTGGGCACGGAGCCCATCGTCGCCGGATCATGGGCGCCGTTGGCACGACAGTCGTCGATAGCGACCTGGTAAATATCGGCGTAGCTGCTGTCAGGGATGACGGCTAGCGTGTCCGCCTCGTTGCCGTCGGGTCCCCACATGTGGCCGGAAGCGCGGATCATGGCCGGCATCGAGGCGTCGACGATCACGTCGCTGGGAACGTGGAGGTTGCTGATTCCGTTATCGGAGTCGACCATCGCGAGGGGCGGGCCGTCGGCGAGCTCCTGTTCGATAGCGGCCTCAATGACGGCGCGCTGATCGGCGGGAAGTGACTCTACGGCTTGCAGCAAGGCGCCAAGGCCATCATCCGGATCGCCGCCGGCAGCCGCGAGCGTCTCGCCGTATTGGGCGAAAAGCTTCGGGAAGAAGACGGACACGGCGTGACCGAAGATGATGGGGTCCGCGACCTTCATCATCGTGGCCTTGAGGTGCAGCGAGAACAGCACGCCCTCGGCCTTGGCCCGGGTAATCTGCTCCGTGACGAATTTGCGAAGCGCGGCGACATTCATCGCGCTGGCGTCTACGACTTCGCCCGCGAGAATCGGTACGGACTCGCGCAAGACCGTCGTCTTGCCATCGCTGCCGACGAGCTCGATGCGCAGCGAGTCGTCCGCCTTCATGACTATGGACTTCTCCGTAGTCCGGAAGTCCCCCTCGGTCATGTGGGCGACGTTTGTCTTGGAGTCGGCTGACCAGGCTCCCATTGAGTGGGGATGCTCGCGGGCGTATTGCTTGACCGATGCCGGGGCCCGCCGGTCGGAGTTGCCCTCTCTGAGGACAGGGTTGACCGCGCTGCCCTTGACTCGATCGTAGCGAGCCCGGATGTCCTTCTCCTCCGCGGTCTGCGGATCGTCCGGGTAATCCGGCAGGGCGTAACCGTGCTCCTGAAGCTCGGCGATTGCGGCCTTCATCTGGGGGATGGAGGCGCTGATATTCGGCAGCTTAATGATGTTGGCTTCTGGCTTTAGAGTCAGAGCGCCCAGCTCGGCCAGCGCATCGCCCAGGCGTTGGTTTTCATTCAGGTACTCGGAAAAATTGGCGATGATGCGTCCGGACAACGAGATGTCCCGCGTCTCGATGGCTACGCCCGCGGTCCCGGCGTAGGCCGACATGATGGGCAAGAATGAGAACGTCGCCAGAAGCGGCGCTTCGTCGGTGTGTGTGTAGATGATCTTTGAGTCAGTCACAGTGGCTCCTGTCGATTTCTAAGGTTCCTGGCGTCAAGATAATCTCAGTGTCCGATTGCGTCCACCGAGATCGCTCCCGGCTCGGCTTGATTCGACGCGGAGGGTGACAAAATTCGGCTATCGAAAGAGATTGGTAGTGCTGACAGTAGAATTCGTAGTGGCCGAGGCGCCGGCTCTGCCCACCCAGTGCTTCGCAGCCTAGACCAGGAGTCAACGATGGAATTGCTCGAGTACCTGCAGACATCAGTGAAGACCGTCAACGAGATGGTGAATACGGCGATG
Organism: Dehalococcoidia bacterium; assembly: GCA_965225815.1. Lineage (GTDB taxonomy): Bacteria > Chloroflexota > Dehalococcoidia > DSTF01 > WHTK01 > WHTK01. The sequence goes on from OZ245323.1 coordinate 400,412, forward strand.
CAGGAGCTGTCTGACGAAGTGGTCAATTTCGAGCCGGGAGGCACATCCAACACGATTGCTCAACTCCTGGCGCATACGATCTGCGGTCAGGACGTTCTAATTAACGAAAGGCTGGGGGACGGCCGCTCGCTGCACGAGACGGGCTGGGCGGAAAAGACCGGGATCCCGCTGGAGCGACCGCTGATCTGGCAGCGCGACGCCTGGAAGCTGGACCTCGCGGGCTTTGACGCCTACCGCAAAGAGGTCGCCCAGGGCGCCGAAAAGACATTCTCGGCGATGGCGCCGGCGGACCTGGACAGGGAGATCGAATGGGTTCGCGGCCCGAGCCGTTCGGTGGCGATGATGACACAGGCCATTTTCATTAATCACGGCCTGGGCCACTGTGGTGAGATCTCCGCAATCAAGGGCATGCAGGGCCTGCAAGGCTTGCCGATCTAGATCAGGCGAACCGTCTGGTCAGGATTCACTTCTGGCGTAGTTACTGAGTTCCGCAAGATCACTGTCGATGCCGGAGACGATAAGGACGTCACGCGCTTCGAAGCGTTCCGTAATCGACGTACCGAAGATGACGCGGTCGCTCCGGATCATGGCGATGATGCGCACCTTGAAGCGCTCCTCGATGTCTGCTTCACGCGAAGTCATACCGACCAGGTGATTTGGGACAGCAAGTTTGCTGATGCCCATATTGGTGCTGATGCTGAGATAGTCCACGACTTCGGGCACGCCGATCTGATGGGCGAGGCGCGACGCCATCTCACGCTCCGGAAAGACAACCCGATTGGCGCCGACGAGCTTGAGAATCTCCTCGTGCAGCTCCGAGGTGGCGCGGGCAATGACATAGGGCAGGCCTATCTTCTTCAGCAGGAGGGTCGCCATGATCGAGGCTTCGGTCCCGCCGATGGCCACGACAGCGCCGTCGAGATTCGCGACACCTAACTCACGAAGCGTGTCCTCAGAGGTGGCGTCAGCTTCAATCACCTGCCGGATAGACCCGGAGAGAGCCTGGACTTCGGCGCGGTCGATGTCGATTCCCAGTACCTCGTTGCCCAGGGACTGCAGCTCGTCGGCCAGGCTGCGGCCGAAGGTCCCAAGGCCGATGACGATGTACTCACTCATAGAACACTCCTGACTTAGCCAATCCTGACCCGTTCCTCGGGCAAACGTCTGAGCTCACGCGCGGCTGAACGCTGGACCAGCGCCAGCACCAGCGTAAGCGGCCCCAGGCGGCCGATAAACATCGTCGCGGTGAGGAGCAGCAATGCGGAATCGTCCAGCGTCGGCGTCAGGCCAGTCGAGAGCCCATTAGTAGCGAATGCCGACGTCGCTTCGAACAACACGGGCAGGAAGGACATGGAGTCTTCCAGCCGGGCCAGGGCGATCGCCATGATGAAAACGCCAATCGCGGACAACAAGATGACCGCGAGGGCACGGTCGACGTCGGCTCGCGGCATTTCGCGCGATGCCAGCTCGGCGTGCTCGCGGCCTCGCATCGCGGCGAATGCGGCGCTGACGATCACTGCCAGCGTACCGACTTTGATTCCGCCGGCTGTCGAGCCACTGGCGCCGCCAATGAACATCAGCCCCAGCGTGAAGAACTGGGTCTCGTCCTGCGCTTCGCTGACCGGGAGTGAGGTGAAGCCGGCGGTGCGATGAGAGATGGAGTTGAAGAATGAATGCAGCATCTGCTCCGGCAGGCTCTTGCCGCTGAGCAGGTTCCCGGATTCGAGAATGAAGAAGACGAAGAAACCGACTACGACCAGGATCGCGGTCATGCGCAAAACGACGGTGCTATCGGCGGTGAGGCGGCGAGTGTTGCGATTGTTGTGACGCACATCCTCCACGACGAGGAACCCGATGCTCCCGAAAAGGATGAGGACGCCGATGGTCAGAAGCGTGACCGCGTCGGCGTTTCCCTGGAGACTCTGGAATCCGCCCGTGAGGTCGAATCCAGCATTGTTAAAGGCGGACACACTATGGAACACGCTCCACCAGAGCGCTTGGTCCACCGGCTGGTCGATCACGAATCGGGCGAAGAGAATCGCGATTCCGATGCCCTCGATGATCAGCGTGAAGATGATCGCCCGTCGCGCCAGGCTCACCACGCCGCCCATGCGGGACAGGTCCATCGACTGGCTGAGATTCAGCCGCTCACGCAGCCCGAGGCGCCAACCAAACAGCAGGAAGAGCAACGTCGTGCTGGTCATGAAGCCCAGCCCGCCGAACTGGATCAGCAACAAGAGGACGCCTTCGCCGAACCCGCTCCAATGAGTTGCCGTGTCGACCGGAACAAGGCCCGTCACACAGACGGCCGACGTCGAAACGAATAACGCGACGACGGGCGAGGTCCAATCACCAGACTCGGAGGATATCGGCAGGGTTAGAAGTACCGTGCCGATGAGTATCGCAATGCCGAATCCCGCCAGCAGCAACAGCGGCAGAGATGAGATGCGGAGGAGGCGGGGACGGTTGGGCTTCTCCTCGAAGGGGATCTCGACCGGGGCGGAGCGCCGGATGGTGCGTGGATAGCGCGGCATATCCTGGTTGCGCATGGCTGCAGTTTAGTAGGTCTGGTACGTATTTCGGCACCACTCGCATGTATCGCGCTTCACTTCTTCGGTGCGGCTTTGTCTGTGTCCTGGCTGCCTCGAAGCCAATGTTATAGTTGAGGCCTATGGAAGCAGCGCTGAAGCAGAAAGAAACGCGCTTACTCGACATCCTGCGCGAGATGGGTTCAGCAGTCGTCGCATTCTCCGGTGGCGTCGACAGCACCTACGTCGCGGCAGCCGCGTACGAAGCGCTGGGCGAGCGAGCGCTCGCCGTTACGGGCCTCTCACCCTCGATCCCGAAATCGGAGGTCGAGGAGGCGAAGGAGCTCGTCATCGGTATCGGCATCGACCATCGCATCATCGAAACGCACGAGATGGATCAACCAGGCTATGTCGAGAATTCGCCGGAGCGCTGCTTTTACTGCAAGGACGAGCTGTACACCCTGCTGGGTGAGATGACGCAGATCGATGGCTACGACTACGTGGTTGACGGCTGCAACCTGGACGACACGGGCGACCATCGCCCCGGCCGGCGGGCCGCAGCCGAGCACGGCGTACGCAGCCCGCTGATCGAAGCCGGCCTGACGAAGGACGAGATCAGGGAGCTTTCGCGAGAGCGCGGCCTGCCGACGTGGGACAAGCCAGCGATGGCCTGCCTTTCGTCTCGGATACCGTACGGATCGCCTGTAACGATCGAGGTGCTGGATGAGGTGGAGCAGGCGGAGCTGTTCCTGCGATCGCTGGGTATTCGGCAATTGCGCGTCAGACACCACGGTGAGATCGCTCGTATCGAGCTGGACGAGGGCGGGATGGCCGTACTGATGAGTGGGGGGCGGCGCAATGCAGTCGTCGAGCGCTTCAAGCAGCTCGGCTTCCTTTACATCACGCTCGACCTCGCCGGTTTCCGCTCCGGCAGCATGAACGACGTCCTCAAGATCAACCAGGCCTGAGCAAGCGATGACCGCGGACCAAGAATTCATCCTGGCAGAGCTGCGCGATGCTCTGGCGCAACTACGTCGCGATTCCGCAAGGATCGTCGCGAAGATGCACGTCGGCGTACCGCGCAAGGAGCGCCGCGATCTGGAGCGTCAGCTGGCTAGCTGCCGCAAGCGGGGCAAGGCGCTGGAGCCGCAGGTGGACGCGCTATTGCCAAACGCGGAGGGCGAAGCGAAAGAGCGTCTCGAAAAGGACGCCTACTTCCTGTCGCAGCTGCGGACGTTCGGGCTGGCTCCGGAGGAATAAGGGCAGAAGGCGTATTCTAGGCCCGTCGGACTCAATGCCCCTGGCGCAGCGCCGATTGGTGGGAGGCGACGCGCGATCTGCGAGAGAAGTTCGAAGTCGAGGCGGAGATCAGCGTCGCCGAGATTGCTTCGACATAGGATGAAGCTGGCGGGGAGAAAGTCATGAAAGCCGCGTTGTTCACGCCAAGCCCTTACATCGGCCCAGTGGAACGCCGCGGTTGGCCGGTCCCTGTCGATGGTTACTCGGACGAAATTGCGGCTCAGTCGATGGAGCAGAGCCTGGAGCAGTTCCAGCTCGCCGATGAGTGCGGCTTTGACTGGGTCACGTTGGCGGAGCATCACTTCGCGCCCTTTTCCTTGACGCCGAACCCGATGCTCATGGCCTCAGCCGTGACACAGCGAGTCAAGCGGGCGAAGATCGCGCTGCTGGGAATGAACATCCCGACGATCAACCCGATACGAACCGCCGAAGAGTTCGCGATGCTGGATGTGATGAGCGGCGGCCGCGTGATCGCAGGCATGCTGCGCGGCACGTCCAATGAATACATCACGTACAACACGAATCCGGCGGAGTCCCGCGAACGCTTCGAGGAGGCTCTCCAGCTAATAGTTAAGGCGTGGACCGAACCGCAGCCGTTTGGCTGGCTGGGTCGCTATTTCGAGTTTCGGTCGGTGTCGATCTGGCCTCGGCCGATGCAGAAGCCGCACCCACCGATCTTCATGTCGGCCTCGAGTCCGGAGTCAGCCGAGTTTGCGGCTCGTCATCACATCGGCGCTGGATTCGCTGTGACAACGGTGCCGCTGGCGCACGAGGCATCGCTGATCTACAGGGGAATCGCCAACGAGTGCGGCTGGGACCCAACGGCAGACGACATCATTTATCGCGTCGGCATACAAGTCGGCGAAACTGACGACGAGGCGAAGGGCATTCAGGAATTGCCCGCGCGTTCGCCGCAACAGGCCGCATCTCCCGCCATACGAGTCGGCTTCGCGACGGCGAATCCAGCGCTCGACGATGCCGTAGCGCGCGCCGGATATTACGGTCGGGATGAGGAGAACCAGCGAAGCAGGGTACGTCGAGGCGGCGGCATAGAAGAGCGAATCGAAAACGGTCAGCTGCTTTGCGGTAGCCCGGACACGATCCTGGCCCAGGCCCAACGAGTGAAAGACGAGACCGGCGCCGGGACACTCGACCTCGTTTTCACGGGCGACCGGGAACATACGCTTCGTTCGATCGAGCTATTCGGCACGAAGGTGCTGCCGCGCCTGGCAGAGATATAGGGAGCAAAGCTTTGGCGACCGTACACACGCCTGTCAGTTTCAAAGAGGGCTTTGTAGAGGCGGACGGATTCAAGATCCGATACCTCGAGGCAGGAGACGGGGAGCCCCTTATCGTGCTCCATGGTGGCGGTGGTCTGAAGCACTACGCCTCGCACGACCTGCTTGCCGGGAGTCGCCGCGTCATTCTGATGGAGGCGCCGGGCTTCGGTACTTCGCCCGCCAACGAGCGCTCGCAGACAATGGCCGAGCTGGGCGCCACGATGGCGCAGGCCGTGAGCCAGCTGGGCATCGACCGATATGACCTGCAGGGGACGTCGTTTGGCGGCAAACTGGCTGTCTGGCATGCGCTGCAGGCGCAAGAGGCCGTGCAGTCGCTGGTCCTCGTATCACCGGCAGCAATCCGGCAGCCGCGAGCCGAAGGCGACCCTCCACCCCAGATGGTGCTCTACGCCCACCCGGAGTGCGTCGGCCCGCAGCTGGAGATGTCCGCGGAAGACGTGCAGAAGCAGCGTGGCCTGACGGGACGAATCATGGGCCCAGCGCGAGATGCTGACCTCGAAGGCCGCATGCCGGAGCTAAACATCCCGGTCCTGGTGGTCTTCGGCACGAGCGATGTGTTCCTGCCTTCTCACTTGGCGCGCCACTATCGTGAGCTTTTGTCCAACTGCAACATCGTCTTCGTCTACGACGCGGCGCATGAGGTCGACGCCGACCGGCCGGAGGCGTTCGTCGCGCTGGTCAGTGACTTCTACAACCGTCACGAAGCGTTCATCGTCAATTCGCAGACCGGCGCTCTGTACGAATAGACCCGCGGACCAGGTTCAGGCTTCGGGCCGGGCGTCGATGCGAGATTCGTCGATGGTGACGATGTGCTCGTCGGTCGAGACGCAGAGCAGGTGCGCCTCGTCTGCCTTCTTGATCTGTGCCGCGTACCTCGGATCCGCCGCCAGCGTCTGGTCACGCTGGCTCGATAATCGATCGCGAATGTCTGCCTCCGACATGCCTTCGGCCCAGCGCCGTGGCTCCTGGCCGATCTCCTTCTAGACCAGTTCCCGAGCGATCCCGACGCGGATGGGTTGGCGAACAGGGTCGCGCCATCCTGGCGAAGTACCTTCCACTCTGGTGAGGCGACGGCTCGGTAGAGCGAATTCAGGTCGTCGAACCAGGCCTCAGACCAGCCATCGTGGGTCATTCCGCAAAATGTGTAGGCTTCCATTACGGCGTGATTCTGAACGTAGCGACGCATGCCAGTGGCTTTCGCCGCCAGCGGGCCGTGAACCTCATACCAGTGCTTGAAGCACTGCTGCTGAGTCAGACCCGGTTTGCGGATGACGGTCTAGATCGCCTTGACCATGCCTGGCGTGACCTCACCGTCGACGATGATGCGCTCCTCCGCGACGATTGAGGCGCTCTTGTGGCCCAGGGGCCCACTGTCGATGCGGTCGAAGAGCTGGCTGTCATCGGAACGCACGGCCTCGCGCAAAGCGACGTCCGTGGGCTCGGCGCTGGGGTTGCGAAGCGCTTCGAGGTCGTCGTACCAGAACATCGAACAGCCATCGTAGGCTGGTGCTGGATCCTGGTCACGGGAAGCCTCCGGTAGCGTCAGGTGCTGGACATAGCGGCGTAATGCTCTTGTGTTCACGAACAAAGGGCCATGCGTGACGGCCCAGTAGCCCTGGAACTCCGTCATCGGTGCGACGCTCGGGGTTTTTGATGGCCGGCGCGAGAACCTTGATCCTCGGTCGCCTTTTCCTGGACTCAGCTAGCCGGGGGAATTACGAGCCGAATCCTACATCCGGTATTTCGCTACGGCGCCACCGTGGGGCTAGACTTGGGCGCGGCCCCGCGTTGATTCAGGAGGACGCCTCATGGCATCGACTTCTATCGTCCCTTCGGCCACGACACCCGAGTGGGGCTCTGACGTTATCGCCGAAACGCTGCGCCGGCTCGGTCTGGAGTACATCGCACTCAATCCCGGCGCCTCCTTTCGCGGCGTGCACGATTCGATGGTGAACTACCTGGGAAACCAGCGGCCGGAGATGATCATCTGTCCCCACGAAGAGGTCGCCGTGGCGATCGCGCATGGATACGGGCGCGCGGCGGGAAAACCGATGGCCGCCTTCGTGCATGACATCGTCGGTCTGCTGCACGCCTCGATGGCGATCTTCAATGCGTGGCTGGCGCGCGATCCGGTACTGGTGCTGGGCGGAACGGGCCCAGTGGACGCCAACCACCGCCGGCCGTGGATCGACTGGATTCATACCGCCAACGTGCAGGGCACCGCGGTGCGTGACTTCGTCAAATGGGATGACCAGCCGGCCAGCCCGGAAGCCGCCGTCGAGTCTCTGGTCCGCGCCTACAACCTCGTCATCTCGGAGCCGCAGGGTCCAGTCTACGTCTGCTTCGACACGGACGTTCAGGAGCAGAAGCTGGAGGCCTCGTTCGAAATGCCGGACATCTCGGGGTTTCGGGCGCCGACGCGGCTGGCGCCCGATCCGGCCGCAGTAGGCGAGGCGGCGCGGATGTTAGTCGAGGCTCAGCGGCCCGTCGTGCTAGCCAACATGGTGGGGCGCTCAGAGGAGTCGGCAAGCGGCTTGCTGCGGCTGGCTGAGAGCCTTGCGGTCCCGGTTGTCACCGGCGGCGATCTGTTCAGCTTCCCGACGCGCCATCCGCTCTACGCCACGGAATCAAAGAACGAGCTCCTCGCAGAGGCCGATGTGGTCATCGCCTTCGACGTGTACGACCTGGAGCAGATGTTGACGCGGCAGAACTGGCAGACGCGGACGAACGAGAACATCCTGCGAGCCGACACAAAGCTGATCGACGTGTCGCTACGTCACCTGACGACGAAGAGCTGGGCCGACGACCACGGCGCACTCTATCCTACGGCGCTCTCCATGGCCGCCGACACCGCCCTGGCGTTGCCCGCGCTGACCGCTGCGGTGCAGTCCCGAAGGCAGGCCGGTGAGGGCAGCGCGGACGAGATCGAAGCTCGGCGAGCGCGATTGACCGAGATGAGCGCGACCGGCTACGCGGAGTCGCAGAAAACGGCGAGAGAGAGGGCGGGCGAGCATCCGTTGCACCTCTCAACCGTCGCGAGTGAGCTCTGGGAAGTCGTCAAGGATTCGGACTGGGTGCTGGGAAACGGCGACCTGCGTGGCTGGATCGAGCGGCTGTGGGACTTCACGTCGCCACACCAGCACCAGGACACGCGAGGCGGCGCCGGGCTAGGCCAGGGCCTGGGCCACGCGATCGGTGTCGCTCTGGCCAACCGAGACAAGGGCCGGCTCACGGTCAACATTCAGTCCGACGGTGACATGCTGTTTACGCCCGCGGCGCTCTGGACCGCAGTGCATCACCGCATCCCGATGCTCATCGTGATGTACAACAACCGAACCTACGGCAATGACCTCGGCCACCAGGCAATGATGGCGCGGGCTCGCGGGCGTCCCGAGGAGAACAAGACCGTCGGCATCGACATCAACGACCCGGTGGTCGACTTCGTCGGTATGGCGCGCTCGTTCGGCGCCTGGGCCGAGGGGCCGATCGAACGGGCAGAAGACCTGGGGCCGGCGTTCGAGCGGGCGAAGCGTGAGGTCATCGAGAACGGGCGCGTGGCGCTGGTCGACCTCTACACCCAGGTCGTCTAGTCCCTCGGTCGACCAGTGGCTGAATCATTCAACAGGACCTTGGAGGACAGCATGTGGAACCAGGGACGCGAACTGTTCAACAAGGTCAGACAGGGGCACTGGACGCCTTTCCTATGGCTTGCGCAGCAACAGGAGCCGTCCGGTACAGCCACAGAGCAACTGTTGCGTCTCGTCGAGGAGCGGGCCGTCACTGAAGTCGTGACGAAATACGCCTATTACTACGACGCGAGTGACGTCGATCGTGTGATGAGCCTCTTCACCGACGATGCCGTGGTAGTCAGCGCACGCGGACTCTACGCCGGCGGGGCCGAGGTGCGGGCGAACTATCGCTGGGTCAACGCACAACGACTGCGCTCCTATCACCGAGTGACCAACGTCATGGTGAGATTCTCACCCGGTTACGAGGAGGCGTGGCTCACGGCCTACTTCAACGCGATCGGCCAGAACCACGACGAGTTGCGCCGCGGCAACGCGGGCAATTACTTCGCCCGCCTGCTCAAGCAAGACGGGCGCTGGCTGCTGGCCGACTTCCGGATGATCGTCGACCTGGCCGTGGGGTTCGGGCCTGGGCCAGGCGCCCCCACCGGCGGCAGCGCCCCCACCCCAACCGCGGTGGAAGACCCGGCCACCCAGCAAACCGCGATCCCAGTGGAGCAGCTTCCGAGCCTCTGGTAGGTTTCTCCAGACGCTGGGGCCACGGCGACGACGCCTAATCCATCCCGTTGCCACCGCTGACGCTGATCGAAAGCCCCGTCAGGTAGTCGGATTCGGCAGAGCAGAGGAACGCGGCGGTATTGGCGATGTCCACCGCTTGGGCGGCGCGGCCAAGCGGGACAATTCGGGCGCGGTCGGCCAACATCTCCTGGCGGTAGTCCTCGGCGCTCACATCCTCCGGACGCAGCGCATCGGCGATGTAGCTGACACGCTCCGTGTCGACCAGCCCGGGACAGATCGCGTTGACGTTGACGTTGTAGGGCGCCATCTCCAGCGCCAGCGACTGCGTGATGCCGATCAGAGCGAACTTGGAGGCGCAGTATGTGGCATAGCGCGCCGTGCCCTGTTTCCCGGCTCGGCTTGAAGTGATGACGATTTTGCCAGGCCCGCCACGGTCGACCATGTGGCGGCAGACGGCCTTGAGGCAGAGGAAGGTACCCTTCACGTTGACCCGCTGCACCAGGTCGAAGTCCTCCTCTTCTACGTCGATCAGCAGCTTCCGGTCGCCACCGGGCTGCGAGCCGGCGTTGGCGCAGAAGATGTCGATTTTACCCAGCGTGTTGACGGTTCGCTCCACCATCTCGCTGACCTGGCCGGCGTCGGTAACGTCAGAGTAGAGGCCGAGGGCGCGACGGCCCATGCCTTCGATCTCAGCCACGACGCTGTCGATGCCCTTCCAGCCTTCGGCCTCGTCCTCAGGCCGCAGCGGCCTCATGATGTCGGTTACCACGACGTCGGCGCCTTCGCGAGCCAGGCGCGTAGCCATCGCGCGACCGATTCCACGCCGTCCGCCTGCTCCTGTTACGATTGCGACCTTGCCTGAGAGTTCGTACAACGCTTCCACCTCCATGAGTTTGTCAGGCGATTGTAGACGCGGGCTATGTGTGATGCGCGCCTCTTGATCCGAGCCGCCGTCATTGAGAGGATCAGATCAGAATTAAGCGAGGGATGCCATGATCGATGTAGCCGATTTCGAACAGGAAGTACTCGTCGCGAGCCACGAGAAGCCGGTGCTCGTCGATTTCTGGGCCCCGTGGTGCGGGCCTTGTCGTCAGCTCGGGCCGATCCTGGAGGCGCGCGCTGTCCGAGGAAGAAGACGCCGGCTTCACGCTGGCAAAGCTGAACACGGACGAAAACCAGGCGGTCGCGGCGAACTACGGCATCCAGAGCATCCCGGCAGTGAAGCTGTTCGTCGATGGCGAAGTGGCAGACGAGTTCATCGGCGCCCTCCCGGAGCGTCAGGTACGGGACTGGTTGGCGAGCGCGATCCCGAGCGAGGCCGGCAAGCTTGTCGATGACGCGCAGACCGCCGTCGGTGCTGGAGCGCGGGAAGAAGCCGAAGCCGTTCTGGAGGAGGCGATCCTCAAGGAGCCGTCCAACGCGGCCGCCGCGCTCCTCCTGGCGAAACTGATCGTCTTCAAAGACCCTGAGCGCGCGGAGGCGTTGTCGCACACTCCCGGCGCCGAGTTCGCTGATGCTGAGGCAATCCAGACGGTGGCACGACTGCGCCAGAAGGGTGCTGAGACCGACCTGCCTGAGTCGCCGGGACGCGAAGTGTACCTTGAGGCGATCGACGCGCTTGGGCGAGGCGAGTTAGATGACTGCCTTGGCGGTCTGGTCAACTCGGTGCGGAGCGATCGTCACTTCCTTGACGACCTGGCGCGCCGGACGCTGATCCACTTCTTCAAGGTCCTCGGCGACCGGCACGAGCTGACGCAGAAGCACCAGCGGGCGCTGGAGATGGCGCTCTTCTAGGTCTGAGGCGCCGGGGGCGTGACGCCCAATCCGACGTGGAGGCAGGCCAGCATCGTGTAGTAGCCAATGTTGCCGATGAGGTCGACGACGCCCTGATCGCCAAGCTGGCTCCGAGCATCCTCAAAGGTAGCGCTGGACAGCTCATGCACGCGAAGCAGTTCGCGCGCGGCGCGTATCGGCAAAGAGTCCTCTGAGGACACGTCCTCGCCCAGAGGCTGCTGGTGGACGATCGCATCGATGATGGACTGCGGCACGCCGAGCTTCTGAACGTCGCCGGTGTGGATGGTACGTTCGTAGACGTTGCCCATTTCAGTCGAGGCGGTGAGCGCTGCGATCTCGCGCATGCGGTCAGGCAGCGTCGATTCGAAGCGGACGTAGGACCCGGTGTGAGCGATCCGTCCAGCGAGGTCAGGGCTGTTGAGCAGCACGGAGTAGCTGTGACTGACAGCGCCACGGGTCTTCACCAGGTAGTCGATGACATCCTGATGCGGCTCCGGCAGTGATTCCTTCTCAGTGATCTCGGGAAGTCGTGGCATGTTAATCCTTTCGGTCGCGGGCGGCCGTTGTGCTATCGATGATACGGCGTCGGGTCAGGCGTTGCTAATGCTGGACGTCGTTTCAGCTTCCAGGCCAATGTCGCTGCGAGCGTGATAAGGACCGCTAATAGCCTTCAGTGCCGCGGCCACGTGGCGGCGAGCTTCGCCCACGCTGACGGCTGTTCCGAGCAGGCCGATGGCCCGAGATCGAGTGGTCAGGATCCTGCCGTCAACTTCGTCCACCTTGGCGTAAAACGGGATGACGTCCTGCGCTGCGATCGCCGCTTCGTCGATCTGAAGCTCAGCGCCGGCCTCGGCGTCTACGCCGTAGCCGCGTGGCGTCACGTAGACGCAAACCGTAGCCGCGTCCTCGAAACGTATGTCGATCTCCGACAGGCGCCCTTCGACCATGGCGCGACAAATCTCGTAGAGGTCGGTGTCGAGCAGTGTAAGGACATTGATCGCTTCCGGATCGCCGAATCGAGCGTTGATCTCAATCAGCCTGACGCCGTCGCTGGTCAGCATGAATTGGCCGTACATGATGCCGCGGAAGGCATCGCCCTCTTCCTGCATCGCCACCGCGATGTCACGTAGCACGTCGAGGGCCGCGTCCCGATCCGCCTGTCCGACAAAGGGCAGCAACCCTCCGGCGATGGAATACGAGCCCATGCTGCCGGTGTTCGGGCCCTTATCGCCATCGAAGGCGCGCTTGTAGTCGCGAGCCATTGGCATCGGCTTCAAGGTCGTACCGTTGACGAAGCACTGCAGGGTGAATTCGTGACCGACCAGCAGCTCTTCGATGACGAGCCCGCCCCTGCCGCCGATGCGCTCGGACAGAACACGTCTGGCGTATTCCACGGCGTCATCCCGGCTTGTGAAGTGCTCGCCCATGATGCGGACGCCGGTACCGCCGGTAAGCCCATCTGGCTTGAGGGCAAAATTCTCGGTGGTACTGCGAAGGTATTCGCTGGCTAGTCCGGAGTCCGTAAAGTAGGCGTAGCCCGCCTGCGACGCGATGCTATGGCGCTGCATCAGGTCGTGCATGTAGGACTTCGAAGTCTCGATGCGTGCGGCGCTTTTGCGTGGGCCTACAGTCGGGATACCGGCCGCCTCGAGCGCGTCGACCATGCCGGCTTCGAGGGGGGATTCCATCCCCATGAAGGCGAGGTCGATGCTCTGCTGCTTCGCCCAGTCGACGATCGCGGCAACGTCCGTCTCCGCGGCTTGCAGGTAGTCCCTGGAGATGCGGTGAAGGCCAGGATTGCGGTTCGCGGCCGCCGTGAACAAGGTTACAGCCGGATTCTTGACCAACGCCCAGCCGATCGCATGCTCGCGAGCGCCACCTCCAACCAGCAGGACATTTGCCACGGCGATACCTCGATCCCGGTCCCTGATGAGGCCAGTCTAGGGGGACTTGATCCTGCGGTCGAGACAGTGGAACTGAGAGGCAGCGATCAGGATGGAGCCTCCGCGATGCGTGGCCTCCTGGACCGATCCGGGACCATGAATATCCAGACCTGGCTCAGAAGTACGACGCCGCCGAAGATGAAAAACATGATCTCCAAGCCAGCAGCCTTGTCGTCAAATTGACTGAGGAACAGCGTGACAATCGTGGTGCCGAAAACGGCGCCCGAGTTGCCCGCCATGGCGCGGAAGCCGGCCGCCGCAGACATCAGATCCGGTCTCAGGTCGAAGTACGCGGCCTGGGCGGGAGGCATCGAAATGCCTGTCGCGATGCCGGCGATGCAGGTGATGGCGGCCATCGCGAAGAAGGGTGAGATACCGAAACCACCCAGGGCGCCAACAGAAGTGCCCATGAGCATCATCGACGTAGCCATCAAGTAGGTACCGAGAAGCCAGGGGCGACGGTACCCCATCCTGGTGACGTAGATGCTGGCCAGCAACGAAACGAGTACGGCCATGACGGATCGGGGCGTCAGAATTGCGCCTCCCTGTGTCGCATTCATGCCGTACGCGATCGCGGCGTAGAAGGGGATGAAATTGAAGAAGCCGTTGAAGCAGCCCGACCACATGAATAGTTGGACGTTGCAGGCGAGGAACGGACGCCACCTGACCAGCTGGAGATCGATAATCGGCTCGCTCTGGCGCTTTTCCTGTCGAAAGAAGAGTGCGATCAGCACAACGCTGGAGGCGAATGAAGTCCAGGCCACCGGGCTCGCCAACGAGTCCGGGTTATTCGCCAGGTAGGTCAGCCCGAACAGGAAGGCGAAAATGCCGGCCGCGAAGAGAGCAGCACCTGAGGTATCGAGATGGCGGGCTCTGGCAGCCGGGTCGACGTTGTCCTTCGGGATCATCGCCAGTCCGAGGAGCAGGATGATGACACAGAAGGGCAGATTGATAAAGAAGACGCCGCGCCAGGAGACCAGGTCGGTGACGACTCCCCCCACGTTGGGACCGATGACACCGCCGATCTGAAAGATCGTCACGAATAGCCCGACAGCCGTCTGCCGGCCTTCTTTGAATACGTCACCGACGATGCCGGCGGCACACGGGAAGAACATGCCGCCGCCGATCGCCTGTATGACGCGGAAGGCGATCAGGACGTAAATGCTCGGGGAGAGTCCGGCGCCGATTGAACCGGCGGCGAAGAGGACGATAGACCAGAGCAGCAGCCGCTTTCTTCCCCAGCGGTCTCCCAGCTTACCGGCGAGCGGTAGGACGATGGTCTGGGTTAGCTGATTTGCGATGAGGGCCCAGCTAGCCAGTGCCAGGCTTGCATCCAGATCCTCGATAACGGCCGGCAGCGCGACCGCGACGATTGTCTGGTCGATCGCGGCCATCATCAGGGCTGAGCTGACGATGCCAAAGATGAGATAGCTGCGTTTGAGGTCTGACAATCGAACTTCTAGCGAGAATTGGCGATCTTCCAGCGAAACTGGGGCGAGTAAATAGGCGTGCTAGCCGTGAGGCACGGGGCGAAAGGGGGCCTCCGGTCAGGCAACCGGGGCGAACCCCCCGACTCCGCGCCCCAGTGTCTCACGGGCCGCGGTCGGATGCAGAGCGATCTCTAAACAAAAGAGGCTCAAAAAGAAGAGGAGTCCTTTGGGACTCCTCTTCTTTGCTGTTGAATCTGCTTTGCCTAGGTTTTGACGCCTGCTTTCTCGCCCGCAACGATGTAGGCGTCACCGATATTGACGCTCGTCTCAATTTTACCGTTGAAATCAACCTTGTACTCGATTAAGCGCCCGCCCGCCCAAATCTCGATGATCTTGGCCTGGCCATTCGGTCCATCTACGACGGCGACCGTCTCTTCTTCTGCCATTTTGGGCCTCCACTTGAAAGTCAAAGCGACCGCTAAAGTAGTGCTGCGGGGTGCACTTTAGTCACCCCGCAGCGCTAATACGATCTCGCTAGGTGACCGCGATCTTCGGCGCCTCCGTGATGTGCTGTGCCGATGCAAGCTCCTTCGCCTTCACGACAGCTTCCTCGATTGTGCCTTCGGTTGTCATCACACTGGCGCGGTGATAGGCGTAAGCCTTCGGGTTCGATGCCTCCGGCGGCTCAACTCCCTGCATTAGCGCCTTTGCCGCCTTCATAAGCCGGCGACGCACATAGATGATCTGGAAGTCGGAGCTCGTCAGGTGCTCCTGGGTGCGGTCGGCCAGCGGGCCCCACTGGTTCTCTATCATTGAGACGTCTTGCCAGGGGAAGCACGGTATGCCGGAGTAGGTGAAGTTCTTCTGCACCTGTCGGTCTTGCTGATAGTCGTTGTGGACGTTTTGGACGCCCATGTAGGTGCCGGGGATGAGCTCTGGAAAGTACCAGCCGCCGTGCTTGTATTCTTCGATTTCCTTCTCAGGAAGAGCGTCGTAGCTCCAGCGAAGACGGTGGAACCAGATCTTCTCGTTGTTTATCGGCACGCGGATGTTGGTCGCCATCGTGTTCGTGCCAGCCGTAGTACCGGCGGTGCAGTAGATCGGCATCATCCATGGCGCCACAGTGGCGACCTTGTTGCCATCGCGCTCACCAGATTGGATAAAGAAGAGGCCAGAGTCCGTGTCCTCAATGACTCCCCAAGCCTGCTTGTCGGCTTCCGTCTGCCGACGCGGGCCGACGGCGTAGGGGAAGGGCTCGTTCTCCGGTGTAGGGCGAAGTCGTGAACGCACTTGCGTGCCGAACTGCTGAACCTGTGGGCTGCCGTCCATCTTCGTGTGCAGGAAGGGCCCGTGACCGGGGTCGTAGTCGCCCTCCATGGCCTGCAGATAGTTGCACTCCACGAGGAATTTCGTCACGTAGCGGTTTTCTTTTGGCAGCTTTGCCCACTCGAACTCCGGGAAGGGCGGCTGCTTGTCCCTGGGGCCCATGTAGGCCCAGATCAGGTCGCCTGCCTCGACGCATGGGTAACTCTTGACGTTGATCTTGTTCTTGAAGACCTCGCCTTCCGGCGCGTTCGGAATGTCGGTGCAGACACCGTCGACATCGAACTTCCAGCCGTGGTAGATACAGCGCAGACCGTTCTCCTCGTTGCGACCGAAGAACATCGGCGCGCCGCGGTGGGGACAGTACGCGTCCATCAGGCCAATCCGGCCATCCGTGTTACGGAATGCCACCAGCTTCTCGTCCAGGACTTCTACGCGCAGTGGCACGCTGTCCGGGCCGGGCAGTTCCTCCGCTAGCGCAACTGGCAGCCAGAAGCGCCGAAAGAGATTTCCCATTGGTGTTCCGGGACTGATGTTGGTAACTAGATCATTATCCTCTTTGCTGAGCACCTAGACCTCCAATTATGTTTAACTCCGCCAATTTTTCGCGGTGCTCAATTATAAACACTTTGAAGATTTTTTGTTTGCAAGCCTGTAGGCATTGTCAAGACACTTCTCTGCGCCTGGTGGCAGGCAGCCAGTCACCGCAAGTGGATCCCGTTCAACTGGGGCAGCAAGAACCGCAATGCTACGCTGCGATGGTGCAAATCCTGATCGTTACCGGCGTGATCTCGTCGTGAGGCCGCCGGTTTTTCCGGGAAGCGATCCCGCCACTGGCCGCAGCACAACGTCCGAATCCAGCGCCCGCCGTCGCGGTTTCGCTCGATCCTGGGCAGACTCAACCCTCGCTTCTTTTGAGAGTCCGGTCTATCGGCTGCTCTGGTACGGCACGTTCCTGGCCTTCATCTCGTTCAACATGGCCGGCACGGCTCAAAACATCGTTGCCTTCGACCTCACCGGCAATAACCGTGCTGTAGGGACCGTGATGTTCGGTCAAGGCCTCGCGATGCTGTTGCTCAACCCCTTCGGCGGCGCGATCGCTGATCGACTGAACAAGCGGCTCTTGCTGATCCTGACGCAGGCGATCATCGGGGGAGTCGCGCTGACAATTGCCGTGCTGTTGCAGACAGACCTGCTGACGATTCCGCTGCTAGCGACAGGGGCTTTCGTCACCGGCTCCATGTTCTCGTTCCTGGTCCCAACGCGTACGTCGCTTCTCGGCGACATCGTGCCGAGAGAGCGAATTGGAAACGCGATGGCGCTGGTCCAGGTTGGCGGCAATTTTGGCCGTATCACGGCCCCGTTCGTGGCGGGCCTGCTGCTCTCCTGGAGCCTGGTCGGCGCGGCCGGCACTTACTTCCTCATCGCCAGCGTCTTCGTCTTCGTGCTCATATTTATGTCAAGAATCCCGAACCTCCCGGCGAGGGGCAATGTGCATGGCACTGTCCTGCAAGACTTGAAGCTGGGGATCAATCACGTTGTCAGCAATGCCAGGCTCTTGCATGGCATCGTCAGCCACTACTGCCTTACGGCGTTGGGCTTCTGCTTTTTCGTCCTGATGCCGGGGTTCGTCAAGAATGAACTCGAGCTGGGCACGGCCGAGGTGGGTGCGATGCTCGGCATGGCAGCGGTCGGCGGCCTACTCGGCAGCATCGTCGTCGCGTCTCTGGCCGACTCGAAGATGGCGCCCGTTATCTTAAAGTTCGTCGGCCTGCTCGGCGCCGCCGGACTCTTCGGCGCCGGTCTCGCTCCGAGCCTCGTACCCGCGATGGTGTTCATGCTCCTGGCGGGTGGCGGCGTTTCGGCGTACCAGACGCTTAACAACGCCATCGCGTTGCTGCAAACCGAACCGGCTTACTACGGCCGGGTGATGGGGCTACTGCAGGTCGCCTGGGGCCTGTTGCTACTGGTTAGCCTGCCGACCGGCGCCCTGGCTGATGTGCTCGGCGAGCGGACCGTGCTATCGGGCGCAGGGGCGACGCTTGCGGTGCTCCTGACCGTCCTATCGCTTTGGGAGCGCCGGATAGTCGCCCGCCAGAGTCCGACAAACCCGGCCAGGTGACGAAGAGCAGCGACGGCAGTTCGTTGTGGCCACGCTAACGCGCGTCAAAGTGAGCTGCAATCTGAGTCAGGCTCAAAGCGGCATCGTAAATAGCGACCTCGTCGATCATGCCGTCCCAGTACTGCCTCTTGTTAACCTGCCGTCCGATGTAGGCCCGTGAGCGCACCAGGTTCCAGGGCGTGCCGGTCGAAATCGCCCACGCCTCCGGTGCGTCGATGTCCGCATCGACGGATCCACTGTTGAAGCAGAGCTCCTGCCCGTTGATCCACGGGACGCGATTGAACTCCTGGCCGGTGTTATTCAAGGCCCACTGGTCCTCGAAGTAGTAATCACCGGGCAATATCTCTGTACCAGGCTGGTGCGCGGCGGGCTCAGGGATGCTGCGGAGATAGTTCGGTTCGGCAAAGATCACGTTGGGGTTGCGCCTGTACTTACCGATAAATTCCTCTTTCTTCGCCCGCGGCCACCTGGGATGACCTGAACGTCGACGCGAGGAATCTCCTGCTTGACCTCGCCATCCAGCTGGCGATGCAGAGCAGCCTTGGCTTGCCCGGTGGTGCCGGGTTTCGAACTTGACAAGAATCTCGCCCTGGACGAATCGCTCCTCGACGCTACTCGCTCCCGCCTGTGAGAACGAAGCCATTACCAGGACCGAGAAGGGTATCAGGAAAAGAATTGCTTTTGGCAGTACTCATATGTCCCCCGCTGACACAGATTGACCAAGAGCTGGTGAACTTTGCAACGCTTTACGCGCCTTTCTCTAACAGAAATCGGAGTGCAGAAAGGAATATGAACACTCGGCCCCGGTATTCGACTGCTGGTTATCTGAGAAGACTTGCGGGGTGAGCGGTGCGTTTGGTTGGGTTCTCTCAGGCCCTTAGGAACGACATGAGAGCGGCGAATGCTTCGGCCCAGACATCGGCGCGCGTCCTGCCGCTTGATTTGAGTATGTTAAACCCGTGATCGGCTCCGGTGATGAAGTGAACCGTAGACGAGCTAACCAAGGAGCCAGCCGTCTGCAGCTCGTCAGGTGAACCGAAGGCGTCTCGCGTCCCAGAGCAGAAGAGCGTTGGCACCGCGATTGAAGATAGGTGCTCGTTGCGTAGCCTATCCGGCCGGCCGGGAGGATGGAGTGGGTAGGCGAACAAGGCCAGGCCGTCAATTTGACCAGCCTGCCCGACGACCTGCGAAGCGATGCGGCCGCCAACGACGACGTTCTCAGACAGCTTTTGAGCCGCAGTGATGGCGGCAAACCAGGTCGACTCCAGCACCGGATTTCGATCCGGAGCCTTGCGGCCAGCTTCCATGTAGGGAAACTGGAACCGCAGGCACTGAATGTTCTGCCGCGCGAGCTCTGCAGCAAGGAAGGCGCCGAACGGGTCCTGAAGGTTCGAGCCAGATCCTGGCGCGTACGCGAAGAGAAGCTTGCCTTCTGACCCATCCGGTCGAGTCCATAGCGCGGTCACGCGGCCGGAGGCGGCAAGGTCAATGTTGACGGTGTCTTCTCGCATCATGGGTGAGCGTAAGCGAGGAGCAGGTCTCGAGCCCAGGCCAACGCGTCTCTGCAGCTCCCGGTTCTAGCCTGGCTTCAACCAGTTGAACCTGGTCGATTTCCGACAGCGCCGATCCGGCTGCTTGACGAGAGCGCTATGCTGCGAACGCTACTAAGAATGCTGGACATGAGGTGAGTTATGTCATCTGTACCGCACATCGAGAAGCTCGAACACTGGACGCTCGTGTCTGAAGACGTTGAGCGGACGAAGCGTTTCTACACAGAAGTTCTCGGGGCAAAGCTACCAGAACGCGTTGGTGGGCCCGCTTCGGTGAACCTTGCCGGAACCATCATCGACTTCTTCCCCGCCACCGATCGGTGGCATCCGTCTCCCGGGAGCGGAGGCCAACACCACGCCTACATCATCCGCCTGGAGGATTACGATCCCTGGGTGGCTCACTTCGGTGAGCACGAAGTCCCGATCCGGCTGACGACCCACGGCCTCGGCCGCATGTCGATCTATGTCGACGACCCGGACGGCTACCATCTGGAGCTCACGGTCCCGTTTGATAACCATGAGGTCGGCCGGCGGGAAATTGAGAAGCGGGGCTTGACGGTTTCTTAGCTCGTCTCAGGCTGTAGCGGTAGAATGTGACCGTCATGGACTTATTCGACCGGCTTGCCCTCGCAGGCAGGCGCTACGTACGACGACTCTCCACGGTTTCGCGAAGTCCGCGGTTGGATCTCGATGAAGTCCTGAGGGTTTATGACCGCAAGGCCATACTCGAGGTCACGATTCGACCTAACGGTCAGCAGCCTCAGCACTTGAAGCCCGACTCTGAGCGAAAGCTCAAGCTCTCGCTCCTCGACATGCTCTCAGAGCTCCATCCGGAAGAAGGATCCTGGTACGAGGTCTTCGAAACCGCACCGACAGGAGACATCTCCAAGGTCCGGATCCTGGTTTCCGGAGAGGGCGGAGCCAAAGGCGAAGTGCATTTGCTCATGGGAAGAAGAACGCTGGACCACTACTTCTCCGAGGACCCGGTCCTCGAGTCGATCAGGCAAGCGACCGAACCGGGCTAGAACGCGCGGCCACCTTCTCTTCTAAAGCAGTCCAACCCTGTTTCGAATCAGGCGAAGCTCGCTGCAGTACCTATATTCCTCAGGCTTCAGCACCCATCAGTGACTCCAGGCGTTGACCAACCGACCTGGTGATCGCCTGCAACTGTCCGAAGTCCAAGTCGGTCTCGAGAATCCGCAGCGCTTCTTGTTTTGAGGCTGGTTGTTGCGCCGGCGCAACCTCTTCGGGTGGAGGAACTCGTTGGCCCCGCTCCTGGTAGCGCCGTACGGCTGCGGCGGCCTTTGGCCTGAGAGTTCGCAGGACTTCTTGAAGCAGCGCCTGATCAGACGACTGCTGAAAGAAGGCGATGGCTGCGGCGATGTCCTGTTCTCGTGTCATTGCTGGCACTCTAGGACACCCAGTGCGATTCGGTCATCATCTCCAGAGTTCAGAGCCAAACAACCGCAGCCTGATTCCTGGCCGATTTCGTCGTTCTTGCTAGGCGTCCCCGTGTAGCGCTTCGCCGCGATGGAGGCGGGCGGCGATGTCGTAGGTCTGCTGGGTGGCCCGCACGGTTGGCGAGTGCGCCGTGAGAAAACGTGCTGCACCGATAAGGACGTGATTTCCCGCTTCCGTGCCGGCGAAGTTCGAATACTGTCTCAAGGCCGCCTCGTAGATTTGGAATTCGTGGAAGCCGGCGTCCTCACGCAGGAGAGCGTGGCCGAGGGTTTGAATCACCTCGTCGTGGCGATTCTCCGTCAGCATGTCCGTGACGATCTGCGCCGTTTCGTCCACCTGGCCCTGGCCATCGAAGACTTGCAGCAGGTCGTTCTGACCCGGCGAGCGGCCGGAGGGGGTGGGCACCGGTTCCCGCGGTACGTTGAGGAAGCGCTCCAGGTAGACGGACAATGCACCGTCAAAGATCGCCCTCGCCAGGAGCTTTGATGGTGCCCTTCGCATCGCCTGATCGACAGCGTTCGTGTAGGTGAACGTGTGGTGGACGGTGTCCCAATCACCAAACTCATTAGAGATATGGAAGTGGACCGGACGCCGGGCCGCAGCGTAGGCCACGACGCCAGAGAGCTGGGAGGGTGGTACGCCTTGCGCGATGAGGTCCAACAGCGTCCGAACGATTTCTGGTGGCTCCGCGTCCAAGATGGTCTCGGCTAGCTCCATCTGGCCTTGCCAGCCGGCCAGCCGGCCGCCGCCGGCGTCGATGAGGCCGTCGAGCTCGGCGTAAGCGTCGCTGAGCAATGATGGAAGGTTGACGGGATGCCGCCAGCTCGATCGCTCCTCGGCCCGCGATGCTCCGACGAGGGTCGGCACGACCGACGGGAGCACCGCCTCGGCGTGCTGCCAGCCGACGTGATCCAGGAGCTCAAACGCCTTGTTGGCGAAATCGAGCGCGTGGCCCTCATCCATATAAAGGTGGTCGGTGCAGGCAGCGAAGACCATCTCCGAGATGACCTCTCGCGGGAGGCCGATGTGTATGGCGGTGCGCAGTGTACGCTCGGCGGCCTCGAGAGAGCGGCTGTCGACAAAACTACGGAACCACTCAACGAATCGGTCGGGGCGCGTTTCGCTGGTGGCGAGAGGAGCCAGATCGAAATTCGGCGGCTGGTTCTCCGTGGAGCGCGCCACGTGGATCACGCCGTGGTACAGGGCGAGGCGCCGGTCTTCAGCATCGAGTGAGGGCAAGACGTTGGCCATCGCGGTGAGGATGGAGAGGCCGGTGCTCCAGCCGGAGGCACGGTTTTCGACGCCAAACAGCACCGTTCGGGTCAGGACCTCATCGGTCGCGCTGAGTTCATCGAGGCCAATCAGGCTCTTAGCGAGGACGAGCCGGATGTTCTGTTCCAGGCCCTCGTCCAGCTTCTGCAGAAGGTGAGGCCTCGCGTCCTTCTGAACCGGATTCGGGTTGACGTAGACCGTCCCGTCGCGCACTTCTGCCGCAAAAGACGGCACGTCATCCGCGAAGGGATCGAGGGTGCAACCACCGGCGAGATCGAACTTGGCGTGATGCCAGTGACAGGTCAGGATGCCGTCTCTAACCGTGCCCCGGTGTAACGGGAAGCCCATGTGGGGGCAACGATTGTCGAGCGCGAAGACCTCGCCCTGCTCGTAGATAACCAGGATGGTCCGCCCCTCGGCAGAGATCACTTTGAAGCCTTCGAGCTTCAGTTCATCAAGGCTGCAGACTTCAGTGGAAACGACGCCAGGCGTTTCTGCAGTTGTCATTCCGTCCTCCCGTCGGCTCAGTCGTCTCAATCATATGACTGGATGCAAACGGGGGACGGCGAGCACGCGGTCGTTACTCCATGACGCGACTACTACGACCTGGGCAATCATCGTCAGGAGTGTCCGGCGAAGAGGTCGAACTCCGGAGCGAATCGGGCATCACCAGAGATGTACTTCAGAGCGCCCGGGGTTAGTTCGAGGGCCATGAAGGCGTCTCGATCGTCCTCGTAGTGAACGTCGAATTCGCGTGCGGGTCCGAAACCAAAGCGTTGGTAAAACGTCGGATGGCCAACCAGGAAGACCGCCGTATTGACGAACCGACGCAGCTCATCCAGGGCGGTTTCAACCATCTGTGTGCCGATGCCCTGGGACTGATAGGCAGGTGCTATCGCCATCGGCCCGAGGCAGATGGCAACGTTTGTGTCGAGTTCAGTGCCAACGAGCATCGGGCTGAAGAGGATGTGGCCGACGACTTCGTCTTCGACCACGGCGACAAGCGATAGGACAACGTGACCGGCCTCGTGGAGGGCTTCAACGAGCCGCGCCTCGTTGTCCTGACCGAAGGCGTCCAGTTCAACCTGATAGACAAACTCGCGGTCGGCCATCTCCTCATGACGAATAATGAAGCTGGATTCAGTCATAGATCATTTTCTACTTCCCCGGCCAGAGTCCGAATTTTGGCGCGCGGCATCGACAGTGAGCCGTATCTGCTAGCGCTCCACCTTCGGTTGCACGGTCTCCGGCTTCGAATAGCTGAAGGGCTTCAATTCCCATGCCACCGGGAGACCACCATCGGCATCACGAAGCTGTTCTGTCTCGGTGAGCCAATCTGTGTCAGCCGGCAGGATCACGCTGGCGTGGCGCACTCGATCGAGGCTCACGTCATCGACGTTGTTCGGGATCACGCCTGTGCTTCTGAGTGATTTCGCAGCCCCGATTAGTTGGCGCCGAACCGCGATGCACATCACGTCCAGGGAGCCCAGGTGCTCCTTGCTTCGGTCACCGATGATCTCGCCGTTTTCGTTCGACATGAGCTCAGTCATCGCTCTGTCCTGAAGGTTGCCGATGGGTGGTACGCCAGTGACTCGCAGCGTCTTTTCCGCCTCGTAGTCACGGAGATAGTCGTTATGCTTGTTCGCCTTCGTGTAGTAGTAGCTGCGCGGGTCGCTGGTGCGCTCGATGTAGCCGATCGGCATTTCCATCGGTTGCGGTACCGGGTCGTTCGGATCGTAGAGCCGCTGAGTCAGGCTACCGCGCTGCGTGATCATCATGGCCCATTCATCGTCCATCGGGACGAAGGAACGCAGCACGACGACGTCACCACCAATGATCACCATGGTGTGAAACGGGAAGATGAACTGATTGATGCGATGCCACTCATAGGCCATGTCGTCTCCCGGACGACGCGCGCCAAACTCGTCGTCCCACCTGCGCCGGGAAGAATAGACGCAGCCGTAGTCGGTGAGCCGCACGTCCAGGCGGGGCATCTTGTCACTCCAGATCATCTGGAATGCGCCCGTCCGCGAGCCTTCCGCCGGCTTCTCGCCGAAGAGCCGCCACCGGAAAGCGTCGAGGCGTGAGTGGAGGTAGTCGAGGTGGTTGGAGTCGGTGTCGCCTTCCAGGTTCTGAAACCAGTTCGACTCCTCGATCATGAACATCGGCGGCGCGACGTTCTCCGGCGGCAGCGTGTTGATTTCGAAGGCCGGGAACGGCGGCGGCACCTCACGAGGGCCCATGTAGACCCAGACCATGTGGTTGACGTCGTTGCAGGGGTAGGCGCGAATCCGAACCTTGCTCTTGAAGTTGGACTCCGCGGGCTCCGAGGGCATGTCAACGCAGGCGCCGGCGACATCGAACTTCCAGCCGTGGTAGACGCAACGCAAGCCGCTCTCTTCGTTGCGGCCGAAGAACAGGGATGCGCCACGGTGCGGACAGGCCTCGACGAAGCAGCCCATGCGACCTGCGCTGTCGCGGAACATGACCAGGTTCTCGCCTAGCAGGCGCATGCGCTTCGGCGGGGAGTCCGGTTCCAAGAATTCAGCCGACGGCAACGCCGGCACCCAGTACTGGCGCATCAAGTCGCCCATGGGCGTGCCGGGGCCGACTCGACAGAGGAGATCGTTGTCCTCTTTGCTCAGCAAGCGTCTATACCTCCGAACAGGCCTTCCAGATCAGAGAGGCCTGGTAAACGATCCGGCGACCAGTGCACGGTTCGACTAATCAGGCTCGCACCTACAGCTGTGTGACGTGAGCCAGCTGCTCGCCTGCTCGCGACTGGCGCGCTTCTGCACTGGCTTCGACCCAATCCGCATCGGGCGGCAGGATGAGACCCGCCGGCCTCACGCCGTCCAGCTCTACGTTGTCGACGTTGGCCGGGACCACCCCTTCGTCTCTCAGGGCTTTGGCGGCCCCGATGAGCAGCCGCCGCATGAGAATGACCATGCTATCCGTTGTCCCGAGGTGCTCCCGGGAGCGATCGTAGATTGGCTCCGAGCCGTCTTCGCCGGTCATCAGTTCGGTCATGGCCCGATCCTGCAGATTGCCGCCACCCGGCACGCCGGAGAATCGCAGGGTTCGTTGTACCTCGTGGTCTAAGAGGTAGTCGTTGCTCTTGTTAGCAGCCGTCAAATAGCGGGTGCTGGGATCGCTGGTTGCGGGCAGATAGCCGCCAGTCTTCTCGTACATGTTGAGCATGAAGTGGTTCTCGTCGTCCGTGACCGGCCGCGACAAGTTGCCACGCTGGTAGATCAACATCGAGTAGTGGTCATCCAGCGGGATATGGGAGCGAAGCGTCACCTTGTCCGGGTCGGCCGATTCCACCATCGAGTGGAACGGGAATATGAACTGGGTGATGCGATGCCAGAGGTTGCCTTCGTCGTCCCATTGACGCTGGCCGGAATAAAAGGCTCCGTAGTCGGTGGGAACGATGAGGATGCGGGGAGCCCGGTCGCGGTTGAAGAAGCCACCGGCGCTGCTGTCGGCGTGCAGCCGAGAATGCAGGTAGTCGATGTGTGAGGAGTCGACGTCGCCCTCGATGTTCTGCACCCAGTTTGATTCCTCCATCATGATGCTGGGTTGGGAAACCTGCTCCGGCGGCAGTGTCGTGATCTCGAAGGCAGGGAAGGGTGGCGGCACCTCGCGCGGGCCCATGTAGACCCAGACCAGGTGATTGACTTCGCGGCAGGGGTAGGCGCGCACTCTGACCTTGCTTTTGAAGTTGGACTCCACCGGCTCCGACGGCATGTCGACGCAGGCGCCGGTCGTGTCGAATTTCCAGCCGTGGTAGACGCAGCGTAGGCCGTCCTCTTCGTTGCGGCCGAAGAACAGGGATGCGCCGCGGTGCGGGCAGGCCTGCGCCGTCATGCCAACCCGGCCGCTGCTATCGCGAAACATGACCAGGTCTTCGCCGAGAAGGCGTGCCCTCTTGGGGGGACAATCAGGGGACGGAAGCTCGAAAGACGGCATGGCCGGGAACCAGTACTCGCGAAGCAGGTTGCCCATCGGGGTACCGGGGCCTACGCGGCACAAGAGGTCATTTTCTTCTTTGCTCAGCATCACGGTCTCCTTATAAGAGCGACTACACAAGGGTCTAAAGAATACTTTGCGCCGCAAAGAAATAAAAGAGAGGGACCAGGGTGAGGTGGCAGGAGGCCATTACACGGACTCCAGGCAGACACTCTCCATGACGCCTTCGGGGTCACTTTGTAGCTGATTGACGAAGTCTAACGAGATCTCAGGCCGTCCGCAGAATATGTCTGGGCTAGAATGGCCAGACGTGAAAGTCCCCTCCGGCTCATGAAAAGCACGTTCTGGTCCCTCAAACACGCTGGCTTTCGCATCCTCTGGACCGGCATGGTATTGGGCGGCATCTCTCAGTGGGCGATGGCCGTGGGACGAGCCTGGCTGGTCTTCGAACTCTCTGAATCCGCGTTCGCGGTTGCCCTTGTCACGTTTGCGGGATTCTTTGGCACCTTCGTTATGGTCCCTTTCGGGGGCATCCTGGCTGACCGGGTCAATCGCCGAGGCCTGCTTTTGTCCAACATGGTCGCCCCGCTGGTCACGAGCCTGCTGCTTGGGTTAGTGACCGTGACCGGCGTGGTCGAGGTTTGGCAGGTCGTGTTCTTGTCACTTATCGCCAGCTTCGGACGCTCGATGGGCCAACCAGCCGGCCGAGCCCTGACGCCAAGCCTGGTGCCACCTGAGGACTTGTTGAACGCCGTTGCGCTTCGCAACGCCGCAATGCGCGGGCCGAGAGTCTTTGGGCCCCTCCTTGCGGCGCCCCTGCTGGCGGAAGTTGGAGCTGAAGGGGTCTTCTTTTTTGCTGCCACGCTGTATGGCGTTGCGACGCTTACTCTGCTGCGCCTACCGATAGGAGTCAGCCCGCGAGCGGCCGGAGTTACGACCACCATCGTGGCCGAATTCAAAGAAGGATTGAGATACGTGACGAGAGTCTCTCCCGTCAATCTGATGATTGGATTTGTGGCAACGCATTGTGCCCTGACGATGGCCATTGATTCCCTTCTCCCGAGTCTTGCACATGAGGAACTGGGCGGGGGTAAGGCCCTGTTCAGCTACTTCTTCATGGCTCTCGGCGCTGGTGGACTCTTCGCCACGCTCGCCATAGCTTCGATCCGCAGCTCATCGGCGCGTGGAAGCACGCTCCTGGTCACAGCCATGTTGAGCGGACTCTCTCTGGTCGTCGTCGCGCTATCGCAGTCCCCCGTGCTCGCCCTGGTCGGGCTGGCGTTGGCGGGAGGGAGCCAGGCAGCATTCATGTCGATGTCCGAGGTCCTGCTACTGGAGTCGGTGCCGGACAGGCTGCGCGGGCGGGCGATGGGTGTCTACAACATGAACAACTCGGGGATGATGGCCATCTTCGCGTTGGTCAACGGCTATTTCGCCGACCTCTGGCACGTACAGGGCGTGTTCCTGGTACTGGGTCTTTCCTTTGCCCTGTTCACCCTCGCAACGTTTGTCTTGAGTGGACGATTGCGCTGGATCTACGGCTCAGGCGCGCTTGAGCAGCGCCAAGCCGCACCGGCATAGACCCAGCGCTTTTCTCAACATGAAGGTGGGCGGAGAAGACCGCTCAGCCACCACCACATCGCCCGCCGACGGGATGTTTCGAGGACAGCTGCTGCATCATCGCCCCGGTGTCGGTTACGCCCCAGTGCTCCAGGCTTTGCCGTTAACGATGCGCACGAAGTCGCCAAGAAGAGGCGATCTCAGTGCCAGGTGCTTTGGCAATTGTCAAAACCTCAAGAGGGCGCTAGGTTGAAGCAGACGACCACGATGGAGGCGATTGAATTTGAGCACCCAGGACATCCCAAAGGCAGCCGAAGAGATCATGGCCACGACGACGCCAGACAAGAGCCAGACGCTCTCCCAGAAGGCTGACGCGCTGGAAGCAAGCCTCATGGATGCGATGACGCCTCGGCCATCGAAAGCATTCCTGTACACGCTGGGTGAGAGAGACCCGCCGCGGCCCGATCCCGCCGCAGCCAAGTTCGGGGCGACTCCGAACACGCAGCACATGCTGATGGGCGACGACCCCCGGCTGCAGAAGATGCCGGAACGGCCGACGTTGATGGACTTCTTCCGCTACCGCTGGGGCACGAGCGGCAGCGTAGAGCACCTCATGCAAAGCGCCAATCTCGCCCGTAGTACAGGCCTGGACGAAAAGGTTGTTCTGGCCTGTTTGCTGCACGACATCGGCGTCGTCAGATTCCTCCGTTCCGACCACGGCTACTGGGGCGCCCAGCTGATCGAGCCCTACGTGGACGAAGAGGTGGCCTGGGCAATCAAGATGCACCAGGTACTCCGCTTCTACCCCGACGAATCCGTCGGCTATGAGTACCCGGAGCGTTATCTCGCCTGGTTCGGCGAGGACTACAAGCCAGAGCCCTACATCGCTGAGGAGTATGAGCCGCGCCAAGAAGCACAAGTGGTACATGACGGCTCGTCTCATCACGCTCAACGACCTCTATTCCTTCGATCCCAGTGTCGTGGTCCAAATGGAGGACTTCGAGGACATCATTGGCCGGCACTTCAAGCAGCCTAAGGAGGGCCTGGGGTTCGACAACAGCCCGGTGGCTCACATGTGGCGCACGATCATCTGGCCCACCAAGATGTTGTAGCCAGCAGCCGGTACTGATGAATGTAGAGACCGGAACCCTAAGGTCTGCCTAGAGGCAGCGGCCCATCGCGAACTTCAGGTAGTCGCCCTCAGGGAACGCCGACAGAGTTGGGTGATCGAACGCGGCGCCATAGCAGCCTTCGAGGACCCACTGGCGACCGGCCCAATCGGCGCCCGACTGGACGCTAGCCAGGAAATCGTCCTCGCCGATGTGGCTCGAACACGACGCGGCACAGAGGAGGCCGCCCGGCGCAGTGACCGTGGCGGCCATCCTGTGCAGCCGCCGATACGCCTTCAGGGCGGCCGGGGCAGCATCTTTGTTGCGAGCGAAGCTTGGCGGGTCGCTGATGACGATATCCCAGCGTTCTCTCCGTTCGATGGCGGCAGCCAGGAAGTCAAAGGTGTCGATGACGTGGAACTTCGCATCTGCCAGCGACAATTCATTGAGCTGAAAGTTTCGCCGCGCAGTCTCTATCGCGGCGCCGGCGATATCCACCGTATCGGTACGACTCGCCCCGGCCGCGGCTGCGTGGAGAGAAAAGCCTCCTGTGTAGCCAAACAGGTTTAGGACTGAAGCGCCCTGGGCGTGTTCGGCCACGCGCTGGCGGTTCTCGCGTTGATCGAGGAACAGCCCCCCCTTTTGAGCGTGCGCCAGGTCCACGACGAACCGCAGGCCGTCTTCGAGGACTTCATTATCGTCCGGCGCAGAGACTGGGTTTCGTGAGGCGCGGTCCAGGATAGAACGCAGCAGCAAACGAGAACCAGCCGCTGCGCGCAGTCGCTCCTCGAGTGGTTGATAGAAAGCGCGCGCTCCTTCTCCGTCGAAGCGGACGACAACCGTATCGGCGTAAAAGTCGGCGTGGATGCCTGGCAGAAGATCGGCTTCGCCGTGTATCCAGCGGAAGGAGTTCGTCTGCTTGAGGTCGAGGACTGCCAGACGACGACCCAAGGCCGTACGGAACCGATGCTCCAGGAGCGCCTCCGTTTCAGCGAAGCGGTGACCAGGGCCACCTGATTCCAACACCCTCACGGCGATGGCAGAGTCCGTATCCCAGAAACCTCTCGCCAGTGCCCGTCCATCACGGGTTCGGACCTCGACCAGTGAGCCGTTCTCCAGACCTTCGCGGTCGACCAGCGCGTTACGGTAGATCCAGGGATGGCCGCGGCGGATCGATCGCGCCAGGTCCTTCTTCAGGGTCACTGCGACTGGGCCGGCTTTACGACTCATGGCTTCAAAGTACAGCAGCCTGCGGCCGAAGTGTGATTGAAGCTCCCGATTCGACTGCGCTCACGACGGAGAAAAATGACGGAGCGCCGATCAGGAGTTCGACCTTGTTGTAGACGGCACGCGAGTCAGTGAGATGACGGGGAATTTTCGGTTTGTCTTTCCCTGGTAGTAGGCGAATTGGGGGAAGTCAGTCGCCTGCCGCATGAAACACGAATCACGTTCATCCCCTTCAAGGACAACTGCAGTGACGGCAAACGCTTCCGTACCCACCTCAATTGACGCAGCCGGGTTTGCGACCAGGTTGTAGTACCAGTCGGGGTTTCGGCCCGAACCGCCCCTCGATGCGAAGATCACGTACCGGTTGTCGTCCTGCAGATACATCAGTGGCGTGACACACTCTCGTCCCGTCTTCGCGCCTTTCGAATGAAGGATAAGGACGGGGCCACGAGGTGGCGTGACCGTTACGATTCCGCCGTTAGCGCGAAACTCGTCGATCACCTGCTGGTTCTTCTGGTTCAGGACAGCCTCCTGGAACTGAATCGACACCCTCAAGCAGCCATTGGTGTGCTGGAGTTGAGGGCGACGAACTTCCATTACCATAGGGCGCAGGATGGTCTTCCTCAACTACTCACAAGAAGAGTTGGACCGGGCCTACAACCAGCGGGCCTATGCGCCAAACCAGGAGCAGGTCGAGCTTCGACTGCAGGTGCGGTCAGAGGAGGTGCGGCAGAGGCTGGGGATGCCGCGGCGTCTGTCTTACGGCGACTCGCCGGCCGAGATGCTGGACGTTTTCGAATCGCCGACCGCCTCAGGGCCGACGGTTGTCTATGTTCATGGCGGAGCGTGGCGAGGTGGCAGCGCAAAGAACTCAGCCTTCCCAGCCGAGGTCTTCATCGACGCCGGCGTCAATTACGTCGCCCTCGATTTCACGCTTGTCGATGATGCCGGCGGCAGCCTGTATCCCATGGTGGAGCAGGTCCGCCGCGCCATAGCCTGGGTTTACAGAAACGCGCTCAGTTTCGGTGGCGACCCCGAACGCATACACCTCATCGGGCACTCGTCAGGCGCCCATCTCTCTGCCTGTGTGCTTTCGACCGACTGGCAGGCGGACTTCGGTCTGCCAGCGGACGTGGTCAAGACCGGATTGTTGGCCAGCGGCATGTACGACCTGTACCCGGTGAGCCTTTCCGCCCGAAGCCAGTACGTCAGTTTTACACCGGAAATGATCGAGGACCTCAGTCCAATCCGACGATCGGTGGCTTGGAGTGTCCCTGTCGTCGTTGCTTACGGGACGCTAGAGACGCCGGAATTTCAGCGCCAATCGCAAGAATTCACGGCTGCCCTGACCAAGGCTGGGAAGGACGTAAAGCTAGTGGTGGGAGAGGGCTTTAATCACTTCGAAATTCGCGAGACGCTCGGAAACCCGTACGGCCTCCTGGGCCGTGCCGCACTCGAGCAAGTGCGCCGATTCGACTGAGCAACTCACCGCGAAATGAGTATCTAGAGGGAGTCGTCAGGTGCCGATGCGAATCGTTACGGGTGGGATCGCCCAGGAAACCAACACATTTCAATGGGAGCCAACATCGCTAACCGACTTCCAAAAGGGCTCCAGCCATGTCTATCGCGGCGCCGAAATGCTGGCGCTGGAAAACACCGGAAATATCTACAGCGGCATCCTGGCTGAGGCCCAGCGTCAGGGCGTCGAGCTGATCCTTACAACCTATGGCCAGGCAGTGCCGGGCGGCCGAGTCAGCAAAGAGGCGTTTGATCTGATCTCGAGCGAGATCCTGGATGGCATCAAGGCGGCGCTTCCTGTCGATGGCGTGCTGCTCGGATTACACGGCGCCATGGCGCTCGAGCACGAGGATGACGGCGAAGGCAATCTCCTCGCGGCGGTTCGCGAACTCGTAGGTCCAGGGGTGCCGGTTGCCGCGCCGCTCGATCTGCACGCCAACCTGTCGCCGGCGATGATGATGCACGCGGACGTCCTGGTCGGTTACAAGGAGTATCCGCACATCGATATGCCGGAGACCGGCGCGCGGGCGATGCTGCTGCTGATCGAGACGATCGAAGGCAAGGTCAGACCCTCCATGTCGTACGTGAAGGTCCCGCTCATCGTTGCCAATCAGTCGATGGTGACGACCTGGCAATCGCCTCTCAAGAAGGCAATCGACCGAGCCCAAGAGCTGGAGGCCGAGGGCGACGTGCTCTCGGCAACAGTCCTGGGTGGCTTCCCCTTCGCCGATACGCCGTACTCGTCAATCTCGATCATCGTGGTGACGAACAACGATCCGGAAAAGGCGACGCTTCGCGCCGGCGAGCTGGCGCAGATGTGCTGGGACATGCGCGCCGACTTCGAGGTCGTACCGACTCCAATCGGTGAGGCGATCGGCGAGGCGATGGCTGGTGAGGAAGGCAGCGTCTACGTCCTCGCCGATATCGCCGATTCGGGCGCGAGCGGGACGGCTGGCGATGGCACTGCCATTCTCGAAGGACTCCTCCAGGCCAACGCGCGCTCAGCGGCCGTGGCAGAGATCATGGACAGGGCGGCGGTCGATGTGTGTATCGAGGCGGGCGTCGGCGCCACGGTAAGCCTTGAGGTAGGCGGGAAGCACGATGGCAATCACGGCAAGCCCGTCGCGGTCACTGGCAAGGTGAGATTGATCCATGAGGGTGGCTTCGATCTAGGAGGCCCGATGGGCAAGGGGACTCGCGCGAGTCGAGGCCGCACGGTGGTCCTGGAGATCAACGGGCCGGGAGGGATCGAGCTGCAGTTAACGGACCTGCGGGGCCATCCCAGCGATCTGAATTTCTTTCGCGCCTTTGGCATCGAGCCGACGCAACGTCGAATCCTCGTGGTGAAGAGCGCCGCGCACTTCCGAGCCGATTTCGGGCCGATCGCGACGAAGATTATCGAGGTCGACGCCCCGGGAATTAGCAGCCCGAAGCTGTCCTCGTTTTCGTACGAGAGAATCAACCGGCCGGTCTATCCATTGGACGGCGACTTCGACTGGAAGCCGGAACCGATCCTCTCTTAGAAAGAAGCCGGGAACAGTCGCCACGCTCGCGGTCTGGCACGCCGTGGTGCTGCTGACCCTGCACGGTATGGCCGGCGTGGTCTTTTCACCGGCGAGCCAGGTGATCATCCACGACATCGTTGGCAACGATGGGATTGCGAGCGCGGTGCGCCTGACGGCCACGGGTCGTCAGATCGGTCTGCTGTTGGGCCCGGCGATCGGCGGCGCTTTCTTGCTCCTTCTGGGGCCGGAATTGGGGATCGCGATCAACGCGGCGATTTATCTGCCGATGGTGCTCTGGTCTCTGCGGGAGCCGTTTACGGGCCACGGCGACGTGCCGCAGGAGGTTCGCGCGCGGAGGAAGGTGACGTGGCAGCTCTCGGCGAACTTCGACGCTCTGAGGATCGCGCGAACCAACCGGACGATCATTTCGATGATCGTGCTAGTCGGACTAACGTCGCTGCTGGTCGGCAGCGCACATCAGGCGCAGCTGCCGGAGTTCGCCGAATCGTTCTTAGAAGACGACGCTGGCCTGACTTACACGATGCTTCTGTTAGCCGGTGCGGTGGGAGCGATTATGGGCGGGCTGCTACTGGAGACGCTGCCAAACGCCTCGCCGACGCCGGCCAAGGCGACCGGACTGGCGCTCTGCTGGACGGTGACGATGCTGGTATTCGCGGCGTCACCGGTGTATCCACTGGCGCTTGTCTCGCTTTTCCTGTCCGGCATATGCCTCATTGGCTTCACGTCGATGGCGCAGGCGCTAGTTCAGCTCGAAGCTCCGGTAGAGAGTCGGGGGCGACTGATCGGACTGTTTAATACGTCTCTCAACGGGTTGCGCGTGGGCAGCGGCGTGACTGTTGGTTTCATGGGAGCTTTTATCGGGATTCAGTGGTCGCTGGGGCTCAGCGCTGCCGTCCTGCTGACGGCTCTGGTTTTACTGGGGCTGGGTCTCCGCCGCTCGGGCCGCGCCGCGCTTTCGGAGGCGGCGGAAGCGGAAGTCATCTCCTAGCTCGGCAGTAGACCACTCCTTGAAGTCGGGCCAAGCTTTACGCTCACCATACGCTCTGCCACGCACGCCAGCGCTGGATTCTAGGTTGGCGGATACTCCGAGTCGCCCTTGATTTTCGCCACCTGATAGATGTGATCCTCGATGTGAAGACCGATCATGCGCAAGTAGGCCGCGGTGTTGAGCTCGCCAAACGCCGGGTGATTGATGCTGCGATCTGGAGCACTTCCTCGGATCGCCGCCTCGCCTTCCCGTAGAGCGGAGCGGGCCGGGTCGAGGGCATTGAGGAGCTCAGGTATAGAGCCAGCGTCGACGCTTCCGAAGCTTCCAGGGCCCGTGGCAGGCGCTGGCTCTTCACCGTAAGCCACGGCCGCCAGTCGCGATGCCATGATCACTGTTGACCCCGCAACATGCCGTGCGGCCTGGGCTATCGAGTAGGCTTCCTCTCCCTCGCCTCCAGGCGCGAAGGCCGATTGCGCCCGGCTCACGCCGTTGAGACTTTCAGTGAACCGGGAGAGCGCATCCTCAACGCTCTGCAAAATCTCGCTCAACGGTTTCTCAGCCTCTGTCAGGAGGAAGGCACGAGTTCTCTGCCTCGCCTGAGCCTCGCCATAAGTTTGGCCGGTTATCGGTGCCTGCTCGCTGGTCACAGTGCAGCGATTTTGTCGTCAGGCAAGCACCGTGTCAAACCTGACACGATGACCGAATCGTGATGGGTTTTGACGAGTCCATTCCCACATGAGTAAGGCCTCGTGAAACGACGGGGCTGATCACTGTGGCTAGTTCGGATCCGGTGCAGTTGCAGAACACACTTCATCTATTGATTCGTAGAACTCGTACGTGAGCTCGGCGTCCAGGGCTTCGCCTTCTCCTGGCTCCATGCACTCTGGCAGCAATCCGAACTCGATGAGCAAATGTATGTCAGAAATCAGGACAGGCTCACTGATCGAGAGACGGCCCTGATTCTGGAGCAGACGGAGGGTTGGTTCGGTCTTGGTCTGGCGGCTCGCCACGGCTCCAGTCAAGAAGGCGAGAGCTTCCTCAGCGCGGCCCTCCGAACTCAATCGTTCGTAGAGATCACCAACGACCTCTCCGTATAGACGAGGGTGAGTTCGATCGAGATACTGTGCAGCCAAATTGAGCAAGGCACCGGGCGCGGCTGTTACGGAGTGGAGGTTGGCATGGACCAACTCGTGCGCCAGACTCGACGTCGAGCTCGATCCCCACAGCGGCTCCTGAACCAGACCGAGGCTGGGAAGAAACAGGGCCCGGATAATGCCCGTTTGCGGGGCCTTGAGCAGGAGGAAGGCGGGCGCAGCCAGGCTGATGTCTCCTTCAACCCGCTCGATCTCATTGGCTAGATGGGTCAAGACGAAGTTGTCTGCAATTCGAGCCTCCAAGGAGTTGCGATCACCACGGGCAAAGGGGCCGAAGAGGATGTACTCGTCGTTAGAGAGTTCCTGCGTCGGGAGCTGATCCAGATCATTCAACTGGTTTCTAATAGCCATGGACAGCTGCAGGAAGTCCTCTGGCGCATCCGTTTCAGGCGCTGGAAGGGCCAGAAACAGGCCTTCTGGCTTCGACTGAGACCCTCGAGCCGAAGGGCTCTCGATGGCGATAACCGCGGGCCGAGTATCGTCCCAGACGACCAGGAATCGAAGCTCTCCAAACTGGGACAGGGCGGTAAAGATAGTGGCTCTCTCGCTTCGCTCCCCGAAGAGCCGATCCGCGAAGGTCCTGGGAAAGGCGAGCTCGTATGCTTCGCCCAGGAGTTCGATTTCGGGCTCCTTTCCGGCGCCAAAGAAGTCGACGGCCGCTGCTAACTCCTGCCTGAAGGCCGGATTCGTTCCGAGCAAGCCTGACTGCGCCATGAAGGACGACTCGGGAATTCTGGGCTCGGGGTTGTATGAGCGATCGGCGGCCATGAAGGCGGCTAGAAGGATGACGGCGCAACCCAGCGCTGCGAAGGCCCAGGGCCTGACTCTTTGCCAGGTCCAGCCAGGCGATTCCTCTTCCGGAACCTCTCCATCGAGAGGCTCTTCCGAAGGAGGCTCCAGGTGCTCGCTCACGTTAGGTCAATCACGGTTGCTTTGCCGTCGATCATTGTGGGTCAGAGGTAATCGTAGGGTATGGGACTCACAGTCCGGGCGATGCATGAGTTGGCTCGACAGGGAACTGGGCACGCCAGGCCTCGAAGCCTCCTTCGAGAGAAGTTGCCGAAAAACCGAGAGCAGTGAGCTGCAGCGCCGCACGGGCGCTCGTTGCTTCGGCGGGTCAAGTGCAGTAGGTCACGAGCGACCGTTGCTTGTCCTTGGTCGCGGCCCACTCAGTGATCTCGTCCGGTAAGACTCGAACGTCGTTTGGGATGTGTGCTTCGTCTTTCAGATAAGTCGATCGGGAGCGCACGTCGAGAATTAGAGGAGGGTCGTCCGACTTCAATCGTCGCAAAAGATCCTCGAGGCCGATTCGCGTAGCGTCGATTTCAGGGGATGCGAACAATTCCGGCGCCGTGCCCTCGCGTTCCTCTGAGAAGGTCTCCTTGGTGGCTTTCCTGACGTACCAGGAGACGAGAGGTGCGGCGGTTCCGCCGTGGATTATCACAGATGCGAACACGACGAAGCCGACAGTTGCGAGGAGGAGCTCCCCTCCCGGAAGGCCAGCTTGCACGACCAGCAGGGAGAGTAGGAGCGAGTTTAGGCCTCGCGGGCCGAACCAGCTGACCAGCGCATGGGCTTCCCAGCTCATACTGGTGCGGGAGAGAAGGAGCCCAAGAACGCCGGGTCGTATAACAAATATGACGAGAGCGGCTAGGGCGAGCGCTGCGGCCACGTCGACGGAACCTGCGAGATCTGAGAGCACCGCGCCGAAGAGGACGAAGGAGAGAAGCATCGCTACCTCGGCCGTCGTTTCTCCGTACTCGAGGAAGCAATCACACATCGTCTGGTTGAAGACGACTACAGCGAGACCAGCCGCGAAGGCGGCCAGGAAGCCATCACCACCGGCCGCGGTGGCCGCCGCGTAAGCCGCTAGAATCAACCCTAAGCCGTAGAGAGCCTGGTGCTCGTTGCGGATGTGCCACCTCTCGTCAACTTGCGTCATCAGCCAGGAGCCAGCGCCGCCGATCGCGGCGCCGATTGCGGGCCCAAGTATCAAGAGACGTGAGATAAATTCGACCCAGCCACCGATCCCGCCGGTCTCAGACTCCGCAACGGCAATGAGGATTAGTACGACTGGCAGGACGACGAGGTCGTTTGTCCCTGCTTCGATCTTGAGGATCTGCCGGACACTGCGGGGTATACGCTGATCCCTTACGAGGTCGCGAAGAACTACTGGGTCTGTGGAGGCGAGAACGGCGCCACCGATGAAAGCAATGATCCACCCGAAGCCGACGATTAATGCGAGTGGCACGGCGCCGAGGGCGATGATCAGGCCGGTGCCAGGCCCCAGGATGACTGCCGGGATCAGCCAGCGACGTCCCAGTTCATCGAGCTGCAGCTGCACGGCGTCAAGGAACAAGACCAGGGCGAGAGTAAGAGTCGCGACCACCTCGAGGGTTTCGTCGTCGGCCTTCATTTCAATAACACCCAAGCCGTGCCCGCTCAAGGCGACACCGAGGAACAGGAATATGAGCGGGAAGGATAGGGGCGATTTTTCGACCAATCCCGAGATCAACGCGGTGACCATGAGGACGGTAGCAACCAGTGAGAAAGCGAGGACCAGGTCGAACAAAACCCTAACTCCAACCCTGCAGACGCGTGCGATCCGTTCTTCAGGCTTCGAGACTCCGGTGGACAGAAGCCTCGACTACAGCTGGCCTGGGGCATTCGAAGTAAGCTGATTCGCCCTAATATCCTCGCCACTTTCGAAGCTCGATCCGGCCGGGACTATCCTAATCTCCATCGTACTCAAGGGGCATCTTTGCGGGGCCGGGACCGGGCTGACCAGGATTCGAGGTTAGCGACCTCGGATGGTCGCTTCGCGATTCGACGCCAGGATTCGCGACCACCCAGCGCTTCTGTGGCATCATTGCCGGAGTTGCGGCCCGGCCCTGCCTCCTGGCCGGCGTACCAGTTGTGCTCTTACCTGTCGTGAACCCCCCCCCGCTTTGATTGGTGACTCTTTGTGGTGTCCTATTAGCCCTTCGGCTCCGATAACCGAACCATCCTGGACCTATGCAGGTACGGGCGAGATCGCGAGCTGCGGTATCACTTAGGGAGCATTCACGGTGAGCTTCGACGAGTATCTTCGTAACCGCTGGGAGCACCTGCTCGATCTCGGAATCGAGCACGCAATCGTCGTGGCTGAGGCGATTGCGATCGCGACGGTCATTGGCGTTGGCCTCGGCTTGCTGACCTATCGAACCGAGCGCCCTCGCGAGCTCGTTCTCGCTGTAACGGGCGTCTTTCTCACCATTCCGTCGATCGCTTTGTTCGGTCTTTTCATACCGATCTTCGGGCTCGGCACCAAGCCGGTCATCATCGCGCTGGTCATGTACGCGCTGTTGCCCATCGTGCGCAACACCATCGTGGGATTGCGCTCCGTTGACTCGGCGATCGTGGAATCAGCCGAAGGCATGGGCATGGGGCGCATCCACCGCCTGCTCCGAATCGAGCTGCCGCTGGCCTGGCCGGTGATCATCACCGGCATGCGCGTTTCGACCATCATCATCGTCGGCATCGCGGCGATCGGCGCCTACATACTCGGGCCGGGACTCGGCAACGACATCTTTTCCGGCCTGGCGCGATTCGGCAGTCCGGCGGCGCTCAACCTGGTCCTGGGCGGCATCCTCGGCGTCATGGTCCTGGCGGTCCTTTTCGACGCCTTCTACGTGCTCCTCTCCCGCCTTACGACGTCGCGGGGGCTGCGGTGAAGACGAAGATTCGCCTCGAAGCGCTGACCAAGCAGTTTCCCGGCCAGCACGAGCCGGCTGTGGACTCGCTGACGATGGATATACCGGAAGGCGAGATCGTCATCCTGGTCGGCCCATCCGGCTGCGGCAAGACGACCACGATGAAGCTGATCAACCGCCTGATCGAGCCGAGCAGCGGCAACATCTACCTCGACGACGAGAACGTGACGAAGGTCAATCCGGACCAGTTGCGGCGTCGCATCGGCTACGTGATCCAGCAAATCGGCCTTTTCCCCCACATGACGATCTACGAAAACATCGCCACGGTGCCGAAGCTGCTCGGCTGGGACCGCCGCCGGATCGCCGACCGTGTCGATGAGCTCCTGACCACCGTGGGCATGGACCCCGGGCTCTACCGACACCGCTACCCCAAGGAGCTGTCCGGCGGGCAGCGGCAGCGTGTCGGCGTGGCGCGCGCGATGAGCGCCGATCCCGACGTAATGCTCATGGACGAGCCCTTCGGCGCGATCGACCCGATCACGCGCGAACGGCTGCAGAACGAGTTCCTGCGCATCCAGCGCGAGATCAAGAAAACGATCATCTTCGTCACGCACGACATCGAGGAAGCGATCAAGATGGGCGATCGCATCGCCATCCTGCGGGATCAATCCCAGATCGCGCAGTACGACACGCCGGAGCGCATCCTGATGAACCCGGCAGACGAATTCGTCAAGGACTTCATCGGCCGCGGCGCCTCACTCAAGCGGCTCGGATTGAGCCACGTCGGCTCGATTCAGCTACTCGAGTGGCCTGTCCTACACGAGAGCGCCTCCCGCGATCAGGCGCGCAGCCTGTTGCAAGGCTCCGGCAAAGACGCGCTGCTGGTCCTGGACGAGCAGCGCCGGCCGCGCCGCTGGCTCAGTCTCGAGGATCTCGCGCCGACGGCCGGCGGGGACCTGGCCGGCCTCGGCGACGCGGCGACCGCCATCGTCGACACGCAGTCCAGCCTGAGCGACGCGTTAAACGCCATGCTGGGCGCCGCTAACAACGTCTCGATCGTCGTCGGCCATGACGGCGCTTATCAGGGCGTCGTGGACATCGGGACGATTAACCGATCCGTGCGCGAGATGCGCGCTGCGGAGCACGACGGCGCAGGAGGTGGGCAGCCATCGTTGCCGTGAATCAACAGCCGCTGGTGGCAAGCCCAATCGGCTCATTCCGCAGGCCACTCACCAGCTATCTGATCACGCCGCTCCTGCTGGCCACCGCGCTGCTGGCGCTCTACCTCTGGGTCGACGGGCAGGAGCTCGACAGCATCGAGCGCCGGCGGGTCAACATCGACTTCATCGTGATGGCGACGCAGCGTCATATTTGGCTGACCTTGCTCTCGACGGGGTTCGTGCTGGCACTCGCGATACCGGTCGGCGTCGTCTTGACGCGCTCGTTCGCGCGCCACGTCACACCGTTCGCGATCGCCGTCTTCAACATTGGTCAAGCGGTGCCGTCGATCGGGCTGGTCGCGCTGCTGGCCCTGGTCTGGACCATCGGCCTCTGGCCCACTATCGTTGCCCTCGTCGCTTATTCTTCGTTACCGGTGCTGCGCAACACGATGGTCGGCCTACAACAGGTCGACGAGTCGGTCATCGAGTCGGCCCGCGGCATGGGCATGAGCCGGATCGGCGTACTGCTTAAGGTAGAGTTACCTTTGGCCGTGCCGGTGATCCTGGCGGGGATCCGGACCGCCCTGGTTATCAACGTGGGTACCGCGACGCTGGCCGTTTTCATAAACGGCGGCGGGCTAGGCCAGATCATCACGACAGGGATCGTCCAGGGCCGTGAGTTGGTGACCATAGTAGGCAGCGTCCTCGTCGCTGTACTTGCCCTCTCTGTCGATTACCTAGCCGGCCTGATTGAAGACGTTCTGCGTCCAAAAGGACTTTGAATCCAGAACCCCTTGAAGGGAGAGCCTACATCAGGGGGAAAGAGAAATGGCAAAGGAGAAGGACATGAAGCAACTATTGAGACTATCCGCACTGCTCGTCGTTTTCGGACTCGTCGCCGCCGCTTGCGGTGGTGACGATGATGACAACGGGAGTGGCGGCAGCGGGAGCCTAAGTGGCGTTTCGGTCACGGTGAGCGGCAAGGAATTCACCGAGCAGCTCATCCTGGGCCAGATCCTGGTCAATGCGCTGGAAGATGCCGGCGCCAATGTCAACGACCAGACCGCGATCTTCGGCTCGGCGAACACCCGAGCGGCTCTCGAGTCCGGCGACGTTGACATGTACTGGGAGTACACCGGAACGGCCTGGAGCGTTCACCTCGCGCGAGAGATCGGCGAGGCGCCGGCTGACCCGGTGGAGCTGTACAACGCGGTCAAGGCTGGCGATCTTGAGGAAAACGGGATCGTCTGGCTGGACATGACGCAGGTCAACAACCCGTACGCTCTCGGTCTTCTGCGCAGTCGCGCCGAGGAGCTGGGAGTCTCGACGATCTCTGATTTCGCCAATATCGCCAACACGGACCCAGAGAACGCGACCTTGTGCGGCGCCACCGAGTGGCTCACCCGCGATGACGGTTTCCCGGCGCTGGCCGCCGAATACGGCTTTGAGCTGTCGGGTGACCAACTCGCCGAGGTCGAGTTCTCCGTCATCCCCTCGCTGGTAGTCGACGGCGACACGTGCGTCTTCGGTGAATTCTTCGGCACCGACGGCACCATCGCTGCCAACGACATCCTCATCCTGGAGGACGACCTGAACTCCTTCTTCGCGTACAACAACGCGTTGACGGTGCGTAAGGACGTTTACGATGAGCACGGCGATGAGCTGGAGGCCATCTTCGGCCCGATTTCCGCGGCGCTCAACTCCGAGGTGATGCGAGAGATGAACTCTCGTGTCGACGCTGACGGTGAAGAGCCCGCGGCCGTCGCCGAGAGCTGGCTACGGGAGAACGGCTTCATCAACTAGGACGCTTCGCCCATCCAGCAGAACGGGTATCGCAGCAAAGGGGCTCGCCGCTTGGCGAGCCCCTTTTGGTTTCCAAGCAAGGCGCAAGACTTCGGCTGCGGGCCCGCCCAAATTCGGGGCCCAGCGATTCTCCGACTTGGCGCTGAACCACCTTCGGCAGACGGTCGGGCGCGGGCGGATTAGAATCGTACAAATGGAGAGGCCCCAGTTTTGAGGACATCATGATCGCCGAATCGTGCGTGGCTTGATCGCGCCTCCTGTGGTGCCCCTATGCCAACCTAGCCGGCCGTACGCGACTGCCAATCATCGATTAGAGGAGTGAAATCTGGTGACCAAAATACGACCAAAGCTTCTGGCCGTGACTATGCTGGGAGCCTTACTCTCCTTGAGTTGCATCGGTGGTGGCAGTGACTCCGGAGCAGTGGAATACGAGGCGGAGGAAGTTATCGCCATAGTTCAGGGGTGGCCACTTTTACACCCTAACGACTTCATTTGCGGTACTGCCACGATCCCAGAGCGCACCATCATCTCGCTAGTCGGGCGAGTGGAGTATCTAGATTTTGACGTGGGGTGTGGGGCAGATAGCGACGGGTCTTCGGCCAGGAGGGCAGTAAGACTGGCGCTTACCGACACGTCCTGGTCGGCTACAGAAGACGGCGATGGCAGATGGCTCGTGAGTGCGGATCCGGGCACGGGCCGTCGCTACGAGTGGACTTTCTTGGAGTCTGGACCTCAGCTTCTAGCCAGCGGTGGAGATGCATTGTTCTGGTCGCTGTTTAATTGGTCCAGCAGCGCCCAGCCTTAGCTTCTCTGTTAGAGATTCGGCCGTACAACTTACATTGCCGAGAGTTCAAGTTACGAACTTAGCGCCGGCCCGTTGAGTAGATATGCCAAGACGGAAGCAATCGGCAGTAAAGGCAGCACGAGTCACCCTCCAGGTTTTGTTCGGTTCGGAGGGTGAGTGGTGTCCAATCCCACCGACGCTCCGCGAGCGAATGGCTACTGACCCCAATTACACGGAGTCTGGTGACCTGACTTGGATGCCCAAAACACGATAGTGCTCGACAAACCCAAACGATCTGTCACCACGTGTGCGTCGAATATCAACGAGCCGCAGCAGACGGCATTGTCTGGTCCGGACGGCTAATTCTCAGGTAACAACCCAGCGCCGGACGTATCTTCATTTCCTGGAAGCTGGTCTCCTATTGAGGAGTCCAGAGGGGAGAATCAGCGCCTCCAGTTCCGGTGGGCAACAAGATGCCAAAGCGTCCGCAGGCGCTATGTTGAGCTCATGATCGATGATCTGCTTCGACCTCATCCAGTAGGGACTCAATCAGTCTTTGTGGCGCTTACTGGTCACGGTGCCGTGATCTTGTTGTCGGCGACGTAATCTGTCAAACAGCAGTTGGTATGTAAACTGAGTAAGCAGCGCGCCCTTGGCATTAGAGCGGGCTTTTAGATGGAAGGGATGTGGCTACTGTGTCCGACATTACTTTGGAGCAAGCTCAGACTGCTCTCGCAGCAGCCTTGAAGAAGTCCATAGAAATAGGCACCAAGATGGATATCGCCGTAGTAGATGCGGGTGCAAACTTAAAGACGTTTGCCCGGATGGACGGTGCCTGGCTTGGATCTATCGACATCGCCATCAAAAAGGCAAGGACTGCTCGCTTTTTCGACATGAACACCGGTGAGATCGGCAAACTGTCGCAGCCGGCAGGCCCCTTATACAACATCGAACACTCCAATGGGGGCCTGATCAGCTTCCCCGGTGGCGTGCCAATAAAGAATGGGGCGGGTGAAATCGTGGGGGCTATCGGTGCTTCTGGCAGCTCGGTGGAAGATGATCAGGCTGTAGCAGACGCGGGTTCGGCAGCAGTCTCGTAGCGCATCCGGTGGTTTTGTGTCTTTGTGGCGCCCGCTGATCACGGTTCCGCAATCTTGTCGCGGGCGACTAGAGTTGTAAAGCGCCACACGATCTCGTGCAGCGAACACTACAACCAAATCGTGCCAGGCCGTGGGTGCAGCCTCACGATGCGCAACGACCGTTCGCAGTAAGACCGCGCGACCGGACTTCACGGACCTCACTTCCAGCACGATGAGTTCCGATAAACAGATATGCGAATCTTGATTCTTACCGGCCTGCTCACGGCGGCCGGAATTGCGGCCTGGGCCGGATTCACCTTGGTTCAGAACCAACCGATTCACGGCTTCGTTGTGGGTTTGGCTCTGTTTTTGGCGACTCAGGTGATCACCATTCGCTTTCCTCGCTACAAGAAGCAGACCGGTGATAACCAGCGCATGGTTCAGGAAGCGGAACGCGGCCGCCGAC
The DNA here is from genome assembly GCA_965225815.1 of Dehalococcoidia bacterium. Lineage (GTDB taxonomy): Bacteria > Chloroflexota > Dehalococcoidia > DSTF01 > WHTK01 > WHTK01. The sequence continues at coordinate 444,738 of OZ245323.1, forward strand.
TGGCGATTTATCACCCAGCTACGGGATTGCTCGCTCAGTGGTACTTCGAGCTACGTGTGGATGAGGAGACAACACGGGCTAAGCGTTATGGACCCCCTCTAGTAGTTCTGACACTGGAGGGATCACAGGCGGAGGAAGTGGGTGAGTCGAATCCATTTGGGAGCGGGACGAACGAAACATCTCGTATTGTGACCGGTGCAGTTCGCAGTACAGACCTAGTTGGCACCATTGGGTACACTGGGCTCGCGATCTGCCTGGTTCATTGCGACAGAGCTGGCGCCATCCCCGTGATCCGAAGAATGATGGCAGCACTCGGTGAAGGAGACTGGCGACTCGGGATAGCCGTCTATCCCGATGATGACGTCGCAGGTAAAGATCTAATCGCGGTCGCAGCCCAGAGGTCGGCGCCCTGGCGAGCAAGTTCCTCTTCGATAAAGAAGACCGCTTAGCTCCTGCCAATTAGGGCACCCTCGCATCGAGCAGAGATCTGTAGAGGCTCCGACCGATGCCGCAGCAGTAGACTGCTCCCAATCCAGACGGTCGCGAACACTATCAAGCGATCGTGTCACGTCATCGTCCGTTCTCGAAGCATTCGTCTGAGGTTCTGGATTTCGGTTCGAGGTCCGAGTCTCACGTAGCAAACCAACCCCTCTGGACCTAGACGGGCTCCTGCCGGGAGGAGGACCGCAGCGGATAACTACGTTTGAGGTTAGTTACTTCGTTGTCTCGCCGAAGGCGCTAATCTCGCCCGTCTCCCGAATCTGCACCGGGTAACCGTCGAGGGTGGCGGGTAGCAGCTGGTCGAGCTGAACGGGCCGTTTAGAGACCATAACCAGGATGCAGGCTTCGCCGACGCGGAGGGTTGCCGCAGTGCCGACGACGCCGGGCAGCGATTCGCGATGCCTGGCCAAGACTTGCCCGAAAGTTTCTTTTTGCACGCCGTTACCTTAAGAAATCAAAAGAAGGGCCGGTATGCAGGCCCCCTTCTTCTTACGTTATGCGTTGTTGCCTGCCTTCCGGAGTGATCGTGATGGTGCAGGTTGCAAATGCCGATTGGTGCCGTTGCTCTACGGCGTGTTTTCCGGACCTGATGACCCTTCAGGGCTAGGGTGTGTACAGTCCTTCGTGTCCTTGTCGCTCCGACCAGGAGCGTTCTTTGCTCTTTCGGGCAGGTTATCGCCGTTTTGGGCTGCGTCGCAGGCCGTCTCGCTAACGGCCGGACCACGTTCGGGGCCGGGATCCGTAGACTGGATACCGTTCTGACCTTTCTGCTGCCCATCCTGCCGGTGGCTAGAACTCTCTCCCTGGCTCGAAGGCTCTACAGCTCCGCCTTGGCCGGAATTCTCTCCGATCTCACTGCAGTCCTTGGTATCCTTGTCGTCCTGGCCAGGGGCGTCCATCGCCCCTTCCGGCAAGTTGTCGCGGTTTTGCGCTGCGTCACAGGCAGCCTGGCTGACAGCCCGCCCACGCTCAGGGCCAGGTTCGGTGGAATCGATAGCGTCCTGAACCTTCTGCTGCACGTCCTGACTATGATAGCTGGCAAGGCCAAGCGTCCCCAGAACCTGATTGACCGGCTGTGGAAGCGACGTTCCAGTCGCGGCGCTGGCGCCGGCCACTCCGACCACGAATATCGCGGCCGCCGCGGCCAAAAATGCCGCCTTCTTAGTCAAAATTCGCTGCCATAAAGGCGTTCCTCCCGGCATGGTGGACAAGGAAGAAAGAAGCTGGCGTCTGCTTGAACTCTGAGACTGGGCCGACGAGGTCGGCGGAATCAGAGCGACAAGGCCATTCGCCGTCGAGGCGTGCTCGCTGAGCGCTTCGCCCAGGTCTGGGTAGAGTCCTCGGCAACGCTCGATGTCGCCGGTCTCCTCCAGGAGACGCAAGCATTCGATGAGGCGAGCATCTTTACTCTGCAACTCTGCTTCCTCCTACCTGTATATGCCGGGAAAGGCACAGAATCATTCGGTCATCACGCGGATTTTTTCAGCTTCTGCCATCCAGTGCTTTGCGAAGCGCGGTGGTTGCTCTTACCTGTAACGAATAGGTCGCTGCCTCACTCTTACCCAGCAGCTCGGCAACACGGCGTGTAGGTAGCGCCAAGATGAAGCGCAGGATGAGCACTTCCCGGTGGTCCCGCTTGAGCTTATCCAGCGCCTGCCGCAGCACCAGACTCGTCAAAGATGCCTCTTCAAACCCCTCAATCTGGACTGCTTCGGCCTCTTGCAGATCACTCGTTTGCCTAACCTGGCGCCGCTTGCGTGAGACCATGTGATGAGCAATGCCGTAGAACCAGGCTAGGATTGGCCGGCCTGTATCACGATAGCGGTGGATGGACTTGAGGGCTTCTAGGAAAACCTGCGAGGCAGCGTCCTCAGCGTCCTCGACGTTGAGCAAACGGGCATATGCATAGCGGTAGATAAGGCCGTAATAGCGGTCGTGCCACACGGACCAGACGCTCGAGTCGCGCACTTTGGCAAGGCGAACTTCTTCCGCCTCATCACTCTCTCCGACACCATCCGATGATGCAGCGATGACCATACGTTTCTATTGTCGGTGAAAGTCTTGGCTGCCCGCGTGGCCAACGAAGGTGAAACGAAAATCGGCTTCCCGAGCTGGTGCCACAGACACTTTCCCGTGAGGCTGGCTTCGTTCTCGCTGAAGAAACACGACACGTTCGGGCGATAGTGCTACGTCGGGTAGAAGCCCGGGGTTCGGCAAATGGTCCGTCGGTGGGCTCTTGAGCAGGCTACGGTGAAAGTTGCGGTAGCGTCCTAACGCCTCTTTTTCGAGGGCCTGCGGAATGCGCGAGGCTTGGACGGCGCTGCATTTCCGCTCGCCTGCATTCTGGTCTCGCAGCGGGTGCAGAGCGTCTGATTGGGGTTAATGAGCGTCGAGCACGTGTCTGAGGCGCATTTCTTCAACTGATTCAATTGATCTCCTTCGATATAGCCACGCGCTAGGGGTGACAACAGTGGGCACGAGGCTAAGTCTCTACTGTAGACATCTTAGCGCAGTGGATTCGAAAGTTTCACTCCGGGCCGAACCGACAGGCTATTGCCGCCATCGTCCTCTCGCCTGCCTCACCTACCGATATCCGCTCATTCCACTGCGAACGGCACGATTCTGACCCAAGTTCAGCCCTCCAGCTGCGGCATGACCTCTCGGTGGAACCGATTAAGCGAGCCCAGCACATCGCTGTGGTCCATGTTGCCAATATGGAACATCCCCATAAAGTGGTCCGCTCCGACTTGCTGCATCTGGCCTTTGAGCTGCTTCGCTACGGAGTCAGGACTACCCGCGATGAGGTACCCCGAGTCCAGCAGGTCCTGCCATCCCAATTCAGAGAAGTCGAGGCGTTTTCGGTTCTCCTCCCTGAAGTAGTTAAACGACCGCTCGGTATTGAGCGCAGACTGCAGCTTCACCCGGTCCGCCGCCCGCTCGTTGATCGCCTCGTTAAACCCGCGAGCCTGCAGTGAGAAGAAGTAACGCAGTGCAGATTCAGCCGTCTCGCGGGCCGCCTCATCGGACTCGCCGACGTAGATATGACGGGTCAAGATGAACCGTTCGGAACCGGCATCCCAGGCCTGATCCTTCGCGATCTTTCTGTAATAGCCGAACGTGTCTTCGATCTGAGCTGTCGTCTGATAGATCTGCGCGATCGGGATTTGCCGCGCCACGCACCACTCGATCGATTCTGAGCTGCGCGCAGCGACCCAGACCGGCGGATGAGGCTGTTGCACTGGCCTTGGCCACAACGAGCAGTCCTCGAGCTGATAGAACTCGCCCCTGTAGCTCCACACCGGTTCCGTCCACGCGGTCATGATCAGGTCGAAGGCTTCCTGGAAGCGCTGGCGCGATTCAGTGGGTTCGACGTTGTACCAGATGTACTCGGCAGGCACGCCACGCACAAAGCCAGCGATTAGCCGGCCTTCGCTCAGACAATCCAGCATCGCGTACTCCTCCGCGACGCGGACAGGGTGTGAGCGTAGCGGCAGGATGGAACCCAAGACACCGATCCGAATGCGCTGCGTACGCTGGCTCAGAGCCGCGCCAATCAGGTTCGGTGAAGGCATCGTCCCATACGCGCTGTAGTGGTGCTCGTTGAAGATAACGCCTTCGAACCCCAGCTCTTCGCAGTAGGCCATCTCCTCCAAGTGTTCCTTGTAGTTCCTGGAACCAACCACTGGATCGAAGTAGTTGCTCGGCACGGGCGTACGCGGTGCGTCCGGGTTCAGCTCGGGGTAGTTGACCAGATCGAAGTTATAGACCTTCATGTCGTCGCTCTTTCAGCCAATCCCAGCCCGTCCTGGCTCCAGCCAAGACGGCATTGCTGCAAGCCGTCGTATCCAGGGCGTTGACTGCCTGGACACCGCCTCGTAGCTAGGTGCCACGCGTCGACGGGTGATAGATCTCTGGCATGACGATCGGCTTGCGAATCAGGCCTTGTTCCAGGGAACCTTGCATTGCGCGATCGAGGGTCTTCTTCATCGCCGTGAGGCCTATGGGGTAAGGATCCTGACCGTAGGTTCCCGCCTGCTCTTTGAAGTCGTTCCCCGGGAAGTAGAGATAGGCAGACTGGGTTTCGCGGGCTCGCTGGTAGCTCAGTTGCTTGGACTCCTCAAAGGCGTTGAACAGCTTCATCGGGGCATCCGGCTCATTTTCCACGAGGCGTCGCTGGATAATGAACTGGTGATTCGCGTGGAAGCAACCCGTCTTGCGGTAGTACTCCGCGATCACCGCGGCGCCGTCGTCCGCAAATAGCTTGCGAACCTTGCTGTTGTTCTCCAGGCCCGGAGCCCGCACGCCGATCGCGGCATCGAGCTCGCCGCGCTCCAGCATCGCTATCGGATCATCGTGGATCTCCCAGTTGATCGTCACCCCGGGAGGCGGGTCCTTGTCCAGCTCCAGCGCGATCGCCTGGCTCTCATCGCGCGGACGCAGGTTGTGCCAGCTAATGTCCTTCGTCTCGATGCCATAGAGATCCTTCAGCGTGATGCGCAGCCAGAGCGCCGCGGTCATGCAGTAGTCCGGGATGCCCACCTGCTTGCCCTTCAGGTCGCTGAGGTCCTTGATCCCCGAGGCGGCACTCACCACTATTCCGCCCCAGAAGTGGCCGCGCGCCAGGAAGATCGGCAGCGCCCACCAGTCCCAGCGCCCTTTGCCCCAGCCGTCCTTGCGGTCCACGGTCAGCATCGTCTCCGAGATCGACATCTCCGAAAGCTCGAAGTCGTCATTCGCGATGTTGTTACGGAACAGCATCGGGACGGGCTGAAGGTTCCAGTCGAACTCGATTCCGTCGATCTTGACGTCGCCGTCCGCGATCGGCTGAATCCGGGGGTTGGGAGCACAGGTCGTCTTCAAACGTAGCATCGTTGCGTTCTCCTTAGGCTGTTTGCCGGCCATTGCGGGGCACAATCATCATTTCTACGGCCATAACTGCTGGGTGGCAAGACGAGCGCCTTCCACCACCGAGTTGAACTTGGCCCAGGCAATCTCGGCCGGCAGCCGCCCACCGAGGCCGCAATCAGTACCGGCGATTACGTTCTCGCGGCCGACAAGCTTCGCCAGGCGGACGATGCGATCGGCCACCAGCTCGGGATGCTCGATGGTGTCTGTCGTGTGAGCCACGACTCCCGGGATCAGGACCTTTCCTCCGGGAAGCTTCATCTCGCTCCAGAGCTTCCACTCATGCTCGTGCCGCACGTTTTGGTCCAACGAGTAGCCTGCCGCGTTGACCTGCATCAACAAATCAGCATAGTCGTTGAGCTGAACGTCGGCCGCGTGCGGTCCTTTCATACCGCCGTAACAGATGTGGAGCCGCACCTGTTCCGGCGGGAACCCACGCAAGGTCTGGTTCAGGATCTCGACCAGCCGACCGAAGCGACTGCGGAAGTCCGCAACACTGAGCGACAGTGTGTCAAACTTGTGCACCGGCGTGTCGATCTGGAGCACGAACCCGGCATCGATAATCGCCTGATACTCCTCGCGCATGGCGACGGCGCAGGCCTCGATGTATTCGTCCTCGTTTCGAAAGTACTGGTTCTGGCCAGGCTGGTATCCGACATTGTCGGGGCCCACCGAGGCCATGAACGCTTCGCTGTAGTCGACGCCCGAAAGCGCACTCTGCAGGTTCTCGATGTCGGCCTTGATGACAGCCGCACCGGTGTAGCCGATCGGGCCCGTACACATCCACTGACTCGGCGCACCCTGATTCTCGCGGCGATGATACTCGGGAAAGTCGATCACGGAACGTCCAGCCGGCGGCGCCTGAGAGGGATCGAGCGTCTTCATTTCGAAGCCATTCAAGCGCTCCCTGATGTAACCAGACCAGCCAAGCTTGTTCTGCTCGCCGTCGTTGATCACATCGAGGCCGGTTTCGACCTGCTGTTTGACGAGCTCCGAAACCGATTGCTTCAGCCTGGTCGAAAGCACGGCCTCGTCGTAAGCCTTGCCATCGTAACGAGCTCGCAAAAGTTCCTGTAGTTCAGCCGGTCTGGGCAAGCTGCCGACGTGCGTCGTGAGGATTCTATCTGTGCTTCGCTTCATGGAACGTCTACCTGACTAGTCGTGTAGTTAAGGTCCTACAGTCGCTCCTCGGCGATGATGATTTCCTCAGGGAAGACTTCCTCCAGGGGCAGTTTCTTTGGGCTGAAGGCCTGCTCCAAAGACATCGTCTGGACCATGTCGATCGCCGCCGCGTTAGCTTTGACGCCGTAAACAAAGGGATCCGGTCCCATGATGCTTTGCGTCTCGGCCATGTTCTGGTCGCCGAAGATAAAGAGCGTCTGGTTACGGGTACGGCTCATCGCGATCTGCTTGGCTTCCTCGAACGCTTCCATCAGGCTGCGGGCCACCCAGGGGTGCTCGTTCAGAATGCTCTCCCTGAGTGCCGTCGTGTGGTGCGGCTGGAAGATGCCAGTCTTCTTGAAGTAGCGAATGCCCTCTGCCTTGGGGTCGGAGAACAGAAGTGTGAAGTCCGGGTTGTCGCGGATGTCGGCGCCCTCGCGGGCCAGGGCGTGCGATAGACCGCTGCTACCCCATCCCATCGACGCGTCGATCTCACCTTTGAGGAACAGCGTGCTCTCGGGCTCGGTTGCGAAGGTCAGCCTGACCGGCGGCTTGGTGCCGCTGGCCCCGGTGTGGCTGTATCGCTCGCCGCGCGTCTGAACCCAGTCGACGTCGTCGGGCTTCACGCCGAATTCGTGCTCCAGGACGCCCCTGATCCAAAGTGCCGCGGTCTGCTGGTAGTCGCCCACCGCGAACCGCTTGCCTTTGATGTCCTCCGGGTGATCGACTCGGATGCCGGACGACTTTCGGATCACGATTCTTGTGTAGGAGAAGTTGCGGTTGTGAAACACCGGTAGCAGCTTGTACGGAAAGCCCTTCCCCTTCTCACAGAGAAACGACGAGAACGACATCTCCGACAGGTCGTAACGTTGGAACTTGATCTGGTCGTAAAAGACGCCAGGTACAGCACCAGGCATACCCAGGTAGTCGAGCGTGATGCCGGCTGGCTTAACCTCGCCGGTAATCAGCGGCATCACTCGATCGTAAGGAGTCATCGCGAAAGACAGGTGCAGGTCCGACATGGCTCTCCTCCATCGACGGGGCGAGAAATAGATCCAGCGGGGGTTACTAGCTAAGCCCAGAGTTTCTTCGAAGCGATCCTCGCGCCCTCGGCAAGGGCCGCCAGCTTGGCCCAGGCGACTTCGGCGTGGCCGACGCGTGAACCAACGCCACAGTCAGTGCCGCCGATAACGTTTTCGCGGCCAACCAGGTTGGCGTATCGGATCAGGCGCTGGGCGATCAGCTCCGGGTGTTCGACGATGTCAGTCGCATGTCCGACGACACCTGGAATCAGTATTTTGCCGTCGGGGAGCTTGGTCTCCTCGAAGACCGTCCACTCCCACTCGTGCCGCGGATTCGCCTGCTCGATCGAGATGCCCTGGGCGTTGACCTTGAAGAACAGGTCGATCAGTGCGCTAAGCGGTAGATCATTTACGTGCGGATGGTGACCGCTGCCCCAGCAGACGTGCAGGATCACGTTTTCAGGTGGCAGGCCTTTGAGGGCGTGGTTCAGAGCCTCCACGCGCAGGTCGGCGTACTTTCGGTAGTCGGCAAGCTCCATCTCGGGATAGATCTGCCATCCGTCAGCCAGGTCTGGGTCATCCAGGTGGACGATCAGACCGGCATCGGTTATCGCCTTGTACTCCTCGTGCAGGGCGTCGGCCACCGCGAACAAGAACTCCTCTTGAGACGAGTAGTAGTCGTTATGCAGCCAGTGTTCGATCGTCCCCGGAGCGAGCGACATGATGAGGCCACCAGCAGCGTTAGTACCGGCCATGGCAGCCTTGAAGTTATCGATATCGGTCTGAACCGCCGCCTGTCCGGTGTACTTTATCGGCTCCGTCACGTACGACTGGCGTCGCCGGAATCCGGCTCCGCTGCGACCGAAAAAGCCCGGGAACGTGTCCTGATCCCGGGCCGTCGTGATCAGCGCTGGCTGCTCTCGGCCAGTCGAGGAAGGCTCAAACTGGTGGCCGCTGAGCCGGCTGCGAGCGTAATACTGGAAGCTGCTCTTAGATTGCTCGCCGTCGTTGATGAAATCGACGCCGACCTCGGTTTGCTGCTTCACGGCCGCGGCAACGGCGGACTGAACCCGCGATGCGAGGGCAGCGGCGTCTACCGCTTCCCCCTCCTCATTAGCGACGACCATCTCCCTGAGATCCTGGTCCCTCGGCAGCGTACCCTGATGCGTTACCAGAATCCTCTCGCTGCTTCGCTTCATCTGCTCTCCTCTGTTTGGCTTGAAGACACTAGGGCTCAAGAGAGCACCCCCCCCGAATGGGGGGCGGTGCCAACCAAGACTATGCAGAGCTAGCTCTTCTCCGACTCGTCGAACCAGTACTCAGTGTAGATTCGGGCGGAGGACCAGTTGGGGTTGAGGTCGCCGCTAACGAAGACGCTGTAGTTCTTGAGCCAGGGATGGTGCAGAGAGAAATCAAGTGCATAGCCGGGCAACAGGAAGTTCGGCATTTCCATCGCGAGCTCTCGTTGCATGTCCTTGATCATTTCCGCCTGACGCTCGAGGTCTGGTTCCTGGCGGATGGCCAGCGCAAGGTCGGAGATCACAGAAATCGGCTCGGAGGAAACCGTGTACTTGCCTGCGGGATGGTACATGTTGAGGAACCAGGCTTCCTCGTTGTGGCCACCGTTGGTTTGCGGCCACATACCTTCAAATCCAAATCCGCCTGAGCGCTGATACTCGCGATGCTTTGGTCTGTCAATGACCGTGAGATCTGCGTCGAGAGTGCTGTTCTGGTTGATCATGCCGGCGATGGCTTCGTACTCCGGGCCTGTCGCGGACTGACGATACTCAAAGGGGAACTTGAAACCGTCGTGACCACCGGCTGAAAGCATCTTCGCCGCTTCCTCCGGGTTGAACTGGAAGTACTGGCCGCCCTCGCCCAACTCTTCTGGATTGTTCTTCGGGTCGATCCAGTTCGGTTGCAGCGCGAAGTGATGGCTGTTCCAGTTGCCTTCGATCGGGAGTCCGGCGGCCCGGAAGGACAGCACGTTGTAGAAGGTGTCAATGATCTCTTCGCGGTCAATCAGCATGGAGATTGCCCTTCGGAGACGCGCGTCACGGAAAGGCGAATCCGGCTTCTGGGTGAACTGGAAGAATCCGAATTGTGGTGCCTTGATCAGAGAGATGTCCTTACTGAGCACCATTTCCGGGTGTCTGTCTTTTACCGCCAGGATATCCTCCTGGGCGATGTCCGGCAGTGTCCACAGGGCACCGGATTCGAACTGCGCCAGTGCCGACGCGTACTCGGGCAGGATGGCCTGGTGGATGCCGTCTAAGAAGGGACGGTTCGGCTCATACCAGTCCTCATTTTTCTCATAGACCAGCCGTACGTCGGGCTCGAATTCGGTCAGCCGGAACGGGCCAGACCCGCGCATTGCGCTACGAGGGTCGAAGCCGCCATCTGCTTCCACAGGCAAGATGTTGAAGTACGGGTAATACGCCATCACATCCGGGAACGGGCCGTAAGGATAGGCAAGCTTGATCACGGCCGTGAAGTCGTCGGGATAGCTCATCGACTCGACCATGCCGGTCGGGAAGACCTCATTCAAGATCTCGCCACGGAACGCCGAGCCCTCGGCAAAGCGGTCCATGCTGAACTTGAGATCAGCTGTGGTCATCTCTCTGCCGTTCGTTGGTGGTCGCGGGTCGAACTTGTGACCGCGACGCATCTTGACCGTATAGGTCAGAGAGTCAGGCGTGACCTCCCATGACTCGGCAGCGTCGCCGCTGACCATTGCGGTCGTAGGCAGTGTTTCGTTGATGCCTTTGCCCCACTTCGCCAGTTTGCTGTACACCGGCATGGTGTGCGTGAAACCAGAGCTGCCTACCGCTGCTACGGGCTCGTACGTGTCGCTCGCCCTCGCAATGCGATTTACCCACACGCCACCAGGCACCGCCTGAGACGTGGTGTCCTGGGGCACGGTGATCAAGCTCGGAGCAGCGCCGCCACCACCACCGCCCGTCGCCGCCGTCGGCTGTACCGAGCCGGAGCCTGAGCCGGAGCCGGACGTGCCGCCAGAAGTGGAGGGCGAGTCATCGTCTCCACCACAGGCCGCCAGGAAGGCCGCGGCGGAGACAAACCCTCCCGCGCCGATCAAAGCACTTCGTCTGCCAATTCGGCTTCGCATTACTTTCTGCCAGTAGTTCTGCTCTCGCATGAATCTCCTCTCAAATTCGAACGGAGAACCGCTCGGTCAGCTGCAGTGCGAAACTGAGCATTCTCAGTTTCTATGCTCAGCTTATAAGGCGTAGTGTGATCTAATGATGCCAATTGTCAATAGACAGTTGGTTCCGATGAAACTTTCATCTGCTTCGAATCAGTCCTATGTATGATGACAGCGCCTTTTAATCGTTCCGAGGAGGCGATCAGACCTGAAGCAGAAGCCCGACCGCTTACCCAACATGATGCCTAACCCGGTTAAGAAATCGCTGGGGCAACTAAAAGACGAATTCCCCGGCCTGGATGAGCTGGCTGCGGAAGCGCACTTCATCATCTTCGCGCGACGTTCGGTGTCTACAGCGCGGCGCTGGGAGCGCGCTACGAAAAGCTCGGCCTCTCGGTCCCTCGATTTAATACGCTCAGATGGCTTTACCGCGCGGACGATGGTCGATTAACGCTCTCTGAGCTCAGCGCTCACATCGAAGCGAGCCTTCCGACTGTGATGAGGATGGTGCGGGTGCTCGAGGAGGATGGTTGGGTGCGTCGATACGCCAGCAAGACAGACCGCCGCATTACCTTCGTCGAGCTTAGCGAAGAAGGGCGCAAGAAATTCTCCGAGCTGCTGGGGCCGGCATGGAGCATCTGGTCTGAAATCTGGTCGGGGCTAGAGGCGGACGAGAAGACCACTCTCGCGCGGATCCTCCGGAGGTTACGAGCAGACCTTCTTACGAGATATCTCGGCACCGAAAGTCTGCTTCCCTACAACATGGCACGACTCGAGCGGAAGGACGCGCTAGGGGACTCGTTGCAGTATCCAGACTAGCTTCGGGCGCAGGCCGACAACAGGCCAATAGTTCGGGCGACCTTTGCGCTGCTTGCCCTGTATCACGGTCAATGACAGACGTCCGACGGCATGTCCGTGAATCACTCCATGCCGTCACAGTGTGACCTACGCCTTCAGCAGCCCCCGGGCGCCCGCGCGCGCTCCAGTGCAGGCTGCATCTTCATGTCATGGAACTCGGCGGCAGAGAAGTTGAGGTGGTCGATGGCGGCGCTCACTCATCGGTGGCACCGTCCAGCCAAACTCAAAAGCTGGCGCCTTCATCCATCCAAGTCCCGCCCTGAGCTTCCGCTCGCGCCGAGGGACTGATCCTTCATAGATTGACGATTAAGTACTTGACGTATACGTTTAGGTCAGATTTGTTCCGGCTTATTCGTCGTGAGAGGACTGGCGATGCTAACTAAGGAAGACAACAGACTGGCAACCGACACGGACCCAGGTACGCCAAGGGAGAGCTATTCCGGCGTTACTGGATACCAGTGGCCCTTTCGGAAGAGCTGCCGGGCCCGGATTGCATACCGGTCAAGCTAAAGATCATGAACGAGGACCTAATCGCCTTTCGGGCTACAGACGGCCGCGTGGGTCTTGTCGATGCCTTCTGCCCTCACCGCGGAGCGCCCTTGTTCTTCGCTCGTAACGAGCAGAATGGTCTGCGGTGTGTCTACCACGGCTGGAAGTGGGATGTCGATGGGCGCTGCGACGACCTGCCTAACACACCCGAAGGCGATACCTTCAAGGACAAGATCAGGATCACCAGCTACCCTTGCCAGGAGGCGGGTGGCATGGTTTTCTCCTACATGGGTCCGCGAGAGAAGCAGCCTCCGTTCCCTGACTTTGATTTCGCCAAGGTGCAGGCCGAGAACACCTATGTGACGAAGTTCCAGCTTGAGTGCAACTGGTTGCAGGCGACCGAAGGCGATTTCGATCCGAGCCACGTTGGCTTTCTGCACAGCACACTGGACAACAACCGCGGAAATCCCGGAAGCCGATTTCGCAGCATCCCAAACCCTTTAACGGGTGTGGCCCAGCCCAACATCCTTGACGGGGAAGTCAGCCCGGATGAGCGGTACCCGTTCGCGGTTGGTACCCGTCGATTCAAGAAGGACGACCGTCGCGCCAAGGACCTCTTAGAAGACATCGACGGAGCCATGTACGCGATATCCCGGATCACAAGTCCGGATGGGCAAGAGCGGGCGATCGCCCAGTTGCGCTTTCTCATGCCAACGTACTGCCCACCCGGCACGTCGAGGCCCAACCACTTCTCGCAGAACATCCGCGTGCCAATCGACAACTACCACATGATGTTCTTCCGATTGCGCTGGAGCCTGACCCCGATGACGCAAGAAGACCTCGTTTATTACAAACAAGGCGGCTACGCTTACCCGGAAATGATCCCTGGCACCTGGAAGACCAAGGCGAATGTCTGGAACGACTACGAGGTCGACCGGCTCGGACAAAAGAGCTTCCTCTACTCCGGCATCAAGACATTCCCTCTGCAGGACATCTCCATGATGGAAAACCAGTGGGGACCGCTGGCCAAACGCGAGCGTGAGCACCTGGTGACCATGGACTACCACATGATTTATCTGCGTCGAAAGCTGCTGAAGGCGGCTAAGGACCTGCAAAACGGCGTTGAACCGAAGGAGCCCTGGATCCCAGAGTCGTATCACTATCATGCGGCTTCGGCGATCATCGAGAATGGCGACTTCGAAGCGGCGGTGGCGAAAGCGAAAGAACGCGCCAAGGAACCTGTGGTCCAGCAGGAATCGCAACGAGAGGCGCCGACACTCGCTGTTCTAGCTGAGCACTAGATGACAGGCCCGGTATTCGTCATAAGGCGGCTGGTCCGGTCCATCGACCCAGCTACCTCACGCCTCCTGGTGGGGGGTCGTTCGGTCCCAGGGGACTGAGGATCGGCTCGCCTGCCTCGACGCGTCGCAGGTTTTCGCGGATGCGCTCGAACGTATCTGTCCAGCCGCCGAGGCCGCCAATCGAGACGCGCTCGTTGCCGCCGCCACCCGCCGTGTGAGGCGTGAGCAGCGTGTTCGGCGCATGCTGCAGCGGGTTATCCGGCTGCAAGGGCTCGTACGAAAAGACATCAATGCCTGCGCCCGCGATAGTGCCGTCGCGCAACGCTCGCGCCAGTGCCTCCTCGTCCGTCGTCCAGGCGCGACCGGTGTTCACGAAGTAGCCAGTCGGCTTCATCATCACGAACTCTCGCTCGCCGAACATACGGCGAGTTGATTCAGACACGGGCACGAGATCGCAGACGGCGTCGGAGTCTCTGAGCAAGTCCTCTAGAGACGCGTAGGTGACATTGAAGAATGCGTCCTGCTCGGATGTCAGCGGTCCGCGCTTGTTGTAAAGCACGCGGCAGTTGAAAGGACGCAGGAAGGTCGCCAGATTGGCGCCGATCTCGCCGAAACCCACAATCCCGATGGTTTTGAACTGCATACTCTGCAGTCCGGCCAGCCGCGACCAGTTGAGGCCCGGCGTGTTGCCGGGTATCTGCTCGACAGGTTCGAGCTTGACCGGGTTGAGGTTGTCAATAACGGCGTTATGCGAGCGCAGCACCTGACGGAACAGTCCTAGGAGAAGTGTGAAAGTGTGTTCCGCTACCCGGCCGGAGGTGCCGTGCGGCAACACGGACACCGGTATCCCCTTCTCGAAAGCTCGCGAGGCGTCGCCAAGGGCACGGAAGCGCCCCAAGCGCTGCATGAGCTTGAGGTTAGGCATCCCGTCGATCAAGGCGGCGTCGACCGCAGTGCGCGACCAGACTACGACCTCGGCGTCCTCGTAGTGCGCTGGCATCTCGCCCGGAGCCGGTCCGACCAAAACATCATGGTCAGCGAGGAACTGTGCCGGCATGTTCTTCGCCACGTTGTCTAACGGCTCCAGAAAAGCGATTCGCATTCGTATTTCTCTTCTTGCCTTCACGGCTCTTGGATCCCGGCGACTGAAATGACGCGGCGGCCAGGCTCGGGCCCGCGCCGAAGGATTGTCCCACCCTCGCCCGGCAGATGACTACCTTTACCCCGCCTAGCTGGATTCGAAGCCGACCTTGATTCCGCTAACGATGTCTCTCTCAACGCGTGCTTTCAAGGAACCAAACACGATGCTGCACTTGTGGTCGCATCGGGAAACCAACCTCTTCGGCTGTCGCACGGTTGAGTGAAACGTAGATATCTTGCGGCCATGGTGTGGTAAGAACCGCTGCACTTCGAGGGCGAACCAGCCCGAGTTCCCGCTCCAGCGAAGGGCGTAAACTCAGCTCCTGAGACTGGAAGTGTATCTTCGGCCGCAGTCAGATTTGTCAACGCAGTCAGCTTCTCTGGCAGGATCTGTCGTTGATTGGCCAATGAGAAACGAAGGAGCTGAGAGATGGAAAGGGCAATGAACCTCGAAGTCAGATGGGAAGCTCAAGGATCAGTACCACACTACCGCGTTGACCAGATTCAGCCGCTGCTCCAAGGTCGCGTGAAGATTGAAGGAGTGGAGTTCATCCGCGATGATCCGATGGTCAACGCGGGATTTTACGAAAACGCCAGATTCAAGGACGGAGATTTCGGCCTACTGGACATCATGTGGGGCGAGACCGTTCCGGCGATTGGCGCGGGCTGGGACCTCGTTTTGTTGCCCGTGGTCACAAAGCGTAAGCCCGTGTACGACTATCTTTGGGTCCGGGCCGATCGGGGCATCAATGGAGCCAAAGACCTGGAGGGCCATACGATAGCGACCACCGGCTACGGAAGCGCCATAACGATATTTACACGGGGGTTCCTCAGCACTTCTACGATGTCGATCTGTCCAAGCTCAGTTGGCTTTGTACTGGTCCGGCCCGATTCGAGATCCACGACAAGACAGCCAAAATCGAGTATGCAACCGGTCCCAGAAAGAGCCCTGTGGAGCGATTACTGGACGGAGAGGTGGACGCTTGCACCGGCGACATCACCGATGCCAAGGTGTGGGAAAGGCTGGATGAGAGTCCGGACGTGAAACTGCTTTTCCCGGACTTCCCGGAGCGCAACAGACGCCTTTTTCTTGAACACGGCATCGTCACTCCGGTTCATCTCATGGCGATGGGCGGCAAGTTAAACAGAGAGCACCCTGAACTCGCCCGGAAGCTCTGTGATGCGTTTGAGCAATCGCGCGAACTCGCATATGCGGATGCGCTCGGCGACGGAACGGGGTACTCGTTGACCGTGCATCATCGCCTGGCGTTCCGGCAGCAGATGGAGGAGTGGGGCGATGTCTGGAGGCATGGGATCGGCGGCAACCAGAACACGATAGACACTTTCCTCGACTACAACTTTGAGCAGGGACTGACCCAGACTCGACTCTCCCTGGAGCAGGTCTTCGCGAAGGACACTCTCGATACATAGGCGAGGCATTGCTTTTCTGGCGCTAGGGTCGGAGTTGCCACCATGGAGAATCGTTTGCCGAGCAGGCGACCATTCCGCAGCCTCCTCCCACGCAGGCTGCAAGTCGGCACCAGTCTTCGAGGTCGTCGAACGTGACGGTCAAGATTGACAGCCCGAGTCACACCCAACATGATCCCGCCATCAGAGGAGGCGGGGTGCTATGACTTATCGGGCTATAACCGCTGAGACGACGATGATCCAGGGTCATCACGGAGACGAAATCGAGGCGTATTACGCGCGTCCACAGGGTCCCGGACCCTGGCCAGGTGTCGTCGTAATTCACCATGGGCCAGGCTGGGATGCATGGACAGGCGAGGTCGTTCTGAAGCTGGCGCAGCACGGTTACGCCGCGATCAGCCCTCATCTCTATCACCGATTCGGCCCGGGTGACCCGGACGATGCCGCAGCCCGTCAACGTGCCGCGGACGGAGCACCTGATGAGGAAATTCAAGGTGACGTGCAAGGCGGAGTTAATTTCCTCCGGTCCCAGCCCGAATCGAACGGCAAGGTGGGCATCATCGGCTTTTGTTTCGGGGGACGGCAGGTCTATCTCGCTGCCTGTCGATTGTCCGGCATCGACGCTGCAGTCGACTGTTGGGGCGGGAGTGTGATCGTTGATGATCCAAACGAGCTATCGCCGGCGCGACCGGCTGCCCCCTTCGACTTCACGGAAAGCATGTCGGCTCCGTTGCTCGGCATCTTCGGCAACGAGGACGTGAATCCAGACCCCGGACAAGTCAATAGGACCGAGGAGCGCCTCAAGAGTCTGGGCAAGATCTACGAGTTCCAACGCTACGACGGGGCGGGACATGGGTTCTTCGCGGTCGATCGTCCCGGCTACCGACCGGAGCAGGCGACAGATGGCTGGCAGAGAGTGTTTGCCTTCTACGAAAAGCACCTCGAGGCACACCAGGCCTAGGCGAAGGCCGGAGCTCGGGATAGGGGCGCCGGCAATGCAAGCGTGCTATTGAGTTAGCATGCGACCGGCAAATTGAGGAGTACGCAAGAATGCTGAGCGAACAAGACAACCAGTTGCTGTGCCGTGTCGGTCCCGGGACGCCGGTAGGCGATCTGATGCGCCACTACTGGATTCCGGCGATTCGCTCGGATGAGATTCCGGAAGTGGATTCAGCCCCGATCCGGGTCCGATTGCTAGGCGAAAACCTGATCGGGTTCAGGGCCAGCTCGGGCCAGGTCGGCCTCGTTAAAGATGCCTGTCCGCACCGGGGAGCGTCTCTCTTCTTTGGGCGCAATGAAGAGGATGGCCTTCGCTGCGTGTATCACGGCTGGAAATTTGATGTGACGGGAGCCTGCGTGGACATGCCTTCCGAGCCAGCCGAAAGCAACTTCCGCAGCAAGGTAAGAACCGTGGCCTATCCAACCCAGGAACGGGGCGGCGTCATCTGGGCATACATGGGTTCGCCGGCGGAGGCGCCTGACCTGCCAATGCTTGAAGGCAACATGCAGCCGGAAGGACAGTCCTACATCTACAACCTCTTCTGCGAGGGCAACTTCATGCAGAACTGGGAAGGCGACATGGACACCGTCCACGCCGCTTTCCTCCACGGCTCGTTTACCCCCGCCCAGAACCTACCGTCGGGTTCCGTCCAATCCATCGTGCAGGAGAACAAGGCTCCACGCTTCAGTGTGCTGGATACGGAATGGGGTACCTCATACGGCGCTTACCGGCCGGCTGAGGAGGATACTTACTACTGGCGCATTTCCCACATCCTCTTCCCCTTCTACTCGATGATCCCCAACGGCACGTTGGGGCGAGCCGTGTTCTGGCGCGCGTACGTGCCGATCGATGACGAGCACACGATGATGTGGACTCAGATAGCCGGGCCCGAGTTTGAGAAGCGGATCAACGGGCTGACCGGCAGGCTTAACTGGCGGCCCAGCACAACCCACTGGCTCGGCCGTTATCACCTCACGCAGGACCAGTACAACGATTTCCTGATCGACCGAGAGGTCCAGAAGTCCGGCACGAGCTACACGGGGATCCCAGGTGGCGCCCGGCCGGAAGACATGGCGATGACATGGAGCATGGGAGACATCTACGACCGATCACACGAACATCTCGGCACCACTGACGCCTTGATCATCAGAACGAGGCGCCGGATGCTTGCCGCCGCCAGAGCACTTCGAGACTCCGGGACGTTGCCTCCCGGTGCAGAGAGCCCCGAGGTCTACGCCCAGCGATCTGGCCAGGTCATCCTGCGTCGGACGGTGGACTGGTGGAAGGAAACCCAGGAGCTGCGGCGGGGGCTTGTCGAGCACGTCGGCTTGCAAGAGCTTGTCTGAGCCCAACGGGCCCCTCTCGATGCCCAGGCTTTCAATAAGGGCGCGAGCCTAAGATCGGCTCCCGCTCTGACACGTCGGTTCCATAACCTGCCGTACTCCGCGGCGAGATGGATAACATCCACTGGCCACTACAGCCTGGCCCACCTGCTGGACCGACCTAGCCGTCGCTTACTCTGCCATCAGCTGCGGTTTGGCCTCCGATGAGTCCAAATCAAGTAATTCAATCTGGTTGGCGATCGGGAGGCCGGAGTCAGCATTGCGATAGCCTTCCGTGGCGGCTACCCAGTCAGTCCCTTTCGGAAGCAACATCGTGGCCTGCCGAACCCTGTCGAGCTGCACGTTATCCACGTTGGCCGGGAGTATTCCTTGATCCGAAAAAGTCTTTACGGCCTTCAGCAGCTCACGCCTCACCGTGATCACCATGCTGTCTGTGGTCCCCAAGTGCTCCCGGCTACGGTCGTAGATGACCTCACCCTTCTCGTTGGACATGAGCTCGGTCATAGCGCGATCCTGAAGGTTTCCGATGAAGGGTACGCCAGAAACCATGGATTGCTCCTCGACTTCGAAGTCGCGCATGTAGTCGTTGTGCTTGTTCGCGGCAGTGTAGAAATAACTATGGGGATCACTGGTGCGCTTGACGAAGCCCCCAACAGGTGCAAAAGCGTCGTCAGACAGGACTTGCAGTAGTTCCACGGGCGGTGGCCCATCCGTACCAGCAACCTGACTGATGAGCATGGCCCACTCATCGTCCAGAGGCACGAAGGATCGCAAGATCGCACAACCGAGACCGCTGATCATCGTGTGAAATGGGAAGATGAACTGGTTAATGCGGTGCCATTCGTTACCATCGTCATCCCAGGTCCGAATGCCGGAGTAGAAGGCGCCGTAATCCGTGCGGACGACGTCCAGCCGCGGCTGAAAGTCCTTCGTCCAGGTGCCGGGTATGCCGAGAGGCGGAGCTGGCGCGTCTTCACTTCTCCTGGCATGCAGCCAGTCGAGATGTGCCGTGTCCAGGTCACCCTCGATGTTCTGCATCCAGTTCGCTTCTTCCATCATGATGGCGGGCGGGGCGACGTTCTCCGGCGGCAATGTGTTGATTTCGAAAGCCGGAAACGGCGGCGGAACGGCGCGCGGGCCCATGTAGACCCAGACCATGTGGTTGACGTCGTTACACGGGTAAGCCTTGACGCGTACTTTGCTCTTGAAGTTCGACTCTGCCGGCTCGGACGGCATGTCGACGCAAGCGCCAGTCGTGTCGAACTTCCAGCCGTGGTAAACGCAGCGCAGGCCAGCCTCTTCGTTGCGGCCGAAGAACAGCGAGGCGCCGCGATGGGGGCAGGACTCGACGAAGCAGCCCATCTTGCCATCGGTGTCGCGAAACATGACGAGGTTCTCGCCGAGGAGCTTCATGCGCTTGGGCGGGGAGTCAGGTGCCGGGAACTCGGCGGAAGGTAGTGCTGGCACCCAGTATTGCCGCATCAAATCGCCCATCGGCGTGCCTGCTCCGACGCGACAAAGAATCTCGTTGTCTTCTACCTTAAGCATCTTGTTACCTTCCCGTGGCCTGGCATATTTCGGGCTGATCGCCATGATACTGGAGTTGGGTTCTCGGTCTTGTCAACCTTCACTATTAATAGAACGGTTGACTTAGTCCTTGCGTGGAGCGTGCTTGGCTCGATATCCAGCGAGGTTGTGAACTGGCCTTTGCCCTTGAACTCGCTCGCATGGCACGCGCCACCACCTGCGGCCACGCGGTCAGTCGAACCTGTAACCGCCACTTGAGCCGAGTTCGGCTTATCATTTTTCAGGGCTGGGCTTACCGCCTGTGTGTAAGTGATGCGTCCGCAGTGAAACAGACAAAGTCACCGGTCCAACGGTCGCGGAGCATCTTCCGTTGCATCGCGAACAAGCTGCGACCGTCGTTTGCTCGGTCATTCTGGCCGCTCCGGTAGGAGCTTTCAGCAGCCGACGACTCAATCAGCGAGTCGGCGACTATTATTCATGACTGGATCGGCGGGACGAGCATTCTCGCCAACTCTGAGGCGTCTACCAGGTCTTCGAGATGCCTGACCGTTTCAACCAGACTCTCGATCTGAGCTGGAGGCAGCACCCCGGTTGCCAGCCTTTCGAACTTGGCAGCAATATCCGCGTCTGAGGCAAAGTTGTGCTCGCTACCCCGGGCGGTCTCAGTTGTTTCCCGCAGCAACGTCCCATCCTTCAAGTAGACCTCCACATGCACCTTGTGGCGCATGTCGGGACCTTCGGCTGTCAGCGCCGGATCTTCCAGGCAGTGGACTCGGTCGGCTAGTTCCATGCGCTGAGGATCGGCGACCAGCGCCTCGGAGAACTGTTCGACGAAGCAGGCACCCTCGAGGAGGAAAGTCGCGACGCAGTAGCCCAGGTTGAGCTGAGAGGCTGTAACGCCCTCCGGCTTGTAACTCCAGCCGACGTGCTCCTTCGTTGCCTTCGACGAGTGAACCACGATGTGATCCACGTCATCCGCCCCAAAGGGACGACCCTGCTGGAGTTTCTGTATAGCGTCCAGGGTGGTGTGGTTGCTGGCGACGCAGGAGTAGAACTTCAGTGAAACTCGCATCGTTTCGAAACTCTCGCCGAGTCCCTGGATGAGCCTTTCTCGGTCGAACTGGTCCTGCGATGCCGAGAAAGTCGTGCAAAAGCCGCCGTACTCGGCTTCGAAGAGATCGATGATTCCCGTAAAGCCCTTTTCCGCTAACAGGGCTGCGTAGAGGCCGCTCTGAGCCGACTTGCCAGCGTGCATGCGCTTGACCATAGAGCCGAACTGAGCCGCCATGAGGCCAGCCGCTTGGGTGCCGGCGATACCAATCGCGTGTAACGCCTGTTCCTCGTCAAAGTGAAGCGCATTGGCCGCACCTGCGGCTGAAGAGAAGACGCCAAGTGTTGCGCCCGTGTGCCAGCCCTGTTCCAAGTGCTTTCGCCCCATGCACATACCAACCCGAGGCCCGATCTCGTAGCCGGCGACCATCGCCGTCAGGAGGTCTTTGCCGGACAAGCCTGGCCGCGTCTCCGACAGGGAGACAAGCGGCGGGAGCGTGACGGAACCAGGGTGCATCACCGCCTCGCGATGGACGTCGTCTAGCTCGAACCCCTGGACCTGGGTGCCATTGCATAGGACCGCGTTGACGCTGGAGAATCTGAAAGGCGTGCCCCAGACAGAACAATCACGTGTGGAATCGACCTGGAGCAACATGTCACGCAGCAACTGACTCCAGGTGAGGTCAGCGGCGTAGAGTCCACTTCCGAAAGCGTCAAGGATTAACAGCTTGGCGCGGTGGCGCACCTCGGCCGGCAGATCCTCATACCGAAGGTTGGCAATGAAGTTGGCGATGCCTCGGGTGTACCGGTTTTCGACTTCCGTCATGACGTGGTCACATCAGGATGTTTCGTCACTAGGTGGTTTGTCGGACACGGAGGCATTGTCGCATGCTGCGGACCCTCTGAAGTGACATCTGCCCCGGACTACCAGAAGCCAGCTGAAGAAATGCGTCATAGTTGCCGCCAAGCCTTCAGTAACCCTCTTATGGTGCAGCGCCGCTCCCAGGCAGGCTGCATTGTCATCTCCTGAGACTCCGCGATGGCGAAGTCGAGGTGCTCAATGGCGGCGTCGCGCTCGTCCGGATTGCCTGTTCAGACAAACCGCCTAGCGTGAGTCTCCATGGGGAGTCATCGTCACGCCATGCTTTTTGGATTAATCTCCTGGGTTACTCAGCCGGAAGCGGATCGACGCCCGGTGCGGATTCCAGTTCGAAGGCGTTCAGCAGGGTGGCCGTGCCCTGGTAGTGGCCGATGAGCAGCGTCAATTCCACCAGCCATTGGTCGCCGAACTTGGCGTGCAGGTGGTCAAACGTCGACTGATCGGCACGGGTCCCGCTGGTGAGCTGGCGGGCGTAACGGATGATCGCCGCATCGTCGGCGTCGATTCCGTCCACACTGCTCCGGCTGCGAATGGCGTCGATCACGGGCTCAGGAACGCCGGCGTCGCGACCGCGGATCACGTGTTGCCCCCAGGGGTAGGCGCTGCGCTTCTCTCGGACGGTGGTCATAATCGCTACTTCTTGGTGGTGTGGACTAACCGGCGAGTCCTCCCGGAAGTAACTCACGATGGGCGAGTAACGTAGGTTCAGCGACGGGCTATACATCAGGAAGCTGGATGGCCCGGTGATGCCTCCTCTCATACTGACTAGCTGGTCGAAGGCTGCGTGGTGCTCAGGTGGCACCTGATCCTTGGAGTGAATGGGTGCGATGCGTGGCATTATGCTTCTCCTCGCGCTGATGGTGCTGGCATTATGCGACGTGCGAGGCCCCAATACTCCGTCTAAATCCAAATTGGCGGCGGAAGGGAGTAGTCATGTCATTGGATGAAAACAAGGCAACCGTTGGTCGGTTCTTTCACGAAGGGCTTGGACCAAGACGATCGCGAGTTAATGCGGGTCATATTTATCGACGGAGCAAAGCGCCACTTCCCAGGACGGACCCTTGAGATGAAGACAACAGGCCCCCAGCCCGCGGCGCGTAACACGACTGCCTTCAGAACCGCGATCCACGACCTGCTTGGTGAAGGCGATCACGTTACAGCACGCATCACTCACTTCGTGACCTACGGCCCTGGGGCTGAGTACGTATGCCGATGGGCAGTTTTCCTTGTAACGAAAGGTCAGTGCAGTGGATGCGACGGTCGTCTTCCGATTCGACCATGGCAAGATTGCCGAAGAATGGGTTAATCGTGACGAGCTCGGAGTTCTCCGGCAGCTTGGACGCATCGGTCACTAAGACGCCGTTAAGGCAACCTTCAGGCCAACCTTCTCAGGCCCTCGACTCCCAAGCACCCGCTCCAGCGCTAGCTGCATCTTCATGTCCTGGAACCCGGCGTTATTGGGTGTTCCCGGCGATCGGCGCCACGAACTCTATCGCGTACCCGTCAGGGTCAGTTACGGAGAAAACGCGACCCCACGGTTGATCCCTAAGAAGACGTTGGAGGTCATCTCGTTCCTTGATCTCAACGGCCGCAAAGGTCGTCTCCGGAACTTCGTTTATCGACTGAAGAGTTAGCTCAAATATGGGCATCGGTGCTTCCCGCTGTCCGGTCTATAGGTACTTTTCGGCAGCGATTCAGCTCAGTCGAGACCAATGAGAGTCGCCACCTTGGCCCAGCCCTTATCCTCTTGCCTTCGAGCCTTCGCAAGTACGTGGTCGTCACTGCGAGCGAGCTGTGGTCTAGGAAGCGCGAGACCTCCTCGATCGACTCCCCTGCATCACGCCGCAGCTTCGCCGCACCGTGACGAAAGATGTGCACTTCGCCTCGCGGTAGTCCGGCCTTTTTCAGATAACGCCGCAGGTTCGGGTAAAAAGTTCCGCTCGTTATGCCGCACCCCGTTTGAGTGTCGGGCTAGAGCGAATCGTCAGGCGCCATCATCGCGAGGCCCCTACCAGTGCTTGCCAGCCAAGACTCGATAACCTCTAGGGCTGGACGCGGAAGCTCGCGCTTGCCGGTCTTGCCGCCTTTCCCTCTATAAGAGTAGAAAGTGCTGCCTCTTGAATGATGTCGCCAATCCTCAGACCGAGAACCTCAGCCCGGCGCCGGTCTGTGAGTACGAGAAGCCGATGGATCTGGTCGGCGGTTAAGCCGCGAGCGACGCCTTGCGTGACCTTGGGTCTTTCGAGGGCATCACAGGGGTTCGAGGCGACGACCTTCATTCTTATCAAGAAACGGTAGAAGGAGCTGAGGCAGGCGACACGGGCGCCGATAGTAATCGAGCCGGGCTGCTTCCCTGATAAGCCGGTATCGTAGGCCCAGGTAAACACGTCTTGCGAATCGACTTCGTTCGGTTTCTTGCCACTCCGACCCAAGAAGTCGTGGAGCATCCGTGAGTAACTCTGGACGGTTCGTTGCGAGCCGGAGCGGCGTTCCTTCTCCGCCAAGAATGCGTAGAGCGTGCGTTCCCAGCCAGCGCTGGTCGATTCATCTAAGTAAGCAACATTGTTGGTCAAGCGTGTCTCTATTCTTGAGAAGTCACGCTATACAGCCATCGTGTTAGGCCGAAGTCAACGAGCAGGTTGCCAAGCCCGGTGTAACCGAACCAGAGGATTAGGAGTCTCTTTGTGCGATTCAGAGCAATCTGACTAGTACCTCGGCTTCATTAAGTGTCGGCGGAGATAACGAGGTAGCGTTACGTTCACGGTGACAGGCCGCGCTCGTAGACTTCAAGGGAGCTCAAGCAGGGAAATTGGCCGGTCAACGTTAAGGCGGAAGCGTCCTCTGCTTGTCTTGACGATGTGGATGAAGCCGCACTGTTCATGTAGCCGGCGCCTAAGGAGTATGAGCCTCGCTTCCAGGTTGTCGTTGATGTCGGGGAGTTCCATGGTCTGGTCGAGGCGTATCTCCTTGTTAGAGAATTCAACGCGATGTTTCTCTGAGTAGTCGCGCAGGATACGCCATAGGACGCGACCGGCGACACCTTTGATCAGATACTCGTCGTCGACGAACACGCTGTCGTCGCTTTCGTAGTGCTTGACCTCGCAGGATGGTGCCTCTGCCGGCGGCGTCGAGATACGCGACGGGTTGCCGTCGACTACAGGCGCCAGCTGTAGCAACGCCATGGCAAGTCCGAATTGGGTGGCCACCACGTTGGCGATGTGCTCGTCTTCGGTCAGGAAGAATCCTGGTGTCTCGCTTTGAAGGCAAAGTACGCCTCGGACCTGGCCGAGGGCGAGCACCGGGACGGTAAGTTGGCTCATGACACTTGGAAGCCCCGGGAGCGCGATTTCGCGCTCCAGCTGATCGGCCTGTCCTGCGCGGGTGGAGCTCTGGCGGACCGCGGTGGTGTAGGCCTGATCCTTCGCCATATTCGCAGCGAGAATCGTTTGCCTGCGTTCGGCGGCGACTCCGATGTGGCCCGCACCCATTTCGACCTCTGAGCCAACACCCGAAGATGCGTAGCCATGGCTGGCGACCGTGTAGAGGTGATCACGGCTGCCGTTTACCAGCAGCAACGTGGAATGTCTGTAGTCAAAACATTCGTCCAGCGCCGTAAGCGATTGGGCGATCAGATCGTCGACGTCGGTTGCAGCGTTGACCCGCTCCGTGAACGCATTCAGTCTTTCGTGCATGGCGACCGGTCGCTCGGGCGAAGGTGGCGGCGGCTCCTGCTCTATGGGTACGGCCAGGACCGACAGTACTCGACAAACATCGACCCCTTGCAGTTTGAACACCTTGGCCATCCCTGACTGAGATGCGACCGCCTCAAGCTGCGTCCGCATCCAGTCGTAAGACGAGCCCTCGGTTTCGGTAGACACATGTTGAAGATTCAGGTGGTACTGACGTCCCGTCTGTGGGTGCATGACGAGTAGCTGCGTTCGCCAGTTCGTCAGGACATTCGCCGCAGTCTTGCGAAAGAACTGGCGTGATAGGCCGACGTGTGCTTCATCGATGCGATGTACGAGCGATAGCCAAGTGACGTTCGGCACTCCGTCCGCTGAGACGGGGGCAAACGAAGCAGGGATCAGGCTTTCGAGGCAGGCCAGTATCTCAGGCGAATCGAGGCTGAGGTTGGCAGAAGTCATCTAGGGGTTCCGGCTTCCGGTCCAGGGGTCTGATCGTAGAGTGTCTCTGGAACGAATCTCACTCGTACCACGTCTGATACGACCACACCTCTCGCGGCCTGCTCGCTTACGCCGACCAGCTTTGTGCCAGCGACGAAAGCCTCTCCGTGGGCGAGGACCCTGGCCTGGTCCTCTGGATCGGCTTCGCCGACCTCAGCACAGCGACCCTTGAGCTGAAGAGCCTGGTAGGTGGTCACGTTTGCGACGGCGACCGCCATCGCGTCGTTCGTGGCCACGTTTTGGATCAGCTGGCGCGCGGGTTCACGGCTGACGAAGAGCTCTACCGCGAGGCCGTCGTCATGAATCCTCGGGCCCCAGGCGCGTACGGCGTTCGGTGTCAGCTGGGGATCACACGTAGCGATGATGATAGAGAAGGGTCCTACGTGCAGGAAGCTTGCCAGCTCGTCATCGATTTCCATCGGACCAACTCCATCCTGCGAACGCGCGTTTGGCTGCGCTTATAAGGCGGGTTCGAGGCCTTTACGGATTTCTTAAGGAGAATATAGCAAACGCGTACGGATGCTTACGGAAAACTTAGGAACAAGCCCACTTTCCAGGAGCTAGCATCATGGGCGGGGAGTTAGCCAGGGCCTCGAGCTGCGTACGAGCTAGAAGCAGACTCCAGGGGCTCCCCAAGAAAGGGACCGGCCGGACGTTACGGCTGACTTCCGGAGCGGACTCCAGACTGACACGAAAGGGATACTCAAATGACGACACTCTTCGCTCGACACAAGGTCCAAGACTACGGGAAGTGGCGCGAGGCTTATGACAGCTTTGGGCCGATCCAGAAGCAGGCGGGAGTCATCGAGGAGGCGGTATATCAGGCGGATAGTGACCCGACTGATGTCACAGTCACGCATGAGTTCGCGTCAATCGGTGAGGCCAAGGCTTTCGCCGCAAGCGCCGAGCTACGGGAGGCGATGGGCAGGGCCGGCATCGTCGGTGAGCCAACGATCTGGTTCGCGAACAAGAGTTGAGTGAGATAGGAGAGTGAGGCTGGCGCGAACCGGCCTCACTCTCCACTGGCAATCCAACTTTTTACAGCGGAAAGGGGATTCGTAATGGCGAAAATCCTGGTAACTGGCGCGACGGGCAACACGGGCTCGCTAATAGTCAGCCAGCTGCGAGAGCGCGGCGAAGACGTCAGGGCGCTTGTGCGTGACGAAGCCAAGGCTACGCCGCTTCGAAGTCGGAGCGTGGAGGTCGTGCTCGGCGACCTTGACGATCCTGCGAGCCTGGCGGAGCCTGGCGGAGCCTGGCGGAGCCGATGGATGGTGTTGACAAGGTCTACCTCGTCACATGGAACGGCGCCAGTGCGGAGCAACAGCGCAAGAACGCCGTAGATGCGGCGAAGCGGGGTGGCGACCCTCATATCGTGGTCGGTGGTGCACTAGGACCGCCCAGCCGCATCATCGAGCAGATCGACTCGGCCAACGATTACCTCAAGGATTCCGGTTTGCCGTGGACCATCATGCAGCCGACCTTCTTCATGCAGAATCTCATGGCGGCACGGGCAACGATCGGTCAGGGACAAATCTATTGGGATTTGGGCGACGGACGCTTGCCCGCGATCGACGTTCGCGACATCGCCGATTGCGCTGTGGCCGTGCTGACCGGAGATGGTCACGAAGGAAAGACCTACGACCTGACAGGGCCGGCGGCTATCTCGTTCTATGACATGGCGGACGTCTTCTCAAGAGAGGTTGGACACCAGGTCAACTACGTCCCAGTGGACGGTGCAGCTGCGAAACAGTTCCTCATGAGTCTCGGCTTCCCGGAATGGATCGCCGACGGGTTTGGGGAGCTGATGGCAGGCTTTGCGGCTAACTGGGCAGCAGATAAGACCAGCCAGAACGTCGAATTGCTGTCTAGCCATCCCGCGCGGTCGTTCGAGACGTTTGTCCGAGACTTCCGAGACTACTTCGTCAGCCAGGGCCAACCCTCTAGCGTCTAGGCGGAACGCAAACGAAGGAAGAGAGGCGCATGTCAACCTGGTCGCCTCGCTTCCTTGTGGGTATAGATCCTCGCTCCCTGTCGTCACGTAGTTGGCTACGAGGAGCTCATGCTTTCGGGATGGCGCACCGATGGTGTTCGTTGCAGGCCCCGTGAACGGAGGGCGGACAGGTATCCTTGACGCTCGATTCGCTCGGTCACGGTGCTATTTACACATCGTGTCTCATGGCGTTGAGCGACCTCCATGCCGACCAGCCTCGCGACGAGAACAGGGAACCATGCTCCTGAAGGTGGTCCTTGGCATCCCGGCTGAGCGGCCGGTTGCCTCACTGGACACTCGTTTAGCCGATAGAGAAATTTAGTCAGGATTCTGGTTTCTGGCCGTAACCTCGGCTGGCCGAAGGGAGATTATCTAAAAGGAACGCGAGTCGCAGTGGAACGCCGCATAGCAATGTCGTGATTCAATAATCTGGTCCGAGTCGAACACGGCCGGTAGCCAGGAAGGGCCAACTTGCAGCACAGAGTGAGATTCCAAAGTTACAGAGGAAGTGCGTTATGGTGAAAGTTCATCGCCTAATCGTCGCAGGCCTCGCGCTCCCTCTCTTTGCGCTGGGCTGCAGCTCCTCAGGGCCGGAGGCTGGTACGGGCGCTACACCCGCCGTAACAGAGGAGAGCAACACGCCATCATCCTCGCTGCCTGCCTCCAGGCCGCGAAGTGACTCCGGTTCGACTAACAGTCGAGGCGGCGGGTTTGTACCGCTCGACAACCCTGAAGTCATCGAAGCCACGGCTGCCACGTACCTCAGTCCCGATGATCGTGTCCTCGGCCTGACGGTAAACGGCGAGAGTCGCGCTTACCCGATTCGAATGCTGACCTACCACCACGTCGCCAATGACGAGATCGGCGGCGTACCGGTCCTCGTCACCTTCTGAATACGGTGCTCCTCCGGGGTCGGTTTTGACCCCGTCATCAACGGAGAGCAGTACTCCTTCGAAGAGTTCGGCCTCGATAGGGGTGTGATGGTCATGATCGACCGCCAGACCGGCAGCATCTGGAGCCACCTGGACGGACTTGCGCTTCAAGGACCGCTCCAAGGCACGGAGATGGAGTACTTGCCACTTCTCCACACGACTTGGGAGGAGTGGCTGGAGCTGAACCCGGATACGACGGTTCTATCTGACGATACCCCCTTCCAAGAGCGCTACCGCGACGTCCAGCTCGGTCTACCGAACCGCAACACAGGCCGTGACCTTCTGTCGGTTGATCCGCGTCTTGAATCCGAGGAGTTGGTGTTGGGCGTGGTCGTCGGCGACACCTACGTTACCTACCCGCTCGACGAGTTGACGCAGACCGAGGGCGTCCTGAACGAGACGGTGGCTGGTGCGCAAATCGTCATTTTCTACGACGCCAGGGCGGTAAGTGCCATCGCATTCTCCCGGGTTGTGGGTGATCAAGTCGCGACTTTCGAGAGGATCGACGGTTCGGAGTTTCTAGTACGCGATAGTGAGACTGGTAGCACCTGGGACATGACAGGGCAGGCCGTTTCTGGTCCGGCGCTGGGGGGCAGTCTTGCTTTTGTAGCCTCCTACATCAGCGAGTGGTACGGCTGGTCTGCCTACCATCCTTCGACTACGATTTTCCAGCAGTAGCAGCAGTCATGACAGGGTGGAGCAGCGAACGCTCAGCCGCCGGCATCTCCTACGCGGCACAGGTACCTTTTAGGGAGTTACCACGGTTGGCGGCCGCCCTCCTTCCCAGTCACACGATGCCGTCATAGTGTGACCTAGCCTTCAGCAACCCCTGGGCCCAGCGCTCGTCCGGCACTGGCTGCGCCGTGTGGGCGGCGCTAAGATCTTGGCCTGCAATCCATTGAGACGGCCTTCTTCATCGCTTCCGACCACTCGGGACTATCGAGATTTCTGTTGCTTGCATTACGCGTTGCACCGCCCCAGCCATCGCAACTGCCACGCCAGTCTCGTGGCCCGCCGATGTAGATGCCCGCGGGAAAAGCCGCTTTGATGTGTGGCTCGACGTGCACGAGCGAAAGTCATGTGATCCGGGGCAAGCCCTGAAACGAGATAGGGCTGGCGCGCCTCGAGAACGTGTGTAGTCTGGCGGCCGAGGCCGAGACGTGCCACGTATTGAAAGCCGTCAACCGGCAACGAAGTCTCTCAAAAGCCTCCGATTCAGGATGTGACCCATGGCGCGGCTGTTACTCACTAACCCCTACTACCTGAAGGACGATCCAGTGACTCGCCAGGCCATGGACATCTACCCACTCTTGGGACACGGGTATCTCGCGAGCCATCTTGAAACACTGGGTTCGGAAGTTGCTATCTTCGACGGGACGTTCGAGAAGGGTATCGAGGCCTTCGTCAATGCCCTAGATGCCACGAAATCAGACGTTGTCGGCGTTTACGGCCACGTGCTTTCGCGCAGTAACGCCTTCCAGTACGCCCATGTTGCGAAGCAACGCGGAGTACTCGCGCTGGCTGGCGGTCCGGACGCGACGGGCTACTACGACGAGTACCTGACCAACGGTTTTGACGTGGTTGTCCGGAGCGAAGGCGAAGAAACGGCGGCTGAGCTGATGACGTGGTACACGGCCGGTGCGCACGCCGAAGAGCTGTCGCGCATCCCGGGCATTGCGTACCGCGATTCTACCGGTGCCGTCGTGCTGAACCCGGATCGGCCCTTTATCGGCGATCTTGACGGCCTCCGTTTTCCTCGTAGGGATGAGCACATATACCGGCCTTACCTTGATGCCTGGCAGCGCACGCACGGCAAGGCGTCGCTTCATCTCATTGGTGCAAGAGGCTGTCCGTTCGATTGCGCGTTCTGTTACAGGCCCGTCTTTGGACGCTACTACCGCAGGCGCTCTCCAGAGAACATCGTCGATGAACTGGTGCAATTGCGCGATCGGTTCGGGGTGCGCCACTTCCGCTTCGTCGATGACACCTTTGTCGTTCACCACGAGTGGGTTAGTGAGCTGGCCGGGCTGATTCGACAACGCACGCCAGGTCTCAGCTTTGACGTGCTTTCCCGCTCCGATCTGATGACGGACGAGCTGGCCGAGGACCTCGCAGACATGGGTGTGAGCCGCGTCTATTTCGGCATGGAGTCAGGATCCGACGCGGTGCTAAAGCACATGCACAAAGGGGTGCGCGCCGAGCAGTCAATCCGCGCTGGTGAGATCGTCCGTCGGCACGGCATCGAATTCCTATCCTGGATCATGCTTGGCTACCCGGGTGAGGAAAAGGACGATATTCGCAGACGCGCGACATGCTGGTCAAGATCCAACCCGACGTACTCAGCATCTCAGTTGCCTTTCCGATTCGCCAGACTCCCTTCTACGAAGAGGTAAAGGCTACGATTTCACGCAAGCGCTCGCTATGGCGGCGCACTGGTGAGAACCGCCTCGTGTTCGCTGGACGATACTCCTCTCTTTTCTACTCTTTCGCCCAACGTTGGCTGCATAAAGAAGTAGAGCTCGCGAAAGGCACCTACAAGCCGATCACGCGACCGATTCACGTTGTCCTCAAGGCTGGTTACCGGCTGGGCATGGAACTCCTCAGTCTCAAAGGCCCGCCTAAACGATCAAGCTCGAAGCCTTCGCGCCTCGACCAGGGCGATGCATCAAACCCGGTGGTCATAACGGGTCCATGACGCTGTCAGCTGTTTCCACAGCAGAAAAGCGGACCCACGGCGTTGATCTGAGCCAGGTTCTGCTGGTCATCCCAACCCTCGATGAGGAAGAAGGACTTGCGGTCGTGCTTCGCCAGGCGCGCCAACTCTCTGTCGAGACGTTAGTTATCGACGGAGGCTCCGCGGACCATAGCGTCGAAGTCGCCCTGGGGGCCGGAGTTAAGGTGAGGCAGGTCCCCAGGGGCAAGGGACGTGCCTGGCGTGAGTTTCAGGCTTCGATGCCACAGGACCATCCATATGTCGCGATGGTAGACGCCGACGCCAGCTACGACCTGACGGCTCTGCCAAGACTGCTCGATTCGGGTGCGGATATGGTGGTTGGGATGCGGGATCGCGAGCCGGGCTCAACGCCGGTACATCGGCTGGTGGGCGGGACTGCGCTTACGTTGGCGGCCAGTCTGATTACGATGCATCGCTGTGCCGACGTTCTTTCTGGTTTTCGGCTCATGCGCAGCAGTTGCCTGCGACAGATACAGCTAACCTCGGACGGCTTCGGCCTGGAAGCTGAATTGACCATCGAGTTTCTTCGACGCGGCTTTAGCGTCGACTGGATCCCGACGTCATATCAACCGCGGTACGGCCAATCGAAGTTGCGGCCACTACGAGATGGCGCGGACATCTTGCACACCATGCTGAAGACCAGGTTCAGACCACTATGAGAGTTGTGCACCTGGTCCCCTACTTTCAGCCTCAATACACCGGAGGAATGCAGCGTTACGTGGCTTCTCTTTGCCGTGAGCAGCGATTGTTAGGTGTCGATGCATCGATACTGACCCTCCGACTCGGACGCACCGGGGGCAACGCCAATTGCGTCTCAGAGGTACCAACCGGAGGTAGAGATGCATTATTTGTCTGGCAACGCACACCGGTCCATCCCCTCTTCCCTGCTGACGTTAGGCGGGCAGAAGCAGACGTTATTCATTTGCATTCGCCTAGTCCGTCCATGGAAGCAGCGCTGTTGCTGGCGAACCGCCGCACTAGCTCGCTAGTTGTCACCTTGCACAACGGTCTTCCGCGTATGACACGTCTTCAGCAATCGCTTGGCCACCTTGCGCAGATGATGCTCAAGCGGGTTGTTCGTCGCTCGAAGGCTGTCATCGCGCCGCACGATGTTTTCGCCGAGTCAGCTTTCGGCTGGCTCGAAGTTAATGATCGCCTGCACATTGTTCCTCCAGGGGTCGACCACACACGATTCCGTTCGCTAGGAATGGAGCGAGATGACGATGAGGTGTTGTTCGTCGGACACGTCCGCCCTGAGAAGGGCCTGCATGTGCTTGTCGAGGCGCTGGTTCGGTTGCCCAAGCGTCGGTTGAAGGTGATGGCTTCTGTCAGCTACGAGGCAAAGTACTTCCGAGCGATACGTGCCCGTGCCGAAGCAGTGTTGGGCCCCCGGGTAGCTTTCACCTCGATCCATCAGTCAAGGACTTGGAGGCAGCCTACAACAGGGCAGCTTGTGTGGTTGTTCCTTCCCTGGATTTGGAGTCGTGGAATCTAGTTCTCTTGGAGGCTGCCTCCACCGGAGCAGCGTGCGTCCGAACCGATCTTCCAGGGCTGGCCTGGGCCGACTTCGCGATTGACGTTCTTGCAGGCGATTCCGCCTCCCTCGCCGATGCCATAGAACATGCCATCGAAAACCGAAAGGACATCGGCCCAAAGGCCGAGCAGCGCGCCAATGAGTATTCTTGGCAACGCACCTGCCGCGAGACCCTGGCGGTCTACGCGGCTGTGGCTACCTGAAAGCGAGCTACAGCGCTCCGTAGCGATAGGGCTAGCAATCGCGATGATGCTGGCTTCCGTGCGTATCGGCTGGAACGCCTTACACGCCAATGACCTTTTCCTCGATTCTTGGGTGCTAGTGCACATCCTTGGCGTCGTTGAGGGTAGCGTCGAACAACTGCCGCGAGCGAAGCTGACGCTCCAATACCCGCTCTCCTACCTGCCGGCACTTCCTTCTTCCTATGTCTTCGGCCCGGCATTCACGGTCAGATACGCCTACCCTGTAGTCGCTTCTCTGGCGGCGGTTCCGGCCTACCTCCTGCTGCGTCAAGGCCGGGCCCCGGCGCTGAGCGTTCTCGCGCTGCTTCTGCTGCCGGACCTTTCAGTGAAAGCGTTGACGGGTACTCCTCAGGGCGTGGGGTTGCCGCTCTTCTTACTTGCCCTTTACTTCGCGTTGTCTGGCCGCCGCCTGCCATTCGTTCTAGCCGCCACCGCTGTGTTGTTCACGCATCACCTTACGGGGATGGTGACCTTGATTCTTTACTACACGGTGGTTGCGATGCCTGCCTCTCGCGAGCCCGACTGGTTAAAACGCGAGTGGCCTTATCTTCTCTACTTCGGCCTTTGGCCCCTCTACTGGGCCTGGACCTTCTATCAGATGGACCAAGCCTTCATCTGGCCGATGTTCCTTATCCTGGCGACAGTTGGTGGCGGCACCGCGGCGTTAGCCATTTACGTCGCCGTGCCTCACATCGAGCGGCTCACGGAGCGGCTGGCGCGCTCCAGCCGCAACCTTTCGACTAGGACAGTAATAGGAACCGCACTTGTTGTCGGTGGCATGGGTTGGCTGATTGCGTCTTACACCCTGGATTCGCCGGGCCTGAGCTCCGTCTATGCCAATCGCGCGGTTGTTGCTTTATATGCGGCTCTGCTGGTTATTGGTGCATTCGCCATCATCGCTAGACAACACTTGGGCCTGACACTGCTCTTCGTAACCCTGAGTTGGTTAGGATTCCTGGGGATGTCGACAGGCTGCCAGCGAGTCTTTGACGGTCTTCGCCTTGCTGACTACGCGGTCTTGGGCGGCCTGGTTGCCTTGTTTTCGCCAGGGCTCCAAACCCGCTGGGCCCGGCCGGTCCTGATGACGGCAATAGCTTTCGTGTTTATTGCGGGTGGACTCCGTCTTCAGTTCAGTCATGAAAGGCTTTTCGCCTTGTCTGAGTCCGAATACCAGGCGGCTGGTTGGCTAATGGAGAATTCTAGGCACTCCGAATCCGTGGCGACGGATACGAAAATGTCATTGCTTGTTCTAGGGCAGGGAGAGCGTCAAGCGACGTTCGAAGGTAGCCGTTGGCTATTCGACGGCACACCAGTTGGACCTACTATCACGGCCCTCAACAGTGATGAGCTATTCGTCGAGCGTCCGATCTCTTACGTCATGCTCACCGACTATATGTTGGCTCGTGGCGCGGACGTAGGCTGGTTTGGCCCGGCGAGCGTCATTGATGAGAGCCTATCTCTCGAACTCGACAACATTGGTCAGCGAGTCTACGTCAATGACGAGGTCACGATCTGGCGGTTAGACGAGAGGCTTACCTCGGTTGGTGGCGTCCGTCACTTCGATTCACGCGGGCCAGCGACCGTGCTAATGGACCGGGTTTTCGAAGCGATCCCTCTGGTGGGCAGGGGGGTCTGTGGTTAAAAACGGTCCGAAGATATCGGTGGTGTTGCCCACCTACCAGCGCGCGGCTCAGTTGCAGCCTACTCTGGAGACATTGGTGCGGCAGACGGCGGAAGACTACGAGGTCATCGTGGCTGATGATGGCTCGGAGGACGGTACTTGGAAGGTTTTGGATGGCTTCCGGAACCGCATTCGCTGTATTCGCTCAGAGCACGTTGGATTGCCGGGAATCATTAACCGCGCCCTGATCGAGGCGCGTGGCGAGTACGTCATGCTCTGCAACGATCACGATTTCTACGCGCCGGAAACACTGGAGGCCCTGGCCTCCGGGCTCGATGACTGCCCTTCAGCATCGTTGGCTGTGTCGGACGTCGTCCTCGTCGACCCCGGAGGAATCCATGAGCTCGCCATTTTTGCCTTCCCTTACCAAGGTCCTGTTGCTGGCGTCAGATTCATGGAGGAGCAGTTACTTCCAGGGCTTGGGACCGTGGCTCCGCACAATATGTGGCGTGCCGACCGACTTCGAGGTGAGTATCTTGACGAAGCATACGGCGTGGCCAGCGACGCCGAGTTGTGGCTTCGCCTGGCGACTAGAGGGGACGTGGTGCATGTCCCGAAGCGTTTGGTCCGAGCTCGTGAACGGGACATCACGAGCTCGCTATACCTAAACAATCACGCCGTTATTTCAGGCACGCTGCGTGCCAAGCGAGCCTATCTCCACTACATACATGACTCGAGCGTGCGCGCTGAGATTGAGAAAGACTGGCGAACCCTGGTGGACCGCTCTTGCGTAGTTGCCATGTGGCGGCTTCTGGAGAATCAAAGGCGTGAGGGCGTGCCTGCTGTATCTGCCTTGGGGCGGCAAGAAGGTAGCCGTCTCGGCCGTACTCTGGTCCCCGCGCTGGCAGGGATGCCCCCTTCATTGACGCTAGCCCTGCTGAGCTTCATTCGGATCGTGACTCGTCTCCGGAGGGGCCAGTGACCGCGGTCTTGCAGCCCGAGACAACCGACAAGGCGGGCTTGCTGGAACTCGCCCAGCAGTGCGCCGACTACATCGTCGCGCGCAATCCTTATATCGAATTGATTGCCGTTTCGGGCTCGCTGTCCCGTCCAGAGCATGAGGGAGATCATGAGGACGTCGACTTCTTCGTCATATCGCGGGAGGGGAGCCTTTGGAAATCGTTCATGGGCTGTCTTTTGCACGGATGGCGCTTCGCTCGTTCGCATGGCTATCACAGGACCTTCTTTTGCTTCAACTATTTGGTAAGCAGGGATCATCCGGAGGAAATAGACCTGCGTCGGGATGAGTACGTGCGAGAGTTCCTCAACTTGCATGTCCTGCACGGCCTGGAGCTTTACAAATCACTGCTTCGCCGCAATGAGGACCGTCTGCGGGAAGCGGAGTCCGATCAGTTCGACAAGACTCTAATGCGAGTCGACGAAATCCTCGTCGCTGCTACTAGCCATGACAAGATCAACCAAACCGTGGTGAGTGAGTTGATGTATCAAGCCGGAGCGATACCGTTTCATTGGCTGGCGAAGCTTATGGAGATGCGCCGCCGCCGCCGCTACTCCGATGGATATGTATATTCCAACCGCCGGGTCATCCGCAGTCACCCCCGCCGCGCCTGGCAGCCTGAAGGAGTGCAGTCGCGACCATGGCCCGCGGCATCGGCTTTTGACTCCATAGCGGCGAACTATGACGAAGTCGTGGAGAGTCCGGCCAATCAACACATGCGCGACCTGGTGTGGATGGAGCTGTCGCGGTTGCTGCGGCCCGGCATGCGTGTGTTGGACCTTGGGGCAGGCAACGGCGTCGATGCTGTTCGATTTGCCAAAGCAGGGGCGTCGGTCCTGGCGATCGACGTGTCACCAAGCATGGTGACGGCAGCTCGAGCTCGCGTAAACGACGCGGGCCTAAGCGAGAGCGTCGAAGTACGTGTCCTTGCGATCGAAGAACTCACGCAGTTACTTCCACACCTGGCGCACTCCTTCGATCTGATTCTCTCTAACTTCGGAGCCCTCAACCTTGCGGCGAATCAGAAGATGTGGCCCTCGCTTATCGGTCGGCTGCTCAAGCCCAACGGCTACTTCGTCTCAAGCGTCATGAACCGATGGTGTTTGGCGGAGCTAATTGGCGGAGTGTTGAGGCTGCGGCTAGGCTTCGCGTTTCGGCGTCTGAGAGCCGAGCCTATAAAAGTTGATAATGTGCTGCTGGACACGAAGCTCTATAGTTTGAGCGAGTTCACACGGCTCCTGCCTGCCTTCGCTTCGGTGAAATCCCGAGCGCTATGTGTCTTTGCGCTGCCGCCCTCAATGGAGCATTCACTGCCGCGACTTTCCGGCAGTCGCATGCTGAAGTGGATCGACCGAATCCTTGGTCGCGTGAGAGGCTTGCGTTCTTTGGGTGATCACTTCCTGGTCGTCATGAAGCCTCAAAGTTCAGGCCGTACGCTCTTGCAGGGAAGGCCCCCCATTACCGCCTCCCCAGTGGTCGTCGGGCTTTCCAAAGATGGGTCCAATCGCATCGTTATCGCGTCCGATAGATTGGATTTGCTGGATAGCGACGGGCACTCATTGAGCGGTTGGCCGCGCAAGATTTCCAAACCAGTGGCATCTACCCCTGCGCATTCGTGCGAGGCTGACGGCCCTCGGATTTTTGTTGGCAGTGACGACCATCGCCTGCACTCGATCAAGCTTGACGGGAAGCCATCCGTTGGGTTCCCTTTTCCCACTGGCGGCGACATCTTCTCTTCTCCTGTGGTTGGCGATCTTGATGGAGATGGAGAAGATGAGGTGGCGTTTGGCTCAGACGACGGGGGTGTTTATGTCGTTGACGTGAGGGGTGGCCTGAAGCCGGGCTGGCCGCAAGTGACTGGAGGCTTTGTTTCAGCTTCGCCAGCAGTGGCGACAACCGATACCGGCAAGGCGCTTTTCCTGGGCTCTTGGGACGGCAGCCTTTACGGCTTCGATCCTCGTGGGCAGGCAATGCCGGGTTGGCCTCAAAAGCTAGGATATCCGATCTGGAGTACGGCGGCGATCGCCGACCTCGACGGGGACGGCTGCGCGGAAATCATCGTTGCGACGCATCGACTATTTGCCTTTCGGGGTAACGGCCAGCCACTCCGTGGCTTCCCGGCCAATCTCGAGGGTTATGCAGTTGGCAGCCCTGCGGTCGGCGATATAAACGCTGACGGAGAGATCGAGGCCGTTATTGCGTCGGACCGTGTCTACGCATTTCATGGCGATGCTTCGCTACTCCCCCATTTCCCACTCGACTTAGGAGACTACGTTTGGGCCAGCCCTCTTCTGGTAGACATTGATGGTGACGGCAAGCCTGAAATCGTGATTGCGGACATGAAGGGCCAAGTCTGGGCCATTGATGGCTCCGGGCGCGTGCTCGATGGCTGGCCTCGAAAGGCAGGGAGCCGGATCGTGGCAGCGCCAACTGCTGCAGATACTGACGGGGACGGCTATCTCGAACTGCTCGTAGCAACCTGGGATGGCCGCTTAGTCGTTTACCAGACAGACGCGAGCGCTTGTGACGAAGTGGCTTCGCCGTGGCGCTCATTCCCCGGACGGGTCTCCTCACGAGAGCCGATTCTGACTGGCTTGCCGGAAGTCACCTCACCGGACTCTGAATCGAGCCCAGTCGGAACATTGTCGCCGGCGCCTTGGCCAACTCGCGTAAGGCTGGAACCTCACCTCCCGCTGCCGTACCGAGTCACTGAAATTCATCTCGAAGTCGAGTCATCGTTTCAGGGCGTAGGGATGCTTTATTACGAGATCGGCGGCCGCGTACATCCATCGCCGTTACTGAGGAAAGATGACCACTACTTCGCGCTTGTGCAGCCACTTCCGCCGCTGAAACGAGTTCGCTTTCGCCTTGAGTTGCACGGCAGCTCGGGCAAGATGTGGAAGATACCGGAGGAAGGCGTGTACGAGATGAGAATCGGCAAGCCGGGAACCAACCTCGCGATCCCCTAAGGCCCGGCCCTCGGCTTCTTCATGTCACTGGAGCTAGCAGGTCACACTATGACCAAATCGTGTGGCCTACGCCTTCAGCAGCCCCCGACGCCCCAGCCCCTCTCCATCTTCATTTCCCCGTTCTCGGGCTCCCGGCGGCTAGCCAAACTACTTCTCTCCGAAATCACCGGTTAAGACTCGTAATCACTCCATAAGACTCATTACCTAGCGTGGGCCTGCCGGTGCTATTCATTAGGAACGACTGCTCGATACTTAGCATTAGTCTTGACAAACGCATGTATATGCGTATGCTTCTTGCATGCGTCGCAAGCCAGGAACGCTCATCCCGATAGAGGTATCGATCCTCGGTGCCGGACTGGACCTTTCTCATCGTGGCCAGTTCGAGTTCCACGGCTATGCCATTGCAAAGGAAATTCGCGGACGAGAAGAGGCTCGTCGTCTGGCTGCTCAGGGGACGCTGTATCGAGCCCTTGACCGCCTGGAGGGGCTCGGCCTGCTCGAGAGCAGGCCTGAAGACGCTAACTTGGCGGCCTCGGAGAATAGGCCGCGGCGGCGTCTCTACAAGGTTACGGCAGTGGGCGAACAAGCCTATGCTGCAGCGCGTCCTTCGGAGCCAACACGGGGCCGCGCGTTTCGCCGAGGCGAGGCACCGGCGTGAGCTTGCCTTTTCGCCTTTCGACAGCAGGAATCGCCGGACGGCTCGTTCTCTGGTGGGTCCGAATCTACAAATCGGGCTTTCGGCCGTGAGCCGCGAGCGTCGTGCTGGGCAAATACAGGCTGACCTCTGGGATCATTATTCAGACAGAACTGAAGACGGAGCGAGTCCGGCTGTGATAGGGCTCGAAGCACTAGGTCGCGCTACAAGTGGCGCCGCGGCCGACCTGGTCTGGCGTCTCGAGCAAAAGCGACGGGAAAAAGATCCTGCTGAAGCTGTTGGGAGCAAGCTAGAAAGGAAGACTAAGTTGCCTACGACGACAGTTCAAAAAGTGATGTTGGGCCTTGTTGTGCTCCTAGCGGTCTACCAGCTGGTGGTACTTGTAGCGGGGACGGCTGCCGGCGTAGGGATCACTAGCGCCGACGAAGCTCCGGGGCGAGATAGTGCAGCGGCCCTTACGTTAGCCGTCATAAGCGGAGCTGGGTTCGCGCTCATCGTTACCGGCCTCAGGCAGAGGGCACAGGCACCCGGGCGAGCAGGCATACTTCTCGCGATAGGCGTTGCGCCAAGCATTCTCATATTCTGGATGATCATACCGCCGATAATCGCATTGGTCGTGGCTGTCTACTTCCTGATAGATGGAAGCACGCGACAGCGCAAGCTGAGGGCGGGCACATAACCAAGAGAGTCTTCAGGTTTCTCCCGGTCGTCAAGAAGAGAGCGGAGAAGGACGTGTGCCCTATGTGAGTGCGTACCCTGGGAAACTGCGTTTCTCAGAAGTCGCACCACGTAGACGCGGTCCCGCAGCCTGACACCTGCCGCGACCAGCATCGTTTAAAATCGACTAAGATCGACGCGCCGCCAAGGCGACAGTAATGGTGGCGAACGATGAATGAAGGCACCCGCGACGAGCTCCTTGACCGGCTGGCCGAGGCGGTCGAGTCCGTCAAGCCCCCGCACCCGTTGCGGGTCGCCGTCGACGGACCACCCGCTGGGGGCAAGACCATACTGGCCGACGAGCTTGCCACCGTCCTGCGCACCCATGTTCGGCAGGTCATCCGGGCCTCGATCGATGGCTTCCTTTGGCCCCGGGCACAACGCCATCGGCGCGGCGTGTACTCACCCGAGGGATGCTATTACGACTCCTTTGATTACGACACGCTGCACCGGGTTCTCCTCGATCCCTTGGGTCCTGGCGGCGATGGAAAGTACCAGGACTCAATCTACGACCGCGGTACGGACGCTGTTTTATCCCCGCCGGCCATGACGGCCCCCGCAGATGCGGTGCTGCTCTTCAACGGTGTGTTCCTGCTGCGCCCGGAGCAGATTGATCGTTGGGACCTACGCATCTACGTGTCTGCCACGTTCGAGCAGACACTGGATCGTGCTCGGATCCGAGACCAGGCGCGGCTCGGATCTGCCGCCGAGATCGAGCGGTACTCCCGCGAACGCTACATGCCCTCCCAAGAGCTCTACTCAGCAGAGGCCCGCCCAACTGATCACGCCGACATCATCGTGTACAACGACGCTCCGGAGCGGCCAGGCTGGGAAGTCCAAATGCACTGATCAGTGCTTGAGCTCGTTGCACCGGTACCAGTGAGCTGCGCCCGCAGATGCAGTTATCTGTCCACGGCCTCACTATGAAGCCATAGTGTTACGTCGCTAGACGGTCCTAAGCGCTCGTCTCAGATTCTCGATCTGGGCCTGCAGCCCGAGCTTCTCGTAACCTACCAGCATCTCCAGGACCTGAATGCGCTCCTGCTGACCACGCACGCGCTGCTCCAGCTGACGGATCAGCACGCGCTGGTCCTCGATCGTGATGGCGTCCAGTTTGGACTCAGGGATCGGCTTGATGCTGTGGGGATGCACGGTGTCGGCCTCGTCACCGGCGGGGGCAGGACTCTTCTAGCTTGACGTCCGCCAAGGCTTCACACGGCTATGGCACGTGGCCAGCGCGGAAAACGCAGCCGCCGCGTTCAGCATTGCCTTGAGCAGCTAATCAGACTTCTTCCTCTTCCTCGTCCACCGGCGCCTCTGGCTCTTCGTCCACCGGCGCCTCTGGCTCTTCTCCACTTCCCACATCACGAAAATCGTGCTGCCAGGCAAGAGGTTACACGAGGCGTCGCTTTGATCCCGCAGATCGATAAGCTGCAGCGAATGCGGCCCCGGCGAACCACCATCCAGCACCAGGAAGTTGATCTGTCCCTGGTCGTCAGTAGTGGCGCCCGCATGAGACAGGTCGCCGGCCTTGTTGAGCTCGACCGTGGCAGAGATGCCTGCCACTGGGGCGCCGTGGTCGTCCCTGAAGTCCATCTGGACGTTCATGCGCTCGCCCCCGGGCACAATAATGTAGCCCTTCAAGCTCGTATCAACGCCGATGTTGCAGCCCACAGACGCTTCAAGCATTGGCGTGGCTGTCGAAGCGGCAGATGTCGGGGTCGGCACAATGGCTGCACTAGGCGTGCTTGTTGCCGTCGGATTCGGTGCAAGGACGGATGTAGGACGGGGCGTGGGCGCTGGGGTCAGGGTGGGAGTCGGAGTGGGCGTGGCTCCAAGGATCACCAGGAATGGCCCAAGATGTACGGTGCTGGTCCACGTACCGTCGTGTCCCTGGGTTCTCATATGGAAGTACCCGCCGGAAGAGGGTCGCTCTCAGTCCCGGTTGCATCCCCAGGCAGGTTGGCCATAGCTTCGGGCAAGTCAACCGCAGCTGAACTCCAGAGAGTGGAATAACCGGATACGTCTGATTGCGCGGACCAAGCGATGACGATGGTGTCATCCACCGACTCTTGTCCGACTTCGTGACTGGTGCTCCGCACATCGTCAGGATCACTGACGCCCGGTGAACTACCTGAGAACACCGTTACCCCAAGGATGATGAGGCCGAGCATGGCCACGAAGGCTGCGGCAACGCCGACCTTCAGAGGAATCTGGCCGAGCCTACTTGCTAATCCAGTCGTTTCGGCCGATCCTGAACCCGATATTTCCGACTTCACATTTGCCCAGATTCTTGGCTCGAGACCCAGTACTGCTCCGATTGGGGCAAGGCCTGCAAAGATCTCGACGGGACTCTTGAATCGGTGGCGGCTCTCTTGGCAGATCGGACAATCGCGGACGTGCTTTTCGACTTTGCGAGAGAGCTGGCGACTCATTCCGGAGGCGGCCGGAAAATCAATCAAGGCGTCCAGGGCGGAGCATTCTTGACGGCCACGACGGGCAAGCAAGTTGGCGGTGACGGAGTCTTCGAGTGAGTCACGCAGGCGAGAGAGCATTGTGTAGACGTTGCCCTTGCGCAGTCCAAGGGATTCCGCGAGCTCATCTGCATTCAAGCCGCGCCTTACATGAAGATCGAGCAGCGTGTAGTCCTTGGTGCTCAGGGCCGCAGCCGAACTCCAGACTAGCTCTACCAGTTCCTTGTCTTGGGCGGCCTCCTCTGGGTTGGAGTAACGGTCAGTATCCATGACCGAAAAACCAGAGGTCTCGTCCTCCTCTCCATCGCCTTCCGACTCGCCTGCCGTCTCCCGTCGCCTGACGCGGATCTCGTCCACGGCGCTGTTACGAGCGATGGCGTAGAGCCAGGCCTTTGCATGCGTAGGAGGCTTGCCCTTCTGTAGGCTCTCCCAAGCTTTAGTGAAGGTGTTTTGGACGGCATCCGAGGCCAGCTCAGAGTTGCGTACCGTCCGCATGGTGAAGTCGTATATGCCACCAAAGTAGCGCTCGTAGAGTCCCGCAAACGCGTCGCTGTCCCCCGTGGCGGATCGTGCTGCTAGCTCTTCATCCGGTCTCTTGCCCTTGCATCGGAGGATCCTTAAACGGCACTTTACTTGCCAAGAACGTTATCGGGCCAGAGTGTGATGCACGTTTTGCGCATTCCAGAACCTTGAAACCCGATGAAAAGGCCGAGTACCCAATCGCTAGGAAGGGTACTCGGCCAGACTTAGTCACGCCTCCAGGACGTTAGCTGTTGGTTACTGTGCTACACGAGTCGAGAACTCGATTTTGGAGCCGGTAAAGCCGTCGATTCGACTAGGAGACTCGATCACGGGCTCGGTCTCGGACGGCGTCGACACGGGCTCGGTCTCGGGCGTGGTCGACACG
Source organism: Dehalococcoidia bacterium (assembly GCA_965225815.1). Lineage (GTDB taxonomy): Bacteria > Chloroflexota > Dehalococcoidia > DSTF01 > WHTK01 > WHTK01. Next base: position 488,486 of record OZ245323.1, read on the forward strand.
GGCTCGGTCTCGGGCGTGGTCGACACGGGCTCGGTCTCGGGCATGGTCGACACGGGCTCGGTCTCGGGCATGGTCGACACGGGTTCGGTTCGAGTAACCACTACGATGATAAGCTCGGTCTCTGGCGTGGCCGGCGCGGGATTCTGCGAGGCCGGTACGTCCGTGTTCGGCATAGTGTACGCAGGGGTTCCCGTGTCCGCTGTGATGATCGGAAGCGCTGGCTCCAGGAAATCGACGACTATTTCCACCCCGAATCCGGCTGGGAAGAACGCGAAGGCCGGAATATAGAGGTCCTCGCCAACCTCGGCAGCGGTGAGACAAGCGATGACTTGTTCGCAATCGCAATCGTCTTCGAGTTCTGCCTTGAGTTCCTTGATGTCTTTCTTGAGGCTGTCGATCTTTCGCTGGTAGTAATCCCGCATGTATTCGGCCTGTTCGAGGTCACCGCGGTGGGTCTCGGTTGCGTCGTCGTTGTCCAGATCCCCGCTGTCGATCCTGTCTTGTTCGGCGTCCCTCTGAGCTTCCCGCGCTTTGACTGCTTTCTCGAATTCCGCGATCTCTGCCTCCCTCTTCATGGCTCTAAGGCGCCTAGGTGCTACTGACCGGCGCGGCTAGGGAAGCGTTGGAAAGACACCGGGTTAATCAGACCGCAGAGGGCCGTGAAGTCAGACGTGTGGCGCAACGAGCACGACCTCGTCTTCACCAACATCACCGGTGGTCCACTGGACGGCACGCATGTGCTGCGTCACTGCTTCAGGCCCTTACTGCGCCAAGCCGGCCTTCCCGAGATCCGCTTCCACGACCTGAGGCACAGCGCCGCGACATTGCTGCTCGGTCAGGGGGTTCATCCAAGGATTGTCTCGGAGATGCTAGGGCACTCGACGATCAACATCACGCTGGACCTCTACAGCCACGTGACACCGACGATGCAGTGCGAAGCTGTCAGTGCTCTTGATTCGGTGTTCCGTTCGTAGAGAGTCGCTGCCGTCCGCCCAGGTTGCTGTCACCGTTGCTACAAAACAGCAGTCCGGTAACCAATTGGCGAGGCGACTTACCCAGGTTTCAGAATCGAATTGTTGGTGCCGGGAGTGGGGTTCGAACCCACAAGTCCTTGCGGACGGCGGATTTTAAGTCCGCTGCGTATGCCAATTCCGCCATCCCGGCTAGATTCATATCCCGACCGCTCGCCGTCTGTAGTGCGTTTTGACCACCTATTGTGCGAGAAGTTCGCCACTCGCTCTGCAGTCCCTCCTGTCGCCTCGATTCTAACGTGAGCATATGTGTTGCCGGTCGTGTGGATCTGTCTATGACGAGCACTTCCATGAGCACCCTGAAGGTCGACTCCTTGCGCAAGCATGTACGTCAGCATTGTGAAATCGCTGAAATGGGAGGTCGAGCGATGCAACCGATGCCTGTCTATGCCATGTTTAGCCCGCCGGGACTTCGCTTGTGACGGTGCAAGGATTCTGGCGACCGCGAAAGAGACCGTCAAGCCATGGGAAAGCCCGGTTACGCCTTAGCAAGCCTCGCTGCCTAGCGATCTTCCACGGCGGGTTGCACCCGCGTGGCTGACTCTCCGTGAGCCTGCATGCTTCAGTTGCACAGGAACGCTGACGATTATCACCACGTATGAGCCTTTTACGTGCTAGGGAAGACGATCATTCTCAGGTTGAGTCGGCAGGCTTAAATCTCGACTCGGCATGCTGCTGGACACTGTTTCGAACGACTTTGTGACGTCAGACGGACTCCACGCCATCTTCACCGAATCCGACGACTGGATACGGCCGGACGAAGAGGGCCAAACTGGATCCGAGGAAGCTCAGCCTAACGAGCACACCACAACCCTCAGCAGAGGAACTGTTGGGCTCGATTACCTCTCGTCCACCCCGTCTGTCCCAAGTCACTCAGTTCGCGCCAGAAAGAGCCACACCGGAAGTCACGTGCTTCGAGGCGAGCTAGCCCCGACTCTGCGGACCCCGCTGTCTTTATCAAAGCGTCGCTGCCTTTGTTCCTCAACCGCCATTCTGCCTGGTTAAAGCGCTGGTATTGGGAGCTAAGGCTTGAGGAGGAGCTTTCCCGCTCCCGTAGATACAACCTTGACTTGTCGTTGACCTTCCTTCGGTTCCCCGGCTGGAGAAATCTTAAATCGAGGCCCGCTCTCGCGCTGGATAAGCTACTGCATGACGTGTTCATCGATGGACTGCGGCAAACCGATTTGCCGGGAGAGCTAGCAAGTGGCGAATTCGCCATCAGTCTGCCCCATACCGATATCGAGGGAGCAAACACTCTCGCAGAGCGACTTTCTCGGGACTTCTCCCTGTACTCACCAATGGTCGGCTTAGCCGCCTTTCCCAGCGATGGATTAACATCTGAGGCGCTTCTCCAAATGGCGCGGCGTCGAGCTTCTTCGGAAAGCGGCTCGTCGCCCGAAATCGTGGATCAAGCTGAAAGTCTCCGAAACATTGCCTGACGGCAGGACTACTGTGGTTCAACGCTCCGCCAGAGAGAGAATTGTTCCCTCCTTCAGTTGACCGCCTATTTTGACGGCCGAACTAAGCACCTTGTAGCTACGCTCAGCGACATCTCAGGCGCATTTCGAATCTAAATCAGACCCTGATGAGATTTGAAGTCGGCCACGAATACGGCCACTCTTCTATTCAAACGTCAGCACGGTTCGCGCCACCTCGCCGGCCTTCATGGCGCGAAACGCCTCGTTCACGCCGCCGAGCTCACTGCGTACGGTAACCATTTCATCCAGCATGAGGCGCCCCTGGCGGTAGAACTCGAGGTAGCGTGGGATGTCGATACGAAAGCGATTCGAGCCCATGCGTGACGTCTGCACCTTGCACTCGGGGCGGATCGCCGTAAACGGCACCTCAATGACAGTGCTCGGCGGTGGCACGCCAACGATAGTGCAGGTGCCGCGGATACCGAGGCTCTCGATTGCTTGGCGCATGAGAGAGCCGATCCCGACAGCTTCGAAGGCGTGATCGACACCCGCGCCTACCGTCAGCTCGCGTATCGCCTTTACGGGATCGGCCTGGCTGCTGTTAACGCTGTGAGTGGCGCCGACGCTTATCGCCATGTCGAGCTTGGAATCGAACTGGTCAACGGCGATGATCTGGCGAGCTCCGGCGATGCGGGCTCCCTGAACGATTGAGAGACCGACGCCACCACAACCGTAAACAGCGACGGTCTGGCCTGGCTCGATGCCGGCAGTGCGAAGCGCTGCTCCGAGGCCAGTCAAAACGCCGCAGCTGAGCAGCGCGACCCGGTCCAGTGGCAGGTCGGCGTCCACTTTCACGATGGAGTTCTCGTGCAACAGCATCTTTTCGGCATACGTGCCGAGGTTGAGGAATTGGGTTAGCTCGCGACCATGCTGACTCAGGCGGGGTCTGTCGCCGAGGCGCGCGACGATGCTGCCCGTACAGAGGTTGGCGTGGCCGCTGAGGCATTGCTCGCAGTGGCCACAAAAACCGCTGAGGCAGGCAACGACGTGATCGCCGGGTTGTACCGTGGTGACCGCGTCGCCGACAGTCTCGACGACGCCTGCTGCCTCGTGCCCGAGGACGATCGGATTGCTCAGGTCGAACCGAGAGTTGCCGTCGACGACATGCAGGTCGCTGTGACAGACACCGGAGGCGACGGTGCGGATAAGCACCTCGTAGGCTCCGGGATAGTCGACGTCGATGGTCTCAATCGTTAGGGGTTTGTGGGCCTCCCGGAAGACCGCGGCCTTGATCTGAGTCACGATGGACCTCCAATCGCCGACACGTTGGTGCAGTTCATCCCAGCCTCACTTGAACCGCGGCATCACCTTCCTGGCGAAGGTTTCCATCGACTGGCGGACCTGCTCGTGGGGCTGACCGCCGCAGTTGAACCAGCAGATGACGTTGGCGACACCCGTATATTCGCTGTACTCGGCGATTTGGTCTGAGACTTCCTCCGCCGTGCCGAGGATGACCGAGCGGTGGTTGAGGTAGTACTCGTAGGGCTGCGGTTCGAGATTGAAGCCGAACATGCCTCGGTTAGCAGAGGTGGCGAAGTACCACATCAGGCCCTTTTCGTACTCATCGCACGCCTTCTGTTTGGTGTTGGCGATGTGCACCTGCTTGAGCTGACCGAATAACTTCACTACGTTCTCAATGTCGTCAGCCGCATAGCCTTCCGCCTTGGCCGTGGTGCGGTAAAGCTCGACCTTGCGTTTGGCGTCGTCCCAGTCCGGGCCCTGTCCCATCATGATCGGGAAGAGCCGCTTGGCGGCAAACACGACCGAGTCGTCACTCTTGGTCACCATGAGGAAGACGGGCGGATGAGGGCGCTGCACCACTTTCGGCATCAATTCCATCTCGGGGATCGTCCAGAACTTGCCCTCGTGCGCGATCCGTCCGTTGCTCCAGGCGCGCAAAACGATGTCAAGCGCTTCTTCCCAGCGCTCGTCACGTTCCTCGAAGTCGACGCCATAAGTTTCGAACTCCAGCGGGTCGTAACCCTTCCCGAAGCCGAGGTCGAAGCGGCCGTTACTCAGCACGTCGATTAGCGCCAGGTCTTCGGCCGTGTGCAGCGGATGGTGCAGCGGGAGACGGGTCACGGCGGCGCCGATTCGGATGCGTTCCGTCTTCGCCGCCAGCGCGGCAGCCGTCACTTGTAGCGACCCGACGATGCCGTAGACGCGCGCGTTGTGTTCAGCGAGCCATGCTTCGTCGAAGCCCAGCTCCTCTAGCCAGATCTGCTGCTCTAGCTCATTGTGGATGACGTCGCTATCGCTCATCCAGGGAGGCTGAGAGTAGAGATGGAACGTACCGAAATTCATCGAGGCCTCCTAGTGCATCGTCGCTTCGAGGACCTTGCCACCGGCTTCGGCCGATTTCGCGTGGATCAGCACGAAAGCTATCACGCACGGTTCCGTGCCACGGTTCTTCCAATTGTGGATTGTGCCTCGCTGCACCAGCGTGTCGCCAGCCTTGAGATGGGCGGTCACACCATCGTCTAGCTCCATGTCGATTTCGCCCGAGATAACCACTGCATAGTCGATCGAGTCGGTGCGGTGGTTCATGTCCGGATTGCCGGGACCAAAGGACACGACGCGGAAGACGGTGCCGTTGGGGTGGGTTATCCCGGTCTCTCGCCTACCGCCGTCCGCCTCGCCGTCGTTGCTGACGGGAAAGCCTTCCGAAGTCCAGACCACGGTGGTTTCGTTGACGGTGTTGTTGGGATCACGCGGTGGCCGATTCAGCGAGACATCGTCGATCTTGACGACGGCCTTTCCGTTGGCGTCGTGGCCAGTGACTACACGGCGGACTGCCAGAGTCATGCGATGCTCCTTAATGTTTCGCTCTACCGGCCTCGGCCTGGCAGCACTTAGTTGGCAAAGTAGCGGTCCGAAACGCGACCTGAAGAACTACTTTTCAGGCTACGTCGCGGAGAGCGAGGCTGGAATCCCGATCTCTCGCTCCCGTGCCCATTCGTAGGCCCACTGGGTGACCGCGACAGCCCAAATGTTGATCCTGCCGACATCGAACACGACGGTCTGATCGTCAGCGTCTCGCGGTGGGACCTCGCCGAGGATGACCTGACCCAACTCGATAACGTCCTCGCGCTTCAGCGTACCGTTTCGGATTGCCGAGCCGAAGGGCTCACGGCCGGTGGCCTCGTCCACGGTGGAATCCCAGGTCGGGACGACGATGCGCTGCTGCAGCACTTCGGCCGGAAGCTGATCGCCACCAATTTGCATGGCCAGCGCGCCGGGTTTCACCCACTCCCACGCCAGCACCGGCGTCTTTGTGTTGGTCGATGAGTTGACGATGTCGGCGTCTCGCACTGCGGCCTCGGCGTTGTCGACGGCCCGGGCATCGATGCTGAGAAAGTCTGACATCTCGGCCGCGAACGCCTCGCGGTTCTCCGGCGTGGGGCTGTAAACGCGCGCTTCCTTGACGGTTGGTACGGCACGGACGATGGCTTGCAATTGACGCCGAGCCTGCTTGCTGGAGCCAATTATCGCAACGCTGCGGGCGTTCTTCGGTGCCAGGTAGCCCGCGGCGACTCCCGCCGAGGCTCCGACACGCAGCGGCGACAATCCTTCATACGGGACGATGCCGATGAATTGGCGCGTCTCGCCATCCAGCAGCACGACGAAGCGTGAGTCGCTTCGAGGCTGACCCGGCGTAGCAGCAAAGACCTGGAAGCCCGTGACGAGCTCGTCGGCGGAAGCCATGTGAATTTGCAACAGGTTCGACGGCTCGGCCTGAGTGCGATCGATCATGTCCTGGGACCGGACGCGACCATGGTATTCGGCGACGGTCGATTTTTCGACGGCCTGAATAGCATCGTCCATCGCAGCCGGGTCCGTGAGGAGCGGCATGATATCGTTTTCGGAGACGATGAGTGGGTGAGCTGGCACGGCTACCTCCAGGAGCAGGGGCGTGAGGACGTGCGGCGATCATTCGCCCTGCACTACGAGCCGTCAAGCTCCAGGCGCGTGGCGACTGCCCGATTCAGACGAGGCCCATTCGTGAGATTCAGTGCCCTTCTGATCCTTAATGAGCGCAGTGAGCGCTTTCAATCCGAGGGCGAAACCAGCTAAAATTCTGACACCCCGCATGTACATATCCGTGGTCAAGGTCCCGTGGCCCGTTTTAAGCACGACTGGAGAAATATAGCGATGAGCAAGCGATTGGATGCAGCCGACGCCTACGTGTTGGCATTGAGAACCGGCGAATTCCCGGCCGTTGAGAGGGTCAGCAAAGTCCTGGCGCCTGACGTCAAGCTGACCGGCGCCACGGTGTGGGGTAAGCAGGGCGCGACGGTAGAAGGCTACGACGACGTGCTCTACCGCGTCACTGGTGTATGGCCCAACACCCCTGTGTACGTAAAGGGCTACTGGTCGGGGGCGGAAGAAGCCGGCGACAAGGTCAAGGTGACTTCGACTTACCCGGGGATGGGCGCGGCTCCGGCGGCCGTGAACCTGACGTTCTCGTTTAACAGCAGCGACCAGATCTCCCAGATCGACCAGGAGATTGTCCCGCAGCCGCGGCCAGAGGCGGGCGACACGATCCCGGACAACGCCCGGGGTACGATCAACGCCGCGCTGGCCAACAACACGCCGATGTGCGTTTCCTACATTGACGACGACGGCACACCTAACTTGTCGATGCGTGGCAGCGTCCAGGTCTACAGCGACACGCAGCTCTCGATCTGGGTCCGCAACCGGGAGAGCGGCATGGCCAAAGCCATCGCCAACAACCCCAACATTGCGCTGCTCTACCGCGACAATCCGACTCGTTCGACGCTCGTTGTTAAGGGCAAGGGCCACATCGAGACCGACGACGAGACGGTACAGAAAGTCTGGAACGGCATCCAAGACGTGGAGCAGAAGCACGAGACGCGAGAAGCCGGCTGCGCTCTGATCATCGACGTGGTCAAGATGCAGGGCGGTACGCCTCGCGGCGGTGTCCGCGTCGAACGAAAAGCATAGTCGACCGCTCAGGTACACAGTAAAAGACGCCGCGGCGGTTGCCGGGGCGTCTTTGTGTCTTCGGGAAGACCTTTTAGAGGAGACGGTAGCCGGGCATGTTGACCCAGGCGCTCATCTCGTGCGGCTGCGTTACCTGTTCTGCCTCGCGCAGGTACTCCGGGCCCAGCTCGTCCAGGCTCGTGACCCCCATCAGACCCATCGCGCTGGTGATCTCATCCTCGAGGATTTCCAGCACGCGGACGACGCCGGCCTGACCGGCAGCGGCCAGCCCCCATGCCTGCAAGCGGCCGATAGACACCGCGTCGGCGCCCATGGCGATTGCCTTGAGGATGTCGCTGCCACGCTGGATGCCGCCGTCGACGACGATCTTGGCGCGTCCGTTGATTACCGGCACGATCTCGCGGAGCGTATCGAGTGAACCGAGCGCCGCATCGAGCTGGCGGCCGCCGTGGTTGCTGACCCAGATCGTGTCGACGTTGTGCTGCAGGGCCAACTCAGCATCCTCCGCGGTCTGGACGCCCTTCAGCATCAGCGGCATATCCGTCAGGCTGTTGATCCAGTCGAGTTTCTTCCAGTCGAGCGCCGCCTGGAACTGGCGGGCGTATCCCATGCGGCGTGAGGGCCGGGTCCAGCGTGAGATCATCGGGCGCTCGCGGTAGCTCTCGACCGCGAGGTCTACGGTGACGGCGAGTCCCTGGTAGCCGAGGCGGGCCGCGCGGGTGACGATCTCTTCAACCCAAGCGTCGTCGCCGCGAACGTAGAGCTGGAAGATCTTCGGGCCGCTGCTCGCCTTCATGATCTCTTCCAGGCCGGGCTCCGTCGCGGTGCTGACGACGTGTGTGACGCCAAACTCCTCCGCCGCCTTCGAGACAGTGGCGCCGCCACCCGGATCGAAGGCTTGCAGCGAACCTATCGGCGCCAGCAGGGCCGGGATACGCTGCTTGTGGCCCATAAACTCGGTTGCAGTGTCGATTTGCGACACATCGCGCAGCACCCGCGGGCGGAAGCCGACACGGTCGAATGCGAGGCGATTGCGTCTCAAGGTCGTCTCAGACTCCGAGCCACCCACCAGGTAATCCCACGGACCCTGCGCCAGCTTCCTGCGAGCCTCGATAACAATCTCATCGTTCGTAACGAAATCCGGCGCCATGTTCTCTCCTATCGTGAGTTGAGGTCTTGGGTCTCCGCGAAATAGTCCTGCAGTCTCACCATGAGACCTAGAGGTTGGGGAGCAGGTAGCTGTCGATTTCTCCTCGCGGCATCAGCTTGCCGTCGCGCACCAGCGGCTCCTGGTTGCCGTGTTGCTTCATCTCAGTGAGCGCGTCCTTGATCGCCCGCGCGGCGAGCCGGAAGGTCGTCGCGGGGTGAATGACGACCGCGTAGCCCATCGACTCGAAATCCTCGTCGCTGATCCAGGGCGACTTGCCAAACTCGGTCATGTTGGCGAGCAGTGGCACCTGAACCCGGCTTCGGAAGTCCGCGAACATCTCGCGTGAAGTCAGGGCCTCGGGGAAGAGCACGTCGGCGCCGGCGGCCTCGTAGGCACGCGAACGCTCGACGGTGGGTTCGAATCCCTCCACTGCAAGCGCATCGGTCCGGGCGATGATCTGAAAGTCGTAATTTCGCTTGGCGCTCGAGGCTGCCTCAATCTTTTCGACCATACGTTGGCATGAGATCAGGTGCTTACCTTCGAGGTGGCCGCAGCGCTTCCAACGCGGGTCCTGATCTTCGATCTGCACCGCGGCGGCGCCGGCGTCCTCGAACAGACGGACCGTCTCGGCCGTCCCTTTCGGTCCGCCGAATCCGGTATCAACGTCGACGATGACGGGCAGGTCGACCACATCAACGATCTCACGCGTGAATTGGAGGACCTTGCTTCTTGGAATGACGCCCTCATCGGGGTGGGCCAGGGAGTTAGACAGCGCGGCGCCGGATACGTAGATCGCGTCGTAGCCGGCCTCCGCCGCTAGGCGCGCCACGAACGGTACGAAAGCGCCGGCGGCAATGCAGCGTCCGGCAGCGATCTGCTGCTTGAGCTGACGGCCGGCGGCAGTCTTGGCAGGCATGCCTAGCTCCTCATATCAAGTCTGATGAGCTTCAGGAGTCCAGCAACGTCATCCACGGTATCGAGTCTCCACAGCGCATCGAGGAGGGCCCGCGGCTCAGAGGTTAGGCGTGAAGCGACCGAGGTGAACTTGTCCTCCATCTGGGCGTCGCTCATGGGGTTGCGCGGGTGGCCTAGGGGGACAGGCCTCTCGTCGTAGGCGGTCCGGCCGTCCTTGAGACGTACGGAAGCTGAGCTAACGAACTCGCGTTGTAGCTGCGGCGCGTAATACTTCGCCGTCCACTCCGGCTTTTCGACGAACTGCGTACGTTCGATGAGTCCAAGGATATCCGGGCTGTGTAGCAACTCGTCGCGATATTCTCGCAGCGTCAGCTTGCCTTCCTGCAGCGGCGCCGCGAAGGCGTAGAACAGGCTGTGGTCCGCTGTCTCCTTGGTCGTTGGCCGTCTCTTGGACTCATCGCCAATGATCGTGCGTTGCGCCTCGTAACCGGAGATCACGACCTCTTCGACATCGGCAAGCTTTGGCGCTCCGAGCGCCTCGCGGATCGCCATGGCGTGCTCGACGATGGTCTGGCCGTGATATTCCATCGGCACCGGCTTGATGTAGGTGTCGGAGATTAAGAAGTGAGAGCCGAGGTCTGCGAACGCTGCCGGGTCGAGCTCACCAGACATCTGCGCGACAAGGCCATGCTTGCCCTCGATGATCTCGGCAGGCCCATCGGAGCCTGCCTGAACTTTTTCGAGCGCCCAGACGGCGCCGCGAACGGCATCGGCAGCAGCCATGTTCTTCTGTTCGCTGAGGTACGAGCCCTCTCGGGCCTGTCGCATGGCAGCGTGTGAGCTGAGCGACAGCGCGACAGCGTTGTACATCTGGTCTTTGTCGAAGCCGAGGAGTCGCGAGCCTGCCAGGGCCGCCGAGATCAGAAGGTAGTTGACGTGATCCCAACCGTGGCTGCGAACCGACGCAGCCTCGCACAGCCGACACTGCAAGTCGTAGCCGATAGCGGCGCCAAGAATAATGTCCCGTCCCGTCAGGGGCTTTGCGCCTGACAGCGCGAAAAGCGGGCCGAAGTTATCGCTGGGATGCGCCGGCTCCTTTGCCAGATAGGTGTCATTGAAGTCGAGCCAGCGCGTCATTCCGGAGTTGAGAAACGCAGCGTCGCATAGAGACAACTTTGCATCGACGCCGTACGCGATGCCGCCGGCTTCGTAAGCAACAGGGCGCTGGCTGAGGTAGTTCCAACGCTCGCGCAAGCGCTCATCCTCGGTCGCGCCCAGCGCCGTGGCGATCGAGTCCACGGCGCGCGCTTTCGTGTCGTGGACCACGCTTTCGGGGAGGTCCTCGAATCGCAAGGAGCTGGCGAAGTCGATCAGCTGAGGCAGTGGATTGTAGATTTCGGGCACGCTATCTCCTTGACGTGGCGCCGAAGTCAGCCGACGAGGCGAAGAAGTGCGGCTCCGGCCCGGAGTACTCGGCGCGTGGGCGCAAGATCGGCTCAGCATTGACGTAGCGACATTCGAGATAGTGCGCCGCCCAGCCGGCGATGCGTGACGCGGCGAACAGCGGTGTATACATCGGGATCGGGATGCCGAGCAGGTAGTAGAGTGGCGCGGTCCAGAGGTCCATGTTGGCCGGGGCGTTTGGATTACCGCGTTCGACTCGCGGCTTCATGCGCTCCGCCATGTACTCCTCGAACGCCAGCAGCGTTTCGTACCAACGCATATCCTTTTTCTGGCGGGAGAGCTCCTTGACCCACGGCCGCAGGACGTCGACGCGAGGATCGCGCGAGTGCGGCAGGTTATACACGGCGTGTCCGAAACCAGGTAGTCGCGCTCCCGGCTGCGCGAAGAAATCGTCCAGGTACTGCTTCGCTTTGTCCGCGTTGCCCCCTTGCTCGAGAAGGATCTTCATGACCTCCTCGTTGGCACAGCCGTGACGCGGCCCGCGCAGGATCGCCTCGCCGGCGACTGCCGAGGAGTAGAGGTCGCTGTGCGCGCTGGCAGCGATACGCACCCCGAAGCTTCCGGCGTTGAACTCGTGCTCCGTGTACAGCGTCAGCGCCATATCGACGCAGCGCACTTCGAAGGCGTTTGGCCGGCGGCCACGAAGCAGGGTCAGGATGTTCTCCGCGTAGCCGTAACCGGCCCGAGGCGCCATCCAGAGCCCTTGCCTTCGCGGTGACGTCCGACCATACCGACCATGTAGCCGACGTTGGGGGTCAGATCTAAGGCCGCCTCGCGTTCGTCCTCGTAGGTCAGCGGGCGTTCACCCCTGGCGTCGACCTGGTTTCCGAAGGCCGACATCGCGGTACGTAAGAGGCCCATCGGGTGAGCTTCTGCCGGTTCACGCCGCAACGTGTTCCAAACACTTCGAAGCGTTTCGACGTCCGGGTCGTCGAATGACGCCCTGCCGTCCGGCATCTCGCCGTAAAGGGTCAGATGTGCGGTTGTCTCGAAGTCGTGCTTCTCGACCAGCTCTTCGAGCGGGTAGCCGTAGATGTAGACCTGCGACTTTTGCTCGTCCAGCTTGCAAATCTGGGTCTGGCCCGCGATGACGTCGCGCAGACCGGGACGGTGCTCTGCCCTTTCACTCATAAGCCCTGGGACCTTTCGCTCACGAAGCGCTGAAAACCAAGCATCTCTTTCGCCATGGCGACCGCGGGGCTTCGGTGTTTACTGCTCGTTTCCAGCTTGCAACCAGGTAACATAGTCCGGGAACGACTTCTCTGCCGGAAACTCTGGCTGGTAGCCCGTATCGGCCTTAATGCGGCCCATGTCCATGTAGGCGGGGCCAGGGCTGGCCGGGTTACGGCCCTCCTTCAGGAAGTCGCCCTTGAAGCTCGGGATGACCTTCTGGATCTCAGACACCATCTGGCCAGGCGTCGTCGCGCGGCCGGAGGAGACGTTGTACGTGTTGTAGTTGAGCTTGTCGGCCTGCATTAACATGGCGATGCCGCGTCCACAGTCCTTGACGTACGTTGCGTCGTAGCCGTCCTCGGCGTAGGTGTCGCCACGGAGCACCGGCGGCTCGTTCTTGACGGCGGCGTGAACCAGGCGGGACGGCAGATTGGCCATCGAGTGGTAGAGCGGCCCGTAGATGCCGGCGATCCGCAACATGACAACGTCCAGGTCAGTGCGGTCGTTGTAGTAGTTTCCGATGATCTCGAAGCACTTCTTCCAGGTGCCGGTGGGGCCGCCGCCGGACACGTTGAGGCGCATGTCTTCGCGGTTGACACCATCTTCGTAGATACCGGAGTAAACAGCCGTCGAGCTGCCGAGGCCGATGCGGCTGCATTCCCATTCGCGGCCGGCTTCGAGGACGTTGATCAGGCCCTGCATGTTAACCGTGAAGTCCTCAAGCGGCGTCAGGGCACCCAGGCCGGGAACCGCAAGGTGGACGATCTTGTTGATCTTGTGCGCCTTGCCGATCTCCATCAGCCGGTCTTTGTCCGTAACGTCGAGCTGCTCGACCTTGGCTCGCTTGCCCAGTTCGTCCTTGATAAACGGCGGCTCGCGGTTAACGCGGTACTGGGTCAGTACCACGTCCTCGCCCAAATCGAGGAACGCTCGAGCCGTGTGCAGGCCGATGAATCCGAGACCGCCGGTTATGAGTGTTGTCATTTGAAGCAACTCCTGACTGGTTTCGCGGGGCGAATGTCACAATAACGCATCGTGAAGCTCAAAACAGCCACCTGGAACGAATTCGCTTTTCAGCTTCGAATCGTTGGAGGAGAATAAGCCCGTCGTCGGCCCAATAGTCGGCGTCAGCTAGGAGAACGATCTGAACAACACGATACGCCTCGAGATCGATCGTAAGGAGAGCTTCGCCGGCGGCATCGAGTTCGACGGCACGGGTCCTTACGAGCGGCTGTTCGGCAAGGCCCACTTCGCCATCGATGCCGAGGAGCCGAATCTGCCTTACATTTGCGACCTCGACCTTGCTCCTCGCAATGCGGAAGGCCGCGTTGAGTTCTCCTGCGTGCTCGACATCGTCAAGCCTGTCGACCTGAACAAGGGTAGCGACAAGGTGCTGTACGAGGTTTCGAATCGCGGCGGCCGGGGTGCCTTCCGTTATAGCGACAGCACCGGCGTGGACCTCACGAAGCCGGGATTCGCCGGTCAGGGCTTCCTGCAGCGCCACGGCTATACCGTCGTTTGGTCCGGCTGGCAGGGCGACCTTATCGACCGGAGCGGCAACGTGATCGCCTTCTTGCCGGAGGCGAAGCAGAACGGTCAGCGGCTGCGCGGGAAGATACGGCAAGAATTCATCGCCGACAAGATCGGCGTCCTTTCGATGGGCGTTAGTGAAGGCGCCGAGCGCGGCATCGACGTCGAGCCCTACCCGGTGCTCGACCGCGCCACGGCAACCCTGACAGTACGCGAACACGAGCGCGACGAGCGCGTGCCGGTTGAAGACGGTGAGTGGGAGCTGGCGAAAGCGGAGACGAAGGACGGTAAGCTTGAGATCACGCTGTCGAATGAGCACCTTTACCTGAGGGATGGCTTCAAGCCGGGATGGATTTACGAATTCATCTACGAGACCGAGGGCTCCAAAGTGATGGGGCTGGGATTCCTCGGCGTGCGCGACCTGCTGTCGTTCCTCAAGCACGGCGACGTTGACTCAGCTGGCAACCTGAACCCGCTGGCCGGCCATGTGAAGCAGATGTACGGATTCGGTGTCTCACTCAGCGGCCGTGTCGTGCGGGAGTACATCTACGAAGGCTGGAATGCAGACGTCGAGGGCCGCAAGCTCCTGGATGGCGTCCATACCCATACCGGCAGCGGCCGTCTCCTGCACAACCAGCGCTTTGCCCAGGTTGGTCGCTATCCGCGCCAGCACGAGGAGCACCAGTGGGCCTCCGAGCGCTATCCCTTCACCTTCACCGCCGTGCCCGACCCGTTCTCGGAACGAAATGAGGGCCTGCTGCAGCGGCCGGAGACGGACCCACTCATCGTCCACTCGCACACTAGCACGGACTACTGGGTGCGCCACGTCTCGACGACGCACACCGACCCAAACGACGGCAGCGACCTTGAGCTGCCAGAGACGACGCGTATGTACAGCTTCGCCAGCGCGCCCCATATGGCGCGTTGGGTCGATGACCCGGCATGGGTGGGGCAACTGACGCCGAACAGCATGTCGGCTGCCCCATACTTGCGCGCCTGCCTGGTCCTGGTCGACGAGTGGGTGACGAAGGGTATTGCGCCGCCGGCGTCGCTGGTGCCCCGACGCGAGGACGGGACGATGACCGAACCGGAGGCTGCCCTGGCCTCATTCCCACACATCCCGGGCGTCAACCTGCCACAGGACGCGGGGCGTCTGCCGAACTACAACTACGGGCCGAACTTCGACAAGGGATACGTGTCTGTGTTCCCACCGGAGCCGGTCGCGGGGCAGGAATACCCGATCCAGGTCGCTACCTTCGACTCCGATGGCAACGACATACCGGGGCTGCGTTACCCGGACATTGAAGTCCCCGTGGGGACACACACGCCGTGGGCGTTGCGCCGCGAAGGCTTCAGTGAGGGCGACCAGCTGTGGAATTGCGGCGCCTTCGTTCCGTTCGCACGGACGAAAGCGGAGCGCGAATCGAGTGGCGACCCGCGCCCTTCGATCGAGGAGCGCTACGCCGACCATGCCGATTACGCAGCAAAGATCGAAGCAGCCTGCCGTCAGCGCGTTGCCGAACGCCTGATGCTACAGGAAGACCTGGAACGCTACGTGGCGGCGGCGAAGGCGAAGAACCCGTTCGACCCTGCCGTGCAGTTGGGGCCGTTGATTCAGTCTGGTTACGGCGGTTAGGCGTATTCTGCAGGCACAAAGGAAAGAGGAGTGAGCGATGAACCAGGTTCAGGAGATGTGGCGTCTAGCCTCCGCGGACAAGTCGGACGAAGCAGTTCTGCGCTTAAGCGGACTGTACCGCTTGATGTCGGAGCAGCCGGGATTTCTTGGCGCTGAAGTTGTGCGCAACATAAACGAACCGGAAATCCTCATCGCGTTCCACGCCTGGCGCGACCTCAGCGACTGGCAGACATTCCAGGAATCGCAGCCAAAGCTGGACTTCATCGCCAGCCGGCCAGAAGGGCTCTACGATCCCGTGCCGTCCGGCATGAACTGGCGTTCGATGGAAGCGAATGGCACCCGCGAGGGCGCGCTCCTACGCCGTGAGGTTATCCGCGACGAGTCCCTCGCGCTGCGCAGTGGTGGCGGCATCGACGGTTGTCAGACGTATGTCTTCGTCGACGACGAACCGGCGCTTTATCGGGGATGCACCCTGCGTTTGACGCGTCTTGCCGGACCGCAGGCCGAGGAAACGTCGGCGTCCAACGCAGAAGTGGTTGTAGACGAGCTGTACGAGTCGCTGATGACGGTCCGCGCTCCCGGTGTCGCCGTTTCCTAGCGTCCTGAGGATCCCTTCTCTCTTCCGCTGACTCATAGCGAACCAACGATTGGCCAAAAGCCATCGCCAGGGATTGGAGAATTGGGCCAACGTCCAATGTTGGATAGGGCCGTAGATTGGAACGCTTTGACACTTCTTTCGGAAGCGCGTAGGTTGGCGGCGATAGTTGAGCTGACAGAGGAGATGCGTCAACGTGCTATCGCTGGTACAGGGATTATTGACTGCTCTCTTCGGGACAACATCGATTCGCTCGAGGCAGGTCCTAGGCTTCGGCGCGGGTATCGTCGTTGTCGTGGTCTTAGCATTCGTCTTGACGCGAGGCGAAGATGGCCACCCCGAGAAGACTGAAGGAGTCGCTGCGTCGTTGGCGACTCCCACGGCTACAGATGTTGCGACTCAAACTGAACCGACGCTGCAACCTCTGGTGCGAACTACTACTCCAACCAGGCCTGCGGAGTACACGGTGCAGAGCGGCGACAGCCTGTTCGCTATTTGCGCTGAACTTGTCTCGGAGCTTGGCCTGGACGAGTGCACTACGGCCATCGTCGAGCTCAATGGCATGTCGGATCCAGACCAACTCTCCCTTGGTCAGGTACTAAGACTGCCTGGCGGTACGGACTCCGTCACAGCGCAGAACGATCCGGACAACCCAACCCAACTCCCACGGGCGACGGCGTCCGCAACGTCAGCTTCTCCAGCGAGCACGCCGTCATTCTCCTCGTCGCCGGTTGAGCTGAGAGGAGTGGGCAATCTCATCACAGACCTCATTGCGCCACCAGGCTCGACGTCGATCTTGAGCTTCACCTACTCAGCTTCTGACAGCTTCACGCTCAAGACGATGGTTGGTGGCGACGAGAGCACGCTGGCTAACGACGTTGGTCCCTATAGCGGGAGGCATGCCCTCGTAGTTCAGGCTCCGTTCGTCTTGACCATCGAAGCTACCGGCGCCTGGACGGTCCGTATCGACGAGATAGGCACGGCCTCAACCGCTGCCTTCCAGGGCAGCGGTAACGACGTCTCCGGCCTATTCGACCCGCCGGCGGCCGGGCCATGGAGCTTCACGCATGACGGAAGCCGCAACTTCAGCGTGTGGCTGCACTGCGCCGGTGGCTCGGAGCTGGTGCAGAGCGAGCTCGGGTCCGCGAGCCTGACCAGCGATGTGAGCTTCCAAGCCGGGCCATGTTTCTGGACGGTCGAGGCCGACGGTTCTTGGAGCCTGGCTCCGGGCTAAGTCCCGCCCGGTCTGAAGTCAGAGAAGAAGGCTTGACGAACTTGAGTCGTCACGCTGACTGCCCATTAGGCCGCGCGCAAGGCGCCGAGGACGTCGAGGTTCCAGACCGGTTGTGTTAGTCAAGTAGGATGTCATCGCGGAGTTTGAAACCGTCTCATAACGAGCAGCGGAAGAGGGAACCATCTACTAGTTCGATTGTCAACGTATCCCATATTACGCGGACAAAAGAACCGCTTTTCTCAACCGCTTTTTACTGCTGTCGTCGATAGGAGCACGATGCACCGGTTGCTGAGCAAGAGACGACCACCCTAACTGCCACCAAGGCCTTACGCCTGGTTTGCCCCAGTTGTCTGAAGCCTACTGAAATCGGAAAATTATCTCTCCAACAACGTAACGCATGATCCCGACGGCAGCGTTCGCGTTTGCCCCATAAATCGTTATATTCGAGATCGTGGTTACTCTGACCAAGAGGTTCGAGGTCCAGGCCGTCGCGTCGGAGAACCCGTTTACGGTACCACCGGGTTCTCCGACATCTCCGGTTACCTGGCGGGCTGCGTAACCTCCTACGCCCGGCGCCAACTCAATCAGGCTGGCCGGTACTACGGTCACCGTGGTCGGATGGAAATTGGGATGAAGGTGAGGTCTGCCTTCATCCCAGGCTTCCTTCGCTGCGGCGACCGAGGGGAAGACTGTGAAGATAACTGCGTCTGTGGCGTCCGGGCCCTCGAGATGCCATATCAGGGTTGTGAGGGCTCCGTGCTTCTGTTCCCACTCCGGAGGCTCGATCTCCTCGATCGACTCGATACTGAAGCCAAGGAATGATAGATTGGCATCGAAGTAGGTCGTGTCGCCTGTCAGGAACCTGAGTAGCTGCTCGGCATCCATGCTTTTGGTCGACTGCTCTGAGTCCTCCTGCTGGCCGTTCGAACAGCCTGGCCAGAATCCGAAAGCGAGCAGAACGCCTGCCACAAGTACGGGCCTGAACCTGGATCTGAAAACAAGACCGTGGTTCGAAAGGCTCACCGTTGCTAGCATCTACCTACTCCAGGGAAAGAGCTGCCGTCTTCAAGCCTGACTTGGAATCCCTCCGTCCGTGTAGAGGCTGGCGAATCAGGTCTCCCCGTCATTGGGTTCGGGCTCTCGTCGGGCTTGTTGTATGTGAAGCAGGCATCAATTACTGCGTCGGAGCTCACGGTAACGGAGAGGTCCGTACAACCTATGCGGTTCCTGGTTGTGTCCGCACCGCCGGCGCCTATGCCGTGCTGGCTTGTCTGCTGACCTTGCTCCCAGATTTGCAGATGCGTAAGGTTCCATGAACCTCTGGTACCCCCGTTGGAGCCGCTGTAGCAGACTTCATAAAGTGTCTTGGTGTCGTCAGGGTTGACGTTCCACTTTACATTGACACACGCATACTTGTAGGGGTCGTCCGCCCGGCCTGTGACCGAGCAATCGATTGTGTTCTGGCAGCTTTCGATGCAAGCCTGTAGGCCCAGTGGATCAGTTGCCACAATCGGATTGTTGAGCCCATACGCGTATTTGTGCTGCATACCGGGTTTGAATAGTGCTCCGGAAAGTGGATCACTGCTGATGAACCGTCCGATCGCGGGGTCGTAGTACCTTGCGCGCAGGTACTGCAGGCCCGTGCTGCCGTCTACCTGCTCGCCGGTGAACTTGAACTCGTTCGTGATCGGGTTCGTGATCTCGGTGCGCACTTCGCCGAAGGCGTCGTACTCCGTGTCGTGGATCACGCTGCTGCCGTCCATCAGCTTGACCGTCGAGCCGAGGCCGTCACCCAGGTAGAGGTAGGTCCCGGAACCTTCGATGCTCGGGGCCTCCAGCTTGGCGATCCTGCCGAGGCCGTAGGTGTACTGCGCGTCCTCATCGTCCATTACCTGAGGTATCGACCGGTTGACGTCCCAGGTGAACGTCGTCGTGTTGCTATTGAAGGTCCGCGAGTCGCGCAGGCCGTCGCCGTTATAGCCGAAGGTGGTCGTTGCGCTGTTCACGGTGGCGGATGTAAGTCGATCCTCGGCGTCCCAGCTGAAGCTGTCGGAGCCGCGCGCCGTGAGATTGCCGTTGTCATCCCACGTGTAGGTGACGGCCGTCTGACCCGCCGGCGTGACCGAAGTCAGCCGGTCGGCGGCGTCGTAGGCGTACCGTGCCGCACCATCGTTATCGCTCAGCGTGACCCGGTTGCCGACGGCGTCGTAGGTGTAGCCGACGACCTCATGCCCGGCAGCGTCGTTGTAGCCAACCTCGACCAGCCGGTAGAGGTTGTCGTACTGCTCGCCCTGGCCGACATGGCGCTGGATTGCGGCGGCGCTGAGCGCGGTGCCGTAGAAGGCGATCTCGTCGAGCCGGCCGTCCGTGGTGCTATTGGCGCCGTTGTCGCCGATCACGAGGTCGTAAACTGAATCGCCCAACTGGAGGCCGATCGGAGTCTGAGACTCGGTCAGGCCATCGCCAACGGTTCTCGGTTGGCCATCGATGTAGATGATCGGGTCGTTGGCGGCGCTGTCGTGGTTGTAGACGATGGCGACGTGAACAGTTTGATTCAACGGGATGTCGACATCCGTGTCCCATCTGCCGCCGGTCGTGCTGAAGACATGCTGGAAACCGAAGGCCACCTTGCCGTCCGCCTCATTGAAGGTCAGCAAATCCCAGTGGTTCTTGCTGATGATCCGGCCCACGCTCCGCTCACCGTCGGAGTCGAGGTTCACGATGAACTCGACGGTGCCGCCGCCGTCAAAGACGTCGTCCACTGCGGCGTCGGCGGGGACATTTATGCTCGTTGCGGCGCCATCGAACTCCATGGACCCGTCCGACTCGCCCTCAACGAGGCTGTCGGCGTCGTAAGCGCCGGCGCCGATCGTCACCGTGCCGTCGTTGCCGTTGCCGGAAATGTCGATCGCATTGCCGGACGTCTCTCCCAGCCGCCAGTAGGCCACCGGGACGTCTTTCGACACCAGCGAGTCGTAGCGCTGCCGCGCCTGGAAGGCGTGCTGGGCAATGGTCGCCTGACTCACCGTGGCGGAATACAGTGCGACCTCGTCGATGCGGCCGTCGAAGGCGACATTGCCGCCGCAGCAAGGCCGGTTGCTGATGTAAAGAGCGTAGCCCTCATCAGAGTTTCTAATCCCTGCGGGTATGGAACTCTCGGTGAGGCCGTCGCCCACCGTGTACGGCACCCCGTTCACGTAGAGCGTCGGGTCGTTGCTCACGGAGTCGGCGTCATAGACGACGGCAACATGGGCTGGCTCACCCAGCGGGAACTGGACGCCCGTGACCCAGACCCCCGAGGTTGTGGAGTGGTAGTAGTGGAACTTGAGGCTGTAGTTGGTGCCATCGTCCGCGTCGACGAAGAGGATCCAAGGGTTCTTCCTGACGATATGCCCGTCGTTGAGGCCGCCGTCTGAAAGTGGGTTAATCACTGCCTCAACAGTACCGCCGCCGTCGAAGATGTTCTGCAGAACTGCTGCATCGGAGATCACCACCTGGGCGTCGAGACCATCGAACTGAGTGCTGCGGTCCGTATCGCTAGCAACCAACCCGAGAGCTGCCCGCTTTCCAGCGCCGATGGTCACGGTGCCGTCGTTGTCATTGGCTGTTGAGTCCTGCGCGTCGCCGGCGGTTTCGCCCAGGCGCCAGTAGCCCACGGGGGAGTCGCCCAGGATCAGGCTGCTGTAGCTATCTGTGGCTCGCCCTGACAGATGGCGTGAGAAGCGCTGCTGCCGGTTGCCGACGGCGTCGAGGACGTATTTCACCGATTCCAGCACGCCGCCGCTCGCGTCCTTCCAGACGATGCCCGTTAGGCGGTCGGCAGAGTCGTACTGGTAGCTACCCACGACGTCGTTCTCCAGCGTGGTCGCGGTCAGCCGACCCGTATTGTCGTAGGAATAAGCCGTCTCGTTGGTGTCCCAGTCGGTAACAGTCGTGAGGTTGTTCGCCGCGTCATAGGCGTAGGTGACCTCGTCGCTGCCGCCCAGATAGGTAATCGTCTCGCGGTTGCCGACCTCGTCGTAGGCGTAGGCAACCGCGCGCGAACCGGGGAAGGTTACGGACGTCAGCCGGTTGAGCGCGTCGTATACATAGGCGGTAATCCCCGTGTCATCGTCCATCTGGGTCCGGTTACCAACGTCGTCATAGGTGAGGTCCACGTCGGTCGTCCCGGTGGGATAGTTGATGGTCGTTAGCTCGGTGCGCTTGTTGTAGCTGTAGGAGGTGACCTGGCTCTTGGCGTCAGTGCGCGACGTCAGGCGGCTCGCGGCGTCGTAGCCGTAGCTCCAGTCGTTGCCTACAGCGTCGGTTTGCGAGTCGAGCCGGTTCAGGTTGTCGTAAGCATAAATGACCGTTTGGACAGCCGTCGTCGGCCCTACCGTCGGAGTCGTCGTCGACGCCGTCGCCGGTCCCGTCGACGCCACAGGCCGTCTCCGCTGCACCGACAGCGATGCGGTTGGCATTTATCACGGACGTCCTGTTGCTGTTCTCGTCGTAGCCGTACTGCGTGACGCCGAGCTCCGCATCCAGGACGCTGACCAGCCGGTCGGCGTCGTCGTAGGCATAGGTCGTGACGTTGCCGTTGGCGTCGGTCACGGTCAGCAGGTTGCCTTTAGCGTCGTAAGTGTTAGTTAGTAACGTTGCCGAGCTCGTCGGTCACCGTGAGCACGCTGTTCTGGTCGTCGTACGTGAAGGTCGTGACGTGACTGAGCTCGTTGGTCACGGTCAGGCGACGACCGCCGAGGTCATAGGTCATCGTCGTTTTCGGAGGCGTGCCTTGGGCCGAGAAGCGGGCGTCGATCACCGCAGTCTGGTTGCCGTACGTGTCGTATTCGAACTTCGTATTGTTCCCCGTGTAAGTGCTCAGGTTGGTCGACTCAATCAGCTCCGTGACCAGGCCGGCGCTATCTCGCGTGAAGCAGGTCATGAGCAGCGTGGTGGTGGAACCGCCCTTGCGGAGGATCTGAGTCAGGTTGCCGGACCCGTCGTAGACGTAATCAGTGTCGTTCCCCAGCGGGTCGGTGACGAGGTCGATGTCATTCAGCGATGTATAGGCGTAGGTCCACTTGACGCCACCGGCGTCCAGGTCGCAGTTCGCGTCCGTGTTTTCGGCGTCTATGACGCCGGTCACGTTCCCGCTGGTGTCGTAGGTGAACCCCGTCTTGTTGCCGAGGGGGTCGGTAACGCAGGTGCGGTTGTTGTCTGAGTCGTACGTAAACGTCGTCGTATTGCCGTCGTGATCCTCCACGGAAGTGGTGCGGCCTAGGGAATCGAACGAGTAAGTCGTCTTCTTCCCGCGTCCATCGACAACAACGGTCTCATCTTCTTCCGGGGCAGGAGAAACACCTGGGCATTGGGCGCTGCTATACCACGGCGGCATACCGAAGTAGAGGCACGTGACGTTACCCAAGGCGTCTTCCTGCTCTACGGCTCGACCGGCTGCGTCGTAAATGTTATCGACGGCGACATGCCCATTGGAGTCCGTCAGTGACGTCATCCTATGCGAGTCGTAATCGTAGTCGGTCGTGCCTCCCTTGACGTCCTGTACTGTATCCAGGTCTCCTGACGCATCGTATGTGAAGATGACGGAGCGTCCTAGCGGCCCGTCGACTTGTGTAATTCGCCCGCCCGCATCGACGGTAAAGTCCAGGCTCCTTCCGCCTGGATCGGTTACCGATTCGAGGAATCCGCTTCCGTCATATGCCAGCGTCGTGGTGTTGCCATTGCGATCCGCCAGGCTGGTTAGCTTGCCAGCGCTGCTAAATTCGTAGGAAGTCGCGGACACGGTCGTGTAGGTGTACGTCCCATCACCGTTCTTTACCAGTGTGTCGAAGACGCCTCGCCCGCAACGGCCACCGGCTCCATCCCGCCTCCTGGCTTCGCCGCGCCGAGGCCAGGCACTCCCGCGCCGGGCGCAAGGAAGACACCGAGCGTCGGGAAGAGGACCGCGCCTACTTCGAACGCCTGAAGTCCCTCCGCCGAACCATACGGCGCATCGGCCACTGATCTCCGTCCAAGCCGTGGGGTTTGCCACGTATGGTCAACTCACCCCTCCTCGCAAGGCCAGGGGCACAGGGGGGTGGTATCCCCTATATCTTCTTGCGCTTGTTCTTGAGGTAGTCGACGAGGACGTAGCTGCCGATCTTGCCAGGGGTCCCGAAGAAGACGCGGCCCTTGTTCATGCGCATCATGTGCTGCGCCAAAGCCATCGATGACGGGGCGCTGTCCATCATGAAGGTGTTGATTCGGATGCCGCTGCGGGTACAGCGCTTGACCTCCTGCAGCATGTCTTCGATCGTGCCCTCGTCGCCGTAGGCGCCCCAGGTCGGGCGGGGGCGCCAGTCCGTGATCAGGATGATCTGGCGGTTAGCGGACTTGTTCTTACTCAGGAGCTCGCGGGATTTTGCCAGCGCGAGCTCGATGTTCGTGCCGCTCCAGTCAACCCAGTCTGATTGCAGCAAGCGTTCGGGCTGTAGCTCCATGGCGAAATAGGAGAAGACGACCAAGCGCAGGTCGTCGCGCGGGAAGCGAGTCTTGATTAGAGTGTTCAGCGCGAAGGCGACGCGCTTGGCTTCGTAGAAGGCCCCGTTGCTGAACATCGATCGGCTCATGTCCATCGCGATCACGGTGGCTGAGCTGATCAATGCCTCACGGCGGTGGACCTCGAGATCCTTCGGCTCGATTTGGACCGGTATGCCGGGGCCATTACGACGGATCGCGTTGCCGACGCTGGTGCTGATGTCGACGAGGAAGGGATCGCCAAACTCCCAGGGCTTGGTCTCGGAGACCTGCTCGGCACTGCTGCCCCGGTTGACCTGATCGTGCTGGCCAATGCGGTCTTGCCGCATCTCAGCGAAGAGGTCCCGCAACGTTCGCTCACCAAGACGTCGCACACCGCGGGCTGTCAGCGAGAAGTCGTTGTTCTCCCGCTTGGCGAAGCCGGCGTCTTGCAACAGCTCCGTGAGGCGGCGCATGTCTTCGAGCGCGTTGACGGCGTCCTGGTCCAGCAACCGGCGGAGGAGATCCTCGTCGACATTGTCGAAGTCGAGCTCACGGATAGCCTGGCGCAGCTGGCGCTCCAGCTCATCGACTTCGTTGAGGTCGTGCATGATGTCAAACGCTTCATCGAAGCCGACAGGGGTGTCGCCGGAAAACGGGTAACGCCTACCGAGCGGACGGCCCGTGATCTGCTCGATGAGGTCGGCCATCTGCATCAAGTCGCCCCGGAGCTGCTCGTCCTGTAATAGCGCCTGCATGGTCTGCATGAGCTCACGGCGCATCTCTTCCGGCAACGATGCGAGCAGCGAGGCCATCGCCTCCGCCTGTTGCTCCATGTACTCAACCAGGTCATCGATGGTCTGGATGCTGTCCGGGAAGAAATGACCGTACTGGTCCATGAACTGACGGAAGTCTTCTTCCGTGGCGCCGCCTCGTACGTGCTTCGCGAGCAGCTCATTCAGCGCTTGGATCATGTCGCGAATCGGTCCTAGGTCTTCCTGGGACATGCGCTCCATACCTTCTTGAAGCGAGCGGAACTGGTCACCCAACATCTTCTGACGCAGTTCGTTGACCAGCTCCCGGAAGTCATCCCGTGCCTGTTCATCCATGAACTCGTAATCCATGAGGCGCTGCAGACGACCGGCGGTGTCGTCAGGCAGCGAGTCCATCGCCTCTTGTTTACGCCGCGTTAGCTGGTCGGCCATATCGCGCATGGCTTCGTCTGCGTCCGGATCATCGGCAGCCTGCTGGCGACGACGCTCGATTCCGCCGCGCTCCTGCTCGACGATCTCTTCCAAGCGCTCGTTTATCTCGTCCATGAAGGAACCTAGGTCGTACTGGCTCGTCGCCTGTTCGCGGCGTTGGCGCAGGCGTTCCATCATGTCGCGCATGCCCTGAGGCCGGCCATCCTGATCGCGGCGGGCGCCCCGCATGAGAAGACGCTCCAGGGCGCGCTTGAGGTCGCCGTCTTCTAAAAGATCCTGGGATAGAAGATCGAGAAGGTCATCCGGGTCCAGTGATTCGATTGACTGCGTGCCGTCCCACTGGGTGTAACGAAAGAACATACCGGTTAAATTATAGTCCCGTTAGCAGGGCCGAAGGGTTAACGGGGAAGGGCCACGAGGAATTCAGACCCGAGAGCGATTCAAAGCGTTGCCTGCTCGCGCGCCTCTTGCTGGGACGACGAGGGCTGGAAAATTCGGGGCCGGACAAGTCAGCTTGAAGAAGCCGAGCAGTCCGGCCCAGAGACTCTCTAGACGTTACAGCCGGGGCCAGGAGGAGGTTTCGGTTTCCTTTTGAGTAATGAACTCTAAGAGCACGGCCCGCCCGGCCTGCGTTTGGGCGATGCCTCGCTTGATGGCAGGTATGATCTCGGACGGCTGCGTCACGCGTTCGCCGTAACCGCCAAGCGCCGTGGCGAAATCGGCGTAGTTGCCGGAGATGTCGGTCGAGCGGTACTTCTCGGTCGAGGTCGTCATGGCTTTGAGCTCGATCGCCATCGAGAAGTTGTTCGACAGCACGGACATGATCGGCACGCCCTCGCGCACGGCAGTCTCGAAGTCCATGCCGGTCATGCCGATTGCGGCGTCGCCCCACCAGTTGATGCAGAGCTTGTCAGGGTTGGCCAGCTTGGCGCCCATTGCCAGCCCGAGGCCATAGCCGAGCTGCGTGGTCTTGCCCCAGCCGATGTAGCTGAGCGGCGTGGTGCTGCGCCAGAAGGGTGAGATCTGGTCGCGAGGGCTGCCGGCGTCGTGAGTGATCACGGTGTTTTCGATGTCGACGGTATTCAGCATGTCCCAGATGACACGGTACGGGGACATCGGCGCGTCTTCGGACGTCAGCTTGGGCATCCACTGCTGCAGCCACTCGTCTCGTTGCGTCGAAATCTTCGACGTAACTTCCTCAAAGCGACCGCGTGGCTTACCGCCGAGCCGCTCGCGAACCGCCTGGGTCACGGCGCGCAATGTGAGCTGGGCATCGCCAATCAGGGCATGGTTGGCCGGGAGGTCCTTGTTGAGGTCCTTCGGGTCGTTGGTCGAGTGGATGTAGGTCTTGCCGGCCGGGAAGACGATGCCGTAGTTCGTCTTGGTGAAGCTGCAGCCTACGCCGAAGACGACGTCGGCATCTTTGAGATGGTGATAGACGGGACCGGGCAGCGAGCGGCCACCCGACCCTAACGACAAGGGGTGATCTTCAGGGAAGGCGCTCTTGCCCTCCAGGCTGGTCGTCGTTGGCGCCTCCAGAAGTTCGACCAGCTCCTTCAGATCGTCCCACGCCTTGGCGTAGTGCACGCCCTGGCCGGCGTAAATCAGCGGTCGCTCCGCCTGGACGAGAACGTTGGCTACTTCTTCGACGGCGGTCATGTCGGGACCGCTGCGCGTCGCGAATGTCGGGACGTAGTCGAGGGGCTCAGGCACTTCTTCGGTCCAGAGGTCACCGGGGATTTCGATCAAGGCCGGTCCAGGCCGGCCGTTGCGGGCCTGCGTGAAGGCACGTCGCATCGCGTCAGGGACGGCGGCGGCCACCGTGACCTGCTCGCACCATTTCGTAATGTGCTGATAGTTAATTAGCGCGCTGAAGTAGGGGAACACATTGGTCTGCGTTCGCCCGTAGCCGCCGGCGATGACGACTAGCGGCACGGACTCCGAGTACGCCTGCGCCACGGCGCCGAAGGCGTTTTCGGTTCCGGGACCGGACTGCATGGTGAATACGCCGACGTCTTTGCCGGAGCGCATGCGGCTGAATGAGTCTGCCATGTGTACGCCGGTACGTTCCTGGCGCACCACCAACGGTCGGATGTCGGCGCGGGCGACGGCATCGAACAACGGGTTGATCGGGTAGCCAATGAGCGTCTCTACGCCCTCGCGCTTGAGGATTTCGGCAATCGCGTCTTGAACTTGCATCGTTGTCTCTTTCGAACTCGAAACGGGGTTTACCAGAGCTCTCGTGACGCGAGCTTAGCGCCTTCGGAGAGGGAGCGGAACTTGGCCATGACCAGCTCCGGGTGGACACGCGGGGTTGCAGTCGCCCCGGTGCCGAATCCGCAGTCTACGCCCGCGATGACGTTCTCGCGACCGACGACGCCGGCGTACTGAAGGATGCGCTGCGCCACGACCTCGGGGTGCTCGACGAAGTTGGTCAGCGAGTCGATGACGCCGGGCATGAGGATCTTGCCGGCGGGCAGCTTGACGGTCTGCCAGAGCTTCCACTCGTGGGCATGGCGTGGATTCGCGGCCTCTATTGAATACAGGTCGGCGTCCACCTCGAGGATGAGGTCCACGATGTCCTTAAGCTCAATATCGCCGGTGTGCGGGTTTTCGTTATTGCCCCAGCAGACGTGGTAGCGAACACGGTCGGACGGTATGCCTTCCAGCGCTTGGTTCAGGGCGGCGTAGCGCAGCTCTAGTTCCCGGCGAAACTCCGGGATGTCTTTCCAGTTCTGACGGTCCCAGGACATCGCAGCGTCCGGCGCGTCGATCTGCAGTATCAGCCCGGCATCGACGATCGCCTGATATTCGTCCTTGAGCACATCGCCGAGCGCGTAGAGGTACTCCTCCTCTGTCTTGTAGTACTCGGTCGGAATACGCATCGCAACGATGCCCGGCGACGGCGAGGGCAAGAATGCCTCCTCGACACCGGCGGCAGTCATCGCTGTTTTCATATTGGTGATGTCGTCGTTATAGGCACGATCCTTCCAACCAATCGGGCCGACATTGAGCGGACGCTTCTCCTTCAGTCCGGGAAGGAAGGTGGGACGTGAGGCAGCAAAGGCCGGGAACGGTTCCGGCCGCTGCGAGAAGTTGACGAAGGGCGGGCCCTTGTTTTCGCCCTCGAAGCCGCTGAGGCGGTCGGCGATGTAATCGGCGAACATCGGCTTGCTCAGCTCACCGTCGCTTGGGACATCAACGCCGGCATCTGCCTGTTCCTTGACGATTTCGGCAACCGCTGACCTGGTGCGTGCTGTCCAGGCTGCTTCGTCGTAGGGGCGACCGTTGATCTTCTCCCGCATCATCTCCAGAAGGTCGAGCGGTCGCACTAGGCTGCCGGCGTGGCTGGTCAGAATCCGTTCCGTGCTGCGTCTCATGGCGACCCTCTACTCCAGTTCGAAAATCGGATTCTTGGGGCGCGTTCCCTCCAGGACTCGAATGACCTCTTCGGCCGCGCCCCATTCCCCGCGCGTCATCGCCTCTTCCGTGCTACCGCCGATGTGCGGTGTCAGCAGGACGTTGTCGAGAGTGAACAATGGATGGTCTGACGCAGGTGGTTCTACGGCCATCGCGTCAAGTGCCGCTGCGGCGATCGAGCGCCCGAGCAGCGCGTCATACAAGGCGTCTTCAACGACGATGCCGCCGCGGGCCGCATTAACCAGGATCGCCGTCGGTTTCATCAGGGCCAGGCGTCGAGCGTCGATTAAGCCGTTAGTCTCCGCGTTCTTGGGGCAATGGATGGTCACAAAGTCGGACTGCGGCAGCACTTCGTCGAGCGGCAGCATGCGGCCGCCCATCGCTGTCACGCTGGCCTCGGGGATGTAGGGGTCGTAGACCACGAAGTCCATCTCGAAGGCACGGGCGCGCAGAGCGACGCGGGAGCCGATGTTGCCCATGCCGACGATACCGAGCGTCCTTCCGGCCATCTCAGTGCCGACAAACTTGCTGTAGTCACCCCAGCGGTCATCGCGGACCGCAATGTCGGCTGCATGGGTGTGGCGTATCAGGGACAGCATCTGCGCGAAGACCAGCTCCGTCACGGCTATCGAGTTCGTGCCTGGCTGATTGGTTACCCAGACGCGAAGCTCACGCGCCGCATCGAGGTCAACCCGGCTGGGGTCCACCCCGACACCGCAGCGAGAGACGATCTTGATACGGCCGTGGGCCAGGTGCTCGCGCTTGACCTGGCCTTTACGGCTCATGACGGCGTCGACTTCGGAAGCCTCACGGTCCCAGCCAGCGGTATCAATCCAGGGGTCGACTTGTACGGTGTCGACGCGCTCCTTGAGCCAGGCGACAACTTCGGGATGGAAATGTTCGATCAGAACTCTGCCAAGAGACATGATTACTCCATTGTCAGTGAATTGGGGCGTTCCGCAGGGTAGGGCAATTGCAGATTGAGGATACTCCTTGCAGGCAGATACGCGCTCGCTTAGGCTGCGAGCAATCTAGAGGGGGCAAAGCATGAGACTCGTATTGTTTGAAGGTCCCGGCGCAGGGCGCGGAACCCGTCCTGGTGTGCTGACGGATGATGGCGTCGTCGACGTATCGCGCGTGACGGACGTGCTGGACGGGCGCAATCCGCAAGAGCTGATGCAGCAGATTATCGATGAGTTCGAAGAGCTGCGGGCGCCGTTCGAGGAACTGGTGGACACCACCAGAGCGGTGCCACTCGACATCGTTCGCCTGCGACCGCCGCTGCCGCGACCGGGAAAGATCCTATGCTGCATCGGCAACTACTGGGAGCATGCTCAGCGCGAGGCACGGCCGCTAAACGTCTTTCTCAAGAACCCAGACGCGGTTATCGGCCCGGGCGACACCATCGTCTTGCCGGCCTACAACGACAAGCAGAATTACGGTGACTCCCCTGGCCCTTACGTCTTCCAGCACGAGGCGGAGCTGGCGCTCATATTCAAGGGTCCATCGAAGTCGGTGCCGCAGGAGGATTGGCGCCGCGCCGTCTTCGGCATCACCGGCATGATCGACGTCTCGGCGCGGGCCGAAGGACGGTCTACCTGGCGCTCCGGGAGCTGGATGGGCAAGAGCTTCGACACCTTTGCGCCGATCGGACCGGCGATTACGACGCTCGACGAGGTCCAGGACCCGAACAAAATACACGTCCAGTTCTGGAACAACGGCGACCTGCGCCATGACTACAACACGGACGACATGGAGCACCGCGTGCCGCAGTTGGTCGAGTTTGCCAGCGGCATCATGACCTTGAACAGCGGCGACCTGCTGGCCTGTGGCACCAACCACGAGGGCCTTGGACCGCTACAGGACGGCGAGATCTGTGACTTCGAAATCGAGAAGGTTGGGCGGATGCGGCTTCACGTTTCAGACCCGATGAAGCGGACCTGGGAGCGAGGCGTCTACATGGGACCGAACTCCACGAACCAAGAGGCGGTGCGTCAGCGCGGCAACGCGTAAGCAACGTGCAGGCGTGTTCGTTAACCAGCCTGCGGGATGAAACCCTCGGCTAACGAAGGACGGTTGGTGGTTCGTAGCTGAGGGATAAATCCTTCAGCGTCAGTCTTCATCGACGCTGACCCTAGAGATAATCCAGGGCCATCTACAGGGGCTGGGGCTGTCGCACCCAGGTGAAGAGGACGAAGCCGACCGCGAGGAAGAGAAACGCGACGGCGACGAAGCCAGCGTCGAGCGAGAACGTCGCGAAGAAAGCTCCCGTCAGCGGCCCGACACCGAACGCCAGCGCCTGAAACGTCCCGGCCACACCGAAGGCTGTGCCTCGCCGCGACCGGCGAATGTTCGCCGCGATAAGGGTATTCAGGGCCGGCACCATCGCTGAAATGACGAGGAAAATGATGAGGAATCCGAAGATGTATACGGGTATCGATCCAGCCAGCGCGACAAGCAGGAAGCCGACGAAGCCCAGGCTGCAAATCAACGCGAACGGCGGTCCCGAAGGGATGCCGCGAAACACGCGCGGGGCAAGGAACAACACACTGATGGCGCTGACAAATCCAGCAAGCGAGAATGCTATTCCGGCCTCAGTGGCGACCTCATCGCTACCTTTGAGGCCCTTTAGCGCGATCGGCGTGGCGAGGCGGATCAGTTCAGTCATGCAGTAGACGGCAAACAGCGCGCCGATGGCGAGCTTGAATTGACCCGACATACGAAACGGCTCGATCTCGCGCTTCGAGCCATCGGAGGAGGAGTCGCCGGATACGGAGTCTCGCGGCACAAGGAACAAGATCGCCGTGCCCGCAACCAACGGAATCAGCGCTGCTACACCGATCGACATTCGGTAGCTGAGCAGAAGCGCGAGGCCAGCGCCCAGAGCCGGCCCCACCGTGGTCCCCAGGTACTGCCCACCGGTAACGAGGCTCAGGCTCCGGTTCAGGCGCGCATCTGGGACGATGACGCTCACCAGCGCTACAGATGCCGGGACGAAGCCGGAGAAGAATCCCTGGCAGAACAGCGCGATGGCCAAGTGCCACGGCGCCTGCGCGACCGCGGCGAACACGAAAGTCAGGGTGCCGAGGAAGACAGCCCTCATGAGCATCATCTTGCGTCCGAGGCGATCGGAAAGGACGCCCCAGATCGCACTCGATAGCAGCCGCCCGACGCCTTGTGCCGTCAGTGCAATCGAGAGCCAAAACACTGCTTTTGCGTCGCTAGTGGCGCCAAGCTCAAGGGCGTAGAGGGGCAAGAAGGGATACCAGAGGTTGTAGGACATCGACGTGATGCTGACCGCCGCGGCGATGACGTAAACAGACGTTTGGTTATGGAAGGTGCCAGTCAGCGACGAGTCGGCGGGATCGTCGCTGCTTCCTGTAGGGGATGACATTGCTCAGAGTCTAGGCGCTGGCGCAGGGGGAGTGACACTCTGGATACACAGAGCGCGCTCGAATGGAGGCGTTGGGGCTGACGCTTGCCGTCGCCGTCGGGGCGGCTAGACTAACGACCGTGGGATTCCTGACACTCAAGCGCGTTTCCGAGCCGGAGATTATGGACAGCGGCGATGAGGTCGAGGCTTACGCTTCGGCTGCAACGCAGGCCTACCTTGAAGCGATAGACAAGACGTTCGTCGAGCATGTCGGACGCCTCATCGGTTCGTCGGGGCTGCCGTTCAAGGAATGTCGCGTCCTGGACTTTGGCTGCGGACCGGGCCAGATACCGATTATGATGGCGCGGCGATGGCCCAAGATGCGCATCACGGGGGCCGACGCCGGCCCCAACATGCTCGAGCAGGCGAAGCGTGATGCGGCGGCGGCAGGCGTCGAAATCGAGTGGACGCTTGTCCGGCTTGGCCCGAACGGTCAGTCTCGCCTGCCCTTCAGCGATGACGAGTTCGACATCGTCCTCTGCAACTCGACGCTGCACCACCTTGATGACCCGGTGAGTGCGTTGGACGAACTGTCGCGGGTCGCTAAAGCTTCAGGCGCCGTATTAGTCAGGGACCTCATGCGGCCGCTGGCGCCGGCCTACCCGGCACACGTTCGGCTTTTCGGCCGCCACTACAGCGGCGAGATGCGGCGGCTCTATGAGGCTTCGGTCCGCGCGGCGTATACGCCAGACGAGTTGCAGTCCATGCTTGGACGGTCCCACCTCAACGACGGGCGCTCACGTGTATTCAAACGCGGCCTGACCCACCTCGGCATCGAAAGGACCGCGCTGGTTAGTGACGGAGACTGACAAATGGCGGATATGAAGGTAATCGGCACCCCGGCACTGCGCACGATTGACGGTGTCGAAAAGGTGACCGGCATGGCTCGCTACACGGCTGACTACACGCTACCTGGAATGCTCTGGGGCAAAACGCTGAAGAGCCCGTATCCGCGCGCTCGCATCGTCAACATAGACACGACAGCAGCGAAGGCGCTGCCGGGCGTACACGCGGTGATAACGGGTCGCGACATAGCCGACGCCGGACTCTGGGGCCGCGCCGTCAAGGACGTCCCGGTCATCGCCGTCGATGAGGTGCGTTTCGCGGGCGAGCGAGTCGCGGCGGTCGCAGCCGAGGACGAAGACATCGCCGAGCAGGCACTGTCCTTGATCGAGGTCGAGTACGAGGAGTTGCCAGCCGTCCTTTCACCAGAGGACGCCATGGCGCCCGGCGCGCCGATCCTTCACCCGAACTTCAACGACTACTTTGGCTTCCCGCAGAAGATGGAGACGCCATCCAACATCTACCGTCAGACCCAGCTCGAACGCGGCGATGTCGCGGCTGGATTCGCCGAAGCAGACTTCGTCTATGAAGCGACCTACACGACTCAGCGCATGTTCCAGGGCTACCTCGAGCCGCAGTCGATCGTGCTCGATATCAACGAGGGCGACGGGCGTATTCACGTCTGGATCTGCAGCAAGGTGCCGTACAGCACTCGGGAGTCGCTGGCGTCTTCAGCCAACTTGCCGGAAGAGCGCTTTCTGTTTCACCACACGCACATCGGCGGCGACTTCGGTGGCAAGGGCAACTCCCGCAACACTCCCGTCGCCTACTACCTGGCCAAGACATCCGGCCGGCCGGTAAAGATCGTGACGGATTACATCGAGGAGCTCGGCGCCGGCAATCCGCGCCACTCCACGAAGACTCGGCTCAAGACGGGCGTCAAGAACGACGGCACCATCGTCGCTCACAGCGTTGAGTACACGGTGGACTCGGGCGCGTATGCCGCGTTCAAACCGGTGGGTTCGATCGGCGGGGCCAACCAGGCAGCGGGGCCGTATCGCATCGACAACGTCACGATCGCCTCTCGCTTCGTCTACACGAACAACATCCCTGGGGGATTCATGAGGGCCCCGGGCGACCCGCAAGGCGTCTTTCCTCTGGAATGTCATCTCGACGACATCGCGCGTCAGATGGGCATTGACCCGGCTGACCTGCGACGCAAGAACCTCGTAGTAGCCGGCGACGAAACGGCATGGGGCGAGCATCTGGAGCACGTCCGCGCCATCGAGACACTGGAGGCGGCGGTTGAGGCGGGCGACTACGGCGCACCGCGCGAGCCCAGCATCGGCCGTGGCATCGCGTTCGCGGACCGGGGCAGCGGTGGCGGCGAGGGGACGACGGACATCACGTTGAAGCCGGACGGCACGGCTGTTATCGGCACGCCGATATTCGATCAGGGGTCTGGCACTTACACGACGCTGATGCAGGTGACAGCAGAGGAGCTGGGCGTGGCGCTAGACCAGATATCGGTGGAGGTATGGGACACCGACAAGCTCACGTTCGATTCGGGGGTTGCCGGGAGCCGCGCCAGCCGGGTCAACACCGTTTCGTGCTTCCTCGCGACGGAAGAGGTGCGTCGTCTGCTGGGCGAGGTGGCGGTCAATGAGCTGGGCTGGCCCGCCGAGTCGCTGTCCTTTGGGGGCAATGAGGTGCGTCGGACTGACATCGAGGAAGCTTTGACGTGGCAGGAGTTGCTGGAGCGTACCGGCAGGGAAGTGACGGGCCGGGGACACAGCCAGGAGGGCGCTCGCGGTTCGAACCAACCTCACATCACGTCTTTCGCGGCCCAGGTGGCGGAGGTGAGTGTCGACCGCGAGACGGGGGAGGTGCGGCTGCTCAAGCTGACGACGGCGCACGACATCGGGCGGATCATTAACCCGATCGGCCACCAGGGCCAGATCAACGGCGGCGCGATCCAGGGTGTGGGCTACGCGACGATGGAGGAAGTTCGGGTCGAAGATGGGCGGGTCACGTCGCTGTCGCTGGGCGACTACAAGCTGCCCAACATCAAAGACATACCGGAGCTGAGGACGGTGCTGCTGGAGTCCGAGGATGGCTACGGACCGTACGGCGTCCGCGGCATCGGCGAAGGGCCGCACATCCCCGTCCCGGCCGCCATCTCAAACGCAATCATGGACGCGGTGGGCGTACGCATCGCGGATATGCCGCTGACGGCGGAGCGGGTGTACAAGGCGCTTCGAGGCTAGGGCAGAGGCCAGTCGTTTATATCGAGCTGGGTCGATTGAGGCCATTCTTTCAGACATAATCCGGCTCCTTTCAGCGAAAACCCTTCAAAGTACACCATTTGTTCTAACGACGTTAACACAGAAATAGTTACCGTGCCGTGGCCATCTCCGCGATTCGTGCTGCGAGGTACTCCTGGGGTCGGTCTCCTTTGAGCCGGTTGCAGTGGGAGCAAAGGAGTTGCAGGTTATCGAGGTGGTCCGAGCCGCCCCGCGATTGCGGGATGACGTGGTCTACCTCGAAGACCTTGAACGGGAAGTCCATGCGGCAACCCGCGCACTGCCCTTCCTGTTGGCCGTAGAGCACGTGCTTGTTCTGTCTGTAGGGGATGGGAGTATCGATGTCCGTGCGCCGTGGAATGTCGGTGCGCGTGGTCACGAACCCATGATGGAATAAGTCACCCATCTCGCCACGTAAGCGGATGTTTACCAGCTCCGCAGCCTTCGGAGATAGGTCGATACCCACCCACGCGCGACCCAGCTTTTCAGCCGCTACGCAGGCTGTGGCGCAGCCACAGAAGGGGTCCAGCACCACGTCGCCGGGGTTGGAGGACGCCTTGATGATGCGCCCTAAGAGGGCCAGAGGTTTCTGTGTGGGGTAGCCAACTCGCTCCTTGGCCATGGGGTTCACAGAGGGGATATCGTCCCAGATGTTATGCACGGCTTGGCCGTCCAGTTCATCTAGGTAGCGTTTGAGTTGGGGGATGGTGCTTTCCGAGTAAATGCGCCCTTCGGCCTCCAACGCGAGCATTTTATCCTCGGTCATTCGCCAAGCCTTTGTGATGCCATGATATTCGTATACAGGGCCTCGGCTGCTGGGAGGGTTCAAGTCGCTGAGTCTGAATCGGCGACCGTCTGGGTCTTGGTGCGTGAACTTGGATTCAATGTAAGCCGTGGAAAAGGGCACTCGCTGCCGATTGAACACATAGGCTTCCGTCTTCGAGTAGAAAAGCACAGTATCGGAGACCTTGCCGAACCGCTTGGCGTCTGAATGGAAGTTGAACCGCTTCCAGACAATCTCATTCCGAAATTGTGCTTGCCCAAACACGGCGTCCATGAGCATCTTGAGATAGTGGCTAGCGGTTGGGTCGCAGTGTAGGTAGATGGAGCCAGTGTCCTTCAGGACACGCCGCATCTCCAGGATGCGGACAGCCATCATAGTCAAGTAGGACTGCATCCCCTTGCCATGCGTTCGGCTGGCCGCATCGAGTAGGTAGGCGATCTCAGGCTTCTCGTCGGCAATCAGGCCCATCCATGCCACGTCCAGATCGGACAAGTGCCAGGTGTCCTTGAACGCCGCACCTGCGGCCTTGCTGCCCACCGGCGCAGCGTAGTCCTGATTCGAGTTGAAGGGTGGGTCTAAGTAGATCAGGTCCACGGACTCCGAGTTCATGCCCCGCAGGATGTCCAGGTTATTCTCCCGTCCAGATCGTCCTGTTTGACCAATTCAGCGTTGTCATGATACAATAGTGCCCATAAGGGAGGGATGATTATGAAGGCACCGGGCAAGGCCAACCGAGAGGGTATTACTCTGGCAGAGATATTCCGCATGTTCCCCGACGACGCCAGCGCCGAGGCCACATTCGCCGCGGAGCGCTGGTCCGCGGGCGTTGCGTGCCCGGACTGTGGCTCCATGTCTGTACAGGCTGGTGCAGCGCACAAAACGATGCCTTACCGCTGCCGCGACTGCCGGAAGCGCTTTAGCGTCAAGACGGGTACGGTGATGGAAGGGTCTAACCTCGGATACCAGACGTGGGCGCTGGCGTCCTACTTGCTCACGACGAACCTCAAGGGCGTTTCCTCCCTGAAACTGCACCGAGACCTCGGCATCACGCAGAAGAGCGCGTGGCACCTCGCCCACCGGCTGCGCAAGGCATGGGAAGAAGAGGGTGAAGAGTTTACCGGCCCCGTAGAGGTGGACGAGACCTACATCGGCGGCAAGGAACGCAACAAGCACTCCCACAAGAAGCTCAGGGCTGGCAGAGGCGCTGTCGGCAAAACTGCCGTCGTTGGCGTCAAAGACCGCACCACGGGCCGCGTAAGCGCCGCCGCCACGGAGAGTACCGACGGAGTGACCCTCAAGGGATTCGTCCGCTCGCGCATCGCGCAGGAGGCGGACGTGTACACCGACGAGCACGGTGCATACCAGGGCCTCCCGAATCACGAGACCGTGGCGCATAGCGTCGGCGAGTATGTACGCGGACAGTCACATCAACGGGATCGAGTCGTTTTGGTCGCTGCTCAAGCGCGGCTACTACGGAACCTATCACCGCATGTCTCCAAAGCACCTGGGTCGCTATGTGAGCGAGTTTGCAGGCCGCCACAACGAACGCCCCTTGAACACGATCGACCAACTCCGCGCGATCATGCGAGGAATGGTCGGCAAGAGACTGCGCTATTCGGACCTTATCTCTTGACTCTCCGGCTTTGGCTTTGGCTTTTGTGCCTTCGGCTTGTCAGTCCCGCCGCCGCGGACAACTGCACGGATCAAGTCCTGCGGGGTAGTGGGGATGCGTAAATCCTTCGCGTCCATCCGCCCTCCCTTTCTTCAGCTATTATGCCACCTGTGGCATTATACATACGTCAGTAGAGTCCAGAATAACTTAGCCGAGGGGGAGTAATCATGCCTAAAACAGGGGAGATCTGCCAACGCGCAGGTGTATACTGAGGTGACTCTGGCCACGAGCACCAATTCACGGTACGCGACACATTCACTCCTTGCAGCTTCTGCAATCGCGCAGTTGTTTGGACGTGGGTTCGACCTTTATAGGTTTCCCTGCAAATTCCCGAGCATCATGCTCGGCAATCGCGCTTACAGAGTAGCCTAGCAGGAGACTGAGGATGCGGTGGTGCTGGTGCACAGGAGCGTATTTGTAGGACCACTTCAGCAGATCGATCACCCACTGCGCCGCAGCGAAACCTGTCATGGCACAATCTATATCCTCGCGGGATAAGACAAAGGGTATGGCGGGATCAATTGTTTTCTCGATAAGGCGCTGAAATGCGCGTTGCATCTCTGCGTTGCTCTTGTCTACTGAGTCCAAGAGCGCAAGCGGCCTTACCCCACGCGCAATGAGCCACGCTTGTTCATTTATGAGATCGTCCGAACACTCCATCCTATCCCTCTATTCTCCGTTTCGCTATGGGCACTATCGTATATAGTCCCCAAATCAATACGCTCCTCAACGTCTTCGACAGCAACGAACCATACGGAGCTCGCAACTACGCGATCGTGATCACGCTCCTGGATTGTGGCCTGCGCGCTTCCGAGATCTGCGAGCTAACGCTCGTCAACGCCCGCTTCGACGAAGGATTCCTCAAGGTGCGGGGCAAAGGCGACAAGGAGCGCCTTGTGCCCGTGGGCAAAGCCTCTCAGGCGTCGCTGCGAGCCTGGCGCGATCGCTACAGGTCACAGTTCGTGGTCAACGAGGAGGAGCCATGGTTGTTCTTGAGTGCCACCGGTTATCGGCTCGCGATCAACGCCCTGGAGCAGATGGTAGCCAAGGCGGGTCAGAAGGCCGGCATCCTCGGCTTGCATCCCCATCAGTTCCGCCACACGTTCTCGACGCGCTTCCTCACTGAGAACCTGGGTGACACGTTCCAGCTACAGCAGTTTCTTGGGCACACGAGCCTGGAGATGGTCAGGCGGTATGTGTCATTGGCATCGATAGAGAAAGCGCTCATCGAGCGAGGCGCGTCGAACATCGACAGACTGCAGTCAAGGAGGCCTACCCAAGCTCTAGGCCGGAGAGTGCAGCCGAGGAAGCCGCGAACACTGAGAGCCATCCGCTGAGCTTTCTGCCTCCCCACTGGTGCCTCTGGCGTAGTCATCATGCGCAAATCGCTTGTCGAAGGGCTGAAGCCCTCGCGCCATACCGGCCTACTGCTGTCTGGCCTTCCACGCCCGCTGAATTCCGCTGGCAAGGAGAACCATCCCGACGCCCATAATCCCCGCAGCCGACAACGCAAACCGGGACTCCTCACACGATCTCGGCCTTTCGGCGGTACGCTGCTCTCCTGCAACCTGGGCGACTTTGACAAAGGGCGGACCGCGTCTGGCGACGCCCTCCACGGAGGCAGCCTCTGCAAACGCTTCGTCCACCACCCGTAAGAACTTGACGTGCGCGTTGGTCGTGCATTCTGCTTCAAATGCGGATCTCGAAGCTTCCCAATAAGCTGGACCTACGGAATTATTGAAGAGTTCCTCAAGCAGAACCCTCTTGACGCCTTTCTCATTAGTCGATCCCGTCAAGAAGAGCATCTGCAAATGCATCATCCACAGATTTAAATACGCTCTGAATCTCCACTCCTCCACATTCATTAAGCCAAGTTCGCGGCCAAAAACGTGGCGGTAAACTGGGTGATCCATGGCCAATCTGGTGAGCTCCAACTGCATCATCCTGGCAGCTTGCATTTGAGAGATTCTGGTCTGCAAGACCTGTGATCGCACGGAGGCCGCCAACACCAACAGGCCAATCGCTGCCACCCACGCAGACATGACCCCATAGCTTTGGCCAATACCGCTAAGGAGTGCCCAATCGATCTCGACGACGCCTAGAAACCTCTCCAAGACAAGAGGCGACACTATCGCTGAGACCAACGCAAGACCAACAAGAGCATTGCCGAAGGAACGTCATCGCAAAAATAGGAACCCAATCACTGCAATAGCCAGTACGAAGGCGGCCACCACCAGATATTGGTCTGGAACTAAACCTATCACCAACCAAGGGAAGACTTGAATGTCCATGCTAGTGAGGAGCTCGAGTCATTTCTCTTATCACATCCCTCATCAAGCTAATTGCATCACTTCCTCTAAGGGCCACACTTGAGACAAGGTTGAATGCATCCTCGTACATCGCCACATCTTCGGGCAGGCTTAATTGCTGCTCGCCAGTCAACGTTTCGAGTATCACAAGGGAGGAGTCATATACGGTGTATCCGCCAAAAGGAAAGATGGGGAGCTTCACCGAAAATGGAACAATCCTCAAGTCTAGAGACGGCAGGGTGGCAAGCAATGTTAGTCTGTCAAGTTGACCAATCTGTGTAGCAAGTTGCGTAACGCGAATGCGTAATGCTGCTTCGTGAAGAGTGATGCGGATCATCTTCGACGAGTCGTAGAGAACCTGTTGGCGCTGCACACGCGCGCATACCATTTGACGAATCTCGTCTTCCGTCGCTCCAAACGCCGCTGGTCCAAGCGGCATCCGGAGCAGTTCTGACGTGTACTCCGTCGTCTGAAGGAGTCCTGAAAGAAAGAGAGGATCAAAGTCTGAGATGACTTTTGCTCGGGATTCAAGCTCCAAGATTTGTCGCTGTTTAGCGCCGGCCCCGCCGGTGATGGCGAAACTATCTTGCCAAGACCGATACTCGGCCTTTGCTTGCTCCAGGAGCGAAAAGGCACTCTCCTCCGTTGCCTTTGGGCAGCTCAGAGCTGTCATCCAAGCCTTGATGTCACTCTCGGAAGGAAATTGTTTGCCTGTTTCGATGCGGGAGACCTTGGACTGTGGCCAATACAGGTTCTTTGCCAACTGGTTGCCGCTTAAGGCATACGTAGTGCGAAGCTCCCTTAGATACCGCCCAAGGGAAGTCAGATTCTTCTGATACGTGAAGTCTCGTGATCGGTCGCGCATGGGCCTGCGCTACTTCAGGAAGTCTAGCTTCACGTCTTCGTATGGCGTTGCTAACTGCAACGCCGCCCGGTGCCGGGCCAAGTAGCGTTGGACTTCATTCTCGTCCTCTACGAGGGCAGCAAAGTCGAATGATCCATCCGGGGAGTAATTCATGGTGGCAACGCGCTTGGAGTCGAATATCCAAAAATCGTTGTGGGCCAGCTCTTCAGGCCAATCCGACTTCTCGACCGCGATAACGCCGATTCGCTCTCCAGCCAAAACGTTGTCAGCATACGGCCACGACATTTCGAAACGAACGTATTGCGATAAAGGAAGAGTTACAACATGCACTCTGCTTATAGACTTCCCTGACGAGACAACACAGCTCAGGTAATCAAGCCATTCCTTATGGTCAGGATGTGTATAACGTGGCATACCTTGCGCAAAGTCACGGAGCCACAGATTCTCATACTCGACGTTGTATTTCTGCAGTGTTTCAAGCCGGAAAGCGCTCTCACCAAAAGTGTCAAAGAGTTGGGAGAACTGCGGCTCCGTTAGTGACTTTGCAATCATAGTTAAGACCTTAGCTCGGTTGAGGACCTAACTCGTGGCCTTAGATTCGTACCGCTTAATCGCCGCGATCACGACATCAGCTGAGATGCGAACTGCGGTCTCGCCCGCAGCCAAGTTGTGCAGTTCGCCTGTTGTTGCATTGTCAAGGACCAGCCCTTGAACCACGAACTGTCCGTCTTCGTCGAGGTAGACAGCGGGACACCCTTTGCCTCCGCAACCGCCATCGACGGCAAGCTTATCGAGTTTCAACGTTAGCCATCCTTTCTCCGGCTATTTCAACCTACTAATGCATTATGCTCGCATAATGCTGTCAATCAGCGAACTGTAGCGCACCAGGCAATTGGTTTAGCGATACTGACCTGCACGATGATGCCACGGAAGAAGTGTCGCCGGGCCGAGGCCTTGAGCTTCAGCGGACTGAATGTCCTCTGCTCGCGAGCCCAACCTTCAGCAAGGGACTAGCAATCCTCTGCAGACGACAAGCGGACTGCGTAGACGCTCTCCTGAGGAGTAAGTTGGCATCCGACCGTGGCGCTCAACGAGTTGTACCCAGTTCTGAAGCCGACCGGCCTACTGTTTGTGCATGTGAAGGCTGGAGTGGGCGAAGGCTTAGTGACGGATGAGCGTTACGGTAGCTCTGAGAAGTACTACTCGTCCTTCAGTAAAGGGGAGCTTTCAGGCCTGCTGATGACCGCAAGGTTCGTACCAACGGAGATGGTCGTTGTAGACGCCCCGGGTGGTTACAGAGATACGGTCTCTTATATGGCCTAGCAATCAAGCAAGCCTAGGTCTAATAGTTGTAGGGACCGTCGATCCACTGTTGGCGATGGGCGCAGTTTCGGTCGCGATCGACCAATCTTCCTCCAAGACGTCGGCTGGTCGAGAGTATTGGTCCCCTAGCGAAGACCCATCTTTGCGGAAAAGTCGTAAGTCTCGTAGCGTCCGCGTTGGAAAGTCGCATGGGTTTTGAGTACGCCATGTACGTCCACTGGCCGCTCTGACATGCTCGTGGAATCAAGTTGGAATGCGCGAATGATCGGCGTGAGAGGATCATCGACGGAGATAAAGACGTAAAACGCGTGCGGATAGATTGGTTCACCGAGACTCCAAGGCCACGACGCCTGACGGAAGTCAGTATAGGATGGCTTGGGCTGAGGCCGAGATGAGTAAATCGCCATGACAGACCAATCGTTATCGTCTGCGAGGCTGAGGCATAAAGCCAGGTCATCGGCGGCAATAGAGTAGCGGTATGGGCTCGATTCCTCGTTCCGTGCACGAGCAAAATGCTCTGCTTGGCCATCCTTGCCAAGGATAGTTCCACAGCACATGTTTGGATGCTCGCTTATCGCATGGTCGATCATGTCATCGACCATGAAAGCCGGCAATTCGAGTTTCACGGACGAACTCTCCTCCTGATAGGAGGTGTCCACCAACCTTTCTATTTCGATCCGAACTCGCTGATACTCAATTTCTTCCATCAAGAACCTCCTCAAAGTGGAGCAAGAACAGCCCAACCGGCTTGGCATTCAACCCTTTCATAGAGTGCCTCGCGTCCGGCTAGGTCCTCAGAGCTCTACAACTCGCGAAGCTGGTGGGTCGCCGCCATGTCTACTTGCGCGCGTTCGTATTTCCTTCTCCACGATTTCTCTTGGACGGCAGTATGAGACCCTCGTACGCTTGCGTACACGGGTTACGGTCGCGCTGATGTCTTCTCCCTGCGGAGGTTCGTAGCGACTGGTCGCCAGTTCATGTTGCATCGCTCCGGTGTCGGTCATGGTCTTGAACAGTGCTCTGAAGCGACCGAGTGTGGCGAGCCGGTTAGCGATCTCTGCTTCTACATCTGCGTAGGAGCGAGGTCTGTCGAGTATGTCTTCCATTTGCCCGGTCTCCGCTAGGACGGGTTGCATCGTCAGCCACAGTCCTAGTGCAAGCAAATCGTTTGTCGCATAGCGCGCATTGAACGCCTCCATCGAGCCGCGCCCGATGGAGAGTGTATTGATCAAGTCCCTGTCCGTCATATTCATCATGCGTTCAAGGTGTGTCTCCCAGAAGAGCGCGCGGCGGCTCGCGAAGTCGTACATTTCGCCTTTAGGGAACTCTCCATCGGTCTCTATCAGTTTTAGGATGACCTTCTTCAGGTGCGCTTCACCCAATTCTGGAATCCATTTGACGACACGGATCGCGGTTGAACCCGGATGTCGCTGGCGGTTGAACCCGGGCCCGGCTAGTGCTGGTTCCTCGAACGGGGCGATACGGAAGAACGCCCTGAGTTGTATGAGAATGTCATAAAGTCTCTCCGTGATATCAACTGTGTCGAGCCGCCTTTTCCATCAGGTCTACCAGAAAGGCGTCTATCAGCCGGAGACCCTCCCGTAGCGTGTCAGGCGTCGCGTAGTATCCTCCTTCGTCAAAGAAGCGATTGGACCAACTGGGGTCCGGGTAGTCACTCCATAGCTCTCCCCGTGACAACTCACTGCCGTGAACAAGGGGCGTGAGGCGCTTGGCGACGAGTTCCCTGACTGCCTCGTTCTCGTGGCTATTCCGGACGAGGTGAGAAGCTGGGCTCTGGCTTATTGCTCGCTTCGGCCGCTGTCCCGCTTTTTCCGGCTCGGGTGGCGTCCGGTCAAACTCCATTGCGAGTTCGTCTGCATCTGCTCCGTCAATTCCGAATACGACCAAGGACCCAGCCATTAGCGTCGCCGCCCGGTTCCTGTCGTCTATCTGAGACCGGTTCTGATGGGCAATCGTCACGCTTACTTCATACTTGCATGCCTCTTCAAGTAAAGTCGCGAATGCAAGGCTAGAGAAGCGCTGAAATTCGTCGGCGTAGACATTGAATCGGGGCATCTGTTTTCCTGCCCTTGCGAGTTCTTCGCGTGAGAGAGCCGCGTTCAGGATTTCCAAGACAAGTAGTGAACCGAGGAGCTGGGTAGTGTCCGGTCCAAGGAGGCCAGTACTCAGAGGGATGAGCACGACCTTGCGGGCATCCATGAAAGTACGAAAGTCCGCGGTCGTTTTGGACTGGCCGACGATATTTCGGACAACCGTCTGCGAGAGGAACCCGCGAACCTTGTTCAGGGTTGAGCTGACCTCAAGTGCCTGATCTCGCTCGCGCAGGCGATCATAGTAATCGTTCCAATAGAGGCGAACCTCGTCGTTGGTGACATTGGCAACAAGGCGTTCGCGAAACTCGCGGTCCGAGAGAAACAGCGAGATCTCGGCCATCGTATAAGGCGGGTTCTCAATGAAAGTCAGGGCGATGTTGCGGAGGAGGTCTTCAAGCCGTGGTCCCCAGGAAGTGCCTGCAGACCCCTCACTCCCCCAGAGCTTCTGGAAGATGTCAACGAATTGCCCTTGAATTCGATTGACCAGGAGTGGGTCAGAGCGGTCCCTGCAGTAAAACGGGTTGAGAGCGAAGGGGAAAGCATGGTCGAGCGGATCGAGTAAGACTATGTCCTCTTCGATGCGTTCCGAAGGGAGCTTGGCGAGAATGCGTCGAATGAGGTCGCCGCTTGGATCCAGAACACAGACTCCTGCACCTGCGGCGATGTCCTGCAATACGAGGTTCTCGATAAGCGTGGTCTTGCCCGAGCCTGGTTTGCCGATGATGTAGAGCCCGCTCTGG
Organism: Dehalococcoidia bacterium; assembly: GCA_965225815.1. Lineage (GTDB taxonomy): Bacteria > Chloroflexota > Dehalococcoidia > DSTF01 > WHTK01 > WHTK01. The sequence goes on from OZ245323.1 coordinate 533,103, forward strand.
CGATGGGCTTCATCCAGCCGGACAAGGTCCCCGTTCCGAGAATCGCTGCCCAACGAAACCGAGCTGTCAATCATGGCTTCCTCCGCGCCACTTGCCCCGAGGCCTTCGGAATTGCTCAAAAGGTAACATTTGGCGCCTCTATTGCAAAACCTTTCCGCCAGCATCCACTCCTTCGCGGCGATGGCGTGGGGGTCAAGGGGGAAACGCCAAGCCGCCGCCCCCATTGGGGGTGCCCGTCTGCCTGCATCCCGCCTGCATGCGTCGAATCTCAACCAAACTCTCAATGAGCAACTAATGTGAGCAATGCAGCAGGCAGACGGGCGGGGGAGTCAGCGGCGAATCGGTAACGATTCAGGTCTCTATAAGGACCGGCTGCTGACTCCCCCGCCCGTAGGGCACCCGCCTTTCCCCCTTGCTTTGAGGCCGCCACGCGGCCGGATAGATATAGAGCCTCGGGTAGAGTCCGAGGCTCTAGGCCATTTCGGGTCCCTGAAGGCTTCCGCGACTGACCTATACTCCAAGGGATGGTGCTCTAAGGAGGGCAGATGCCCGATGAGGAGTACATCACCGTCGCTGAAGCGTCGAATGTCTCCGGCTTCTCCACAGGCCATCTTGCGCGACTGTTGAGAAGAGGTGAGATAAGAGGAATCAAACCAGCCAGGGATTGGCTGGTCAATCGGTCGGCGGTGATGGCATACCTCAAGGAAGAAAGGAAACCTGGTCCGAAACCAAAACGGAAGCGACAGTGATTGACAATTAGGTCAGCATACTGACATGATTCTCTCCACGATTAAACGTGCTCTGTGGGGGTTGTGTCTATGCGTTGGCTTATCTCATGCCTAGTTGCCATCGGAGTCTTTGGCAGCGCCTGCAGCTCCGATTCCGACTCGCCTGAGCTCACTGCCCCCACAGGTTCCTCAAGCGCTCAGCTAGCCGAAGTAAGCCCGACAGGCGTCCTCGTCACGTCTACGGCGGTTCCGGCAACAGTGACCTCTCTACCTCCAACCGCAACGCCTACGGAGCCGGCACCCTCACCGACCGTCGTACCTCCAACCGCCACAGCAGAGCCGCCGACTCCCACACCTGTACAGCTGCCTGCCTGCGTCATCCTTCCGGGCCTGAACGCCAAATTCACTGCCGCGGTCGACGCCGCCCTGAGCGCGATAGTCCAGCCCGGTCCAGACGTTCCCGAAGGACTCGCAGCATTGTCCGGCGTTTGGGAGGGCAAGTGGGGCGGTGTCAACGACTCGGTCCATTGTTAAGACGGTGTCGAGTGCGCAGGTGACCGCTACCTACACGTTCCCAACCTCAGCCTCCGCCCAGCAGCAGACGTACACGCCTCAGGCGGACGGCTCGATCGAATCATTGAACCAGGCCTTCGTCTGGGCGTTGAATCCGGACGGCACGCTCCACGGCGAGTTGTTCCTGGGTGGCAGCAAGGCGGGCGACATCGTGGCCACTCGTTGTGCACCGTAGCCTGGTGAACTCAGCGAGCCGGGTCATACGCCTCGTAAATGACCCTAGAACGGGGCTTTGAAAGGAGGAGCGGTTGCCATGCTGAGCGGCGGCGGACAAGGCGGATAGCGCAAGCTGGAGGCGGCAAATTGCCGCCTCTTCCCTTACCAGGCCCAACGCAGGCTGTATACGGATTGGGGCTTGGGTGACACTAGGCCCCAGCGCAAGCTCGCCCTGCCCTCTCGGAGTCGAAGCCTTGGCTGACGCAACCGCTCGCCCGTCGAGGACACTAGATGTGGATGGTCCGGTGGCCGAGATCTCGGGAACAGAACCGTGAGTCTCAAACGCTTGGTCGGTCTTTGAACCGCAGTCTCGAAATACTCGTTCTCGGCTGTAAAGCCATCGCGTATCTGCCGCGTTGCCTCGATCGTGGCGCAGCGATTTCTCGCAGGCCGGCGAGCCAAGCCCAGAAGCAGGGTCCTCTTAGGCCCGTCCGGTCTCTCGCCCAGCTTGCGGGCGCCAGCCACCTCGTAGCGCGCGAGCTGGTCCCCGTCGCCCCAGATCGGGCTTTCGATGACCCCGGTGTCATCGACCAGGAAGCGCACTCGCTGCCTACAGGTGACTTTGGCACGCTGACCCGCGGCGTCTCGAAGGTCGAGCGTCACGTCGAGTAGCAGGTTTTCATAGGACAACGAGGGCGACGACCAGAAGCTGAGCCTCGCCCTGCGCGCCAGCTTCATGAGCCGCGGCATGAGGGCTAGAAGTGCCTCTATTACTAATATCGCCTGTTTCGTTGTCTCGATTGAGTTCATGTTTGATAAATGGTTTTGCTCTTTCTGAGTCTATTTATCTGGGTCTATTGAACTGCGTCTATTCGTCGGAACTGTGGTTCCTCTCTTGTCCAGAACCCTGGTTCCGTTCTTGACCGGAACCGTGGTTCCGCTCCGCCTCGGATTTCGCTTGAGCTTGGTCCTGACATCGAGGATGTAGTAGACGTTGGGCTTGTTTAATCCCTGGCGCTTGATCCTGATATAGCCGTTCTTTCGTAGTTCCTGGAGGTAGTCACGCAGCTGGCGCTCGCTGACGCCCACGTCCGCAGCCATCTTCAACTGGCCGGCGAAGGTAGCTCCTTCCTGCCAGGCGTACATCAGGAGAACGGCATAAGAAAGGCGAGCGCCGATGCTCAGCCTGGTGTCCCGCAGGACCATGTAGGGCAGGGCCGCGAAGCCCGCCCGCAGCATCTCGTTCTCAACGACGATCTGCTCTACTCGCTGGCGGATTAGGGTCCCGGCTTGGTCCATGGTGATTGCCAGCTAACGGCCGCCTCCCTTCTTGGGAGTTTCGAGCGACTTGCCGTAGACGGCTGCCCGAACTAGGTCCGAGGCCTCGCCTCGCTTCTCGTAGTCGAGACGCAGCGCATCGATCGCGACTGCAACGATGGCGTTGCCGGTGACCCGCCTGGTGTAGCGCTCCTCCAGTGCCAGCTTGACTCGGTTCAGCCAGCGTACCTGGTCGTGATAGATGTCGTGGGAGTGGCGTTCGGTCAGTCTGGCCTCCCTGAGTGGCTGGCCGCCGGTCGAAACTTCGCGACTTCGATTGCCCGCGTCCTCGCTCGCACGTTCCAACGCTGCTTCGCTCACCGGTTGCCTCGTTGTCTCGATGTCCGGAGGCTGCGAAGTTTCGTTGTCCCGTGGTGGCGTTGTCTTGAGGTTCCGTTGTTTGGTTGTTACGTTGTCCGTCTTCGCTTGGAACAGCCTCTGGTCGACGCCAGACTGTCGACTGAGCTTGAGCCCCGCGAAGGCACTGTCCTTGGCCATATATCAGGCGACCTCCTTCCTCGGCAGGTTGTGGCTCCTGTCCTGAATCACTGCCCGCACGATGTCGCTTGAAATCTCGTGTTGCTCCTGGTGATAGGCGAGCAGCAGCGAGTTGTCGGCGAGGATGTTGGCCTCACGCAGCATGCCCATGGACGATTCGAAGATAGCCGAGACGGCGTCTTCCTTGAACGGGTGATCGGCTCCTCCGGAGGCGACCTCCCAGCGGAACTTGAGCATCGCCTGCAGTTCTTCCAGGGAGAGCGGCTCCAGAGTCGAGGCCATGACGATACGGCTGCGGAAGTTGCGCAGTCCCGGTCTGGCCAACGTGTTGCGCAGCTCGTCCTGAGAGAAAAGCACCAACTGCAGGAGCTTAATCTCGTTCGTCTCGTAGTTGATCAGCTGACGCAGCAGCTCTAAGAGCGCCGGCCTGAGGGTCTGGGCTTCGTCGATAATCAGGACGACGGTGCGGCCTTCATCGACTGCCTTAGCCCAGAGGTAATCCTTGAGCAGGTCTAACGTGCCCTTGAAGCTGCGGCTAGTCTGGGGCGTACCGAGCTCCTGGGCGATGGTTCGCAGCAGGCTGTTGGCCGTCGGGTAGTTGGGATTGACCAGGAGCGAGGAGAGGAAGCCGGCGTCTAGGAACTTCTGGTGCAGCAGCCGGGCCAGAGAGGACTTACCGCTGCCCGTGTCGCCGAACACGACCGAGAGGCCCTTCTGGGCGCCTACAACGTAGGCCGTCTTCTCCAGTGCTGTTGAGTGGACAGAGGAAAGAAATACCTTGGCGAAGGGACGGTCGAAAATGGCTCTTCCTTAAGCCCGAAATATGCAAGATACGGCAACTCCATATGGCTGGCTCTATAGTTGAGCCAACTTTAATTATAGAACATACTATCTAATCAAAGTCAACCGGCATTTTGGCTGAGAAGGAGCTTAGGACTTGGTGCGAATCCTGACTCGATGACTGGTGACCACGATGAACTCGCCGAGATCCCGTGCGCGGCGCCGAAGAACGTCATCTAAACGTTCCAGCCGTGTCGAGATCAGGGTATCCCGGAGACGGAAATAGATGACGCCGCTGTGCGGCTCGCGCTGGCGAAATATAAGCTCGCCGAAGTCGCGGTCGTCGGTAATCAGGATGCGCCCTTCTGCGCGTGCGATCGCAAGTACCTGTGCATCTGGAAGACCGGGGCGATGATCTCGGGCGACGAGAGTCGCGTCATGACCTTGAGCGGTGGGATAGCTTGCTAGCCGGGCGTCGGCACTTTCATCGATGAGGAATCTCACAGAGGCGCCCGACCAGCGGGCGGTGCTGGCCGAGCCTCGCGTCGAGCTGCGCTTTCAAGGCGGTCGTGAGCGTAGGCAAGGCAGGCCTTCACGTCTTCCATGGTTAGGTGCGGGAAGGCCTCGAAGAGGTCATTGACGTCAGGATTGTCGGCCAGGTGTTGGATGACTCTCTCGACAGGAATGCGCGTCCCTTTGACCACGGGCTTGCCGACCATGACCTCTGGGTCAATGACGATGCGGTTTTCATGAGCGACTCGTTCCTTTGCCATACGGGCTGATTATCTCACAGGCCATTCGAGCCAAACGCCGTTTAGCCCGTCGTGGCGGGCCGTTGGAGGCCTTGACATGTTTCTACAGCTTCTCACTAGTAAGCCTCGTTCCGGAGGACGAGACATCTCAAAGGCGGACTGGGGTGAATGGCGTCAAGGGGATAAGACGCGACACGAAGAGGGATAAATAGAAGCCGGTTTATGCTCGGCGGCTGGCGGCGGTCCTTGAAGGCAGAGGGCGCAGCCTTGCTATTCATTACATCTGCTGCCCGGGTCGGTAGTGACCCTCGACCCACGGGCCGATTCTCTTGGCTTGGATGCGACGTTGAGCCAGTGTTATGACTATGTTCTGCGGCAGATTGGCCGGCTCGCCGACCTCAAGAATCTTGGTGAGCTGCCCGTCGATTTCTGGCGTCGGTAGTGAGCCGAGGACCACAACGTGCGGGACCTCTTTGTAGCGGATGCGGTAGGCGGATAGATCGCACTCGGTAGAGAACAGAACGTCCTGGGCTTGAGCGTAAGCTGCCAGCGCCGGTTCGTCCGCGACGTAACGAGACGCCCTGACGTAAGGGCTGTCTGATTGCGCTTCTCTTTTTGGTTCTCGTTCTCCACTTCCTGGCATACTTGCTGAGCGTCTGGCACAGCACGCGCGATTATCTCATCCGTCTTTAGACGAAATTCCGTTTGGCCCGAAACGACGGGCCGTTTGGGGGCTTGACAGGGTTCCAGAGACCCCTCACGGTGACGGCCGAAACTATGAGTTGAGGTTTCGGCCCATAGTGCGACTTTTCTGCACCTAGTAGGATGGTTTGACTACTTGCAGAAATCTCGGCCATGCCTAATCGAGGCTGGCGAAAGGCGTCGCAAAAGAAAAGTTGTGCGACATGACGCTGGAGTTGGTCGGGTTATAGCCAGCCAGACTCCAGAAGTGCCAGGGGTGCCTCCAAGTAGGGCTGGTACCAGCGTGGCATCAGGAACATCGACTCGGGCTCGATGGCATCCGGTGCAGCACTCGCGAACAAGAACAGGTCTCCCTGAGACTGCTCCTGCTTCGCCTCCAACTCTGCCCGAGTCCAAGTCAGGAGTTCTTGCAGGCGCTTCTCACCGGCGGTCGTGAGCGTGGCGATGGTCAAGGACCGCGTACCGAAACGTTCCTGGTAAGGCCCGTTAGCGTAACGAATGAGATTGGCGACCTTGCGCCGCCATTGTTTTTGTTCTTCCGTGCCTCGATCTAACTCGACGACTAGGCAGACCTGGAAGGTGCCATGGATACGCAGGTCGAGCCATGCATCCGGGATCACCGACACCTGCCGGCCGCTGTCGTCTCTGACGTAGACCGGGTTTCGCTTCAGATCGCGGTCATGGACAAAGTCGGCAATCTGAAACTCGGGTTGATACCTGCACAGCAGCTCCGCGGCAATCAGGAAGCTATTGAGCTCCACGACATGATTCAAGAATAGGTACGAGAGCGCTTTGTTTTCCGACCGGCGATAGCGACCGCCCGCGTCGAAGCCTTCCTCCCGGAGCTGGTTGATACCCCGTCTTGCCAGGGTGTGCACGGCGGGTGAACTGCCATGAGGCCCTTGCTTGGGTACCCAAATTCGCTGGCAGAACCCGTCATCACGTAACTTCTTGAGTGCGGCCTGGACGTAGGTGAGCGAGCCGTCAGAGTACTGCAGGCGGCAGATCTGTTGCGTGGTCAAGAAGTGGTAACGCAGCAGGTTCTTGAGAATGGCGAGTTCGGCATTGTTGAGGATGCGGAACTCCCTATCAGGAGTGACATCCGGCATGAATCAACTCATTATATGATAAGATGCCTTATCAGTTCAACGGGCAGATCTGGGGTTGCTGGAGGAGGACGGTAGGGTAGAGGACACGAATTAGCTGTTGTCCCTCTTACGTGAAACGGCCTCTATGTAGGACTGGATTCGCTCAAGGTCCCTTCAAGAGACAGGTTCCGTGACGGTAGACCTCACTACAAAGGTCTTCGAAGCTACGACCGGTTCCAAACCTGCGGTTTGTGGGCCGGTGCTGCTCCTGGTCGGACTGCTCTGCCATGGTTCTCACCACCTTCCTGGAAGGTGAGCCCTTGCGGCTTCTTGCCTCCCGACCCGACCGTCTCCTCTCAGCAGGTCGAGTCTATGAGCTCTGGTGGCGATCATCATTGCCTGGAGGGCAATGACCGCTGTGCAAGGCAGCGGCGTATCGTTGATAACGGAAGGAGGGCGTAGTCCGAGAGGCGGCCAGGCAGCCTTCATCTGTGTTTTTGAAGGATTGGAGGTTGCTAATGGCCAACACACCTCAAGTCGCGTTTCGAGGCCGGCGAGCCGCTTACACAGCTACTTCGCCGGCACCGGGCTCGACTCGACAAGTCGCAAGCTGATATAGCGAAGGATGCCTGGCTGGACGAAAGCTACGTCTCCAGGCTCTTTTCAGGGGAGCGGACGAATCCCAGCAGAGACGCCTTGATTCTTTTGGCAGTTTTCGGGGTGGGACTTTGCTTAGAGGATACCGACGAGCTCCTGATGGCGGCGGACTACAAACCCCTAGTGTCACCCGTGAGCCTCAGGTAGGTAATCGGTAGGGCTGGCTGGCCAGCCCTTCTTCCATTTCCTTGGGTTGACCACTGGGTACCCAGTCCGGCGGTTCACGAGCGGGCTGGAGAGACGGATGGTCAGTTCGAGGTTACGAAAGTCCGTCTAGACAGGCTCATTAGGGTAGTTCCGGGTGGAAAGATGCTGACAGGAGCCAGCCCGGACCCTCTAGACGAGTCCAACGATAGTGGGTCACATTCTCGAATTCATAAGGAAAGAGACAGGATGAGATTCGAGATGCCGAAGCTCCTGCGACAGCGATTGTGGGAGTCGGGACTTTCAGGCGTTGAGTCTGCTCTCCGATATGCGGCCATTGAGTTCGACCTATACCTACTTTCGACGAACCCAGACCTTGAATTACTGGGGGACGATGGTCATCGTCACTTCGCAAACTTCCTCGCCTGGTCAGATACGACACTGGCTGGAATTGACGCGGCAGTCAAGAAGACCGGCGACCAATCCTTGATGAGGCGGTGGACAAGTCTAGAAAACCCAACAAGAGCCCGGATGCATGCGGACAGGAACGACGCATTGAAGGGACGCCATCATGTTCTCCAGTGGGAGACAGTGTGGACTTCGTCGGACGGAAGCTACGCGCAAACACCAAGATTCTCCTCCTCTCCTTCGTCTGGGTGGGACGAACCCGTGATCGGGACCTGCACAGACTACCTATGCTGGATTCGAGACGTTGCCTTACTGCTCGCGTTAGAGGCTTCTGCTTCTCCAAGTTCAAGTCTGTCAGAGGACGACCTTTCGGCGATACCTTCTCCGGATGCAGATCCGTGGACAACCCACGTAGCTTGGGAAGTCCGCTTTGCGCTAGATGATTGGACCTGATGAGCGAGTCCGACAAAGGCAAGAATGCTCCCGTCTCAACCTGAAGGACATCGCTTTGCTCACGCATCGTTCTAGGCAGCTTCTCGCTTGTCTGAACTTAGCGGCCCGCAAGTCTACCATCAGGATTGGTGCCTTATAATCCTCCGGTGCGATGACCCTCGGACAACACCAGAGGATTGGTTTCGCGCTCTGAGAAGCAGGGTTGCCTAATCAGATTCAGACGGGCAAGCGCACCGGCGATTGAGTCCAAAATCGCACAAAGAGACTTTTAATCCGTCGGTCCAGGGTTCGAATCCCTGAGGGCCCACCACTTCTTAGATTCAAAACGACACGATCGGTTAGCACCAGAGGCGGCGTTTGGTTCCACTCTGGTTCCACAAAAGAGACTCACACGAAGTTGGTGACCACCTGGACATGGCTTCGGGTTTTACCGTCCTCAGCTTCCCAACGGACCTGTCCGGCTGGATAATCTGTCGGGAGCCCGAGATCCTCCAATAGAGCGTCTAAATCCATGTCTAGCGTCGGATAGTGGTCAGGGTAAGGAGTCATTTTCCTGATGGTGTGCTCCTGGCCGCCTCTGAGAGCCGCTACCATACCGGCACTGTATTGGTCAGGAGCCAGTCTCAGAATGACAAGCGCGTTTCTCGCATAACCTAAGCCGATGTTGCTGATTGTCAGCTCGGTCTTCTTGCTGTTGTAATTCATTAGGATTATTTCAGCGGCGCGTGCTCTTCGTCGTTCCTCCGTAGCGCCCGCTGCCTCATCTCTGGCTAACTGAACGGAATCGCGGGCAGCCTCAGCTGCCTTTTCAGCGATGCTCGTTGTTCTCCAGCTTGTGATAAACATGCCCATGGTGAGAAGAACGCTAACGACCGCAACAGCCGCCAAGATTATCTCGACCATAGACACACCGCCGGACGTGCTCTCGGCCGCTTGAAGGATCATTCCCCCCTCATCAGCTCGCCCGCAACGTCAGCAGCTTCTATCTGGTTCTCGGCCGTGTCCCTACCTAAAGGCTTATTCATTTCCTCGCTCCTTACTTTCGCACCAGATTAGCGGAACCCAGGTCTGGTGCGACCCGAAGAAGTGCCAAGACAGCCGCCGCTCTTCACGTCACGGCCAGGTGCTTCATTGCACGAGCCGGAGCCCCCTTGGCTTCTTGGCCTGGACACGTCGAGCCAGAGATCCTGATGGGCTCTTCGACTGAAACCTATCCATGGGGGAGGCACGGCGTTCGACGATGACCTTTTCAATAGATGCCAAGGACACGTAGCGACGAACCATCTCCAAGCTGGTATGGCCAAGGAACTGCTGGAGCTGGAAAGTGTCTCCGAGGTTCTCGGTGAGAAAGCGGGTTGCGAATGTATGCCGGAATTGATATGGATGAAGGCCGACTATGCCAGCCCTCTTGCCTGCAATGGTTACTAGCTGTTCGAGGGCATTGATCGCGAGCTGCTTGCCGTCGGCGTTGAGAAAGAGCCATGGCATGGCCTCGTCCCTTATGAACTGCGCGCGGAAGTCGTCACGCCAAAGCCTCAGTGCCGCTTGTGATGCTTGGCCCACGGGCACCAGGCGCTCCTTATCGCCCTTGCCGTTGACTTTGAGGAAGCCCTCGTCGAAACGAGCATTGCTCAGGGTGAGGCCGCAGAGCTCTGAAGCTCTGAGCCCGCAGTCCAGCAGGGTTATCACGATGGCGTAGTTGCGACTGCCGAACGGTTCGTTGCGGTCGAAGACGCCGAGGAACCGTGCGATTTGGTCGTCCGGCAGGGCTGCGATGATCTTCTGCGTGATCTTGGGCGGCTTGAGCGTCTTGAGGACGTTGCTGTCTGTGTAACCGTCTTCGTAGAGCCAGCTGCTGAAGGCTCGCAGTGTCCGAGCGAAGCCCTGGATATAGGAAGACGACAAGGGACCATCCTTGTTGGGCACGAAACGGTTGTTGGCGTGGCGTACGTTGCGGGACTGCAACTCGGCGATGAAGCCACGCACGTTGGCCACCGTCAAGTCTTTGAGGGTGGCGTTTTTGCCCAAGAATCGTTGGAATAGCTCCAGGCGGAACTCGTACCACTTAACGGTGTGGGGAGACTTACCGCTGGTCTCGTTGTAGAAGCGAAAGGCGGTGCGCAGCTCTCGGAAGGGTGTCTCGCTCTTGTCCATTTCAGCCCAGCTCTGCTTTTTCGCCATGATGAGTCAGCCCTCCTTCGGGTTCATGGCTTGCCGGGCAAGGGACCAGGGGATTAGTCGTGACTGGGGAGCATCCGCCAAACAATCCTCTGGTGGCGAATGCGCCTTTCATTGCCTGAGCGGCAGCTTTGCCTTGTCATCAGATTCAATGGTGGGCCCTCAGGGATTCGAACCCTGGACCGACGGATTAAAAGTCCGCTGGTCTGCAGCGAATTCTAGGCTTTAGTCGCTGAATTACGTGCCGTGATCGAGCTCCAAAGACAACGAGCTAGTTGCTGACGCGGATCACGACACTCCGATAGGTGAGTACTTCCGGCGCTTCTGGCTGCCGTGGCGCTCGCGGAGGAGCTGCCTGGCGGCGGACGGGGTGCCGGTCGGGTCCGGTGCTGGGCGAGGCTGTGTTCGTGGCATACGGCTGGCCGGCGGACCTGATGCGCGAGGAGGTGCTGGAGCGGCTGCTGGCGCTGAACCAGGAGAGGGCGGCAAAGACAAGCTAGTAGCCCTTCGTCTTGTCGATCTCGCCCTCGAGGGGCGTGCCGTTGCGATAGTGCGTGAGGTTGGTGACGAAGCGCTGCACGTTGCGGCCGGCGCGATATTGCGATGCGCCTGCTGTATGCGGCGTGATCATGACGTTGGGGAAGGTCCAGAGCTCGTGGTCTTCCGGTAGGGGCTCGATCGGCGTGACGTCGAGGCCGGCGCCGCCGAGATGCCCCGCGTTCAGCGATTTCACGATCGCGTCGGCATCGACGATGGGGCCGCGCGTGACGTTGATCAGGTAGGAGCCGGGGCGCATCGCCGCGAAGGCCGCGTCGTCGAAGAGGCCACGGGTTTGGGGCGAGAGGGGGCAGCAGACGGTGACGATGTCGCAGAGGCCGAGCATTTCGTGGAAGCGGTCCATGCCCCAGAGCTGCGAGACGTCGTCACAGGGCGGCACAGCCTCGACGTCGACGGCGAGCACGTCCATACCGAAGGCGCGTGAGCGTTTGGCGACGGAGCGTCCGGCGCCGCCGAGGCCGACGATTCCCATGGTCGCGCCGGTGAGCTCGAACATGACTTTGCGCATCGACGGGCGGCTGGGCCAGCTCTTCGGCGCCTCCAGGGTTGCGCGCTTGAGTTGGCGGGACATGGTCAGGAGGAGGCCGAAGGCGTGGTCGCCGAGGTGCTCGCCAACCAGACCTTTCTCACCGGTCAGGCTGATATCGCTGGCCACCATCTCGGGGTACATGAGCATGTCGGCGCCGGCGGCAGTCGAATGGAGCCAGCGCAGGTTCGGGGCCAGCGGGAACGTCTTCTGGGTTAGAATGCCCATCGCGACCTCGGCCTCGGGCCAGTTCTGCAGAGCCTCTTCCTCTGAGTTGGCGATGACGATGTCGCCTTCACCAGACGCCACATAGATCGCCTGCATTTCGTCGTCCGTCACTTCGGGAAGGGTTAGACCAGTGACGATCAGAATCTTCATCGCATTTCCTCGCTAGCTCTCAGACAACGCACGCTGGGCGCCATTCTACTCGGCCTCGGCTCCATCTTCGTCAGATTCGTCCGGGGCTCAGGTTTGAGTGCCGTTTTGCCGATATTTCTGAAGCAGACCCCGTCTCAACAGCCGTAATCAATACGGCTGAAAAAGTCGCAGCGGAAAGGATTCGGCTGGACTCTCGGCCCCCGGGATCGTCACTTGCTTGAACTCCCTGCCCGCATACTTTCGAAACTGCGCGGTCTGATCTGGACGGAGCGCGGCCCTTCTGCGTCTGGGCAACAGCGCATCAAGGTCCGCCGCACGAGCAGCGCGCTCTTGATCGTCGTTGGCGCCGGCATGATAGCCGCGGCGCTCACCACGAACGATGGCCGCGCGATGCAAGATGAGCCGTCGCCGCCCGCCGGTCCTGCCGTTCAAGGCGACAATGCTCCGGGGGCGGTAGCGGAACGATCCGCCGCCGGTAAGGGCGCCTTCAACACAAAGCCTGGCTCAGCCGACGGGCGATTCGTTGGTGGTCAACGTAACGCGCAGCTTCCCCTTCGTTTGGCCGGCGGAGGGTCCGCTGACGAGCGAGATGGGCCCGTGGCACACGCTCGGGATCGATATCGGCCTAGCTTACGAGGAGGACTCCTTAATCCGAGCTTCGGCGAGCGGCACAGTGATGTTTGCCGGCGGCGAAGTCTGGGAGACCTACGGCCATCACGTCATCATCGACCACGGCGGGGGAATGGAAACGCTGTACGGGCATCTGTACGAGGTGTTCGTAGAGGAGGACGACTTCGTGGAGCAGGGCCAGTTGCTTGGGTTCGGCGGCGACACAGGAATTTCCGACGGCAAGCACCTCCACTTCGAAGTCCGCCACGGAAACGCCCTGATCGACCCGGAACATGTTCTGCCGCCGTTCGGCGAAGACCAGCCGGAGCCATTGACCGCCGATTGCGGAACCGAGGCGATCGTCGTCGACTCGGGCGCTCCGCTGGTCGTTGATTTCGCGGCAGCCTTCGGCGCCGGGGCCTCACTTAGCAAGGCGGCGGTGGAGAATGCGATCGTGAGTCCTGGGGCGCTACCGGTCGCCGCAACGATCGAGTCGTCTACTTCGGTCTTGTTCGCTTCGACACCGACCGTAACGGGCACCGGCGCGGACGATGAGTACAGATTGGTGGTCACGGCAGGCGGTGGAGCGGATGAAGTCGAACTCGCCTGCACGATCCTGGTGAGGACGCGGACGGTATCACCGTCCTACTACGTACGCCCGACCAGCACACCTACGCCACCGCCCCCGAGCGCGACACCGATACCACCGACGGCGACAAGCACGCCGACGCCAACGCCAACACCGACGCCCACCAAGACGCCGTTCGCACGACGGTGACACAAGTATCCAGCCTGGACACCAGAGGCTTCTGAAGGTGTGATCGCTGTAGCAAGCGAGATAGACAACGTCTTTTGGGATCGTGATACCGAGAGACGGCTTGAGGATGCAACCAGCGGCATGAGTTCATGAAGTTGCCGTTGCGACTGTGGGCCAGCAGCGGGGTTTGCTTGGGATGAAGACGGAGGCGCTACTCAGGCAGCGAGGGGCATGAAAGACGACCCGTACTCCGGTGGCCGACGGGGCAGCACGTGCAAAGCTGGTACCTGCCCCTTCCAGAAAAGAGCGGAGCTGGCTTCGAGCTCTGAAACGTCAACCAATGAGAGCCCGGCCGAGCCGGCGCTTGAACGCAGGCTCAGCGGCGCGAGATCGCTAGGGGATGGCTCCATGCCGCCGCAGACACCGCCCGGCCGAAGGCTGGAGACGATATCGGCCAGCAGTAGATCAGCGCGCTCCACCTGGTGCAACGCGCAGGTCACAATCGCCAGGTCGAACTGGCCCATCCACTCCAGTGGTACGGAATCGATGGGGTAAAGCGCCAGGTCGATGCAATCGACGCGGCAGCCGGCCGCCTGCAGGCGCCAGCCGAGGCGGCTTGGCCCGTAGGTGAACTCGACGACGCGCAGGCCACGGGACACTCCTACGAAGTCGAGCAGCTTCTCTGCCAGCGTTACGCCGGCACCAGGGGACGGTTCTTCCGTGTTATCGACGACTAGCTGGAGGTGAGGACGGCTGTTTTCGGTCTGCATAACCCGTACGATGCCACGCATGGGGGACGCCTGAAATACGGACTGCACCTGAATTCCTGCCGTGAAACACCGACACGCGATAGGGGGATACGACGAGGTGGCTCAGGAGTCTTCCGTAGGAGCGCGTCGGCTGCGAAGCTGAACCTATGACAGAAGTTAACGTCGTACGCGTCTTCACGGACCCGGAAGGACATCACGGCAACGCGTTGGGCGTCGTACTCGACGGGGCAGGACTGGATGACGATCGGCGTCAGGCTATCGCGGTGGAGCTGAACTACAGCGAAACCGTCTTCGTCGATGACATCGTCGAGGCGCGGCTGCGGATCTTCACGCCGGCTCGAGAGATCCCGTTGGCGGGCCACCCTCTGGTCGGCACGGCGTGGCTCCTGGCGCAGGTTACGAACCGGCCGGTTGAGAGACTGCGGCCGTTGCACGCTGCTAACGTCGATACGTGGGTAGTGGACGGGGTGAGGTGGATCCGGGCTCGCATCGCCGACGCGCCGCCGTGGCAGTTCGTGCAGGTCGAGACGCCGGCAGAGGTCGAAGCGCTGAGCGTGCCTCCCGGCCCTGAGTACGATCTTCACGAGTTCTGGGCCTGGCAGGACGAGTCTGAGGGCTGGATACGGGCCCGGGTATTCGCCGCCAGCCACGACATCGCTGAGGACGAGGCGACGGGCTCGGGCGCGCTGCGACTACTGGACGTGCTGAGGCGCGAGCTGGTGATCACACAGGGCCGTGGCTCCGTGATCTATGCGCGTCCGGCGAAGCAGCAGGGCCGCGGTGAGGTCGGCGGCCGCGTCGTGAGTGAAGGGAAACGGGACATTTAGATGAACCGGCAGCAGGCTACGCGCGTCGCTGCTTACGGCCTCATCGTCGAGAACGAGCGCATGGTTCTGTGCCGCATTTCGGCGGAGTTGCGCGGCAATGACGGGGAGTGGACGCTGCCTGGTGGGGGCATCGATTTCGGCGAGGATCCGAAGGATGCGGTGGTGAGAGAGGTGTTCGAAGAGACCGGCCTGCACATACAGCTCGGGGAGCTCGTTACGGTCGACTCGATACAGCTGAACCTACCGGACCGCGACATGCATGGCCTGCGGATCATCTATCGCGTCAGTGTTGTGGGTGGAGAATTGACCAGTGAGATCAATGGAAGCACTGACTTGTGTGCCTGGTTCACTCGAGATGAAGCTCTGGACCTGCCTCTGGTTGGCCTCGCTCGTCTCGGCATTGACCTCGTATTTCCTCGCTAGCAGATTGCCCAAGCTCCGGTCCGCCTGTTAGCGTTTCGTCATGAACTCGGCGCCTCTAGCTCCAACCGTCCAGCGGGCCCGCGATCTGACGGAATCGGATCGTCAATTCGTCGTCGAGGACCTCAAGCGGGGCATGCGCGGAGAGGTCCGCAGCGACCGCTACAACCGGCTGCTCTACGCGACCGACGCGTCGCTGTATCAGATGGAGCCGGTCTGTGTCGTCTTCCCAACGAGCACGGAAGACGTACAACACGTCCTCCAGGTTGCGGCCCGAGCTCGGTTGCCGATCATGCCCCGCGGCGGCGGCACGGGACTGTCCGGCCAGACGGTGAATCACGCGATCGTGCTCGACTTCTCGCGCGCCATGAGTAACGTGCTGGAATTCAACGCCGAAGAGCAGTGGGTACGAGCCCAACCGGGAATCGTCCTTTCGGAACTCAACAAGCAAGCGGCACGACACGGCCTGCTCTATGGCATCGACCCCTCGACTCAGAACCGCGCGACGATCGGAGGCGGGGTGGGGAATAACTCGTGCGGGGCGCACTCTATCGTCTACGGCAAGACGATAGACAACGTGCTCAGCGTCGAGGCAGTGCTGGCCGACGCCAGCCTCGCCTCGTTCTCCGAGGTTGACGGCGCCGAGCTCGACGCCAAGTTCGACATCCCGGGCCTGGAGGGCCAGATCTACCGCGACCTGCGCCGCCTCGGCGTCGAACACGCCGAAGAGATCGAGAGGCGTTTCGCAAAAATACCGCGCCGCGTATCGGGCTACAACCTGGACGACTTCGTCCGTGACAGCGGCCCGATGGACGTGGCGCGCATGGTCGTTGGCTCCGAGGGCACGCTCGCGGTGGTCACGGAAGCGAAGCTGAACCTGCACAAGCTACCGAAATTCAAAGGCCTCGCCGCGGTGCATTTCAGGACACTGGTAGAGGCTGCGGAAGGCACGGTCGCGACCCTGGAGCACCCGGTTGCGTCGATCGAGCTGATCGATAGCGTCATCGTTGGGCGTTGCCGGGCGCACAGCGGCTTCCGGCACTTGGCCGACTTCGTCGAAGGCGAGCCGGGCGGCATTCTTCTGATCGAGATGGCCGGCGATACAGCAGACGAGGTTACAAGCAAGCTCGATGGGCTGAAGACGGACCTCGATCGCAAGAACCTTGGCTATTACACCTTCAAAACAACGGACGCCGCGGCGCAGCGCGACATCTGGCGCATGCGCGAGGCGGGACAGGGCCTGATCACGAGCGTTCGAGGACCGCTGAAGGCATCGACCTTCGTTGAAGATGCCGCGGTGGCGCCGGAAAAGTTGCCGGAGTACATCAAGCGCTTTCAAGAGATCGTGGCCAGCAACGACACGGAAGCGGCCTATTACGGTCACGCCAGCGTCGGCTGCCTGCACATCCGGCCGATGGTCAATCCCAAGACCAGCCAGGGCCTAGACCGCATGGAGAAGATCGCCCTGGAGGTCGCCGATCTCGTGCTCGAGTTCGGCGGTAGCCTGAGCGGCGAGCACGGCGACGGGATCGTGCGCGGCGTCTTCACGCAGCACATGTTCGGTCCGTCGCTGACCAACGCCTTTCGCGAGGTCAAGCGGACGTTCGACCCAGACAACCTGCTCAATCCGGGAAAGATCTTCGATACGCCGGGCTTCCGCGAGAACCTTCGCCTGGAGCCGGACGCAAAGACATGGGAGCCGGTAACCCACCTCGACTTCAGCTTCGAGGGTGGACTCGCCGCCGCGGCCGATCAGTGCACCGGACAGGGCGCCTGCCGGAAGATGGATGGCGGGATGTGCCCCTCCTATATGGTGACGCTGGAAGAAGAGCATTCGACGCGCGGACGGGCCAATCTGCTGCGGCTTGCCTTCTCGGGCGTCCTTTCAGAAGAGGAGCTCACATCCGACCGCATGCACCAGGCGCTCGACCTCTGTGTCGAGTGCAAGGCGTGCAAGGCGGAGTGTCCGACCGGCGTTGACATGGCCAAGATCAAGTACGAAGTCCTGGCCCAAACGAACGCGAAACACGGAGTTCCCCTGAGGGCGCGCCTCTTTGCCCAAATCAACACGATCAGCCGGTTAACCGCGCCGTTCGGAGCCTTCGCCAACCTGGTTTCCGGCATCCAGCCGCTGCGCATGGTCATGGAGCGATTCAGCGGCGTCGCCGCGCGGCGTCCGCTGCCCCGCTTTGCTTCGCGGACTTTTCCATCGTGGTTCAGGAAGCACCAGTCGAAGACGCCGGGAGCGCGCGGTGAGGCAGTCTTCTTCCATGACACGTTCACGGACTACTACCACCCGGAAGTCGGCCAGGCGGCGGTTCGCATCCTCGAGGCGCTTGGCTACAGCGTCGTACTTGCGGAGCGCACGGGGTGCTGCGGACGTCCGGCGATCTCGAAGGGACTGCTGTCGGTGGCGCGCGATTGGGCGCGGCGGAATGTCGACGCGCTGGTACCGTACGCGCGGCGCGGGGTCCCGATTATCGGGGCTGAACCGTCTTGCTTGCTGACGTTTCGCGATGAGTATCCAGAACTCCTGCGCGACGAGGATTCGAGAACGGTCGCGGGCCAAACGCTTCTGCTAGACGAGCTACTGGCGAAGCTCGCGGCCGAAGAACCCGGCGAGGTAGCGGGCATCTTCCGAGACGACGTCGAGCTAGACGTCTTGCTGCACGCGCATTGTCACCAGAAGGCGATTGTCGGCCCCGAGCCGACGTTGGGCATGCTCAATCTCGTGCCGGGATACAAGGCATCGTTGGTCGAGACGAGCTGTTGCGGTATGGCCGGTTCGTTTGGCTTTGAGGCGGAGCATTACGAGATATCAAAGGCGATGGGAAGCCTGAAACTGTTCCCGGCGGTTGAGGCCGCGTCGGCAAACACGGCGATAGCAATTACCGGCGTATCGTGCCGCCAGCAGATCGGGCATTTCACGTCGCGCACTCCGCGTCACGCGATCGAGCTGGTCGCCGACGCCTTGAAACTGCAGCCCTAGTCGGGCACCTGGAAGCGTTCTGCGTTGCCCTGTACTCGCTCGAGGAGGTGGGACAGTTGACGGTTCTCCTCGTCGGTGAAGTCACCTGTCAGTTCACCAAAGAATCGCGCCAGTGATGGCACAATGCGCGCGCTAAAGGCGAGGCCGTCCTCGGTTAGTTCTACATTTATCGTCCGGCGATCGCTAAGCGAAGGGACGCGGCTTACGAGGCCGTCTTTCTCAAGCCCGTCGACGAGGAAGGTGATGTTAGCTGACGTCACCTGCATTTCGCCCGCGACCTCAACCTGGGTCAGCCGTTGTTCCGGCGCGAAGTAGAGAATACGCAGCACCTGGTATCGGCCCATGGTGCGGCTGATCCCGAGCGAATCGCACCAGCGTCCCATTGCGGCCGCCACGACTGAATTTGTCAGGGCGATGCTGATGGTTGCTTCTATGGCAGCAGCGTCCGACCACTCCAACGCGCTGGCGTAGTCACGGGCAGCGCGGGATGCATAAGAGCCGGAACGTAGGCGACTGGATTGTGAATCTTGGGTTGTCAGTGTCGTACCCTCATTACTTCGTTAACGTGATCATAGTCAAGTGTAGCATCGGGTTAACTTAATTCGGGTCACGCCGAGGCACGGCGGATTACGAGGAAGCAGAGTTTAGTTAGCTGCCGTGGCACAGTTGCTACAAGGGCCGTAAATATCGAGTCGTTGGCTTTCCGGCCTGAATCCACCGCCTGATTCGACACGATAACGAATCTCCGGCAGCAGGTCATCGCTGGCACTTGAGTCCTCAATGGGACCGCAGCCGGTGCAAACAAGGTTCGCATGCGGCTCGACCTTCACGTCGAAGACGGTTGGGTGATGGCAGTGAAACACTTCGTCGACGATCGCAAGGCGCTGGCGTGTGGATCGGAGGCCGGCGTCGCGTCGCAAGGTGATATGCGACGATTCAAGAGTCCATCTGGGCATGCTTCTATATTATCTGAAAATGCTTATCGAGAGCTTGAATGGTTGAGGTGTGAGAATCGCCCGGATCATCATGCCGAGCTTAGCGGGCCGACCACTTAGAGCGCCCTTCAGGGCATCCTCGTCATCAATTGCATAAGCGCCACGCTCCAGTCGCCGGGCTTGCGCCGCCAGGATCAAGTCACCCTCGTCGACGCCGTCGGGGACAGGCGTGATCCAGGTGAGGAGCTCCACGACTACTACGCCGTTGGGGTCGCGGAAGTAGATCGAGCGCTCGTAACCGCAGTTGATCGGGCCGGAGTAGGCGATGCCCTCTGCGTCCCAGCGCCCACTTCCGCTCTCGCACTGAGTCTTGGCTCAAATGTAGAGTAGGCCCATGGATGACAAAGGGAGCAAGAAGGAGCTGGGGCAGTTTATCGGGTTCGGTCTCCTGATCGGCATCGTGGTCGGTGCGGTAACGGACAACGTAGGCCTCGGTATCGCCTTGGGACTCATCTTTGGTGCCGGGACTGGCACGGTGATATCAAAGCGTGGTGGGCGCTAGGCGGGTTGGCGAGCTCACTGAAGCCATACGGTCCGTAGGTCGGCAAGCCGTCGCCAGCGAAGCCAATCAGTTCCGGCTGATCCTGGCGGGTCAGGAGCGCCATCGGCGCTCCGTTGTAGTGGTAGGCACCGCTCGGTTGAACGTGCGCGTTCTGGGCATCGAATCCCAGAGGATTCGCCAGGGCGGCAAGCTGCCAGCCTGAAGTCTGATCGTTCTGGTACCACTCCGCTGCAAACGGGTCGATTGTGACGCCGTTTGCAGCTACACCATACGGCTGCGGGATGTTGTATCTGATGGGTAAGCTTTCATTTTGAATCTATCCTGCACCCATTTTCGACTCAAATCTCCTCCGGGCTAATCCCTTGCTAAGTTCAAGTCTGTCTCTTGATGTACCAAGGCCCTCACCGGTGCTCAACCTAGCACGATCTCATGCGAAAGTTAGGACACCGGGACTCGAAGTTCCTGTCGGACCCCGTGTGTTCCCAGCTCGATCTCGGCGCCGATAATCGGCGCACGGCCAGGGAACCAGCGTACGCCGTTGAGAACGGCCGACCCGATCCGAGGAAGAATTTCTGAGCGCAAAGCTAACTCAATATCTTGAGATGCGTAAACGACCGTTTCGGTAGTCAAATCCCACGTTACGCCCAGCTCCTTGAGTCGGCCGTCGATCGTAGCAAATGCGTTGGCAACTTTTTGTCGCACCGCGTCTGGCGAGTCTTCCACCCTGCCTCCGGTCGCACCCGATACCACGAACGTGGGCCGACTAATGGCTGACGGGATCGTATAGGAGAAGGCGAATAAAACGGGCGCAACCGGTGCATTTAGCAGAGGCGCAATGTTGGTACGTGCCGTACTGGAGCTCTCGGCGTCTCCGCCATGGAGGCCCCAGGAGGCGAGAAGCTCCGCGTAGCCAACGTTGAACGCCCCGAATCCTTCCGGAGTGTAGGGTTCCGGGCACCTGAGTTCGACTGCACATAGCGCCTGCCGGGGCCGTTTCAGCTCTTGGAGGTGCCGGTCGACAAGCTCAAAACCAGCCTGATACGGGATGGGCTGTTCAAGGGTCGCCCGTACAATCTCGTATCCCTCGTCAGCAATCACCGCGCTGCAGAATGGCAAGTCCGGGCGGTTGGTCGGCTGAACGCTCGGGATATAGCGGTAGTTCCCTTCGGTCTTGTTGACAAGCATGTCCCCTCCTCTCAGTCGCGGATAGCCTACGCCTTACGCAAGCTCGGCGCCCCAGCGCCCGTTCCAGCGCAGGCTGCATCTTCATGTCCTGGAACTTGGCGATGGCGAAGTCGAGGTCGTTTCCGAATCAGCCACCCGTTTTTCTAATAATCGCCATGGAGGTATCGTGAATCGACTCGCCAATGTTTGAGGTCATCTGCAACTCTGATGCTGCCTCTGAAGAATGTTTAGAAGGTCAATAGTCGCGAGTTGGGCGTCATCCCCGACTGTGTTGAGCCTTGCTTCGAGTTGGATGTAGACCTCAAGCTGGTCGAGTGTCGAGATGACTCACCGGGCGTAGACCCGCCAGGAGGCGACGTACTGCCCGATGTCGAGTCGGGGGCTATCTCATCCTGGTCGTCGTCGTCGTCATCGCCGCAGCCGACGAGCGTGAGGGCTCCGGCTGCAACGGACAAGACGGCGCCTTTTGGGAGCAGATGCCGCCTGGCGCCGCGGCGGGCGAGGAACACGGGGAAGGGGTTGCCCGGCGACTTCATGTTCACTCCTTAGTTCTAGAGTTGCGGCATTAGGATGAACCGGGCTCCGGCATAATAAAACAAATGAGGAGGCTCGTTAAGTGAGCCTCCTCATTTAACAAAGCTGCCGTTAAGCGCTAGCGCACGGAACCGAGAATCGTCCGGCCGTTGATGCGGCGTGGCTCCAGGAACTCGCCGATCTGGCGGTTGACCAGGGGTCGCTTGTACATCGGGTGCTTGAGGCTGCGCACTTCGTGCTCGATGCTGAACAGCTTCCTGTTCGTCTTCGGGTCGACGATGTCGACGAAGCGGTACTGATGATTGCGCGGCTCTTCAGTTATCAGGCCACGCTTTTTCAGCGCTTCGTAGGGCTCCGAGAAGCTGGCGACGTAAACCGCGATGTGGTGGCCGTCGTAGTCCGGCACATCATCAGCTTCGCGATAAATGAGCTTCTGATACTGGCCGACCGAGACTTCAGCGTAATCGCCAGCCTTCTTGCTGACGACCCGTGAAGCGGCGCCGATGACCTGGTTGTAGAAGGCCGTAATGCCCTTCGCGGTACGGCGTGGAACCGTGAACTCGACGTATGGCATGCCGGTCCGCATCGGGCCGAATTCGGGCGAGGGCTCGTAGCAGCGGAACAAGTTGCCCCAGGGTGAAGTGACGTCGATGCGATCCTTCTTGCGGGACCAGGCGAACTTTGTGCTGTGAAGCTTGTCCTGCACAGCTTCGAGCCTGTCAGCCAGCGCATCCAGGTTCGGCGTGATGATGCCGACATGGCCGCGAAGGACTTGCGGCGTGCTGGTGGGCAGGTGAAACTGCTGCTCCCCGAGATTGATCCACATGTTCTCGAGCCCGACCATCATGTGCGGATCGCGCGTGAAGCCCATGCCGACCAAATAGAACAGGCCGGCTATGCCCTGGTCGTCAACCTGCGTATTGACGTGCTCCAGCATCGCAATGTTGCCGACGTCTTCCGCGAGGACTTCCTTCGCAATCTTTACCGGTGTTGGTGTAGTCATTCCGTGCCTCCCTGTTGAGGATTCTTAGGCTTTCGCCCGTTAAGGCTTGTATTTTCCGCCAGTCTGAACCGTGGTGGAGCCGACGTACCCAGGGTTCTCACCGCGCCCCTTTGCCGCCTCCAGGCGGTCGAGACGAGTTTCTGTGGGCCAGGTGCGCTTGAGGTCGTCCTTTACGTTGATGTGAAGGCGGCCCATGCCCTCCACCTCGAGCTCAATCTTGTTGCCGTCCTGGAAGGCGTGCAGTCCCCGGTGGTTGGTGCCGGTGGCGACGATGTCGCCGGCCTCCAGCGGGTGCACCGCGGTGATGAACTCGAGCGAGCGCGGGATGTCGTTGCCCATGTCGTCGGAGTTGAAGTCCTGCTTCAATTCGCCGTTGTTCCAGAGCTTGATGCTGAGCTTGTGGGGGTCCTTGACCTCATCGGCAGTGACGATGAACGGCCCGATCGGCGCGAAGGTGTCGCGCGACTTCATCTGGTAGAAGCTCTGTGACGCCGGGACCATGCCTCGAGCCGAGCCATCGATGAAGTTGACGTAGCCGAAGACATGGTTCATCGCATCGTTTCGCGAAACGTTCGAGGCGCGTTTGCCGATTACGACGCCGAGCTCGGCCTCACCCTCGAAGACGTCAGCCGCCAGGTCGGGCAGGAGCATGGTATCGCCGTCGCCGATGACGCAATGTCCGGACTTGAGGAAGGCGTTGATTGGCGCCGGCTCCGGCATGGTGTGATTCTCAAGGTAGTTGACCGCCATACAGGCGATCGTCGCGGGCTTGGGCAACGGCGCCCGAACCTTTACAGAGCTGAGGGCCTTACCGGAGCCAGAGGCTACTGCACTCTCCAGCTTGCCCTTGTAGCTATCCCATTGCTCGATAAGGCCCTTCATCAGCTCTTGTGGCTGGACGTGGGGAATGTCCTTAACGACGTCCGAAACGTCGACCACATCCTCACCCTTCAACACACCGAGCTTGTAGTCGTCGAAGAAAAGAAGTTTCATTAAGCGCCTCCATCAAGCATCACGCCGGGCCACGGGCGGGGACTCAGCCAGATAATACTGCAAGCATGCACGGCGTAGGGAAGCAATACACCAAGAGAGAGGTAAGGATGTCTGAAGCCGCCACAGGACTGCTAGCTGTCTGGATGGACCCATCGCCGGAATTGGAGGACGACCTCAATCGCTGGTACAACGAGGAGCACCTCATCGACCGCATGGCCTTCCCGGGCTTCTTGCGAGCCAGACGTTTCGTATCGGTTGGCGAAGGCCCGAAATACGCGGCTCTCTACGATCTGGCAGACGGCGCGATGAGCAGCGAGTCTTATCTAAAGGCGCGGGCAGATCCTACGGAATGGACGAAGAAGGTCACCTCCGCCCTGACGACCAACATCCGTAATGAGTACAGCCTGGTGAAGTCGATCGGCGAAGCGCCGGCGTCGACCCCGCCCTATTTGCTGATGGTCTGCCTTGAGACTGACGATGAGCACGACGCGGAGTTAAACGACTGGTACGACAACGAGCACCTGGCGGCGCTGCAATCCGTGCCAGGTTGTCATACGGCGAGACGCTATCGAGCCACCGACCTCACGCCGGGCTTCCCAAGGAATCTGGCGATCTACGAACTCGACGCTCCCGAAGTCCGCACCAGCGATGCGTGGCACAAAGCGGCGGACACGGAGTGGACGCTGCAGATGCGAGAGCACTTCTTGCCCAACCGCACGAGCACGATGGGTCAGCTGATCAAGGCGGTCGATAGGACGGGCTAGAGTCTGTATTCGAGGTCGTGTCGAGAGGAAGCAACGCGTTCCTCCAGACGTGCCGCGACGGCATCGACGAAAGAGCCGGCGATGGATGTGCCCATCATCGAGGAGAGCGCTTCGCGCAGTCCCTTCTTCGGCTTGAGCCAGACAGGGCGTCTCGGGGCGTGGCCGAGGTCGGCTGCCATGTCGATGGCGTGCTCCAGGTCTCCCAACTCATCAACGAGGCCGAGCTCGATGCAGCGACGCGCCGTGAAGACCTCGCCCGTGGCTACCTCTTTGGCCTGGGCCTTGTCCATGTTGCGGCCCTCAGCGACGATTTCGAGGAACTGGTCGTAGAGGTCATCAACCAGCGCCTGCTCTTTCTGCTTTTCTTCGTCGGTCGCCTCGCGGAACATGCTGCCCATGTCCTTGAGGCGGTCTGATTTGGTCACGCTCATCTGCACGCCGATGCGGTTGAGCGCTTCGTAGATGCTCGGCCGCATTGAGATCACACCGATGGAACCGATGATCGCGCCGGGAATGGCGACGATCTTTGTCGCCGGGCAAGCCAACATGTAGGCGCCGGATGCGCCGACTCCGCGGATGAAGGCGATCACGGGCTTCTTCGCCGCCAGGGACTTCACCGCCAGGTAGAGGTAGTTCGAGGCAGGCGCCGAGCCACCGGGAGAGTCGATGTCGAGTACGACGGCTCGTACCGTTTCGCTCAGCTCAAGCTGGCGGAATAGCTTGACGTATTCCGCCGCTTTGATCCGCGGGCCGATAGCGCCTTCCATCTCGACGATAGCCACGCTGTGTGTCTTGGACTTCAGTCCAGAAATGAGCATTTGAACCTCGTTACGGGTCATTCTTACCTCAATCCGAGTGTAGGGTGAGGTGAGGGGGCGGTCAAACCGCGCCTCTAGAAGTGGACTTTTCTGTGACAAAAAGAGAAGCGCCCGGGCCGAGGATCGGGCGCTTCTTTCGTGTCAAGGGCGGTCAGCTCCGCGACGGGGGAGGAGGAAGCGAGACCAGAACCCTCATGGATAACATCGGCACTGGGCGGCAGTTCCGAATAGCGGTTCTCCCTGACTTTGCTGTGGTAAATTACGACTGCCGGTACCGTGCTCGCGTCGAATCTATTCGGAGGCTCCCCGTGGACGAGTTGGCCATTTTTAGCGGCAGGTCTCACCCTGATCTGGCGCGAGCCGTCTGTTCCCATCTCGAGATGCCACTCGGGGAAGCGGAGATCTTCGAGTTCAGCAACGAAAACGTCTTCGTCCGTATCCAGGAGAACGTCCGCAGCAAAGACGTCTTCATCATTCAGCCGCTCTGTTCGCCGGTGAACACCAGCGTCATGGAGTTGCTGATCATGATCGATGCGGTCCGGCGCGCTTCCGCCGGCCGCATTACGGCCGTGGTGCCGTATTACGCCTACGGCCGCAGCGACAAAAAAGACCAGCCTCGGGTGCCGATAACGGCACGGTTACTCGCAAACCTGATTGAGACCGCCGGCGCCAACCGCGTCCTCACTGTCGACCTGCACGCCGGTCAGATCCAGGGCTTCTTCAACGTGCCGTTGGACGAGCTCACCGGCATCACGCAGATCACGGAGCACTTCAAGCAGCGCGACATTCCCAATCTCGCTGTCCTGGCGACAGATGTGGGCGGCGAGAAGCGGGCGCGCAACGTGGCTTACGAGTTGGGCGTGCCGCTGGCCATTGTCTCGAAGGCGCGGATCGGCAACGAGGAACGGGTAGCAGCCCAGGCACTGATTGGCGACGTGCGGGGCTGCAACGTCCTGATCGTCGATGACGAGATAGACACTGGCGGCACGATCATGTCGGCAGCGGAAATCGCGTTGCAAAACGGCGCCCTGAGCGTACGGGTCGCCTGTATTCATCCGATCCTGGCCCGCAACGCGGTGGAGCGGATCTGCGGCAGCGACATGATCGAAGAGATGGTCTGCACAGACACGATCCCGCTGCCGCCAGAAAAACAGCACCCGAAGATCACCGTCCTGTCGGTCGCGCCGCTGTTGGGCGAAGCGATATCGCGCATCCATAGCGGGCGCTCCGTTGGAGAGCTGTTTTCGTAGACTCGGGGTGCAGGCTCGAGGTCTGATTCCGTCCTTTTCTGGTTCGCGGACCTGGCGAAATCCGACATCTAGCCTCTACCCAGCCATCGGATTCGGACCCGTGTCTGAAGCCGATATGATTCGCTTTGAAGCCCTTGCAGTCGCGGGTAAAGAATGGAGGCCGATGGGGACGGATCCATCGGCCTCTTGGCGGGAGGGCCTATGCCCTCTCTGACGTCAGCCTACGAGCCGGCCTTTCTGCGGTTGTTGCGAGTTCACTAAATGACTGTGAAATGAGGGTGGTTCCTATTTGGCCGCAGCATAGTGAAGGGGCATAATAGACGTAATCATGGCTTTATTCTCCAAGCTCTTCACAGGCGCCAATGACCGCGAGGTCAAGAAGCTCCAGCCAATGCTCGACGAGATCAACGCGTTGGAACCTGGGATTCAGGCCCTCAGCGACGATGCTTTGCGGGCAAAGACGACCGAGTTTCGCGACCGTCTGCAGCAAGGCGAGCAGCTGGACGACATCAGGTTCGAAGCGATAGCCGTCGCCAGGGAAGCCATCTATCGCCGCCTGGGTCAGCGCGCCTTCGACACACAGGTACTCGGCGCGGTTGTGTTGGACCAGGGAAAGATCGGAGAACTGAAGACCGG
This sequence comes from Dehalococcoidia bacterium, assembly GCA_965225815.1. Taxonomy (GTDB): domain Bacteria; phylum Chloroflexota; class Dehalococcoidia; order DSTF01; family WHTK01; genus WHTK01. The sequence continues at coordinate 560,051 of OZ245323.1, forward strand.
TGAAGGCAAGACGCTGGTTGCGGCACTGGCGCTTTACCTCAACTCACTCGAGGGCAAGTGCGCCCACCTGGTCACAGTCAACGACTACCTCTCCAAGCGAGACGCGCAATGGTACGGGCGCGTACTGATCTGGCTCGGCGTCAGCGTCGGCGTGCTGCAGCATGACGCGTCCTTCATGGTAACGGAGGAGCCAGTCAGCGAAGAGCAGGGCGCAGAGTACCTTCAGGCCTGCAGTCGCCGCGATACGTACGCTGCCGATGTCACCTACGGGACGAATCACGAGTTCGGCTTCGACTACCTGCGGGACAACATGGCAGACGTGGCTGCGATGCAGGTCCAGCGCGGCCAGCACTTCGCGATCGTCGACGAGGTCGACAACATCCTGATCGACGAAGCGCGCACGCCGCTGATCATCAGCGGTCCGGCTACCCAGGACGTGTCGATCTATCCTCGATTCGCGGCACTGGTGCCGCGCCTACAGCGCGACCTCGACTACTCGGTTGACGAGAAGATCAAGGCGATCTCTCTGACCGAGAGCGGTGTCGAAAAGATCGAAAAAGCGCTCAAGATCGACAACATTTATTCACCAGAGAACTTCCGCCTCACCCGGTACATGGAGGCCGCACTCAAGGCTCACATCCTGTACCAAAAGGACCGCGACTACGTGGTCAAAGGTAGCGAAATCATCATCGTCGACGACTTCACGGGCCGTCTTATGACGGGACGCCGCTGGTCGGACGGCCTGCACCAGGCTGTCGAAGCAAAAGAGGGCGTCAAGATCCAACAGGAGTCGATCACCTACGCGACGATCACGCTGCAGAACTACTTCCGGATGTACGACAAGCTGGCGGGCATGACCGGTACGGCAGTCACCGAAGCGGAGGAGTTCGACAAGATCTACAAGCTGGACGTTGTCGTGATGCCGACGAATCGCGACATGATTCGCGAAGACGCGGATGACGTTGTTTATCGCACGCTCGAGGGCAAGTTTCGCGCCGCCGCAGATGAAGTCGAAGAAGCGCACAAGGAAGGTCAACCCGTCCTCGTCGGCACCGTCTCAATCGAGAATTCTGAGTACATCGCCGATCTTCTGAAACGCCGCGGGGTCGAACACCAGGTCCTGAACGCCAAGTTTCACGAGAAAGAAGCTGCGATCATCGCGCAAGCGGGACGCCTGGATGCGGTAACAATCGCCACCAACATGGCAGGTCGCGGAACCGACATCGTCCTCGGAGGAACGCCGGAAGGCCGCGACCCGCAGGAGTGGCAGGAGGAACACAACAAGGTCATCGAGGCGGGCGGTCTGCTCATCCTGGGCACTGAGCGTCACGAATCGCGCCGTATCGATAATCAGCTCCGAGGCCGGGCCGGACGCCAGGGCGACCCGGGCGGCTCACGCTTCTACGTCAGCTTTGAAGACGACCTGATGTGCCGCTTCGCGCCGGAGTGGCTGCCGGGGATGCTGTCGAAGCTCGGCATGGACGAGGACGTCCCGATCGAGTCCGGCATGGTCAGCAAGGCGCTGGAGAGCGCGCAGACCAAAGTTGAGGGCCACAACTTCGACATCCGCAAGCACCTGGTGGAGTACGACGACGTGATGAACGTCCACCGCGACGTGATCTACACGGAACGCGCCAAGGTGCTTGAGGGCGCGGAACTGCGCGAGGATATCTTCTCGATGGTCGAGGAAGACCTTCGCGAACTTGCGACTTCGCACTTGCCTCCGCGCCAGGAAGAGGCGTGGGATCGAGAGCTGCTGGTCGAGGAGCTGCAGGCGATCATGCCGCTCACTGAGGAAGGCGCCGCAGAGATCATGAGCAGCGGCTCCGCCAACGAGATCGAGGCGCTGGTGCTGGACGAGGCCGAAGCGGCCTACGCCGCTCGTCAGGAAGAGCTCGGCGCCGATAACATGCGCTTGGTCGAGCGTCTTCTGTTGCTGCAGACGATCGACCGCCTCTGGGTTGAGCATCTGACGGCGATGGATGAGATGCGCCAGGGCATCGGCCTTCAAGCTTACGGGAATCAAGACCCGCTGGTCGCCTACAAACGCGAGGCGCGCGACATGTGGGACCAGCTACTCGCCAATATTCGTCAAACGATTTCGCACGCCATCTACCACGTCAACGTATCGACCAACCCTCAACCGGTGGCGGCCTCCGTGGCGGCCGGTAACCAGGTGCGCGAGAATCGCACCGACCAGGCTGCGATCCCGGCCCAGAAGGTCAACGGTAAGAAATTGGGCCGCAACGACCCGTGCTTCTGCGGCTCCGGCAAGAAGTTCAAGCGTTGTCACGGCGTCGCCGCCTAAAGGCTACTCGAGCAACATTCAGCACTAAGAGTTGATAGATGGAGTGGGCAGGTATCATCCTCGTCAACGCGAATGGTGAGATCCTCCTGAATCTGCGAGACGATAGCCCAATGGATAACTGGCCGAATTGCTGGGACGTGATCGGCGGAGCGGTCGAGGCCGGCGAGACACCGGACGAATGTATGATCCGGGAGATGCGCGAGGAGACGGGCGAGGCGCTGATGAGCTTTGACCCCTTCCAGTCGTACGACGTCCCGCTTCGGGATGGCGGAGTGGCCAGGTTCCACGTTTACTCTGGCCGGCTCGACAAGCCAGCGGCCAAGCTCTTATTGGGTGAGGGGCAAGAACACCGATTCTTCTCGATTTCGGAGTTGGACACGCTGAAAATCGCCCATGGCACCGACCTGATCCTGCGCGATTTCGTCGCGTCGCACTCCTATAAAGCCTTACGGCGATGAGCGATAAAGACGACGCGATAGCTTTCATGCACGAGACGATCGCGGCCGGGGAGCATTGGTACCTGGCCTTGCTCAAGACGATGGCGCGCTGGGACCAGGCTGAGGAGATCATCAACGATCGTCAGTATCGATACCTCATCGGAGGGGAGGCGTTCGACTGGTTGCTTCTGGCAGAGCGCCTCGTCGATGAGCTGAACGGCGTTGTCGGTGCGCCTGAGCGTGAGGCGCTTCTGTTCCACGGTCATCCGCCGCTGGAAGTCAGCGATGACGAGTTCCAGTCACTGATCGGGACGCCAAAGTATCAGGCCTATCTCAACTACTTATATGGAGTGGTTGTTGAAGAGGCGTTACAGCTGGCGATCGAGGAGGAGATGGCGAAGGAACACCAGGCTCACGTCTGGACGGCGGAAGAAGTCGACGGCTTCGGCCTGTACCCGCGCATCTACGGCCGGACGCAGCCCGACTTGTTGGCCGAGTTTCAAACCGAACACGGCCTGACGCTGACTAGCAACCTCGATTACTCCGACTTTCGAGCCTTCACGTACTGGTTGTTCAAGTACCGAGTGCGCAACGGCGAAGGCGCCCGCGTCGCTTCAGACACACGCAAGGGACTCGCGGCGCTGTCGCGACTTGAGAACGCGTACCGGCGCCGCAACTCACCGGAGGCGCCGGCGCCGGAAGAAGCGACGATCGAGAGCATCAAGACTGAGTCAGATCGGACTCGCAGAGCGCGTCGGCGGCAGACCTTCGCGGAGCGAAACCTGGACTAAGTCAGGCGCTTCGGACCCAACACCGGCTGAGGGGAGACTTAGTCCGGCCGGCCCATGACCTCGCGCCAGCGTTCGATCAATCCGTCAATAATCGCGCCACCGCGCTGCTGTCGTTCCTCACGATTGAACTGCCAGTTGATGGGCCGGCTGTGGCGGGCCAGGCGGACGATGCTGAGATACAGGTCCCAGTCCGGTGGCAGCAAGCGAGCCTCCGTTTGCTGCTCGATCATGAAGTAGTGGCCGCCATCGTGCTGCTCCTGCAGACCAGCGATGCCGGAGAATGCCTGGCCCTTGTCGATGTAGAGGCCCGGATCGAAGGAAACTGACATGGCGTGCAGATGGGCGTGCGGGACGCTCTGCCCGAAGATGCCGTTTTCCCAGTAAGTCAGGGCGCCGTAGTGCTCCGTCACGAAGTCACCTAGAAGGGCTTTGAGTGACTCGAACTCGTCGTGCAGATGCTGTGGCAGCGCGGCGAGGTGCGGAAAGTGCTCGCGTGGGATCAGTAGCAGGTGCGCTTCAGCGATCGGGGCGTGGTCGACGATGACGTAGAAGTCGCGTCCTTCATAGAGAAGGGTGGCGCGCGTTCGCTCCCGATCACAGAAAGCGCAATCACCGGATTCGGGGTCGTTGAGGTCGGGCATGGGTCAGATTCTAGCGTTGTTGCGCTGCCACCATGTCGGCAATCGTGGGTTGCGATTCGTCGCGCTCTTTGAGCGTGATCGGCTGTCCCGGTTCGATCAGGCCCTCCTGCAGGACGCGGCAGTAGAAGCCGCTGCGGCCGCTCTCGAGGAACCGCTTGAGGAAGCGCTGGCTGCCGATCTTGATACCCAACTTGTAGCAGGGGAGGCGTGGCTGGCTCACCTGCAGAACCGCGTCGCCCACTTCGAGCAGATCCCCGACATGAAGCTCGTCCTCCATCAGGCCGGTGACCGTCAGGTTTTCGCCGAATGTACCGTACGGTAAATCACGCGCCAACTCCTCGCGCCAGGCTGGATAGTGCTCCGCGGCGTAGCAGTAGACGGCCTTATCGACACCGCCATGCACTGTGAGATCGCCTTGTTCATCACGGTCGATATTGAGGCGGCGCACCATTACTGGCTGCGTGACAGGTAGCTTGAAGATGCCGGTGGGAACGTCCTTACCCATATGACGAACGGCCCGCGGCTTCGCGACCTGGATCGAAAGCAACGCTGGGCTGTTTGGTGGCTCGTGCTGCACGACAGGCGTCCTCCACTGTCGTGGATTCTACTTTAAGGGGCCGCCGGCTGGCCCCCGAGACGACTACTCCGTGCCGATTGCGGCGCGGACCTTGTTGGCAGTTGCCTCGTCGATCTCCTGGACGCCGTGAGCGTCGCGGGCGTGCTGAACGGCGGCCTTCATGACCTCGTCCTCGGTTTCGCCGCGGACTTCACCCTCACAACCGGGGAAGATCGAATCACACTTGAGTACCTTTGCCATTTCTTGCTCTCCTTCCTGAAGATTCGGGCTTCGCCATAGCCAGGGCTTGTTCCCGGGACAGCTCCATGCCGTGCGCCGACTTTGCGTGTTGCTGAGCAGATGCAACGAGTGTCTTGTCATCTGCCTCGCGGATCGAGTACCCGCACGGACACTGGATGACCTTGGTCATGGCTCACCTCTCACGCGCATAATTGCGCATGCGTCTTGCAGAAACCTTGCCGAGAGCTGTGGTATGAGGATATATCTCACCGGCCGCCTTGCGCTCGAGACGGACAGTGGCCTTCTCGAGGAGGCCAGGCTTCCTGCGAGGCAAGGACTCATCGCCTTCGCCTATCTTGTTCTGCAGCGTCGCCGGCCGGTACCGAGGCCGGAGCTAGCCGAGGCGATCTGGGGCGAAGAGGTGCCGAACGCCTGGGACACTAGCCTCAGCGCTCTTCTGAGCAGGTTGCGGCGCTTGTTCCGCGGCGTCGCTCTCTCTGGTGAGCTGGAGACCTTAACCGGCAGCGTCAGCCTCGTCCTGACCGACGATGCCTGGGTGGATATCGATGCGGCTCGCAACGCAATTGACGAGGCGGAGGGCGGGATACGTGCCGGGCGCCATCCGAAGCGTGGTCGCACGCCGCGGTAGCGCTCAGCATCGCGGAACGGGGCTTCCTGCCTGGCGAGCAGCTCCCGTGGATTCTTCGAGTGCGTGAGCAGCTCCATGACGACCGCGTCCGGGCCTTGGAGTGCCTCGCTGAGGTCAGCCTCGTCTTGAGGGATGCCTCGGCGGCTCTGCGCTACGCCAATGAATGCACGGCGCTGGAGCCCTACCGTGAGTCGGCCTATGAGCGCGTCATGCGTGCCCACCTGAGCGGAGGAAATCGCGCCGAAGCGCTGCGAGTCTACGATCGCCTGCGCAGCCTGTTGGCGGACGAGCTGGGCGTCGATCCCTCGTCGGCGGTGCAGCTGACGTACCTCGAGGCCCTGCGAACCAGTTAGCGACAACCCTCATTGACAGAACTAAAGGGCGTACCTAGACTCGATACTACAATTCAATACATCAGTGTTGATGGAGAATAGTAGAGGAACGTAGAGGCCAGAAGCGAGCCGGGATGGTGGAAGCCGGCGGCCAGAACGCCTCGAACTCACTCCGGAGCTCCCGGGCTAAATCAGTAGGCTCGGGCGGGTAAGCCCGATACAGCGAATCAAGTGTCCCCGATGTTATCGGGGGAACTAGGGTGGTACCGTCCCATTCCCCGGGATCCCTGGAGGAACGGGATTTTTTATTTGAAGGAGTATGCCAGGCGAAAAGATCGGGGAAACCCTGATCGTCTGGACGAACGAATGAATATACGGTCGCAAGCAGCGGAGGCCCCTATGGTCTTGGACGCCACCACACAGTGGTTGGCTATCCGAGACCGGGCCGTAGTAGGTACGGGCTGGGGGCCCGTCGCCGCGGCTTACCGTCCAATCTCGGACGTCGCGCGACCCGGCTTGCTAGCCCTCCTCCTTAGCTAGTCCTTCTCCTCTTATCGAGGGCGAAAGGGCTAACCCCAATCCATAGACGAAGGCTGTCAGCATAGATCGCTGGCTCGTCCCTAAGGAGGGCGAAGTGAAACTCACAGGCGCACAAATCATCATGGAGTCCCTGCTCGCCGAGGGCGTGGACACCGTTTTCGGATACCCCGGCGGATCCAACCTGCCGATGTACGACGCGTTGCCTCAGTACTCTCAGCTGCGACATGTGCTGGTTCGGCACGAGCAGGCCGCGGCGCATGCTGCCGACGCCTACGCGCGGGTCACCGGCAAGGCGGGCGTCTGCTGGGCCACGTCGGGCCCGGGCGCGACAAACCTGGTCACCGGTATCGCCAACGCCTGGATGGACTCGGTGCCGTTAGTCTGCATCACCGGCTCGGTGGTGAGCTGGCTGATCGGCCGCGACGGCTTCCAGGAAGCGGACATTACCGGCATCACGATCCCGATCACGAAGCACAACACGCTGGTGCTGAACGCTGAGGACATCGCCGGGGCGATCAAGGAAGCATTCCATATCGCGACGACAGGACGGCCTGGCCCGGTGCTCGTCGACATCCCACGTGACGTCCAGCAGCAAGAGGCCGAGTTCGAATACCCAGAGAGCGTCAATCTGGCGGGCTACCAGCCGCAGGTCGAAGGCGAACCGCGTCAGATCAAGCGCGCGGTGCAGCTCATCGCCGACGCGGAGCGTCCCGTGATCCTGGCCGGGCACGGCGTGGTTATCTCGCGCGCCTGGGATGAGCTGGTCCACCTGGCCGAGACGGCACAGATTCCCGTGATCACAACCCTGCTTGGCCTCGGCGGCTTCCCCGGTACACATAGCCTGAACATGGGCTTGCCGGGCATGCATGGCATGTACTGGAACAATATGGCGATCAGCGAGGCCGACCTCGTCATGGGTATCGGCATGCGCTTCGATGACCGCGTCACGGGAGCCCTTAAAGACTTTGCGCCGAAGGCGAAGATCATCCACATCGACATCGACCCGGCCGAGATCGGCAAGAACCTCACGGTTGCCGTCCCGATCGTGGGTGACGTCAAGCAAGTGCTGACCGAGTTGAACCGAGACGTCCAGCCGGCACGCCACGACGAGTGGTTGACCTGGCTCAACGAGCAGCGGGAGTCTCACCCTTCGATCGCGATTCCGGAGACGGACAAGCTCCTGCCGCAGTACGTCATCAAGTCGATCTACGATGCCTCGGGCTCGGACGCTTACTACGTCACTGGCGTGGGACAGCACCAGATGTGGGCGGCGCAGTACTTCTGGGTCGACAAGCCGAACGGCTTCATCACGTCCGGTGGTCTCGGCACGATGGGCTTCGAGGTGCCGGCCGCGATTGGGGCCCAGTTCGCCGACTTGAAGTCGACAGTCTGGTCGATTTGCGGCGACGGCGGTTTCCAGATGACGTCGCAAGAGCTGGCGACGGTCGTCGAGTACGAGCTGCCGATCAAGTACGCGATCATCAACAACGGCTACCTGGGCATGGTGCGCCAGTGGCAGGAGCTGTTCTACAAGAACAACCTCTCGTCGGTCCGCATGTACCAGCCCGACTTCGTCAAGCTGGCGGAGGCTTACGGCGTGCGCGCTCTACGCGTGACTGACAAGGCGGAGGTGCAGTCGTCCATCGATCTGGCGCTCAACCACCCCGGTCCAGTCCTCATCGATTTCCAGGTCGAGGAGTACGAGAACACTTATCCGATGGTGCCGCCCGGTGCGGCGCTGCAACAGACCGTCGATTCGCCGTACCAGGCGACGGAAACGCGGACGCCAACGGCTGGAGGGTCACGCTAATGCCTTCCAGAGCCCAGCATCACACCATCGTGGCCCTGGTCGAGGATAAGCCGGGCGTCCTGAACAAGATCGCGTCGAAGTGGCGTCAGCGCGGCTTCAACATCGAGTCACTCGCGGTTGGCCATTCGGAGATACAGGGCCTGTCGCGCATGACCTTGACGGTTGACGGTGCGACCCACGACATTGGCCAGGTCACAAAGCAGCTCTTCAAGGTGATCGAAGTCGTCGAGATCTCCGACATCACGGGGGACGATATCGTCGCGCGGGAGCTGGCGCTGATCCGCGTCGCTGCTGATCCGGAGTCCAGGGCATCGATCATCGAGATCGTCGACATGTTCCGGGCGCGGGTTATCGATGTCGCGGTTGACTCGTTGCTCATCGAAGTGACGGGCGATGAAGAGAAAGTCGAAGCGATCTACGAGCTTTTGTTGCCTTTCGGCGTCAAGGAGCTGATGCGTACCGGGCGTATCGCGATGACGAGGGGCGGGGCCGGCCACCACACGGACGACGGTAGCCATCGACGCTATCGGTCCGCTGGTGAAGGCAAAGCTCAGGTAGGGAGCCTCCTCTAATGAAGTGCGACGTGGCCGTCAGTCCAGGCACAGATCTCAGACTCCTGCGGCCCTCGTCCGGTAGGTCGGAGGGCCACCTGGAACCAGCGCCTTGCTAGACGTGAGGCACCGATTGCAGACCAAGGAGCAATGGAAAAATGTCTGACAACGTACTGATTTTCGATACGAGCCTGAGGGACGGCGAGCAGTCCCCGGGCGTCGCGTTTAATATCCCCGACAAGCTGGAGATCGCGGAGCAGCTGCAGAAGCTGGGCGTCGATATCATCGAAGCCGGCTTCCCGGCCAGCTCACCGGGTGACTTCGAAGCCGTGAAGGCGGTCGCGGCTGAGGTGCGCAAATCACGCATCGCTGGGTTGGCGCGGGCTGTACGAGGCGACGTCGACGCGGCGTGGGAGGCGTTGCAGAATGCTGCCGCGCCACGCATCCACGTCTTCCTCTCGACCTCCGACATTCACCTGATGCATCAGCTGTCGAAGGACCGCGACACGGTACGCGAGATGGCGAAGACGATGGTGGCGCGCGCCAAGGGCTACGTCGAAGACGTGGAGTTCAGCCCGATGGACGCTACGCGCTCCGATTGGGAGTACGTCTATCGCATGCTGGAGGACGTCATCGAAGCCGGGGCGACGACGGTAAACATCCCCGACACGGTTGGTTACACAACGCCGGAGGAGTTCAGCGACTTTATCAATGGCATCCTGGAGAACGTCAGCAACATCGACAAAGCGACGATCTCGGTGCATTGCCACAATGACCTTGGTCTCGCCGTCGCGAACAGCCTGTCGGCCATACGCTCTGGCGCGCGCCAGGTGGAAACCTGCATTAACGGCATCGGCGAACGGGCAGGAAATGCAGCGCTCGAAGAAGTCGTCATGGCGCTCAAGACGCGCGGTGACTTCTACGACCTCGATACCAACGTCAAGTCACGAGAGCTCTACCGCACGTCGCGCCTGGTCTCTGACCTGACGGGCATGCTGGTCCAGCCGAACAAGCCAGTGGTGGGGGCAAATGCCTTCCGACACCAATCCGGCATCCACCAGGACGGCATTCTCAAGATGCGCGAAACGTACGAAATCATGGACGCCAATGAGATCGGCTGGCCGACCGGCAGTGAGCTAGTCCTTGGCAAGCTCTCGGGGCGGCACGGCTTCAAGTCACGCCTGGACGACCTCGGTTACGAGCTGACGACGGAGGAGTTCGAGCGGGCGTTCGAGGCGTTCAAGGAGTTAGCCGACAAGAAGCCCGAGATCACCGACCGCGACCTCGAGGCCATCGTCGGCGAAGAGCGTCACACGGAGGAAGCGGCCTACAAGCTCGAACTGATCCAGGTGGCTTCGGGCAACCAGATGGTGCCGACGGCCACGGTGCGTTTGACCGCTCCGGATGGCACGCCGCTGGTCCACACGGCGATTGGCACCGGTCCGGTCGACGCGGCCTACCAGGCGATCAACGCGCTCGTCGGTATCGAGAACGAGCTGACGGAGTTCCACATCAAGAGCGTCACGGAGGGGATCGACGCCCAGGGAGAGGTGGTTGTACGGATCTCCTGCAACGACCAGACCTACACCGGCCGCGGTGCGGACACGGACATCATCGTGGCCGCGGCGAAGGCCGTGCTCCAGGCGATCAACCGTGCCCTTAACGTCGAAACGCCGAAGGATGCGCTTGTGAGGTCTAACCCGTAAGCTAGGCAGACCCCGCTCACTGGAACTACAGCACGCTAGCAGGAGCAGTTGATGGCTGAACCAATGACGCTGTCGGAGAAGATCTGGGAGAGCCACGTTGTAAGGCGTGAGCAAGGCCAACCGGACCTCCTCTATATCGACTTGCACCTGGTGCATGAGGTGACTTCGCCGCAGGCTTTCGAATCGCTTCGGATGGCGGGCCGCAAGGTCCGCCGTCCGGATCTGACCGTCGCGACGGTCGACCACAACGTCCCGACGGCCGACCGCGACAAGCCGTGGCCGGACCCACTCTCGATTCAGCAGGTCGATGTTCTGGACGCCAACGCGCGTGACTTCAGCCTGCCTTACTTCGACGTCCACGACCAACGCCAGGGCATCGTCCACGTCATCGGGCCGGAGCAGGGACTCACACAGCCCGGGTTGACCATCGTCTGCGGCGACAGCCACACGGCAACGCACGGTGCGATGGGCGCGCTGGCCATCGGCATCGGCACGTCCGAGGTGGAGCACGTCCTGGCAACCCAGACATTGCCACAGGCGAAACCGAAGACGATGGCGGTTGAGGTCAACGGAACGCTGCCGGAAGGCGTCGTGGCCAAGGACGTCATCCTTTCGATCATCCGAACTATCGGGGTCAGTGGCGGCATCGGGCACGTTATCGAGTATCGCGGCGATGCGATCCGTAACCTCTCGATGGAAGGGCGCATGACGGTCTGCAACATGTCGATCGAGGGGGGCGCCCGGGCCGGGCTCGTCGCGCCGGACGACAAGACATTCGCTTATCTCGAAGGGCGGCCCTTCGCGCCCAAGGGGGCGGACTGGGAGAAGGCGCTGGCCAGCTGGCAATCCCTGCCGACAGATGATGGCGCGAGCTTCGACAAGACGGTCACTCTGAAGGCAGAGGACATCGAACCCGGCGTTACGTGGGGCACGACGCCGGCGCAGAGCCTGCCCGTTACCGGCCGCGTCCCCAACCCGGACGACTTCGCGGACGCCGGCGCCAAGGAGCTGGGCTGGCGCTCGCTCACCTACATGGACCTCAAACCCGGCATCGCGATCGAAGACATCAACATCGACCGCGTCTTCATCGGCTCCTGCACCAACTCGCGCATCGAAGACCTGCGCGCCGCGGCGGCGGTCGTGCGCGGCTACAAGGCGGCGTCGAGCGTGCAGGCGATGGTTGTGCCGGGGTCGGGGCTGGTCAAGGCACAGGCCGAACAGGAGGGACTCGACAAGATCTTCATCGAAGCGGGTCTGGAGTGGCGCGACGCCGGCTGTTCGATGTGTCTTGGGATGAATCCCGACTTCCTCTTGCCGGGAGAGCGCTGCGCATCGACTTCGAACAGGAATTTCGAGGGGCGACAGGGACCCGGCGGGCGGACACACCTTGTTAGTCCTGAGATGGCCGCGGCAGCCGCGATTCAGGGCCACTTTGTAGACATCCGCAGCTGGAGGCGCAACTGATGAACGCCGTCAAGACGATTCGGGCCCAGGCGATACCGCTCAACCGGGCCGATGTGGACACGGACCAGATCATCCCGGCCAAGTACCTCAAGTTAGTCGAGCGGAGTGGGTTCGGCAGATTCCTCTTCGACAGCTGGCGCAAGGATGAGTCCTTCGTGCTGAACGACCCGGCTTACAGCAATGCGCAGGTGATGATCGCGGGCCCGAACTTTGGCTGCGGATCGTCGCGCGAGCATGCGCCCTGGGCTCTGGAAGATTACGGCTTCAAGGCCATTATCGCCCCGTCCTTCGCCGACATCTTCCGCAACAACTGCGCCAAGATCGGCTTGCTGCTGATTACGCTGCGACCGGACGAGGTCGATATCTTGATGCAGGCGGCGGAGCAGAAGCCCGAGAGCATCGTGACCGTCAATCTCGAAGAGCAAAGCGTGAAACTCGACGGAGAAGAGTGGTCGATGCATTTCGAAATTGACCCCTTCCTCAAGGACTGCCTGCTCAACGGCCTGGACGACATCAGCCTGACCTTAAAAAGCGACGCCGACATCTCAAAGTTCGAGGCGACGCGACCCGGTTATCTGCCCAGCGCCGCCGAGTAGTCATTGGCTGAAGTAGTCGAGTGGGTGGCGGTTGCGGCTCGGCCTGAGAAGCTGCTTGGCCTCCTGGGCGATTACTCACAGCGTCATCGCCTCTTGCCGGAGGGGTGGCGCTTCTTGCGGTCGCTCAGCGACACAACGTCTGGCCCCGGGGCGCAGATCGAGATCGAGGCGCGAATCGGTCCCGTGGCGACGACGCACGTGGTCCAGCTACTGAGCCAGGGCGACGACTTCATCGACGAGGGGCCACCAGGCGGCGAGAACTACCTGACGCAGTGGACGGTGCAGGCTCGCGGCGAAGACGACATGGGGGATACCCCCAAGCCCCCACTGAAGATGGGGATACCCCCAAGCCCCCACTGAAGATGGGGGATACTCCCAGGCCCGCACTAAAGGGCCTCTCGAATCGTTTCCAGACGTCGAAGAGTACGCCGCCAGCGTGAGGGAGGTGTGGCGGCCGATGTCCATTGTCCAGGTTGAGATGCAGCTCAGCTATGGCGGGCCGATCGGTGAGTTTTTCGCGCGGCGGCGATTGCGTCGGGCGTTGCGGGAGATGCTGCAGCGCCTGAAAGCTATAGCAGAGGCCCGTTAGTAGCGCCTGAGCTATATTTGGGCGACACGTATCTGAACACCCCGGCCTGAAGGCCGGGGCATGAGGAGTAGTATGAGCAGCTTCAACATCGCCGTACTGCCGGGGGACTACATCGGGCCGGAGATCACCGGCGAGGCGCGCCGGGTGATCGAGGCCGCAGGCAAGCGCTTCGGGCACGAGTTCAACTTCAAGGAAGCGCTGGCCGGTGGCGCGGCATACGACGTTCACGGTGAGCACCTGCCGCAATCGACGCTGGCGACGTGCGCCGCGGCTGACGCCATCCTCAAGGGTCCTTTCGGTGGTCCTCGGGATGAGATCAACAACCCGAAGTGGCAGGGCGTGGAACAGAACGCGATCCTGCCGCTGCGGAAGCACTTCGACCTCTATCTGAATCTGCGCCCCGTTCTGGTGCCGGACGCCCTGCTATCGCTGTCGCCGCTGAAGGACGAATTCGTCAAGGGCACCGACATGCTGATCCTGCGCGAGCTGGCGTCGGGTATTTACTTCGGACCGCGCGGCGAGCGCCAGATCGAGGGGCCCCACGAGCGCACCATGCGCGAGGTCTGGGACACGGAGCTTTACAACGAATACGAAATTGAGCGAATTGCCAGGGATGGGTTCCGGCTGGCGCAGGCACGGCGGAAGCACCTGACCTTGATTGCCAAGTCCAACGTGATGAAGACGGGGTTGTTCTGGCGCGAGGTGGTGGAGCCGATCGCGAAGGAGTACCCGGACGTGACGATGAACTATATGCACGTCGACGCGGCTTCGATGGAGCTGATCGTGCGACCGACGCAGTTCGACGTGATCGTGACTTCGAACATCTTCGGGGACATCCTGTCGGACGAGGCGGCAGGGCTGCTGCGTTCGCTGGGCATGGGGCCTTCGGCTTCGCTGAACGAGAAGGGGTTCGGGTTGTATGAGCCGATCCATGGGTCGGCGCCTGACATCGTGGGTCAGGGGAAGGCGAACCCGCTGGCGACGATCCTCAGCGCGGCGATGATGCTGAGGCTGTCCTTCGACCTGCCGGACGCGGCTTCGGCGGTGGAGCGGGCCGTGGACAAGGTGCTGGCGGAGGGGGCGCGGACGCCGGACCTGACTTCACCGGGTGAGGCGGTCGTTACGACGCAGGAGATGGGGCAGCGGGTGGCCGAGGCGGTGGCGACCGTCTAGCGAAGTGTTTTGAACCTCTCCCTCGCTGCCGCGCGTCCCTCTCCTCCTTGAGGCGAGGGACTGTGGACGGTGATCGGTTGGTGAGGGCGTTGAAGCGTTGGGGCTTCGCCCTGCTGACCCTGCACACGCCGCGTGTGGCGGCTAATCGGGCGTGGTTCGTGAGGATGGCTACTGCAGGTTGAAACCTGCAGCTACGAGAATGAGCGGTCGACTAACTGCGTTGGGGCGTTTTAGGTAGCTGTGGGATTGCCGCGTCGGCTGTCGCCTCTTCGCAATGACGACTCGGGTGTTGCGGACCGCATCAAGGCGACAAGACGTGGTGTCGCATGTCGTCCTGGAACGGGACCGGGCTTCCGTAAGACGGTTCGGGCTGCTGATTCGACAGGCTTTGATCCTTCGCGCGGCTCAGGATGACATCTGAGGGAGGTCTGCCGAGAGGTTGGTGGGCATGCCGTCCTGGAACGGCGACGGATCTTCCGCAAGACGGTTCGGGCTGCTGATTCGCGAGGCTTTGATCCTTCGCGAGGCTCAGGGTGACAAGGGAAGATGGCTCAGGAGGGCCACAGGTCCCTCGGGAACCAATCGTTGAGTAGCGTCGTCTTGCTTCTGAACACGTCCTGTGGACGGAGATAGAAGAGGTGAGACGATGAGAGCAACAACGATACGTAGATTTGGATTGCCAGGGCTGGGAGTGATCGCCGCGGTGGCGATTGCTTGCGGCGGGTCTTCGGACGATAGCGACGGCGGTGCTTTTAGTACAGGCGGCTTCGGCGGCTCCACGGAGTCGTTCGCGGTAGACGATGCGTCGGGACGCGACCTGGACATTCTGCTCGGCGAGAAGAGCGTCGCGGGCGCCTTCCCGCAGGAGGCGATATCGCAGGCGGCGGCCGACAGCGCGACGAACGGCGGCGCGGCGGCCCCGGCGGGTAGCCCGGCAACCATTTTACAGAGCATCGACCGCAAGATCATCCAGACGGCGTCGCTGCAGCTGCAGGTCGAAGAGGTGGGCGTTGGGTTCGAAGAGGTAAGCCGCATCGCGGCGGCATCAGGCGGCTTCGTCGCGAGCTCGAGCTTCTCGTATCGCGACGGCGACGACGAGGAGTTGAGGCAGCGGCAGGTGGCGTTGGTGACAATCCGGGTGCCGGCGGAGGTCTACCCGGGCGTGCTGAGCCAGCTTCGGGGCCTGGCCGAGGTGGTCGACTACGAGGAGTCGAACGCTTCCGACGTGACGGAGGATTTCACGGACCTGCAGTCGCGGCGGCGCAATCTTGAGGCGACCCAGACTCAGCTGCTGCGCTTGCTGGAGCGGGCCGAGACGATCTCCGACATCCTGATCGTCCAGGACCGATTGAACGGCGTGCAGAGCGAGATCGAGTTCGTCAAAGGCCGGCTGCAGCTGATCGGCGACTTGACGGACCTGGCGACGATATCAGTGCACCTGCGCCCCGTGGAGGGCACGCCGGTGGCGCCCGGGGACGGCGGCGTCAACCTGGGCGAGACGATCTCGGAGGCGTGGGACGACAGCATGGCGTTCCTGGGCAACATCGCGGAGGGCGTGCTGACGGTGGTGGTGTTCGCGTGGTGGGTGCCGGTGATCGGCGTGCCGGCGGGCGTCATCGCCTGGGGCGCAAGCCGGGGCCGACCGCGGGCAACGTCTGCAGTGGATTGACCAGGTTCCCTGGACCGAGGCGCTGCCGCTTCTGACCGGCGGTGTCGAGTACAGCAAGGCCCGCTCTCGAACGAGGGCGGGCCTCCTGTCTTGATCGTGTGCGTTATACTCTAAGCATGTCAGAATCAGAAGCTTTGCCGGAGGTAGCATTCTACTATCCGGGGCACATCTGGGTGGATAGTGATTGGCTGAAGAATCTTGTGCTGTTCTTCGACGGGGTGGCCTTGCTGGTGCCGGATTACAAGAATCCAGA
This sequence comes from Dehalococcoidia bacterium, assembly GCA_965225815.1. Taxonomy (GTDB): domain Bacteria; phylum Chloroflexota; class Dehalococcoidia; order DSTF01; family WHTK01; genus WHTK01. The sequence continues at coordinate 576,356 of OZ245323.1, forward strand.
GATTCGCACAATGGATCCGTCCATCGTCACTGGTTTGGAGGAAGAAGGCCTGTTGCACAGGCTGAGCCCTGAAACCCTTGTTGATAAGCAAGCGACGAAGCTTCTCGTCGATTCGATGACGCAGATCATCAAATCGGGAGCACTCAATGAACTCTCTGCCGACCCATCGGCATTCGGTGAACTGTCAATGTCTCGGATGGGCTTCTATGGTGATTCAAAGCTTGCAGAGCGGCTTCTCAGAGAGCTTAAGAAACGAAAGCTGGCGAGAGACTCTGAGGACTCGGTATCCATCCCTATGGATCCAAGAGTCAGGTACCTCATCCTCGTCTTGCTAGCACAGATCCTTCGACGCAAGGGCTCGGAGTTGGGGATGGAGCTAAGTCCTGCTACCGACCGACCGATTCTGGTCAATGCTCTCGAAGAATTGCTCAATCTCCCGCAGGCACCCTCGCGTGGGAATGTGGTCTCCTTCGACCTGAGCGTCGTTGGAGCGGATTTAAGCTCCATTCCGATCGACGAAATCCTGGCTTATCGTCGCCAGAATGCAGAGGCCTATCGTCTTTATGCCAAGTCTGTTCGTGGCTTTACACGCGAACTTTCAGGTGTTCCGGCGGAAGAGCGCCCCCCACCCTTCGATGAACGCCAAGAAGAACTGAATGACCTCGCGTCCGGATTACGGGCGAGATCACGCCAAGCTTGGAAGAAGCCAGCGGCTGTAGGCTTGACCGCGGCGGGTGCATTCTGGGCTCTCAGTACTGGGGATGTCCTTAGTTTGGGCCTTATCGCAGGAGGTGCGATAGTCGGCAATCCCCAATCGTCTCAAGAAGCAGGCGCTTATTCATATCTGCTGCAAATACCAGGTAGGCGTGGATTCTAAAGGATTTAATGTAAGGCGCCGGCGGAAACGGATCCCGGATTCCCTCGTTTACGACCGTGGCTGCGGTTGATTTCAGGACAGGTCTTCTCTATTCAGAGAATCGAACATACTCCGACAGCGATGCGACGCCTCCGGGGACGTGAAGGGTTTCACCGTGCTGAAGGTCGGGTGATGTCAGGTACTCGTTTTCGGTCTGGAATAGTACATAGCCATTGGCGTCGAATAGAACGCCGGGAAAGCTATGCAAATGGTGGTACCAGTTCCCGTTTTCGCGGAAGAGAGCGTGTTTGGCTCCAATACCATAGCGACGGTTGAGTTCCCGGCCAGATCCTGTTCTGTAACTCATCCTTTGTCCCCTTTTGCGGTTCGTTCTGGCCACGGACGGATCAAGCCCTGCAACTCTTCGCAGAACGCTGTTCGGAGTGTCCAGCAAGGGTTCGGCCTGGTGCTTAAGCCAGTCCCAAACCTCATCATCGATTCTTACGACAGGCATGTTACGGCGTTACATTAGCACCTCTACAAAGAGGAGCTAGTAACAAACCGAGAATTGTGGCCAAGCAAGGCACATCAATCGGTGCTTGGTCGTCCCTGACCCACAACGCCTGGGCGCGCCTTTCGGAGCCGCGCGTGATCCTTTCGCGCTGGTCACAACTCCGCAAGCTTGGCATGGAGGGGCGCAGCGAAGGGTCTCCCGGCTGCTTCGCCTCTTACCTCAGCAGACGCTGGTTGCTGCTGGGGATGAGGGTGCGCCTATACTGAGGGCCGTTGCGCGGCGAGTTACCCCGATACGATGACGAGAGTGGATGCTGAAGACCGAGACCGAAACGCCGACCGAACCCAGTAGCGGCCACGGAGCACTGTTTTACGGTTGGTGGATCCTGCTGGCCCTGGCCGGGATGCGCGTGATCGCGTCCGGTGTGGGGCACAGCGCGTTGGGTCTGCTGGTCCTGCCGCTCGAGGAGGAGTTCGGCGCCAAGCGCGCGACGGTCTCGCTGATGGCGACGGCGGGCAACGTCGCCGTGGCGACTACAGCGGTGCTGGGCGGCTGGCTGATGGACCGCTTCGGCATGCGGCGGATCATGTTCTGGTCGCTGCTCGTCGCCGGGTCCGGTTACCTCCTGCTTTCGCAGGCGCAGGAGCTGTGGCAGGTCATTATCATCTTCACGATCCCGCTGGGCGTGGCGTACAACTGGGCCGTCCTCAACTCGGGCGCGCCGATCCTGAACAACTGGTTCGACCGCCAGAAGGCGCGATCGCTTTCGCTGCTCAACGTGGGCCACGGGGCGGGGGCGCTGCTGCTGCCTGTGATGGCGCTGGCGATCAGCGAGCTGGGCTGGAGAACGGCAATTGTGGCAGGTGGGGCGATCCTGGTGGCGACGGGGCTGTTCGCGGTGTTCATCGTGCGGGACACGCCGGAGGAGATGGGGCTGACGCCGGACGGCGATCCACGGAGCGAGCCGTCATCGATCTCGACCGGCAAGATAGCGGCGACGGGCGCAACGCTGAAGGAGGCGATCCGGACGCCGTTCTTCTGGGCGATCGGCCTGGGCACGGGCTGCATGTTGTTTATCAACGTCAGCCTGATTTTCCACCTGGTTCCACTAATGGAGTCGAAGGGTGAGAGTGAGGGGCTGGGCGCAGGGCTTCTGAGCTTACAGCTGGTGCTGACGGTACCGATCGTGCTGATGACGGCGTGGGCGGCGGACCGCTTCGGCGGCTCCCGGGTGCTGACGACGATGACGGCGCTGACGGTGTCGGGGGTCGCGCTTTTGCTTGCAGCGGATAGCCTCTGGCTGTACGTGCCGGCGATGGGCCTGCTGGCCTTCGGTGGGTCGAACTGGCCGACGCTCTGGGCGGTACTGGGCCACGCTTACGGACGTCGACACTACAACTCGATCCGGATGGCGATCTACACGATCCTGATCGCCGGCATGTCGAGCGGGCCGGTCCTGGCGGGACTCTCATTCGACTCGACGCAGAATTACGACCAGTGGCTGAAGATACTGATGGTGGTCGGGAGCTTCGGGATACTGGCGTTCATCATGACGGTGCGGTCGCAGGACAGCGCGGCGAAGGCGGCGCGAGCCGGCTAGGTCCGAGAAGCGAGGTTAGCGGTGGCAGAGAAGATTCGAGTTGGGGTGATCGGCGCTTCGGTGAACCGGGGTTGGGGCTGGCGCAGTCACATTCCGGCGCTGCAGGCGCTGCCAGAGTACGAGCTGGCGGCGATCTGCACGGCGCACGAGGAGACGGCCCGGGAGGCGGCGGAAGCCACCGGAGCACGTCTGGCGTTTTCGGATTATCACGAGCTGGTGGCGCATCCGGAGATTGACCTGATCAGCGTGGCGGTGCGCGTGCCGTGGCATCGCGAGATGGTGCTGGCGGCGATCGAGGCGGGCAAGCACGTCTACTGCGAGTGGCCTCTGGGGACGAACCTGCAGGAAGTCGTGGAGATGGCGGACGCGGCACGTAGCGCGGGGGTCGTCGCGATGCCGGGCATTCAGGGGCGCGCGGCGCCGTGGGTGCTGCAGGTCAAGGAGCTGATCGAATCGGGCTACGTGGGGCGGCCGTTGAGCGCCAACGCGCAGCTTTTGATGTCGAGCCCGTACATGCGGGCCGGGATCCCGTGGGCGGCGCAGCGGTCGAGCGGCAACCACATCCTGTCGATCCAGACGGCGCATTCGCTCGACATCCTGGCGAACTGCCTGGGCGGTATCGAAGAGGTGTCGGCGCGGCTGGACACGATGGTCAAGGAGTGGCCGGTGGCGGATTCGTCCGAGACGGTGCCGGCCGACGCGCCGGACTGCGTCATGATCAACGCCACGACGGGTTCCGGGGCGCTGCTGTCGGCGAACTTCGCCTACGTGGCGTCGCACGGCAGCGGCTGGCGACTGGAGATTCACGGCGACGAGGGGACGTTGGTGGCGACGGCAGGCGGGCCGCCGATGGTGGCGCCGAACCGTATCGAAGGGGCGCACCGAGGCGAGGAGCGTCTGGGCGAGCTGGTGACGCCGGAGCACCTGATCACGGTGCCCCCGGAGGTCAAGACCGACAGCTCGTTCCACCTGGCGCACATGTACCAACGCCTGGCCAGGGCGATCAACGAATCGACGCCACCGGAGCCGAGCTTCGACGACGCGGTGCGGTTGTATCGATTGCTGGACACGATCGCGGTGTCAGACAACAACGGTGGGGCGCGTACGGCTACTTCGTAGAAAAGGCGCTTGAGATACGCGAAAGCGGGGAGCCGGTTGGCTCCCCGCTTTTAATTCGTCTGGCGCCGTGATTAGTTGGGGACGACGTAGGCGACGGGCTGGCGGGTTGCGTAATTCCGCGCGTCGGCGGTCGCTTTTACCCAGTCGTCACCATCCTGGAGGATGATTGAGGCGGGTCGTACCTGGTCGATCTCGACGTTGTCGACGTTGGCCGGCGGCACACCGTTCTCACGTAGCGTTGTCGCGGCCTTGATGAGCATGCGGCGGGTCATGATGACCATTGCGTCGGTGGTGCCGAGGTGTTCTTTCGAGCGATCGTAGATCGGCTCGATGCCTTCGGCGTTGGTCATGAGCTCCGTCATGGCGCGATCCTGGAGGTTGGCGCGCAGCAGGGAGATGCCGGTGAACTGACGCGTCTTTTCCAGCTCGTAGTCGCGCTTGTAGTCGTTGCTCTTGTTGGCGGCGGTGAAGTAGCGGGTGCGCGGGTCGCTGGTCTCGGGGAGGTAGCCGCCGGTGTCGGTGAAAGCGTTGGCCGCCTCAGCCCGCTCCTCGGGAGTGGCGGTGCGGTGGAGGAAGGCGCGCTGGCTAATCATCATCGAGTAGTGGTCATCGAGCGGGACGTGGGAGCGCAGGCTGATCGTGTCGCCGCTGGAAGCCGCGATCATCGTGTGCATCGGCATGATGTACTGGGTGATGCGGTGCCAGAAGTTGTTCTCGTCGTCCCATTTGCGCTTGGCGGAATAGAAGGCGCCGTATTCGGTCGGCACGACGTCGAGCTTGGGTGAGCGGTCGCGGCTGAAGAAGCCGCGGGCGAGCGAATCGGTGACTTCGGGCGTGAGACGAGAGTGGAGGTAGTCGATGTGGGAGGAGTCGATGTCGCCTTCGAGGTTCTGGAACCAGTTGGCCTCTTCCATCATGATCTGGGGCGGCAGAACCTGGTCCTCGGGCAGCGTCGTGATCTCGTGCAAGGGGAAGGGCGGCGGAACCTCGCGCGGACCCATGTAGATCCAGACCATGTGGTTGACGTCGCGGGCCGGGTAGGCCTTCGCCTTGACCTTGCTCTTGAAGTTGCTTTCGGCCGGCTCCGAGGGCATGTCGATGCAGGCGCCGGTCGTGTCGAACTTCCAGCCGTGGTAGACGCAGCGCAGTCCGGCTTCTTCATTCCGACCGAAGAAGATCGACGCGCCGCGGTGGGGGCAGGATTCGGCCAGAATGCCCACATCGCCCAGGGTGTCGCGGAAGGCGACGAGGTTTTCGCCGAGGAGACGAATTCGCTTGGGCGGGCTGTCGGGAGCGGGCAGCTCGAAAGAGGGCATCGCGGGGAACCAGTACTGGCGTATCAGGTCACCCATCGGCGTGTCCGGGCCGACGCGGGTGAGGATTTCGTTGTCACGGATGTTAAGCACAGCGTGCCTCCTTCGAATTTCAGCGCCGATCGCGGTTCGGCGGTTGGGGGGATTGTCTGCCTGAGGACTCAGCCTGTCAAAAGCGATGTAAAGGTTCGATCCGAATCAGGGGCGCCTGGCTCTCTTCTTCTGTTAACGCCGGACCGGGCGGTTGTGTTTCTGAGGCGAAGCAGTCAGAACAGTTGGCTGGGCTAGGAGTCAGGCGCCAGGGGGAGGTCGGTGACGATGACGTCGGCGACGTGGACCTTGCTGCCGAAGGCTGGCGTTTTGAGCCGCCCGCGGCCATCGAGTGAGCCAAGGCCGGCGCTTGACGCTACCTTGTCGGGATCTGCGGGGGACATCCGTCGGGCCTGAAAACCGTACTCGCGGATGATAGCGGCGGTCTGAAACGTGGCGAAGGCTGCCTTGAGGTCCGCGGCGTGGCCACCGATACCGGGCGAGTCACGGTGGTCATGTTCGGCGTGAAACAGCATCAGGACTGCGAAAGGCAGGTCGTTCGCAGGTGCCAGTCCGTCGGTCTCCGCCGTGGCGGCTGGCTCAAGGCCGAGGCCGTGGGTTGGCACGATACGAACGAGATCGGCGCCGAAGAAGCTGCCGAGGTCCTTGATCTGCTGGGACATGATCTCCGGCGGGTGCGTCTCCGTCTTGACGGCGAAAACACTGCCTTCGGGCGCGTCGCGGATTCGGGTGACGATCAGGTTGCGGGGGTCGGCGGCGGGCGACTGGAGGTAGAAGTCCTCGTAAGGGTCCTCGACTTTGCGGAGACGCGACCAGAGTGAGCGCAGCATACTTCGGTCAGGAGCGCTTGACGAAGCGGTTGGTGTTTTCTTTCAGGGGGACATAGTAGCCGATCTCCTCGCTGGGAATGAAGGAAGCGCCGGCGTGATCGGCGTTACAACCGGGAATCGTGCAGGCGGCTTCGCCCGGCTTGACGCCGGTGTCGTAGCCGAGCCAGCGCACGCGCTTGTTGGGGATCACGCCCCAGAACTTGTCATCGATCAGTTTCAGGCTGCGTGCTATGAGTGAGCGAAGCGCGATCGGCGTACGCTTCAGCGATTGGATGGCGAGGGTACGCCACCACTTGTCCGGTTTTGTGTAGGGACAGACGGTGACGCAGGTCAGGCACTGTCCCCAGTGCTCGGCGACCAACGGCCTGAGCTTGTAGCAGGTCTCCCAGTTGATCTTGTACTTCTCGACGCCGTTATAGACCTGCTTGCCTTCGAACGTAATGCTGTTCGTCGGGCAGGTGGTGGCGCATTTACGACAGACCTTGCAGAAGTCCTCGACGCCGATGTCGATCGGTCCGTCCGCGGTCAACGGGAGGTCAGTGAGGATGGCGTCGTACATGTGGACGCGGGCCCCGTGCTTCTCAGTGATGATCATGCCGTTGCGACCCAGCTCGCCGACGCCGGCAGCCAGTGCGGCGGCCTGCGGATTGACGGCGTTGCGGATGGCGACGTAGCCCATCTCGCGGATGTAACCCTCGAGGGCGCCGTAGATCATGCTGGTTTTGAGCAGCGTGAAGTCATAAGCGGCGTCACCGACGTGATGACGGTGGGCTTGAATCAGGTCGTAGTCCCATGCAGCGGGTGCGACGATGACGTGCGGGAGGCGGCGGGCGAGGCGCTCCGGCGTGTCTGTCAGCGAATCGCCGACGCCGGTACCGCTGTCGAGGTAGTTACCGGCGAAAAGGAAGGCGGGGTGAGTTTCGCCAATGCCGACGACGCCGGCGCCAAACTCCCGGGCCACCTTCTTGATGTGACGCGACATGGCAGCCGGGTCATCGACCGCGAGCTTGTGCTGGTTGATGGCGCCGGGCTTGCCTTTGCGAATGAAGGTGTTGATGTGGTTGTTGGGGTCCGCCGCGGGGTGTCATAGGCAACGCGTGCCAGGGGATCACTCGAGATGGTGTTGTTGCGCCAGTTAAAGACGGCTTTACCGAGCTCACCGCGTCCCACCATGGCGTGGGGCAGGGTCTTGGGATCGACGTTGGCGACGGGACCGACGATGCGCACCGTGCGTCCGAGGTAAGGCGTGGCGAAGGGCGCCTCTTCGGCGTCAACGGGCGGCGCCTCGGCCTCGACTACAGGTTGAGCTTTGGGTTCTACCGCCATGCTGAGTTGCTCCAGACCGGGGCCGTCATTGTCTCCGGGTTATACAGCTCGGGCCGGAAAGCGCTCGCTGTTATCTCGGTTTGAGAGATGATCAGGCGGTGAAGATCTCGATGCTGTGGCCGTTCATTTCGTCGAAGTAGACGCGGTTGCCGCCGCGGCGGTGGTCGACCTCCATATCGTAAAGGTGCTCGAGGCCGGGGCCGCTGCCGAATTTGAGGCCTTCAGCCTGGACGCGGCCGAAGATGCCCTCGAACTCGTCCTCGCTGACCTTGAAGGCGTAGTGCTGCCGGGCAAAGTGTCCCTTTTCGTTAGCCCAAAGCGAGACGTCGTCGATCTCGGCGAAGTCGAGCACGAGACTTTCGCTGATTTTCACGGGGGCGAAGTGGGCTACAGCCTGGGTCGGCAGGCCCATGAGGCGAGCGAAGTAGTCGGCGGATTTCACCTTGTCCTGACACGGCACCAGAAGGTGGTTTAGCTCCATGATGACACCTCTTTCAACGCTTCTTAGCGGTGGCGCAAGGGTAGAACCGCGTCTCTGCCGCGTCAAGCAGACGCGAGGCAGTGCGAGGCGTCGAACAAATCGGGCTGAGTCTGATCGCGGTATAATCCGTGCCATCCAACCGGGGCGTTGGAGCAATGAGGGGCAGGCGATATGACTACGGAAGAGAAACAAGAAAGAAGCACGTCTGGGACCCGGAACACAGCGATTTTCCGGCGCCCGACCTGGGGCGGACGGTGCACGTCGTCGGGCCCGTGGTCAACGTGGATCCGCAGACGTTGCCGCACCCAATGAACCAGCGCGGCGAGCTGGGCAAGGCGCTGTATAACTGGCGTCACAACACGATCTCCAACGACCCGCTGGTCCGCATCGCCTTCGACAACCACTCTGCCGACCGCAACCACGTGATCAACACGGTGATGCGGCGCTTCCCGAAAGGAACCGTGAACCCAAACCGCACAGAGGTCAAAGACCCGGCGGTGATGTCGCGGCACATCAAGCGAGTGGCGCGCCACCTCGGCATGGACATCGTTGGCATCGGGCAGTCACACCCGTCGTTTCTGTTCGCCGGCAAGGCTGTCGACCCGGTACACGGTTCGGCAAGTGAGGATATCGACGGGCCGGAAGAGCTGGCCAAGCGCTTGCCCTTCTTGATCGTCGGGACGAAGGCCTGGGATTACGAGCTGACGCAGGCACATCGCCATCACGTTGGCGATGCGGCGTACGACTTTCCGGGGCAGCGGGCGGCGCTGACCTTGATGGCGCTGGAAGGCTACATCAAGGACCTGGGTTACAACGCGATCCGGGGGGCCGTGAACGGACAGGCGGCAGCGCTGGCAGCGGGCATTGGTGAGCTGGGCCGCAATGGCATGATCATTTCGGAGAAGTACGGGGCGCGGATTCACGCCAGCGACGCGATCATGACCGACCTTCCCCTGATTCCAGACAGTCCGATCGATATCGGCGTCGAAGATTTCTGCAAGGTTTGCCGCAAGTGCGCGACGACCTGTCCGACAAACAGCATCACGTTCGAAGGCAAGCAGGTCTACAACGGGGTTGAGAAGTACAAGATCAACTGGGAGACCTGCTACAAGCTGCGTCCCTACGTGGTCGAGCACTGGGGCAACTGCCTGACCTGCGTGACGGTCTGCCCCTACACGAAGCCGAATAAATGGTGGCATGCGCTCGCCGTGAAATCGTTGAAGCTGACGCCGAAGCCGTTGCGGGCACTGACCGCCGGTGTACTGAAGTGGCTGGACGACAAGGTCTGGGGGATCATCCCGCGCAAACGGGTGCGGTGGCTGGGCTACGACACGGGAGTAAAGCCGGGAGAGGCGGCCTGCACGATCAACGGCTGCACTTCGCCGCACGGCGACGCGGGTCAGAAGGTGGACATCCCGCTGGAAGAGATTGGCTTCTACTATCCGATGAAGGAAAACACGAACCGCTTTGTCAAAGGACGAAGCTGATGGGTCTGGCGCTGCGCTGGCCCTAGAAGACGGCCGACCCGTACTGGAACGACTTCATTAATCGACCGCCGGCTGACGCTAACAACCTGGTACCGCCAGCGATTGGCGCGACTACGGAGGGGCAGGTCTTTCCGGTCAAATCGGAGATACACGCCCCGAGCATCATGTCCGATCAGATGAAGGATCTGGGGCGATTCTTTGGCGCCGACAACGTCGGCGTGGCAGAGCTCGGCCCGGGCGGGGATACGGAGTACCCGTTCGCCATCGTCTGCATCGTTGGGTCGGAATATGACACGCGCACGGCGCAGGGAATCGGCGGTCAGGCGGCGGCGCTTACGGGCGGATACGTGAGCTTCAACCTGGCGGGCGCGATCCGCGAGTACGGCTTCCGCGCTACTCGCTCGCATGCGGCTGAAGGTAACCGTCTGGCGGCGTGTGCCGGACTCGGGACGCTGGACGGCGAGGGGCGGCTTGTCACGCCGGAATTCGGCCGCAAGGTGCACATCGCAGACGTGATCAGGACCGACCTGCCGTTGAGTCCAGGAACTACGGAGCGCTACGAGTGGGCAAAACCTACGTCATAACCGAAGCCTGCATTGGCGTGAAGGACGCGACCTGTGTCGAGGTGTGTCCGGCCGCTTGCATCCACACAACGCCGGACGAGCCGCAGTATTACATCGACCCAGACGTCTGCATTGCCTGCGAGCAATGCGAGCTGGTCTGCCCGGTGAACGCGATCTTTCTCGACGACGACACACCGTCGCACCTACAGCACTACCTGGAGATTAATGCTCGCTTCTTCGAGGAAAACAAGCCGGTGGCGGAGCCGCTTTCACCGGAGCAAGCAGGGCAATTGATCGCCGCGGCGGTGCGGTACGCGGACGACGCCGGGTACGCGATCGCGGTCGCCGTCGTGGACGATTGTGGAGAGAGAATCGATTCGAGCCTGATGGCGAGCGTGGAACAGGAACTAGCGACGGTCGCGCTGAATAAAGCCTACTCAGCCGCCAACCTACAGGTCGCGACGCATCAACTGGGGCGCGGTGCGGCGACGCCGGCATTCCAGGAACCGCCCGGTTTTCAGCACGATCGACTGGTCGAGATTGGTGGCGGCTATCCAGTAGTACAAGACGATACGGTGGTGGGCGCGATCGGGATTGCGGGGTCGCCGAGCCCGCAGATCGACCTGCAGTGTTGCCAGGCAGGACTCGCCGCACTCGGCAGCGGGGGCCATTGAGGCTTAGAATCCCTATACCATGACGGTTTCACACGAGCGATACGGCCACTTCGAGCAACTGGTGCAGACGACGCTTCGACGCCAGCAAGAGGAGTCCAGCGGCTCCCTGAAGTACCACTCCTCACCTCTGAAGGGCGACCGGCGGTACTACTTCCTGAGCGGCGAGGATGGCAGCCTGGAGGTCGCCTGCATCGCCCAGACGGACGACGCGATGTGGACCCTGGTTAACCGAAACTGGCCGGACCAGCAACCAACCTGGAACCAGTTCCACGGCGAAGAGCGCAGCGAGGCCTTCCTGCAGATGAAGATCCGGGAGCTGCGGGTTCGCTTAGGCCTGCCCTGGGTGGACGAACCCAGTTCCCATTGACCTATTGTCCACGAGTTAGAACCACCTGGCGGGCAGTGCTAAAGGGCCGCTGAGGCTACAATAGGTGCCGGGCCGAGCGGACACGTCGGAACCTGAATAACTGTGAGGTTAGTGATGCTAAACGCCACCGATAACGAACTTATTTGCCGCGTCGGTCCCGGAACTTTGATGGGCGACTTCGTGCGGCAGTACTGGATTCCCGCCGTCCGTTCGGACGAGCTACCAGCGGCCGACTGCCCGCCCGTGCGGATCAGGCTGCTGGGTGAAAACATGATCGCCTTCCGCACGACGTCAGGCAAAGTCGGGTTGATCCAAAACTCCTGCCCGCACCGAGGTGCGTCCCTATTCTTCGGCCGAAACGAGGAAGAAGGTCTGCGCTGCGTCTACCACGGCTGGAAGTTCGACGTCAGCGGCGGCTGCGTCGACATGCCGTCCGAGCCGGCCGAATCGAACTTCAAGAGCAAGGTTCGGGCTGTGGCCTACCCGACGAACGAGCGCAACGGCATCATCTGGGCCTACATGGGTCCGAGAGAGATGCCGCCGCCACTGCCCGACATCGAAGCGAACATGCTTTGCGAAGGGCCGCACCAGATCTCGGTCCTGCACCGGCCTTGCAACTGGATGCAGGGTTGGGAGGGCGAGATGGACACGGTCCACGCGGCTTTCCTGCACGGCGGAGCGAGCAAGCTGGACAAAGTGAAGCCGGGGACGGGCGCGTACTACACGGCGAAGCAGCGCTCGGCAAAGTTCACCGCCATCGACACTGATTTCGGGACTTCGTATGGCGCCTACCGGCCGGCGGAAGACGACAGCTATTACTGGCGCGTCGCGCACATGCTGTTCCCCTTCCACGCCATGCCGCCCCTCGGCCCGCTGGGAGATAACGCCATCATCGGCATGTACGTGCCGATGGACGATGAGAACCACCTGCACTGGGAGATCATGATCAAGCCGGGAGCCGGCTCGACGCTGCAGGGGCTGGATGGCCGGCCGCAGGGGACGAGCGGCGGACCGACGACGGGTCGCGGCTCGACGCTGCCGAACACGACGGACTGGTTCGGGCGCTTCCACATCGAGCAGAACGCGGCGAACGACTACATGATCGACCGCGAGGCGCAGCGTAACTGGGAGAGCTACACCGGCATTACGGGCGTACGGCAGCAAGACATGGCGGTCACCGAGAGCATGGGCACGATCTACACGCGCTCGCGGGAGCACCTGGGGACGACCGACACGATGATCATTCGGACGCGGCGTCGCGTCCTCAACGCAGCCCGGGCCTTCCGGGAAACCGGCGTGACACCACCCGGCGTGGACAGTCCGGAGATCTACCACCAGCGATCGGGGGACCTTGTCCTACCGCGCAACATCGACTGGTGGGAGGGCACGAAGGAACAACGCGAGCGCTTCGACTACGTCGAGAGCAAAGAGACGCAGGCCAAGACGGCCTGAGTCGACGCGATTGAGGGTTCGTTCGGCTGTGGAGACGGGTTCATGACAGTGACCTTGCGGGCCGGACTCAACCGTGACTGAGCCGCAGCAGACGGCGGTTCGCGGTGTTGGCCTCGAGACGTGGCGTCTGGGCCAGGGAGAGCCGGTGCTCGTCCTGCACGACATCGAGTATGTCAACGAGCCGAAGCGGTTCGCCGAACTCCTGGCCGAAAACTTCGACGTCCTATTGCCTTCCCATCCGGGCTTCGGCGATTCCGAGTTGCCGGCTGAGTTCGACAGCGTGGACGACCTCGCCTATCTCTATCTCGACTTGTTGGCCGAGATCGGGCCGGCGCACGTCGTGGGGATGGGATTCGGGGGCTGGATCGGGGCGGAGATTGCGATTCGGAGTTGCCACGACCTGCGAAGCCTGGTGCTCGTCGATGCAGTGGGAATCAAGACGCAGGGGCGCGAGACGGCGGAAATCGCCGATACCTTCGTCATGAATCCAAAGAGCCTCCTGGAATGCGCCTGGCACGACCCAAGCCTGGCTGAGCAGCACATGAGACTACCGGGGTTGGGCTCGATCGAGGAGAGTGAGCTGACTACGTTGCTGCGGAATCGCGAATCGGCGGCGCTGTTCGGCTAGAACCCGTTCATGCACCATCCAAAGTTGCGTAGGCGCCTGACGCGAATCACGGCGCCGACGCTGGTCGTGTGGGGGCAATCGGATGGCGTCGTGAGCGCCGAGTACGGGCGGGCCTATGCCGAGTCGATCCCTGGCGCGCGCTTCGAAACGCTGGAAGCGGCGGGGCATTATCCGTACCTGGAGCAGCCCGAGCGCTTCGTAGAGCTTGTGGCGTCGTTTCTGAAACGCATCTGAGCAGAGGAGCAGGGTATGAAGGCGTACTACTTCACAGAGATGCCGTACCCGGAGGTGCCGGAGGAGGTCGAGAAGTCGCTTGGCTCGGCACGGGTCATTCTGCCGAACAGCTACTGCGACCCGAAAATCGCGGCTGACCTGTACAACCGCTACCTGGACGACTACCTGTACGCCGACGACCTCGGTCTGGACATCATGCTCAACGAGCATCATCAGACGATGACGTGTCTTGATTCCGTGGCGCCGGTATCGGCGGCTGTCCTGGCGCGACAGACGACGAACGCGAAGATCGCGATCGTCGGTTCGCCGATCGTGCATCGCGACAACCCGGTGCGTGTTGCCGAGGAGATCGCGATGCTGGATTGCATCTCCAGGGGCCGCGTGATCTCCGGGTTCGTCCGCGGCGTCGGTTCGGAGATTCACCCGGCAAACACGAACCCGGCGTTGCAACGGGAACGGATGGACGAAGCCCACGACCTGATCATGAAGGCGTGGACGGCACGGGAGCCGTTCAACTGGGAAGGCCGCTTCTGGCATTACCGCTACGTCAACATCTGGCCGCGCCCGTACCAGGAGCCGCATCCGCCGGTCTGGGTGTCCGGCTCGCACATCGAGAGCGCGGAATGGGGAGCGGAGCACGGCCATACCTTCGCGACCTTCCTCAACCCGTACGACCTGGTCGCGACGCTGGTCGGCGCCTACAAGCAGCGCAACGCCGAGTTGGGACGCCCTGAGCCGGGGTCAGACCGGTTCGCTTACCTGGGCTGTGCTACACGGCGGATACGGAGGAAGACGCGGAGCGCGGCGGTCGGGAGCTGCTGTGGTACCTGGAGCGCGAGCGCCATCCGTATTTCTTCAACCCGCCGGGATACACGCCCTACAAGGCGCTGGCGCGACAGATCTCCTCCGGCGAGCGGCGCGCCTATGGCGACGACTTCGAGACGCTATCGCAGAAGGGCATCCTGATGACGGGGACGCCGGAGCAGATGATCGAGAAGATCACCTACCTGCACGAGCGCTGCGACACAGGCCACCTGCTGATGATGAACCAGGCCGGATTCATGTCGGCTGAGCGGACGCGGCACAGCCTGGAGCTCTTCGCGAAAGAGGTCTACCCGGCGATTCGGGGCCTGGGCGAAGCGTAGAGGCCGGCATTCAGGCCGAGTCACGGGACCAAGTCAGCGTTACTCGCGAAGAGGGACCGTCAGGGAGAGCCTGGGTTCTTCGCTGACTACGCGTACCGAGTGACGGCCCTTCGTGTCCTCGGCGACGAGGACGTCTCCGGCGCCGAGAACGCGTTTCTCGCCGGCGACCTCGATCTCGGTTTGACCTGCGAGGAAGACGACGTACTGGCGACGCGGCGCGGGGTGCCAATCCATGAAGTAGCCGGGCAGGTGACGGGCGAAATGGATTGTTTCCGCCGGCTGCGTCGCGGTCTGCTCGCTAAACGGCAAGTGCGGCCCGAACTCCAGCTCAACGTCTTCGAAGCGCGACTCGCCGTCATCTCGATTGCAGAGACGAACTATCAACTCTGTCCTCCTTAAGAACCGGTGGCACATTAAGAACCGGTGGCACATTGCGGAAGCAGTATCTTGCCCCGATCTTAGTCTGAAGCCTTGCGTGGCTCCGCAAGGGTTCAGCCGGAGTTTGCGGCTCATGAATCGAGCGGCGGGCCAGGTTGATACGACCGGGCTTCGGTGTCACCATGCCAGGACTGAAAGATAGCGCCAGGAGATCCTCATGACCACGGCTCAGATCGAGATTCCGATATCGACGATGCGTTTCGACATCATGCTGCCTCTCCTGGAAGGACGAGTCGAAATACCCGGCGTCAGGCTGGTGCCGGTGCAGGGCCCATCACCGATGGTGTTCGGCGATAACCCGGCGTACCGGACGGGTGACTTCGGGTTGGCCGACTTCAACCTCGGTTACTTGCTACCGGCGCTCGAGGCGGGCTGGCAGATATCGGCGCTGCCGGTGCCATCGAAGCGGAAGACGGCGCTTCAGTTTATCTGGGTGCGATCGGACCGCAGCATCGACAAGCCGGCGGACCTCAACGGCAAGCTGGTTGCGACCGGCACGTACTCGACGGCGGTGACGATCTTCGGCCGGGGCTTCCTGCAACATCGCTACGGCGTCGACATTGCGAGCCTGCGGTGGCTGGTGAATCGGGCCGATTTCTTCCCGCTGCACGACGAGGCGGCGCAGATCGAAGTGGCTGCGGCTCCCAAGGACCCGGTCGCGAGGCTTATCGATGGAGAAGTCGACGCCATCGTCGCCGACGTATCGGACGGTAAGGCCTGGGAAACGCTGGCTTCGCGCCCGGACATCAAGCTGCTGTTTCCGAATTACATCGAAGAGGACTTCGCGATCTACCGCGAGAGCAACATCTTCACGCCGACGCACATGATCGTGATGAGCAAGACGCTGGACGAGGCGCACCCGGGGCTGGCGCGGCAGCTGTACGACGCCTTCGAGCGCTCAAAGGCGATGGCGTACGAGGAAGCTTTCAACGACCGGGCGGGGTTCTCGGTGTTGTTCCAGCGCGAGCTCATGTTCGAGCAGCGAGAGAAGTGGGGCGACCCGTTCGCGTACGGCAGTGAGGCGAACCGATCGATGTTCGAGACATTCTTCGATTACAACGTGGAGCAGGGGAACGCGGCTCGAAATCCGTCGTTCGACGAGGTCTTCGCCGCATCAACGCTCGACACCTGAGGCCCTGCAGTGGCGAATGTCGTGCTGAACGGCGACAGCAAGCGAAGGACCCAAGCCAGCCGTCCGCGAGCTCCGGTCCTTCCTGGCATTGACGGCTGGCGCGTGCTTCGAGGGACGAGCTATCAGGAGAATGAGACGCTTTGGTCCTTCGCCGGCGGCTCGGACGCAGAAGACGCGCAGCATCCTCCGCCACGCCGACGTCCGACTGCTTCCCGGCTAGCTCATTCCCAGCTTTTCGACCAGGCCAAACTCGGCCGCGAGCTCACGCAGGCGCTCCCAGGTCGCGTCTTCCAAGGCGATGCCGTCCTGTAGCAGTCTTTGGGTGCTGCGGTATTCGAGCTCACCGGGGTAATAGACCTGGTCGAAGCCGGCCATCGGCGGCGTGCTCTTGAGGTAGGCGGCGAACTCGGTGACTTCGCGCTTGAAGTCCTCCAGGGGACGGAAGGCCTCGACGTTGAACACGGCGATGAAGCAGCCGTCGTGGTGGCGCCCCGAGGGTTCGTGACCGAAACCGAGGCCGGTGAGGATTCCGGAGAAGATCTCGATCATGGTCGACAGACCATAGCCTTTATGGCCCTCGGAGCCGCCAAGGGGTAGGCCGACGACGCCGGCGGCCGGGTCCGTCGTCGGGTTGCCTTGCTTATCGAGGATCCAGCCCTCGGGGATGGCTTTGCCTCGGGCGCGTGCGACGTTGAGCTTGCCGGCGGCGACGGCGCTGGTCGCCATGTCGATGAACATCGGGGCTTCGAGGTTGCTTGGCATGGTGATGCAGATCGGGTTGGTGCCGAGACGCGCCTCCTTGCCGCCGAAGGGCGCCACGGTCTTGGCGGAGCGCCCGGAGTCGGCCGTCATCAGGCCGATCATGCCGGCCTCGGCGGCCATCAGCGGGTAATCGGCGACGCGACCGATGTGGGACTGTCGGAAGACGGTAGTGGCGGCGACAGCGCCCAGGCGCGCCTTGTCGATGGTGATCTGCATCGCCCTTTCAGACACGACGTAGCCGAAGCCCCAGTTGCCGTCGATGACGGTGGAGTTCGACGTCTCCTGGACGATCTCGAAGGGCGCGCCGGGCATGATGTGTTCACGCCGGATGCGATCGATGTAGGTCGGGATCTGAATGACGCCGTGGGAGTCGTGACCAGCGAGGTTGGCGTCGATGGAGTGCCGCGAAACAGTGGAAGCCTCCGCTTCGCTGGCACCAGCGCTGATCAGCAACTGGGCGGCGATCTCCCTGAGGCGATCAGGCTGAATCGTTGGCATTGCCTTCCTCCTGAAAGTTTCGGGGCAGCTAGAGCGTGCCAGCCTGTCGCGCAGCTTCAACGTCGGGGCCGTAGCCCCAGGTCTCGAATCCACCGAGCTCGTTCTGCTGATTCCAGGTGAGGATCTCAAAGGTCTCGCCAGACGTCCCTTCCCCGTCCTGTTCGGCCAGGTGCAGCGCCAGGGGCACGACGGAATCGGGGCGGAGGCGCCGGACAGGATTCGGTTGCTTTCCGGGGTTGTTCTGGAGGAAGACGTCTTGCCTGGCAGCCGTCTGTTCGTCGGTACCAGTCGACCGTGTGAAGCCGGGGAGGAGGACGTTGGCGGCGATGTTGTGAGGCTTGAGCTCATTGGCGAGGAAGATTGTCATCATGACTTCGGCCGCCTTCGCGGGCTGGTAGGGACCCTCGAGGGTCCGGCCGCCGCCGCCACCGGAGCAGACGTTGATGATGCTGCCGCGCTTCTGGGCGATCATGGGCTGGACGAAGGTCTTGATGACGCGGAAGGTGCCGAAGACGTGGGTGTCGAACATTCGCCACCAGTCGCCCAGCTCCGTATCGATGATCTGGCGGTTGCCGAGAGGCGGGTAGAGGTCACGGGCGCGGAGACCGGCATTGTTGATGATGACATCGACGGTGCCGTAGCGATCCATGGCCGCTTCGTAGACGCGCTTGATGTGCGAATCGATGGTGATGTCCATGCGCTCGACGAGGACGTCCGGGTTGTCCTTGAGCTCTTCTCGGAAATCGATGTCGTCGCCGGAGACGCCAGAGGGCGTCCACGCGGCGTCTGTGGCGATGACTTTGGCGCCTTCCTTCAAGAAGGCGCGGGTGTACTCACGTCCCATTCCTCTTGCGGCACCTGTGATCAGGACGACGAGACCAGAAACCGGCATCGGCTTTCCCCTCCAAAGACTGCGGCGGGTGTGAACGATAAGGGCGCCGCCAGGCACCTGAACTGCGACCCTGACTCTACACCGGATGAAGGGTCAGATTGCAGCAGGAGATTAGATCAGACCGAGGATTTCAATGCGCGGCGCTCCGACGCCACCGAGATCGGCTTCGACGTAGTGGACGACGGGGCGTTCCTTTCCCGCAGGAAGGCGCCGCGTGAGCTCGTGCTCGACGAGCAGGCGGTAGTCGGGCTGGCCGATGAACGCGGTGAGCTGAGTGAGATTCGCGATGCTGCCGCTGGCCAGAGCCATGATCTCCTCGATGTTGTCGAAGATCTGGTGGGCGTAGTCGGCAGGGTCTTCGCGGCGGTGGGCGATAACGCGCGAAGACGAGACGAGGTTGCCGGTGAGCGCGGCCATCGTCATGGGGTCGCCGTGGTGGGCGTTTTCGATCTCGATGACGCGCCTGCCGCCGGCGCCGGGAATCGCGATGACATCGACTACGGCGAGCTGGCCCTCGGGCAACGCCGTGGGCACCCACTTGTGAGGCGGACGATCGGACGGGTCAGGGTAAAGAGCGCTCCAGACGAGATTCATCGTCGCGAGATCCGGTGGGTTCATGTACAGCGTGGCGCGGGTGACTTCGTTCAGCCCGGCGCCGGCGTTGGTCAAGAACGTCTGCATGTTCTCGAGGACGTGACGTAGCTGCGATTCGAGGCTGTTGCCCTGGAGCTCGCCGGTGCAGGGATGCATCGCGGTGAGGCGCCCGAAGACGATGGGTCCGACTCTTGCACCGGCCGGCGCGGTGACTTCGCCAGGGCAGACGCTGATCGCTTCGATTGATGAGCCGCCCAACTCCGATCGAGGCAGTGAGGCGTGGCAGTCGAGCTGAAGCAGGGATCCCGCAGGAAGGTAGCCTTCCGTTTCTTCGACGGCCGGACGGTCCGTGGCGGGAAAGACCTCGCGCCAGGCTGTGTCGAGCAGCGAGGCGAAGTCGGGACAGCTGTGGAGGGCTGTGAGCTGGTGAATCAAGGAAGCGTCGCCGGCCGCGCTCTGTAGAAGGACAGCGAGCTTGCGTAGGGCCGATCGCATCTGATCCTCAGGGGCGGGCGGGAATTCGCCAGTGACTGGATCTGATCCGTCGAGGCTCTTGCCGTAGAGCAGGCCATCGACGGAGATGCCGAGGGGAAGGGTTGCTGCGGTCTGCTCCGGGTAGACCTCGAACAGGCTACGAATCACTGGGGCCATTGTTTACTCGATCCGTTCATTAAAGTCAGCCTGACGCCAGCAACGATGTGCGGGTTGAGGCATGCGGCTATCGCCGATTACGACGGCTGGCTGGACCAGACGCTCTCGATTGATGACATATCCTGCGGCGATAGCGCTCCCGCGTCCGAGGTCGCCGCGAGCTCTTCGAGCTGGTTTGAGTCGGAAAAGCCACCCAGTACCATCGTGACGCCCGGTTCGGAGAGGACGAACTGGAAGGCAGCCTGGGCCAGCGTCCGATCCGAGCTGGAGAGGAAGAGGAAGCGCTCCGCGCTGGCGAGCTGACGGGCACGCTGCTCGCTAACGGGTCCTGTGCGGCGCGCGAGGCCAGACAGCGGGTGCGGCGTTGCGCCGTCCAGGGCGGAATCGGCAAGGACGCCGCTGGCGAGCGGGCTGTAGACGGCGACGCCGACGCCTCTTTCGCGGGCGTAGGAGATCACCTGACCGAAGTCGGGCGTGGCTTCCATGCCGGGCTGGGGCTGCCTCGCAGCTGTGGGATTGAGCAGGGTGAGGACGAGGTTGATGAGGCTGAACTCGCCGGTATCGATGAGCTGCCGGACCTGGCCGCCGTCATCGCCGCGGCAGATGAACCCGACGTGCCGAGCCTTGCCGGAAGCTTTGAGGCGTCGCAGACCGTCCAGGGCGCCGTCCGGGCGGAGGTAGTCTTCGAGAGACAAGATGCGGTAGTCGCGGCCTTCCAGCCGCGGCGGTTCCTGGACCGGGCCGTTGTGAATCTGGACGACATCAACGTGGTCCCGCCCGAGACGCTGCAAGCTGGCTTCGACCGAGCGCGCGATGTGATTCGCGATGTCATCCAGGTTCTCAGCGCGCACCTCGACCTTGGTGGTGATGATCGGGTCGGCGTTCAGCGCCTTGAGGACCTTGCCGAGATTGGTTTCGGAGACGCCGTCGCCGTAGTCGGGCGCTTCGTCGAAGTAGTTGATGCCGAGCTCCAGGGCGCGCGATACCGCGGCGAGCTGCTCTTCGAAGCTGCCATTTGTCATCAGCCCGGCGGTACCGCCGCAGCCGAAGCCAATTTCGGAGACTTCAAGCCCCGTATTGCCGAGCGTGCGATAGCGCATCGCGCTTTAATTCGCGATCTTCGGAGCCAGGGCACCACGGGCTTCTCGCAACGTGGTCAGGTCGACGCGGTACTCGGCCGGGGGGCCGTCTGAGAACGCCTCGCGCCACGGCTTCGAGACCTCCAGCCAGTCGACGTCTTGGGGCAGCATGGCGGCGAAGCCTCGGGCTCGATAAAGGGCGGCGTTGTCCACGGTTAGAGGCAGTTCCCCCTTATCGCGAAAGGCCTTCGCGGCCTGAATCATGATGCGGCGGAAGGCGATGATCGCTTTGTCCGTCGTGCCGAGGTACTCGCGGGTGCGGTCATAGACGGCGCCCATCGTGACCTGAACCGCCGAGTCCTGCAGCGGGTTGGAGTAGATGCCGACGTAGAACTTGTCCTTCTCCAGGGAGCGATCGCGCAACCACTCGTTGTCGACGTCGGCTTTGAGGCGCCAGTTGCCCCACGGGAGCCGCGGGTCGTCCGGCTTGTAGCCCCAGGGCTGGCGCGCCGTCGCCATGTTCGCGGTGTCGTCGTACTCCCGTGGCATGTCCGGCGGGCGAGATGGGTTCCATTCCATGATCAGCGTGTTCTCGTCGTCGATCGGCATCCAAACCTTGCTCGTAGGCCCGGTGACCGCGGTGTAGAAAGGCATGGCGAACTGATTGATCCGCCAGTAGTACATGTCGCCAACGGTGCGCCGAGCGCCGTAGAAGTGACCGTAATCGGTGTAGATGAGCTCGAACTGAGGGTTTGTGTCACTGCCGGTCGCGGGATTCGGACGATCGAGGCGCGTGTGGAGGAAGTTGAGGTGAACGCTGTCGATGTCGCCCTCAAGCGCCTGGGCCCAGTTGCACTGCCTGACGTACTTGAAAGGCACGCCGTCCCGTCGCGGGAAGCCGTCCAAATTGACCTCGAGGTCGGGCAGCGGCGGCTCCTCACCCCTGGCTCTCGGCCCCATGTAGAGCCAGACGATGCCGTTGCGTTCCTGGGTGCGGTAGGCGAGCATCTTCACCTTGCTCTTGAATTCGCTCTCGGACCCCTCACTGGGCATGTCGACGCAGGCGCCGTTGGTGTCGAACTTCCAGCCGTGGTAGACACAGCGCAGGCCGTTCTCTTCGTTGCGTCCGAACATCATCGAAGAACCACGATGAGGGCAGTTCTCCTGGATCACGCCAACGCGGCCGTCCGTGTCTCGGAAGGCGATGAGGTCCTCGCCAAGAAGCCGGATGCGACGAGGAAAGTCGTCTGCCTCAACCTCCGAGGAGATCAGCGCCGGGAGCCAATACTCACGAAGCAGGCTACCCATGGGCGTACCTGGCCCAACACGGCAGAGGGTGTCGTTGTCTTGTTCGGAAAGCATGTGTCCTCCTTCGCGACAGGTCCCGAAACAGTCAGCCAGACTGAACTGGAGGGCGGCCTGCACTGCGAGGATTCTGGCACTCGCGGGGGAGCCCGTCCAGCTTCGGCTTAGCTATGGCAAATCGTTATCGGGAAGGAGCCTAGGATATTTTGGCTCGAAGAGTAGCGTCCTCTCTAACTGTTAGTTAGTTTGACGAGGATTTCGGCCGCTTCTAGAGTGAGGCGCATATCAGCCAAAGCAAGGTAGTCCGGCAAGAGGTGATCTGTGCTTAGCAATGCGGACAACGAGCTTCTGACGCGGGTTGGACCCGGGACGCCGATGGGCGCCCTGTTACGGCGCTACTGGATGCCGGGGCCGCTTTCTTCGGAGGTCCCTTCGCCGGATTCGCCGCCGGTGCGGGTGCGTCTCCTGGGCGAGGATCTGATCGCCTTTCGTGACACGACGGGCAGGGTGGGACTGGTGGCCAACTCGTGTCCCCACAGGGGAGCGTCTCTCTTCTTTGGCCGCAACGAGGAGGCGGGCTTGCGCTGCGTCTATCACGGCTGGAAATTCGATACAACGGGCGCCTGCGTCGATATGCCGTCGGAGCCGGCCGAGAGCAACTTCAAGAGCAAGGTGCGGGTATTGGCTTACCCAACGCACGAATCGGGTGGCGTGGTCTGGACCTACATGGGCCCGCCGGAAAAGATGACGCCTTTCCGCGATTTCGGTTCAGATGCTCTAAAGCCGGAGCAGTGGCAGGCTTCGAAGATCCTCTCCGAGTGCAACTGGGTTCAGGGCCTGGAAGGCAACCTGGACACGGTGCACATCTCTTTCCTGCATCGCAACCTGGCCGACTTCGAAGTGCCAGCGGACGAAACGGACGAGCCGGGCGTGCCTTCACCGCAAATGTCGACCTTCATGCGGGGACGAAAGCAGGCGCCGCGGTTGGAGGTGAGTGACATGTGGTACGGCTTCCGCTACGCCGGTTTACGTGACACACCGAACGGGCATGTCCACGTTCGCCTGACCGACTTCATCATGCCGTTCATTTGCTACATCTCGAACATCCCGCTCGGCGGCGCCAGCGCTTTGATGATGGTTCCGATCGACGACAACAACTACTGGCGGATGAGCTTCACAGTGAAGCCGGACCAGCGCGCGCCTCAGGGCGGCGCCGGGGCGTCTCAGGTTGTCGGCAGGCCGTCTGGAATCCAAGAGCGGACACAGACCTTTAAGAATGATTTCCTGCTTGACCGTGAAGCACAGCGTAGCTTCAGCTACACCGGTATCAAGGGAATAGGCCAGCAGGACATGGCAGTCACGGAGAGCATGGGGTCGATTTACGACCGCAGCCGCGAACACCTCGGGACGACCGATTCGGCGGTGATCCGGATGCGACGGATGCTGGTGAGCGCGGCGAAGAACGTCGCCCAGGGGATCGATCCACCCGGCGTGGAGCCGGACATGCCTTACGCGGATATTCGCTCGGCGAAGCGGATCATCACCAAGGACGAGGACTGGCGTCTGCTGGGCACCAGCGTCGATCCGTACGTGAAGGAGCGGATCGAAGGGATCACTGCCGGGTGACCGAATAGCACCTGACCATCGAGCAAGCGCCTGGCCATAACCCGCGGGCTCTCGTGGTTCCACTGCTGACCTGAAGATCAGCGTGAGACAACGGCACGCGGCCAATCCAACGTTAAAGGTGCTTCGCCGAGCCGAACGGCTGGGTTAGGATCGTTCACCACGACTTCTTCGCGTCTGAATCCAGAGGAGACCACAAGCCATGAGCCAATCCGTAGCGCGTTTGTTGATCGACAGCCTTGAAGCCCACGGCGTGGACCGCATCTTCTGTGTCCCCGGCGAAAGCTACGTCGGCTTTACGAGCGCGCTCATCGAGGAGAGCTCGATCCAGCTGATCGTGTGCCGGCATGAGTCCGGGGCCGGATACATGGCGATGGCGGACAGCCAGCTACGCAGCCGAGCCGGAGTCGCTATCGTCTCTCGAGGACCGGGTCTTTCGAACGCGATGGTGGCGCTGCATTCGGCGTTTCACGACGCGACGCCGATGGTGATGCTGATCGGTCACGTCGAACGGCGCGACGTGGGGCGGCTGGCGCTGCAGGAACAGAACTACGCTCGCCTGCTCTCGGACATCACGAAGTCCGTCATCGAGGTCATCGACCCGGACCAGGCTTCGGAAGCGATCGCTCGCGCCTTCCATACGGCGGAGAGCGGGACGCAGGGACCCGTGGCCGTCGTCCTGCCGGAGGACATTTTCGACAGCGAGACTGACGCGCCAGTCGACTTGCCGCGGGCGCGTTACGTCTCGGCGCCACGTAAGTCTGACCTGGACCAGCTGGCATCGATGCTATCAGCGGCGGAGCGACCGTTGGTCCTGGTGGGCGGCGCGCTGTTTTCGGACGCCCAGCATGACCGGGGCGTGCTCGAGGACCTGACCCGTCTGGCCGAGGAGTGGATGCTTCCGATCATACCGACGCACCGGCGACCGCAGCTCTTCGACGCGACGCACCCCAATTACGGCGGCTACATGGGCATCCGCGTCCCGGCGCCGCAGATCGAGGAGATGCGGCGAGCCGACCTGCTGGTGGCGCTGGGAGAGCGACTTTCAGACACCGTGAGTCAGGGGTACCGGTTCCCGGCGGCGCCAGAACCACAGCTGCCCCTGGTCCACGTCTGGCCCGACGCCAACGAGGTCGGCCGAGTCTGGCGACCCATCCTCGGCATCCCGGCGAGCCCGGCCGAGGTGCTACGCGGGCTACTCGATCGGGGCGCGCCGGACGACGCCATGAAGCGGCAGGGATGGGTGCGCGGACTGAATGAGATCCACCACGGGTTGCAGGTGAAGTCGGGTGAGCCGGCGCCGGACGGCGTCGACTTCGCCGACATCGTCTGTGAAATTGAGAAGCACCTGGCAGCCAATGCCGTCGTGACGAGCGACGCGGGCAACTTTTCGAGCTACGTGCATCGCTATATGGGCTTCCGCCAGGGGCAGATGATGCTGTCATCCGTCGTCGGGGCGATGGGTTCCGGGATGCCGATGGCGGTTGCGGCCGCGTTGCGACAGCCCGACCGGCAGGTCGTCGCCTTTGTCGGCGATGGCGGCGCGCTGATGACCGGCAACGAGCTCGCGACGGCGGTGCAATACGGCGCCAACCCGATCCTGATCATCGCCGACAACGCGATGTACGGGACGATCGGCATGCACTCCTACATGCGCTACCCCCAGCGAGCCTTCATGTCAGGGACGAAGCTGACGAACCCTGACTTCTCGGCGTGGGCGCGGGCCTTCGGCGCCGAGGCGATCACGATCGAGGACGAGTCGGAGATTGCCGAAGGAGTGGAGAAGGCGTTCGCGGTCAAGGATCGTCCCGTGGTTTTGCATTGCCGCGTATCGGCGCTGCAGATGAGCGCCTGGCTGCGTTACGCGGAATCTGACGCGCTGCCCTGAGTCCCAGCAGGCGGGTGACAAACGAAGCAAGTCCGATTCATCTAGAATGTGTGGTCAGATGACTCGCTGTGAGTTGCAGAGAAAATAGAAATCAGGAAGAGGCCACCTAATGCTTCGCAAGGATGATAACGAACTCCTTACCCGTGTAGGTCCTGGGACGCCGATGGGCGAACTGATCCGCCAGTACTGGATCCCCGGCCTGCCGTCTTTCGAGCTGCAGCAGCCGGACAGCCCGCCAAAGAAGGTGCGCCTGCTCGGTGAGAACCTGGTGGCCTTCCGCGATTCGAACGGCGAAGTTGGGCTGGTGGCGGAGTCATGTCCCCACCGCGGCGCGTCGTTGTTCTTCGGCCGTAACGAAGAGGCCGGACTGCGCTGCGTCTACCACGGCTGGAAGTACGACACGACGGGCGCCTGCATCGACATGCCGTCTGAGCCGGTGGAAAGCAACTTCAAGAACAAGGTCCGCGCCAAGGCTTACCCGTGCCGAGACGTGAACCACATGATCTGGGTTTACATGGGGCCGAGTGAGACGCCGCCACCGTTCCCGCCTTTCGAGATCAACACCTTGCCGAAGGAACAGGTCCTGCCTCCGATGATCATGATGGAGGAAGCGAACTGGTTCCAGAACCTGGAAGGCGACATCGACTCGTCGCACATCGATTACCTTCACGGTCGCCTGACCGCCGAGGCGGAGACAACCGGGATACGCGGCTTCTTCAGCAGAGACAAAGCTCCGCGTCTTGACGTTGTGCCGACGGACTACGGCGCGTTTTATTCCGGCAAGAGAACGTGGGACGACGAAGGTAATCTCTGGCACCGCGTTAGCCAGTACATCTTCCCGATCCACACGATGATCGCGGCTAGCCGACCCGACACGGTCCATCTGCGCACCTTCATACCGCTGGACGACCACTACACGATGATGGTCAGCCAGTCGGCGAATGTGGAGCGACCGGTCACGGAGGAAGAGATCGCGCGCGCCAGGGACGGGTTCAGCCTGTCCGGCGGTTACCTCCCCGCGACCAGCGACCCACGGTCGCGTTACTTCACGACGGCGAACAAGCAGAACGACTACAAGATCGACTACGAGCTGCAGAAGACGGTGCAGTTCACCGGCATCGCGTTTTCGGGCAACCTGCAGGACCGGGCGATGACGGAGCTGATGTGTAACGAGGACGGGATTGAGCCGATCTACGACCGCTCGAAGGAGCACCTCGGCACGACCGACGCAATGGTTATCGCCGTGCGCCGGATGCTGATTCGCTCAGCTATCGCGCTGAAGAACGAGGGCGTGTTGCCGAGCAACGTGCAGAACGTGGAGCTCAACCGCGTCAGGTCCGCTTCGATGATCCTGCCTGCGGCTGAAGATTGGGTGAAGGCGACGGAAGCTGCCCGCAATCCGGACGCAAAAGTTGCTGTCGCGGCGGTCGCGCCGCAGTAGGACTACCACCCTTCGATGCCAAGACGAATCGCCTCAGGTGCGGATCACAGGCGCGTGCTTTTGCGTGACTTCCTCGATGACCGTCGCGGCCGTGATGATGTCGGCGGCATCGAGATAGAGCGGCGTGATGCCGAATCGCAGGACGTCCGGCGGCCGGAAGTCGCCGATGACGCCCCGGCCGATCAGGGTCTGCATGACCTCGCGAGCGCCATCGTAACGGAACGACACCTGGGAGCCTCGCTGACTCGAGTCTCGCGGGCTGGCCAGCTCGAACTGGGGACAGCGGCGTTCGATCTCTGAAATAAGCAGGTCGCTGAGCTCGATCGAGCGGGCGCGCAGATCGTCGATGTCGACTTGATCCCAGACGTCGAGCGCCGCGTCCAGGGCGGCGAGCGCGATAATCGGCGGCGTGCCGACCCGCATGCGTTGGGCGCCGGCTCCGGAGCGATAGTCGGGGTCGAAATCGAACGGGGCTTCGTGGCCGAGCCAGCCGGCCAGCGCCGGACGCACCGAATCGGCGACTTCCGGTGAGACGTAGATAAAGGCCGGCGCGCCGGGGCCACCGTTGAGGAACTTGTAGGTGCAGCCGACGGCGAAATCGGCGCCAGCGCCGGTGACGTCGATGGGTATCGCGCCGGCAGAGTGGGCCAGGTCCCAGATCGTGAGGGCGCCGGCAGCGTGGGCACGCGTCGTGAGGGTTGTCATGTCGTGTTTGCGCCCGCTGCGGTAGTCAACCTCGGTGAGCATCAGGGCAGCCGTGTTTTCGTCGATGGCCGCGGCCCAGTGACTCGATCAGGCCTTTCGCCATGTAGAGGTCAGAGGGGAAGTTACCGGTATCGGAGAGGACGACGCTGCGGCCGGGTCGCATCTCCAGTATCGAAGCCAACGCCTGGTAGACCTTTATCGAGAGCGTTTCGCCCATGACCACGGTGCCTGGAGCAGCGCCAATAAGGCGGCCGACGCGGTCGCCGACGCGTGTGGGCTGGTCCATCCAACCGGCGTCGTTCCAACCACGGATGAGCATTTGACCCCATTCGTCGGCGATCATGCGCTGGACGCGCTCCTGGGCCGCGATCGGCAACGGGCCCAGAGAGTTGCCGTCGAGGTATGTGACGCCTTGCGGCAGCGTGAACATAGCCTTCGTCTTCGCGAAGTCGGTCGAGCCGGTGCGGCCGGGCTTAGAGCGAGTCATGGGTCACCGTTTCGAATCTGCCGGGTAAAGAAACCTGAAGCAGTTCCAGTTCAGAGGAGCACTCCGCCAGCGCTGACCTCGTGTTCGGAGGCAAGACGAAGGCGTCGCCAGCTTCGAGGCGTTCCAGGGAACGGTCTATGACCTGCAACGTCATGCTTCCAGCCACCACAAAGGTAAAAAGGATATCGGCATCGTGGGTGGTGATCGGCTCAGACTCACCGCCGCGCCACCTCAGCATCTGGACGTCTGCGACTCCATCGGTCGCTTCGCCGATACCAGTGCTGCCGCCTCAAAGCCGGGAGTCCCTGAGGGCTGTCAGGCGGCCTGGGAGGAACTGTAGGTGCAGAAACGCTGGCCGCCGTATTCCTTACCGAGCGCCGGCAGCGGCATGGGGAGCTCCAATTCGTGATCGATGGTGGTGAGATGCTCGGCGGGCACCGTCACCTCGATGACTTCCGCGCCGGCCGAGGACTCCAAGACGCGGTGACGGATCTGCGGTGGCTGGATCAGGCATTCGCCGGCGCTCAACAGGATCGGTGGCCCCTGATCTTGATAGGCGACCGACACCCAACCGCGATAGCAGTAGATGAGCTGAAAGGCGATGTCGTGGAAGTGGACCATGTCCGCCACGGGGCCACCGTTGGGGATGCGTATGTTTGAGGCGATGACGCTGCCACCGAGGCGACCCGGGATCATATCGCGGTACTCCATGCCGGCCCGGCCGACGACCCACGCCCCGACGTCGTTGCGACGGGAGACGACGAAGGAGTGCTGGGTGGGCGGTATCTCGAGGGCTGGCGTCGGGTGAATCTCGATGCGGGTGCCGTTGGGGGCGACGAGCTCGGTCTGGCCACCGGCAATGGTTGCAGGTTCGTCAGCCGTAATTCGAAGCGTGCCCGGCGGTTCGGCGGCAGTGAGTTCGAGGCGAAGTCGCAGGCCGTGGCCGCTGATCACGGCGACGGACGGGTCATCGGCGGGGAAGATGCTGTCGAGGCGAAAGCCCAGCTTCTCGCGGAAAAAGGCGGCGTCTTCCTGAGGGTCGCTGGTCGGTAGACGGACTTCAGCCCGTATTGCGGCCGCGTCAGGAGATGACGGCGTCAGCTTCGTCTTGCTCATGATTGCTGGCTAGAATTCTGTCTGCGTGAGGGTTGCGGCCTAGGCGAGGCGGACAACGTTGTCAGACTCGGGCTGCCAGCCTTCGAACTGGGGTCCGTCGGGGTCGCGCCATTCCCTGATCGAGATGAGGTAGCCGGAGGGGTCCTTTATCTGGGCCTGCTTGCCCCAGAAGGTCATCGCCTGCCACGGTTCGCGCGCGACTTCGACGCCCCTGGCCTTGAATTCAGTCAGCGCCGCTTCGATGTCTGGGACTTCGAGGCCGACACGGAGCTCGGAGCGGCCATCGACGGACGGAGTATTCGACCCGTTGCTCATTTCGAGGAGGATCCCGTTCATCCCGACGTAGGCGGATGGGGTGCCGTTCCAGCTGTATTTGCGCAGGAGGTAGAAGTCGAGCTTCTGGGTGTAGAACTCGATGGATTCGTCGAGGTCACGAACCGGCAGGTAGATGTGGCTAAAGCCTCGGATCATGATGTGGTTGCCCCTTCACTTCTGACTAGATTCGCGCCCTGACTGCTTCGAGAAGCGCCTTCAGTTTAGCGTTGCGGCGGTGAGGATCACAGACCTCGGAGCCAGGAGGCGCGGCCCCTGGGCGCGGGACGAAGGGGACGAAGGGCGAACGCGGCGCCAACGGCTTAGAATCCTCCCACTATCCTAGCCAGCTTTCGACATGGAGGTCTTCGATGGAACCGCTACCGCGAGGTGCACAGTTCGCTCGCAGCAAGATGCTATGGGAGATTGCTCTCGGCTACGCCGGCGACCCGGCGATCCCTTATTACGCCAACCGAGACGTCGCTGTCTTCGTAGGGAACGCGTCCGGTGAGAACTTCAAACCGTCGCTGCGAATGTCGCCGGGATCGCCGGCTCTGGCGCATGGCATCTGCCGCGGCGAGCTGGATGCGGCTTTCGTGAACCCGTCGGCGCTCCTGACGCAAGCCTACATCGGGAAGGGCCTGTTCTCGGCGCCGTTACCGGTGCGCGCGCTGGCCGTGTATCCGTCCTGGGACCGATTCGTCATGGCGGTTCGGCCGGGCTCCGGGGTCACCTCGCTGGCCGACCGGCCGGTGCGAGTCTCGATACGCGAAGACGCGACGCACTCGACGCGCGTGCTGCTGAACCAGATGTTACCGCTGTACGGATTCACGCTGGCCGATATCGAGACTAGGGGCGGGAGCTTTCAGCTCAACGGACCGCCGGGAGACCCGCGGCGCCTAGCGGCGATCAAAGAAGGCAGCGTGGACATCGTCTTCGACGAGGGGATCGTTACGTGGCTCGACACGGCGCTCGAGGCTGGATACACGCCACTGGTGCCGGAGGAAAGCGTGCTTGCCGAGT
Source organism: Dehalococcoidia bacterium (assembly GCA_965225815.1). Taxonomy (GTDB): domain Bacteria; phylum Chloroflexota; class Dehalococcoidia; order DSTF01; family WHTK01; genus WHTK01. Next base: position 606,942 of record OZ245323.1, read on the forward strand.
TGGAATCCATGGGTTGGCGTCGCGCCGCGTTGCCTCGGGAGCGCTTTCCGCTCCTGGCGGAGGACAGTGTCAGCATCGATTACAGCGGCTGGCCGCTCTATACCAGCGAGGCAATGCCCGACGAGGATGCGTACAGGATCTGCGCCGCGATCGGCGCCCGAGCGGACGAGATCCGGTGGGAGTCATCGTTCACGGGCATCCAGCAGCTGGCGGGCGGGACAGAAGCGACGCCGCTGGAGGTGCCGTTGCATCCCGGCGCCGAACGCTGGTTCCGGGAACAGGCATAAGGCGCCAGCCGCCAGCGCGATAGGTCAGGCGAGGTCCACAGGCCGGGAGCTGACGGGCTTCGGAATGGCCTGTCGCCGCGGGACGTCCAGCGGTGGTGGAATCAGGCCCCGAGAGCGTCCGACGAGGGCTCTGCGGGCAGTCAGCAGGAAAACCAGCGCCCCGGTCGCGCCGTAGAGCGCCAGCGCCCACGGCGTGCCGGTGTCGGTGCCGGAGCCGAGGCCGTGCGCCAGAGCCATGACGAATACGGCGAAGGTGCTGTAGTGGAGGCGTCGCCACCAGGCGTAAGGAATAAGCGGCATCGAGTAGAAGCTCGCGACTGCGAGGAGCATGAGATAGAAGCTCAGGAGGCCCAACGCCATGTAGACGGGGCGGTAGGGAGAGGCAAACGGGATCAGCAACTCGGAGAGCGAGAAGCCGATGTAGGCGTCGGGAAGGACGATAAAGAGATGGAACAGCGTCACGGCCAGGGTCAGGATGGCGAGGAAACGATGCAGGTCATAAACGTCGTACCGCTTCAGTCCGGGCGAACCACCGGTTAGCAAAAGGCCAAGCGCTACCGAGCCGAAGAGGAGCAGGTAGGCGACAAATCCGGACGCGCGAGTCAGGTACCAGAAGGTGTGATCGACGCCGTCCATCAGACGGCCGTCCGTTGCCGAGGCATTGAGCCGGCTTGAAGGTTGGCGAGCCCCGAGGTGACCAAGATCTCGCCGGTTTCAGCGACGACGACGCCTGCAACGTCTGATTCAGCTTCAAGGTAATAGAGGCCGGCAGACACACCCTGCAGCAACGCCACCTTGGCGTAAAACTCCGCCAGGGTGGCCGCGGAGGCGACCGCGGTGACCTGCACCGCGTTGGTTAGGGCAACAGTCTGGGTTCGAGGGTCGATCAGATGAGACGCCGGCTGGCCATCGATGGTCCAGCGGCGCTTCAGGGTGCTGGATGTCGCAACGCCACGGTCGCGCACGGCCAGCGTCATGATGTCCTGACTCGGCTCGAAGGGGTCCTGGACACCGACGAGCCACGAATCGTGATCGTCAGGCGCGCCGGCGGCGTAGAGGTCACCGCCCGCGTTGATGAGGCAGTCGCGATGCAGATAGCGGGCGAGGCGATCGACGGCCCAGCCCTTGCCGATACCGCCGAAGTCGATCCCGACCGACGCCGGCAGTCTTACGCGGCGCCTTGTGGGGTCGAGTTCGACGGATCGCCAGTCTGAGCCGGCAAGGGGCACGCGTCGGGCGAAGCGATGGGACGGCAAATCGTCGAAGGAGCGGTCGTAGCCGGCGCCTTCGAGGCTGCGGAGGACGGTCGGGTCGAAGAGGCCGCCGGAGCATCGCGCCAGATCGAGTGAAAGGCGCAGGAGTTCGAAGAGCGTTGGTGAGATGCGCGTCCATTCACCTGCCGCCAGATTCAGGCGAGTGAGCTCGCTGGTGCTCAAGAAGCGGCTGAAGCGAGCCTCGAAGGCGTGGAGCCAGCTTTCGCAGCGCGCCAGGCGGGACTCGGCGGCGGGACCGCGATCGAAGAGATCGACGTCGCAGTTCATGGCGCGAGCACGGAGGTGGTTCATGACTCAGCTCGCCCGGGTGCGCGTATGCGGCGCCGGTTCAGTTTGCGGCGCGTCCCGGTTCGGAGATGCCTGAGGAGCGAAGAATTGGTTGTAATCCGGAAGCGGCTCAATCGCCTCGGCCTCGACGGTGATCTGAGGGTTGGCCCGGACGAGGCCTAACACCGCGATCAAGAGCCCTACAGTCGCCCCGAGGACCGCCGTCTTGAGTTGCAGGTTCCGATGCAGCTTCACCTACGTGAACAGGTCTAGCCTGCCGAATGGGGCACCGAGGATGGCGTCGGCAGGCGCCTCGAGCCAGCCTTCGAGGACGCTGGCGTAGACCGACCTGAAATCGACGGTGTGTTGCAGGTTATCGCGTTTGAGCGCGCTGAGGGACGGCGGTTCACCGTAAAAGCCGCCGTTGAGCGAATTGCCGATGAGGAACATGGGCACGGCGGAACCGTGATCGGTTCCTTGCTGGCCGTTTTCGGGGACACGCCGGCCAAATTCGGACCAGGTCATGACCAGGACATCGTCTTGATGACCGTGAGCTTCGATGTCACGCCAGAACGCCGTGAGCGATTGGCTCGTATCGGCCAGGAGCTCGGAGAGACGGTCGGCCTGCTGAGTGTGCGTATCGAAGCTACCGAGCATGACGTGGCCGACGCGGAGGGGGGTCGAGCCGTCACCAGAATCGATGAGCTCGGCCAGCAAACGGAGGCCGCTGGCGAGCGAGCTTCCGGGATACTCGACCGCCGGCTGATAGACGGCGTGCGCCGCGTTTAGCGCCTGCGAGCTGTCGAGGGCACTGTCCAGCGTCGTATCCAGTAGAGCGCCGTAGGACGAGCCGGCGGGACGGTAGAGGTCGTAGAGCTGGAGCAAGGCGGCCTCACGCTGGCCGTTTGCGCCAGACGGCGCCTGCAATGCGAAGGTGTCGAGACTGCCCACGGGAGGAATCGTCGCGGTGGACGATTCGAAGGCGGAAGGCAGCCGGCCACCTACCGCCAGGCCCGCCAGCGGGTGACCACCGGCGTCGGCGAGATCTTCGAAGTACTTGCCGAGCCAGCCCTCGCGGGCGGTGCCGCTGACGTCGGCGGACTGCCAGATGTCCATGGCCTTGAAGTGCGAGAAGGTGGGGTCAGGGTAGCCGACGCCCTCGACGACAGCGAGCGAGCCATCCTGCATGAGGCCAGCCAACTCCGGCAGCGAGGGATGGAAGGCGATGCGATCGTTGACGACGAGCATCTCAGCTTCTGGGATGGCCAGCTGAGGCCGATGGTCGTAGTAGGCACCGTCCGTGTAGGGGATGACGGTGTTGAGACCATCGAGGCCGCCGGCGAGCTGGACGACGATCAGGGTCCGCCCAGTGCCGGCGCTGTTTTCGGCGGCAGAGGCCACGGCTGCTTTGGCGAAGACTCCGGGGACGCCGATACCGGCCGACACTACGGCCAGGCTTTTGAGAAAGTCACGTCTTTTCACGACCGGCTCCTTCCCCCGCACGCCACGCTAAGCAAGGTGTGTCTCCGGAGCGGCGAGGATGAGATAGACAAGGTCTCGTAGCTGCTCTGAGTTCAGCTCAGCGTCAGCGTCCGCGATGGATAGAAGTGTGGCTCGGGCCTCATCGGAGAGGTTGTCGTCCAGCAGCAGCGGCAGGAAGTGACTCAGGGCCTGCTCCGCTGTCCCGAGATCAGTAAGCACGGGTTGCGGTGGCGTTTGAGCCCTGCGGTCGGTGGGGCGATTGCCGGTGGGACGGCTACCGCCAGCGGTCAGCGTGTTGAGGAAGTTGAGGCGGGCGAACAGCGTGGAGCTGTTGAGCCATGAGGCTCCGCCGGGCCAGCCCGCCACGTTCGGCGGTTCGAAAGGCACCTGGCCCATCTGCCCGAGGGCGCCGCCGTCGCGGCGACGGTTGCCAGCGACCAGCGCCTGCGCGACGGTGGTCTGCTGGCCAAGCGCCTTGACCGCGCCGACGGCGTATTCGATTGGCGTCTTGACCAGGGCGCGGTAGGCGCGATCGGAGTAGAAGACTTCGGAGCGCAGCATGGCCTCGACTGTCGCGCCGATGCTTCGGCCACTCGTCTCGTAGACATCGATAAACGGCGCCAGCGTGGCTTCGTCCGGCGAGGGATAGACGAAGTAGGAAAACAGCTTCCCGGTGATGAAAGCGGCCGAGGCCGGCTGCCTGACGATCAGGTCGACGATTTCGTCCGGGCCGAAGGCGCCGGTTTCGCCGAGCACCGTCTTCGGGCCGCTGTCGTACTGGCGCGACTGGAAGATGGGCTCGAGCAGCGTGGGCCGGCCGTTGTCAGAGCGCCGCCTGGGGAAACGCCAGCCCGTGAAAGCCCTCGCGGCTTCGCGAACGTCATCCTCGCTGAAGTTGCCGACGCCGAGGGAGAAGAGCTCCATGAGCTCCCGGGCGTAGTTCTCGTTGGGCGAGGCCCGCAGGCTACCGGAGACGTCGAGGTAGACCATCATGGCGGCGTCTTGCGAGATGCCCTTGAGGATGTCGGGGAAGACGCCGAGGGCGTTGGCGCGGAGGAATTCGTTCTGCGCCACCATTGCGACGGGGTCCCGTACCACACTGATCTGGCTGGTGAGGAGGCCATGCCAGAAGAAGGTCATCTTCTCCTGAAGGGGTCGTTTTGTGTTGGCGATGCGGGCGAGCCACCAGGCGACAGCTGACCCTGGGTTCTGACCTTCGAGGTCAATCCGGCTCACCAGCTCTATGGCCTCGTCATCGGCGATCGCCGCGTAGTTGAGGAGCTCGTCGGTCGTCGCCTCGACGCCCATGGTGAGGTAGCGGTCGAATTCCTCACGGGTGACGCCAAAACCGGTTCGACGGAGGAGGTGGCCGAGTCGCGTCGTGTCGCTGCTGAAATCGACACTCGGCGTGGAGGGCGGGGCGGGAGACTGGACCGTAGCGGTGTCTGAGTCTGCCTGGTCGAAGGCGTAGCGATCACCGAGGACGTAAGCAACCGACAGCGCAGCGGCGGCACCGGCCGTGCCCGCCAGCAAGGTGCGCCTTGAAGTCAGCTTGTTGAACGTTGTTTCGGGTTTAGTCTCGTCGCCCATTACCTACCACCGCCTGCGTATGAAATCGGTCCGCGGCAGCTAAGGGTTACGGGCGGCGATCGAAAAAATGGGCGATTGGCAGGGCACAGCATGGCAGGGTACCTGAGAACGGACGCTGGTCAGTAACCGAGAAGCCGGGCTCGACGGCGTACGCCCCCGAAGCCTTATGGCTTCCGTGGGCGGTTCCAGCCGTCTAGTGCATGACGAGGCCGCCGTCGACGTTAATCGACTGGCCGGTGATGTTGCGGCCGCCGGGGCCGGCGAGAAAGACGGCGAGGGCGGCGTATCGGGATCGTCTCAGCCAGCTCCGATTCGAGCTGGGCGACGGGTGTCTCGGTCTGCACCGAGCGCTGCGAGATCATGCCGTCTAGCCTCGGCGTCCGGGTGACACCGGGGCAGATGGCGTTGACTCGTATCGAGTGCTCGCCAAGCGCGGGGGCCGCGATCAAAGGTCATCGCCACGACGGCACCTTTGCTCGCCGCGTAGGCCGCTTCGATGTCTCGCGAAACCCTTTCGCGGCGATCGACGCCGTGTTGACGATGCTGCCACCGTCAGCCTGCTCGACCACCTGGCGGGCGACGCGTCACATGTAGAAGAAGGCGGCGCGGGAGTTCACGCGGTGGATGCGGCCCAGTCGTCCTCGGTGATGTCGAAGAAGTCCTTGTGCCAAGTAATGCCGGCGTTGTTGATTAGGACGTCGATCGAGCCGAGTTGCCGAACCGTCTCTTCGACCATTGAGTCCAGGCCGCCGGGATAGGTCAGGTCGATGGGCAGCGCGATGGCTTTGCCGCCTGTCGCCTCGACCTCCTTCTTGATGGCGTCGAGAGAGGTCACGTTTAGATCGACGAGGGCGAGGTTAGCGCCGTCCTCGGCGAACGCGTGGGCCATCGCCTTGCTGATACCGCCACCGGCGCCGGTTATCAGTGCCGTTTTGGCGACTAGCTGCATGATGCCCCTGACGTTTGAGAGCGCCTGGGGCTTGGCGACACGATCTGCACTTAGGCCCAAGGCGAATCACTGGTTGTTTGGCGAGCGTAGCAACGCGGCGCCTTTTTGCACAGGGTTCGGGGGAGTCGCAGCGGGAGGCCCTGGATCACCTGTCCGGCAGCATGCTTGTGATTAGCGGAGCCTGGCGCGGGGGCCGCTAGGTAGACGAGCTCATCGCGAGGTCGGGAGCAGACTCCAGGCGCAGTCGCTCGACTAGCTTGAGGAACTGAAACACCCGGGCCTTGACGTCGGGCTCTGCTTGGACCTGAAAACGGCCGCTGTCCTCGGCGTCCTGGCTCGATAGTCGACCCATGGCGAGATCGATGGTCGTTGCCTTGTCTGTCACGACGACGGCGTCCGGTTCCAGGGAGGGGCCGCTGCTGACGTGTACGTTGCCGCCATCGAGGGTCACCGAGTAGGTCTCGCCTTCGAGGCGGAATTCGTAGGTCTCGTGAACGTCCTTCATCATTTCGGGCTCGAATATCGCGCCGAGGCCAGAGAGGCCGCGAACCAGCTCCCGGGTTGGGATCTCGTCCGGTGAGGGTTCATCGAGGAAGTTCATGCCCCACTTCGCCAGCGATATCACTACCGGGATCAGACCGCGTCCGACGTCCGTGAGCTCGTAAACCGTCGCGGCAGCGGGGGGCGGGAGCGTCCTCTTGCGGACGACTCCACAGTGCTCCAGGTCCTTCAGGCGACTGGACAGCAGGTTGGTGCCGATTCCCTGGAGCCACTCCGCGAGGTCGCTGTAGCGTCGCGGGCCGAGCATCAGCTCTCGGACGATGAGGAGGGTCCAGCGCTCGCCGACAAAGTCGAGTGCGGTTCCGATCGGGCAGAAGGCTTCGTAAGTTCTCTTGGTCATTTCAAGGTCATCATATCGACATGCAGTAGCTTTTTCAAGTCATAGTGTATTTTATTGCAGTTTTTACTTGACTATTCGATAGTAGTTCCTCTATCTTTGTTAAGTTACTGCAGAGAAAGGAGACACCGATGTCTGAAAACAAGCACCGCAGCACTGCCCACCAAGAAGTCTGACCGTCCTTTCTGCAGTCCGTCTTCGTCTAGTTAGCAAATCCGCCTCAAGGAGAACGCAGTGGCTTCAGTAGCCTTAGAACCCAAAACATCCGCTCCAGCATCGACACGAAAGGGCCTCGTCCTCGCGGTGATGTCCCTTTCGACCTTTCTGATTTTTCTCGATGGCACCGTGGTCAATACGGCGCTGCCATCGATCGCCAGAGACTTCTCGGCGACGAACTCCTCCCTGCAGTGGATCGTCAACATGTACGCGCTGATCCTGGCGGGACTTCTGCTTGTTGCCGGTAGCCTGGGCGACCGCTTTGGCCGTCGCAGCGCACTGATGGCCGGCATGGCGATCTTCGGGCTCGGTGCGGTAGGCGCCGCGCTCTCGAGCTCGTCGACCATGCTGATCGCGATGCGTGGCGTCCAGGGCCTTGGCGCCGCGTTTGCGCTACCGGCCACGCTTTCAATTATTACCAACGTGTTCCCACGGGGAGAGCGAGCCAAGGCGATAGCTACCTGGACCGCGGTCGGCTCGATGGGCATCGCGATCGGTCCGGCTCTTGGCGGCTTCCTGGTGGATGACGTGGGTTGGAACGCGGTCTTCTGGCTGCTGGTTCCCGTTGTACTGCTGTCGCTAGCCGGAGCCACCCTGGTGCCGGAATCCCGTGACAGTCGCAACCAGCCAATCGACTTCGGGGGCGCTCTCCTGGTCACGGGCGGCACGCTGGCCGTCGTCTACGGCATCATCCAGGGCGGAGAGACCGGTTGGGGCTCGCTCGAAATCGTCGGCTCGATTACGGCCGGTGTTGCCCTCCTGACCGCCTTCGCGCTGGTCGAGCTACGAAGCTCGGCGCCGATGCTGCCCTTGCAGTACTTCAAGCGAATGGACTTCACCGGGTCGTTCCTGGTGCTGATGCTGCTGTTCGTCGGCATGATCGGAATCTTCTTCTTCCTGACCCAGTTCCTACAACTCGTGCAGGGTCGCAGTGCCCTGGTGGCCGGCCTGGCGATAACCCCAGTCGCCGCCGCGATGATGGCCGGCGCCGTGATTGCGACGAAGGCGGTGCCGCGCTTCGGTCCGAAGATCACCATTGTCGCTTCGACGCTGATCATCATGACCGGGATGGGGGTCTTCTCCCAGATTGCGATCGACACGCCGTACTGGGTGCCGATCGCCGGAATCATGCTGTTCGGCCTTGGAGCAGGCATCGCGATGCCAACAGTCACGGATCTGATCATGGCTTCGGTGCCGGTCAACGATGCTGGCGTCGGCTCCGCGATGAACGACCTGTCGCGTGAGCTCGGCGTCACGCTGGGCATTGCCATTCTCGGTAGCCTGGTGACGGGCCTCTACCGGGCTGACGTGCGTAATTCGCTAGACGGTGCCGCTCCGCCGGAAGTCGTCGAGACGGTCAGCGAGAGCGTTGGCGTCGTGGAGCGTATTACGGCCGACCTGCCTTCCGGAGTTGCGACGCTGGTCGAGAACGTGGCGTACCAGTCCTTTGTCGACGCGCTCAGCATTGGGTACCTTGCCGCGGCCGGGTTCATCGCCGTGGCGTTGGTTGTGGCGGCCACGTTGATACCTAACAAGACGCGCGACACGCAGGCGGAGCTCGCGACGGCAGTCGAACCCATGTTGAGATAGGTCTCACGGCACAGATTGCGCCGGTGCCAGTCGAATAACCCACGGCGTCTTAAGTGGAGAGGGGAGAGTCAACTGACTCTCCCCTCTTCATTTTCAGTAACCGGCTCCGCTTCGGTCGATCAGGCGGACGGCCTGGTCTTCGTGAGCCCCGGCGGGCTCGCGAGCGACTTCTCGCGCAGCTCGCGACTGCCATCCCACCAGTCGGCGTTGCGAGGCAGGATCACCTCGCCAGAGCGCAGGCGGTAGGCGCTGGGGTTGTCGACGTTGGGCGGCAGTACGCCGGTCTCGGCGAAGGCGCGGGCCACGGCGAGCCAGCGGCGGCGGGTACGGATGATCATGGAGTCCGACGTGCCGAGATGCTCGTGTGAGCGCTCGTAGATCGGGCCCATGGTTTCGGTGACCGCCATGTCCTGCTGACGGGTGCCGGGGATGCCAGTGTAGCTCTCCCAGTTGCGCTGGGCTTCCCGATCGACCAGGAAGTCATTCGCCAGGGTCTGCTCGAGGTTGAATCGGCCATACCAGCCGGTGTCCTGGGGCAGGTAGTTTCCGCCGCGCCCGCTGTCGGCCGGAGCGGTCCCTCGGTTAATCTCGACGGTGCGCCGCGTGCGCTGAGGTCCTTCGATCGTGTAGTTAATCTCCCATTGCAGCGTGTGTTCGTCGTCCATCGGCACGTACGCGTTCATCTTGACGACGGGCCCCATTTCGCCGGCGGCCTGCATCGCGAAGAAGGGGAAGAAGGCGTAACCGATGCGCCAGTAGTTGGTGTCTTCCTCGGCCGGGCGGTAGGCGCCGTAGGCTGTGCCGAAATCGGTGTCCCGGACGACGAAGCGCGCGTTGGCTCGCTCCTTGTAGTGGTAGTAATTAAGGCTCTTGGGCTCCTGATCCTCGAAACGCGCGGCGCCAGCGTGGAGGAAGGCGGCGTGGATCGTATCGAGCTCGCCTTCGAGACCCTGCATCCAGTTGCAGGCGCGGTGGAGGATGGAGATCTGCTGCGGTTCCGCACTCATGATGTTGGCTTCGTGGTCGGGAAGGGCGGGAGGTACCTCGCGCGGTCCCATGTAGGCCCAGATGACGCCGTTGCGCTCGTGGGTTGGGTAGGACCTGGCACGGACCTTGCTCTTGAAGTTGGACTCGGCCGGTTCAGACGGCATGTCGACGCAGGCGCCGGTGACGTCGTATTTCCAGCCGTGGTAGACGCAGCGCAGACCTTCCTCTTCGTTGCGTCCGAAGAAGAGCGATGCGCCACGATGGGGGCAAGCACTCTGGATCAGACCGACGGCACCGGAGGTGGTGCGGTAACCGATCAACTCCTCGCCCAGCAGCTTGACGCGCAGCGGCGCGCTGTCCGGGCCTAGCAGCTCATCGGAGCGAATGGCGGGGAGCCAGTACTCGCGAAAGACGTTGCCCATCGGCGTCCCGGGGCCAATGCGACAAAGGATTTTGTTGTCAGAATCGCTCAGCATAGGATGCTCCTTCTACTACTACTTAGATTGTCGGTGATTCTACCACTGCCGGGAGCATCGCCGGTGCGAGTCCACGCCGCCAGGTTAGGGTTGGAGCCAGAAAGGGCACACCATGAAGCGAAGCACGGATCGCATCATCACAACTCAAGTCGGGAGCCTACCGCGGCCCAACGACCTGCGGAAGCTATGGGACGACAGGCTGGTGGGGCGGAGCTCTCACGACGAGGCAGCCTTCGCGACCCGCGTCAAGAGCGCGGTGGCCGAGATGGTCCAGCACCAGGCCGAAAACGGCATCGACGTGATCAGCGACGGCGAGCAAGGCCGGTTGGGGTGGACGGCTTTCCTGCCGGAACGGCTGGCCGGATTCGAGGACAGGCCGCTAGGCGGCGAACGTCCGACAGCGGCCGCGGGCCGGGAGCGCGCGAAGGGCGAATTCGACAACTACTTCGAGGAGAGGTCTCGGCTGGTCGCCATGGGGGAGGGGCGCGAGTACGTTCCGACGCCCGAGGCGGTCAAGGCGCTGCAGACGCGCACGGTCTGCGTTGGTCCCGTATCGCACAAGGGACCGGAGGCGATTCAGCGAGAGATCAGCAACTTCAAGGCGGCGCTGCCCTCGGTGCAGGTGGTCGAGGCGTTTCTGCCCTCGGTGGGGCCGGACAACATGGGCTACCTGCCGGGCCAGAACGACTACTACAACTCGCAAGAGGACTTTCTACACGACTGCGCCAAGGCGATCCGGGAAGAGTACAAGGCGATCCTCGACGCGGGATTCGTCTTGCAGATCGACACGCCGGTGATGAAATTCAACGCGCTGGGGATGGACGTTGAGTCGTTTCGCAAGCGCTTCGGGCTACTGGTCGAAGTGTTCAATGAGACGCTGGAAGGTCTGCCGGAAGAGCAGATCCGGCTGCACCTTTGCTACGGCGATGGCCGTGGGCCACACTCGGAAGACGTAGCTCTGCCGGAATTTGTAGACCTCATACTTCAGGTCAAGGCTGCCGGTTTCTCCTACGACCAGAACCCGCGTCACGAGTGGGAGTGGGAGATCTGGAAGGACACCAAGCTCCCGGAGGGCAAGGTGCTGATCCCGGGCGTGGTGGGACACACGAACGACGTTATCGAACACCCGGAGTTGGTGAAGCAGCGAATCGTGCGGTTGGCGAACCTCGTCGGCCGCGAGAACGTGATCGCGGGGACGGACTGCGGGTTCGCCCAGAGCGTCTTCGGCCCCAAGATCCACCCGGACCTGGTCTGGGCCAAGTTCCGGACGCTGTCGGAGGGGGCGCGACTGGCCACGAAAGAACTGTGGAGTCATTGATCCGGGGCGATCGATCAAGTCTTATGATATCGCAGTCCGTTGTAGGTTGGGGCCGATGTCGCAAGACTGGCTCAAGCGTCCGGTGCGCGCGCCTGCGTAGTTGAGAACGGCTTGCCGCGCTGACGCGCTAGAGGGGCTTGAAGCTTGAGGGAGCCGGAGACCGGCGCGTCGTCCTGGGCGGCATCGCTTCCCTTCTACTACGGCTGGGTCGTTGTCAGCGCGGTGTTTCTGCGCTCTTTCACGACGGCGGGCGCCCTGTGGACAACAGGCATCCTGTCCGTCCCGATGCACGACGACCTGGGTTGGAGCCGCACGATCATCTTCGGCGGACTGGCGCTGCGGACACTGGGTGCGGCGGCTTCCGGTGTGTTCTTCGGGCGGCTCCTGGACCGCAGCGGCGCCGCCCGAGTGCTGGCGATCGGGAGCTCGGTGGTGGCAGCGCTCTGTCTTGGCTCCATAGCTTTCGTCCAGGAAGAGTGGCAATTCCTCCTGATCTTTGGCGTGATCGGCGGCGTGTTTGGAGCCGGTCCAGCCCAGTTACTGATGGGCGCGTTGGTCCCGAAGTGGTTCGTGCGTAAACGAGGCCGGGCGATGGCGACTTCCACGATGGGAACAGGCCTGGCGGCGTTTTTGCTGCCGCCGGTCGTCGCGTTGGTGAGCGAGGGCTACGGCTGGCGTGAGGCGTGGTTCGTGCTTGGCGTCCTCGCCGTGGTGCTGTCCGTATTGCCATCGCTTCTGATACGAACCCAGCCGGAGGACATCGGCTTGCTGCCAGATGGCGATTCTGAGCCTCCGGCCGCCGCCGCGAGCAGCACCGAGCCTGTACGCACGGCGGCATCGCAGGAATACAGCTTTAGCCGTGCAGAGGCCTTCAAAACTCGGACGCTGTGGCTGCTCATGCTGGTTTCGGTGTTCGGAGTGGTCTCGCCGACGGCGTTCCCGACGAACCTGGTGCCGGCGCTCGTGGAGAAGGGCTTCTCGGAATCGACCGCGGCGCTTTCATTTAGCGCCTACGGCCTAACGAGCTTCACGGGACGCTTCTTCTGGGGCTGGCTGGCCGACAAGCTACACATCCGCAAGACGCTGCTGATCATCGCGACGTACTGTCTGCTGACGATCCCCTTGCTCCTCTTGCTGCCGGGAGACCTGAGCCTGATTGCTGGCGCGGTGGCGGGTCTTGGTATCGGCGGCTGGGTCGGGTTGAACCAGGTCCTGTGGCCGTCGTACTTCGGGCGGGCCAACATCGGCGCGATCAGTGGCATGGTGCGTCCGGTAGTGACGCTTTCGGGCGCCACCGGACCTTTGTACGTCGCGGCGATCGCCGAGGCGCTAGACAGCTATACGTTGAGCATCTTGATCATGGCCCTGTCGTGGGGGCTCTGCGGTCTGGTGCTGTACTTCGTGAGGCCGGCCCGGCGTCCGGATGCGGCGGAACAGCCGAACCTGACGGCGAGCGCGGGCTCCTAGCTTCAGAAGATCCAAGTCACCGCCCCGAGATCAAGAGAGGCCGTGTATGCTCATGCCATTCGGGCGTTCGAGGCAGGTCGAAGCACGTGGCTCTCAGGGCAATTGCAGCGGCGCCTCCGCAAGAGAAAGGTTTGAGGATTGAGAGAGCCGGCCGGCGGCACCGCCTTATGGACCAGGCTTCCCTTCTACTACGGCTGGGTCATTGTCGGTGTCGTGTTCCTACGGACCTTTACGACAGCCGGCGCCATGTGGACGACGGGCATTCTCTCCGTCCCGATGCACGACGACCTCGGCTGGAGCCGGACGATTATCTTCACCGGACTGGCGCTGCGGACACTCGGCGCCGCCGGTTCCGGCGTCTTCTTTGGCCGGCTTATGGACCGCAGCGGGGCTGCCAAGCCCCTGGCCATCTTCAGTTCGGTGGTTGCCGCCCTGTGTCTGGGTTCTATTGCCTTTGTGCAGGAGGAATGGCAGTTCCTTCTTGTTTTCGGCGTGATCGGCGGCGTGCTTGGAGCCGGACCCGCCCAGCTACTGATGGGGAGCCTTGTTCCGAAGTGGTTCATCCGCAAACGAGGCCGGGCTATGGCAACTTCGACCATGGGGTCGGGGCTGGCTGCTTTCTTGCTCGTTCCGCTGGTTGCTCTGGTGAACGAGGGTCTCGGCTGGCGAGAAGCCTGGTTCTTCATGGGCGTCCTGGCCGTGGTGATCTCTGTACTGCCGTCTCTGCTCCTCCTCACCCAACCGGAAGACATCGGCTTGCTGCCGGACGGCGATTCTGTGGCTCCGCCCGCCGCCGCGGGCAGCTCAGCACCCGTACGCCCGCAAAGTACACAGGAGTACAGCTTCACGCGTTCGGCGGCCTTCAAGACGCGAACGCTATGGCTGCTCATTCTGGTGGCTGTCTTTGGACAGGTCTCGCCCGTGGCTTTCCCGACCAACCTCGTGCCGGCTCTGGTGGAGAAGGGCTTCTCGGAATCGACGGCGGCGATTGCATTCAGCGCCTACGGCTTCACGAGCTTTACCGGACGCTTCTTCTGGGGCTGGCTCTCGGACAAACTGCACATCCGCAAGACTTTGCTGATCATCTCGACCTACTGCGGGCTCACGATCCCGCTGCTCATACTGCTGCCGGGAGACGCCAGCCTGATCGCCGGCGCTATAGCGGGCCTGGGAATCGGCGGCTGGGTTGGACTGCAGCAGGTCATATGGCCGGCGTACTTCGGCCGCGCCAACATCGGTGCTATAAACGGCGCCGTTCGTCCGTTGATCACACTCTCGGGCGCCTTGGGGCCGCTGTACGTAGCGGCGATCGCCGAGGTACTAGACAGCTATACGTTGAGCATCCTGATCATGGCCCTGTCGTGGGTACTCTGCGGGCTGGTGCTGTACATCGTGAAGCCGGCCCGGCGTCCGGATGCGGCGGAACAGCCCACGATGGCATCGAGCGCGGGCTCCTAGCCTCGTCTAACGGCTCGCGATCACTGCCCCGAGATGAAAATTGGCTCCGAGGTGGGCGTGGAGCTGCCGCCTGTCGGCTCGACGGTGACGGCGACCTGCTCACCTGCCTGGACGGTGAAGACGAAGTCGCCCCTCCACCAGCCCTGCGGGTTCGTGTTGCAGTTTCCGATCGGTTGCCACTCGCCGTCACGGATGGCCCAGAGCTGATAGGCCTGCTCGTCCGACAGCCGGTCGAAGCCGGCCATGGTCACGGTAACGGTCTCGGCGCTGCTGCTGCCATCGAGAACCAGATACCTGCCCGCCGCACCCTGCACCTCGATCGAGACCTCGCGGCCGGAGCCGTCGATAAGGTCTCCGATCAGCCACCCGGCGCCGAACACGGCGAGCACCACGGCGGCGGCGATGGCTGCGAGCCATACGGGCGGACGGCCGATCCTGACGCGGCGAGAGCTTTCGGCAGCCGACGATATCGATTGCGGCCCGGCGTCCGGCGCAAGGTCTTCGCCGAAGCGATCGAGGGCGAACACGGTAGCGCGGAGCTCGACGAGCTCTTCGTCATGCTCACGCCCGTCGCGAAGGTGGGCTTCGACGGCCTGGAGCTCCTCGGCGTCAAGTGCGCCAAGGACGTAGGCCGGTAGCAGTTCGCTGATCTCGTCGCAGCTCATCGGTCGTTTCGCCGTTTCATGGATTCAGTCAGCTTATTCATCGCGAGTCGGAGCCGGCTCTTCACCGTGCCGAGGGGCAGTCCTTCCGCTTCGGCGACCTCCCTCAGGGTTCGACCACTGAAGTAGACGTTGTTCACGATCAGAAGCTGCTCGGCAGGCAGGCGATCCATCGCAGTCTTGAGCTCGTCTCGCAGCCCGGCCCGAGTGAGGGATTCTTCGACCTGATCGAGGAGTTCGGTAGCATGCTCGTCGATCTCCTGAAGCAGATCCGGGTCGGGAAGCGTTCTCTCGGTGTGGTGGCGGCGCCGGGCGTAGTCGACGGCTCGCCGCCTGACGATCGTCATGAGCAGCGATTCGATACGGCCGCCGTCGAGGGTCAGCTGACTGGAGCGCTCCCATAGCTGAGCAAAAGCCTCCTGTACTGCATCTTCGGCAGCAGCGGAGTCTCGCAACACCCGGTAAGCGAGAGCGAAAGCGCGGCGCTCTTCTTGTTGATAAAGCTCGCGCAGCGCCGTCGGGTCGCCTTCCTTGAGACGGGCCGCCATTACCTGGGCTCCCATATCAGGATCTCGACCGACCTGAGGTTCTAGATCACCGCTGCCGGACTTTTGTATCGCTCTCATGCTATCAGTCAGGGCCTGGAGTGATCTCAAGCCGTGATTTTCAGCGAGCTAGCGATGTGGCAGCTAGTGAAGGGGAGATCTATGACGATCTGGTCGCCGCTTGTGTTGTGTGCCGATGGTTCAGTTGCGACGCCAGAGCTGACTACTGGCGAGGCGGGCGCCTTCGACCAGCGCTTCGAGCTTGGCCCACTGGATCTGGGGGTGGACGCGAATCAGGTTCCAGAACTGCGAGAAGCCGCAGTCCGTGCTGGCCATGACGTTCTCGCGGCCAACCAGGCCGGCGAAGTTGGCGATTCGCATCGCGATCAGTTCGGGATGCTCGACGATGTTCGTCGCGTGGCTGATGACACCTGGGATGAGGATCTTGCCCGCCGGCAGCTTAACGTCCTGCCAAACCTTCCATTCGTGCTCGTGTCTGGGGTTGGCAGCCTCGATTGAGTAGGCCTGGGCGTTGACTTTGAGGATGAGGTCGACGATGTCGCTCAGGGCCGGATCTGTCGTGTGGGGAATGTTCTGGCTGCCCCAGCAGATGTGGTAGCGTACGCGGTCCTCCGGGATGCCCTTTAGCGCGTGATTCAGCGCCTCAATGCGGACGTCGGCCCAGCGGTGATACTCCTCCATGCTCTTGCCGCGAAGCTGGAGGAAGGCTTGCATCGGCAAGATCGCGTCGTCCACCTGGAGAATGAAGCCGGCATCGACGATGGTGCGATATTCGACGGCGAGGGCGTCCGCCACGGCGAAGAGATAGTCTTCTTGAGTTGGGTAGTGGTTGTTGGCCAGGGTCTCGACGCTACAAGGCGCGACTACCGGCAAGAAGGCATCTTCTACATCTTTGCCTTGAAGTGCTGCTTTGAAGTTTTCGATATCACGCTGGAGCGCCTGTAAGTCGTAGGTCAGGGGGCCATTGCAGGCGTAGAGCATGCTGCGCGTCGTGCCCTCGTATAGGTGACGGGAGGGTGTTTCAGGCAGCCATTGCATCGGCTCGAGTTTGAGGTGTTCGCGGTAGAAGTCGCCGAAGCGTTCTTGCTCCGGCCAACGCCCTTCGTTGCGAACCGGGTTTCCCGGGACAGGTTCTAGACCGTTGATGCGCTCGGTGACGTACTGGATCCAGCCGTTCTTGCCGAATTCGCCGTCGCTGACGACATCGACGCCGACCTGCGCCTGGTGACCCACCACTTCGGCTACTCCGCTGCGTAGGTCGCGCTCGTAGGCAGCCTGATCGAAGGGGCGTTCCAACTCCTGGGCAATCATCACCTCGATGATCTCCGGCGTGCGAACCAGGCTGCCGGTATGAGTCGTCAGGATCCTGTCCTGGCTCGATTTCATGTCTTTCCCTCTCGTCGTTTGATGAAGCAGTGGGATTTTAGCAGGCAGGCCGGGAGCCGGTGTGGCGTCATCGACGCTTCCGGTCGTTAGAATCAGTCAACAAGCCCTACGCAGCGAAAGGAGCCACGATGCCCAGCTTTGAATACGGTGACGCCAGCATTTATTACGAGGAGGACGGCGAAGGCTTCCCGATTTTGACCTTTGCGCCTGGCGGCCTGCTTTCAACGATCGACTACTGGAGCCGTCCGGCTTCACCGGTGAACCCGACAACAGAGTTCGCGTCGGAGTTTCGCGTCATCGCGATGGACCAGCGCAACGCGCCGGGGCGGTCGCGAGCACCGATTTCGGCGCAGGACGGCTGGCAGAACTACGGCGCCGACCACCTCGCGCTGCTCGATCACCTCAGCATCGACCAGTGTCATCTCTACGGCCAGTGCATCGGTGGACCTTTCATCCTCAGCCTGCTCAAGGCGCAGCCGGAACGCTTCCCGGCGGCGATCCTGGCCCAGCCGATCGGTCGCGTTGCGGCGGAGCTGCCACCGGCCGGCGGGTTGTTCGATACATGGTCGGAGGGAGTAAAGGACCGTCCGGAAGTGACGCCAGAGGTGCTGGCAGCATTTTACGCCAACCTGTATGCGCCCGGTTTCGCGTACAGCGTCGACCGCGATTTCGTGCGGGGTTGCCAGACGCCTTGCCTCGTCCTGCCGGGCAATGACGAAGCCCACCCATTTGCGATCGCGGAGGAGATCGCACAGCTCTTGCCGAACGCGGAGTTCATCCCGGAATGGAAGGACGGCGAAGCGCTGGCGGCAGCCAAGGGACGCATGAAGCAGTTCCTGAGCGACCACACGCCGGTGCGGGCGTAGGCTAGGCGACCTTTGGCAGCTCCTGCGGCGCCGCTCTTTCGCGACGCGGCGCTTCGGTGTCTTCGCGGGGTCTCGGCCGCTCTTCGATGTTGGGGTCGAGGGATTCGCGGAGGCCGTCGCCGAGGAAGGTGAAGGCGAGTGTCAGCAGGGCAATCGCCGCGGCCGGGAAGATCACGAGGTGCAGGTTGCCGCCGACGATTCCGGCCTGCCCTTCCTGCACCATCGAACCCCAGCTTGGCGTCGTCGGGTCAACGCCGAAGCCGATGAAGCTCAGTGCAGCCTCGATAAAGATGGCGCGCGGAACGCCCAGCGCCAGGAGCACGACCAGCGGGCCGGCGAGATTGGGCAAGAGATGGCGGGTCATGATCTCGCGGTCGCTGGCGCCCATCGCGCGCGCCGCGGAGACGTACTCTCGCTCACGCAACGATAGCGTCTGACCGCGTACAAGGCGGCAGACGTCGACCCAAGTGACAAAGCCGATAATCAGGAGCAGCGTCATCACGCTGCCGCCGAGGACGGCGCGCAGCAGGATGATGAAGAGCAGATCGGGGAATGCGTAAACCAAGTCTGTGAAGCGCATGATCGCCGTATCGGCCCAGCCGCCACGGAAGCCGGCGATGAGGCCCAGCGGCAGGCCGATTCCCAGCACCACCGCCTGGGCCAGGAGGCCGACGGTGAGCGAGACGCGGGCGCCGTAGATCAGCCGGCTCATGATGTCGCGGCCCAGGTTATCGGTGCCGCCGAGGTGCTCGAGGCTCGGGTCCTGGCGCGCGTTGAGAACGTCCTGGGTCGCAGGATCGTACGGCGCGACGAGGGGCGCGAACAGGGCGATGAGGGCCAGGAGGCCGATGATCACGAGGCCGGCTACGGCGAGGCGGTTCTTCAGCAGCCGGCCCCAGGCACGAGACCAGTAACCTCTCGCAGACGGAGCCGACTGGGGGAACGGGAAGCTGACGTCTGGCGCCGAGGCCACAGATTGGCTCACCGGTAGCGCACCCGAGGATCGGCGTAGGCGTAGGAGATATCGATTGCGAGGTTGGCGATGACGATGATCAGGGCGTAAAACAGGGTGGTGCCCATGATCATGCCGTAGTCTCGGTCGGCCACGGCGCTGACGAAGTCGCGCCCGATACCCGGCACCTCGAAGAGCTGCTCGACGATGAAGGAGCCGGTGACAAGCACCGCGAGGATCGGCCCGGCGAGCGTCAGAATCGGAATCGCCGCGTTACGGAGGCCGTGTCGGACGAGGACGGCGCTCGAGCTGAGGCCTTTGGCACGCGCCGTGCGCATGTAGTCCTGCTGCAGGACGTCCAGCAAGCTGGCACGGGTCATGCGGGCGAAGTAGGCGGCCGGAAGTGCCGCGAGGGTGACGACGGGCAGGACGATCTGGTCCCAACGCGGCAGCCAACCAGGGATAAGACCGCCCTGGGTGTCCCAGCCGAATGTCGCGAACCAACCCAGCTCGACGGCGAATAGCGTCTTGAGAAAAATGCCGAGGACGAAGGCAGGCACCGCGGCTCCGAGAGTCGCCAGGACGGTGCTGCCGTAGTCCGGCAGACGATTGCGGTGCAGCGCCGAATAGACACCGAGCGGCACGCCAACACCGGCGGCGAGGAGGAATGACAGCATACCGAGCACGGCCGAGACTTTGAAGCCATCGAGAATGATGCTGCTGACCGGCTTGTCCTGGCGTTGGAAGGAGAGACCGAGGTCACCCTGTACGGCGTTGGTGACGAAGGTGGTGTACTGGCGCCAGACCGGTTCGTCGAGGCCGTATTTGCGGTTGAGGTTTTCCAGTTGCTGGGGTGGGACGGAGCGTTCCATGTCCCACGGTCCGCCCTTGACGCTGCGCATGAGCAGGAACGTGGCGAGCGAGATGAAGAGCAGGGTCAGGCTGAGCCAGAGGATGCGGCGGACGATGTAAGCAGCCATGCTTAGAAGGTCGGGGGTCGCTTCCTGCGGCCCCCGTTCCCGAATTCCTTAGTTAATGTTTCCGGCGATGTAGACCTGATGGAAGTTGAGGTCTCCCTGGACAAACCCGTCAACACCGGTGATGACGTAGTTCATCACGTTGGGCTTGACGAGGACGTAGGTCACCGGGTTGTACAGCGGCACAATGCCGGCGTCGTCAATGACGAGCTTGTGAGCCCGGTCGTAGAGGTCGAGACGCTTTGCGTCATCCGTCTCAGCCGCCGCATGCAGCATCAGCGCGTCGAAGGAGCTGTTGCTATAACCGTTGAAGTTGTTCGGCACATCGGTGGTGAAGAGGTCCGGCAGCCAGTTGTCCGGGTAAGGCCAGTCCGAGCTCCAGCGCTGGATCACGATCTGGTGTTGGCCCGTGGCGAAGATGCGGAAGTACTCTTTCAGCTCGACGTACTCGAAGCTGACATCGACACCGAGGTTCTGCTTCAGCTGGTCCTGGACGAACTGGCCGACGATGCGGTTCGTGTCGCTGTTGACCATGGTGAACTTGACCTCGGGCAGGCCCACACCGTTTGCTTAGCCGGCACCGGCCAGCAACTGCTTTGCTTTCGAGGCGTCGAAGGCGTACTGCGAACCGAGATCGGCGTTGTAGCCGGGCTGGCCCGGGGGCACCCAGCTGGTCGTTGGCACGCCACCGCCGGCGAGGACACCGTTGGTGTAGGCGTTGCGGTCGATCGCGGTGCCGAAGGCCTTGCGCACCATCTGGTTGTCGAACGGCGCGGTCCGGTAGTTCATGAACAGGGCGAATGTCGCCAGGTCGGGTTCGATCGACAGCTGGTTAGCGAAGGGGCTGCCGGCGGCCGACACTTGCTCCAGCGCGGCTGGGGGCACGGTGACGACATCGAGCTCGTTCGCCTGGTAGGCCTGGAAGGCGGCGACGTCGTCTTCGATGATGAAGAATTCGATCCGGCTGAGCGAAGGCGATTCGCCGAACCAGAAGGGGTTGGGCTCAATTACCAGCTTCTCACCGTGGACCCACTGGGAGAGCATGAAGGGTCCGTTACCGACGTGGGTCTCCGCTTCGGTCCAGGTCTCGCCGAACTGCTTGACGATGTCCTGACGGACGGGGAAGGCTGTCCAGAGGGCAAGCTGGTTGAGGAAGCTTGGGTTGGGCTGGGCCAGCTTGTAGACGATGATGTGGGCGCCCAAAGCCTTGATGCCAATGCCGTCACGCAGACTCTTAATCTCCGCTGCGGATGGCGTCTTGGGCTCATCCGGCGTGCCGAGAGCCGAGTTGTAGGCGGCGGCACCGGCGATGCTGTAGAAGAAGGACGCGTAGGTGCTGGCGACCATGGGGTCGAGAGCGCGATGCATGCTGTAGACGAAGTCCCTGGCCATTAATGGCCGGCCATCGCTCCACTTCGCATCGGCTTCGATCTTGATTGTGTAGGTGAGGCCGTCCTCGGAGATGCCACCGTTGGCGATGCTCGGCATTTCCGCGGCGAGGTTCGGCACGACGCTGAGATCTTCGTCATAGGTGAAGAGGCCGCTAAAGAGCGCCCGGGTCAGACTGATCTCGGAGGCCTGGTTGGTCAGATGCGGGTCGATCGTCTTGGGTTCGCCCTGGATCCTGAGGCGCAGAACCTGATCCGCGGCCGTGTCGATTGAGACAACCGTGTCGATTGAGACAACCGTGTTGAGACAACCGTGTCGACGGGAGTAGGGTCGGCCGAATCCGTGGCGCAGGCTGCCAGAAGCAGACGCAGACCGGCGATGAACAGGACAAACCACTTGGCGGGGGCGAGATTCTTTATCTCCATAGCGTTCCGTACCTTCACTGTGCGATTCGGGCAGGCAGAGCCCTAAATATCTCCACAGTCCTTATCGGCGGTGGGGGCCGGAAAGCTTAGTTTGGTGAAAACCCTTGGTAAACGAGTTGAGTTATGGCCCGGCGATCAGGACGTCGTCGCCCTCCATACGTACCTCGTAAGTGCTGATGGAATCGCCCATCGCGGGGCCCGCGACGCACTCGCCGGTCGAGAGGTCGAATTCTGAGCCGTGGAAGGGACAGACGATGTTATCGCCGCTGACAGTACCGCCGGTGAGCGGGAGGCTGACGTGCGGGCAGACGTTGCTCACCGCGCGCAGCGTCCCGGCCCGGTTAACGAGTATGACGCGGGTGCCGGAAATCTCACCTTCGTAAACGACGTCCGGCTGGAACTGGCTTAACGAACCGACTTTGACGAATTCCGCCACGGTAACTCCTTTGCAGAATCAAACCTGGGGCGAATTGTATCGTCAGGACTGAGCGATTGCGAGCCATACAGCTTCTGGTAAGTTGTTTTCATGCGAAGTAAGGTGGGCGCGTTCGCAGTCGCTGCCATGGTGGTTGTCGCGGTGATCGCCGCCAGCGTCCTGGCGGGCGACGATGTGGAAATAATCGGTGACGTCGCCGCGCCTTCCCCGGCACCAACCGCGGCCGAATCGACGAGCCCGACGCCCGAGGCTTTTAAGCCCACGTTTGCGCCGGACGGCCGCAGCGGGATCGCGGAGGTCGATTGGATCATCGACAACCTCGTCGGCATGACGGCCACGGAGCTTTCGGCTGAATACCCCGACGTGACGCTGCGCGAATTCACGGGCGTGGAGGATCTCCTGCTAACCGCGTCCGAGTGGGCGGCCCGCCTGGACGCGGCGGAGCGCTCGCTTTTCGCCGTCGTGCGCGAACCTGAAGGCTCGGGCATCTTCCCGGCCCGCGAAGTGAACATCATCCTCAGCGTGACAGCCCCTGCAGGCGAGGCCACCGGTTGGCGTATCGCCGTAGAGCGAGGCCGTATCGTCGACATGGCCTCCGGCAGTGCCCGCAGCATCTCACCCGCCAGCTACACGCGCGAGATCGGCTTCAACTACGAGCGGTTCCTCGTCTTGCCACCGCGTGATGAGTTGCCGCAGGTGACGTCGTCGCACGCCTTGAACACAAGGACGAATGTGCCGGGAGTCGACAGGCTAATTTCGATCCTTGAATCTCACGACGGCGATGAGCTGGTGGCCTCGGGGTTCAAGCCAGTCGCTTTCAGCCGCTGCCGGACAAGACAGCCCGAGCGTGAAGACGTCGCGACTCGTCGCCTGAGCGAGATCGGTCAGCAAGTGATCGGCGTGCACTCGGTGGTCGAGCTGCCGGTGGGCTATCTGCCTGTGGCAGACCACATGCTCCTGATGGTGTTGGAGATTTCGCCTTACAGGTGGAGCATGGCAGCGCTGATCGAACGCGATGGCGCCATCGTCGGCTTCGACCTTTGCGAGACGGATCGTCCGGAATCTCTCTACCCACCGCAAGCCTACCCAGTGCCGCCGGTCGCCGACCTTGCGGACCTCGACCCGGCGAGGCGCTCCGGCATCGAGCCCATCGACATGTTCCTCGACGCACTAGCTGCGAGCGACCTGAGCGCGTTGCTCGGTCGAGTCGATTACAAGCAGGTTGCCTGTGTTAGGGAGCAGAGGGGGATCGGTGGTCCACCCCTGTGCGGCGAAGGCGAGCCGGAGGGAACTCTGGTGGACGTTGTCATCTTCGCGCAGTGTGAAGGCCACTATGTCCGCCGGCAGGACATGGCCGCACCGTTCAGCCTCTTGCTCGGGAAATCATGGGCGCTTTACAGCGTGGTCCAGCCAGGACCTCCATCGCGAGACAGCTTCACGCCAGGAATCTGGCAGGCCATTCTGGTTGACTTGGAGGCCGCAGCGGATTCCTTCCAGCGCTCGATCTCGCCCTGGTTCAATGAAGCGGGCTTGTCGGGTTTTCTCAACACCTGCGGCCAGGCAAACCCCGGCGATGTCGAGAGATCGGGCACGGCACCGGCGTTCCTGCTGCCGCCGCCGTGACTGCTAGACGATCAGCCTGGCGCGCTCGTCCAGGGCTTTCCAGACTTCGGCCGGCTCGGTAGGCGAAACGCCAAAGATGACGCGGTCGACGCCGGCGCGCTCCGCATCTTCGACCGCCTCGCGAGTTGGCGGGTAGCTGAACAGCGATATTGCCAGGGCATCAGGGTCGCGGCCGGCGGCTTCGGCGCGTCGACGCAGCTCGGTTATTTTGTCGCCTAGATCGGCGGGAACGCCGCCACGGGCGATGGGGAACCAACCGTCGCAGAATTCGATGACGCGGTCGAACGTGGTCGGGCCGTCGCCGCCCATGTAGATCGGTGGGTGGGGCTTTTGCACCGGCTTCGGGTTCATGTAGGACTCGTCGAAGTTGACGAATTCGCCGTGGAACTGTGGCTTCTCCTCGGTCCAAAGCTCCTTCATCGCTAAGATGCGTTCGCGGAGCAATCGCCATCGTGTCTTGAAGTTGGTGCCGTGGTCCTGAATCTCCTCCCAGTTCCAGCCGCCGCCGATGCCGAAGAGGAAGCGACCGTTCGAGATCTGGTCGAGGCTGGAGATTTCCTTTGCGGTGATTATGGGATCGCGCTGGATGACGAGGCAGATGCCGGTGCCGACCTTCAGATCACGCGTCGCGACGGCGGCAGCGGTGCAGGCCAGGAAGGGGTCGTAGCTGTGGTAGTACTCGCGCGGCAGCTCCGGCCCGCCGGCCCAGGCCGCCTGACGCGCGACGGGGATGTGGGTGTGCTCCGGGAACCAGAGGGACTCGAAGCCGCGCGCTTCGACCTGACGGCCGAGCTCGTCCGGCGGCGCCGTGTAGGCGGTCTGGAACATGTTGATGCCGTACTTCACAGCGATCTCCTAACGTGGACTAAGACGGGATTGTGAATACCAGGGGATGCGATCCGGGGTTTGAATGCCTAGCCGCCGATTTTCGACATCTCGACCTTGTGCAGGCCGATCGTATCCTCGCTGCGAATCTCGGAGTAGCGGTCGCTGCGGTTGCCCCAGATGGCGGTCACGGCCGCCTCCAGCTCGTCATCAGTGGCGCCGTCACGCAGGAGAGTACGGAGGTCGTGGCCTTTGACGCCGAAGAGACAGGTGTAGAGCTCACCATCGGCAGAGAGGCGGGCACGGGTGCAGGCGCCGCAGAAGGGTAGCGTCACCGAGGAGATGATGCCGACCTCGCCGGCGCCGTCCGTGTAGCGATGGCGCTCCGCCACCTCGCCGAAGTAGTTGGGCTCTACGGGCTCGAGCTCCCACTCCTGGGTCAACGTCGCGAGGATGTCTTTGGACGAGACGACATCTGCCAGGCGCCAGCCGTTGGTTGTGCCGACGTCCATGTATTCAATGAAGCGCAGGATGTGGCCGCTATTGCGGAAGTGGCGTGCCATAGGCAGGACGTCGTTTTCATTGACGCCGCGTTTGACCACCATATCGATCTTGACGGGCGCCAGGCCAGCGGCCGCCGCGTTCTCGATCGCCTCGAGCACCTTCGCGACCGGGAAGGCGACGTCGTTCATCGACTGGAAGGTGGTCTCGTCCAGGGAGTCGAGGCTGACGGTGACGCGCTTAAGACCCGCCGCCTTGAGGGCGCGGGCTCGCTCCGGCGTCATCAGGGAGCCGTTGGTGGTCATCGCGATGTCTTCCAGCCCTTCGATGGCGGCGAGCATTTCGACCAGCTTCTCGAAGTCGCGGCGCAGCATAGGCTCGCCGCCGGTGAGGCGTGCCTTCTTGACGCCGAGCTTGACGAAGACCTGAGTCAGGCGGGTGATCTCCTCGAAGCTGAGGAGCTCTTGCCGGGACAGAAAGACGTAGTCGCGGCCGAAGATTTCCTTCGGCATGCAGTAGGTGCAGCGGAAGGTACAGCGGTCCGTGACGGAGATGCGCAGGTCGTGCAGCGGACGCTGCAGGCTATCGAGAATCGGTGCGTTTGTCATGTGATTTGAAGCCTGCCGGGGCAAAGAAGCGGCCCGAAAGCCGCCGCGACCTGAATCAGTGCTTCATTAATTATAGCTGGCGGGGTGGATTAGTGCGCCACGTCTATGACGACGCGGTTCGGGTTCTTCAGCAGGGTTACGGTGAAGGGCTGTTCGCCGTCGACGCCGATGGCCCATTCGACCACGGCCTCGAAGTCGCAGGTGCTCTCCGAGTTGAGGATCGAGTTTCCGGGGCCGGATACCGTGGTCGACGGGATGCTGAGCGCGCCAGAGTCCGTGTGGGCATTGGTAAAGTCGAAGTGTACGGCCAGAGTGTGGCTTCCCGGTGGGTCAACCGGGAACCCGGAGCCGCACTGGATTAGGTTGGTTTTGTAGCTAACGAGGCCGGAGGGGCGCTGACCATTCGCGAACTCGAAGACGATGCGGTCGAAGCCGCCGTTCTCGGGGTGGGCACCGACGCGGACATCGACCAGCAGCGCCGGCTTCGCAGCCGAATCGGGTGACGCGGGAAAGGCAAACGAATTGGTCGAGCCGGCGGCAGGTGGTGTGGCGGGGTTGGTATCCGGCACGGACGTTGCGGGCGGCTCGGTTGGCTGCGACGTGGCCGTCGCGGGCGGCTCAGTCGGATGCGACGCGGCCGTCGGCAGTCCGTTCGATACGGCCGGAATTGCCGTGGGCGATGGCGGCGAAGCGTCACTGCTACAGGCGGCGGCGAATACGGAAAGCGATGCGGCGAGGAGCAGGGCGGTTAGTTTCATGCTTCGCAAGTATCGGTCGCGGCGCGCCGGCACAGTACCTGGGAGTCTATTGATTCGCGTTGCGTGTTGACCCGGCGGCGGCTAGCCTGAAGCCGATGGCAGATTCGAGAATCGCGGCGGCATTTGAGCAAGCGAGAGCAGAGGGGCGACTCGCGCTGGTGACCCACGTCATCCCGGGATACCCATCCAGGGCCGAGACGCCGGGTATTTTTGACGCCATGGTCGAAGGCGGATCGGACCTCATCGAGATTCAGATCCCGTTCAGCGACCCACTGGCCGACGGTACTACGGTGCAGCGTGGCGTCTTCGAGGCGCTGGACAACGGCACGACCCCAGCGAGTTGCATCGAGTTCGCGAGAGCGGCACGGTCGCGGCACTCAGACGTCGCGATCATTTATATGAGCTACCTCAACCCCGTACTGGCCTACGGCGCCGAGCGCTTCGCCAAGGACGCGACAGCCGCTGGAGGCGACGGCATCATCCTGCTCGACCTACCGCCGGAGGAAGCGGTCGAGATGAAGCGGACGTTCGATGCCGCCGGACTCGACATCATCTTCCTCGTCGCTCCGACCTCCAGCGACGAGCGCCTGCAGCTCATCGCCTCGCAGGCAGCCGGGTTCGTCTACTGCGTCAGCGTGGCGGGTGTGACCGGGGCGCGGAGCGAACTGCCGTCCAACCTGAGCGACTTCGTGGGCCGGGTGCGTCGTTGCACCGCGTTACCGCTGGCGGTAGGATTCGGCATATCCCGCCGCGATCACGTCGAGTCGCTGGCCGGCGTCGCCGATGGGGCGGTTGTCGGCAGCGCGACGATGGACCTGATTAACTCGTTGCAGCCTGGAGAACGCTCCAGAGCGGTCCGCGAGTACGTCGAAACGCTGTCGGGCCGAGTCAGACCCTCCGCCTGAGGCCAAGGAAGGTAAACGGCAAGCCGATGCAGGTCAGGGGTATTCGCGGCGCAACGACGGTCGAGGCCAACACGCGCGAGGCGATCCTGGACGCGACGCGTGAGCTGCTGGCGGAAATAGTCCGCCTCAACGCGATCGAGACGGAAGACGTCGCCAGCGCCTACTTCACCACCACCACCGACCTCGACGCCGAGTTTCCCGCCGTCGTCGCGCGCCGCGAATTCGGCTGGACGAACGTCGCGCTGATGTGCGGCCACGAGATGGACGTGCCGGGCAGCCTGCGGATGTGCCTCCGGATCATGCTGCACGTCAACACGGAGCAGGCGCAGGACGAGGTGTGCCACGTCTACCAGCGAGGCGCCGCGGTGTTGCGCCCGGACCTGCCCAGCAACGAGAAGTAGTCTTCGGTCGTAAGCGCTTGATTGCCCCGTGAGGCGTTTGCCCGTATCCTTTGGCCGGTGGCGAACGCTAGGGGAATAACAGCATGACCATGCTGGCGGTTTCGACGCCCGTCTTTGAGGGCCCTCTCGACCTCCTGCTCCACCTGATCGAGCGCGAAGAGCTCGAGATTACCTCCGTTTCACTGATTCAAGTCACGGACCAGTACATCGGCATGCTGCGCGCCCAGGACAGCATCGACATGCGGGCGCTGGCCGACTTCGTGGCGGTTGGCGCGAAGCTCCTGTTCCTCAAGTCACGCGCGCTCCTGCCTCGTTCTCCGGAGCAGCTGGCCGAGGACGAGGTGATCGCCGAGGAGATCGCGACTGACCTGACGGCTCAGCTGGAGGAGTATCGCGCCTACAAGGATGCAGCATCCTACCTACGCGTCCTGGAGGAGGCAAGCCACCGCTCCTTCCCGCGCGTCGCTCCGCCGCCCAGCGACTGGGCGCCCACCGGCCTGGAGCAGGTGACGATGAAAAAGCTGCTTACGGCGCTAGGCAAGGCACTCGAGCGCCTGCCCGTGGAGCCGGAGCCGGAGCTCCTGCCACGTCAGGTCCTCAACATCTCCGAACGGCGTCAAACGTTGCTGGAGCGCGTCAAGCGCACGGGACGCATGGCGTTCGCTCGCATGATCGAGGACTGCGAGACGCGCTTCGAGGCGATCATCACGTTCCTGGCGATCCTGGACCTGCTGAAGACGGACGACCTGCGCGCCGAGCAAGAGGCGTCCTTCGGCGAGATCATGCTGACCAGCACCAACCATCCCCATACCGAGGCGACGACGGCTTAAGCACGTCGGCGGGGGCGTTCGGCGCTCTGCCTGGGTATCAAAGGGGACCTCACATGCCGGCCATCAAGGCGATCCTGTTCGATCTAGACGACACGCTGATTGACGATAGCGCGTCTTACGCGCTCAGCGTGCAGCGCCTCTGTGACGACTTCGGTTTCGATATCGAGACGTTGCGACCCGCCTACAACGACCTTTCACCGCCGTACTGGGGTTCCGGCGACCTCTCGGCCCAGCGCGAGGCGCTTTGGCGGCAAGCACTACAGGACGCGGGCTACGATCCGTCGCTTGCTGCCGCGGTGCGCGACCGCTATCTGCACCACCGCATCGAGACGAGTTCGCCACTCGACGTGTCGAGTCCGTGCTTGTCGACCTGAGTGAGAGCTACCGGCTGGCAGTGATCACGAACGGCGGCGGCGACATTCAATCGAGGCGTCTGGCGTTCAGCGGCCTCGACCGCCACGTGGAGTTGCTCGTCACGTCCTCCGACGTTGACGTTGGCAAGCCGGACGCACGCATTTTCGAGCACGCTCTGCAGAGGCTCGGTGTCTCCGCCGACGAAGCGTGGATGGTCGGCGACAGCCTGGATTCGGACGTCGTTCGCGCGGCGGAAGCCGGCATCACGGTCCCGGATCTGCTGCGCGGCTCAGCCGCGTCAGCGGCCTGCGCTGTTCCGTGCAGGTCATTGACTGACGAGCGGCTGGTTAGCTGGTGAAGAGGACGGCGGTGACGCTGTCGGTCAGGTCGAAAATAGGCTGCGGGTAGAGGCCGACGAAGAACACGGCGAGTGCCAGCGCGACGGCCGATCCCTGAAGGACTATCGGGACGTGGATCCGGCTTGTCTCCTCGGCGTGGGTGACGTACATCGCCTTCATGACTACGAGGTAGTAGTAAAGCGAGATGAAGCTGGCCACAACGGCCACCGCCGCCAACCAGTAATAGTCGGCATCGGCGACGGACTGGAAGAAGATGAACTTGGTCAGGAAGCCGGCGAACAACGGCATGCCAGCGAGCGAGAACAACGCTACGGCGGTGACGGCCGCAAGCAGCGGCGCCCGGTCCGACATGCCGCGGAAGTCGGAGATCTCCTCGGCGTCGGTCTGGTTGTTGTAGGCGATCAGCGCCATGAAGATGGTCAGG
Source organism: Dehalococcoidia bacterium (assembly GCA_965225815.1). GTDB lineage: Bacteria > Chloroflexota > Dehalococcoidia > DSTF01 > WHTK01 > WHTK01. The sequence continues at coordinate 636,448 of OZ245323.1, forward strand.
TTGGTGATCACGTAGCCGGTCATGTGCAGCAGCAAGGCACTGGACACCTCCGGTGAGAGCACCGTGATGCCCATGAGCATGTAACCGACCTGGCCGATGCTGGAATAGGCGAGCAGGCGCTTGATGTTGTGTTGCTGCAGCGCGATCAGGTTTCCGACCAGCATGGTGATCGCAGCCAACGCGGCGAGCATGAACTGCCAGTCGTCGATAATCGGCAATAGCGCGCCGGAGAAGAGGCGCAGCAGCAACGCGAAGCCGGCCGCCTTCGAGGTGGCTGCGAGGTATGCGGTGATCGGCAGCGGCGCGCCTTCGTAGGCGTCCGGCGTCCACATGTGGAACGGCACCGCCGCGACTTTGAAGCCGAGGCCAGCGATGATCAAGGCCAGGCCGATCAGGGTGCCGAGCTCGAAGCCGCGCGTACCGCCCTCGAAAGCGGCGCTGATCTCCGAGTAGGTGGTGCTTCCGCTGGTGCCGTAGATGAAGCTGATGCCGTAGAGCAGCAGTGCGGAGGCGAAGGCGCCCAGGAGCAGGTACTTCATGCCGGCTTCGACGGAACGGCGCTCGGTCTTGGCGTAGGAGACGAGGATGTAGAGGCTGAAGCTGAGCAGCTCGAGGCCGATGTAGGCGGTCAGCAGTTCCTGAGCCGACGCCATGATCATCGCGCCAGCGGTCGAGAGGACCAGCAAGGCGTAGTACTCACCGGGGTTATGGAGGCGCTTCTGGACATACTGCCAGGAGGCCACAACCACGGCGAAGGTTGTCGCGACGAAGAAGCAGCGGAAGAACGTCGTGTAGTCGTCAATCAGGATCAGACCGGCGAAGTTGTCCTCGGTATCGACATAGAGGAGCGAGACGATGAAGACGACGATCAAGCCGGCGCCAGTGATAACCGGCAGCATGTCCTTCTTCACCTTCGGGAACAGCATGTCCACGACGATGATCAAAACGGCGAGGGCGCCGAGGAGGTACTCCGGGATCAGCAGGGAGTAGTCGAGATTCAGGACTTCTCTCATCCGGTCACCTGCAGAATTTCAAGCACCGACGGCGCGATCTTGTCAACGAACGAGGCGGGCCAGAGACCCATGAAAAGGATGAAGACGACGAGCAAGCCGCCGCCGGCCTTCTCGAGGAGGGTCAAGTCCTTCAGACCCCCCCAACGTTCTTCGTTGAATTGGCCGAAGAAGGTCAACGCCAGCATGCGGAATATGTAGATCGCCGTGATGCCGGCGCCCAGGATGGCGAACCCGCCGATCACCGGGTAGTCGGTGAACAGGCCGACGAAGATGTTGAACTCCGCGATGAACCCGGAAGAGCCCGGTAAGCCAACCGAGGTGACAGCGGCGAACAAGAAGAAGGTGGCAAAGAGCGGCATCTTACTTGCCAGGCCTCCAAATAGTGCCATCTCGCGGGTATGAGCCTGGTCGTATACCGCGCCGACCATGGCGAACATGAGGGCTGTCATCACGCCGTGGGAGAACATCTGCAGCGCCGCGCCGTTCATGCCGACCGGGTTGAGTGTCGCCAGACCGATGATGACGAGACCCATGTGGCTGACGGACGAGTAACCAATGACGTACTTGAAGTCAGTTTGGCCGAGGGCTGATATCGCGCCGTAGAGCACGTTGATAATCCCCAGAACGATCAGGGCTGGCATCCAGAACTCGGCGCCCTCTGGGAACATCTGGATGCCGAGTCGGATGATGCCGAACGCGCCGAGCTTCATCAGAACGCCGGCGTGCAGCATGGAGACGGCAGTAGGCGCCGCGACGTGGCCATCGGGTGACCACGTGTGGAAGGGCCAGAGACCGGCCAAACATCCGGCGCCGATGGCAAACAGCGGGAAGACCCACTTCTGGAAGTCGCTGTCGAAGCCGCCGGCTTCAGCGTGAGCGTAGAGGTCCGGCAAGTTGAAGGTGCCGAGTCCCGCCTCGACGAACGTGGCGAAGATGGCGAAGAACAGCAGCACCGACGCGCCAACGAGCATGAGCATCAGCTTCATCGCGCTGTATTCCTTGGTGCGGTAGAAGTTGGGGAACTGCGTGCTTGAACCCCAGACCGCGATCAAGAGGTACATCGGCAGCACCGCGATCTCGAAGAAGAAGAAGAAGAAGAAGAGGTCGAGCGATGAGAAGGTACCGAAGACACCGGCAGTGAGGATGAAGAAGAGGATGAAGAAGTCCTTGTTCTTGGTCTCGATCTTCCAGGAGATCAAGGTACCGGCGAAGGTCACGATGCCGTTGAGCAGGATCATGACGGCGGCGATGCCGTCGACGCCGAGGTGCAGCGTGATGCCGTCCTCGCCGAGGATGCCGACGTTTTCGAGCCAGTCGTAGCGCAGCAGGAAGCTGAACTGATCCGCGCCGTCGGCGCTGTAATCGGCGAAGACGTAGAACGAGATGATAAATAGCGCGAGGCCCGACGCCACGGAAAGCTGGCGAATCAGGTCCTTGCGCTGGCCGGGCACAAGGACGAGCACGATGGCCGTTATAAACGGTATCGCGATCAGCGCGAGTAGAGCGTGTCCTTGTTCCACGTTATCCCTTTACCGAAAAGCCGACGATGGCCAGGACGAGCACGCCAATCAGCATGGCGAGCGCATAGTTGGGCATCTTGCCGGTCTGCTGCAGCTTCAACAGGAAGCTGCTGCCGTTGGCGACGTCGCCGGGGCCGTCGACTCCCGTGTCGTTGATCACCGTGCGGTCGAAGACGGCGATGAACCTGCCGAGGCCAACGACGACGTTGGTAATGATCCACTGGTAGATGTTGTCCAGGTAGAACTTGTTGAGGAAGAGCTGGTGGGCGAACGGGTACTTTTCGCCCGCCTGCCTGGCCATCGCGGCGTCGCCGCCCCAGATGCGCGTCGCCGCCAGCAGACCGCCACCGACGAGGACGGTTGAGATGATCGCGATGGGCCAGTCGAATTCAAAGTGATGCGGATCGGCGACCAGCACGTTTTCGACGGTCTCGAGGAAGCCCTGGCCTAACCCGATGGCCTTGCCAGCCCAATCAAAGACAACTAACCCAGCCACGGTGGCCAGCGCCGCCAACGCAATCAATGGGTATGCCATGACGGGCGCTTGCTCGTGGGCATGCTCGTGTATGTGTTCGTCTTTTGGCTGGCCGAGGAAGGTGAGGGCGTAGACCCGCCACATGTACATCGCGGTGATGGGCAGCGTGATCAGGATCAGCACGAGCACCGTGATATTGAAATCGTTCGCTTTGACGAGGATTTCATCCTTGGCCCAGAAGCCAGCCAATGGGAACAGTCCTGCCATTGCCAACGCGCCGATGGCGAAGGTGGCGTTGGTGATCGGCATCTTGGATTTGAGTCCGCCGAGCTCGCTGACGTCCTGGTGCCCGGTGGCGTGAATCACGGAGCCGCATCCGAGGAAGAGCAGGGCCTTGAAGAAGGCGTGGGCGAATAGATAGAGCATCGCCGCGCCCACTCCGGCCTCGCCGAAACCAAGCGCGACCATCATGAGTCCAAGGCTGTTGAGGGTTGAATAGGCCACGACGCGCTTGATGTCGGTCATGACGAGGCCCATGAAGATCGAGAGGAAGGTGGTTATGAGGCCGATCGCGACGACGAAGTAGAGGGCGCCATCGTAGGCCGCCTCGAAGAGGGGCATGACGCGCGCCACGAGGTAGATGCCGGCTACGACCATCGTCGCGGCGTGGATCAGGGCGCTGACCGGGGTTGGGCCCTCCATGGCGTCCGGCAGCCAGACGTGGAAGGGGAACTGAGCGCTCTTACCCATCGCGCCGCCGAAGATGAACAGCGTCGCCATGGTCAGATAGGTCTTATCGAAGTGACCTTCCTCCGCCATGTGGAAGATATCGCTCATGTCGAAGGTGCCGGATTCGCGCCACAGCAGGACGATACCAATCAGCAGGAAGACGTCGCCGATGCGGGTCGTGATGAATGCCTTCTTCGCGGCCTCGGCGGCGCTGCGGCGTTCGTGGTAGTGGCCGATCAGCAGGTAGGAACAGATGCCGACGCCTTCCCAGGTGATGTAGAGCAGAAGGAAGTTGTCTGCCAGCACCAGCGCCATCATCGAGGCGATAAACAGCGACAGGACGCCGTAGTACCAGCCGTAGCGCGGCTCGCCCTTCATGTAGCCGACGGAGTAGATCTGAACCAGCATGCCGACGAAGGTGACTACCGCCAGCATGACAATGGTCAGCTGGTCGACGCGGAAGCCGATGCGCAGGATGAATTTGAGTTCGTCGATCTTCACCCAGTCGAAGCCAGAGGTGTTATTGACCAGCGCGGCGCCGGCGGCGGGCAGCTGATCGAAGAGGTCGATGGCGACGATGAGGAATAGCACGAAGCTGGCGATCGAGGCGCCGATGGCGATCCAGTCGCCCTCCCGGGGGAGATAGCCACGCACGAGGGCCAGGACGACGAAGGCGACCGCCGGGATGGCGGGCAGCAGCCAGGCCTGTTCCATGCCCATCAGGCTTTCGCTCCCTGCCAGGGCCGGGGCATCGTTTTGACTACCATTTGAGCTGGTTGACCTCGTCGACGTTGGCAGTCGCGTGGGACCGGAATACGTTCAGGATGATGCCAAGCGCCAGGCCAACTTCGGCGGCGGCGACGATGATTACGAAGATGCCGAAGATCAGGCCGCGAAACAGCTCCGGGTCGGTGTAGACCGCAAAGGCAACGAAGTTCACCGCCACAGCGTTCAGCATGAGCTCGACGGACATGAGGATCTGCACTGCGTTACGGCGCGAAAGCACGCCGTAGACACCTAACGAAAAAATAATCGCCGATACGGAGAGGAACGCCTCCAGCGGGATCTGCTCGGCGGCAGTTTCCACCTAACCCTCCTCGTCCCGATGTGAGATGACCACAGCGCCGATTAACGCGACCGTCAGAACGACGGACACGAGCTCGAAGGGGAGCAGCCAATCGCGGAACAGTGCGCCGCCCAACGTGTTGATGTCGATCAGCGTGACGAAGCCGTCGTCGCGCGGCCACTGGACGTCGAGGATCGCAGTCAGGAGGACTGCGATCAGCACCACGGCGCCGATCAGCGCCAACGGCCATTGAGCCCCGGCGCCGACGCTGGGCAGGTTCTGCTCGCGGCCGCGCGTCAGCATCAGGGCGAGCAGAAGAAGAATTGAGATTGTCCCGGCGTAGATCAGGATCTGGACCAGCGCCAGGAATTCGTTGGAGAGAAGAATGTAGAAGCCGGCTACACCCAGCAGCGACAGGATCAAGAACAATCCCGCGTGCACCACGTTGGGCACGCTAACGACGCCGATCGCCGAGATGATTGAGACGATTGCAAGGATGTAGAAGATGACTTCGGCTACGGTCACTGAGGCACCCAGGGTCTAATCTGCTTGTCCTTGGACAGCACCATCAGCTGATCGCGATCCATAATCAGGTCTTCACGGTCGACGACGGACAACTCATGGCCTGACCACGTGTTGTTCATCGCGATGGCGTCGAAGTTGCAGACCTCGACGCAGATGTTGCAGCGCATGCAGCGGGCGTAGTCGATGAAGAACTCGTCGAGGATTTTGCGGCGCTTGCTTTCGCCGGCCGCCTGCTTCGGGTTGTCCTTCATGGTGACGGTCATGCACTCGACAGGGCAGGCCCGCTCACAGGCGTGACAGCCGGTGCAAAACGGCTCTTCGACGTCAAAGTCCCAGAGCAGGATTGGGAAGGCCCGTTCACGCTCGGGAACCTTGCGGTGTTGGGTTGGGTACTGAATGGTCACGGGTTTCCGCAACATCGTGGCCCAGGTCGCGGTGAGAGAGCGTAAGACGCCGATCATTGGACACTCCTGGAGGCGAGCATGGCGCCAACACGCTCTTCGCGTGAGGGTTGCCGTGTTGCCAGATAGATTACGTACGCCATCGCGATAAGCAGCGCGCTGGACGTGAGGAAGAGGAGCACATCGCGGAGCTCCTCCGAGGGCTTGTAGGTGACGACGATACCGTTAACCATGACCTGGAGGAAGCCGAACGGCAGCAGGATCTTCCAGCAGAACGACATCAGCTGGTCGATGCGCAGGCGCGGGAAACTGGCGCTGATCCACATCATGGTCAGGATGATAAAGAACGACTTCGTGAACACGAGGATGAGCTGATAAAGGAAATCGAAGTCGCCCCAGAAGGACGCGGTACCGAAGGGCCACTCCCAGCCACCGAGGAAGACGAGCGCGGCGATGACGGAAAAGCCCCAGAGGCCGGCGTACTCGGTCAGGGCGAAGATGATGCTCCAGCGGATGCCGCTGTACTCAACCCAGGGACCGCCGACGAGCTCGGATTCGCCGATCGGGATGTCGAAGGGACGGCGCGAAAGCTCGGCCAAGATCGCGGTTAGCAAGATGACGAAGGGCAACGGCTGCAGGATGAGGTTGGGAATCGTGTGCTGCTGCGTCGTGATGACGCTGAAGTTCAGTGACCCCGCGACGATAGAGACGGCGAGCACAGCCAGGATCAGCGGGATCTCGTAGCTGATCAGCTGCGCCGCGGATCGAACGGCGCCGAGCAAGGCGTATTTGTTGTCCGACGCCCAGCCCGCCATGAGATAACCGAGCACGGTGACGCCCGAGATGGCAACGATGTAGAACAAGCCGAGCTGAAGCTCGCGGACGTACCAGCCCTCCATGAACGGCAGGGCCATCAGGGTCATGAACACCGGGACGAAGGTGACGTACGGCGCCAGCTCGAACAGCCAGAAGTCGGCCGTTGTAGGGCGCAGGTCTTCCTTGGTCAGCAGCTTCAACGCGTCGGCGATCGACTGCAGGGTACCGAAGGGGCCCGTGCGCATCGGGCCGAGGCGCATCTGGAGACGGCCGACGAACTTGCGCTCGAGGTAAATCAGGCCCATGACCGTGACGGTCATGACGACGACGACGAGCTGGAGCCGGACAAAGGCGTCCAGCCAGACGTTCATGTCGACGCCGAAGACACCCCAAAGGAGCGGCAGACTCAACGATCCACCTCACACAACACGATGTCGATCGAACCGAGGATCGTGACGGCGTCAGCGACGTAGTGGCCTACGGTCATGTGCTTCAAGGCCGAGAGGTTGCAGAAGCAGGAAGAGCGAATGCGCAAGCGGTAAGGCTGGGTGCCGCCGTTGGAGACAAGGTAGATGCCGTATTCGCCGCGCGGGTTCTCGCAGCGCATGTAGACCTCGCCGGCCGGCGGGCGCAGCCGTGGCGTACGCTCTGGCATGATCGGGCCTTCGGGCATTTGAGCCAGCGCCTGGCGAACGATCTTCACAGACTCGCGAACTTCAGCCTGGCGGACCAGGTAACGGTCGTAGGAGTCGCCGTGGGTGCCAATCGGCACGTCAAAGTCGAAGCGGTCGTAGATCGAATAAGGCTCGGCGCGACGCAGGTCGTGGTCGACACCGCTGGCACGCAAGACCGGGCCTGTGGCGCCGTAGTTGATCGCGTCTTCGGCTGAAAGGACGCCGATGCCGCGCGTGCGCATGATGAAGATTTCGTTGTCGGTGAGGAGCTTATCGAGGTCCATGGCGCCGACAAGCGCGTTCTGGCAGACCCACTCGACACGCTCGTGAAAGTCGCGCGGCACGTCCCAGGCAACACCGCCGGGCCGGAAGTAGGCGTACATCAAGCGGTCGCCCGTGATCTCCTCGAAGAGGTCGAGGACGTTTTCACGCTCGCGGAAGGCGTAGGTGAACGCCGTACCGAAGACGCCGAGGTCTGTACCGAAAGCGCCGAGGAACATGAAGTGGCTACTGATGCGGTTGAGCTCCGCGAGGATGACGCGGATGTATTCAGCACGCTCAGGTGGCACGATCCCGGCGAGCTTTTCGACCGCCTGGACGTAGCAGAGTTCGGCGTTGAACTGGGCCAGATACTCGGTGCGGTCCTGGTAGCCGATCGCCTGACGGTAGTCCATGTTTTCGGACAGTTTCTCGGCGCCGCGGTGCATGTAGCCGATGTGGGGGATCAGGTCGACGACTTGTTCGCCGTCGATGACGAGCACCATGCGGAAGACGCCGTGAGTTGCTGGGTGCTGCGGCCCGACGTTGACGTGGACGTCAATCGTGTCGAGTTCGCGTCCGGTTTTCATATCACTCATCACTCGCCCTCCTCAGAGGGTTTAACGTCGAATCCGGAGCCGGGCGGGATGTAGCCAGCCTGGCCGACGTTCGTGCCCAGCAATTCGCCCTGCCACTCCTCCAGGGGCGCCAGCGGGACGTCCTTACGCAACGGAAAGTGGTCCAGCATGTCTTCCGGCAGCAGGATGGGCACCAGGTTCGGGTGGCCTTCGAAAACGATGCCGAACATGTCACGCGCCTCGCGCTCGTGCCAATCGGCCGCCTCCCAGAGGTCGGCTACCGATTGGATGGTCGCATCGTCGGTGGGGACCCTCGCCTTGATCGTGACGTTGTGCTTGTGAGTGAACGAGTAGAGGTGATAGACCACTTCCAGCCCGTCAGCTTCGTAGTCGACGCCGCTCAGGTTGCGAAGGAAGTTGAAGGCCAGGGTTGCGTCGTTCTTCGCGGTCTCGAGGACCTTGTGGACGTCGCCCCGGTCGACGGTGATCAGGACGTCCAGGGCGCCTTGAACGGCATCGAGAGAGACGCCGGGCAGCGCCGTCTTGAACAGGTCAGCGATGGGCCCGAGAGCAGGTCCCGTGTCCTCTTCGGCGGCTTCGGCCTCTGCCGGCTTTTCTGGCGTCTCTTCGTCTGGGCTCATCCGACGCTGTTTCGCTCTTCCATGATTTTGTTCTGCAGTGCGATGAAGCCGTCGATCAACGCTTCCGGCCGGGGCGGGCAGCCCGGCACATAAACGTCCACGGGAATGATCTTGTCGACACCCTGCAGCACGCGGTCGTAGCGCGTGTACGGGCCGCCGTTGGTGGCGCAAGCACCCATCGAGATGACCCACTTCGGGTTCGGCATCTGCTGGTAGAGCAGCTTGACGGCCGGCGCCATCTTCTTCGTCACCGTACCCGCGACGATCATGACGTCGCACTGTCGCGGAGACGGCCACGGCACGATGCCGAAGCGGTCGAGGTCGTGGTGCGACATGTAGGTGGCGATCATTTCGATGGCGCAGCAAGCGAGGCCGAACGTCATGGGCCAGAGCGAGCTCTTGCGGGCCGCGGCGATGATGTAGTCGGCGGGTATCTGCATGACGCCCGGAAGGACGCTCTTGTACAGCGCCTTCGGGTGGTCCCTTTCGATCGGCGTCAGACGCGCCATCTCCAACTGCACACCAAGCGACATCGGCCGTGATGTATCGGCGACGGCTACGGCTGGCTCCGGCACGCGTCCGGGGACGTCCGAGGTGTCGCGCGCAGGACGCTCCGCGGCGGCCGCAGGCGCGGCTTCGGTTGCAGGCGTCTCGGGCGCCGAGTCCGGCGCCACTTCGCCGTTTGTTGGCTCTTCGTTTACTTCCATTCGAGAACGCCCTTCTTCCAGGCGTAGCCGAGGCCGCCGCCCAGAATCAAGATAAACAGGATCATTGAATACAGCGCGGTCTCGCCGACCTGCACGACGGAGACGGCCCAAGGGAAGAGAAACACCGCTTCGACATCGAAAATCAAGAAGAGGATAGCGTAGACGTAGTAGCGGACGTGGATCTGGGTGCGGATGCGGCCGATCGGCAACATGCCACACTCGTAGGCGATGCCCTTTTCACGATTGGCAGAGTAGGGAGCGAGGAGCTTGGCGCCGATGATAGCGGTAATCACCAGCATGGAGCCGGTCAAGGCCGCAAGCAAAACCGCCGCATAATTATCGAAGAGAGCTTGCATCTGCCCTGTCCTGCCGGTGAGGCTGCGTCTATCCAGACAATCCTTGCCTGGTGCCAAACATCACAAGCAGGCGAATGCTAGCATCGGCCTATAGTAGGGTCAAACAGACTCGAAACGAGAGGTTCGCGAGCTACGTACGGACCGAGGATGTGCCTTGCGGGCAAGCCTCGACGGCGGTCCGGGGCGCCGGTTTGGCGATGATGACCAGGACATGGCTCCAGCCGACTTCGTTGTTCCAGCTACCGACGCCCGTCATCAGCGTCAGTTGCTCCTCCACCGTTCGCTGATAGAGGTCATCGCTGAACTGGAGGGTTGGCACGCTGCACTTAGCCACGACCTGATACTCCAGGAGACCTCCCTGCCATTCGACCTCGATGGGCGAGCCGGGAGCGATCCGGTTCAGGCCTCTGAATACGGCGTTATACAGGGCGGCTCCGCGGGCGCACAGCCAACGATGGCCAGGTTGCGGCCGGTCAGGACCACGTTGCCACCCTCACCCGGGAAGCCGCCGAGGGCGTCCGCTTCGGTTCCGAAGTCGTAAATGGCCACGTCGGAGGTGCCATCGGGCGAAGGCAAGGGCTCACCGACCACGAAATGCTTCAGGCTCAGCGGCGCGTCGACGCCAATTGAAGGAATGCGGATCGAGCCCGGGGAGTTCGCGAGCGAATCGGCAGTCGTCGTTTCTGCCGTCGCGGTGGGTACGGGCTCTTCACCAGAACCGCCGCAGGCGATGGCGAGAGCTGCGACAGAGAGTAGTGCTAATGAGGACAGGCGGAGTCTCATACCAGCCAGTTTCGCACGATAGTCCCTCGTGATGGCCGGCTGCCGGCGTTTTCAAGCTAGAGGTGCGGCGTTCTAGGCGAGTTCGGCGAGCCGCGCCTCGATGCCGGCGAGGCGGGAGCGGGCGTCCTCGAGGCGCTGGCGGGCGCCATCGACGACCTCCGGCCGCGCGCCGGCGAGAAACTTCTGGTTGCTCAGCTGCTTTTCCAGCCCCTCCACCTGCCCACGGGCTTGATCGCCTTCCTTCTCTAGCTTCACACGCTCGGCTTCGACGTCGAACAAGCCGGTGAGCGGCACGACGACCTGCGCATCAGCCAGGATCGCGGTCGCAACCGAATCCGCCGGTGCGTCCTTGCGACGCGACACGATGTGAAGCGGACGCACGCGGGCCAGGATTTCGATCGCGGGAGCGTGCTTGCTCAGCGCCGCCTCGGCGACGACGTAGGTCTCCAGCCAGCGCCCGGCGTCGATGCCACGCTCGCGGCGGACGTTGCGCACTGCTCTGACGATGTCGAGGACCAGCGTCATCTCACGCTCGGCGTCCTCGTCGCGCCAGGTGTCCGTTGCCGACGGGTAACGGGCGGTCATCACCATGCTGCCGGCAGCTTCGGACAGGTGTTGTCGAAGCTGGCCGCTGCCAGACCAGATCTCCTCGGTGACGTACGGCATGTAGGGATGGAGCAGCCTCAGACAGGTATCGAGGACGTGGACCAGCACCGGCATAGGGGAGGCCTCATCGCTGTTTCGAGAGCGGATCTTGGCGATTTCGAGGTACCAGTCGCAGAACTCGTCCCAGAGGAAGGCCTCCATTTCGCGGCCGGCCTCACCGAGCTCGAAGCGCTCCATCAGACGATCCGCGTTGGCGACCAAGCGCTCGAGGCGCGAGAGGATCCAGCGATCCTCGGCGGGCATTGCGGCCCGGCGGGAGGCGTCCAGCGGCGCGACGCGCTCGTCCTCGCCGAGCTGAGAGAGGACGAAGCGGGAGGCGTTCCACAGCTTGTTGGCGAAGTTACGTGCCGACTCCATCCGTGGCTCTTCGAGGCGCTGGTCGTTGCCGGTGCCGCCCGCGGTGACGAGCTTGAAGCGCAGCGCGTCGGCGCCGTAGTGCTCGATCAGGATCTCGGGGTCGACGCCGTTGCCCTTTGATTTGCTCATGCGCTGGCCCTCGTCATCGCGCACGGTGCCGTGGAAATAGACCGACTCGAACGGGACCTCATCCAGGGCGAAGATGCCCATCATGATCATGCGAGCGACCCAGAGGAAGATGATGTCGTAGCCCGTCTCCATGACGGAGGTGGGGTAGAAGTAGCGCAGGTCTTCGGTCTGGTCCGGCCAACCCAGGGTCGAGAAGGGCCACAGCGCCGACGAGAACCAGGTGTCGAGCGTGTCCTCATCCTGGCGGAGGTTCGGCGAGTCGCAGTGAGCGCACTGCGTGGGGTCTTCCAACGGAACCGTCATCTTGCCGCAGGCATCGCAGTACCAAACCGGGATGCGGTGGCCCCACCAGAGCTGACGGCTGATCGTCCAGTCGCGGATGTTCTCCAGCCAGTTCTGGTACACGCGGGTGTGGCGCTCCGGGACCATCTTGACCTGCGTGGTCTTGCCGGTGGGGCCGACCCAGCCTTTTTCGACCGCCTTCAGGGCGTCGCCGGCGAGGGAGCGCGGGCCGTTGGGGCCGTCGCCGTAGACCTGACTCATGGCGACGAACCACTGCTCGCTCATCAAGGGCTCGACGACGGTGCCGCAACGGTCGCAGTGTCCGACCGAGTGACGGTAGGGCTCCTCTTTGATCAGCAGGTCCTGTTGTTTGAGGTCGGCGACGATCTGGCGACGAACGTCGAAACGGTCCATACCTTCGTACGGGCCGGCTTCCGCGTTGAGGGTGCCGTCCTCGTTTATCGAGTTGATGATCGGGAGGCCGTGGCGCTCGCCGATCTCGAAGTCAGTCTGATCGTGGCCGGGCGTAACTTTCAAGGCGCCGGAGCCGAAGTCCTTCTCGATCGCCTCGTCGAAGATGATCGGGATCTCGCGGCCGATGACCGGAACGCGGGCGCGGGCGCCGTGGAGGTGGGCATAGCGCTCGTCTTCCGGGTGCACGGCGATGGCCGTGTCGGCGAGGATCGTCTCCGGACGTGTCGTGGCGATGGTGATGTATTCACCGGTGTCGTTGCCGTCGGCGCCGATGAGGGGATAACGAACGTGCCAGAGGAACGAGTCCGTCTCCTGGTGATCGACCTCGAGGTCGCTGAGCGCGCTGCGACAGCCGGGGCACCAGTTGATCAGGCGGTTGCCGCGATAGATCAGGCCCTTCTCGTAAAGGTCGACGAAGATGCGACGCACGGCTTTCGCCGGACCGGGATCCATCGTGAAGCGCTCGCGCGTCCAGTCAGCTGAGATGCCGAGGCGCTTGTGCTGGGCGAAGATGCGCTGGCGGTTGCGGTTGACGAAGTCCCAGGTGCGCTCGAGAAAGGCCTCGCGACCGACGTCGTGCCGGGTCAGGCCTTCCTCCGCGAGCTGTCGCTCGATCAAGGTGTGCACGGCGATCGCGGCGTGGTCGACACCGGGGAGCCACAGGGCTTGCCTGCCCTGCATGCGCCGCCAGCGCACCAGAATGTCCTCGACCGAGTCCATCATGGCGTGGCCGAGGTGGAGTTCGCCGGTCAGGTTCGGCGGCGGCATGATGATCGTGTAAGGGTCGGCGTCGTCATCGACAGAGGGCGTGAAAGCGCCGGCGTCTTCCCAGCGCTTGTAAGTGCTCTCCTCGACGGACGCGGGGTTATACGCCTTGGGCATCTCTTCGCGTGTGGTCATTGCTACATATAAAAGTATACGAGCTGTCTACACCAGCACCGATGCGGCCGAGAAGCTACGGCGCGAGCCCGTGAGCCCGGTTCAGCTCGCGATAGTGGTCCGGGTCCAGCTTACGGCCCGCGAGGCCGGGGTGGTTAAGGGCGTAGCGATAAGCGCGAAACACCCAGCTGATTAGCATCCCGTTGGGACGCCTCGCGCTGAAGGGGCTGATCCACTCCCAGACGATCTCACCTTTCGGCGTGATCTCGAAGATCCGACCCGACGCGCCCTCGCAGATCACGACGTTTCCGCCGGCCAGACGGTCCGCGCCGGAGATGTGAGCACTGAGGAACTGAATGTCGGGATCGGCCGTGTACTGCCAGACCATTTCGTTGTCGGCGGGGTTGACCTCGGCCACGGAGGATCGCGGATTGCCGCGACGGTGCATCCCGTTGTCGAAGACCTGGACGTGTCCGTTGGGCAAGAACGTGGCGTGATGCTGGTGACTGATATCGGGGAAGCCGTACTTCCAGCGCATTTCGGAGCCATCGGCCGAGATGATGCCGATGCGGCTGTTTACGCGACATGAGAAGAGGATCTCGCCTTCGGCATTCACGTCGAGACTGTTTGTATGCGTCCATTCGAGACGGCCCTCGAGCCCACAGATCGGGTCTCGCGTCGGATCGAGCATCTTCCAGAGGCTGGTGCGCCGCACTTCCTTGCCTTTGGGGTCGACCTCGATGAAGTCGTCCGAAATCATCGGCCCCGTGTAGCGATCGCGGTAGCCGCCGCGAACGGTCCGCGCCAGCTCCGGCGGCAGTTCGTGGAATTCAGGCATGACCGTGTTTCCGTTCGGCAAGCGGACGAAATCGTGGTGGATCTTCGAATTCTCGTATTGCCAGACGACGTTACCTTCCCAGTCGAGCTCGAGCAGGTGGGTCGAGTTGCCGCCGATGCGCCGGATGCTCGACTCGAAGGGCGGGATAGTACGCTCGGGGACCTCCGGCGGTGTGATGGACCTGTCAGTCCCCATGACCAGCAAGTTTCCGCTTGGCAGCAGCCGGGAGTAGAAGCCGACGAGCTGGGGGAATCGCCAGGCGTGGGCAATCTGGCCCGACATGTCGATCAGGTAGGTGGCATCCAGGCTCACCGGCGTGACGATGGTGTAACCCTTGACCGACCGCGCCGGGTCGTGATGGGTCAACCCCGTGGGACGAAATGCAGACCAGCCCATGAGCTACCTCTCCCCTAACCCCTCTCCTTGCGAGGAGAGGGGAACATCCCTACTTCGGCGTAGGGCTACTTCCAAACGCTGGAGGACTGACGCCAGACTATTGATGACTTCGTCATTCGTAAATCGAAGAACAGTTAGGCCAAGGCTTTCCAGAATGGCCTGGCGCTCTGAATCAGCGGCGCTCGGGTCATCGTGAACGGGGCCATCGACTTCAAGTACGAGTCGAGCACTTACGCAGTAGAAATCAACAACGAACGAGCCAATGACGTGTTGGCGCCGAAACTTGAAACCTCCGACAGCACTTTGGCGCAGAGCCTGCCACAGCCGTTCCTCCGCGTAGGTTGCTTCATCGTTGGGAGAGGCTTGAATTCGCGGGTTCGGATTTTTCATCGGGCCTACCCATTTGGACACCGTCTCCGCGCACACAGAGAGGGCTGGGAAGAGGTTAGCCTACGAGCGCTCGGCGCAGCAGCATGATCGATTGCGTCACGGCGCGTCGCTTGATCGCCGTGCGAGATTGGTTGAACTGGAAGGCGAGCGCCTGGGGCGGGAAGTTCTCGCCGCCGTCCAGAGCGATGTAGACCTGACCCACCGGCACACCGTCCTGAGGGTCCGGACCCGCGACACCGGTGATGCCGACGCCGATGTCGGCATCGAGTCGCTGACGTACCGCTGCCGCCATCGCCGCCGCCGTCTCGGCGCTGACGACGCCGTGCTCAGCGATGATCGCCGGGTCGACGCCCATCATCTCTTTGATCTCCGTGGCGTAAGAGACGATGCCGCCGCGGAAGTAGCGGCTGCTACCCGGGACGTTGGTGATCGTGTCGGAGAGTAGTCCGCCGGTACAGGACTCCATCGCCGCCAGGGTCAGGCCTCGCTCGGCCAGCGCTTCGCCAACCACGCTTTCGAACGTGTCGTCATCGGTACCCCAGACATGAGGTGCGAGGATCTGGCGAATTTCCGCCTCCACCGGCTCGATCAGGGCGCGGGCTTCCTCGGCGGTTGCCGCCTTGGCTCCCATGCGAACGTGGACGCCGTCGGCGCGGGCGTAGAGGCCGATCGAGGGATTGTTGCCCTTGAGCAGGTGGCTGATCGCCTCATCGACGTTGCTCTCGCCCATACCTGCCGTCTTGATCGTGCGTTTGATGAGGATGGTGCCGGTCGAAAGCTTCGCGAGCTGAGGCGCCACTTCCTCCTCCCACATGCGGGTCATTTCAGAGGGAGGCCCCGGCATGGCGATGACGATCTTGCCGTCGCGCTCGGCCCACCAGCCCGGCGCCGTGCCGCGCGGGTTGTTGATCGAACGTGCCGAGGGGATGAGCCAGGTTTGCTTGATGTTGCGTTCCGGCATGACGTTGCCGCGGCGCTTGTAGAGGTCGCGCAGCCAGGTCTCGAGGTCGGGGTCGACGGCCGTCTGCTCGCCGTGCAAGTGGGCGATGGCTTCGCGCGTGAGGTCGTCCTCGGTCGGGCCGAGTCCGCCGGTGGTGATGACGATGTCGGCGCGCTCGCGGGCGCGACCGATAACCTCAGACAGGCGGTTGAGGTTGTCGCCGACGACGTGCTTGTAATAGACATCGATGCCAAGCGCCGGCAGGCGTTCGGCAATGTAGGCGCTGTTGGTGTCGACGATTTCGCCGAGGAGGATTTCGGTGCCGATGGAGACGATTTCTGCGTTCAAGTTTCAAGCCCTTTTAGGCGATCCTAGACGTATTTAGAGCACGACTCGTACTCGGGGAGATGAAAAACCGCCCGCAGCATAGCAGGCGATCCTCTAAACACGCAGGACCTAAGTTTACTTTGATGTTCACCTCGGGGAGCCGCCCGCATCGCGAGAGCACAGCCGGTGTTGGTATCGGATTAGTATCCAGCGGGCCTGTCTAACATCCGATTTCAGTGGCTTTACTTATCTAAGCTGTGCCGTCTTATCGCCTTTGATGTAGTAGCGAAAGAAGAATCGAAACGTGACAAACGCGGCGCCCAGCACTCCGAACCCGCCGCCAGCAAGCACGGCGTAGCCGAAAACCCTACTTACGGTGCTGTCGTCGTCCGAGGTGATTCCGGGCGCTATCGATGAATGTATGCGAAACCCACCAACAGCGCGGGAAATCGTGTAGGTATAGATCCTTCCACGAATTCGGCGGTCCCATAACTCCTTCTATCAATGGTTGCGACGATGAGGCAATTAGATTCAGTGGTGAAATGTACTCTGGTCTCTTGGTAGTCAAGAACTCTCCACGCCCTTCGATCTAAACCGGCGGGTGAATAGGACTCCTGACACTGTGAGGAGCTTGTCGAAACTAACAGTGTCATCCCACTGCCGTTTACGACCGTATATTTAGACTGCTGTGAACTGGCGACGATACTCAGCGCGAGGAGAACCGCCACCACAATAGGGATAGCAACCTTGAGCTTTTGACGAGACGTCCACTGTGACATAGCGATCAAACAATATTCGTCTGATCTACGTAAAGAGTTTCGTTTGCGATGCCAGGGCTATGCACATCAACAGCAGTCAGGACCCTGAGCGAGCCGGCTCATCGTTCGCGCTACGGCGGTCTCAACTCAGGATCAGCCCGCCTCGTCGGCTCCGGTGTGCTTTTCGACGTAGCGCATGACGATGAAAAACGGCACCGCGGAGGCGAAGGAGGCCAGCGCCGGCAGCCACCAGGCACCGAGCAGCAGGAACAGCCCGAAGGCGATGCCGAAGGACATTCCCAGTACGGAGACGATGCGGACGACTGCCAGCAGAGGCGTGGCGCGTTCGGGTATATCTTCCGGGTCTTCCGGTTCCTCTTCGTTCATAACAACCTGATCGTAGCAAACCGTGAATCTACGGCCTATGGCCCGGTAATTGCTCTAGTGCACATACTTTTCATCATTCGACGCATTGATTCCCTGTGTCCCTCGCTGATAAAGTGGTAGCGGGCCTCAGCGCAACAAGCCGATTTAGCGCCCATTCCCCCAGGGGATCAATGCCAAAGTACATTTTCGTGACTGGCGGCGTGGTTAGCGGCGTCGGCAAAGGCATTACGGCAGCGGCTCTCGGGAGAATCCTCAAGAGCCGTCAGGTTACCGTCTCGATCCAGAAACTCGACCCTTACCTCAACGTCGACCCAGGCACGATGTCGCCCTATCAGCATGGCGAGGTCTTCGTGACCTCCGACGGCGCTGAAACCGACCTCGATCTGGGTCACTACGAGCGCTTCATCGACGAAGAACTGACCAAGGCGAGCTCGCTGACGATGGGGCAGGTCTACAACGCGGTGATCCAGAAGGAGCGTCGCGGCGACTTCCTCGGCGGCACAATCCAGGCCGTGCCCCACCTGACGCAGGAGATCAAGACGCGCATTCGCGGCATCGGCCACGTCACCGGCGCGCAGGTCGTGATCTGCGAAGTCGGCGGCACGGTGGGCGACATCGAGGGACAGGTCTTCCTGGAGGCGATCCGTCAGATGCGCCGCGAAGAAGGCTCGAACGACATCCTGGCGATCCACGTCACCTACCTGCCTTTCATCTCCGCAACCGGGGAACTCAAGACAAAGCCGACGCAGCACTCGGTGCAGGAGCTGCGTCGCATGGGCATTCAGCCCGATGTCATCCTGCCGCGTAGCGATCACCCAGTTTCGGTTGAGACGCGCGACAAGCTGGCGCTGTTCTGCGACGTGGAGCGCCGCGCCGTGGTTCCGATGCCAACGGTGCGCAGCATTTATGAAGTGCCGGGGCTGCTCGAAGACTCCGGCCTCGGCGACTACATCGTCGAACGCCTCGGACTCGAGGCTGCCGAACGTGATCTGGGCGACTGGCGCAAGCTGGTCGAGCGACTGCTGCATCCATCGAACAGCATCAAGGTCGCGGTTGTCGGCAAGTACGTTGAGCTACAAGACGCCTACATGTCGGTCAAAGAGGCGCTGATCCACGCCGGCGGCGCGCTGGATACCGAGGTCGAGATGCTCTGGATTCAGTCGGAGCTGATCGATGCCGCGAATGTCGAAGCCCATCTCCGAGGCGTTGACGCCATCGTGGTGCCGGGCGGTTTTGGAGAACGTGGCATCGAAGGCAAAGTGGTCGCGGCGCACTACGCCCGTGAGAACCAGATCCCTTACCTCGGCCTCTGCCTCGGCATGCAGGTCATGGTTGTGGAAGCGGCGCGGTCCGCGCTCGGTACCGACGCGGTGAATTCAACGGAGTTCGATCCGGAGACGCCGAACCCGGTGATCAGCCTGCTGTCGGAGCAACAGGGCATCGAGGATAAGGGCGGCACGATGCGTCTGGGCGCCTACGCCTGTCACCTGACGCCCGGCAGCAAAGCCCACGAAGCCTACGGTGTCGACGACATACGCGAACGGCATCGCCATCGCTACGAGTTCAACAACAAGTACCGCGAGGTGCTGGAGGGCTTCGGGCTCATCGCCAGCGGCACGTCACCAGACGGATCGCTGGTCGAGGTATGCGAGGTGCGAGACCACCCCTTCATGGTCGGCACGCAGTTTCACCCGGAGTTCCGGTCTCGGCCGGACCATGCGCATCCCCTGTTTCGCGAGCTGGTGCGAGCGGCCCGAGACCACGCTGGCGCCGCCGCTTCCGCAGCGACAGAAGAGCCAGTCACAGCGTCCGGTTCGTAACTGGATTGACGAGGTAAAGCCTTCAACCAGATCCGGCAATTCTGGACGATTTAACTCAGGATTAACTCTGAGCTTGCAAAAGCGTTTACACTTGCAAAAGCGTTTACAAAGGTGGCACTAGATGCGTCTCTTCCTCGACACAGCAAACATCGACGAGATCAGAGCCGCCCACAAGATGGGCGTACTGGCCGGCGTGACCACCAACCCGTCCCTTATGGCCAGAGAGGCCGGGGCGGGCACTTACCGTGACCAGGTGATCGAGATCTGCGAGCTGGTTGACGGCCCGATCTCCGCGGAGTGCACTTCACGCGACGTGGAAGGTCTGCTGAAGGAGGGGCGTGAGATCGCCGCCTGGCACCGCAACGTCGTGGTCAAGATTCCAATTGACGCGGCGGGCCTGGAGGCGGCTTCGACGCTGGCCAAAGAAGGCATCAAGATCAACATGACGCTCGTGTTCTCAGCCAACCAGGCTTTGCTCGCGGCGCTGGCCGGTTGCACCTACATCAGTCCGTTCATCGGACGCATCGACGACATGGGTATGGACGGGATGGAAGTCGTCCGACAGTCAGTCGAGATCTTCGAGAATTACGACCTGCCAGCGCAGGTCCTGGCGGCCAGCATTCGGCTACCAACCCATGTGACGCAGGCGGCGCTGGCCGGAGCGCACGTTGTCACCATGCCCTGGAATGTCCTGGAGGCTATGGTTAAGCATCCGTTGACCGATATAGGTATAGAGAGATTCCTTGCCGACTCGCGCAAATACTCGGCGGTGTAGCAGTGCACCAAGGTTGCTTTTATTGAACGAAATGTTAATCTTGTCTTCCGTAAGGAACCCCTCACCTCGTCGGCTTCTAATGCCGACCTCCCACAAACGCAAAGCCTTATCACGGAACACTAAATGACCACTGTAGAACAGAAGCGTTTCGACGTTGCCACTCTCGAGGGCCTTCCGCGCGATGAGCTGGAGCAAATCGCCAACCGATTTGAGTTGGAGATGGGCCAGTGGACGCGCCGAAAGCAAGATTACGTCTACCGCATACTCGAGGCTCAGGCGACTCGCGAAGGCCAGGTCTTCCGCGCCGGCGTGCTCGAGATTCTCGACGAGGGAGGCTACGGCTTCCTACGCGGCGACAACTACCTTGCAAGCGTTAGCGACGTCTACGTATCACAGTCCCAGGTACGGCGCTTCGGCCTGCGTACGGGCGACTACGTCACCGGCACGGTACGTGCCCCGAAGGACACGGAGAAGTACTACAGCTTGCTGCGAGTCGAGGCGATCAACGCGCTTGACCCCGAGGAAGCCCGGCGGCGCCCACACTTCGAGCAGTTGACCGCCGTCTTCCCGGACGAGCGAATCGCGCTCGAAACCTCATCTGACAACCTGTCGCAGCGCGTGATCGACCTGATCTCACCGATTGGGCGGGGCCAGCGCGGTCTCATCGTCTCGCCGCCGAAAGCCGGCAAGACGTTCATCCTCAAGAACATTGCCCACGGTGTGACTTACAACCACGAAGACCTCCACCTCATCGTCCTGCTCATCGGCGAGCGGCCGGAGGAAGTCACGGACATGAAGCGCTCCGTCGATGGCGAGGTCATCGCCTCAACCTTCGACGAGCCCGTCGAGGACCACGCGCACGTTGCCGAGATGGCACTCGAGCGCGCCAAGCGCCTGGTCGAGGGTGGCAAAGACGTGGTCATCCTGCTGGACAGCATCACGCGCATGACACGCGCCTATAACCTTTCGATGCCGCCGTCGGGGCGCACGCTCTCTGGTGGTATCGACCCAATCGCCCTTTACCCGCCGAAGCGCTTCTTCGGCGCCGCCCGGAACACGGACGAGGGCGGCAGCCTCACGATCATCGCGACGTGTCTGGTCGACACCGGCAGCCGAATGGACGAGGTGATCTACGAGGAGTTCAAGGGCACCGGTAACATGGAGCTCCACCTCGACCGCCGTCTGGCCGAACGCCGTATTTACCCGGCAATCGACGTCTCTCGCAGCAGCACACGCCGTGAGGAGTTGCTGCTGGACGAGGACACACTGACCAAGGTCTGGCTGGCGCGGCGGATGACGGCGATGCTAGCCGCCAACTCGGCGAATCCCACCGAGGCGACCGAGCGTCTGCTCGATTCGCTAGGCCGCTCGCACGACAACATCGAGTTCCTGGCGTCGCTGAAGCCCAGCAGCGCCACCGCTTAGGCTCCTAGTAAAAGGCGCCGCACTCCCCAGAGATATTCCAACTCCCCCCTGAGAAGGGAACGAGAATGTATAAGTCGATCTCGATAAAGAATTTCCGGGGGTTAGGTGACCTTCGTCTCAATAACCTTGCTCAGATAAACCTTATTGCAGGCGGTGCCTACAATCCCTCTCTCGCACTTCGAATTAACAGCGAGGGCTTGAGGGCAGGCGGAAGAACGATGTATTGAGGATATTGCGGGCCAGAACGATGTAGGCAAGACGAACAGGCCGGAGGCGTCCAGCGCTTCGACAACTGAAGCAGGTAATTTGCCAATTCGCTCGGCTTCGTCCGCGCCAGCGATCGCTGCGTCACGCACTTCGTCCACGGCGTCCAGCAGGGCAAGCCTTTTGGCCTCACGATCCGTCGGGTAAGTACGCGCTCGAGTCGTCATTGGACTTCGCACTCCAGCTTTAATTCGCGGTGCGGCGATCATCCTGCGACTGTCAGGTGGTGTCAAAGACCCGAAAGCGTGCGAAAAGGCGGGCTTTGCAGGTTTGTGAAATCCGGCATTTTCGATGGTTTTGAAAGGCCACGACAAAGTGTCTAGAGAAATCGCAGTGTAGAATGCCGGAGGTACGCGCGGGGAGCCCGGCCGAATCAGAGGTGGAGCGATGCAACGCCCCAACAATCGCACCGCGGAGGTTCGAGGTATTTCGTTAGCCCCCAGAGAGCGCCGCGCGCTCAAAACCACGGCAGGAACGCCCCATAGGACCAGCGGCCGCATTCGACGGCCGGTGATTCATGGATCGATCATGCTTTTCGTTATTGCGGCCGCGGGGTACGCGGCGCTGGCACCGCAATCGACACCGAACCGCGCCAGCGCCCTGATTAACCCCGCCGACGATCTGACCTACTCCAGCGTACTCACGGAACGCACGACCCGTCAGGCTCTCAAGAGCGTCACGATCACGGAGGAAGGCGTCTCCGTCACCTCCGATTTCAACACGACGCTCAGCACTGCGGACAATAACCCGCTAGTCTCGGCCGGCCTCGCGGCGCGGAACGACAGCGCCGGGCTCCTAGCCACCGATATTCCACAGGCGGATGTCATGGCGGCAAGCGTGGCTCCGGACGAAGGCTTCATGGAAACAGGGCAGCGCAGCGCCGACGAGCTTTCGCCGTTGCAGCTGACGCGCGCCGGATGCGACACCAGCATCAGCGACACCTACTGTGTCTACGAAGTACAACCCGGCGACACGCTTTCGAGCATTGCCGATCAGTTCGGGCTCGAGACGACCGTAGACGTTGAGAACTGGGATCTGCTGGTCCAGAGCAACCAGCCGGACATCATCAGCGAGGACGATTTTATTCAGCCGGGTCAGAAGCTGCGGATCCCACGCGGCAACGGAGTCATCCACACCGTGCTGAGCGCCGAGACGCTGTTCGACATCGCTGACCGCTTCGGGGTCGAGATGGACGACATCACGATCGAAAACGGGATCACAGACGCCGACATTCTCAACATTGGTGACGAGCTACTCATCCCGAATCCGACCCGATTCGCTCCGCCCTTCACCGGTGACGGCGGTCTGCTCCCAGGCGCGGAGATCGTCCGCGGCGGCAGCAGATCAGACTTTGGTTTCATCTGGCCGGTCTCCGGCCCGATTTCCAGCTATTACGGCCCCGGGCACCCACTCGGCATTGACATCGACCTCTACAGCAACGGGGCAGCGCCGGTTGGCGCGGCGAAGGCGGGAACGGTCACGTTTGCCGGCGGCAACGCGTGCTGTTCCTACGGCTACTACGTAGTAGTTGACCATGGCGACGGCTTCCAGACGCTCTACGCCCACTTCTCCGGCATCACAGTTAGCCAGGGCCAGTACGTTGCGGCCGGCCAGCTGCTCGGCTACGGCGGCAGCACGGGCTACTCTACCGGCACCCACCTTCACTTCGAGGTGGACTACCTCGGTAGCACACTCGACCCGCTCGCCTATCTGCCCTAGGCCGCTCTGATAGAGCTCAGCCGACTCCCCAAGGCATCAGGAGGAAAGCCCTGCGCCTGAGCGCGAGCTTGTGGCTTAGACGGGTAGCCTGAAGCGCGACAAGGAGAAGACGCTAGAATCGATTTGAGGGTTACGCGCCGCGGTAGGAGAGCTGGATCAGTGAGGTGCCTTCCGGAAGGCCGGACTTCGAGATATTGAGGCGCTGCTCCGGGGGCTTCGCCTCGACTCCCATCTCTTTGATGAAGTGATCCACTGTCTCGAAGTCGCCCTTTGACACGTCCGTCTTGTACAGCATGGGGATGACGATCTTCGGCTCGAGGAGGCTGACGATCTCCGCCGCCATCGCGGGGCCCATGGAGCGCCCACCACCTACCGGCACCAGGAGGATGTCGATGCCTGCGAGAGCTTCTGCCTCGTCGCCCGTGGGCACGCGCTGAATATCGCCGAGGTGACAGACCTTGATGTCGTCGATGTCGACGACGAAGGCGATGTTTCGGCTGTGCCCGTCATCGCGAGCCGCGCGGTCGGTGAACACGGCCGTGAGGAGGACGCCGGCGATCTCGTACTCGCCAGGGCCATCGAGAAAAATCGCCTCGCCGGCGACGGCGCCACGATGGCTGCTATCCGGGTGGTCGCGGCTGATCGAAACAATATCGGTGTTGACTTTGCCGATCTTGTAACCCGTGGCGGGCGGGCAAGGGTCAGTTAGAACCGTCGCATCACGGCCACGCAGGCGGAAGCAACCGTGGCCCAACCAGTAGACTTCCATATCTTATAAAGAATAGACGAATGCGCCTTTTGACGCACTAGCTTCGGCCGCGAAACCGGCCTGGTGTCAGGCGGCCGAGAAGGACTTCTGGTTCTTCCAGACGTAAGGTTGCGGTCGCGGCCAAATAAACGAGGCCACTGATGGCTGAGGCTATGGCGACGATGACCAGCGCCTCCACGCCACGCTCCGCATCGAGGCCAGCGCTTTTATCGAGGAATACGTAGACGGCCCATGCGGCGGCCGCCATGACCGTGGTTCCCAGGGCCATCTTGCCCAGCGACTGCAGCATCGGCATAGTCACTAGTCCGGGAATCGGGCGGGCGACTGCGAGGTACAGCGCGAAGAACTCAGCCGCGGTTGCGATCGACAGAGCCAGGGCGAGGCCGCGCAGCTCCAACGGTCCCACCAGCGCCGCTGCCAGCGCCACGTTTATCAGCATCGACCCAACAGCGAACATGACCGGCGTTTTCGTGTTGCCCAGCGCGTAGAAGCCGCGACTGAGGATCTCGATGCCGCTGTGGGCTACCAGCGCCGGGGCGTAGAACAGCAACGCCTGGGCCGTGACCCGGGTGGACTCGATGTCGAATGCGCCGCGTTGCAACAAGACGACCACTAGCGGCTCCGACAGCACGGCGAGGCCGATGCCCGCCGGTAAGCTGAGGAAGACGATCAGGCGTAGCGACCGACCGAGCGTATCGGACATCCCCGCCTTGTCGTTACGGGCTGCCTGATCGGCAAGGGTGGGGAAGACGGCGGTCGAAATCGCCATGCCGATGATGCCGAGAGGAGTCATTGTGATCAGCCAGGCGAAGCTGAGGCCGCTGATCGCGCCGGCGCCGAGGGTTGACGCGAAGAAGATGCCGACGAAGTAGAAGTTGATCTGTGTCGCCGCCAGCCCAAGCATGCGTGGCACCATCAAGCGCCCCACTTCGCGCACAGCAGCGTCGCGCCAGTCGGCGACGAATCGATAAGTCATGCCGGCGTAGCGGAGACCGGGCAGCTGTACCGCCAGGTGCAATGCGGCGCCGACGACGACACCGATCGCCAGCGCGTTGACTTCGGTGGATACGAGCGCCGCGACAATGATCGAGAGGTTGTAGAACATCGGCGCCAGGGCAGGCATCAGAAAGTGACGCCGGGCGTTGAGGATGCCCATGAACATGCCGCTGACGGCGAAGAGGATGGGCGAGATCAACATGACGCGAGTCAGGTCGACGGCGAGGTCGTTGAGCTCCGCCTCTCGCCCGGTTTCCTCTCCGAGGCCGGGGGCGAGCCACGGCACAAGCTTCGGCGCGAGCAGGAAAGCGACGACGGCGAACACCAGGGTCGCCAGCAGGACGAGATTGAGGACGCTCGACGCCAGCCGCCACGCCGCGGCCTCACCAAGCCGAGTTCGAACCCCTGCAAAGGTTGGGATGAAGGCGCTGGCCAGCGTGGCGCCGGCGAGGAGCTGAAACACGAGATCGGGCAGCCGGAAGGCAACCCAGTAGGCGTCCAGCTCCGGCTCGGTGCCGAACGCTTCGGCGATGATCACATTGCGTAGCAGACCCAGCAGGCGGCTGCCCAGGAAGCCGGCGGCGACGATCAATGCCGCGACGGTCAGGCTGGACAATTGCCAGGTTCCACGTTCGCTTTCCACGGTTGGACATTACCATTGGAGGCTGCGCCGACTTGAAGGCGGATTATTAGACACAGACGCCCGGATTCGGCTACGATTTCGCTGTAGATCTGAACCAACAGGAGATCGCCTTGGCTCACAGTAAGTCCGCCATCAAGCGCTGGCGCCAGTCCATAGAGCGCCGTGACCGCAACCGCTCGGTCAAGAGCGAGACACGCACGCTGCTCAACAAGGCAGTTGTCGCGATCGAGTCTGACCCGGCGAACGCCGAGGAGGCCGTACGGGCGGCCGTCAGCGCGCTGGACCGCGCGGCGCAGAAGACCGTCATCCACGCCAATGCCGCTTCACGCGGTAAGTCTCGGCTGCTCAAGCGCTTCAACCTGGCGACGGCCACAGCTGTCGCGGTAGCTGCGGGCTCCGATCAGGCTGAAAAAGCAGCGCCGAAAAAGCCGGCGTCTCGCAGTCGAGCTGCAGCCAAGAAGCCTGCCGCCACGAAGCCTGCCGCCAAGAAGCCCGCTGCTAAGAAACCGGCAACTCGCCGCACGCCCAAGTCCTGATTCGATGAAGGCCTGCGTATTTCGCGGACCAGGCGACGTTACCGTCGTCGATATGCCCGTGCCCGAGGCCGGTCGAGGCGAAATCGTCTTGCGCGTTGCTGCAGGCGGGCTCTGCCACTCCGACGTCCGGGTCTACAAAGGCGAGAAGTACGCCAAACAAGGTGTCGTGCCGGGTCACGAAGTCTCCGGGGTTGTCGCCCAGGTCGGCGATGGCGTCAGCGACATCGAGGTAGGCGACCACGTCGCTCTCTGCCCGATCATCGCCTGCGGCGTGTGCAGCTTCTGCCGTGTCGGCAAGCGCAATCGATGCGTCAAGCGCATCACGCTGGGGTACGACGAGAACGGCGGGCTGGCTGAGTACCTCCTGGTGCCGGAGCCAATCGTCCGGCTGGGTCACGTCTTCAAACTGCCAACGGACCTGCCGCTAGACCTCGCCTCCCTGCTGGAGCCGACATCCTGCGTCTTCAACTCGATGGACCTGCTAGGTGTCGACTCTGGTACGACGATGCTGCTCATCGGCGGCGGCCCGATGGGCCTCATGCATCTGGTGGTCGCGACCGCGCTCGGCGCGCGTGTCATCGCCAGCGAGCCCGACGAGGGCCGACGAGGTTGGGCTCGTAAGCTAGGCGCCATCGAAGTCATCGACCCGATGACGACGGACGTGGTGCAACGCACGAAAGAGCTGACGGACGGAGACGGCGCGGACGTTGCCGTTGTCTCAACCGGCGCCGTACCGGCGGTGACGCCGGCGCTACAGGGCGTACGCAAGCAGGGCAGCATCAACCTCTTCGGTGGCTTCCCGCCAAACTCGGTGCTCGACCTCGACCCTAACCTGATCCATTACAACGAGCTGGTCCTGACCGGATCGCAGAACGCCACGATCGCTCAGTACGAGCAGGCGCTCAAGCTGCTACCTCGACTTGGGGACCTGCGTCACATCGTAAGCCACAGCTTCACGATCGACGATTCACCCAAGGCGTATGAGTCACGCCTGGATCTGTCCGGCCTCAAGACAGAGGTTATTTTCCCGGACGTCCTGAACTAAGCGTACGTACTATCTTCGGAAGCTAACGTCAGGGCGCCGCGGCGGTCTCGAGGTTTGCGTCCGCGCCGAGCATGACGACGATGTCGGAGCCGGCTTGAGCACGTAGCCCGATGTCCTCAGGCGTGGCAGCGCGAATCCGGCCGGCCGGGAGGTCCAGCCAGCCAGCGATACGTTGCGCCGTGTAGGCCTTACCTGTGAAGTCGACGATCTGGGTTTCGTTAATCGGCAGAGGCGCCTGCAGCGGCAGGATTAGCTCCGGCGCGACGCCAAAGCTGGTGAAGAGGTCGACGGCCTGCTGCTCGGCGCCGGTGAATCCGCTGCCGTTCTGGACTTCGATGATCGCCGCCTCTTGCTCAAGCTGGTTATCCGAGGTGAAGGCGTCGACAAGGAGAGCAATCCCTTCCGGCGAAGCGAGCAGCACCTGCGCGCCCTCGGGCGTTGTCCAGGCTGTCGTGACCCCGCCCAGGGACAGGTAAGAAATCGCGCTGCGGTCGATTGAGGCGGCCAGCCCGGCGAAGCCCGGCGCCTGGAGGTCGTTGACGTCGGTCTCGACTGTCTCGCGGTAGCGCCGCCAGAGCTCCAGCATCGTACCGGGCGACTCGAGGATGTTGAGTTGTGCTGCCTTGTTCACGACGGCGTCGAGCACGACTTGCTGGCGCAGGATGCGCTCGCGGTCGTCCGAATTGTTGCGGACGCGAGCGTAGCAGAGCGCCTGGCTGGCATTCATCTGGTAGATGCCCGGATCGAAGATACAAGGGTAAAAATCACCCAGTAGTTCGGTCTCGGAATAAGTGGGGTCGTAGACGCCCAGGCCTTCGGGCACTTCCACCTCTACGCCACCGAGGAGACCGATGATCTCCTTGAAGCCATCGAAGTCGATGATCATGTGATGGTCAATGTCGATCCCCAGCAGGTTCTCGACCGTGGTCACAACGGTCTCGATGCCTTTGCCTTCCTCGATCAGCTCGCCGAGCTCGTAAGCGCTGTTAATACGCTGCTGGA
Source organism: Dehalococcoidia bacterium (assembly GCA_965225815.1). Classification (GTDB taxonomy): domain Bacteria; phylum Chloroflexota; class Dehalococcoidia; order DSTF01; family WHTK01; genus WHTK01. The sequence goes on from OZ245323.1 coordinate 664,807, forward strand.
ACACACCGTCCGGGCCGTAGACGTCGACCCAGAGGTCACGCGGGATCGCCAGGGCGCGAGCTGACCGCGTCTGCGGGTCGACCGTCAGGACGAACATCGTGTCGGTGCGGCTTGGCGCGTTGCCTTCGTATGGCCGTCGGTCGACGCCCATGACGAGGAAGGTCCAGCGCCGGCCGCTGCTGTCCACAGTTTCCGGGTCCTTGATGCCGGGCGCGCTGATGCCGATGTCGAGGCTGCTACCGGGAAAGAAGATGGGATAGGCCTGCGTAGTGAAGACCAACGCGGTGTAAAAGGCGCCGCCCGCCAGAGCCAGGATGCCAAACAAAACAAGTAGCTGGCTTCGCAAACTGGGACGTGAGGGTCTTCGGCGTTCGGGAGAGGGCGCCGGTTGGCGCGGTCCTTGCGACATGCTCGCTTTTCATCTTACGTGGCCGCCCTCGCCAACTCAACGCCGGAAGGCAGAACCGAGGTGGCGTTTTCGTGAAGATTGGCGTCCGGCGCGTGCTACGCTTCGGGCGACCGCTATGGACTTTCGCACCTTACGCCTGCAGATCGAAGGCTCCGTCGCCCGTGTGACGCTCGCGCGCCCCAAGATCGCAAATCGGATCGATGCCCGATTCCTGCGTGAGCTGACTGACGCCTGCGAAACGATCGGGGCGAACGAAACCGTTAGCGTTACACTTCTCACCGCCGACGGCGGGGACTTTTGCGCCGGTTGGGACGCTGAGCTGACCGCAGACCTGGCACTCGATCCCTTCGGGCCCTTCGCGTCGCTGCCGACGCCGGTGATCGCCGCGGTTCAGGGCGCAACCCTCAGCGCCGGGCTCGAGCTGGCGCTGGCCTGTGACGTCCGTATCGCCGCTGAGGACGCCCGCTTCGGCCTGCCGGAGGTTTCTACTGGTGGTTTACCGATGGCCGGTGGATCGCAGCGCCTGCCACGTCTCGTAGGCCGTTCGATCGCGACAGCGATGCTGCTGCTCGGAGAGGAACTCAACACCGAGGCTGCGTATCGTGCCGGCCTCGTCTCCCGCGTCGTCCCGTCGAAGCAGCTGGCGTCCGAAGCCGAGGCGCTGGCGCAGCGCATCGCCAGCCACGGGCCGTTGGCGCTGCGCTATGCCAAGGAGGCGATCTACCAGGGCTCGGAGCTGTCGCTGGACCAGGCCCTGCGCTACGAACTCGACCTCTCAGTCATCCTCCAGACCACGAAGGATCGCGCGGAGGGCGTCGAGGCTTTTCTCGAGAAGCGGCCACCGAACTTCGAAGGGCGCTGAGCCGGGCGTTCCAGAGCCGCTTGCCAGTTACTCCCTGCCCCACGTTATGATTAGGCACACACATTTACCAACCGAGGGGGAGTCTAGATGCAACTAATTCTCGACACTGACGAAGCGTGGTCCATCATGTCGCTCGTGATCTCGCAGGTGCTCGACCAGGCGGAGCTGTCCGATGAGGGGGCAGCGGCGGTCCGGCGCTGGCGCGGGGACCGCGTAGAAGGCACCGGTGACATGGCAGACCTGACGGTCTCCATGAACGAGTCGCTGGGTACCACGATGGATGAGCGGACTCAGAAGCTGATCCGCCGCAAGGGCTGGTACGTCTCCACCGAAGAGATCAAACAGAGGTAACCATGAAGATCGAATTCGCTACAGACGAATCCTGGGATCTGATGTCCCACATCATCGGCCGAATGCTGGACGAAGCGGACCTACCTGATTCCGACCGCGCCAAGGTGCGGCGCTGGAAGTCGGACGAGATGCGCGCCACGAGCCAGGAGATGCGGGTCCTGACCACCAAGATCAACACGGACGTGGAGCAGATGACGGCCCGCAAGCAGAAGAGCGCGATCCGCAAGCCGGACTGGCGCTAAGGCCATTGCATGGCGGCATGACGCTGCTGGACAGGGAGAAGGGCCGCCGTGTGGCGGCCCTTTTCGTGGGCGGCCGAGCTATCGCTCGATGACCGCAACCGGACGCTTGCGGCGGAGAAGCCCGGGTGGCATGAGAGCGCCAACGTAAACGCCGATCACGAGGCCGCCACCGAGAAAGAAGCCACCACTCACGCCCTTCTCCAGTACGACGGCAGCGAGCGCAACGGCGACGATTGGCGCTACCAGAGGAGCTTAACGAAGGCCGGCCTAACAGTCCGGCCGACGTCTACGGATCGATGAGCTCCAGGGAGCGTGATGTGGCATGGCCTGTCTTGCATGGCGCTATCCTTGTCGCATGAGCGACAAGGTGCTTTACGAAGTGCGAGACGGCGTGGCGTGGGTCACGCTGAACCGGCCCGATGTGCACAACGCGATCGACACGGAGATGCGCGACGCGCTCTGGGCGACGCTTGACGCGGCGGAAGCTGATAGCGATGTCGGCGTCGTAGTATTTCGCGGCGCTGGCGATGCCGCGTTCTCCTCCGGAGCCGATATTTCAGAGTTCGGTACATCGCCTTCTTATACGGAGGCACGGCGAGCCCGAATCGAGCTCGACCTCTGGGGCCGCCTCTTGCATTTCGCGAAACCGACGATCGCGGCGATTCACGGCTTCGCGCTCGGCGCCGGCTGCGAGCTGTCCTTGCTCTGCGACTTCCGCATCGCGGCTGAGGATGCCCAGATGGGGCTGCCCGAGGCGAAGCTCGGCTACATCCCCACAGCCGGCGGAACGCAGACCTTGCAACGCACCGTCGGCATCGGCCGAGCTCTCGATATGCTTCTCGCAGCTGAACCGATCTCGGCGGCAAAGGCGCTGGAGTCTGGCATGGTTCACCGCGTAGTGCTGTTGAACCGCCTCGACGCGGAGGTGGAGGCGGTGGCAGGACGCCTGCTGAACCAACCGGCGGAAGCGTTGCTGGCCGCGAGGCGTGCGTTGCGCGAGGGCGCGGGCCTATCGCTGTCCGCCGCCATCCAGCTTGAGGCACATCTGCAAAAGCGTCTCGCGACCGCCTGACGCTTCCGCCTTAGCGAAGTCGCAGCGTATCCTAGGCCCGGCGTAAAGAAGGGCTACATCGCATGAATCCAGCCGAGTTCCTCACCATTAGCAGCGCCGTGGTCCCGGACCGCGACGCCCTCGTCTCCGGCGACGGCAAGAAGCGCGTCTCCTACATGGAGATGGCTTCGCGCGTGAATCGCCTGAGCAACGCGCTACAGTCGATGGGAGTCGGTATCGGCGATCGAGTAGCCGTGATGGCGACGAACTCGCCGGAGTATGTCGAGGTCTACTATGCCTGTGCCAAGCTCGGCGCCTGCTTCGTGCCGATTAACTTTCGCGCCAAGCAGGAAGAGCTGGTGTTCATGATAAACACCTCGGACGCCGTCCTGTTGTTCGCCGAGCCTCGCTATCTCGATCTGGTGGCGTCGTTGCGCGCCGAGGTACCCAGCCTGCGTGAGGTGATTACGCTGGATGGGGCGGCTGAAGGTCTGCGTAGCTTCGACGACTTGATCGATGGCGCCAGCGAAGATGAGCTATTCGTCGACGTCGATGAGGACGAGCCGACTGTCCTGATCTATACGTCCGGCACGACGGCGATGCCCAAGGGCGTCGAGCTGACCTACCTCAACCTGTCGCTGTACGTGGTCAACACCATGTCGCCGGCGGACCCATCGGCGGAGCAAGAGAAAACGCTGCTGTCGGTCACCATCGCCCACGTCGCCGGCATCACCGCGATCCTTTCCTCGATCTGGGGTGGGCGAACGCTGGTCATTCTGCCGCAGTTCGATCCGGAACTCTGGCTCAGCGCTGTCGAGCACGAGGGTGCGACGCACGCCTTCGTCGTCCCGACGATGCTGAAGCGACTCATGGACCATGCCAACTTCGACAGGCACGACATCAGCTCACTAAAGCTGATCACCTACGGCGCTGCGCCCATGCCCTACGAGGTCGTCTGCCGCGCCATCGAGGTCTTTACCTGCGACTTGATGAACGCCTACGGGCAGACCGAGAGCACGTCTTCTTTGACGTACCTGGGGCCGGAGGACCATCGCCTCAACGGCAGCGACGAGGAGAACGCAAAGAAGCTACACCGCCTGCACTCGGTGGGCCGACCGATGGATGACGTAGAAATCGCTATACAGGGCCCGGAAGGCCAGCAGCCGCAAGGCGAGGAGGGCGAGATCTGCGTCCGTAGCGCTCGCGTCATGAAGGAGTACATCAAGGCAGACGATGCCACGGCTGAGGCGATCGTCGATGGCTGGCTGCATACAGGGGACATCGGTTATCTGGACGAGGACGGTTACCTGTTCATCACGGGTCGCGTCAAAGACCTGATCAACCGCGGCGGTGAGAAGATCACCGCCGTCGACGTCGAAATGATCCTCGACGAGCACGAGCTGGTCGAGGAGTCCGCCGTGATCGCTGTGCCGGACTCAGAATGGGGCGAAACGGTGAAAGCAGTCGTCGTCCTCAACTCGCGGGGCCGGGAGCGAGAGGCGATCGCGGTGAGGGACGACCTGCGGGAACACTGCCGCACGCACCTCGCCGGCTATAAAGCGCCGGCGTACATCGCCTTCATTGACGAGCTGCCGCGCAACCCGATGGGCAAGGTGCTCAAGACGGACCTGCGCCGAGACCACGGCGCACCGGACGACGCTTAGCGATGCCGGGGCAGTTACACAGGTGGCGAGCGGTCTAACCGATTGGCGCTGCTTCCCCCATCGCCGCCTGCAGGCTCGCTTTCAGCGATTCGTCGAGCCGCGCCGTTGGGAGGGCCAGCTCGATGGCTTCACCGCCACGAGTACGGATCGTGAGGGTGACACGGTCGGAGCCTGGTTGCTCCTGTAGCAGCCGAAACAGGGACGCGAGGCGTTTTCGGTCGGCGTCCTCATCTTCTGACTCTTGCAGCTCCAGGTGCATGGCAGCAGGCGGTGGCGCTTCATGCGCGGCCTGGGGTTCGGCGATGGAGGACACCTCAAGAGATGGCTCCTCCTCGGTTGGTGGTTCGTCGAAGACAGCAGGCGGTTCCGGCGGCAGAATCGAAGGTGTGGGAGTTGGCGGGGGCGAGTAGGCTTCAGCGCTGGCGGCGGGCGCGGCGTTGTTCTGATCGTTACTGCCGTTGGTCTTGTAGCCGTTGCCATTTCGCCGCTGCGACGGAACCGACTCAGCCAGGGCCTCAGGAGTGGCCCAGACTGGCAGCTCGAAGTCAGGAGTGTAGCCGATGACCTCCTGCACGCCGGCGGCGAGACGATCGCCTCGTTCGCGAACGCGCACCTTCATCAGGACGATGCTGCCGAGGAGCCATAGGTCCGTCGTCAGGTCATAGACGTCGGGCCAGACCGTTACTTCCAGCGTCCCGGACAGGTCCTGAACTTCCGCGGCGATGAAGCCGCGGCCGTCCCGCGTCGTCAGGCGCCGCTGCGAGCCGACGATGCCGGCCATGATGAAGTCGCGGCCCTGAGACGGCAGCTCGGCCAGCAGGTCGGTCGTGATCTCGTTGCACAGCGCGGTGACGTGCGGTGACAGCTCCGGCGCTGCGTGGGTAAAGGGATGCTCCGTAATCCAGACGCCCAGCAGCTCTTTCTCCCAGGCCAGGAGCTCGGCGCGCGGGATTGGCGTCCCTTCCAGGTCAATGCCGGCCAGAGGCGTCGCGACCTCATCACCGAAGAGGTCGAACATCGTCGTCTGACCCGTCTCCTTGAGCTTGAGGGCGCTCTGGGCGATGCCCATGATGCGGTCCAGGTTGACCAGCAACGCACCGCGGGACTCGCTCGTCCCGGAGATCGAGTCGAGACAGCCAGCCTTGATCAGGCTCTCCAGGGCGCGCTTGTTGACGTTGCGAGTGTTGAGCTGGCGGCAGAATTCATCGAGGGATCCGAACTGGCCGCCAGCCAGCTCACGGGACTCGACGATGGCCTCCGCGGCGCCCTCACCGACGTTCTTGATCATGGAGAGCCCGTAGCGGATGGCAACTTTACCGTCGGGCATCTCTTCGAGTGCGAAGTTGACGCCGCTCTTCTCAACGTCCGGAGACAGGACCGGGATGCCGAGGCGGACACATTCGTTGTATGTCTGCGCGACGCGCTCCAGCGAGCCGGCCGGGTGGCTGTCGGCCTGGATCAAAACAGCGGTGAGGTACTCCTCCGGGTAGTTCGCCTTCAGCCACGCCGTCTGGTAGGCGATGGTGCCGTAGGCGTAAGAGTGCGCCTTGTTGAAAGCGTAGCCGGCGAACGGCTCGATGAGCTCGAAAACGCGGTCGGCGTCCTTTTGTGAGTAGCCCTTCTCCAACGCGCCGTTCACAAAGCGGGAGCGCTCCGCCTGCATGACGGCGGCGATCTTCTTCCCCATTGCCTTGCGCATGATGTCGGCGGCGCCAAGCGAATAGCCGGAGAACTTCTGGGCGATTTTGAGCACCTGGTCCTGGTAAACGATGACGCCGTACGTCTGGTCCAGAATGTCGGCCAGGTCATCGTGCGGATAGACGATCTTCTCCAGGCCGTGCTTGGCGCGACAGAAGGTACCGATGTGCTGCATCGGACCGGGGCGGTAGAGCGCGACGAGCGCGGCGAGATCGTCGACGCTCGTGGGCTTGAGCTCCGTCATGGCGCGACGCATTCCCGCCGACTCAAGCTGGAAGACGCCGAAGGTCTCGCCGGTGCCCAACATGGTGAAGGTCTTCTCATCACTGTCGGGCAGGTTCTCAAGGTCGACCGTGACGCCGTGTCGCTCAGCGATCAGATCAATGGCGCGTTGCAGGATGGTCAGGTTCGAGAGGCCGAGGAAGTCCATCTTGACCAGGCCGATGGCGGCCACAGGCTCCATGGCGTACTGCGTGGTTGGCATTGCCTGCTGATCGCCTCGGGACGGGCGCGACAAAGGCAGGTGCTCAACCAGCGGCTCACGGCTGATCACGACGCCAGCAGCGTGGGTACTCGCGTTGCGCGCCACACCTTCGAGACGCTGGGCTTGATCGACGAGGTTGCGTATCTGTGAATCGGATTCGTAGACGTTGCGCAGCTCGGTGGTCTCGTCGAGCGCGCGTTCCAGGGTCATGTGGAGTGCGTTCGGTATCAAGCGGGCGACGCGGTCCGTGTCGGCGTAACCCATACCCAGGGCTCTGCCGGTGTCTCGCACGGCGGCCTTGGCTCCCAAGGTACCGAAGGTAATGATCTGCGCCACGCGGTCGCTGCCGTAACGGTCGGCTGTGAAGCGCAGGACCTCCTCACGGCGGTCGTCGGCGAAGTCGAAGTCGACGTCCGGCGCCTCAGGGCGTTCCAGGTTGAGGAAGCGCTCGAAGACGAGGTTTGCTTTCAGCGGGTCGATGTCGGTGATGCCGAGGCAGTAGAGGACGAGGCTGGCGGCGGCACTGCCGCGAACGCCCATGCGAATCTCACGCGAACGGGCGAAGGCGCCGATTTCACGCACGATGTGGATGTAGTTGGTGAAACCGGTGCGCTGAATGACGTCGAGCTCGTAGCGCAAGCGATCGTCGGCACTCTCGTCGGCGCCGGGCATGCGACGGCGCAGACCTTCCCAGCAAAGATTCTGCAGGTATTCTTCAGCCGAGACGCCCGGCGGCAGGTCGGGGTCCGGCATGTGCAACCTGCCGAACTCTAGTTCCAGTTCGCACTGCTCGGCGATCTTCCAGGTGTTGTCGATCGCCTCGGGCAGCTCCGGGAGGGCGGCACGCATCTCCGCTTCGGACCGGACGTGGTAGGAAGGGTCGGACATCTTCATGCGCTTCTCTTCTTGCACCGTGGAGTTGGTCCCGATGCAGAGGAGGAGGTCGTGGCTATTGTGGTCTTCGACGCGGAGGTAGTGAGAGTCGTTGGTGGCGACGAGCGGCACATCCATTTCGCGCGATAGCTCGACGATGGTCTGCTTCGCCTGGGCGAACTCCGGCAGTTCGTGACCCTGCACTTCCAGGTAGTAGCCGTCGAAGACGTCGCGATACCAGTTGATCGTCGCTTTAGCATCGTCGATGCGACCGTTGAGGATGTAGCGATGCAGTTCGCCGGAGGGGCAACCGGAGAGCACGATGATGCCTTCGCCGTACTGCTCCAGCAGCTCGCGGTCCATGCGCGGGCGGTAGTAGTAACCCTCCAGATGCGAGGCCGTGACCAGCTTGAGCAGATTGCGGTAGCCGGTCATGTTGCGCGCCAGCATGGTCAGGTGATGGGGCTGGTTATCGCCGGGCTCGCGCGACAGCCTGGAGCCAGGGGCGACGTAGCCTTCCACGCCGATGATCGGCTTGATGTCTCGCGCCTTCGCCTCGCGGTAAAAATCGATGGCGCCGTGCAGGTTGCCGTGATCCGTCATGGCGACGGCCGGCTGACCCAGCTCTTGGACGCGATCCATCAAGGGCGGGATGCGCGTCAGGCCATCGAGCAGGGAGTATTCCGTGTGCAGATGCAGGTGAGTAAACATGGCGGGTTGCCCCGATTATAGTCCGAACGGCCCCCTGGCCGGACACGAGCTTATGTTATCGTGAATTCGCTCTCTGAGAATCAAAATGACTCACTCTGGACTGCCTCGTCGCATGCGTAATTTCACGGTCTGGACAGCCAGGCTGGCTCTGGTTGCCTTCCTGGTCCAGGTCATTGCGATCGACCACTGGAGTTCGCACTTCGAAAACGTCACCGGCGTTGAAGGCAGCTCGGCCCACGTTCAGCACTGTCACGGCGCGGGCGATTGCTCGACGAGCGGAGGCTCCGCTCTGGCCGTGAGTTCGGCTCCCGCCAGCCTGCCGGTACCTTCCACAACGATCCTCCGAATTGACAGCGAGTCAGCGTCAGCGCCACAGGCCGCTTTCGTTACACCTCCCGGCGAACCACCGCAAGCGGCGTAGCGAGCGTTTCGGCCTGCTGCCAGGGCGGCCGAAATCATGGGCTCGTTTTTCGATTCGGTTGGATTCGATTCAGGGAGGTCTTATCTTGCGTAACGCGAAGCCTATCGCTTTGCTCGTGACGCTCGCGGTATTCGGTTCGATGGCGTTGACTTCCAGCGTCGAGGCGCACTCGAGGCCGGTCCGCTTTGATCCGGCGCCGGGCGCGGTTCTGGAGGCGGCGCCGGCCAGCATCACGGGCTGGTTCACGAGCGACATTCGCCGCACCGACGAGTCGTTCATCAAAATCCTGGACGAGGGCGGCGTCCACATCACGACAGGTGAGGTGCAGCTCTCTAACGACCGACGACAGATGTCTGTGACGCTGCCGGCAAGCCTCGGCGAAGGACGCTACGTGGTCCACTGGAGCACCTTCGACGACGCCGACGGCGAAGTGCTCCGCGAGTGCTACGCCTTTTTCGTGGGACAGGCCGCCGCTGATGAGGCCGTCGAACACGGCGAGTCGTTGGACGCCGCGGCCAATTGTCCGGCAGCGGACGAGGATCACACCCACGATGAGGACGCCGATGCCGATGGCAACACGGCCTCGGTGGAGATTCGCGTGGCCGTCACCGGCAACGACGCGGAGCTGACGCTCCTACCGATCAACTTCACGCCGCGCGCCCCGGACGGCAGCACCATCGACCCAAACTTCGGGCACTATCACATCTACCTCGACAAGGTCCCGGTCGACGTCATCGCCGGAACACACTCGCACGACAATGACGAGACACACGCTGATGACGACAAGGATGACGATGAGGCCGGCCACGAGTTGGACGGAGGACTGGTCGAAAACCCGGCGATGTGGATCGAGAACAGTTTCAGGTTCACGGACCTGGAGCCCGGCATGCACACGGTCTCCGTGGTGCTGAACCACGACAACCACATGCCGCTGGACCCACCAGTGATCGCCTCGCAGTCATTCGCGATCGACGGCGGATCCGGGGGCGATGGCATTCCGCCATGGGCTCTGGCGTTGGCGGTAGCCGGCGGCCTGATCGTTGGTGGCGCCGGCATGTGGCTGGCGGGGCGCCGGGCTTAGCGTGACGAAGCTGAGGTGGCTGGTCCTGGCGCTGATGCTTGGGGCAGCCGCGTTCTTTGCTCATGAACCGTCGGAGCCGGCGGTTGCACACGCGCTTCTCGTCCGGGCCGACCCTCCGGTCAACTCGCAGCTTCGGGAGCCGCCGGCAACGCTGACGCTGTTTTTCAGCGAACCGCTGGAGAGACGCTTTAGCTCCGTACGGGTCATGGACCAGGACGGCAATCGCGTCGAACAGGCCGTCGAATTCGACGACGCCGACGATGCGTTGATGCGGGTCACGCTGTCGGCGTTGTCGCCGGGCTTCATCACGGTGAGTTGGGAGACCGTCTCGACTGTCGACGGCCATCGAATCACGGGCTCTTACCCGATCACGATCCTGAACGAAGACGGTAGCCTGGCGGCGCAACCGCCCGAGGGAACCGCCTCGACGGTCGCGGGGGACGAGGCAGATCCAGCGCGCATCGTCGCGAAAGCGGCGCTACTGATCGCGGGGAGCCTAGTAGCCGGAACGCTGGCCTTCTTGGCGTTCGCATCGCCGGGGACGCCGGGGTCGGTACGCGCCGGCTTCGAACCTCGAGCCGTCCTGGTCCTTGCGGCATCGTTCGTTGTACTGGCTGTCGCCGGTGTAGTCGACCTCCAGTTGCAAGCGTCTGACATCGGCGCGGGGCTGGGCGAAGTATTCGACACTCGGTGGGGCATACGCTGGCTTTGGCGCCACCTGGTACTGATTGTCCCGGCGTTGATGCTGCTGCCGTTGGTCAGCGCTCCGAAATGGCGTGTGACAGCGGCGCTTTTGGGCTTGGGCGGGGTTGGCGTCTACTTCGGCATCGCGGCCAGCTCCAGCCACGCGGCGGCGGGCGCCGGGGCGTTCTGGGCCGGTAGTTCCGACTTCATCCACCTCTCCGCAGCCTCCGTCTGGATCGGGATGCTTGCACTCCTCGTGCTGTACTTCAGGTGGACGCGCCGCCAGCTAGACGGCCAGGAGCGCTACGAGGCACAGTCGATAGCCCTGCGACGATTCTCTCTAGTTGCGGTCCTTAGCGTGGCGCTGCTGTTGTTCACCGGCGTCGTCAACGCGGTCATTGAAGTCGGCTCTTTAGGTGACCTGTTCGACGCCAGCTACGGGCAGGTCCTGCTGATCAAGCTCTTCCTGCTGGTCCCACTGCTCGCCATCGGTCTGCGCAACGCGTACCTGCTGCGGCCCCAGATTGTCCAGGAGACGGCGGCACGCTCGACAGAGCAGCGCCGCGAGTTCATCGCTGAGCTCGAAACTGAACTCAACAAGACGATGCGCTGGGAGCTTGGCTTCGCGATCGCCATTCTTGCCGTTGTGGGACTGCTGGTGCAGTTGACGCCGACACGGGGCCGCATAGACACGCCGCCCCAGGGCGAAACCTACGTTCGCACGGCAGACGAGGAAGGGCTTTTTGTGACCATTCGAGTCGACCCGAACGAGCCCGGCGCGAACACATTCGAGGTCTACCTGGCCGGGGCAACAGACACTGTGGAGCAGCTGCGCCTCGAATTCGTTCAGCCCGGGGGCTTCGGTTCGCCATCGCGACTGGCGCTGGATGCCAGCAACCCTCCGACCTTCTACGTCGGGCAGGGGCCGTTCCTAACCGAGGCGGGTGAATGGACGATGACGTTGAACATTCGCCGCAACGTCGGATTCGACTTGCGCCTCGATTTCGACAACGCGGTCGAGTCGCTGGCGCTGCCGGCGGCGGAGACGCGCGTTGGCGGCAGCTTTGACTCGCCGATCGATTTCAGGCTGGGCGTCTCACTATTATTGGCGTTGTCCGCGGCGGCCACAACGGTCCTGTTCCTTGGCAGCCTGCCGCGGCCTGGCTTCCCAGATGGCTACATGGCCTGGGCCGTTGAGGAGGCGGCTTACCGGCTACCGGTGACCCGAATGCGTCCCGTGATCTCGCTGGGGTTGCTCGTCGCGGTAGGCATTGCCCTAGGCTACATCGTCGGCACGCATACCGACGCTCCGCTGTCCCAAGATGAGGCCTCGGTGAGCAACCCGATCGAAGCCACGGAAGTGTCGATCGAGCGGGGCCGGATGCTGTTCATGAACAACTGCACGGTGTGTCACGGCGAAACCGGCCGCGGCGACGGTCCGCAGGCCGCGGCGCTGTCGATCCCGCCGGCCAACCTCTACGACCACATCCCGTCTCACCCGGACCAGTTCTTTTTCGGTGTCATCGCCAAAGGCCTAGGCGGTGTCATGCCGCCTTTTGAGGACGTGATCAGCGAAGAAGACCGCTGGAATATCCTTAATTTCCTGCGAGACCAGTTCGGCGATCCTGAGCCAGCGACGCAGTAAGGCCGTGCTACGATGGTCGCCGTGAACGATCTGTACGACCAAGTCGACAAGGCGCTGGACGAGATCCGTCCCTACATCCACTCGCACGCCGGCGACGTCAACATCGTCGACGTCGGCGAAGATGGCGTCGTGAAGCTGCAGATGGTGGGCACCTGCCATGGCTGCCCGATGAGCATGCTGACGCTTCGCCTTGGCATCGAGCGCATCTTGACAGAGAAGGTGGACGGCGTGACGTCCGTGGTCTCGATCCCGCCGGATGAGCTCGACTTCGAAGGATTCGAGGCAGACGACGACGCAGCCCCCTGATCGGCGAGCCGAGTCAGAGCCGGGCTCCGAAGACGGCGAGCGCCCGGAAGACGACGCCAACCATTCGCATATAGAAGAAGTCAGCGAACTGCCGGACGAAATTGCGGAAGCGGCTGAACATGTCCTCGAAGAAATCGAGGAAGTGGCAGAATACGTCGTCGAAGAAATCGATGAAGTAGTCGAACCCGTCCTTGAAGGACTCGAAGACTCGGCCATCGGCCGGCGGGCCGTGAGTGCGTACGTTTGGTTTATGGCCAGGGCGCCGACTTCGACCCGGGGCCGGATCATCTTTATCGCCGGCGTCTTCCTCATCGTCCTGGCGCCTTCTTTGGCGATGCTCTACGTCTCGCTGGATGCCGGATCGGAGGCCACAGAGAGCTGGTTTGGCGACCTGGGCTACTTCGGTGTTTTCCTGGCCAACCTCGCGAGTACGGCGACGCTCTTCGTCCCCGTGCCGGCACTGACCGCGGCGGCGCAGGCCCTGATCGTCAGCAGCACGAACTCGCTGAGTCCCTTCTGGGTTGGACTGGCTGGCGGTCTCGGCATGGCGATCGGTGAAATGACGGCCTACGTCGGCGGCATGGCGGCAGCGTTCATCGCCAAGGAAGAGGAGATCAAGCCGCCCGGCCGGCTGGCGCCCCTGATCGCGGCCATCACAAAGCGCGTGACGTGGCTGATGAGCCGCTTTGGCATGATCACGCTGTACGTCCTCTCCGCCGTGCCGAACATCTTCTTCGAGGTCGCGGGGCTGACAGCGGGTGCGACGCGCTATCCGTTCAAGCGCTTCTTGGTCGCAGTGCTCGCGGGCAAAGTGACACGCGGACTGCTGCTGGCCTACATCGGCGAGAAGATCTTCTTCGGTTAGGCCAGCTCCGCAGGGTCCGCCTGCTCCAACTCGAAGGCGGCGTGCAAGGCGCGCACGGCATCCTGCACTCGTTCGGCGCGAATAATGCAGGTGATGCGGATCTCACTAGTCGAGACCATTTCTATGTTGATACCGGCGTCTGAAAGACAGCGGAACATGCGGGCCGCGAAGCCTGGTGCGCTCTGGATCCCGGTGCCGACGATGCTGACCTTGGCCACCTGATCGTCGGTCGCCACCTCGCCGGCGTTGATTTCTCTAGCGCTCTGCTCGACGAGTGGCAGGGCGCGCCCGAGGTCGCTCTTTGAAACGGTAAACGTGAGGTCGGTGGAGCCATCCGCGGAGGCGTTCTGAACGATGACGTCCACCGAGACGTGCGCTTCGGCGAGGAGCTCGAAGACGTGGGCGGCGATGCCGGGGCGGTCAGGCACATTGCGCAGCGTCACTTTCGCGACGTCCATGTCATGCGGGATACCGCGTACTCGGTTGAAAGACTCCATCGTCACGCCTCCGTGGATCAGTGTGCCGCTGCTCTCCGTGAAACTGGACGCAACGTAGATCGGTACGTTGTAGACCGAGCCGATTTCGACCGCCCTCGGTTGCATGACGCGGGCGCCGCGGCTGGCCATTTCGAGCATCTCTTCGTAGGAGATCTCTTTGAGCTTGCGGGCGTTCGGTTCGATGCGCGGGTCCGCCGTGTAGACACCATCGACGTCTGTATAGCGCTCGCAGCGAGCTTCGAGGACGACCGCCAGGGCGACGGCGGTCAGGTCGGAAGTGCCCCGGCCCAGCGTGGTGACTTCCAGCTCGTCAGTGATGCCCTGGAATCCGGAGACGATGACGACGCGGCCGGCCGAGACCTCTCGCCGGATGCGATCCGGCTCGATGGTCAGGATGCGGGCGCGCTGGTGTACCGAGTCTGTGCGCAAGCCGGCCTGGGCGCCGGTCAGGCTGACGGCTTCGAGGCCCAGCGCGTGCAGCGCCATCGCCATGAGTGTCATGGAGACGGCCTCGCCGGTGGCCAGCAGAACGTCGAGCTCGCGCTCGCTCGGCGAGTCGGTGATTTGATGCGCCAGGGCCAGGAGGTCGTCCGTCGTATCGCCCATGGCTGAAACAACGGCGACGACATCGTCACCGGCGGCGCGCCTAGCGCGAATACGCTCCGCGACGGCGCGGATGCGCTCCGCGTTCGCGACCGAGGTTCCACCGTATTTCTGGACTACTAGGGCCACGGGTTCATATTAAGACGAGGCGCCGTTGCGGAGAATGGAAAGCTGGTTTGAGGTTCGCTTCTACTCTTCTGCGACGGTCGCAGTGGCTGCATTGTCGCGGACGTTCTCAGCAGCCCGAACGGCGTTGGCCTTACTGGAAAAGGATTCGCCCGAGGCGGCGACGATCTCGCCGTTGGCCGCTAGCAGCCGCCATCGAAAGCTACCGCCAGCGTCGGTGTATATTTCGAACTTCCACATAGCGCCTAGCCTCCATGGAACCAGGTCAACGAGCCGACCTACACCTGGTCCAGGATCTCCCGACGCTTTTCTTCGTACTCGTCCTCCGTGATCAGTTGTCGGTTGTGGAGCGAATCTAGCTCCCGGAGGCGCTGGTCCGCCGTCTTCTCCTCTGATAGACCCTTGCCCCACGGATTCGGACCATGCTGATTAGTACCCGGATGACCCTCCTCGACGAACATGACAAGCAGGGCTATCCAGCCGACGATCGGAATTACGCCGAGGAGCTGCCACCATCCACTTCTGTTGGTGTCATGTAAACGGCGCGCTCCGACAGCAAGACCCGGGATGAAGACGGCTACGACGTATAAGATTTGAAGCCACTCCGCCCCAGCCGCAGAACCGACTATGGCCAAGCCGACCGAAATAATGAAGTTGAACAAGAAGTACATCCAATACTCGGTCCTGTGGGCCCGGCCTTCGAATACCGCGTACTTCTTGAGAACCTCAAGGTACCAATTCATCGCATCCTCCTAGCGCCTCTTGGTTGCAATCGCTTGACTCCAAGCCATTGGGGCGTGATCCTTCCACGTTCACTTCGCCGAGGAAGCGACGTGCGCCCCATTCATGCTCGGTTGAGTGATTATGCTGCGGCCGCTGAAGCCTTTGGAGAGCGCCGCCTGTGTCATCAGCCTGCCGACGCGCTCGGTCGCGTCGCCGCGCACGAAGGCCGCGACGGTCGAGCCGCCGCCGGAGAGATACGCGGCAGCGGCGCCGCCTTCCTTGGCCGCGGTCATGATCGGGACCAGGCCAGTGAAGATTTCGGAGCGTGCCGGCTGATGGATCCGATCCTGAGTCGCCTCGTCGAGCACTTCGTAGTTGCCGGCGGCCAACGCGGCGACGAGCAGCGCGGCGCGACTGAGGTTGAAGACGGCGTCATCGCGGCTGAGCTGACGCGGCAGCTTACGGCGCGATTCCTGGGTCGGCATCTCGAAGTCGGGCACGAAAACGACGATCTGCAGATCGTCGGGCAGGGCGACTTGCTGGTGCAGGACAGCGCCGTCGGCGTCACGGGCGTTGACCTGAAACCCACCCAAGAGGCAGGGCGACATGTTGTCGCAATGCCCTTCGAGGCGCGTCCCGATCTCGAGTAACGCCTCCGCGTCGTGCAGGTTGTCGAGCAGGGTGTTGCCCGCCAGCAGGCCGGCCGCGCGCAGGGCGGCGCTGGCGCCGAGGCCGCGCGCAATCGGAATGCCACCATCGACTTCGATGTTGACTTCGGGTGGCGCGCCGACGCTCTCGAAAGCGCCCTCGACGCCCTGCCAGACGAGCCGCGACAGACCATGATCCGGGCCGTTCTTGGGGCGACCGGTCTCCACGGTAACGGCGGTCCAGATGTCCAGCGCCAGTCCCAAGCAGTCGAATCCGGGGCCAAGGTTTGCGGTGGTTGCGGGGGCGCGTACGGTGACTTTCACGCCCGAAGCTTAGCAGCTACCCGCTTCCCGGTTCGCGTCTCCATCCACCAGTCGGCAGCGCCGCTTCACAGTTGTATGCTGAGCCAGATCAGGAGGAGGAGACGATGGCCGAGCTTAAGGTCGGAGACCAGGCACCCGACTTCGACACCGTGAACGAAGCGGGCGAGAAGGTTAGCCTCAAGGAGCTACGCGGCAAGCGCGTGGTGCTTTACTTCTATCCCAAGGACAACACGTCCGGCTGCACGGCTCAGGCCTGCGCCTTCCGCGACAGCTACGCGCTGATCGAGAACGCGAACGCCGTGGTGCTCGGCGTCAGCCCGGACAGCGCGAAGTCGCATCAGAACTTCAAGTCGAAGTTCGAGCTCCCGTTTCCGCTGCTGATAGACCAGGACCACGCGGTCGCGGAGAAGTACGACGTGTGGCGTGAGAAGTCGATGTACGGTCGCAAGTACATGGGCATCTTACGCAGCCACTTCGTCATCGACGAAGAAGGTAATTTGGCCGACGTGCAGTACAACGTCAAGGCAACCGACAGCGCCCCAAAGGCGGTCGCCAGCCTCGCGTGACCACCTCGTGGCAACATGACAAGACGCCATCCGAAACAGCGGACCGCGTATAGGAAATGAGGACACCATGGCCCAAATCAACGTAGGCGACCAGGCCCCCGACTTCGAGACCGTCAACGACCAGAACGAACCAGTGCGGCTGAGCGACCTGCTCGGCAAGCGCGTGGTGCTTTACTTCTACCCCAAGGACGACACCCCAGGCTGTACGCGCCAGGCCTGCGGCTTCCGCGACAACTACGGCAGCGTCGAGGGCAAGAATTCGGTCGTGCTGGGGGTTAGCCCTGACGACGTGGATTCGCACCAGGCGTTCAAGTCCAAATTCAGCCTGCCGTTCCCGTTGCTCGTCGACACCGACCACGCGATCGCGGAGAAGTACAGCGTGTGGGTTGAACGCGAGCGCGACGGCAACAAGTCCATGGGCATCTCGCGCAGCTCCTTCGTGATCGACGAGGCGGGCAAGGTAATTGACGCGCACTACAACGTGACACCGGAGGACAGCGTAGAGACGGCTCTGGCGGCGCTGGGATAAGGGGCCTCCCTTTAGGGAACCTCTGACAGGCTCAAGTGAGTTCGACTTGCTTCTTATCCGCTTATGAATGTGAACACTTGCACTAAACAGGTCGCGAGCGTAGCCTTCATCCTAGAGTGATGGCATAGCTGCAGGCCGGCCGGGCCTGCGCTGAACGCAGCAGATCTGACCTCCTGCTCTACGCCTTAGATAGTGCTGTGGGAGGTCTTCATGATCCTGGTCACCGGCGGTACGGGAGTCTTAGGCTCCGCCATCGTGGCGGAGCTGCAGAAGCAGGGGCAAAGCGTCGCTGTGTTGGGACGTGATGCTGCCAAGATTCAGCGCGTCTTTGGCGACGGCGTCGAAGCGAGAAGCGGCGACGTCACACACCCGGAAACGCTGGCGCCGGCGATGGCGGGCATCGACACGGTAATCAATACGGTTCAGTTCCCGACATCACCAGTCGAGGTGCCGCGGCGAGGCTGGACCTTCGAGCAGGTCGACTATCAGGGCACCGTCAACCAGGTTGACGCCGCGAAAGGCGCCGGCGTCCGACGCTTTGTCTACGTCAGCGCGGTCGGGGCCGACGCAAACGGGCCGAAGCACTGGTTCCGCTACAAGGCGATGGCGGAGGAGCACCTGCAGAACAGCGGCGTCGAGTGGACGATCGTCCGACCGACCTGGATTTACGGACCCAGGGACCACTCTTTGAACCGACTACTTGGATTCAGCAAGTTCCTGCCATTCATCCCGTTCTTCGGGGACGGCAAACAGGACATGCAGCCAGTCTTCATCGACGACGTCGGGCGCGTCGTGACCGAGGCAGCCAGAGCACCCGAGGCGGCGAATCAGCTGTTCGAGCTGGGCGGGCCGGAGGTGATGTCGATGAACCAGGTGATGCAGACCGGTCTACAGGTCATGGGGCGCAAGCGCTTGATCCTGCATCAACCCCTCGTCCTCGGCCGGCTTATAGGGTCGCTTCTTTCGCTGCAGCCGCTGATTACACCAACCCTGACCGCCGACGCGGTCGATTTCATCAGCCGGCCGGCGACGGCGGACAACACGAACCTGATGAGCGTGCTGAAACCGGAGCTGACGCCGCTGCGTCAGGGGCTGGAGACGTATCTCGGCCGATAGCCCCTATTCGACAGGCGCGCCGTAACCGGCGATCGCCTGGACTATGGCACTCTCCATCAACGATTCCGGTAGCGCCCCCGCGTACACGCCAGTAATGACACCGTTGGCGTCGATGAAGAAGCTGGTAGGCATGCCGAGCAATGCGTAGCGTCGCGAGACGTCCGCAGCTGGATCGTAGGCGTAGACGCTGAGCTCGATGTCGAGGCGCTCGAGGAACCGCTCCGCGGTTTCGATGCGTTCGCCGTTGTTAACACTGATGATGACAAGGCCGTCGGACTCGTGCTCGCGCAGCTTGAGCTCCATCGTTGGCATCTCAGCGCGGCAGGGGCCGCACCAGGACGCCCAGAAGTTCAAGAAGACGGGTTGTCCGCGGAAATCGGACAACCGCAGGCGCTCGCCATCGAAGGCAGAAAAGGCGAAGTCAGGCGCCACGTTGCCCTCGCGCAGACCAATGGTATGGCCCTCAGGTACGACGGTTTCGACCGACAAGTCAGCGGGCTGAAGTTGGACGACTCGACCTGAATCGTCGGTCGTTTCGGTGTCACCCGGCGTGGAGAAGACGCCGGCGAGCCAGAGGGCCAGCAGTCCAACGGCCAGCACCGCCAAACCTGCGACGGCCCGCGAGAGGCTGTCGAAGCGCTGCATCAGAGACCAGACCCAGTCGAAGGAATCACGCCTTTAGGTTAACAAGCGCTGCCTCAGGCCGCAGTCGGCCGCCCGCGAACTGGTTGCGGGGACGGGACACTGCGAGCGCACTGCAAACAGCGCCAGTCATCGTCGTGAGCGTCCTCAAGGTAGGCGGAGCCGCCACAGCGCTGGCAGGCATGTACGACCAGACTCAGGCTGGTGCTGTTGATTGGCTTCTTCATCTTTTAAACCTCCCCACCGCATCGACCACAAAAGCAGCCTATCGATAGCGGCTCTAACCGATCAGAGCCTATCGGCCGCCGATGCGGATTCGATTACATGACTGCTACGAGGTCGTTAAAGTTCCGTGAAATCGCCCACCTATCTCGGACAAACCGGCGCTGTTAGACTCGAACTATGGTCAAACCACGTGTCGTTTTCTTCGATATCGGCAGCACACTGTGGAGCTCACCCGCCGAGGACCCCGACGCCCTGCAGGACTGCTACGAGCGGGGCCGCGAAGCCCTCCTTCAGGCGTCGAGCGACGTACCCCCGGTCGAAGCCCTGATCGATGCGGTTGAGCACTATTTCGGGGAGTGGGAAAACGTCTGGCGGGTTCAGCCCGAAAAGGTGGAGCAGCCGCCAACTACGGAGTACGTGGCGACCGCGCTGCGCAAGCTCAAGCTCGAGCCGCCGCCGGAGGCCCTAGCAGCCTTCACGGCTGCGCTACTGGAGGTCAGCGTTGGGACCGCCCGAGCGCTACCGCCGGAGCTTGGGATGAAAGAGGCGCTTCAAGAACTGCAGAAGCTTGGGGTGCGGCTGGCGTGCGTCTCAAATGCCTTCATGGGCGCCGCGACGCTGAACCGGATCATGGACGAACGCGGACTCGGCGCGCATCTGGAACTGACGGTCTCTTCTTGCGACTTCGGCCGTCGCAAGCCGGACGCATCGATCTACCAGGAAGCGCTGCGGCTGACCGGCGCCACATCAGACGAGGCCGTTTTTGTCGGCGACAGACTCGACGCCGACGTCGAGGGGCCGGCTGCGATTGGCATGCGGACCGTCCTGACTCAGCAGTATCGCCAGGAGGATCCGGCGAACGGGCCGGTACAGCCCGATGCCGTGATCAGCCACCTCAGGGAGCTACCCGGCGTCATCGACTCGATGCTGCACCAGGGTTAGAGAACGCCGCCGGCAACGAGACCGAGCACGGTCAGGCCGAGTACGACTCGATAGGCGACGAAGGACAGCAACGACCTGACCTTCAGGAAGCGCATGAGGAACGCCACCGACGCGTAACCGACGACTGCCGCCGCCAGCAAACCGACCGCGTAAACGTCGGCGCCGGCGCTGACTTCGTCACCTCGCAGCGCGTCGAAGAGCTGCTTGCCTCCGGCGCCAGCGATCACGGGCACAGACAGCAGGAAAGCAAACGTCGCCGCCTCCTCGCGCCGAAAGCCCACGATCATTCCAGCCGAAATCGTCATACCGGAGCGCGATACACCCGGGATCAGAGCAACGCTTTGAGCGACGCCCAAGAGGACCGCGTCTTTGATGCCGGCACTGGTGACGTCACGCTGGCCTGGGCGTCGCTCCGCCAGCAGCATCGGCAGGCAAAACACCAGCAGCATCGCGCCGACGAGCGCGGGATCGCGCAGCTCGGATTCAGCTGTCCCCTCGATCAGCGCGCCGGCTATCGCGGCCGGGATGGTGCCGACGATTAACAGCCAGGCCAGGGTCGCATCGGGAGATACGCGCCAATCCCGCGAGGCAAGGCTAGCGAACCAGGCGACGATGAGCCGGCGTACGATGTGGCGAAAGTAGATGAGGACGGCGGTCAGCGTACCGAGATGAATCGCGGCGTCGAACTGGAGGCCAAACTTGTCCTCGGAAATGCCGAGGACTTCTTGCGCCAGGATGAGGTGTCCGGTGGATGAAATCGGCAAGAATTCAGTCAGGCCCTGAACGATGCCGAGGACCAGCGCTTCGAGGAGTTCACCCACGCCCTAACCGTAGCCGTGAAATGATCCAGCAACAAGTTAGGTTGGCGTCTTGCCGAATGATTGCACCGTCGAATGAAGTGTGACACGCTCTTTGCGCCCCGCGGTTAGCCACCCTGAAGGAGTTACGAATGCCTGCCACAGTAGGCCAGCCCGCGCCCGATTTCAGCCTCAAAGACACACAGAACAACGACGTCTCCCTCTCCGACTTCAAGGGGAACAAACTGATCGTTGCCTTCATACCGTTCCCGCATACCGGCATCTGCGATGGTGAAGCCTGTGCGCTGCGCGACGACTACGACTCCCTCAGCGCCGACGGGTCGAAAGTCGTGATCATTTCGTGCCACGCGCGGCCGCTACTCGGCGCCTGGGTGGAGCAGAACAAGATTCAGTTCCCGGTGCTGGCTGACTTTTGGCCCCACGGCGCGGCAGCCCAAGCCTACGGCTGCTTCAACGACCAGCTTGGCATCGCAATGCGGGCCAGCTACGTCATCGATGCGACCGGAGTGGTGCGGGAGATTATCCAATCCGGCGCCCTCGGCGAGGCTCGGGATCACACGGCGTACGCCAAGGCCCTCGCAGCCACCTAGATCAGCCTATAAGAAATCGTCAGGGGGCCTCGGCGCCCTTGACAGGATTCACCAGGTGTTGCAAGCTCGGCGCCGATTCAATACGCGGGGAATCTAATTGACCTCGTCATGTCGTATTCGTTAGTGCAGGAATGCGCGGCGATTATCTACCGGCCACTTCTGCCGGGAAATTTGGAGACGAAGGTAAGCGGGGAGTGCAGAAGTACATCGCACAAAGACTGCTACTAACCATTCCGACGATGATCATGGTCACGATCGGAATTTTTGTCCTCTTGCGGGTCCTCCTGCCGGCGGACGTCGTCGACTTGATCATCGGCGAATACGGCCGCAATGACCCCAACCTCCGGGCCGCGCTAGAGAAGGAGCTCGGAATCGGGGGCTCTTTGTTCACTCAATACTTTGAGTGGGTCGGAGTCACGTGGTTTTGGGGTGGGGAAACCGGCCTTATCCAGGGCGACCTGGGTGAGTCTCTGCACAGCGGCCGGCCCGTGCTGGGTGAACTGACGAAACGCGTACCCGTGAGCGTTGAGTTGGGCGTCTGGGGCCTATTCGCCGGCGTAGCCGTGTCAGTGCCAGTGGGTGTCTACTCGGCGCTACGTCAGGATCAGTTCGCCGATTACGGCTTGCGCAGCATCGCCATCCTGCTCGCGGCGCTTCCCAACTTCTGGATCGCCGTGCTGGTCATTACGTTCGGCTCCCTCTGGTTCAACTGGGCGCCGCCAATCAATTTCGAGTACTTCCAAGATGACCCAATCGCGCACATTAAAATCATGCTTTTGCCGGCGATCATCATTGGGCTGACACCAAGCGGCAGTCTTATCCGGTTAACCCGGACGCAGATGCTAGAGGTACTGCGCCAGGATTACATTCGCACGGCGCATGCCAAGGGGTTGAGCCAAAACGTGGTGCTGTACAAACACGCGCTGCGTAACGGCTTGATCCCGATCGTGACCCTGGTCGGCACGGTGTTCATGCCGAATATCATCGCCGGCACGGTTATCTTCGAGCAGATTTTTATCATTCCAGGCATGGGCCGTTATCTTGTTGATGCCGTTAACAACCTTGATTATCCCGTCATCCAGGGCCTGGTGTTTGTATTCAGCATCGTTCTGGTGCTGTCGGTTATCATGACCGACATTGCGTATGCCTTCCTTGATCCTCGGATCAGGTTCGACTAGTAGAGCGCTGCAGGGGAGAGATGGCAGTACAAGAAATAGGCGACGTAGCCGAAATTGAAGATTGGAATGCCCGGGAGCGATCCTTTCTGGGAGGGATTCTGGCCGGCCTCGGACACTTTGCCCGCAAGAAGCCACTCGGTGCTGTTTGCGGTTTCATCGTTGTGTTCTTTTTCTTCATCGGTGACGCCGTCCCGGAAACGCTGAACAAGATTACGCGGACCGCCGGCATTTCTGATGAACCGGTTCCGTACCTGGCAGACCAACTCGTCAGTGCAGTGCCATGGCTCTATCCCTACGAGGAGCAGAATCTCAGGGCCCGACTCGAAGGATCAAGCAACGCCCACCTCCTGGGTACAGACGCCATTGGCCGTGACATCTTCAGCCGCCTGTTCTACGGCGCTCGCGTCGCGGTTATGGTGGCCTTCGGAGCGACGTTCATTGCCGTCACAGTCGGGGCCTTCGTCGGAATCATGAGCGGCTTTTACATGGGCATCCTCGATAAGCTTGCCTATCGCGTAGTCGATGCCTTCCAGGCCTTACCCAGCCTGGTTGTATTCATCGTGATCCTGGGTATTTTCGGGTCCGGGCTCTGGCCGATCATCTTCGTCCTGGGAGCCGTCTTTGGACCGAGCCAGTCACGGATCATTCGTGGCCAGACCCTTTCGATCATGGCGACCCCATTCATCGAGGCAGCCAGAGTGATTGGCGCCAGCGATCGGCGCATCATGACGCGCTACGTGCTGCCAAACACGTTCCACCTCATCGTCCTCAACGCGACGTTCCTCCTGGGCCTCATGGTCCTCGTAGAGGCCACGTTGAGCTTCCTGGGCTACGGGCTACCGCCGCCATTCCCGTCCTGGGGTCAGATGCTCAGCCTTGAAGGGCGCCAGTACATGCGCACGCAGCCAGGTCTGGCGATCTACCCCGGACTTGCCATCGGAATCCTGGTCTTCTCCTTCAACCTGTTCGGTGACGCGCTTCGCGACGTCCTCGACCCGCGATTGCGGGGGAGCCGTTAGACTCAGGCGACTCGTACCTGAAAATAGACCGCCTTCGATTGAGGGCGGTCTATTTATTTCTCATGCGATGGCGTTAGAATCGGCAACCACGGAGCAGGGCTGAGATGACAGGTCGCATCACACTGGTAGGCGCCGGCGAGCTTATGGCCGCAATGAGCTCGCTTCATCGTGCCGCTATAAAACGCCTTGGCGCCCCGCCGCGCCCAGTTTTTCTGGACACCACCGCGGCCTTCGAGACCAACGCCAGCGCGATCAGCGCCAAGGCCATCGAGTACTACGCGCATCATCTGCAGACAGACCTGACGATAGCTTCCTTCCCGCACCGCGAATACGCATCGACAACCGAGGTGGCATCCACGGTCGCAGCGATTCGGGACGCCAACCTGATATTCGCCGGGCCCGGTAGTCCGACGTACGCCATTCGCCAATGGCGCGACTCGCCCGTCTGGGGAGCAGTTGTCGAAAGATTTCAAGCCGGTGCAGACCTGTTCTTTGCCAGCGCCGCGTCAATCACGCTCGGCCGTTTCGCCCTGCCGGTGTACGAGATCTACAAAGCCGGCGAAGACCCCTTCTGGGCGGACGGCCTCAACGTGTTGGCTGAGTTCGGTTTGCAACTCGCAATCGTGCCTCACTTTGATGACAGCTCCGGCGGCGAAAACTACGACTCGCGCTTCTGCTACATGGGCGCACAGCGCTTCGACCTGCTCCAGGAGAGGCTGCCGCCGGAAGTAACGATTCTGGGCATCGACGCGTACACCTGTGTTTGCTTCGATCCCACGACCCGCACTGCCACGGTCGACGGCCAGGGCGGCGTGACTCTCATTGGTGAGGCCGGTGTGCAGCGTTATGAAGCCGGCAGCGAGCTGCCCTTCGACGCCTTCCACTCCGGCGCCCGTGAGGTCGTGCAGACGTTTCAGGCGGCCGAGGCGGTCTCCGGTTACGAGCACAGTGACGAGCCGTCTGACGGCGACCCGATGAGTGAACTGACGCACTACATCGAGGGCCTGGACGGGCTGACGGGAAACCAGAAGGTCGATCTCCTGGCGCGCCTGAAGTCGCTACAAGATCAACCTGGCGGCGCCTCCCAGGAAACCGAAGATCAGCTGCTTGACCTGGTCCTGGAGCTCCGTGAAGCGCTACGAGGGGCCAAACGATACGACATGGCCGACAAAGCGCGGGACACCCTGGACGAGCTGGGCATTGAAGTCGGAGACACGCCGCAGGGAGCAAATTGGAGCCGGCGCTGACCCCGTCGGTCCGCCGCGTCCCAGCGGGCGAGGTGGAAATCTCGATCCGTGAGTGGACCGGCACGGAACGTCCTTTCCTGCTGGTACACGGGCTCGCATCGAACGCCCGGACCTGGGACGGGGTGGCTCAACGGCTCGCTAAAGAAGGGCACCACGTCGTTGCGGTCGACCAGCGTGGCCACGGCCTCAGCGACAAGCCCGAGTCAGGCTACGGATTTGAAGAGGTCACATCTGACCTGAGCGCCCTGATCGGCGCGCTCGGCTTGCAACAGCCAATCCTGGCCGGGCAATCCTGGGGTGGCAACGTGGTCCTGCACTTCGCGGCTCGCCACCCTGATCTGGCGGCCGGGCTGGTACTGGTGGACGGTGGCTTTTCCGACCTCTCAGGGCGTCCTGAGGCGACGTGGGAAGACATTTCGCAGCGATTGCGTCCGCCGAACTTGCTGGGCACGCCTCGAGCCGGGATGATCGAGCGATTTCGGAGCTTCCATCCCGAATGGGACGAGGGTCAGATCGAAATGCAGATGGGTAACTACGAAACACTGGACGACGGCACCATCCGTCCCTGGCTCAGCCTTGACCATCACATGGCGATCCTGCGGTCTCTCTGGGACGAACCGCCGCCCCCGCTGTTCGAACGCGTTGACGTGGGCGTTCTCATGGCGGTGGCAGACTCGAACGATCCAGAACAACGACGCTCGCGGCAAGAGAATTCAGCTGCGGCTGCAGCTCGGCTGCAGCGCGCCGAGGTCAAGCATTTCGAAGGCGCGCCACACGATATTCACGTCGACCGCCCGGTCGAGCTGGCCGACTGGGTCCTCGAGGCGACGAGACGGGGCTTCTTCGAATAAGCGCTGCTACACTGACCGCGTGACCCAGACGACCGCACCTGAAATGCCACACGGCGAGCCACGCGTCGTCGCTGCGATGTTTGGCCGGATCGCTCACCGCTACGACCTGATGAACCGCCTGCTCTCACTGGGCATGGACGGTGGCTGGCGCAGACTCGCCACCCGCAAGTGCAACCTGCGCCCCGGTGACCGAGCCCTTGACGTGGCGAGCGGGACCGGAGACCTCGCTTTCGAGATGGCGAAGCGAGTCGGCCGCGATGGCTCCGTGGTCGGTCTCGATATTACGCACGAGATGCTGGTCCTGGGCCACGCCAAGAGCGTCAAGCGCAACGAGAAACGCGTCGATCACCACGAGGGTGACGCGATGCGGCTACCTTACGCCGACCACAGCTTCCGCGCCGTGACAATGGCCTTCGGCGGCCGCAACGTACCGGACTTGACGGGCGCCTTCAGCGAGATGGCGCGCGTGTTGCATGAGCAGGGCCGTGTCGTGTTCCTGGAGCTGAATCGGCCTCAGCTCTGGGGGTTTCGCCACCTCTTCGACTTCTACTTTCACACCTTCTCGCCTCTGGTCGGCGGCCTGCTCTCAGGCGACCGGGAAGCTTACGAGTACTTGCCGCGGTCTGTCGACAACTTCGAGGGCGTGGACGACATCAGCCGCTGCATGCGAGACGCGGGCCTGGTCGACGTCGAAGTCCACCGCCTGATGTTCGGAGTCGCCAACATCCATGCCGGAACGAAGGCCGAGGGCGCGGCTGGCTAGGTCCGCCGTGCTATGACCAGCGAAGACGACGACAAATCTCCACGCGTCCTACTTTCTCTCGAAGAAACCAGCGACCTCTTGTTGCGTTCCCTCGCCGTCGACATCAAGGACCAACGCGTGCTCGAGGCCATTCGCCGTGTACCGCGGGAGCGCTTTGTTGAATCCGAAATGCGCCCGCACGCCTACTCCGACCGTCCTTTGCCAATCGGCTTCGATCAAACCATCTCCCAGCCTCGTATGGTCGCGATCATGCTTCAGGAGCTGGCGCTCAAGGGCACCGAGAAGGTTCTCGACCTCGGGTCCGGCTCCGGCTATCAGACAGCGCTCCTGGCTGAGCTGGCGCGTGAAGTCGTTGCTGTCGAGCTGATCCCGGAGCTGGTCGAACGCTCCCGGCGTGTCCTGCTCGATCTGGGCTACAAGAACTTCATCGTGCACCAGACGGGCGAGGAGTTGGGCTGGCCAGCCTCGGCGCCCTATGACGCGATCGTCGTAGCCGCCGCGTCGCCACGCGTTCCGATGTCGCTCATCGACCAACTTGCCGAGGGTGGCCGCATGGTGATTCCGGTAGGCGGGCGAGGCCGTCAGGAGTTGATGCTGGTCGAACAGACGCGGGAAGGCGTGCGTGTTTCACGGCACGGGGGCTGCGGTTTTGTGCCTCTGATCGGCAGGGAAGCCTTCGGGCGCAGCGACATCCTCAGCCGCTAGACAAACACCTCAATAATAAGTTTAGTAATTGCCTAGACACACGGCATATGGCGTGAGTACAATTCGGGAGCTTTCCCCGGCAGACCGTGGCGACCATGGCAGGGAGGTTCGCCTCGTGGATACCTGCGTCAACGAATTCTTAGAGTTCTTGTCCGTCGAAAAAGGTGCTTCCGGCAACACGATTGCAGCGTACCGTAACGACTTGGGCCAACTCGAAGAGTTCTTAGTAGGCGAAAACAAGAACGGCAGCGGCCAGATGATTCAGTGGCCGCAGATTAACCAGGGCCGCGTGATGGAGTACATCCTCTATCTCAAGTCTCAGTCCTACGCTGAGGCAACGGTCGCGCGTAAGGTCGCTGCCGTGAAATCGTTCTTCTCTTTCTTGCAGGCTGAGGGGAAGCTCAAGGCTAACCCGACGGAGCAACTGGCTTCGCCGAAGGTCGGCAAGATGCTACCCAAACCGCTTACGGTTCAGGAGATCGATGAGCTGCTGGAGCAGCCCTCGCGCCGCGCCACGCCTGAGGCAAAACGCGACCGGGCGATGCTCGAGATCATGTACGCGACCGGCCTGCGCGTCACCGAACTCGTCTCGCTCGACCTTACCGACGTCCAGCTCGACGGCGAGAAGCCTTACGTCCGTCTGATTGGAAAGGGCAATCGGGAGCGTCAGATTCCCTTGCTCGACCAGCCGGTCCAAGAGCTATCGGAGTACATTCGCTTCGCCCGTACGCGTCTGGTTGGCGAGCGCGAAGAGACAGCGCTCTTCGTCAATCGACGGGGCGAGCGTCTGACGCGTCAGGGATTCTGGCTCATCCTCAAGGGCTACGCGACCGAAGCAGGGATCCTGGGTCGTGTCACGCCTCACACTTTACGCCACAGTTTTGCGACGCATATGCTGCGTGGCGGCATGGACATCCACAAGGTGCAGGAGCTGCTGGGACACGCCAACATTTCGACGACGCAGGTCTATACCCAGGTGAGCCGCGAACACATCCGCGAGGCATACGAAAAGGCCCATCCTCGCGCTCTTTAGGCGTGCAGAAACCGCAGCACTGGCTCAAAATCATCGAAGCCTCTAATCTCTCACTGAGAAACCGTGGCCGAATTACGTAGCTTCTTCATCGGTGTGGTGGTTGCCGGCGTCCTGCTCGGCCTTATCGCCATTGCGCTCGGCGCCTATAGTGGCGATAGCTCCGAGCCCGTCGCAGCGCGCTTACTTGGCAGCCCGATAGCGACTTCGACGCCACGCGCCACGCCGTTACCAGAGACGACTGCGCTGCCTACCCTGGCAGCGACGACGCAGCCATCGCCGACACTAGATGACGCCGCGACAACGGAGCCGACGGAGGCGCCGGAAGAGGCGACGAATACACCGGAGCCGCTGCCAACCCCAGATCCGGTCGCCGTCTACGTGGCCACGATTCAGCCCATTGCCAGCGACCTCGCTGCCAACATCGCCTACGTAATCGGTCAGGGCTCTGCCAACCCAACGGGCTCGACGCAGGCGGCGAACACGATAAAGAACCTCGCCTCTCGAATGGCCGCCGCTTTACCACCGGCCTGCCTCGCATCAGCCCACGGCACGCTGACGCAAGGCGCCAACCAGGCGGCGGCCGCCGCCGATGAGCTCATCGGAGCGCTCTCCGCCAGTAACGCCGGACTCGTCCAGGCTGCACTGTCGGCGGTTGGCACCGCCCAGGGGACGCTCAACACCGGCGCCGCGGCCGTCGCGAACGCGCCCTGCTAGCGCCACCGCCACCACCGAACCTGAGTTACAATTGACTTGTGTCCATCGTTGGAGTGCTCGCCCTGCAAGGCGACTTTGCCGAACACGCAACCATCCTTAGACGACTCGGTGCGGACCCGCGTGAAGTCCGTCTGCCTACCGACCTTGAAGGCATCGACCGCCTGATTATTCCCGGTGGCGAAAGCACGACGATCTCTCGCCTGCTCGATATGTACGGCCTGCTCGACCCGATTCGAGCTTTTGCCGCCCACCGTCCTGTCTGGGGCACGTGTGCCGGCATGATCGTCATGGCCAAACGAGCTTCAGACCTCGACCGCGAGACGCTGGGTTTGATGGATATATCCGTAGTGCGAAATGCATTCGGACGTCAGCTCGACAGCTTCGAGACCGATCTTGAAGTCGAGGGGATTCCGGGCCCGCCCTTACACGCGGTGTTTATAAGAGCGCCACTAATCAAAGAGGCGGGGCCAGCTGTGAAAGTCATGGCGCAGATTGAAGGCAAGGGAATCGTTGCCGCACGGGAGGGGCATCTGCTGGCCACAGCCTTCCATCCGGAGCTCACTGACGATTCACGCATGCATGAGTATTTCCTGACGCTTGGCGAGGAGGTCTCAGCCGTAAAGTGAATACAGTCCGCGCTCTGCGCCCGACAGACTTACCAGCGTTGGTGACTAGCGCTAGCCGTGGCAGCGAGAACGCAGCCTATCCGCGGGAGCGTCTCGGCGCTGCCAACAATCACGCCACCCTGAGCGTCCTGCGAGACCAGCTGAGCGCTTTTACCGGACGGCGAGGCGCCTGGGTCAGCGTGCGCCGTCAGCACCTCCGAGGCTTAGTCGGGACGCGCCCGCGTGGCGGCAACGCCGCGTGGGAGATCGATTACCTGCTGGACGCCACACCGGACCGCGAAGTCACGGCCGACCTTCTCGACCGCGCGGTAGCCCAGGTTGGTCAGCATGGAGCCCAGAAGCTGTTCCTTCGCCTCCCGGCCGAAAGCGATCTGCTGAAGCCGGCTCTGCAGGCGGGATTCATCGCCTACCAGAGGGAAGTGCTATTCGTTAGCGAGATCGCGCCCGCCGCGAGCCCGGCTCCGGTGGACGGCCTTCGGTCCCTGGCTCCGTCTGACAGCTATCCGCTGTTCCGGCTTTACTGCTCCGCCACACCTGAGCCAGTTCGCCGCTTCGAGGCGGCCAGCTTCGACGAGTGGCACGCCGCTCAGGAGCGCCAATGGCAGAAGAACGGCAACTGCCTGATCCTCCAGCGCGATGATGTCATTCGTGCTAGCGTTCGTGCCTGCCGTCTGCCCCAAGGCCTCATGCTCGATCTGCTGTTTGACTCAGCAGCGGTTGCAGACGTTCCGGGGCTTGTCAGCGCCGCGATGAGCAGCGCCGGCTCTGCGGACTGCACCGTTCTTGCGCTGCTGCCCCAGACTGCCGAAGGCGCCATCTCGGCGCTCCAGGCGGCGGGATTTACTCCCCGCGAAGAGTTCGTTTCGGTTGTGAGGCGGACTACGAAGCCGTTAGCGCTGCCCAGGGAGGTACCTGTCGTTGCAAAGAACGCCGTTGGAGCCTGAGTCGAGCGCAAGCCGCACCATTACCGACGATCTTGATTTGCTTCTGGATGCGCTGGCTCCCCATATCGGGGATCCGCTGCGCAAGCGTGTCGACAAGCACGACCTGCTGGAGGTCGTGATGGACCTCGGCCGACTGCCGCAGGCCCGCTTTCCCGGCCGCGAGATCGTCCTCAGCGACCGCGAAGTGACGGAGAGCGATATCGACTACGTGGTCGCGCGAATCGGCGAGTTCGGGGAGGACAATCGCGCCGGCATCGAGCGCACGCTGCACCGGATCTCCTGCATTCGAAACCGCGGCGGCCGCATCGTGGGCCTCACGTGCCGCGTCGGCCGCGCGGTCTACGGCACGATCGCGACGATCGATGAGATCGTCCGCAGCGAGCAAAGCTTGCTCTTGCTGGGACGCCCCGGCGTGGGCAAGACGACGATGCTGCGCGAGGTGGCGCGTGTTCTGGCCGACGATCTCAACAAGCGCGTCATCATCGTCGACACCTCCAACGAGATTGCCGGCGACGGCGACATCCCGCACCCGGCGATCGGCACGGCGCGGCGGATGCAAGTCCGCAGTCCGCAGATGCAGCACGCCGTGATGATCGAGGCGGTAGAGAACCACATGCCGGAGGTCATCGTGATCGATGAGATAGGCACGGAGCTCGAGGCTCTTGCGGCGCGGACGATCGCCGAGCGCGGAGTGCAGCTGGTGGGCACGGCACACGGGAACACGCTGGAGAACCTGATGGCGAATCCGACGCTATCGGACCTCGTCGGCGGCATTCAGTCCGTCACTCTGGGCGACGAGGAGGCACGGCGGCGGGGAACTCAGAAGTCGATCCTGGAGCGCAAGGCGCCACCGACCTTCCCCGTACTGGTCGAGATTCAGAGCTGGGACCGGGTGCATGTTCATCGCGACGTGGCTGAGACGGTCGATGCGGTCTTGCGCGGCTACAAGCTCAGTCCCGAGATCCGCGAGCTCACTCCGTCAGGGGAAGTGCGCCGCCTCAGCGAGGCGGAGGCACACACGACGGCTACGACAGGCGAAACGGTACCCGAGACTTTCAGACGCCGCAATTTCAGCCTCGAGCTGCCGCCGGCTACGGTCCCGGAGCGTCCGGCGCCAAAGACGGGCCAGCGCGTCTATCCCTTTGGAATCTCACGTAAACGCCTGTTGCAGGCGATGCGGGATACCGGCTCAGGGGCGTTGCTCTCGGAGCGCCTCGACGAGGCCGACGTCGTCATTACGGACCGCAGCTACTACCGCCGCAAGCCGCAGGCGCTGCGCGACGCCGAATCGCGAGGTGTGCCGATCTACGTCCTGAAGAGCAACACGCTGCTCCAGATGCAGCAGGCGCTGATCTCGCTGCAGGGCAGCACGGGTCGCGCCGACCCGGTCGTCGATGCCATCGCGGAAGCTGAGGACGCGATCAACGCGGTCATGTCGCAGGAACGGCCGGTGGAGTTGACACCCCAAGGCGCCTACATCCGGCGACTGCAGCACGAGCTAGCGCAGCGCTTCAACCTCAACTCAACCAGTCGCGGCAAAGAGCCGGAGCGCCGGGTCCGCATCCTGCCTCCGGACGGCCGCAACGACTTCTTTCCGGAGGGATGAGGATGAGGTGTCACCAGTCCTGCAACTAGCGGCGCAAACCGCGTAAAGTTCCCCCCATGGCAGGACAAAGAGGCCTCTTCGTCACCTTTGAGGGTGGAGAAGGCGCCGGTAAGAGCACACAGGTCAACCTGCTTCGCGGCCGCCTGGAAGCCGCTGGACGGCGCGTGATCAACCTGCGCGAGCCGGGCGGCACTCCTTTGGGCGAGGAGCTGCGCCGTCTGCTCCTCAACAGCACGAACCTCGCGACGCAGACGGAGCTGTTGCTCTTTCTTGCGGCGCGTTCGGAGCTGGTACAGAAGGTGATCAAGCCGGCTCTCGAAAGCGGCATCGACGCGATCTGCGATCGTTTCATCGACTCCACCGCCGCTTACCAGGGTTACGGCCGCAAGCTCGATCTGGTGCTGATCAACACGCTCAACAGTGCAGTCATCCAAGGCTGCGCGCCCGATATCACTGTCTTGCTCGACATCGACCCGGACGCCGGGCTGTCACGCGTTTCGGAGGGCTCAGCCGGGGACGCCATCGAGGGTCACTGGCAGCAGGGGCTGAGCCTGGAAGCGTCACCGGATGGTGACAAGAAGCCCGGCAAGCGCGTTGGCGGCCGAGATAAGGCGTTTCATCGGCGCGTGCACAAGGGCTACCTGGGGCTGGCGAACGCAGAGCCGAACCGCTGGCTGGTCCTGGATGCCACTGAAGGCATCGATGTGCTGTCACAAGGCGTTTGGAGTCGGGTTCAGGAGCTGCTCGCCTCGCGAATTTGACACCTTCCGCAACCGGGCGTAGCTTCGTGCCACGAGATTCCTTGATGGGCAAGCGAGGTATTCGATGACGACCAGCACCACGAAGCTCAGTTACGACCCCAGCGCTCACTACGAGGTGAAGACTTTCGACGTCGAGTATCGACGCGACGGCGACTCAGTCTTCCTCGCCCGCATCTTCCAGCCGCAGGGGGCGGGTCCCTTCCCAACCCTGCTCGACGTGCACGGTGGCGCCTGGGCCAACGGCGACCGCGTGATGAATGAGGGCACGGATCTCGCGCTGGCCGAAAGCGGTCTGCTCATCGCGGCGATCGACTTTCGCACTTCGCTGACGGCGCCTCATCCGGCGGCGCAGCAAGACATCAACTACGGCACGCGCTGGCTGAAAGCGCATGCGGCCGACTACAACGGTTCGGCTGATAACCTGGCCGGTGCTGGTTGGAGCAGTGGCGGCCACCAGGTCATGCTGGCCGCCATGCTACCCGACGCTTACAACGACATCCCGTTCCCGGAAGCGCCCCAGCTCGACGGTAGCCTGGCTTACGTGATTATGGGCTGGCCCGTCATCGATCCGTTGTCGCGCTACCGGTTGGCCGAGAGCCGCAGCAACGAAGACTTGATGGCGAACCACATCCGCTACTTCGTTAGCGAGGACGGCATGGCGGAGGCGAGCCCGCCGCACATCGCTCAGCGTGGTGAGGCGGTGGAAACGCCACCGGCCCTTCTGGTGCAGGGGGCACAGGACCAATCACTGACCCGCATGATGGCAGAGGAGTTCGTCGAAGCCTACAGTCTGGCGGGCGGCGTCATCGAGCTAGGAAAGTACCCCGGCGAGCCGCACGGCTTCCTGCGCGAGGGTGGTCCGCAGGTGGGGCGTGCTATCGAGCATATCAAGTCGTTTATCGCCCGGCAGCTCTAGAACAGCCCTGACGAGTCGCGCACCTTAGGCTTGCCAGCCCAGCAGCGATGCTAAGCTGAGCTTGCCCCGCGGATAAAGGTTAGAGGAGCGCCAGTGGCTACCAAAGATGAGATAACGACGGGTATTCAAGAGGTCGAAGAGCGACTCGACTCGCTCTTGCCTGGCATCGTTGACCACCTCGATCAACCGCTGCCCGAGGGCACCTGGACGATTCATGACGCGGTGTGCCATATGGCGGCCGACGCGAATTGCCTGCCGCGCTGGCAGCGACAGGTCGAGGCGGCGATTAACGGCACGAGTGCCCGGCCGGTGGGATTCAACCTGGACGAATACAACCAGCAGAACATCGACGCGCGCAAGGGCAAGGCGGTTGACGAAGTTGTCCAGGAGATCAGGGACGGCCTGCACAGTGACGCCGCCGCGGTTCCCGGCCTGGACGACGCGCTGTTGGCCCGCGAAGTGCCCAACTTCCGGGGCGAGCTGCAGCCCGCATCAGACCGGCTGAGCTTTACGACGCGACGCCACAACCATATGCACCTGGACGACATCGAGAACGCACTCAAGCTGGCACAAAACGGCTGAAGGGCGACCGTCCCCGCGATGACAGAGCAGCCTGAATCCAGGGAAGAGACCGGCGAGCACCACGAGCCGTTGTTGCTTTGGTGGATGCCGGCCCTGGCGCTGGTGGCACCGATCATCTCTGCCGCGTGGTTCGGTGTCTCCGCCGATAGCGATGCATTGAGCGATGCAGCAATCGGCCTGGCCTGGCCCGGCATTCCTGCCTACTTCGCCACCCTGGCGGTGTTCTGGCTTGGCTGGAAGGTCGAGTTGGAATAGTGCTGTACGTCTTCTACGGAGGCGACGAGTTCCGACGCAGCGAGGAGCTGCGAGCTCTGCGCCGAGAGCTGGACCGCGACGGCAACCTGGGCCTCAACACGGTCAGCTTCGAGAAGCCCGACGTGCGCGGCCTGACGCCGGGCGAGCTGCGCGCCGCCTGCTACACGGCATCGTTCTTCGCCGAGGACCGGCTCGTGTTGGTCGAAGGGCTTCTAGGGCGCCTGGGAGGCTGGCGCAGGCGAGGTAGACGGGGCCGTGGAGATTCAGACGATGCGCCTTCGGCCGGTGGTGACTCCGACGCTTTCATGGACGTACTCGCCGACCTGCCGGAGACGACAACGGTTGTCCTCATTGAGGATGAGGTGACTGACGCTGTCGCGAAGTCGGCTCCCGAGGGCGCCACGATCCGGAAATTCGAATCGTTTCGCAAGCGGGACGAGGTGCGTGCCTGGGCGACGCAACGCGCCAAAGCCCAGGGCGCGAACTTCGCGGCCGGTGCGCTGCAACGCCTGATCTCGCTCTTCGACGGCAAGCACCTCGGCGAACTGGCGAGCGAGATCGACAAGCTCGCCACCTACGCATTCGGACGCGACATCAGCTCCGAGGACGTCGACGAGCTGGTCAGCGGCGCGCTGGCGTACCAGTACTGGGACATGACGGACGCTGTCATCGAAGGCCGGGCCGACCGGGCGCTCAGCGTCTTGCGCAAGATGGATGCCAAAGACCAGCCACCGCAGCTCCTCACCTTCATGCTGGTGCGACAGTACCGTCAGATCCTGCTGGCACAGTCGCTGCTGCGAGAAGGCATGAGCCAGGCCCAACTCGGCTCGCAGATGGGCTTGCAGGGCTATCCGCTGCAGAAAGTGGTGGAACAGGCGACACGGTATCCGGCTCCTGCCCTCGAGGCGGCGTACCGCAGGCTGCTGCAGAGCGATGTTGCGGTGAAAACCGGCGTAATGGACGCGGATGCCGCGCTGGAGGTGCTGGTCGTATCGCTGGCTGAGCTGGCGCATTCGCCCAGACGCACCACGGCGGGCCGCCGTTAGGGCCTAGTTGTCGTCTTCGTCCTCGTCGGTGTCTTCGGCGTGATACATCGGGTTGAAGCAGGCGACGTAGTGGTCAGCTTCGATGGCTTCGAGTGGCGGAGACGGCGACGCGCGGCATTCGAGGCGCACTTTGGGGCAGCGCGGCGCGAAGGCACATTCGTCCGGTAGCTTCGCCATGTCCGGCGGCCGGCCCTGCACCTGGCGCAGGTGCCCCTTGACTTGATCGAGTCTTGGGAGCGCGGCCAGCAGGGCCCAGGTGTAGGGATGCCGCGGCTTTTCGAACAGCGCATCGGCCGTCGCCGCCTCGGCCAGGCGCCCGGCGTACATCACCTCTACCCGGTCCGCCATTTGGGCAATGACGCCGAGGTCGTGCGTGATCAGCAGGATGGCGACTCCCTGGTCACGCAGCTTACGGAGCTCATCCAAGATCTGCGCCTGCACGGTCATATCCAGCGCTGATGTCGGTTCGTCCGCGATCAGGATGGCTGGTTTCAGGGCCATGGCCGTCGCGATCATAACTCGCTGCGCCATGCCTCCTGAGAGCTGAAATGGGAACCGCGAGGCGATCCGTTCCGGGTCGGCCAGTCCCATGTTACCGAGAAGTTCGACGGCCATCTTTCGCGCGTCACGCTGATTGGCGCCTGTGTGCGCGGTGATGATCTCCTGCACCTGATCACCAACGGCCAGCACGGGATTCAAACCAGCGACGGGGTCTTGAAAGATCATCGAGACGTCGCGGCCGCGAAGGTCACGCAGCTCAGCTTGCCCCATCGTCAAGACGTTGCGGCCTCGGAAGAGGATTTCACCGGATTCGATCGAACCGGGGTGGGGAATTAGGTTGAGGAGCGAAAGCCCCAGGGTTGTCTTGCCGCAACCACTTTCGCCGACAATGCCGAGGATCTCGCCGGCATGCAGGTCAAGGCTAACGCCATCGACGGCTTTGAGGACGACGTCCTTGTCGAAGAACTGCGTTTTTAGATTCCGTACCTGGAGAACCGGCTGATCGTGCGGCAAAGAAGTTGGAGAAAGCATGCGCCTTCTCCAATTCTACCGGCTCCAACGAAGGTCTGCGCGTTTAGACACCTGGGCCCAGGCGGTAGAGCACCTTGCCCTGCACCTCTACGTCATCGGGATCGGCGTAGATCGGGTCCATAGCGGCGTTGGCGGGCTGAAGGCGTACGCGACCATCCTCGCGGTAGATCTTCTTGAGTGTGGTCTCCTCGCGATCCTTGAGCCAAACCGCAACCATATCACCGTCGTTCCAGGCAGAGGCGGGTTCCATGAGGATGAGGTCGCCATCGTTGACCAACGCGTCGATCATCGAGGTTCCTTTGACCCGCAGCGCGAAGACGTTTTCCTTGCCCCTGGTCATCTGGTCCGTGACTTCAATCGCCTCCTCGAACTCCTGGGCGGCCCAGGTGTCCGAACCCGGGACGGGTATCGGTAGACCAGCTGCGATCTGACCGACGACCGGCACGGAGCGCATGCGCACGCGGCCGACGAGCTCGATGGCCCGCGAGACTTCACGATCGCGTCGAATGTGGCCCTGGCGCTCCAGCGCCTTGAGGTTGTAATCGACTACGGAGGTCGAGCTGATGTGACAACCGTCCTGAATATCGCGGATGCTGGGCGGGTAATCGTGCTGACTGATGAACTCGCGGATGTAGGTGAGAATCGCCTGCTGTTTCGCTGAAAGCGACTTGCCGTTAGTCATGGTGGACGGGACTCCTTGAAACGCTTGTTCTGACGCACAAGTGTACGAGTCCATTTTCGATATTGTCAACCAGGGAAGCGAAAGTATGTTCGAGATAGACCGAGGCGTCAGCTCAGGAGGTCGTCGTCGCCTTCTTCCTCTTCTTCAGCCGGCGCTTTACTTCGCGGCAGTGAAACCACGGCACGCTCTTCTCGGCGCGATTTGCGCTGCGGTAGCGACTTCACGGTCTCCTTGAGCTGAGCCAGGCCGGCGACATCCGTCATCACGCCGGCCAGGCCAACGCCCCGGAGGCACTGCAGGTCATCGACAGATGCAGACGGCGACGTTTCACAAATCATCGGGCGTCGAGCCAGCGAGCCGGTGCGGCCGAGCTCGAGCTCGCCTGAGACGGTCAGAGGAGATGGGATGTTGTGCAGCAGCAAAGCTTCCAGCGACAGGGGCTCCAGCGAGCGCAGGAAGAGCTCCTCCGGCTGCGACGGCAGCGCCAGCACGTAGCCGAGATCGTCGTCCAGAAGCGACGCCGCTGGGGAATCCTCCGCGACGACCAAGAAGTCGATTCCGCCTTCACGCAGCGCCTTCGCGGCATCCGAGTCCTGCACCGTGGTCCAGACGCCGAGCGGTAGTTCGCCGGCGGCTGCCCGAACCTTGGCGGCATCTACGCCGGCGTTGCGCGCGTCGACCAGGATGAAGTCGGCGCCGGCGTCTTTGGCGCCGGCTATGTCAGCTTCCGGACCAAAATAGCCGACGAGCATCGTCGGGCGTTGCTCGGCCTTTGCGGCGCCGAATCCCATCGGCGACGATTCCACTCTCTGGCTGCGGCGAATTGTATCTGCGAGCTTCGACATAGGCGCTTTGAGTCCTCCGGGCTGTCTTCGTCAGTCAGCGTATCTTCTGGCGCCAAGGAGGCGCAACGGCAGGCCTATGCCTTAAGGGACAGATACCGCGTCCGCCTGCTCGCCAGCAAACTGGAAGTCGCTGGGTTGCTGTCTGAGATACCCCCACTCCAGTGCCGACCT
The DNA here is from genome assembly GCA_965225815.1 of Dehalococcoidia bacterium. GTDB lineage: Bacteria > Chloroflexota > Dehalococcoidia > DSTF01 > WHTK01 > WHTK01. The sequence continues at coordinate 703,478 of OZ245323.1, forward strand.
CGTCGGCACACGCCCTGTCTTGAGGGTTCCGGTTGGGAGTATTCGCTTGGATTTAGGGTCGGGCGAAATCCAAGGACTTCGAACAACTTCCTGGCGTCACACCAAGAGTCGTGTTTGAAACCAAGATCACTGTCGACGCGGTTCGATTCTCTTCAAGCGGGACGAAGAGACATCCGATGTATTGTCCAGCATTATTTGTCTTTATAGGGCCATAAGAGCGGGTGCCTGAGGGGCCGTAGACGTGACATGCACGAGCCGGTTTGATAACGGCTGAGCCACGTGCAGGAATCTTCAAATTGTTGGCACATCGAATCAACGTAATCGGCTCATTGGTGTTATTGAGGACCCGCAGAGGGACACTCTCGGGCGGACTACAAGCTCCCAGCATGATTCCCAAGATGCAAACTCCAATTCCAATCGACCATCGCTGCTCAATGGAATTGGTAAGGAAACTGGAAATCGGGGCCCCGGAGTCCATCCTCTGGCGAACTGCCTGAAAGACATGTGCAAAGAGACCAGCAATTGTAGTCATCACTATTGCCCCAAGGAGGTTCTTTATAGTTTCGGCGGCCAATTGGCTTTCTTGGCCACTGGGAGCTTCGTCTGAATAGTCCTCATCATGCAGGAAACCAATGCCTGCCTGCGCTCTTGAGCCACCAAAGTGTGTCGTAGCGCACGCCCTAGCCTACCTGCCGTTGGTTCGCGACCGCGCCAAGGAGGCGCAACGCCAGTCGTAGACCGCGACGAGACTGCACCTTAGACTACGAGGACGTGACAGTCTCACCACCCCAGTCCGAAACCCTCTACAGCAAGAAGCAGTTCGCCAACGGCCTGCGCCTGCTCACGGCACCGATGCCGCACACGCGCTCCGTCGCGGTGAGCATCTACGTCGGGGCTGGATCTCGCTACGAGACGCCCGAAGAGGCCGGCGTTTCGCACTTCCTCGAACACCTCACGTTCAAAGGCACGGCCAGGCGGCCCGAAGCGCAGCTGATCTCCGAGGCGATCGACGGGGTAGGCGGCATCATCAACGCCGCTACCGACCGCGAGTACACCGTCTTCTACGCCAAGGTGGCCCGCCCGCATCTCGAACTCGCGTTAGATGTGCTGAGTGACCTCGTCCAAGCACCGCTGCTGGAGCAGGCCGAGCTGGAGAAGGAACGCAAGGTCGTCCTCGAAGAACTGGCTTCCGTTGCCGACTCGCCCGGCCAGCAGGTTGACCTTTTGCTAGACGAACTGCTGTGGCCCGATCAACCGCTCGGTCTCGATGTCGCCGGTACCAAGGAGTCGGTGACCGGCCTGACTCACGACATCATTGTCGATTACGTGCGACATCAGTACGTGCCGAACAATATGGTGGTCGCGGTCGCCGGCAACGTGAGTGAGGACGAGGTCGTGGCGTTGCTCGAGCCGACACTGGGCTCGATGTCGCCGGGCGAGCCGGTGAGCTGGTTCCCCGCTATCGACGGCCAGGCTGCGCCGCGGTGCTCGCTTATCTACAAGCGCACGGAGCAAACGCACGTCCAGCTCGGCCTACACGCGCTGCCGTTGGGGCATCCCGACCGCCACGCGCTCGACCTGGTTAGCGTGTTGTTCGGCGAGAGCATGAGCAGCCGTCTCTTCGTTGAGCTACGCGAACGGCAGGGCCTCTGCTACGACGTCAGCAGCTACGTGACGCACTTCAAAGACGCCGGTTCCTTCAGCGTTTACGCCGCCGTAGACCCTTCTAACGGACCACGCGCCGTGGATGCGCTTGTGACAGAATTGCGGCGGCTCGCGGAAGACGGAGTTCCCGAGGAAGAATTGCACAAGGCGCGCGAGCTCTCAAAGGGACGCCTGCTACTGCGCATGGAAGACACGCGGGCGGTTTCCGGTTGGCTGGGCGGGCAGGAGATCCTCACGGGCGAGATTAGGACGCCTGAAGAGGTGGTTGCGCGTCTGGACTCGATTACAGCGGACGACCTGACACGCGTGGTCCGTGACGTCCTGCGCAACGACAAACTGAACCTGGCCGTGGTGGGACCGCACCGCTCCGACCGCCGCTTTGCCTCCCTACTCAACCTTTAACTCCTAGAGGACCGATATGCCGGTCAAGAAGCGCAAGCCGCTGGTCATCATCTACACCGGTAACGGCAAGGGAAAGACGACGGCCGCTCTAGGAATGCTATTTCGCGCCTGGGGCCGCGGCATGAAGGTCTGCATGCTCTCCTTCATCAAGCAAGAGACCTCAAATTACGGCGAGGAGCGCGCGGCGCGCAAGCTAGACATCGAGATGATCCCGCTGGGTGGCGGCTTCACCTGGCTCTCGAAAGACCTGGAGCACGACAAGGCGCTGGCGCGAAAATGCTGGGACATCTGCAAGGAAAAGATCGGCTCTGGGACCTACGACATCGTCATCCTGGACGAGATTACTTACCCCATAACTTACGGGTGGCTCGACGTCGACGAGGTTATCACGGTGCTACGTGACCGCCCGGCGGACCAACACATCGTGATCACGGGACGTGAGGCGCACGAGAAATTGATCGAGTTCGCCGACCTCGTCACCGAGATGCGCGAGGTCAAGCATCCCTTCACCTCTGGTATCAAGGCGCAGACGGGCGTCGACTTCTGATTCCCGACGCAAGGATGTAAGGCGTGATCCCCGTCGGCGATTTCGTCCGTCGCAGCACCACCCCGTACGTCAACTGGACGCTTATCGGGATCAACGCGCTCGTTTTCCTCTACACGCTCACGCTCAGTACGGTGCCCGATCAGCTCGTCGGATCGTTCGCAATCAGCGACGCCGACCTCTTCTTCTTTGATTGGAGTTTCATGCCGCCCTGCCTCGCCGATTACCTGGGCATTTCGACTGACGCAAGCCCAAGGCGAATCGCTCTGTTGTGCCCCACGGACGGACGGGAGCCATTTCAGCTCATCAGCTCCATGTTCATGCACGCAGGCTGGGTGCACATCGGCTTCAATATGCTTTCCCTCTGGATCTTCGGCGACAACGTCGAAGACCGCCTGGGACACCGACGCTACCTCATCTTTTACGTCTTTTGCGGCCTCGTTGCTTCTCTGACTCAGGCGTACTTCGCGCTCGACACGCTGATCCCCAACGTCGGCGCATCCGGCGCCATCGCCGGGATCATGGGCGCCTATCTCGTCCTCTATCCTCGGGCCCGGGTACAGGTGATCATCCTGCCGCTGTTCTTCATTCCCTTCGTCATCCCGGCTGTCGCGTTGATGGTGGTCTGGTTCCTGACGCAACTCCTCTATGGCCTCCAAGAGATCGGCCAGACAACGGCGGGCTCGGGCGTGGCGTGGTGGGCGCACATCGGTGGGTTCGCCGCTGGCGCGGTCGTGATGCTGCTGACTCGGCCGCGTCGCCCGCGTCTAAGGACTGTGCCGCCGCCTCCGTTTTAGGGCGGGTGGATTACGCGGTACAGGACGTAAGGCTGATGGCCACGCACTGGGCCACCTTCATACACCTTCACGAGCTCGAATCGCTCGGGGTGGTCCTGCGGGAAGAGGCGAAAGAAGAACAGGTCCCAGTCGGGGAACGTGAGCAAGTAGTCCGGGTCAACCTGGTTGAAGTAAGTGATGAAGTCGCGGTCTTCGTGGTACGGAATCACCTCGTCGTTGACCAGCCCGACCATGTCGAGCACTTCGAAGTCCGCGAAGTAGCCCAGCGCGCCGATATCGTGCGCCGCGAGCGTCTCTTCCGGACCAACGATCGAGTTGAGGTCCAGCGCCATCGCTTCGAGCTGGTTCAGCGTCTCTCGTGAAGCCTGCGCGTAGACGTCACGCCAGTGATCGTACTGCTTCGCGACCGGCACCAGCGCCACGAGCAACCCCGCAACGACGAGTCCTTTGACCACGTAATCGCGGTACGCTAGCGCCAGAGTGATCAAGTACGCTGCCCCACCACCAGCGAGGACAGCGAGCAGCGGCAGTATCGGGTGCTGATAGCGGTAGAAGTAGTGATTCAAGCCTCCCGGAAAGAGCAAAACGTAGGCGATCAGCACGGGAAGCCAGGAGAGCGCGAACAAGACCGTCTCTTTGCGGCGCACCGCAACCCCCGCAAGCACGATCATCGGGATAACAGTTGCTGCCAGGAGGCCAACCTGGTCCGAGGCGATCGAAAGCTTGTCGCCGAACGGCTGCTCGTCTTCCTGGAAGAAGCGCAACTTGGCGCTGCCTGCCCCCGTCAGCGTCCCGTTCACCAACAGCGAAAACAGGGCGATGGTTCCGACCGCGAAGAGGCCGGGCAGCGCCAGCCGGACGGCGTCGGCCGCGTACTCTCTCAGAGTTTCCCGTTCGCCGCGGTCGATCCAGCGGTAGATAAGCATCGCGGGCAGCATCATCACGCCCTCGGGCCGAGTCCAGATCAGCAACGCGACCAACACACCGGTCAGCAGCCGTCCTCGGGGTGACGCATCGTGCAGATACGAAGCCAGGCTCAGGGCGACGAGTGCCATGAACAGACTAGTCTCGAGCCCGTTGCCGGAATCGAGCAGCGCCAGGCCGGCAGTCGATATGGCGAAAGCGCCGGCGATCGCTGCCAGGCGGCTCCGGAACAGAACCCAGCCAAGCAGGTAGACGCCCCCTGAGAGCACGGCGTGGGTCAGAATCCCGAGGCCGACGCTGACGCTAAAGGGGTCGATGCCAAGCGCGATCGGGACCGCCATGATCACGACGTGCAGCGGACTCGTGGCGCCAGTAGACCAGGTCTCTCCGTCAAAGCTGAACTTGCCGAGCTCGGCCAGGTTCCGCGCGTAGGTCAGGCTGATGTAGCTGTCGTCGAAGATTGGGCGGTTGGTGTCCGGCGCCAGTACGAAGACCAGTGACGCCACCAGTCCCATGAGGGCCGCGAGTGGCAAGCCGAGCCAGGCCGCGACTTGCATCGACGATCTGCCCCTCAACATTGGAAATAGCAGCGCGTTTGGAAGGCTGCGTTGCCCTTCAGCCACTCGACGTTCGCCTCCTGGCGGCGCGATTCGCCGAACGCCGCGATTTCAGTTTAACCGGAGCACCGAAATGGTAACGGACCGGCGACGAGGCCGGTCCGTTACGCGATGGAGAACCCCGCAGGGTATTAGCTAATGTCCCAGGCCACCAGCGGAACAGGGAGTGTGATCTCGGTACCGTCACGCAGGATGGTCACATCGACAACATCACCGACGTCCTTGTTGTCGATGTACTCCGCCAGGTCGTCGAAGGTCAGGATCTGGGCGCCATCCAGGGCGGTAATCGCGTCGCCGGCCTCCAGACCGCCCTCAGCCGCGCCCGAGCCTGGCTCGACGGCAACGATCTCCGGCGGTGAGGAGGACGACTGGAGCTGGATGCCGAGGCGCGGGTGCTGGATGTTCTCACCGGCCAGCAACTGCGGGAGGAATCGGGTTGCGGTGTTAATCGGCACCGCGTAGCCGATGCCGATGAAGACACGGTCATTGGTCGGGTTCTCAATCGCAGTCGTGATGCCGATGACCTCTCCGCGGGCGTTGAACAGGGCGCCGCCGGAGTTGCCGGGGTTTATCGCCGCATCGGCCTGGATCAACTGTCGCATCTGGCGGCCGCCGGAGCCTTGCAACGAGCGGCCGAGGCCGCTGACGATGCCTTCGGTTACGGTGCCTTCGATTGTAAACGGGTTGCCGATCGCGATGACTCGCTCCCCAACCCGCACGGCGTCGGAGTCGCCCAGCGTTGCCGGAACGAGCTTGTCAGCCGGGATATCGGTCTTGATCACCGCCAGGTCGTTGCCTATGTCGCGGCCGACAATGGTCGCGGAGCCGACGGTGCCATTCAACAACGTCACCCTGAGGGACGTGGCGTCTTCTATGACATGGTTGTTGGTCAGGATATGGCCGCTCGCATCGAGGATCACGCCGGAGCCCGTGCCACCGCCTAACGAACCGTTACTGGCATCGATACGGACGACGGAGGAGCGTACCGCTTCAACCAGGTCCGCCGCGCTATCGACGGTTAACGAAACGCCGCTGTTATCGGGCGATCTGACTCGCTCGATGACGGTCGTTGCCGGCGCAACGGGATCGTCCTCCCTCAGCGAGTCAATACCGACGACTGACGCTGCGCCCAGCGCCAGACTTACCACCACCACGAGACCCCACCTGAGCTTTTCGATCATGACTCCACCTACGCTACAGTACGAACTCTTACTACAGCCATCTTCGACCGATCGGACGCCCTCGTGTTTAGGAACGCGGTTGTCTGGGCCTTAAAAGAGTGTTATCTCTGACCACAGCCCGCGCGGCGAGAGATCGGAGTGTGGATGAGATTAGGTTTCTACGGCGCAGCCGGGACGGTCACGGGTTCGAAGTTCCTGATCGAGACAGACGAGTCGAGGCTGATGGTGGACTGCGGGATGTTCCAGGGCCTGAAGCCACTTCGGCGGCTGAACCGGCAGCCGCTACCTTTATGCTCTGGCTATGGCCTCCCGTGGGATTGCTCCTCGTTCTTGTTTATGTTTTCGCCTTCTGTCTGTCGTCTATTGCCTGAGCCATGGCAGCTAGCCTTGCGCAACTTATAATCGGTCACATGACTGCGAATAACACTTTCGATTCCAGGCTGCGGGGAGTCCTGCCGATTACGGCTGGGATCAATGCCGCTGGGCACATGACAATTGGTGGATGCGACGCCGTAGACCTGGCCCGCGAGTTCGGCACGCCAGTCTACGTTTTCGACGAAGCCGACCTGCGAGCGCGCTGCCAGGAGCTGCAGGACGAATTCGGTTCGCGCCTGCCAGACGTTCTCGTCCTCTACGCCTCGAAGGCCTACATCGGCAAGGCGCTGGCCGGCGTCATCGACGATCAGGGTATGGGCCTCGATGTCGTTGCCGGCGGTGAGATCGCCGTGGCGAAGGCTGCTGAGTTCCCTATGGAACGCGTCTACATGCACGGCAACAACAAGTCGCGCGCCGAGCTGGAGGAGGCGATTAACGCCGGCATCGGACGGATCGTAATCGACAACTTCCTCGACATCGAGCAGATCGACTCGGTGGCGGCGGCAGCGGGACGAAAACAATCCGTCCTTCTGCGCATTACACCGGACGTTGACCCGCACACTCACTCACATATCACGACGGGCGTTATCGACTCCAAGTTTGGGCTGCCGCTGGTCGAAGGACAGGCGGAAGAAGCCGTCAAGCGCGCCCTTGCTTCACCCAACCTCGAGGTGACGGGCGTGCACTGCCATATCGGCTCGCAGCTCTTCGAGTCGGAGCCGTTTGCCGAGGCGATCGACAAGACGATCGCCTTCGCGGCTGAGATGACGCGCAAACACGGTCTGCAGCTACGCGAATTCAGCCCCGGAGGCGGCATCGGCCTGCAATACGTGCGTGAAGAGGCGCCGCCGCCGATCTCGCACTTCGCTGAGACGATCGCCGATGCAGTCAAGGCAGCCTGTAAGCGACACGGCCTCGATCTCCCGCGCGTCGTACTAGAGCCTGGGCGCTCGGTCGTCGGCCGCGCCGGCGTCGCGCTGTACACGGTCGGCGCGCGTAAGGAGATCCCCGGCGTGCGCACCTACGTGTCTGTCGACGGCGGGATGGCGGACAACATCCGGCCGGCGATCTACGACGCTCGCTACGAGGCCGTCCCCGCCGACCGGCCTCTCGCAGAGAACGAAGAGCGGGTCACCATCGCCGGTAAGTACTGCGAGTCGGGCGACATCCTGGTGCGCGACATCGACCTGCCACGCTTGCAGCCCGGTGACATCCTCGCGATTCCCGCCTCTGGCGCCTACTGCCTGGCGATGGGGAGCAACTACAACGGCGCGCTCAAACCGCCCATCGTCTTCGTCCGCGACGGCAAGGCGCGTCTTGTTAGACGCCGGGAAACGTACGCCGACATCATGGCCTGCGAGACCGAGTAACGCCCGTGTGGAACGTCATAGGCCACGACAAGGCGCTCGAAGCGCTGGACCGTGCCCTTCGGTCGGACCGCACACCGCACGCCTGGCTGTTCACGGGGCCTGAGGGTGTCGGCAAGCTGACCGCGGCGCTCGATCTCGCGGCGGCGCTGAACTGCACCGCCGAGGAGAAGCCTTGTGGCGAGTGCCAGAACTGCCGCTCGACGCTTTCGGGCAACCACCCCGACCTCGAAGTCGTCGCGCCGGGCGGCATCTGTGATGAACCCGACCATCGCGATCACAGCGACAGTCGCGACCTGCGCATCTGCCAGATCAGGCGCCTCGAAAAGCTACTTTCGCTCAGCCCTTACGCCGGCGGCCGCCGCGTCGCGATCGTGGACGCCGCAGACACGCTGCATGTCGAAGCAGCCAACGCGTTTCTGAAGACGCTGGAGGAACCACCGGCGGGCAGCGTGATTATTTTGCTCGCCGAACGCGAGGAACGCTTGCCAGAGACCGTACTCTCGCGCTGCCAGCAGCTCGCCTTTCGCCCCGTCGACCGCGAGACCATCCTCGAAACCCTGATCGAACGCGGCGGCGACCCGGATGACGCGGTCGCAATCACCGCTGCGTCGCGCGGCCGCATTGGCTGGGCGCTACAGGCGCTGGAGGACCCGGCTCTGCTCGATGAGCGCAGCCAGATGCTGGACGAAGCGATGAGGCTGGCGCACGCAGGGCGATTCGAGCGCTTCGGCTGGGCCAAGGAGGCTGAGGGCCGGGCTGCCGGCCTGCGCGAGCGTTACCTGCGCGAGCTAGCCATCTGGGAGGGGTGGTGGCGAGACCTCCTTCTCCTCGGCAGCGGAGCGACCGAGGGCGTCGAAAACAGCGACCGCGAGGCGCAATTGCAGGAGGAAGGTACACTGTACGAAGCGAGTGAGATCGTCACGTTCCTACAGGCGCTGAGGCGTACGCGTGAACACCTGTACGCCAACGTAGACCCGCAGCTCGCTCTAGAGAATCTAATACTGGACCTGCCACGTGCGGGCCAGCCTGTCCTTCCCCGGAAGGACATACGTTAGGGAAGGAGACGGGCCGCCCTTCGGCCCTCAAAATGGCTACCAGAACAGCCGGAGTCCGCTTTCGGCAAGCGGGCAAGATCTTCTATTACAACGCTCTCGATTTCGAGCTCACGGTTGGAGACTACGTGGTGGTCGACGCTACCCAGGGTCTTTCCTGCGGTCGCATCGTGATCTCGCCCGACCAGGTGATCGAGAACCAGTCGGCGAACCAGAGCGAGATGAAGTCGATCTTGCGCATCGCCACCCAGGAAGACCTGGACAAGATGGAAGCGGCGCGGGACCGGGCCCGCGATTCGTTGCGTGTGGCGAAAGCCCGTGCGGCGGAGCAGGGCCTGGACATGACAATCGTCAGCGGCGAATACGACCTGGACGGCCGGCAGTTCACCGCCTACTTTTCAGCCCAGGAGCGAGTCGACTTCCGCGGCCTGGTGCGCGACCTTTCGCGCGAGTTCGACACCCGGGTCCAGTTGCTGCAAGTCGGTGACCGCGACCGGGCCAAGCTGACGGACGGCTTCGACATCTGCGGCGAGCGCCTGTGCTGCAGCAGCTGGATGACGAACTTCCCGGCCGTCAGTATTCGGATGGCAAAGGAACAGGACCTACCGCTCAACCCTCAGAAAATCAGCGGCGTCTGCGGCCGGCTTTATTGCTGCCTGACTTTCGAATATGAGGACTACAAGGAGCTACGCGGCAAGTTGCCCAAGGTCGGCTCGGTTCACTCGACACCCGCCGGGGAGGCCAAGGTCACTGGTATCGACTTCAATCGTGAGGTCGTCAAGCTCTGGCTCACGGACACCCACTCTGCCCTCGAGGTACCGGCGGTCGATTTCCAGATGCAAAACGGCTTGACGATCCGTCCCATGGAGCTGGTGCGACAGATCGAGGGCCCCCTGCGTACGATTACCGAGGACAGCGCTGCCAAGCCTGCCCAACGCGAAGCCGCCCCAGATCGCGGACGTAGCCGTAGCGGCAGGCGCCGTCGTGGCGGCCAATCGGCGAATCGCGGGGCTGCGCCGGCTCCAGCCACGCCTCAGGCTCAGCCCGAGGCGGCGAAACCGGCGGGCGATCCCAGCCAAGCTGCCGAAGGCGACCAGAAGCGCCGACGACGTCGCAGGCGGCGAGGACGTGGCGGCGGCGGGCCAGCAGGAGACGGCGGGGCGCCTGCTTCTGGCGCTGACTAGAGCCTCGATATCGACCGATTTTACTCAATCAGGTCGCTATGTTACGCTGCAAAACGTGCCTCAAAACCGAGAGGCCTGAGGCGCCAATCCGGACCATCCGGTGGCTGCGGCGAGGCTCAACCCTTCTACGGAATGGCAATCGAGCCCGCTGAAACCCTTCCTTGAGAGGGTTCCTTCTACGGAAGGTGCTGCTGGTGGTCCTTTGTTTCGCCCAAACGGGGCGGGAGGTTCTATCGGCCGGACGCCGTATCCGGATTCACGGTACGGCATTGACCGTCGCAAGTGACGACGAGAGAGGGGTGAGCGATGCATCTGACTATTGACGGCTTCGGCGGAGACCGCGAGCGTTTGAGCAGTAAATCGTTAGTCCACTCGCTCCTCGATACCTACCCGGCGGAGATCAACATGACAAAGATCTCCAAGCCCTACGTTTTGCAGTACAAGGGCGACAAGCCAGAAGACTGGGGCGTCACCGGTTTCGTCATCATCGCCGAGAGCCACATCAGCGTTCATACCTTCCCTGACCGCGGTTACATCTGGGTCGACGTGTTCTCCTGCAAGGAGTTCGAGGCCGATGGCGCTGTCGACCGCATTGTTGAAACGTTCGGCCTGACTCACGTCACGACGAAGATTCACGACCGCGGCCTGGAGTTCCCGCACGCTGTCAGCACAGCAACCCCCGTGGCGATGCTGGAGCGGCGCGCCGTCACCGGAGCGCTGAGCGAGTAGGCGGAATGATTACGTGGCTCCCTTGATCGAGCGGCTCGACCACGTCGCCCTCGTTGCACGCGATGCAGGTTCGACCGCAGCGTTCTATTGCGACTGGCGGGCATGGAGGTCATCCACGAGCGCAGCGATGGCGCCGAGGTACAGTGGGTGCGGCAAAAAGACGATCCTTCGGGACTGATCATCGTCATCATCGGCACCGGTGAAGAACGGCCGGGAGGACCAATGGATCACTTTGGTTTCCACGTGGTCTCTCGTGCTGACGTGGACGCCATAGCGGAGCGAGCCCGCGCGGCCGGGGTCCTCGTCGACGGACCTAAGTACTCCGGTCCGGTCGTCGGCTACTCGTGCGAGATCCGCGACCCGGACGGCAATCAGCTCGAGTTTTCTTGCGAGCAACTCAAGGCCTAAGAAACGTCTACCGCGATACGCGGCCGAGGGAAGCATGAACCACGACCCAGCACACAACACAGGCACTCACCACGGCGGCCACGGCCACGATGCTTTCTTGCATACGCACGTCGACCCGTTCGAAGTTCGTGACCATATCAGCGCGGCCGAAATGGTGGCGGGCATGGGGGGCACGTCCTTCCAGGCTCGCAACCTGGCCCAGGCCGTAAGCATTTGGCGCCGCATGATCGAGGATGACACGACGATCTTTCTCGGCCTTGCCGGGGCGATGGTCCCAGCCGGCATGCGCGGTATTGTGCGGCACATCGTCGAGAACCGTATGGCCGACGTCATCGTTACGACGGGCGCCAACATGTTTCACGACGTTTACGAAACGCTGGGCAGCCCGCACTGGCAATCCGAGCCGGGCGGGATGGACGTGGAGCTAGGCCGACGCCGGATCAATCGTTTTTACGATGTCCTGGCGCCCGAGAGCGACTTCGCCGACGCCGAGGAGTTCGTCGTGTCGTTCTCGCAGACGCTGCCTTCGGACCAGCCGATAACGACCCGTGAATACTTCCAGCGAATCGGTCAGGCCCTGGTGCCGATGGCGAAGGAGGAAGGCATTCTGACTGCTGCGGTGAAGGCCGGCGTGCCGATTTACAGCCCAGCGATCGGCGACAGCGTTCACGGCCTCGCCGTCACCACGGCGCGGGTCCGGACGGGCCACCGCCTCATGTTCGACATCATCGGCGACGTCATGGAGACATCTCACGTCGCGCTGACAGCGAAGCGGACCGGAGTGATCTACATCGGTGGCGGCACGCCGAAGAACTTTATCCAGCAGGCCGAGGTGGCCGCCTACATTTACGGGCGCGAAGTGCCGGGCCACAAGTACGGCGTCCAGATCACGATGGACCAGCCGCAATGGGGCGGCCTCTCCGGTTGCACCTTCGAAGAGGCGCAGTCCTGGCGCAAGATCGCCCCCGACGCCGACTTCGTCACGCTCAACGTCGAAGCTACAGTGGCGCTCCCACTTATCGTCAGCGCTCTTGCCGAAGAGCTGGGCGATGTGAAGTCGAAGCGAAACCTACCGGACCTCGATTTCGGGCCCGCGTCCGAGGGCAAATAATGACGCTGCCGCGACCGGACGACGAGCGCTTTTGGCCGCCAAAGAGCTTTTGCTGCCCGCCGCATCCCTACGGCGAATACGAAAACGCCCGGGTTGTCCTGTTGCCGGTGCCTTACGACTCCACAGTGACCGCGCGCGCCGGTGCTCGCGACGGCCCAGAAGCGATCATCACGAACTCTGAAGACATGGAGCTCTACGACGTTGGCCTCGGCTTCGAGCCGTATCTACACGGCCTCTACACCTCACCCGCCGTCGCGGTCACCAACCAATCACCCGAATCGATGATCAATCGCATTCACGAGATAGCCGCGGAGTACGTCGAGGCGGGCAAGTTCCTGGTCACGCTGGGGGGCGAGCACACGGTGGCCGTCGGATCTTTCCGGGCCCATCGGGACGCCTACAGCAACCTCAGCGTTCTAGCGATCGACGCCCATGCCGACTTGCGGGATGAGTATCAATACACGCGCTACAACCATGCTTGCAGTCTGCGACGCATGATGGACGACGTGCCGGTAACGCAGGTCGGCCTGCGCAGCGCGGCGAAGGAAGAGGCGCAGTTGATCCGCGAACGGAACCTACCGTTCTTCTCACCGCGCGCTTTCCGCGCCCTGCCCGACCTCGGGCCGATCATCGATAGCCTCAGCGACAACGTTTACATCACGATCGACCTGGACGGCATTGACTCCGGTGAGATGCCATCCGTCGGTACGCCTGAGCCGGGCGGTCTGCGCTGGGACGAGGTCAGCGACCTCATGGAGGCTGTCGCGGCCAGCAAACGCATCGTCGGCTTCGACATCATGGAGCTGGCGCCGGACCTCGGCCCCAAGGCCGCGTCCTATGCCGCGGCCAAGCTGACGTACCGCATGATCGGCCTGGCTCTGGGTCCGTCTGAGGACTAGGTAACTTCTAACAAATTTGTAAGCAGTTCGTAAGGATCGACTGTTAACTTGTGCTTCGGGAGGGCAGCCATATGCCTCTGCTGAACATCTTTGGCGAACTGGAAAACTTCATTGCGGAGGACCTCTATCCGCTCCGCTACGTCATCACGCCCATCGCGATCGTCATCATACTGGCGGGCGTTTATCTGGCCTACCGTCTCGGTGTCCACCTCGTATTGCTGCGCCACAAGGTAGCCACCGTCGTCGTCGTCGTGCCGATGCTGGTCATCACTGTCATCGCCGGCGACTACTTCGTTTCGCCGCTCTGGGAGCGCAGCTTCCTCGAAGAGGCGAGCCCGCTGGCGGCAGCTCAGACAACGGCTGGCGGCGCCTCGACAACGACCCCGACGCTGGAGGCTGCAACACCCGGGCCGGCGGGCGCGACCGGCGGTTCCGCGGCCAGCTTCGACGCAAAAGTCGTCCAGACCGGTCAGTTCGTTGACGCAGACTCATTCCACACTGGCAGCGGCGATGCCCTGATCATCGAGACGGCCCCTGGCGCCTATACCTTGCGAGTTGAGAACTTCTCCGTCCGCAATGGACCCGACCTCTATGTCTACCTGTCCACCGATCCGACGGGCGAGAGCATCGAGGAGGCGCTGAACCTCGGACAGCTCAAAGCCACCGACGGTGCATTCAACTACGAGATCCCGTCTGGAATCGACGTTTCGACCGTGAAGAGCGCCGTGGTGTGGTGTCGTCAGTTCAGCGTCCTGTTCACTCACGCCCAGCTGCAGTAAGCCGCTAGTCTCGGAGCATCCCGCTGCGTCACCATAAGAAATGCTGGGCTGCCCTGACGCCTTCGTGTTATAGATCAGCCAGATCTCTCAGGCGCGGTAGCGTAATTGAGCTCCAATGAGCTTCGCCAGGCGGCAGGATCGCTAACGTATAGCGTCTCGCCAATGTCCACGCTTGTGTCTCTAGGCCTGCTGTCCCGCCGACTGCGCCTGCTTCAGGCTGCGAATCGACTCGATATGACCGGCCTCGTGCTCAACCATGTATTCGGCCCACTGCTTCATCGTGCGGCGGCCAATGTCGCCATGCTGCCCGAGGCGGGTCCAGTCGACGGTGCGGGTGAGGACTTCCACTGTCTTGCTCCGCCACTCGCGCATTTCTTCGATCATGTGCCGGAGGTCCGCCTCCCAGTAGAAGCGATCCCTGACCCAGGCCTCGCCGTCAAAGCTGGGAAATCGTGGATCGGTCAGGCTGGCCGTCGTGTAGATGCGCTTGTGCCAAACCTCAGCGGAATCGCGCAGGTGGCCGACGATCTCCTTAATCGACCACTCGCCTTCGCCGGGACGGTGGCGCAGCACCGCCTCGGCCACGCCGTTCGTCTCCGCTTCGACATTGTCGGGCAGATGCTTCAAGGTTTCGATAATCTCAAGTCGGTCCATGGCTAACTGAGCCTCTCGATTATGCCCTCGAGCTCCTCGTCGGAGTAGTAGTGAATCACGACTCGGCCACCCTTTCGGCTGCTGGTCAGGTCAACTTTGGTCCCCAAAGAGGCGCGAAGGCGTTCTTCCAGGGCTTCCATATCGGCGGAACGCCGCGTCGCGACGGGCCGGCGTGAATGCAGACGGCCGCCGCCCTTCGCCAGCAATTCGGCATCACGCACCGTCAGGCGCCCGTCGACAATTCGTCGCCATGCCGCCCGGCGCTCGTCCATGTCTTCGATTCCTAGGAGCGCTCTGGCGTGCCCGGCGCTTATCTCACCTCGCGCCAGGCTGGCCTGAATCTCCTCGGCTAGCGTTAGCAGTCTGAGCGAGTTGGCTACTGCCGGTCGGCTGCGGCCGACGCGGGCGGCGATCTGCTCCTGCGTGAGGTTGAAATCGTCACCGAGCCGCCGGAACGCGGTGGCTTCCTCCAGGGGGCCGAGGTCTTGCCGCTGCAGGTTCTCGACTAGGGCCAGCTCGAGGAGCGCCTGTGGATTCGCTTCCTTGACGATCACAGGCACCTTGGCGAGGCCTGCCTGCCGGGAAGCCAGTAAGCGCCGTTCCCCGGCGATGAGCTGGTACGGCGCCGCGCCAGGCGTCCCGGGACGGCTGACAATCAAGGGCTGGATCACGCCGTGCTCTCGAATGCTCTCGGCCAGCTGCGCCAAGGCGTCGGCATCGAAGATGCTGCGCGGCTGTTGGGGATTCGGGGCGATGAGGTCGACATCGACCTCTTCCACATTCGGTTTGATGGTTGGGATCAACGCGTCTAGACCACGGCCCAGGCCACTACGGCGGTTCGTCATTGTTATGCCTTCACCTTGCTCTGCCTTGTGTCCGCCGGCACCAGCCGTTCGATTACCTCGGCGGTAAACGCCGCGTACGCCTTCGCTGCCGTCGACGAGCCAGCGTATTGATTGATCGGCAGGCCATGGCTCGGCGCTTCGCTGAGACGGACGCTGCGGGGGATCACGGTCTTGAATGTCGCCGGGAAGTGGCCACGCACCTCGGCGGCAACTTGCTGGCATAGCTTCGTGCGGTTGTCGTACATCGTCAGTAGCAACCCGCCGAGGTGCAATCGCGGGTTCAGGTTGCGCCGCACGGCTTCCAGCGTTCCCGTGAGCTGACCCAGGCCTTCCAGCGCCAAGTACTCGCACTGCACCGGCACCAGGACCTCATCGGCCGCGTTGAGCGCGTTGAGCGTCAGCAGGCCCAGCGATGGTGGGCAATCGACGATAACGACCTCGTAGCGACCAAGGACCGGCTCGAGTGCGCGCTTCAGGCGTTGTTCACGCGCCATCGCGGGCACGAGTTCTACTTCGGCTCCGGCCAGGTCCGGCCCCGAGGGCGCCAACTCCAGTCCCTCCTGAACCGTCGCGATAATCACATCCGTCAGAGGGGCCTCATCGATGACGACGTCGTACACGGTCATGCCACCCTGGTTCGTCAGTCCCAGGCCCGCCGTCGCGTTCGCCTGCGGATCGAGGTCGACTAGCAGACAGGAGACGCCGCGATCACCGAGCTCAGCACCAAGGTTTATCGCGGTCGTGGTCTTGCCCACGCCGCCTTTTTGGTTCGCTATCGCAATGATGACGCCGCGTCCTTCGCTTTGTGCCATCACGCGACCTTCACCTGACCCTGGGCGAGCAGCGCCTCGATTTCGTCTCGACCGGCCACTGCCTCGAACCCAACGCCTCGAATGGATAACGCGCCGGCCGCCGTCGCGAATCGAGCTGCCACAATCGCGTCTCGAGTTTCCTCATAGCGAATCAGGAACGCCGCAGCGAAGACATCGCCGGCTCCCGTTGGATCCTTCTCGCTCATAGTGGCGCCGGATACTTCGTGGCGACCCGAGGCGTCCCAAACGGTGCAGCCGCCACGACCCCGCGTCAGCGCTACGATTGAGACGTGCTCCTGCCAGCCGGCAACAGAATCAGGTTTCGCAACGTCTTCTTCAGATACGAAGACGACGTCGCCGGCCAACCAGGCCGGTGCGGTCTCAGCTGTAGCAGCGATTACGCGGTCGCCGTCCAGCTCACGCAGCCAGCCCTGGGCAGCGACTCCGACCAACCTGTGCCTGGCTGCGATTGCGCCAACCTGATCTGGGTCAATCTCATGAAACAATGGAGTCAGTAGGACGATAGGGGCAAGCAGCCACGGTTCTGGCAGGGCATCCATGTCGATCGGCCTGCCGGTGGCCAGCAGGCGTTGGGTGCGGCGACCGTCCTCATATCTGTTTTCAAAGCTGGTCGTGACTTCCGATTCCTGGACCTTCCAGGCAACGTCTGGCAGCAAGGCGCACGGATCGACGTCCTCAGCGAAGGCGGTCACAACGGCAACATCGCCTCCGAGTTTGTTGGCCTGGGCCGCAGCGTAGAGCACGCCGCCACCGGGACGCCACTCATGGCCAGTTACATCTTTCACGATGTGTCCGGCGATCAGGAGCTTCGGCTTCATGTGGCCTCTAGCGACTGGGGGTGACGGCTACCTTGCGTTCTTCGCCCTCGCCGATGCTCACGGTGACGATCTCCGGGTCATCAGCCAGCGCCAGGTGGATAATTCGTCGTTCGCTTGGCGGCATCGGCTCCAGGGTCACGGAACGGCCCGAGCTTCGCACACGGCTGGCGGTGCGTCGCGCCAGGGTCACCAGCGACTCCTCACGGCGCCGTCTGTAACCGTCGACGTCGACTCCGAACGCGACACGCTTGCCGATCTTCTTGGCGCAGATCAGGTTCAGCAGATACTGCATCGACGACAGCGTCTGGCCGCGGCGGCCGATCAGCAGGCCAAGATCCTCGCCATCGATATCGAGAACGGCCTGAATCATGCCAATTCCGTCCCCGGCCGTTTCCGGCTCGCGGGACGTTACTGTGGATTCGACGCCTGACATCCGGAGCAGGGTCTCGAGGACTTCGACAGCGACTGCGACGTCGGCCGGGTCAGCCGGAACGTGCTTTACATCTGCTACGGGCACACGAGCCGGAGGACGAAGGAGCTCGGGAGGCATCTCTTCCTCCGCTTCGTACTCCTCGTCATCATCTTCGTACTCGTCTTCGTCACCTTCCGCTTCGTCGCCTTCGTCCTCGTCGTACTCCTCGTCGTCTTCTTTGTCTTCTACTGCTTCGTCCACGACTGTTGTGCGTCTCGGAGACACCGGCGGTGCGGCCGGGGCCGGCTTCGGCGTTACCCGGACTCGCGCCGGTTCGCCGCGAAAGCCGAGCAACCTGGCGCGGCCTTCCGTCAGGACTTCAACGTCAACCTGATCCAGTGTCAGGCCCAACTCCTCTAGCGCGTTATTGGTTGCCTCGTTGACCGTTCTACCTTCGGCTTCAACGCCGTCCACGTCCGTACCTCCTGCGGCGCCGTTTGCCTCCGCCGCCTTCGCTTCTTGATTTGTCAGAGCTGGATTTCGGGCTCTTCAGCTTAGCTGGAACACCGGATCCTGCTTCGTCCTCATCCTCTTCGTCTTCATCTGATTCTGCCGAGCTTGGGAAACGGTCCCTCGCTTCCTGTCGAACTGCGACAGCGCGTGGCAGGACCGCATCTTGAGACATGCCGATCATTGCCTTCCAGTTGATCGGGCCGGCCCCCATCGCCAAGTAGGAAATAATCATGCTCAGGATGTTCGATAGCGCCCAGTATAGTCCCATAGCGGCAGGCCAGGCCGTGGTAAAGGCACCGAACATCAGAGGCAGCATCAGGTTCATCATGTTCTGCTGCGCTCGCTGTTTTTCGTCGGTCGTCGGGACTTGCGTCAGCTTCTGCATCATGTACATCGACACGCCAACAGAGACAGGCATGATCAACGGGTCGGGGTTGCCGAGGTTCATCCAAAGGAAGTCGGTCTGAAGCGGCAAACCACTATGCACGAAGCTCAAGTCGTAGAGCTTATCGGAGAGCCTGACCAGCGATTCCGGCGTGTTGCCGACTGAATTTCGGAAGACGCGGAAAAGAGCGAACAGGATGGGCATTTGGATGATCAAGCCCGAAGCACAGCCCAAAGGATTGATGCCGGCCTCGCGGTACAGCTTCATCATTTCTTGCTGGCGCCGGCGCGGGTCCTTGTAGCGCTTGTTGATCTCCTGCATCCGCGGCTGAACCGCCTGCATAGCGCGAACACCATGGATTTGGCGTAGCTGAAGCGGCAACGTTACAGCCTTGATTAACAAGGTAAGGAGGATAATCGAGATACCGGCACTGCCCGTTAGCGCTGCCATGACGATGAAGAGATTCGTCAGCGGTTCGATCAGGACGAGGTTGAAGAGATCGCCTATGTAGCCCATCAGCAGACGTCCGATGTGAAGCTAAGATCGCCGTTTCTAGGGTCGACTTTGGTGTAGTAGATCTTTTCGCTAGTGCCTTCCGGCGTCACACAGCCTTGTGGCGCTATGAACACTTCGCCCTCGATCGCTGCTAGATCGGCGTTCAGTTTCGTACCGAGCTGCCGTTGCCAGGCGACGCTGCGCGATGCGACGTCGATGCCGATCAGCCAGCCGCCGTCGCTGGAAACAATCAACGTGCCTCGGGAAAGCACTGGTGAGGCTCGTAGTGGGTCACGATTCAGGGCTTGAGACCAAGTTTCGGTCCCAGAATTCAGATCGATCGCGTGCACGACGCTATCGAAGTCGCCGACGTAGGCGATATCGCCGTCAACGACTGGCCTGGCCCAGATCCAGTTGCCGACCTCGAAAGCCCAACGCTCGCTGCCGTTTCCAAGGTCAATTGCGAAGAGTTTGGCGCCAAATCCCGCAACAAGAACCATGTCACCCGCCACCACCGGCGTCGAAACCAGGCTTTGTCCAGATTCAAAACGCCATATTTCCGCCCCAGTATTGGGGTCGATCGCGTAAAGGTTGCCGTCAATTGAGCTGATCAGCACTTTGCCGTCCGCTAGGACCGGCTCGCCCCAGATCTCATCGCCCGTCTCAAATAGCACGCCCGGGTTCTCGCTCTCGAACCCAGTGACGGCAGCAGCCGGCCGATCGATACGGTTCACCAGGTCAGACGCTGTCAGCGCGAAAAGGCGACTTCCCGCCGTCACATAAAGCACGTCGGCGGCTTGATCCAACGCCATGCCACCAACAATCGCCTCACCCAGTTCGAAGAACGCCGCCGATGGAGGGTTAATACTGATGCCAGCTTCGAAATCATCGGGCCTGAAGGCGTAAACGAAGCCGTTATAGTCGCCAATGAAGACAACGTCGACACCGTCGTATGACGCACTCAAGGGCTGACCGTAGATACCGTCCAGGTCATCTGCGCTGTTGTCGTCGATCTCCCAGAAGTCCGGAAAGCGCCAGAGATGCCGGCCTTGGCTGTCGATGGCGTCAAGGCGACCGTCGCGAGTCGATAGGAGGGTTACGTCGCCCAATCGCACCGGCGCAGCCCAGCCTCTTGGGTTCACATTCGCCAGGCAGGCCACTCCGAGGCCGACGAGGAGGCAAAAACCCAGCAAAATGGCGAAACGGCGCTGTTTCACGTGAAACATCAGCGTGGGACCGGATCGTAGCCGTTGCCGCCATAAGGACGGCAGCGCGACAAGCGCCTCAGGCCGAGCCAAGCACCCTTCATCAAGCCATGACGTTCGATCGCCTCATGGGCGTAGTGCGAGCACGTCGGTTCATAGCGGCACAAAGGTCCCAAGCTGGGGGAGATGAGCCTCTGATAGGCCCTGATTAAACTCAGAACGGCGCGTGAGGCTAGGCCAAGGCGTCTAGCAGGCGAGCTCGATTCAAAAGCATCGTCATTTCTTGATTCAAGGACTGAAAACTGCTGACCGCCGCTGCCGGCCGCACCGAAATCACGATGTCGAAGCCCTCCAGGATGGGCGACACTCTGAGAATCTCGCGCAAGCGTCTTCGTACTCGATTCCTGACTACGGCTCCGCCGACTCGTTTTGGGATTGCGAAGGCGAATCGACTCAGCGACAGGCCGTTGCTCACGCTGCGTACGGCCAGCAGGCGGGCGCTGTTGTGGCGACCTTGCTGAAAAACTCGGTCGAAGTCGGTCCTGCGGCGCAAGCGACGATCGCGGCGCGTCGGGACGACTAGACGGTGAGACGGTTCCGGCCCTTCGCTCGTCGTCGTTGCAGAACTCTTCGGCCCACCGCACTCGCCATCCGGGCTCGAAAGCCATGGACTCGGGCACGACGCCGCTTCTTGGGTTGATAGGTGCGCTTCGGCACGGCATCCTCACGTATGCCCTTCAGAAGGAAGGACGCTAGTAGTGGTGCCAGTCTAGGGAAGGCCCGCTCTCAGTGTCAATTTGCGGGCTTAATCGGCCCCAATAGCCGATGTTTCACGTGAAACAAGGCTATTGAACCTCGAGTACCACACCATACTGGACGTCGCCCGATTCGAAAAACATGCCAACCGTCAGGACATACGTACCGGGGTCCAAGTCGCTTTCGATCCGGACGTCAGCACCGTTGTGCGCCGAAACCAGAGTGACGCTGCGCTCAAAGTCCAGCTGCCAGGCCTTGTCGCCATTTTGAAGCGTTGTCGAATCACCCGCGGGGAAGGCCGTCGCGTTGAAGCTACGCAGCGTGGCGCCGCCGAGAATAGCAACGTCTATCTTCTCAGCGGCGGCGATCTGTAGTGTCCCGCGCGTCACCGAGCCTATCTTGTCGACACACAAGTTGCCCCAGCAGTAGGTGCCGATACCCATCTCAACGGCCGTTCCTCCAGCGGAAGCAGTGGTCGCCGGCGGCTCATTGCTGGGACCGGAGGGTGAAATAGGTTCAGATGTGGGGTTCGGCGCCGTCGCGGTCGCCACCGGCTCCGGAGATGAGCTGCCCGTATTCACCGGCTGAAGTGCCGTGGAGGTCGCGTCCTCCGGGCTCCTCGTCACGATCGTGGCCGGAGTGCTCTCGGACGCCTCATTCTTTGGCTCTTCGCTACCGGAGCAGGCAACCGCGAACAGCAATAATCCAGCTACAAAGGTCAGTAAAACACCATGTCGAGTCTGCATTCGATCCACCTCTACCTAGACAGACGTCAGGGTGGCAGGTTTGGTTCCGGCTGCCCACCATAGAGATATCGGTAGATTGCGTAGTTTTCCGCCACGATTTCGACGTATAGCTTTGTTTCGTGAAACTCAATCGCCTGCAAATAGAGGTCCGCGTCATCTCCGGAGATCTCCCGCCACCGGAAAGCGGCTGATGGACCCGCGTTGTACGCGGCGAAGGCGACAAACAACTCGTTAGCGAACTCACTCAGCTGATCTGCCATGTATTTGGCCCCAAATTGCAGGTTCAAATCGGCGTGCAGCAGCTGATCGAGAGTAAACGACTTCACACCGAGCGCGGAGGCGATGGTTTCAGCCGTGGGTGGGATGACTTGCGTCAGGCCTCGCGCGTCCGCCGGCGAGATGGCGCGGGGATCGAAAAAGCTCTCCTGGCGAATGAACGCGAGCATCAGAAGGGGAGAAACGCCCTGTTCGCCGGCCGCCTGGTGGACCAAGGGCGCGAAGGCGGCCGGATAAGACAGCGCCAGCAGCGGTTTCGGCAGACCGGCGTTTGGATTCGTATTCAAGACGCGTAACAGGCGCTGGCCAGCCCTGGCCGCCATCGAGACGCGGCCCAGCTCGTCGAGCCGACGTGACATCGTATACATCGCGATGGGATCTGCCGCGTACGCTTCGATCAAGCCGAATATCTCGGCGTCACCGTATTCGACGCGTCCCACGGCCCAAAGCTCCTGGGCCCGAGACCAGCGCTCGTCCGTCGACCAGCCGGCGTCTGAAATGGAACGTCTCGCGAAGCTCGTCAGCCAGGCCTCCGCCGCGACCCAATCAAACTCCGGCGTCAGATCGATCGTAGATTCCGGGCCTGCCAGCGGAATCGAATGCTGATTACCTTGCAGGGCTCGCGCCCGCACGCCCGCGTAATCGTCCTCGAAGTCCGTCGCCAGTTCTGCAGAACAGGCGCCGCGTTGACCATATCGCCGGCGTTGAGTAGTGCCTTCGCTTGCCAGACACGCAGATTCGCCGCACTGAGGCCTCCACTTAGTCCGGCGGCTCCCGCCCAAAGCTCCGCTGCAGCGGCGTAGTTCTGGCGGCGATACTCGATCATGCCGTGCTGAAAGGCGGCATCGTCGAAGAACTGAGAGAATGGCTATTCGTTCACGATGCGTCCGTAGAGCAAGGCAGCTACATCCAGTGCCTCGTCGTTACCCAGAATGCGGGCTCTCCACCAGAGCGCATCGTCCGCGAAAGAGCTTGACGGATTCAGCGCGGTCGCGACCTCGTAATTCCCCACGGCGGCAGCGATTTCGCCGCGCGACTCCTGAATCGCCGCAAGGTAGTAATACGCCTCGGCGCTATCGACCGCGTCCGGCCCTATGCCAATTTGCTCTTGCAGGGCCGGCTCCGCGCTCGTGTAGTTGTTGTGGCGGTAGTAAACGAGGCCGCGCAGCCAGGGCGCTATCGACTCACCAAGCGCTAGCGCCTCCTGCATATCCTCCAGCGCTTCGGCACTGCGCGGGTAGCCCGCCAGCAGGGTTATCAGGTCCTCCTCATACGTCGGGTCGCCCAGCAGGCGCTTCAACGCGATGGTCCGGGACAGCGCCAGCGATACGTCTCCGGAGAGCCCTTCGTCGATCAACGCGCTGTAAGACTCAATCGCGGCGCTCAGGAGACCGGCCCGCTCGTTTGCTTCGGCGATACGAAGCAGGAAGGCGCGTCGTTGCGATGACGGAACGTCGAACGATAGGCCTGTCTGGGCTGACGCGATGACTTCGGCAGGCTGCTCCAGTTCCAGCAGGGCAATCGTGCGATCGAGGTATGCGTAGGGGGCCGCCGGGCGACCGCTGGCGATGTAGGCGTCGTACTGCTGCAAGGACTCCTGCCACAACTCCAGCGCGGCGTAGGCGCGCGCCAGCAGGTAGTGTGCCGCCGGGTCACCAGATTTGAGGTCATCACGAGTCAAGAAAGCTTCGAGGAGGATTCGTACGTCCTCAGGGCGCTCCAGCAGCAGTAGCACCCTTGCCGCAGACAGCGTCCCCTCGCCGCGTTCCTCAGAATCGCTCGCCGCGATAGCAACGTAGGCCGCGGCGAGGGCGAAGACGGTAAGGTGGGTGTGGCTCACGAAGACTCTTCTTCTTTTGGCGTGGCTGAGGCCATGCTACACTCGCGCTTGCCGCGGGTAAAAGGCCTCCTGTTTGACTGAGACGAACACTTCCACTCGTGAAATAGCCCTCGCCGAAGGGCTGCGCGTCTGGGCCGAAATCGACCTGAATCGCCTGGCTGCCAACGTTGAAGCCCTGAACCAACGCGCCGGTGACGCCCGCCTCCTTGTCGTCGTCAAGGCGAACGCCTATGGCCACGGCGCCGTGATGACTGCGCGGGCCGCGGTCGAGGCCGGCGCCTGGGGCCTTGGCGTGGCGAGCCTTGAGGAGGGCGAGGAGCTAAGGGGCGCCGGCATTACTGCACCGGTCCTTGTGCTGGGTAGCAGCTCACCAGCGCAGGCCGAGCGTCTTATCCAGAACGACCTTCGGATCACAATCGGGACGCTGGAGTTGGGCCAAGCACTCTCGCGGGCGGCGACAAGCGCAGGTCGCGACGCGCTGGTCCACATCAAGATCGAGACCGGGATGCAGCGCTTTGGCGTATCGCCGGAGGAAGCGCACGGACTAGCAGAGGCTTCGCGGGCGCAGCCCGGAATCGTTGTCGAAGGCTTGTCGACCCATCTCGCCAGCTCCGATGACGCCGACAAGCGGTTCACGAAGGACCAGTACCAGCGCTTCCTCGATTGCGCCGCCGGCCTCGATTGGATCCCGATTCACCACGTTTCGAACACGGGCGCCCTGCTCGACCTGCCGGAGCTGCGACTGGGGTTAGTTCGCTGCGGCATTGGCGTGTATGGCTACTATCCCTCGGCTTCGGTTGGACGAGACGTGGTTATCGCTCCTGTCCTGTCGCTCCGCAGTCGCGTCGCCCGAGTGGCGACGGTCGAAAAGGGCGACGGCGTTGGCTACGGGCTGGCCTGGCGGGCGGAACGGCGTAGCCGCATTGCGCTTGTCCTCGCGGGTTACGGTGATGGCATCAGGCGGGCGTTGAGCAACCGCGGCGTGGCGCTGGTACGCGGCCGTCGCGCGTCTTTCGCCGGGCGAGTGGCGATGGACATGCTAATGCTCGACGTCACCGACATCCCGGACGTAGCGCTGGACGACGAGGTGACGCTGCTCGGCTGGCAGGGCGACGAGTGCGTCGACGCCGATGAGATGGCGGCGCTGAGCGATACGATCTGCTACGAGGTGATCTCAGGCCTCATGGAGCGCGTGCCACGCCTCTACACCCGCGGCGGCAGGATCGTCGCGCGCCAGGACCTGGCCGGGCTGCATGTAGACCCTGCTCCTTAAGCGCGCCGCGTGCTAGGATCGCGGCGATTTAGACTCGATGGAGACTCAAATGCTGCACCGCTTACTCTTCGCCCTCTGGTTCACGCTTTCCGGTGTCATCGCTACAACCGGCCAGGCATCCGCGGCGTTCGACCCCAATCGTGACGAGCTGATCGGCATCATGGCAGCGACCATCGGCATCTTTATCGCGACTCTGACGCTGATCTACGCGATGAAGTGGTACCTGCGCCTGGACCGGCAGAACCCCGACAGCCAGGACCTCGAGGACTACCTCAGCAGCCACCACTAGGCACTATTGAGACGGATGCCAGCTAGGCCTACGTGTGCAGGCCGGCCGCTGCGATAGCCGTGATCTTCCAGACGCCGTCGATCTGACGCCAGCTAGCCGAGGCGACGATGTCCTGCGAGCTGGTCTTGAACCGCACGCGGAAGTGATGCTCTCCATCCGCAGCCTCTTCATGCGATTCGACTTCATAGCTCTCGGGCGTCGGCAGGGCCATCGCCTCGGCGGCGAGAGTCATCGCCTGGTTGAGCGCCTCCGGGGTCAGCTCCTGCAGCGCGCCCATCATGTCGCCGCGGAGAATCGCGTCGCAGGTGGCGCGCATCGCGTCTTCGGCTGTACTTCCGGTGGTCATGACTGGCTCACCACTTTGTAGAATCGATGCCGCCCGATACGGACGATTGCGCCATCTGTCAACTCCACTTGAGGCTGCGAGATGGCAGCGCCGTCAACGGCGATTCCACCCTGGCTCACGAGACGCCTGGCCTCGCTTCGGCTGGCGACGGCACCGGCGGCGCTCAGGACTTGCGTGATGTCGACGCTGACCCTTCCTGCGGCAAGGTCAACCGGTAGGTCAATTGGCTCGCTGGATGCTTCGCCACCCTGAATTACGCGCTCGAACTCGGCCTGCGCCGCGTCCGCCGCAGTAGCGTCGTGCAGCAGGGCCACGATCTCGTGCGCCAGGCGCTTTTTCGACTCCATCGGGTTGACGTCGCCGCGTTCGACGGCCGCAATTTCATCCACCGGTACGTCGGTCAGCAGCGTGTAGTAATTAGGCAAAAGCGAGTCCGGGATCGACATCAGCTTGCCGTACATGTCGGCCGGCGACCCGTCCATGTTGATCGAGTTACCAACGGACTTCGACATCTTCAGCGCGCCGTCAGTGCCGATCAGCAGCGGCGTGCAGACGGCGATCAAGGCCGGTTCGCCCAGCGCCTGCTGCAACTTGCGACCCGCCATGATGTTGAACAGCTGGTCGGAGCCGCCGACCTGCACGTCGGTCTGCATATGATGGGCGTCGTAGGCCTGCATCAGCGCATAGATGAATTCGTGGACGTACAGCGGTCGTCCTTCGTCCATACGCCGTTTGAACGTCTCGTGGGACAGGAAATCAGCCACGGTGAAGTTGGACGCCAGGTGCACGACATCAGCGAGGCTCAACGGCGCGAGCCAATCTGCGTTGTAGCGGACCGTGGTCTTGTCGAGGTCGAGGACGCGGTAGGCCTGCTCAAGCCAGCTCTCGCAGTTGGCTTGCACTTCCTCTAGCGTCATCTGCTTTCGCGCCGCCGACTTGTCTGACGGGTCGCCCACCGTGGCCGTCATGGTGCCCATGAGGAAGGTCACGTCGTGGCCGAAGCGCTGGAACTGCCGTAGCTTCAGCATCGGCACCATGTTGCCCAGCGTCAGGCCGGTGAACGTGGGGTCAAAGCCGCAATAGACACGCAGTGGCCTGCCAAGCTTGAGACGCTCGCGCAGGTCCTCTTCCATCGTGCGCTGGATGTTGGCGTCGCCGTACTCGACGCCTCGCATCAGCACTGCCATCTGTTCGTCTATCGATGCTTCCGTAGTAGTCATAACCTCCCAAGTATACGAGGCCAGTCGGCTCCAGGCCCTTGTGCGTGTTTGTGCCTAGCGAATAGCCGCCGCGTAGAGCAACCTGCCAACGACAATTGTCGGTCACCTAAGCAGAAATGCGATCTGCCTCAACCGTGATGCCTTGGTTTGACAAGCGTTCTATGGTATTTCATAATACGCTTATGGGAAAGAAACCTAGAAGTCGCCAGCTATTGACCCCAACCTGGTACTACATCCTCTCCAACCTGTTCCAGCCGAAGGACACCATCCAAATTATTGAGGATGTCGCCGCAGCTTCTGGCGGCCAGTTGGAGCTCCTGTTACCAACGCTTTACGAAAATCTGGCGGCGATGAAGCGCGAAGGTTTAATTGAGGCGGGGCCAGATGAGGTTCTCGAGCGGGGCGGACGACGAAAGAGGTTTATTATTTGCGGCCACGGCGCTGCGGTCCTGTCGGAGGAGGAGGCGTTGCGAACCTCCCAAAGGAACCGAAACCGGACACAGTTGCGCAGACTTGGGCAGGGGTCGTCCTAATGACTGACCAACTTTTTGTAATGCTGGTCGCTATTGTCGGCACTACTGCCGTCTCATGGACCGTCCTGCGAATCTCGATCAGGGTGCGCTACCAGCGATGGAAGCTCCAAGGAGAGATAACGAGAGAGATAACGAGGCGAATGGTCTCAAACAGGCTCAAGCTGTTGGCTGCGGAGCTAGAGAAACTCAGCCAGAACGCGAAGAGTTGCTTCTTGAGGCCGAAGCCCATGCGTTTTACAAGACTGGGCGGTCAAGTTGGCTGAAGCGCCTGAAGAAGAGTCTGTTTCACCGCCGGAATTCTCTTGGGCCGGTAGTGGAGGCGGCAGACTTCAGCTTCGATTTCGGCCTCAAGAAGCTCGCGGCGAAGTTCCCTCGTGACCCAGTTGAAGACCTCGAGTTTTCCGACTCAGATATCGAAGAAGATCTCCAAAGAGGGGTACTTCGGTATGGCCAAGACGAATCCTCCATTAGACGCTGGCTCAACCGCACACGCAGAGAGGTGCTTATCAAGAGAATCCAGCTTGCTCTTGTGCGCATAACCGGGCGGGCTCAACGGAGCCCGAGGAAGTCGCACACAAAGAAATAGAGTCACCGTCCTGAATAGCGGTAACCAATCAACACCGATGGTTGCATGTTCCGGCGGATTACCCCACGAGGCCTGAGGGCGCCTGGGAAGTGAGCCGCGTCAGGTCTCGGTTGCACCAGCCTTGGTTGGCGGGCGCCCTTCGCGCATCTGCTGACCGGAGCCGCCGCGGCGGACCATGATGATCTCCGCCATGATCGAGACCGCGATCTCCTCAGGCGTCTCAGCGCCGATGTCGAAGCCGATCGGTGTGTAGACGCGCTCCAGCGCCTCGACCGACAGGCCTTCCTCGGCCAGGTGACGTAGCACGGTCGATACTCGCCGCTTCGAGCCGATCATGCCGACGTAGCCGGCGCCACTGTCGACGACAGCGCGCAGCGCGGTCTCATCCTGCTTGTGGCCACGACTCACCATGACGACGTAAGTGTTCCCGCCGATCGGGAAGTCGGCCAGCATCGCCGTGAAGTCGCCATGTTTGACGAAGTCGGCCATGGGAAAGCGCTCGGCGTTGGCGTACATCTCGCGGTCGTCCATCACCGCGACGGAGAAGCCGACGTGTTCGCCGATCGTCGCCAGCGAGAGCCCGATATGCCCGCCGCCAATGATCAGCAGGGTCACCGGCGCCTCGACCAGCTCGACCATGATCTCGTAGGCGTCGCCGCCGCCGCGCGCTTCGAGGCGGTGAATGCGCGAGCCTTCCGTCTGGTAGTACAGCGCCTGCACCGGCCGGCGGGGGAACTCTTCCATGGCGGTCAGGCAGTCCGCGATGAGGGCTTCCTCGAACGCGCCGGCGCCGAAGCTCCCCAGTGAGCTGCCGTCCCGGCGGACCAACATCTTCGCGCCGGTACCGGGTTCAGCGCTCGCAGGTGCGGCGATGATCGTTGCGACCATCACGGGTGGTCCTTCGCGCGCTGCATGTAGCGCTTCGGCTGAGATTTCACGCGAAACGTCGTTCACGGCGTCAAGATTACACTCTGCCGAAGGCTCCGTAATCAATGTCTCGTTTACAAGTTGTTGGCACTTCGATAGGCTGGCGAACAAGCGCCATGATGAACCCTCCGCCCATGCCGATTCCACCCTCCGGACGCCAACGTCGCGAAGGCGATTACCACCCACCCAATCCGCGTAGGGACGACGACCCGGACAAGCCGGGTCTCGAAGAAGAAATAGCCGGAACGTGCTGTGTCACGTCGGTCATCGGAGTCCTGCTCGGGTCGACCGTCGCACTGGGAACCTTGTTCGTCTTTCTCAGACGCTAGACGTTGAAGAGGACGTTGATTACGTCGCCGTCCTGCACCTCGTAGGTTTTACCCTCGACGCGCTGGGTGCCGCGGCGCTTGGCCTCGGCGTGCGAACCGGCGTCCAGCAGCTCCTGCCAACCGATGACCTCGGCCCGGATGAAGCCACGCTCGATATCGGAGTGAATCCGGCCCGCCGCCTTGACGGCCGGTGTCCCGGCCGCGACCGACCAGGCGTGCGTATCCTGCTCGCCGGCGGTGTAGAACGCGATCAGCCCGAGGAGCGTGACCGCTGCCTGCAAGAGACGTTCGGCCGCGGGCGCCTCCGGCAACCCCAGCTCGTTGCGGAACTCGGCCGCTTCCTCCGGCGAAAGCTCAGCGACGTCCGCCTCACCCCTCACGGGCACGGCGATCACGCTCGTCTGCGCTCCCGACGCCAGGCCCGCCCGCGCTTCGGCCTCGATCGCGTCGATGTTGCCGGCCTCCCCTTCGTTTATGTTCAGGACAATGAGAAGTGGCTTGGCGCTGATCAGGTTGAAGCCGGATAGCATCGCCATTTCATCTTCGCCCAGGCCAAGACTTCGCAGCGGCGTTTCAGACTCCAATGTCTCCTTCAGACGGTTCAGCAACGCCTGCTCGCGCTCCTGGGCTCCCCGGGCACCGACCGCCGTCGATCGCATCTCTGCCGCCAGCCGCTCGATGCGTCGCTCCACGATTGTCAGGTCGGAGAAGCAGAGCTCGAGGTCCAGCGCCGTGACGTCGCGCGCGGGATCGACGCTGTCCAGCGGGTGCGGCACCGAATCGTTGTTGAAGACGTGGACGACGTGTACCACCAAGTCGGCAGTCGCCAACGCGCCGAGGAGCTGGGCCGGCGGTCCCTTCTTGCCAACGCTGAACGACGGGAAGTCGAGCAGACGCAGCTCCAGATAGGTGGTCTTTTTTGCTTTCACCAGCGTCGCCAGGCGGTCGAGCCGTTCGTCCGGCACCTTGACCACCGCCACCGCCGGCTCGTTGGGGTTGCTGTGCGCCGGGAGGTGCCCGGCGGCCAGCGCCTTGAGCAGCGACGTCTTTCCAGAGGAGCCGAGTCCGATCAGTGCTACGTCCATGGGTCGATTCTAGCCGACGCCCTGGTTAGGGTCAGGATTGAGCTTGAGGGGTGAGCTGACTCTGACTGGCGTAGTCGCACACGTCCTGCAGCGGGCACGAGCCACAACGCGGCTTCGAACGGCAGGTCTCCTTGCAGTGGATGACGATCGCGGCGTGGTGTCGCCACCTGAAATCGACCTCGTTGGGGAGATGACCATCCAGCCAGCTTCGCCAGGCGTCATAACGGTCCGTTTCCGGGCCGAAGCCGAGACGGCGCCAGAGGCGCCTGGTGTAGGCGTCGTGCACGACAGCGGGACGCCGCGCCGCGTAAAGCAGGATCACGTCTGCCGTCTCCGGGCCGATGCCGTACGTCGCCAGGAGTAGCTCGCGGAGGACCGCTGTCTCGAGGGAGAAGAGCCCATCGAAGCCGCCACGCTCGCGTAAGAGCGCGGAAAAGACCTTGAGACGCCGCGCTTTGACGGTCGGCGTGCCCGAAGGCCGCACGAGGTCCGTGATTGCTTCCTCACTCAGCGTGTCGAGGACCTCAAAGGTCGCCGCTCCGGCGTCGCGCAGTCTTACGAGGGCCTTTTCTACATTGGTCCAGGACGTGTGCTGCACCAGGATCGAGCCGAGGCAAGTCTCAGTCGCCGTGGTCGTCTCCTGCCAGTGCCAGCGATCGATGTCGTAGTGGGCTTGCAGCCGCCGGTTTGTCTCCAGGAGCCGTTCGCGGACGCCGGTCACGCGTCCTCGCGGTGCGTAGCCCAGTCGGGCAGCGTTGCGTCGGGAACCGCGTCGTAAGCCGGCAGGTAGGGCTTGATGTCCAGCACGGGTGTCCCGTCCAGCGCGTCGAGGCCCTGCACTCGCACCGCGTTCTGGCGGCGATGCAGCACTCGGACCACGGACGTACCGATCGGGTTGGGCCGCAGCTGGCTCCGTGTCGCCAGCACGCCCCGCTGCCGCGGGGCGTGCTCGTTGCCTACTTCGACCTGCAGCCGCTGCGCCTCTCGTGGGACGCGGTCGATGTGAAACACGACGATGACGTGCGAGAAGCCTTCGATGGCGTCCAGCGCGGACGTCAGTTCCTGGCGCAAAATGACATCCGATTTCACGCTCTCCCAGCCGTCCGGCCGTGATTTACGCACCGGGTTGCGGACCACGCCGATCGGCGTATAGGTCACTGCTTCAGCCGGGATCAAGGTCCTCGATCCTCCCAAGCCAGAACGAATTTTGTCGAAGATGCTCATGCTTCAGATCATAGTCTTTCCGGGTCCGGATTTAGATTCGAAGATATGTCCTTCGAAACACAAAAGGACCCCTGATTATGGTAGAATTAGGACGTGCTTCGGCATCCTGGCCCGCCAAACTCCACGGCTCCCAACTGGGTGCTCCCGAGTCCTGACACAGGAAGAGGTTAGACCCGCTTCCGGCCCGCGAAGGGACCGGAAGCGTTCATCATGGCAGCGAGCAAACAAGTCGCAGATCAGCAATATACAGCGCGTGATATTCAGGTCCTTGAAGGGCTTGAGGCAGTGCGCCGCCGCCCCGGTATGTACATCGGCGGCACCGACCAGCGAGGCCTCCATCACCTCCTGATCGAGATCGCCGACAACAGCATCGACGAGGCCATGGCGGGTCACTGCGACCGCGTCTGGATCCACATCGCCAAAGACGGTCAGGTCACGGTGCGCGACAACGGCTGGGGCATCCCGATCGATAAGCACGAGGGCACCGGCAAGTCGGCGCTCGAGACCGTGATGACGGTCCTGCACGCCGGCGGCAAGTTCGGCGGCCAGGTCTACAAAGTCTCCGGCGGCCTGCACGGTGTCGGCGCATCCGTCGTCAACGCACTCTCGGAGAAGATGTGGGTCGAGGTACGACGTTCCGGCAAGATCCATCGTCAGGAGTACGAGCGAGGCATCCCCACGACCGAGGTTCGACCCGTCAAGGAATCCTGGTACAAGGGCATCGACGTCAAAGACCTAGCGGAAACCGGCACGACCAGTTCCTTCCTGCCCGACAGGCAGGTCTTCGGCGAAGTCGAAATCGACGCCGATCTTCTGGTGCAGCGCTTCCGCGAGTACGCCTACCTGACGAAGGGCATGTGGCTCTCCTTCGTCGATGAGACCTCGGACACCGACCTGACGTTCTATTTCGAGGGCGGCATCCAGAGCTTCGTGCGGCACCTCAACAAGGACCGCGAGGTCATGTTCCCGCGCCCGATCTACGTCGAGCGTGAACTGGAGGGCACCACCGTTGAGTGCGCCATCCAGTACAACAACACCTTCAACGAAGCGACCTTCAGCTTCGCCAACTGCATCAACACGATCGACGGCGGCAGCCACATGACCGGCTTCCGCACGGCGCTGACGCGGGTCCTGAACGACCACGCTCGCAAGCAGAAATACCTCAAGGACGACGATGCCAACCTGACCGGCGAGGACGTTCGGGAGGGCCTCACTGCCGTGGTTAGCGTCAAGCTCGCGGAGCCCCAATTCGAGGGTCAGACGAAGACGCGTCTCGGCAATCCGGAGGTCAAAGGCCTGACTGAATCCGCCATCGCCGAAGGCTTGGGCCAATACCTCGAGGAGCACCCCGGCGACGGCCGCCGCATCATCGAGAAGTGCATCACCGCATCGCATGCCCGCGAGGCAGCCCGCAAGGCGCGCGACCTCGTCATCCGCAAGGGCCTGCTGGACGGCACGCTGCTGCCCGGCAAGCTGTCAGACTGCTCCGACCGCAACCCGGAGAACTGCGAGATCTTCATCGTCGAGGGCCCGTCAGCCGGCGGGTCCGCCAAGGCCGGCCGCGACCGCCGTACCCAAGCGATCCTGCCGCTCCAGGGCAAGATCCTCAACGTCGAGCGCGCGCGCCTTGACCGCGTCTTCGGCCACGCCGAGATCGCGGCGATTATCAAGGGCCTCGGCACCGGCATCGACGACGACTACGACCTTTCGAAGCTGCGTTATCACCGCGTCATCATCATGACGGACGCGGACGTTGACGGGGCTCACATCCGCACCCTGCTACTGACGCTGTTCTTCCGCCACATGCGCCCGCTGATCGACGGAGGTCACCTCTACATCGCTCAGCCACCGCTGTACAAGATGATGGTGGGCCGCACGGAACACTACGTTTACACGGACCAGGCCCGTGAAGACCTGATCGAGAAGCATAAGGCGAAGACGGCCTCACGCTTCAAGGGCCTGGGCGAGATGAACGCGGAGCAACTCTGGGAGACGACGATGGACCCGGAGAAGCGGATTCTGCTGCAGGTCAACATCGAGGACGCCATACGGGCCGACACGCTGTTCAGCAATCTCATGGGCGACGACGTGGCACCACGCAAGGCCTACATCCAGGCTCACGCCGCGTCCGTAAAAAACCTCGACGTATAGCAGGTCGCGCGGAGTCGCGCGCGAGGCCACTCTTTCGCCTAACGCCGTGCGATCTGGGAAGAATCTCAGAAATTGGGCCTCAAGTGATCATAATGCGCTTGACCCTTCAGGCCCCGGCTGTGCTAACTTCGACAAGTCCTGACCATCACAGAGGATGAGGCCTTAAGCGTTAGGACAACCAGCTAACAGGTTCTGCTCACGCTTGTTTTCGGTTCGCTTTTTGGCGTGCTGGAGGTATCTTTTTGTCTTCTGCGCAACCCGCCTCCGCGCATCAGATTTGGGATGCGACCCTCGCCCAACTCTTGCTCAGAGTCACCCGTCAGAACTACGACACATGGCTTCGTCATACGGTCGGAATTCGTTTCGAGGGCACAACCCTGGTTGTCGCCACGGCTAACGAGCTGGCGTGCGACTGGCTGTCGACGCGTATGAAGTCGGTCATCGCCCAAGCGCTGATGGCCGTCGCTGGCCACGGTCTCCAGCTCCGCTTCATCCCGGCGGAGCAGGACGGCCTTGTGTTAGACGAGGCGCCATTGCAGCCCTCCTTGCTACCGCGGTATCCGACGCCGCTTAATCCTCGTTTCAGGTTCGAGACGTACCTTTCGGCGTCATTCAACCAACTCGCCCTCTCCGGCGCGCACGACATCGCCGCCCAGGGAAACGGCTCCTACTCACCGCTGTTTATCACCGGCGCCAGCGGCAACGGCAAGACGCACCTGCTACATGCCATCGCCCACGCCGCGGCGGCAGACGGCGCTCGCTTTCTGATGGTCAGCGCCGAGCAATTCCTCAACGAATTCACTACCGCAGTGCGCAACAAAACCGGCGCCGCTTTCCGCGCCCGCTACCGCGAGCTCGACCTGCTCCTGGTAGACGACGTTCACCTGCTACTGGGTAAGAAGGCGACGCTCAACGAGTTCTACCAGACGCTCGCGGGCCTGCACGACCAGGGCCGACGCGTCGCTGTCGCGGGCGACCCTAGCGCGATGACGGCAGATGCAGCGCGCTTCCGCGACCAGCTACGCTGGGGCCTCGTGGCTTCTATCGACGAACCTTCGGCCGAGGACCGCACGCGCTTCATAGACGCAAAAGCTGCCGCACTTGGCATGGAGCTGCCCGACGAGGTGAAACACTACCTGGCGCTTCGCGTGCGCTCGAGCATCCGCGACCTGGAAGGCGCGGTGAACCGAGTCACCGCCATAGCGCGCATCTCGGTAGATCAAACACTCGACATCGACTTCGCCGCCCGGGCTCTACAACCCGTGTCTGTAGCCTTGCAGAACGAGAAGCCACAGGTCGCCCCAACCGAGTTGCTAGACGCGGTCTGTCGCCATCTCCACCTGAGCCCTAGCGAGATCACGAACCAGAAGCGCAACCATGCGCTCACTTACGCTCGACACTTGGCCATGTACCTGCTCCGCGAG
Organism: Dehalococcoidia bacterium; assembly: GCA_965225815.1. Classification (GTDB taxonomy): domain Bacteria; phylum Chloroflexota; class Dehalococcoidia; order DSTF01; family WHTK01; genus WHTK01. The sequence goes on from OZ245323.1 coordinate 738,680, forward strand.
GACATTGGGCTGACTTACTCCGCGGTGGCTCAGCTCCTTGGTAAGAAAGATCACTCAACCGTGGTCCACGCCTACACGCAGCTAAGCCGCGAACTCAGCGTATCCCCATCTCTACGCGCTGATGTCGACGCTGTGAGGGCACTTCTTCACATCCCGACCCACGCCGCATAGCTGAATTCACAACATCACCGGCCCTACCAATCACCACCAAGGCATAACTGGGTGTAGTCCCTATAATCGATCTGCATGATCGATCTCGTAGAAATACACATCTCATCAGGTTCTGGTGGAAATGGGGCGACGGGCTTTCGTCGTGAGAAGTTTGTGTCGAGAGGCGGCCCCGACGGTGGTGATGGAGGCCGCGGCGGCAATGTCACGTTTCAGGCCGACACGGGGCTGACGACGCTGGCACATTTTCGGCATCGGAACTTCTACCGGGCAGAGGACGGCAAAGCCGGGGCCAGTGGCAAGAGACACGGCGGGAATGGCAAAGACCTGCTGCTGAAGGTGCCGGTCGGCACCGTGATCGAGACAGACGATGGTGAGAACTGGGACCTGGACGAGCCCGGAAAGCGAGTCGTCATCGCATCGGGCGGTGACGGAGGCCGCGGCAACTCGCGTTTTGCCAACTCGATCAGGCAGGCGCCGAACTTCGCCGAGCGTGGAATCCCGGGGCAGGAGCTGCATCTGCGACTTGAGCTCAAGTTGTTGGCAGACGTTGGCCTAATAGGTCTGCCGAACGCTGGTAAGTCGACTCTGCTTCGCGCCGTATCTCACGCCATGCCCGACGTCGGTGACTTCCCTTTCACAACGCTGGAGCCGGTCCTTGGCGTGGTTGACCTTGGGCTTAATGCGTTCGTGATGGCCGACCTGCCAGGATTGATTGAAGGGGCGCATGAAGGCGTAGGCCTTGGTCATCAGTTCCTGCGGCACGTCGAGCGCACACGCGTGCTCGTGCACGTCCTGGATGCGTCGTCAGAGGATCCGCTGGCTGATTACGAAACGATTCGTCGTGAGATTTCCCTTTATGACGTGAGTTTGGCCGAACGTCCGGAGATTATTGCGCTAAATAAAGTGGATCTCCCTACAGCGCGTGAGCGGAGCGCGACGCTAAAGTCGAACTTTGAAGGTCGAGAAGTGATTACGTTATCTGGAGCCACCACGGAGGGGACTCGTGAACTGACGCAGCTGTTGCTGCGGCTGCTGCGTGAAACCAAGCCTGAACCGGAAGAGGCTGGCGAAAGCGAGCTGCCAATCCTGCGACCGGCCGGCCGTCAGCATCTCGAGATCGAGCGGGTGGGCAGCGTCTTCGTTATCCGTAGCAGCAAGGCTGAGCGGGACGCCTTGAAGCTCGGTGAGGCAGGCTCAGAGGCGTTAGACGAGCTGCAGGACCGTTTGCGGCGCCAAGGGCTGGAGAAGGTATTGAAACGCGCGGGTGCGCGGCCTGGCGACCGTCTCAGGGTCGGCGCCGTAGATCTGGAGTGGCACGGATGAAAATAGGTGTCCTGGGCGGCACGTTCGACCCGATACATAGTGCGCATCTGTTGCTGGCAGAACAGGCCCGCGAGCAGCTTGGCTTGCGTAAGGTCCTCTTCGTGCCTGCCGGCGACCCGTGGCGCAAAGCGTTTCGCCGGGTCACGCCGGCCGAGCACCGCCTCACGATGACCCGCCTTGCCATAGAGGGTGATGCCGGCTTTGTAGTGGACGAGTGTGAGGTGCAACGGAAGGGCCCAACCTACACCGCCGAGACGCTGCATGAGCTGCACCAGCGCTACAAGAAAGATGAACTCTATCTCTTGCTCGGCGAGGACGCGCTGGCCGACCTGCCGTTCTGGAAAGACCCGGAACGAATTGCAGATGAGGCGTGCATCGTCGTGGCGCCCCGCGGCGGCGTCGTGCTGCCCGAGCTCCCGTTTGATCCCGACCGTGTCGTCCGGATCAAGATGCCCTTTATGGAGATCAGCTCAACTGATATTCGCGACCGGGCCAAAGCCGGTCAAAGCCTGCGCTACCTGGTGCCCGACGCCATCGCCGACTACATCAAAGAGCACAAGCTGTACCGCTAGCCGGCGGGATGAGGCTGTTCTCGCCAGCCGACGGGAGCCTTACCGAAGATGACGGAGACGCGCGGTATCGGCGGGTAGATGAACGGCCGCAGGTGCGCGTTGCTGACCCACTCGAAGCCGGCTTCCAGGGCGAAGGCACTTAGTGTCGTGTAACCTCGTAGCTCGCAGTCCCGGACACCTCTCCTGATCACGAACTCGTTCCATTGATTGAGCCGGCGCGAGCGGGTCGGCGCGAATTCCCAGAGCAGCGCGATGCCGCCAAAGCTCAGGACGCGCCGGATCTCAGCCAGCATTAGCAACAACGACGTGTCATCCAGGTGTTTCGCGACGTGGGCGCAGGTGATCACCTCGAAGCTCTCATCGGCGAACGGAAGCTGGACTCCCGAGCCCTCGACCAGCGCGGCGCGCTTCGTGCTGCTCAGTTGAAGCATGCTCGACGAGAGGTCGATCCCGACCGGAGCTCTTTGGAAGGCGACGCGGGAGGCCAGCAGTTCGAGTAACGCTCCGCTGCCGCAGCCGATATCGAGTACCCGCGTCTCGGGCCTTAGTTGAAGCTCATTGTGCAGGTTGAAGGCCGGCGTGTTGAGCAGCATGAGACCGGGCGGACGCGCCAGCAGCCCGTATAGCTGCCCGCTTACCGACTTTTTGAGCCAGCTGTTGTAGGCGCGTCCGACTCTGGCCGCCGTCACGATGCCGCGAGCCTACGGCGGTCCGTCCCCACCGCCACCACGAGTAACAAGGCTGCCGGGAGGAAGAAGAGGCCAACCGAAAGCACAGCGAGGACGCATGCGCCGAGAAGCAAACCGGCCAGCGACCATTCGATCCCCTTGGGAAGGCGGTAAAGGATGGCCGCGACCGCTGCCGCAGCCAGCCCGACGGGTATGGCAAGCAGACCGTAGGCCCCTTGACCGTTCTGCTCGACTAGCGTCCTGGAGTCATCGATGCACTCGACCGTACTTCCCGGCGAAACCTCGCAACTTTGGCCCGAGTAGGTGGCTACGAGGCTGAGAAAACCGGCGGCGATGACGGCAGCTAGCAATGCCGACATAGCGATAAGTGACGCCGCTGTCACGCTTCGTCCTCCAACTCATACGTCAGGCGAATTCGGCTTTCGCGCTCTGCTACCCATGCGGCGATCTGTCCGAGTTCGCGGATGTTCTCTCGCAACGCCGGATATTCCTCACCCAGGCTAGAGAGGCGCTTCTCGTCGCTGCCCAGGGCCTCATGGACCTGCCCGCAGCATTCGGCCAGTGGTGCGGCGTCCTGCCAGGCGCGCTCCAGGGCTTCCTCGTCGGCTGGGTCCTCGACGTTGCGGTCGGCGAACGTCAGCAGAGGCAGCAAGTCGATCTTGAATTCGCTGCGTAGCACCAGCGCCGCGATCGACATCTCGTGGTTGGCGCCGTAGCGCGTCGAGAAGGCCCACGAGAGGAAGAACACGAGGTCGCCCGTGTCGGAGGCGAAACCGGGAGCATCTGGTTGGGGCGGGTCAAAGTCGAGGACGATGCGTGGCACGAGTCTATGGTGCTACGAAGGGCCTTCAGGAGCCAGCGGCGCCTGTGCCGAGTAGGGGTAGGGTTAGCCCTAACATCGGACCGGAGTTTCCGAGCCTATAATTGGCTCACCATGCTGCTCGCGGCCGACATCGGCAATACGCAGATCAAGCTCGGGGTGTTCGAAGGCAAGGAGTTGACGGCCAGCTGGCACGTCGCCACCGCCAGCGGCACCCTGGCTGATGAATATGCCGTCCTGCTCGTCAACCTGCTCGACATGCAGGGTATCGACAAGTCTCGAATCGACGGGGCGGTGTACGCCAGCGTGGTGCCGACCTTGTCGCCCGTGTTCGGCGAGATGTTCGCGAAGCTGTTCAACGTCAAGGCCCTACGTGTCGCGGTTGGCGTCAAGACCGGCATGCGGATTCAATACGAGCCGCGCGAGCTTGGCCCGGACCGAATCGCCGTGGCGCTCGGAGCGCTTCGTCTTCACAAGCCGCCCATAATCGTCGTGTCACTAGGCACGGCGACGGTTTTCGAGGCGGTATCGGGCGAAGGCGTCTACATGGGAGGCGCTATCGCCGCCGGTATGGGGGTCGCCATGGATGCGCTGGCGGGCCGCACGGCGATGCTACCCAGCGTTGAACTGACGCCGCCCAAGAAGGCGATCGGGACTAACACCACGGCTGCCATGCAATCGGGCCTCTTATTCGGCTACGCCGAGATGATCGAAGGCATGGTGCGGCGCTTCAAGGCTGAGGTGGGTGAGGACGCCTGGGTTATCGGGACCGGCGGCTGGGCCGCGCTGATGAGCGAGCTGACGGGCAGCTTCGACGAGGTCGATGCTAACCTGTCGCTCTACGGGTTGCAGCAGGTCTACGAAATGAATGAAGGCTCGTGATGCCGCTGCAAGACCGCAGCGTTGTGCTCGGTGTCAGCGGCAGCATCGCCGCATACAAGGCCGCCGATCTGGCCAGCAAGCTGGTACAGGCAGGCGCGTCAGTCGACGTCATCCTGACGGATGCGGCGCAGCAGTTTGTCACGCCGTTTACGTTCCGCTCGCTCACCGGGCGTCCCGTCTACACGAACATGTTCGAACCGGCGACGGACGTGGGCGAGGAGCACGTAGCGCTGGCACGTCGCGCCGATCTGATAGTCGTGACTCCCGCGACAGCCACGACTCTAGCGCGCTTTGCTTACGGGCTTGCGGACGACATGCTGTCGCTCACCGTCCTGGCGACACAGGCGCCGATACTGGTTGCCCCTGCGATGGATTCGCAGATGTGGCAGGCGGCCGCAACGCAGGCCAACGTTTCGACGCTTCGGGAGCGTGGCTTCGTGTTCGTTGGTCCGGAATCGGGACGGCTGGCCAGCGGCTACGCGGGAGAGGGGCGAATGTCGGACCCGGAGAAGATCCTCGGCGCCGTCAAGTACGAGCTAGCGAAGCAGGGTGACCTCTCGGGCCGTCATCTCGTGATCAGCGCCGGCGGCACTCGCGAGCCGATCGACCCGGTACGCGTGATCACCAACCGCTCCAGCGGCAAGATGGGCTACGCCCTGGCCGAAGCCGCGCGCGACCGCGGCGCGCGCGTGACGCTGGTCTCAACGGTGTCCACGCTGCCGGTGCCTTTCGGTGTCGAGTTGGCTGCCGTCGAAAGCGTCGCGGAGATGCGGGAGGCTGTGCTTGTCGCCTGCACCACGGCTGACGCGCTGATCATGGCGGCGGCGATGTCCGATTACCGCCCGGCAGAAGCGGCCGACCAGAAGCTGAAGAAGGGCGAAGGCGGCCTGATGCTGGCCCTGGTCAAGATCGACTCCTTCTTCCCTGAGCTGCCAGCTTCAGTTGTGAAAGTCGCTTTCGCGGCCGAGACCGAGAACCTGATCGAGAACGCGATGCGTAAGCCCCAGAGCCACGGCCCGCTCGACCTCATCGTCGCCAACGACGTCTCGGCCACGGACGCGGGCTTCGGTGTCGACACCAACCGCGTTGTCATCCTCGATGCCGCCGGCGGCAAGCAGGAGCTACCACTGCTTCCGAAGTACGAAGTCGCCGAAAACATCCTGAACCGACTGCAAGCGATCCTCGAGAGCCGCGGCTAATTCACACTTTTCACACGCCTTAGCCCGCGAGTACCGGCGTCAGAACGAGGACAAGCGGAACGAGTGGCCAGATGCGCCCGTGCAAAACGTCGTAGTTCTGCATCAGCGTGGCCCACGACTGACCCATGAGACGCCCGAAGCCGAATTCGAACCCAAGCGTCAGTAATGCCCACATGACACCGAGCGCGATCAGCGAGCCCTGACCGCGCTCGCCAACCAGCTCGAGGAAGAGGCTCATTTCGATTAGTAGTGCCAGGCAGAGTAGCAGCGTACTGGCGAGGTGGGCGCCATACTGGCTCATCGCCAGCTGCAGTCCGGCCACACGGAAGACTCCGTTGACTACTCCTGTGATCATGAACAGAAACCAGGCGAGCAGTCCGTAAATTAGCAGCATCGCTCCGATGTTGACGCTTGGGGCTCGATTGCTCAAGTAACGGCGCTTCGGCGGCTACAATTAGGCCGTGAGCCTCGATAAGCTACGCGGCCGCCTGATGATCTCGCTGGTCCTCGGCGCCGTTGTCTTCATCGGCCTCAGTGCCTACGCCGATTTCAACGACGTCATCGACGGGCTCGGCAACTTCAAGTGGCAGTATTTGCCAATCGTCCTTGGACTCACCAGCGTCAACTACCTGCTGCGCTTCCTCAAATGGCAGTACTACCTCAAGGTGATCGGGGTTCGAGACTTCTCGGCGCGGGATAGCGCGCTGGTCTATTTTGCGGGCCTTGGCATGGTGATCACGCCGGGCAAGGTTGGCGAGTGGCTGAAGTGCTACCTCCTGCGTGAGACGCACGGCACGCCGTTCAGCCGCTCAGCGCCCATCGTGATTGCCGAACGGCTGACCGACAGCCTTGGTCTCGTCATCCTGGGGTCCGCCGGGCTGGTCGTGTTTGGCGATGCCTGGCCTGCTTTCGTGGTCGTCCTGGCGGGCGCAGGGGTCATGTTCTACGTCGTGCGCAACCGGCCGCTGTCGTACTGGTTGCTGCACCACCTCGAGCGCGTCCCCGTGGTTTCGCGTTTCGCGCAGCACGCGGAGGAGTTCTACACCAGCAGCTACGTCCTCCTGTCGCCTGTCGCGCTGGGCTCGATGACGCTGCTTAGCGTCCTCTCCTGGGGCTTCGAGGTGCTGGCGTTTTACGTTGTGTTGATCGGTCTCGGCGTTGATGGTGGCGCCGATACGTTGCTCAAGGCGTCCTTCATCATGCCAGCCGCCACGCTGGCCAGCGCTTTGCTGCTGACCCCGGGCGGCCTCGGTGTGGCAGAGGGTGGGATTACCGGTCTCTCGCAGGTCCTCCTGGACATGGCGAAGTCGGATGCCGCGGTGGGCACGCTTTTGATTCGATTCGGCACGCTCTGGTTCGGCGTCATCATCGGTCTCATCGCGCTGGCGCTAATCAGCCGCCGTCTTGGCAAGCGTCCGCTGGACGAGACGATGGCTGCATCGGAGAACCTGGCGCCGCCGTGAGGTTGGTCGGCCGAATCCTACCGGCCGATCCCGCCAGCCGTGCCGCGTCGCTCTCCGTTTACCTGAATGTGGGACTGGTGGTGCTCAAGGTCAGTGTGGGCATCGGCGCCGGCAGCGTAGCCGTGCTTTCCGACGGCATCGATAGCGACAGGATCTGGTCGCCGCGATCATTGCGCTTGCCAGCGTGCGTTTCGGCGCCCGACCGGCGGACGAAGGGCATCCCTACGGCCACGGACGCATCGAGACGATGGCCGCGTCGATTCAGGCCATGCTGATTTGGCGGGGCCGGCGTCTTTATCGTCGCCAGCGCCGCCTATCGACTCATAGAGCCACCGACAGAGATTGGCTATGACATTGGGCTCGTGGCTATGCTAATTGCTGCGGCGGCCAACCTGGGGCTGGTCCGGTACACGTCTCGCATTGCGCGCGAGACCAACTCTCCGGCGATTGCCTCAAAGGCACGGCATCTCTGGACCAACGTCGTGCAGGCAAGCGCGATCATGCTAGGCCTCGCCCTTGTCGCTTTGACCGATGAGGTCGCTTTCGATGCCATCTTCGCGTTGCTGCTGGGTGTCTACTTGCTGTGGACCTGCAGCAGCATTCTCTGGAGCGCCGTTGGCGATGTCCTCGACAAACGCCTGACCCACGACGAGCTGGCCCAAATCGATGCTGCTATCGTGGCGGAGAGTGTTGATGGGTATTACCTGCTGAGGACGCGGCGTTCCGGACAGGTGCGGCAGATCGACTTTCACGTCACCTTGCCCGGCGATATGACGGTGGACGATTCGCACGCCGTTACCGAACGCATCGAAGCGCGAATCGAGGCGATGTGGCCCGGTAGCGTGGTTATGGTGCACGTCGAACCGATAGGCACCGGCCCGACTGCGGACGCTGGTCTATAATTCGAGGCGAGGCTTCAGGTTTCGCATCGCATGAAGAAACGCTACCGGCGCATCGTCGCCAAGTTCGGTACTAATCTCCTGACCGGCGGCGGTGATGAGCTCGACATCGAGCAGATGAACCAGCTCGTCGGTCAGGTAGCTGACCTGCGACAGTCCGGCGTCGAGGTCATCGTCGTCTCATCCGGCGCCGTCGCGGCCGGCCGTTCGCGCCTCGGCATCACGCGCGGCCGCAAACGCCGCGACATTCCGTTCCGCCAGGTCCTTGCGGCTGTAGGCCAGGGCCAGTTGATGCAGGCTTACGACAAACTCTTCGCGCAGCACGGCATCACCGTGGCGCAGACGCTGCTGACGCGCCGGGACCTCTCCGACCGGCTTAGCTACCTCAACGCCCGCAATACGCTGCTGGCGCTGCTCTCTTACAAGGTCGTGCCCATCGTTAATGAGAACGACGCTGTAGCGGTTGAGGAGCTGGAGGAGAGCCGCATCGGCGAGAACGACACTCTGGCTGCTCTGACCGCCAATCTCGTCGACGCTGACCTCCTGGCGATGCTCCAGACGCGTGAGGGCTTGTTTACGGCCGATCCCTCGATCGATCCGAGCGCCACTCTGGTCACGCGTGTCGATCGCATCGACAAGACTATCGAGGCGTACGCCGGCGCCAGCGAAGGCGTCGGGCGCGGTGGCATGGCCTCGAAGTTGCAGGCAGCCCGTCTCGCAACGTCCGGCGGTAGCGATGCCGTTATCGCCGGTGGGCTAGAGCCCGGCATACTGTCACGGCTGGTCCAGGGCGAGGCGCTGGGCACCTTCTTCCCGGCGGCGGCGGACCGGCTCGAGAGCCGCAAGCGCTGGATCCTCAGCGGCCTGCGCATCAAGGGGTCGCTGGTCGTCGATGAGGGCGCAGCCAAGGCGCTGCTGGAGCGCAAAACAAGCCTCCTGCCCGCGGGTGTCAAGGAGGTCTGCGGCGACTTCCAACGCGGCGACACGATAGAGGTGACGAACCAGGCTGGCGACCGCCTGGCGACAGGCGTCGCGAACTACGGTTCGCAGGAGTTAACCGCCCTGCGTGGCGCGCGCTCGTCTCAGATCGCTTCTATTCTCGGTTACGACTATGGAGCCGAAGCCGTCCACCGCGATAATCTGGTTGTCGTATGACGCCGGAGGCGTGAGATGGAGATAGACGCAACCCTACTGTCGCAGGCGCAGGCCGCGAAGGCTGCTGCGCGAAAGCTGGCCGGTACCTCCACGGCCGTAAAGAACGCGGCGCTCGAGGCCACGGCAGCCGCGCTGATCGCGCGCCAGGACGAAATCCTCGCGGCGAACCGGCAGGATGTGGAGCGGGCTCGAGGCACCGGTCTCGCGGAGGCGCCGCTCAACCGCCTTGAGCTGACCTCGGCAAAACTTGAGTCGATCGCCGCTGACGTGCGGACAGTAGCTAATCTCCAGGACCCCGTCGGAGAGGTCATGGACGGTTGGACGCTGCCCAACGGCCTCAACGTGAGCCGCCGCCGCGTCCCACTCGGCGTGCTCGCCGCCATTTTCGAGAGTCGCCCCAACGTGACGATCGATATCGCCGCGCTCTGTCTCAAGTCGGGAAACGCCTGTGTCATTCGTGGCGGCAGCGAGGCGATCGACTCAAACACGGTGCTTGCCCGGGTCGCGCGTGAGGCGCAGGCGTCGGCCGGCGTCCCGGAGGGCGGGCTGCAGTTCATCGAGAACACGGACCGTGCGCTTGTCGGCCAATTGCTCACCCTGCGTGACCACATCGACCTCGTCGTCCCGCGCGGTGGGGCCGAATTGATCCATTTCGTGGCCGAGAACGCTCGAATGCCGGTGCTTACCGGTGGCGTCGGTGTTTGCCATACCTACGTTGACCGGCTGGCCGACCTCGACAAGGCCGTCGATATCGTGACCAACGCGAAGACGCGCAACTGGTCGATCTGCAACGCTCTCGACACGGTGCTTGTGCACGCTGACGTTGCTGATGGCTACCTTCCGCGCGCCGCCCAATCGCTCGCTGCGAAGGGAGTGGAGTTGCGCTGCGACGACCGTGCCCTGTCGCTGCTGCTGCAGCAGGCTGGTGATGGCGTTAACGCGGTGGCGGCGCAGCCGGACGACTACGGCCACGAGTTCCTCGCCGCCGTCGCTGCTGTACGCATTGTCGACTCGCTTGACGATGCCCTGGACCATATTGCGCAGTTCGGTACGGGTCATTCGGACGCCATCGTGACCGAGGACTTCAGCGCCGCCAGGCGTTTCACCGACGAGGTCGACAGCGCCGTCGTCTACGTCAACGCGTCGACTCAGTTCACCGACGGCGCCCAATTCGGCCTAGGCGCCGAGATTATCGACTCAACTCAGAAGACGATCGCGCGCGGGCCGACCGGCCTGCGTGAGATCACGACTTACAAGTGGATAGTGCAGGGCGAAGGCCAGGTACGGTCCTAGAGGGACGCAATGGCAACTTACAGTTTCGAACGAGAGACCCGAACGACCCAGTCCGAGAGCTTCGTCATCGAACGAGAGGGTGAGGAGGTCGGCCGCGTCGACCTGCACTACGCTCAGTCGACCGCTTACGCCACGCTCTGCGTCAGCGCCGATTTCGACGACGATGCGGTTGAGGAGCTTATTGGTGAGATCGACGAACGCCTGGTCATGAGCTGGGAGCCGTTGCGCGACGATTTCATCGTCACGGTCTGGGCCGGCCGCGAGCTCGGCGTCTTCTCCGAGACCGGCGATGACGATGACGAGGATGATGATGACGACGAGGACGAAGAGGAGGAGCCGGCGAACGGCAACCGCTGAGGCCTCTTCGGAACTACGGTAAACCCGATGATGATGCAGTTTCCCTTCGGCGAGTCTTTGGCCGAGGAGCGCTTGCGTTTGACTCTTGAGTTACCGCTGAAGCCAGCCTCGACGAACCTGGATGGTATCTTTGTGCGCCTTCTCCCTCTCGATCTGGGTAGTGATCTGGAAGAACTTCACGAAGTCTCTAGCGGTCAGCCAGTGAGCATCGGCAACCGTCAGATTGATGCTTACGACCCCGATGAACTTATCTGGCGCTACATGTTCAAGGGGCCGTTTGCGAGCGCCAACGAACTGGGGGTATTCCTGCGCGAGATCGACACCTCAGCCAACATGCGTCCGTTCTGCGCTCACGATGTGGAGACAGGCCGTCGCGTTGGCATCGCTGCGTACACCAACAACACTCCCGAGCACCTCAAGATCGAGCTGGGTCACATCTGGTACTCGCCCCTCGTGCAGCGCACGAAGGCGAATCTCGAATCGACCTACCTGTTGCTGAGGCATGCCTTTGAATTGGGTTATAGGCGTGTCGAGTGGAAATGTGACGCCCTCAACGAGCGCTCGCGCCGTTCTGCTTTACGCATGGGTTTCAAGTTCGAGGGCATACAGGAAGCACACTTCATCATCAAGGGCCGCAACCGCGACACGGCGTGGTTTCGCATGCTCGACAGCGAATGGCCGGAAGTTCGACGACGCCTAGAATCGATGCTGTACGCCTAGCCGCCGGGGCCGCTGTTCTGGATCGGGCGGCGCGTCTTCACGAGGAACTGCACATCAACCTCCGAGCTCGCCGACCGCACCAGCAGGTCGAAGCGGCCGACCTGCAGGTCGCTGCCAGTTGGCGTCGTTTCGAGGCGGAACCTGACGCTGAACGCCCCCGATTGGTCGGTGGTAGTCGTAGCGTAGGGATCGGCGCTCAGGCCCGCGGGCAGCACGCCGGTGACGTCGATTAGCTCGCCAGGCGGCCAGCTTACGCCGGAGACGGTAACGAAGTCGCCCGGAGGTCCGCTGCGGGGCTCCACGGTTGTGGTGGGGCCGCTGGAACCCCGGGTTTGACCGTCGGTTGGTTCCGGGCCGCTGCGACGCTTTATCGGCTCATCACTGCCTCCGCACGCGATGAGGGGGACAGCAAAGGCAGCAAGGATCAGGAGTGCAGCTCGTCCTACCACGTATCGATCTTGCCCCTCGTGGCTTCCAGCAGTCGAGCCCGCTGCGACTCGTTGAGCCACTTCGCGAGGTCGTCCAGCCGTGCCGTGATGAATTCGAATCCGGAGTCGCGGTCGAACACGTCGTCTGACGCGGCGGCCTCGGCAATGATGCCGTCGATCAGGATATCGAGGCGTTTCTCCAGGACGCGGTGAACCTCAGCCGGCGTCGCGGCCGGCGAAATGGCTTCGCCGACGAGACGCGACAGCTGAGTCAGTGCTTCCTGGTCTGTGGCCATGGTGGCCGATCGGAGTTAGGAGGTAGGCCTCGGAGTTGGAGACGCGGCACGGACCTTGTTGTAACAGGAGCTGCAGTAGACCGGCCGGTCGCCCCGCGGGATGAACGGGACCTCGGTCATGATGCCGCACTCGGCGCACGCGGCCGGGTGCATCTGGCGCGGTGTTTTGCCGCCAAAGCTCGCGAACACGCCGTAGCGCACGTAGCCTTCTTCGGGCTCCTGGGCGCGGGCGGTGCGACGTGCCGTGCGGCAGCGCGGACAGCGCGCGGGCTCGTTCTGCAGTCCTTTCGTCGCGTAAAACTCCTGCTCACTTGCTGTGAAAATGAATCCGGTTCCACAATCCTTGCAGGCGATTTCTTTATCTACGTAGGCCAAGCTGTGCTACCTCCTTGTTGGCTCCAATGAGCCAAACCCTGCGAATCTTATGGGGCGATTCACGTTAGGGCAAGCATGTCTAGACTCACTCTATAAGGGGTCTGACACATTCAACTGTCGGCAATTCTGGAGATTAGAATAGTCTCGTTATGCCTGAAGTGCCCGATCTCGAGGCGATTCGCAAATTCTTCAACCGGACCATCGCCGGTCAAACCATCGAGCGGGTGGACACCTTCATCCCTGTAGTAATCAGGGTACCACGAGACGAATTCGTGCGTCAGATGACCGGCGATACGCTGGGAGAGGTGCATCGCCACGGCAAGTTCCTTCTCTTTAGTCTCGCCAGCGGCCGGATCATGGTGATCAACGCGATGCTGACGGGCCGCTTCTCGATCGTGGAGCCGTCGCAGAAGCGTCACGCCCGTACCTGCTTCCTCCTCGGGCTTAGCGGCGGCAGCGAGCTGCGTTACGTCGATCAGCGGCTCATGGGCCGTGTCTATCTCACCACGCCCGAGTTGCTTGAAACGCTGCCCCAGTTCGGTGAGATGGGTCCAGATGTGCTCTCTCCTACGCTTACAGAGGAAGTTTTTCGAGAGAGGATCAGGAAGTACACCGGCCAGATCAAGAGCATCCTCGTCAATCACAAGTTCGTCGCCGGTATCGGCAACGCTTATTCGGACGAGATCCTCTGGACCGCGAAGGTCCATCCCTACCGCAAGCGCAGCCAGATGTCGGACGAAGAGGTTGGCGCGCTCTATCGGGCCGTGGGCGAGGTCCTGCGCTGGGCCGAACCGATCGTCTGGGAGAAGATGGGCGAGAGGCTGGAATACAAGGAGTGGCGCGACCATCTGCGGGTCCATCGTCGCGGTGGTGAAGCATGTCCTCGCTGTGGCAGCACGATCAGCGAGATCACGGCGGGGCAACGGATTACGAGCTTTTGTCGCCAGTGCCAGCCGGAGGTGCCGCGGGGCGTCTAGAAGCCGCTGATCGCGTCCTTGAACTGCGCCGGTAGGACCCAGCTCAAGAACGGCAGGATATCGAGATAGATCGGCGCCAGGGCCGAGCTCTCGATCGCGCCGCGGAGGCCTAGCGACTCGAAGGTAATGCCGATGATCAGGGCAACCTCAACGAAGATGAAGCCCTTGAGAAAGCCAATAAATGCACCGCCCAGTGAGTCGACCAATCCCAGCATTAGGAGGGTCGCGGCTTGCTTGAGGAAAAGCGCCGCTAACTGGCTCGCTAGCACTGTGGCGCCGAAGATCATGGCGAACGCGATGATTCGCGCCGTCTCCTCATCGTCGACGGCAACACGGACATCCTCAGCGAGCTCCTGGTAAAAGAGGCCGGCCAGCGCCACGGCAAAGATGGCGCCGAATATGGTGATGACTTCCCGGATCATGCCGGCGTGAAACGCGGCGTAGGTGAACCAGGCCATCGTGGCGAGGATTGCGATGTCGATCCAGCTCAAGCAACGACCTTTCGATCTGCTATTCACTAGTTATCGACCGCAGCACATTGCCAACGTACTGCTGCCGGCTCGCCCCGCCGTCAACCGACCGAGTGTAGCACAGCCTTACAGAGGTTTTGTTCAGGTTTCATCGGTATCAGTTACGGGAGAAGCGAACGAGATCAGGACGAAAACAAGGAGGATGAGACGCCCAAGGCCAGCGATGTAGAAGGTAGCGCGAGCAAAGCGTGGTCTAGATTCCGACTGAAGCTGGAACATCGCACCGACATAAATCTGCGGCCATGTTAATCTGGCGCTGTGCGTCTTCGGCTTCCGTCCGGCCATCGAGAGCGCTGCCAATGCTATAATTCGTCCACTAATTCGGAGGCGGATAGCGTTAACGAGAAGCTAAGGCTGCTCCTGGAGCAAGTCGCGGGTGGGTCAGTCAGCATCGAAGAAGCGCTGACTGAACTGCGACACCTGCCCTACGAAGACCTCGGTTTCGCCAAGATCGATCATCACCGCGGAATCCGAGACCAGATTCCCGAAGTCGTCCTTGGCCTCGGCAAGACGCCGGACCAGGTTGCGGCCATAGGCCAGAGCCTGGTTGAGCAGTCCGGCCGCCTGCTCGTCACCCGGCTCGACCGCGATGGCTTCCGCGCTCTACAGGCCGCAGTTCCGGACGCCGAGTACGACGAGCTGGGTCGCACCGCCGTGGTTGACCGCGATCCGCAGCCGCTGCTGCCCGGTGTCTCAGTGCTTTGCGCCGGTACATCCGACCTGCCGGTTGCCCATGAAGCGCTCACGACAGCTCGAATGATGGGCAGCGAGGCGGCGTTGATCAGTGACGTCGGGGTCGCCGGGATTCACCGCCTGTTTGACCACCTTCCGGCGCTGATGCAGGCTACGGTCATTGTTGCTATCGCCGGTATGGAAGGCGCCCTGCCCAGCGTGGTCTCGGGACTGGTCGCGGTGCCGGTCATCGCCGTCCCCACGTCGATTGGTTACGGCGCCAGCTTCAATGGCCTGGCGCCGTTGCTGGCGATGCTCAACAGCTGTGCTGCCGGCGTTTCCGTCGTCAACATCGACAACGGTTTCGGCGCGGGCTACCTCGCGGGCCAGATCAACCGGCTCTCGCACGAGCCTCCACGCGCCGACTAGGTGACCGGCTTCATGACACGCGTCGCCTACTTCGACTGCTTTTCCGGCGCCAGCGGCGACATGATCCTGGGCGCTCTGATAGACGCCGGCCTGTCTTTTGAATCACTGCGCGAAGAGGTCTCAAAGTTGGCTCTGCCTGCCGGCGCCTTCGAGCTCAAGACGGAGGCCGTACACCGGGCCGGATTCGCCGCGACCAAGCTCGACGTCATCGTTACGGAACCGCCGCGCCATCGCTCCCTCGGAGAAGTGCTGGAAATCGTACAGAAATCGCAGCTTTCCGAATCTGACCGTGCTCGGGTCGAATCGGTGTTCCAGGCGCTGGGCGAAGTCGAGGCGAAGGTGCACGGCAGCAGTCTCGAGGCGGTTGAGCTGCACGAAGTCGGCGCCGTGGACGCGCTGGTCGATGTAACCGGCTGCATCGTGGGCTTGCGAATGCTCGGTGTGGAGGACGTCTACGTGTCGTCGTTACCACTCGGCTTTGGCGAGGGCAGGGGCTCGCACGGGACGATGCCGATACCGGCGCCGGCAACGCTCGAGCTACTGGCGCGGGCCGGTGTGCCTACGGTCGAAGGCGAAGGTCCGCGAGGCGAACTGGTGACACCGACGGGCGCAGCGCTCCTCACCACGCTTGGCCGCTTCCACCGGCCGGCGATGCGGGTTGAAGCCGTGGGTATCGGAGCTGGAGGACGCGACCCAGCCGATCGCCCCAACGTTTTGCGGGTGTGGCTGGGCGAGACGGAGCCTTCGGGGAAGCGCATGCGCCTCATCGAGACGAACATCGATGACATGTCACCGGAGCTGTTGGCATACACGCAGGAGTCGCTGATGGCGCACGGCGCGGCGGATGTCTGGTTCACCCCGATCCAGATGAAGAAGAGCCGTCCGGCGGTGATGCTCTCCCTCCTTTGCCAGGAAGCGAAGGAGGCGGAGCTTGTCGACGTTCTGCTGCGCGAGACCAGCACGCTCGGCGTCCGGGTACGTGACGTGAGCCGTTACGAGGCGGAGCGAGAGGTTTTCGAGTTTGATTCTAGCCTGGGGCACGCCGCCGTCAAGGTGAAGCGTTTGCCCGGCGAAGAACCTCGTATCGCGCCGGAGTACGAGGTGTGCCGCCACATCGCACAGGACAAAGGGCTACCTCTGGCAGAGGTGTACCGAATCGTCGCGGCGGAGGCGGAGCAACATCTGGCCAATCGATAAGCATTCTTACTTGAAGGTCAAGTTGACGGCCATTGAGAGCCTGCATACGATCAAATTATCTTATGGAACAGCCTGAGCATCTTAGCGAAACCATCGAGGACTACCTGCAACTCATCTACACGATGCGGCGCGAAGGGGCCCCGGTTATCGCGGCGCGGCTCAAGGAACGCAAGGGCGTATCGGCGCCGACCGCCTGGGCGACGCTTCGACGGATGGAGCGCGACGGCCTGGTCACCCTGGATCCGGAACATCACGTTGAGTTGAGTTCGGCGGGTGAGCAGCGCGCCGAAACGATCATCCGCCGTCACATGCTGGCGGAACGTCTGCTCACGGACATCCTGAAGCTGAATTGGGCCGATGTTCACGATGAGGCCCATCACGTGGAGCACGCGATCTCCCCCCTCATCGAACGTCAGATCCTGATGATTCTGAATAATCCGGACACATGCCCGCACGGTAACCCGATCCCGGGCCTCGCGAGCAGGGAGCCGTCCACCGCATATCCGCTGCGCGCCGCCCGCGAGGGAGCCTCGCTGGTCGTGAACAACATCGCAGAGCATGCGGAAGACGACGGCTCACTGATGCACTACCTGGAGCGAAACCACCTGGTTCCCAACACAAGGCTTCACGTGGACGAAGTCGCCATATCGAACGCGACGATCACCGTGTCACTGACAGAGTACAGCGACCAGAAGGTGAGTGTGGGGCTACCCGCCGCAGAGCTGGTCCTGGTCCGAGAGACCTAGGAGCAACGAATGGCAACGTTCACAATTGAAGCGCCGTTTGGTTTGTTGTTTGCAGATGTGACATCGAAGGGCCTCCGCCGCCTGGACTTTATGGGCGGTCGTCGCGAGCCGCCAATGCGTCGTCTTGCCAAGCAGCAGCTCGAAGTGACCGACCAGCCGCTCTCGTCTGACGAGCAGGCTATCGCGACGGCCTTGGAAGCGCAGCTCGAAGAGTACTTTGCTCGTGAGCGGAGTGATTTCGAGATACCTCTGGACCTTAGCGGCGGCAGCGAGTTCCGGCAGCGCGTCTGGAACGTCATCGCCGGGATCCCTTACGGCGAGACGCTGAGCTATGCCGAGGTTGCGGCGGAAGCAGGCAACCCCAGCGCCTATCGGGCAGCCGGCAGCGCGTGCGGTGCCAACCCAATCGTGGTTCTTATCCCATGCCACCGCGTGGTGGGCTCGGACAAGCGCTTGCATGGCTTCGGCGGCGGTCTTGATACGAAGGCCTGGCTTTTGCAGCACGAAGGCCGCGAGATCGGCGCGCAGCGGCAGCTAGTCGCGATCGAAACGTGGGCTCGGAGTCGATCTGGCGCGTCAGCAGCTCGCGAGGCAGGTCTTGTTGATAACAAGGTGGTCGGGTTTTCTGCGACGCATACGGCCTTGAGGCTTGTAATCCCGAAAGCGCAGCGCTAGGTCAGCAGCGGCTCGAAGTTTTTGTAGAGCTTCTGGACTTTCGGATCGATGACTATCGTGCAGTACGGGAAACTTTTGTTGTCCTCATAGAAGTTGTGGTGGTAGTCCTCGGCGACGTGGAACTCGACGGCAGGCTCGAGGCCCGTAACCACCGGATCCGAGTACATACCGGAAGTGCCTACCTGCTCGATTACACGCCCTGCGGTTTCCTTTTGGACCTCGTCGTGGAAGTAAACGACTGACCGATACTGCGGACCGACGTCCGCGTCCTGGCGGTCCAGGGTAGTAGGGTCGTGAAGGGCAAAGAAAACCTCGAGCAGCTGTTCATAACTGATCACGTCGGGGTCGAAGTGGACCTGAACTGCCTCGGCGTGTCCGGTTTGGCCGGAGGAGACGTCGTTGTAGGTCGGATTGGGTGCGTGGCCGCCGGTGTAGCCCGGTATGACCTTGTCGACGCCGCGCAGTTTCTGGGTCACGGCCTCGGTGCACCAGAAGCAGCCGCCGGCCAAAGTCGCGATTTCAGTTCGTTTTTCGCTCATCATTATCGTAATTCTGTCACAGGTTGGCGTTTCCAGGGAACTTATACTTCCTCGGTCTGGAGCTGGATGTCAGACGCGCCGACGAAACGGAGCTGGATCACATGCTGGGCGTGATGGACGAGGCGGCCGCCTGGCCTCATGCCCGCGGCATCACCGAGCAATGGCCGGCAAGTTTCTCGGAGCGACCGGAATGGGTCGATTACTTCCGGGGCCTCATCAGGAGAAATGCTGTCTTCATTGCCTGGAGGCAGGTGGAGGCGGTTGGCAACGTCGTACTGGAGGAACATCCTTTCAGCCGCCGAATGGAGGGGCCTCTGGCCGGAAGGGGCGCTCGACGCGGTGTTGCTCTTCAGGTTGGCCGTCAGGCGATCGGTGGCTGGTCAGGGCGTTGCGGGTTGGCTCCTGCGCTGGGCCGCCGGAGTACACGCGGGAGCGCCGTAAGAGCGAGCTTCGTCTCGATTGTTGGGCTGGCAACGAACGCCTCAAGCGCTACTACCTGGATGCGGGATTCGAGTCATGCGGTGACATCGAATTCACCACGATCGATGCGGGCGAAGAGAGGACGTATTCTTGTAGCCGCTTCAGGCTTCGCGTCTAGCTGAACCCGAGTCCGAGCTGTTTCAAGCTGGCGAACCGGTGGTCGCCGATCACGATGTGGTCCAGCAATTCGATCTGCAGAAGATCGCCCGCGTCGCGCAGCGTCTTTGTTAGGGCAGCGTCGTCCGGGGATGGCGATGGATCGCCGGATGGGTGGTTGTGGACAACGATGATCGAGGGCGCATTCTGGCGGATGGCTTCGCGGAAGACCTCTGCGGTGCGCACGAGTGACGAGCTGACGTTCCCGATGTAGACCTCGGTGACGGCCATGACCTGGTTGCGCGTGTTGATCAGCATGACACGCAGGTGTTCCTGGTCCAGCAGTGCCATCTCTGCGCCAAGCAGGTTGTTCACATCGGCGGGCGACCGAACGTAGGGACGTTCTTCGGGCTGCAACGCATTGAGACGCAACGCCAACTGGAATGCGGCCTGAATCTCGGCAGCCTTGGCCTCACCGATCCCACTTTCGCTCACGAGGTCTGAGAAGGAGAGTCGCGCCAGTCCGCCGAGACCACCGTGACGAGCCAGAAGAGACGAAGCGAGGTTCAGAACGCTCTGACGCGCAGAACCGCTGCGTAAGACGATGGCGAGCAACTCGGCATTAGAGAGCGCCTGTGGGCCAAGGTCTCGCAAGCGCTCCCGCGGACGCTCCGAAGTTGGGAGCTCGCGGATGCGCGTGTTGTATTCCGGTCTAGAAGGTGGCTCCAGTGATGGCAGGAATGAACCTCTTCGCCGACTCATCGTAACGCTCCAGGCGCTCTACGGTATCAGAGTGGGGGTAGAAGTTGACTTTTACGAGATCGAGCTCCAGCAACATAGCGAACTCGACTCTCGATATGACGAAGATTCTGCCGGCTACGGCGCGTTCTTCCGCCTTCTTGCAGGACACCTTGTAGACGCCAGGTCGATAGAGGCCGGTGATCTTGTAGTCGACGAGCTTGCCAGGGTGAACCATCTCAGACGGGTGCTTTTTCTTGCTATCGACGTCAAGCTCTTTGCGTGGGCAGAACCCGGATCCGCCTGATTCAAGGCGGATGTAGGCGCCGTTATCGGTGATGTCCTGCACGCTGCCCTGGGAGACCTTGCTGTCGACAGTGATGTAGTAGGTGGGCAGGAAGAAGAAAAACAAATTGCCTTTGTGCCACTTGCGCACGACTTCGCCTTGAATCTCGATCGGCGATTGACACAGGTCACGCAAATAGAGCAAGGCCTGGGACCCGGTCAAGAGTCCGATGAAGCCGAAGATGACGAGCATGAACAAAAAGCCACCATCGCCACCGACGATTTGGAGGATGGCAACGATACAAAGGACGAGACAGGCGAGGGTAATCGGCGTCCAGACCAGCGCCATTCTGATCACGGCTCGGCGGGCTGGACGCTCTTCTTTGAGATCTGTGTAGTTGGTCATTCGCGCGCCTGAAGGCCTTCTAGCCCGATTTCCGCTGCGTGGCCAAGTTCGAAATTTCGTTGCATCCAGCTATACCTACGCTCATTGGGGTACAACCAGTTCTTGGCCCACGTTGATCGTTGATGCGTCTGTTAACCCGTTGGTTGCGACAATTTCGTCGGCGCAGTCGCCCACGTTGAGGTCCGGTGCGACCTCGACGCAGATTGAGAAGAGTGTGTCGCCGGGCTCGACGGTGTAGGTCCCGGTGCCGCCTGAGCCGGTGGGTGTGGCGGATGCATTCAGCAAGGGCGTCGTCAAAGGAACCGGGGAGGTTCCAGCCGCGAGGGTTGATTCGGGCCCTGGGGTGGTGTCAACGGACACCTCGGATGTCGGTGTGATGATGGTGCCAGATTGTGGCGCGTTCGACTCGCCGCCGGGGGGCTGAATCAGCAGCCAGACGGCGAGAATTGTCCCGATAAGGAGCGCTAGCAGGGAGCCGCGAAAAAGTGTGAAAGAGGGCAGGCCGCTCGGCGGCTGTAAGCAAGAATCGCAGACTTCTTCGCCGTGTTCGTTACAGTACGGTCTTCCACAGCGAGGACACTGTTGTGTCGGCGCGTTCTCGCAAGCGAAGCAGGTCATAAACTCGGACATGCTTGAGAAACAAGCTTAGGACAGGCGAGCATTGATGCCAAGCCGCCTGCCCTAGGCTGGTTAGATTACGAGATTCTAGGTGACGTCGACTGTGGCGCCGGCTACGGTCAGCTTCGCTTTGATGCTGTCCGCCTCGGCCTTGTCGACGCCTTCCTTGACGTTGGTGGGCGCGGCTTCGACTAGGTCCTTGGCCTCTTTGAGGCCCAGAGTCGTCACTTCGCGGACAGCCTTGATCACGTTGATCTTGTTGGCGCCGAAGTCCTTGAGGACGATATTGAACTCGGTCTGCTCATCTTCGGCTTCGGCAGCGCTGCCGCCAGCGGCTGCCACTGCCACGGGGGCAATGGCCGTCACGCCGAACTCTTCCTTGATCGCGTCGTTGAGTTCCTTCAGCTCGAGGATGGTCATCCCCTTGATGAGCTCCAGGACGTCTTCGCTTTTAGTTGCCATCTTCTTCTCCTGATTCCTCTTCGGTTGAGATTGCTTCGTTGGAAGCGGTAGGTTCTGCGGCTGATTCCTCTGATGTTTCTGTCTCGGTCGCTTCGGACTCCGCAGCAGGTTCGGCCGTGGATTCTTCGGTCGAAGCCTCTGCCGGGCTTGGTTCCTCTGCCGTAGCGGATTCGGGTGCGGCTGCAGCCGGTTCGTCGTCGATCTGGTCGACGCGCGCGTCCAGCAGACCGCTGAATTCCTGCAATGTCGCCGTCAGAAGGTAGACGAGGTTCGTTATCGGTGACTGTAGCGCGCCGGCGATTTCGGCGATCATGACTTCCCTGGGCGGCAGCGAAGCCAGCTCAGCCAGCATGCCCGCGGGAATGACCTGACCGTCCATAAAGGCTTTGCGAGCCTGGAAGGCGTTTCTTGCCTGACGCTGGTACTCGACTACGGTCTTGATCGGAGCCAGGGGGTCATCGAAGCCGTAGATGATCACCGTCGGCCCTTCTGCCAGTTCGCCGACGCCGGACATACCGGCAGCTTCGGCCGCGCGGAGGAAGAGCGTGTTCTTGACCACCTGGATCTGAACGCCGGCGTCGCGCATTGCATGACGCAGGGCCGTGGCCTGATCAACGTTGAGGCCCCGGTAGTCGGCGCCAATGACGACGCTGCTGCGGGACAGCGTTTCGGCTATTTCCTGTACGGCCTGAATCTTCTTCTCGGTTGCCATAGGCTACTCACTATCCAAGCGGGAATCCCCGCATTTGCTCGCGTCTTCGATCACGCTGGGGCAACAAAATCGCCCCCGCCAGAAGGCAAAGGGCGTACGAGGACTCCAGGTCCGATTACGTAACGCTTGCTTGCCTCGGCGGGCCTCCCGGCTGGGAGCTTAAGTTTCAAACACCCACTGTCTCTGGCTGCTGCGCTCGATGCGCGAATCACAGTGTATGGTTTCAGCTTCGTCCGAGCAAGCTTGAGACTAGGTCGACGCGCGGCAACTAGAAAGGCCGAGGCCTTAGAAGCCCCGGCCTCCCTGGTTATGAGACTTGGCTAGCTACTGGTCATCGCCAGCGTCGGAGCCAGCTCGAGGCTGATCCCGGGACCCATCGTCGTCGCGAGCGAGGCGGATCGAATGTATTGGCCCTTGGAGCCTGATGGCTTCGCCTTGACGATGGCATCGACGATAGTCGCCATGTTCTCCAGAAGCATGTCCTCTTCGAAGCTCACTTTGCCAATCGGAACGTGGATCAATGCCGTACGGTCGAGGCGAAACTCGACGCGGCCCTGACGTGCGTCATTAACCGCCTTGGCGAGGTCATCGGGGTCAACAACGGTGCCGGTGCGTGGGTTTGGCATCAGCCCGCGCGGTCCGAGTACGCGGCCGAGGCGGCTGACCTTGCTCATCATCTCGCGAGAGGCAAGAGCAACGTCAAAATCAGTCCAACCTTCTTCGATACGTTTCATCAAGTCATCGCTGCCAACAAAGTCGGCGCCTGCCTGATCGGCGTTGCGCGCTCCTTCGCCTTCAGCGAAGACGAGGACCCGTACCTGCTTGCCAAGGCCATTGGGGAGAAGCGCCGTACCACGAATTTGCTGGTCGGCGTGCCGGGGATCCAGGCCGGTACGCATGTGCAGTTCCACGGTCTCGTCGAACTTCGCGCTGGCTGCCTTTTTCGCTAGCGCGACCGCCTCGGTGGGCGGGTAGCTCTTGTCCTTCTCGATCAGCTTGACTGCGTCCTGGTACTTTTTGCCGCGCTGCATTAGTTATCCACCTCGATGCCCATGCTCCGGGCACTGCCTTCGATCATCCGTTCCGCTGACTCGACGTTGGCGGCGTTGAGGTCGCGCATCTTTGCCGTCGCAATCTCGCGTAGCTGTGCTTTGGAGATCGTTCCGACTTTGATCCGCTTCTGAGCCGAGCTGCCGTGTTCAAGGCCTGCGGCCTTTCGCAGCATGTCGGAAGCGGGAGGCGTCTTGAGGATGAACGTGAAGGAACGATCCTCGAAGACCGTGACCTCTGCCGGGACGATCTGTCCGGCCTGCGAGGCGGTCTTCTCGTTGTACTCCTTGCAGAACTGCATGATGTTGATGGCGTGCTGACCCAGCGCGGGTCCGACCGGCGGTGCCGGTGTCGCCTTGCTCGCCTCCAGCTGGATGCGGACGACGGCTCTGACTTTCTTGGCCATTTAGGAGTGTCCTCTGCGGTCCTAGCGCCCCGGCCTTACCCGGTAGGCTCCCGCTTGCTACGTCCTTCCTGGAAGGACTGATATCGCTGCTTAGAGCTTCTCGACCTGCAGGAAGTCGAGCTCCACGGGAGTGTCTCGACCGAAGAAGGAGACCATGACTTTGACTTTGCCCTTCTCCAGGTTGATTTCCTCCACGGTACCGACGAAGTCGACAAACGGGCCATCGACGATGCGCACGCTCTGACCTTCGACGAAACCGACGCGAACCATTGGCTCGTCGGCCTTCATCTGACGCAGGATGCGCTTGACCTCGTCCTCTTCCAGTGGCACGGGCCGAGTGCCGGAACCGACGAAGCCGGTGACGCCGGGTGTATTGCGGACGACGAACGAGGCGCGGCTCGAATCGGGCTCGTTTTCGATCAGGGTAGACATGTCTACCAGGACGTAGCCGGGGAAAATCTTGCGCGAGACGGTGCGTCTAACACCGCCGTGCACTTCAATCTCATCGACGGTAGGCACGATGACGCGGTGGATCATATCACCGGCGTCCATCGACTCGATTCGATGCTCAAGATTGGTGCGAACACGGTTTTCGTAACCGGAGTAGGTGTGGATGATGTACCAGGAGCGGCCTTCTTTGAAGTACTCATCTTCAGAGAAGCCCTCTTCACTGTCTTTATTCACACTGCCGGCGAGAACGCCCGTGTTCTCAGGTTCTGGGAATGCGAGTTCTGCGTCTGAAATCATAATTAGCCGTTAATCAAATAGCACGCGGTCGATGAGCTCATTGAAGGCTACGTCGATCAGGCCGAGTGCTATTCCCACAATAACTGCGACGATGATGACGACCATCGTTAGATAGGCCGTCTCGTCCCGGGTTGGCCAGGTGACCTTTCGAAGCTCCGACCAGATCTCGGTTATCCAGTTTGGAAGGCCGAGACGAAATCCCCTCCGCTGAGGCGTGGTGGGCCGGTTGCCACGAGTCTGACGTGGCTGCTTCGACCCAAATGGACGCAGGCGTCCACCACCGCCCCCATCTTGAGGGGAACCGCCTTGCTGCCGGCGGGTCGCACGGCTCATGAGCGCGGGAGGAAGACAGGTGTTAGCCCGTCCTCCGTTACCGCACCTCCCGGTGTTCGCGATGTCGTCGGCAGCGCGGGCAGAACTTGTTGAGCGCAATCCGGTCGGTGTCGTTACGACGATTCTTGGTCGTCGTGTACGTCCGTTCGCGGCACTCGCTGCACGCGAGGTGAATAATCTGGCGGTCCTCTTTCCTTGCCATGCTAGGTCAGGATCTTCGTTACAGCGCCGGCGCCCACGGTTCGACCGCCCTCGCGGATAGCGAAGCGGAGGCCATCCTCCAGGGCGATTGGCTGAATCAGGTGTACGATCATTTTGGTGTTGTCACCCGGCATGACCATTTCGACGCCTTGCTCCAACTCGATGTTGCCCGTGACGTCCGTGGTGCGGACGTAGAACTGAGGGCGATAGCCGGAGAAGAAGGGCGTGTGTCGGCCTCCCTCGTCCTTTGATAAGACGTAGACCTCAGCCTCGAAGTCCGTGTGTGGCGTGATCGAGGTGGGCTTGGCGAGAACCATGCCACGCTCGACGTCATCACGGTCGACGCCGCGAAGAAGGCATCCCACGTTGTCGCCGGGCTCACCGGAGTCCAGCAGCTTGCGGAACATCTCGACACCGGTAACAACCGTCTTGCGGGTCTCGCGGATGCCGACGATCTCGATCTCTTCGTTGACGTGGACGACTCCACGCTCGATGCGGCCGGTGACGACCGTGCCGCGGCCCTTGATGCCGAACACGTCCTCGACGGGCATCAGGAACGGCAGGTCGGCGGGTCGAGTCGGCATCGGGATGTAGGAGTCAACCGCGTCCATGAGCTCCCAGATGCACTTGTACTCAGGCGCGTCGGGGTCCTCGCTGGTGCTTTCCAGCGCTTTGAGGGCGCTACCGCGAACGATCGGAATGTCGTCGCCGGGGAATCCCTGGTTGCTGAGCAGCTCGCGCAGCTCCAGCTCTACCAGGTCAAGGAGCTCCTCGTCGTCCATCATGTCGACCTTGTTGAGGAAGACGACGACGGCGGGTACCTCTACCTGGCGGGCGAGCAGGATGTGCTCGCGCGTCTGGGGCATTGGGCCGTCCGGAGCGGCAACGACAAGAATGGCGCCGTCCATCTGGGCCGCACCCGTGATCATGTTCTTGATGTAGTCGGCGTGCCCAGGGCAGTCGACGTGGGCGTAATGGCGATTTTCAGTCTCGTACTCGACGTGCTGAATCGCGATTGTAATACCACGCGCCCGCTCTTCAGGAGCGTTGTCGATGCTAGCAAAGTCGCGGTAAGCGGCCATCTGCTTGAGGGCCAGCGTCTTTGTGATGGCGGCGGTAAGGGTAGTCTTGCCGTGGTCAACGTGGCCGATAGTGCCTACGTTGAGGTGCGGCTTACTCCTCTCAAACTTCTGTTTTGCCATGTCTTGCTGATCCTCCTACTGTTGCCGGCCCCCGGCAACACCTTTTCCGCCTGATTGCTCTGCCGGTCCATGGGACCGATTGCTGTCGCTGGAGCCCACAATCGGACTTGAACCGATGACCTCGCCCTTACCAAGGGCGTGCTCTACCAACTGAGCTATGTGGGCGGGGTACTCCTTTCGCGTCCCTCTGAGAAGGACTAGGCCTTTAACGATACTCGCCTAATCATAAGGCGTTTCATCACTGGTGCCAGGGGCAGGATTCGAACCTGCGTAGCCCGTCAGGGCAACGATTTTACAGACCGTCGGTTTTAACCACTCACCCACCCTGGCCTGGCGCTTCCCAGAAGAGCTGGCTCAGCGGTAACTGCAGCGCTCTCGCCACGGTGCGGCCGTTGCCAATCCTGCCTTCTGACCTCGTCTCCAAGCCCCTGAGTGGGGCCGTTACTGCTGGAGCCCGAGGGGGGATTCGAACCCTCAACCTACCGATTACAAATCGGTTGCGCTGCCATTGCGCCACTCGGGCGGAGAGCTGAATTCTGGCCAACAAAAACAAGCCCCCGGAATCCCGGGGCCAGCTATGAGTATATGTAAGGCGAATCTACTGCGTCAATATAGAAGGGTCTACCGTTTGACAGTCATTTCAACCGATCGTTACACTCGGTTCGAGTCTGCAATCCTGATCTCCGGAGGCATGGTTGGCTGAAGTAATCATTGGCGATAACGAGTCTTTCGAATCCGCGCTCAAGCGGTTCACGAAGCGAGTCCAGCAGGACGGTATCCTGGCTGAAGCTCGCCGAAGAGAACACTACGAAAAGCCCAGCATTCGACGCAAGAAGAAGGCCGCTGCCAAGCGGCGCAAGAGCCGTAAGGCAGCCGCGTAGCTGGAGATTCCACCGACCGAATGTCACTCAAAGACCAGTTGAACGCTGATCTGCGTGATGCTATTCGTTCTGCGGAGGACATCCGCAAGTCCACGCTGCGTCTTCTGATCACCGCAATCCGCAACGCTGAGATTCCGGCGGAAGGCGCGACAGCTGCTGCCGCCCGGCTGGACCTCGATGATGAAGGCGTGCTCGGCGTCATCCGACGCGAAGTGAAGCAACGTCGTGACAGTATCGAGGCGTATACAAAGGCCGGCCGCCAGGATCTCGCGGACAAAGAGGAGTCAGAGCTGACCATCCTGGCCGCGTACTTGCCGGCCCAGATGTCTCGCGATGAGATCGAGGCGGTCGCTCGTGAAATCATTGAGCGTGTTGGGGCTGTCGGTCCGCCCGACAAATCAAAGGTCATGCCGGTAATCATGGCCGAGCTGCGAGAGAAGGCGGAGGGCCGGGAAATCAACGCAGTGGTGACCGATCTCTTAGCGGCCAAGGCATCCTAGATAGCTTCAGACCTCCTGTATGATTGACGCGGGCTAATTATGTTCCCGTCCGATCAACGCACCCTTCCGCTCATGGCCTCGACAGTGGCGATTTGCATCGCTACGTTCGCTGCGCTGTTCCCGATTACGCAGGACCAGGTATCGATAAACCAGGGCGCCATTGCGTCCCGGACGATTCGCGCGACGCAAGACATCTCCTTTATCAGTGAGGCGCTCACAGCAGAGCGGCAGGAAGAGGCTGTTGGCGCTGTCGCGAACATACCAATCTTTGACCCGGCTGTAGCGGGTGCGCAGTTGACACGACTAAATGGGATTTTGCAACGTGTCGAGGACATCATCTCGGAAGAGTCGTCTCCGGTTGGACGGGCGACTGCGCTGGAGAGCGTGCCGCAGGTTAGCCTGTCGCCTGGAAGCATCACCCTTTTGCGCACCGTGGACCGCAATCGCTTGCAGGTGATCCAGGGTGAGGCGAGACGCGCACTGGCTGTGGTCCACGAAGAGTCGTTGCCCCCGGACCAGATACCGGCGTTTCGCGAGGGCGTGGACGAATTCATCGACCCGAGTCTCGATCGAGAGACAAGTACGCTTGTGGCGGAGCTCATACGCCCCTTCATAGTGACCAACCAGGGCGTCGACCAGGGCGCGACTGAGCTTGCGCGCGAGGCAGCGCGGGCCGGCGTGGCGCCGGTAGAAGTGTTATTCACCGAAACGCAAATCATTATCGAAGAAGGGGAGCCGATCACCGCGGAGGCGCGGGAGGCGCTGCTTGAGGCGGGCATCCTCAATACGGGATGGAGTTGGGCGCAGGTGGGAGCCAGCGCCGTGATGGCCGTAGTGGCAACGGCCGCGATCGTGGCCGGGCTGCACGCCTTCCGGCCAGGGGTTACGGCACGTGAGATGCAGCTCATCGGGCTGGCGGTTGCGATCCCGGTTTTCATCATGAAGGTTTACTTGCCGTTTATCCTGCCCGACGAAGACCGACACTTCCTGGGCTTCGTGTTGCCGGTCGCCGCGTCGTCGATGCTCCTCGCCGGGTTCGTCGGCGTTGAGATAGCGCTACTCGCCGGAGTGCTGGTTGCGTTACTGGCAGGCTTCACCGCGGTTCTACTGCTGGACGTGTCCGTGGTTGGGGTTGCCGGGACACTTGATGTCACGCGCATCGTGCTCGCATTTGGTGTGTCCGCCGTCGCCGGTGCATTTGCTGTGCGCAACGCGGATCGACTAACGCAGTTCTTGCTCGGCGGTGTGCTAGTCGGCGCCAGTGTGATGGCGGTCCTGTTCGCTATCTGGCTCATCGACCCGGTGCAGGAATGGCAGAACTTGCTCTGGATGCTTCTGGCGGCCGGCGCAAACGGTGGTCTCAGCGCCTTCCTGGCAGCAGGCATCTTCGTGACCTTGGGATCCCTTTTCGGAGTGACGACCCGTCTTCAGCTGCTAGAGATGTCACAGCTGAGCCAGCCCTTGCTGTTGCGGTTGCAAGATGAGGCGCCTTCGACGTTCCAGCACAGCGTCATCGTCGCCAACCTGGCGGAGAAGGGTGCGCATACTATCGGCGGCGATGCGCTGCTGACGCGTGTTGGGTGCTATTACCACGACATCGGCAAGTTGCTACGACCCGGCTTCTTCATTGAGAACCAGCTCGGTGGCGCGAACCCGCACGATGCGCTCGATCCGGCAGATAGCGCCCGGATCATCTCAGATCACGTCCGGGACGGCTTTAATCTTGCGAGGCAGTACAACGTGCCGGGCAAGGTGGCGCAGTTCATCCCAGAGCACCATGGCACACGGACGGTGACCTACTTCTACCGTCGCGCCGCCGAGGAAGATCCTAATGTCGATGTCGACGCCTTTCGCTATCCCGGGCCAAAGCCGCAGTCGCGTGAAACGGCGATTGCGATGCTGGCCGACTCGTGCGAAGCGGCCGTCCGCTCGAGTCCGGACCATTCGCCCGAGAACATCGACCGCATCGTCGATGAGGTCTACAACGAGCGTTTGACCGAGGGGCAGCTTGATGAGTCTGACCTGACGCTGAGAAACATCAAGTCGCTGGCGGTTTCGTTCAAAGCGACGCTGCGGGCGGTTTATCATCCGCGGGTTGAGTATCCCGCTCCTACCGATGCCGAGATGCTGTTACGCCGCTTGCCTTTCCGCCGTACATACATCGAGCGGCCACCACCCAGCGAGAACAGCTAAGCTGTATACGCTTAGTTACAAATGAGTTAAGCTACTTGCGGCTGGAACGATTCTTATGGTTCCTTTGTTTCTACAGGTGTAGAGTACCCGCTTAGATGAAATTCGCCGTTCTGGTCTTCCCAGGTACATGGAGTGATGGCGACTGCGAGCACGTGCTGAAGCACGAGCTCAAGCAGGACGTTGATCGCGTTTGGCACACCGAGACTGACCTATCAGGCTATCAGGCCATCGTGCTGCCAGGCGGTTTCTCATACGGAGACTATCTTCGCTGTGGGGCGATAGCTCGTTTCTCCCCTGTGATGGATGCTGTGCGTCGAGAGGCAGATCGTGGGAAACCGATCATCGGAATCTGCAATGGTTTCCAGATCCTCTGTGAAGCGGGTCTGCTCCCGGGAGTGTTGACTCGAAATACGAGCACGCAATTCCGCTGCGAACCGGTGAATTTGCGCGTAGAGACGAACCGAAGCATGTTTACAGTCCGGGCGCAGGACGGCGATGTCCTGGAGATGCCGGTTTCTCATGGAGAAGGTTGCTATTACGCGCCTCCTGATACCCTCACCCAATTGAATGAGGAGAATAGGGTTGTCTTTCGGTACTCAACTGAAGAAGGTGAATCGAGTGTTGAGGCGATTCTCGAGGGTGCCAATCCTAATGGATCTATTCAAAACATCGCCGGTATCTTGAACGAACAGCGAAATGTTTTGGGCATGATGCCTCATCCGGAAAGAGCAGGAGAGGGGCTTCTTGGCAGCACAGATGGGAATCTCATCTGGAACTCGGTCATCTACTACGTCTACTCTCACGCCTAGGTCGGACACTGAAGCTCTTGCGTCATGATGCCGCACCCGGAGCGCGCCAGCGAGGCGCTGCTGGGAGGCACGGACGGTTTGCTGATCTGGAATTCAATGCTGCGAGCGCTCGACCTGCCGCTGCCAGCTCGCTAGAAGCGAGCAACAAGAAGCATCGATAGGACGAATTCTGCCATGTTCCGCTTTGGTCTCTTCGCTTTAACGCTTGGTGTGCTCGGCCTCGCGGCCGACAGCCCTACACATAGTGCCGGCGCGACACAGGCCTGTCCGCCGAATCCGAGCCCGCCGGATGCAGCCGACTCCTCGATGATCCTCAACGCGCCGGCGTCCGGCGACTCGGTAACGAGTCCGGTACACATCTCCGGCTTCGCCCGCGTCTTTGAGGCCAACGTCCGCATCACCGTCTACAGCGCTTCCGGCATGGTGCTGGAAGACACCTTCACCACGGCAGCCGAGGCTGGCCCCGCCCTCGCGCCGTTCGAGGCGGACGTTCCATTCACGGTCATTTCAGAGCAGGCAGGCTGCATTCGTGTCTGGGAGGAATCTGCCCAGGACGGCAGCCCTCGCAACGTCGTCCAGATAGAGGTGAACCTGTCGACCTCCGCCGACGAGCCTCCCGTCCCGACCCTCTTCGAGGATCCGGTGACGCCACCGAATACAGGTGATGCCGGCCTGGCCGCCGAAGGTACGCCTGGCTCCGGAACTCTCGTCCTGGCTGCTGCCGGGGTACTGCTGCTTCTTGGCGGCAGGCTCGTATTCAAGTCGAAGGCCGGATGACAGCACCTGAGGCTCAGTGCTTTGACATCGCCGTGGTCCTAAACTCCGTCGCTTCGTGACTCTTGGAAGGCTGCCATAGTTCGATGCCCGAGCTTGAGATAAGGCCGCCGGCTGAGTCTGAAGGAAACGACCTCTTCGAGCTTGTTGGTGACTTCGCGACGAGCTTTGTGCCGCGGCGTGGCGACTTCTTCGCCAGCCTTCAGAAACTGCTGACTGACCCGTCGGTCACCCTGCTGTGTGCCTTCACAGGTTCAGGTATGGCCGGCTACGTTCTGGCATTTAGGCACGAGACGTTCTTCGCGAACGGGTGCGTCACGTGGGTTGAAGAGCTGTACGTCCGGCCTGGGTTACGACGGCAGGGCGTTGCGAGTGCTCTGATGGAGGCGGCTGAGTCCAGGGCGAGGCAGGACGGTTCGCGACTTCTCGCGCTCGCGACGCGACGTGCTGATGATTTCTACGAAGCGTTCGGCTACGAGGCCTCGGCGACGTATTTTCGACGGCTGCTTTAGCTAGCTGCTAGCCGAGGCCTTTCTCAATCGTGTCGAGGGCGCGCATGGCGGACAGCGCCTGGTGCACGCTGGCGTTGGGCTCGCGCTTCTGCTCGATGGCGCTGAAGAACTCGCGGTCCTGCAGCTCGATGCCGTTCATCGACACGGCGACGTTCGAGAGGTCGATCTTCCCGTCTTCTTTGACGTCACCTTCGTATAGGTCGTCGTAATAGGCGACGTAGGTGCCGTTGTCGCAGATGTAGCGGAAGAACGTGCCTTGCAGCGCCTTGTTGTTGAATGAAAGCGACAGGGTGCAGAGCGCCCCACCCGGTACTTTCAGCAAGATGCCCATGTCCATCGCGATGTTGAGTTCGGGGTTTATCGGGCCCTGGACGCCGCGAGCGTCGGAGATCGTTTCCTGCGTCTGGTACTGGAACAAGTCGACGGTGTGGCAGGCGTGGTGCCAGAGTAGATGGTCAACCCAGCTGCGCGGCTGGCCAGCCGCGTTCATGTTGGTACGGCGGAAGAAGTAGGTCTCGACCTTGAGCTGCTGCAGCTTGAGCTCGCCGGCGACGACCTTGTTGTGTACCCACTGGTGGCTCGGGTTGAAGCGTCGTGTGTGGCCTGCCATCGCGATGAGCCCGGTGGCTTTCTGCGCGTCGCAGATCGCCTCAGAGTCCGCCAGAGAATCCGCCATCGGGATCTCAATTTGCACGTGCTTGCCGGCTTTCATGCACTCGATGGCCTGCTCGGCGTGTTGCTGCGTAGGGGTCGCCAGGATGACGGCCTCGACGCCGGGCTGCTGGATGCTCTCCGTCAGGTTGTATGAGGTCCAGTGAGGGATGTCGTACTTCTTCGCCGTTTCTTCGGTACCAGTTGGGTTACCGCCCGCAAGGGAAACGATTTCGATGCCGGGAATTTCACGACAAGCTTCGATGTGCCTCTGGCCAAAGGCACCTTGACCGGCGATGACGACTTTCATCTTGCTCGACCTCGCTTCTTGTTTGATGCTCTCGAGATCGTAGCCAAATCCTGCATCCCAGTCACGGGCCTCGGTGAGGGCTTCTCACGATAACGGCAGCGACCCGCCTAGGCTAAACTGCAGATGAGATGCGCATCCTTCTAATCAACGGTCCCAACCTCAACAGGCTCGGAACCCGCCAGCCCGAGATTTACGGCAACGACACGCTGGAAGATATCGTCGCCAAGGTGAACGCGAAGGCGACGGAGCTGGGCGCTGAGATCACCGCGATGCAATCGAACCATGAGGGCGTGATCGTCGACTTCATTCAGGAGCAGCAGGCGTCGGCGGACGCGGTCATCATTAACCCGGGTGCTTTCGGGCACTACAGTTACGCCATTCGCGACGCGATCGCGGGGAGCGGGCTGACCGTTATGGAGGTGCACATCTCCAACGTGCATGCGCGGGAGCGTTTCCGTGAGCGGATGGTGCTGTCCGGCGTCTGCAAAGGTGTCATCACAGGCTTCGGCTGGCGCGGCTACCTGTACGCGCTGGACCTGCTCGTAGCAAGTGCAAAAGAGGGGAAGTAATGGCAAAGGCAGACCGAATCGCAAAGCTACGCGAGAGGCTGGTAGAACAGAACATCGATGGGTTGTTTGTCAGCGCGCCGGCGGAGGACATACACCACACGCTGGGCGCGAACCGCCGCTATCTCTCCGGATTCAGTGGCTCCCTGGGCCATCTTCTGATCACGCAAGACGCCGCTTTTATCGCGGTGGACTTCCGCTACTACGAGCAGGCTGAACGCGAGGCGCCCGAGTACACGTTGTGGAAGGCTGCCGGCGGAATGAAGGTCTGGCTCTCGCAGCTGGTTGCCGAGGCAGGCCTGGGCGGGAAAAAGCTGGGCTTTGAGTCCGGCGGCATCACCTACGCTATGTACTCGGCGGTCCGTGACGCGATCGGCGAAGCCGCCGAATCAGACCGGCCTCAGATCGTCCCCACCGATGGGCTGGTCGAGTCACTGCGAGCGATCAAGGAGCCGGACGAGCTCGAGGCGTTGCGTCTGGCGGTTGAGCTGGGCGACGCGGCGTTTCAAGACGTTGCAGCACGCATCGAAGCGGGCTGGACGGAGAAGCAGGTGGCCTGGGAGATCGAGAAGTACGCTCGAGAGCACGGCGCGGAAGGGCTATCGTTCCCCACGATCGTCGCGGCCGGACCCTGGGGCGCGATGCCGCATGCGCAGCCGCGCGACCAGGTGATAAAGGACGGCGACGGCATCGTCATCGACATGGGTGTCAGCTTGGATGGGTATATGTCCGACCTGACGAGGACTGTCTTCGTGGGTCAGCCCGACGATCAATTCAAGAAGATCTACGACATCGTCCTGGCGGCGCAGCTCACCGCTGAGGAGCTGGTGCAAACCGGGATGACGGGTGGCGACGCCCACAACATTGCTCACAAGGTCATCGAGGAGGCCGGCTACGGCGACAGCTTCGGTCACGGCCTCGGCCACGGTGTTGGCATGCAGGTGCACGAGTCGCCGCGCGTCGGTGGGACTTCGGACGACGTGCTGCTGGACGGCATGGTGATCACGGTGGAGCCGGGGATCTACTTGCAAGGCTGGGGTGGCATTCGGATTGAGGACATGGGCTATCTCAAAGACGGAAAGTACGTGAATTTCACTACCGCCCCGAAGCTTCAGTTCGCGTGACGCTGGCTGCTAACACCGCCCCTAGATAGACTTAGCCGAGCCGTTTTAAGGCCCTCGGAGGAAACACATGATCGATTCGGGCGACCTGCGAAAGGGTCTGACCATAGAGCTTGACGGTGCTCTCTACAGCATCGTCGATTGGGAACACAACAAAACGGGGCGTGGTGGCGCCAAGGTGAAATTGAAGCTGCGAGACGTACGTGCGGGCCACATCGTCGAGCACACGTATGACTCCGGCGCGAAGTTTGCGCGCGCCCGTGTCGAACGTCAGCCGGCGCAGTTCCTCTACGCCGAAGGCGAGCTCTACACCTTCATGAACACTGAGACCTACGATCAGATTGCGATCAACAAGGATCGCCTCGGTGATGTGGGGCTCTACCTCAAGGAAAACGACGAATGCCAGATGCTGACCTACGGTGACGAGGCGATCAGCGTCGATCTGCCGGCAGCAGTGGTACTGGAAGTGACCGAGACGGACCCGTGGGTCAAGGGAGATACGGCTCAAGGCGGCACAAAGCCCGCCACGCTGGAGACCGGTCTCACAGTCAACGTACCGTTGTTCGTCAACAGGGGTGACAAGGTCAAAGTCGACACACGATCGGGAGAATACCTAGAGCGCTCCACCTAGGGCGTGAAAGCTTTCAACCTCGTGCCCGCCGTGGTCATTGGCGCGGGCACGGGTATCGGTGAGATGCTGGGAGCGGCATTTTCCGGCAACGTGGTTGAGGAGACGCTCAGTGGGCTTCCGGCGACGGCTGTCGGCGTGACGACGGACGTGACCGGTGATATCTACCTCACGGCAGACGGCCTCTACGATGGGCTGCAGTCAGGCTTCAAGGTCGACCTCAGCACGCTGAAGACCGACGAGTCGCGCCGCGACAACTACGTACGTAACAACGTCCTGGAGACGGCTCAATACCAGTACGCCGAGTTTGTTGTTGAGAGCGTCGACCCGTTCCCTGTCGGCTACGTAGAAGGCGAAGAGGCGAGTCTGACGTTGACCGGCATGATGACAATTAAAGACGTATCTTTACCGATCACCTTCACAGTGCTGGCGCGTCAGGCGGGCGACAGGCTGACCGCCACCGCCGACACAGAATTCCTAATGTCTGACTTCGGCATCGACCCACCCTCGGTGAGGATTGCCCGGGCGAAAGACGGGATCATCCTGCAGGTCGTACTCATCGCCCAAGAGCCGGCGTAGGAGGAAGTCAGCGTCTCCATGCGTCGCGCCCGCTTTGATGCTGAGGGCCTGGCGTAGAGTGAGGTGACGGTGAACATCATCCTCTTCGAGCCGAGCGAGACGTTGCGACCCCTGCCGCGGCGGGATCGACGGGCTCAGCACATTCTTGGCGTACTGCGGTGCGATGTTGGTGACGCTTTCGATGCGGGCGAGGTCAACGGCCGTCGCGGCAAGGCGGCGGTTGTATCGATTGAGGAAGACTCGCTTCGGCTCGAGTTCACCTGGGGCCTCGAGCCACCGAAGCTTGACCCGATAACGCTAATCGTCGGCCTGCCCCGGCCGCAGACGGCTCGCAAGATCCTGGAGGAGGCTACGGCGCTCGGGGTCGAGGCGATCCACTTCGTGGCTTCGAGCCGTGGCGAGGCAGGCTATGCGCGCAGCAAGCTGTGGACGACGGACGAGTGGCGACGCCACCTCCTCGATGGGGCGGCACAGGCGTTTTCGACGCGTCTACCCGAGGTGAGTGCGGGCCCCACGCTGCAGGCCGTAATAGCCGAATTACCGACAAGCGCGTGCCGTTTGGCGCTGGACAACTACGAAGCGGCTGAGCCATTGATGCGTGCCGATGTCTGCGCGCCTGTCGCGCTGGCGGCAGGGCCGGAGCGGGCTGGTCGCCGGAAGAGCACATGCTGCGCCGGTCGGGATTCAGACTGGTCCACCTGGGCGAGCGTGTATTGCGGGTTGAGACTGCCTGTGTCGCGGCTGTGGCGCTGACCAAGGCAAAGCTGGGCTTGCTCTAACCAGACTCCTGCCATGACGGTGGCAGGAACAATTCAAAAGAATGTCCGCTCCTGACATTATGCTGTCAGGAAGGGTCCTGTAGGCTGCTGACATTCTCTCAGAAGGAGCGTTCGATGCAAGTTACACAGTTCATCCTTAACGTCACCAGTGAAAACCCGCAACGGCTGGGCGATTTCTATCGCGACATCGTCCAGCTACAGACCAACCCTCAGATCGGCGAGCATGCTTTCGTAGTCGCCGAAGGCGCGACGTTCATCATTGATGGCCACAGCGAAACGAAGGGACCAGCGAAGGAACCCATCGCGCGCTGATCAACTTCTTCGTGGATGACTTGAAGGCGGAGCAGGCGCGGCTGGAGGCGCAGGGAGTGCAGTTCATTCGTAAGGAAGGCAAGGAGTTCTGGGGCGGCGTGATCTCGACTTTCCTCGATCCGGACGGCAACTACGCGCAGCTCATGGAGTTCAAGCAACAGTAGCGGGTGACCAATGCGGCGGGCTGACCGTCTGTTTCAGATCATTCAGTTCATCCGCGGCCGGCGAGTGACGACGGCCGCGGAGCTGGCACGCGCCCTCGAAGTCTCGGAGCGCACCGTCTATCGCGATATACGCGACCTGGTGCTGTCCGGCGTGCCGATCGAAGGCGAAGCCGGCGTCGGCTACATGCTGCGACGCGGTTTCGACCTGCCGCCGTTGATGTTCACCCGGGACGAAGTAGAAGCGCTTGTCCTCGGTATGCGGGTAGTCAGGAGTTGGGCCGACAGCGACCTTGGACGGGCGGCCGAGTCGGCGCTGGGTCGAATCGCTGCCGCCCTGCCGGACGACCTCAAGGACCGCGCGTTAGATTCTCGTTTGTTTGCGCCCGGGTTTCGTGTACCGCCGGAGGTTGCCAGCCGCCTTGGGTTGCTTCGCGAGGCGATTGAGGCCAGGCGCAAGACCGAGGTCACCTATCGGGATGTAGGTGAGGCCCTTACGGAGCGGACGATCAGACCGTTGGCGTTGGCGTTCTTCGGGGCCACCTGGATGCTGACTGCCTGGTGCGAACTGCGACAGGACTTCCGCAACTTCCGGCTCGACCGCATGGAGAGCGTGGAGCAAGGCCAAGCGACTTTTGTCGATGAGCCGGGCAAGACCTGGGAGGACTTCGTGAAGATCATGGAGACCGATGCCCGGTCACGGGAGTGGCGAGAGTAGCTGAACGTATAATCGATGCGTGAGAAAAAACCTTGAGGAACTGGACGCGCGTCGTTTGCTCGGCGGCGGGCCAGTGTTGCTCGTGTCGACGAGCTACCGTGGTCACGCCAACGTGATGCCGGTGGCTTACGCGATGAACCTCAGTATTGTGCCGCCCATGGTCGGCATCGCGATGCATCCAGAGCGCTACACCACCGATGTGATTCGCAAGACGAATGAATTCGCGATCAATATCCCGGGCCGTGAGTTGCTGCATCACGTGCAGTATCTCGGCACGTTGAGCGGTGTCGACTTCGACAAGCTGGAGCTGACCAACCTGCCGACCTTCCAGGCGCGTCGCGTGGGAACTGTCTTGCTCGAGGGGTGCGTTGGTTGGATCGAGTGCGCCGTGGAGGACATGATCGAGACGGGTGACCACTTCCTGGTCACCGCGCGGGTTGTTGCCGTGCAGGTCGAGGACGAGGCGTTCGACGATCACTGGACGCTCACGGATAACGACGCCAAACCGCTGCACTACCTTGGCGGCAACTATTACGCGATGCTCGACCGCGTCATGGAGGCGCGCATCCCCCAGGCTGCTGAGGAATACGGCAAGCGACTGGATGAGGCGATTACGGAGCAGCTGGAGCTGACGAAGGACGCCGCGGAGCAGCGCGCCGAGGAAGACTACGAACGCGACGAGTTCCGGCGGCGCGAGGGCTTCGACCTGTAGATATCCAAACCGGGTATGTCTTGTCCCCAAGCCTCTTTACTGAAAATCTGTAACGCGGCAAGCTTTGCGGCACGTTGACAGATAGCCTGGCTCACATGCAGTAGCCGGGTGTCTTAGGAGGGGCGTTATGGCGCAGGAGACGAACCGACAACCAATCGAACGCAACCTGGCGATGGAACTTGTCAGGGTGACCGAGGCCGCCGCCCTGTCCGCGGTCCGTTACATGGGCCAGGGTGACAAAGAGCTGGTCGATCAGGCTGCCGTGGACGCCATGCGCCATACGCTGGACGGCGTCAGCATGGACGGTGTGGTGGTCATCGGCGAGGGCGAAAAAGACGAAGCACCGATGCTCTATAACGGTGAGCACATCGGGGACGGCTCTGACCCCAAGGTCGACATCGCGGTGGACCCGATCGACGGCACGACCCTGCTCTCGAAGGGGTTGGCTGGAGCGATTGCAGTCATTGCCATGTCGGCCCGCGACAGCATGAACGTGGCCAAGGAAGTCTTCTACATGAACAAGATCGCGGTGGGTCCAGCCGCCCGTGGCGCCATCGACATCGATGCGCCGGTTGCCGACAACATCGCCAAGATCGCCAGGGCACTGGGCAAGCAGGTCCCCGAAGTTACGGTCGTCATGCTGGACCGCCCGCGTCACGCCGATTTGCTCAACGAAGTCAGGGCGACCGGTGCCCGCGTGAAGATGATCTCAGACGGGGATGTCGCCGCGGGTATCCAGGCCGCATTGCCCGAGAGCGAGATCGACGTGTTGCTGGGTATCGGCGGGACGCCTGAGGGCGTGATCACGGCCGCGGCTCTGCGGTGCACGGGCGGGGAAATCCTCTGCAAGCCGTGGCCGAGAGACGATGAAGAGCGCCAGAAGTGCCTCGACGCCGGCCTCGACCTGAGCCACGTTTACAACACGGAAGAGCTTGTCGGCGGAGATGACGTTTTCTTCTCGGCGACCGGCGCCAGCACCGGCGAGCTGCTGCGGGGCGTCAACGTCACGGCCAACGGCGCATCGACGCAATCGCTGGTTATGCGCTCACGCTCCGGCACGATCCGCTGGATCGACGCTTTGCACGACTTCTCGAGGCTGGACAAGGTTCGCTTCAAATAAGCAGTAGGCGTGAGAAAGTAAAAGAGGCCGTCTCGGGAGAGACGGCCTCTTTGTTTCGGTCGCGGATCGGCCGGTTATTTCTCCATTGCCGGCGAGTATTTGCCCTGACGCGCCGCGGACGTGAGCATGGCGCGGTGGTGGAACGCCTTCTGGGCGGCGTCTTTGTTCTCCGTCTTGCCGGACCAGGTCTTCTGCGGCGCGGCCTGGAGGCCACGGCCGTAGGAGTACGTTAGCTGCCACGGAGCACCGACCTTGGCGGCGTAGCGGTTGATCGCGTCCAGGTTGACGGTAGCTTCTTCGTCCGACTGGCCGCCGGAGAGGAAGGCGATACCTGGGACTGACGCCGGGACGGTTTCCTTGAGGCAATCGACGGTCTGACGCGCTACTTCTTCGGCGGGCGCCCGGTTGGACGAGTCCTTGCCAGAGAGCACCATGTTCGGCTTGAGGATGGTGCCTGGCAGGTCGACGCGTTGCAGCATGAGCTGGTTGTAGACCGAGTGCAGGGTTCGGCGCGTCGCATTAAAGCAGGCGTCGATCGAGTGATCGCCGTCCATGAGGACCTCGGGCTCCACGATCGGGACGATCCCCGCCTCCTGGCATAGCGCCGCATAGCGGGCCAGCGCCTGGGCGTTGACTTCGATGCAGTAGTCGGACGGGATGCCGTCGCCAATCGTGATCACGGCGCGCCACTTGGCGAACCGGGCGCCCAGCTCCTTGTACTCGGCGAGGCGCTCCCGCAGGCCGTCGAGACCTTCGGTCATCAGCTCGCCTTCGGCTCCAGGCAGAGGCTTGGTGCCGGCGTCGACCTTGATGCCGGGAATGATGCCCTGGTCGACGAGAACCTTCACCAGCTGCGTACCATCGGCGCCCTTCTGGCGAATTGTCTCGTCGTAGAGGATGACGCCGCTGATGAACTTATTGGCGCCTTCGGTTCGGAACAGGAGCTCGCGGTAGTCGCGACGATTGTCCTCGGTGCTTTCGACGCCGATGGCGTCAAAGCGGCGCTTGATCGTGCCAGAGCTTTCGTCGGCGGCGAGAATGCCTCTTTCCGCTGCCACCATCTCGCGAGAGGTTTTAATTAGTTGGTCCAAGTTACTCATGGCTGCCCCCTTTACGTGCTCAGGTCGGGAATCCCGGCAGGAATAGCACCACCATCCTAATCCTTGTAATCAAGTCAGAACACGCTGAGCCTGTAAAACGTTTCGTGCCTAGAATTCACGTCATGGAACAACCGCGTCTGGTCATCGCTACGAACAATCCGGCCAAGGTCGTGGAGTTTCGTGACTTGCTGGAGGGATGCGGTTGGGAAGTCGTCGCTCCCGCCGACATTGGTGTGTCTATCGACGTGGATGAGACGGGCGCAACCTACGCCGAGAATGCGCGGATAAAGGCAGAGGCCTTCTGCCGGGCGTCTGGTCTCCCCGCAATCGCCGATGACTCCGGGCTTGAGGTGGAGGCGCTAAACGGAGAGCCGGGGCCCCTGCATCACTTACGAGGTTGGGACGGCAGCAACGATACAGAGCGCGTCCAGATACTGCTCGATGCGATTAGCGACGTACCGGAAGAGCGACGCGCCGGGAAGTTCTTCAGCGTCATCGTTGTCACCCTGCCGAACGGCGAGTCGCTTGAGGAGCAGGGGGTGATCGAAGGCAGAATCAGGTTCGAGCCCGTGGGCACCAACGGCTGGGGTTATGACCCCGTGCTGCTGCTCCCGGACCGCGATGTGACGATGGCTCAGCTGCTCGACGCCGAGAAGAACCGGATAAGCCACCGCGGCATCGCCTTTGCGAAGATGCGACAGCGTTTGCAAGCTCTGGCAAAGGGAAGCTCAGCGTAACTCCGGGAACAAGAGCAGCAGCATGAATGACATGCTGTTGAAGACGA
Source organism: Dehalococcoidia bacterium (assembly GCA_965225815.1). Taxonomy (GTDB): domain Bacteria; phylum Chloroflexota; class Dehalococcoidia; order DSTF01; family WHTK01; genus WHTK01. Next base: position 780,033 of record OZ245323.1, read on the forward strand.
AGTGCACGCCGATCGACGCATATAGCGATCCAGTACGCTCGTAGACAAAAGCGAGCACGAAGCCCACGGCCCCAAACGGCACGATGAGACCAGGGTCGCCATGGGCCAGCGCAAACAACGTACCGCTGATTACTCCAGCGATTGGCAGGTTGAGATAGCGGCGCAGGCCGCCGAAGACGAAGCCTCGGAAGAAGATCTCTTCCGCGATCGGCGCCATGAAGACGACGGCGATACCGGTCAGGATCACGACGGCGTCATGGTCGAAGAAGTCATCCGGTAATTGCTGCGACGGCTCCAGCTGGTCGAGGCCGAAGACGTCGATCGCGAGGCCGTATATGTTGACCAGGCCAATAGCTGCGAAATATGCGAGCGCAACATAGCCGACCATCCGCGGCCAACCGCGCGGCGGTGGACGGAAGCCCAACTCATTCAGCCCCGCACCTTTGCGCGCTATGACCAGCAGGACGGTGGCGACGAGTACAACGTCCAGCATCGGGAAGGCCAGGGCTTCGGCCAACGAGACTTCGAAGGAATCCTCGCCGAAGGCGGCCATCGCGATGCCCAGGATGAGGCCGCCGAGCACGAGGAAGACAACGATTGCCGCGAAGACTCCGAGGACAATGTCGCGGAAGCCCCAGTTAACGCCGGGGATAGGCGAGGGTCGCTCTGGCGGCGTCCCCTGGAGGTTTGGAAGGGTAAAGTCGGACTGATTCACGCTAATGGTTACCGGCAGTACGCCGGTTTACCGACTCAGGGGCCGATGCTACTATCGAAATCGGTTTCAAACTTGAAGGAATCCCGTCTTCTTCCACTCTACAGGAAAGCAATCGGCCTCGCGGACGGGACTCGATGAGCGAGTTCGCGCGCCAGGAGATGCGCCGCTTTGCGCCTTCCCGCGGCACGGCGCTGACGATAGGCAACTTCGACGGAGTCCACCTCGGACACCAGCACATCGTCCGGTTCCTGATCGAGCGCGCCGCCGCTGACGGTTTGCAGCCGGGCGCTGTGACGCTGTATCCAGACCCGGTGCGCGTGCTGCGGCCTCAGGAGCCGATGCAGTACCTGACCAGCCTGGAGGAGCGCATCGAGCTCCTGCGCGCTCTGGGGCTCGAACTCGTAGTCCCCCTGACATTCACGTCCGAGCTGGCAGAGGCGGCGCCTCGAGCCTTCATCAGCGTGCTGCGCGAGGAACTCGACCTGCGCCTCCTGATCATGGGCCCGGATAACGCCTTCGGCCGCAACCGCGAAGGATCGCCGGAGTCGATGTCGCAGATCGGCGGAGAGCTAGGCTTCGAAGTCGCGGTCATGCCAGCGCCGCTGACTAGCGAGGCGACTACGGTGAGCTCAACAGCGATTCGCAAGGCGTTGGCAGAAGGCGACTTGTTCACGGTGAAGTCGCTGCTTGGCCGCCGCTATTCGCTGCGCGGGCCGGTCGTGCACGGGGAGGAACGTGGCCGAACGCTTGGCTTCCCAACCGCGAACATCGCAGTGACCGCGGATCGTGCGCTGCCGGCGTATGGCGTATACGCCACCTGGGCGTTCGTGGGCGAAACGCGGTACGCATCGGCCACAAGCATCGGCGTCCGGCCGCAATTCGACGGTGAGCACGCGAGCGTCGAAACGTTCGTTTTTGACTTCCAGGGCAATTTCTACGATGAGACGATGCGTATCGAGCTGGTAGAGCGCCTGCGTCCCGAGCTGAAGTTCGATAGCGTGGAAGGCCTGGTCCAGCAGATGCAGGCAGACGTAGAGCTATCGCGGCAGATACTTAAGGGCCAGTCCTGAGTGTGGCCGGCGTCCCGCTGGCGCTATCATGAGGACTAATTAATCTGCCCGTCCGGGCCGATTTCTTGGAACAAGCCCGCCAAATTTCCAAAGAGGTACCCGATGACCACCGAACTCGAACGGGTAGAAGGCCAGGGGTCCGATACTTCGGGCTCACCGAAGACCGCAAAGGTTGCCGTGTTGTACACCAGCGCGCCGCGGGTCGTCGACGATATCGGCCGGGCAATGAGAATGGCCGACTTCACGACGGCGCTCGACAAGACCGCACCGACGGCGCTGAAGGTCAACATCAGCTGGCAACACTGGTACCCGGGTTGTTCGTCGACACCGTGGCAGATCGAGGGTATCGCCAAGGCTTTGCGCGAAGAGGGTTTCGGCGACCTGATGGCAGCGCACAATGGCACCGTGGTCGTCGACTCCCATGAGGGAGAGGTCCGGAACAAGCACAAGGCGGTGCAGGACAAGTTCGATATTCCCAGCACCCACCTGACGGACAAAGGCGTGCCCTGGGTGCGTTACGCGCCGAAGGCCGAAATGATGGTGCTGGACGACATCTTCCCTGACGGCATCGAGATCCCTCAGGCGTTGATCGGACGCAACGTCGTGCACCTGCCGACGATGAAAACGCATGTCTTCACGACGATGACGGGCGCGATGAAGAACGCCTTCGGCGGCTTGCTGCACTACCGCCGCCACTGGACGCATTCGCAGATCCACAAGACGCTGGTCGACCTGTTGGCGATCCAGAAGGAGATCCACCCCGGCATTTTCGCCGTGACCGACGGCACGATCGCCGGAGACGGGCCCGGCCCGCGGGCGATGCGGCCGCACGTGAAGAACCTCATTCTGGCTTCCAGCGACATGGTCGCCATCGACGCCGTGTCAGCGAAAATGATGGGCTTCGACCCGATGTCGCTCGAGTTCATTCGTCTGGCCCACGAGCGAGGCCTGGGGGTTGGCGACCCGGGCGAGATCGAAGTCGTTGGACTCGACGTTTCGGACATCGACTTCGGCTTCGTTAAGGACGAAGACACGTTCGCCAGCTGGGGCCAGAAGCAGATCTACTGGGGACGGCTGCACTTCATGGAGAAGCCGCTGCTGCGCTCGCCGATCGTGCCCTGGAGCTACTGGGCCTCGAATTTCTACTACAACCTGTTCTGGTACCCGGCCTTCGGCCGCGGTCGCGTCAGCGCCGCCAAGAAAACGGAGTGGGGAAAGCTCTTCGATTCGTACTAAGGAACGGTGAATGAAGTATTAGGACGCCTCGGCTAGACCGAGGCGTCTTTCTTTTCGTCCAAGCGCTTCGTGAAGTGACGCTGCATCAAGAGGGTCGGAAGAAGCCTCCGATTGCAGTTGTACGGGCCTAACTGTGACGGCCAGCGCTAGAATGAACGCCTAACTGAAATGAAGTTTCATCTGTGGCGAGGTGGGTAAATGCAGGTAAGAGTAGCTTCCGGCGACATCAGCGCATTCACGGCGGATGCAATAGTGGTGAACCTCTTCGAAGGGGTCGACGTCCCGGCCGGCGGCACGGGCGCCGTGGACGCCGCGATGGGCGGCGCGGTCAAGGAGCTCATCGCTGCGGGCGACATTCGCGGCAAGTGGGGTGAGTTCACGCTGGTGCATTCGATGGGCCGCGTGCCGTCTCCTCGGGTCATTGTCGCAGGCCTCGGCAAGTCGTCCGATTTCGACATTGACAAGGTCCGCTCCCTTTCGGGCGACCTGGCGCGATTCCTGCGCCGCAACCGGATCAAGGATGCGGCCGTAATCACGCATGGCGCCGAGATCGCCGGCCTAGAGGCAGAGGACTGCGCTGCCGCCATCGCCGAGGGCACCGTAATGGGGCTGTATCGCTTCATGCGCCACAAGAAGCCACCAGAGGATGACTTCGACGTTCAATCGCTGACCCTGGTCGAGCACGACGCGGCGAAGGTTGAATCGCTGGAACGTGGTGTGGATCGCGGACGCATCCTGGCTGAGGCGGCGAACTTCTGCCGCGACCTGGCGAATGAGCCCTCCAACTACCTGACTCCGACCGAGATGGCCGACCGGGCCAAAGACCTCGCGGCCGACACGGGCCTCGAGTGCGAGATCTTTGGTCCAGGCTGGATGAGCGAAAAGGGCATGGGCGGCGTGCTGGGTGTCGCCGCCGGGAGCAGCCAGGAGCCGCGGTTCATCGTGCTGCGCTACAACGGCGGCGGTGATGCGAAGCCATTGGCGCTGGTTGGCAAGGGCATCACGTTCGACACGGGCGGCATCTCGATCAAGCCGGCGGCGGGAATGGAAGAGATGAAGGGCGACATGTCCGGCGGCGCCTCCGTCATCGCGGCGATGGGCGCAATCGCGCGGCTGAAGCCGGCGACAAACGTCGTCGGCATCGTGCCGGCGACGGAGAACATGCCCGGCGGCAGCGCGATAAAGCCGGGGGATGTGTTGAAGACGATGTCCGGCAAGACGATAGAAGTGATCAACACGGACGCTGAGGGCCGTCTGATTCTCTCTGACGGCCTGGCTTTCGCGCGGGAGCAAGACGCGATGGCGATCGTCGATATCGCGACGCTGACGGGGGCTATTAGCGTCGCGCTGGGCAACGTAGCGATGGGCGCGATGGGCAACGACTCCGGGCTCATGGATCGGATCAAGAAGGCGGCCTCCGGTGCCGGCGAGAAAGTCTGGGAGCTGCCGATGTACGACGAGTACAAGGACCAGATCAAGAGCGACGTTGCCGATATGAAGAACGTCGGCGGCCGGGGCGCCGGCTCAATCACGGCGGCGATGCTGCTGAAAGAGTTCGTCGATGACACGCCCTGGGTCCACCTCGATATCGCGGGTGTCGACAACTACGACCGCGACAAGGGCGTGATCGTCAAGGGCGCCAGCGGCATACCGGTGCGCACACTGGTCAACCTCGCGTTCGGGTACGCCGAGGGGGCGTCCTAGGCTAAGCACCGCTGGTGATAGCCTGATCGCATGGCACGCAGCGAGATCCTGCCCGGCAGCCGCGTAGCGGCGATAGACGAGCGTCGCTTATTCCGCGATGCGGCTGAGCTGTTGCTGGTCGCCATCGCATTCCTGCTCTACTTCGTCGTCCGAGCCAACGTGATCGACCGTCCGGATGTCGCGCTGGACAACGCGCGACAGATCGTCGACCTGGAGCGAGCGCTGAGTATTCATGCTGAGGCGGCATGGCAAGAGGCGATTCTTGGGACAGAGCTGATCGTCCGGTTCTTTAACTTTGTTTACTTCTGGTTGGACTTTCCGCTGATCGCGGCGCTTGGATTGTGGATGTACTTTCGGCGCCGGCCGCAGTACAGGTTCATGCGCGACGCTATCCTGTTTTCCGGCGCGTTGGCGTTGATCTCGTATAGCCTGTTTCCCGTAGCGCCGCCGCGTTTGCTGCCTGAGGCCGGCCTCCTAGATACGCTGCAAATCTACAACAACACGAGCTACCAGGCGCAATCGACCGAGTTTTTCGTCAACCCGTATGCGGCGATGCCGAGCCTGCACGTTGGGTGGGCGGTCCTCGTGTCACTGGGGGTGATACGTGCGCTACCGGGAAGCCGTTTTGTTCTTCTGCTGGCCGTTCTACACGTTGTCGCCCAGTCGAGCTCGACCGTGTTCACTGGGAATCACTTCTTCCTCGACTGGGCCGGTGGCATAGTCGTCGCTTTGGCCGGAGTAGCCTTTGCGGTCTTCATGCACCGGCGTGGGTACGATCTGATCAAGCACCGCATAGACGTGAGACCCGCGGATTCGCAGTAAGCAAGTCGCACCTTACGGATCGCGGTAGCCCCACGCCGTCACGCAGTGACCTAGAAGTCCTCCGGGTTGAAGCGCTTGTGGTTGGCGTCGATGAACTCCTGGAGACGCTCTTCCGTTAGCTCAGATACGGGGAACTTATCGAGGCGGGTCCACGAGGTGATGGCGATAGTCTCTTCTTCCATCTCCGTATAGATCGTGCTGCCGACGAATCGGCGCATGTCGCCGTTTTCCGAAACCACGGACTTGATCAGGTCGATCGCGTCTTCGTCGCTGGTGTTGTACCAGACGAAGACGCCGCCGTGCTCCATGCTGTGGACAATGTTCTCCTTGGGCGCAGGGTTTTCGAGGTTGGTAAAACCTTGCGGAGTGCTGGAGTGAGGACCAGATGTGGGGGGGTTGCTCGTGTAGCAAAGCGGATCGCTGATGTTGCCGGAATCGATCTGCTCCTGGCTGCAGAACGGGATAACGGTGGCAGGCGCGTAGTGCTGACGCTCGTCTCGCGTCTCAGGCTGTCCGTCGGCCCCGGGGTGCGGTGGAAAATAAACGCCCGGGATACTTGGATCGTCATCGAGCTCGGCCAGTTGAGCGTCGCTCGCGCCGCTGTCGGTATTGCCAGCCTGTGTCACGGCATAAACGAGCAAGGCTGCGATACCAATGACGGCGCCGGCGGCCAGTATGGTCGATAGCGGTAAGCCTCCTCGTGCGCGTACAGCAGTTGAACCGTCTCGCTGGCGCCGTCTGCGCTGACTGTTCCCTGGTTCTTTCGCGGCGCGTTCGTCACGCCGTTGTAAGCGGCTATTTGGTTTTCGGCTCAACGGGTCCCTCCAACTAACAGACCTGCCTCCGACCGGCAGGCCTCCACCAGCCTGTTCAACGCTCCATCGGTCTCAGCAGCGTTGGTCGTGTCGATGGTCCAATGCTCCCGAAGTGGCTGCTCTGCTCTCGCCGCCATGCGGCGGTAAATACCCAGCCCGGCTGAAGAGCTGTCCCCGGGGTCAAGTGCGTCGGCGCGACGTGTCAGTCGCTGTTCGATGACTTCCGGGGTCGCCCGGAAGTTCAGGAGTAGAAGAGGAGCGCCGGCGGCGGCTGCGATTCCGTAGACTGGCCGACGGTCTGACTCCCTTATGCTCGTGGCGTCGATGATGATATTGTGACCTGCTCCGAGCAGATTGCGCGCTGCTTCGTGCAGCGCGATGAAGAGCCGCTTGCTCTCGGCTCGCGTGTAGCCGGGCTGCTCAAACAAGAGACGCCTGATCGCGTCGCTCTCGAGGATGGTCGCGTCGATCAGGGGCGCCAGGCGACGCGTGAAGGTCGACTTCCCGGTAGCGGGCAGGCCGATAGTCAGCACGACAAGGGGAGATTCAAGATCTGAGGCTGGCGCCTGACTCGACGTCGCCTGTAGTATCTTCGAGACGTCCACTTCGAGTTGCTGCGAGGTTTGGGCGAAAGCTGGTCGCCTGGGAGATGCCATCTAGATCAGTATAAAGAGGCCCTTGGGTGCGCACCAATGCCGTAAGGCCCGAGATTTGGCCGCCACGGCGTTGCAGCAGGCAAAACGGGCTGTTAGACTTACGGCAACGTGAAAATCAGAGAGAGATAGAATGACGAGGGCCTGAAAGGCCAAATGCCTCTAGCGACAGAGCGCAAAGCGGAAATAATCGAGGAGCATCATCAGCACGCGACGGACACAGGTTCCGCCGAGGTGCAAATTGCGATGCTTACCGATCGTATCAATCACCTCACTCAGCATCTGCGCCTCCACCGGAAGGACCACCACTCGAGGCGCGGGCTTTTGAAGATGGTCGGTCAGCGGCGTCGGCAGCTGGCTTACCTGAACAACAACGATGTCGAGCGTTACCGCGCTATCGTCGCAAAACTGGGCCTCCGCAAGTAAGACCGCGGGGCCTTTTCTTTTGGTCAAGGCTGAGAACGGCCTCGGGGACAGTAATAGCGTCCCCATCTCATGTATTGAGCCCGCTTCTCAGATACGTCGCGCAGGTGGCGCCGTGTGTTTCGCCGTCCAATCAACGCTCAACCCCGGGACGGCGGTGTCAGGTTGAAGGAAGAGAATTAATCAATGTCCAATATCTATGACGTCGAAGTCGGCGGTAAGACGCTCATCATCGAGACGGGCCGTCTTGCCACGCAGGCCAGCGGTTCGATAACGGTGGCGATCGGTGAAACAGTCGTACTCGTTACGGCCTGCATGGCACCAGAGCCCCGACCGGATATCGACTTCTTCCCGTTGACTATCGACTTCGAGGAGCGGCTGTACGCGATCGGCAAGATCCCCGGCAGCTTCCCGCGACGCGAGGGCCGGCCGTCGACTGACGCAGTCCTGGCAGGCCGTATGACGGACCGGGCGCTGCGGCCGCTGTTCCCGAAGGGCTTCCGGAACGATGTCCAGATCATCATCACGGTGCTCTCTGCCGACATGGAGAACGACCCCGACGTCCTCGCGACGATTGGCGCGTCGGCGGCACTGAGCTACTCGGAGATTCCGTTCGATGGCCCCGTCTCCGCGATGCGGGTTGGGCACGTCGACGACGAGTTCATCCTTTACCCGACCTACAACCAAATCAAGGAAGGCGGCCTCGACCTCGTAGTCACGTCGACTCGAGAGCGAGTGATCATGGTCGAGGCTGGCGCCAATGGCATCAGCGAAGAGAAGTTCCTTGAAGCCGTTCGGATGGCGCACGAGGCGAACCAGACGCTGATCAAAATTCAGGACCAGCTCGTCAAGGAAATTGGCAAGCCGAAGTTCAGCTTCGAGCCGAAGGCGCTCAACGCGAAGGCAGAAGCTGCCATCTCGGACTTTCTCAAGGACCGTCTTGACGACGTGCTTGAGTCCGTCAAAGAGGAGCGCACCCAGGGTCACGGTGGCTTGAAGGTAGAGCTGGCAGAGAAGTTCGGCGAACAGTTCAGTTCCTCGGAGCTGGCGGAAGCGCTCGAAGCGGTGGTCAAAAAGACGGTCCGCGACCGCATCCTCAAGGAGGGCAAGCGCGCTGACGGCCGTGAACTCGACGAGCTCCGGTCGATCACCTGCGATGTTGGCATCCTGCCGCGGACGCACGGCACGGGCCTGTTCCAGCGTGGCGAGACGCAGGTACTCAGTATTGTGACGCTTGGCCCTATGAGTGCGCAGCAGAAGCTGGACACGCTGTCTCCGGAAGAGACGAAGCGGTTCATGCACCACTACAACTTCCCGCCTTACTCGGTCGGCGAAGTGCGACGCATGGGTGGCACGGGTCGCCGCGAGCTGGGCCACGGGGCCCTCGGTGAGCGCGCGCTTGAGCCGATCATTCCGTCTGCAGCCGACTTCCCCTACACGCTGAGAATTGTCTCCGAGGTGCTCGGTAGTAATGGCAGCACGTCGCAGGCCAGCATCTGTGCCAGTAGCCTGGCCTTGATGGACGCCGGCGTGCCGATTACTGAGCCGGTGGCGGGCGTGGCGATGGGTCTGGTTACGGGTGAGGGTGACGAGTACAAGATCCTCACCGACATCGCGGGCCTCGAGGATCACCTGGGCGACATGGACTTCAAAGTCGCAGGCACCACGACAGGCATCAACGCGGTTCAAGCCGACTTCAAGATTCACGGTCTGACGCTGCCGATGGTCGATGAGATTGTCGAACGGGCGCGCCAGGCTCGTCTGGTGATTCTGGGCAAGCTTACCGAGGCTATCGATACGCCTCGCAAAGAGCTGTCCCGCTACGCACCGCGGGTCTATCGCCTGCAGATTCCGCGCGAGAAGATCGGCGCCATTATCGGCCCCGGGGGCAAGATGGTGCGTTCGATCATCGAAGAGACGAAGTGCACCGTGGACGTGGAAGACGATGGTTCGGTCTACGTTGGTTCGACCAATGAGGAGAACGCTCGCAAGGCGATCGCGATTATTGAAGGCCTGACCCAGGAAGCCGTCGTCGGCCAGAAATACACGGGTCGCGTAACGCGAACGGTCGACTTCGGTGCTTTCGTTGAGATCATGCCTGGCAAGGAAGGTCTAGTTCGCATCGGCGAGCTGGCCGATTACCGGGTCCCGACTGTCGAAGACGTGGTCAACGTAGGGGATGAAATCGAGGTTATGGTCCTGGAGATCGACAACCTCGGCCGCATCAACCTGTCGCGACGTGCGGTCCTTGACGGCACCGAATCGGAAGAGCTCGAGGTGCCAGGTGAAATACCGTCGCCGATGGCTCGTCGCAATTCGATGCTAACGACTGTGCGTCCGCCCCAGCGCGCTCCGCGTCCTGCCGGTGACGGTGGCGGCTTCAATCGCCGCCGAGGTGGCCGTGGCCGTGGCGGTCCAGGTGGCCCGAACGGAGGAGGCGCCAGTGGTGGCAGCGGCCGTAGGCCACCCCGACCGAGCCAGCCTTAGTCAGCAGACTCAGGCGCTAAGATGACGCGAGGGGGTCGGTTATGGACAAGATCAGCGTCGTCGTCTCCGGTACCGGCTTCATGGGCCGAGAAGTTCTCGCTGCCGTTTCGCGCGAGGATGATCTTGAGCCTGTCGGTGTAGTCGAAAAGTTCTCAACGGAGAGCTCGATTGCGCTATCGACCGGCGGCACGATCCCGCTCAGCAATGACGCGGGATCGCTGATCACCAGCACCAAGCCACGCGTCATCATTGACTTCACGAACGCGCAGTGGACACCAGAGGTGGCAAAGGCGGCGCTGGAGAACGGCGCGTCGATGGTGATCGGTACGACAGGATTGCCTGAGTCGTTCGTCAGTGAATTTGCAGCCGCCTGCAAGGAGAAGCAACTCGGTGCATTCATCGCGCCGAACTTCGCCATCGGTGCCGTCGTCATGATCCACCTGGCTAGGGTGGCGTCACGCTTCTTTGATTATGCCGAAATCACCGAAATGCACCAGGAGAAGAAGCTCGACGCACCGTCAGGCACGGCGGTGATGGCGGCGCGCGAGATGATTGCCGGGCGAGGGCGCCCCTTCGAGCACACGATGCCGGAGAAGGACACGCTCGCCGGGGCACGGGGCTCTGAATACGAAGGCATCGCGATTCATAGTCAGCGCATGCCGGGCTTCGTGGCACATCACGAGATCACGTTCGGAGGCTTCGGGCAGTCCTTACGAATTCGCCATGACTCTAACGGTCGGGATTCGTTTATTCCCGGCGTCATTCTGGCGACTCGCGAGGTGGTTAATCGCAAGGAGCTGGTCGTAGGTCTCGACAAGCTGGTTGGCCTCTAGTACGCAGCCTATTCGTCAGGCGCTACGCCGCTTCATTGAGCGGATCAATTCCAACGTGCTCTCCAGCTGCTTCAGCGTGTCGCTCAGCATGTCCTGTCCGGGCTCAGTCGCCGTGGAGTCAGTGGCGACGGTGACTAGATTCGGTATGGTTGTGGGTCGTCGGATGACACTGAGCGGCGCCTCTATCTGCCAGTACTGGTTGTAGATGTCGATGGCGGGCTCGGGTGCGCGGATGGCGAAGACACTGAATGGTGGCTCCTCATCGACTTCGATTGCCTCGGGATCCGCGCTGTAGTTGGGCTGGGCCGTCGCCGCTGACGGTGCGTGCTTTGCGGCGACAGGCTCGTTGACTTCAGGCTCGTATGGCTCAACCAAATGTGGTATCGCTATCGTGACCACGATTGGTGGTGATTCAGGCTCCTGTGACGCGGGAGGTTCGTCTTTGGATGGATTCGAGCCCGTAATCATCGCGTGAATTGATTCCTCGACAACGGCGCTCAACGGCTCAGGTGCTTCCACTTCAAGGGGCATCGCGACAGGTTCCGCCGATGCGGAGATTGGGTCAAGGTCCGGTGATTCGGCATCGTTTTCTTGTGCTTCCAGAATGCGAAGCGCAGGTGGCGCGGAAGACTGCAATTCCGATGGCGTTTCGATCGCGACAGCGTCTCTTATCGGTTCGACCTGGCGCAGTGTTTCAACCGGAGGCATCTCCGGCGCCTCGGCCCCGTCCAGCTGTATGCGACTTGGGTTGTTCTCCGCGATCCGCAGGGCGATCTCAGCGCGGCGGAGCAGGTCGTTGACCGTGGTTGCGCAGCTGGGGAAGAACGTGCCTCCGTAGTGCGCCGGCAGCGGCCCACCCGGTTCGCCTTCCTTGGGTTTAGCCTTGCGGGCTTCGCGGCGCAGGCGCTTCACCAGACCCTCGACGTCTTTTGGGCTTGACTCCGGAAGCACGAGGGCGAAGGCACTGGGACCGAAGCGATATATATGGTCAACGTTTGTGCGCGTCCCGCCCAGAAGGTCGGCGGTGGCGGCGAAACTGGTTTCCCAGGTCTCCTGATCGCGATAGTCGAAGCGTTGGCGCATCTCATCGATGCCGACGAGCACGACGCAAAGGTGCGGCCAAAGCGCCGCGAGCGTGAGAGCTCGGACTCCAGGGAGTCTCGCAGCTGGCTTTCCTCGAGAACGCCTGTAACCGGGTCAATGCCGACCGAGTCATTGTTGGTGCCGAGCAAGATGTTCTCCTGCTGCTTTGCAGAGCCAGGCGAGCCACACTTGCAACGGCTGCGAGCGCCAGTAGGCCCGGTAGCTCAAGCATCATGTTGAGGTTAAACAGCTCGTAGTCTTCGACGTAGTTGCGACCGATATTCGGTCCGAGCCAGGCGGCGATAACTGCAGGTAGCAGGGCCTGCCAGGGGAGCCACATGGTAGCGCCCATGGCGACCAGGATCATGCCGACGCGTATCGTCACACCATCCGGGTCACGCGCCGATATGGCAGAAAGGGCAGCCACGATAAGCATGAGGCCGGCGATGCTCAGATAGAGGGCGGTTCGCTTCCTGCGTGCCACGCTAATCGACAAGCAGACCTCCTCAGGCGATGCGGAGCGTCAGCGAGCTGGCGTCGACCTGAACCACTTCGGTGTCAAAGCCGGCAGCCTCCGCCAGCTGGCGTGCGAAGTCGCCGCCATTCAATGGGCTGGTGAGGTCGATGCGGAAGGTGACTTCTTCTTGCGCGTAATCGGCCAGGGTTACGGTCTGCACGCTGCTGACGCGGCTGAGTGCGCTATCGAGATTGAGTAGGCGGTCGAAGTCCGGCACAGGAGATATGTTGATCTGTACCCGCCCAACGAGCTCCGGAGCAAGCGCCCCGGCAAGCTCAGATCCCGGCCCAACGGGCTCTTCCGGGGTCGACTCGGTCTCCAGGGCCGCAACCTCTTCCTCCACGACGGCTGATTCCGTCGAAGGACTCCAGGCTTCTAGCGGCATGGCCGCTGGCTCTGCTTCGATGACGCGCCAGGCGGGCGTTCCCGACACGGCTTCTGCGGGTTCGTCCGTGGACTCGGGCTGTGCCGGCTCGCTGTCTCGGGGAGCGGGGTAGGAGATGGTGGTCTCAATCCAGGCAGGGTTGAAGGCCGCGGGCTCTTCCTCGACTGCTTGCGGTTCAACAGCCTCGACGACCGGTTCTAGAAGCGTATCGTCGGCGGTCGGCTCGACGGAGATTTCTCGCATTGCTTCCAGCGCGATCGGGGCTTCGTAGGACTCCACCGGCGGTGACTCGCTGGATTCCCATGGCTGGGCTTCAACTGCATTGGTTTCTGCCTCTGCCGCCTGAGAAGCAGCCACGTTTGCCATTGAACCGATCCGGGAGACCAAGTCTTGGACCAGTGTGGTCAGGAGTTGGTAGTCGTTTTCGAGCCGTCCTAGTAGCGTGTCGGCGTCCGGGCCGAGATTCGGAGTCGAGCCGGCGGACTCGGCGCGCCGCGCAGCTTCAGCTGCGAATACGGAGGCCAGCTGGGCGCTGTTGGCAGCAGAGTTGGCGCTGGCGGCCCTCTCATCGACGCGCACAACGACATCGCGAGTACGCTCTGCAGCCTCTCGCAGGTCGTTAGCCGTGGCCTCAAAGCTCGAAGCGGTAGATTCGGCGCGAGTGGCGGCTTCCTGGGCCCGTTCGGCCGCACGCTGGCTCGCTTCCAGGGCGGATGTAGCTTCTCTGATCCGTCCCTCTACGCGTTCGAATGCGTAGGCTGCTGCATCGGCGGCTTGCTGGGCCTGTTCACCGACGCGCTGACCCGCGTCAAGCGAGGACGTGGCTTGAATGACTCGTTCCTCAACCCGCTCAGCGGTGGAGGTCGCGATTTGAGCCGCCTGATGCGCTTGCTCTGCGGCGCGTTGGCCTGCTTCTACCGAGGACGTGGCTTGGCTGAGGTGTTCCTCAACCCGGCTTGCAACCGCGCGGGCGGATTCGACGGTCTCTTTGGCCTTGTCGGCCGCGAATTGGCTAGCCTCTGCCGCTGATGTGGCATCGCTGATACGGCTCTCGACGTTTTCTGCTGCGGAGGAGGCGGACTCCGCGGCACGTTGACTCACCGTCGCGGCCGCCGCGACTTCTGCAATGTGTCCTTCGACCTGTTCGGCGGCCGTGGTCGCTGTAGTGGCGGCCTGCTGAGCGGACTCGGCGGCAGCGCGGATGCTGCCGGCGTCTTCCGCTAGACGCGCGGATATGCCACGCGCTTCTTGGACGGCTTGCTGGACATTCGAGGCGCTGGCTACGGCGCTATTGACCTGAGTAGCGGTCTGCTCCGTGGCGCTCGCAGCCTGGGCAGCAGCTTCCTGCGCCGCTACGACGGAAGCGTCGACGTTTCGGGAGGTTTCGCTGACCCGCTCGGCGGCTTGTCGGACCTCGTCGGTGGTCTGCTGGGCGGCACGGACGACTTCCTGACTATTCTCGGTTGAGCGCTCAACGCGCTGGATGAGCTCTGCGGCCTCCTGCCGGAGCTCTGATCGGACGCCCTCGCTGATCTGTTGTGTCTCCGTGGCCTGAGTCAGGGCCTCTTCGCGGAACTTAGCACCGGCTTCGGCGACCGCGACTTGGAGGGATTCGGCAGCGCTCTGGGCTTCTGCTGCCGCCTGCTTCGCGGCTTCGGCCATCTGACTGCTGGCGGCGGCAGAGCTTTCGGCCTTGCTCGTCGCCTCGTCGATCATGCTCAGAGAATCACCGGCGAATCGCTCGGCTGCCGTTGCCAGCTGGCTCGATGAATCGCTGATCGCCTGAACGAAGTCCTTGACTGCGTCGTTAATCAGGTGAGTCCAAGATTGCTCTTGTTCAGTGCTTTCGCCTTCGTTGTCTTGGTCCACTGATGCTCCCACTTGAACCATTATTCTCCCTCCCTGGAGTAAAGGAGGCAGACGAGCAGCAGTCATAGATCGTCTGTCCCTAGCCGTACTATCGACTGGTTTGCGAATCTGGTGTAGTAGGGGTTCCCCGTATTTTTTACGGGGTGTCCGTCAGGTCAATCGACAGGACAAAGTGGTGCAGCCCGAGCCCGACTTCGCCGAAGTCGGCCAGCGTTTCTGGAGCGATGGTCGCGCCAGCAGCGCCGGGACCGCGCAGCAGCAGGGCAACCTGGCTGATCTGAGCGATGGTCTCACCTTGATCGGTTATCAAGAGGATGATCGGATCATCACCGTCGGTCTCCAGCCAGAGGTATGACGAAGTCTGAGTCAACACACCGTCTTCGTCCGGATCAAGGATCAGGCGCCAACTTTCTGGAATCACGAAGCTAAGACTCGTCGTGCTGACTCGTTGCCACGTCAATCCGTACGTACTGTCACCTGTCGGCTCCACGCGGACTTCAGCAGGGCCAAGCGGTACGGGCTCAGGCTCTGTCGCCAGGGGCTCTTCTGTCGCGGTCTCAGCCGGCTCCTGCGTGGGTTCGATGACAGCGACAGCGACGGTGGGCGACGCGGCCACTGTGCCCAGCTTCTGCTGTGCTTCGAGGAGCTTCTGCTGCGCTTCGGCCAACTGCGTCTCGTTGGTCGACGCTTGGTTCGCGAAGACTTCCTGTTGACGCAGGATCAAGCCGCCGATCTTCTCGGCGCGTCCCAGGTCTTGCTGGTCGATGATATTCGTAATCAGGCTGGTCTTCTCGGCCAGATCCTCTAGCTCTTGTACGGTTACTTCCTGACCCTGCAGGGTCCGTTCTTCGATGCTGGAGACCTCTTGCTCGAGTGCCGCAAGCTGAGCGTCCGGCGAGCCGCTGTTGTTACCGCCGCCAAGCGAGGCAACGGTGACTGCTCCAATCGCAAGGGCGACCACCACGGCTGAGAGTGAGTAACGTAGCAAGCCGCCGAAGCGACGGGCTGGGGCCGGGGTCGTGGCCGCAGCCGCCTCCAGGAGGCGGCGCCGGGCATTAACCCAGAACGCCAGCCGCGGCGGTGGAACATCTCGTAGGGCTTCCTGAGCAATGCCGCCAGCGACGTTAAGGAACCGCGTGCGCTCTTGCAGGATGAAGTCAGGCGCAGGCTCGCGTGCCAATGCCAGGCTGACATCTCTGCCTGCTGAGAACATTAGTTGCTCGCGGGCTTGATGGCGGAACTCGGCACTTGGGCTGGTGGCATAGGCGATGCGCAACGAGAGTGCCTGGCGCAGAAGCGGCTCCAGCTCTTGCCGCCGGTTGGCGTAGGCAGACAGACACTCCTCCGGCGTTAGGCCGGCTTCGTAGCCATCAAGGCAGTCCTGCAGCATCTGGTCGATGCGGTTCTTGCTCATGAATGCTTCTGCACCAATTCGGGATACTTGGGTGACATCAGCACCTGGAGACGTTGCATGCCCTTGTGTTGAAGTACTTTGACGTTGTTTTCTTGTTTACCGAGCGCCTTCGCGGTGTCGGCGACGGAGAGGCCAGACGCGAAGCGAAGGATGATCACTTCGCGCTGCGCCTCAGGCAGCAGCTCGACGGCTTTGCGGAGGTCCTCAAGCGCGAGTTGGCGCTCCGCGTTTTCGACCGGGTCATTGACTGAGCCTCGGTCGAGGAGTTCTTCGGGCAGCTCGGTGTCATTGGCTCTGCGACCGTTGCGTCGAGCGAAGCTGATGACCTCGTTGTGGGCGATGCGCATGAGCCAGGCAGCGAAGGGAACCTTGCGCAACTGGTACCGGGGCAGCCCGTTGAGCATCTTGATAAAGATCTCACCGACTACGTCCTCAGCGTCTTGAATGTTGCCGAGGCGCGCCAGCGCGTAACGATAGACCTGGTTGATGTGGGAGTCGTAGAGGGTGCCGAGCGCGTCTAGATCACCCGCCTGGGCAGCCTCAATGACCTGACGTTGGGGCTCCCAGTCAGAACTGGTGTCGGCCTTAGAAAAGGTTCTCGTCATCCTGTTACCGGAAAGTGGAAAACGAGCCAATAATATCCCGCCTCTATGTCGCGGTCCAACCTGGACGCATAAACGAAACCTCTAGTCCGAGGCTTCTACACATAAGAACGGCTCGGTAGTTCAAAAGGTTAATCTGGATCGTCCCGGCTGAAACTCGGGGAAGCCCTGCTTTCTGGACGTCTGGTTGCAGGCTAACATGCAGGCCATATGCGTGTCTTTGTGACTGGAGGCGCCGGCTTTCTCGGCGGCCACGTCAGTAGCCTCCTTCTCAAGGTTGGTCACGACGTGACCGTACTGGATAACCTTTCGGCGGGTCATCGGGAGTCGATGCCCAGTGGCGCAAGCTTCATAAAGGGCGATCTCAAGAACCAGACCCGCTTACCAGGCTGGTTGGCTGGTCACGATGTGGTCATTCACCTCGCAGCACTTGTGCCGGTACCGGTTTCCGTCGACCACCCCGTCGAATTCGCCGAGAACAACGTCGTCAACACGGTGCGGCTACTGGAGGCGATGCGGCAGGCGGGAGTTGGCCGAATCGTTTTCTCGTCGTCGGCTACGGTCTACGGGCTGCCACGCAGCCTTCCTCTTCGAGAAGACGACCCGTTAGGAATCCAATCCAACCCGTATGGCGCCTCGAAGGTGTCGGCGGAGGCGTTTGTGGCTGTCTACCAGCGATTGCACGGTTTTGATGCCACGATCCTGCGTTACTTCAATCCCTACGGCCCGAACGAACTGTGTGAGCCGGAGACGCACCTTGTCCCGAACGTTGTCAGAGCGGCGTTAGCGGGTGAGCCAGTGCCGGTCTACTGGGGTGGTGAGCAGGTACGCGACTACATCTATGTTGAAGACCTGGCACGGGCTCACGCGGCGGTACTGGACCAGACGGGGCTGAACTACTTCAACGTAGGCTCTGAGAAGGGCATCAAGGTCAAAGAGGTGCTAGATGCGGTCTCCGGCATCATTGGCGCTCCGCTCCGCATCGACGACCTCGGTGAGCGCCCTGGTGACGTCCCGGCGCTCTACGCGTCGTCCGAGCGCCTGCACAGGGCTACGGGGTGGCACACTGAAGTAGGCCTCAAGGAAGGGCTACAAAGGACTATGGAGTTCTTCCGGGCTCGGGCAGAGGCCAAGGCGAAGCAGCGTTAGCGCTAGACGCCCAGAATCGCAACGACTATGTATGGTCGATGCGGGCAATACAGTCACGTTCTCGTGTCTACCAGAGAGGCGACTGAGAGAAGCGACGGTTAGAGGATTACGCGGTTAAGCGTGCTGCAGGTGGGGCGACACTACCGGAATCATGCTTTCCAGAACGTGCTCCAGCGCCATCGAATGGGCGCAGGTGCCGTGTCCATCGAAGAACTCGCAAGTGCAGTGCCACTTCTCATCCGCAAAGGTGACCTCGTGCTGGTCATTCTCGCCGCGGAAGTGGACGGCTAGCGAGCTGAACTGCATACGTTCGCGCTCCTGGGCGTAGCGCTTTGCCTTTTCGATCTTGCCGATAACGCTTGAGTTCACAGAGTTCTCCTAAAACAAGAAGCACCCGGCGTTTGTGCCGAGTGCTTACGTCCCTGAAGCTGCTCCGACGATCATCATAAGGGATTATCGGCCGCTAACCTGGTGATGTCCATATGTATTCGAAATCAGGTTTTTCTCTGCAGTTAGCCGTCGTACCGCTTGAAGACAAGACAGGCATTTTGGCCGCCAAACCCGAAGCTGTTTTTGAGTACGGCTCGTACTCCATCGACCTTGCGTGCGTCATTCGGAACGTAGTCGAGGTCGCAGTCCGGGTCCTGAGTTCCGAAGTTAATCGTGGGCGGGATAATGCCCGTCTCGATGGCTTTGAGACTCGCTACGGATTCGATAGCGCCGGATGCGCCGAGCGTATGGCCGATCATCGATTTCGTTGAGCTGATCGGCAGCGCGTAAGCGCGTTCGCCGAAGACGCCTTTGATCGCGAAGGTTTCGGAGGCGTCATTCGCCGCGGTCGAAGTTCCGTGGGCGTTAACATAGTCGATGTCATCCGGGGTCAGTCCGGCGTCTTCAATCGCTTCGTTCATGGCGCGCTGGGCGCCCTCTCCGTCGACGCACGGCGCGACGACGTGATAAGCGTCAGAGTTCGCGCCGTAGCCGGCCAATTCGGCAAGGATACGGGCGCCGCGTCGCTCGGCGTGCTCCAGCGATTCCAGTACAAACAGGGCTGCCCCTTCCGCACAAACGAAGCCATCACGGTCTTTGTCGAACGGCCGGGACGCCTTGAGCGGTTCATCCTCACGAGTCGAGAGGGCTCGCATGATGTGGAAAGCAGCCAGTCCCAGTTCACAGATACCGGCCTCACCTCCGCCCGCGACGATGACGTCGGTGCGGCCGAGACGGATGTTGTCCAGAGCGTCGCCGAGCGCCTGAGTGCTGGCGGCGCATGCCGTGGTTACCGTGTTGTTGTAGCCGCGCAGGCCGAACTGCATGGCGACCTGCGCCGCGGCGATGTTCGGCAGGATCTTGGACATGTAGAAGGGATCGAGCCGGTTCCCCCCTTTGGTCATGATCGTGCGCACGGCGTCGTCGGTTTCCGGGTAGCCGCCGTTGCCGTTGCCCAGGAGCACGCCGATTCGGGTTGTATCTTCTTTTGCAAGGTCGATCTCGGAGTCTTCAATCGCCATGCGGGCAGCGGCGACGGACAGCTGGCTGAAGCGGGCCATTCGACGCGCTTCCTTGCGGTCCATGTAGTCTTGCGGGTCGAAGTTACGGACCTCGCCGTCGACCTTGACGGGGTAGGCGCTGTTATCGAAGAGCGTGATCCAATCGATACCCGACCGACCTTCGACACAGCCCTGCCAGAACTCGTCGACACTATTGCCGAGTGGTGTCAGGGCGCCCATGCCTGTGATCACGACGCGCCTGCCGTTCTTCAGATTCGCTGCCATGCTTGCCTCCGCCGGCGACCCTCAAACCGGGGGGTCGCGCTCCAGGCCAAGAATATGCGCTCTCGCTTCGCCCGCCAGTGCGACTGAACCGAGAATAACAATCGCGTCTGAGCCAGTCGAGAGGCTGGTTGCGACGTCGACTGCAGTTCCTAACTTTGTCTCGACATACGTTTCGACGCCGAGGCCTCGGAAGGTATGTGCCACGGTTTCCGCCGCCAGCGCCCTCGGATGGTCCGCCTGCGTCGCGATGACTCGCAGTGCGGCGGGTTCTATGGCCGAAGCCAATCCTTCGAGGTCCTTGTCACCCATGACGCCGATAACCAGGGTCGCACGATCTACATGCAGATACTCTAGCAGCGTATCGCGAAGGCGGCGTGCCGAGTCGGACGTATGCGCCGAGTCAACCACGATCAACGGGCGCCGTTTGAGAACTTCGATGCGGCCGGGCCATCTCACCGACTCCAGCCCCTGCTTGACTCCGTTCTCTCCTACCTCAATACCGGCCTTCGCCAGGGCTTCGACTGCCATTACCGCTGTGGCGGCGTTGTCTAGCTGGTGTTTGCCCAGGAGCGGCAGCTTTGCCTGATATCCAGCTTTCGCGGTTCGGAGCGTGAAAGTCTGACTCTCGCTGCCGGCGCTATCGCGGCGCAGATTGCAGGCGAGGGCTACTTCGGTGAGGGGTGATTCCTTCTCTGACGCGACCTCTCGTATCACGTCGGCGACTGACTCGCGCTGGGGGGCCATGATCGTGGGACAGCCGGTCACGATGATCCCCGCCTTTTGTCGCGCGATCTCGGGAATCGTTTCACCAAGAACGTCTCGGTGTTCCAGTCCGATGTTCGTAATGACGGCGCAGTCTTTGGTCTCGAATACGTTGGTCGAGTCCAGCAAGCCGCCGAGACCGACCTCGATGACCTGTGCCTTGACGTCGTGCTTGCGGAAAACGAGGAAGGAAAGCGCCACAAGGACATCG
Source organism: Dehalococcoidia bacterium (assembly GCA_965225815.1). Classification (GTDB taxonomy): domain Bacteria; phylum Chloroflexota; class Dehalococcoidia; order DSTF01; family WHTK01; genus WHTK01. The sequence continues at coordinate 800,558 of OZ245323.1, forward strand.
AAAGTAACGATCTTGCGGTCCGCTAGCTGCGCTGAAACGCGTTCCGCCGCGTCGCGAACCGTGGTGAGCTCCTCGGCGAACTCTGCCTGGCTCACTGCCTGGCCGTCGACCTGAATGCGCTCTGTGAAGCGGTTCAGATGAGGGCTGGTGAACAGTCCCGTGCTTAGTCCGCCGGCTCGCAAGATCGAATCGATCATTGCGGCGACACTGCCCTTGCCCTTGCTGCCGGCGATGTGAACCGTCAGCCGTCCGAGGTGCGGGTCATCCAATTCGTGTAGCAGCGCGAGAATGGGGGCCAGGTCCGTCCGGCTTGAGTAGCGCCCGGTGCGCTCGAAGTCTGCGAGGCTGTAGAGGTGCGCCAGCGATTCGAAGTAGTCCAAGGGGTCTTTACCGTTGGGCGGCTTCGATGCTGGACGTCGCAAGGTGCGAGCCGATGCCTGTCCATTCCAGCAGGGAAGCGCCCCAGACGAGTCCGCCGCCAAAGGCGACGAACGCGATGCGGTCGCCCTCTTTGAATCGACCTTCCTCCCACGCCTCGCATAGGGCGACAGGTATGGAGGCTGAGGATGTGTTTCCGTAGCGTTCGACGTTGCTGATCATGACGCCGGGAGCCAAATCCATGGCCTTGCCAACTGCGGAGATAATGCGCTGATTGGCCTGGTGGGGCACCACGTAGTCGATGTCTGTGAGGGTGAGCCCGGCGTCCGAAATCGCCTGTCGCGTGGCGTCTTCCATGGCGCGCACGGCGAATTTGAACACTTCGCGCCCGTCCATGACGATGCAGAAGCCTTCATTTTGGGCGACATCAGTTGGGCTGGCGGGGCCGCGTGCGTAAAGCATCCCGGCGCCTAAACCGTCGCTCTTGAGGACGAATGGTCCGACGCCGCCGGAGTCCGCCTTCTCCAGAACCACCGCACCGGCGCCATCACCGAACAGGACGCAGGTTGTGCGGTCGGACCAGTCGATGATTCGTGAGAGTACTTCGGCGCCGACCACGAGGACGCGCTCGTAGACACCTGAGTTGATGAACTGTGTGGCCGTTGCCAGTGCGGCGAGGAAGCCCGTGCAAGCTGCATTCACGTCGAAGGCCGCCGCGGTATCGGCGCCGAGTTTGGCTTGAATCAGGGAAGCCGAGGCGGGGAACATACCGTCTGGTGAGCAGGTGGCGCAGATGATGAGGTCGATTTGGTCCGGGCGAAGCCCCGCAGTTTCGAGGGCCATACGGGCAGCTTCGCTACCCAGGCTGGCGGTGCTCTCGTCCGCGGCGGCGATACGGCGTTCGCGGATACCAGTCCGATCGACAATCCAGTCGTCCGACGTCTCTACCATCTTCTCAAGGTCGGCGTTCGAGAGCACTCTCGAAGGCAGATACTTGCCCAAGCCGACGATACGGGCAGCCATGCAGTCTCCCGTGACCGTAAATTAGCTACGCTAACGCCAGTCGCTGCGGTCTAGGGCAGTGTAGGAGTCGCCTGATTGGGGGGTCAACTGCCTTGACAGGGAAGAAGCTGTTTGCTAATTTTAGATAGCAATTAGCACTCGACCAGTGAGAGTGCTAAAGAGAGTCAAAATGCTTACTAACCGCCGTTCCACTCTTCTGAATCTGATCGTCGAAGAGTACGTAGACACGGCTCTTCCCGTCGGGTCCAAGTACATCGTGGCGAAGCACGACATGCCGGTCTCGTCCGCGACGGTGCGGGCTGAAATGGCGCGCCTCGAGGACGAAGGCTACATTAGCCAGCCTCACACATCGGCCGGCCGTATTCCTTCGGACAAGGGCTACCGCTACTACGTGGAGAGCCTGATGGCGGAAGAGGCGCTTGCCTGGGAGGAACGGGAGACGATCCGTCACCAATTTCACCAGACAGAGCGTGCCATGGAGCAGTGGTTCCAACTCGCGGCTGCGGTATTGGCGCACTCGGTGAGCAATTTCGCCGTCGTGACGTCGCCGCACAGCGCGGAAACGCGATTACGCCACGTTCAATTGGTACCGCTGCACGAGCTGAGCGCCCTGTGCGTAGTCGTATTGAACGAGGCTCGGATTCGGCAACAAGTGCTGGCCTTCCGTGATCCGGTGAACGACGAGATGCTGATCTCAGCCTCGAACCGCATTAACCAGCAGTTCGGCGGACTGACGCAAATCGAGCTGGAGGGCTTTCCGGCGCCAGCGTCGGAGGTCGATAGCGTCGTTTCACGAGCGGTCGTGGACCTGATGGACGAGGAGTCGCTTGCACTCGGAGACGTCTTCCGTGACGGTGTGCGAGAGGTGCTTTCGCAGCCGGAGTTCTCGCGCTCAGACCGGATGCTCGACATTATCGACATCCTGGAGCAGCGAACGCTGTCGAGCGCTATTCCGATCCGACAACTCAGTGAGGACGGCATCAGCGTCGTCATCGGGAGCGAAAACAACAATGAATCGCTGCGGGATTGCAGCGTGGTGTTGGCGCGTTACGGCCAGGCCGGTGGTCCGACCGGTGTGGTGGCGGTGTTGGGCCCGACGCGTATGCGCTATTCGCGCACTATTCCTACGGTTCGCTATCTGGCGAGCCTGCTTGGCGACATGACGTCGCAGATTTAGGCTCTTCCGGCAGAACCTACCGACTTGAAGGGACGGAGCTATGTCCGTGCGAGAAGACGAAGAGCCGCCACGAATCATCGATCGGCGGGCGTCGCAGAAGCCCGCCTCTGAGGCTGCGGAGAACAGCGAAGCTTCGCCGGAGGGCGAGGCAGCAACTGGTGAGAACAAGGAGACCATGATCCAGAACGGCGAGGGAACGCTGGAAGAGCAGCTGGCGCACGAAAAGGAGCGCGCTGAGTCTTACTACGCGTCCTGGCAGCGTGCCGCCGCGGACTTTCAGAATTTCAAGCGTAGGGCGGAGCAAGAGCGCTCTGAATTTACGCAGATCGCCAACGCAGCGTTGATCTTCAACCTGCTGCCGATCATCGACGACCTTGAGCGCGCCCTGGACAATGTCGACCCGCACATTGCGGGCCTGACCTGGGTGGACGGACTTCGCCTGATCCATCGAAAGTTTGAGGCGCTGCTTGAAGTAAATGGCGTAGCCGAGATTACGGCCGAAGGCCAGGACTTCGATCCCAACATCCACGAGGCTGTCATGTACGCCGAGGGCGAAGCGGGCAAGGTGCTCAACGTGGCGCAAAAGGGCTATACGCTGGGCAGTCGAGTCCTGCGCCCGGCGATGGTTGTCGTGGGTGGAAAGCAGCCCGAAGGAGGGGGAGAGGCGCAGGCCTGAGGCGATGCCAATCTTCAGCAGCAAGCGGCCGAACCTGGACGGCCTGACACGCGACGAAGAGAAGCGCCGTGATGCACTCAACCCGGAGGTCCTATCGCGATCGGGAGAGAAGGGCATCGTGGGGCAGGCGCCGGCAGCGCTGGACATCTTGCGAGAGAAGATGGTTGCTGAACCCGCCGAACGACTCTGGCCGATGCTGCTAGGCAGCCAGCTGATTAGCATGCGGCGCTTCGGGCAAGCCATCAATGCGTTCGAGGAAGCCGTGACGCGGGACGAGAGCGAAGTGCGGGCTCACTACGGAGTAGGGATGGCGTGCTACCGGGCCGCAGAGTACAAGCAAGAGTACGGAGAGGCAGCCACCGAAGACGTGGCGCCGATGGAACTGACGGTGGAGAACCTCTATCAGGATGGGCTGAGACACTTCCGGCGGGCCATGGATCTAACTCCGGACAAGGGAGAACGAGACGAGCTCGCCAGTGCTGCCGCCATCGTCGAACGGGCGATAGCTCGCAAGCGCGGGCGAATGTAATGACAAAGATGAAGGGTACGAGGCAGCTGAGCGGCTTCAGGGAGGCAAGCAACAATGGCTAGAGTAATCGGCATCGACCTGGGGACAACAAACTCCTGCGTGGCCGTCATGGAGGCGGGGGAACCCGCCGTCATCGCCAACGTCGAGGGCGGCAGGACGACCCCGTCCGTCGTTGGCTTCGCGAAAAGCGGTGAGCGCCTGGTTGGCCAAGTTGCGAAGCGCCAGGCGATCACCAATCCAGATAGCACGATCTATTCGATCAAGCGCCTCATGGGTCGCAAGTTCGAGGACACCGTGGTCCAGAACGACACGAAGTTGCTGTCGTACAAGGTGGTCAACGGTTCCAACGGCGATGCCGCCGTAGAGGTGACCGACCGCACCTACTCACCGCCTGAGGTTTCGGCCATGATCCTGCAGAAGCTGAAGGCGGATGCGGAGGCCTATCTCGGTGAGACGGTCATCGAGGCCGTGATCACCGTCCCGGCCTACTTCAACGACAGTCAGCGCCAGGCGACGAAAGACGCCGGGACGATCGCCGGGCTGGAAGTGCTGCGGATTATTAACGAACCGACGGCCGCGGCGCTGGCCTACGGGCTCGAAAAGAAGGGCGAAGAGGTCATCGCGGTCTACGACCTGGGTGGCGGCACCTTCGATATCTCGATCCTCGAGATCGGCGAGGGCACGTTCCAGGTGCGCTCGACGAACGGCGACACGCACCTCGGTGGAGACGACTTCGACCAGGTGGTCATCGACTGGTTGGTGGATGAATTCAAGAAGGACCAGGGAATCGACCTGAGCCAGGACCGGATGGCGCTGCAGCGTCTCAAGGAAGCGGCGGAAAAAGCAAAGATCGAGCTGTCCAGTGTGATGCAGACGGACGTGAACCTGCCGTTTATCACGGCGGACGCGGCCGGTCCTAAGCACCTCAATCTGACGCTGGCGCGATCCAAGCTGGAGCAGCTCGTGTCTGACCTTGTCGAGCGCAGCCTGGGGCCGTGCAAGCAGGCGCTGCAGGACGCGGGTGTCACGTCGTCGCAAATCAATGAGGTCGTCATGGTTGGCGGCCAGACGCGTATGCCCCTGGTCATCGAGAAGGTGAAGCAGTTCTTCGGTAGGGAGCCCCACCGCGGCGTCAATCCTGACGAAGTTGTCGCGATCGGCGCGGCGATTCAGGCCGGCGTGCTCAAGGGCGACGTCACGGACGTGCTGCTATTGGACGTCACGCCGCTAACGTTCGGCATCGAAACACTGGGCGGCGTCGCGACGGCTATTATCCCGCGCAACACGACGATTCCCACCAGCAAGAGTCAGGTCTTCTCGACCGCGGCGGACAACCAACCGTCGGTTGAGATCCACATCGTGCAGGGCGATCGAGCGATCGCGACCGATAACAAGTCGCTGGGCCGGTTCATCCTCGATGGCATCTTGCCAGCGTCACGAGGCGTGCCACAGGTTGAGGTCACGTTTGACATCGACGCCAACGGCATCCTCAATGTGAGCGCCAAGGACAAGGCGACCAGCAAGGAGCAGAAGATCACGATCCAGGCGGGCTCCGGCCTGTCCAAGGAGGAGATCGAGAAGCTTCAGCGAGAGGCTGAGATTCACGCCGCCGAGGACGAGGTCCGGCGCGGCGAAATCGAAACGCGCAATATGGCCGACAGCCTTGCCTACAGCGCTGAGAAGACGCTGCGGGAGAACGAAGATAAGGTTCCGGCTGAGCTCAAGACCGAAGTCGAGGGCAAGATCGCCGCGGTCCGTGCGGCGCTGGAAGGCACCGATAGCGGTGCGATTGAAAGCGCGGTTGCTGAGCTAAACGAATCGCTGCAGAAGATTGGCGAGGCGGTCTACGGCGCGCAGGGCGCCGGTGCGGATGGCTCCGCCGAAGAAGCTCCCGACGAAGCGCCGGAAGGCACGGTCGAGGGCGAGTTCCGAGAGGTCTAATTATCGCGTCACGTCGGCCGACTCTCGCCAAGAAGAGGGGATGGTGTCCAATCATCCCCTCTTACGTCTGTATCTGGACCCGTTGTTATGACTGAGGACAGGCGCAACCCACTGGATGAGTGGGTGACCTTCCCGGAATCCGTGCTGGTGAGCCGTCAAGACGTCCTACCGAGCCAGAGCATCGGCTGGGGGCTGAACCTAGTGCTCGCCATGCCGCCACGGATGGCGTTCGAGCATGTCAAGGCGCAGCTGAGGACGGCGGGATTTTACGAAGAAGCCGAGGGGGGTGGACCGTCCTTGTTTCGCCTGTTGCGCGACGATGCCTACGTTTGGGGCATGGTCCACAGCGCGCAAGGAGGTAGTCAGCTCTTTCTCAGTACGACACCAGAAGCTGATGAGCCGGAGCCGGAGTTTGACGAGGGCGAGCTTAACTAGCGATCTGACCCCCGCTCTCCCTCTTGATTGCCTGCGCCGAAGGCAGCCGATACTATTTGATCAGGCGGGGAGAGGAGCTTTGCTCTGAAGGTACTCGCCTGCCTCTTTGCCACCGTCGTTGTTTTGAGCGCTGCTTGTGGAGATGGCGGTGAGGAGGACATCGGATTTAGCGCTTCGGAACCACCAGAAGATGCTCAAGCGATTCGTGCCGTCGACTTCGAACAGGTCGGCGCTTTGCAGAAAATCGTCGCTCAACTCGGGACCGGAGAAATCGAACCGGGTGCGATTCTCTTCGCTGACCTGACCGGCGATCGACGAGAAGAGGCCATCGTCCCCGTTACTTCGCAGGGAACCCTGGGCAACATCGCCTACGTCATTCTCCGGCTTAAATCTGGAGCGCCGGAGGCAGTCCTGACGCGGACCGTCGATCGGACGGCTGCAAGCGGAATTCAGATGAGCGTTGCTGACGGATTACTACTGGAGACACGCGGCGTATACGGGCCGGAAGACCCGCTGTGCTGTCCCAGTCAGCTGCGCGAGACCACGTTTCAGTGGGATGGCTCGCTACTCCAGGTAAGGGATGAAGTATTGGTTCAGCAGGACCCGGGTCCGAAGCGCTAGCAGGCCCGGCCGCGCCAAACAGGTGCGATAGAATGACATCACCGGGCAGTTGGTTGCCGGTACCATCCAGGGCGATTAGCTCAGTTGGCTAGAGCGTCTGTTTTACACACAGAAGGTCACAGGTTCGAGCCCTGTATCGCCCACCAAAATCGAATCTAAGAAGCGCCCTTCGGGGCGTTTTCTTTTCTCTCGTTGACGTCCGACACTAGACCGACACTAGAAGATAGCCGATACTACAAGTAAGAAAGAAGCGGGACGCCGAGTAGCGGTAACTACGCGACGCCCCTGAGCCCAATCGCTGAGCATGCAACGAAAGGACCTAATTCCCATCATGACTATCCTCAAACGGCTCCACAATGGCCGCGTCGTGTCGGCAAATGCAGCAGGAACATTCAAACATTACCTCGTGAAGGTCTACTACAAAGGACCTCTCCATAAGGCTTCCGATGGCAAGAAGTACGACCAGTACACGGAGCGTGTCGAAGGCGGTATCCAGGCGGCGAAGCGCCTAGAAGGTGTTCTCAATCAGAAGGCGCTGGACGGCGAGCTTCCGCCGCAACTCAAATACAAACAAGAACGTGGGGAAGGTCACCGGCCAAAGTTCACATCTTCCACGGTTGAGGACTGGATGGCGGAGTGGATTGCCGCTTACAAGTCGGATAACCCGGAATCGAGAACGGCTCGCAATCATGAGACCCTTCTTCGAAAGTACGTGAATCCAGTCATCGGGTTGCGAGAGCTCCAGAGCCTCAAGGCTGATGATGTCAGAGCGGTTTTCACCTCACCGACGATGCAGGAAGTGTCCGGTACCACCCGGCTGCACGTTTACCGCGTCTTGTCTCAAGCATTGAAGGCAGCGGTTTGGGACGGTCGTCTTGATTTCAACCCATGCGATCGCGTTAAAGCTCCCAAGGCGGATAACTTTGAACCCTACGTGCTCACGTTGGAGGATGGACGCCGGCTACTCGAGATGTCACGTGAGACGGATATCGGGACGCTCGTTACCCTACTCGCGCTCACGGGCTTACGTCTGGGTGAAGCCCTGGGGCTTCGCTGGCAGGACGTTGATCTAGACGGTGCGACATTGCATGTGCGACAGACACGCAAGCTCGCTGCCCCCGTCGATTATGGGAGTCCGAAGACGGAAAAGTCGCGAGCTCCAGTTCCCCTGGTCAGTTTGGTAGTGGATGCGCTGTCGGAGTATCGCGAGGCTCAGCGCCAGCACTTCGAGTCGATAGGGATTGGACCCGAGCACGATCTCGTGTTCGCGGATGCACTCGGAAGGGGAATGACGCACGATTTCGTCACTCACCGTTGGCAAGCACTGCGAGATCGGGCAGGGGTTCCGCGCGCCAGGATTCATGACTTGAGACACTTCGCCGGGACCCTGCTAATAAATCTGGGTGTAGACGTGGTGACGACTGCGGCGATTCTCCGTCATACGAACCCCATGATCACGCTGACCCGTTACGCGCATGCCGTTCCCCAGGCTTCGCGTGATGCCGTGAACAAGAGGTAGCGCCCATATCACCGACCTCGTCCCTATACGCGTTTACTGGACCGAAGCCATCTGTTTTGATTCCGCTTGAACTGATCATAAACGGAGTAAGAACTGCGTTGACAGCAGGTTATGGGGTTGGGGCAATTAAGCTGGGGACGCCGAGTAGCGGTAACTACGCGACGACGTGGGTCGCAGGGCACTGCACCGCCAGAGCCAGTACCTCCACAACCGAACGGGGCTGAGTCACCGACCATTGAAGCATCCGTTGAAACCCTCTCCCTGTCCCGACCTGCTTCTGTTGTTGAGACAGATTCAACGGTCTCGAAAACCGTCATACGTCTTATGACGTATCCAGGGTTCGAATCCATGGCTCTCCGCCAGCGCTACTACCCGATGCTGGGGTTCGGGAATTTCGAGTCGGCGCCGGTTCGGAAATCATTGAAAGCCGAGCAGGCTGCCTAACCAGCAAGCAAAGGCTGACAGCTGTGTCCACTGACAGGCACCCGGTACAAGCGGGCCATCCGCTGGACGTGGGTCGCAGGGCACTGCACCGCCAGAGCCAGTACCTCCACAACCGAACGGGGCTGAGTCACCGACCATTGAAGGCAGCGCTACTACCCGATGCTGGGGTTCGGGAAATCTGACAGAGCCGTCCGACAAGAACTCAATCGGCATTCAGCATTCAAACGTCCCAAAACTCACAAACAGGTTGCAATATATGTGAGGATGCCATACAACTCGCACACTACTTAGCGTCTTTGTTCGGCCAGTCGAACCGGAGAGGTCGGCAAATCCGCATAGAGCCAGCCTTCAACGGCGGTTTATGTCAGTGGAGCCGAATTTAAGAGGAGAAGGCAGCCATGAAGCGCAGCTCGAATCGCATACTCACGACGCACGTGGGTAGCCTTGTGCGCCCGCCGCAGATCCTTGAAGCCATCATCGCCAAGGTCCGCCACGAGCCCGTGAACGAAGAATCCTTCGCTGCGGACGTAAAGCGAGGCGTCGCGGCAGTCGTTCGCAAGCAAGCTGAGGTGGGGATAGACATCCCCAGCGACGGCGAGTTTTCGAAGCCAAGTTTTGCTGGCTACATCACCGATCGCCTAGGGGGCTTGGAAGTGCGCCCGATTGAGAAGGCGCCGGGCCCCTCCCAGATGAACTACCCAATTCTCAACGAAGAGTTCCCGGGATTTATGGCCCAGTACAACTCCATGTACCGGACCATGTGGATGCCGATTGAGATCTCGCGAGAGAGCCTCAACAACCTGCCTCGGGAGAGGACGGTGGTATCGGGCGAAATCAAGTACGAGGGGCAGGCAGCGGTTCAGCGAGACATCGAAAATTTCCGGTCCGCGATGCAAGGTCTAGATTTCGAGGAGGCCTTCATACCAGCCGCAACGCCGTCGGCGACAGAAGCCGCGGGCAGCGCGGAGCATTATTCGACTCCGCAGGCCTATCTCTATGCCCTGGCCGACGCGCTCCATGAAGAGTATAAGGCAATCGTTGACGCAGGGTTCTTGGTTCAGTTGGACCTTGGTCTGCCAGCGCGCAACCAGGTGCTGCCTGGCAACCCGCACCCGAGTTGGGAAGAGTTGCGACGGGTCTCGGAGATGCAGATTGAAGCGTACAATCATGCGCTCAATGGCATTCCCGAAGATCGGGTTCGATATCACCTCTGCTGGGGCAGCATGAATACGCCCCACACCAGTGATATTCCGCTCAAAGACATTGTTGACTTGATCTTGAAGATCAACGCTCAGGCTTACTCAATCGAAGCCGCCAACCCCAGACATGAGCATGAGTGGATGATCTGGAGGGACGTCAAGCTGCCAGACGGCAAGATCCTGATTCCTGGGGTCATTAGTCACCAGACCAACGTGGTGGAGCATCCGGAGTTGGTGGCCTGGCGAATCGGAAATTACGCCAGTGTGGTGGGACGCGAAAACGTAATTGCTGGTACCGACTGCGGATTCTCCCAAGGCTGGAATCTGATCCGCGTACATCCCGAGGTGCAGTGGGCCAAGCTCAGGGCTCTAGCCGAAGGAGCTGCCCTAGCTAGCCAAAAACTTTTTGCCAACTGAGCTAGGGGCTCTTAGAAAGCGAGAAATTGACCATGGGCTCTAATTTCAAAGAGCGTCTCCACGACCCGTCGTCAAGACTACTTGGGATGTTCGTGAAGTTCCCGACCATCGAAACGATGGAGATACTCGCAAGCGCCGGATACGACTTTGTAATCATCGACATGGAACACGCTCCACTAGGAGTTGAGACCGTGTATCAAATGATCGTGACTTCAGAACGAAGCGGCATGGGTGCTTTGGTCCGAACCAGAGGCCACGACACGGCAACCGCAAATACCTTCCTAGATGCCGGCGCCTCTGGAATTCTGATACCGCATTGCTCTCCTTATGATGTCGCCAAGGAACTGATCACGGAAATGGTCTTCCCGCCCGCGGGAAGAAGAGGAGCCGGTGGTGGCGGCCGAGCGACTCAATGGGGGCTTGACGGTTCCGAGGAGTACCGGCGCGGCGGCAATAGTGGGATCACTCGAGTGCCGATGATTGAGGACCCGCAAGCCGTGGATGAAATCGAGAGCATACTCGACATTCATGGAGTAGACGCCGCTTTCATCGGCCAAGGTGACTTAACCCAGACACTTGGCGACCGAGAGAAGGCGCAAGGCTACGTCGACAGAGCCCTAGAAGCGTGCCGACGAAAAGGCATCCCGGCTTGCACCACGGCTTACGGAGACGACGTTGAAGCCAGGTTCAGGCAGGGCTTTAAGTGGCTCGCCATCGGAAATGACACCGGTACGTTTACTCGCGCCATCAAGCAGCGCATTGACCTGGCACGACAAATCGTAAGCGCTCAGGTCAGTAGCGGCGTGTCCTGAAGCCGAACCTTATCCGACCATGCGGTTCACGGCTCTCGCGGAACCGAGGCTTATGGAGATCATTGAGGCAACGCCTCCAGAGGAGTAGCGAATGGGAAAGATACGTCACATTGCCTACCGCGCCAAGGATGTCGATCAATTCGTGAACTTCTTCGTTAATGGTCTCGGGCTAACTGTCGCTCGACGGCGCCCCGGTGGAATTGTCGACCTCTCCGATGGCACCCTCAACATAGTGGTCATTCCAGAGGGTGTTTTAGGCGAGGAGGGCGAACCACTCCTCGGTGTTTCGCACATCGGCTTCACGGTGGAGGATGAAGAAAACACTCGGAGCCGCCTTCAAGCGGCAGGTGGCGAAGAGTTGACCGATGGAAGGTCGGGCGCCGGGAACTACGAAATCAAGTACCGGGGACCCGAGGGTATCATCGTAGACCTTGGCCATTGGGTGGGTGCAGCGCCGATTGAAGAAGCCAGCTCCGCGATCAATCAGCCTTAAGATACTTCGCGGCATTTCTTGAGGCCTGGTCATGCACTTTGTTGCATTTGCTGGCGCGTGAAACACCTGAGCCCCTTGACCGCGGACCGGAGCCGAAGAGGTTATGCCCATGGCGTTCAAAGGACCCTTAAAACCGCGTATCCAGCAAGGTGAGGTCTTGATAGGGGCCTTCTTGCCCCTGACTGTTACAAGAGAACGACTGGAAAAGGTCCTCCGCTTTCATCCGTATGACTTCATTCATATCGACTCGCAACACCTTCCGCTCAGCGAAGAGCGAGTCGCCACACTCTGTACAGTTGCGGCGGAACTTGGGGTGCCAGTCATGCTAAGGATAAAGCACCCTCGACACGCGTACATGGTGGGGGCCTATGCCGATCTTGGGCTCTCAGGTATCGAAGTTCCCCAGGTTGAATCAGAAGAGATAGCAAATGAGGCGCTGGAGTTCTTCTACTACCCACCAAAAGGTAAACGTAGCTCCGGTGGCGTCCACCCCTTGGGATTCACGGAAACACCAGGGAAGAACACGCGGGTTGAGTTTGCCGAATGGTGGAACCATAGCGGCGTCCTCTTGCTTCAGGTGGAGTCCCTTGAAGCAATCACGATGGCGCATCGCCTAGCAAAACCAGGAGTCGATTGCCTCTCTTGGGGAGCGGCGCCCCACTCCGCCGATCTGGCGTTCAGTCTCGAAGCCAGCCCGGGACATCCATTCAAGACCGATGACGACTGTCTGAAGTACACGATCGAGCAGTTGCAGGGGACGTCCACGAAGATGTTCGTCCGTATCGACGGACCAGGGGACCGTGACAAGTACATCAACATGGGCGCAACGGTCCTCCGAGAGAATCCTCCAGTTTGATGTGCAAGTAAGACCGGGTATTGCGGCTCCGGTTCTGTCAGTAATCAGGGCTTCTCAGGCACGAAGGCAAGCTGACTCAGGAGGTAGGCTCCAGGCGGCTAGTTCGGCCATCAGGGTTGACCATCTGCTGCTGAAGATCTGGCGCCTGTCAGATGCCGACACTCCTTCGCCCCCGGGATTGCGAACTCTCAGATAGTGGCGCAGTTCGTCGATAGTCGTGCAGAAGCGCTTGCCGACTCGAACCGGCTGAAGCCTAGCATCGGGTAATTGCGTGGCTTGAGCGGCCGCTGGTCCTGCTCTATGCGGTTGTTCAAGTAATGATTCTGGCGGTGCAGGACCTTTCGTCCCACGAACGAGCGAACGGCCTACTTGAAGGCTGAGTGCTTATCCGTGGTCATACGCAATGGCCTCTGCCCGGTAACGTTTAGAAGTCGCCCTGCCGGTCGCGGTGCTGACTGAGCATCGAGTCCTGGAGGTTGCCATCCCGGTCGAAAGCTCGATAGAGGTAGGACTAACGGCCGCTGACTCTAACGTAGGTTTCGACCGGATACCGGAGCCGGCGTGGCCGCGGCACTTGGCGCGCAGCCGTTCACTGGCCATGGGCGCGAAGCGCCGCTCCCAGATGCGGACGGTCTCGTGGCTGACCTCGTAACCGCGATGCAGCAGGAGCTCTGCAACGTCACGAAAGCTGAGCTTGTAGCGCAGGCGCCAGAGGACGGCGAGCTGAACGACATCGCTGGGGAACTGGAGATCGTTAAGGGCGTGGCTGTGGGGCCCATTAATTCATCTGAATCTAACCGGCCTCATTTACACCATGAAAGCCGAGGCCATGGGCCGCCTCGGCTCTCACCCCCACATCGTCACCGTCTACGACATCGGTGAGGAAAACGGCCAACCCTACCTCGTCCTGCCCGGTGGTGACGTGGAGGGAGTCATAGAAGACGCCCCGACCGCAAGCTGAAAACCTGTTGCCCCCGACCTGTTCATGGCGCTCGGCAGTTTTCCTATCGCCGCGACGAAGGATGCCAACTTTAACCGCTCCCGCAGACTCGTCCTTCGCTATCTTCCTGTCCCTACGGCGAATCAGCTATCGCGGTGTTCGGCGGCGCGAATCGTCAGCATTCCAGGCAGTCCGGGGGCAGGTCTTGGCTCCTACTCGGGCCACGCGGAAGCAAGGCCCGTTCTCGCGGTGACACAATCCGGCCACAGTGTCTGAACAAGGGCCGCCAGGAAAGGCCAACGTCTCGGTCTGGCGCAGGGTTGCTGGTTGTTAAGCAGGTGATCCAAACGAGTCAGGTCAAACGCGCTTGCTGACCGTGAGATGGCTCAAATATCTCCCCGAGGTACCGGAATACCCGGAATTGCGAGCTGAATTCGATTGATCGTGTTCGACCCTGTGAAGAACAATGTCCTCCAATCCTCTTCGCCCCAGGCCATATTCACCGCGCGAGTCAGAATGGTGCCGATATGCTCTCCTTCCGGCGTCATCACCCATATTCCGCCGGGTCCGGTGCAATAGACGTTCCCCTCGACATCCACTTTCATGCCGTCAGGCCCACCTGGCCTGTCGTCTCCCTTCATGTCGGTAAACAACCGCTCGCTACCCAGGTCCAGCATGCCGTTGCCTTCGACGTTGAAGGCGCGGATGTGGCGGCGGAAGCGATTGCTGTCGTTGATATATAGGACGCTTTCGTCCGGCGAGAAAGTGAGGCCATTGGGGTTGACGAAGTCACGCGCCACCATGTTGATTTGCTTCAGGTCGGGCGAGACGCGGTAAACGCCGGCGATGTCGAGTTCGGGCGTGTTCTCCGGCGGTGTCAGCGGGGGCCGTGGCGGCGGATCGGAAAAGTAAATGCTCCCGTCCGACTTGACCACGACGTCGTTCGGCCGGTTTAGCTTGATGCCGCGATACTTGTCGGCGATTACCGTGACAGTGCCGTCCCCCTCCTCTCGGTCGACGCAACGGCTGAGGTGGTGGCAGCAGACCAGACGTCCCTGGCGGTCACGCGTCATGCCGTTGGCGCGCGCCGTCTCCTCCTTGTCTACAGAGATACCGTTCTTGGAATCCCACTTCATCCTTCGGCTGCCGTGAATGTCACTGAAGAGCAAATAATTACCTTCGCGCCACCAGACGGGACCCTCCGTTGGCCCGTTCGGTCCGCCGAAGCCGCTACCCAACTCCTCGTAGTCTTCCTGAGGCCCGATGACCCTCTTCATGAGATCCGAAAGGTATTCGATTGCCACAAACCGCCTCCATGACCAGTGCAACAGGGTTGCATTCTACGCCGACATAATCTAAAAATCCCACATCGATTGCTCAAGATATTGTGTCACATGTCAGCCTAGGAGAAAGCCATGAAGCGCAGCTCGGAACGCATACTCACTACCCATGTTGGCAGCCTGTGCCGGCCGGCCGATGTCCTGATGGACATCATCAGGAAGGTGAAGCGCCAGGCTGTTGACGAGAAGGCCTTCCTGGCTAGGGTCAAGGCCGCCACGGAAGACGTCGTCCGCAAGCAAGTCGAGGTGGGTATAGACATCATCAACGACGGCGAGCAGGGACGGGCCTCCTTCGGCGGCTATATCTCCGAGCGCTTGGGCGGCTTCGAGGCGCGGCCGCTGGAGCGCCAGGCCCCTTCTCCCACGCAGCAGCCGATGAATTACCCGATCCTTAACGAGGAGTTCCCCGGCTTCATGGCTCAGTACAACTCCATGTACCGAACCATGTGGATGCCTCCTGAGATACCCCGCGAGGGGCTGCTGGAGGACATCCCGGCCGAGCGCATGGTGCTGACCGGTGCAATCAAATACACCGGCCAGGACGCGTTGCAGCGTGACATCGACAACGTCAAGAAGGCGATGCAAGGCCAGAAATGCGAGGAAGCCTTCATAACCGCAGCGACGCCGCCTGGAAGGGTCCAGGGCGACCGCCTCAACAAGGACATCTACCCCACAGAAGATGACTACCTGCAGGCGATGGCCAGTGCACTGCACGAGGAGTACAAGGCCATCGTGGACGCTGGCTTCGTTGTGCAGCTTGACCTGGGCTTGCCTGCACGAAACCAGGTGTTGCCGGGAGACCCGCACCCAAGCTGGGAGAAGCTGCGCGCCGAGTCCGAGCGCCAAGTGGAGTTCTTCAACTTCGCTCTGAAGGGCATTCCCGAGGACCGAGTTCGTTATCACCTCTGCTGGGGAAGCATGAACACCCCTCACACCACGGACATCCCACTGAAGGACATCGTTGACCTCATTCTGAAGATCAACGCCCAGGCGTACTCCATCGAGGCGGCTAACCCACGCCACGAGCACGAGTGGATGGTCTGGGAAGACGTCAGGCTGCCGGAGGGCAAGATCCTGATCCCGGGCATCGTTAGTCACCAGACCAATGTCGTGGAGCACCCCGAGCTGGTTGCCTGGCGGATCAAGAATTACGCTGGCGTGGTCGGCAAGGAGAACGTCATAGCCGGCACCGATTGTGGTTTCTCCCAGGGATGGAATATGATCCGTGTCCATCCAGAGGTACAGTGGGCTAAGCTTCGCGCCCTAGCTGATGGTGCCGCCCTCGCGAGCAAAGACCTTTACTAATTTGGATAGATAGCACAAGTTGCTCGCTTGCGAGTGTAGGAACTACCATGGGGTCTCACTTTAAAGAGCGACTATACGAGCCTTCGTCTTGTTTGCTTGGCATGTTCGTCAAGATCCCTGCGATGGAAACCATCGAGACCATTGCGAGCGCAGGCCACGACTTCATCATCATCGATATGGAGCACGCGCCCCTAGGTATCGAGACCGTTTACCGCATGATCGTCACAGCTGAGCGGAGCGGAATGGCCGCGCTGGTTCGCGTTCGGGGACACGAGCCTGCAACCGCCAACACGCTAATGGATGCTGGAGCATCGGGTATCCTTGTTCCTCATTGCTCGCCGTATAGTGCCGCTAAGGAGCTGATAACCGATATGGTCTTCCCGCCTCAAGGAAGAAGAGGCGCCGGCGGAGGTGGTCGAGCCATGCAATGGGGCCTCGATGGCCCGGATGAGTACAAGCGTGGGGGGAGAGCGGTTTCGTCCGAGTCCCCATGATCGAAGATCCCGAGGCCGTTGACGAAGTCGAGGACATCCTTAGCATCCCGGGAGTCGACGCCGCTTTCATCGGTCAGGGGGATATGACACAGGCCGTTGGAGACAGGAACAAGGCTCAGGCGCTGGTGGATACCGCTCTCGAAGCCTGTAACAAAGCCGGCATCCCAGCTTGTACGACAGCTTCCACAGAGGACGCCGCGGCCAGGTTTCAGCAAGGATTCAAGTGGCTGACCATCGGTAACGACACCGGCACCTTCATCCCAGCGTACGTGACAGACTGCAAGAGGTTCGCAAGCGAGTACAAGCTGGCATCTAGCCAGGGTTAAGATGTCCGTGCTCATTGGAGTCTGGAGGTAGGGTGCAGAAATACATCGCGCAGAGGCTGCTACTGACCGTTCCGACTCTCCTGGTGGTCACGCTCTTCATTTTCATGCTCCTGAGAGTCTTTCTCCCGGACGACGTAATCGACTTGATCATTGGTGAGTACGGCCAGAACAACCCAGAAATAAAAGCTGCGCTCCGAGAGCAGCTCGGACTGGATGGTGCCCTCCATAAGCAGTACTTGAACTGGATGGGGGTGTCCTGGTTCTGGGGTGGTGAAGCCGGATTGCTTCAGGGCGATTTAGGCGAGTCTCTGCACAGCGGCCGGCCCGTCGTTGGAGAGCTGCAGAGGCGGGTGCCTGTAAGCTTAGAACTCGGTCTATGGGCACTCCTTACCGCTCTTATCGTATCGGTGCCGACTGGTGTGTATGCGGCCCTGTACCAGGACAGGTTTCCAGACTACATCCTGCGCAGCATCGCAATATTGGTCGCCGCGATGCCCAGCTTCTGGATCGCCATACTTGCCATCACATTTGGCTCGATTTGGTTTAAGTGGGCCCCGCCACTAGACTTCGAATACCTTCAGAACGACCCTATAGCTCACTTCAAGATCATGGCCATGCCGGCCATCATTATTGGCCTGACCCCAAGCGGCAGCCTGATTCGCCTAACGCGCACACAGATGTTGGAGGTCCTGCATCAGGACTACATTCGAACCGCCCATGCGAAAGGCCTCAGTCAAAGCACCGTCCTGTACAGGCATGCGCTGCGTAATGGATTGATCCCCATCGTGACGCTTGTTGGCACAGTGCTCTTACCAAACGTAATCTCTGGCACTGTGATCTTCGAGCAGATATTTGTGATTCCTGGGATGGGGCGCTATCTGGTGGACTCCGTGAATAACCTCGATTACCCGGTTATCCAAGGCCTTGTATTCGTCTTCGCGGCAGTACTACTTTTCTCGGTCATTTTGACTGACATTATTTACGCGTGGCTCGATCCTCGAATACGGTTTGATTAGTACCGAAACAGGAGAGCGATGGCAACTCAGGAACTGGGCAGCGAGAGCCTAGTCGAAGACTGGGAAAGTATTCGCCAACGGGGTCTACCGAGAAGGCTTCTAAGCGGAGCCATGACATTTGCGCGCAAGAAGCCTCTGGGCTTTGCCTGTGCCCTAGTTGTGATCTTCTTTTTCATCATCGGTGACGCAATCCCTGAGACGGTGAACAAGATCTCACGGACAACCGGAGTCTCCGACAGGCCCATGCCTTATCTCGCCGATCAAGTGGCCAGCGAAGTACCGTTGATTTACCGTTACGACAAGCAAAACCTACTGGCAAGGCTTGAAGGTTCTAGCAGCGACCACCTCTTGGGTACAGATGCCACCGGTCGCGACATCCTGAGCCGACTCCTGTACGGCTCCCGGGTTGCCGTCATGGTGGCGTTCGGAGGTACCTTTATTGCCGTGTCGATAGGCGCCGTAATGGGTATCATGAGCGGCTTCTATATGGGTTGGATGGACAAAGTTGCTTATAGGATTGTCGATGTCTTCCAGGCGTTACCTGGTCTGGTTTTGTTCATCGTTGTTCTTGGTATTTTCGGCACTGGGCTGTGGCCGATGATCTTCGTTCTAGGCGCCGTCTTTGGACCGGGCCAGTCCCGTCTTATTCGGGGCCAGACACTCTCGATCATGGCGACGCCCTTCATTGAGGCCGCACGTGTTGTCGGAGCTGGGGACCGCCGTATCATGACGCACTACGTGCTCCCCAACACGTTCCATCTAATTGTTCTCAACGCAACGCTCCTCTTGGGAGTCATGGTGCTGGTCGAAGCGTCGCTTAGCTTCCTCGGCTATGGACTTCCCCAGCCCTTCCCCTCTTGGGGCCAAATGCTCAGCCTAGAAGGGCGTAATTACATGCGGACGCAGCCCGGTCTAGCAATCTATCCAGGCATCGCAATCGCGGTCCTCGTGTTCTCCTTTAACCTGTTCGGTGATGCACTGCGGGATGTCTTAGACCCGAGACTCCGTGGGAGCGGGTAAGGGCCCAACCCAAAGCCGCTAATAGCTGACAGACGTTAGAGACTTGTAGGGCCGTGGTTGCCAACGACTGTTTGCATGAAGTTGTAGACTAGGCGATCACTTGGTGAGCAGCAGGCGAATAGCCAAGGCTGCCGGATATCGTGCGCCCCAGCTCGAGAATGCACCTTACAACGTTCTCTACATCCGTTTCGCTGAACATTTCGTGGAAGCAAATGGACGCCACCGGCGTCACGGTCTTGTCGAAGATGGGAACGGCGATTGCGATGCGCCCGTTATCTGCATATTCGCTTCGGTTCAGGGCGTAACCCAAGCGACGAATACTCTCGAGTTCATCTGAGAGCTCTTCCTTCGTCGTGAAGGTGCTCGGAGTGAACTTCTCAAGCGGCCCGTCCAGAACTGCCTGGATCATCTTCGGGTCGGAGTGCGCGAGGATTGCCTTGCCCGGTGCGCAGGCATATATCGGAACTACATAAGAAACCAAGTTCATGAAGGGATATCCGGCCAGGGGTTTTATGCTCTCAGAGGTAAATCGCCTTGTTCTCTCGGGCGACGGCCACGAAGACAGAGACACCAATATCTTTCACAGCTGCCAGAATGTGCGGCCGAGCCACGTCCAATAAGTAAGACGACGGACGGATTGCGCACCCAGATGCCAGAGCCGGACATCGAGAAAGTGACGCTGAGCTTCGTCCCGCTCAAGCATCCCTGCCTCCACCATCGAACTCAGTAGACGCGAGGCGGTGGATTTGCTGATGTGAGTAGCATCCGCGAGGTCTGTAACAGTAAGACCCCCCGGGTCGGAGGCCGCGAGCTCCATAGCCTCCATTGCTCTGCTTAGAACGCTTCTCATCTTCGAGATTCTTACTCAGCCGATGACTTAGTGCAAGACGTCACTATCTGAAAGTCCCAATTAACGCAACTGATCGTCCCCTACGCGCTTGACACCTCTAATCTAGTGCAACTATGTTGCACTAACCATAACTCTAAGGAGGGGCTGACATGAACGACGGCAGCTACTGGAATCGGGCACTCCGACAAAGGATTTCCCGCCGACGTGCCCTTGTCGGCACTGGCGGAGTCGCGCTTGGCTCCGCATTTGTCCTGGCCTGCGGCGGAGATGACGAAGCGTCATCCTCCGGCGGCACCTCTGGCGGTGGCGGTGGCGCAGCGACCAGCGGTCTCCTCACGCAGGCCGAGGACTCTTCTGATTCCGCAAAACAGGGTGGGATCTGGCCGCACTACACCACTAATGAAGCCCGGACCATGGATCCCCTGGCCAACGCGTCCATTGGTAGCGGGATCAACTTCCAAGCATGGGCGTACAGCCGTATGTTCCAATGGGAGCCTGGCAAGTTTGGGAATCCCATTGGGGGAGCTATCGTACCGGACGCGGCCGGATCATTCGAGGTCTCCCCTGACGGACTACAGATCACGTTTAAACTACGCCAGGACATGAAGTTCGATCCGCGGCCGCCAACCAATGGGCGTGCTGTGACGACCGAAGACGTGGAATTCAGTTGGAAACGGCACACGGAGTTATCGCTTACGCGATTCGACTACGTTCACGAACTCAGTGAGGTTGGACCGATCAACTCGATCAAGGCCGTCGACGACACCACCGTGGTCGTCGATATGGCGTTCCCCGTTGCAAACATGGTCTCTCGGTTTGCCTTCCATCGATTCCTTTCAATCCTTCCCATGGAGGCCGACGGGGGCTTCGACTCTCAGACTGACCAGCGGGGTTCC
Source organism: Dehalococcoidia bacterium (assembly GCA_965225815.1). Taxonomy (GTDB): domain Bacteria; phylum Chloroflexota; class Dehalococcoidia; order DSTF01; family WHTK01; genus WHTK01. The sequence goes on from OZ245323.1 coordinate 821,265, forward strand.
GGACCGTGGCGCCTGAAAGAATGGGAACCCAGTGTCGGCTACACCTACGACAGGAACCCAGATTGGCATATGCGCCCAGGCCAGCCCTACTTTGACTCGGTGAAGCTTCCGTTAATTACGGAGCCCGCCCAGCGCAGGGCTCAGCTCGAATCGGGAGGCATCTGGACTGTTGACCCCAGGCACATCCAGGCCCGGGAAATTCTCGACGCGAAGAAATCGCAGCCGAAGTTAAACCTTTACGACTTCGGTTATCCCTGGGGAGGCCCAGCCCACATCGCTTTCGGTTTCAAGGAACCAAGTCCTTTCCACGATGAGCGCATTCGACGTGCGGTGTCGATGGTGTTAGACAGAGACCTATGGATTGGGGCCAATTTTGACGTGAGCTTCTTCGAGGGTCAGGGCTTACCAGTGGAGACCCGTTGGAACACTCATTACTCGGCCGACGATCCCTTCTACTGGCTCGATCCGCAGGGAGACGATCTGGGTGAGGGCGCGGCCTACTTCCAGTACAACATCGAAGAAGCGACCAAGATGATGAGAGCAGCTGGCCATGACGAACCGTTCCAGGTCAAAGGCCTTTTCCGAGCACCTGGCAATGAACAGGTCACCAGTCTCCACGGAATGATGCAGGATAGCGGATTATTTAACGTCGAGCTCCAGGCTCTTGAGAGGGCTGACTGGGCGGCGAATATCTGGAATAACTCCGGGGATTTCGAAGGCATCGCCTACGGGCAGAACATGGGCGTCCGTGGCGACATAGACCAGTATCTTTCAACACGGTGGTCGCCCGGCGGCGCCTCCGGGACGCAGTCAATGTTCCCGGAGGTGTACCCCTGGTACGAGAAGGCCCAGAGCCTGCTCAACGCACAACGTATAGAATCTGATTCTGATAAGCGCCTCGAGCAGGTTCATGATCTGGAGAGAGAGTTCGCGATCCAGATGCCGACGGTCCCGTACCCAGGGAGGGCGAGCCGCTTCAGCGTGGCCTGGCCGCAATTGGGGAACTTCGGTGTCTGGTTCCAACCGGCTGACGCCGAGTCAGTAGTATGGACGCGTTACTGGAACGACGAGTCGAAAGCTTAAGTCTCGGCGGATTACTACCACCTCGGAGAAGGAGTCGCACTGGCATTGAAGTGCGACTCCTTCTCATTTTCCGCTCCCACTGCCCCTGGCGCTGCTTTCTAACACGAGGCAATCCATTAGCAACCGATGCTCCGCGTTCCCGGTCTTCGACTGACGCGCCCCCGCAACATGGCACATGTATTCGACAGCATCGCGCGGCCCGGCGTGCAACATCGGATTGGAGCTGCCACCTCGCGGACACTATGACGGCTCTCTGTAGGGTTAGCATCAGCCAGGCAGGCTGGGGTGGACCCTACTTATGACGTGGCACTTCATGCCTTGTATGCGATCTGTCCTCCAGCCTGTCGAGGACCAGGGGCTTGACCTAATAGAGCCGGTCTTCAGACCCAAGAGAGCCCAGTCAGCCAAGGCCCGACTATCCCGCCAGGAGGCCAGAGATGATCAGTATTGGAGTCGACGCTCACAAAAGCATGCACGTGGCGCTCGCCGTTGACGAGGCCGGCAGAGAGGTAGGTGACTGGCAAGGACCGAACAGCGAATCTGGTTGGCATCACCTCGCCGTTTGGTCATCCGGTCTCGGAGAACCTGGACAGTGGGGCATCGAGGGTGCCTGAAGCAACGGCCGCGGTCTCGCCCAGCACCTGGTGGGACGCGGCGAAACCGTCTACGAGATCAACGCCCGCTGGACCGCCATGCGTCGTCGTGGCGCTCACAAGCCCGGCAAAACGGATCAGCTGGATGCCAGCGCCATAGCTCTGTTCGTTCGCCAGGAGACCAACGCTCTGCCACGGGTCCTGCTGGAAGACGATACGGCGATTCTCGAGCTGCTGACATCTCAACGTGAAAGTGCCCTGGCCGAAGCCAGCCGCCTCCGCAATCAGATTCACGCGCTCTTACTCCAGGTGGACCCTGAATACAAGGAACGCCTGCCGACGATCAACTCGAAAGCCGGCCTCGATGCCCTCCAGACGCCTCCATCCACCGACGACGCTATCCGTCGAGAGCGCGCCCGCGCCGTCCGACGCCTGGCGGAGCGTCTCACTCTGGCTTTGGACCAGGAGGAGCAGCTGGCGGCAGAGATCCGTCAGGCTGCCAAACCGGGCTTCACGCCCCTGACCAAGCTCTGTGGCATCAACCTCCTGACTGCGGGTAGGCTGGCCGCCATCCTAGGGCCAGGTAATCGATTCACTTCTGACGCTCAACTTGCCTCCTACGCTGGCGTTGCCCCGCTGGAGGCTTCGTCAGCCGGCCACACGCGCCATCGCCTCAACAGAGGTGGCAACAGGCGTCTCAACCACGTGCTGTACTTCATCGTGCTTACCCAGGCTCACCATCTGCCAGAGGCCAAGGCCTACCTCGATCGACGGGTAGCCGAAGGCAAGTCGAGACGGGAAGCCCATCGAGCCTTGAAGCGCTTCGTCATCAGGGCGATCTGGAAACTCGGGCAGGAATGCCAAATGGACAGGAAGACAGCAATTTGCGAAGTCGCCGCCTAAACCCCTTGAACATAGGAGCGTCGCATCGTGTGACTTACCCGGCTCCATCCCGATTCAATGAGTCTCCTGAAACCACTCGCAATAGAGTGCTCCCGAGACTCGGGTCGCGGACTACAGCTCTGCTTTCCCCCGGCAGAAAATCACTGAATCGGGAGTTTTATATAGGGGAGGTTCTTGGACTGGTCAAGGGGTCGGCGTTCAATGAAAGAAAGCCGTCTCTCCTTGGCCTCCTCCGACGTGTTGTAGTCCGGAATGTACTGCTGCGCAGGACTCTTCTCTCCAATGATGAAATCGTCGTGGTTACGGAAGGAGATCTTCATAGTCTGGAGAAGCACTGGACTCATTCGCTTGATGTCGGCGATCCATCGGTCAACCTCTGTCCCGAGGTCATCCGCCTCGACCACCTTGTTGACCAAGCCCATGTCGTACGCTTCCTGAGCGGAGTACAAACGACAGAGGTACCAGATTTCCCTGGCTCGTTTCGGACCTACTCGGGCAGACAAGGCGGCAGCACTGTGGCCGGACGCCGGACTACCCACTTTGGGTCCCGCCTGACCAAAGCGAGAGCGTGAGGTCGCGATTGTAAAGTCACACATGTAAGCCATGATGTTGCCGGAACCGACGGCAAGGCCGTCTACCGCAGCAATGACTGGCTGGGGCATCTGATTAATAACAGCTTGGTAGCCAATCTCAGCTGTCGCGGCGTAGCCCGAGCCTGTTACTTCCCGGTCGTAACTCTGGTCGTTGCCCGTGCAGAACCCCAGAGGTCCCGCTCCAGAGATGACTGCAGCTCGGATGGATGGGTCATTGGCAGCGTTCATAAGGGCGTCCGCCATCTCATTCATCGTCCAGCCACGTTTTGCGTTGAGGACCTCCGCCCTGTTTATCATGAGGTAGGCAACGCCATCGCGCTTCTCGTAGACGATGTCTGAGTAGGTCGTGTGACCGATAACGGATTGCTTGTAGTTACTGAACCGCTGGTCAATTCGGTCCGTGGTAGCGGTTACTACCTTGAGAAGATCACTGGACAAAAGGTTGCTCTGGGCCTCACCCCTAATCTCGTCATCATTTGCGGTAGCTTTGATACCAAAACGGCCAATCGCACGAGTTAGGTTGCGAGTAAAGTCGTGAATAGCCGGAGAATCATCGTGGCTAAAGGGTAGCCGCTTGCCTGTTGCTAGATTGTCAACGGTGAGGCTAAAAACAGTCCTATCCTGATTAGGCGGAGTCGCAAAATTAATATTGAATCTCACATCCGCCGCGTCATAGCTTAAACTTGTCTCGAACAACGAGTTGGTCAGCATCATTTCCCTCTCTTCTTCGGAAGCTTGAGCAACTTCGCTTAGGAGCGTCCAGCGTCCAATCAGTAGCCGCCGTCCTTTGGCATTTCCTGAGATTCGTGGATGTTCCGATGGCCGCGTTCCGGCTCGAAGTTTAGGCTTGCTCTTACACGACGGCCTCCTTCCCCGAACGCATCGACCGACGGTCCTACGTCTAAAGCAACCAGGTTGGCGAAAAGGAAGCTCCTTGGCCTCCTCTCCACAGTTTCGGGCACATGATCGCGGGCCGGTAACTCTCGCGCGATGATTCAGTGGCCTCGTCAAAGTTCTCGACGGCGTGTGAGGGCGCACTTCCGCCCAAGGTGAGGCAGAGCAGCCTTCGACGGCCCGAGGAGTCCATCTGAATGCCACAGATAGTCTTGCCGGCAGGAACAGCGCCGCCGCATGGCGTATTTACGCCGATGGCGTTGTTGAGCGGGAAGGGCGGCGCAATCGCTCCATTATGGGCAAGAGGTTTCTGGGCGGAAGGGTGATTCTGAACAAGGCGCTGTCTTCCAAGCCTCCTAACGTCATGCCTGGACTCTTCTCAATTCAATCTCGCACAAGTCGGGACTTACCGACAGTTGCGCACCAGTAAGCTCTGCGATCTCTTCGGCGCCGAAACCGGGAGCGTACTCTTCCAGCTCGAAGTGCCCGTCCTTCACCGCGATCACGGCGATGTCTGTGAACACTCGCGTTACGTTCCGTGGTGACGTGATCGGAAGAGTGCACTTCTCCAGGAGCCGTGGCTGCTCGTCGCGTGTGGTGTGCTTCATGGCCAACCATATCTCCTTCGCGCCCGCAACGAGGTCCATGGCGCCGCCGATGCCACCCAGGTTGTCGAACGGGGCGTTGGAAAGCCGCCAGTTGGCGAACGAGCCGTCCGGCGCCACCTGATATGCCCCCAGCACTGTTACATCAACTCGACCGCTGCGGATGAGGGCGAATGAGTCCGCGTGGTGTACGAATGCTGCACCAGGCTTCAGCGTGACTTGCTGGCCACCGGCGTTCCAGATGTCGGGGTCGGCCTCCTCGGGCGTAGCAACCCTGCCGTATCCTATGACGCCATTCTCTGAGGTAAAGATGATGCCATCCTCGTCGCGCACGTAACTCGATGACAGCGTCGGTATACCGGCGCCTAGGTTGACGATGCTCCCCGGACGGAAGTGACTTCCGATGACGGACGCAAGCTGATCTCGCGTCAGGCGCCGCTCATCTCTGTCCGGGTCTTCATCAGCGCTCGGCTGGTTGGATCTCTCGACGGCGAAGATTCCGTCTGGAGGGATCTGTACCATTCGCTCGACGTAGATACCCGGAGTATGAATCTCGTCGGGAGGAAGCGTTCCAGCCGGCACGATCTCTGTCTCGACCTCAACAAACGTGTGGCGCGCATTCATGGCTGCCAGTGGGTTATAGTTTCGAGCGCCGTGGCGAAAGATGAGATTGCCTACTGTATCCGCCATCCAGGCGTGGACAAACGCGTAGTCTCCCCTGATCGCTTCTTCGAGCACGTAGGTGCGCCCGTTGAACTCGCGATGCTCTTTCCCCTCGGCCAGCAGCGTACCGACGCTGGCAGGCGTGTAAAACCCCGGAATGCCGGCGCCGCCGGCGCGCATGCGCTCGGCCAACGTGCCCTGAGGCAGGAGCTCAACTTCGAGCTTCCCCTGGCGCACCATCTCCTCGGTCTTTGAGGGGCGCGACGGGTGGGTAGCAGCCGTGAAGGAGGCAATCAGCTTGCGAACGCGGCCGTCCTGAATGAGATCTCCTGTCGTTCTGATTTTGTCATCGCTTGACGGCCGGCCCCCTCCGTTCTGGACGATGGTCAAGTCCTTCGCGCCCTGGTCATAGAGCGCCTTCAGCAAGTTGTTCGGTTGGCCTGCGCCAAATCCTGGGACCAGCAACGTGATGCCATCAGGCATATCTGCAACGACTTCAGCCATACTGGTGTAAATCGTTGGTCGAGCCATCTGCTCCCTCCCGTATTACCCACCTGAGCTTACATTCTATTCCTACGATTCACGGTGTCGATAGGAAGAGTGGTGTCGGCGATTCTAGCAGTCAGGACTGCACCGCTGTCGGGAACGTTCTTGAGGCTTGGAACACGTAGGGAGGTTGGGCTCAACTTGGAGGATTACGGGGGCGCACGTGGCCGCCTCCACACCGGCGGGTGTGCCAGGTCATCGTATCTGGCACGCTGGTCACAGAGACCCTACGAACGTCACTTATCGAAAGCTGATTGCAAGGAAACGGTCGGTTGGTCCTTCTGTTTGTCGGACAGACGATTTAGGAGAGTTCCTTCATTATTCGCGGTCTATGTCTAGGGCGTCATCCACTTCTTGCTCGAGTAGGTTGAGGCCCTTCTGCTGACCATGCGGAATGTCGTATCCAACACAGTAAGGACATCGCCAACCGAGTTTCTTTACGACGTTACGGCCGCGGCTTGCCAACGAATGAGTGTCATCCACTCTGTCGCGGTTCTTCCTGAAGGCTAGTTCCAGCCCTCGACTGACCCAATGTCCTGGCAGGCTTTCGTGCTCGAACAAATGCGCAGCTAGAGTCTGATGGTTGTACGGTCCGTGAGGAACGACCAATCCGAGAAGTTCGTCCACCACCCACCAGACTAGGGAGCCATCAAGACTTGCTCCGACGTCTTCGCCAGGACCAACCAGACCATGTCCCAGGAGCGTCTCCACATCGTAGTGGCCTGACATTTCATAATCGATCGCTGCGACCTGCCTGGCGTTGTCCAGGTGTTCTGGAAGGAGGCGCCGCAGCAGCAGGTAATCCAAGTTCGGATGTGTCCCCGGTGGAAGTCTTCGGACTATGCCAAAAAAGCGGCGGACCCGGCCCGACTCGTCCCGACGGATGACGGTCTTCTGAGCGCCATCGTGCCGAGGGTCTTGGTCAAACGCTGAGTCCGGAATCGCGTCCCTCTCGACACCAGTAACGTCCCTGAACCTTCCACTCTTGTCTCTTCGGAAAGACAAAGGTTTCTCCACATGGCCCGGCGGCACGCTGTGGTTAAGGGGAATGAACATCGGAACTCTCACCTCTCAATGGTAGTCGTATTCAAGGATTTTCAAGGGGTCGGTTTCGCGATTGCGTTTCAATGGAACCTTGAAGGAGCCACGAGAGAGATTCGACGGGACTGAGGCTCAGCTCCTCACGATTGAAGCGGTCGCTGACCTTCTCGGCATCGAATCCCACCATGCCAGGAAGCTCATCGCAGCAGGTTTGATCCCCAGCGTGAAATTGTCACCGAGGATTGTTCGGGTGCCGAGGTGGCTACTAGTGAGAAAGCTCGAAGAAATGGCGGGGTTAGCTAATCCCAGAAAAGAGCAACCATAGGCTGCTTACCGAGCGTCAGGTTGACGATCTGCAGGATGCGGCTAGAGGCGCCGAGCGTGAACGGCGGGGTCCGGTCGGTCCTCTGGGGGCTATGGCAAGGACGGAACGCGTGATGGAACCAGAAGAGTTGATCTACCTCCGTCTCGACATCAATGCCCATGTGCCGATCGCGACAAAGATGCGAATCGCGGGCCTTCTGGCCAGACTACCGGAGCAGGTCTGTGAGTTCGCAATTAAGAAGATCTTCTTCTACTCAATGGGTCAGCATGCGCGTCTCGGCATGGCGAGCCACAGGCGCGATATCGGCCACTGGGAAATTATCACTGAGTACGGCTTCCACTACCGCACCGACTACGAGTGGCTTGTTTGGCTTCTGGATGAGGAAGTCGAAAACGGCGACGAAGGCCTCGCCACGATCGCCCACGAGATAGCGCACGCCTGGTTGCGGCACCGTCAATACCAGAAGGACGAAACGCGCGAAGCGAGGGCTGAGCGAGCCTACCTCGAAGAACGTGCGGCTTCGCAGCAGGCTATGGACTGGGGCTTCTCCGGGATCAGTGCGGATCCGGATGCCTATCCGGGTGAACGTTGCGAGCCAGAGCGCGACTACTACGCTGCAAAGATCATTGAAGATTACAAAGCCAGCTTCTATCCCATGTTCGAGGAGGACGGGGCCGAGATCGAAGACGAGGAGTGACAGCCCAAGTTGCCCGGGGTGTGCGTTCTCTGCCGAGCACAATGGAGCGAACCGCTGCAGTGGCCTTCCAAGCCGTCCTAGACGCGGAAAAGCCGCAGCCTAGGCTCAGCCGATGACGACCTACGATAAGACCTTCCGCCGTTGGCAGGCGAAGCAGCTGTCTTACCTGATCGAGCACGGCCACCAGGAGATAGGCGTGACACGACGCGGCAAGCCCAGGCCACGCCCCAACCCGCGGTTTATCTATTCGATGACGTGTGCAACGTGCGACGGCGAATACGAATTCGACTTCGCGGCCGGTATGATCCATGAGCTGGTGGTCTTTCACTTCAACCACAACACGAGGCTGCACGAAATCTTCCAGCGCAGCCGCCGCGAACCCTCCCGCCGTCAAGCTCGCCGGCAGTGGCAGCGCCGCGAGTTCGACCGCATGAACGCCCTGGGTGCCACGAACGCAGAGATAGCCGAGCGGTTGGGCGTCTCAGCGCGGACCGCTAGCCGCTGGAGGGGTAGACAGAAAGTCTCTCTTTAGCAGTAAACAAACGTTGATGTGACGTTCAGCGTCACGTTCCGGAGAGAGTGAAGGAAACCCACCAGGGTTTCCTCTGAGGACTAGGGGTCCACGTTACATTAGGGCGTCAAACCTACAGCGGCGATCAGTTTCGGCACCTACTCCTACGGAATCAACGACCGATTCAAGCAAAGCCTTCGGTACTCGCTGCTATCGTGCGACGCTCCTAACGTCGCTTGCGCTATCGCAACTGCGTTCCGATTCCTTTCGCTTAATAGCTCCGTTATTCCGTAGGAATCAGACGAAAAATTCCGAAACACTATGCGACTCCGACCAGGCATCGGACAGAGGTACGGGTCTCTTAGACGGCGACTTACGCGCAGACTTGGAAATTCGCGCCGAATCTAGTGTCGTTCTAGTGTCACTAATCTCGTAGCACTCCGATCGAATCCGCATCCGACTGTGCGTTCAACAGACGCAGCCGGTGGGGGGTCGGTTTCATCACGAAGAGATCGGCCTCTCAGTAGTCTCGATGGGACCCTAATTTCGTCGCGCCTTTCGAGTCATTGGCAGTAGGGGCGCTAAACCCGCTTCGATGATTCCGAAGTCTGATCGACGACTGGGCGAGGCTCCCACCGACAAACAGTCGGAGTCGCCCACTCATATTCTGTCATTCACGGCCCGTTGGTCGCGAATAGCAGTGTCGTTGGAGTAACCCTGTGCCAGTAGCTCCAGCCAGATCATGGAGAGCTGGAGACGCCATCGCCGCACGCGAGAGGCTCCGGCCGTCATCAAATAGGGAGCCCCTCATGCTGCTGATGTTTCTCATGACGATGTTGGCACGCAAGAAGCGCTCACTGGCTGGAGACTGCTGCCAACGTTCAATTCGATAGACTATCTGCTCCGGGGCATACGCGCGATATCGATGGAAGGCTGGGCAGCGGACCACATCGCAGTCACACTCGTGCGGTTGCTGAACTTGGAGTCAGTTGAGCCTCGCATTCGGTGCCCTCCGCGACCGCCTCCAGTTGCAAACACAGCCAGCGGCGCCTCCACAGCCGTCGGTAAGAGCGGCGAAGTCACGACTCGACCCGCTCTCCCTTCAGTTCCTTTGACCCACCAACCACCCCACCACCGATGAATTCTAGGATACCTTTGTTGCCCAGACGCTCGTCTGTTAGGACTTCCGAACTTCGACACCCGAGCTTGTCCTCAACAGGAGGACGCCAGAGTCCTTCTTCATCAGGTGGTAGAGCATGTAAGGCAGGACAGCAGTACACAACATCCATGTAACGCTGAATTTCTTAGGTCGAGCGAGCTGGGCCGTCGAGTCCGTCTGATTAACAACTCGAAACCCCTGCCGCGAATACCACGCGACTCCGTCCTCAAGCGTCTCAAAGGTTGGTCGCAGCCCCCATTTCTCACGAATTGTTGCCATCTCATTCCTCACACTACGGATTTGCTTCCAGTCGTGTTACTTATAGTCTGTCGACGTATAGGATGCAACAGCTCAGTCTCGCTGCGTGGAGCTCGAAGGCGCGCGCGCCGTTCAACTTAGATTTGGTGAAAGGCTTCGCCGGCTAAGGAATGCGCGACAGTTGTCTCAAGAGGAGCTAGCCTTTCGGGCCGGCATCCATAGGACATACCTGAGTTCCGCTGAGCGCGGTCAACGCAACGTCTCGCTGGTCAATATGTGCAAACTCGCCCAAGCGCTCTCAGTCGACGTGGCAGAGCTGGTCACAGACGTCGACCAACGCGGACCGGAACCTCCGCAATAGAAGGATTGGGCTCACGTGCTAGGAGATAGGCAAGTGCCCGCCTCGGCCTCCGCAAGCCTGCCGATGTCAACGCGCCAACCACTTCACTTGGGGGCCGTCCGCGCTGCCCAAATTCGGGTACCAGATCACCATCCAAGGCGTCCCCGGCGACGAGTGCGATGTCAAAGCGCCGGATCGGCGAGGCAACGACGGGACGGTGGCCTACATGAGCCTGAGCGGGAGGACGCGCCCGGACGCCAGGGACGCAGACAATCAGCGGGCAGCAGGGATTCTGTTGCGGGATTGTAAGAGCTAGCCGGTCACCTCGGAATGGTCGCTTGTTAGCTGCGGTCCGCCGAACATGGATAGAGCGCGAGTAGCTAGCATGGGCCTACGTCAACCCTAAAACGCGGGCCAGTGAGTCTGAGAACCAATACTCCTAAGGTGTGGTCTCACAGCCGAGGGTGCCCGAGTCTGTGTGAACAACAGAAGCCAATCATTTCTGAGGTCCAGGGTGACTACTTGGCCAGCCCGTCTCCAGCGACAGTGGAGAGGACATTCAGTCCGTCGGACTCATGGACGACTTCATCGACTCGCGACTCATCATCGTCGCTGGCAATGTAACGACTGCATTCCTGCCTGATTCGGCTGGCAGAAAGAACCTAGCCAAGACCGGGGACATGCGGCTGAGATCGACTAGCGCTCAACAGACCGGATTCAGGCAGGTTAGCGATCGTGCTAACGGAAGTGTGCTGTGAAACAGAGGTGGACTCCACAGCGAAGTTACAGGGAGAGGACTCACTACTACTTAGAATTCGAGCAGCACAATCCCTCACTGCTGAATCTCAAGGTTGTCGAACCGAGCTTCGCCGGCAAGACCTGCGACATTTGCCTGGATTCCGACCGCGATGCGACCAGTAGTGAAAGTGGAGTCAGAAACATTCGCGATGAGAACTCCGTTCACGATCGCGACGATCGAATCCCCAACGCAAATGATCTCGAGCCGGTTAACCTGCTCGCCAGTCCGGATGCTTGTTGAAGTTCCTTGCGCGAAGACTTGCCCCCCAGCGCCGCTGTTTACCAAGACGTGAAGGAGGTACTGCTGCGTGCTGGGTGAGACCATGAAGCGATAGAAGTTGCCGCTCGTCTCCTGTCTGCGGCATTGAACGCTAAGCCAACGGGACCCTGTGGCTCCGCTAAGACGAGCGTCCACAGCAACCCGCACATCTGCGATCATTCCTGCGCTGACAGCGTTGGTCTGGCTTTGATGATCTGGCACCTCAATGATGAGCTCCCCTCCAGCGTAGGATCCACCTAACAAGATTTGCGATCCCGGCGCTTCAAAGTCATATGAATCAACAGTACCGGTCAGCAAAGGCAAAAATGGGGTCGGTTGGGTGTCAGTGGCGTCAAAGTAACTACAGTCGGTGTCGGGAGGACTCCTGGTGTAGCAGTTTCGGATGCCTGAGACGGCGTCTCAGACCCATTCAGGGCTCCTCCAGTAGTCGTTGGTCCCGGAGTCGCCAAAGTACCGCGGTCAATTGGTGCACTTGTTCTGGTCACAGTTAGCGCAGGCGGCGATCCATTAACCTCCCCGGAGGCCTGAGAGTCCCTTGTGGGTTCGCCTGAGGCACCAGAGGCGGCGGATGGAGGATCCTCGTCGGCTTGCATCCAGAGGACAAGGGCGACCACCAGCGCCGTCGCTCCGACTGAGGAGGCAGCGACTATCTTTGTGAAACGGACTCTCTTCAGTCGCCCGTTAAGAGGGGCTTCTGAGTCGACTACTTCTACTTTCTGAACACATCGGGAAAAATTAGCTCCAGCTGGGTCCGTAGGTCTGCAGCTGACTGCCAGCGGTCCCCAGGCTGCTTGGCCAGGCACTTTTCGACTAAGTCGGAGACTTGCCCCGACACGTCGGGCTTTTGCAGTCGGAGACTCTGCGAGGGATCCTCCAGATGCATTCGCATAATCTCGCCACCAGAATCTGCGACGAATGGTGGAACTCCAGCGAGCATCTCGTACAGCACGACGCCAAGAGAGTACAAATCAGATCGAGAGTCACTTGGCCCTCCGAACCGCCCAGGGGCAAACCTCTTTGGCGCCATGTAGAAGATTGTGCCTACCGTGTCGACAGTCCCATGGAACTGCACGCTCTCGAACTTCGCCATACCAAAGTCCGCCACCTTCACGGTTCCGTCTTCCTGGATGATGAGGTTTTCGGGCTTGATGTCCCTGTGGACAATACCCTTGGAGGCGGCTTCCTCGAGCGCACGAACCGCCTGGTAAGCGATTCGGCAAGCCTCTACTTCACTTAGAGCTTTGCCCCGTCTCCTCAGAAGCTCCGCGAGGGTAGTTCCCTGGACGAACTCCATTACCAGGAATGATTCGCCGTTGTCCTCCCCGACTCCCAGGGTCTGTACCGTATGCCTCGAGCTCAGCGCCATCGACACTTGGGCTTCTCGTTCAAAGCGCTCCAGGTAGCTGGAGTCCGTCCTGAGGAAGCCATGCAGCCTCTTTATTGCTACCAATCGGCCCGACCGAGTATCTAACGCTTTAACCACCGAGCCCATGGAGCCGGAGCCCAGTTCTTTCTCAACCTTGTAGCGGCCGGCTAATAGACGTCGTCTACGGAGTCCTAACATTCGGTGGCCCTGATAACGATCGCGCTTAAGTTGTCCGGCGCGCCGACGCTCCTGGTGTCACTTATCAGCTGCAAGACAGCCTCGGCGGGCGCGCTTGCGCGCAGTATCGCTTCGATTCGTTCGACAGGAAGATACCCGTGCAATCCATCCGAGCAGAGGAGCACCGCCTCAACTTCCCGAAGTCCCATAGAGAGAACCTCGGGCTTCGAGGGCTCATCCAGCGACCCAATAGCCCTGGTGAGGACGTGCCTAAACGGGCTTTCAAGAGCTTCGGTCGGGGTAAGAATTCTTGCTGCAACCTGCTCCTCAACCACCGTATGGTCGGTTGTCATCTGCCTGAGATCAGATCCTGTCAACAAGTACGCACGGCAGTCACCTACGTGAGCTACTGAGATGGAATCTACTGTAGCCACACACGAAAGGAGAGTCGTCCCCATTCTCCGTCCGCCGACGCGATTTGCCGAGAAGTCCCTAACCGCGCGGTGTGCGGCAGCAAACGCAGTTTCAGATCGTTTCTGTTTGGGGACTTCGGCGTCCAGCATGACTCTGGCGAGGGCTTCAATCGCGACTTTGCTCGCGATATCCCCATTGGGTAGCCCTCCCATTCCGTCGGCGACTGCAGCAATTACGGACTTGACTGCCGACTCCGAAGGCTCGCAGCGTAAGAGGATAGCGTCTTCGTTCACAGCACGTTCGCCCCGGTCAGTTGCACCGGCCGCGGTCAGGCATTTACTCATGACCCGATTCTCGTGCTGCGCCGACGTGCTGTTACTAACGGCCAACTTACAACTTGCTTACTTTCGATTGGCCTTTTTTGTTGGTTGAGGCAGCTCATGCAGGCGGTAGCCTAAGCTGCGGTGGTTAGTGAGATACGTCGAGTTGGACTCGTGGGGCTCGATTTCGCTCCTAAGTCGATGGATAAGCTGGTCCAGCATCCTTGGATCAGAGTGCTCCACCAATTCACCATCGACAACGTCGACTCCCCACACGTGTCGACCCATCTCCTGCCGTGAACACACCCGGTCCCGGTTCTGATAGAGGAAGTCGACAAGACGGAACTCAAGGGCGGACAAGCTGGGGAGCCTTTGACTTTCTATCCACACATCCTTGGCGTCGCTATCAACAAAGAGTTGTCCCTCCATGACGCTAGCCTGGTCTAGTGTCCCTCGGTACGAGTCAACGGCGATATATGCAATCTCGAAGCGGTCTATCCTTATTTCGTCTCCATTTTGGAGCGGACGTGGTTTGAAGTGTTCGAGCCTGTGCCCGTTCACGACGGTTCCGTTCCTGCTCTTAACATCAACGATTTCATGTCGGCCTTTCGACCATCGAACCCTTGCGTGGTGGCGGGAGACGAAGGGGTTGTCCAACGTGAGCTGGTTCTCGTGTAAGGCGCCAATACTCAGCGAGTCGTGTGTCAGTTCGACGTGACGCGGTGGGCTTCCGGAACTCTTCACGATGAGATAGGCCATGACATTGCTTCCTTTGGCGCGATTATATGCGTGCACTATGTGGCCATAATTCGACTCTGGATATCGATAATCCAAAGTTCCCGGCACGGACGACGTGCCCACATCTTTCCGGTTTCAATAGCTGTCCGCCGGTTAGGGGCGTCGGCAGGAACTGGGTGTAGCACTAGGCAGCCTCGTCCAAGTCCCAGACTTCTCGCCTAACCAAAGCGCGTGTCCTCTATTCCCCCAATCCAAAATTGGCAGGTAGTTGTAAGTGTCCTGTGAATGAATCAGGCTTCGAGCGATCTCAAACTCCCACTAGGACTTCGATGTGAAGGGTCACTAGCCAAGGAGATTAATAATGTTTGGTTTTCCTCCCCCGTCGGTATCATTTTCGTGGTTGAGTTGGCTAAGTCATTTCTTTGGTATCCGCATATACCCCGTACCGCCCACCTTGATCCTTATCGTGGGCCTCGTTGCAGCGTCCATCTCTACCGCGTGTGGCGGAGATAATGAATCGGCCTCGTTCTTTCAAGACGATGAGATTTCACGCGTGATTCGCGGGGATGATGTCGCCGAGGCCTTCGTAAGTCCCCTCTGAGTCAGGTGTCTTGAAACTAGAGACGAAGCGCGGAGTAGCTTTGTATGTTCCACCTGGGTCGCTTTCCAAAGAGGCTACTATTACGATCGAGGGAGGAATTCAATCCTATCCAGCAGCTCAAGGGTACGGTATTTCCACGGTTGCTTCCGTCTCACTAGGGACTGCGAAGGTTGACTCTGCGATCGTGCTGGAGTTTGACGCTAGTCCAAACTCCATCGTACTTCATCAAGTCGACAACGAATGGATTCCGGTCCCAACTACAGTTCGAGGTGGGAAGGCCTATGGCGTGGCCCACTCAGCCTCACTTTTTGCTGTCGCCGAGCTTGCTCCGATGCCTCAACTGAAGACGCTGAGTGGACCTTGCTTCGTACTTGGATTCACGGGCTGGAAGGCCGATCCGAATATAGCGTTACTCGCGACACCACTTAATCTTTTTGCCCTGGACTCGATACCAGATTTCCTTGAGGCAAGGTCCGAACGAGACGAGATCAACGCGGACTCAGGCGTCAACCAGCTGGTACAGAATGCAATTCTCAATGGCCTTGAGCCTTCGCAATTCCTAATGCTCCGGCACTATGAATGGAATCAGCCTGGTGGAGGCATCGAGTCGGTGTACCGTGAGGCTGATCGAGGGGACCGCATCGTTCTTCTGGGGCACAGCGCGGGTGGCGCCGCCGCTCTGCATGTAGCGTGGGAACTTCGGGCCAATGGAATTCCAGTCGAGCTCCTTGTTGAGCTTGATACGTACATAGGCTGGCCGCCGAACTATCCTTGGTTGACAGCAGATGGTCGTTCGGCCCCCAAGAACGTGATTCGCGGCGTGAACTACTACCAGACAATGGGCGTCGAATCCCCTCTGGGTGGTGTACTGCCGCTGTATTCCGGCCGAGTCCAGAGCTACGGTTCTGACGGTAATCACAGTGGCAGCAATCTCGCACCCGTTCCCCATGGGCAGGTGCCAATTTGGGTAGCAGCAACCCAGGACCTTGCGATAGAGGCCTTACTCGACGCCTGCGCACCTGGCGAACAGGTCGCAATAGAAGACTCTGATGGCGACGGGATCCCAAACAGCGAGGACAACTGCGATAACGACTCGGGACCAGTGAGCAATCAAGGCTGCCCGGTACCTCTCGACTCTGACGGCGACGGCATCCCAGACAGCGAGGACAACTGCGATAACGACCCGGGACCAGTGAGCAATCGAGGCTGCCCGGTACCTCTCGACTCTGACGGCGACGGCATCCCAGACAGCGAGGACAACTGCGATAACGACCCGGGACCAGCGAGCAATAAAGGCTGCCCAGTACCGCCAACTTGTCCTACGTTCGGTTCAGAAATGATTAGTCCGATCCCAGGGTCTCAACTCTCGGACTCCACGGTTCTATTCGCCTGGTCCGCTGGGGATTCATGTCTCGACTATTACGACCTTTGGGTCGGGACTGGGGCGACCTCTGGCACAGCAACGAGCATTTACGACCGACCGGATGGTCCGGAGCTATCTCAGTCTGTCTCGGAGATTCCCAACTGCACGACCATCTACGTTCGGCTAACCTCTTCGCAGTTTGGCGTACCGGATACGACATTCAGTGAGCTTTATTCCTACAAATCTTATTGTCCATCCGGTCCAGGAACATGCAGTCCGTCAGGGAGCTTCTCGCTAACCTCAATGGAGAGATTCGAGCCTGGGGTCATCGAGGGTTCGCCTCCTCTCATTGCCTATAGGTTCGTTGCTCAAGGTGTCGATGTCTGGGCTCTTCGCAACGACTTGGATTCAATAAGCGTTGAAGTTGAGCCCTTGCTACCAAGCAACAATGGTGAGTTCGGTGTTCGGTCGCCCAACTACTTCATCATTTACTTCCCGGTTGGGGCATCAGCAGGCACGTATGAGGCCAAAGTTGTCTTGCCAGGGGGTCAGACTGCTTGTGTGACGATTCAACATTCGGGATAGACAGCCGGTGGGCCCTGGAGTCCGTGGCTCAGGGGAATAGGGCGCTGGGGTCGTTGGTGGTTCTGTTGATGGTCCTGGCGTTGCTGGGACCAGCCAGAATGGCGTGGGGGTGAATCGGGAGCAGCCGTGGCACCACGGCTAGCGTGAGAGGTACAAGCCTGCTGGACGAGGGCGTCGAAGGTGTGACTGCTGGCCCAGTCGGTGAGGCTGCTGGCGTTACCGGTGTTGCAGTGGGGAGCGAAGCCGACTTTGGTAGTGCGAACCCCACTCTCGGACCGGGGGCAGGCGTAGGAGGCCAGAGTGGGAGCGGCTTCGGTGTCGTTGGTGTCAGCGACAGCAGCATTGGTGTAGCAGGGTTCAGTGCGACCGGCTCCACCACTCGCATACAGGCGGCGGCCCCGGGTTCGCAGCATCCATGAGGCTGTACCCTGACGAGGATCTTGGGATTGTCATCCTCGCTAACGGCACGAATGTGAAGCACCAGATATAGCTGACGCCATCGCAACCATCGATTGGTAAAGATCGAGTTCGCGCCTGATCGCAAGGCGCCAGATCGCTGGGCATCGTAGATCAAGCAAGATACAATCTGTTGCACTGATGCCGACCAGACACAGCAGAAGACTTGGTTGCACAATCGAATAGCTATCGTTGCCTAGCAGATTCAGCCAGACAATGCTGGGTTAGAAGGACGGTAAGCAGACTTTTAATCCGTCGGTCCAGGGTTCGAATCCCTGAGGGCCCACCACGCTTCCATTATCTAATGCAACGCTCTTACCTGGAACCGATGCTGCGCCTGAGCAGCGGACCTCGATGCAAACTCCTCTGAATTCGCGGCACCAACGGAGACTCAATCATCCAACCCAGTTGATATGCCTTTCAGCAGTGCCAACTGCCCAGCGCCCGCTCCAGGGCGGGACGGGGAACCGCGAGCCGGCTAAGAACGTCAGGAGTGCATGCGCGGTGTTCTGAAGAGGGTTATCCGGCAGAGCGTTCAAATCACGGCTCTGGCGCTCATGGCATCAGTGGCAATCGCGTGCTCAGGCGAAGAAGAGAAGAACTACCCTGCGTCGATTGCAACACAAGCAGCACGCCCTTGATCGAGACTCCAGGCCCGACGATTCTCGTGCTTGTGGGCGTATTCGAGATTGGCTTCGAGCACTCGGCCTTCTATCCAGACGTCGAGTGTGCGGCGGGCAGCACCCCGTACTGGGTGTCTTGGGTGCCGGAGCTAGACTTTGCGCAGCGCATCATCGACGAAACAGGTCAGCATCCTTTCGCTGAACCATTCGTGCCACCGTTCCGCGTACGTGTTCGCGGAGTTGTATCCGAGCCGGGGAATTACGGGCACCTCGGACAGTACCCTCGTGAGGTCGTGGTGCACGAGGTCCTGTCAGTCATGGTGTTCCAGTACACGTTCGGGGTGCTAGACAAGAAATGACGAGCAAAACGCGGGTAGAGGCTCGAATCCACACAGCCTCCGGGTGATGCCCCAGCTTCGGAGTCGGGGACGTTAATCTTCGCTTTGATTTCCTCGGAGACGTCAACGTTCCAGTACCATGACAGGTCTCTGCTGCGGATAATCACCCCGGCCCGGCCACCAGGCTTCAGCACCCGATTCAGTTCAGCGATAGCTTTGTCGGCGTCACACTCCTCGCGGAGCCGTAGGAGCGGTAGAGGTAGCCGAACTCGACGCCGATGGCGCCGCCGACGACGATGACGATGGAGGTGGGCCTCTGGCGCAGGTCCAGTGCCTCGCGGCTGGTGATGATGCGGTCGCCATCCACGGGGACGTTGGGCAGGGAGCGCGGGACGCCACCGGTGGCGATGATGACGTTTCGCGCTTCGATTACATCACCGGAGGGCTCGATCCTGACGCGACCGGGACCATCCAGGCGAGCGGTGCCGCGTATGAGCTCTACCTTATTCTGCTGCAGCAGCCCTTCGACGCCGGAGACGAACTTCGCGACGATGTCGCGGCTACGGTTGACCGAGACGGCGAGGTCCGCGGTGACTTCTCCGGTGGTGATGCCAAACTCCGGGCCGCGCTTGTAGAGGTTGAGCAGCTCGGCGCTGTAAAGCAGTGCCTTGCTGGGGATACAGCCCCAGTTGAGGCAGGTGCCGCCAACGGCGTCCTTTTCGATGATGGCGGCTTTAAGGCCTAGCTGGGCGTTGCGAATGGCAGCGACGTAGCCACCGGGGCCGGCGCCGATGACGAGGACGTCGTAGAGGTCAGGCATCGGGGCTCGTTCCGAAGAAGGGGAGAGGGGAGAAGTCCCCCCGGCCTGAAGGCCGGGGCACGGACGATGGCACGAGGTTGCCGGCGGCGCGGGCCTGTTCGCCGGCGTGGTAGGAGCTGCGGACGAAGGGGCCGGCTTCGACGTGGGCGAAGTCGAGACGCTGGCCGATCGACTTGATCTCCGCGTACTCGTCGGGGTGCCAGTAGCGGATGACGGGGAGGTGTTTGGCGTCGGGCTGCATGTACTGGCCGACCGTGAGGAGGTCAACGTCGTGTTCGCGGAGGTGCGCCATGGTCTCGGCGACTTCGTCGACGGTTTCGCCGAAGCCGACCATGATGCCGGACTTCGTCGTCATGGCGGGGTCGATTTCTTTGATGCGGCTGAGCATCTCCAGGGAGCGCTCGTAGCGGGCCTTGGGGCGGACGTGGCGGTAGAGGCGCGGGACGGTCTCGATGTTGTGGTTGTAGACGACGGGCTTCGCCTCCACGACGGTGCGGAGGGCGTCCCAGTTGCCTTCGAAGTCCGGGGTGAGAATTTCGACCTGGCACTGGGGGCGGAGGTGTCGGATGGCGCGGATGCAGGCGGCCCAGACCTCCGCGCCGCCGTCGGGCAGGTCGTCTCGATTCACTGATGTGATGACGGCGTAGTTGAGGCCGAGGATGTCGACGGTGCGGGCGAGGCGCATAGGCTCCATGAGGTCGAGCCCCTGCGGTCGGCCGGAAGTGACGGAGCAGAAGCCGCAGGAGCGGGTGCAGATATCGCCGAGGATGATGAAGGTGGCTTCGCCGGCGTTGAAGCACTCGCCGATGTTGGGGCAGTCCGCTTCCTCGCAGACGCTGTGGAGGTTGTGCTGGCGCAGGAGGGCTTTGATCTCGTGGTAGCGCTCGCCGGCGGGGAAGCGGATCTTGAGCCAGTCGGGCTTGGCACGAGAATTAGCACGCACTCTTCACCTCATACTCCCAACCGCTTCCGTGGCGGGAGAGCCACCACACGACACCGTCGCTACACCGGCGCGTATGGTATCACCCTCAGCTTGCGAGTCCGGCCAACGAGCGCCTCCGCACAGGCATCTACGATCGCCTCCGCGTCCAGCCCGTACTTGTGATAGAGGTCCGGGATATCGCCCGACTGTCCGAATGCAGTGACGCCGAGGTTGTAGGTCTTGCTCGGTAGCACCGAGCCCAGCCATGACAACGATGCCGGATGGCCGTCCGTGATCGTCACCAGTGCGGCGGCTTGTCCGAGCTCGCTTAGCAGCCGCTCTATGTGTGAGGAGCTCGACGACGATTCGAGCTCGCTACGATTCCAGTCCTTATAAAGTCGGTTCGCGGAGGTCACGGCGAGCAAGCCGGCTCCCGGCACGTCTTCCACCACATGCTCCCACGCCTCGATGGCCTCCGGCGCCACGGCACCTGTGTAGCAGATTGCCAGGGGTGCGCCCGGCTGAGGCGGCTTTAGCCAGTAGGCGCCGTCGATGACTTGGCCTCGAAGCGCCGACGTCATCTCACGGCCCGGCTGGGCGACCTCCCGCGTGGAAAGGCGGAGGTATACGGAACCGCCGTCCTCGACCTGCATATGGCCAAAGGACCAATGCATCATTATCGTCAGCTCGTCGGCGAAGGCGGGCTCGAACTGCGTGAGACCGGGCTGACCGAGACCGATGAGTGGCGTGATGATTGACTGATGCGCACCGCCCTCCGCCGCGAGGGTCAAGCCGCTGGGCGTTCCCACGACCATGAAGCGCGCGTCCTGGTAGCACGCATAATTCAGCGAGTCGAGGCCGCGGTTAATGAATGTATCGTAAACCGTGCCGATCGGCAGAAGCCGCCGTCCGAACAGCTGCCCTGCCAGACCCGCCGCGCCGAGAAGCAAGAAGAGGTTGCTCTCAGCAACACCGAGCTCGATGTGCTGGCCCGCAGGGCCTTTGTTCCAGCGCAACGTGGATGGCACGTTCTCGCTGCGGAAGGAGTCATCCTCCGAACGGTCGTAGAAGATGCCCCTGCGGTTGACCCAACCGATGAGGTTCGTCGAGATCGTCACGTCCGGCGACGTCGTCATTATCGACCGCGCCAGGTCGGACTCGCTGCCCGCGATGTCGAACATGATTCGCCCGAACGCATCCTGGGTCGAGATCGACTCCGCTTTGAGCATTGGCAGCTTCGGAGGCAGCGAGACACGCGGGGCGTCGTGTGCGCCTGTACCCGCCTGGGAGAACGGCGCCGAAGCGATGAACGCCTGCAGCTCCTCCTCGTCGACGCTAAGGCCGGCGAACTTGTCCCACTCCCTCCCTGGCTCGATGCCCATAGTTCCGCGCAGATTCTCCACCTCCTCCGGATTCAGGAGGCCGGCGTGGTTCTCCTGGTGGCCAGCGAACGGCAGGCCGAAGCCCTTGATCGTGTAGGCGATGAAGCAGGTCGGCTCGTCGGAAAGCGCCGCCTCGTCGAAGGCCTCCAGCACCGCCTCGATGTCGTGGCCTGCGAGGTTCGTCATCAGCTCCTGCAAACTGCCGTCATCGTGCGAGTCCAGGATCGCTCTCACCCCGGCGTTGTTACCCAGGTCTTGCTCGAGGTGTCCGCGCCAGCTGGAGCCACCCTTGTAAACGAGCGCGGAGTACAGGGAGTTTGGGCATTCGTCGATCCAATTGCGCAAGGCATCGCCACCGGGCCTCGCAAAAACTGCGTCAAGCTTCTTGCCGTACTTCAACGTCACAACCCGCCAGCCCGTTGCCCGGAAAACGGTGTCTACGCAGTTGAATAGACGGTCGCTAACGATTCCATCAAGGCTTTGACGGTTATAATCGACAATCCACCAGACATTTCGGACGTTATGCTTCCAGCCCTCCAGCATCGCCTCGTAGATGTTGCCCTCGTCGAGCTCGGCGTCGCCCACCAATGCGACCATGCGGTCGGGCGTCTTCTCCTCATCGAGCATGCCCTTGAGTCGCATGTAGTCCTGCACGATGCTCGCAAACAGTGTCGTCGCTACGGGCAGGCCCTCCGACCCGCCGGAGAAGTCGACCTCGTCCCTGTCCTTAGTGCGAGATGGGTAGGACTGGGCACCACCGAGGGTGCGGAAGTGCTCTAGCTGCTCGCGAGTCTGGCGGCCCATGAGGTACTGGATGGCGTGAAACGCGGGGCTGGCGTGAGCCTTGACGGCGGTGCGGTCGTGCGGCCGCAGCGTGTGAAAGTAAAGAGCCGTGAGAAGCGTCACGACGCTGGCGCTAGAGGCCTGGTGCCCGCCAACCTTGAGGCCGTCGCGCTTCGGGCGGATGTTATTGGCGTTGTGAATCGTCCACGTTGAAAGCCAGAGGACCTTGCGCTCCAACTCCTTCAGGAAGGCAATCGTCTTGGGTTCGCGCGTCTTCTCCAGCTTCTGCCCGGCTCGTCTTCGGCCCATCGATATCTCCCGTCAGCGATTTGCGTCTTGCGTTGTCAAAGCAGCATCAATTCGGGCTTCTCCAGATTAGCGCGCAGAGTCTGGAGGAAGCGAGCGCCGTCTGCCCCGTCGCTGACCCTGTGATCGGCTGACAGCACCATCGACATCATCTGGCGTACCACGATTGCGCCTTCCCTGACGACAGGACGATCCTCCACCACCCCAACCGCCAGAATAGCGACTTGGGGCGGATTGATGATTGCGACTGGCGACTGAATTCCCATGTGTCCGAGGTTAGAAATCGTAAACGTCGTAGCACTCATCTCGTCCGCACGTAGCTCCCCTTCTCGGGCTCGCGTCACCAAGTCACGCGCTTCAGATGAAATCTCAAGCAGACCCTTCTTCCCACAGTCAGCAATCGCAGGAACGACGAGACCGCCGTCCAGAGCGACAGCTAGACCAACATTGACCCGACTCTGCAGCCGTAATCTGTCTTCCGAGTACCACGAATTGAATTTAGGGTGTTGCACTAGCGTCCGCGCTACTGCCATGACAATGACATCATTGATACTGATGTGGTCGGCCTCGCCGAGACTTTCGTTTTGTTCGGCCCTGAGGCGCAGCACCTCTGTCATCTCAACGTCGATTTGCAGGTAATAGTGCGGCACCGATCGCTTAGAATCGAGCATGCGCCGGGCAATAATCTGCCGCATGCGGGTAAGCGGGACTCCTTGCGGTTCTGTCGCCGTTGGCGCAATGTCTGGAACCTCGAAAGCGCGTCCAGACTGTGAGTGCACCGCGAGCGGTGGCTCTAACTCTGCCTCGACATCACGAAGTATGATGCGCCCGCTGCTGCCCGTGCCAGTGAGCTTCGTGAGGTCCACCCCGAATTCTTGCGCTAGCCTCCGCGCAAGCGGCGAAACGAGGGCCTTGCTTCGCTTCGCAGGAAGTTCCTCTTCCACCTCCTGAACGCCGGTGGTATCGGCATTCCGCGTTGCTCGCTCCGGCGTATCCTCTGACGGACGCTCGAGTCTCGTCTTTGTGACTTCTGCGGCGACTGCAGCGGTTTCGCCGTAAACCGACACATCGTCACCCTCTGCACCAAGGACTGCAATCAGGGCGCCAATCGCCAGGGTTTCCCCTTCTCTGGCAAGTATCCGAAGTATGATTCCACTTACATCTGCCTCGAGATCAAAGTTCGCCTTTTCGGTCTCTAACTCTACAATGGGTTCTCCGCGCCCCACCTCATCTCCTTCGACCTTGAGCCAACGCAGGATAGTCACCTCCTCCACGTTGGAGCCAATCTCTGGGAGCTTAACCTCGGTGATCATCGCGTCCGCCGCCTCTAAGTTGACTTTAGATGGGCGTCTATCTCGGCCCGGCTCATCAGCTTCCCCGACTGGACGAGGCTTTGCTGACTGCCCGTGGCGCGCATCTCTTGCAGGGCATCACGGACTTGCTTGGCCGCCAGACGGAACGTCGTAACCGGATGCAGCACGAGGCAGTAGCCCAGCGCCACGAAGTCTTCGTCGGTAATCCAGGGGCTCTTGCCGAACTCGGTCATATTTGCGAGCAGCGGCACGGAGACCGTGTCGCGGAAGGCCTGGAACATCTCGCGGGAGGTGAGAGCCTCCGGGAAAATGACGTCCGCACCGGCTGCTTCGTAGGCCTGTGCGCGGGCGACGGCGGAATCGTAGCCCTCGACTGCTACTGCGTCCGTGCGGGCGATAATCACGAACCCAGGGTCGCGACGAGCGGCCACGGCGGCTTCGAGCTTCTCGACCATACGTTTCGAGCTAATCAGGTTCTTGCCTTCGAGGTGGCCGCAGCGTTTCCAGCGTGCGTCTTGGTCCTCGATCTGCACGGCCGCTGCACCGGCGGCCTCAAAGAGTCGCACTGTCTCCGCCGTACCTTTCGGACCGCCAAAGCCGGTGTCCACGTCCACAATCACCGGAATGCTCACGGCCTCGACGATCTCGCGCGTGAACTCCAGCACGCGGCTACGCGGAATCACGCCCTCGTCTGGTCGCGCCAGCGAGTTTGAGAGCGCCGCCCCGGAGACGTACACCCCTTTGAACCCTGCCTCCTCCACCAGACGCGCCACGAACGGGTTGAAGGCGCCCACCGCGGATACCAGCTCCCGCTCGAGGGCGGCCCGTAGTTCCGCGCCCGCCGAGGACCTCGCCATCGTCGCCGTCATGCCCCACCTCTCGGGTCGAACTCGATCATCGCTCCGAGCCCGCTCACATCCTTCAGCTTCTCCAGTCCCCAAACGGAATCGATCAGGACGCCGTGATCCGATTCTAGCACGCTCGCCAGCGACTCGAACTTCGCCTCCAGGTCGCCGTCGCTCATCGGGTTCTTCGGGTGACCGTAGGGCACCGCTCGCTCGTCCTCCAGCACTGTGCCGTTAAGCAGGGTGACGCGCACGGCGCTGCGGAACTCACGCTCCGCCTGCGGCGCGTAGTAGCGCTCCGTCCACTCCGGGACTTCGACGAACTTCGTACGGTGGATCAGGCCGAGAAGCTCAGAATTGGTCAGCATCTCGGCGCGGTACTGCTCGAAGCCGAGCTTGCCTTCGAGCAACGGCGCCGCGAAAGCATAGTACAGGCTATGGTCTGCTGTCTCCTTGTTCTTCGGGTGGCGCTTGCTCTCGTCGCCGATGATTGTCAGCTGAGCCTCGTAGCCGAAGATGAGGACCTCAGCAATGTTCAGGTACCCCGTTCAACTGCTGGCGGACCGCCATAGCGTGCTCGACGATGGTCTGGCCATGGTACTCCATCGGCACCGGCTTGATGTAAGTGTCCGCCAGTAGAAAGTGTTCGCCGATGTCCGCAAATGCCGCCTCTTCGAGTGGCCCCGACATCTGGGCTAAGAAGCCGTGCTTGCCTTCGATGATTTCGGCCGGTCCGTTGGACCCGGACTGCACCTTCTCGAGCGCCCACATGGCGCCTCGCACCGCATCCGCCGCCGCCATGTTCTTCTGCTCCGAAAGATAGGACCCCTCTCGCGCCTGCCGCATCGCTCCGTGCGAACTCAGCGAGAGCGCCACGGCGTCGTATGTCTGCTTCGCATCAAAACCCAAGAGCTTTGCGCCACCCAGTGCCTGAGAGAAGAGGATGTAGTTGACGTGGTCCCAGCCGCGGCTTCGCAGAGACGCCGCCTCTGTCAGGCGGCACTGAACGTCGTAGGCCAGGACAATCGCCGTGATGAGGTCTCGACCACTGACGGGCGTCGCACCAGAGAGAGCGATGAGACCCCCGATATTGTCGCTCGGGTGCGCCGGCTCCTTCGCCAGATACGTATCGTTGAAGTCAAGCCAGCGTGTGAGCATCGAGTTGAGGAAGGCGGCGGCGCACAGCGAAAGCTTGTCGGGAACGCCGTAGGCCCATCCCCCGGCCTCGTAGGCGATCGGGCGCTTCGAGAAGTAGTTCCAGCGCTCGACCATGCGCGAGTCGGCGAGGGCACCAAATGCCGTCGCCAAGGAGTCGATGACGCGCCGCTTGGTCTCGTGCACGACATTCTCAGGTAGGTCCTCGTAACGCATCTTGGCTCCAAAGTCGATCAAGCGTGGCAGTGGTTGTAGGCGGCTTCGGGCATCAGTTTGCGGGTGCTCCGAAGGTGGGTGAGTGCTTGAATTCGCGGGGCTGTGGGCCGGTGTACTCGCCACGAGGGCGGAGGATCGGCTCGTTGTTGACGTATCGTGTCTCCAAATAGTGCGCCGCCCATCCCGCAATACGAGACGCAGCGAAGAGAGGCGTGTACATCGGGATCGGAATGTCGAGGAGGTAGTAAAGCGGTGCCGTCCAGAGGTCCATGTTCGCAGGAGCGTTGGGCTGGCCGCTTTCAATGCGAGGCTTCATACGCTCCGCCATGTACTCCTCGAGCGCTAGGAGCGTTTCGTACCATCGCATGTCGCCCTTGCGCCGTGAAAGCTCCTTCACCCATGGCCGTAGGATTTGCACGCGGGGGTCGTACGAGTGAGGCAGGTTGTACACAGCGTGGCCAAAGCCGGGCATGCGCGCACCGGGCTGGGCGAAGAAGTTTTCCGCATAGCTGCGCGCCGCGGCGGGGTTGCCGCCCTGGTCCATGAGCAGCTTCATCACCTCTTCGTTGGCGCAGCCGTGACGCGGGCCACGCAGAATGCACTCGCCGGCGATCACGGAGGAGTATAGGTCGCTGTGGGCGCTGGCGGCGACGCGGACGCCGAAACTGCCGGCATTGAACTCGTGCTCCGTGTAGAGGATGAGCGCCATGTCCAAGCAGCGCGCCTCGAACTCGTCCGGCTTCTGATCCCGTAACAGCGTGAGAATGTTCTCGGCGTAGGTCTGACCCGCCGCCGGCGCCAGCCAATCCATGCCCTGCACGTGGCGGTGCACCTGCCCGACGAGGTAACCGACGTCGGGCGTCATGGCGAGTGCGGCGTCGCGTTCGGCCTCATACGTGAGAGGATGGCCGCCATTCGCGTCGATGCGGTTGGCGTAGTTAGACATCGCACTCCTCAGCAGGCCCATCGGGTGCGCATCTCGAGGCTCCGTGCCGAGCGTGCCCCAGACGCCGCGCAGCACGTGCTCGTCGGGAGCATTGAACACCAGTCCGTTGGTGGGAAGGTTGCCGAACAGCGTCAGGTAGGCGGTCTCCTCGTAGCTATGTTCCTGAACCAACTCCTCCAAGGAGTAGCCGTAAATGTAGACACGCGAGGCCTGTTCGTCGAGTTCGCAGATCTTCGTTTGGCCAGCGATAACGTCCCTGAGTCCTGGGCGCCGTTCAGTATTGTCTGCCACCACTTGACTCCTTTAGTCGGGCCACTAGTCGGGCCACTCTGATGCTTTCCTGTTCAACCATGTCTGTAACGACTACTATAGAACAACGTTAACCACGGCCCACGAATGGCATCTTCGTCGCCATCACCGTCATGAACTGGACGTTGGAGTCCAGCGACAGGCTGGCCATGTAAACGACCGCCTTGGCGACGTCCTCCACGTCCATCGTCGGCTCAACCATCGTCTCGCCGTTGGCCTGCGGCACGCCGCGCGTCATGGGGTACGCCAGCGGCGTCAAAGCGTTGCCTATGTCGATCTGGCCGCAGGCGATGTCGTACTTGCGCCCGTCCAGCGAGGTCGCCTTCGTCAGCCCCAACCCCAAGCTGGACGAAACGATTTGAGGCCCTTCAGCAAGGGCTGTGGTGCAACCTAGAGGGACGGCCGAGTCCTAGTCTCTTGCGGCCTCGAACTCCTCTCTAAGAGAAGCGTAGACGCGATATGTGAGAGCGCTAAGCCGTAGGTGGCAAAGGCGGTGACGACGCTCCGTCAGGTGGTATATCCACAGACACGACAGGGCCTGTGACCGCGTGTCATGGCTTCCCCGAGGAGAAGGCGCCGGAAATCGTCTGGATGGGGAACATGCCCGCATGGGCTGCGCGCCGAGTGAAATGCCCCACGAGACCCATACCTCCTCACGATAACAACAGGGTCGTCTCTCATCGCCATAAGAGCATCGCGCTCAGTCTTACAACGGGTTGCCTCCCGTTCAAGCTGGTTCGCGAATCTCGAGAAGATCTCGCCGTGTTGCTCAAGCATGCTCGACATTCTATTCACAAATTCGTCAGTCATATCCCTCGCGCCCTTTCGATCCCCTTTTGGGGAGTACCTCACTACTCAGTTGGAGGATAAGGTGAGTTCCAGTCCCACTGGCCCTTTATTTTTTGTGTTACGTTACCTAATTCGTGATCACTCGTAACACCCGGCTCAAGAATCAAGTCAAGAATCTCGGCGGCCAACGTGCCTGCACGCCACACCCGTACGTCCGCCATCGATTGAGTCTCACTAAGCTTAGGGTAGAAGCGAAGCCCTTGCTCCAGAAAGATCCGTTCAATCTCCTTGGCCATGCCCGCCTGCTTAATTCTCGTCGTGGCCTCACCCGAGACCTGCCGAAGGCGCTCGGTGATGTCCCTTCGCCCGTACGACTTGAACGCCAAGTGGCTTGTATTCAATTCAGCCCGAATCTGCCTAGCCAACATCAAGTAACTGTCTCTCCCAGGCATATAGTCCCGCCTTTATAATTTAAGTTAATTTATAATTAAGATAAGTTAACCTCGCTGGATTGTCAAGACGATCTCACTGAGGCTACCGTGGATGCGTCGCACGGATGAAGAACGACAAGACCACGCGAACACCATTCGCGGCGCGGCTGGAGGCGCGGCCCGTGACCTTGGCGGGCTCTTCGGTGTCTCGGGTCCGCGGGTCTCACAACTCGTACTTCCCTATTGAGGAAGCCGGACGTGCAGCTCGTGCCAGCCGAAATCGTCTCGCCCTCAGTGGCTGCCTGCTCTGCTTGAGGCGGTAGCTCTCGTCGTTCATCTCGAGGATGTGCGCGCGGTGAGGGATGCGGCTTGGGGAGGCTGTGCTAGGAACCTCTTCGTAGATGGTCGGAATCAATATAGATAAATACCTCCAGGAAGCGCCGCAAGGCTGGCAGGCGGGACCGCCGTGAGGCTCTAAGGCGTTGACTTGCCTTCTCGGACGATACTCCCTGGGATCGGGGCAAGCGTCGTAGGTTCCCAGGTTGTTCCCGGGGACTCCCCTGCGGGACAAGCTCCCTGGGCCGCAGACGGGAAAGCAGGACTCATAGGCGAGCCTGCGGCCGACGAAGACTAACTTTAGGACCTTCTGGGACCACCCCTGAACGCGGCGGGCTATAGCCGCCTTCGCCCTCGAGCCCGGCTCCACCCCCTACAGCTGCATCGCCGGACTGAAGGCAGCGTGCGCCTTTGCCGCCTGCTCTGAGTCGTAGGTCGCGGAGTAGCGACGGACCATCATCGGGCTTGAATGACCAAGCAAATACTGGACATCGAGCTCGCGGGCATTGACCCGGATCGCCCAGGTAGCAAACGTGTGACGGAAGCGGTGGGGGTTGACCTGCCTAACCCGAGCCCTCAGGCCGTGACGGGTGAACATCACGTTCATGTGGTGATTGCGAAGCGGTCGGCCGTCTACGGTCTGGAAGAGGTGGCCATCGCTCCAGCCCCGAAAGTCGGCCAGGTAGGTTCTGAGGGCAGCAAGGGCTACCTCGCTTATCGCCGTCCAGCGCTGCTTACGTCCCTTGCCATTGAGGACACGCACACGGCCCTCCTCGAAGAGGACATCGCAAAGCTCAATCGACACAAGCTCGCTTGAGCGCACCCCGGTATCTAGGAGGAAGAGGATCATCGCCCTCATGCGAGAGCCCACGTAGGTCTGGGGATTGCAGGCAGCTAGCAAGGTCGTTATGTCGTCTTTTGCAAACGGCTGAACGACCTTCTGCTCGCGCCGGACCATCGGCACCCGCATGAACGGGTTCTCCTCCACATAGTCCATGCGCCGGCACCAGGAGAAGAACGCCTTGACCTCACGCTGTCTCCGGTGCTGAGTACCGGCGCTCACGCCGCGCTCCCGCACCCAGCCCATGAAGAGGTAGACATGTGCTGGCCCGAAGGCCTCAATCGAGACTGGCAGGTCAAGCTTATCGACCGCGCGCCGGAACTGGCGAAGAGTCTCTGCGTAGGACTGAACCGTGCGGTCCGTCTTGCCCTCTACTGTGCAGGCTGTGAGATACAGAGGGATGAGCTGGTCGAGTATTGGCAAGTGCAACCTCCTTAAGTCCGGTGGTCACACATCACTCCCTCTTGTCGGGGATGAAGTCAAGCTAAGAGACCGGCCGTACTCTCAGATGCCGAAGAGTGGTTAGCTGACGGCGAAGCCTAGCGCTCTGGCCCTGACGGCGGCAATGTGGAGAGAGGGGGTGTTAACCCGAACCCCCGCACGCCGGGCCGTGACGCGTGAACATCACCTTCATGTACTCTTCAGGGGGCGGCGTACGCTAGCAACCAGCGGCATCTCCTTCACCCCATCCCCATTTCGCAATCGACACACAAAATGACCTACTTTTGATGGTCGTCAAGTAAAGTAGTATAAGTAGAGGAAGTAGACGCACCCTGCGTGAGGAGGAGCCTGTGCCTGAGCAGATAGCCTTCGTAGTGAACGGGGATTCGCTGCGCCTCTCGCGGCGCGACGTCGAATCATGCATACGAGGGTTGAGCCCGGAGCCAATTAAGAGGCATGCAGTAGAAGTTGGCGGGACGAGGTACCCGGTCAAGCAGGTATTCGAAGCCGCAACAGGGCTTGACCGGCTTGATTTCACTAGCGCAGTCGCACGACGCAACCTCGGTCGACTTGGCTTTGCACTTGTGAGAGTCGACGGTTAGGCGTTCCCCGATGGCGAATGGTAGCACCCCAGCCCAAAGTGCACTACAACAGCACTACTGGCGAATCCAGGCCGGCTTCGCCCTCGATGAAACC
Source organism: Dehalococcoidia bacterium (assembly GCA_965225815.1). GTDB lineage: Bacteria > Chloroflexota > Dehalococcoidia > DSTF01 > WHTK01 > WHTK01. Next base: position 852,066 of record OZ245323.1, read on the forward strand.
GGCCAGTCTAGGTCCCTTGTAGTGCCGAATGGGAACGCCTGCGCACGGTTCTGTCAGAACTCAGAGCGCGAGCAGGGTAGCATCGTCTAAACCGAGACGAGGAGCTGCTCATGACCTGCCCGCATTGTCTATCGACGTCTATCTCCAAGAGGCAGCATCGCACCTCGCTTGGCTACCGGACTTTCTCCTGCCGAGCATGTCGGCTTCGCTTCAACGAACGCACTGGTTCGCCCTTCAACGATCTCCAGTTCCCTACCGACGTCGTGTTGCTCGCCGTCCTCTGGCGTCTGCGCTACAAGCTCGGATTTCGCGAAGTCGCTGAGCTCCTGCTGCAGCGTGGCTTCGAAGTCAGTCACGAGACCATCCGCAACTGGGAGTTCCGCTTTGCACCCATGGTTAGTGAGCGGCTACGGGCCAAACGTCGCGGCAACGCCGGCCGTTCCTGGTATCTCGACGAAACCTACGTCAAAGTCAGCGGCCGCTGGTGCTACCTCTACAGGGCGATCGATCGAGACGGCAACCTCCTAGACTCGATGCTCAGTGAGCACCGTGACCGGCAGGCAGCACGGCGCTTCTTGCGACGGCTGCTGGACGCTTCTCCGCGCAGACCGCTACGTCTGACCACAGACAAGCACCCAGCCTACAAGAAGGCCGTTCGCTGGATCGTCGGTCGCAAGATGCTGCACCGGCAGAACCAGTACCTCAACAACCGTATCGAGCAGGATCATCGGCCACTCAAGCAACGCTACTACCCGATGCTGGGTTTCGGCCGATTCGATTCAGCCAGCCGTTTCTGCACTGCCTTCGACGAGCTGCGCCATTACCTGCGTGTCCGAAATCCCCGAGGCGAAAGAGTTTCAGCATCACGCAGTCGCCAGATCTTCAGCAGCAGATGGTCAACCCTGATGGCGGAGTTGGTCGCCTAACCCGGGCCCAGCTTCTGAGTCAGCTTGCCTCCGTGCCTGGAAAGCCCTGAGTTCTGACAGAACCACATCGCAAAGCTCAATCGAGACGAGCTCGCTTGAGCGCACCCCGGTATCTAGGAGGAAGAGGATCATCGCCCTCATGCGAGAGCCCACGTAGGTCTGGGGATTGCAGGCAGCTAGCAAGGTCGTTAGGTCGTCTTTAGTAAACGGCTGGACGACCTTCTGCTCGCGCCGGACCATCGGCACCCGCATGAACGGGTTCTCCTCGACGTAGTCCATGCGCCGGCACCAGGAGAAGAACGCCTTGACCTCACGCTGGCGGCGGTGCTGAGTACCAGCGCTCACACCGCGCTCCCGCACCCAGCCCATGAAGAGATAGACGTGGGCCGGCCCGAAGGCTCTAACCGAGTTGGGCAGTTGGAGTTGGTCGACTGCGCGGCGGAAGTGACGCAGCGTCTCTGCATACGACTGGACCGTGCGGTCCGTCTTGCCCTCTACTGTGCAGGCTGTGAGGTAGAGAGGGATGAGCTGGTCGAGTATTGGCAAGTGCAACCTCCTTAAGTCCGGCGGTCACACACCACTCCCTCTTGTCGGGGATGAAGTCAAGGAGAGGAGTGGATTGGCAGATAGCGGATCACGTCCTGTTCGGCTAAGGCCGCGTAGCTGCCAGCCTCCTTTGGGCACAAGCCTGATTTCCTAACTGTCAAGCCTACTTACGTGTTTAGATGATGGTGTCATGCCAGGGTGTCACCGGGCATCTGAAGGCCCACGCGGCCTTTTCAAAGAGAGCCGCAACGTACCTGGGACATCCTCGCTGACGACTCCTCTTGTTGTCGCGGCAAAGCGAAACTGGGTTTGAGATCACTTAAAGCGACTGGACAACTTGAAACGGAGAGGACCAAGTGTACGGCGATACGTCGTCGCTCAATCAGCGATTAGCACAACTCTTAGTGGGCTCTTCTGCCGGAACAGTCACCAGAATACCGTTTAGCCGATAGCTGCGGGGTTCACCGGTCTCCGGGTATTGGGTCTCCGCGTGTGTATCACCGGACCGCCACGAGGCATCTTAGGTTCCTTCTGAGGCATTGCCTGCCTCACATTTTCCCTAACGACAACTTACTAAGCTGCCCTTATCTGCCCTCCATATACAGCCACTGCCGAGGTGTTCTAATTGTCATTATCCGCTTGAAGGCAAGTTCCGTAGGCGTGCGTGTGCCTTCAGCCGTGGTTCGAGCACGGGCTTCCTGCGCTGCCCTCCAGAGGCACTCAGACTCGGCGCCGCCTCGGGCTGTTAGGCTGGCCTCAAGTAGGCCTGCGATTCATGAGCTGATCGAGGCCCTCGCAGGTGGCTTAAGCACTTACGGCGCTGCCACTGGGTCTGCGGTCAGTTCTAGGTTGCAAGTCACCGCCGCGCCGAATAGTGCAAGAGGAGGGCCTACAGCGGGGTCCATGAGCGCGGCCAATCCTTCGGCTCCGCCCAACTCATCAAACAAGCACTGCACGCCTTGCCGGTCGATATTGCCCAGCTCAAGGGCGGGACCAGCAGCCTGGAACTCCGCCTCATTCAGGCAGACAAGTGTAGACAAGAAGCCCACCATCAATCCCGCCATCAATCCAGCTCCACCATCAGGGTCGCCCGCGCTGGCTGTCATCGGGGCGGCGAGGTCCACGCCGGCAAAGACGTCGCGAACGCATCCAGAGGACTCAGCGCTCAGCGGCCCGGTTGCTTGCAAGATAGCGGACAGGAAAAACCTGAGCAGTGTTTCATCTTCCATGCAACCAATGAGGGACGCTGCTTCTTCGTCCGTGGCTAAGTCGGGGGCTGTCAGAAACGAGATGAGCCGGTCTGGGTCTGTATTTTCCAAGATACATGCCACCTCGGTGCTCGACACTTCTGACAAGAAAGCAGATGGGTCTGTGAGGCTGAGGGGGGAGAGCACATCCTCTGTCGGCGCTGGCGGGGGTGTAGGAGTTGCGGTAGGAGCGGATGTGGTCGGCTCCGGTGATTGAGTTGAGCCGGAACACGCTAACAAGAGTGCCAGGAGGGAAAGGGCGGCGCAGGACAGAAGTTTCAACATGGAAGCACCACTAGCCTTTGATATCAGGCGACCTATGGTCGAAGAGGGAACAAGGTGCCTTGCCGCCTATAGTATGTCGGGGCGCTTGGCTCGCACCAGTTGAACTCACCGTTGCTCTGCTTCAACGCTAACACGCTATACACACATAGAGACGAATGTGAGGCCGCCACTGGATATGTGCTACCTCCACTATCGGCCTACTGTCAGCGGTCTGCGCAGACCAGCACCTCTTTTTTGTAGGGTAGAACGCTATTGTCGTGGCCTGAGAACTCGCCCACCGAACAGTCGAGGTGCTTCCTACTCAGTGGTCGTTTAAACCAGCACTGGATGCTGCGGTATAGGAACGGGGCATGAAGGAACTGCTAGGAGGCGGAAGTGACCAGTCAACAGGACGCTGGAGACGAGAAGTATTTCGATGCTGACCAACCCATTGAGCGTCGTGAGCAGGACCGTCTCGGCAGACGACCCTTTGCCGAAGCGATAGCCCAACAGATCCAAACCATTCCCGCTGAACACGGATTCACCGTCGCCGTCCTGGGGGAGTGGGGATCGGGGAAAACGTCGGTTCTCAATATGGTCAAGGAGACGCTTAAGTCTGAAGACGGCACCACGACCGTCTTGCGCTTCAATCCGTGGCTCTTCGGCGGTGCAGCAGACCTGGTGACGCGGTTCTTCGCCGAACTCAGTGCGCAACTCGATCAAGGTCAATCTGAAGGACTGAAGAACGTTGCGCTAGCGCTCTCCGGGATCGGCCGGGCTCTGGCGCCACTGGCCCCCGTCCCCGGCGTGACCGCGGCTGTAGGGGCAGTGCCGCAGCGACTGACTATTGGGCCAAACCGCCAAGCCTCTTGGGAAAGCGTACCCAGCTCGTGGACGCCCTGAGGAAGTCTGGTTCGAGGTGCCGTCGGGGTGCTCTGGGGGTGTGGTGAATCCAGGGTGCTCCAAATCGTGGGCGGTTAATTCGGCTCGCCCCCCATACTGCCGATGTGGGTGCAGCGCCAGCAAGGACCCGGCTCCCCAGATCGGTGCCTACCCGCAGATTCACATAGGACAGGTTCTTGGCCCGTCGATGGCTGAATCGGGGGTCGAGCCTCCACCCTTTCCCCCCCGGACCCCCCTACAGCTGCATCGCCGGGCTGAAGGCAGCGTGCGCCTTTGCCGCCTGCTCTGAGTCATAGGTCGCGGAGTAACGACGGACCATCATCGGGCTCGAATGACCAAGCAAATACTGGACATCAATCTCACGGGCATTGACCCGAATCGCCCAGGTAGCAAACGTGTGACGGAAGCGGTGGGGGTTGACCTGGCTAACCCCAGCCCTCAGGCCGTGACGGGTGAACATGACGTTCATGTGGTGATTGCGAAGCGGTCGGCCGTCAAAGGTCTGGAAGAGGTGGCCTTCACTCCAGCCCCGAAAGTCCTCCAGGTAGGTTCTAAGGGCTTCAAGCGCTACCTCGCTTATCGCCGTCCAGCGCTGCTTCCGTCCCTTGCCTAGAAGGACGCGGACACGGCCCTCGTCAAACACAACGTCATCAAGCCGAATCGAGACGAGCTCGCTTGAGCGCACCCCGGTATCTAGGAGGAAGAGGATCATCGCCCTCATGCGAGAACCCACGTAGGTCTGGGGATTGCAGGCAGCTAGCAAGGTCGTTAGGTCGTCCTTTGAGAAGGGCTGGACGAGCTTCTGCTCGCGCCGGACCATCGGCACCCGCATGAACGGGTTCTCCTCGACGTAGTCCATGCGCCGGCACCAGGAGAAGAACGCCTTGACCTCACGCTGGCGGCGGTGCTGGGTACCGGCGCTCACGCCGCGCTCCCGCACCCAGCCCATGAAGAGATAGACGTGGGCCGGCCCGAAGGCTTCCACATCCTCCGGCAGTCCAAGCTCGCGCCCAGCGCGCCGGAACTGGCGCAGAGTCTCTGCGTAGGACTGAACCGTGCGGTCCGTCTTGCCCTCGACTGTGCAGGCTGTGAGATAGAGAGGGATGAGCTGGTCGAGTATTGGCAAGTGCAACCTCCTTAAGTCCGGTGGTCACACATAACTCACTCCGCCGGGGATGAAGTCAAGCTAAGAGACCGGCCGGACTCTCAGATGCGGAAGAGTCGCTAGCTGACGGCGAAGGCCACCGCTCTGGTCCAGATGGCGACAATGTGGAGAGAGGGGGTGTTAACCCGAACCCCCGCACGCCGGCCGTGACGCGTGAACATCACCTTCATGTAGTCTTCAGGGGGCGGCGTACGCTAGCGGATATAGGGGAAGGCCGAGGAGGCATCGATGGAGCGACAGACGCTTGTATTTGCCACGGAGCGGGAGACGAAGAACACCGTCCGGTTTCAGGAAGAGGCAAGCGGCAAGCCACCGGTTATCGGCACGCTGTATGTGCAGCGCTGGGCGCTCGGAGAACCCTTGCCGCAGCGGTTGGCCTGGGACGCGAGCGCGGCCCCTGTGCGGGGCAGCACGGCGGGCGATGTCGGCGAGCGTCCGCTACGCATGTCCGGTATTGCAGCAGAGCAGCGTTCATCTATCAAATCCGCACAACTCCTCCCTCCCAACGAGCTGCCTCTTGCGGCTCTGCGTAAAGCTCTTATCCCTGAGCGTTGAATAGATCCTTCCCCTTGGATTGTCGATCAGCCTCTTGTCCTTGAAATCCTTCTGCAGGCCACATCGTTGGAGTACAGTAAGCGGGCTCCGCTGACCTGAGCCAGAGCAAGAACATGTGGGTCGTCCGAACTGTAAGCTGACCCTCCTTGGAGTTGCACTGTTCCTGCGTTGACTTCACTGTTTCTTTTGACCCTCAATCTCCCGGCAAGCTGGGCTTCCGCTGCCCATGTCTTGAAGTTCGAGTCTCTATAGAGTTCTTTACTCAGCTTGCCGCCGATCACCAAGCGCCCACCTGAAGTGGTGAGCCAGTCAAAGAATCCCTTCGCTGCCGGGCGCTTGTTAGGACCGAACACCTCGCCAACGACGTTTGCATCGACAATCGCGCACATGCTTCAAATTCCTAGAGACCGAGCAGTCTCTTCCATGAAGAACCTGCGATAGCTATCGGGTGTGCCCAGGATGTTTCCCTCTTCGTCGATTTTGAGTGAGTGAATGTGAACATCTAGGGCGCCACGCTCGAAGAAGAGGAGCGAAACGTCGTCAGGCTTCAGCGCCGACCTCTTGTCGCGGACATCCATGCGCACCCGGTCGATTAAGTGGTCGCTATGCGTCTCAACCACCAACTGGCGGTCCACACTGGCAATCTGGCAGAAGAGGGTACCGAGAGCCGCCTGTGCACTGGGGTGTAGGTGCACCTCCGGCTGCTGTAGCAGGAACCGGGACGGCGCATCCTCACGTAGCAGTTCAGTTATCACCGGCAGCGCTTGGCTCACGCCGTATCCCACGTCGATCAGGTTGCGCTTGAGACCCACTCGCCCGCCCCCAGCCTTTCTGACCTGCACTTGAAAGGGTTCACTGCCCCTCTTGCCCAGCCTCTTAATGGAGATTTCATCGAAGAGACCGGAGATCTTTCCAAATTCTTCGAGCTTAGCCTTGAGATCTACCCAGCTGTCCTTGTCGCGGGAAAACACGTCGGCGAGGTACATAGGAACGTAATCGCCTTCCGGGTCTGGCGTAGGCCGGGAAGGATCGTACGTGCGGCGCGGCTTCGAGCGAACGGGCGCACTTGCGTACGGTTGCTGCAAGTGCGACCCCATATGGGAAAAAGCCACGGTTTGCAGCAAGTTACGGTCTTCTTTGCGTATGGGCGGAGCACCGTCCACTGGCAAGAAACTCTTTCTCGCCTCTCCATCGCCTGAAAGGCTCTCTCCCAAATAGTAAGCAGGTGGGAACATCATGTCGAAGAACGGGCGGGATCTATTCTGGGCCTCAGCTAAACCCCGCCCATCCCAAGTTCCCCTTCTGGTTCCAACTCTAAGCAAGGGGGCCTCCCCAGGTGCAAAAGTTTCGTCGATCCAGGTTTCCCCTACAGAAAGATGGCGCCTTTTAAGGAAAGGCGTGGTTCCACTCTTCCCAAAGGTGTAATCGACGTTACTAGCGACCCCCCCCCCCCGTTTTTCTGGCAGAGTACTGAATCCCGCTTCGAACGTATCAGCCTGCCCACCTCCAGCTCCCCGGTGGTGGGCAATCTCGTCAAAGCTGCCAAGGTCGTAGGGGTTTTCCTTAAAGTCAGGAAGTCGAAAGCTGTAGGCGATATCGCAGAGTGCGCGGATCATGGCCAAGAAGGATGTCTTGCCAGTGCTGTTCTCGCCCACGAGTAGGGTCAGGGGCGCCAGGTGAGCGGTCTGCTTGTCGTGAAAGCACCTGTAGTTCCTGAATGTAATCTTGTTCATGTCGTCATTCCTGTCGAGCTGCCCTGGGCCTTGTATCAGTTTCAAACACTGAGCAGGTGATCGGCCGAAGCCTTTCGAGACTGCGGTGGCATTCAGTGACGCCGACGCCGACCTGGGTCAGCGAGCGGACATGAGCTTACCGGGTGACCCAGACTCCCCACTTTCAAGTCATCATGCCGAAGTTACTTCATCCCGCCTGCGGCAATCCGGACTATACAGCAGCGCCTAGGTCGGCGGCCCTGGCAGGGCTGAACCCCGCCCCCGGGTCCTTTACCTGGCAGTAGTTTGCCAGTGACGTGATGGGAACCACGGCCGGACCTGCTGTGAGCCTCGTCGCGACCCCCGGGGCCCTGGCGGGGACGTATCGGCCATTCGGACGTCGAGGAGAACTCGGTGGCCAAGGAAGGGAAGATAGTGTTGATCCTACTGTGCGCAGCCATCACCGGACACCTACGGAGGCGTTCTGCGGAATATACTGGTTCGAGTTCGGCACCCCAAACGTAACGCAGGAGCAGGCAGTGACGGCGATGGCTTGGCGAGTGGTCGGTGGACTGTTGATGATGTACGCAGCGCTGTACCTGGCGCAGTTCCTCTTCAACACGCTCTACGACAACCCACAGCAGGTGTGGGATGTGATGAACTACGGCTCCGCACTGGCTATCCTCATCGCGCTCGCAGCGAACTTCGCGCACATGCGCTCGCAGTCCGGCGGCGGTGAACCGCTCAACCTCGCAAGGCTGGGTGCGCACGCCCTTTTCTACGCCAATGCGGTGCTCGCCATCTGGTACTTTCGCAACTGGATCTACCTGCTGGCGCTGGAGGAGGGCGAGTCGGCCAGCATCCCGGTGGACGTCATCTGGGATTTCGTCGCCGTAATGATCCCACTGGTCCTCGCCACCACCGGGCGCAGGCTCTGGCAGAGGGGCGCGTAGCGCCCTCTGTGCCGCACACCATTACGCTTTCGTACCAGCCCCCATCGTCTCGCCCACTATCGGAAGGCTCTACAGCGTCAGAACGAACCTCAAGGCCAACGCCTTCGCGAATGCTCCCCGCTACACGTTCCTCCTTCCCAACGACGCGCAGCGGCAGGCAAGACTGCCCTGGGTCTGGGGAGCAACCATCCGCGCTTGCGTCCACTCTGGCGGAGCCGTGTACGTCGCCCATGGTGGATCCGGTGATGCTGTGCTGGGCGTCGCTATCTGGGGTTCACCCCCAAAACCCAAGCACAGCGCTCTGAGTTTGGCTGCATCTTGTAGGAGGTTCACTGGCAGCGCTGAGTGCGTTAGGATGCGGGCGGAGGTGTAACCATGATCGGACTCAACGTCGTGACGCCGGACGCGCGCTCGCTAACGCAGGCTGTGCAGGCCGCGGAGTCAGCTGGTGTACCGGCTGTCTGGCTGACTATCGTCGGCGCTGGTGGTTCCGATCAGTGTGTCGCCCTTGGTGGCGCGGCAATGGTCACCGACAGCATCAAGATGGGGACATCGATCATACCGACTTGGCCGCGACACCCTGTCGTACTCGCCCAGCAGGCGCTTGCCCTGGCATCGTTGGCGCCGGGACGCTTCCGCCTTGGAATCGGCCCCAGTCACAAAGCGGCGATGGAGCAGAACTTCGGCTTCGAATGGCGTACGCCACTGCGCAATCTACGTGAGTACCTCACCGTCATTGGTGACCTGATGCGCAAGGGCGCTGTTGATTACCAGGGCGAGCATGTGGCTAAGGCAGTGGCGCAGTTCCCCGGCCCCGTCGATGTCCCGTTAATGGCATCTGCACTGCGGCCAGGCTCGTTCCGCGTCTGCGGCGAGCTAGCCGATGGAGCCATCAGCTGGGCTTGCCCATGGGACTACTTGCGGGACGTAGCCCTGCCCGCCCTGCGCGCCGGCGCTGAGAAGGCGGGTCGGGCCGCGCCACCACTGATTGCTCACGTGCCGATCTGCATTAGCGAGGATCGTGAAGCAGTATCAGTCGCGGCAAAAGAGCAGATTGGCTATTTCGCGCGCAACCCCACCTATCAGGCAATGTTCGCCGAAGCTGGCTACGGGGACGTATCGTCCGGCGTGAGTGATGCCGTGGTCGAAGGACTCGTCGTCCATGGCAGTGAGTCAGCGATAGTTGAGCGCCTCAACGTGATCCTCGACGAGGGCGCCGGCGAGATCATTGCCCATCCCATCGTCGTTGGGGACAACCCCAAATCCTACCAGGAAGCCGTTTACAGAGTAATAGTCGAAGCCAACCGGCGCCGCACTCAGTCGTAAGGTTCCGGTCGCGTGGTTGGCATGAAGCGGCCACTAGAGTAGGGCATTGTTGCAGTCGTCCGGTGTCCGAGTCCAAGCGCTCGGAGCAGACGACAGGGCCGGTGCCGACGGCTTCAGCAGGCCCTTGCACCCCAGCGCCCGCTCCACACCACACCGGAGCAGGCCGGAAAGCTGTTCGCGGTCATCCGGCCCATAGGTCCAATGACGATGCGCGAGCGTTGAGCTCTGGCAGAATGGGTCGGACGGAGCTCAATAACCGCAAGAAGAGGCCCAAGAGCTCGTTTCGGTCTCGGTACTCAGTTGCTTCAGGGTTCTAGGACGGACGTGGCTCCTCAGCGGCCGAATCGGCGCGTAAGGGATGTCAGAGTCCCTCTGTAGCGGGCCTCAGGCCCTAGCACTTCAAGTCCCTGATGGAACGGGTATTCCAGGTATCCGTAGCTGGATGCGCCTCAGTGTGTGGCGGGTCGTGACGAATAACGTTTTCAAGTCTTCCCCACCCCAAGCTAGGTTGGTTAGCATAATTACACCAGGCACGATGATGCCCAGGTGTTTGCCGGAACTATCTATGATCCAGAGGCCTCCTGATCCGCCGCAATACACGTTGCCTTCTATGTCAACCTTCATGCCATCCGGGACTCCAGGCCGCTCCCCCGCCAAATCGCAGAAAACGCGGTCGGTTGCCAGATCCAGCATCCCGTTGGGATCCACTTCGAAGGCCCTTATGTGCCGTCTGTGGGAGTCGTTTATATAGAGGATGCTCTCATCCGGCGAGAAGGCGAGGCCATTGGGTCGCTCCATATCGTCAAGCAGCAGCGTAAGCTCTCCGTCTGGGCTGACGCGGTAGACGCCCTGGAAATCTAGCTCCTTGCCCTGGCTCTGGTCCGGCAGTCCAAACGGTGGATCGGTGAAGTAGATGCTGCCGTCGGACTTCACGACGACATCGTTGGGGCTGTTTAAGCGCTTACCACGATAGCTGTCCGCAACGACGGTGATGGTTCCGTCCGGTTCCTGGCGCGTCACACGGCGACCGTCGTGTTCACAAGCCAGCAGCCTGCCCTGGAGGTCCCGGGTGAGCCCATTGGCGCGATTGGTCCCTTGCTGATGCAGCGATACGCCTTCACTCGGAGTCCACTTCATCCTCCTGTCATTGAAGATATCGCTAAAGAGAAGATAGCCGCCTTCCTTCCACCATAGAGGCCCCTCGGTTGGTCCGGGGTCGCCACCGTACCCGTTACCTAACTCCTCCATTTCAGTGTTAACTGACACGATGCGTTCCAATTCAGGCGAAATCTGCTCAATAGACATGGAAGCTCTCCAGTGTGTCGACGTGCTTAGGAGGGTGTTGGCCAGCCTCTCCCTTTGTTACTAGGGGAGGTCACGGCGCAGCCATTCTGTCGTCGAGGGGCGAGCGTGTCAAATGAGTTTCAGCTTGAGGAGGAGTTCTTCCTGATGGCAGCAAAGCCAATGCTCCTGGGCGAAAGCCCGTGCCATTCACGCAGCACACAGCCCCGAAGGCCGCAGCATCCAGTCCTGGCGAAGAAGTGCGAGAGCGACGACTGATACCAACCGCCGAGCGGCACCATTGGAAGGCGGCAAGGCTAGGTTCGGCCGGCATGGAGGGCCATTGCCGCCATTCCAAGGTGGGACTTGTGCGGAGGCCCACGCCAGCTGCCGGGCCATCAGGCCCCTTTAGACCAAGCGCAGCGAAGCAAGCACTTTCTACTAATAGGCAGCTGTGCAGTGGGGCTGTGTGCTTGTTCGCGCCACGTGCGCGAGCTCAGCGGCAGCGACGGCCACCTGGCAAGGATGCGATGGAGGCGGCCGGAGTAGGGCTGACGGATACGCCGACGCCTCGGGGTGCAGGGGCTTGCCCCGCTCTACCTATCGTCGACGGCAACCCGTTGTTGGCCGGGGTAATGCTCGAGACGACTCCGGCGAGACTCTCTGCCCACTTGCCACACCGTTGACGCCGGCACACATCGCACCGGCCGTGAGGAGAATGGTCGTGTTGCCTCACCAACCGTACCAACCGATGCACAGCTTGATCATGTGGAGGATTCGAGCTCATTGCTCAGCCCGGGACCCCCTTCAGAATCGTTTCAAATGGTGCGTGCACATCCCAGAACTCGTGGCATATCTCGGCCTCACCGGCCCAGAAGCACCGTCCCATGTCCCTTATTTCATTGGCAAGCGTAGCCTTGCGTGTCGAGTCCATCGTTGGCCCCTACTGGTTCCTACTCGTCACAGTTCAAGACGAACATGATCGAGTCCCTCTGTCTGCGGACTGGATAAAGCCGGGCTGGATCATGGTGATCGCGAATCCATCTGTCAACGACACAGTTAGGCGAATCAAGCCCTTAGCCTTCAGCAACCCTCGTCGTCCCAACGCGCGCTCCAAGGCGGGCTACATCTTCATCTCCTGGAACACGCTACCTCGCCTTCGTGCCAACCACGCAATGGAGCGGCATTGCCGCGAAGAGCGTTCCAGCAGCCCTTCCCTCTGTGGCGGCCTCGTCAAACTGCCGAGCCTCTTCATCAGATAGTCCCCGCTTTGCCCGTTGAATAGCTGGAGGCATGACATCAGTCATGGTGTTCCAGTACACGTTCGGGGTGCTAGACAAGAAATGACGAGTAAAACGCGGGTAGAGGCTCGAATCCACACAGCCTCCGGGTGATGCCCCAGCTTCGGAGTCGGGGACGTTAATCTTCGCTTTGATTTCTTCGGAGACGTCAACGTTCCAGTACCATGGCAGGTCTCTGCTGCGGATAATCACCCCGGCCCGGCCACCAGGCTTCAGCACCCGATTCAGTTCAGCGATAGCTTTGTCGGCGTCACATTCCTCGAAAACAGTCACGGAAAAGGCGACGTCGAAGGACTCAGCCTCGAAGGGCAAGCTCTCAGCGTTGCCGTAGTCGTAACGAAGCGGCGAAGACAGGGACGCCTTACTCGCGAAGTTACGCGCCTCGCCCAGCATGTAGTCGTTGATGTCGACGGCGACTACCTCCACGAGTCCTGGTGTTCTCACAGCAAGATCCCGAGCAAGAGTTCCCTGGCCGGTGCCCACCTCGAGCACGCGCTCGTCTGCCCTTATATGGAACAGGTCAAACATAGAGCGGATCCCCTGGATGTAGGTGCCACTTCTAGCGCGGAACTCCAACTGCGAAGCCATCCCGACGTATTCACCACCCAGCCGGATAGTGGTGAAGTGCTTGCTCAGCTCCCCCATAGCTGCATCCCACTGGCCGGTGCAAAGGCCGATAGGGAAGAGGAGAAGCGGTGGGCCTGAGCCCGCAACGCGATACGTGACCCCTTCGACCTCGCCTTCTTGGCCGCCAAGCTCCACTGACTTGGCTTCCCATCTGGTAGCCTGCTGGACAAGGGTCTCGACCACCATGTCAGCCTGATCGTGAACGATGTCCGTCCACATTTGCGGCGTGTATCCGGTTGGATAGTTGACGAACGTCACACCACTCCAGCCTCGGATGGTCTCAAGGTTGCGCTGCTGCGTTCTACTCGCCATTTCGCCCGCCATGCAGACTAGGCGCTGCGCGAAAGGCTCAACGAGTTTGGCGTCGATTTCCAGGGTCATAGGCACCGATAGATGCGTAAGAGAAGCTACGCTATCGGGTCGCTCGCCTAACCAATCGAAGACATCCAGCGGAGGAAGTCCAGCTACGTGAGCCCTGTCAATGCCAAGATGATCCATCACGGCGGCAAGTCGCTGTCCCTTTGTGAGCTGTTCGTTGGCCATGCACTCCCCCTTTTGCGAGGTGACCTTTCAGCGCCTAAGAGTCGATGCCTACGCCTTCAGCAGCCCCCGACGCCCCAGCGCCCGCTCCAGCGCGGGGCCCATTTCTACGGCCGGCGGCGTCTCGGCCGGATTCAGGGGTCGGGCATGATGGTGGGCATCGCCGGCGCCGCGATCGGCCCTCTGCCGCTTGCCTTGCTGGAGGCTGCCTTCAATGGATTCACCGAGGGACTGCTCGCGCTGATGATTCTCCCCGTCCTGGCGATCATCGTCATCTCTTCCGCTCGACCCGTCTCGGATCATGGGGGCAATAGAGCGCCGCGTGAAGCCCGCCGCTCTGTCAGGTAGTCCTCAGGGCTTCTTCTGGCGCACGCCCCACGACGACATGACTTCCAGCCGATCGAACCCGGCGTCACCGGGTGCGGCGGTCCGATTCTTACAGCAAAACGAGGGGTCACCGTTCACGTTTCGATCGGTCACCCCTCGTCAGGTTCGTGACTTGGGCCTGGCTATGGCGGGTTAGGAGGGTCGGCTCAAACGTCCTTGCCTACCTTCATCCCGGCCTCTATATACGCCTCGCCAATCGAATCGTACTGCTCGCTCTTGCCGTCATACCTGACCTCGTAAACGATCAGGCTCGGCGATTCCTGGACTTCGTGCAGCTCCGCTTTGCCGTTCGGGCCTTCGACCACTTCGACGAGGATGTCGCTGCTGGGCATCGCTACCTCCCCTTTTGGCGGGAAATCATGAATGCGGCGCCACCGATCATGCGCTCGGGGTCTACCTTGTTTGGGCCAGAAGCACCGGCCAGAAGCGCGTTCATGATCGGATCGTCCTCGGAGCCCAGGACGGTCCAGTCCTCGTCCGGTAGCAGCACCTTGTCCGGCGTGCCGATGCGGTCGTAGGGCAACTCGGGATCGAGGCAGGGCGGGTCGATGCCCTGTTCGAGGTTCTTGGCGGCCTCGATGAGGATCCGCCGCATACGAATGATCTTGCGGTCGAGGCTGCCGAGATGCTCCTTGGTCCGGTCGGTGAAGGCGGTCTGGGTCGCCATGATGTCCTGGTTGTTGAAGAAGCCACGAATACCGGTAAAAATGGTGCCGTCCTTCTGGGCTTCACGGTCGATTAGCCAGTCGTTCTCCTTGTTGCGCACCAGTCCGTCATCACCGTAAGGCCAGCCATCGAAGTCGAGACCCAGGTAGCCGCTGACCACCAGCGACGCCTTCCTTTCTGTGTGTACGGTCACCATCTGGTACGCGCGCGTCTGGGTGTCGTCGACAGGGACGATCCAGGCGCCGCCACCGGGTCCGGCGGTGTAGGGCATGGTGTAGGCGTAGAGGCGGGCATGTGTATTGCCGTTCGGCGTGTCGCGCAGGCCCGCGGCGCGCCAGCCATGCCAAGTGTCGATTAACTCGACGCGTGGCGCCCGGTCGTAAGCCCAGAACCGCCACTGCATCTTGCCGGAGTTGTAGGCCCCTGGCGTGTCTGAGCCATCATCCTCGATGTCCTCCGCGCCCTTCCAGCGGTGCAGCCATGAAGGGTGGGTCGTGTCGATGGTCCCTTCCATCGCCTGCATCCAGTTCATCGGTTGCACGAAGGAGGAGGCTCGCCATTTCTCGCGCGGCAAGTGCTCCGTACCGAAGTCACGGAAGCCCGGCATCTTGTCCCTGGGACCCATGTAGGTCCAAATCACGCCGCCCGACTCGTGCACCGGGTAAGAGAGAACCTTCAGCTTGTCCTTGAACACGCTGCCTGGCTCGCTCGGCATGTCGATGCACTGGCCGTTCACGTCGAATTGCCAGCCGTGATAGACGCAGCGCAGGCCACCGTCTTCGTTGCGTCCGAAGAACAGCGAAGTCCCGCGATGCGGGCAGTTTTGGTCGATCAGGCCAATGCGGCCCTCTGAGTCGCGGAACGCCACGAGATCCTCGCTGAGCAGGCGCACCCGAAGCGGTGTGCAATCCGGACCAGGAATGTCGCTGCTGAGGCACGCCGGCGTCCAGTATCGGCGCAGGAGATTGCCCATTGGCGTGCCTGGGCCCGTCTGTGTGATCAGCTCGTTGTCTTGCTTCGACAGCATCTTCTTTGTTCTCCCTCTTATCCGAGTACGGATATGACCGTGAGTTTGGCGCCGCCGACCTGTATGACGGCCCAGATCTTTCGTAGCGTCCCACTAATCATCGGATTTGTATACAGCCACGCTATCAATAATCCAATCATTAATGCCACGTACTAGTGTTGGGTACCAAAAAATAGAGAAGAGAAGGCCAAGTTTAGTTCCAATCCATTGACATTCCGGCATGCCCAACCTATGTTCAACGTCGAGCCCAGAATGAGCATCGAACGCTGGGATAAGAAGCCCGGCCGGTCGCGAGCCTTCACTTGGTCTTGTCGAGCTAGTCAGGAGAAGTTATGGCCTGGATAAGGGAACTTTCGCGAGAAGAGGCAGTGCGAGCCTTCTCTCCTGATGTCGTAGGGCCAATGGGCCGTGGTATCGAAGGGCCAGTGGTCCGGATGTGGGAGGACGGCGCCAGACCTCCAGGGATTCTCACGGTTTTCAGCCTCATTCCGGAGTTGATGCTCGCGAGGCTGAAGTTCGGGTTCTCCATGACCTTCGGCGGTTCGGGCCTTGGTGTACGCATGGAGGAATTGATTGCGACTCAGGTTTCCGGCCTTCTCGGATGCCTCTATTGAATAGGCCACGGATACGCCCTCCGTGCAGAGGGTGACACATCCGCAGAGGAAGTTGCCAAGGTTGCGGCCGACTGGCGCAGCGCCGCGCTCAACGAGCAGGAGTTCGCAGTTTTGGAGCTTGCGGAGCGGCTCACTCAGACTCCAGTTCTGATTGGCCGCGGCGATCTCGAACCCCTTCGCGAAGCCGGCTTGGACGAGGACCAGATACTTGCCGCTATCCTGGCAATCTGCTATCGGAACTTTATCTCGCGGGGCGCCGACATGCTGGGTGTAGAGGTGGATGTAGAGGCGAGGCTGCAACGCTCCGATGATTCTGCCTACCTCGAAAACGCCTTCGAGGACATCGTCGCCAAGCGAAAAGCGTCGCAAGCTCCCCGGAAAAGCCCGGCGACCACTTCCTCGCGTGAGTCAGAAGTCGTTGAATCGGAAGCGGGGGGCAGCGCAAGTTTCCTCTCGACAATACCGGGTACCGATCTTTTGGCCGTCCTGCAAGCGAGGCCCTCGGTTGCCGCTGGTCACGCAGCGATGCGCCAGGCGATCGAGTCCAACCTGCCGTCACGCTGGCAGAGTCTGATCAGTGTTTGTATTGCTGGATTACTTGGCCTGGACCACCAGGTCGACGCGCTGCGAGGTGAACTTGAGCCGGAGCTGGTCAGGAAGATTATTGCGAACTGGCCAGGAGCGCCCTTGGATCCGAAGGAAATGGCACTCCTTGGGTTCGCTCACGCTGGAACAGTCGCCGAGGCGACGATAACAGAGCAAGACATAGCCGAACTACGCAGCGTCGGGCTCTCCGATCGCGATATCCTCGCGGCGGCTGCTCTCACCGCCTATGACAATCACGCGCTCCGTGCTAGTCAAGCGCTTGGAGTGTTGGCCCGCTGAGCGGTCGCCCGTGCATCGTGTCACCGTACTCGGGAGGCGGATCATCATTCGGCGCGTCCTCGCCGAAGCGCTGATCGAGCCCGGCGAACATCTCCGGTGCTTCGACGACGTGTGAGTCGGCTGAAATGCAGAGTCTCCGTGCGACCTTGACTACCTCCACGGCTACGCGTTACTGGTCTGGATATCAACGGGTGGCTGGATCGGAGCTGACACCACTCTGAGGTGGTCATGACGCGAAACGGTCCCCGCTAGCCACCCCGTGGGTGAAGAACGGCCGCGACTCCCATGGCGCCTGCACGATCCACGGCCTTTCCCCTTAGCCCGCCATCCTCTCCTTGACTTCATCCCCGACAAGAGGGAGTGATGTGTGACCACCGGATTAAGGGAGGTTGCACATGGAAACATTCGAAGAGGCCGTCCCCCTCTACCTCAAGGCCTGCGAGGTCGAGGGCAAGACTGAGCGTACCGTGCAGTCCTACGCCGAGACCCTGCGTCACTTCATCCGGGCAGTCGACCAACTCCAACTGCCCATCTCGGTTAGAGCTTTCGGGCCGGCCCATGTCTACCTCTTCATGGGCTGGGTGCGGGACCGCGGCGTAAGCGCCGGTACTCAGCACCGCCGCCAGCGTGAGGTCAAGGCGTTCTTCTCCTGGTGCCGGCGCATGGACTACGTCGAGGAGAACCCGTTCATGCGGGTGCCGATGGTCCGGCGCGAGCAGAAGGTCGTCCAGCCCTTCTCAAAGGACGACCTAACGACCTTGCTAGCTGCCTGCAATCCAGAGAGCTACGTGGGCTCTCGCATGAGGGCGATGATCCTCTTCCTCCTAGATACCGGCGTGCGCTCAAGCGAGCTCGTGTCGATTCGGCTTGATGACGTAGTGTTTGACGAGGGCCGTGTGCGCGTCCTTCAAGGCAAGGGACGTAGCAGCGCTGGACGGCGATAAGCGAGGTAGCCCTCGCTGCCCTCAGAACCTACCTCGACGACTTTCGGGGCTGGAGCGAAGGCCACCTCTTCCAGACCTTTGACGGCCGACCGCTGCGCAATCATCACATGAACGTTATGTTCACTCGTCACGGCCTGAGGGCTGGGGTTAGACAGGTCAACCCCCACCGCTTCCGCCACACCTTCGCTACCTGGGCGATTCGGGTCAATGCCCGCGAGCTCGATGTCCAGTACCTCCTTGGTCATTCGAGCCCGATGATGGTCCGTCGTTACTCCGCAACCTACGACTCGGAGCAGGCGGCGGCAGCGCACGCTGCCTTCAGTCCGGCGATGCAGCTGTAGGAGGGTTCTGTCTGATTTCGGAGCTCAGCAGGGGTCCCTGTTCAGCCTCTTGGTACGTCCCCAGCAGGTGCTGGAGGTAGATAGGCCCGCAGCAGAGCGACTATCTCCGACCGTGTCAACGAGCGTAATCGCAGAGAGCCGATATGGGGCACTCGGAGCAACGTGGGACTCCGTAACGGCAAACAGCGCTACCGAGGTCTAACAGCTCTACCGGGGAAAGGGGCTGTCCGTGCGGCGGCGGCAGCGCAGCCAACGTCTTCGTCCAGGACCTAAACGACAAGTTGATCGAGCACCCGTTCACGCCTCCAGCGATCGACCGAGAGCCGTGACTGGCTGAACAGAGAGTCCGAAGCGCTTGGGTTTACAGCCACTTCTTCGCGGCTTGCTCGAAGGCCTTTCGTTACAGTCGACTGAATAGCTGATGCAGCTTATAGTCACGACAAACCCATTTGTCAAGTAACGGATAAGCGTAGAGAGGATTCAAGAAATGCCAGAGGAAACGCCAGCGCCCCTCCGGCCTTTGGAATAACCACCATGTCGCCGAAACCTACGATCCATCGTTTCTCGATGAGCTGGAATCGCTGATTGACGCGACTCCTCGGTGAATTGCCTCGGCCTCAACATAGATGGCTCGGGCCGGACGCGAGACAGTGAAGGCACGGGGCTGCAGAGGTGCTGTCGGAAGGCTGGGTTGCCAGCTTGGACAGGGGGGAGCCACACATCATCTACAGGGCCAACCTGAACCTCATCGTGAAGGTTCTTGATTTCGTCAAGTCTGGTGGGCCCTCTGGGATTCGAACCCAGTCGCTGCGGTGAGAGAAACAGCGGCTGCCTCAGGATCGATCTGGCAGGCTCTGGCTCACAACGACAAATGACAACTTGCACGCCCCTCGCTTCTACCCCACAAGAGGTTTTCGCCTCGCGGTCCTTTATCCTGACGCCGTGAAGCATGCGTGTGCACTGAAGCCAGAGATCTCAGAGATCGGCACAGACGGCATCGCTGTAGGGGCGGCGGGGCGGTCGACAGCGGTCCGCCGCCCCTACAGCGCCGCCAAACGCCAACTCGCGATCCTGTTTCCCCCTACTCGCGGCGACGCTCGCCCTCGCCTGCACCTCCGACGACGAACCACCGCGCACCGATGGCTTCTACGCCGAAGTCGCCATCGAGGTCGAGCCGGCGCCCGACGACCCGATCGCTCGCTTCGGTATCGCCGAAGGCCGCAGCGTCATCCGCTGATGGTACGCCCCCGACCCGGTTCGCTGGCGCTGGGAAATCGAAACCGTCGGCACCATAATCGACGACGGCGTGGCCCTGACGGTCGTCAACGGCGACGACTCCTGAGAGTACGACGACCGCACGAACACCTACAGGCGCGGCATCTTCGGCGGCATCCCAGCCGGGGTCGTACTCCCCCTGACCTTCAGCGCACCCGTCGCTGTGGGACAATTCGCACAGTCTTTGATGTAGTCCACGGAGGTGGGGTGTGGCGTTTATTTTCAAGATCGTTCCCCAGTACCAGAGGGTTGTCCGGTTCACGCTGGGCAAGTACGACGGATTCCCCCGGGGACCGGGATGGGTTTGGGTAGTCCCGTTTATCCACGGCACGATGACCGTGGATCTTCGCGAAGAAGTCTTTGACGTTGAGCCGCAGACCTGTATCACGAAGGATAACGCGCCCGTAACGGTCGACATGATCGTGTTCCTTCGCGTCGTCGTACCGGAGCAGGCGGTGCTGGAGGTGCAGAGCTACCGTCTGGCGGCGCGCGGCATGGCCGTCACGACGCTTCGCGCCGTAGTCGGCGACATGGCGTTGGACGATGTGCTGGCCAAGCGCGAAGAAATGAACGCTTTGATGCAGACCCGCATGGACTCCGTGACGGACCGTTGGGGCGTCAAGGTCAACGCGGTGGAGATCCGCGAAATCCTGCCGCCGCGCGACATCCAGAATGCGATGAGCCGCCAGATGTCGGCCGAGCGTGTTCGGCGTGCCACGGTTATTGAAGCTGAAGGTGACCGCGAAGCCGCGGTGACCATCGCCAACGGTAACCGTGACGCCGCGATCCTCAATGCGGAGGGTCAGAGGCAGTCCGCGATCCTCCAGGCAGAGGGTAATCGACAGGCAGCGATCTTGAATGCGGAAGGCTTTTCGATGGCCCTGGACCGCATCTATCAATCGGCGAGCCAGGTCGACCAGAACACTATGGCCCTGCAATACCTCGAGATGATGAAGTCGTTAGCCGGCAGTGACTCCACAAAGTGGGTTGTGCCGATGGAGCTCACGACCTTTGTGCAAGGCTTTGCGCGCAACATGTCGAGCGCCGCCGGCCTTGGGGGTAACGGCGCCTCGTCGGGCCAGGGGGGTGGCGCCAATACCTGACCAGGGCCGAGAGTGTAGGCCTCCGTTACCGTTACGCTTCAGCGTGGACCGCACGGTTCGACGAGCGGTGACCATAGTCTTCTTCCCAAAGTCACCTCCCGATGGCTTTGTGGCGATGGACCCGGCCATACGCTGGAACGGGGGCATCATCACCAGGGCGGAGGTGGATGCCAGGATCGCCATGGCCGTACGGGCCACGGTCTCCAGCACATCCCTGCTCCGCCAGGACGGACACGCGGTGAATGCTCAATAGTGGGGGGACGACACTGGGTCCCCGATTCCCAGCCAGAAGGAGAGCAGGACCCGAATGACAAGACTCCCACTGTGGGCACTAGTACCGATCCTCATAGTCTTGGCGGCCTGCTCAGGCCAGACGCCGATTCCGGCGGCGACCTCAACGTCTGTCGCGGCAACGGCGGAACCAAGTTCCATAACCCCACCGCCGACGAACGTCATCCCGACTCCTCCGGCTCAGAGCACACCAGGGTCCACAACGGCGGCCGTCACGCCGACACCAGCATCCTCGACGGAAACGTCTACCCCGGTATCGACCCAAGAACTGACGGCCGCCACACCTACCCCAGCGACCTCTCTAGCGATAACTGTCGCCCCAATCCCAGCGGACATCCCGGAGTACAGCCGGTCCCAATGGAAGCACTGGATCGACGAGGATGGAGACTGCCAGGACGCCAGGCAAGAGGCCCTCATCTCAGAGAGCCTGGTTGAGGTTACCTTCCAGTCCGAGAGGAAATGCCGGGTCGAAACGGGCCGGTGGTACGGTGCCTTCGTCAGCATCTACGTCGAGGCACCAGGAGACTTAGACATCGATCACCTTGTACCGCTGAAGAATGCCCACGACTCCGGTGGATGGGCTTGGAGTTCTGCCAGGAAGGAGCGGTACGCCAACTACTCGGGGGACCCGGACCACCTGATCGCGGTCACCAAGGGAGCCAACCGGTCAAAGGGAGCGAAGGGGCCGGCAGAGTGGCGCCCCCCGGACGAGGACTACTGGTGCCAGAACGCGACGGACTGGACGGAGGTGAAGATGGAGTGGGGGCTCACGATGACCCAGACGGAAACAGAGGCGGTCATCGACATGCTGGACACCTGTGAGGAGCCGGTCGAAGTCGAGGTCGAGAGAGCGAAGGATTTAGCCGGAACGGAAACGTCGGGCCAGACTACAGAAGAGGAGGCAACGGCAACACCGACTCTAGTGCCGGAGCCGGAACCAGATGTGAACACCTCCGTGTATGAGTCGTGCGAGGAAGCGGTAGAAGCTGGGGAGTCAAGGGTCCAGGGGAGCGCGGGTGGAGGGAGGGGATTTCCGAAGGAAATGGTCCCCAGCGCCCGAGACGGCGATGGGGATGGCGTTGTCTGTGAGCGTTGAACAAACACGCTACCCCACGAGGCTGCAGCCGCTCTTTAGATCGTGATGCCACTGTGACGGCCGTTGGCCATGCTCCAGGGGAGATTGACATTTCGGTGCTCGCTCCCTGTGAACGTCTGCCGCCGACGCGCCCCCTTCCTCTTCCAGCCAGTTCGACCTCCCGTTAGCGGCGTTGTACAATATTACACATATGACACCGAGAAAAGATTGGAGGCCAGCGTTCATCGAGTTGCTTCGCGCGACGGGCAATGTAACCCTCGCTGCCCAGCACGCAGGGCAATCGCGGAATCAGGTCCACGATGTGCGGCAGCGTTCGAAGCGCTTTGCAGCGCAGTGGGATGACGCACTCGAAGAAGCCACCGACCTCCTGGAGGCAGAGGCCCGACGGCGTGCATTCACCGGTATCGACAAGCCCATGTTCTTTAAGGGGGAGGTTGTCGGGAGCACCAAGAAGTACTCGGATAGGCTGTTGATGTTCCTCCTCGAGGCATACAACCCGCAGGAGTTCCGCGACGGCGTCAAGGTCGAGCACCCCGGCGCCACTGATGTCGGCGTTGACAGAGACCGCGAGAAGAGGACTATGGAGCGCCTGGACAGGATGGCGGCGGCACTGGATGATGAGGCTAATGAGTGACGCCGGTCAAAGGACGCTTCATCTCGGAGGCGACTAGCCGTCTGCTGTGAAGCCGCAAATGCCATATCAAATGCGGGTGTTTCTTCTCATGTTGGCTGTGGGACACGAGTTCCTTCTTGGTGTGGCGATCCATTCCGGGCCGCGTTAGGCACCCTAGCGCGATCTCCGAGAACAGACCCTGATCTTCCGGTGATTCGGCGGCCGTGGCGCGGCCCACCCACCGCACTGCACGCAATAGCAGTTCTTTGACCGGGTCTCGTACTTCATGAGCCAGCAGCTCCTCGACGCCGCTTACTTCTGGCCAGCGGAGGGTCGGGGCCGCGGTAGGCCCCACAAGCATCCTTGACCCTGATGACAATTATACCTAGTCTGTTAGCTAGTCAGGACAATAGGAATTGAGGTGAGCCATGAGCAAGACATGGCCAGTACAAGATGCCAAGTCGCGGTTCAGTGAGTTCCTCGACACAGCCCTTGCTGAAGGGCCTCAAATCGTTACCAAGCGAAATGTTGAGACCGCCGTGCTTCTCCCCATCGAGCAGTGGCGCAGGCTGGAGCGCATGACCAGGCCGGACCTGAAGGAGTTGCTCCTCGCTACGGAGGGCCGCACCGAGGAGCTTACGCCACCACGCCGACAGTATCGCCACCGAATACCCTCGGCCGTGGAGTAGGTCATATACCTCCTCGATACTAACGTGGTCTCGGAGCTGCGTCGCCCCCGTCCGCACGGCGCTGTCCTCGATTGGATTGCCGATGTGGCCGCAGAGCAGCTCTTCGTGTCTGCCGTTACGGTTGGAGAGATACAGGCGGGGATCGAGATCACTCGAGAGCAGGATGAAGCCAAGGCGGAGGAACTAGAAGCGTGGCTGGACAAAGTCCTGGTTTCCTACGGTGTATTGCCAATGGACGCTCCCGCCTTCCGGGAGTGGGCGCGGCTCATGCATGGGAAATCGGACACTATGAGCGAAGACGCCATGATAGCGGCGACGGCCATTGTGCACCGGCTGACGGTGGTCACCCGGAACGTGAGTGACTTCGTCCAGCTTGGGGTTGAGTTGCAGAATCCATTCGAAGGGGAAGTCGGATGACCACAACAGCCAACGGCGCTACGACAAACCTGGCAAGGTTTCAGGATTTAGGGCGCTGATGCCTCGTTCCTTGAGCTCGAAGCGGAACTGGACGGCGGAGGGGTCGCCGGCGGCATCAGGCCAGGTGTCCGGCCAGGGACGGGGCCAAGCCGCGCCCCGACTGACAAGCGACGACAGCATTCGCACATATGTGCTCTTTTGGCCTGAGACCTGCGTTCCCACCCCTTCTACGCCTCATATTTGTCATATTTTGTATCTGGGAGGTGGCCTGAAACCTGCCGCTTTCCTGCTGTTTTGAGCTGTTTCCTGCAGTTTCCCGGCTTTTTGAGGCTGTTTCCCTGCTGTTTTGGGGCTGTTTTGAGGCTGGAGCCACTGACTTTTAATCCGTCGGTCCAGGGTTCGAATCCCTGAGGGCCCACCAATCACAACCCGAACGAATCTGAAACCTCTCCAAACCTAGCAGCTTTCTCAGCGAGTTGGATGGTGTTGACCATGGCGAAGACCATCTAATTCGTCGCGCCTCGACGACAACTCGCGGTTAATCCCAGGTCAACGCCAGGTTCATGCCAGCGCAATCGGACGGCAACGAAGTTCGACTACGCGAGGAGCGTACACCGAAGATGGCTGGGCAAACTATTCACACAAGGAGGGTTCGATACCGCTGGAGACGTTGGCCCAGCACTATTTCACCAACTGCCGCGTCGAAGGCAAGACGGCCCCCACAATCAGGGGCTACAGGGAGAAACTGGGGCGTTTTGTCCGCTTGCACGGCGGCAACCTGGCCAAAGAAGACGTAAAGAGTTCTGAAAAACAGGGTCGGCACCGTGAAGAAGTCACAGGCCCAGATCTCAGTGGAGTGGTTGCTGAGGAAGGTTCTCTAGGTCTGAGAGGGCGGCCTTCTCCGGGCCTCGTGCATGTAGCGACGTACCGTCTCAGCGCTGATCTGGAAACCGAGCTTCAAGAGCTCGCCGCGAATGCGTTGGGCGCCCCAAAAGCGGGTTCTCCCTGGCCATTGTGCAGAGCAGGTCTTTCAATTCCGCAGGGATCCGCGGACGGCCAGTCCCTCGATGCCGGCTCTTCCAGGTCCAGTAGCGTTTCCAGGCTGACGATGCCACCAATCACGGTTTTGGGCTGGACGATGAGCAAGGCGCAGCGCCAGTTCCGCCAGAGGGAAGACAACCAGACCCAGAACAGACGGTCGGTGGCGTTCAGCTTGAGGCGTCGGCCTTTGCGCTGGTGAACGGCGAGCTGCTGACGCAGGGCCAGGTTCTCAAGGATCAGGTCACTTCGGCCAGCAAAGGCATGGCGAAACTGGGCGATGAGGGCGGCGAATAGGCTGAACATGCCGCCAGTCTAGATTCGGATCGAGTTTTGGGGCTCCACAACCTGCTGATGCCAGCGTATCTGACGAGCGGCGAAGATCTCTTCGTAAAGCACCTGGCGGAAGAAAGCATGGCTGAAAGAAATGCCAGGGAGCCGACAGACTGTCGCTTACACCCGGTAAGGGCTGAGCCTGATCGGTGATGCGGAAGCCCGACCGCGGTTAGGCGGTCGGGCATCAAGCCTATTTTTCGGCCTTGATCGGGTTCGACAGAATGCCGATCCCTTCAATTTCGATCTCGCAAGTGTCGCCGGGCGTCATGAAGATCGGCGGCTTGCGGACGAAGCCTACCCCGGAGGGCGTCCCGGTGACGATGATGTCGCCGGGTTCCAGCTTAAAGATCGTGCTGGCTTCCTTTATCAAGGTCGCGACGTCGAAGATCATCGATGAGGTGGTGGCCGATTGGAGCGTCTTACCGTTCAGCCGGGTTTCGATTTTGAGGCCCTTGGCGCCCTTCGGCAGTTCGTCCGGGGTGACGATCTCCGGCCCGAAGGAGCCCGAGTTGTCGAAGCTCTTTCCGATCATCCATTGCGAGGTCTTCATCTGATAGTCGCGGATCGATCCTTCATTGGCGATCGAGTAGCCGGCGACATGATCAAGCGCCTTGCCCTTGGGGATCCCGCGGCCGGCTTTGCCGATAACCGCGACGAGTTCTGCCTCATAGTCGAAATGTTTGGACGCTTTGGGCCGGAGCAGCGGTTGGCGGTGGCCGACCAGCGACGCCTGTGTGCGTAAGAAAAGCACCGGATAATCGGGCACTTTCATGTTCGCTTCCGTGGCGTGATCGTTGTAATTCAATCCGACGCAGATCACCTTGCCGGGGTTGGTGACCGGCGGTGCGTAGGATACCC
Source organism: Dehalococcoidia bacterium (assembly GCA_965225815.1). Taxonomy (GTDB): domain Bacteria; phylum Chloroflexota; class Dehalococcoidia; order DSTF01; family WHTK01; genus WHTK01. Next base: position 877,992 of record OZ245323.1, read on the forward strand.
GCCCCTTAATCACCGCTTCTGCCGGTGGTTTGCGCGCGGCACTTTGAACCTTTGCCATTGCGCCGACGCCAGCGCTCAGCAATCCGATCATATCGTGTGGCAGGCCGGGCACCGCGACCGATAGGTCTACCAACCCGGCATCACTACGTACGCCGACGACCGTCTCGCGGCCTTTCTTGAAACTAACCAAACGCATTCGTGTCTCCCTGCTGTTGGGCCGCCGCCGCCGCGGCGCCGACCTAGTTTTCCGGATCCCCTTCGATCAGGTAATCTTACATCCGCTCAATATCCGTCCCTCGCGGCTCGAGCTTTGGCTTCTTCCACCGGGATCTCAACTGACGTCGCGCTGTCGCCGATCCGACTACTCCGCCGTCAGTTCATTCTGCGTGGAACTGAGCAGGTGTATCTGGTTTGCAATCGGGAGTCCCGCGTCAGCGCTGCGGTATCCTTCCGTGGCACGAATCCAGTCAGCTCCCTTCGGCAGCAACATCGTGGCGTGTCGCACCCGGTCCAGCTGTACGTCATCCACGTTCGCCGGAACGACTCCCTCCTCCGAAAGTGCCTTCGCCGCCGTTAGTAGCTCACGCCGCACAGTAATCACCATGCTATCGGTCGTCCCCAGGTGCTCCCGGCTCCGGTCGTAGATGACCTCTCCATGTTCTCCGGCCATGAGCTCGGTCATCGCGCGATCCTGGAGATTCCCGATAAACGGGATACCCGAGACCATCGATTCCTTTTCGACCTGGTAGTCACGTTTGTAGTCGTTGTGCTTGTTCGCGGCCGTGTAGAAGTAGCTATGCGGATCGCCGGTCCGCTCTACGAACCCACCGATCGGGGCAAACGCTTCGTCTGACAGGACTTTGTCGAGTTCTGGCGGCGGAGGCCCATCGATGCCGGCTATCTGCCTTATCAGCATCGCCCGCTCATCGTCCAGGGGCACGACGGACCGCAACATCGCATAGCCAAGGCCGCTGACCATCGTGTGGAACGGGAAGATGAACTGATTGATGCGGTGCCATTCGTTTCCATCGTCATCCCAGGTGCGGATACCGGAGTAGAACGCGCCGTAATCGGTGCGGACAACGTCAAGACGTGGCTGGTTGTCCCGCGCCCAAAGTCCCTGCATGCCCAGAGGCGGTGGCGGCGCGTCCTCTCTTATTCGCGCATGCAGCCAGTCGAGATGCGCCGTATCGAGGTCTCCCTCCAGGATCTGCATCCAGTTCGCTTCCTCCATCATGATTGCGGGAGAAGCGACGTTCTCCGACGGCAGGGTGTTGATCTCGAAAGCCGGGAAGGGCGGCGGTATCTCACGCTGGCCCATGTAGACCCAGACAATGTGGTTGACGTCATTGCAGGGATAGGCCTTGATGCGCACCTTGCTCTTGAAGTTCGACTCCGCCGGCTCGGACGGCATATCGACGCAAGCACCGGTCGTGTCGAACTTCCAGCCGTGATAGACGCAGCGCAGACCGGCTTCTTCATTGCGGCCGAAGAACATGGAAGCGCCACGATGCGGGCACGACTCGACGAAGCAGCCCATTTCGCCTGTGCTGTCCCGGAACATGACCAGGTTCTCGCCGAGGAGCTTCATCCGCTTGGGTGGCGAGTCGGGCGCCGGGAACTCGGCAGATGGCAGGGCGGGTATCCAATACTGGCGCATCAATTCGCCCATGGGGGAACCCGGGCCTACGCGACAAAGAATCTCGTTGTCTTCCTGCTTTAACATCGTAATGTCACCTCCCGAGCAGAAAACTCTTCGACAAGAGCTTCTGGGGATCCTCGACCTACGCCGGCCTAGTGCATGATGAGGCCGCCATCGACGTTGATCGACTGCCCGGTGATGTTGCGGCCGCTTGTGCCGGCCAGGAAAACGGCGAGCGCGGCGATGTCCGCTGGTTCGTTGAAGCGCCGCAGCGGGATCATCTCATTCAGCTGCGCTTCCAGCTCACTGAAAGGGACCCCACGCTCAGCCGACCGCTCTGAGAACAGGCCGTAGAACATCGGCGTCCTGACTACGCCGGGGCAGATCGCGTTGACCCGGATCGAGTGCTGGCCCAGGGCGTGCGCCGCGGTCAAGGACATCGCCACCATGGCGCCCTTGCTCGCCCCGTACGCCGCGTTGGACGACAGGGGGAAACCCTTCGCGGCGATCGACGCAATATTGATGATGCTGCCGCCGTTGCCCTGATCGACCATCTGTCTTGCCACTCGCTGCATGCAGAAGAATGCGGCGCGGGCGCCGATACGGTGGATGGTGTCCCAGTCATCCTCGGTGACATCGAAGAAGTCCCTGTGCCAGGTGGTGGCGGCGCTGTTGACGAAGACGTCGATAGAGCCGAGCTGGCGCACGGTTTCCTCGACCATCGAGTCCAGCGCCCCTGGCTCGGTCAGGTCTAGGGCCAGAGCGATCGATTGCCGCCCCGTCGTCTCGATCTCTTTTCGGGTCTCCTCGAGCGCCTCGGCTCGCCGCCCCACCAGCACGACCGAGCAGCCTTCCCGCGACAACGCGACGGCGCATGCCTGCCCGATGCCGCTACCGGCCCCCGTGATCAGCGCAACTGGTGCCATCTTTCGTCCCCTTTCTTAAGCAGCGTACGGCCGCCGTCGATCGCCATCGTCTGGCCGGTGATGTAGCTGGCGGGGCCCGAGGCGAGAAAGACCGTCACCAGATCCACCTCGCGAGGGTGAACGACCCGGTTCAAGGGCACGCCCTCAACTCGGCGTTGCGCTTTCGCAGGTCCGCCTGGCTGAGCCAGGTAGGCGTCCGAAAAAGTGCCCAGCGCGACGGCGTTAACGCGCACCTTGTAAGGCAACCGCTCAGCGAACCAACACTCCTAGCGCTTGACTAGCACGGAGCGCGAAATTGTCATAGGCGGTCAGAGCCGCCGCTGCGAGGATATCGCGATCGGACAGCCCGACGCTGCGTAGTTCGCCTATCTCTTCCTCTGTTATCGTCGCCTGGGCGACTGTTCCAGCGTGAGCGTACCCAAGGAGTGCCATCTCCTGCGCATCCAAGGGCGCCCCTGGCCAGTTGGCAATAATCTTCCTGACCAGCTCCGGCTCAAGTTCACCTCGCAGCGCGTCGACCTGGTGGTCCAGGCCAAGTAATCCAGCTATACAAACGCTGATCAGGCTCTGCCAGCGTGACGGCAGGTTGGACTGGATCGCCTGGCACGTCGCTGCGTCAGCTTCGGCAACCGAAGGCCGCGCTTGCAGGACAGTCGAAAGATTGGTACCCGGTATTGTCGAGAGGAAACTTGCGCTGCCCCCCGCTTCCGATTCAACGACTTCTACCTCTCGCGAGGAAGTGGCCGCCGGGCTTTTTCGGGGAGCCTGCGACGCTTTTCGCTTGGTGACGATGTCCTCGAAGGCGTCGAGGAGGTCGGCAGATTGAGTCGGCAGATCGTCAGGGGAACTCCACTCTTTTACACCCAGCATGTCGGCGGATCGCGCGATAAAGTTCCGGTAGCAGATTGCCAGGATCGCGGCAAGTATCTGGTCCTCGTCCAAGCCGGCTTCGCGAAGGGGTTCGAGGTCGTCGCGGCCAATCAGAATCGGGGTCTGAGTGAGCCGCTCGGCATACTCCAGAACTGCGAACTCCTGCTCGTTGAGAGCCGCGCTGCGCCAGTCGGTCGCAACCTTGACAACTTCCTCTTCCGATGTGTCACCCTCTGCACGGAGAAACTCTCCGTGGGCAACGCCTCAATAGGCGCATCCGAGAAGGCCGGAAACCTGCGTCGCAATCAATTCCTCCATGCGTCGACCGAGGCCCGAACCACCGAAGGTCATGGACCACGCGAACTTAATCCTCGCGAGCATCATTCCGCGAATGATGCTGAAGACCTGAATGATGTTCGCGGGTGAGGAGCTCTCCTTGCTCCACCGCCTGATTATCTGCTCTTGATCAGGGAAGGCACGCAATGCCTCTTCTCGCGAAAGCACGCTTACCCAAGCCATGACTTCTCCTGACTAGCTCGACGAGACCACGTAATGGCTCAAGACCGGCCGACCTTCTTATCCCAGCGTTCGATGCTCATTCTGGGCTCGACGTTGAACATAGGTTGGGCATGCCGGAATGTCAATAGGATTGGAACGGAAATTGGCCTTCTTTTCTATTTTTTGGCGACGACAGGTCGATCTTTTTGAATGGATCGACGAAATATTGCCTCTACATGATTCTGCATGCTAATGTCGAGTCAATTGGAGGCGAGTATGGCCAACGTCGACGACCTTATCAATAGCCTACCCACCGCGTACCACCTCCTGGTCTACGAGAAAATGCATGCGATGTCCGAAGCGAAGCAGGAAAGCTTCCTCGAGGAGGTCGCGGCCGCCATAGCCTCCTACCCAGGGGGGGGCCCCACACCGAAGGCTAGGTCCAAAGAGGACGTGCTCCGAGACGAGACAACCCCCAACGTAGGCGAAATGGCGCCCGACTTCGAGCTCGCCACGCTCGACGGCGACGCGCGGGTGCGTCTCTCAGCCCACAGGGGCAAGCCCGTCGGCCTCATCTTCGGCTCCTATACTTGACCGCCCTTCCGTCACCAGGCCGGGCGCCTGGAAGAGATTAGCCAGCGCTTCGGCGACGAGGTTCAGTTCTACGTCGTCTACATCCGCGAGGCTCACCCCACGGACGAATGGCAAACGACCGCCAACGTCCTTGAGGAAGTGATATTGGCCCAGCCCACGACCTATGACGAGCGCGTCGAGGTCGCCCACGCCTGCACCCTCGGCATGGACATCAGCATTCCCACCCTGATCGACGAGATGAGCAACGAGGTTGGCGAGGCCTACTATGCGCAGCCGGACCGCCTCTACCTCGTCGACGCCGACGGCGTCATCGCCTACCGCAGCGGCCTTGGTCCCTTCGGCTTCAAATCGGACGAGTTCGAGGACGCCATCGTCCAGCTCTTACAGCAGCAGCCCGCCGTCTAGCGGGCCATCGTCTCGGCATTGAGTCGTTCAACTGGAGGCGAGCATGGCCAACGTCGACGAAGTCATCAAAGACCTACCCACCGAGTACCAGATCCAGATCTACGAGAAAATGCAAGCGATGTCCGAAGCGGAGCAGGAAAGCTTCCTCGAGGAGGTCGCGGCCGCCATAGCCTCCTCTCCCTACCCAGAGAGGGGGGCACCGAAGGCTAGGTTCAAAGAGGACGTGCTCCGAGACGAGACAACCCCCAACGTAGGCGAAATGGCGCCCGACTTCGAGCTCGCCACGCTCGACGGCGACGCGCGGGTGCGTCTCTCAGCCCACAGGGGCAAGCCCGTCGGCCTCATCTTCGGCTCCTATACTTGACCGCCCTTCCGTCACCAGGCCGGGCGCCTGGAAGAGATTAGCCAGCGCTTCGGCGACGAGGTTCAGTTCTACGTCGTCTACATCCGCGAGGCTCACCCCACGGACGAATGGCAAACGCCCGTCAACGTCCTTGAGGAAGTGATATTGGCCCAGCCCACGACCTATGACGAGCGCGTCGAGGTCGCCCACGCCTGCACCCTCGGCATGGACATCAGCATCCCCACCCTGATCGACGAGATGAGCAACGAGGTTGGCGAGGCCTACTACGCGCAGCCGGACCGCCTCTACCTCGTCGACGCCGACGGCGTCATCGCCTACCGCAGCGGCCTTGGTCCCTTCGGCTTCAAATCGGACGAGTTCGAGGACGCCATCGTCCAGCTCCTACAGCAGCAGCCCGCCGTCTAGCAGGCCATCGTCTCGGCACCGGACGGAGTTGTGGGAAGGATCAATACGCCGCGCGAGCTGTACTTCGAGCACGAACCACAGCTCAGCCCTCTGGTCTGCCCGCAGGCTACGCCACGCGGCTCACCACGTCCCCTCCAGCACGTACAACCCGCCCCTGATTCGCTCGATGGCCTAGATCAGGCCATTCTCGTCCACGTACACGTCGTTCATCTGGGCCGCGTCGAACCGCGAGTTCGCCGGCGCCTCCGGGATGTAGTAGCCCACCTCGACTGGCGCCCATGGGTTCGACACGTCGTGCACCCGCACGCACGCCCGCGTTAAAGTAGGCCCCGTAAACCAGCGAGTCCGACCGCAGCGCCGTCGCCAGCGGGTGAGTCTCGACGAGGTGCCGGTTTTCGATCATCCCGTCCGGGCCAGGATGAGCACCCTCGGAGCCCGGTCCGCTTGCGGTGCACTCACAGTCCACCTACATCTGCCTCGAGATCAAAGTCCGCCTTTGCGGTCTCTAACTCTGCAATGGGTTCTCCGTGCTCCCACCTCATCTCCTTCGACCTTGAGCCAACGCAAGATAGTCACCTCCTCTACGTTGGAGCCAATCTTTGGGAGCTTAACCTCGGTGATCATCGCGTCTGCCGCCTCTAAGTTGACTTTAGATGGGCGTCTATCTCGGCCCGGCTCATCAGCTTCTCCGACTGGACGAGGATTTGCTGGCTGCCCGTGGCGCGCATCTCTTGCAGGGCATCACGGACTTGCTTGGCCGCCGGACGGAACGTCGCAACCGGATGCAGACTGCTCGCGCTGATGATTCTCCCCGTCCTGGCGATCATCGTCATCTCTTCCGCTCGACCCGTCTCGGATCATGGGGGCAATAGAGCGCCGCGTGAAGCCCGCCGCTCGGTCAGGTAGTCCTCGGGGCTTCTTCTGACGCACGCCCCACGACGACATGACTTCCTGCCGATCGAACCCGGCGTCACCGGGTGCGGCGGTCCGATTCTTACAGCAAGACGAGGGGTCACCGTTCACGTTTCGAATCGGTCACCCCTCGTCAGGTTCGTGACTTGGGCCTGGCTATGGCGGGTTAGGAGGGTCGGCTCAATCGTCCTTGCCTACCTTCATGCCAGCTTCGATATAAGCCTCGCCAATCGAATCGTGAGGGCTTCCCAAGGTAGTTGCTTGCGTCGTGGCGCCGCTACGACAAGGAGCGTTTGACCGTGGGCCTCTGTCGCAAGCACCTTGAGCGTCTGCGTAGGGCGGGAGCGCGCGGCCGTGAGAACAAGGGGCAGCCCTTGTCGCCACGCGCGGTAAAACGCCTCATTGCTAACTCCCGGGGTGCATCATCAGCACCGGCTTGATGGCGCGACCCTCTGCCGAATCGGCGAACGCCTGGTTGATGTCCTCGAAGTCGTAGGTGGTAATCAAGCGGTCGTACGGAAACCTGCCTTGCTGTTGCCATTCGATGAGTTTCGGCAGGAAGTCGTTAGGCAGCGCCGAGCCCGAGATGATCCCTCGCAGTGTAGCCGACTTTGTGCTGAGTCCCCGCAGCGTGAAGGGGTATTTCGCGCCACGATGCGGGAGGGTGACGAAACCGCATTCCCCGCCCATGCAGAGAGACTCAATAGCAGCGTCCAATCCCTGCTCGCTGCCGGTAGTCTCGAACGAGTACCGGACACCTTTTGGCAAGAGTTCCTTTATGCGTTCAGGGACCTCACCGTTGGCCGCGTTGATGACGTGGGTAGCGCCGAGTTCCAAGGCGAGCTCTAGGCGGGACTCAACGATGTCAACGCCGATGATGGTCGAAGCCTCCATCAGCCTTGCAGCCATAATTGCGCTCAAGCCGACGGCGCCCGTGCCAAACACGGCGAGCGAATCGCCTGCGCCCAACTGCATTGAGTTCAGGATGGCTCCGGCTCCCGTTTGCACACCGCAAGGAATGGCGGCAAGCAGTTCGGCGGCGTGCTCTCGCCCGACAGGCACGACGTCACGCTCGAGAGTGATCAGGTGGGTTGCGAAGGAAGACTGCTGAAAGAAGGCACTCGATACAGGTCTACCGTCCATGGTAATCGTCTTCGAACCATCGAATCGGCCACCTCCGAAAGCAAGGCGAAACATCTGCTCACAACGGTAAGCGTGTCCGGTAAGGCACTCGTTGCAGTCACCGCACCAGGGATACGAAACGATCACCCTTTCGCCGGGCCGAACTCGCCTGACGCCCGATCCAATGGCCTGCACGACCCCGGTGCCCTCGTGACCCAAAACCATGGGCGGAGTGAGTCCGTCTTGGACCGCGACGTCCGTGTGACACACACCGCTGGCCTCGACAACAACCAGGATTTCGTCATCCCGCGGATCATCGAGTTCGACCTGTTTAAGAACGAAGCGCCCGTGCGGCTCATCTAGAACTGCGGCCGTCGTCTTGGTGGTCATCAGGTTCCTTCCCGTTGCAATGCCATCAGGCAACTAACTCATCTCGGCTCTACGCCTTCAGTAGCCCTCGCTGCCCCAGCGCAGGCTGCATCTTCATGTCCTGGAACTCGGCGATAGCGAAATCGAGGTGCTCGAAGTGGACGATGGCGTCGAAGTCCTTCTGGAGGTTTATGCCCTCACTCAGGCAGTCAGTCGCCACGAGAACGCGCACCTTCTCTTCCGTCAGGCCATCGACGATCTCGCGCCTCTGCTCATCGCCTACCGCGCCGGTAACGGCCGGCACACGAAGACCGGAGCGCGTGCCGCCAAGGAGCTTTTGCAGCTGTTCGGCGACGTAATCCACTGTGGCGATTAAGCAAACACAATCGGGGCGATGACCTTCGTTGAGAGCCGGCTAAATCACCTGCTCTTATATTATGCTAGACGCCTTGGTGCCGATTCCAGCCCCCCTTCATACGAGGATTCGAGGTACGAGTGACCGCTCAGCGAACCAACACTCCCAGCGCTTGACTAGCACGGAGCGCGTAATTGTCATAGGCGGTGAGAGCGGCCGCCGCGAGGATATCGCGATCGGACAGCCCGACGCTGCGTAGTTCGCCTATGTCTTGCTCTGTTATTGTCGCCTGGGCGACTGTTCCAGCGTGAGCGAACCCAAGGAGTGCCATCTCCTGCGCCTCCAAGGGCGCCCCTGGCCAGTTGGCAATAATCTTCCTGACCAGCTCCGGCTCAAGTTCACCTCGCAGCGCGGCGGCCTGGTGGTCCAAGCCAAGTAATCCAGCTATACAAACGCTGATCAGGCTCTGCCAGCGTGACGGCAGGTTGGACTGGATCGCCTGGCGCGTCGCTGCGTCAGCTTCGGCAACCGAAGGCCGCGCTTGCAGGACGTCCAAAAGGTCGGTACCCGGTATTGTCGAGAGGAAACTTGCGCTGCCCCCCGCCTCCGACTTAACGCCTTCTACCTCTCGCGAGGAAGTGCTCGCCGGACTCTTCCGGGGAGCCTGGGACGCTTTTCGCTTGGCGACGACGTCCTCAAAGGCGTTGGCGAGGTAGGCAGACTCATCGGAGCGTTGCCGCCTTGCCTCCCAATATTGCCGTCTCGCCTCCAAATCCTCCTCTACACCCAGCATGTCGGCGCCCCGTGAGACAAAGTTCCGGTAGCAGATTGCTAGGATGGCGGCAAGTATCTGGTCCTCGTCCAAGCCGGCTTCGCGAAGGGGTTCGAGATCGCCGCGGCCAATCAGAACTGGAGTCTGAGTGAGCCGCTCGGCAAGCTCCAGAACCGCGAACTCCTGCTCGTTGAGAGCCGCGCTGCGCCAGTCGGTCGCAACCTTGGCAACTTCTTCTGCGGATGTGTCACCCTCTGCACGGAGGACGTATCCGTGGCCTATTCAATAGGCGCATCCGAGAAGGCCGGAAACCTGAGTCGAAATCAACTCCTCCATGCGTACACCAAGGCCCGAACCGCCGAAGGTCATGGACCACCCGAACTTCAGCCTCGCGAGCATCAACTCCGGAATGAGGCTGAAGACCGTGAGGATCCCTAGAGATCTTGCGCCGTCCTCCCACATCCGGACCACCGGCCCTTCGATATCACGGCCCAGCGGCCCTACGACATCAGGAGGGAAGGCTCGCACTGCCTCTTCTCGCGAAAGTTCCCTTATCCAACTACTCATGCCTTCTCCTGACTAGCTCAACAAGACCACGGGATGGCTCAAGACCGGCCGGGCTTCTTATCCCAGCGTTCTATGCTCATTCTGGGCTCGACGTTGAACATAGGTTGGGCATGCCGGAATGTCAATGGATTGGAACGAAAATTGGCCTTCTCTTCTATTTTTTGGGGACGTCAGGTCGATCTTCTTGAATGGATCGCCGAAATCTTGCCTCTGCATGCTAATGTCGGGTCAACTGGGGGCGAGCATGGCCAACGTCGACGACCTTATCAATAGCCTACCCACCGAGTCCCACCTCCTGGTCTACGAGAAAATGCAAGTGATGTCCGAAGCGGAGCAGGAAAGCTTCCTCGAAGAGGTCGCGGCGGCCATCGCCTCCTCTCCCATCCCAGGGGGGCCACCGGCCAGGCCCAAAGAGATCGCGAGGCTGCGTCTCAGTTGCCATGTCCCATTCCTCCAAGCTCTATTGCCGTCCGTCGTCTTACGCCTTCAACAACCCCGGCGCCCCAGCGCTCGCTCCCGAGCGGGCTGCATCTTTATGTCCTCCAGCCAAGATAGAATCTTCGCGGGCTGCGCCTGACAGGAGCTAATGATGAGCGATCTAAGAGATTACAGTGACCGGCTTTGGCGTGGTGAAATTGACACCGTGTCCGGGGGTATTCCAGGTATGCTATACAAAGGTAGGCAGGCAGAGGAGCTGTCGGACCGGATGCTCTTCTACAAGGGTGCCTCCAGCGTCACGACCATCGACGCCGACGGAACGCTTGTCATGCTCGATTCCGGGGCTGCCTGGGACGCTGAGCCTCTCTATCAGGCGATTCGCTCCTGGCGGCCAACACTGCGACTAGCGTCTGCCGTCTTTAGCCACCATCACATAGATCACATCTTCGGTGTTGCGCCCTTCGATCGAGAAGCCGTCGAGAAGCGACTTCCCCGCCCGCAAGTCTTCGGCCACGAGTTGATAGGCGAGCATTTCGATCGTTACAAGAAAACAGAGGGCTGGAACGGAGCCATCAACACTCGACAGTTCATGAGGCCAGGCTCAATGACTATCGAGCCCCCAGAGCGGCTTTATGATTATCGTTATCCCGACGTAACGTACCGGCATGGCCTCGTCTTCCGCGAGGGAGACCTGACGTTCGAGCTCCACCACACCCGAGGTGAAACGGAAGACGCAACGTGGACCTGGATTGAGGAGCTGGATACCCTCTTCACCGGGGATCTGTTTATCTGGGCTGTGCCAAATGCGGGCAACCCACAAAAGGTTCAGCGTTGGCTCGGCGATTGGGCAACCGGTCTCAGAGAGATGGCCTCTAAGGGCGCGGGTACTATGATACCCGGCCACGGGTTGCCGATATTTGGTGCTGACCGAGTCCAGCAGGCTCTGATGGACACCGCGGACTTACTAGAGAGCATTGAGACTCAGACGATCGCACTGATGAACCAAGGCGCAACTCTCGATACCGTCATCCACGAGGTCAGGATTTCTGAGGACGCGCTCCAAAAGCCTTACTTGAGGCCTGTATACGACCATCCTCAGTTCTTAATCCGCAACGTTTGGCGGCTGTATGGAGGCTGGTATGACGGCGAGCCAGACAATCTCTTGCCAGCGCCGCGAGCCGAGCAAGCCCGTGAGTGGGTAGAGCTAGCCGGTGGGGTCCAAAACGTGCTTGATCGTTGTGAGGAGTTGCGCACTGCCGGTAATCTGCGCCTCGCTTGCCACCTGGCCGAACAGGCTGTCCTCGCCGAACCCAGTTCCACTGCTGCCCACGAAATGAGGACGGAGGTCTATGAGGCCCGTGCGCAGCTTGAAATGTCCTTCATGCCCCGGGGAATCTTCACGTTCGCGGCAAACTCGAGCAGGCTGGGCAAACGCGACTTCTACGAACGCGACCTTAACGCGACGGGCGGATGAAATAAGAGTCGCTGCATTAGCGGGACGTGGGTCATGAAGGGTCCAACGGAGCAGGTGCTCGGCTTCGTCTCAGGCGAATTTCCAAGACCTGCCGCCGGCGTAGTCCAGGAAGCCGAGAGGCTCTTGTTGGATTCCATCGGTGTTGGAATCGCGGCATTGGAGTCGGACTAGGGACGACACGCCACGGATCTCGCCGTGAGACTTGGTGGTCCGCCAGAGTCTGCCGTGCTTGGCACGAGGCACAGGCTCTCCTGTACTAACGCGGCATTCGCCCACCGGCGAATTGATAAACGCCCTGGACTTGAGTGCATATTCCTTCCCAATCCAGCCGGCAGGTGCTCTCGTACCGGCGCCGCTGGCATCAGGAAGGCTAGGCAAGCCTGAACTTCGGCAGGGTGATCGTGTCGCTGATGTCCTCGAAGACGACCTCGCAGGCCATGGGCAGGCGCAACGGGTGCGATTCGCCGATGGCGTTCAATTGGTAACAGTTGGCGAAGTAAGGAAGAGGGCGGCCTATCGGCCGCCCTCTTCTGATCCCTGAACGAGTCGATGAATTAGGCGAGCGGCGCTTTCGTGTCGTCCAGCCAGATCTGGTAGTACTCCCACTGTGCTTGGCCTTGCCAGGCGCGGGTGTTCTGGACAGCCGGCCAGGACCCGAAGATGCGGTTGTAGCCACCGGGCTCCACCAGCGACCACATGGACTTGGCAAGCAGGCGCTGCGCCTCATGAACTAGCGACTTTGCCTCCTCCTCGTCCGGCGCGAGGCGAGCCTTGGACAGGATCTCATTCAAGGCCGGGTCGCCGGTCATACCGGTGCCGCCGTCCGCGGAGTAGCCGTGGAAGGTGGCACCGGAGCTCGGCAGATGCTCGGCGACGAGACCGAGCACCGGGCTGATCTGGTGGGGCACGCCGCCGACTACCGCGTGGAATCCTAAGCCCTCATAGGCTCCAGACGCGTTCAGGTTATTCGGAATGTAGTCCCCCCGGTAGTCTGTCTGGGGGTTCAGGTTCAGGGTGAGCCCGATATCCTGCATGAAGCCGAAGAAGACCTCGATGTTGCGAGACTCTACCGCGTTGAACTGCGGCGCGGCGGGGTAGTGGATGGTCGTCTCGAAGCCGTCGGGGAACCCAGCGGCCGCCAGGAGTTTCTTGGCCTCTGGGACGTTGTACTGGAAGTACTTGGCGTTCTCACCGAAGACCGATGCGTCCTTCGGGTCGAGCCACCAGCCACCGCCAGCAGTGTCGTCGAAGGCAAAAACGTGCGAGTTCCAGCGCGTTGTTACCGGGATGCCGGCCTCCTGGAGCTTCTCGATATTACCGCGAACTTCAAGGTCGAGGTCGCGGTCGAAAGACATGTTGATGGCCTGGCGGACACGCTCGTCCGCGAACTGATTCTCTCCAAGGTGCCCGAACGTCCAGACGATGGCGTTCGCAGTGTTGACGCCGTCGTAGAGGTTAATTTCCGGCAAATCTTTCTTCGTCGCGAGGACGTCCGCGCCCGACATTACTTCGCCGCGGAACCCGCCCCAGGCGTGGTGGATATTGCCGGCCCTGAACTGGGCGTGCCGCGTCGCGTACTCAGGCACGATCGGCACGGCGATCTCGTCCAGCAGCCAGTTGTCGCTGTCCCAGTAGTCAACGTTCTTCTTGAAGTTGAAGCGCACGGACGGCTCGTGTTCCGCCATGAAGTACGGGCCCGTCCCCACCATCTGGTTGTTCAAGTCCAGCGTGTCGCCGAGGGCCTCCCGGGGCACGATGACATGTGAGGCGGAGATCGGCCCGAACGGAGCGAAGTGATTCAATATGTAGCTGACCGGCTCGGCCATCTGCAAGACAACGGTGTTGGCGTCCGGCGCTGTTGGGGCGAACACGGGCCCGCTTGCGCCAGCCGAGGCCCAAACAAGCCCCCGAAGCATCGCGATCTCGGCGATGCGCTCGAAGGAGGCCATCACGTCCGACGAGTCAAAGTCACGCCCGCTGACCGGGGCGATGTCATGCCACTTGACGCCCCCACGCAGCTTGAACGTAGTCGTCAAGCCATCCGGTGTGGTTTCCCAAGACTCGGCCAGCCGGCCGATCAACTCTCGCTTCGACGGCTCCAACAATCCTGGCTTCACGTCCAGGAGGTTTTCGTAGACCAGTGCCCCGATCTCGTTGATAGCGCCCGAGGCGCGGTTCATGTCGAGGCTGCGAGGCTCGGACCTTTGATAAGTCTGGAACACACCACCCTTTTTCGCCTGAGCCGGCGGGATGTGTACGGGTTGGGTCAGAAGACCCGAGGGCTCCGCGGTGGGCGCTGGGGCCGTCGTCGCGCCTGGAGCGGTCGTGGCGCCCGGAGCGGTCGTGGCGGCTGGTGCGCCGTCATCGTCGTCACTACTGCAGGCTGCCAGGAATGCTGCGGCAGCCGCGAAGCCTCCCGTCGCCGCCAGCGCTCGCCGCCGTCCGATCCTTCTGCTCGTGAACTTAGACCAGTAGTTGTCTTGCATGATCTCTCCTACCAAATCGTCGTGGAGCGGACCTGAGCCTGGCCCCATAGGCATCTCGCCCCCCCATCCCATAGAGGAGTCGATCTCGATGTGATGAGTCTAATTAGTGTCCCATGAATGTCAATAGCCGGCGCATTAACGCAAGAATTTAACAAGCGAAATCATTTCCCCACTTCTCATTTTTTCTTTTTCCCACTTCCATTGACATTCCGGCATATCAAACCTAGTTTTGATTGTGAATTTCAGATAGCGGATGGTCGTGGGCCGCAAGCGATCGCGCCAGCGTGAACGTGACCAACGAAGGGCATCTAAGGCGGCTCCTTCGCGAGTACGCTGGCCACTACAACCGCGCGCGACCGCACCGAGCGTTGGGACTTCGCGCGCCGCTGTCTGGACCGAGGCTGGTCAGGCTGCCGTACGGTGGGCGAGTGTCTCCCATTCAGTCCTGGGCGGATTATATTCATGAATACGAGTGGAAAGCTGCCTGGTGGAGTTTTGGGGCCCACAGTACAACAAGAAAGCCAACATCAAGGGTCCACGAGATTTCGAGGGGAAGAAGGTAGGCGTCCGAGCTTACACCGTGACACAAGGGGTATGGGCTCGGCGTGTTCTGGCAACTGAGTATGGCGTCGACCTGGACAAGGTTACTTGGATCCTCGGCGATGAGGAGCCCGTCGAGGCATTTCAGCGAGACGCTCCGAGGAATGCGGAATTGGGATGGAACGAATCTGGGCCAGTTGCGAAAAGTAGCCCTAAATCTCAGAAATTAGACCAACTTGATCAAAATTGAGCCCAGAATGGTAATTATCGAGTAGAATTTGCTGACGATTCCTGCCCCTCCTCTGTAGATTCAAAATCGCCTAGGGTGGATGCGAGGTGAAAAAATGGCTCAATCCGTCTCAATCGTCCGCGTGAGTCGAGCTCTCGAGGTGCTCTCGAGTTCCCAGGGCGAGGGCATGAGTCTGGAAGAGCTCGCCGAAACGATGGAAATCAGTCGTCCCGCAGCTTTGCGGCTGTTCGAGTCGATGGTTGAAACAGGCATTGCCGTACGAACGGGAGCAAAGCGCTATCGTCTCTCACTAAAGTCGTACGAATGGGGCGTCAAAGCGGTATCGATCGTCGGACCTTCCGTCACGACTCGACGCGAGATGTCTCGACTCGCGACCAACATCGGCCATCGAGTTTGGTACGCTGTACGAGAAGACGCCTCTGTATTGGCCATCGAGGGGGCGGAATTCCACGACGGCGATGTACTAAATTTTCCGGTTGCACTTAGAAGGTGGTGGTGGCAGGCTGCTAGCGGCACTGTCATCGCCGCCTTTTCCGCACCGAACGTGCAAAGAGACCTTATCGCTGCGATAGATGAACAGGACTCGGGCCCTATTGACCATCATGCGCTCCTGGATCTGGCACGGCGTGAAGGGGTGGCGTGGCAACGCCATGAGGGCGCGGGAACCGGAATAGCTGTTCCCATCCTGGATTCGTCTGGCCATGCCAGCGCTGCTATCGGCGTCACCATTCAAGGATTTGACGGACTCGATCCTTTGGTGCAGCCTCTGAAAGAAGCAGCGGCCCGAGCCTCGGATTACCTTGGCTATAGTCAAGCCCTGTTAGTTACCTAGTCTTTAAACCACTCCTCTTTGTCTCGCCTGCGACAAGGCGTCTACCGCACCCGCAAAATCTCAAAGAGGCCACACCATGATCGGCAGCTGAATTTCGTCCACTAGCGCAGCGTCCGGGTTCTAGTACTCAGGGTTGCGCTTGTGCTCAAATGTCACCGAGGGCTCGTGCCTCGAGAGAAAAAATGGGCCCGTGCCAACCATCTGTTGTCTAAGGTCAAGCGTATCGTCTGCCTCACGCGGCGTGATGGTCGTCGTCACGGTGAATCCGCCAAGAGGCGCGAAGAAGTTCATCTGATTCGCCCCCGGTCGGTCAACTGGACGACGACCGTGCTGGCGTCCGGCGCTGTCGGCTCGAGCATGGGACCTCCCACACCGCCGGAGTTCCAGAGGAACGAGCGCACCAGACTCGTTGCGGCGTAACGATTCAAAGCCGCCACAACATCCGAGGAATCGAAGTCGCGTCCATTGACCGGATCGACGGGGCGCCACTTGACGCCTTTACGCAGCTTGAACGTCAGCGTCAGGCCATCTGGGCCGACCTCCCAGGATTCAGCCAGCGCCCCCTCAGGTTCGTAGGTGGCCGGCTCCAGCAGTAGCGAACTCCCGTTGTGCCGCCACCCGTTCTGCTACCAGTAGCGGCATCCTCATCGTCATCACTGTCACACGCGGCCAGGAAAACGGCGGCAGCTCCTCCGGCGCCGATCAGGGTGCCGCGACGTCCGATCCGCCGACTCGTAACCAGTAGCTGTTCTGCAGTATAGAATTGGAATCGCAACTAGATTATCAATAATCGAATCATTAGTGCCACTTACTAGTACTAAGTACCAAGAAATAGAAGAGAAAGGCCAAGTTTCGTTTCAATCCATTGACATTGCGGCATGCCCAACCTATGTTCAACGTCGAGCCCAGAATGAACATCGAACGCTGGGATAAGAAGCCCGGCCGGTCTTGAGCCATCACGTAGTCTCGTTGAGCTAATGTAGGAGAAGGCATGAGTAGTTGGATAAGGGAACTTTCACGAGAAGAGGCAGTTCAAGCCTTCCCGCCTGATGTCGTAGGGCCAATTGGCCCTCATGACAAAGGGCCGCTGGTCCAGATGTGGGAGGACGGCGCAAGACCTCCAGGGATCCTCACGGTCTACAGCCTGATTCCGGAGATGATGCTCGCGCAGATGAAGTTGGGGCCGTCCATAACTAGAGGCGGTTCGGGCCTCGGTCGACGCATGGAGGAATTGATTGCGACTCAGGTTTCCGGCCTTCTCGGATGCCTCTATTGAGGCGTAGGCCACGGAGAGTTTCTCCGTCGCGATGGTGACACATCCGAAGAGGAAGTTATCAAGATTGCAACCGAATGGCGCAGCGCGGCGCTCAACGAGCAGGAGTTCGCAGTTTTGGAGCTTGCGGAGCGGCTCACTCAGACCCCGATTCTGATTGGCCGCAGCGATCTCATGCCCCTTCGCGAAGCCGGCTTGGACGAGGACCAGATACTTGCCGCTATCCTGGCAATCTGCTACTGGAACTTTACGACGCGGTCCGCCGACATGCTGGGTGTAGAGGTGGAAGAGATGGCGGGGTGGCAAGGCTCCGATGATTCTGCCTACCTCGAAAACGCCTTCGAGGACGTCGTCGCCAAGCGAAAAGCGTCGCAAGCTCTCCGGAAAAACCCGGCGACCACTTCCTCGCGTGAGGTAGAAGGCGTTAAGTCGGAGTCGGGGGGCAGCGCAAGTTTCCTCTCGACAATACCAGGGGCCGATCTTTCGGCCGTCCTGCAAGCGCGGCCTTCGGTTGCCGAAGCTGACGCAGCGACGCGCCAGGCGATCCAGTCCAACCTGCCGTCACGCTGGCAGAGTCTGATCAGCGTTTGTATTGCTGGATTACTTGGCCTGGACCACCAGGTCGCCGCGCTGCGAGGTGAACTTGAACCGGAGCTGGCCGCGAAAGTCGCCGCGAACTGGCCAGGAGCGCCCTTGGATCCGAAGGAAATGGCACTCCTTGGGTTCGCTCACGCTGGAACAGTCGCCCAGGCGACGATAACGGAGGAAGAGATAGGCGAACTACGCAACGTCGGGCTGTCCGATCGCGACATTCTCGCGGCGGCCGCTCTCACCGCCTATGACAATCACGCGCTCCGTGCTAGTCAAGCGCTTGGCGTGGGGGTTCGGTGACCGGTCGCCTGTACCTCGAATCCTCGAATAAAGAGGCTGCCGGATGAACGCTGGCCTTAGACAAGCCTCGTTCAGGTTCCCCGAGCTACGGCAGAGTTGCCCAGGCAAATGAACGCCCCTCATACAACCTATGCTCAACATCGAGCACGGGATGAGCATCGAACGCCTGGGATAGGAAGCTCGGCCGGTTGCGAGCCAACACGTGGTCTCGTCGAGCTAGTGTAGGAGAAGTCATGGCTTGGATAAGAGAACTTTCACGAGAAGAGGCAGTTCAAGCCTTCCCGCCTGACGTCGTAGGGCCAATTGGCCCTCATGACGAAGGGCCGCTGGTCCAGATGTGGGAGGACCGCGCAAGATCTCCAGGGATCCTGAGGGTTTTCAGCCTCATTCCGGAAATGATGCTCGCGAGGATTAAGTTCGCGTGGTCCATGACCTTCGGCGGTTCGGGCCTCGGTCGACGCATGGAGGAACTGATCGCGACTCAGGTATCCGGCCTTCTCGGATGCGTCTATTGAGGCGTTGGCCACGGAGAGTTGCTCCGTCGCGATGGTGAAACGTCCGCAGACGAAGTTGTCAAGGTTGCGACCGACTGGCGCAGCGCCGCGCTCAACGAGCAGGAGTTCGCGGTCCTGGAGTATGCAGAGCGGCTCACTCAGACCCCCATTCTGATTGGCCGCGACGACCTCGAACCTCTTCGCGAAGCCGGCTTGGACGAGGACCAGATACTTGCCGCTATCCTGGCGATCTGCTATCGGAACTTTATCGCGCGATCCGCCGACATGCTGGGTGTAGAGCAACAACGCCCCGATGAGTCTGCCTACCTCGTCAACGCCTTTGAGGACATCGTCGCCAAGCGAAAAGTGTCCCAGGCTCCGCTGAAAAACCCGGCGACCACTTCCTCGCGTGAGGTAGAAGGCGTTGAATCGGAGTCGGGGGGCAGCGCAAGTTTCCTCTCGACGATGCCGGGTACCGATCTTTTGGCTGTCCTGCAAGCGCGGCCTTCGGTTGCCGAAGCTGACGCAGCGACGCGCCAGGCGATCCAGTCCAACCTGCCGTCACACTGGCAGAGCCTGATCAGCGTTTGTATTGCTGGATTACTTGGCTTGGACCACCAGGTCGACGCGTTGCGAGGTGAACTTGAGCCGGAGCTGGTCAGGAAGATTATTGCCAACTGGCCAGGAGCGTCTTTGGATGCGAAGGAAATGGCACTCCTTGGGTTCGCTCACGCTGGAACAGTCGCCCAGGCGACAATAACAGAGCAAGACATAGGCGAACTACGCAGCGTCGGGCTGTCCGATCGCGATATCCTCGCGGCGGCGGCTCTCACCGCCTATGACAATTACGCGCTCCGTGCTAGTCAAGCGCTAGGCGTGTTGGCTCGCTAGTGGTCGCTCGTCACCAAATCTTGAAATGAAGGAACAGCCGGAGGACGGCCGGAACATAGCTGGTAGCGCGCTGGTGTATAGATCCCAGTTTCCGCAAGCACCCCGGATAACTGGGCGCCTTGCTATGCCCGCCGCAGCCGCAAGCCAGTTTAAGGATTAACGATACCGCTACCTGACACCACGAAAGCAGAACGTCCAGGCCACCGCAACAACCAGCTATAAACGCCGACCGGCCCGAGAGGCGCATGGCCCCTAGTATCTCGTTGTTCGGTCCCTTAATCACCAAGCCTCCACGGCGACCATCATCCGTTCGAGGTTGCCAAAGTTCTGCTCTCTGCCCCCTTGAGATGAGAACCCAGCCGCCAATGTTCCGGCATCCGCACTCATACTGGCGGATGTAAACGCCTTTTTCAGAGCATTTCGCCGGGCCAGCGCGGGATTTGCTGCACTCTGACAGGCAAACGCAATACGGTCTCCATGCTGATCGGTGACAGAAATTGCGATTGGTCTGCCCGGCATCTCCAGGGCTTTGTCGATCATTGCTTTCACAGCGATCCTGGCCGTGTCGAGAGTGAGCATCTTTTTGATCATTGATTCGTCCTCCTCGCAGACGCCTTCGCGAAGGATGAGAAGCCTGCTCGTGCGATCAACTCATTCCCGCTCGTCGTAACTCCGCTTACGCCTATGGCTCCAATGACGATTCCATCCTCTCGAACTACGACACCCGAAGGTTCAGGCAACTCGGCGCGTGATGGCACGTCTAAATCTGCGACTCGGCAGTGAAGATCGACGCCATACTTGTGAGCCATTTGATCAAGCTCGACTGATTCCTGTTCCGCATATGTTGGGGCTTCATCCATTCGGACATAGGACATCAGATCGCCGTCCTCATTGACAATGGCGATGGCCAGGGAGGAATTGCTGGAGCTGACAGCTTCCGCCAACATGTCCTCAATCGTCGTCATGGCGTCGAAGAAGTCCATCATGAGTCTTTCGCGCACTAATCCAGTCACGACCATTCCGGCAGCCTTCCATTCATATTTGTCATATTTGTGGCTCTCACAAGTTTGCGCTGCCCATCGGTACTACGCCTTCAGTAACCCCCACCTGCCCAGTGCCCGCTCCAGCGCGGGCTGCATCTTCATGTCCTGGAACTCGGCGATGGCGAACGCAAAATAGTTACAGCTCGATCACGTATCCGTCCGGATAAGTGAAGTATGCGTACGGGCCACCTGGGGCGTGCTCACCTCGGTCAACGAGGGTGCCACCCGCGGCAATGACCTCTTGAACTGCTGTATCCAACTCATCCCTGTCTTGGAGGCCAAACCCGAAGTGGCTAATTCCTCCACCGGACCCTACCGGTTCTTCTGGTGCCACCTGCTGTAGGGTGGAGTATGTCACTACTGTCCGGCGTGTTCAGGAACACCATTTTCTCCCCTGCCCAGAACTGGACTTCCATCCCAAAGGCATCCTTGTAGAACTTGAGCGATTTCTGGATGTCACGAACAGCCAAATTGAGATGCGTCAAACCACTCGTCCTGATCATCGACTACTCCTATACCGTAGTGACAGCTTGCTTACTGGAAATTCACAGATTCTTCGAGGGCCTGCCACGTGATCAATGCCTATGCCTTCAGCAGCCCCCGACGCCCCAGCGCCCTTTCTAGCGCAGGCTGCATCTTCATGTCCTCTGCTCAAAAGCGGAGAACGAGACCTGTTTCCGCTCCAGGAACGCCGCCAACCACAAAAGGTCACGCAGTAGAAGGTAAGAATCGATCATTACCCTGGAAAGCCTGCCGCCGTTTCGTTAGAAGCAAAGGGTTAAGGGTGTTGCGCCCTGTCTACACCCCGACTTTCGAACCTACAGCCTGATCTTTTCGGCGTGAGTATGCCTTGATTTCCAGGCTGGCCGCGTGTCGGAGTTACCGCGCCGAGGCTGGATCAATCCTGAAAACGGTCGTATCGTTCCAACCTATGATTACAGCTTTAGACCATATCGCCGTAGCGGTGCCGGATTTGGCCGCCGCCATTGAGCGCTTTGCCGTTGACTTCGGGCTGGCCTTTGAGGGCACTGAAGACGTCGAAGGCGCCAAAACCACGACGGCCTTTTTCCCGTTGCCGCCTACCAGCATCGAGCTGGTCCATCCGTTGCGCGGTGAGGGCCCCATTGCCAAGTACCTGGAAAAACGCCCAGGTGGCCTGCATCATCTGTGTTTCCGCAGCGATGATATCTATGGCGATGTGGCGCGCCTCAAGCACAAGGGCTACGAATTCCTCGCCGAGGAACCCAGCCCGGGCGCGCATGGATCCTTGGTGATTTTTATCCATCCCAGGTCATGCGACGGCGTGTTGGTTGAACTCAACCAGCCTGCAGAACCTGACTCAGATTAGCGTCATAAGCCCATGAAAAAGAACAACTATATGCCGCCAAAATGGAGTCTGGCTCAGTGGACACAGGAAGCTGAGAAGCAGCTCAAGCGTGGGGGAAAGACGCTAGACGATTTGACCTGGCAAGCCCCCGAAGGAATCGCGGTAAAAGCCCTATACACCGCGGAGGACCTCGCCGAGCTGCCATATGCCAACACCATGCCGGGCTTGGAACCGTTTATCCGGGGCCCGCAGCCAACCATGTACGCCGGGCGCCCGTGGACCATACGCCAATACGCCGGCTTTTCCACCGCCGAGGAATCCAACGCCTTTTACCGCAATTCCCTGGCCAGTGGTGGGCAAGGCGTGTCCGTGGCGTTTGATCTTGCTACGCACCGCGGGTACGACTCCGACCATCCGCGTGTCGCCGGCGACGTGGGTAAGGCGGGCGTTGCCATCGATTCTGTAGAAGACATGAAAATCCTGTTTGACGGTATCCCACTGGACAAGGTGTCGGTATCGATGACCATGAACGGCGCGGTGCTGCCGGTTCTCGCAGGCTTTATCGTCGCGGCAGAGGAGCAAGGCGTCTCGCCTGAAGCGCTTTCCGGCACCATTCAGAACGATGTCCTGAAAGAGTTCATGGTGCGCAATACCTACATCTACCCACCGGCACCCAGCATGCGAATTGTCGGCGACATCATCGCCTACGCCTCCAGCAACATGCCGCGTTTCAACAGCATCTCGATTTCCGGTTACCACATTCAAGAAGCCGGCGCCGACGCCGCGCTGGAATTGGCCTACACGCTCGCCGATGGCAAAGAATATGTTCGCACCGCGCTCGCGCAAGGGTTGGACATCGACGCTTTCGCTCCGCGGTTGAGCTTTTTCTGGGGCATCGGCATGAACTTTTACATGGAGATTGCCAAGATGCGTGCGGCGCGGTTGCTGTGGGCGCAAATCGTGGACGAATTCGGTCCGCGTGACCCGCGCTCAAAAATGTTGCGCACCCACTGCCAGACCTCGGGATGGTCGCTCACCGAACAAGACCCCTACAACAACGTGGTTAGGACCACGATCGAAGCGCTGGCCGCGGTTTTTGGCGGCACCCAAAGCCTGCACACGAATGCTCTGGATGAGGCGATTACGCTACCCACCGAGTTTTCCGCACGTATTGCCCGCAACACGCAGTTGGTGATCCAGGAGGAAACCGGCATCACCAACGTGGTCGATCCGTGGGGCGGGTCTTACCTGATGGAGTCCCTTACTCAGGACATCGCCGACCGCGCCAGCGAATTGATCGCCGAGGTCGAAGACAAAGGGGGCATGGCCAAGGCGATCGAAACCGGCATGCCGAAACTGCGAATTGAACAGTCGGCCGCGCGCAAACAGGCGCGCATCGACCGTGGCGACGAAGTCATCGTCGGGGTGAACAAATACCAAGCTGACCATGACGACGCGGTTGAAGTACTGGAGATAGACAACCAGGCTGTGCGTGAGGCGCAGATCCAACGTCTGGCACAGATTCGGGCCACTCGCGACGAGCACGGGGCAAAGGCAGCATTGGAAGCGTTGCGGGCATGCGCCGCGTCCGGCTCGGGCAATCTGCTGGCACTGGCGATTGACGCCGCGCGGGCACGGGCTACAGTAGGCGAGATGTCAGATGCGTTAGAAAAAGAGTTTGGCCGCTATCAGGCGCAGGCGCAAACCGTATCGGGGGTATATGGCGCGGCTTATGAAAACGATGAAGACTGGCAAGCCCTGGTCAAAGACATCGCTAAGTTCCAAGCCCAGCACGGCCGTCGCCCGCGGATGCTGGTGTGTAAGATGGGCCAGGATGGCCACGATCGGGGCGCCAAGGTTATTGCCACCGCGTTTGCCGATGTCGGCTTTGACATAGACCTATCACCGATGTTTTCCACCCCCGAAGAGGTGGCCCGCCAGGCGGTAGAAAACGACGTTCACGTAGTGGGGGCCTCTACCCTTGCCGCGGGACATAAGACGCTGGTGCCACAATTGATCCAAGCGCTAAAAGCGCAGGACGCCAGTGACATTATTGTCGTCGCCGGGGGCGTCATTCCCAAGCAAGA
Source organism: Dehalococcoidia bacterium (assembly GCA_965225815.1). Lineage (GTDB taxonomy): Bacteria > Chloroflexota > Dehalococcoidia > DSTF01 > WHTK01 > WHTK01. Next base: position 901,819 of record OZ245323.1, read on the forward strand.
TTACGCGTTTTTGAGCGAGGCCGGCGTCAAGGCCATTTTCGGTCCCGGCACCAAGATCCCGGGTGCAGCGCGCGAAGTGCTGAAAGCGATTAATGGCGCACGATAACCTCTGATTGTGAGCACCAAGGATACGGACCTAATCGATCCGGCGGAAATCCTTGCCGGCCGGCGCCGCACCCTGGCCAAGGCGATCACACTGATCGAAAGCAAGGCCGATGCGCACCGCGCGCGTGCCCAGGAGTTGCTGGAACAGCTGCTCCCCCACACCGGCAACAGCTTACGAATCGGGATTTCGGGTAGTCCAGGAGTCGGCAAGTCCACCTTTATCGAGACCTTTGGCCAGCACCTCTTGGCGCAGGGCCATCGTGTTGCAGTGCTTGCCGTCGACCCAAGCTCGCCCATCGCCGGCGGGTCTATTTTGGGTGACAAGACGCGCATGGAAACGCTGTCGCGAGAAGCCAACGCGTTTATCCGACCCTCACCGTCTGAAGGGGCGCTCGGCGGCGTGGCCCAGAAAACCCGAGAGTCCATGTTGTTATGCGAGGCGGCGGGTTTTGACGTGGTTTTGGTTGAAACGGTGGGCGTCGGGCAATCGGAGTTCGAAGTCGCCTCCATGGTGGATTTTTTTATGGTGCTGCTGTTGCCCAACGCCGGCGACGAATTGCAGGGCATCAAAAAAGGCATTATGGAATTGGCCCACGCACTGGTAATCAACAAGGCCGACGGGGCCGCACTGGCGCATGCACAAGAGGCTCAAGCGCATTATCAAAGTGCGTTAAATCTGTCACACCGCACGGGCGGCTGGTCGCCGCGGGTGATGACCTGCTCAGCGGTAAAGGGAGACAACATCACCAAGATCTGGCAAATGATTTGCGACTTTCAGGAACAGACTGATGCCGACGGCAGTTTGTCCGTGCAGCGTGCCAGTCAGGAGCGCGGTTGGATGCACAAGCTGGTGGCCGAGATGCTCAACCAAAAGCTAATGGCGGGCGAGGACATCAAGTCGGCGCGCGACGCGCTAGAACAACAGGTTACCGATGGCAAGATCACGCCTTTTGCGGCGGCGCAAAAACTGGTGGCGATGTTGTGAGTCGGCCGGGCGACACACCGTCGAAAGCCTGACGCATTTTGCTGTTGGGCAGCGATGGCCAACTGGGCTTCGAGCTGGCGCAGGCGCTGCCCAGCGTCGGCCAGTGCGTGACAAGTTCGTGCAGCGGTGGTGATCTGCCTTGTGATCTGCACGACAGCAAATCGGTTCAGGCCATGCTTGCCAAAGTAGCGCCGGAGATCATCGTCAACGCCGCCGCGTACACCGCAGTGGATAAGTCCGAAGAAGAACCCAAGCTCGCCTTCAGCCTGAGTCGAGATCTTCCAGCGGCGTTAGGGACTTACGCCGCCGGCAACGGCGCACTGGTCGTACAGTTTTCCACCGACTATGTATTTGACGGCACCGCCACCACACCCTATCGCGAAGACGACTCCACTCAACCCCTCGTAGGTTCGCATCGCCTCGACAAAGGCCAGGTAGGGCAGGCTCATAGAGCCTTCCTCGTAGCAGTGGCCAAACAGCGTTTTGCCGCCACGTAGCGAGACATAGGTCTCGAGCTGCTCGCTCAAGGCGGTCTTACCGATGCCAGGCTCGCCAGCGATCATTACCAGCCCGCCCTGGCCACTCACGGCCGCGTCATACGCTTGCTGCAGCTGACGCGTCTCGTTCTCCCGACCGACGAATGTGCGCCGGTACGACGGGTCGACCAGTGGCTTGGTCGGTGCAGGGGCTTCGGTAGAAACAGATGCCCTGTTCGATGTTTGTGAGGGCTTCTCTGACCTCGGTAGCAGACGACGGTCGCTTGCCAGCGTCCTTCTCCAACATCCTCAGGATCAGCGCCTCCAGCCCCGGTGGACAGTCGGGCCGGTGCCAGCTCGGTGCCACCGGTGGTGTGTTGAGGTGCTGACCGATGATCGCGACGCTCTCGTCACCGACAAAGGGTGGCCTGCCGCAGACCATCTCGTACAGCATCGCACCGAGCGAGTAGAGGTCACTCTGCGGGGTGACTTCTCCACCCATGGCCTGCTCCGGTGGCATGTAGCTCACCGTCCCCACCATCATCCCCGCCTGGGTGAGACGGCTACGGTCTACGGCTACTGCTAGACCGAAGTCACCGATCATCGCCCTACCGTCCTCGGCCAGCCAGACATTCCCTGGCTTGAGGTCACGGTGGATGATGCCCTTCTGGTGTGAGAACTGCAGGCCCATGCAGGTCTCTGAGGCGATCTTCACCGCCTGCTCTATGGAGAGCTTGTGGTCCTCTGCCTCTTCGATGATGCCCTCTACGTCTCCACCGGGCAGTACGGGCAGTACTAGGTAGGGTTGGCCGTTCTCCTCACCGATGTCGTAGACGGTGACGATGTGGGGGTGGGAGCCGAGGCGTCCCATGGCCTGGGCTTCGCGGGTGATGCGTACTCTGGCTGCATCGTCCAGGCCCTCGGTCTTGATCAGGGCGAAGGCGACGTCGCGGTCGAGCTGGGAATCGTGGGCCAGGTAGACGCGCTTCTTGCCGCCCTCACCGAGGAAGCGTTTGACTTCGTAGCGGCCCGAGGCGAAGGAGGTGGGTTGGGGTGGAGATATCGCAAGTAATGAGACAGATTGCTCGGCGCTCGAAGCGCCTCCTCTGGAGATTAACGCTTCTTCGGCAGAAGCCAGATAGGTCGCGACATCGGCGTTCTCACGATTTAAAGCGAACGCAGCTGTGGCGCGATCGCGGACGACATCCCAATTCAGGGCTGTTATCGCGGCCTCAGCCTCATCCAATAGCCGATCGATCTGGCGCTGTACACGTTCACTGGGCATGAAGTAGCCCTTGGACGTTAAGGTGTCAATGACAGCACTTCTGCGGGCTCACGATGTGGCGACTGAGCAACGGACCACTCTGCAAAATGCTCCGCTCCTGAGGACCAACCCGGGAGTGAAGGAGTTGGCACCAAGAAGCTTTGGCCTGCCTGAGTTGCTACGCGTCCGGCAGCGCTCTGAAGCCAGACTCAGTAGTGCAACAGTCGAGGTCGCCTTTTAGGCTTCAGGGAGCGGCTCTATCTTCCCCTCCGTGATTTCGGCAATCCGCTCCTCGTCGATGGGGAGCCCAAACATCTCATACCGCATTCGCAGGCGCTCTTGACAGATGCGGACTATCAATTCCTTCGCCTTCTCCCATTCCCCCTCAGAATCGAGTTCGCGTTCGAGTTCCAGAGCGCCGTGCTCGCCGTGCTCCAGTTCGTCGAGATACACCGTCTCACATGCACGGGCGATGGCGTCAGCCGCTGGGTTGCCTCCGATAGTCCTGCCTACGAGGAAGAATGCCGACCCTCCGCCTTCGGTGAACATGATGGTCAGTTCGCCCAGGTGCCCTTCGTTCTCACGAATCTGCTGACGAGTCTGCTGGAGCTTTCTGTCGGCCGGGAGCTGCCAGCCCTTTAGCCTGTCCTGACTAACCGGCTCGCCGGTAATCGTCTCCAGGATGTCGGCGAACAGCTTGAAGTGGTTGAACTCTTCTCCGAGTACTCGAACCGAACGCAAGAACTGGTCGCGCTCTTCCTTGGCCTCCACGTTGTCGATCCGCTCCTGGAGTTCCTCGAGGAACGCACGAATCAGCCCACCAGGGTTACCGGTTAGCCCCGAGCCATGCATTTCTTTGAATACTTGCAGTCGCAGCCAGTGGGCTTGCTCCTGGTCGCTGCGTGGCACATCCCAGAACTCGTGGCATATCTCGGCCTCACCGGCCCAGAAGCACCGTCCCATGTCCCTTATTTCATTGGCAAGCGTAGCCTTGCGTGTCGAGTCCATCGTTGGCCCCTACTGGTTCCTACTCGTCACAGTTCAAGACGAACATGATCGAGTCCCTCTGTCTGCGGACTGGATAAAGCCGGGCTGGATCATGGTGATCGCGAATCCATCTGTCAACGACACAGTTAGGCGAATCAAGCCCTTAGCCTTCAGCAACCCTCGTCGTCCCAACGCGCGCTCCAAGGCGGGCTACATCTTCATCTCCTGGAACACGCTACCTCGCCTTCGTGCCAACCACGCAATGGAGCGGCATTGCCGCGAAGAGCGTTCCAGCAGCCCTTCCCTCTGTGGCGGCCTCGTCAAACTGCCGAGCCTCTTCATCAGATAGTCCCCGCTTTGCCCGTTGAATAGCTGGAGGCATGACATCAGTCATGGTGTTCCAGTACACGTTCGGGGTGCTAGACAAGAAATGACGAGTAAAACGCGGGTAGAGGCTCGAATCCACACAGCCTCCGGGTGATGCCCCAGCTTCGGAGTCGGGGACGTTAATCTTCGCTTTGATTTCTTCGGAGACGTCAACGTTCCAGTACCATGGCAGGTCTCTGCTGCGGATAATCACCCCGGCCCGGCCACCAGGCTTCAGCACCCGATTCAGTTCAGCGATAGCTTTGTCGGCGTCACATTCCTCGAAAACAGTCACGGAAAAGGCGACGTCGAAGGACTCAGCCTCGAAGGGCAAGCTCTCAGCGTTGCCGTAGTCGTAACGAAGCGGCGAAGACAGGGACGCCTTACTCGCGAAGTTACGCGCCTCGCCCAGCATGTAGTCGTTGATGTCGACGGCGACTACCTCCACGAGTCCTGGTGTTCTCACAGCAAGATCCCGAGCAAGAGTTCCCTGGCCGGTGCCCACCTCGAGCACGCGCTCGTCTGCCCTTATATGGAACAGGTCAAACATAGAGCGGATCCCCTGGATGTAGGTGCCACTTCTAGCGCGGAACTCCAACTGCGAAGCCATCCCGACGTATTCACCACCCAGCCGGATAGTGGTGAAGTGCTTGCTCAGCTCCCCCATAGCTGCATCCCACTGGCCGGTGCAAAGGCCGATAGGGAAGAGGAGAAGCGGTGGGCCTGAGCCCGCAACGCGATACGTGACCCCTTCGACCTCGCCTTCTTGGCCGCCAAGCTCCACTGACTTGGCTTCCCATCTGGTAGCCTGCTGGACAAGGGTCTCGACCACCATGTCAGCCTGATCGTGAACGATGTCCGTCCACATTTGCGGCGTGTATCCGGTTGGATAGTTGACGAACGTCACACCACTCCAGCCTCGGATGGTCTCAAGGTTGCGCTGCTGCGTTCTACTCGCCATTTCGCCCGCCATGCAGACTAGGCGCTGCGCGAAAGGCTCAACGAGTTTGGCGTCGATTTCCAGGGTCATAGGCACCGATAGATGCGTAAGAGAAGCTACGCTATCGGGTCGCTCGCCTAACCAATCGAAGACATCCAGCGGAGGAAGTCCAGCTACGTGAGCCCTGTCAATGCCAAGATGATCCATCACGGCGGCAAGTCGCTGTCCCTTTGTGAGCTGTTCGTTGGCCATGCACTCCCCCTTTTGCGAGGTGACCTTTCAGCGCCTAAGAGTCGATGCCTACGCCTTCAGCAGCCCCCGACGCCCCAGCGCCCGCTCCAGCGCGGGGCCCATTTCTACGGCCGGCGGCGTCTCGGCCGGATTCAGGGGTCGGGCATGATGGTGGGCATCGCCGGCGCCGCGATCGGCCCTCTGCCGCTTGCCTTGCTGGAGGCTGCCTTCAATGGATTCACCGAGGGACTGCTCGCGCTGATGATTCTCCCCGTCCTGGCGATCATCGTCATCTCTTCCGCTCGACCCGTCTCGGATCATGGGGGCAATAGAGCGCCGCGTGAAGCCCGCCGCTCTGTCAGGTAGTCCTCAGGGCTTCTTCTGGCGCACGCCCCACGACGACATGACTTCCAGCCGATCGAACCCGGCGTCACCGGGTGCGGCGGTCCGATTCTTACAGCAAAACGAGGGGTCACCGTTCACGTTTCGATCGGTCACCCCTCGTCAGGTTCGTGACTTGGGCCTGGCTATGGCGGGTTAGGAGGGTCGGCTCAAACGTCCTTGCCTACCTTCATCCCGGCCTCTATATACGCCTCGCCAATCGAATCGTACTGCTCGCTCTTGCCGTCATACCTGACCTCGTAAACGATCAGGCTCGGCGATTCCTGGACTTCGTGCAGCTCCGCTTTGCCGTTCGGGCCTTCGACCACTTCGACGAGGATGTCGCTGCTGGGCATCGCTACCTCCCCTTTTGGCGGGAAATCATGAATGCGGCGCCACCGATCATGCGCTCGGGGTCTACCTTGTTTGGGCCAGAAGCACCGGCCAGAAGCGCGTTCATGATCGGATCGTCCTCGGAGCCCAGGACGGTCCAGTCCTCGTCCGGTAGCAGCACCTTGTCCGGCGTGCCGATGCGGTCGTAGGGCAACTCGGGATCGAGGCAGGGCGGGTCGATGCCCTGTTCGAGGTTCTTGGCGGCCTCGATGAGGATCCGCCGCATACGAATGATCTTGCGGTCGAGGCTGCCGAGATGCTCCTTGGTCCGGTCGGTGAAGGCGGTCTGGGTCGCCATGATGTCCTGGTTGTTGAAGAAGCCACGAATACCGGTAAAAATGGTGCCGTCCTTCTGGGCTTCACGGTCGATTAGCCAGTCGTTCTCCTTGTTGCGCACCAGTCCGTCATCACCGTAAGGCCAGCCATCGAAGTCGAGACCCAGGTAGCCGCTGACCACCAGCGACGCCTTCCTTTCTGTGTGTACGGTCACCATCTGGTACGCGCGCGTCTGGGTGTCGTCGACAGGGACGATCCAGGCGCCGCCACCGGGTCCGGCGGTGTAGGGCATGGTGTAGGCGTAGAGGCGGGCATGTGTATTGCCGTTCGGCGTGTCGCGCAGGCCCGCGGCGCGCCAGCCATGCCAAGTGTCGATTAACTCGACGCGTGGCGCCCGGTCGTAAGCCCAGAACCGCCACTGCATCTTGCCGGAGTTGTAGGCCCCTGGCGTGTCTGAGCCATCATCCTCGATGTCCTCCGCGCCCTTCCAGCGGTGCAGCCATGAAGGGTGGGTCGTGTCGATGGTCCCTTCCATCGCCTGCATCCAGTTCATCGGTTGCACGAAGGAGGAGGCTCGCCATTTCTCGCGCGGCAAGTGCTCCGTACCGAAGTCACGGAAGCCCGGCATCTTGTCCCTGGGACCCATGTAGGTCCAAATCACGCCGCCCGACTCGTGCACCGGGTAAGAGAGAACCTTCAGCTTGTCCTTGAACACGCTGCCTGGCTCGCTCGGCATGTCGATGCACTGGCCGTTCACGTCGAATTGCCAGCCGTGATAGACGCAGCGCAGGCCACCGTCTTCGTTGCGTCCGAAGAACAGCGAAGTCCCGCGATGCGGGCAGTTTTGGTCGATCAGGCCAATGCGGCCCTCTGAGTCGCGGAACGCCACGAGATCCTCGCTGAGCAGGCGCACCCGAAGCGGTGTGCAATCCGGACCAGGAATGTCGCTGCTGAGGCACGCCGGCGTCCAGTATCGGCGCAGGAGATTGCCCATTGGCGTGCCTGGGCCCGTCTGTGTGATCAGCTCGTTGTCTTGCTTCGACAGCATCTTCTTTGTTCTCCCTCTTATCCGAGTACGGATATGACCGTGAGTTTGGCGCCGCCGACCTGTATGACGGCCCAGATCTTTCGTAGCGTCCCACTAATCATCGGATTTGTATACAGCCACGCTATCAATAATCCAATCATTAATGCCACGTACTAGTGTTGGGTACCAAAAAATAGAGAAGAGAAGGCCAAGTTTAGTTCCAATCCATTGACATTCCGGCATGCCCAACCTATGTTCAACGTCGAGCCCAGAATGAGCATCGAACGCTGGGATAAGAAGCCCGGCCGGTCGCGAGCCTTCACTTGGTCTTGTCGAGCTAGTCAGGAGAAGTTATGGCCTGGATAAGGGAACTTTCGCGAGAAGAGGCAGTGCGAGCCTTCTCTCCTGATGTCGTAGGGCCAATGGGCCGTGGTATCGAAGGGCCAGTGGTCCGGATGTGGGAGGACGGCGCCAGACCTCCAGGGATTCTCACGGTTTTCAGCCTCATTCCGGAGTTGATGCTCGCGAGGCTGAAGTTCGGGTTCTCCATGACCTTCGGCGGTTCGGGCCTTGGTGTACGCATGGAGGAATTGATTGCGACTCAGGTTTCCGGCCTTCTCGGATGCCTCTATTGAATAGGCCACGGATACGCCCTCCGTGCAGAGGGTGACACATCCGCAGAGGAAGTTGCCAAGGTTGCGGCCGACTGGCGCAGCGCCGCGCTCAACGAGCAGGAGTTCGCAGTTTTGGAGCTTGCGGAGCGGCTCACTCAGACTCCAGTTCTGATTGGCCGCGGCGATCTCGAACCCCTTCGCGAAGCCGGCTTGGACGAGGACCAGATACTTGCCGCTATCCTGGCAATCTGCTATCGGAACTTTATCTCGCGGGGCGCCGACATGCTGGGTGTAGAGGTGGATGTAGAGGCGAGGCTGCAACGCTCCGATGATTCTGCCTACCTCGAAAACGCCTTCGAGGACATCGTCGCCAAGCGAAAAGCGTCGCAAGCTCCCCGGAAAAGCCCGGCGACCACTTCCTCGCGTGAGTCAGAAGTCGTTGAATCGGAAGCGGGGGGCAGCGCAAGTTTCCTCTCGACAATACCGGGTACCGATCTTTTGGCCGTCCTGCAAGCGAGGCCCTCGGTTGCCGCTGGTCACGCAGCGATGCGCCAGGCGATCGAGTCCAACCTGCCGTCACGCTGGCAGAGTCTGATCAGTGTTTGTATTGCTGGATTACTTGGCCTGGACCACCAGGTCGACGCGCTGCGAGGTGAACTTGAGCCGGAGCTGGTCAGGAAGATTATTGCGAACTGGCCAGGAGCGCCCTTGGATCCGAAGGAAATGGCACTCCTTGGGTTCGCTCACGCTGGAACAGTCGCCGAGGCGACGATAACAGAGCAAGACATAGCCGAACTACGCAGCGTCGGGCTCTCCGATCGCGATATCCTCGCGGCGGCTGCTCTCACCGCCTATGACAATCACGCGCTCCGTGCTAGTCAAGCGCTTGGAGTGTTGGCCCGCCACCCGAGCGACGCCGCGAAGGCGAGGATCTAGGCGTCTTTCATTCACCGACAGAGGTCACTCAGAGAGGCCCGGCGTAGCGCCGGGCCTCTCGCTTTGTCCTCAGACCATCCGTGAGTTAGCTGCCCGCCGCCGCGTTCAAACTTCTCGACGATCGCGTCAAGGGTTGGGCCTGTGACATCATCATCCAGCGTGCCGAGCGGGCCTCTGAACGTAACCGTTACCGCCGCATTACGTAAGGCCAACAACTTAATCGGTGACATGACCTTTGACGCCGGGCCGTGCTTCTGGGTAGTCGAGGCTGATGGTGGCTGGAGCCTCGCGCCCGCTCGCGCGTCGTCCTCGGAGTAAGCGAGTTCGGCCTGGCTAACCGCAGCTAGATAACGCTGCTGCCGTCCATTAGCTCCACCGTGGAACCGAGGCCGTCTCCCAGAGGTAGGTGCCGGAACCCTCGACGCTGGGTGCCTCCAGCTTGGCGATGCGGCGGAGGCCGTAGGTGTACTGCGCTTCGCCATCGTCCATAACCTGAGGTATCGACCGATTGACGTCCCAGGTGAACGTTGTCGTGTTGCTGTTCGACCCGCCGGCGCCCGCGCCGTGGAGCTTCACGCACGACGGCAGCCGTAACTTCAGCGTCTGGCTGCACTGCACCGGTGGCTCGCAGCTGGTGCAGTGCGAGCTCGGCTCCGCCGATCTGGTCAGTGATATGAGCTTCGACGCTGGGCCGTGCTTCTGGGCAATCGAGGCGGATGGTAACTGGAGCCTGGCTCCGGGCTAAATCCCGCGATAATCTAAGGGTAGCAAATCAAACCTGACAAACTGGAAGTCGTTGGGCGGCGAGTCTCGGATGCCGCGCACGGCCCCGAAGACGTCGCAATCCGTGTCAAGGGTGACGCTGCCGTCCGCCAGATAGTAGGAGGCTGCTGGGCTAACTAAGGAGTCGCCACTCACAAGAGCAGTGTTCGTCAAGAAGGTTTTTGGTCAGACCGCCTCGGGATTCGAGCTACTGAATCTCGTAGGCATAGGCGTGCGTGCCGTGGCCATCGTTGCGCTACGTGCGGTTGTCACGGATCCTGCTCCATCAACGACACGATGATTCTCTCTGCCTCGATTTCGAGCGAGTTATCCCGTGTGGGTTGCGACGAAAGAATCTCAAGCAGGAACGCGGATTCTGTCCCTCGCCAGAAATACTGCATTTCTCGAGCGCTAAGATCCTGCCGATTCAACAGGAGTTCGACTTCTCTGCCGCTAAATATTACAGGAGTCGCACTGATCCGTTCGACAGGAATGCCCAAGGGGCGCTGAGTGATCCGCAACACAATCGCAGACGCCTGCGAATCGTAGATCAGCTCAATAAAGGGCCGCTCCCCCCTCCTAAAGATTTCTACAAATGGAGTCACGTCTAGGCTTTCTGGTAAATATGTTGGCAAGGTGAACTTGAAACCAAGCTCTTCTTGAGCCTCGGCGAAAGTCAGTGTCTCATCCGATTCCCTGTCATGTACTAGAGTCTCTGATACTTCAATGGATGAAGTACATGCGGTTATCACAACGATCGCTGTAAGGAGCAGGATGGCGATCATTAGAACACCATGATTAACCTATTGCGTTCGTCTGGTTGCACAGTCAAGGGTCGATCGAAAATCTTTCAGGTGAAGTACTCCCAGTGTCACTCAAGTTTCGGAAGATGCGGAATTCAGCCCGAGTTGGATATTCACCTGGTTCAAGGAAGTATCCATCACCAGTCGATTCCCACGGATAGAAGCCTTCTGGCGTCAACGAGACCCGAGGTATCTCGTTCAGAGGTAGCAGATTAGATTCGTTTCCTGTGTTGTGGTGAATGGTTGCACTCGTCCTGACGATCAATGATCTGGCAAACCTGCACCCAGAATGCTCAGGATTCAATCAGGCTGCCGATCACTACCAAGACTGAAAAAGCGATAAGCGGACCGAAGACGAGAGCACCACTGATGACTTTCAGGCCTGCCTTTGCCGCCATCCCCGTAAGGATTACGGCTGGCGCAAAGATGACAAATGACATGGCAAACATAACGATGTCTAGGAGACCAATCGCCATCGCCACGCTATAGAAAACGGAGATCGATCCCAGGAGTGCCATCGGGGCGGTGGCGCGGCTTGGACCGCCCACTCGAAGAAACCACACGGTAATGGCTATCACCAGGACCCCAACGAGCATGAAAAAGATACTCCAGAAAATTGCAAGCGGCTCGGAGTCCCGTAGCGCATCGGGCAAACTGTCTATCAAAGTCACGAGACACCAGGCCACTACCCACGCAGATGCGGGTAACACGTGATTCAACCGCGCTGCCTGCCTACTGTTCAAATGCTGGTTCAAGACTTATATCCGAGGCGTTTGGTCTTATGGTAAGCGTTCACAGCCTGCTGCCACATTTGGAGATTGCAGATCGAGAACGAAGCCCAAGGGAACCCGAAGCATCGTAGCTCACGTTCCATTGAGGCGTTCCATTGGCATCGACGGTAAACCTAATCGTTACTCCTAATTCCGTCATTGGCGGCAGGTTCAGCAAGAAGGGCCAATCGCGCTCGGCGTAAGCATTTAGAACGTAGAAATTATCCCCAGCGATTTCCACATAACCTCCACCACTCCAGTTGTGGTTCTCATTCGGATCGACTGCCGGGCCGAGGATCGTTGTCGGTCGCCATGCCTCACCATTCCAAGCGAAGCTCACCGCCACATCCACTGAGAAGAGCAGATCTTCGTCCGGAATTATGCCGCTAGGTCCGTACTTACCCAACCCATATATCGAAAAACTCGCGGAACAGAGTATCTCCGTAACAGATTCGGTTTCGAGCCCACTGGGATCGACGTTCGAGCAAGGGTTGTTCCAGCCGTATAGATAGCGATTCTGCGATCTGGGATCGCCTACGCGTCCACCAATCGGATCTTTCGAGATGAACCGCCCCGTCGCCGGGTCGTAGTAGCGCGCCCGCAGATACTCGAGCCCGGTGCTGGCGTCCGCCTGCTCGCCGGTGAACTTGAACTCGTTCGTGATCGGAGTCGTCGCCTCCGAGCGCACGGCGCCGAAGACGTCGTACTCGGTGTCGTGATGGACAGTGTTGCCGTCAATCAGCTTCACCGTGGAACCGAGGCCATCTACTACGTAGTTGTAGGTGCCCGAGCCCTCGACGCTTGGGGCCTCCAGCTTGGCGATCCTGCCAAGGCCGTAGGTGTACTGCGCGTCCCCGTCGTCCATTACCTGAGGTATCGACCGGTTGGCGTCCCAGGTGAAGGTCGTCGTGCTGCTGTTGAAGGTCCGCGAGTCGCGCAGACCGTCGCCGTTGTAGCCGAAGGTCGTCGGGGCGCTGTTCACGGTTGCGGAGACCATGTACACATTCCAGCGAAATCCAGTTCGATGCCGGCGTGGCCCACCTCGATCTCGAAGGCCATGGTCGCCCCGTCATTCGGCGGGGCCGAGGATGCTGCCGCCACTCGGGCTCCCGCGTGGACCTCCTGATCATCACCTAACTCAGTTAAGGCTTCATTCAGAGCGGCTTCAATGACGCCTGAAACTGCTCTCCCTGAAGAGGTCTCTCACCAGGCCCCTGGAGCCTGGTGTCTCCGCTATGGTTTCCTCGACCTCAACTTCCACTTCGATACTGCTGGCTATGACGCGGCTTGACCGCGCGTTCTCGAACTTGATCTGTGCGAGGCCGGCTGGCGGCTCATCACGTTGATTTCATCGCTGCTGCCGCGGACGCCGCCTGGGCTTACCACGGCCGAAAGCTGAGAGCAGGCTGTCTTAGAACAGCGAACGTATCAAAGTCGAAGCCGTCATCATCATCGCGGCGCCGAACTCGTCCCGACCGGTGATTGTCCGGAGCGAAAGAAGATCTCGAGCGCCTGGGATGCACCGCCGTCATCGTCACCACCGCCGCACGCAGCCAGTGCAAGAGCAATCAGGGGGATACAGAGCACGGGCAGGGTGCTTTTCATCGTTTGTCCCTTCCAACGACGGGCATGCTTGGGCGGCATCGTCACTGGTTAAGTGAGTATCGATCGGCTAGGAAGGAGGGCTGGGCCGGTTTGAACTTCGGCAGCGTGATCGTGTCGCTGATGTCCTCGAAGACGACCTCGCAGGCCATGGGCAGGCGCAACGGGTGCGATTCGCCGATGGCGTTCAATTGGTAACAGTTGGCGAAGTAAGGAAGAGGGCGGCCAATCGGCCGCCCTCTTCTGATCCCTGAACGAGTTTATGAATTAGGCGAGCGGCGCCTTTGTGTCGTCCAGCCAGACCTGGTAGTACTCCCACTGCTGTCCGCCTTGCCAGACGCGGGTGTTCTGGATGGCCGGCCAGGACCCGAAGATGGTGGTGGCGCCACCGGGCTCGGTGATCGACCACATGGCCTTGCCAAGGTAGCGCTGCGCCTCGTGGACCAGCGCCTTCGCCGCCTCCACGTCCTGCTCGAGGCGAGCCTTGGACAGGATCTCAATCAGGGCCGGGTCGCCGGTCATGCCGGTGCCGCCGTCCGCGGAGTAGCCGTGGAAGGTGTTACCGGCAGTCGCCAGATGCTCGGCGCCTAGACCGAGCACCGGGCTGATCTGGGCCGGTATGCCGCCGACTGTCGAGTGCCATCCTATGCCCTCATAGGCGCCAGACGCGTCGCGGTTCTTCGCGCCGTATTCCTGCGTGTAGTCTGTCTGGGGGTTCTGGTTCACGGTGAGCCCGAGGTCCTGCAGGAAGCCGAAGAAGGGCTCGAGGTTGGCTTGCTTTGTCGCGCTGAACTGCGCCGCTTCGGGGTAGTTGAAGATGAACTCGAAGCCGTCGGGGTAACCGGCGGCTGTCAGGAGCTTCTTGCCCTCCGGGACGTTGTACTGGAAATTCTTTGCGTTCTCACCGAAGACCGATGCGTCCTTCGGGTCGAGCCACCAGCCACCACCAACAGTGCTGTCGTAGGCCACAGTGTGCGAGTTCCAGCGCGTCCCGATCGGGATGCCGGCGTCCTCGAGCTCCTCGATGTTATAGCGGATCTCAAGGTCGAGGTCGCGGTCCCAGGACATGGAGATCGCCTGGCGGACACGCTCGTCCGCGAACTGGTTCTCTCCAAGGTGCCCGAACGTCCAGACGAAGGCGGCCGCCCTGAAGACGCCTTCGTAGAGGTTAATTGCCGGCTGGTCGTTCTTCATCGCGAGGACGTCCGGGCCCGCCATTATGTTGCCGTTGGGGCTCCAGGCGTGGTAAATATTGCCGGCCTGCAGCTGGGCGTTCCGCGACGCGTACTCCGGCACGATCGGCATGGAGATCTCGTCCAGCAGCCAGTTGTCGGCGTCCCAGTGGTTAAGGTTCTTCTTGAAGTCGAACCGCACGGAAGGCTCGTGTTCCGCCAAGAAGAACGGGCCCGTCCCCACCATCTGGTTGTTCAAGTCCAGCGTGTCGCCGTTGGCCTCCCGGGGCACGATGGCATGTGAGCCGGAGTACGGGCCGAACGGAGCGAAGTGATTGAGTATGTAGCTGATCGGTTCGGTCATCTGCAATACAACGGTGTTGGCGTCCGGCGCCGTTGGGGCGAGTGCGGGCCCGCCTGCGCCAGCCGAGGCCCAGACAAGCCCCCGAACGAGATTAAGTTCGGCGCTACGCTCGAAGGAGGCCAGTACGTCCGTCGAGTCAAAGTCATGCCCGTTGACCGGGGCGATGTCATGGAACTTGACGCCCTTACGCAGCTTGAACGTCGTCTGCAAGCCATCCGGCGTGACTTCCCAAGACTCGGCCAGGCTGCCCGTCAACTCTTGCTTCGACGGCTCCAACAATCCGGGCTTCACGTCCAGGAGGTTTTCGTAGACCAGTTTCCCTATTTCGTTGATAGCGCCCGAGGTGCGGTTTATGTCGAGGCTGCGAGGCTCGGCCCTTTGATAACTCCTTAATACACCACCCTTTTTCGCCTGAGCCGGCGGGATGTGTACGGGTTGGGTGAGGAGGCCACTGGGTGCCGTTGTGGCACCGCCGCTGGGAGCGGTCGTGGCACCGCCGCTAGGAGTGGCGCCGCCACCCGTCGTGCCGCCCGTTGTGCCGCCGCCATCGTCGTCATCGTTGCCGCCGCAGGCCGCCAAGAACGCAGCTGCCGCCGCGAAGCCTCCCGTAGCTGCCAGCGCCCGCCGCCGCCCCATCCTTCTGTTCGTAAACTTCGACCAGTAGTTATCTTGCATGACCCTCTCCTGTTGAAATCTCGTAAAGCTGGCCTTAAAACATCGTCCTGCGAAAGCCATCGAAGAGTTGCTGGAAAGCGCAGACTGTGTTTAAAATATACCTGCGGAAGGGATTGTCAATGATTTCCCTATCATTAGTCCAATCCTTGATACCAAAAAGTAGCCGCAAATGCTATTTTTCGTTCACTATATTGACATTTTATCATGCCTAACCTAGGTTTCAGACTGCGATTTAGATTGTAGATCGTCAGGGGAAGCTGCAAGCGACGCGCCACGTCGATGGTCTTGTCGAGCTAGTCAGGAGAAGTTATGGCTTGGGTAAGCGTGCTTTCGCGAGAAGAGGCACTGCGTGCCTTGCCTGATCAAGAGCAGATGATCAGGCGGTGGAGCGAGGAGAGCTCCACATCTGTAGGGATCATTCAGGTCTTCAGCCTCATTCCTGAGTTGATGCTCGCGAGGATTAAGTTCGCGTGGTCCATGACCTTCGGTGGTTCGGGCCTCGGTCGACGCATGGAGGAATTGATTGCGACGCAGGTTTCCGGCCTTCTCGGATGCGTCTATTGAGGCGTAGGCCACGGAGAGTTTCTCCGTCGCGATGGTGACACATCCGAAGAGGAAGTTATCAAGGTTGCGACCGAATGGCGCAGCGCGGCTCTCAACGAGCAGGAGTTCGCAGTTCTGGAGTATGCCGAGCGGCTCACTCAGACCCCCATACTGATTGGCCGCGACGATCTCGAACCCCTTCGCGAAGTCGGCTTGGACGAGGACCAGATACTTGCCGCCATCCTGGCAATCTGCTATCGGAACTTTATCTCCCGGTCCGCCGACATGCTGGGTGTAAAGGCGTACCCCTCTCAATCTGCCGACCTCCTCAACGCCTTCGAGGACGTCGTCGCCAAGCGAAAAGCGTCCCAGGCTCCGCGGAAGAACCCGGCGAGCACTTCCTCGCGTGAGGTAGAAGTCGTTGAATCGGAGTCGGGGGGCAGCGCAAGTTTCCTCTCGACAATACCGGGTACCGACCTTTCGGCCGTCCTGCAAGCGCGGCCTTCGGTTGCCGAAGCTGACGCAGCGACGCGCCAGGCGATCCAGTCCAACCTGCCGTCACGCTGGCAGAGTCTGATCAGTGTTTGTATTGCTGGATTACTTGGCCTAGACCACCAGGTCGCCGCGCTGCGAGGTGAACTTGAGCCGGAGCTGGCCGCGAAAGTCGCCGCGAACTGGCCAGGAGCGCCCCTGGATGCGAAGGAGATGGCACTCCTTGGGTTCGCTCACGCTGGAACAGTCGCCCAAGCGACAATAACAGAGGAAGAGATCGGCGAACTACGCAACATCGGGCTGTCCGATCGCGACATTCTCGCGGCGGCTGCCCTCACCGCCTATGACAACCACGCGCTCCGTGCTAGTCAAGCGCTTGGAGTGTTGGCCCGCTGAGCAGTCGCCCGTGCATCGTGTCACCGTACTCGGGAGGCGGATCATCTTCGGCGCGTCCTCGCCGAAGCGCTGATCGAGCCCGGCGAACATCTCCGGTGCTTCGACGACGTGTGAGTCGGCTGAAATGCAGAGTCTCCGTGCGACCTTGACTACCTCCACGGCTACGCCGTTACGCCGATGACGCGATAATTTTATCCGATTCGCAAGTTGCAAGTTGTCAAAGGCTGCTCGGTGCTCGTCACCTGCGGTGAGGCGTGAACAACGTTAACCACGGCCCACGAATGGCATCTTCGTCGCCATCACCGTCATGAACTGGACGTTGGAGTCCAGCGACAGGCTGGCCATGTAAACGACCGCCTTGGCGACGTCCTCCACGTCCATCGTCGGCTCAACCATCGTCTCGCCGTTGGCCTGCGGCACGCCGCGCGTCATGGGGGACGCCAGCGCCGTCAAGGCGTTGCCTATGTCGATCTGGCCGCAGGCGATGTCGTACTTGCGCCCGTCCAGCGAGGTCGCCTTCGTCAGCCCCGTGATCGCGTGCTTCGTCGACGTATACGCCACGGAGTTGGGCCGCGGCGCGTGGGCGGCGATGCTGCCGTTGTTGATGATGCGGCCGCCGCGCGGGTCCTGGTCCTTCATGACTTTGATCGCTTCCTGGGTGCAGAGGAACGACCCCGTCAGGTTGACGTCGACGACCCGCTTCCAGGTCTCGACCTCCATATCCTCCAGCAGGCCCGGCGGCGAAACCATGCCCGCGTTGTTGAACAGGAGGTCGAGCCGGCCGTACTTCTGCTTCGAGGCTGCAAACAGCGCATTCACCTCGGCCGGGTCGGCGACGTCGGTCGGCGACGCGAGCATCTCGGCCCCGGCGCCAGCCTTGTCGATCGTCTCCTGCAGCGCCTTGGGCCGCCGCCCCGCCAGCACGACCGAGTAGCCTTCCCGCGACAACGCGAGGGCGCATGCCTGCCCGACGCCGCTACCGGCCCCCGTGATCAGCGCAACTGGTGCCATCTCCCGTCCCCTTCAAAAGCAGCGTACGGCCGCCGTCGACCGCCGGGCCGGCGGCAGCTCTTACGGCAGCGGTTGGCAACCCACGCCGGCCTAGTGCATGACGAGGCCGCCATCGATGTTGATCGACTGCCCGGTGATGCGGTTGGCAACCTACGCGGGCCTAGTGCATGATGAGGCCGCCATCGACGTTGATCGACTGCCCGGTGATGTTGCGGCCGCTGCCGGCCAGAAAAACGGCGAGCGCGGCGATGTCCTCCGCTTCGTTGAAGCGCCCCAGCGGGATCATCTCATTCAGCTGCGTTTCCAGCTCACTGAAAGGGACCTCACGCTCAACCGAGCGCTCCGCGAATACGCCCAACATCATCGGCGTCCTGGTAACGCCGGGGCAGATCGCGTTGACCCGGATCGAGTGCTCGCCGAGGGCGTGCGCCGCGGTCAAGGACATCGCCATCACGGCGCCCTTGCTCGCCGCGTAGGCCGCGTTGGACGTCTCGCGGAAACCCTTCGCGGCGATCGACGAAATATTGGTGATGCTGCCGCCGTTGCCCTGATCGACCATCTGTCTTGCTACTCGCTGCATGCAGAAGAACGCGGCGCGGGCGTTGACACGGTGCATGAGGTCCCAGTCATCCTCGGTGACATCGAAGAAGTCCCTTTGCCAGGTGATGGCGGCGTTGTTGAAGAGGACGTCGATAGAGCCGAGCTTGCGCACGGTTTCCTCGACTATCGAGTCCAGCGCCCCTGGCTCGGTCAGGTCTACGGCCAGAGCGATCGCTTGTCGCCCCGTCGCCTCGATCTCTTTTCGGATTACCTCGAGCGAGTCCGCATCCACGGGCCTCGCGCCATCGTAACCCTGTAGGTTGTCGACGAGGGCGACATTCGCGCCCTCGTTGGCAAGCGCATGTGCCGTCGCGAGGCCGATGCCGCCTGCGGCGCCCGTTACCAATGCCGTCTTACCGGCTAGCTGCATGATTCTGCCTCACGTTTCCCTGCTTCGGCGGGACCTTGTCCGCACCACCCATCCTGCGGCGGTTTCGGCCGCCGTTCAGCGAGGTTAGCAACGCGGTAACGATTGCGCAACGTCTCACTCGATGTCACGAAACCCGGCGAGCCGCTGCCGGGGTGGCTGGAGGAAGACTGGCCGTCCGGCAAGTGACGCCGCACCTCGTATCGAATTAACGCACGGCGGGTTCGCTAGCCGACCGTCAGCACCGCCTTGCCGGGGTAGGAGCGCTCGAGAAGCTGCAGAGCGACGCTGCCGATCTCGCTCCACGGCGCCTCGATGGCGATGTGGGGCTTGAGCGTCCCGGCCGACACCATGCCGACCAGTCTGCCGAGGCCAACCGCGGCCGTCTCCCTGTGCAGCTCGGTGAAGACGGAGAGGCCGCTGATCGTGAGGAACGATTGCAGGATGACGGCTGAGTCCACCGTGATCGGTCCACCCGCCGAGACGCCGTAGACGACGATGTGACCGCGCGGCGCCATCATCGTCATGACGTTTGCAAGGACCTCGCCGGACACGGATTCGAGCGCGTGGTTGTAGGGTCCGAACTCGGCCGCGGCGGCGCCGGTCTCGTCCGCGACGACGTGGTGCGCCCCGGCTTCGCGCGCCGAGTCGGCGTGGCGCTCCTGGCGCACCAGAGCCGTGACTTCGGCCCCGGCCTTGACGGCGATCTGGATGCCGATGTTGCCAACCCCGCCGGAAGCGCCCGTGATCAGCACTTTGCGGCCGCTCAGTCCGTTGGCGCGGTCCAGGGCGTAGAGGGCGATGAGTCCGGCGACCGGCAGCGTCGACGCCTGCTGGAAGCTGACGTTGTCGGGCAAGACGGCGAGGTTGCTGGCCGGGATGGCGACTTGCTCGGCCCAGGCGCGGTTCTGCAGGATGCCAACCACCCGCTGGCCCTCCGCCGGGCTATTGCCACCGGCCGCAGCCCTTTCGACGGTGCCCGCCACGTCCCAGCCGATGCGGCCGCCGGGCGGCGCGCCCTGGGCGCGGCGAATCTCACCACGGTTGAGGGACAGCGCGCTGACGCGAATAATCGCCTCTTCCGGCCGCGGCGCCGGGTCCTCGACCTCGGCGATGGCCAGGTGCCCGGGCGCGTTGGCATCGATGACGACGGCTCTTGTGCTCATTGCGTTCTCCTTGGCTGCGCGGGGCATGATTTCGTTCCCGATGTGCAAATGATGATGACCTTGTCTGCCTCCTTCACTTCCGCGGCCATTTCCTCGAAGGTTTCAATCCCGGACTGATGGTGGAGGTGCCACATCCAGGCGCCAATGCCTTGTCCGACCAGGGCAGCAACCACTCCGTAAGCGATTCCTAGCCCGTCCCCCTCGTAGCTCACGAAAGCCTAAGCCATACGTCGCAGATCTTACAGCCGACAAGAATTGTCAGCCCTCCTGCCTCCTGGACACGTGCTCATGCATCAGGTTGGCGAGCCTGTTAGGATGCTTGCCGCATCTGTAGCGTACTGATCTCGACCGGGAGACTTGGCGCCGCCTCAGCAAGAAGTGCACGGGTCGCTGAAGCCGTGGAAGAAGGGCCGGGTGTCGAACCGGCCCGCCCTAGCGTGTCAAACATAACACGATATCCTCTTAGGCCCATCTCCCTCGAAGCGGAGTCCCCCTCCGCACTATCGGAGAGGGGGACTCCAGAGAACCTCGGATTGCGAGGGCGCTAGCGTGTCGCTTTGGCTCTCGCCTTCTCGACCTGACCCGACAGGTCCCAGACGTCCTTGGGCAATTCGATACCCTTTTCCTTTGCCAGCTCGGCTGCATGGGTCCTCGCCTGCACGGCGCGCTCCGCCCTCTCGTCTGACACTTGCAGACCGAGACCGTCTACGACGCGGACGCGGAAGTTGAAGTAGGCGCAGACCTGGACGATGTCGAGGATGTCCCGATCATCCCAGCCCACGGCGCGCAGCGCGTTGATGTTGTCTTCGGTCATCGATGCCGGAGCGATCGTAAGCGCCTCGGCGTATTCGAGCATGGCTCGCTCCGCCTCGGTGAGGTCAGCTTTGCGCCAATCGTTCTGAATGAATTCGGCAGTAAGGTCGTCGCCACCAGCTGAACGCAGGGCCCCTGCGTGAGCTACCGTTCAATAACGGCAGTCGGTGGTAATCGAGGTGACGGTCGCGATCATCTCCCGCTGGGCCGGGGTCAAACGAGATGGACCGCGCATGACCTCCATCATCAACTCACGAGCATGGAGCATCGCCTTCGGGTTGAGACTCGATAGCGTTGGCGGCCAAACAGCTTCTGGACCCGGCGAGGCGTCGAGAGGCTGCTCACCTGGATTCATCGTAGCGTAAGCTCTGCTGACCTCCCGCATCTTGGCGTAGGTTTCTTTCAGTTCACCTTCCGATTCGCTCTCGGGAATGACCTTGATCCACGGCATCGCTAATCCTTCTTTCTCAATCGACTGACTACTTCGACGCAGTCTATCCCAATTCGGACGATATCGCGATTGAGTGATCCGGCGATGCGTGTCAGCCACTATAAGTGAGGCTCGCTCTACGAACCGCACGATGACCAAATCGTGTGGCTACGCCTTCGGCAGCCCCCCTGCGCCCCAGAGCCCGCTCCATGGCAGGCTGCATCTTGTAGGAGGTTCACTGGCAGCGCTGAGTGCGTTAGAATGCGTGCGGAGGCGTAACCATGATCGGACTCAACGTCGTGACGCCGGACGCGCGCTCGCTAACGCAGGCCGTGCAGGCCGCGGAGTCAGCTGGTGTACCGGCTGTCTGGCTGACTATCATCGGCGCTGGTGGTGCCGATCAATGCGTCGCCCTTGGTGGCGCGGCAATGGTCACCGACAGCATCAAGATGGGGACATCGATCATACCGACTTGGCCGCGACACCCTGTCGTACTCGCCCAGCAGGCGCTTGCCCTGGCATCGTTGGCGCCGGGACGCTTCCGCCTTGGAATCGGCCCCAGTCACAAAGCGGCGATGGAGCAGAACTTCGGCTTCGAATGGCGTACGCCACTGCGCAATCTACGTGAGTACCTCACCGTCATTGGTGACCTGATGCGCAAGGGCGCTGTTGATTACCAGGGCGAGCATGTGGCTAAGGCAGTGGCGCAGTTCCCCGGCCCCGTCGATGTCCCGTTAATGGCATCTGCACTGCGGCCAGGCTCGTTCCGCGTCTGCGGCGAGCTAGCCGATGGAGCCATCAGCTGGGCTTGCCCATGGGACTACTTGCGGGACGTAGCCCTGCCCGCCCTGCGCGCCGGCGCTGAGAAGGCGGGTCGGGCCGCGCCACCACTGATTGCTCACGTGCCGATCTGCATTAGCGAGGATCGTGAAGCAGTATCAGTCGCGGCAAAAGAGCAGATTGGCTATTTCGCGCGCAACCCCACCTATCAGGCAATGTTCGCCGAAGCTGGCTACGGGGACGTATCGTCCGGCGTGAGTGATGCCGTGGTCGAAGGACTCGTCGTCCATGGCAGTGAGTCAGCGATAGTTGAACGCCTCAGCGTGATCCTCAACGAGGGCGCTGGCGAGATCATTGCCTATCCCATCGTCGTTGGGGACAACCCCAAATCCTACCAGGAAGCCGTTTACAGAGTAATAGTCGAAGCCAACCGGCGCCGCACTCAGTCGTAAGGTTCCGGTCGCGTGGTTGGCATGAAGCGGCCACTAGAGTAGGGCATTGTTGCAGTCGTCCGGTGTCCGAGTCCAAGCGCTCGGAGCAGACGACAGGGCCGGTGCCGACGGCTTCAGCAGGCCCTTGCACCCCAGCGCCCGCTCCACACCACACCGGAGCAGGCCGGAAAGCTGTTCGCGGTCATCCGGCCCATAGGTCCAATGACGATGCGCGAGCGTTGAGCTCTGGCAGAATGGGTCGGACGGAGCTCAATAACCGCAAGAAGAGGCCCAAGAGCTCGTTTCGGTCTCGGTACTCAGTTGCTTCAGGGTTCTAGGACGGACGTGGCTCCTCAGCGGCCGAATCGGCGCGTAAGGGATGTCAGAGTCCCTCTGTAGCGGGCCTCAGGCCCTAGCACTTCAAGTCCCTGATGGAACGGGTATTCCAGGTATCCGTAGCTGGATGCGCCTCAGTGTGTGGCGGGTCGTGACGAATAACGTTTTCAAGTCTTCCCCACCCCAAGCTAGGTTGGTTAGCATAATTACACCAGGCACGATGATGCCCAGGTGTTTGCCGGAACTATCTATGATCCAGAGGCCTCCTGATCCGCCGCAATACACGTTGCCTTCTATGTCAACCTTCATGCCATCCGGGACTCCAGGCCGCTCCCCCGCCAAATCGCAGAAAACGCGGTCGGTTGCCAGATCCAGCATCCCGTTGGGATCCACTTCGAAGGCCCTTATGTGCCGTCTGTGGGAGTCGTTTATATAGAGGATGCTCTCATCCGGCGAGAAGGCGAGGCCATTGGGTCGCTCCATATCGTCAAGCAGCAGCGTAAGCTCTCCGTCTGGGCTGACGCGGTAGACGCCCTGGAAATCTAGCTCCTTGCCCTGGCTCTGGTCCGGCAGTCCAAACGGTGGATCGGTGAAGTAGATGCTGCCGTCGGACTTCACGACGACATCGTTGGGGCTGTTTAAGCGCTTACCACGATAGCTGTCCGCAACGACGGTGATGGTTCCGTCCGGTTCCTGGCGCGTCACACGGCGACCGTCGTGTTCACAGGCCAGCAGCCTGCCCTGGAGGTCCCGGGTGAGCCCATTGGCGCGATTGGTCCCTTGCTGATGCAGCGATACGCCTTCACTCGGAGTCCACTTCATCCTCCTGTCATTGAAGATATCGCTAAAGAGAAGATAGCCGCCTTCCTTCCACCATAGAGGCCCCTCGGTTGGTCCGGGGTCGCCACCGTACCCGTTACCTAACTCCTCCATTTCAGTGTCAACTGACACGA
Source organism: Dehalococcoidia bacterium (assembly GCA_965225815.1). Classification (GTDB taxonomy): domain Bacteria; phylum Chloroflexota; class Dehalococcoidia; order DSTF01; family WHTK01; genus WHTK01. Next base: position 925,266 of record OZ245323.1, read on the forward strand.
TGCGTTCCAATTCAGGCGAAATCTGCTCAATAGACATGGAAGCTCTCCAGTGTGTCGACGTGCTTAGGAGGGTGTTGGCCAGCCTCTCCCTTTGTTACTAGGGGAGCTCACGGCGCAGCCATTCTGTCGTCGAGGGGCGAGCGTGTCAAATGAGTTTCAGCTTGAGGAGGAGTTCTTCCTGATGGCAGCAAAGCCAATGCTCCTGGGCGAAAGCCCGTGCCATTCACGCAGCACACAGCCCCGAAGGCCGCAGCATCCAGTCCTGGCGAAGAAGTGCGAGAGCGACGACTGATACCAACCGCCGAGCGGCACCATTGGAAGGCGGCAAGGCTAGGTTCGGCCGGCACGGAGGGCCATTGCCACCATTCCAAGGTGGGACTTGTGCGGAGGCCCACGCCAGCTGCCGGGCCATCAGGCTGTGAGGCCCCACTAATCCATCAGGCAGCTTCCCAGAGGTATCTTTGTTATGGCTGCAGGGCTGGGTTCGATAATCGGGAGCGTTGGGCTCGTCTTTTGTAGAAGTCCGAGACAAGCACAACCTTGTCGTCCTGGCGACGATTAGCCTTGGCCTTTCGCTGCTGGCGCTCTCCGTGAATCCCTGGGTGCCCGCGGCATTCCTTCTCATGGCACTATTCGGCTTCAGCAACGCAGCCCTGTCTGTAACGGCGCAGACAATAATGCAAATCGCGTCCAGTCCTCGGTACCTGGGTCGAGTTGTAAGCCTCCGGAGTTTGGGTGGGGGCCATCGGTGCATTGACGGCTCTTCCTATCGGCCTTGTCGGCGACGCTGTCGGACTGCGTTGGTCTCTCGGATTTGTTGCTGCGGTCCTGGTGATTTTCTCCGTCTACCTAAGTGTGGTGCATGTTCCAATTGCCCGGCGTCACTCACCTCCACACAGCTGTCGCCTGCCCAGTTAGGTCATGATCAGCCGACCGCAGTTCAATGCTGACCAGATTCAGCCCAGATAGGCGCCTACCTTGCCTGCCGGAGGCGCACATCTCTCCCACCATTAGTCAAAGGAAATAACGCTGGATTGGCATCGCCAGGCCAGGTCAAACTGCAGACGCGATAGCCTCGCCCAGCATCTCGGTCGTCGCCTCGCCTCCCATGTCTGGAGTACGGGGCCCATCGACAAGAACCGCCTCGATAGCTGTAACCACAGCGGCAGCCGCTTCAGGATGCCCGAGATGATCGAGCATCATTGCGCCCGACCATATCTGGCCAATCGGATTCGCAATGCCTTTGCCGGCAATGTCCGGCGCCGAACCGTGAACCGGCTCGAACATCGAAGGGAACTCCCGCTCCGGATTCAGGTTGGCTGACGGCGCGATCCCGATGGTTCCGGTGCAGGCTGGGCCGAGGTCGGAGAGAATGTCGCCGAACAGGTTTGAACCCACAACCACGTCAAACCAGTCCGGATGCTGCACGAAATGCGCCGTAAGAATGTCGATATGGTACTGGTCGACACTGACCTCGCCAAAATGCGCTGACATCGCTTTAACGCGTTCGTCCCAATACGGCATGGTAATCGAAATGCCATTCGACTTGGTTGCAGAGGTCAGGTGTTTCTCGGGCCGCGAGTTCGCCAGCTCGAACGCGTAACGAAGTACGCGGTCAATCCCTTTTCTGGTGAATACCGTCTCCTGGACGGCCATCTCCTGATCAGTGCCCTCGTACAGCCTCCCGCCAATAGCGGAGTATTCGCCCTCGTTGTTCTCCCTCACGACGTAGAAGTCGATGTCACCTGGCATCCGGTCCGCCAAAGGGGAGCGCACGCCGGGCATGAGCCGTACCGGGCGTAAATTGATGTACTGCTGGAACTGGCGGCGGATCGGGATCAGGAGTCCCCACAACGACACATGGTCTGGCACGCCCGGAAAGCCGACCGCCCCCAGGTAGATGGCGTCGTGGTTGCGGATCTGGTCCAGCCCATCTTCCGGCATCATTCGCCCGTGCTTTGTGTAGTACTCGCAGCTCCAGTCGACGCGGTCCCACTTGAAGGAAATGTCGAACTTCTTGCCCACCGCTTCGAGCACGCGAATGCCCTCGGGAACAACCTCTTTTCCGATACCGTCTCCTGGTATCGTCGCGATTCTGTACGTGCTCACCGATGCTTCCTTTCACGATAGGTGGCTGATTCGCCTATGGGCCTCCCCATACTATTAGGTAAACCCGTCATCGCAGTAGGTTCGCCTGGTTTGAGGACGGCCGCCTCGGTCTGCGTTTCTTGAACTGAATACAGCCTCTCCAGCGTTGCGGCGGCCTACTGAAACCGTTGAGCCCGTCACCTCCCCTCAGGCCCGACTTCCGGCGTCTTGCTGCTTGTAATATGGCTCCATGACAACGCTATCATCGCCAATTGGGGCTCCTGTCGGCCGCATCGAGGGGCCGGACAAGGTCACAGGTCAGACTCATTACGCCGGTGATGTCGAGCTGCCCGGGATGCTGTGGGGCGCAATACTGCGCAGCCCGTATCCACACGCCATCATCAAGTCGATCGACGCATCCGCAGCTCGGACGGCCCCTGGAGTGCGGGCAGTGGTCACAGGCCAAGACGCGCCGGGGCACACAATGGGGAAAATCCTCCGCGACCTGCCGGTGTTGTGCTGGGACCGCGTGAGGTACGTCGGCGACCGGGTGGCGGCTGTCGCAGCGGAGAGCAAGGAAGCGGCGGAAGAAGCGCTTGGACTGATCGAAGTGGAGTACGCCGAGATCCCGGCCGTGTTCGACCCGATTGAAGCCATGCAGGCCGCGGCGCCGCTGCTCCACGAAGACGCCACGGCCTACCCTGGCTTTCCGATGCAGCGCATCGCCACGGACGTCCACAACGGCCAGACGCGACTAGCCTGGCAAAAAGGCGACATCGAAGCCGGGTTCGCGGAGTCGGACCTGGTGATGGAGCACACGTTTCGCGTGCCGAGCCGCCATCAGGGGTACCTGGAGCCGTACGCCAGCGTCCTGGACATCGACCCCGATGGCCGTGTCCAGGTGTGGTGCTCGGCGAAGGCGCCCTTCCGAGTGCGCATCCAGCTTTCCCAGGCTATGGACATCCCGGAGGAGCAGATTCGCGTCAATGTCGTCGCGGTCGGCGGCGACTTCGGTGGCAAAGGCGACGCACGAGACTTGCCCATCGCTTACCTTTTGGCACAGCGAACCGGCCAGCCGATTAAGATCATCATGAGCTACGCCGAGGAGCTCACCGCGAGCAATCCGACGCATCCAACCGTCGTCGTGGTCAAGTCAGGCGTCAAGAAGGACGGGACGCTGGTGGCCCGCAAGGTGCGCACCGTGCACGCCAGCGGCGCCTACGGTGGGATGAAGCCGAATGCAGCGCTTTCGACGTGGCACTACGTTGGCGGCGGCTACCGGATCCCACATTCCGACTACGAGTTCCTCCAGATCTACACCAACACGACGCCGGGCGGGTATTTCCGCGCCCCCGGTGCCCACCAGTACGCCTTCGCGCTCGAGAGCCACACAGATCTTCTCGCAGCTGAGCTGGGAATCGACCCCGTTGAGTTTCGCTTGAAGAACATGGTGTCACCGGGCGAGGAGGATTCTGTCGGACGAAACCTGTCCGCGATCTCGGCGCGGGAGGTCCTGCAAGCAGCCGTCGATGCGGCCGGGCCGATGCCTTCCAACCCGGTGCCCGGCTTCGGCAGAGGGGTGGCGATCTTCGGCCGCCAGATTGGCGGCGGCGCCGCCGGTGTGGTCGTAACGGCTGAAGAGGACGGCAGCTTCACCGTCCTCAGCCCGACCGTGGACGTCGGGACTGGGACTCACACAATCGAGCAGCAGATGGTGGCCAGCGAGTTTGATGTGCCACTGCACAAAGTTCGCGTGCGGTCAGGTGATACGGATTCGACGCCGTTCGACGAGGGGCCTCGGGCAAGTCGGGTGACTTACACGGAGGGGACCGCGGTATTCAAGGCCTGCAACCAGATCAAGGAAATGTTGGCCGACGGCGCTAGCCTGCCTCTAACCGTGACGTACGAACATGACGCCTTTCAGGCCGAGGACGTCATGTACTTCAGCGCTCAAGTCGCCGACGTGCAGGTCGACCTGGAGACAGGCGATGTCCGTGTCCAACGCATGGTTACGGCGCACGATGTCGGCACAGTAATCAATCCGCTTGGCCATCAGGGGCAGATAAACGGCGGCTTCGCAACCGGCTTCGGCCTTGCCATGACCGAGGAGTTCATCACCGAGGATGGACGAATCCTCAACGGACATCTGGGTGACTACAAGCTGCCAAACGTCCGTGACCTCCCACCCCTGGAGACGGTCCTCGTTCCGTCGATCGGCGGCATGGGCCCATACGATGCGAAGGCGATCGGTGAGCTGGCGAATAACGCGACTGCAGCAGCGATTGCGAATGCTGTTGCCAGCGCTTCGAGCGCGCGTCTATTCGAGCTGCCGGTTACAGCGGAGCGTGTTTACCGAGCCTTGAAGGATTCGAGATAGCTGGTCGCTAAGACGCGAAGAACCGAGCCCGCACTTTGACAGCAACCGGGGCGGACATCTCTAACGTTTTGCAAACAAGATCCACGGCCACTAAGAAAGGGGACTGCTGCAAGCTTGAGCGGGGATTGGCCTTGGGGACCTTACCCAGACCACAGTTCGCTGAACTGACACCGTTCGAGTGTGCCACCCAGATTGGTCGGAGCTCCCACCTATCAGGAAACTCGCAGTGGCGCCGTCCGCGACCAGCAGGAACGCCGCCAAGCATCAGCAGGTTTCGAGAATCTTGGACTACAGGGACAGATCAATCGAGATCCTGGGATCTGCACTCTGGGGCCTCAGAGCCTGACACTATCGCTTGATAGTGTTGGCACCTCGATTTCGCCATCGACGATTTCCAGGACAAGAAGATGCAGCCGGCGTTGAGCGGGCTTTGGGGCGACGAGGGCTGCTGAAGGCGTAGATCTTCCCGACCACCTGACTCCTAGTTAGGTGTTACGGTGTCGCTTCCGTGGTCGTCGTGTCGTCTTGCCTTTAGCTCGCCGTCTCCACCGCTATGGCTCCCGGTACAGGCGTTGTGCGCGGGACATCCAGCGTCGTCACGCGCACGAGCTCACGGCGGTACTTGCCATCTTCGTAGGGCAAACCGCGATGCATGGTGCAGCGGTTGTCCCAGATGACCAGGTCGCCTGGCTGCCAGCGGTGGGCGTAGCGAAACTCCTTCTGCACAGCATGGTCACGCAGGTCCAGGAGAAGCAGGCGGCCATCCGGCACTGGCCAGTCGACGATGCGGGAGGCGTGGGAGGCGATATACAGCGACTTGCGGCCCGAGCCCGGGATGGTGTGCACCAGCGGGTGGATGGCGCCTTCCAGGCGTTCCGCTTCCTCCTGAGTGAAGTCTTCGAAGCCCAGCGTCCTGCGTGAATGCATGATGGAGTGGTGCGCTTTGAGGCCCTCGATTTCAGTCTTCGTGGCGTTGTCCAGGGCGTCGTAAGCGGCACGTAGGTCGCAGAACTCGGTCTCGCCACCCACCGGCGGCACGACACGCGCGTGCAGCATCGAGTAGCGGCCGCGAGGGTCGTTGAAGGCGGCGTCGGTGTGCCAGAGGCGGTTGCCCAGGCTGTACATACGCTGGCGACTGTACGTGTCCAGAATGTCGCCGCTCTCATCGATGTTCGAGATGTCAATTAGAGCGTTGTCGCCGAACTTGTTCTTCTTTGTGAGCACGCCGAACCGGTTGAGCTGCCCGTCCAGGCGCTCGGCGAAAGCCATTTCCTCCTGATTGGTGAAGTCCTGGCCATGGATGACCAGCACCGCGTACACATCCATGCCGGCACGCAGCTGCGCCAACGTCTCCTCATCGAAGGTCTCACGCAGCGAGATGGGGCTGGTGACCTCGCCCACGAACTGGGGATGAAGCTTACGAAACGTTACTGGCATCGCTACGACCTCCAGTGGGAAGATGGCGCTAACTTAGGACCGCTGGGGTCTCAAGTCAATCGCACAATCAGCGACGCAGCGGCTGCGCCGGTCGAGCGTTGTTGTTGGCCCGCTAGTAAGAGCAGGTTGGATGCTTGTGGCCAGATTCTCCCTTCGCGGACCAGCAGTAGCTTCACCCAAGCCAACTGCGCATAGAAGGCGAACTGCTTACAGAGGGCCGTCTTGCCGATACCTGGCTCTCCAGCCACGACGACCACAGAGGGCTGGCCGGCGCTGGGGCATCGGGGACTTCTGAAGGCGCAGGGGTCGCTGGGCAGCTAGCCCAGACGCGCCGGAGTGCTTCTTGGCGAACGCCTTCCCGCACGCCGGCGATCTTGAAGCCGGCGTCGCGAGTTTGACTCAAAACAGTGAGCCTCTCTTCCGACTTGGGGCCTCGCAGCACGGGGTCAAGCTCGGACGCCATGGCTTGGACGATCTTCGTCGCTTCCTCGGAAATCTCGCGTCCCGCCGGTCGCCTGAGAGACATTTGTCACGACCGACCGTGCTGGTAGACCCGAGGCTTAAGAGGCACCGCCTGTCTTCTCCTTCTCCTCGTAAAACTCCATCATGGTTCGATTCGCCACGAGAATCTCCAGGAGGCAGGCTTTGAATGCTGGCCAATTCGCTCCGGGGATCGAAACGTAAAGCTCATGATCACTAAGACCTGTGTGAACGCGGTTACCAGCACATCCAAGCGACATACCTGGTGAATTCCTGCTCAATGTTAGAGGCAAGACGGCGCAAGTTGGCCGACCCATGATGTTGCTTATGGGAGAACCAAGACCAGCTCGCATCGTCGCTTCGTAAATCAGCATCGCTTGATGAGGCGTCGCAGTTATCAACACCACATCAGGCTGAAAGCCGGGGTCGTCCGCAGGACCATAGGCGATAAATTTTGGCGTCTGAGCTAGCCGTGGAATATCGGGCACTTCTGAAGTTCGAAGGTAGCTGGCCCCTACCATCATCTTCACCGACTCGTCCAGTTCACTGGATCGCGCAGGTGGTAGCTCGATTGCGTGGGTGTAGGAGCCTATGGCGCAGTTGTAGTGGTCGGATGGCCTAGTGTAGAAGGCGCGCCCCTCACCTGCCCAACGCCAAAAGGCACAACCAGCAGGCTGAGGTGGCCCATCCCAGGCAGGTAACCCAGTCGGCGGCTCGTCGAGAAACGACACAGCGACGGCTGGGATCCGCAGACCTAGTAATTCATTGACTTTCTCTACCTTGTCCATTTGTGCAACCTCGATACTCTGGTAAGGATGGCCCCTCCCAACTGGACAGTCTGTTAGACCATACACGCGCTGAAGTCCCTCGCAAAACCGAAAATCCAGCTCAACGAAGAGGCCTCGCTTCGAAACTACCCCACTTGTCAACCTGCCCGTGATGCCATCCGCGCATAATCTGAAGCGCTCTCAGGGCGTACACTAGTAACGTCGTTTAGAGGGGGACTAGATCCCGAGGTGAAAATGAGTGACACCAGGCAGCAGTCCGCAGAGCCATCTGTCAGCTTGACGGATGACGCCATCGCGAAGCTGCGGGAGATCGTCGGCAATAGCCCGAGGCCTGTTGCCGGTCTGCGTATCCAGATCACCGGCAGGGTGCGTGGCAGCTTCGAGCATGTATTGAGTCTTGTCGAACAAGGGAAAGAGACGGAGGGAGACCTACCCTTGGCGGAGCCTGGCCTGCCGGTCCCGATCTTCGTAGAGGGAAAGAATGCCGCTTACCTCAGCGGCGTACAGGTCCATTACCGCTACAAAGGGGAAGACCGTAGCGGCCTGGAGTTTACTAACCCGAACCCCCTGTGGTGGGGCAAAACCGAAGCGCAAATTCAGCAGATTATCGATGATCAACTCAACCCCG
>CBDDBP010000001.1:0-31170 GCA_965225815.1 Dehalococcoidia bacterium
CAACTTCACCCTAGAAGAGACGGGTGACAAGATTTCCTTGTTTACCTTTGAAACCGATGCGTCAGACGAGCTAACTGCTTCCTTCCTTGCTCAACGGCCAGCAGTAAGTCCGCCGTCTACAGGTGACGGAGGATTGGCGACAAATAGGTAGCGCGGAACTCTACCCAGTCGTTTCGCAGGCGCACCTACGCCTTCAGCAGCCCACGCCTACCCAGTGCCTGCTCCAGCGCCGGTTGCATCTTCATGTCCTGAAACTCGGCGATAGTGAAGTCGATGTGCTTCCGCGCCTACACGCGACATCCACAAGAGCCCTGGATGCTAACTGGGCCACGTCTGATGCCCGCGCAGGCTGGCGCGCTGTTCATGCGGTCCGAACCACCCTGTTCCCGATGAAGTACGTATTAGGCCTGGTACGCCGCGCCGGGTGACACTGTCGCCGTCGGGGCCGCTCGGTGATGCGAAGCGGCTCTGATTAGGGTGAACGTGGAAGACGGCGACCAGCACACTGTCCTCTACCTTCGGTGGGTGGTCGAGGCTAATCCAAATCTCGTCCACCTCACCTGTGGGATCCAAAGAGATAAAGGTATTGTCCTCGGCGGTTTCGCGGCGGATTACCACCTTGCTCGTGACCAGGTTCATATAGACCCAACCGCCCTCCTCGTGGTTTCGCGTGCCAATCTCGTCTCGGTTCTTGGCGACCGGCATGGCCGGCAGCGAGTCCTTCCATGCATCGTTAATCGCATTCTTCACCGTGCGGTTTTCGAGGAGGAGGTCAGCGGACATCGCCCGTCCTCCAAGGTCTTCGATGGATTCAGCGAACTCATCCCAGTCTGACAGTGCGTTCCTTAGATCCTTCTTGAACGCCGTATCCCGCAGCAAACTTGCCTGTGTTGCGGTGTCCAACCCCTTTAGCTCTGTGTGCAGGTCCGCAGGCGTGGCCGCCTTCGCCAGAAGCTCGGCCCTGAGCTTCTTTTCCTCCTCTGCAATCTCGGCTGCTGCCCGCTCGTCCATGGCGTCGTCGCGAAGCATCATCCAGCGTCTGGCGAAAGGGCGGTCCGCAGTCTTGCTCCAGTCAAGGCTACCGGTTATCCCCGTCTCCTCTGCGAATCGCCTGTTTGTCTTTTCATTAACTTCGTCCTTCTCAGGCGGATCGAGGTACTGGTATAGGATCGACTGCGCGCCGGGCTCGTAAGGCTTCCGCAGCAACGCGCCCAGGACTCCGCGCATCACCTTCCTGATACGCGCTGCGGATGCGCTCGCGTGCAGTGGCCCGCTTGTACAGCCCCAGCCCAGCGTCCGGCGATTCGCGCATGATCACCGAGATGAGCGTCTCGGGAGGCGGCGCCGCGCCGGGTTCTCCCATCGAATTCACGATCTCCTCCATAGTCTGAAGATCGTCCTCGGGTGCGCGCTGCACCAGGAGCCGCTGAACGCCCGTATTACCCAGTACTGATTGCAGGCGCAATATGCTCTCGGCATCAAAAGAGAGCGGCAGATTTCCTGGCGCCCTGGTGCCCCGGGGTTGAGCCGTCGTGGGACTTCGGGTGCCCGCGACACTACTGCGTCTGCTGCTCAACGGCGATCCTTGGTTTCGCCTTAGGCTCATGGGCCCTCCGATTGGCGCAAGGTTTGTCAGCATTTTGGCATGGCGCAATTGATGTCTGATTGAAGTCGTCTTGATCAGACTGAGGTGCTTCAAAGCGGAGAGGTAGCATTTCTGCCTTAGTCGGGCGTACAAGCGGAGGAGCTACGCCTTCAGCAGACCCCTGCGTCCCAGTGCGCGCTCCAGCGCGGGCTGCATCTTCATGGCCTGGAACTCGGCGATGGCGAAGTCGAGGTGCTCGATGGCGGCGTCGTGCTCTTGGGGATAAGGCTTATCAGATCCTTTGAGGGCCGAGCAAATGCGCGTCGGCCCACATATCAGTCAGCTGTCTGTTCAGCGTGCCGTCGCCGTAGAGCTTTCAGAACGAATCTTGGCTACCAGCTGGTCCGCCGATTGATCGAGATCCAGTGGCCCGACGTGCCCCTCTCACCTTCCACCTCAACATCTGCGAAGACCTCTAGCCGGTTCCCCTCCGGATCGAGGAAGTAGCACGAAACGCCTGCCCCGTGACTCACCGTGCTCGAGATAGACACGCCAGCTTTCTGGAATGATTGGTAGTAGCGCAGGACATCATCAACACTGTCCACGCGGAAGGAGAGCTGCTGGATAGTTCCACTTTCGCCCTCTCTCCCTGTCACTAACACCACCTCGTGGTCTTCGCGCTGCTTGTCGCTGCTTAGAAAGACGGCTCGGCCTTCGTTCGGGTGAGATTCTTCTAGCTGGACTATATCCTTGTAAAAGCGAGTCATCGTCTCTAGATCTCTGACGAAAACGCCGACGTGGAGGCAGTTTCCGAGGCCGCCGCCGGAATCGTGGGCCGAGGGCTCCCTATGCAGCCCTCGCAGCTAGAACCTATCTGGCATGAATTTGGGGGAGATTCATCCGTTCTCGCGACGTACGTTAGTGAGCTCGAAGAAGCTATCAGCCAACGCGTTGTCGGCGCGGCACCCCCGGAACTCAAACCACTGATCAACATAGTGCGTGCCGACATTGTTAGCAGGGGAAGTACCGACCTTCCCACAGGCAGTGCAGAGCTCAACGAAGGAAGAATAAGAGAGTTGGCGACTGCTCTTCTTCGAGGTTTCGAGGGACGCCTAGAAGCCGCGGTAGCAAAAGTCAAGGAGAGCAGGCGGTTTCGGGAGGCCTTTGACGATCTCCTAGCTCTAGATCAGGAAGCAAACGCATCAGCTGAGATCATTGGCAACGCCGAGCTGATGAACAAGCTATACGTGAATCTTATGGTTTGCGCCGAGCGGTTTGATGAGTTGGGCAACGCTGAACGCTATGCCGAGTCGGCGCTAGGACTGAAACCAGATGATCCTAGAGAATGCTGCTGGTTGTCTACCCAAAGGACGATGTGGTCGATGTTCATAACGTGGCCTCTCAGTTTCCGGTTGATTGAACGGGGTCTGGTGCGATCACGGGCGTTTCCGTGAAGTACCCGGCTGCAACCCGGTAAACTGACCGGTGTCCGAACCGCGCCCACAGCTTCCGCAGCACGTAGACCAGCTTGGGGTTGTGCTCTTCTCGCTCCGCAAGCGCGCGTTCGGTGGAACTCTTCCACTCCCTGCCCACGCTCGCGCTCTCCGCAGCATCGATCGAGTCCGCGTAGCGCGCGTGCAGATCGTCGAGACTTGCCTTCGTCGGAACGGCCTTCAGAGAGAACAGGACTCCGAGTGTTGCTGTCCAGTAGCACTTGATGGCTTTTGACTGCTCATCGCGCGGTAGATGCCGAGCGATTTGTTCGACGGCGTGCAGGGACGTGACCAGGTGAAGTAGCACGAAGTCGCCGGGGTTGCTCAGGTACAAGAGCATGACCGCGTAGTAGAGCTGCTCCCAGACCTCCTCCTGGCCTGCGTTCTCCATCCACAAGGGTGTGGTGTGTATGAAGGGGTGCCCTTCCGCGAGCACTCGGGCGATGTGTAGCTGCGCTCCGGTGTGCTCGAGCACTGGCTGGAATCCGGCAACGACACTGAGCTCCGGGCTGCTGAGCGTGTCATCGACCCAACTCGAAAGAACTTGTCTGTCGCGGTCCCACTCGGCAGCGATTTGCTGCATCGAATTCAACGGCGTGCTGTCAGTGGCTAGAGGCTTCGATTTGGAGAAGGTCCGCTCTGGATAGCACGACACGTAGGAGAACGCGAGGTACGCAAGGCCCTCGATGGTCATCCCCCTGTGGCCCGCGTCCAAGGCCCAGCCGAGGTGAATCGTTCCGTGGAGGAGTGCCCCCACGCACCCCGGAAGAAGCTCTGGAACGTAGACCTTGAGGGTCTGCTCGAGGCCAAGGGTCTCGACACGCTCCTCGAAGAAGCGGCAGAGAGAAGTGAACTGCTCGTGCTTCCCGAGGAAGTCTCTCCAGTTCTCTTCCGTGAGTTGGATGTCCGATTGCTTGGGAGGCTCCAGACCGAACCCGTAGGTAGTTCTCGCGTACTCCTCGACATATGCCGCGATGTCTTCAGCGGGCGCGCCTAGCCCGTTCAAGGCGATGACAGCGTGCTTGGCGTGGTTGGAGAGGTAGCCGTGGAACTCGATGTGAAAGGACTTGTCGCCCAGCATCTCGTCAACGCGGGTGTTGTGCTCGGTCATGTGGTTGCTCCTGTTGTCTGGGTACTACGCGCGGGGGCGATGATCTCTGCGTCCTACTCAGAGAGGGGAGACGTCTGCGTACACCTTGTAGTCGTGGATGAGCCCTCTCTCGGTGGTTAGGATGGTCGCGAAGGGGATGGAGAGATGACTGCCGTCGAAGCGGGTGTAGCGAACGCTGCCGTTGCAGATGATGTTGGCGCCCTGCGACCAGATTGCGTCGATGGTGTGAGCCATCCCGGCGATGCTCTTGAAGAACGAAGCGTTGATCTCCAAGACCGCTTCTCTTCCGTTCACCGGCAGGTTGTTGCCTAACTGGAACGTCACAGACGGCGAGAGGAAGGGTGCAAGAGCCGCCGCCTCTCGGGTGTCGATGGCCTGGTAGAGCTCGGTGACCAGCTCGGTTGCTTGCATGGGTTCCAGCGCCTGGGCCTTCGTGTCGTGGGCACGTGCGCTCATGTAGTTCAACGTCAAAGTAGATCATCGTGTTTCGATATCAAACTATTTGATGTAAAAAGTTTTCTGGGCTACTGATAGGAAATTTAATTTCACCGACGGGAATGATTATAACCCCATTTTTACCTCCTATTAGGTCCAGGGATTTGTGGGTCCAACTGAAGCATTTTTGAACCAACACTCTCTTTGATGCAGCCCGAACTGCGACGGTTCCAGCGGTTTGTTGGGGCGTTCATCCAAGCCTCGAGGCGAGGGTGGAGGAGGTCTTGGGGCAGCTGGACCGCCTGCTCGATGGAGAGCTTGTGCTCCTCTGCCTCTTCGATGATGCCCTCCACGTCGCCGCCGGGCAGGACGGGTAGGACGAGGTAGGGTTGACCGTTCTCCTCACCGATGTCGTAGACGGTGACGATGTGAGGATGGGAGCCCAAGCGTCCCATGGCCTGGGCCTCTCTGGTGATGCGCTGTCTGGCCTGTTCGTCCAGGCCTTCTGTCTTGATCAGGGCGAAGGCTACGTCGCGGTCGAGCTGGGCGTCGTGGGCGAGGTAGACGCGCTTCTTACCGCCCTCGCCGAGGAACTTGGTCACCGTGTAGCGTCCGCCTGCGAAGGAGGTGGGTTGAGGTGGCGCTGGAGTTGAAGGCAGGGGCGCTAGAACTGTCGAAGCTTCGGAGCCGCCGGCAGCCCGGTCAGCTGCGTCCGAATAGGCCTGAGCGTCAAGATTCTCCGGGTCGAGTGCGAGAACAGAACGGACACGCTGCCGAACCGTGTTCCAGTCCTCGAACCGGATGGCTGCTTCCGCCTCGTCGAGGAGGGCCTCAATTTGCCTTTGTTGGCGCTCGCTCGTCACGGTGCCGTGATTCTGTGGTCAGGGAGCGAAGGTGTCAAACCGAAGCTTCGACGATTCGCGGGCGTGAAATGACCTTCCGGAGTCGGCTCTAGTACAGCGGCACTGCTTTGACCTCATGCGCCTGCAATGCGGGCAGGACTTCGCGGGCGAAGCGCTGGACCTGGTTGAGGAACATTTCGTGGGGCATGACGCCGCGGTTGAGGCTGACGAGGACGGTGTTGGAGCCGGCGTGGTCGGCAGAGTCGATGATGCGCTGGATGACCTCGTCGGCGGGGCCCCAGGGCTGAACTTCGACCTGCTTCGCGAGCTGATCCAGCGTGAGGTCGCGGTACTCCTCGCGGTTGCGGGCGACGGCGGGGAGGTTCTCCGGCCTGATGTAGTCGAATGAGGCGGAGCTGAGATAGCCGGTGTCGCGCTGGAGGTTGGCCTCGGTGATGTTGCCGTGGCTGAACAGGGTGCGGTTGAAGTAGAGGGCGTGGGGACCGGCCTCGGCCAGCGCCTGGGCCTTTGTATCGGCGACGTAGGCCTGGGCCTGGACGATGAGGTGATCGGGCGTGATCTGATGGCCCGCGGCGGTGAGGCATTTGGCGTAGTAGCGGATGACGTCCTCGCGCAGGCCACGGCCGCCGGCGCCGGGCGTAATCGGGATGTTGTGGGCGCCGGCCCATTCGATTGACTCTTTGCTGCTGGTGACGGGGATCCAGACGGGCGGGCGCGGCTGCTGAATCGGCCGAGGCCAAAGCGCGACGTCTTTGTAGGACCAGAAGCGCCCTTCGAAGGAGAAGACTTCCTCGGTCCAAGCGCGCTCGATGATCTCCCAGGCCTCCTCAAAGCGGTCGCGTGATTCGGTCTGAGCGACGCCGTAGACCTCGTGCTCGCGCGGGATGCCGCGGGCGAAGCCGCTGATCAGGCGCCCGTTCGACATGCAGTCGAGCATCGCGAGCTCCTCGGCGAGACGCAGCGGGTCGTGCACAGGCAGGAGGTTGCCGTAGATCAGCAGCTTGAGGTTTTTGGTGCGCTGCGCTGCGGCGGCGGCCATGAGGTTGGGCGAGTTCATCAGGCCGTAAGGCGATGTGTGGTGCTCGTTGAAACCGACACCGTCGTAGCCGAGGCGGTCCATTTCCTCCCAGACCTGAAGGTGCTCCTCATAGGTGCGGGCGGCGACCTCCGGCTTGAAGTGGCGCTTCGGCAAAGGCCAGGGCAACTCCTTGCTACCGGCTTCTTTGAGGTGGTCGAGCTCTTCACCGTAAGGCAGGAGGTCGAAGCAGAAGACTTTCATGGGTTCCTCACACAAATGGCGATTCGTTTCGCGCTGCATTCTAGCCGACGCTCCTCGTCAGCACGCCCCAGTTCGCGGGCGATACACTGCTTAGATGAAAAGTCGCCCAATCCTCCGCATGGCGCTGTTGGCGCTGCCCCTGGGGCTGGCGTTTGCCAGCCTGGCCGTTATCCTCGTCGCGCCGTTCGCATGGGGCGCCGGCGACGAAGCAGGCCTGGCGGCGTGGATACCAACCGTGACGGCGCTGGCATTCGGCCTGCCCGGGTTGTATCTCGCCACCCACTACGTGCGAGAGGTCGGACGCAAGACGGTCGGCGACTTCGGGCTGGCGCCGGCCCTGCTGATCTACGGTCTGCTGGTTATGCCGGTCATGATCGCGACGGAGCTAATCATCGCGGCGGGCGTCGCCGATCCGGCGACTTACGAAGGCCTGCAGAGCGGCCCATCGGCGGACGACTTGTCTCCAGCGGCGTTCTTGGTGGTGTCGGTTGGCGTCTCGCTGGTGTTGAACGTGCTCCTGCTGGTGGCCTCGGCGAGCTACCTCAGCGCGATCAGCGAGCAGGGAACTACCCGCTATGACCGCAAGCCCGGCGAGTCGGACGGGGTGGGAGAGTTGCTGGAACGGCATAAGTACGGCGGTTAACCGGACGCCCGGGCTGTGAATCGGGAGAAACCCTGAGTGCAGCATTAGTAATCCGTGCCTTACAATAGCGTTTCCCCGACAGGCGCCGCGGGAAAAACTGAGGGCGCCAGGAGGTAATTCGCTATGCCAAGGCCGCTGTGGAAGGGCGCCATCAGCTTCGGGATGGTCAGTATTCCGATCAAGGTCTACTCCGCTACGGAAGAAAAGGACGTGCACTTCAACATGCTGCACGGCGCCGACAGCTCTCGCGTCAAACAGAAGCTGTTTTGTGCCGAAGAAGACATTGAGATCGACCGGTCGGCCGACGTGGTCAAGGGTTACGAAATCACTCCGGGCAATTACGTGATCATGGAGGACGACGACTTCCAGAAGGTCAACGTGGAGTCGACGCACACGATCGACATCAAGAGCTTCGTCAACCTGGAAGCGATCGACCCGATCCTGTATCAGAAGACGTACTACCTCGAACCAGAGGAGATCGGCCAAAAGCCCTTCGCGTTGCTGATGGCGGCGCTGAAAGAGACGGGCCGCGTGGCGATCGCGAAGGTGACGTTTCGGCAGAAGGAGCAACTGTGCTCCCTACGGCTGTACGGCAACACAATCGCCCTGGAGACGATGTTCTACGCCGACGAGGTGAGAACGACGGATGAGCTCAGCATCCCAGGCGAAGACATGGATGTGACGGACCGTGACCTGACGATGGCGCGCTCGCTGGTGGACATGCTGGCGGAAGAGGACTTCGACCTGGCGCAGTACAAGGACGAATACCGCGAGGGCCTGCTCGAAATCATCAACAAGAAGGCGGAAGGTCAGATCATCGAGACGCCTGCCGCGGCCCCGGCCAAGATCACGGACCTGACCGAGGCGCTACGAGCCAGCGTGGAGCAGGTGCGCAAGCGCAGAGGCGCGACAGTCGCGGCAGAAGCCGAGGTTGAAGAAGCGCCCCCGCGCAGCCGCAGCCGTAAGAAAAGCGCCTAGGCGAAGGAAGAGACCGTCCAAACGGTCGCGGGCTACCGTGACCCGTTCTTGCTATGGGCTTGCCTGCTAAACTCGCGCTTCGGAACTTGATGAACCCAGACAAATGGTTAGTGCGGAATCTAACGAAGCACGAGGGTGAGCAATGCGACTGCAGGGCAAGAACGCGATCATTACGGGCGCGGCGCAAGGCATCGGCCGGGCGATCACGATCGCTTTTGCGCAAGAGGGCGCCAACGTGGCGCTGCTGGACCTCAACGGGCCGGGAGCAGAGAAGATCGCTTCGGAAGCGGCGTCTCACGGCGTGACGACGGCGGCGATTACGTGCGACGTTACACGTGAGTCTGAGGTTGAGTCCGGCGTGGCGGAAGCCGTAACCCGGCTGGGCGGCATCGACATCCTGGTGAACACGGCCGCGTGGCTGGACCCGCCGATCCCTGTGGCCGAAATGCCCATCGAGGTCTGGGAGAAGTCGATCACGACCGACCTGACCAGTGTCTTCCTGTGCAGCAAGCACGCGCTGAAGCGCCTCATTGAGCAGGAGCACGGCTGCGTGATCAGCCTTTCGTCCGGCGCCGGTAAGCACGGCAGAGCGGGGCGCAGCAGCTACGGCGCAGCCAAGGCCGCGATCATCAACCTGACAGAGTCAATGGCGCTCGAGGCCAAACCGCACGGGGTCAGCGTGAACTGCATCTGCCCAGGCGCGGTCGCAGGCGATCGGGCGCTGAACATCTACCGTCAGATGGCTGAAGCGCAGGGCCGTTCGGCTGAAGAAGGCGAGACCGAGTACCGCAAACTGGAAGCGGGATTTGTGACGGAGGAGCAGGTGGCGGGGCTTGCTGTATTCCTGGCGTCGGAGGAAGGATCCCGGATCAACGGGCAGGCCGTCAGCATCGGCTGAGGGACCTCTTCTGTGATGAAGATTTAACGAATAACCGAAACAAAGTTCCGCTATAAACGACCCTGTTATGTTATCCTGCGAGTGATGCGAAAGCCCCCCGCGAGCCGAAAAGTTACTCGACGTCAGCTGATCGGAGGCGCTGTTGCGGCCGGCCTCGGCGGCTACGCGCTGATCGGGGATGAAGCATCACCGGCGCGAGCAGCGCCAGCCGGAAATTTCCACCTGGTCTGGGTCTGGCAGTTCTCGACGGACGCCGAGCCGAATAGCATCGCAGCCCGGCTGCGTGACTACGGATTTGGCGTCATCGTCAAGACACACGACGGCGTGGACTGGATGTCGGACTTCGACACTTCGCAATACGCCGTTTCGGGCCACCCACAGGTCCAGACGCTAGCGAATTACTTCGAAGGCGCCGGGGTACCGTTTCACGCCTGGTGCGTCCTGCACGGCAGCGACCCCATCGAAGAAGCTCGGTTGGCAGCTTCGGTGCTGCTCTCGGGAGCGCGCAGCCTGTTCCTTGACGTGGAGCCTCACGCGGGCTTCTGGCGCGGTACAGCGGCCGACGCGACGGCGTTCGGGCGGGAGCTAAGGCGCCTGGTGCCGGACGGCGAAGTCGTCCTGTCGATCGACGCGCGTCCGTGGCTGAAGAATTCGATACCGCTGCAGGAATTCCTGCCCTTCATCAACGCTATTGCGCCGCAGCACTACTGGCACACGTTCGACAACCAGGCCAACTACGACAAGTATCGCCAGGCGGGCTATCCCGTGGGACCCGAGGGCATCACGCCAGAGTTCCTCCTAGGGACGACGTTCGCCGGGTACAGCGATATCCCGCTGCCGGTACACCACACCGGCCAGGGCGCCACCGAAGAGCCGGACGAATGGCGCCGCTTCATCGAGGCGGCGTACGCGCTGAACGCGGACTTCCTGTCCGTTTGGCGCTACGGCGTTACGGACCTTAACGTCCTCGAAGTGGTGGCGAGCCGGCCGCCCCGGCAGCCGGACGGTGGGTTCGCCGGTCCCAGCGTGATCCACGTCGTCGAGCCGGGACAAACTGTGGGACTGCTCGCGTCACTCTATGACACGACGGTCGACACGATCGTCCAAGCCAACGAACTTGACGACCCTAATTACGTTTTCATCGGCCAAGAGCTGGTGATTCCAGGTACCGTGGCGTCTCTCAACTTACCGGCCAGCAGCCTTCCGCCGCCAGCGGCCTCCGGGGGCGCCGCGGCCGCGACTTCGGGGTCAACGTATGTTGTGGTGTCGGGCGACACGCTGTCCGGGATTGCGGCGCGATTCGGGGTCTCGACGAGCGCAATCGCCAGTGCCAACAGCCTCGGCGACCCGGATTACATATTCGCCGGCCAGCAGCTCACTATCCCCTGAACCAGCACCCATTTAGGATCGTGGCGTGAACCTCTTACGCCCTACGAGCGAGGATGCCGCAGAGGCTTGGCGTCAGCTAGTAGTCGCCGAGCGAGAGCAGGTCGAACGCCTGCCGAACCGGCCGCGACCGGAGGACTTTTACGCCCCGGTGGCGCAGCAGTTCAGGGCCGACCCGCGACGCACCGACGAGCCGTTGCTGGACGCGCTACGAGAGTTGGTCAGGCCCGACGAGACGTGGATCGACATTGGCGCCGGGGGCGGACGTTATACGCTTCCGATAGCCCTTCTGGCACGTCATATCTACGCTGTAGAGCCTTCCGCCGGTATGCGCGCTACCCTTGCGGAAGCCGTCCAGGACAACGGCATCGAGAACCTTGATGTGTACGACGAGCGCTGGCCCGGCGAGAGCGCCGCGCCGGTAGCCGACGTGGGATTCATCAGCCAGGTGGGCTACGACATCGCCGAATTTGGCGCCTTCCTCGACCTGATGGATGCCCATGCCAAGCGCCTTTGCGTAGCCGTTATGTTCAACGAGGCGCCGATCAGCGAATGGGCGCCGCTCTGGCCCCCCGTTCACGGCGAGGAACGCCACCGCCTGCCGGCAGCGGGCGAGATGATGACCCTGCTATTCGCTCGCGGCAAGGCGCCGGAAGTGCGCTTCCTGGACGTCGCGCCGCGAACCTACACAGACGTGGAGTCGCTGCATAGGTCGGCTCGAAGGCCGATCTGGGTGTTGCCTGGTAGTGAGCCGGACGACCGGCTGGGTGCGGCAGTCCGAGAGCTGGCAGTGAGGGTCGATGGAGCCGTTGCGCTGAGCCAGATGCCACGTCGACTCGGCGTTATCACCTGGAGTCCGTGAGACTAGCTGGGAGCGTCGATTAGCTCTGGCTCGTCGTCGAAAACGAGGAAGTCGCCGACCTGGGTGTTAGAGGCGGCAATGGCGCCGACCGGGAGCTCGATGGCGTAGTAGCCACGCAGCGGCGCCGCCACGACCTTGAAGGGCTGGACCGCCTTCGCGGCCTTGACGACCTTAGCCTGCTTGTTGGCGTAGATGACGTCGATCGGGAAGCGCATGAACAGCGTATGCAGCGAACCCGCGCCCTTAAAGAAGAGACCCTGCCCGTCTTCCAGGCAATCACGGCCAAGGAGTCCTTTAACCTTTTGGACCGCGGTCTCAGCAACCTCGATGGTCTCTCCGACGACAGTGTTACGAGAAGTGTTCCGGATAATCATTGTGCCCTGTTGACGAACTGCTCGTAGATCTGGATGCCAGCCGGGCCGAGGATGACGAGGAACATCGTCGGGAAGATGCACAGTACCAGCGGGAACATCATCTTGATCGGTGCCGCCTGAGCCTGCTGCTCGGCGCGCTGGCGACGCTTGACGCGCATCTGATCGGCCTGGACCCTTAGTACGGCCGCGATGCTGGTACCCATTGTCTC
The DNA here is from genome assembly GCA_965225815.1 of Dehalococcoidia bacterium. Classification (GTDB taxonomy): domain Bacteria; phylum Chloroflexota; class Dehalococcoidia; order DSTF01; family WHTK01; genus WHTK01. The sequence goes on from CBDDBP010000001.1 coordinate 12,117, forward strand.
AGCCTGGATAACGGCGTTAATGAAGGCCGAGAGGTCTGCCAGGCCAACGCGGTCGCCGAGGTCCTTCATCGCTTCGCGGCGGAGACGGCCGAGGGAGACCTCGTGCAGCATCACGGTCAATTCCTCGCTGAAGGGGCCTTCGACCTTCTCGGCGACTTTGGCAAGAGCAGCCTCGAGGCCGAGACCGGCTTCGACGCAGGTTGTAACCAGGTCGAATGCGTCCGGCAGCGACTTGAGGATTTGCTTCTGACGGAAGCGAACCCGGTTGCTGAGCCAGATCTTGGGTCCGATTACACCGATGACGGCGAGGCCACCGAGAATCAGCGTATTGGTGCCTCCGAAGCCGCCGCCTGAGGAGATAATCGTGAACCCGAAGAGGATCAAAACGCCCTCGGCGATCGCGGAGCCCATCAGGAAGCCGGACACCGTTGTCGGCTCGCCGGCCATTACGAGCTGTTTCTCGATGCCCCTGACCCAGTTAATGGGGAGAAGCTTTTGGAGTGAGCTCCCCAGCTGAGAGGCCATGGGGCCCAGAAGTCGAGTCTTCATTGGCTCCGGCCTTGAATCGTCGCTACCCATGAGGTAGTTGCCGCCGTAGTTTTCGCCATGAATCGCCGCTATGCGGGCGTCCATTGGGTTGATCCGAGGCTGTGCCAGCCCCATGACGAGTAGGAAGATAGCTCCAAAGACCAGTGCGATTCCGAGGAGAACGATAAGGTCCACGAGCTACACCTCTATCTCAAGGATTTTCTTGATGATGAACATGCCGATGAGCTCCATCATGACGCCGCCTGCCAGCATGAACTGGCCGATGGTCCGCGTGAAGAGCAGGCTGATGTACTCCGGGTTCATTATGGTAATACCGAGGGCAATGAACACGGGCAGCAGGCCAATGATGAATCCGGTCATGACCTGTTGAGTGGTGAGCGTCTTGATCTCGCCGCGGATCCTGATGCGCTCGCGCATTGTGTGCCCAACTGTATCGAGAATCTCGGCCAGGTTACCGCCGGTCGACTGCTGAACCAGCATCGCGGTGACCACGATATCGAGATCACCGCTGCCACTTCGTTCGGCTAGACCCTGCAAGGCCTCTTCGGTAGACGAACCCACGTTGATGTCCTGCAACATACGTCGCATGTCGGTGGCGATGGGATGCTCTAGCTCTTTAGCAACAAGATCCATGCTCTGCATGAGGCCAAAACCTGATTTGAGCGCGTTCGCCAGCATGGTGAGCATGTCCGGCAGTTGCTCGTTGAGCTTGGTGAGCCGCTTTCCTTTGGCGCGGGTCATATAAAGCCTGGGCAGCATGTAGCCGAACAAGCCGGCCACGACTGCGACCCCGACGCCTTTCGGTGTGGTTCCCAAGAGAAGGATGGGCACTCCAATGCCAAAGAGAGCAAAGAAGATGCGGGTCGCGACGAACTCGGACACCGTCAGTTTCATGTCAGCGCGTTCGAGCTGAACCGCCAGGGCGTCTGAACTCGACCGGTTGGCCATGATTGCGGAGATGATTGGAATGCTTCCGGTGCGGCTGCGGCGCAAGCCGGACGCGCCGGCAGCGACGGCATCAACGCTTGTGTCCTCGCCCATGATCGAACCGAGGCGGCGATCGAGGTCGCCACGCGGATTGGCGGAGGCGCCATAGAGGGCGATCAGGCCGGTGACAATGGCGCCGAGTGTCGCCAGGGCTGCTAGCAGTGCGATCGGGTCCATTTAGGCAGCGACTCCTGCGAACAGGTTGGGGGCGAGCTGGATACCCAGGCTTTCGAAGCGCTCCGCGAACCGGGGGCGGATGCCCGTTGATCGGAAAGCGCCACGGACACGGCCTTCGGTGTCGATTCCGGTTTGTTCGTAGCGGAAGATGTCCTGCATGGTGACCACTTGGCCCTCCATACCGGCTACTTCGCTAATGTGGGTGACTTTTCGGCTGCCATCCGAGAAACGGCTGACCTGGATGATGACATGGATGGCGGAGGCAATCTGTTCTCGAATCGCCCGCGAAGGCAGGTCCAGGTTTGCCATGAGAACCATGTTCTCGAGACGGGCAATTGCGTCACGGGGTGTGTTGGCGTGGACCGTACTGACCGAGCCTTCGTGACCGGTGTTCATGGCCTGCATCATGTCGAAGGCTTCGGAGCCTCGAACCTCACCAACGATGATGCGGTCGGGACGCATACGCAGCGAGTTGCGTACGAGGTCTCTCTGACTGACCTCGCCGCGCCCTTCCAGGCTGGCAGGGCGGGCTTCCAGCGTGACGACGTGAGCCTGCTGCATGCGGAGCTCCGTGGGGTCTTCGATGGTAACGATGCGCTCCGTATCCGGGATGAAGCCGGACAGCGCGTTGAGCATTGTCGTCTTGCCGGAGCCGGTGCCGCCGGAGATGATCGTGTTCAGCTTCGCCTGAACGCAGGCTCGCGTGAACTCGGCCAGCTCGTGCGTCATAGCGCCGACGTTGACCAGGTCGTCCATGGTCATCTTGTCGGCACGGAACTTTCGGATGGTGATCGCGGGAGACTTCGGGGCTACCGGCGGAATGATGATGTTGACACGAGAGCCATCCGGCAGGCGAGCATCAACCATGGGCGAGGACTCGTCGACGCGCCGGCCCATCGGGGCGAGGACTCGTTCGATAACGCGCATGATGTGCTGGTTATCCCGAAATCGAATGGGGCTGAGGTAGAGACGGCCCTCTTTCTCAAAGTAGACGGTCTCCGGGCTGTTGACCATGACTTCTGAGATCGTTGGGTCCTGCAGCAAGGGCTGGATTGGTCCGTAGCCGAGAATTTCGTCACAAACGGCGGCGATTAGCTCATCGCGGCTGAATCCGACGACGCCGGGCATTTCGGTCTGGATCAGAGACTTGGCCGCACCCTCAACGACTTCACGCGCCTTAGGGCTATCGGGGTTCTCGATCTTTGAAGCGTCAAGCTCCTCAATGAGGCGCTGATGCAGACGGAACTTCAGCTCGTTGAACGCCTCGCTGGACTGCAAGAGCGGATTGCGCGTGGGCTGGCCACGCGAGCCTCCGGCCATGCCTGGAGGCTGGTTTCCGGCCGGCCTTCTTGGACCTTGATCGTTCACTGAGGAATCCTCCCCCGTTTTGCGTCGGGTACTAGCGGCCCAGGACTCGGTCCAAGAAGCCTTTCCTGTCGCGTCGCAGGCCGGCCAAGCTGTAGCTCATGTCAGTAATGGCACGCGAAGCGCGAGCGTATGGCTTGGCGAGCACAATCGGCTGGCCCAGCTGGTTGCTGTTGCTAACGGCCACATCGTGCGGAATGCGCCAGTACACCTCGTACTCGAGGACGCGCTCGACATCCTCTGGTCGCAGGCTGGTGGACGAAGTCGAGTGGTTGATCACCAGCTTGACTTTGTCCTCTGACACAGCGGCAGCGCGCAACATTTCGAGTGCCAACGCGGTGTCTTTGATACTGGCGATGTCCATGCTGGTGACCAGCAGGATGATGTCGGCGCACTCCAGGGCGGTCGCCACCAGTTCGTTGAAAGCTCCGGGTGTGTCGACGACGACGTAGTCGTGCGTCTGCGCGAGGAGTTCGATGACGCGGGCGATGTGATGGCGGTGCAGGGCGCCCCACTCGGTAGGGTGAAGCGGCGCGGGCAGAATCTGTACGCCGCTGCTGTGCTGCACGAGGTATTCGCGAATCGTATCGCGGTCGACCGAGTCGATGGCGCGGCCGACGTCCGCGATGCTGTATTCGACGACGACGTCCATCATGATGGCGACGTCACCAAAACGCGTGTCCATGTCGATGATAGTGATCGCGCTGTTCGTGTTGCGGCACAGCGCCGTCGCCAGATTGGTAGAAATAGTTGTCTTGCCGATACCGCCCTTGGCTCCGAACACCGTGATCACCGTGCCACGGGCCGCCGAAGAGGCGGTGTCACCGGTCAAGCGAGTCCGGCGGCGCTCCTCTTGCTCCAGAACAGAGTAAATGGCGCGGGCCAGCTCTTCCGGCCGTGGCGGCTTGACGAGGTAGTCGCGGGCGCCAGACACCATGGCACGGCGGACCGAGGCGGCGTCAGAGAGCGAAGAATAGACGATGATCGGCGTCTCAGGCAGAGCGTCCGAAAGGGAGCCCATAGTCTGGGAGGCGCGCGCGACGGGCTCTTCCATGGCGAGGACGATGATGTCGGGGTTCTTCTCGCGGGCCATCGTGACCGCATCGATGCCATACCCGGCCTCACCTGAGACCTCGAAGTGGGCCATCACCAGTGCGCGGTTAGTGTCGGCCCGACTGTTAACGTCAGGGTCTATGACAACGACTTCTAAATTCTTCGGCAAGATGTCCTCCGGTCCTTCCTTGGAAGGGAGTTGGTAGGCTAGCGAAGGAACGGATTCGGGAGGTTTTCCGGAATCAGCTCGATCTCTGTCGTGTAATCGATGGGACGCTCTTCGGCGTCACCGAATGACCGCATCGCCAGCCGGATTTGACCGTTGGCCTCTGCGAGGTACATGAGTTGAGCGTCCTCTGGCGTCAGTGCGAGTGTGATCGTCGAGGCGGCTGGGTCGGGGCGAGCTTCACTGTTGCGGACGCGCTGGCCCGTCTCGCTCGGCTCTGCTTCCGGCACGATGTCGGCGACAATGATCGCGACTGAGAGGACTTCTACGTTCTGCAGCAAGGTGTGAGCGAGGAATGCGTCTTCGGTTTGAAGGTTGCCGTCAAGGCCGGTGAACTCGACGTCGTAAAGAACGACGACGTCGACGTAGTCGCCCGGCAGGAGCAGCCCACCGACGTTCTGAATCTCAGAAGCGCTGATCGCGAAGGCACGCTTGCCTTCAGGAATGATGTAAGAAAGGGTCCGTGTGGTCAGAGCTGCACCACCCGAGAGGTCAACCACCTTGGAAGACAGGACCTGCTCATTTGCGGCGATTGGGAATCGCGTCACGAGGCCAACAGCATCTTCGGGAGCGCTGTAGGCCAGGACGCTGAGAGCGTCGTCGCTGACGAGCCGGACTTCGACCATGTCGGCAGTAATCGTGGTTCGGGCCGCGATGTCAGCCTTGGCAACCAGGACCGCCGTGTCAGCGGCACCGACTGTACTGGAGGAGTCCGACGTGGAGTTCCGCGAGGTTGCGACGTAGACCAGACCGGCGCCCATCAGGCCCAGAACCAAGGCCAGGAGAATAAAGCGCCGGCTCCCGCCGGGGTTCATGGCAGCAGCATTACGACTCATCTAAGCTCCCTCCAGGAGACATATAGGCAAAGACTCTAAGTACCTTTTCGGCGATCCGGGCTCGACCATTAGGGTCTGTTGTAACGATCTCAGAGGAGAGTGGAAAATTGGACTTTAGAGGCCAAGCACGTTCGCGATAGCTGTGCCCACGCCGCTGACGTTCCCACCCCAGAGCGAATCGACCTCACCCGCGACGAGAGAGATTCCGACAATGGCGGCAATTGATACAAGACCCAGGATGAGGCCGTATTCGACCAGAGCCTGGCCGGACTCAGTAGTGTGCTTGAGCCTTCGAAATACTGTCGTAATCATCTCTGGAAACATACTCTTCCCTTTCACTCTCATTCAGATATAAAGTCGACCACTATGCGCTGAATCAGAAGGGGTTTCGCTGCTGAAATTGAAGCCAATATAAATGTCGAAAAGAGGCACAAAAAGCGCCGCCCGGTGTCGCCAGGCGGCGCTTTTGTCACGCTAGAGCGAGACTACGAGGTTTGAGCGTCCTGCAGCTCCGACGACACCGAGGTAAAGACGTTGACGATATCCTGACCCAAGGTGCTCAGAATGACGATGGCGGCGATGCTCAAGAGAGCGACGATCAGACCGTACTCAACAAGCGTCTGGCCGGACTCTTCTTTGATTTCCTGGAACTTGACCAAGAGACGGGAAACGAAGTCGTTAATCTTCTGCAATGTTTTTTTCTCCTACCTTGTTTTCGTATCTGCCGAATTGGGGTACAGGTGGCTTCCAGGCCAGGGCTCTTACCGAACCCGTGATGGTCGCACAATCCAGCGTGCGCTCACCTCAGGCTTGAATGGCTTCGGCTCTGATTCAGTCGTTAGGCGACACCTCCGTCTTCACCAGGCCTTCGCCTCGGCCGTGCTTGGTGTTCTTTGTTCCTACACTTAAGTAGTCGGCTTGATACGCTAACTCTGAAGTGTTTCTTCTGGGTATTCCCTAATTTTTATAAGTTCTGTTGAGTTAGCGGTCTCGGGTGGAAATATCCGATGCATTAAGTCGCTTGCCTATCAAAAGATCACGAGCACCAAGAGGCCCGCATAGTTGTCGATATGCAGGCCTCTTAAGTATCAGCGTGGGTGTGTTAGCAGCAGGCAGGTACCGGCGCTTAAGCGGCGCGCCGAGAGTCCTTGCGAGTAGACCGGGCCGGCTCCAGCTTCAGGAGACGGAGCCGGAGTTCACCGAGGAACTCCGGGGAAGGTTCGACATCTCGCGGCAGGGGCCGGATCGCGGCAGCCACCGAGTCAAGATCGGGTTCGGATGCGTTGTCGGTTACGAGTTTCAAGTGAGTTTTCTGGTGATCCATCACGTACATCCTTTATTGAGTTGTCTCTATGAATGTCGGCCGTTTCACAAAATCCTGATGCCTATTGCTGCATTAATTTTCGAAGGTTGCCGAGAGCGCGATGTTGAATGACGCGAACAGCCGGCACGCTCTTGCCGATCATTGCGGCGACTTCCGTGTAGTCGAGTTCCTCAACGAAGCGAAGCATGATGACCTGGCGCTGCTCGTCGCGCAGACGCAGGACGGCATCGCGTACGCTGCGCTCATCGCTTGCCTGCTCCAGCGACTCCTCCGGATTGCCGCGCCGCTTCTGGTCTACGAAGCCGTCGTCGAGTTCGCTGTGATCTCGCTTGGAGCGCAGGAAGGAGATCGTCAGGTTGTGGGCGATGCGCAGGAGCCAGGCCACGAAAGGAGCTCCGCGCTCCTTGTAGCGGTCGATGGCCTCCCACGCCTTGAGGAAGCTCTGAGCCGTGAGATCCTCGGCTTCGCGAGCGTCATTCACGAGGTAGTAGATGTGGCGATAGACGCGGACGACGTGGCGGTCGTAAAGATCAGCAAAGGCTTCTTGATCGCGCTCGATTGCGCGGAGGACGAGACGCCTTTCTTCTGCTCGGTCGGACTTTCCTTGCTCCGGCGGCTTTGAGCCATCGGACGCTGTTTCCGCAGCTGGTGAGACAGGGCTCAAAGCAAATCCTCCCTATAGGGAGGATCGGCATTTAGTCCGGCGCCTTAAGAGCTATGGACGCCCCAATTAGACTCAAGCAGGGAATCTATGTGCCCGAGGCGCGTTGCTGCGGTTCTTCTTCCTCATCCGCGAGCTGTTCGTCGTTGGAGGGCTCCGATCCAGTGTCGACGTCGTTGGAGACGAAGCCGCCCCAGCTGTCGGGCTGAACGATCTGTACGGGGCCTTCGATGGGCTGCGACTGCTCGACCAGCCAATCGGCAGACTTCGGTTCCAGCAGCGGAGAAGTCCACTGCGACTCGCCAGGGAATTCGGTGTCTATTGACTGGCCGTCGGACTGCTCAGCGTGGTGCTCCGGTAGCACGGGTCCAGCCTCGGCGATTGCCCCGCCCGCGAAGGCTGTCGAGCTAGCGTCTACGTCCCAGCTTGAGCTAGGCTTATCGACCTCCTGAGTTGCCGCATCGCCTGACTCTGTGACCGAATTGAGCGGCGCAGCGGGATCCTGGTTTGGCTCTGCCGGCTCGCTGGCAGTGTCCCAGTCCTGTAGATCGGGGCTGCGGTCCGTCTCGGTGAGACCGAAGACTCGATGTAGCGCCATACCGTGCTCTTGAGGCGCCGCGTCAGAAATCGGTCCGGCGTCTGCGGCCTGAGCTTCCGCTTGCCGCTTCTGGAAGATGATCCGATACGGGCCTACGCGTATTTCATCACCGTCGTCCAGGAACTGCCAGCCCGCGGTCACGCCTTCGGTGGCCATGGCGCTTAACGTGGTTAGCTTGTGGTAGACGAGGCGACCGCGCTGTACCCAGATGCGGGCCTCTTCGGCGGCGATCAATCCGTCAGCATCGTCAACACGCATATCGGCGTCAGGACTGGTGCCGAAGGTCATGGGCAATGACTTCATGTCGAATTCGCGAATCGTCTCAAGTTCGCCGCCGCGTACAGCGGCCTCGTCCATGATGACGACCCGCCCCTGGATGGGTTCATCTCGGGGTGTTTCCGACGGGACGGGGCGAGACATGGGGTGGGCTGAGTCATCATCAGACCAGTCTTCGGCCTTCTGACCGCCCGTGGCCATGCGAATGGAAGCCCACTCATCGACCCGGCTGTAGGTTGGGGTTGTGAATTGAAGCCAGCGCTTGCGGCCGAACTTGAAGACAAAGAATCCGCCGCCGAGCACCAAAAGAAGGGCGAGGATCGGGATAAGCGGCAGGCTGGAGCCGCTGGAGGGCACGACCAGGACCGGCACCAGGAATGGCACCTGGACTTCTCCCTCGCGGCCTTCGACATCAGTGGCGACGACCTTGAGGACGTGAGCGCCGTTTTCCAACAACGAGGCGCCAGCGTGAAGTTGTCGATTCCGCTCGACGTGTGGATCACCTCATCGTCGAGGAAGTATTCGACCTTGGCGACTTCGATGCCTTCCTGGACGGACGGCGTAAGCTCGACCACGCCGTTGTGCTTGTCTCCGGCGTTGATGCCCGCGAGCGACATGCTGAATGGCGGCGGGACGGCGCCTTCCAGCGGACTCAGGGTCCGCTCAGCGAACGCGTTATCGGCGCGGTGGATTACGTGGACTTTGAGCGTGCCGGCAATCGTGCGATCGACCGAGCGCGGAACCTCCATGACGAGCGTGTACTGACTACGAATCGCGAATGCGAGGCTGGTGTAAGCCTGACGGAGCTCGGCCGGAGTGGCTGCCTCGATGAGGCTGCCGCCGCTGGCGCTGGTCAGCTCTTCGAGGTACTGAAGGTCCGTGTTGGCTCCAAGGCTGACCGCAATGAAGCTGACGCCGGATTCACGGGCGGACTGAATTGAGGCGTCACGGGCTCCCTGGTTAATGTTGGCCAACCCATCGCTCAAGAGAACGATCATTTTTCGGTTGGCCGGCAAGTCGGCCATCCTGGAGGCGGCCGCGGTGACGCCGTCATACAGGGCAGTATCGTTGGTCAGCGTGATGCCGGTGATGGCGGCGTCCAGTGCGGCGCGGTCGGACGTGAAGTCCTGAACCAGGTTGACACCGCTGGAGAAGGTCATCACGGCGACTTCGTCGTTCGGCTCCAGAACGCCGATGAATTCATTGATTGCTATCTTGGCCTGCTCAATCGGTTCGCCATCCATGCTGCCACTCGCATCGACCAACAGAAGCACCGATGCGGGTTGGCGGTCTGTTTCGGTGCGCAATTCTTTGACGATGAGGGAGGAATCGTTGATCCAGGCGTTGAAGCTCGAGGGATCGAGGCCGGGGAAGGGCTTACCGTTTTCGTCGACAGCGCTGACGCTGAGGGTCATGCGGCCGGGTTCTTCATCAACGCTCATGATCTCGATATTGACGGGATCGGCGGCGAAAACGGCGCCGACGAAGGTCAGCGTGGCGATCGCGGGGAGGAGAGCGGCGGGTCGTAAAATCATTCTCACTCGTTCTTCTCTCGCTAAGGAAGGTCTATCATCCTTGTCGGCCCAAGCGGCGTGACCCTCCACCCTGGCGTCGGATTTGAACAAGATCGCGCTGCTACTTAACGCTTCAATTAGCTATAATTAGATTCAGCAGCGGCGCTGATGAGCCTGAGTTTCAACCGCAGTACAAAAACAACCGCAAAAGGCTTGACTTAACGCGAAGCGTTATGGCACCATGGCGCAACCTTACACAGTGGTTGTTGTCCTGAATGAACTTTCGGCAGACAGACCACCATCCTTGAGCAAGGAGCTCTACCGAAGAGGCTCAAGGAGCGACTGAGATAGCTACCGTCCTTTCAAAAGCGGAAGGACTAATGAGCGTCGGGGCCGGACCGGAAGGCTTGAGGCACAGGAGGCGGGGCCTGGGCCGCAGCCTCCGGTCCCGGACCCGTACTTTTTTACCTATCAATCTTTAATGTCACTGTTACCGGTTGCGACACCGGATTTGTATGCGCTGCAGACCTGCACGAAGTGCCTCTTCGCGTCGATTATTACGTAGGTAATCACGATAGGCACCGGAAGGAGTAGCAATGGAGGCTACACCACCGCCCCAGATTCGCAGTAATGCGACGGGGGCGATAAAAGACCTCGACGCACCGTTTCGACCCCAGCCTAATTCTGTCGAGGACACAGGAATCAGCTTTGGTCAGCTGCTGGACCTCGCGGTAAAAACGGTCTACTACAGCGGCAGGCCTTCAGCCCGGGATATCTCCGAGGCCATGTCGCTCCCGTTCAATGTCGTGGACCAGCTGCTTTTATTCCTGAAGCGGGAGCAGTTCGTCGAAGTCGTCGGGTCCAGCGGACTTGGCGAACAGGAGTATCAGTACGCCCTGAGCGAAAAGGGTACGGAGCGGGCGCTGGAAGCGCTGGAGCGCAACGCCTACGTGGGTCCAACGCCGATCCCGTTTGAAGACTACGTCGAAGTAACGATGGAGCAATCGATCCGCCAGACCCGCGTCGACGCGGAGGTGGTAAACAAGGCGTTGAACGACCTGATCTTGAACGGAACGACGCGAGACCTCGTCGGCCCGGCGGTCAACTCCGGCCGATCGATGCTGCTTTACGGAGACCCCGGCAACGGTAAGTCCTCGATTGCGAAAGGCATCGGACGCATGCTCAAGGGCCGTGTCCTGATTCCGTATGCGATCGATGTTAGTGGGCAGACGATTCGCGTATTCGACCCGCGGGTCCACTTCCCAGAAGATCTTACGGAAGACGACGAGTCGGATGAGAACCGCCGCGGCGTCAATGGCTACGGCGGGCAGCGACCAGAAAGGCGGCGTGACAGCCGCTGGGTGGTCGCCAAGCGGCCGTTGATCATCACCGGTGGCGAATTGACACTGGCTGACCTGGAGTTGAAGTTCTCGTCCACATCGAAGTTTTACATTGCGCCGGTGCAGATGAAGGCCAACAGCGGCATCCTCGTGATCGACGACTTTGGCCGCCAGCTCGTGGCGCCGAAGGAGCTGCTAAACCGCTGGATCGTGCCAATGGAAGCCCGCGTCGACCATCTGTCGTTACTCAGCGGCGAGACCATCGAAATCCCATTCGAGCTGTTGCTCGTCTTCTCTACCAACATCCCGCCGCAGCAACTGGGCGATGAGGCGTTCTTCCGCCGCATCCGGCATAAGATCGAGGTCGGTGACCCCGATGTGGAGTCTTTCCTCAGCATCATGAAGCTGGTCTGTAACGCCAACAACGTCCCTTACGAGGAGGCGGCCGGGCACTACATCATCGAACGCTACTACAAGCCGAAGCACCGGCACCTGCGTGGTGTCCATCCACGCGACATCATCGACCTGCTGATGGACATCAGCAGCTTCCAGGGGCGCGAGCCTGAATGCTCACGGGAGCTCATCGACCTCGCCTGTGCCTCCTACTTCATCGACGATCGGGCGGAGTACGAGGAGCAGAACAGAGCAATGGCCGCTGCTGCACTTCCGGAGGACAACGACATACCGCGACCGAGCTGAAGCGCAGAGGCGCTGCGATAAGAAATGGGGCGGCCCCAGTTGGGGCGCCCCATTTTGCGTCAGGTCCGACTTCGGACGGCCGCTTAGGAGCCATTTGTCGACTCGATCTCGCTCCCCAGGATGTAACCGACCATCTGCATCGTTGTACCGAGCCCGTCAACTCTTTCGCGCCCGTCCAGGGGGCGGCTGGCGAGTACTCGGTGGCCCTCGCGCTACTAACCCGAGACTGGGATGGCGTTAGGAGGAACCGAGACGATGGTGAAGGTATGACAAAGGCGCTCTTCAGAGGAGCGCCTCTTCTTGATGCCAGCCTCTGGCTTGCTTACGGCCCGGAAAAGATGACAGCGAAGTACTTCATGCCGTTGGAGCCAAACGAGACGCCAATGCCCACTTTGGTGTAGCGGGTCTCGAGGATGTTCGAGCGGTGCGTGGAGCTGTTCATGAAGCCGTTCATTGCGACAGACACGCTATCCGCATCGGAGTAGTTATTGCGGGCGATGTTCTCGCCGGCGATCTGGTAGACGTAGCCGATGCCGCCGAGCAAGTCGAACGCGGTCGGGCCACAGGCGGTGTGCGAGAAGCAGTTGGTGTTCGCCATAGTCTGGGAACGCTGCCGCGCGACATCCAGGAGCGCAGCGTCCATTACGAGCGGCCCGGAACCGTTATTGGCGCGCTGCAGGTTGTGGCTCTCGAACATCGCCGCTTCCATAGAGTGCAGCGATATAGATTGCGGCGGCGGTGGCTGAGTCGCTGTCGCCGTGGGCGGGGGCTGAGTGGGCGGGATCGACGTAGCCGTCGGCGGCGGCAGTGTTGCCGTCGGAGCCGGAGGTTGCGTCGGAATCGGCGGCTGGGTTGGCGCCGTTGTAGGGCTAGGTGTTGGTGTTGGCGTATTGGTCGCGGAGGCGACCGGCGTCGCGGTCGCGGCCAGCGGCGTTGTGGTCACCTCCGCAGCGTCAGTGTTGGCGGTGCTCAACGAGGGTTCAGTGGCGCTGGCTGAAGGCGAGGGTTGGGCCGCGTCCTGTGAATCCGGGTCGCTATCGTCGCTGCTATCGAGGGGCGCCGCGGGCGGCAGGTTCAGGGCGTCGGAGGCTGAGGGTGAAGAGGTGGCGGAACGATTCTGCGACGCGGGGTTGGCTCCTGATGCAGCATCGCCTCCACCTAGGAGGGCGGCGCCGGCGAGACCGCCGGTGATGGTCAGCACGCCACCGACTATGAAAGCTATTGCTACAGCCCTGGGACTGATACCGGCCTCCTGGTCCCCGAACTCGCGGGTCTCCTGGAGGCCGCTTCCTTGCAGCAAACCGGGATAGCATTTCGACCGCCGATCCATGGCGGTCGAAAAACCAAGGTCTTTCTCTTATTACTAATCGTCAGGACAAACCCTTACTTAAGAGCCGCGGACGTCAGGCAGGCCGAGTTTTCTTGACTCGGCCCGGTCGCCTAGGCTTGATCGCGATGAATCTGGCAGCCGCAGCGAAGGGAAGCCTGGTGGCGGGCGCGGATGGCTGTCGCGACGGCTGGGTCTGCGTCAAAGCTCTTAGACAGGGCGAGACAGGCCTCGTCTTGGCCGACGTGGCCGTCGTGCCGGACTTCGCGGCGCTGATACGGCTGACGGGGGATTGCGCCGCGCTGGCGGTGGACATCCCGATCGGCCTCAGCTCTGACGGACGCCGCCAGGCGGACTCCGAGGCACGCCGGCGCATCGGCCGGCGACGAAGCAGCGTCTTCCCGACGCCGCCGCGGCTCGTGCTGGGGATAGACGACTACGAGACCGCCAATTCGATCTCCAAGTCGCGCTTTCAGCGCGGCCTGCAGAAGCAGACCTTCAACATCCTGGCGAAAATTCGGGAGGCCGACGCGGCGATGAGGCCTGAGATGCAGGACCGAATCGTCGAATCACACCCGGAGGTGAGCTTCTGGGCCCTGGGCGGCGACAAACCGCTGGCGGATTCGAAGCACACATCGGCGGGCCTGGCGCACCGTTTTTGGCTGCTCGAAACCGTCTACGGAGATTCGATTCGTGACCTCACGCCGCCGAAGGGCGCGAAGCGGGACGACCTCTACGACGCCTCCGTGCTGGCCTGGAGCGCCTCACGCGTCGCGGTGGGAGACGCTATCCACCTGCCGCCGGAAGCGGAGCGCGACGAGCGCGGCCGGCGCATGGAAATCGTCTATTAGCCGGCGCTATTTGCGGCTGAAGCGTCTCGCCAGTTCGTCGGAGCTGAGGTGAAGCATTGTGGGGCGGCCGTGGGGGCAGGTTTGCGGCGTGTCGCAGGCCTCGAGCTGCTGCAAGAGGTCGCGCATCTCCTCGGGCGCCAGCGTCTGTCCGGCCCGGACGGCGGCGTGACAGGCAAGCGAGGCGGCGACACGGCGACGCGGGTCTTCGGGCGAATCATCGCGCGTCAGCAGGTCCAGCAGCTCGACAAAGGCGCGCGCCGGGTCGTCGCGACGCAGATCGGCGGGCGCGCCTCGAAGCAGGAAGCCGCCCGGGCCGAAGGGTTCGACCGCAAAGCCGTGCTCGCCAAGCGAAGGCGCCAGGCCAGTGACGAGAGACGCCTGCGACGGCGTCAATTCCAGGATCACGGGTGCAAGCAAGGGTTGTGACGCGGCAGCGGAGGCGGTCAGCGAGGCCATGTAGCGCTCGAAGAGGACACGCTCGTGGGCAGCGTGCTGGTCGATGAGATAGAGGCCGGACGGCCCTTCGGCGATGACGTAGGTCGTGCCGAGCTGGCCCAGCGGCCGCATGATCGGCAGGCCGCTGATGAGCGGCGCGACGGCTGCCTCGAAGCCGGGAGCTGTCTGATTCGGCAGGAGCTCAGATTGGAGCGGGCCATTGGAAGCTTGCGGTGAGGCAAAGACGTAGGCTGGGCCGCTGGGCGCCGGGCGGGGCCAGCCGACCGGCAATTCCGACCCCACGGGCGCGAGTCCGGACAGCGCAGCGCGAATCGGCCGCTGCAGCAGCGCGAACAGGGCGCGCTCGTTGCGGAGCCTGACCTCCGTCTTGGCGGGATGGACGTTGACGTCGACCTCTTGCGGCGGCAGCTGGAGGTCGATGACGGCGATCGGGAAGCGGCCGGTCTGGAGCAGACCGCTGTAAGCCTCCTCGACGGCGTAGGTCAGCGAGCGGCTGCGGACCCAGCGGCGATTGATAAACAACGTGATGTAGCCGCGATTGGCGCGCGTAACGTGCGGCGGCGTAAACAGCGCTTCGACACGGCAGTCCTCGGCCTCGTCCGTGGCTTCGAGCATCGACGTGGCGACGTCGCGGCCGTAGACGCCGGCGGTGGCTTCGCGACGGCTGCCGGAACCGTTAGTGGCGAAGGTCTCGCGTCCATCTAATCGAAGCGTAAAAGCCACCTCTGGGTAGGCCAGGGCGTAGTGGCTGACTACGCTGCCAATCTGAGAGGCCTCGGCGCCCGCCGAGCGGAGAAACTTGAGGCGGGCCGGCTGCTCCCGAAACAGGCCTTTGACGCTAAAGGCGGTGCCCGGCGCCGCGCCGGCTGCACCCTGCTCTGACATCTCACCGAAGTTAAAGCGGACTCGGGCGGCCCGCGGTGAGTCGTGCTGACGCGAAATCGCCTCGACCTCGGCGACGGCGGCGATGCTGGGCAGCGCTTCGCCGCGGAAGCCTAGCGTATTGATCGCCCCGAGGTCGGCGTCGTCGCGCAGCTTACTTGTGGCGTGGCGCGAGAAGGCCAGCGACAGCTCATCCGGCTCGATGCCGCAGCCGTCATCGACGACGCGGATCAGCGCTACGCCGCCCTCGTTGGCCTCGACGCTGATGCGCGAGGCACCGGCGTCGAGCGCGTTCTCGACGAGCTCCTTGACGATTGATGAGGGACGTTCGATCACCTCGCCCGCTGCGATGCGGGAGGCGACTTCCGGCGGGAGAATTCGGATCGACACGCTGATCCATTTTACTCACGCCGCACCTGTTGAGCGCAGTGATTATGTCGAGCTTACGCAAGGCGGCGCTATCCCCGGAAGTAAGCTGGTGCGACAGGGTCGTCTTACTCTGGACTACCCCTCAGGCGGTTGCCTAGGATGGTGATATGACCAACAAGACTGAAGACAGCGTCGAGCGGGCCGCGCCCAAGCCCGAGCTGCTGCTGGAGAACTGGCGCAACGAGCTGGATAGCGCCGACCTCTACAAGTACCTGGCTCGCCACGAGCCGGATCGGCAGCGCGCCGGTCTGATGGTGGAGATGGCGGAAGCCGAGATCCGTCACGCCGAGGTCATGCGCAGCGGGCTAGAGGAGCAGGGCGTGCGTGTGCCCGCCTTCCGGATCAGCTTCAAGACTCGCCTTTTGAAGTTCGTCGCCGGCATCGGCGGGCCGCGACTGGTCTATCCCCTACTGCACGGCAGCGAGATCGACGGTACGGCCGACTATGCGGCGCAGGACACGAATACGGCAGCGCTGGCCGGCGAGGAGCGCAGCCACGCGCGCACGCTGGGCGAGATGTCACGGAACTCGGCGCCGGTCGGGGAGCGCTGGCACCGAACCGCCGGCGGCGGCACGTTGCGTGCGGCGGTGTTCGGCGTGAGTGACGGGCTGGTCTCCAACGTCAGCCTGGTGATGGGATTCGCCGGCGCCAGCGCCGACGCCAAGTTCGTCCTGCTGGCCGGTTTCATGGGCCTCCTGGCCGGCGCCTCGTCGATGGCGGCGGGCGAGTACGTCTCGATGAAGGCACAGCGTGAGCTCTTCGAACGCCAGATTGAGCTCGAGGCAGCGGAGCTGGCGGTGACGCCGGAAGAAGAAGTAGAGGAGCTAGCGCTGATCTATCGCGCCAAGGGCCTCAACAAGGAGGAAGCGCAGAAGCTCGCGGGACGCCTGACCGAGGACCCCAACGTTGCCCTGGACACGCTGGTGCGTGAGGAGCTGGGCCTGGACCCGAAAGAGCTGGGCAACCCGATTGCGGCGTCGGCTGGGTCTTTTTTCGCATTCGCTGGGGGCGCGATCCTGCCGGTAATTCCGTTCTTCTTCGGGGCATCGACCGGGCTGGTCATCGTCAGCATCGCGATCAGCGGCGTGGCCTTGTTCGGCGTTGGCGCCCTGCTGTCGCTGTTTACGGGCAAGGGAACGATGTTCAGCGGCGGCAGGCAGCTGGTGATTGGCGCCGTCGCCGCCAGCATCGCGTTCGGCGCGGGGTCGGTGATCGGCGCTTTCAGCGGGATCTAAGGCCCTCTTAGTAGCAAACGCCGCGAGTCCTTGACAGGCTCTGCCTAT
This sequence comes from Dehalococcoidia bacterium, assembly GCA_965225815.1. Lineage (GTDB taxonomy): Bacteria > Chloroflexota > Dehalococcoidia > DSTF01 > WHTK01 > WHTK01. The sequence goes on from CBDDBP010000001.1 coordinate 28,950, forward strand.
TCATTACAGATTATACGCAATGAATAGGAAGACTCCGCAAGAAAAGCGTGTCTATGCCAGTCCATTACGCGCGGATCAAGCGAGCCAGACTCGCGAGCGCATCCTTGAGGCCTTCACGGAGCAGCTAGTCGATGGGGGACTGAAGGACTTTTCGATTGCACGGGTCGCGCGGCGAGCCGGGGTCTCATCCCGTACGGTCTACCACCATTTTCCCAATCGGGCCGACCTCATCGATGCCGTAACCACCTGGCTCGACGACCGTTTGGCCGTGGAACCCGTCGCCGAAGCCACCGACGGCGAGGAGTTTCTGCACCGCATCGGCGCCACCTTCGGGAGCTTTGACGAGCACGAGACGATGATTCGGGCTCAGCTGATAACCGAGCTGGGGTTAACGATCCGAGCGCACGGCCGGTCAAGGCGCCGCCCCGCTATTGAAGCGATCGTGCGCCGCGCGGCGCCTAGGCTGGAGCCGCCCGAGGTCCACCGCGCGACTTCGGTGATCCATTACCTCGCAAGCAGTGAGGCGTGGCGTTCGATGAAGGACGAATCCGGGCTATCGGGCGAGGAAGCCGGGCAGGCGGTGACCTGGGCGATCCGGACCCTGTTGGGGGAACTGAAGCAGGGGCGAGAACCTGGCAACAACCAGAGAGGCGGGGACAATGGTGAGCGATAGCAAGACTTGGGAAGCGCCCGGACCGGGAATGTGGGAGTTCGACGAGGCGCATCAGTCGGCACCGTTTTCGACCTACATGCTCGAGCTAACCAAGACCTACTTCAACACGGGCATAGAAGAGGGCGGTCTCAGATACGGCACCCTGATCGAGCGCTTTGATATTCGTGACCTCGATGGCTGGATGTGCATGCGGCCTCGCATCGTCGGGGCGCCGGAGAAGCCGGGGCCGCTGCCGCCGCGCTGGATGTTTCGCCTGTTGTTCCGGGTCCATCCGGCGCTGCGACGCCGCACCAGGGCCGCAGCGGTTGCGGTATCGGCGGTGCGCTGGCGTGAGGACGCCGAGTGGTGGCTGACCGAAGGCCGCGACTCGATGCGGGCCCGATTAGGCGTGCTACAAGCCGTCGATCTCGCCCCGCTGAGCGATGAGCAACTGCGCGATCATCTTGCCGATGTGACTTCGGCGATGGTCGATGGATTGCGGGTCCACTTTCGCGACGCTCTGGCGCACTGGATCGGCGTAGGCGATTGGCTCGCGAGCACAACGCAGTGGACCGGGGTTCCCCCGGAAGAAGCCCTAACCGCGTTGGAAGGCGCCTCGCCCTTCTCCCTGGATGCCCTGGTCTACCTGAACAAGATTGCCGCCGCCGCGAAGGACTCGCCAGACGCGATTGAGGCGCTGACCGGCGCGGGAGATGCGGCACCGGAGCGCCTGGAGGCCCTCCGGGCCGCATCTCCGGCCGTAGCTGCCGCCCTCGACGCGTACCTTGATGAACACGGCTGGCGGATCTATACCGGCTTCGACATCGCCGACAAAGCGACCATCGAAGTCCCTGAGAACATCCTCGATAGTGTGGCGGCGCTCCTGAACCCGGCTGAGGCCAAGGTGGTTGATGACTCCTTTGCGGCCGGCTTGCGGGCCAGGGTGCCCGAGAGGAATCTCGGCGAATACGACGCGCTGTTGGAGACAGCCCGGATCCTCTACGGCGTGCGCGACGATGACGCGGGGCCCTGTGCTCATTGGACCCTGGGCCTGATCCGTCGCGCCTTGCTGGAGGCCGGTGCGCGGCTGGCACAGCGAGGCGATCTGAGGCAGCAGGAGCACATCTTCGATGCGACGCCCTCGGAGGTAGAGACGTTGCTGAGAGCGACGGAAGCCGAAGGCTTCAGGGAAGAACTGGCGCGGCGGGCGGAACTGCGCGCGGCCAATGCCGCGAATCGACCTCCACCTCGTCTCGGCGAGGATGAGGGTCCGCCGCCGCCGGATGACTGGCTGCCACCGGCGGTCGCGCGAGTTAATCGCGCCCTCATGGTGGCGATGTCGGTCGAGTACCCGGCCCCGAACGACGGTTCGAATGAAGCAGACGCGAAGGCCAGCGTAACCGGGCTGCCGGCCAGCCGAGGCAGCTACGAAGGCCGCGCCTGCCTGGTACAGGGTCCGAACGACTTCGCGAAGCTGCGACCGGGCGACATCCTCGTGGCGCCGTTCACGACCACGTCTTACAACGTCGTGCTGCCCTTGCTGGGAGGCGTTGTGACCGACAAGGGAGG
>CBDDBP010000002.1:0-38588 GCA_965225815.1 Dehalococcoidia bacterium
GTGTGGCCCGGCGTGTGGATCACGCGCAGCCGCAGGTGGCCGACTTCGACCTCGTCCCCATCGGCCAACGTCCCGTTGACGTAGCTCACGTACTGCTTCCGGTCGGCGTCGTGGCAGAACACCGGGACGCTGAAATCCTTGAGCAGCGCATCAATGCCGGCCCAGTGGTCCTTGTGCCGGTGCGTGATGATCGCCTGCCGAACCGTCAGTCCCTTGGCGGCTGGCGCCAGGGCCTCACTGCCTTCCGGAGCGTCCACCAGAAGAGCGTCGTTGGTCTCCGAGTCAGCCACGATGTAGGCATTGTTTGATACCGGCCCCAACGGTCCCAGCTTGATCAACAGGAGCCGGCCGTCTCTCACCACTTCTTGTTCATGCATCGAATCGTCCCCGTTCTCGATCAGTTCCTTTAATAGTCTCGATGATAGGTGCCCGTCGTTGGCCTGTCCAAAGAGCGGTCTTGTCAGACGCTGCGGCCCGCGCTGGCCACAGGCTCGACCGGTCCACCCGGACGCATGTGACGATTCGCCGTGAACGCCAGTACGACGCCAAGCACGGCTGCACCCCCAATCACCGCCGCGCCGCCGGGTCCAGCGAAGCTGGCGAGCGCGCCTGACTGCAGCTGCCCGAGCTGCGGTCCGCCGGTCGTGAACATGACGCTAAGTGACGTCACCCGCCCGCGCACTTCATCCGGCGTTCGAAGCTGGACGATGGTAGCGCGCATGACTTCGCCGATAACGTCGGCTATGCCGGACGCGAACAAGAAGAGCAAAGCCACCGGAAAAATCGTCGATAAGCCGAAGCCTAGTATGAAGAGGCCGAAGCAGGCCGAGACCACCATCACGATCCAGGTGCTACGCCAGCTGGTACCAACCACCCCCGAGCACCAGGGCGCCAAGGACGGCGCCCGCCGCTGGCGCCGCGTAAAGCAGACCGAGGCCGCTGGGGCCGACCTCCAGGATGTCCCGCGCGAATGCCGGGAACAGCGCTCGCGTCGAAGCCAGTAAAGTAACCGAAAAGTCGAGCATAAGCAGCGACAGGACCACGGGCTCGCTGCGGGCGAATCGTAGCCCGCCCAGCGCCAGCTCGAGTCCGCGGCTGGTCGAGCGGCTCGCCGCCATCTGCACGGGTCCCATCAGCAGCAGAGCGCCGATAACCGCCAGGAACGTTGCGGCGTTGATCGCGTACGCCGTCGAAACCCCGGCAAAGCCAATCACCAGGCCTCCGACGCCCGGCCCGAAAATCGTTGCCATCTGACGCAACATCGTGTTCAGCGTTAGGGCGCTGGCCAGTTCGTCACGTGGTACCAGATTCGGGATCAGGGCCTGGCGCGCTGGTGCATCAAACGCCCGGGTCGCTCCGGTCAGAAAGGCGACACCGTAAATCAAACCGGGTGTGATCGCATCGGACACCGTCGCGATGACGAGACCGATCGTGATCATCATCGTAATGCTCTGAGTCACAAGGATGACGCGCTTGCGGTCAATTCGGTCCGCGACAGCGCCGCCGACGAATGACAGCACCATGAACGGTGCGATGCCGAAGAAGGCGATGAGTCCGACCTGGAACGTCGAATCCGTCAACGTGAAGAGGTGCCACGCCAGCGTCACCTGCTGCATCTGCTGACCCGTCGTCGAAATTAGTTGGCCGAACCAGAGGAGTCGGAAATTCCGATGGCGGAGGACTGTTAGCGCGTGTCGGTTGGTGTTGGTAGACATCCTCGGGCCCGATATTTAGGTAGTGGCGCGCGTCTTGCAGAAGGCACTCTACATCGCCAGGCATGGCACTTGGTCGCCTCGCCACACTTCAACCAACCGCGGAGCGGCGCGTCGCCGCCTCCTGCCGGTGCTAGAGTTGCTGAGTACTGCTAGCTTCGAGGAATAGATGAGTCTTGCCCCCCAGGTCGAAAGCGAGAGCCCTCCCCGCCCTCCGATAAAGACTTTCGATTCCCTGGGTAACTACGCCTTCCGCTGGTACTTCTTCTCCATGTCCGGCTGGTTCGCCTCCATGAACATGCAGATGATTGCCCGCGGCTGGCTCGCCTATGACCTGACCGGCTCCTACGCTGCGCTCGGGGTGGTTTCACTCGCCAACGCGATTCCCGGTATGGTGCTCGGCCTTGTCGGCGGTGTCGTCGCCGACAAAGTCATGAAGAAGCAGATCATCCAGGTCGGGCAGGTCGTCAACATGGTCGTGGCGTTCATCCTCGCCGGCCTGATGCTGGCCGACCTGATCGAGTTCTGGCAACTCCTGGTCGGAGCCGTCGCGCACGGGTCGGTCAACGCCATGCTCATGCCCGCCCGCCAGTCGATGATTCCAGAGTTCGTCGACGACTGGCATCTGATGAACGCCATCGCTTTGAACACAGCCGCCCAGAACGTCATGCGGCTCACCGCCCCTGCCCTTGCCGGCCTGGTCATCGCCCTGGCCGGGCCGGGCTGGGTGTACATGCTGATCGCCATCTTGTATCTCTGGGGTGCGATCAGCATGACACGCGTGCCCGGCACGCGTCCCGCCGCCAGGGCTAGCCAGACGATTCGAGGTGCGATTCGCGAGGGACTTAACGACCTCGCCCTCGGATTGGGCTACATGAAGCGTGAGCAGTCAGTCCGGCTCATCCTCACGCTCAATCTCGCCATCGTCTTCTTTTCGCAGCCCTACCAGATGCTCCTGCCCGGATTCGCCTCGGACATCCTCGGCGCCGGGGCGGGACGGCTCGGTCTCCTCATGAGCGTGACCGGTGTAGGCGCCTTGATCGGCTCACTCGTCATCGCCAGCCTGCCCGGACGCAATCGCGGCATGATCTTGCTGATCAGCGCCCTGATCATGGGCATCGCGCTCATCGCCTTCTCGATCTCGACCTGGTTCTGGGTGACCGTGCCGATCATGCTCGCCGTGGGCTTCGGTCAGGCCGGCCGTCAATCTCTGGGCAACGTCCTGCTCCAGACCTATACGGAAGCGTCTTACCGGGGCAGGATGACCAGCATCTACATGCTGGAGTTCAGCGTCACCGCCTTTATGGTCTTCTTCCTCGGCGCCGTGGCGAATGCGGTTGGGATTCAGTGGGCCCTCGGCGTCAGCTTCACCACCATGGTCGTCATCGTCGTCGCGACGATGCTCTTCTCGCCCCGCGCTCGCAACCTGCAGTAACCGAACGGCTCCAACTCCCGATCGCTCGTGTCTCACTCCCGTTTCGTCACGAGGACGGTTAACATCCCTCCCATACGCCGAGAAGCTCGCTGCTTCTTGACCAGCGCTGACCTGAGAGAAATGCCATATGCGATTGTCCGTACACCTGCCGCTCAAAGATAACGACGGTAATCCACTCGACGCCAGGGGCGTAATGCAACGCGCACGGGCGATCGAAGCCGCCGGCTTCAGCGGCATCTGGATCGGCGATGGGCCCGCCGGACGCCCGGATCCCCTTATGTGGCTCCTCGTCGCTGCCGCTGTCACCGAACGCGTCGAGTTAGGTACATCGATCTTCCAGGTGCCGTTTCGCGAGCCCGTCGATCTGGCGCAACGCATCATGACCCTTCATCAGCTCAGCCAGGGCCGATTTGTTTTCGGCGTCGGAGCCGGCGGAAACCAGAGCACGTTCAGCGCGTTTGGTCAGCCGGATGGTTATCCGGAGCGCTTCCGGCGCCTGCAAGAGAACCTCTCGATGATCCAGCAGCTCTGTAGAGGTGAATCCGTTGGCGAGGCCGACTTCGGCCGCTGGAGCACGGCCGGAGGCGGACCGCCGATCATCATCGGGACCTGGTCCAGCGACATCTGGCTCCGCCGCGCCGCCACGCAGTACGACGGCTGGATCGCCTCCGGCGCCTTTAACCGCGCCCGAGAAGCCGGCGGCAGCCGTGAATCGTCGCTCAGCACGCTGGGCCAAAACCTGCAGCGCTTCCGCGATTACGGTGGAGGCAGGACCGTCGTCTCGACCATCCTCATGGACCTGACGCAGCCGGAAAAAGCGCTGGGTGACGATGACCCCTTCAACCTCAACTGCGGGCCTCGTTCCGCCGCCGAACGGCTGGAGCGTCTGGCCGTCCTTGGCTTCGATGAGGCCTTCCTCGTCAAACGCGAGGCCGACCGCAACCCCGGGATGTACGAAGCCGATCTTGATACCGAAGAGCTAGCAACAATTAGGCGCTTGCTCCCGAGCGACTAGCTCAGGTTATCCAAGGCTTCACTCTCGATAGCGAATCTATAGAGAAGCAAATCGAAGCGTAAAATCGACTAGCGCGGCGCTGATACGGTTGCTTGCTGCATCCAACCCAGCGTCGTGTCCCATAGCGCCTCCGCTTTGTCGGTGTAGACGTGATTGGCGCCCTCGACGCTCGCGACCGTCAGTCTCGGTGTGTCTTTGGCCAGCTCCTGTAGCCGCTCCGTCAGCCCCGCGAACGCGAAGTATTCCGGACTCGCCAGCCCATTGTCTTCCACCGTCCCGATCGTCACCAGGATCGGGACCTGGACGTTCGGCAGGTGCTTCACGATGTCGTAACGGTCGGCTGGCCCGTACTTGTCGACATAAGTCGCAGCCGTCAGCACGACGTGCGTCGGAATCTCGACGTCGATGAGCGTCTGTGGCTTACCGTCGTCGACCAGCTTCTTCGCGTTCGCGAAGAACGCCGCGAAGCCGTCGCCGCCTTGCTTGCCGGCGTAGTGCTGGTACGAGAATCGCGGTGGCGAGAACGCGGCCGCGTACTTGACGGCAGGGTCGCCGCCGTTCGCCAGGAAGTAGATAGTCTTCACGGCGCCCAGGCTGTGACCGCCCAGCAAAATGCGCTGATAGCCCTGCTGCTTGGCGAAATCTAGCCAAGCCTGCCAGTCCAGCCGGCAGTCGTCGACGTTCTCGTAAGCGGCGCCCAGGCGACCCTTCGGGCTGTTGTAGATCAGGTCGTGTCCCCGGTTGTTCGTCCGGATAACGCTGCAGCCCTGCGCCACCAGCGACGCCTCCAGGACGTCGTAGAAGCGCGTGCCGTAAAAGCTGCCGCCGACGCCGTGATGGAATATCGCGCAGTCCACGTCCAACTGGCTTCCGCCCGATTCGGACGTCCGCATCGATCCGTCCAGCCGTACCCCGTCACCGGTCTGCGTGTGGACCATCTCAAACGCCATTGGTTCATCTCCTCGTTACGAAGTTCGCCTGACTCGCGTTTGCCGGCAGTATAGAGCGCCAGCGTTACGCGTTTAGACGTGAAACGCCATCAAATCGCTATGGGTTCATGATCTTGCTGACGTCGTTCGGGTTGAACAGGTCGGGCACCGTCCAGCCGTTCAGGTCGTACTCCGCCATACACTCCTCGGCGAAGCCCTTCATACGAGCAGCGCCACCTGATCCCTCCGCAGCGTGCAGCGTCTGGAATCGGATCACCTCGTGGTCACCGAAGTAGTTGCGCTCGTAAAGCTCGTGCCGCCCGCCAAACTCGCTGCCGACGGCGTCCCAGAGCAGCTTCATCAGCTTCACGCGCTCCTCAGCCGTGTAGTCGTTGGAGCCGCGAACGAACTGATCTATATAGGGACGAATCTCCGGCGCGTTGAAGTCGAGCGCGCTGGAGGGCATGTAGACCAGGGCGCTGGCCATCACGTTTTCGATGATCTCCTTGATCTTTGGGTAGGCTATACTTGCCATAACGCGATACGCTAGGCCGTATTCGATGTTCGGCAAGACGTAGCCGTTGGTCCAGGGCATCGGCGTTCGCGCCATCGCGTCGGTCAGGCCCCAGAACAGGTTGCGCCAGGCCAGGACCTCGCCGACGTTCGCCTGGACGCCCCGAAACTCCTTCGTGCCGGTCGCTTCGACGCCCTTGAGCAGCAGCCCGGCGATGAAGTCGAGCTTCACGGCGAGTCGAGTGCAGCCGTGGAACATGAACAGCGGCAGGAAGCCCGAGCCTGGGAAGAAGTTGTTCACCTTGTCCGGGTCGCCGTAGGCGAAAACGTTCTCCCACGGCACGAAGACCTTGTCGAATATCAGGATCGAGTCGTTTTCGTCGAGGCGGCTCGATAGCGGGTAGTCGAATGGCGTCCCCATAACGGCGGATGTCATCTCATAGGAGGGGCGGCAGAGGAACTTCACACCCGGCGCCGCCGTCGGCACGATGCAGACCAGCGCGAACGGCCGCGTCTTGATCGGTAGCGCGCCGTTGTGTCCGATGAAGTTGTATTGCGTCAGCGTCGAGGTCGTCGCGACCACCTTGGCGCCGCTGACGATGAGGCCGTCGTCGCGCTCCTCCTCGACGTGCATGTAGACGTCGCCGACTTCGTCCAACGGCTTGTTTCGGTCGACCGGCGGGTTGACGATGGCGTGGTTGACGAACGTGACCTCTTCCTGCGTCTTCTTGTACCAGTACTTCGCGTTCTCCTGGTACGGCTCGTAGAACTCCGTGTTCGCCCCCAGCGTCGCCAGGAACGCCGCCTTGTAGTCCGGGCTGCGTCCGATCCAGCCGTACGACAGCCGTGACCAGGCTGCGATCGCGTCGCGGGCCGCTACGAGCTCGTCAGCGTCCTTCCACGGCTTGTAGAAACGATGCGTGAAGCTGCCGTTGCCGGTGTCGGTCGGCGTGATGATCGACTTCTGCTTCTCCGGGTCGTGCAGAGCGTCGTAGAGACGCGCGATCATCCGCGCCGTGTTGCGGAACGCCGGATGCGTCGTCACGTCCTCGACCCGCTGACCGTAGATCCAGACCTCACGGCCGTCGCGCAGGCTCTCGAGGTATTCATCGCCGGTCAACGGCCGGCTTCGAGTAGTTGCTTCCGGCATGCGTATCGCCTCCCTGCGGAATTGCCCCGCCGATTCTACGTCAGCAGGCAATCACAGGGCAGGGCCGAACGCTTGACTAGGTTTTCAGCTCCTTGCGGACCATGGCCGTGCCCTCGGTCAAGGCGTGCAGCTTGGCCCGCACAATCTCGCCCCCCAGGTTGCGTAACCCACAGTCTGGATTGACCATGATTCGCTCCGGCGGCAGGACCGCCAGTGCTTCGCGCACCCGGTCGGCGACCTGTTCCTTCGTTTCGACGTCGCTGCTCTTGACGTTGATCACGCCGAGACCCAACGAGAAATGCGCGTCCGGATAGCGCCTGAACAGTTCGAGGTCTTCGTTGCCCTTGCGCGCGAATTCGAGCACCAGCTGGTCGATGTCCGCCTTCATCATCGCCGGGAAGAGGAAGTTGTAGTGCCCTTCCCAGAGCGGGCGAGCGTTGCGATTGCCGTAGCAGACGTGTACCGCTCGCACCGTCTTGGCCGGGTCGACGCCTTCGAAAACCTGGTTAAAGGCACGCACCGCAATTTCCGCGTCGTCTGGATAGCCTGCCAGGTACGGCTCGTCGATCTGGAGGATCGTCACGCCGGCCTTCGAAAGTTCGAGCGCCTCTTTGTTGAGCTGTCGTGCGAACGCCATCACTAGGTCCGCGTGGTCGTCGTAAAACTCGTTCTTGACCCGTCGCGATAGCGAGTAAGGGCCCGTGAACGAGAACTTGATCGGCTGCTTTGTGTACTTGCGCGTGAACTTGAAGTCTTCGATCAACTCAAGGGCCGCTTCGTCGGGCTCCGGGATAGCGTGCTCCACGACTGCCCAGTAGTAGTCGGAGTAAAACTCCTTCGCCAGCTGCGGGATAGCGACACCTGGCATCCGCGCCAGGAAGTAGTCGACGTCGTTGTCGCGACGCAGCTCCCCGTCGGAAACGACGTCAACGCCGGCTTCCTCCTGGTCCTTTATCGCTGCCTTGATCGCGACTTCGTGAATCTCGCGTAGGAAGCTGCCGCTGATCCGGCGCTGGTAGTAGTCGGTCTTCAGCCGCTCCAGCCATTCCGGCACCGAATAGGAGCCGACGACCGACGTCGCCAGCGGGGCTACGAGGGGCTTACTGGAAGCTGAGCTTCGGCTGCTGCGGCCTGTCGATGTGGTACGCGCTGCCATCTTCGACCTCTACTCCCGTTCCCGCGCGATCATCGTCATGATGTTCGACCCTTCGCGATGCGTGAACGTCTCGTATTCCACTTCATAGCCGTTGCGTCGTCCAACCGCGGCAAGGACGACGCCATTGACCCAGTTGACCACGGATCCGTCGTATTTTCCCGGCCCGCGGTAGCTGCGCTGGTACTGCGACGCGTCCGTCACGAAAATATCCTGACACTGCAGCAGTCCAAAGGGGTGTAACAAAGGCAACGAGTCCAGGAAGCTGGCCGCGGCGCCGTTGCTGATGTGCATTCGCACGTCGCCTGTGGCGTTGAGAATCGGTCGCAGCAGCTCGCCACGAAAGCCTTCCGTCACCCGATACTCGTCGATGCCTTCCAGCGGCACGTAGCGCTCTTCCAGCTTTACTGCCTCCCAGACGTCACGCCAGAACGTGACCGCTTGGAGCGGCCCGTCGGGAAAGCGCTCTGATGCCGCCCGTGAAAGCAACTCCGGGCCGAGCTGCAGTAGCCGGCTCACCAGCTCCGGCAGCTCGTCGGCCGTGATGCCTAGGCTGGTCGCGATCTTCGCCGCCGGCTCATGGGGCACGTAGGCTCGTACCTCCACCATGTAGAGGTGACCACCGATGCGGACCAGCTCGTCCGTCGGTAGGTTGTCGTACACGTTCGAGATGTAGATCAAAAACGCCTTCGACCGCATGAACCCCAGCGTCTGCGTCGGCACGCGAGCGTCCATGACCAGCGTGCTACAGCGCGAAGCGTGCTCGTTAACCGCCGCCCGCGCCCGTGCCAGGACGTGCGGCGAGTAGTCCGCCATCAGGTAGTGCAGTCGCGAATAGTAGTCGCGGTGATTCTCGCGGTCGAGCTTGCGGAACTCGTCCAGCCAGACCTTGGCCTGATTCCCATTGCCGACGCCGAACTCCAGGACGTGCAAGTCCTCCGGCAGCGCCTTCCGAGCCGCCAGGTCATCCCAGATTTTGAACAGCTTGAGGATCAGCTCCCGCGCCATCTCACTGTTTCGGGCGTCTGTCTCGCCGCCTGGCAAAGCCATCTCGTACTCACGGCCGGTGGCTTCTTCCCACAGACCCAGGGCGTTCCAGTAGAGACCGTTGAAGTCCCAGATCACGCTGGAGCTGCCCGGACGCCAATCTTCCAGGTACTGCCCTGCGCTGCCCTCATCGCCGGCCCGGGCGATCGCGGCCTTCAACTGGTCGCCGAAGTTCTCCGCCCCGGACGCGCGCCGCAGGTCGACCGCGATTTCGTACGCATCTCCTTCGTTGGCCTGAAGCGCAGAGGGCATGATCCGGCGTATGTCGGCCACGGGGCGGAAGTTCTGGCGGTACTGAACCCAGTCCCCAACAACTCGTAGCCTCGTCAGGTCCAGCTCGCTATCGCGCACTGCCTCCGTAACCGAAGCCAGCACTGGAGTCAGGTCTAGTGGGGTCTTGGCTCGCAGCCGGTCCGCCGCTCGAATCTCAAACTGCACTGTCTTGCCCTCCCCTGAGTCACTGGGCTCGTGCTTCGTCAAACGCCCCGCGCTGGAACCGATCTGCAGCGCGGGTCCGCTTCAGCATTCCCGATTCCAACCAGCCACGATCATATGAATGCCGCCTATCCGAGGCATAGCAGTATTTTCGGCTCCCGTGCCATCGCCTTGCATCGGTCGGCCTGCCCAAAGCTGCGCTCAACTTTATTGTGGCTCGATCACAATGCCGAACCCCAAAGCTGCGGCTACGATTCCTGATTAGATGCGGCAAATAGGCCGCTGCCTGTAGTTCAACACGAAATCGAGCAGGAGTCTGAGATGAAAAGCGACCTTGAAATCGCCCAGGAAGCCCGGCTGGAACCGATCGCCAAGATCGCTGCTGACATGGGATTCCTCGAGGACGAGGTCGAACTCTACGGCAAGTACAAAGCCAAAGTCTCCCTCGAAGTCCTCGATCGCCTCAAGGACAGGCCCTCTGGCAAGTTCATCGTCGTTACCGGCATGACGCCCACACCGCTGGGCGAAGGCAAGACGCTGACCACGGTCGGCCTCGCGCAGGCGCTGAATCGAATCGGTAAGAGCGCTATCGCCTGCATTCGCCAGCCCAGCCTTGGACCGACGTTCGGCATCAAAGGTGGCGCCGCCGGTGGCGGCTTCTCCCAGGTCGTGCCGATGGAGGACTTCAACCTCCACCTCACCGGCGACACGCACGCCGTCTCCATCGCCCACAACCTGCTTGCCGCCATGATCGACAACCACCTCAATCACGGCAACCAGCTCGGCATCGACCCCTTCTCGATCACCTGGCCTCGCGTCATCGATATCTCCGACCGCGCCCTGCGCAACGTCGTTGTCGGCCTCGGCGGTAAGGAAAACGGCTTCCCGCGTGAAACGACGTTCGACATCGCTGTCGCATCTGAGGTGATGGCCGTGCTCGGACTCTCGACCAGCCTGGCTGACCTGCGCGATCGTCTATCTCGCATCGTCATCGGCACCAACAAGGAACGCAAACCCGTCACCGCGGGCGACCTCCAGGCGGCTGGCGCCATGACGGTCCTCCTGCGCGACGCCATCATGCCGAACCTCCTGCAGACCCTGGAGCACACGCCGGTCTTCGTCCACACCGGCCCGTTCGGCAATATCGCTCACGGCAACTCATCCGTCCTCGCCGACCAGATCGGCCTCAAAATCGCCGACTTCGTCGTTACGGAAGCCGGTTTCGGTAGCGACCTCGGTTTCGAGAAAATGATCGACATAAAGTGCCGCCAGTCCGGCCTACGACCCGATGCAGCCGTCATCGTCGCCACGGTGCGCGCCCTCAAGGCCCACTCAGGCAAGTACCGCATCGTCGCCGGCAAGCCTCTGCCTGAGGGTCTCCGCCAGGAAGACCTCGAGGCCGTCGAGCAGGGCATGCCCAACCTGGAGAAGCACATCGAGAACGTGACCAGGGAAGGCGGCTTGCCCGCCGTCGTCTGCATCAACCGATTCAGCTATGATTCCGATTCCGAAATCGAGCTCGTTAAGCAGCGCGCGTTGGCCGCCGGTGCCACTGCCTGTGAGGTCAGCGAGGTCTGGGAGCACGGCGGTGCCGGCGGCGAGGCGCTCGCCAACGCCCTCGTCAAAGCCGCGGAGATGCCGAACACGTTCGACCTGCTCTACAAGGACGATGAGACGATCGAAGCCAAGATCACCACGATCGCGACCCGGATGTATGGCGCCGATGGTGCCGACTTCACTGCCGACGCGAGACGCCAGATGCGCCAGTTCACCGACTGGGGTCTTGCAGACCTCCCGATCTGCATCGCCAAGACCAACTACTCACTCTCCGCCGACGCCGGCAAGTTAGGCCGGCCCACTGACTTCCGGGTCAACGTGCGCGAGTTGCGTGCCGCACCCGGCGCCGGTTTCCTCATCGCCTATCTCGGGGCCATTCGCACCATGCCGGGCCTGCCATCGGAGCCCGCCGCCAACCACTTCGACATCGATGAGCACGGCCTGGTCCAGGGCCTCTTCTAACCCCGCGCCCGGCGCTTACAGAATCTCCGTTCCTCAGGAGGGAGAAGATCCGGCAGTTCGTCTACAACGCCCTCTCGTCATTGCGAGGAGGCGCCAGCCGACGTGGCAATCCCCCACTTTCACGAACGCCCGATCCAGTCCACCTCGCGAACCGTCAACAGCCCATAGACGCCCCATCCTGGTCGGCCCAAACGCCTGAGGTGAAGTGAGAAGTGAACGTCTTCTCGTGCGCGTTATACTAGAGACGTTGCTAAAGCCTGACGTCCCCTGATTCAGATACGGCTGGCTGTGCAGCGTCTTATTGTGAGAAACCACAACTGGAGCGGTCGCGATGGCGAGAGCAACCAGCAAGCGCAAGCCCACTTCCAGGGACACATCTGACGTTTTAGGCTCCCGCATCCTCATCTGTGATGGGGCAATGGGGACGATGCTCCAGGCTGCCGGCGTGTCGCTCGACCTGTCGCTGCCCGAGCTCAGCGTTTCGCGGCCGGAGCTCGTCAAAGCGATTCACGGCGCCTACATCGCCGCCGGCGCAGACGTCATCGAGACCAACACCTTCGGCGCCTGCAGCACACGGCTCGCCCGCTTCGGGCTCGAATCGCGCGTCACAGAGATCAACGCTGCCTCAGTGCGCGTGGCTCGCGAAGCCGCCGCTGCCGCTGATCGCCCGGTCCTCGTCGCCGGTTCGGTGGGCCCAGCGACGCCCGCCAGCTCACGCGGCCGCATCTCGACCGCCGTTCTCCACGAGGCGTTTCGCGAGCAGATCGCCGCCCTGGCCGAAGGGGGCGTCGATTTGATCCTCCTCGAGACCTTCGGCAACACCGACGAGCTAATAGAAGCCAGAAGCGCGGCCTCCGAAGCGGCCCCTGGCACCCCGGTCGTCGCCCAGATGACCTTCATGGACGACGGCCGCACCCTGGCCGGCGAGACGCCCGCCGAAGTCGCGCAGCGGGTCGAAGGGCTCGGACTTGCCGGACTCGGCGCCAACTGTACCCATGGCCCCCAGGGTTTGCTCGAGATCCTCGCCGAGCTCAGCGCCCATACCTCGCTGCCCCTGGCGGCGCAACCCAACGCCGGCTCCCCGACGTTCGTCGACGGGCGCTTCCAGTACGCCACGGACCCGGCCTACCTCGCTCGCTACGCCGCCCGCTACGTCGAATCCGGCGCCGCCCTCGTCGGCGGCTGTTGCGGCACCACGCCGGCCCACGTCGAAGCCATGGCGGCGGCCCTCAAAGGGCAGCCGCCGGTGGCGCGGCGACACGTCGCCAGCAAGACATCTCAGGTCGGCGCGCGTGTGGTCACCGACAGCCCTGTCCCGCCCAGCCGCCTGCTGCAGCGAATCGCCGCCAGGGAGTTCGTCGTCGTTGGCGAGCTGGGAGCCCCCACCGGCGGCGCCGCCGACCAGGCGATTCAGGATGCCGGCCTGCTCAAAGAAGAAGGCGCTGCTGCGGTGCTGATATCGCCGCCATCCAGCCCTCGCGCTCAGGTCAGCCCCACCAGCCTCGCCGTACTGCTGCAGCAGCGCGTCGAAGGCATGGAGGCAATCCTCACCGTCGCTACCTGGGAAAAGAGCGTCATGTCACTCCAGGCCGACCTGCTCGGCGCCTACGCATTCGGCGTCCGTCACGTCATCTGCCGCACCGGCACGCCGCCGCTGCTCGGTGATTACCCCAACGCCGGCGGCTTTTGGGACGTCGACTCCGTCGAGCTGATTCAGCTCCTGCGCGGCCTCAACCAGGGCCGAGACCGCCACGGCATCCCGCTTGCCCAGCCCACCGCGTTCGTCGTCGGCGCTCGTATCAACCCGTCTGACGAAGACGGCGAGCGCGAAATCGCCGACGTCCGCCGCAAGATCGAAGCCGGCGCCGACTTCCTTATCACACCGCCGATCTACGACGTCGGCGGCCTCGAACGCCTCATGGACGCGGCCCAAGTGCCCGCGGAGCTGCCTGTGCTGCTCGGCGTCATGCCCCTGCGCGATTTCAATCACGCCGAGTACCTGGAGCATGAAGTGCCCGGTGTCTCCCTGCCGGAGCACATGCTGGAGCGCATGTGGAAGGCGCACGAGGACGCCCCGGCGATTGGCCGTGAGATCGCCCGCGAGCTCATCGACCAGGCGCGTAAGGGCGGACGAGTCAGCGGCGTCGTCATCTCCTCCGTCAACAGCGACGTCGATGAGATGAAAGGCCTGGTCCGGGAGGCGTCGTCATAGCCGTCCGGCGCACTCCTGGCGAAAGCGCCGCTTCCCGCAAGCCGCGCCAGCCCGCCGCGCCCCGGAAGACAGAGCTGGCTTCCCTCGAGGGCCCGCGACCCTCGTTGCAGCGCGAAAACGCCACCCTACGTCTCCTGGTCGCGATCCACGACCGCCTCGGTGCGCTCGTCTTGCAGGGAGCCGACGCGACGGCGATAACCGTGGCGCTCTCGGAGCTCGTCGGACGCCCCGTAATCCTCCTCGATGGCATGCTGCGGCCGGTGACGCAGCAGGTCGACCCGCAGATGCACTGGGACCCCACCGAGGCCTACATCGGTCGCGTCCTCCAGACGATGGCCGTCGAACGGCGCTCGATGCGCCTTCCGCCCCTACCGGCCTGGGGCGTCACCTACGGCTGCGTCCTGGCGCCGGTTGTCGCCGGCGAATCCACACTCGGCTATCTCGCCATCCTGGAGCCGGAAACGCCGGACGACAAAGGCCTGCCGCCGGCCGAGGCCGACCTCCTGGCTGCGCAGCACGCCGCCAGCGTCTACGCCCTCGCCCTGATGCGCGAACGCCTCACGGCAGAAGTCACCACCGAGCTGCGAGATGAGCTCCTCGAAGGCCTCCTCGACGGCCAGGTCACCGATGAGCAAGCGATCCGTGAGCGCGCTCGCCGCCTCGGCTACGACGAGGCCTACTCCTACCAGGTCCTCGCCCTCCTGCCCGACGCGTCCGCGCCTGCCGATCGCGCTCTGCCCGGCGCCGATGGCGGCTGGGCTGTTGGCTGGCGCCGCCGTGTTCTCGAAGGCGTCGCCCACCTCGTGCGGGATCGGGCGCCTCTCGCCATCGTCTCGCGGCGCCGGGAAGAGCTCGTCGTCTTGCTTCCGGACGAATCTGAACCAGACCCCGCAGAGCTCAGCCGAATCGTCACGCTTTACGTCGCTTCAATGTATCCCGAATGGCCTCTCACCGTCGGTATAGGCGGCGTCTGCAAAGCGCCGCGCGATCTAGCGCGCTCCTACGCTCAGGCCCGACGTGCTGCCGAGGTCGCCTTGCGCTTCGGCCGTCGCGGCGAAGTCGTCGCCTTCGATGACCTCGGCTTCTATCGCCTGCTCTTCCAGATCGGCGACCGCGGCGAGCTGCGCGCCTTCGTCGACCAGGTCCTCGGCCAGCTCCTGGCTTACGACCTGAAGCACAAGACCGACTTCGTTCAGACCATTGCGACCTATCTCGCCAAGGACAACAGCCTCCAGGCCACGGCGAAGGAGCTGTTCGTCCACGTCAACACGGCGGCCTACCGGCTCCAGCGCATCCAGGCCATTACCGGCCTCGACCTCTCGAAAACGGAGGACTGCCTCCTCGCCCGCGTCGCCCTGATGATCCTCGAGGACGAAGCCGTCGGCCAGTCCGTACCCTGAGTCGCAAACCTAACGAAATCATGGCTGCCCTATAATTTGGTCGACGCTAGCTCCCCCCGACAACGAAGCAGGGCCAGTAGGGGCGTAGCCCCTGCGGGGGGAGTCTGAGGGGTCTCCCTTCAGGGTTATCAGCAAGAAGGCGAAGCGCACAAGCCCAAGCGACAGCGGGGGCGCAGGACGCGCAGCCTTCGACGCCCCCGAGACTCGATTAGCCAACACGAAGGAGACCACCTAAATGAAGATCAAAGCCGCCGTCTGCTACGAGCCTCACGCACCGCTGGTCGTCGAAGAGCTCGACCTCGATGAGCCGAAGGAAGGCGAAGTCCTCGTACGCATCGCCTCCGCCGGCGTCTGCCACTCCGACTACCACGTCATGCAGGGCGAGTGGACCCCGCCGCTGCCCATGGTCCTCGGCCACGAGGGTGCCGGCGTAGTCGAAAAGGTCGGCCCCGGCGTCACGCTCTCCCAGCCCGGCGACCACGTCATCCTCAACTTCCGGCCCAACTGTGGCTGGTGCAAGTTCTGCACCGGCGGCCGGCCCGTCCTCTGCAACGGCGCCGCCACGCCGCGTTGGTTCCTGTTCGATGGCACCGTGCGCCTCCACCGCGGCAGCGCCGACATCAATCACTTCGCCCGCGTCGCCTGCTTCGCCGAGTACGCCATCGTGCCTCAGTCCGGTGCCGTGCCGGTGCGCAAGGACATGCCGCTGGACAAGGCCTGTCTCGTCGGCTGCTCCGTCATGACCGGCGTCGGCGCCGCGATCAACACGGCGAAAGTCACGCCGGGCAGCAGCGTCCTCGTCATCGGTTGCGGCGGTGTCGGCCTCAACATAATTCAAGGCGCCAGACTGGCCGGAGCGGAGCGCATCATCGCCGTCGACATGCTCGAGAACAAGCTCGCCTTCGCCCGCGAATTCGGCGCCACGGACGTCGTCGACGCCTCCAGCGGCGACACGGTCGAAAAGGTGCTCGACATGACGGACGGCGGCGTCGACTTCGCCTTCGAGGCGATCGGCTACTCCAAGACGATCGAGCAGGCCTTCTCCGCGACCGGTCTCGGCGGCACGATGACCGTCGTCGGCATGGCGCCGGAGAACGACAACCTCTCCCTCAGCGCGCTCGACATTCCGCGCACCGAGAAGACGATCAAAGGCTCCTGGTACGGCTCGGCTCGGCCCTGGCTCGACCTGCCCAAGATGGTCGATCTCTACATGAACGGCCAGCTCCTGATCGACCCCATGGTCAGCCGCTACTACCCCTTGGACGAAATCAACGTCGCCTACGACGCCCTCGCCAACGGCGAAGTAGCCCGTAGCATCCTGCAAATGAACTAACCCCCGCCGGCGTCGCCGTCTGTTCACTCTGCTACCGCCCGGCGGCAAAAGTACTGGCACCTGTTCTCCCGCGTCCCGCCCGTCGCCCCGCCGGTGCCGGAGGACAACCCGCCCCCGTTGCCGGTGGTTCAGTGCCGGATCGAAACCCATGGACGGCGTCTGTACTGCTCCGAGCGCTGTATGCGGCGGTGGACGGACAGCAAGAAGGATCAGCGGCGTCAGGAGCAGCGTCGCCGAGATCGGGAGCCGAGGCCGTGCCGGTGGTGCGGGACGATGTTCACGCCGCAGCACCGCGACGATCAGACCTACTGCTCGCAGTCGTGTCTGGCAAGGTGAAGTATCGGCGCTCGCGCAGCGGCCCTCTCAGGCGTTCTAGGGCCGCTGCGGTGGTGTAGGTCGAGTCGTCCGATTAACGGCGATGGTCTTATTGCTGAGCTATGAGGTGAAGTACCGGACTGGACTTCCTTGAATGCCCGACATGTACATGGTTCCGTACTCGTCCGGGGCAAGCGGATCGAGATCGAGCGTAGACCGGACGTGGTTCGTTGCCTGCCGGTTTATCTCCATGAAGTCGCCAAACTCAAGCTCCAGGCTCTTGAAAATCACGTCGTTGATACTGTTGATGCCAGCATCAGCCGCCTTGGCTTCCTGCCTGTCTTCGAAGCTTGTCTCGACCGAATCCACCGTCGGGTCAGCTATCCACTTCTCCCAATTTGCTTGCTGCTTCTCGGCGCGATTTCTCATCGCACCGAGAAAACCGGTGCAGATGTCATACGCCTTCGTTAGTGGAGCCACAGTCGGGCGGCCGAACGCCTGATGCCGCCTCTCCATCTCTTCGATAATTCCCAGTTTGTAGGCGACAGCAGGCAGGATCGATTGCGAAACGGCTAAAGACGAGCTTTGCCCTTCCAGATGCCCGTGCGACAACTCGCTCCCGAGCGACGCGCCGGTTGAGGCGGCCACCACTGCATCGTTATACGCTTCCATCGTGAGCTGCTGAAACGCGAACAGGGTTTGGACGTGCTGAACCAGCTTTAGCGCTTCTGCTTTGTCTTCCTGTGAAAGGCCTCGTCCGAAAAGCGGCATTCACTTCCTCTCCGCTACAAGTGCTTAGTGACGGGTCCGGTGCTCATTACGGCGTAATCTTCGTCGCGACTTAATGCCTCGTCAAGGAGCAAGGTGGCGTAGGCTAGGCGCGATCATCGCAAGATTCAGGAGGCTAACAATGACCTCGCAACGACTAGATCGTCAGGTGTCTCGGCTCCTCGACGAGATTGAGCAGGCTGTTGAACGCGGAGATTGGCCCGAGGTTCAGCGGAAAGCGACAGAGATACTCATCCTCGATCCGGACAACGATGAGGCGAAGGCATTCTCGACGGCAGCCGAGCGCGGGTTGGCCACCAGCAGCACTTCGGATCAACGCCTGACAGGACGACTGCAATGGTTTCGATCGGCACTGCGGCTGATTTCACGGGTTTCCAGAGCGCGTCCTTTGGTCGTCCCGGTTGTGCTCGCGGGCTTGATTGTCTTTCTGGCGGCTGACCGGCTTTGGTTACATTGGTACGTTCCGACTTCAGAAACGATAGCCAGCGACTTCCTTGGCGCATGGGATAGGACGCTCGCTCTTGAACGAGGCGAACCTGCCGCCGCTGACGCGTCAGAAGAAGTAAGTACGCCTTCGGGTTCGCTTGAACAGTTCAGAGCAACGCTCTCGCGTTTTTCGAGCGCGATTGCGATTGAACGAGTCGACACTGCTGGACTGTCTCCGCAGAAATCCATCGACGCTCTTAGTGAATGTAGAGAGTTTCTTTTTGGTCGAACGGACTTGCCTGAGCCTTGTAACCTAGTCCGGATTCGTGAGGACTGATCTCTCCATCATTCGCTGCGTTTGCGGTGACCGCGCTTCGCAGCGACGTTCATGTACCGCAGCGCCGAGCGATGTGGGGCTTATGTAGCTTGGGAATCCCTTGGCCCCTTACACAAGTGCACCTTCGTCGGTACGCTACAGCCGGTATAAGAAACTGAGTGAGGTTCACCTATGAGCGACCGAGTACCCAACTACATCAACGGCCAGTGGTCTGACTCCAACTCATCCGAATGGCAGGACGTCGTCAACCCGGCGACCAGCGAAATCCTCGCTTCGGTGCCGCTCAACGGCGGCCAGGACGTCGACGCAGCCGCGAAAGCGGCCCACGCTGCCTTCCTCGAATGGCGCAACACGCCGCCCGGCGACCGCATTCAGTACCTCTTCAAGCTCAAGCAGGCCTTGGAAGAGAACTTCGAGGACCTCGCTCGCGTCCTCACGATGGAAAACGGTAAGCCCCTCGCCGATGCCCGCGGCGAGCTCCGCCGCGGCATCGAGAACGTCGAGGTCGCCTGCGGCATCCCAACCATGATGCAAGGCCAGATGCTGGAAAACATCTCGCGCGGCATCGATGAGATCATGATCCGCCAGCCCGTCGGCGTCGTCGCGGCGATTACGCCCTTCAACTTCCCCGGCATGATCCCGCTCTGGTTCCTGCCTTACGCCATCGCCTGCGGCAACGCCATGATCGTCAAGCCCTCGGAGCGCGTGCCGCTGACCATGCGGCGCTTCTTCGAGATCGTCGATGGCATCGGCCTGCCGCCCGGCGTCCTCAGCCTGGTTAACGGCGGCAAGCAGACCGTCGATGCGATTCTCGAGCATCCGTTGATCAAGGGCGTCAGTTTCGTCGGCTCCACGCCCGTGGCCCGTTACATCTACGCCACCGCTGCTGCCAACGGTAAGCGCGTCCAGTGCCAGGCCGGCGCCAAGAACCACGTCGTCATCCTGCCCGACGCCGACTTCGAAATGACGTCGCGCATGATCTCCGACGCCGCCTTCGGTTGCTCCGGCCAGCGCTGCCTCGCCGTCTCGGTCGCCGTCACGGTCGGCGATGCGCACGAAAAGTTTCGCGAAGCAATGGTCGAATCGGCGCGCTCCCTGCGTGTCGGCTACGGCCTCGATGAAGGCGTCCAGATGGGCCCCGTCATCACGAAGCAGAGCCAGGAGCGCATCGAGAACAGCATCGCCCAGGGCGTCAGCCAGGGTGCCACCGCCGTCCTCGATGGACGCAACGCCCGCATCTCCGGCTACGAAGGCGGCAGCTTCGTCAACCCGACGATCTTGGACGGCCTCCCCTGGACCAGCGACCTCGCGACGACCGAGATCTTCGGCCCCGTCCTCACCCTGAACAACGTCTCGGAGCTCGATGAGGCCATCGAGGTCATCAACAGCAACCCTTACGGCAACGCCTCGTCGATCTTCACGACAAGTGGTGTCGCGGCGCGTCAGTTCCGCAACCAGGTCACCACCGGCAACGTCGGCATCAACATCGGTGTCGCCGCGCCCATGGCCTACTTCCCCTTCAGCGGCTGGAAGGACAGCTTCCTCGGCGTCCTGCACGGCCAGGGTTGGGACGCTATCGACTTCTACACCGACAAGAAGGTCGTCGTCGAGCGCTGGCCCTCCGAGTGGTCGCGCCGCTTCTAGAGAGCACGCTCCCACAGCCCCACAGCCCAGGTGCGAACGGGCGTGATATTGTTTTAGAACGCTAAGCATTAGCAATGCCACGTCTTTCGGCCCATCGACAGTCTGACGGGTTCTTATCTCGCTTGGAGAGGCTTGGAGCTACTTGTAAAGAAAACCTTAAGGAGCTTAAACTTTAGACCGTTTCGTTCGGATTCGATGTTTGGATCCGAAAAAGACGCTGGCGTTGCCACCGTTTCGGGCTCACGAGCAAAGGAGCAAGAAGTGCTGACGATTGAAGACAACCAGACACTCATGCAGGTCGGACCGGGGACGCCCATGGGCGAGCTCCTGCGGCGCTACTGGATGCCCTTCGCCGCCGTCTCCGAGCTCGACGAGAGCCCCACCAAGCAGGTGCGCCTCATGGGCGAGGATCTCGTCGTTTACAAGGACAAGAGCGGCACCTACGGTCTCCTCGACCTGCACTGTTCCCACCGCCGCGCCGACCTCTCCTACGGCATGGTCGAAGACTGCGGCCTGCGTTGTAACTACCACGGCTGGGCCTACGATGAGCAGGGCAACTGCATCGACCAGCCCTTCGAAGAAACCTCCCATCCCGAGGCAAACTACAAAGACCGCATCAAGATCAAGGCCTATAAGGTCGAGCCCAAGGCAGGCATCCTCTGGGCCTACATGGGCCCCGACCCCGTCCCGGAGCTTTGGGACTGGGAGATCTACCACCGTATCGGCTACAAGCAGGTCATCTTCTCCAACGTCGCCTGCAACTGGCTGCAATGCGCCGAAAACGACATCGACCCGGTGCACTTCGAGTGGCTCCACTCCAACTGGGCCCAGGACATTCGTGGCGTCAGAGATCCCAAGAACAAGCCCGAACCAACCCACCTCGAGATCGGCTTCGATGAGTTCGAATGGGGTTACTTCTACCGCCGCGTCCTCGAAGGCGACGAGCAGTGGACCACGGGACGCGTCGCGCTCTGGCCCAACTGCCTTATGCCCGGCGGCAATCACTTCGAATGGCGCGTCCCCGTGGACGACTTCAACACCCTCAGCCTCGGCTGGGTTAACGACCCGCTACCCGGCGACGCGCCCTTCGAGCAAGAGAGCATCCCGTACTGGTGGTCGCCGATCGTCGATGACAAGACCGGCCGCTGGATCAACAGCAACACGGTCAATCAGGACATCATCGCCTGGGTCGGCCAGGGCACCCAGAGCGATCGACAGAACGAACACCTCGGTGAGAGCGACCGCGGCGTCATCATGCTGCGCAAGCGCCTCATGGACGACATCAAGGTCGTCGAGGATGGCGGCGACCCCAAGGGCATCCTCCGCGACCCTTCCCGCAACCACGCGCTGTCCCTCAAGCCGGGCCCGGAGCAATTCCTCGGCGTCCCTGTCGAAGGCGGCGCGAAGTTCCTCCCCGATCGAAACGCCGATGACATGAAGGAACGGCTCGAAGAGCGGCGCCAGTCGCGTTCTCGAGTTCGCCGTGGCACCGCCGCCACGCTGTGGTTCGGCCAGCCCGACGAAATCGCCGATGAGTACAGCCGCCTCTACGACGAACGGCTCGCTGCCGTGCCGGCCAAGTCGGCCGAGGACGCCTCGTCGGTCGCCAGGCAGTAGCCCGTCTTAATCGCGGTCTTGCTCATGCTTGACGGCGGCGTCAGGCGCGCAGGAGTTCGCCTGGCTACGGGAGTCAACCTTGCGTGATCCAGCTCAGTACGCGCGCTTCGCAGACCAGCGCTCGCGGCCCTTTTTCAACCTCCTCGAACGCGTCCCGAACGACCTGCCGTTTTCCCGCATCGTCGACCTCGGCTGCGGTAGCGGCGAGCTGACCCGCGAAATCGCCGATCGATGGCCCAACGCCGAGGTCCTGGGCCTCGACAACTCAGCTTCCATGCTGGCTAGCGCCGGCGATCACGAACTGCCGGGCCGCCTCGAATTCGCCCTCCGTGACATCGACGACTACTCCCAACCCGCCGACCTCATCTTCACCAACGCCGCCCTGCAGTGGGTCGACGACCACGAGGCGCTGTTTCCCCGCCTCGCGGCGCTTGTTAACCCCGGCGGCGTCTTCGCCGTCCAGATGCCGTTCAGCCACGTACAGCCGTCGCACGAGTTGCTGGAGGAGACGGCACGGACCGGACCATGGGCCTCCAGGCTGGAATCCTGGCATCGATTCCAGGTCTTACCACTGTCTTGGTACGTCGAACTCCTGATCGGCCTCGGCTTCGAGGTCGATGCCTGGGCGACGACCTACTACTTCGTCCTGCCCGGCGAAAACCCGGTGCGCGAGTGGATCAAAGGCACCGCCCTCCAACCGATCCTCAACCTGCTAGATAGCCAGGAACAGGCCGCGTTCCTCGATCAATACTCCGCAAAGCTGAAAAGCGCCTACCCCCAGGGGCCCGCGGGCACCATCTACCCCTTCAACCGCATCTTCTTCGTCGCCCGAAGGACGTAGCTGGAAGGGGGCGCGGGCGGCGATTCTCCGTCTTTGCAAACGGGCAAACCACGTTCCTGGGCGGGTCGACGTTTCGCCCGAGTCACGACTGTCAGTCGGTTAACAAGACGTTGACAACGGCTCGGGAGTCTGGCATATGTACATAGTTGAGTTGAAAAACCCGTGCATTCCCACGGGTTCGAGGACTACCCATCGGGTGAATTGGGCGCCACAAGACGCGATACGCATGAATCGCAACCCGGGGCAACTGTCCTTCGTAACGTTTGAGGGGTTCGCTTGTCGAATATTTATACAGGAGGCCCCGCCTCTGGAGTAGCTGATCGTACTGTAACTAGGGCGGTGATTCTCGCGGCAGGTGTCGGTGAACGGCTTCGGCCGCTTACTGATGAGACGCCGAAATGCCTTGTAGAAGTTGGCGGCAAACCCATCCTGCTGCGGGCCCTCTCGACTTTGGCCCGCTGTGGCTTCAGCGAGGTGGTCATTGTGGTTGGCCACTGTCGATCCAGGATTCAAGAGGCCGTCGGCGACGTCTTTCAGGGAATGAAGATCCAGTACGTTCTGGCTCCTGAGTACGACAAGACGAACAACGTTGTTTCGCTCTGGCAAGCCCGCGATAGCCTCGACCGTGATGTCCTCCTCCTCGAAGCGGACGTTATTTTCGAAGAAAAAGTGCTCCGGCGGCTGCTGCAGGCCGATGGGAATGCGATGATCGTATCGCAGTACTGTACCTGGCACTCCGGTACGGTCATTCGCCGTGACGCCAAGACGCAAATCGTGAGCCAACTAATCCTCGGCGCCGACCAGGATGATTGCTTCGACTACAGCGACAGCTTCAAGACCGCGAATCTCTACAAGTTCCAGACTGCCTTCCTGTCTGATTACCTGGTACCGGAGCTATGCCGCACGGTGTCCTCTGGCAGCACGCAGGACTACTACGAATCACTCTTCCGCCAACCGATCGCAACCCAGGATGTGAGCTTCGCAGCAGTCGATGTCAGCGACCTGAAATGGTACGAAGTCGACGACCACAACGATCTCGAAGCCGCCAACTATCGCTTCGCCAGTGAGCCCGAACGGCTCGATAGAATTCAAGGCCTGCACGGTGGCTACTGGCGCTACGGCTTTCGAGACCACTCCTATCTCTACAATCTCTACTTCCCGCCCCAGAAGATGCTCGATCACTTTGAGCGCAACCTTAGGAACATCATCACCAGCTATCCCGTCGCCCAGGGCGAGTTGGCTCGCCTGGTCGGAAACTGGACCGGCGCCGCCCCCGAGCAAATCGCCGTCGCGAACGGAGCCTCCGAGCTCATCAAGATCCTCGGCAAGTCCATCACGTCGTCAATTACTATCCCGGTTCCCTCCTTCAACGAATACGAAAACGTCATCGGGGCCGAAGGCCTGAATCGCTTCTATCTCGACCCCGAGACTTTTGACCTGGATGTCGATGCCTTCTCCGATGCCACGATTCGTGCCCGGTCCAAAGCCGCAATCGTCGTCACTCCCAACAACCCCACTTCTCTTTCTGTCCCGCTCGACGCCCTCGAACACCTCGCCAAACGCCTGATGCCGCAGGGCATCAGGCTGGTCATCGACGAATCCTTCATGGACTTCTCGTCTGGTGGTTTATCCAACAGTTTCCAGCCGCTCCTGGACCTGTTTCCCAACGTCATCTTGCTGAAGAGCATGAGTAAGGTGTTCGGGATCGCCGGTCTCCGGCTTGGTTACTTGCTCTGCTCCGATACCGCTGTCGTGGACTCGGTGCGCGCCGAGCTGCCAATCTGGAACATCAACGGACTGGCCGAAGAGTTCCTCCGCGTAGTAGGCCGGTATCGAAAGCAGTTCCTCGAGAGTTGTGAGCAGGTCAAGCGAGATCGCGATGAATTCTACGAGATGCTGCTTGATGTGCCCGGCATTGTCCCGGTGAAACCTGACGCCAACTTCATCATGTTCAAACTCGAGCACCCTGGGCTGACGGGTCCCGAACTGGTACGCCGGCTGTTCTCGACTCACAACACCTTGATCAAGGACTGTGGCGGCAAGTCGATGGCGGACGGCGAGCGGTACCTCCGCGTCGCCTCACGAACGCCTGCAGAGAACTGTGAGCTGGTGGAGGCCCTCAAACGGCTCGACTGACCTCGGACGAGCCCGCTCGTCCGATCATCGGCCACCTGGCTGACGCCGCGAACCTCGTATCCCTGCTCGGCTTGCTGGGTAGCGTCGGCGCCATCGGTCTCGCTCTCAACGGGCGATTTCCCGAGGCCGGGATCTGCCTGATGCTGGCCTTCATCGCCGACGTTTTCGACGGTCCGATCGCGAAAGGGTTGAAGGGACGGACCGATTCCGATCGGGCCTTCGGCGCGAACTTGGACTCCTTGATCGACATCATCGGCGCCGGCGTCGCGCCGGGCGTCATCTTGCTCAGTTACGGCGAATTCTCAGGCTGGTACGTCCCTGGCGCCTTCCTCCTCGTCGCCGCTGCGGCGTTTCGGCTGAGTTACTTCAACGTGCACGGTCTCGGTGAAAGCGCCACGCACTACACCGGCGTTCCCACCGACCTGATCTTGCTGACGTTCACAGTTCTTCTTCTTCTCGATGAAGCCCTGGCTCTCGACGAGTTCCGCACCGCCCTTTACACCGGCTCAGTCGTCCTCGCGGCGCTCATGGTCAGCGCCGTCAAAGTCCCCAAGCTGGTCGATCGCTGGTACTACATCCTGCCGGCCGTTGCTTGCCTTATCGCCTTGGCCCATCTCGCCAGAATTGCGACCTAGTCGGCGCTCTCGATCAGGAAGAAGTGGTTCTGTAGATGGGGCCACGGGACGCCAAGCCGCGCCAGCAGGCTGGGCACAAGCCGCAGACTGAATCGCTCAGTCCTTCTCATCGCCGACCAAACCGGCCCGCCAATGCTCGTGACCTCGCGGTGCTTCAGGTAGGGAAGCAGTCGGGCGTAGTCGACTAGACGCTCGCTGACCTCCATCGCCTGGTAACCGGTGTTCAGCCTGGTCTCGACCAGCCTCAGTCCCGCTGCCTCAATGATCGACCCGTACTCCGCCGGCATCCGGTAAACGACCTGGTAGGAATCGTTACGCGTCTCTTGGCCGCGACGGACGGTGGATTCTCGCACGATGATCCGTCCACCACCGTCCAGCATGCCCTTCAAACGACGCAGCAACGAGATCGCGTCCTCGCGATTCAAATACATGAGCATGCCACCCAGGAATATCCCCCCGAAGCTCCCGCTGACTTCGAACGTCTGCGCGTCCGCGTTCAGTACCTCGGCGTTGGGAAAGGAGCTCAGCCTCTCCTCAGCCACGCGGCACATCGTCTTGCTTTGCTCCACCGCCACGACGCGACCAAAGCGCTTCGCGAAGTGAGCCGCCCAGGCCCCCGCACCCGCCCCTACGTCGAGAATGCTTCCGGCGGTATCAAGCGAGCCGAACCACGTATCCACGATGCGCGACTCCTCGGCGAACCGGTAATCCACGCAGCCTTCCGGCAACCCCTGCTCGTGGGCCATGTAGGAAGCAGTCGCGGCCGACTGGTTCCCGGCTTGTTCCCAGTAATCCCGGACAGCGTCGTAGTCGATAGCGCGATCACTCATGCCTGCATTGTAGTGATCCCGGCGACAACCAACGCTGGCCCCACGGCCTCAATTTGAGATACCAGTCTCAGGCAAAGAAAAACGCCGCCCAAAGGGGCGGCGAAAGAGCCTAAATGGCGACCCGGAGGGGACTTGGAACCTCCATGCACAACTGGTCATTCGTAAGTCGAAGCGACCTAGCGAGCCAACTGGTATGGTCCAACCTCGCTTAGTCAGAAAGGGCACAGCTTGCAGGTGCCGCTGTACGCTCCGCGCAGGATGAAAATGGCCACGGCATCGAGTATGTTGTCGTGTGCTTGGTTTAGCTTCTGGAGATCCTCTTTTAACGCGGAAGATTCCGACCAAGCGTCGGGCCGGACCGCACTCGACTCCTGTGCTAGTGCAAGAAGAGTTTCCTTTGCTTGTTCGATCGCTTCTTCGGTGGGAGCGCGTCCAAGTCTCTGAGTTTCCCGTAGCTGTAACTCCCACTGGCCCCCGGCCTGCCGAGAATTGACGAACGCGCTATCGAGAGCTGGCATGCCCTGGCTGGCTAGCGCCACCGCGTTCCGAAATAGGGTTGGTTCAAGAGGCTCTTCTGGTTCAAAATCTAGTCCGCGTCTGAGTTTCTGGATGACCTCACCGAGCTTGTTCCGCAGGTCTCTCAACCGTTGATTGACGCTTACGACTTGAGCATTCCATTCGTCGATGGCCGCCCATATTGCCTCCCGTGGAGCGTGTTCCCTTAGTCCACTTAACAATAAGCGGCGCTCTCGGGACAACTCAGCCGCCTCGAAAACCCGCACGTCCAGGCTCTCCGCAGAGTAGGGATTGGGGATGACGAATTCCGCAGCCAATGCCTGAGCCTCCGCACTCAACGCCTGCCAGTGAGCAGTGAGGGCACCCGCCAGGGCAGCCCGACGAATTTCTGATTCACCCGATTCGGCGAGAGCCTCCTCGACATACTTCGACACGGTCTGTCGATGGACATTGAGTCGGCGGCTAATTTCCACGTGGGGTAGCCCACCACGACTGAGCTTGAGCATCTCTTGTTTGAGTTGATTGGTAATTCGGGCTCTCGGTCTTCTTGTTTTCGTCATGATTCCACCATACTACATTGATGATTTATTACCGAAGCAATGGTGTTTATTCTCATCATTGACTATGAATGACGGTATATTATCATCAAAAGCGAGATGAGTCAAGAACCATCGCGTGAAGTGGAGCGTGTGCCCGATGACTTGTCCGGGCTGCCCGTAGAAGCCCATGAGTTCTGCCAGCTGCTCGCCCGAATACTGCGACGGCCTCGGAGTCAAAAACGAGAAGCGAAGCCCGATATTAGGGATGGGATTAATCGTCCTTCTGGGATTCTCAAGGAAGGTGACTGATTCGACAGTGAATAAGATCCTCTATCGACCCCTCATTGAACGGCCCTTATCCCTGCTGGGGGATACAACTTACGCTGCTACATGGGTACGCGTAGCCGGTAAGCGTCAGCTTCTTATAGCAAGCCACGGACCAAGCGGCCGGATACTTTACGGCCCCGACGTCTTGAAGGGAGCGCTGCCACTCTCGGATTTACCGGCCGACTGCGACCTGACCTATGTTCCTCCTGAGGAGTTGCTCTGGTCGGCTAAAGGGCTGACTCTTTGGCGTTTAGGTCTTACGGCCGATGCGGGTGAGCTGTTCGTGTCACTTTGTGAGGTGGTTAGGACATTCATCGACTTCGAAGGGTCAATTGCATCCCAGGAAGAGATGGAAAGACTGGTGTCGCTATTTATTATGGCCAGCTACTTCGGCGACGCCTTCACGGTAGCGGCCTACCTGTGGCTATCTGGTTTGACCGGCTCAGGTAAGACAGACCTTCTTATGCTAATTAGCAAGGTTGGCTACTTGGCCCAGATGCTGCTTTCTCAGAGCAGTTCTGCGACGTTACGAGATATGGCCCACTATGGCGCACTCCTCTGTTTCGACGACGCTGAAGCTCTGACGGCGCAGCAAGGAGATCCAGTTAAGCGTGAGCTTTTGCTCGGTGGTAATAGGAAAGGCGCCCGAATCACCGTTAACAAGGCCCGAGGATCCCGCGACTGGGAACCCAGGAGCTACAGCGCATATTGCCCTAAGGCGTTCACAGCGATCAGTCTCCCATTCGACACGTTGGGAAGTCGAAGCATTTTCATTCCGCTGGTTAGAAGCGATAACCCGGAACTTGCCGACGCAGATCCGGCAGACGAGTTGCTGTGGCCAACCTTGCCACGAGAGCTCATCGATTACCTCTGGAACCTGGCAATCACGAAGCAGAGACGAACGCGTCAGCTCTTTCAGAAAGCCCGTGGGGAAGTTAGCGGTCGAGAGTTTCAGCCCTGGCGACCGCTCGTGGCGATCGCTCGCCTCATCGACGAGGACTCCCCGCATCTCGAGGTGGAATCACTGGTTCGTAGGTTAATCAGCCTACACGGTGAAAGCAAGGACGATTTTGTGGATGAACCGTCACCTGCACGGTTCGCAGTCCAGGCCCTCAGAGAACTCGTAGATATTAAGTGGCCGCGCGCCATGACGAGCAGTGACAAGTATGACGACTCCCGACGATATACGTTCACCGTCGGTGAACTGGCGGCCCAAGTGAATGCCATTGCGAAAGCCGCCGGTCAAGACGATCGATTCACTACTGAGAAGGGGCTGGGTCTTCTGCTCAACAAACTTGTAATACAGAAAGAGCCGCGGACTGCTGGCCGCCGAACACGTGTGATCACCGGCCGTCAACTGAATCGACTCTCGTCAGCCTACGGAGTCCGGTCCGACCCGTCACAGTCGTCACAACTTGTCACGTCGTCAGCGCCACCCCCGCCACCAGCCTCTTCGCAGGCACCACCTCCGCCTCCGATTGATGCTAGTTCCGCTCCAACTCCAGCTCCGTCAGCTCAAATCCCCGCTCCGGGTCAAACGCCACTTCTCTCGCCGCCGCCAACACTAACCGACTCGTCCCAGGATGAGGGCCCAACTCCTGGGCCCTGGAGGGAGGAAGTTAAGGATGTCTGAGTCACCCTTGGCAGTGATCCGTGAGGTCTATGCACTCGGCGGCCGGCTGCTCCTTGAAGGAGACAGGCTAGTGATGCAGGCACCGGAGCCCCTACCCGAGAGTGTTCGAACCTTAGTCCGGC
This sequence comes from Dehalococcoidia bacterium, assembly GCA_965225815.1. GTDB lineage: Bacteria > Chloroflexota > Dehalococcoidia > DSTF01 > WHTK01 > WHTK01. The sequence continues at coordinate 29,061 of CBDDBP010000002.1, forward strand.
GGCACAAGCCCGAACTCATGGCCGCCCTTGGAGCACCAGTCGAAAGCGTTCTCCGGAGCATGCTTTGTGACCTTCGAACCCGACTGCCGCCAAGTCTCGCAACCCTGTCCGATGAGAGCCTGCTAAGGCTCTTGACGATGACGCTTCTTTACTGTTGGAAGGATGCAATTCAAAGAACAGGAGAACAATAGAAATGGCAGAGAAACTTAACATAACAACGACCCTCGAGGCATCAGGCATCACCCGCGACGGCATCAAATTCCACGCTGTCAAGACCGGCCCAGTGGAAGAGACGGACAAAATGCAGCGCCAGATCGAGGACATGTTCCATCGGTCTGACGCGAAGCCAATAGAAGACCAGGAGGGGGGCGAGAAGAAGACCGAGCTCCCTTAACGGCCCTTCGTCACCGTCCTAGTACCGCCCGAGATTGACCCTTTGGGCGGTTTTCTCTGTGGCTCGGGCCGCCACTTAAAGTCAACTGGCCACGTGGGTCAATTGCAGTCGGCACTCGGCCTCGGGCTAGGTGTGCGGGAGACCCCCGTTCAGCAGCGAGTTCGCCGACTCCACTCCCAGACGGGAATGGCTAATCCGAATGAACTCAAGCGTTTTCTCAATCGAGTCAGTCGGCCACTCAGGTTGAACGGTCAAGCATCATTGGAAAGGCTTACGTCAAGAATCGCAACCGCTTCCTCTAACGACGCCTTGAAGGTTGCCTCCAAGTCCATAAGCTCACGAGAATGCACCAGCAAGGCTTGAAGGGCTGCAGTCATCTCCATCGTTGGACTTACGGCCAAGAGGGCTTGGATTGTCTCCATCGCTCTTTCGTTGATTGCAAGCCAGGCCTCGATGTCGCTTGCAAGCGTGGCCACCCCTTCACGGGCAGCTAAGGCTGCTGGAGGATGGGTCAAGAGCCGAACCAAGCCTTGCAGGTTGCGCTCCTCCCCAATCAACCATTCCCTTAGGGTCGGGATGCTCACCTCATAGAAGTCTGCGAGAGCCGAAACCTTCTTGGCATATTTCCGACTGAGGCTCCGCGCGTGGTCGAGCTTAAGATTTGCCCGTTCACGTCTCATCTTGGCCGTGTACGCGGCCGTGTCCTTTGTCAGTCGCTCCGCTAGCCCCCTTGAAGTTACGAGGAACTCACCATGGACACGGGCGGCGTCTTTCGTCTCAGGGAGATAATCAAGGAATCCAGGATCGCCTTGAGGGGGTAACGGGAGCCTTTTGGAGCGTTCGGATTGCCAACGCCAAGTGGACCTGATGACCTGTACGCCCAAGGTGGTGGCTGGTACGGAGACGAAAAGAATGATCAAGAAGATCGCAAAGAGTCGGGGCATCGACCAGTTCTGTAGTTCAAAAACCGTTAAGGCCAAAGCTACAAAAACGGCCACGAAACTCGCGGCTGCCACCGACCTCGATTGCATCTTCATCGAGTCTAGCATCGGCTCAAGTCTCACGACCTACGACGGTCGCTGTTATCTGGCGGTTGCTTGGAAGGAGTGGGTACTCGAACCCCGATCATGTCTACGAAAGGGCGAGCTAGGCACAGGAGACTCGCGTCAGGTCATAGGTTTCTAGCAGGTCTGCGATTAAGTCTCCGAGATAACTGGCTTCCGCATCAGGCTGGTCAAATTCAAAAACAGCACAAGGAGGGTCATCGTGAGTCTTAGGAACCTTAGATTCGGCGGGTACATATCCCGCATCGATAGCCTTTGCGAGCACATGCTGGATTGCCACAAGCTCTGGCGAGGACCTGTAATTCGAGATAAGTGGGCGCTGTGTGGCTTGGAAATCAAGGCCAAATGCTTCGAAGACGTCTAGCTGGGCACCGGCCCAAACCATAATTCGCTGCTTGTTATCGCCGACAGCCGCGAGGATAGTTTGTGAACCCTTAAAGGTCGTCTTGACTAGGTCATATTGTGGAGCTGTCGTGTCTTGAAACTCATCGAGGAACACGAACTCGAACGTCGCCTGAAGTGCGGCCTTCAGTGATGGGTTTTGGGAAATGATGTATTGTGCCAATCGCGCAATCATAGGAAAGCTTAATCTGGATTTGCCGTTCACTTCCTTTAGGCTTTGCTTCCACCATTCCAGCACGGCATATTGAGCAAATGTTGTGGGGAGTGCGAAGAAGTCGACTAGAGGCTTGCCGACAACTCTGTTCGTCACGGCCGGGGGGCTGTGATCCAGGAACGCGATACCTCTTCGACGGACTCGCCAGCATCACGGCGGAGTTTGCCTGGGCTGTGGAAGATGTGGACACCGCCGGGCGGAAGACCCGCTTTTTGAGGTACCGCCGCAGGTTGATGTAGAAGGTGCCGCTGGTGATGCCGCGGCCGGGTGCGGGTGTCGGGCCAGAGCGAATCCTCCGGGCCCATCGAAGCGAAGGTTCTGCCGATGCTCGCTGGCCAGGCCTTCATCGCTTCGAGCGCAGGACGCCCAGCGGGTTTACGAAGCCCGGGGATCGTTCATGTCCTCAGCATGCGCGCTGACATACCCCACTTCCAGTTGGAGTCTAGCTCTCTCGCGTCTCGGTCGCGGCTCGCCAGGCGGCCACCAAGCCGACGCGAGGCCCCGCACCCAGAATCGCGCCTGCGTACAACCTGCCGGCAAGCCAGATCACCGCCAGGAGCCAAGGAACCATGAGGCCGATCGAGGCGATGAGTTCTATTACCGCCGGATCGCCAGTCGCGATTCGGGTAGGCATTGCAAGAGGAGCGGTCGGCGGCAGCAGCGAAAGGACGCGCGCCAAAAGGCTGTCGGGATTATCCGGTATCACGACCAAGGAGAGGAAGAACGGTACGAGTAGGACCAGGCCGAGAGGCGTCGCTGCTGATGAAGCTTCCGACTGACGGGCGGCCGTCGCACCGACAGTCGCGTACAGAAAGCTGTAGGAGAGCAGGCCCAAGACGAAGAAGAGGCAGGAGATGAGGGCAACGTCCAACGCAATCGAAGGAATCTGAGCGGCACCTACGAAAGCCAGCGCGACGCCGGCTGCGATCAGCGCGGAAAAGAGCTGGGTCATCGCGACGAGGACGATGCCCAGGACCTTTCCCGCGAGAAGGTGCTCGGGCCGCAACGCCCCCAGGAGAACCTCTACGACCCGCGAGGATTTCTCCTCAATGACTCCGTTCAGCAGTCTCTCGCCATATAGCACGAGAGCCAAGTAGAGGATCATCACGGCGACAGCAGCGACGAGGCGCCTATCTTCGCTAGCCGCGGCTTCGCCTGCGTCCTTGGGATCGAGGAGAGCCACCGCCACACCTTCCGGCTCGATCAGGGGGCGCACGTCCTCAAGAGTCAGCCCCAACTCCTCAAGTCGGCCCGGCAAGGAGCGTGCATAGAGAGCAGCATCGACCACAGCATGCAGGGCAGTGTCTTCCTTCGACTTGAAAAGGAGATTGACGTCCCCCAGGAGGAGCGCGTCGACCTCCCCCTCCTGCAACGCGGCTTCACCAGCGGAGCGATCTCCATACCGACGCGTGTCAACCGTTACGCCGAGCGCATCAGCACTCTCGATCAGTTCCAGTTCGAGGGCATTCTCAACAGCATTGGTGAGTCCGAGGCGCTTTGGCTCCTCCTCGAAGACCCCTGGCAAGACATCGATGGCGACGACGGCGCCACCCGAGAGGAGGACTGTGAACGCCAAGATGATCAGAAACGAACGCGCCTGCATCCGTTCCTTCAGCTCACGTCTGGTTACCAGCCATATGAGCTTGAAGTTTGTCATCGCTCCACGGCCTCCAGGAAGAGGTCTGACAACCGCGGTGGCTCAAATCGGAAGGAGCCGATTTCACCGAGCCGCGCCGCCGCCGCCAGCAGAGCCAGCGGGTCAATGTCGCGCGGCACTCTGAACCGGGCCTCGCCTTCCCGAGCCCAGAGAAGGCGCGCGCCCTCGACTGCGGATACCCAGTCGACCAAGTCGGTAACTTTGCCGACGCTGCCGAGGAGCAACTGCGCATAGCGGAACGGCGATGCTCACCGGATATCCTGCAACGAACCTGACAAAACGGTGCGTCCGTGATCGATAACGGCGATGTCATCGCAGATGTCCTCTACGAGATCGAGCTGATGGCTGGAGAAGACCACTGCAGCTCCCCGACTCGCCTCTTCCCGGATTGCGTCTCCGAGGGCGGCTACACCGAGGGGGTCGAGGCCTGCGAAGGGCTCATCGAGAACGAGGAGATCCGGGCTATGGACGAGAGCAACTGCCAGCTGAATACGCTGCTGGTTGCCGTGAGACAGCTCTTCGAGTCGCGCGTTCTGTTGTCCCCCAATCCCGAGACGATCGAGCCAGCCGCGGGCGGCCGCGCTTGCCGTATTGGAGTCGAGACCGTGCAGTCGGGCGAAGTACTCGACCTGCTCAGCGACACGCATGCGTGGGTACAGACCACGCTCCTCGGGCATGTACCCGAAGCGCTGTCGTTCCGCGTGAGAAATACGACGCCCGCTCCAAAGCACCTCACCTCCGTCCAGATGGATCAGCTCGAATATGCTGCGCATGGCCGTCGTCTTGCCGGCGCCGTTCGGACCAAGGAAGCCGAGAATTCGACCTGGCTTGACACATAGGCTGCAGGTTTCAAGCGCGAGTGTCTTGCCATACTGCTTGCGGGTACCAATCAGCTCGAGCATGCCTAGGTGTCCTTGACCGTTATTCCTCGCTGTCGTTCGCTTCGGAACACCAGCAAGACTCTCACTCTCTTAACCTGATTCGCGCTAACTGCCCAGCTACTCCTATTTCTTTCAGTCGCTCCCCAACTTGGAGCTCGTGGATACCCCGTTATTCGAGGCTGAAAGGTGGGTATTCGTCTGTCAGTGAGTAGACGTAAGCCTCGACCCTATTCCCCCACCTCATGACGCCTACCACGAATGAATGCAAGCCTTGTGGGTAGCGCCCGGTAAAAAGAACCGCGAACCAGGCAATGAAAACTATGACCAATAAAGCTATGACCAAGAAGATAAGAATGATGATGTGTGGGATGGCAGATATGAGCTTCCAGACGAGAACTTTCCAGCGGTTCAGGCGCTCCGGGTAGCGCACCTCGAACCTAACTGGATAGTCTCCCTCGAAGGCCGGGTACTGGTCGGTAAGCAGGAAGAGATAGGCCACCGCTCGGTTGCCGAACCGCATGAGGGCGACCTGAAAATCGAACATCCAATGTGGGATGTATTGCCTAACGAACACCACGACCAGGATGGCCACGACAATCCCGCCGCCGGCAATAGCCCCTCCTCTGGCGGCCTCTTCACCAATGCCGCTTCCGCTTAGGAGTCCCAGAAAGATAAACACAGGTAGCGAGAGAAATAAACGAAAGAACGTTGTCAGCCTGTTCAGGGTTTCGGGGTAGTCCACCTCAAACGTGACCGGGTAAGACGATGTGTCCTGCATTCTCGACCTCTCTATCACTAATGACGGGGATACTTTGGCTCGTACTCACTTTACGTCGAAGCGCTTGACGAGGGACTGCGCGGAAGGGTCGTCGAGTCCGACCCTTCCGCTGACCAGCCACTGCTTAATCATCGATGACAGGCACTGGCTGCAGCGCGCCGGCCTGCCCGGCCGGAGCCAACGCAGGCCTTGTCTCCACCCCGTGTTCACCTATTCGCGGTAGCCAGGATAGCCAGCTCGGTAGCCACCAGTTGCGGCGACCGAGCAGCGCCATGGTGGCCGGCACGAGCAGCATGCGGACGATGGTGGCATCGAGCAGTATGGCCATCGCGAGCCCGATTCCGAAGAGCTTGGCGACGCGATCGTCCTCCAGAACGAAGCTGGCGAAGATGACGACCATGATCGCTGCGGCTGCGGTGATCACACGGGCCGTCGAGGCGAGGCCATCGGCGACGGAGCCGACGGGGTCCCCGGTACGATCGAACGCCTCCTTAACCCGCGAGAGCAGGAAGACCTCGTAGTCCATCGAGAGCCCGAAGACGATGGCGAACATCATCATCGGAAGGAACGGTTCGATCGGCCCGCCGTCGATGCCGAAGAGCGAGCCGAGCCAGCCCCACTGGAAGATCGCGACGACGAAGCCGTAGGCGGCCCCGATCGAGAGCAAGTTCATGACCACGGCCTTGACAGGGACTATAAGCGAGCGGAAGACCACCATCAGCAGCAAGAACGACACCGTCAGCACTGCGCCGAAGAAGAGGACGACGCGTCCGGACAGGTAGCGCGTAAAGTCGATATTGGCCGCCGCGCTGCTGGTAACGTTGACCTCCAAGGTCGAGCCGGACACGGCCGGCGGAATGACCTGGTCGCGGAGCGACCCGACGAGCAAGCTGGTCGCCTCGTCCTGTGGGGAGGTCTCCGGGATGACCTGAACCAAGTAGGCCGGCGAGTCTTGCGGGTTCGCGAGGTCGCTCGGAAGCGGCGGGGCGACGGAAGCGACACCGCTGTGCCCTCGAGTGCTCCGACGAGCGTAGCCAACACGGCCTGATCGGAGGGCTCTCCGACCTCCACCGTGATCAGCAGCGGGCCGTTAAAACCGGGGCCGAAGCCAGCGGCGAGCAGGTCGTAAGCCCTGCGGGTCGTCGTGCTCTCGGCGTAGTTGCCTTCGTCCGAGAAATCGAGGCGTAGCGAGAGTAGCGGGGCGGCGAGCACCAAGAGCAGCGCGCTGCCGACGAGCAGCCAGCGCAAAGGGCGGCCCTGAACGACTCGGCTCCAGCGATACGCCAGCGTTTGCTCGACCGGGGTCGGGGGACGGCGCGCAACGATCCCTTTCAACAAGGGGATGAAGCGGCCCACGATGAAGACGACGAGCGCGAGCGGCGCGCCCAACAACAACGGCTGCAAGCCGAGGCCGATGCCGAGGAAGGCGACGGAGATCAAGCCGGCGGCGACGAGCGCGTACCAGCGGGTGACCTCGATGCGCTCGCGTGCAAAGCCGAGTAGAGCGGGGAGTAGTGTAATCGAGGCGAGCATCGTGACGCCGACAGTAATCGCGGCGCCGAGGCCCATCCCGGTAACGAACGCGAGCTCCATGATCAGCATGCCGAGGAGCGAGACGACAACCGTGAGGCCGGCGAAGATGACCGTTCGGCCGGCGGTGTTGAGCGCTGTAACGGTGGCATCTTCGGGTGAGTGTCCGGCGTGCAGCCCCTCGCGGTATCGGGTGACGATGAAGAGCGCGTAGTCGATGCCGACGCCAAGGCCGATCATCGCACCGATGAAGGTCGCGAAGTCTGGGATCGGGGTGAGATTGGAGACTAGGCTGATCAGGCCCATGCCGATGCCAACGCCAGTGGCGGCGGTGCCGATCGAAAGTCCCATCCCAAGGACTGAACCGAACGCGATGATCAGGATCACGATGGCGAAGCTGAGCCCGATGAACTCGGTCTCGGGTATTTGTTGCTCAGCTAACGCCTCGCCGCCGATCTCAACCTGCAGCCCGTCTATTTCAGGCGCGAGGGTGACCATCTCGACACCGAGCTCCGACGTCTCCGTGAAGTCGAGGTCCGGCGACAGGCTGATCGCGGCGAAGGCGACGGTGCGGTCGGCACTAACCTGCGTCGTGGCACCGACGCCCTCGTAGGGGCTGGAAAGCGTGACCCCCTCGAAGGTCGCGACTTTGGCGAACATCTCCTCCATCGCGCCGCGGACTGCTGGATCGTCGATGCCGTCGCTGGTGGTGAAGACGATCGAGCCACTCTCACCACTGCCGACGCCGCCGAAGTGCTCGTCGAGTGCGTCAAAGCCACGACGGCTCTCTGAGTTAGGAATCTCGAAGCCTGAGTCGAACGCCGCGCCGACCGAGAAGACGGCGCCGAAGACGACGACCAACGTAACAACCCAGCCCGCGATGACGAGCCACGGGTTACGGAAACACCAGCGTGCGAGCGAAGTCATTACAGCACCTCCAATTTCGCGGTCCGAATGGCTTCGGACTCTGCCGCAACCGGCGGCATCCCGTGTTCGCTTTCTTGAGTCGATGGGTTCGGGCTCATCGTGGGCTCCTCTCACTTGAATTACTCGTTTGATGCCGCCCCGCAGCACTAGTCCGGGCCAGATTCTCGATCGACAGTCTTGGCAGCACTAAGTGCCTCCTTGGCGTTGAAGTCGGCGCTCGCCGCCCCTCACAGGACGATGTTGCAACCGGAGGCCCCACGCGTCCTCAGCTAAAAGGTGTAGCCGGGGTGTAATTACGGGTGTAATTTTTGAGATGCGAGATGCCGGAGTTGACGAGAGGTAAGATCCGGAGACGCCTGACGAACGGGCTCTAGAGCGAGCGCATGCACACTGCGCTACATCTCAATAGCGGCAATCGTGAGTGAGGCTGCTGCCGCCAGTGCAGCCACCGTCCGCACGTGATTCCAGGTGGTCCACTCGACAAGGTAGCGGCGCCAGTAATTCTCGCCGTCGGAGCTGTCTGGGTCGACGGCCGCCAGCGCGTCGTTACGCGGCACATTGAAGGCAATCGTTACGAGGACCGCCCCCACGAGATAGAGGAAGCTTCCGGCGAGCTGAAAGAACACCGTCGGCTCTTCCCATTCAAGCGCGGATAAGATGCCCACCGCGATACAGATTGGCACCGGACCGAAGAACGCTCCAAGGAACCATGGATTGATTACCGTGGTGTTAATGGATTGCATGGCGGCGATTCCCTGGGCCGCCGGCAGGCGACCCAGGGCCTTCATCACCGCGCTGGAGAAAGCGTAGACCATGCCGGCCAGCAGTCCGCAGCCGAGGGCCGCAACTAGCGTCAAGGCGAATAGCGTGTCGTCCATCACCGGATGGCTCCGACCGACTCAGCCGCGCTCCAGACGCCCGTGGCGGCGGTCTCTCGAGCGTAGTCCCTGAAGTCCTTGGGCTCCCGGCCCAGGGCGCGCTGGACGCCGTCGGTCAGGTGGGAGTTGCGGCCGTCCAGGACTACGCCGAACAGGTACCTGAGCAGGTCAATGACGTCGCCCGGCAGGCCCTGCTCGGCAGCAGCGGCCGTGTACTGCTCAATCGAGACCGGCACGTAACGGATCTCGCGGGCCGGTCGCTTCAGCGATCTCTTCGGCCACCTGCGCGGTCACACGCCCGAGTACTGGGCAGTCGTCGCACAAGCGGCGCCGGACTACCGCCTGCGCCGCGAACGGCTCCGCGAGGTCGGTCCGCTCCTCAGAATCTGAGTCCGCGTAGGCGCTTCATCCGCACCGGATGGCTGCAGACCAACATTGGGAGCAGGCAATCCAGCCCCTTCAGCCACCCTCCCTGGTGAGCGCGCCAACCCTGCGAGGCCGTGTACGGGTTCCAAGGATGTTTCACGGGGACGTTTCGCAAGCTTTACACGAGGGATTATGACCTAGCGAAGCGATGGTCCGGCGCTACTCTGCCATCTACGACTCAGAGCAGGCGGCAAAGGCGCACGCTGCCTTCAGCCCGGCGATGCAGCTGTAAGGATAGGGGAGCGGAATCGGGGGAGGGCCGGCGGGCGAAGTCGGCTGTAGCCCGCCACCGTCCTTCAGGGGTGGTCCCTGAAGGCGCCAAAGTTAGTCTTGGTCGCCTATGAGTCCTGCTTTCCCGTCTGCGGCCCAGGGAGCTT
>CBDDBP010000003.1:0-139999 GCA_965225815.1 Dehalococcoidia bacterium
CATCACTAATCGGAAGGCAATTCGGTCGTCTGACCCGCCACCTCAACGAGCCGCGCCAGTGCGTTCGCCAACAGCATCTGTCGTGGCGTTCGGCAGCGGACTCGGACGAGGTCAGGGCTCGCCACCACAACCGCGAGACAACGCGCACGTGACGTAGCCACGTTTAAGCGATTAAGGCTGTAGAGGAACTTCATCCCGCGAGGCGCTTCTTCAGCTGAGCTAGTTGCCATGGAATAAATGGAGATTGGGGCCTCCTGACCTTGAAACTTGTCGACCGTACCCACACGCACACCGGGGCATGCTTCCGATATGGCGCTGACCTGCGCGTTGTAAGGCGTGATCACCAGCACGTCGTTGAGGCTTAGTGGCTGTTCGATGCCTTGGTCATCGACCCAAGTGGGTTTAGCCAAAAGCAGGTCATCGATCAGGTGCTTGATGGCTTCTGACTCTTCCTCAGAGTCGCTACTGTGACCTTCGTGCGGCACCGGGACGAACCGAACGCCCGTACCCGTTAGGAGGCCCTGGCCCGAGACGTGCTGCACTTCGCGCCCTGGGTGCGAATGGAGCAAGCTGTCGTAGAAGACCTCGGATGTGTAGCCGCAGATGTCTGGATGAAGGCGCCAGGTTCCGTCCAGGAACAGGCCCAGTTCAGTAGGCATCGTGTTGTGAGACGCCTGATTGCTCAGGCGGTGATCGTCGAGGACGTGAGCCAGAGCCGAGACGCCTGCACCCGGTGGGTGGACGCCTTGTAAGGGCTGGTCGAGCTGCTGCGGGTCTCCGAGCAGCACGAGGCTCGAAGCTGCGGAGGATGCCGCAATAACGTTGGCGAGAGACATCTGGCCTGCCTCATCCACGAAGAGCAAGTCGACCGCTCCTTGCATGTCTTCACGGCACCAGAGCCAGGTCGTGCCGCCGACGACGTCGACTTCGTCGGCGATGAGCCCGTCCCTGGCCGCAGCGGGCGAGCCAAACGGAATCGCGCCGGCAAAGGTTGGTGGGTCATCTGAAGCATGCCGCTGGCCGATCCGGATAGGCACGCCGCGCTTTTCAGCGACCTCTGCTGCCTTCTCGAGCAGCTGTCCAATGACCTTGTGGCTGGTTGCCGTGACGCCAATCCGCTTCCCAGCCGTCACCAAGTCCACGATCATCTGCGCACCGACAGAGGTCTTCCCGGAGCCGGGCGGCCCCTGCACAGCGAGGTAGCTCCCATCGAGCTGAGCGACAAGGCGGCGGGCTGCTGCTTCCGGCAGTTCACCTGGGAGAGAAAGACTGCCGCTATCAGTCTGTCCAATACTTGGTGGCTTTCGAAGCAGGAGGTCTCGGGCGGCGCGGTAGGATCCCGGTGTATCGATTCCGTTGTCGATAACCCACTCGGCGATACGGCGCAGGTTAGCTTGGTGGTCGGTTGTGCGGACAGCTTCCAGCGGCACCAGTGATGTCGGAGCCGGCGGCTCCGCGTTCATGCCGCGTTTGATCTCGATCGTGCCAGCGTCGTCGTCGATTGCGACAACCGTACCGACAGTCTGACTATCCCGCGCGGGGTCGCGCGGGGTCGAACCTGCGGTGATTTTGTGATCCTGTGGGGGAAAGCGGAAGCGATAAATGAAGGACTGCTTCGCCTGACCTACTACTCCTTCAGCCACAAGGGATCCGAGAGCGTCGGGCTCCGTTATGCGTTCCTCGTCGGTGAGATCATTGAGCAAGTAGAAGTAGCGCCACCACATGGACTTCTCTTCCCGCCGGTGCCAGCTGAGTAGCTGCGCAAGAAGCCAACGCCCCTGCTCCTCAGCGCTACGACTTGTTGGATCTTCCGACAAGCCCGCGATCAGCTTCTCGGTTAGCTCTAAGGTCTGCGCCAGCGAAACCGCCAGTTCTGCGCTCGGAGTGCCGGTCTCAGGCAGAGGTCTGGGAAGCCCCTCACCGAGGCTGGCTGCCAGGTGCGCCCGCTGCTCCTCCAACCAGTCGCGTAGCCGCCAGGTAGAGACGCAATCGTCTTTGTTGTAGTCGGCAATCCGCTGCAGGACATCGGGGTCGTCTTCGACCTCGCCTCCGAGCTCGAGCCAGGTCTCGAAGGCGACGATGCTCGAGCCAGCGTCCCGAAGATCAACCGTGCGGGTGAAGCCGTAAAGGGGTTCGAGCTTCTTAATCGAGTAGCTTTCGACTGAGGCGCGGATGCCCTGTCGTGCGGCTCGGAACAGATCGACAAAGACGCCGCCACGCAGGAGCCTGTCGACTTCGTCCTCACGCGTACCGTAGCGCCCCATGAGACGACGCACGGCGGTCTGCTCGTAGGCAGCGTAGTGGTAGATATGAAGGTTGGGGTCGGCTTCCAGACGCAGCATGACGAGATCGATGAACGCCTCGAACGCCTTGCGCTCCGCATCGAGAGTGACCTCACCACTCCCCTCGATGGACCAAAAGGAATGAAACGTCGGCTGACCCTCTGAGTCGAGGAGCGAAGGTTCGATGACGCCAAATAGGTAGTCGATTCCGTCGTCCAGCGCAAAAGGGTCTCCTTCGATATCGAAGAAGGAGGTCACCAGCTGATGGAGGCGGCAGGCTAAGCAAACCCAGACCAGACTGGTAGTCACCTTCTCTGGTTCGGGGCAGGTCAAGAACCTCGGAGATTACCTCTCCCTTCTGCTCGCCCTCGACCTGGATGCGTGCCTGCTCACGTATGCGCGTCACGCCTTGAGCGGTGCTGCCGCGCAGCGGGGGATCGAGCGGCAATGAGACGCCTGCTAGTGTCGTTCGCGTGTCGATCTCGCGGTCGCGAAGATGGCGGCGCTGGTTGGAGGAGATGCCGGCGACGAGCGATAGATCGTCCGTCGCGCGCAGATGGTTACGGCAAACCTCGCTCCAGCGGCAGACATCGCAGTGCTCCACAGGATCGGGCCGGGAAAGGGGCGGATAGACCGGTTCGTCTTTGGCGAGGATCGCCTCGAACTCTGCCTTGACTAGACGGTAATAAGCGGCATAGTCATCCACGCGCAGTTCGACCTTTTCCTGCTTGCTCCCGCCCAAAGCGAGGTACATGTACTCAGGCTTGGTGCCCTGTGCTGCGGCGAGGAGGTCACTGTAGAGACACAACTGCAGCACAGCTGAGCCCTTAGCGTGCCGCGCAAGCTTTGTATCCCAAACCTCGTAGCTCCAGCCTCCGAGGTCGCTTGGACGATCGACCTTGATCAGAAAGTCAGGGTGGCCTCGACATTTTCCATCGAAGAGAGCCGCCTGGTAGACAAGGTCATCGCCGCGACTCATCGCGATGAATGTGGCCTCAGTCGCTTGGCGCAGGCGGTCGCCCGGGTCCGAAACAGAGGCGTCAGGCTCGATTCTCGTGATGCTGGCCCCCGAATCCTCGAGCTCCGCGAGGAAGCGCGCCTCATGCTGGAGACCGCGCTTAGCAATTCGATCAAGTTCGGGGTCGACCCGCATCGGCCGCTGGACGAGCCCGTCGGTTGCGGCGCGGTCAAGGTTCGTCAGGTGCTCGCAGGCCAAGAAGCCAACGAGATCAGTAGCCGAGTAGACTAACTGACCATTGATAATTTGCATCGCGGAGTTCTCACTGAAATATGGGAGCAGGCCATCAGGCGGCTCCTACCTGTAACCCGAACAAGACGTCGAGGACGCCCCAAAACCGACCTCCTCCGGCCCAGAGAAGTGATTTGCCGACCGGGGAATTCGTTTTCACTTAACTATGGTGAGCAGAGCAATAATGAGCAGTCCAATCGTCATGCCCACCGCAGTCATACCAACTAAGCAAAGATCGACAGTTCCAGAGGGGGCCCAGACTCAGAAGATCGACAGTCAGCCTGTACAGGGCGGTCTGCCATGAAGGGAGGCACGGTCCGAAAGCTTCTATTGCGCATGCTCCGCGACGGTCAGCTCCAACGAGGCGTTGAGGAGACGAACTCTATCACGGATGCCACGCTTGGCCAGGACCATCGTGGAGACGACTACAATGCCCTTCGGCCCCACAGTGCTCTGGGCAACAACGCCCCAGGAGTTTGCACAACAGATGGCTAGGACCCCCCAGTCGGATTATAGGAATCCTTGAACCTAATCCGGGGGCAGGTCACCTCCGGGTCTACCCGCTAAGTTGGTTTGCGCTATGTTCTCTCGTCAAATACTTGCTGGACAGGTGCCTTAACCCTCGACGACGCTATCCGTATCAGAGGCAGAATCTACGGGACCACCTCCACTTCTTTCTCGGCGACGTTGTTCCATCTCCTCGCGGTATGCACCTTTCGTTTGAGTAATGATTTGCGGCTTATTAAATCCAGTCAACAGATGATGTACATCTTTCTGGAGAGAATTCAAATGCCGCTCTATCTTGACTAGCGGTTGCTCGTCTCCTCCCATAGTACCTGCGAATTGTGAGAAATCGAGGACGTAAGTACCTCTCATAAGCGTTCCGCCCAAACTCCTGAAACTTATATGCAGTGTCCAAGGGACTTGGTTGGCGCGGTCAAAGGCCTCTCCGATCAACCAACCCAAGCGGAGTCTGAAAGTCTGACCAGGGCCCAAATGGGGTAAGCCGTTCTTGATAACAGATATCTGATCTATTGGCTCTAGTTGGCCGCTTCCAATGAAATATGTGGGGTCACCTTCAAAATCAAATCTTATATTACTGGCTGGGCCCTGTCCTTCATTGCGAATGACCAACTCTAGTCCGTCCCGTCCAGCCCATTCGTCTATTTCTACTCGCGCGCTGACTCTCGGCTCAGTCTGTGCCCTTCTCAGCTTCTGCGTTTCTGACACAAGCCGCCAAGTCAGCAAGGCGTAGGCGACTGTAGATAAAGCAACCACGCCGGTGAACGCGATGATTAGTATTTCACTTAGTTCCATGTTCGCCTGTCCTCACGCAACCAATGCCAGGTTCAGCTCCTCCAGATTGTTCAGTCGCGAGTAGGAAGGCTTATGCCCTGCTGCCTCGATGGCTTTCATCGAGGTGGTGGACAGCCACGCTCCAGAGAGCAATGTCAACTTGGCTTTCTTGGGAAGTAGTCTAACAAGCAGAGCCAACGCCTCAACAGTGAGATTTAGCTCATGAGGGATAGTCCGCTTGCGCTTACAGGAAGATGAGCAGCGGGTTGATCAGCCCACGGCGCCGACGGCAGGACTGATTTCGGTGGCTACATACTCGCGGAAGTCCTGTGTGCGAGTGAAGCACCGGTATCCGGCCTTGGCGGCGATGGCGAGGGTCTCGTCGCCCTCATCAAGGAGGACGGCGACCGGTTGGCTCAGTTCTGTCTGGACGCCATCGGGCCAAGCGAGGTCAAAGACTGCGATCTGCTCGCCGGTGTCGGGGTCCGTGTAGTCGAACGCCATCTGTCCGCGCGGGAGCCCCTGTGCCTCAACCCACTCGGCTAGGGCCTCAATTGCGGCCTCGTCGTCGTCGCTTGCGATGCCGCCCGGCACCGCCACGGGCTCCGGCTTTGCTGCGCCCTCGAACCAATGCGTGTCACCATGGAGCAGATCCTCCATGCGGCGATTGGTTTCGGCTGCCAGGAGCCTGCGGCGCTCGGAGAGAAAGTCGCCGTAGTTCTCTATCTTCCAAAGATCAGGGTCAGCGGGAACCCACTGCGATGCCAAGACTCCGGGATGCTTAGACTCCACCTCAGGGAAGTACTCCTCGGGAAAGCGGTCACTGATTTGGAGGTTCGTGTCCTTTGTGAGGAAGCAGAAGTTGGCTAGCGCGTTGACCTCTGGGCGATGGTAGCCCTCCTGGTAGAGTCGAGACTTCGGAAAGATATGGTGCACCTCCAACTGGTTCATTTTGCCCAGCAGTCCCTTCTTCAAGGGGAGACCTGTGCCCCAATCCTGAGCGCCACCCATGCGGATAAGCATGTAAAGGATCGGATAGAACCGCGCCCCGAGGCTCCAACCCGCGAAGTGACCAGGCTCTGTTCGGAGTCCTCCATGCCAGAGTCGCAGCTGTTCCACCAGTTTGTCGAGAGGGGAATCCACACTGTCCACTGCGGCCAGGTCCTGGTCGATAGAGCTCTCGGTTGATCCGGAGAAGCGCCCCCACATCCCGGCCTGGACGAACCAGAAGAGGAGCTTGTCCCGCTCCTCGGTTGAGAGCGGCCCACTGCGCTGATCAAGGAAACGGACCATAACAGGCACGGCAAACCTCCCGAAGAGGACTCGGTCATGGTCCAGTCCAAGGCAGCCGTCGATCATGTTGAGGCTATCATCGATAGCATCCTTGGCCCGCTTCAACGCGTCCTGAACCTCCTCCGAGCTCTTCATCATGGAGGAAGCTGAACTTGGCTTCGCCCGTCAGAACGGTGTTCACCGAGCGCAACAGCCAATCGAGATCGAAGAAGTAGCCCCTCTTCGCCCATTCGCTCAGCGACTGTTTCATCGTGTCGCGTGCCTCGGGCCATCCTGCGCAGATCTTGGCCAATGCAAGGTCACCCTTGGACAGCTTTGTCCCGCCGCTGTTGACGCGGTTGAAGATGTCCACGACGACATCCAAGGACTTGTCCGCGCCTGTGACTTCCTCGACGGGCAAATCAACGTCGAGGATTCCGAGGAGGCGACTCAGCCGGCTGAAGCACAGAGTGAGCTTCGCAGGAGGTAGGCCAAGTCCATCGATGAATTCACCAAGCCCATCCACGCCCTTTTGCATGAGTCCGGTGACGTCGATCCATGATGAGTCGTCTCGCATCCTTATAGGCTGATAGAACGCGAAGGCTTCGTCCTCGAAGTGAACATGAGGTTGGAAAAGGTTTGGGCATTCCCGTCGAAGAATGTCGGCGGCTTGCCACTGGACCACTCCGTAGAGCGTCGTCATCCGCTGTTGACCGTCCAGCAGGAGGTTCACGGCTCCAGTGGGTAGTTGCTCGCCGCCGCGGTGAGCAGCAGTCTTGGACTCCGTGACCCACACCAACAGTCCGCCGACGGGATGTCGCCGAAACAAGGACTCGAATAGGCTTCTAACTTGCTCCCGATTCCAGACATACCACGCTGGAACTCAGGGAGGACCATGCGGCCACTGTCTATATTGTCGAGGATGGTTGAGATCTTCATGTTGGTCCTCTACTCGCCGCCGAATACGTAAATCAACTAACCGTCCACTCTGCCGACAGGACCTCGGCCTGTTCTAGCACCGTCAACGTGGCCTTCTCCTGCTTGTCCGGTGGATAACCGTGGCGGTTCAGAATGCGCCTGACTGCCACCCTCAGTCGCGCTCGCACATTCTCCCGCAGCGTCCAGTCAATGGTGACGTTGTTACGAACGGTCTCGACCAGCTCTTGAGCAATCACCTTAGCGTCTCATCCCCAGGACTTGCACAGCGCTGTCGTTGGTCTCCAGCGCGTCGTAGAAAGCTAACTCGTCCTCGGAGAGGCCTAAGCTTTCGCCTCTGGCGCTGGCTTCACGCAGGTCTTTCGCAAGCTGAATCAACTCCTCGATCACCTGCGCCGCCTCTATCGACCGGTTCTGGTAACGGCGAAGGGTCTGCTCCAGCATCTCGGCAAACGAGCGCGCTTGCACCACATTCTTCCGCCTCCGGGTGGACAGTTCGCCCCTGAGCAGCTTCTGCAGTAGCTCCGCAGCGAGGTTGCGTTGCGGCATGCCGCGCACCTCAGCCAGGAACTCGTCTGACAGCACCGAGATGTCCGGCCTAGAACCACGACTTGAAGAGCGCCCGCGCCATCGCCTCCAGGGTCTCGCTTTTGCGCCGGTTCAGCTCGATTTTGTCGTCCAGTGTCCCCAGGACGTGGGCGATGGCGCGCTGTTCAGGCAGGGGGGATCTCTATCGTGCGCAAGTATGTCACGGGCTGCGCGATAGATGGGACGCCTACTTGTGACGTGTTGGCCAGAAGCTGGTGCTGGCCTTCGGGTGACCTGAAGTACAGGGTGACGAACTCAGGTAGAGCCCTTGAGCGGTTACATCGCATGTAGAACTGACGCTGCGAAATCACATAACGTCCAAACTTTGAAGTATCCGGGATATAGGCAACCTGGCCAATGTTGCCGGCATGAGTGAACACAATGTCGCCCCGCTTAACATTGGCGTTGGCTAGTCGTTGCGCATGTTGCGGTTCAATAAAATTGAAACCGGGCACATCGTCGACTCTAAAACCGTGTAGGTGTTGCCCGCTGATAATGGGTACGCCCTCCGGTACAAACGTTTCGACCTTAATGGACGACCCGAAGGGGCCCATGGCAACCTTCTCGGCAATGTCTTCAACGGTCGCCGTAGACCAGCCCTGCGCCACAACTGAGCTTCGCTTCTTAGTCCCTTCCTGCACAACCACGTAGTCGAGCTCGATGACCTCTCGGGATCTCTCGGAGATGGTGTGCCAGTCGAGCACCTCAACTCGCATGGGCAGGTCGGATTCCTCAAAGGCTTCTTTTAGGCGGGCGAGTGTTCCCCGGACCACCGGGCCCTGGCCAACGACTGCAAGGTCGAGGTCGGAGTAGTCCTTCGCGGTCCAGGTTGCGCGGGATCCGAAGCCCGCACCTCGCACTCCGGCACTTGCTCAGCGAGGATGCGTTTGACCATTTCGAGGTGGTTGGGATTGAGGTCAATCATTCCGGTCTTCCAACTCCCCCAGCAGCAGCCGTGCGTCGTGCGTGAGTCCATCGTGGCCTCGTAGACGAGAGCGGCTTTCTCACAGTCGTAGGTGTGGGAAGTGTCATTCCTCGCATCGCGATTGCTGCATCCATTGGTCGACATTGGGGATGAGGCCGCTTTCAGCGGCGAGGCGGAATAGCTCACGCTTCTTTTTGAGATCCGCGACACCGGAGCCGATGTAGGTGTTCAACCAGCACGCCATCAACTTGCAGGAGAGCTCATAGGTGACCTCGAAGTTCTGGATGACGCCGGAGCGGATGCCGTTGCGCTCGACCTCACTCAGCTGTCCCATGCGCGCATCATCTTCACTGACTTCGATCAGTTCAGCGAGGACTACGACCGACCTCCTCAGGTTATCCAACTGAAGTGGCATGATCCTCTCCGTCAGCTGTGGCGCGTTCGCCACCGAACCCTAGCCGCTCCAGGTTCGCCTCGATAGCCGCATCTAGTCGCTGTCCCTCCGCCTGCTGCTCCCGCCACTGTGCGGCGAGGCGCGTCATCTTGTCTTCAAAGGCTTCCCCGTCGTCGGCTGAGGCTCGGCGCCGACGTAGCGGCCGGGGGTGAGAACGTGACCATGCTTGCGGACCTCGTCCAGCATTGCGCTCTTGCAGAAGCCGGCAACGTCGGCGTACTCGCCCGCGTCCTTCTCACCGCGCCAGGCTTGATAGATAGAGGCTATGCAGGCGATGTCGTCCGTGGTCAATTCCCGATGCCAGCCGGTGTCAGGTGGTGGACGATGTGCTGCACCCAGGCAAAGTTGGCGTTCCTCGCTGGTGGCGCACCGTACTTCCAGCGTTTGTCATCTCGCAGCCGCTGGCCGCCCCAGTCGGAGACGTTGAAGGGTGGATTGGCCAGGATGTAGTCGGCCTTGAGGTCGGCGTGCCGGTCATCGTGAAGCTGTCGCCATGGGCGATTTGGGCGTCGATGCCACGGATGGCCAGGTTTATCTTCGCCAGTCGCCAGGTGGTGTAGTTCGACTCCTGGCCGTAAATGGAGATGTCGGCTTTGGCCCTGCCGCCGTTGCCGTTCCCGTTGGCGTGCGCGTTTATGAATTCCAACGACTGGACGAACATGCCGGAGGAGCCACAGCATGGGTCGTACACCCGGCCGTAATAGGGCTCCAGCATCTCGACCAAGAGCGCGACCACGCAACGCGGCGTGTAAAACTCACCGCCTTCTTACCCTCGGCGTTGGCGAACTGCGAGAGGAAGTACTCGTAGACCCGGCCAGCACGTCCTTGGCGCGGGCTTCGGTATCCCCAACCCTGATATTGCTAACGAGGTCGATAAGCTGGCCGAGGCGGTCTTGTCTAGCGCGAGGCGAGCGTAGTCCTTGGGTAGGACGTCCTTCAGCGCCGGGTTGTCGCGCTCGATGGCGGTCATGGCGGCGTCCACGAGCTCGCCAATGGTGCGAGCCGTTCCAGGCGACCGTCGTGCGTCGCATCTTCGAGCGTTACGCCGAGACGAGGAGCTTCTCGGCGGTCTCACGGGAGCTTAACGAGGCTGCCATCCCGGCGCTGGCCGGTGGCCGCTGGTACCCGCTCACCATCCGGCGCGTGCTGACAAACGAGACCTACACCGGCCACACGGTCTACCGGCGGACAAAGCGCGTTAGCTCACGCGCCGCAAACGGCCGGCGCCGCAGCGAGGTCATCGAGCGACCGCTCGACGAGCACATTGCGGTCCCCGGAGCCTCGCCCCCGATCATCGACGACGCCATATGGCGCCGCGTGCAGACGATCCTCCATGATCCGGAGCGAACGCGGCGGCAGGGCACCCACCGCCACTACGCTCTGGGCGGGCGGGCCCGCTGTGGGATCTGCAGCGGCGCCATGGTCGGCCAGACGCTTAAGAGCAAAGGGCGCGAGTACAGCTACTATCGCTGCCGCCACTCCTACGACACCAACACCGGGCGCGAATGCTCAGGGCGGTACGTGCGGGCCGACGCCCTGGAGGCGGGAGCCTGGACCGAGGTGCGGCGGCTGCTCGCCTCGCCGGAGGTGGTGCTTCGCGAGCTCACACGCTCGGCAGACTCCGACACCGACCCCGAAGAGGCCGGTCGCCTGGACGCCCAGCTCAAATCGCTAAAGAAGCGGGAGGCACGGCTCGTGCGCCTGTTCGGCTACGGCGAAGTCAACGAGGACGTGGTCGAGACTGAACTGGCCGACATCCGGCGGCAGCAGGAGGTGATCACCGAGCGGCTCAAGTCGCTGCGGCGACTAGACGCGTCAGCCTACGGGGCCATGGACGAAGCGGCATTGCACTCGGCCTGCACGGCGGTCGGAGCCTGGCTCGACCGTGCCGGCGAGCGCGACCGCGAGCAGGTTCTGGAAGCGCTCCAGGTCAGCGTGACGGCGACCCAGGAGCGGGCGACGGTTGCCGGAGTGCTGCCATTGGACGACTCGCAGCTCCCAAAACCTCGCGTCGGTTTATCACCATTGAACAAACATCGGCATGATGACGTGGATGTAGTTGTCGTCACCTAGTGTCTTGAACACGCCCTGACTGGACGGTCCAGTGGTTTCCATGGCGAGTTGGCCGGTTTCCAGCGCCTGCAGCACGTCTTGCAAGTACTTGCCGTTGAACGCGATCTTGACGCCTTCACCTTCGACGGCCGCGTCTATTTCGCCTTCATTGTCACCGACTTCTTCGGCGCGGGCAGAGATCACGATCTTGCCGGGAGTGACGCCTTCTCCGGGCGTGACGACGAGACGCACGATGCCTGAGCCGTCGCGCGCAAAGACCGAAGCGGTCCGCGTTTCTCGCAGGAATTCGCCTACCTCCGCAACAGCTCGACTTGTGGAGCTGGCAGGGATCAGCTGGTTGAAGTTGGGGAACGTACCCTGGATTAGCTGCGCCACCATCTCGGCGTTGGCCAGCCTGAACAGCACTTGAGTTTTCGCCGCGTTGGTTCGGAGGGTGACAGCGTCCTCTGCCTCGGCGAGCAATCGGCTGAGCTCCGAGAAGGCGCGAGCTGGTATGACGATTTCTGTCGCCTCGACGGGTGCCTGCAACGCGAGCTTGTAGACGGAAAGCCTGAATCCGTCCGAGGCCGCCAGGGTCAGGGTATCGCCTTCGAATTTGGTATCGACACCCGTCAAGACCGGGCGTGAATCGTCGGTCGCCGCCGAGAAGACGGTCTGCGCGATCGCCTGGCGAAGGCCCTTTGCCTCCAACTGCACCTCGATGCCGTCTTGAACCACAGGCGTGGGGGGGAAGTCTTCCGCGTCGAGCCCGCTGACCTGTGCCTCATTACGGGCACATTCGACCTTGAGTTGCCGAGAACGCGCGGCCAGCTCCAGTGTGATCTGGTCCGGCGGCAGCGTATTCACGAAGTCGGTGAGTAATCGTGCCGGCACAGCCGCTGAGCCGGGCTCGACGATCTCCGCTTCGATCCAGTAGTTCATCGTGATTTCGAGATTCGTCGCGGAGAGTCGCAGTCTACCGTCGTCCTCCGTCGTGATCAGGACGTGAGACGTGATCGGTAACGTGCTGCGTGTGGCGACCGCTCTACCGACGACACTGAGTCCGCGCGAGAAGGCTTCCTGAGTACAGGTGACTTTCATTTATACGCTCATGTAGCTAAGCAATTTACCAAGAGTTGAGGGAAGTATAGACCCGCTCGAAGTCGCGGACAAGCAGAAATGTCACAGTACACAACCTGTGCTGAGCAGCCTCGCGGCGACGAGGATTCAGTGGCTTCGCAGCCGCCTTAGCCCGCCTTGCGGAGTCCAGATTTCGATCGCCAGGTGATCTGGTGGATCACCTATCCGTGTGAGCACCACTTCTCTTATGTCGACTCGGAACAAGCGGCCATCGGGGCTGCTATCGCTATCGGCGCCACCGTTGCCATCGCCGCCCATCGACTTGAGACGTTGCGGGTCGTTCGCTTCCTCTGCGCGCCCTGACAGTTTCGCGTCGCCGCCCCATAAGTTGGCGTCCTGAGGCGGATCTTCAGGCGCACAGTGCAGCGCCAGGCGTGGATCGCGGTCCAGGTCAGCCAGTTTTCGCGCCCCGACCATCGATCCAAACCAAACATCGCCGTCGGAGAACGTGAGTTCAATGCCGCTGACGCGGGGCGAGCCATCCTTTCGCGTCGTCGCCATGACCTTGTGGACGTGAGCATCGAATTTCGCCCGCACCGCAGCCGCAAACTCCGTCTCCGCAGCTTCGACATCGGCCCAGCGCGCCGTCAGCTCGCTCCCTGGGCGGCGTCTACGGCCGAGATCGTCGCATCGATGTCCGCGTCACTGTGCGCTGCGGAAACGAATAAGGCTTCGAACTGCGAAGGGGGCAAATACACGCCGGCATCCAGCAGCAAGTGGAAGAATCTGGCGTAGCGGTCGGCGTCAGCCTTCCTTGCGCTGGCGTAGTCGAAGGGTGTCTCCTCGGCGAAGAACAACGTCATCATCGATCCGACTCTGCTAAGCCTTCCCGGGATCTCATGCCTCGCCAACGACGCCTGGATCCCGGTCGCGAGGCGCAATGCCTTGGCATCGAGTGCTTCATAGAAGCCCGGCTGGCCTAACTGCGAGAGCGTTGCGATTCCCGCCGCCATTGCCAGCGGGTTACCGGAAAGGGTGCCAGCTTGATAGACCGGACCCAGGGGCGCCACCTGCTGCATCACTTCGCGACGCCCGCCGTAGGCACCGACCGGCATACCGCCGCCGATCACCTTGCCCAGACAAGTCAGGTCCGGCACGACGCCGGCATAAGCCTGGTATCCGCCAAGGCCGACGCGGAAGCCGGTTATCACCTCGTCGAAAATCAACAAGGCGCCGTTGTCGCTGCAGTGGGTGCGTAGCATCTCGAGGAAGCCGCCAGCCGGCGACACCACACCCATGTTTGCGGCGACGGGCTCGACGATCACGGCGGCGATCTCGCCACCCCATCGATTAAACACCTCGCCTACGGCATCGATGTCGTTGAAGGGGACCACCAGTGTCTCTGCGGTATATGCGGCGGGCACGCCGGCGCTGTCCGGTAACGCAAGCGTGGCAATGCCGGAGCCTGCCTGCGCCAGCAGCCCGTCGGAGTGGCCGTGATAACAGCCCTCGAACTTGACCACCTTGCTACGTCCTGTGAAGCCCCGCGCGACGCGGATCGCCGACATCGTCGCCTCGGTGCCAGAATTAACGAACCGCACTAACTCCATGGAGGGCACGTGTTGACAGACGAGGCGCGCCAACTCGGTTTCGGCCCGCGTCGCGGCACCGTAGGTCAGGCCTTTTGCGGCCGCTTGCTGAACTGCTTCGACGACTTCGGCGTTGGCATGTCCCAGGATCAAGGGACCCCAGGAGCCGCAATAATCGATGTAGGAGTTCCCGTCGACATCGAGGATCCGCGCACCTTGTCCAGACGCTACAACGACAGGAGTGCCGCCGATTCCCCGGAAGGAGCGTACCGGGCTGTTGACGCCACCTGGAAGGTAGCGCTGTGCCTCTTCGAACGCCGCTTGTGACCGATCTATCATTCGAGTCATCTGATGCCCACTACTTCTATCAGCGCGTCCAGGCGACTCACCTCGTAATGCGGTTCGGCGAGGTCACGCTTTATGCTGGCCCAATCGCTGGCACCTTTGCTGTCCGCGCTACGGTTGATCCAGGCCGCCTGCATTCCCGCGTTTCGTGAGCCTGTCACGTCGGCCAGCAGGCTGTCGCCAACGTACAGGATGCCCTCCGGTGCCACACCCATGCGCTCGCTCAACAGCTGGAATATCGATCGGTGGGGTTTGTAGGCCCGCGCCTCCTCCGACGACAGGGTCACCGGAAAGGACAGTACATTCTTACTTAGCGCCGGGAAAAGGAAGTCATCGTCCGCATTCGACATCATCGCGATGGGCATCTTGCGGCCTATCGTTTCGACGGTGCGGCGAGCCTCTTCGAAAGCCGGCGCAACGGCCAACATGCTGCGAAGGTGCTCGTGCCCGGCTACCGCATCGCCCTCGACGCCTAGTTCCTCGAAGCACAGCTCGAAGTGCTCCGTCCACTCTTCCCGGTAACTACGAAATGGCGGCACTGGTCCGTCGACCGGACGGATACGTGTGCTACTCGGGGTGTGGTGCTGGGGATGCGGCGGGATTTCAACCGTCTCGCTCAAAGGTCCCGGTGTATTGGGGCCTGGGACGGAATCTGTCGTCGCCACTAGCCTTCCGTCGTTGACCAACCGGCGCCAGATCTCCATCCACTTTTCGTAGAGGACCTCGCCGGTCAGCGGCAAGCCCTGCTCACGACAGATCGTCCCGTACGCGTCGATATAGGCGTCGTCGCCGAAGTTGATTAGCGTGCCGTAGCAGTCGAACGCCACAGCTTCGATTGTCGCGTCTGTCATAGGCCTAGCTTATCGCGAGATCGAGCCAAGGGCGAAGCCACCAAGCGACCGAGCGAAGAACCGCGATCATCGGATGCAGCGCGTTAGTCTTCGTTCAGTCCGAAGGGGTCGCTCGCGCAGCCCAACAGGGGTCTCGTGATTGCTGACGCCGGTGACCGAAACGAACATCTAGGTTAAGCCGGCACGTCTCGTCCGCTCTCTGGCTATCGCCTGGCGGCGCTCCCAGTCACTCAACTCTGAATCTTCCAGTTCCTCGTCGGGTTCTGAATTCACCCTGTCTTTAAGCGTCTTTTCGGCGTTCTTGGCGATTTCATTCATCCGCCCGGCCGCTATGGACCTGGGCCGTGAGAGCTCACGCATGCGCGATCGATCATGAACCGGAGTCTGACCACGTGATGCGCCTACGGGCCATCTTTAATCTCCGTCGCCGGACAGCATCGCGTAAGCTGCCGTCATCCCGAGAAGCACCTGGTCTCCCAGGGCGTGGACTTGACCCGAGGCGGATAGTGCTTCCTCCACGGGAAGTGATTCGCGTAGCGCGGTTTGATTCGTCGTCTCGTCGATTGTCTTCCGAAAGCCGATGTAGGCTCCCACAGCGCTCGGTAGCGGCAGCCCTGCGTCGATCAAGATTCGACCATACTCTTGGCCGATCTCCAGTGCCTCATCGAGCAGACTGCTGCGGTGAGTCCCCTTCTCCATGTACTCACCGGCCAATTCAACCAGGCGTCGGCCCAGATCGCGAAGCCGCTTCCGATCATCCTCGGACAGCTGGCCATACCAACCATGGTCATCCTGCCGGGCGCGTTGGAGCTGGCGCCTGATCTTGGCGACGGCGACACGCTCGACCTCTTCGGCGCCTCGATGCCGTCCCTCGCCCGAGACCATGCTCTCGAGGTCGCTGAGTGAGAATCGTCGGTGTCCGCCCGGGGTCCGATAGACACGAAGCCTGCCCGCGTCGGCCCAGCGCCGCAGCGTGGATTCGTCCGCCCCAAGGATTTCGCAAGCCCGCCGCAGGCTAACCCAGCTTCCGCCGCGCCCGCGAGTCGAGCCCTGGGTCCCTTCCAATGGCGTGCTCCCCCTGAAAAACAGGCCGTTTGGCCGTAGATTACAGGCCTATTCTACACCTTTACGTTAAGGGAAATAGCAACCTGGTATCAGTGATCGAGCTGTGAAGACAGGCCAGTACTCCGATCGAATACGGCGTCGTCCTTACGGGTTGCACCATCGAATGCGGTCCGCCCCGTCTGCAGGCTGCGCGTCCCATACCTTGAACGCACCTTGTCGAACGTTGCGCTCAGCGACTCCGATTTCGACTCACCGGACGGCTCCAAGCTCAGCTGCAACACGTCCTCTACCAACCCATTCGCTGCGATGCCGATCAGCCGTACCGGCCGCTTCTCTGCCTGGCGAATCCGCGATAGCAGCGCATCGGCCACCTCAAAGATCGCCTCGTTACTGCTGATCGGCCGCACCGGCGTCTTACTGCGCGACAGAGTTGTGAAGTCCTCGTAGCGGAGCTTCAGCGTGACGGTTCGGGCGCGCTTTCCCTGCTGTCGCAGCTGCGAGCCGACACTCTCACTGAACGCACGTAAGACCGCGCGCAGATGCTCTGGCTCGTTGATGTCAGAGCTGAAGGTCCCTTCGCGACTGATCGAATGAGAATGCGGCGTCCCGCCGACCGGCGATACATCAATGCCTCGACTGCGCTGCCAGATCACCGCACCTTGCTTGCCGAAGAGCCCTTCCAGTGTTGCGACCGGCTGTGCCGCCAACTGGCCAAGCGTACTCAGGCCCAACGGAGCGAGCTTCCGCTCCATGGATGGCCCGAGCATCGGCAATGCGCGAAGCGGCATTGGCGCCAGGAAGGAAGCCTCCACACCCTCGGCAACCCGCCGGACGCCGTCCGGCTTCGCGGCGTCCGAGGCTACCTTGGCCACCAGTCGGCTGGCGGCGATGCCGACAGAAGCCGTGATATGCAGCTCGTCTTGAATCCGATGCCTGATCGTTGCGGCCGCCTCCTCTGGCGTACCCACGAGCGATTCGCACCCCGTTATGTCGATGAATGCCTCGTCCAGTCCACCCGATTCGACCAACGGGCTGTACTCGCTGAGGATGGCATGGAAGCTGCGCGAAACGCGTTGGTACTCCTTGAAGTCGCCGCGCATGAAAATAGCGTGGGGTGCGAGTCGCTTCGCAGTGAGCAGTGGCATCGCCGAGTGGACGCCAAAACGGCGCGCTTCATAGGATGCCGTCGCCACAACACCCCGTCCGCCCGGATCGCCACCAACGATGACCGCCTTACCCAGAAGGGAAGGATCCCGCGCCTGCTCCACTGCCACGAAGAAGGCGTCCAAATCGACGTGAAGGATCTGCCTCGCCATCGTGAGTCAGGAATAGCAAACATGTTCTAGGAAGTCAAGCGGTTCGCGCCCTTGCGGCAGAACTGACCTGGCTCGCGAGCCGGCAGCAAAGCAATCACGTGAGCCCGCCAGAATCTGGCACGGTGATAGTGGTGCCTTGAAGAGCGCTACGGAACGCTCGCCTAGTGGAAGAAGCGCCGCTTGTCCTGGCTCTGGCCGTTCTTCTCGGGCTTCTCGGGTTTCTCTTTGCCGGCGTTCTCAATCTCTTCTGACGTAATCGAATTGAGGATGTCTTCGGCGGATTCGCCGCGGTTGAGGCGTCGCGACACGGCAATGCTTGCCAGCACGATCAGCGCCGAAGAGACCACGGCGGCGGTCCCGATGAATTTTTGATATCGCTTGGTCAGCTCGGGAAACTTGTTGACGACTCGGTGAGCAAGCTGCAGCGCATTCAGGGCGCTGGGGTCGGGAGATTCTCCCTGGGTTTGCCAGTCGCCGTCATCTAGCTCCGGCGGGTCGGTCGGCTCGGTATCGATCAAGTGGCTCCTCCGGGATACCCCGAAATCATAGCACAGGCCGCAGCCGGCTCAGGTAAGCTCCATCAGCCCAGAAAGTAGCGACGTAGCACCTCAATTCGTGCACTGCCATCATCCAGGACGCGAAAGGTATCAGCATCAACCCAGCGATGGTCGGTATGCTCTTCGCTCAGGAAAACGTCACCCCAGATATAGCGGCAACGGTAGCCTACAAGGTAAACCCGGTCACCTCGTCCGAGCCAGGTCGGGAACGGAGCGCCCACTTCGACCTCCAACGTGGTCTCCTCGCGGATCTCGCGTTGGAGTGCAGCTATCAGGTCGCGCTCCCCGTCATCAATTCGGCCGCCGGGAAAGTCGAACCAGCCGTTGGTGCGAAACACGACGAGGACTTTTCCATCCTTCTCGATGAACGCCTTCTGCCCCACGTGAAACAACTTGTGCGCCATAAGAGGCCTTGCTTATCGGGGTTATTCGGCCAACTCTCGGCGCAGGTTGGCCATTATCACGGCCGTTTGGGCGCCCTCGTAGCCCCAGTTCGCGGTCCCTTCGCCGGATCGCGCCAGTGCCTGCTCCAGTGTGTCGGCAGTGATGATCTTGAAGATCGCCGGTACTCCTGTTTCGCGACTGACATCCTGCAGCGCGAGAGCTGTCGCCTGGTTGATGTACTCGTTGTGGTCCGTCTCGCCCTTGATGACGCAGCCAAGGCAAATGACGGCGTTGTACCGGCCCGTCTCAGCCAGCCGCTGTGCGGCGAAGGGAAGTTCGAAGCTGCCGGGAACCCAGGCCACAACCCGCCTTTGCTCGGCCACGCCCAGCTCATCGAGTCCTTCGAGCGCGCCGGCTAGCAGCCGTTCCGTGATCAGTGTGTTGAATCGGGCCACGGCGATGGCGACGTTAACGCCAGAGCCATCGAGATTCTCAGGGAGCGTTCGGCTCATTCGCTAGACGATGGTCATCGGGTCGTCATCGAAACGGTGACCGAGCTTCTCTGCCTTGACTTGCAGATACTGGGCGTTGAATTCGTTGGGCTCTACGATGATCGGCACTCGCTCGACCATCTCCAGGCCGAACCCCTCCAGGCCGAGTCGCTTGCGCGGATTGTTGGTCAGGAATCTGATCTTCTTCAAGCCGAGGTCGACCAGGATCTGCATCCCGATACCGTAGTCCCGGCGGTCCGCCTCGAAACCTAGCGCTTCATTGGCCTCGACGGTATCCAGGCCATCGTCCTGCAAGGCATAGGCGCGCAACTTGTTGTGGAAGCCGATGCCGCGCCCTTCTTGTCGCATATAGACGATAATGCCACGACCTTCAGCGCCGATCAGCTGCATCGCCCGCTCAAGCTGTTCGCCGCAGTCGCATCGCATGCTCTGGAAAACGTCGCCGGTTACGCACTGGCTATGCATGCGCACGAGCGTCGGTTCGCCATCGGTCACGTCACCCATCACCAGCGCAACGTGCTCGTCCGGGTCGACGATGCTGCGATAGGCGATTGCCTTCCAGCTTCCATGAAGCGTCGGGATTACCGTCTCGGTTACGCGTTCCACCAGCCGCTCGTGCTGCTGGCGGTAGGCGATCATCTGCTCGACGCTGACAATCTTGAGGTGGTGCTCCAGGGCGAATTTCTTGAGGTCTGGCAGCCGCGCCATCGTCCCATCCGAATTCATGATTTCGCAGACCAGGCCCGCCGGATAAAGCCCAGCTAATCGGGCGAGGTCGACCGTCGCCTCCGTTTGGCCGGCGCGGACCAGGACGCCGCCCTCTCGGGCACGCAGTGGGAAGAGATGACCCGGCATCGCCAGATCACGCTTCGACTTGCTCTGATCGATTAGCACTCGCACCGTTTCGGCCCGGTCGGCGGCAGAAATGCCGGTCGTTACGTTATTGCGTGCCTCAACCGAAACCGTGAAAGCGGTCCCGAACAGCGACGCATTGTCCTGCGGGCTGATCTGCATTGGAATGCCGAGCTCGTCCAGCCTCTCGCCGGTCATCGGCATACAGATCAATCCGCGGCCATATGTAGCCATGAAATTGATGCTATCGGCGGTTGCGAACTCGGCCGCGATCACGAGATCGCCCTCGTTCTCGCGGCTCTCATCGTCCGTGATGATGACAAAGCGACCGGCCTGCAACTCTTCGATCGCTTCTTCGACAGTGGCTATTACGTCCTCACCCTCAGGGTTGCTCGACGCCCCTTGGGTGACTTCCGCCCTCGTCATTATCAGAGCCTTTCTGCCGGGCGAGGATTGCCTTCGCCGTAACGTTCGTCGAGCAGTTGCTCAACGTAGCGGGCAATGATGTCTGACTCCAAGTTTATCCTATCGTTAGGGTTCAAGTTCATCAGGTTGGTGTGCTCCTGCGTGAACGGTATCAACCCCACTGAAAACGTCTCTTCGTCCTTATCTATTACGGTCAGCGACGCTCCGTTGACGGCTATAGGCCCTTTGACGATGACGTAGCGCAGGATTTCGGCCGGCGCGTTGAAGCGGGCGACGATGGAGTGCTCCTGGGGTTCAAGCGACCTCAAGGTTCCGGTGTGCTCGATAACGCCGCGCAACAGGTGGCCGCCGATACGCCCGGCAAGCGTCAACGCGCGCTCGAGGTTGACCGGGTCGCCGACTTGCAAGGCGCCGAGGTTGGTCCGGGCGTAGGTTTCCTCGATGACGTTGGCGTGGAAGCCGTCCTCGTCCAGGTAGACCGCCGTAAGGTCACAGCCATTGACGGCCACAGAGTCACCCAGATTGGTGCCCCACGTGACCCTCTTGGCGTTGATAATCAAGCGCCCAGGCCCGATCGACCTGACCGTACCTACTTCTTCGACAATGCCCGTGAACACGTTGCCCCCGCCACGCTATGTCTAGTTGTGAAGCTGATCGTAAGGGCATCGCCGCGAACGGGCAACGACCACCTAGCGACTATTATTCGTGATGTGAACGAATACATCGACGCCAACCGACGCAACTGGGACGATCGTGTCCCGATCCACCTGGCGTCCGACTTCTACGATGTGCCGTCCTTCAAAGCCGGCAGGTCGAGCCTGCTACCCATCGAGAGGCGGGAGCTCGGCGACGTCAACGCCACGTCGCTACTGCACCTGCAGTGCCACTTCGGGATGGATACGCTGTCCTGGGCGCGCGAAGGCGCAGTCGTCACGGGCGTTGACTTCTCAGCCCCAGCCATCGAAGCCGCGCGCTCCCTCGCCCATGAACTGCAACTCGAC
Organism: Dehalococcoidia bacterium; assembly: GCA_965225815.1. Taxonomy (GTDB): domain Bacteria; phylum Chloroflexota; class Dehalococcoidia; order DSTF01; family WHTK01; genus WHTK01. The sequence goes on from CBDDBP010000003.1 coordinate 21,033, forward strand.
GCCCGCTTCATCGAGACCGACGTCCACAAGCTCCCGGACCTGCTGTCGGGCAGCTTTGACGCCGTCTTCGCCTCCTACGGCGTGCTCTGCTGGTTGCCTGACCTGCCAGCCTGGTTTCGGATCGCGGCTGCCGCAAATGCAGAAACGCGCCGACGGGTATTACGAGTTGCCGGAGAATCCTCTGCAGCTACCGTTCATGTTTTCACTGCGGGCCCACATGCCGGCGGCGCGCGCTCGAGAGCAACAAAGCCCGCACTTCTAGTCGGTCAGGCTTGCGACCAATCGGGATAGCCGGTCAACAGCACGTCATCGCCCAGTCTTTCGACCGTCATGTCTGAGAGTCGGACCGCCTCGCTCATCACCTGTGCGCCGCGTCCGGCGATCGCAGCCGGCGCGTCAGCCGCCCCGATGACTATCGGCGCGATCACGGCGGTCACCTTGTCGACCAAACGCTGGTCAAAGAACGATCCCAGCAGCACGCCGCCGCCTTCTAGAAGCAGGTTGAGTACTCCGCGAGTACCAAGGTCTCGCAACAACTCCGGCAGCGGCACGCGACCGTCCTTGTCTTCGTCCAGTACCAGCACTTCGGCGCCGGCATCCTCGACTGAGCGGCGCCACTCGCTGGACGAGCGTGCCGTCGTGGCGACGAGCGTCGGCGCGAGCGCGGAAAAAACACCGGCATTCGCCGAAATGCGCCCCGTACTATCGAGGATGACGCGCAGCGGTTGATGCTCAGCCAGTTCGCCTCCGGGACGCGCCGTTAGCTCCGGGTTATCCACAGCCACCGTGCTGGCGCCAACCATGATCGCGTCCAGTTTTGTCCGCCCGTCGTGCGCCCAACGCAGCGTCATCGGGCCGCTAACCCAGCGCGAATCGCCGCTCGCCGAGGCGATACGTCCGTCGATGCTGGCGGCGTACTTCGCCGTAACGAAAGGCAAACCTGTCTGTCTGTGCTTGATGTAGGACTCCAGCAGATCTGCTGAATCCTCCGCGCCGTCGCCGATCTCGACTTCGACGCCCGCCTCTTCGAGCTGCCGGTGACCGTTGCCGGAGACACGTGCGTCCGGGTCCTGTATGGAGTAAACCACCTTCGCGATGCCTCCCGCGATCAAGGCGCCGGTACAGGGTGGCGTGCGGCCCTGATGGCTGCACGGTTCCAGGGTTACGTAGAGGGTCGAACCGCGCGCGGAGCCACCAGCCTCTTCCAAAGCCACGATCTCGGCATGTGGGCCGCCCGGGGGTCGCGTATAGCCTTGCCCAACAATGCGACCGGCGTTGACCAGCACGGCGCCGACCCATGGATTCGGGCTAGTCGAGCCGAAGGCCTGTCGCGCCAGGTCTAGCGCCTGTCGCATCAGGCCGGAAGGAGGAGTCATTTGCTATCGGTACGCCGTCGCCCCTGACGTCGAGGGGCCAGAGGTTGACTCCCGTGCTGTGGAAACCCCGCCTGCGGGTAGTTCAGGTGGTACCGGCTCGGCTGCGGGCCGCGCTGGCCCTGGTACTTTGAGCGGCTCCCGCCGTAGGGCTTCTCGGCCGGCGTTGACAGATACATGAAGGAAATCTGGGACACAGGCATCATCGCGTAGAGCGTGATCGGGAGATTCGAGATGTTCGTGAGCTCGAGGGTGATCGTCCCCTCGAACCCGGGATCGACAAAGCCGGCGGTCGAGTGGACGATTAAGCCTAGCCGGCCCAGCGAGCTCTTTCCGTCCAGCCTGCCCACGATATTGTCGGGAATGCGAACGCTCTCGAAGGTCGCGGCGAGGACGAACTCCCCGGGATGCAAGATAAAGGGCTTCAGCTCGTCGAATTTCTCCTCCTCCGTGAGGAGAGACATGTCGCGTTTCACATCTGTGACCGACTCGCGATGATTACGAAAGACCAGCGCCTCTCCGCCGAGGCGCATATCGACGCTTGCAGGCTGGAGGAATCGATCCTCCCATGGATCGATAGACAATCGTCCAGCGTCGATTTCTTCTCGGATACTGCGGTCGCTAAGTACGGACGTGGCTCAAACCCTCCGGAGTCATCATTAGCCGGATTCTACGCTGGAGCCAAGGAGTCGCATAGACGAAGGAGGGTGTTGACGCCTTCCTTCGCCTATGCCGTCCAGCTCTGGCTACTTGACCGCGTACAGCACGTTTACCGTGACGCTGATCTCCAGCTGGCCTGTCTCGATCGGTGTCGCCGCCTGGTCGAAAGCAGCACCACCGGCCGCCGACGATATCGAGCGCTCAAAGAAGGGGAAGAAGCTGCTTTCCGATATCGAGATCAGCCTCCCCAGGCTTGCGCCGGCGTGGCCAGCCAATTGCTCGGCCTGATCGCGAGCGTTCTTCACGGCCTCTTTCCGTGCTTCCTCACGCAGCTCTGTCGGGTCGTCGATGCCGAAAGAGATGCCCTGGACTACCGCGTCGTCGCCACCGGCGAGCGTGGCGGCGTCGATGGCATCGCCAGCCTTGTCGAGGTCGCGTACCTTCGCCGTGACGACGTTGCTGACCACGTAACCGACGATCTTCCGATCGTTATCCAATCGGGAGAAGTCGTACTGCGGGTTAATGCTGAATTGGACGGTCTGGATGTCGTCCTCATCCACGCCGCTATCTTTGAGCGCATCAATGACCGCCGTCTGGGCGTTGGCCGCAGCCTCTCTTGCCTCCGCGATGGTGTCACGCTGCACTGAGACGCCCACATTGAGCACCATGACGTCCGGTTCGCCAACGGCAGTGCCTGTCCCGGTGGCGCTCACGCCGTTCTGACCTGAGTTGTCCGGCGCGAGGAACGTGTCTCCGCCGCCGCAAGCCGTGGCCAGAAGCGCCAGGCCGACCGCCAGTGGTATCAAGAGAGCCCTGAGCTTCATATCTTTATTACCTTTCCTGTCTTCCCGTTATTCGAGGCAAGATCACAATCAAGAGCGAGGCGGCAAACGCCAGCGCGGCCAGGATCTCAAGAATGCGGAGCGTTGAGGGGCCGCCGGAAGAGTCACTCGCATCCAACAGTTGACCCGTTTCCTCTGGGCCGGCTGTCGCAGGTTCCGTTTCGGCCTTATCTGCTTGAGAGAGAGACTCGTCGTCGTCGCTGGGAGTCTGGCTCTCCAACGGTGCGAAGGCCTGCTCCGGTTGCGGCGTTGGGTCCAGCGACGGCTGAACCGGAGCGCCACCAGTCGTTTCAGATGGGCTGTCACTGTTAGGAGCAGGTGCAGCTCCAGCAGCCTCGGGAGCGCTTCCGTCCCGGGGTACGGAAGAATCTGCTGCTCCCACGGCTGCGCCACCCTCGCCTCCCGCTGGCGCCGACCCGTTCGCCAGCTCGGCTGCAGTTTCGGGCTGCTCTACAGCTCGCGATGCCGCGGTGACACCAGCGCTGTCGTTGTCCGATCCTCCGGTCGAATCGATCGCGTCGACGAATAGCAACGCGACCAGGAAGGTCAGCGCCACGGCCGGCGCGAACGTGAACGACGTGCGGCGTGGGGTCGGCGCGGCTCTCCGCTCAGCGGCATACTCCAAGCCCAGTGCCAATGACCGGCGCGGTTCGAGCTTCGGCAGCTCGCCGAGTAGAGCTTTCGTGTCCTGTAGCTCGATCAGCAGCGTCGAGCACGCCTCGCAGGTCGCCAGATGCTTCTCCACAGCACGGCGCGCCCGCTCACCAAGCTCTTCATCCGCATAGGCGGATAGCTCGTCCCCCAGGTGAGCGCTGCGTCGGAACCAGATCATGCTTTGCCTCTATCCTCCTTGACGAAATCGGGCCGGAAGAAGTTCCGGCCGCTTCAGCATGGCGTCGCGCATTCGCATCCTTGCCCTCGCGATGCGTGATTTCACGGTACCCAGGGATGTATTCATCGCCGAGGCGATTTCGGCGTAATCCAACCCTTCCACGTCGCACAGAACGATCGCAACGCGCTGCTCCTCCGCAGTTCTTGAAGCGCCCTTTCCAAGCTGCCGCGAAGCTCGCTATTGAGCGCGCTTTCTTCCGGCGACAATGCCTCGTCCAACGGATCGGGCATACCCGCTTCGAGCGCAGTGTCCAGTGATGTCGAAGGCCGCCGCCCCCGCCGCCTCAGCTCGTCGCGGCAGAGGTTGGCCGCGATTCGCAGCAGCCAGGCCCGGAACGACTCGCCGCGAAAGTTTCTGATGTTCCGCCAGGCGTTGATGAAGGCTTCTTGGGCCGCATCCTCTGCTGCCTGCTGACTGCCCAGCATCCGCATGCAGAGGTTGCACACCAGCGACTGGTATTCGACAACCAGTTCGTTGAAGGCCGAGAGGTCACCTTTCTGGGCGCGCTGAATCCTGGCGTCCTCTAGAACCACGGGCCGCTTCCTGAGCAGTTCGAGGCGCCATCGCGGCCCTCGCGCGGGTTCCGGGTAGCTCCCGAGCAGAACTGTTTCATTTTGTTCGACACATCGCCTGGCGTCAGTTTACGCGGCGAAATCCGGAAGCGCAGTTCGTTGATCGGTTCGAACTACGGGCTGGTCTTTTCGCGTACGACGATTCCCGATATGCTGCCGTTCAGATGCCCACCGCGTCAGCCGCCCTCCACACAATCGCTCGCGCTCGCCGCGATGATCCCCTCGCGCCCACAACCGTCATCGCCCCCTCCCACGTCGCGGCCATCCACCTGCGCCGGCAGCTCGCCGAGATCGGTCCGTTCGCGGGCGTACGATTCGAGACCTTGCCTCGGGTCGCCGAACTGATCGGCGCCGCCGACCTGGTCCGTCAGGGACGTGCTCCGCTCGCCAGGCCCATCGGTGACTACCTTGCGACCCAGATCGCGCGTCAGGCGCGCGCCGACCTCGCGGAGGTCAGCGATCTAACCGGCTTCGCCCGCGTCCTCAGACAGAGCTTCGTCCGGCTTCGACGCGGCGGCTTCCGACCGGAAGATGTGCGCAGCAGCCTGGACAGCGGGCTCCTCGGCGAAGTCACTCGCCTTTACGCTGCCTTCCGCGCTGAGACCAGCTCCTTCTACGACGAGGAAGATCTCTTCGAGGCTGCTACTGACGCGGTCACCCGAGGCGCCTCTCCTGTCATGGAGGACCTTGGTGACATCTATGTCATGCCGCCAGGGGCGCTCAGCGCCGGCGCCGACGCCTTGCTCAGGGCGCTGCGTCGCCGCGTTGGCTCGGCTCACTTCAAACAGCTCGAAACGCCAGGCACACACCCTGAGACCGGATTCGTCCTGGCCCCCGATCCAGCGAGCGAGGCGCGTGAGGCAGTCCGTGAAGTCCTGCGTTCTCTCGACGCGGGCTGCGGTATTCATGAAGTCGCCGTATTTCACGGAGCGGACATTTCGTACCGCGCCCTCCTGGCACATGCCTTTGAAAGCGCCGGCATACCGATATCGCCGATGCCCGGTACGCCTCTCAGCGAAACGCCGGCCGGACGCGCCGTCCTCTCACTCGCCGAGCTGCCGCTGAACGACTACGCTCGCACCGCCGTCTTCGACTGCCTCGGCCTGCCACCGCTGCGCGAGTACTTGCCGTCGCCCGATGGCGATATCCACGCGCAGGCGTCCCCGTGGTTGCGTCTTGCCCGAGAGGCCGGCGTCACGAAAAGCATCGACCGCTGGTCTCGCGGCGTTACGACTCTGATCTCCGATCGCGAGAACTATTTGGCACGCGATGACCTCGAGGAGGAACGCCGCGAGATCACCGCGCAGGAGCTCACGCAAGCGCGGGCGCTAGATAGCGTCATGCGGGGTCTGTTCTCCCGACTTGAACCGCTGCGCCAACGCCAGCCGGCTAACCGGTTCATCGACTCGTTCACGGCTACCGTCCGAGACTACATGGACCCGAAAGCCGAGGCGATGGAGTCGGTCGTCTCTCAGATCGAGCAGCTCGGCACCATCGACGCTGTCGGTGGAAGCTTCGACCTGGCGGGTTTTGTTGCCGCATTGCGAGCCAACCTCGATGGCGCTTACCACAGGCCCGGCCAGCTCGGTGAGGGCATCCTCATCGCGGACTTCCGACTCGCCGCCGGCCTTAGCTTCCGGCACGTCGTGCTGTGCGGCGCTTACGAGGGCGTTTTTCCTGCTTCGGTGGCTCAGGAGCCTCTGGTCGAGGATCGCTACTGGGCCGACCTGCGTCACGCCGGCCGTCCACTCCTCGAAGATGCAGACCTGAGGCAAGAACGAGCCCGTGCGGCAGCACAACGCGCCGTCTCAGCGGCAACCGAACGGCTCGTCTGGACCGCACCGCTTCAGGCTGCTGGGGCCGGACGTGAGCACTACCCGTCGCAGCCAATGCTGGAGGCGGCTCGCGCTCACGACGCCTCCATGGGCTCAGCCAGCGAACTGAGGCGAGCTCCCGACTCAGCCTGGCTACGACGCCCATCCTCGCCATTAGCCGCGATGCTCACCGGATCGGCAACAGACGTTACGGAGGCGCGCCTGCGTGACGCCGTCGTCGCCCGCCGCGACCGTGTTCCGGCCTCTGATTCGCACCCCCTGCATCGGGCGCTCGACCTCCTCAAGGCGCGTCACGGCGACGCCTTCAGCGAGTTCGACGGCAACCTCTCGCTGTTTACCGGCGGGGACCTGGTTCCGAGCCGTGGAATCTCGCCGACATCGCTGGAGCAGTACGCGGCCTGTGGCATGCGCTACTACCTGAACTCAGTCCTGCGTTTGCGCCCGCCCGAGGACCCACAAGACCGCGACACCATCGACCCGCGAGACAAGGGCACCCTGGTACATCAGGTGCTGGACACATTCCTCAAGGCTCAGCAGAGCCGCGGCCGGCCTGGGGTGAACGAGGCCTGGACAGACACCGACCGCGAAGATCTTCTGGCCGTATTCGAAGCGGCCCTGAATGCGACCCGCCAGCGCGGCCGCACCGGCCTCGACGTTTTCGCCGCCCACGAATCTCGCCGCTTGCGCGCTGAACTCGCCACCTTCCTCGACCGCGACACCGACTTCCGCCTCGAGACCGGCGCACGCCCGGTCGCCTTCGAGCAGGCGATCCCGGAGCAGGACTATGGCGGTATCCGACTACGAGGCATCGTCGATCGCATCGATATGACCCTCGATGGCCGTAAGGCCTGGGTGCTCGACTACAAGACCGGCAGTTTGCGCTCCTACGAGGCGATGAAAGACGACGATCCCCTCGGCGGCGGCACCAAGCTGCAGCTACCCGTCTATCGTTTCGCCGTCCCAGAGGCGGAGGAGGTTCGGGCTTTCTACTGGTTCATCAGTTCAGCCGGTAACTTCGAAAGGAAAGAATTCGACCCGAACCCGGAGAACATGGCTCGTTTCGAGTCGACACTGGGTGCCATTCTGACCGGCGTGCGAGCCGGCGCCTTCCCCTCCGTCCCAGGTGAGGAAGACTCGCGACCGGACCGTAGCTTCGAGAACTGCTCCTTCTGCCCGTTCACTCGAATCTGCACGGTGCGCCGAGCCGACGAGTTCGAATCCAAGAGCGCCGATCCGGCCATCGACACCTGGTACGCCGTCGGTCGTATAGCCAGAGGCGAGCTGCGATGACAAACGGAGCTCTCGACGCCGACGGCGCGGCTCGCGATCAGATCCGCGGGCTCTTAGACGAAACGCTTTTCGTCGAGGCGAGCGCCGGCACTGGTAAGACCGCGGCACTCGTCGATCGCTATCTGGCCCTCGTCCTGGCGGGGCGTCCCGTTGACCGGATCGTCGCCATCACTTTCACGGAAAAGGCCGCGGCCGAGCTCCGCGACCGGGTCCGCGCCGAGCTCGACGCGCGCCTCAACATGGACCTGGACTCGGTGCGCCGTCATCGAATCGAAGACGCCCTCGCGGGACTCGACCGAGCTCACATCTCGACCATCCACGCCTTTTGTCAGTCCCTACTGCGCTTCTTCGCCGTCCTTGCCGGCATTGATCCGGCCTTCGAAGTACAGGACGAGGTGGCGGCAGAGCGACGGTTCGAAGAGGGCTGGCGCACCTACCTGGACGGACTGGGTTCTGACGCCCAGGCCGTAGAAGCGATCGGCCGCCTTCTCGATCTCGGCATGACACCGTTGCTCCTGCAAGAGCTCGCGCACGAGCTATGGCGGCGCGGCGAGCTTGCAGAGGAGTTGGCGCATCAGCCTCTAACGGCGCCACCGGCACCGTGGCCTAACCTCGAAACGCTTCGCGATCAACTCTCGGCCATCCCGACGGCCACGGTGCCTGACGAAGACCGCCTCTTGCCGCGCATCGCCGAGACCATCGCTCTACTCAACGCCCTGCTTTCAGCCGGCGACGGCCGCGAAGCGATGCTGGTAGCCGCGACGCTCCGACCAAGCCTTGGAACATACGGCCGGGCGCCGAATTGGAAAGGCACGATGTCCATTACTGAGGCTCGCGAGATCACGACGGGAGTGATTCAGACGCTGCAAGACACCCTGGAGTCTCTTCGCTCCGCCGCGCTGGCCGAGGTGCTGCCTCTGGTGGTGCGCTTCGTGACGTCGGAAGCGCGCGAACGAGGCAGAGATGGCAGGCTTACGTTCGACGACCTCATCCTCAAGGTCCGCAACGTCCTCCACAACAACCGCGACGCAAGGGTTCGTTTTCGAAACCAGTTCGACGCGCTGCTCATCGACGAGTTCCAGGACACCGACCCGCTGCAGGCTGACATCGCCCTCGCCTTCGCCACGAATCCTGAGACGAGCGCTCCAGAGCCGGGCCGTCTCTTCCTCGTCGGCGATCCCAAGCAATCGATCTACCGCTTCCGCCGAGCCGACATGGCAATGTACGCCCAGACTCGTAACGCACTGAACCAGAGCGGTGCGGTGACCGTCGACCTGTCGCTCAATCGTCGCTCACAGCCAACCGTCATCGACTGGGTGAACCAGGTCTTCGAGTTCGTTATCGGGCCTGGACTGATCGAAAGCGTCCAGCCCCGCTACGTCGGTCTGGACCGGCAGCGTAACGATGCGCTAACCGGACCGGGCGTCGCCTGCTTTGGCTACGAGGCTGACGAACCCGCCTCGCTCACACGCCATCGCGAAGCAAACCTCATCGCCGCCTACTGCCGTGATGTGTTGCGACAGGGTTGGCAGGTCTTCGACAGAAGTACGGAAGCGGTCCGTCTCGCTCGGTACAGCGACATCGCGATTTTGCTGCCTGCCCGGACCATTCTGCAGCCACTGGAGCGTTCCTTCGCTAGTGAAGGCATCCCGTACCGCGTCGAAGGTGGCAGCCTGGTTTACGCCACACAGGAAGTGCGCGACCTGCTCAATTGCCTCACCGCAATCGAAGACCCGACTGATGACGTCGCGGTAGTAGCGGCGTTGCGGAGCCCGGCCTATGCCTGCTCGGATCCCGAGATCGCGGATTATCGCCTGACTCAACAAGGCAGCTTCAACTATCTCTCACCGGGCCTGGAGACCAAGGACGGTAGTGTCGCCGAAGGATTGCGCGACCTGGGTCACTGGCACGAAGGGCGTGGCCGCCATTCAATCGCATCGCTCGTCGATGCCTACATCAACGCCCGTCGACTCGTCGAGATCGGCCTCCTCGACGGTGGCAACCGCAACGCCTTCCGCCGCGCTCGTTTCCTGGTCGAGCAGGCGCGAGCCTTCGAGGCTGCCGGTCCCGAGACGTTGCGCGCCTTCGTCGAATGGCTGGAACGGCGTGCCGGCGACGCCATTTACGACCATGAGGGCGCGGCTTTGGACGACGATGAAGACGCGGTTCGCATCCTGACGATTCACGCCGCCAAGGGGCTGGAGTTCCCTATCGTGTTCCTCGCCGGCTTAGGCATCGCACCGTTCAACCAGCAACCGGTCCTCGGCCAGGACCGCAGCGATGGGCGAGTCGCCGTGCAGGCGGGGCGTGCCTATGCCCGATTCAAGCTCGGCGCCGTGGACGAAGTGATGCAGAACATCAGGCTGCACGAATCGGCGGAGCGCGATCGCCTTCTTTACGTCGGCGCGACTCGTGCACGCGACCATCTCGTTGTTTCGCTGTTTCGCAAACAGGGCTCACAAAACACCCCCGCCGGTCGGCTGGTCGACGGTCGCGCCTCAGAGCTTGCACCGGCGCTGCCCCCTGTTGCGCTTGCCGAGTCGCAACCGACCGACGCATTTGCAGACGTTCAGGTCGATGCCGTCGAGGGAAACAACTTCGAGGAAAGGCGCAGCGCGTTGCTCGCCGGCGCCAGAACTCGTCGCTTCACGAGCGCGACTGGACTCGCTCGCGACGCCGAGACAGAAGACGCCAAGGACGAGCGCGAAGATGAAACAGAGCCATGGTCGAGGGGCCGAGCCGGCACCCATCTCGGCCGCGCCGTCCATGCTGCGCTGCAGAGCCTGCCCTGGGATGCGGACGATTCGGCAATCCAGGCCGTGGCTACGGCACAGACAGTCGCTGAGACTATCCCCGATCGCGCAACCGAAGCGGCTCGGCTAATCAAAGTCGCGCTCGACTCCCCCGGCGCGGTACGCGCCCGTGGTGCCGAACGCGCCCTTCGCGAAGTCCCGTTCGCCTTCTTGGACCAAACTGCCACTCCACCGGTTGTCGTCGAAGGCTTCGCCGACCTCGTCATCGAAAACGAAGACGGGCTCGAGATTGTCGACTGGAAAACGGACGCGATTCCGGAAGCAGAGGTCGAGGAGCGGTTGGAAAACTACCGCACTCAGGCGGGACTCTACGTGCTCGGCTTGGAGCAGGCACTAGCGGCCACCGGGAAGAAAGTCACAGCAGTCAGCTACGTGTTCGTTACGCCCAACCAGGAGCGCTCACCTGGCCCGCCCGCCGAACTCGCCGCCGCTGCCTTGCGGCGCCTGCGCGAGAGCTCGCTCTCTACTTAGTCGCCGCCGCGCAGGCCTCGACCGTCGCTCGCGCCGAGGTGATGCCAGGTTGAGAATTCACCACACGAACGATCGCCAAATCCAGTCCTTCGGCCACCTGCTTGAAGCCCTCGGCGGCGCCGGCAGCCTTACCGTAGTACCCGACCTTACGCATCATCGCCTCCGGGAACGCATCGATGATCTCGTCAGAGGGCGCCTTGCCACGGCGCATGTCATCGATACGCCTCAGGTCGTCGGCGAAACCCATACGCTCGAAGTGAGCGCGGTAGCTGCGAGGCGGTGCGTCCAGCTGACCCAGCGCGTACCCCTGCATCGCCCTCGCATAGGCCCGTCGCGCCGCCGTCTCGTCCTCGTCGACGCAGACGCGAATATACATCGCCAGCTGGACCTCCGAGGGGTCACGTCCCGCATGCTCTGCGCCTTCCCTGACTCGCTCTCGAGCCAGGCTGACTGTTTCCGGATCGCACCAGTTCAGGCTGACACCATCAGCCACTTCGCCCGCGAGAATCGTCATGTTCGGGCCAAGCGCCGCTAGATAGACCGGAGTTTGCGGTGGCGGGTCGATGGTTAGCTTCGCGCCGTGGAGCTCCACGGATGGTCCTTCGTAGTCCACAGTCTCGCCGCGTACCAGTGCCCTGATCGTCGTCACGTAATCGCGCATCAAACCCAGCGTGGACGTGCCCTTCATATTCCAGGTCCGGCGGTAGTTAGGCACATCCGCCTGTCCGCTCCCGACGCCAAGGATGAAACGTCCCTGCGTCATCTTGCTCAGTGTCCCTGCGCTCATCGCGAAGCCCATCGGCGTTCGTAGAGGCACAGGCGAAACTCCAATGCCTGTCGTTACGCCGCCAGGAATGACATCGCGCGTCGCGGCCCATCGCAGCGCACAAAGCTGGAACGAGTCCTCGCCGCTGCCTTCCGGCGTCCACACCTGCGTGTAACCCAGTTTCGCGGCTTCTGCCGAAAGCTGTGCCTGCTCCTCGTAGCCGAGCTGCAGCGTACCGTCTAATCCGACTCCGACTTCCACACGACTCTCCTTGAGTGTTCTTGATGGGAGTCCATCTTCGAACTCCGTCTCTACGTAACCGCTCTCTACACCGGATCGGTGGGGTAGGCCTCTTCAGCATCCGCCCAGTAGTCGTCTTCCCGCTGAAGGCGCGGAGCCAGTACCGTGCGATTTAAATAAATCAGCGCCAGCAAGATGGCTCCGGCCGCAACTGAATTGCGCAGTCCCAGCCACGCGGAGTCCTGGAAAATGCTGGCTATCTCCTTGTCGACGGCGCTGTCGAACATCGAACTTATCCCGCCCCCGACCAGCCAGCCGAAGAAGGACGCGACGATAGCGATCCCGGCTCCCGCCGTCATTGGGGCCAGCGGTGAACGCGTCGATAGGACGAAGCTCCCCGCGAAGAGAGCCGTAACCAATCCCGTCCCGATTAACGCCAGTCGCCACGTGCTGTGGGCGTCGGCCGATAACATCGACACGGCCCATCGCACCGGGTCCGTTATGCTGAGGTGCGTCCCGCCTTCATCGTCCTGCAAGACATCGCGGCCTTCGGTGTACAGTCGCTCGCCCATCGACTCGCGAAGCAGCTCACTCAACAGCAAATTGTCCTCGTTGAAGGCCAGCACCGCCTCGGCAGGCAGCAGGACGTCTACCGGCAGATCATCTATCAGGACTCTGTCATCAGGACGATCACGGGCCAGGAGTTGTATGTCGTCTCTGTGGACGGGAGTCCAGCGGTCGAGCTCGACCAGCGATGAGGCGAGTCGACCGAGTAAGCGTGGTCCGGCCGTGTCTCCCGTGACCTGAAAGCCCGCGATGGAGAACAGCAGCAAAGCCGTCATAACGGCAACAGCCAGGCCGCCAAGCGGACTGCTCATGAGAGGCGCCGGACCCGCAGGCCGGCCAACCGATCGTGGATGGCGCGACGTTCGGGATCGGTCAGCATGAAGATCAGGCTGACGGGAGCCGTCGCGAGGCTGAGCAAGCCCATCGCCATTCCCAGAACGAACAGAGCGTCGTTTTCAGCCAGAGAGATACCAACGTAGGCGAGTAAGAACCAGACGCCACAAAACAAAGGGTGATAGAGCAGGGGATGCAAAGCCAGCCAGTAGGCCAGAAGTCGGCGCGGGGCCGGCGTGCTGCCGTCCTCGGCTCTGACACTCAAGCCCATCACGTACTGGCCTACCGTTTGGCCAAGCCTGGCCTGCATCACGAGGCCGGCGAGCAGCCAGGCCGGAACCGTAGCGGTCAATATGCCGGTAAACGCCCATGCTTCGGCATCGGTGATTTGATCCCGTCCCTGGTCGCTGTCGAGAAACAACACGAGAGCCGCGGCAACGGTGAATACCATCGCGAAGCAGAACAAGACCACACTGTCGATGAGATAAGCAACGGCCCTGGCGCTCGCCTTGGCGTGCGTTTGCCGAGTGGTTCGAGCGGTCGCCGCGTTTGCTGTCATGGCGACTCCCGGCGCCGCCGCCCTCTCCGCCATTGCTTTCGATTATAGCATCGAGCTCCGCTGCTCTTGCGACCGTTGAATTACAGCCGTACGGTGGGATTATGAAGGCGAGCGCCGCTCTGCGCACGTGGCTGCGTTCCCGGCGGGCGTTGGCAGCCGCGCTACAGGTGCTCCTTGTGGCCGGAGCGTTGGCCGGCAGCCTGCAGCTGAATCGTGAGCTCGACCTTAAGCCAGGCCCAAATGAATACAACCTCGGTGCCTGGGAGATCAGACATGTACCGCAGAAGTGGCTGTTCTTGCTGGGTGAGTTCCTCCGGGGTGAACCTCCCGAAGGCAACCAGGACGCCCATCTGATTCGCTTCTTTCAGCTGACGCGCGAGATCGAAGTCACGGAGAGGATGATCAGCGATGTCGAACAGCGCGGCGAAGTAATACCGGCGGACTCCGTGGCGCTGATGCGTTCCCTTGCCGAGGAGCGTGAGCGGATTGAAAACCAGGTCGAAGCCACGATCGAGGCACGCATTAGTGGCGCGGCTGACGATCTTGGACTGACGCGCTCCTTCCTCGACGTCGTCTGGCCCCCCGTCGATATCGAGTTCACGGAAGCGCCACGCGCACTCGTCACGTCCCCACGCGATCGTATCGAATTGCTCGGCTCTAGCTTGCTTCGCACTGACTTGTCGGTCGCTGAACTGGAGGCTATCGAAGAGGCTACGCAGGCATCGGCCGACGTGTCGGCGCTGGCGTTTCGCATCGGCGGCGTCAGCGCTTATCCGGCCATCGTCGACTACCCCGTGGAGTACGCCAGAGTTCTGCGTCTGGCTGCCCACGAGTGGACCCATCACTACCTGTTCTTCCGACCACTGGGGCTGCGCTACTACGCCAGCAATGACCTGCGCACGATCAATGAAACAGTTGCTGACCTCGTCGGCGATGAGCTGGCGAACGCCGTATTGCGACGCTGGCCTCTGGAGGAAGGGCCGCCGCGATCCCTCGAAAGCAATGAGAATGGCCCTGCACTCGATCTGGGCACGGAGCTTCGCGCTTTGCGCGCCGAAGCAGAGGCGCTGCTCGCCGCCGGCGAAATCGACGCTGCCGAAACGCTCATGGAATTGAAGCGGCAAGAACTGGTGGACGCTGGTTTCGCCATCCGAAAGCTGAACCAGGCCTACTTTGCTTTCACCAACCTCTACGCCGGCGAAGCAGGCAGTCCGGCTGCCGTCAATCCGATCGGGCCCAAGGTCGACCAGCTACGGCAACAAAGCGATTCTCTCAAGGAATTTGTCGACCGAGTTAGCAGCGTGAAGAGCGTTGCGGACCTGGACCGCCTTGTCGCGAAGACCTCGACGCAATAGAAGGGCTAGTCGTCGTCTGGGGGTGAGCCGATGACGACGGTGACGGTCGTCTGAATCTCACCCAGCTCGGCATCAAGCACCGTGAGCCGCAGCGTGTAGTAATTGTCCGGCAGCCCGCTGGCGTTCCAGGCGCCGATCGTGCCGGCTTGGACCTCGTTTGGGTTCGTCACGATGCTGACCCAGTCCTCCGGGTCTTTGCCCACGCCCCACTCAATCAAGTAGCCCTGGAAGTCGTCTGAAATCGCGCGGCCCAGAATCTGTACTACGCCGGAGACTTTTTGACCTGCGCGAGGCAACAGGATTGCGGCGTTTTCGTTGCCGTTACTGTTCGGGACGGCGCCAATGCCAATGCCATCTCCCACCAGGAGGATGTTGAGCTCTTCAGCCCACTCCTCAGCAGCCGCCTTATCTTCATCGCTCTCCAGCCACTCTTCTGGTGGCACCAAAGCGATCTCCGTCTTGCGGTACCGCGACGGCGTGCTTGAGGTCGCCAGGAGCCCTGTCCGTCGGTCGATGGTGACTCGGCGCCACCAGTCGTCCTCTTCCTCTGGCAGCCTGTCCACGACGAAGAGATCTTTCGTCGTGCGCCCGCACAGATCGGAAGGCAACAGTCCCGACGGTACGCAAACCTCTGCCTGGACCACGCCGGCCGGCCGTTCCATTACCGTGGTCGGAATGTCCTCGTGCGCAGCGAGAAAAGCGTCTCGCATCGCCCGGTATGAAATTGAGGTGCTGTAGATGTGCTCGACGCAGTCGTTGTCCTCGTTGCCGGCCCAGATACCGACCACAAGGTCGGGCGAGAAGCCGAATGCCCACGTCTCGCCGATCTTCTTGGCGCAGCGGTGACCAATGTCGAACGGTTCGCTGGTGCCCGTCTTCACGCCCGACTTGTAGTCATGGATCGTCACGCCACCACAGCCGAACGTCAGACATTGCGATTGAGGATCGCTCAGGATGTTCCAGATCAAATACGTGTACCCGGCCTCGATTACCCGCTCCTCTTTGCGATGCTCCTCTACGTCGTAGATGACCTCGCCACGGTCATTCTCGATTCTCAGAATGGCAACCGGGTCGATAGTCCGCTCTCCCGGTAGGTGCGGGATTATCGGCTCGACACCCCGCATGAGGCCGCCGTTCGCCATGACGCTGTAACCGTAGACCATCTCCTCTAACGTCACGTCAACGCCGCCTGTCGCCACCGCCGGTCCATAGCCGCCAGTGCCGCAACCAGTGCCGTCGCCCTCCCAGGGCAGTCGGAAGGTCTGGGCGAATCCCATTTTCGTCGCGATGTTAACGACGCGGTCGGCTCCTACGGCGGCAGCGGCCTTGTTCGCGGGAATGTTCAGCGAATTGCCCAGGGCATTTCGGACCGTGATCGGGCCTTTGAAGTCACCGGCAGGGTTAGATGGTACGAACGGATCGCCACCTGCCGGATCCTCGTATTCGACCGGCGTATCCAGGATCACCGTCCCTGGACCCCAACCGAGCTCGAAGAATGTCGCCAAGTAGGCGAACGGCTTGAACGAGGACCCCGGCGAGTTACAGGCGGTTGTATTGTTGTTTTTGCCGTTGATCTCCTCGTCCCAGTAATCCCTGCTGCCGAGCATTACGATGATTTCGCCGGTTTTCGGGTCAATTTGCATCATTGCGCCGTTATGGCTGTTGGACAGGTTTTCGTAGGTCAGCCCACTGGCAGGCTCAATGGCCGTGATTCTTTCCTCCATGATCCGCTGGAATTCGTCCTGCATTTCGATGTCGATTGAGGTGGTAATGGTGAGTCCGCCTCGGAATAGCGCATCACGCCCGACGATTTGCTCCAGTTGAGGCTGCAAGTACTGGAGGACAAAGTGAGGCGCCTGGATCGGAAAGCGCTTCTCGGAGATCGTGATCTCTTCCGCCTTCGCCGCGGCCACCTCTGCTAGTGTCGGGGTGAAATAGACATCTTCACCAATCTGGATCGGGCTCTGGCGCACCATCAGATCGAGGATTTCGTTACGTCGGACTTTTGCCGCAGCCGGTTGGTTCACGGGGTCGTATTGCGCCGGCGACTGGGGGATGCCCGCCAGCAAGGCGGCCTCGCCCAGGGTTAGATCACTGGCTGCTTTGCCGAAATAGCCCTGCGCCGCCGCCTCGATGCCGTTGTAAACACCACCGTAACTAATCTGGTTGACGTACCACTCCAGCACCTGCTCCTTCTCGTAGCGGTTCGTCAGCTCAATCGCGTAGATCGTCTCCTTGAGCTTCCGGTTGATGCCTTCCTCACTCCAGCGCTCACTGCGAGCCTCGGGCGGAATGTAAACGTTCTTGACCAGCTGCTGCGTTATCGAGCTTCCGCCGGAGCCTTCTAATACACCCCCGCCCAGCGGTGAGTTCTCCCAGGCGGCGCGGACCAACCCCTTCAGGTTCACCCCAGGGTTGGTGAAAAAGCTGTTGTCCTCGGTCGCCACCGTGGCCGCAACGAATTCGGGGGAGATGTTCGAGAGCTCAACGGGCCGGCGAAGCCCGGCTCGGTCATCGACGTACACGTATAGCAGCTTGCCGTTGCGGTCGAGAATCGTCGCACCTGAGGACGCCTCGTTAATCGCCAGCTCGTCAGGCGCCAGCAAGTCGTCGGCGTAGCTGTTGTAAACAACGAAGGAGGCCACGGCGAGGCTTATAAAGGCGATCACGCCAACCACGCCCATGGCCAACGCCAGCTTTAGCCAGATCGAGATGCCCTTACCGTTGCTTCGATTGCGACGGCGCGTGCGCCTCATCCAGGGGTCGTAGCTACTTTTCCTCGGCATGCTCTTTTCTGTTTACGTGCGCTCCAGCACGAGTAGATGTGACAGACCAGTGCGCTGCAGCCAGGTTCGCTCCAATGCGTATGTAACACCGCGCAGCAAGCGGCCTAGCTTTGGCTTGCTCGCGAGGACGTTATCGAATCCCGGGAAGATAACTCGCCAGTCCTCCCAGCGTCCGTCGAGGCCTCTGGTGATCCCTTCCAATCGCCCTCTTGTATAAGCCCTGGCGTGCGGCACCAGACGATTGCGCAGGGGGTCTGGCAGGTAGTTGACCAGTGGGATGTTGCCAAAAACAAAGCGCTTGCCCAGGTAGATCCCGTGCGTTTCGAACGGATAAAAACGATTCGGCGCGAATATGATCACTTTGCCGCCGGGTTTGGTGACGCGCAGCGCTTCGCTCAGGGTGTCTCGGTCATTACCGACGTGCTCGATGACCTCGTTGAGCAACACTCCGTCGAAGCTGGCGTCGGCATAGGGCAGGTGCTCGCTCAGGGCGACGCCAAGCCGTGCAACGCCGCCTTGGGCCCCCTCGACCAACCGAGGCTCATCGATATCGATGCCGTAAGCCTGATCGGTGAAGTCGCTGAAACGACGGACGTATGTGCCAAGGCCGCAGCCAATGTCCAGAACGCGTGCGCCTTCGAGCTTCAGGTAACGCTGTACCATCTCCAGGCGGCGTTCCTGGCCAAAACGCCAAACGTAGCTTGGGTTTCCTAGGACTACCTGATCAAGGCTGTTGGTGTGGTGCGGCGTCTGGCTGTCAGCCGTCGCCGGCGTGTTGGTCAATCCGCTCTCCTCGCCCCGCCGTCAATTATCGTAGCATGTCCGCCGGCCGGGATTTGTTAAGCCATCCTCGCTTTTCGATTGCCCGTTAGGCGGCTCGCCCGATACACTCGCCGGGAGATGCCACTCTCCAGAGAAGAAGTTCTACACGTCGCGCGCCTGGCTCGTATTGGCCTGGCGGAATCAGACGTGGAGAAGTTCCAGCAGCAACTCTCCACAATTCTTGATAACTTCGACGTGCTGAGCCAGATCGACACGACAGGCGTCGAGCCCACCACACATACGCTGCCGCTTGAAAGCGTCATGGCGGCCGATGAGCCTATTGAATCGCTATCAGCCGAAGATGTGCTGGCGAACGCGCCCCTGAACCACGACGGCTACCTGCGCGTTCGCGCCGTGCTAGACGAGTAACCGATTGCCCGAGCTATACAACATCTCGATTACGGAGGCTCGCGATCTCCTGGCGAAGCGCGAAGTGAGCTCCCGAGAGCTCACGCAGGCCGTGCTCGACCGCATTCAAGCCGTGGACGACCGCGTACGCGCCTACGTGACTGTGACGGGAGACCTTGCCCTGCAGCAGGCCGACGCCGCCGACAGTCGCATCGCCGCGGGGTCCACCGGGCCCCTCACAGGCATTCCGGTCTGCATCAAGGACGTCCTCTGTACTCGTGGCGTGCGCACCACCTGCTCATCTCGCATGCTGGAGAACTTCGTCCCGCCCTACGACGCCCACGTAGTGGAGCGACTTCAGAGCCAGGGCTCAGTCATGGTCGGCAAATCGAACATGGACGAATTCGCGATGGGCTCATCGAACGAGAACTCCGCCTTCTTCCCAACCCACAATCCCTGGGACCTCGATCGAGTTCCCGGAGGCTCATCGGGCGGTTCCGCCTCCGCCGTCGCGGCGGGTGAGTGCATCTACGCCCTGGGAACTGACACCGGCGGCAGTATCCGTCAGCCTGCGGCTCTGACCGGCGTGGTTGGCGTCAAGCCAACTTACGGCCGCGTTAGCCGCTACGGACTTGTCGCCTTTGCCAGTTCGCTGGATCAGGTCGGACCGCTCACTCGCAGCGTCGAGGATGCAGCACTGGTGCTAAACGCGATCTCCGGGAACGATGCCCGTGACTCCACTTCGGCGGCGCTGGATGTACCGGACTTCACCGCCAACCTAACCGGCGACCTCTCCGGCGTCCGCCTCGGTGTGCCCAGGGAATATGTCACCGACGATCTTGAAGCCGGCTTACGCGAAGCCTTCCTGGCCTCAGTTCAGGTCCTCAAAGACCTCGGCGCAGCCGTTGATTTTGACCTGTCGCTACCGAGCACTCCGGCGGCACTCTCTGTCTACTACATCCTTGCGCCTTCGGAGGCCTCCGCCAACCTGGCACGCTATGACGGCGTGAAATACGGCTACTCCCACCAGGACGGAAACACCATGTGGGAGAACATGGAAGCCACTCGGGGCGATGGTTTCGGTGATGAGGTCAAGCGCCGAATCATGCTCGGCACCTACGCGCTCTCGACCGGCTACTACGACGCCTACTACCTCAAGGCGCAGCAGGTGAGAACCTTGATAAGGCGCGAGTTTGATGCGGCTTTTGAACGCTACGACGCTATCGTCGCGCCGGTCACCCCAACCCCCGCCTTCAAGATCGGCGAGAAGGTCAACGACCCCATGGCGATGTATCTCAACGACGTATTCACGCTACCGGTCAACATTGCCGGCCTGCCTGGCACCTCCGTCCCCGGCGGCTTCGTCCAGGTAGACGGCAAGCAGCTACCGGTTGGGCTCCAGGTCATCGCCAAGCCCTTCGACGAGGCGTCGATGCTTCGCGTTGCGCATGCCTACGAGCAGGCGACTGACTGGCACACTCGTCAGCCAGAGCTCTAGGCATCTGAACCTGACTCTACTGCCTCTATAGTCTCGGGCCGGATGGCTGGCCTATACTTCAGCAATGCTTGCCGACCATAGGTCCGCGAGGCGTGGAGCCGTATCCTCCAAGCTGGATTTGATCTCCGCCTCGGGCATTAGACGCTTCTTCGAGTTGATCGCCACAACGGACGGCGTCATCTCGCTCGGGGTTGGTGAGCCAGATTTCACGACACCGAATCACATCCGCCAGGCCGCTATCCGCTCGATCGATCAGGGCCATACGGCCTACACCTCCAACTCCGGCCTGCCAGAGCTGCGAGAGCTGATATCGGCGCACCTCGAGCGACTCTACGGCGTGTCATACGACCCTCACACCGAAATCATCGTGACAACCGGCGTAAGCGAGGCCCTTAACCTCGCGATGCAGGCGATCCTCGACGATGGCGATGAGGTCTTATCGGCTGACCCAACTTACGTCGCCTACCCGCCCAACGTGGTCTTTGCCGGTGGCAAGTTCGTGCCGGTGCCGACGACTGCCAGGGACGGATTCCAGCTCGACCCTGCAGAGTTGGAGAAATGCATCACGCCAGCATCTAAAGCCCTGCTTCTTGGCTATCCGGCCAACCCGACCGGCGCCGTGATGGACCGGGCTAGGCTAGAACGCATAGCTGAGGTCACCGAGCGCAATGACCTCTTCGTGATTTCGGACGAGATTTACGACCGCCTCACCTACGGTGTCGACCATGCCTGCTTTTCATCGTTTCCCGGGATGAAGGACCGCACCGTGCTCCTCGGTGGCTTTTCCAAGTCCTACGCGATGACGGGATGGCGCCTGGGTTGGGTCTGCGCCCCAGCCCACGTTACCGACGCGATGATGCGCGTCCACCAGTACGTGATGATGTCCGCCCCAACTGCCGCGCAGTACGCAGCCATTGAGGCGTTACAGCACGGTGAAGAGGACGTGAAGGGCATGCTCGGCGAGTACTCCCGGCGACGGTCGCTGGTGATCGATACGTGCCGGGACATGGGCCTCGACCTCGTGGAGCCGCGCGGCGCTTTCTATGCTTTCCCGTCTATTCGCAGCACAGGCCTCGAGGACGAAGACTTTGCTGGAAGGCTTCTGCTGGAGGAGAAAGTCGCCGTGATACCGGGCAGCGCCTTTGGCCCAGGCGGCGTCGGTCACGTCCGTATCTGTTACGCCCAGGAATACAGCCAACTCGAAGAAGCCCTCACGCGTATGGGCGCCTTCGTGCAACGCTACCGCGCCGTCGCGAAGTAACCAGAATCCCGTTTACCCCGGTCAGGAGTAGCCCTGTGATGGGCTAGGGTGTCGAGTTCGCCTCGGGGGTGCCTTTTGCCGTGGGCTCAGGCATTGGCGTCGGCAACGGATCTGCGGTTGCATCTGGATAACGAAGATAGTCCGCCGCGACCCAACCATCACGGCCTTCGACGCGCCACCAAAGCAACTCGCGAGCTTCCTCTGGCCCAGCAGCCAGGACGATTGGGCTTCCCTCTGTGATGCAATCGACCGCGTCACCGCCCGGTTCCGTCCTCACGTTCAGGCATGAGCCTGTACCTATGACGACAACTTCGGCGCCGACTTTCAAGGGCCACGGAATGCCCGGGATGCCAGCGTTGTCAGGGGTGATCGGCGTTGTGTGCACGACTCGCCAAACGCCGCCCTGCATCTCCGCAAAGGCCCATTCGATACCTTCAGAGAACGTAAGACCCAGGACGAAGGCGTGGACGCCCTGGCGTTCACCGCTGTAACCGGAGCAAATCTTTCCGACGTCCGCGGTGAGGACGGCGTCGGCGCAACTGCCAGCATATTCGGCCGCTAGGGTTGCTTGCACATGCTGCAGAAGCGCCGACTCTTGGAGCGACCCGGCCTGAAGGGTTGGTGTGACCTCGGCGGTTGCCGTGGGCAGTGGCGCATCATCGTCGGAATCACCGCCGCCGATGCAAACGGCCGCGACTACGACAATGATTGCAATCAGGATGCCAATACCGACGATGGGTATTACCAGGCTCCCGCTGAATCCGCGACGGCCTTCCGGCTCCATCATGTGAGGCTAACCTCGGCGGATAAGGTCACGCACCCATCATAACGTGTAAACCACGCTGAAGCGTAACGGTAACGGAGGCCTACACTCTCGGCCCTGGTCAGGTATTGGCGCCACCCCCCTGGCCCGACGAGGCGCCGTTACCCCCAAGGCCGGCGGCGCTCGACATGTTGCGCGCAAAGCCCTGCACAAAGGTCGTGAGCTCCATCGGCACGATCCACTTCGTGGAGTCGCTGCCGGCCAGCGACTTCATCATCTCGAGGTACTGCAGCGCCATCGTCTTCTCGTCTACCTGGCTGGCGCTCTGGTAGATGCGGTCCAGCGCCATCGAAAAGCCTTCCGCATTCAAGATCGCGGCCTGCCGGTTGCCCTCCGCCTGGAGGATCGCGGACTGCCTCTGACCCTCCGCGTTGAGGATCGCGGCGTCACGGTTACCGTTGGCGATGGTGACCGCGGCTTCGCGGGTGCCTTCAGCTTCAGTAACCGTGGCGCGCCGGACGCGCTCGGCCGACATCTGGCGGCTCATTGCCTCCTGGATGTCGCGTGGTGGCAGGATTTCGCGGATTTCCACCGCGTTGACCTTGACACCCCAGCGGTCCGTCACGGAGTCCATGCGGGTTTGCATCAGAGCGTTCATCTCTTCGCGCTTGGCCAGCACATCGTCCAACGCCATGTCGCCGACCACGGCGCGAAGCGTCGTGACCGCCATGCCGCGCGCCGCCAGACGGTAGCTCTGCACCTCCAGCACCGCCTGCTCCGGTACAACGACGCGAAGGAACACGATCATGTCGACCGTTACGGGAGCGTTGTCCTTCGTGATACAGGTCTGCGGCTCAACATCAAAAACTTCTTCGCGAAGATCCACGGTCATCGTGCCGTGGATGAACGGGACCACCCAAACCCATCCCGGTCCCCGGGGAAATCCGTCGTACTTGCCAAGCGTGAACCTGATGACCCTCTGGTACTGGGGAACGATCTTGAAAATAAACGCCACACCCCACCTCCGTGGACTACATCAAAGACTGTGCGAATTGTCCCACAGCGATGCAGCCTGTCAACGAAAGGTCAATTCGCTTGAGTTAAGGTCGAGGATCGAGACGACTGTTTGGCATGCACCACAGGCTTTGCTTACGAAGGCTACATTTTTTCCGGCGCGCTCATTCCCATCAGTCCAAGGGCGCTGGCCAGGACGATCTTCGCCGAAGCGATTAGTCGCAGCCGCGCTCGGGTCATATCCGGGGCGTCATCGTCTAACACGCGACACTTCTCGTAGAAGTCGTGGAACGCCGTCGCCAGCTCCATCGCATAGTGCGCCAGGTGATGTGGCTCGTGATTCTGTGCAATCGATTCGACGAGCTCGGGCAACAGCAGCATCTTGCGCAGCAGCGTCAGCTCCGCCTCGTGCCGCAGCAGCGACACGTCACCGTCTTCGTAGTGGAGACCCCGTTCTGTCGCCTGGTTGAGGATGCCAGTGCTTCGCGCGTGGGCGTATTGGACGTAGTAGACCGGGTTCTCGCTGCTCTGGCGCTTGGCTAGATCGATGTCGAAGTCCATCTGGGAGTCAGCTGAGCGCTGCAGGAAGAAGAAGCGGCAGGCGTCCGGTCCCGCCTCATCAATCACCTCACGTAGCGTGATGATCTCCCCGGCGCGCTTGGAGAATCGCACCGTCTCGCCTCCGCGCTTGAGTCCGACAAGTTGCCCGATGATGATCTCGAGCCGTCCCTCCTCAACGCCGAGAGACTGCACCGCTGTCTTGACGCGAGAGACGTGGCCCTGATGGTCAGCGCCCCAGATGTCGATGACCTGGTCGAAGCCCCGCTTGAAGAACTTATCGTAGTGATATGCGATGTCCGACGCGAAATAGGTAGGCGCCCCGTTGCTGCGGATCAGGACGTTGTCCTTTTCCTCACCCAGCGTGCTGCTGGCGAACCAGACGGCGCCTTCTTTTTCGACGACCGCTTTTTGGTCTCGAAGGCGTTGCATCGCCACCTGGTAAGTGTCCGATTCCTCGAACATGGATGACTCCATAAACCAGACGTCGTAGGAAACGCCAAGGGCGTGTAAGTCGTCGCGAATCCGGTCGATCATCTTTTCCGCGGCAAGGCGCTTCAGCTCCAGCGGAGTCTCGGTCGTGTCCAAGAAGCGGTCGCCGAGCTCATCCTTGATGCTTTGCGCCACTTCAACAACGTACTCGCCGGGATAGCCCTCGGGTGGCACCTCGACATCCTTGCCGAATAGCTGCTGGTACCGCGCGAACACGGTGTCTCCAAAGACCTGGGATTGCGTTCCCGCGTCGTTGACCAGGTATTCCTTCTCGACCGCGTAACCCGCGGCAGAGAGCGTTCTCGCCAGTGAGTCACCAATCGACGCCCAGCGCCCATTGCCGACGTGCAGCGGGCCGGTGGGGTTGGCGCTGACGAACTCGACCTGCACCTTGCGGCCGCCACCCATCTCGCTGCGCACGAAGGCCTCACCTCGCGAGAGAACGGTGTTGACCTGGTTCGCCAACCACGCGTCCGCCAGGCGGATGTTGATGAATCCCGGGGCGGCGAAGGAGACCTCGCCGACCGCTTCGTGACCGCTGACGTGCTTTGAAATCACCTCAGCCAGCTGCATCGGGTTCTGACGCGCCGCGCGTGAAAGCTGCAATGGCAGGTTTGAGGCATAGTCGCCATGTTCAGGGCGCGACGGACGTTCGACGGTCGGTTGTGGCAGCACCACGCTCGGTATCTCGCCGGCTGCCTGCGCTGCCTTCGCAGCCGCATCCACCAGCTCCGTGATATCGTCTCGAATCGTCATCCTCTAGGGCCTCTCAAAAGCGAAATCCGCCCTTCCAAAGAAGGACGGCTAACAGACCGAAATGTTAGGCGCTGCCCTGCCATTCGGTCAACGGAGGCCCTCACGTACGGGTACCCGGCCCGCTGTTCGAAGCCCGACTTGCTGCGTTCTACTCGCCAAACGGGAACTCACGTGTCTCCACCATACGCACCAGCTCATCCACAGCCGAATGGCATCGAGAAACCAGTTCGTCCTCGTAAGCGTAGCGCTGCCTCGCTTCCTCGAATTCGCCCTCGTCCATCAACCGGTGCGTCAGGCTGCCCGCCGCATCCGCGAAAACGCGCACATCCAGCTGCAAGTCGACGTAGTGCACCGTCTCGCCGTCGAATTCCAACGGTGTCGCGATGTTGCAGTAGTACCCGAACAAGCCTTCTCCGGGCGTCTCTAGTCGGATCACGTTGAACCAACGATCGGGCCAGTAGTGAGCTCTGGTCTTGTAGGGCGATACGTACTCGCCGCCATCTCCTCGATCGACTCGCAACCCAGGGTCGGTTTGTGTGACGACGATTTCTTCGTCAGCCCGAAGGAGCCACGCCGGGTGCCCCCAGTGAAATGAACCGTCGAAGTTTGTCGCACGAATCGTGACCCGCCTCAAACCGGACGCCTCCGGCCGCGGTCTAGTCATCGCGCAGAGCTTCCGGCAAGTCGAAGTGGCCGTCCGCACCGCTCGGGAAGTCGATGACCTCAATGACGGCGTCCAGGTTCAGCGGTCCGTAGATATGCGGGAATGTCAGCGCTTCTTCGCGATGGCCGGCAGCGCTCGCCGCCTCTCGTTTCAGCGGCGCCGTCAAGCGACCTGAATCGATACACAGAAGCACGAGGCCAGCTTGCCCGGCGTAGAGCAGGTTCGCCGTGTCGACTACCTGTTCACGCGTCGAGGCGTGGATGAAACCCTGGGCTTTCAGTGAGTCCGCGACGTATTCTCCGGCCGTTTGCGCCGCCGTCCAGTGCTCCTGTTCCGTGATGTGGTAGATCGTTTCGTTGTTCACGGACGAATTATGACGCGCTACCGGCGCGCGTCCAGTACTACGACACCTCGCCGGTAACGATGCGCCGCATCCGCCCTACGGCCGCCGCCAGTTCGCGATGCTCCGGCTTTACGAGGCCCGGGTCGTCGGCCAGCAGTTGCTGTGCCTCACGGCGCGCCGTTTCGATCAGCTTCACGTCAGAGAAATCAGCCGCTTGAAACTCGGGCATGCCGCTCTGCCGCGTGCCGAAATAGTCGCCCGGCCCGCGCAATCGCAGGTCCGCCTCCGCCAGCGCGAAGCCATCGTTGTGCTCTTCCAGCAGCCGCAGGCGCTCTAGCGCTGTCTCAGACGGGTCGTCCGAAAGCAGCAGGCAGAAGCTTTGCTCCCCACCGCGACCGACGCGGCCTCGAAGCTGGTGCAGCTGCGCCAGTCCGAATCGGTCTGCGCCCTCGATCGCCATCACGCTCGCATTCGGGATGTCGATGCCCACCTCGATCACCGTCGTCGCAACGAGGATATGCAGCTCGCCGCGCCGAAACGCCTCCAGCACCGATTCCTTCTCCGCCGATGGCATGCGGCCATGCAGAAGTCCCAACTTCAGGTCCGGGAAGACCTCTTTGGACAGGCGTTCGTACTCCTGCACTGCCGACCGTGTCTGCAGCACGGCCGACTCCTCGATCAACGGGCAAACGACGAACACCTGGCGACCTCCAGCGACCTGCTGCCGCACGAAGTCGTAAGCATCGGCCCGGTCGTCCGGCGCCACGAAGTGCGTCTGAACCGGCAGCCGGCCCGGCGGCATCTCATCGATGACCGACACGTCGAGGTCGCCGAAAAAGGTCAGCGCCAGCGTGCGCGGGATTGGTGTTGCCGACATGACTAGGAGGTGCGGCGTCACCTGTCCGAATTCCAGGACGCGATCCTTGAGCGCGGCGCGCTGTTGGACTCCAAAGCGGTGTTGCTCATCCACCACCGCGACGCCGAGCTTGTGGAACGAAATGCCTTCCTGGATCAGCGCGTGCGTCCCCACGACCACGTCCACCTCGCCCGAAGCGATCGCCTCGACGACCGCTTGCTTCGACTTCGCGGCCGTCGATCCGGTCAGGAGCTCGACCCGCAGCCGTCGTCCACCGACCTCCAGACGGCTCAGTAGTGCCGTCAAGGTGCTGTAGTGCTGCTCGGCCAGGATTTCGGTTGGGGCCATCAGCGCCCCCTGGTACTGGTTCGCCACAGCAATCACCAGTGCCGCCGCCGCGACCGCGGTTTTGCCCGACCCAACGTCTCCTTGAAGCAGCCGTGCCATCGGCCGCGACTGGCGCAGGTCGTTGACGATGTCGCTCAGGACGCGCTCCTGTGCTGCTGTCATCTGCCACGGCAACGTCTGTCGATACGCCTCGACCACACCCTGCGCGCCCATGGGCGCTGAACGGCCGTCCCGCCACGCCAGGCGCTTCTCCAGCACCGCCAGCTGCACGCCAAGCAGCTCGTCGAAGGCGATGCGGCGGCGCGCCTCCTCGTGCTGCGCCATCGAGTCCGGGTAGTGCATCTGGCGCAGCGCGTCTTTTAGATCCGAGAGGGCGTGGCGCTGGCGCAGCTCGTCGGGCAGTGGCTCTCGGGCCAGACCGGCGAATCGGTCCACGGTCTCCTTGGCGACGCGGCGCAGCGATCGCTGGGCGATGCCCTGCGTCAGCGGATACACCGGGACCAGCCGGCCCGTATGCGTAAGCTCCTCATCCCCGACGCGCTCCCACTCCGGGTTCTCCATCACCTTGCTGCGGTTGAAGAGGCCCACCTTCCCGGCCAGCACGATGCGGTCGTTCGTCTTGAGCTGCGCCGCCAGGTACGGTTGGTTGAACCAGATGACGCGCATAGTCCCCGTCTCGTCGCCCACCATGGCCTGGGTCCCGGGCCGGCGCCCCAGCCGCACCACCGCTGCACTCCAGACGCTGACCAGCGCGGTCTGATTCTCTTCCGGGGCGAGCTCAGATATCTTTCGCACGTCGGCGTAGTCGTTATGTCGATTTGGGAACAGGTAGAGCAGGTCGCGCACCGTCTGCACGCCCAGCTTCGCCAGCTTGCCCTGCATCACACCCTTGACGCCCTTTACGAGCGTCACGTCCGCATCTAGAGGATCGCCAGAAGCAGGGGAGGGAGTCGCCGTTTCCTGACCAGCGTCCTTTGCCCTGGCGGACGACTTTGCCCGCTTCGCCGCCGCCGGCTTCGCAGTTAGCAAGCCGCGGAGCCACTTCTCGCGCGCCGCCGGAGCCAGCTCACGATAGGCGCTGGGCGACTCGACCGCGTCGATCATCGAAGCGACGCCTTTGTCCTGCCGAGCGTTGGTGAGAAACCCGTCGATGCCGCCGATAACGGCGCCGTCGTCGCAGCCGCGACGCAGCTCGAGCTCGATAACCTTGCGAAATCGGACGACGGCCTCGCTCTCGGGCCGGGAGCGGGCGTTAGAGGAGCGTCGGGCGGGACGAACGACGCGATTCACGGTTGAAGACCCCTTACTCCCGCAGCATAGCGCATCCGTTCGCCGCCATCAGCAATCCCTTAAGATGCCGAAGATATAGTATGTCGAAGGCGATGAATTCTCCTGTGATTCTCTTGCTGGTGGTTTTGATCCTGGCGTCGTTATCTCTGGGATGCAGTAGTAACGAGCCCACGTCGCCCAGCACGATTCGAGTCGAGGACCCGCGAAACGAGCCGTTCTTCACGGTCACCAGTACTACGAAGTCCAGGTACTTTGAAGACGATGAGGAGGTCGAGGTGACCACGATTCTGTTTGCCTCCCCCGATCTCTGGAAGATAGTAGAGCCTTGGCAGGCTATCCCCACTGAAACCATCATCAACGGCGACCGTGCCTGGAATATTCAGCGCGGTGAGAGTGTCCCAATAAACGGCGAGCCCATTCGCGCCACGACGCTGAGTTTTATCGGTGCGCTTCCACTCCTCAACCAGATACAGGACAAGGTGGAGGCACATGAGGGTCCTTCCATCGCTGGCGAGGCAACCACCGTTTACATCCTGGAAGACCCTGACTTCGGCGAGAGAATGCAGGCCATTCAGGAGAACCTCCCGGCATTCAATGTTCTTCCGCCTGAGGAGAGACAGAAGTTGCAGGAGGCTCGTGTACCGGTTGATGATGCGGACCTGGGGCCCAAACCAAAATGTTGAGGACGTCAGCGAGTTTGACTACGAGTCGCCGGTGTCCATTGAGTTGCCGGACTGACTTTGCGGTAGTGGGTCAGCTTGAATATTGACCCACTACCGAGTCTGCGCTTCGCTTGTCGCAAACCCCTGCCCTTTGTTACCCTACGATGGCAATGGCAACAAGATGTGAAGTCTGCGGCAAAGGCACCACGTTCGGGCGCAATATCCGCCACAAGCACTCTGGTCGCTGGCAGCGCAAGGCGCCCAAGACCAACCGCACCTTCAGCGCCAACGTCCAGATCAAGACGCTGACGATCAACGGTGAGACGCGCCGCTTCAAGATCTGCACGCGCTGCATACGTACCACCTCAAAGGTTCGCTAACACTGCCTCCACCGAGAGCCCGACCGCCGCTCATCATCGCCGTCATCCTGACGGCGTTTGCTTTTGTCCTCACGGCCTGCAGCAGCGACTCCAACGACCTCAGCGATCTCGACCTTGGCGGCGACATTCTCTCCACACCGGAGAACTTGCTGCCGCCCTGCAGCCTCGTCACACGTGACCAGGCCGAGACAATCCTCGGTTTCCCCGTTGACGAGCCGCGCCTCAACGACGACAGCACGACCTGCATCTACGAAGAGACCGACGCCAACGGCTTTGGCGGCACCGTGATTGTGTCGCAGCCCAACGGCTTCGGCCTCTTCGACCAGCTTGGCGGCACGCCAACGCCAGTGCCCACGGTGAACCAATCGGCGAAGTACTACCTGGACGTCCTCGGGCTCGTCGTCGAACAGGACGGCCACTTTGTCGCCGTCGAGCTGCGCACCAGCAACGACGCCCCGCCTGACCTCGAAGTTGCGTCGGGCTTCGCTAACGCTGCACTTCAAGCTATCCCCTAAGAGTCGTCAGCTCCACAGCGCCGCCCGTAAAGCCGCGATGTTCTCCGCCACAGGCGTCTTGTCGTTATAAACGAAGCTGCCCGCCACAAGGACTTGAGCACCGGCTGCAGCGCACTGAGGCCCCGTCTTTAGATTGACGCCGCCGTCGACCTCAATCTCAGCGTGCAGTTGCCGCCGGTCGATTTCGGCCCGCAGCCGCGTCACTTTGGCCAACGACGCCTCGATAAACGATTGGCCGCCCCAACCCGGGTTTACGGCCATGACCATGACCTGGTCGATGTCAGGCAGCACTTCGTCGATCGTCTCCAGCGGTGTCGCCGGGTTCAGCGACACGCCTGCCTTCGCGCCGATGCGTTTGATCTCGCCCAGAACGCGGTCGAGGTGGGTGCAGGCTTCGACGTGGACGTTGAGAATGTCGCCGCCCGCATCCCGAAACGCCTCGATCTGAGTTTCGGGATTCTCGATCATCAGGTGAATGTCGAGGGGCACGTCTACCGCTTTGCGGATCGCAGCGACCAGCGGCGGCCCGAAGGTAATCACCGGCACGAAGTGGCCGTCCATCACGTCGAGGTGCAAGTAGTCGGCGCCGCCAGCAACGGCCTCCTGCACCTGCTCCGCGATGCGGCCGAAGTCCGCCGTGAGGATGGACGGTGCGATCTTCATGGACATTGGCGCCTCCAGCTTCGATCGGTCACCCTTCTTCTTCGCGCCTTTTCAGGATCACCCGCGCCCGACGAAGCGCCTGTGACACGCGACGGGGCGCCGTGCCGCCCGGTACATCGCGAGCCCTAAGCGACTCCCAGACATCGATTTCCAATACGTCCGCGTCAAAGAGTTCGGAGTGCTGGCGGTACTCCTCCAGCGTCACCTGCCTTAACTCCTTGCGATTCGATTCGCAGTAACCGACGAGACGGCCAACAACGTTGTGTGCCTCGCGGAAGGGCAGGCCTTTCTTAGTCAGGTAGTCCGCTACATCGGTTGCCAGCAAGAAGCCGCCCGCCGATCGCCGGCTGCGCCCTGGCTTGAACTGAAGCTGCGACACGAGGTCGGCCAGGATGTTCAGCGTCGAATTCAAGGTGTCGTGGGTGAGGAAGAGTGGCTCCTTGTCCTCCTGCAAGTCGCGGTTGTAGGCCAGTGGCAGCCCTTTCAGCGTCGTGAGCAGCGACATCAGCGCGCCGTAGACCTTCCCGCTGCGGCCGCGCGCCAGCTCCAACACGTCCGGGTTCTTCTTCTGAGGCATGATGCTGGATCCAGTGGCGAAGCTGTCCGGCAGCTCCACGAAGCCGAATTCAGCCGTTGACCACAGGACAATATCCTCCGCCAGGCGGGACACATGCATCATCGCTATCGAGCTCGCCGCCAGGTACTCCACCACGAAATCGCGGTCTGACACCGCGTCGATGCTATTCGCCGAGATTGCGCCAAACTCCAACTCGCGAGCCACCGCCTCACGGTCTATGTCATACGGCACGCCAGCCAGCGCCCCGGAGCCTAGTGGGAGCACGTCGGTCCGAGCGTAACAGTCGGCCATGCGGCCGATGTCGCGTTCGAGCATCTCGAAGTAGGCCAGCAAGTGGTGCGCCAGCAGGACCGGCTGCGCCCGCTGCAGGTGCGTGTAGCCCGGCAGTACAACGCGGCGATTCTCCGATGCCAGCTCCACCAGGGCAATTTGCATGTCGTGCAGGGATGCGATGCTCTCGGCAAGCGCCTCTTTCATCCACAGCTTGAGGTCCGTGACCACCTGGTCGTTGCGCGATCGTGCCGTGTGGAGGCGACCCGCGGCGGGACCCACGATCTGGCTGAGCCGCGTCTCGATGTTCATGTGAACGTCTTCCAGACGCTCATCCATCTCGAAACGCCCCTGCTCGATCTCCTCGCGCACCTGGAGCAGGCCCGCCATGATCTCCTCAGCGTCAGCTGCCGGGATGATCCCTTGCGTCGCCAGCATTCGAGCGTGCGCAATCGAGCCTCGCACGTCCTCCAGGGCAATGCGCCGGTCAACCGCCAGAGACGACGTGTACGCGTCTACGATCGGACTGGTCGCCTGCCGGAAGCGGCCGCCCCAGAGTTTGTCAGAGGTCGATGAGTCTTTGGGCGTTGCGGGGTTGGAGTCTTCGCTCACGGCCCCATAGTAGCGGGACAAAAGTGGCCGCGCCACCTGACTAACAGTGACTCATTGTGCTGTCATTCGCTACTCTATGGTCATGGCCAAGACAGAATCCTTCGACATCTCTACCGGCGTTGACCTCCAGGAGGTCGATAACGCGCTCAATCAGGCGAAGCAAGAGATCGCTCATCGCTTCGACTTCAAGGGCGTGCTTGCTGACATCAACCTCGATCGCACCTCTCAGAAGCTTTCGATTCACACCGACGACGATTACAAGCTCGAGTCGATCTGGCAGGTGATGGAGCAACGGCTGCGCGCGCGCAAGGTCCCCCTGAAGAACATGCGGCGTGGCAACCCAGAAAAGGCCGCGGGTAGCTCAGTGCGCCAGGAGATCAAGATCGCGCAGTCAATCGACAACGACACGGCGCGCAAGATCGTCAAGTACATCAAGGACAAGGGCTACAAGAAGGTCCAGACACAGATTCAGGGTGACGAAGTCCGCGTCACCGCCCCGTCTCGTGACGAGCTACAAGGTGTAATCAAGAACCTACAGGACGAAGACTGGGGCATCGAGCTCAAGTTCGGTAATTACCGCTAGGCGCTACGCCGGGCCCAGGCTTTATCGATAAGAGAAGAGGCCCCGGATCGGGGCCTCTTTGGTTCGTTGCTAACCAAGATCGGGCGCGCTTAGAGGGCGCCCTGCACGTCTTCAGCCGAGGCCTTGAGCCGCCGCTCGGCGACAGCCTCTGCTAGCTGCTCTAGCAATGGCACGGAGTCGTCCCAGCTGATACAGGCATCCGTGATGCTCTGGCCGTACTCCAGGGACTGGCCCGGTACCAGGTCCTGGCGACCCGCCTTGAGGTGGCTCTCCACCATTACGCCGAAGACCCGCATATCGCCCTCAGCGACCTGCTTCGCCACGCTGGCGCCGACGTCGAGCTGCTTCTGATGCTCCTTCGAACTGTTGCTGTGGCTAAAGTCGATCATGATGCGCTGCGGCAGGCCGGCGTCCGCCAGCGTCTTCGCGGCAGCATCGATGCTCGCGCCGTCGTAGTTGGGCTCTCTGCCGCCGCGCAGGATGACGTGGCAGTCCTCGTTGCCTCGGGTCTCAATGATCGCTGAATGTCCCGCCTTGGTCACTGACAGAAAATGGTGCGGTTGGGCCGCCGCTCGCATCGCGTCCACGGCGATGCGCACGTTGCCGTCCGTTCCATTCTTGAAGCCGACCGGACAGGATAGGCCGGAGGCCAGCTCGCGATGGACCTGGCTCTCCGTGGTGCGTGCGCCAATGGCGCCCCAGGCGACCAGGTCGGCGATGTACTGCGGCGTGATCATGTCGAGGTATTCGCAACCGCCCGGCATGCCCTCGTTCGCCAGCTCGAGAAGTAGCTCGCGCGCTACGCGCAATCCCTCGTTGATACGGAAGCTGCCGTCCAGGTTCGGGTCGTTGATCAGGCCCTTCCAGCCAACCGTCGTACGCGGCTTTTCGAAGTAGACACGCATCACGATAAGCAGGTCACGTGACAGCTTCTCACGGTACTCGGCCAAACGGACAGCGTATTCTTTCGCCGCCTTCACGTCGTGGATCGAGCAGGGCCCAATGATGACCAGCAGGCGGTCGTCGGCGCCGTGCAGGATGCGGTGGACCGCCTGACGCGTGTCGTAGACCGTCCGAGCTGCCGCCGGCAGCACCGGAAACTCGCGTAGCAGGTGGGCCGGCGGCATCAGCTCACTGATACCGGCGACGCGGACGTCGTCCGTCTGCAACTGCTGCGCTTCGGTTTCCGTCGGTTCCTGTACTGTCATGGCTCTCTCAATATGCGGCGTCCGCGCCTGGAAGGCAACGTTACGTCTACTACGTACTACAACGCGGTATGCGGGGAGACGTTATCGTAGCAGGAAGCCAAATCTCAGAAAAGGCGGCGGCGTCCTTACGGTTCTCCTTCTTGATGCGTCTAACCGGAGGACCTGGACGAGGCTCCCAGCCTTTACGGCGCGCCGTCGCCAACCTACGCTTCGCCCATGACCAATGCGCCGTATCCCAGGCTCGAAGCCGTCGGCACCCAACGCGTCATCGACGTATCCGCGCTCGACCGGCCGGCCGTCTTGATCTGCTACGCCGAGGCCACGCAAAACGGCGCGGAGGCGATCGAGACCACCGTTCGTGAACGCTACGCTGCGTTAGAGGTGCTCATCGCGCACGTTATCGACCTCCACACGGTTCCCAGCCTTTTTCGCGGCGTGGCGCGCAACATCCTGAATGCTGAATACGAGAAGGCGGTGGCCGCACTGCCTGCGGGCGAGACCGAACAGGACTACGTCATCATCCTGCCCGACTGGGACGCGACCTTTGTGACCGCCACCGGCCTGGAAGACGTTGCGAAGCAGCTAGGCATTGCCGTCTTCGCTAAAGACGGCGCGCTGCAAGGCCTGGCTCAAGGTGAGGACGTTGCTTCTGAAGCGGCCGTCTTGTTGGATAACCTCGGTTAGTCCAGCGTCCGCTTCTGGCGCATCTGCGCTTGCTGCTCCACGGCCTGGATGTCGATGAAGCCCCGTGCCTTTTTCGGGTCGTACTCCTCAGACGCCGTATCGAAGGAGACAAGCTCCTCGCTGTACAGCGAGTGCGGGCTGTGCCGGGCGACGGGCAATACGTGGCCCTTGAACAGGCGGACTTCGCTCCAACCCGTGACGCGTTCCTGCTCGACGTCGTTGATCGCCAGCCAACCCTGCATCTCCTGGGTAAACCAACGCCCTTGATACACGGCTTCGGCCACGTCTAGCGAACGCTTCGCTTTGTCGTTCAGCACGCGATGGTCGTGCACCAGGGATTCGAGATCTTCGTGGGCTGCGAGCAAAATCGCGTGTGCCGGCGACTCGTAAACACCGCGCGATTTCAGCCCCACGTAGCGTGACTCGACCATGTCGAGCAGCCCGACGCCGTGCCTGCCGCCGATCTGGTTGAGGTACTCGACCACCGGCAGGATCGACTCGTCTGGCTTAACCTCGGCACCCTGACCAAGACCCGCGCGGTCCTCTGCCAGCAACTCGGCGCCAACCGGCTTGCCTTTGTGGAAGTGGACCCGGACGCGTTGTGGCTCGTCAGGCGTCTGGTCCCAGCGTGACAGGTAGGTGAACATCACCTGCCTGTGATCGTCCTCAGGCTTCTCCAGGGCGCGGCCTTCTGAACTTATGTGAAGTATGTTGGCGTCCTGTGAATAGGGCGGGCCTTCGTCCGTACCACCCGTTGGCAGAGGGATGCCGTGGTCCCGCGAATAAGCCGCCATGACGCGCCGCCCGCCATCACCAAAGTGAGCCAGGAAGTCCGGCTCCTTCCACGGAGCGTAAATGTCGAAGTCCTGCAGCGTGAACTGTGGGTCTTCCTGCAAGACGCGATAGATCGTTTCGAATCGCACCTGGTCGTTGCCCTTGCCGGTCGAACCATGCACCAGCACGTTGCCGCCGATGCGCTTTGCGTAGCGCATCTGGCCTCGGGCCGTAGGGATGCGCGCGATAGCGGTGCCCAACAAGTATCGGCCTTCGTAGCGCGCGTGCATCTGCAACACCGGCAGGAAGAATTCGTCCACCAACTCACCGCGCAGGTCCTCAACAAACGTATCAACCGCGCCGAGGACGCGCGCCTTTTCAGCTGCCGCGTCGAGGTCGGAGTCAGGCTGCCCCAGGTTCGCCGTGTAGGCGGCCACCTCCCAGCCGTTGTCCTGCAGCCAGTGCAGAAGCACGGAGGTATCGAGCCCGCCACTGTAAGCCAACACCGCAATCGGTTTCGCCATGCAGGGATGATAACGTGCTCGATTGCTACGCGCCGCCTTGCTCCTGTCCAGGCGTCGCGTTAGGCTCGCAACGCGATGAGCTTGGCCATCTTCCTCAAAGCGATCATCGCCGTGGCGTTTATCGCGATCGTGATCGGCGCCTTCCTGCCCTGGTCGGAGCTCGATTCCTTCAAGCAGAACGGAGTGGAGGGAAACGGCGGCGCGACGCTCGTGCTGGCGATCGCCGGCATCGCGGGCACCGTCCTGGGGCGCCGACCCCGAGCCGTGCTTATTTCTGCCTCTTCAGCGCTGTTTTGTCTGCTTCTGGGCCTGCTCGACTACGCCGACATCAGCAGCGGTAGCGCCGATGTCGGTAGCGGCCTCTATCTAACACTCGCCGGCGCGCTCATCGCCACCGTAGCAGCGGGCGCGCTAACCTTCACGATCCTTCGCAAACCAGAGCCAGCGTCGGCCTAAGCGGCGCGCTCCTCATCTGTCGAGCAGCACATACTCGTTAGCTGATATAGGTTGATCGACCAGCCGACGCCGAAGACGTGTGGCGTAAACAGGCGTCGATCGTCGGGGTTCCACCAGCGCTCGCGAATTCGCGAGAGCGTGGGCTTCCGAAGGTCGTACGGAATGACTCCCGCTACGGCGCCCTGCCAGTCGCGTTCCTCTTCGGGACGCATCAATTGCTCTGCCACGGCGGCGATGCCGAGTACGATACCGATGGCCCCAAGGAGCCGTTGGAGATTCTTCAAGCCTCCAGCTTATACCGCCAGAAATAGAGAAGAGGGCCTAACGGCCCCCTTCTTCACTTGCTGTTTTTGTCGAGATCTATGAGGCCCGGGCGATCGCACCTTCCAGAATCGCCAGACCTTCGTCTATCTCCTCGTTGCTGACCGTTAGAGGTGGCGCCAGACGGACGGCATTCGGCCTCACGTTGTTGACGATTAGGCCGTTGGCCAGGCAATCGAGTACTACTTTCTCGGCGATGTCCTGGTTGAACCCAACAGCCAGCAACAAGCCTTTGCCGCGAGCTCCGGTCACGACCGGCATGCTGCTCTTCCAGGCGTCCATCTTCTTGAGGACGTAGTCACCCACCTTGGTCACTCGCTCCTCCAGGTTGTTCTCGATCATGTAGTTCGTCACTGCCAACGCGACCGCGGTCGTGAAGGGCTCTCCGCCATAGGTCGACCCGTGATCGCCCGGGATGAACGCCGCGCAGCTCTCCTTCGCCATGATCGCGCCGATGGGTACGCCAGAGCCAAGGCCTTTCGCCAGCGTAATCACGTCCGGCTCGAAATCCATGCCCTGGTAGGCAAACAACGGGCCGGTGCGGCACATTCCCGTCTGCACTTCATCCACCATCAGGAGGATGTTGTTGTCGTCACACCACTTGCGAACGGCCGGGAAGAAAGAGGGATTGGGGACGTTGACGCCGCCCTCACCCTGGATCGGCTCGATCAAGATGGCGGCCGTTTGCGGTGTGGTGGCGTTCTGTAGGGCCTCGATGTCATTGAACGGGACGTGTACGAAGCCGGGTGGCACCGGCCCGAATGGCTCGCTGTAGCGCGGCGTCCCGGTCGCAGTTACAGCCGCCAGCGTTCGGCCGTGAAACGAATCGGTTGTGGCGATGATCTCGTAAGCGCCGTTCTTGTGTTCGCCACCCCAGCGGCGAGCCAGCTTGATCGCCGCCTCGTTCGCCTCAGCGCCGCTGTTTGTGAAGTAAATGCGGTCGAAGACCGAGTTATCCTCCAGAACCTGAGCCAGCTTCAGTTGCGGGATCGAGTAGACGGCGTTGGAAACGTGGATCAGCGTCCGAGCTTGATCCTCAATCGCTTTGACCACAATCGGATGGCAATGGCCCAGGCTGTGCACCGCGGGTCCGCCGAAGAAGTCCAGGTATTGCTTCCCCGCGTCGTCCCAAACGTGCGTCCCTTCGCCCCGCTCCAGCACGACCGGCATACGACGGCCGGTGGTCATGAACACGCGGCTTTCGATTTCCTTCCAGTCGGGCATGGGATGGCTCCTTGCTAAAAATAATCACTGCGGGATTCACGATCCCGCAGCTACACCACAATTTGAATTCCCGGATGGGGAGCCGATTGTAGCACGGCCTCAGGAGGAGTCGAACTAGCCGTCCATGGCTACGGTTGCAGACGCCCAACAACCCTGGGCAAAACCGGTGTGTCCTCCGCCTTTGCCCACATCGCCAGACCCACAGAGACGACCGCCATCACGATACCGACGCCGAACAATGCGGCACGCTCACTGCTCATGTCGGCAATCACCCCGAGCACCAGACCTACGAAGTTATTCAGTGCCCAGCCCAGGTTGGTCAACGCGACGACTCGTCCGAAGTACTCCGGTTTCGCCGCGCGCAAGATCGAGGCCATGATCAGCGTCTGAAACGCACCGGCGGCGGCACCCACGAAGAAGACGGCGACAACGCCCAGCAAGAAGTTCGGCATAAGAGACATCACGGAAATCGTCAAACCCGTGGCAAAGCTGCTGACGAAGAGGTATCTCTTCAGGTTCGAAGAACTTGTCTTGGCAGCCACCAGCAGACCTGCTGCCAGTCCGCCCATCGCGTGCGTCCCGAACATGATGCCGAAACCGGCGTTGCCGGCGCCGAGCACGTCCTTTGCAAAAGCCGGCAGCACGACCATTATCGAAAACGCCAGAAGGATTACGACGATGAAGGAGACCAGCGCCTCAAGCAGCCGCCGAGTCTCAAAGACGTGACGCAGTCCCAACCGCATGTCGTCTAACATCCCCAGCCGGCCCGGCTCAGTTGAGCCCGGCTGGGCGTCGTCTCTTTCCCGTGCGCCTACGGCAGGCTCTACGGAGTACTCCCCGTCCGCTGAACCGGCAACGCGACCACGCGCGCTCGGCTTGGGGATGAAGCCTATCGTCAGCAGCGTCCCAGTCATCACCAGCGCCACCGCGAGATAGGCGCCGGTAAATCCCGTGACCTGCCACGCCACAAGTCCTGCGCCGACGAAGGGCGCGAACGACCGCGTCAAGTTCAAGGCGATCTGAAACAGGGCCGCCCCGTTTGCCTGCCGGTCAGGCTCGACTATTTCGCCCATGCAGGCCGTAAGCGCCGGCCAGAAGAAGGCGATGCCGGTGCCAAACAGCACCACGGCCGGGACCATCAGGCCAATCGTTAGTGAGTCGGTCAGAAGCAGCGTCGAAAGTATCAGGGCCATGACCAAGATCAGCGACTCGGTGACCAGCAAGAGCATTCGCTTCGACACTCGATCAGCGATTGCGCCTGCGAAGGGCGTCGACAGGAGGATGGCGAAGCCAATGCCGAAGGCGATGATGCCAACTGAGCTGTTTTTTCCGGTCAGGTCATATGCGACGACGTTGTGGGTTGCAAAACCGAGGTGGAGCGCCGTCAGCATCAAGGATGCGTTCAGCCATAAGACGCGATACGCCGGTGATCCCAACGCATAGAAAGTTGAGCCCGGTCCCATCCGCGATGGCGGCACGTCTTGACTCGAATCGGCTCCACCCTCGCTCGTAGTTGGAGTCGTCAAGACAGCTTCGTTGCTATTGGTTACCCGTCAGTGCCACCAGCTGGGCAATCAACGCCTCAGCCCTATCTATCTCCTCACCGTATTGGGCGAAGTCTCCACGCTGCAGTGCTGCCTGGGCACGCTCGAAGGCGTCTTCCGCCTGCTGGGCCAGCTCGGCCACATCATCGGAGAGCGGCGCCGGCGTGGGTGTCGGTCCATCGGGCGTTGTGGGGGACGGAGTTGCTGTAGGCGTCGTCGTTCCGTCGGCCGGTGTCGGTTGGACGCCCGTGCCGCCGGTTGGCAGCGTCGACGCACTCTCACCGAAGACCACCGCGAGGCTCTCCGCCAGCGTTGGTTCCATTGCGATCCGGTTGCCGTTCACGACAACGACGCGCTTGAGCTCCGGCAGCTGGCTTGTCTCAGCCTGGAGGTAGATTGGCTCAACGAACAGGTTTCCGTTCCCGATCGGAATCATCAACAGGTTGCCGCGGATCACACTGGAGCCCGACTGGTTCCAGAGGCTGATCTGGGCTGAGATCGCCGGGTCCTGATCGATGCGCGACTCTATCTGCTGTGGGCCGAAGACCAGCGAATCGGTCGGGAAGCGGAAGGTCACGAGCTTACCGTAGTCCGCACCGTCAGAACGTGCCGCCACCCATGCAATGGTGTTCTGTCGACGCGCCGGGGTCAGCGGCATGATAAGGACGAACTCTTCCTCCGTTTCGCCCGGAAGCTTCATGATCACGTAGTACGGGGCGACCGGTATCGGCGCGCTGCTCTCACCAAATAGCTCCG
This sequence comes from Dehalococcoidia bacterium, assembly GCA_965225815.1. GTDB lineage: Bacteria > Chloroflexota > Dehalococcoidia > DSTF01 > WHTK01 > WHTK01. The sequence continues at coordinate 61,153 of CBDDBP010000003.1, forward strand.
TTGGAATGCTCCAGACGTCTTCCTGGTTGAAACGCGCCACCGGGTCAGTGATGTGATACAGCCGATAGTTATTGATCTGGGCCAAGAACAGATCCTCTGGATAGCGGATGTGCTCACGCAACGAGTCCGGCATGTCATCCAGCGGAGTGAACAGATCCGGGAAGATCTTCGCATAAGTCCGAATGATCGGGTCGTCGTCATCAACCAGGTAAAATATCGGCTCGCCGTCGTAGGCGTCGATTACGACCTTCACTGAGTTACGGATGTAGTTGTAACCCTCAGGCGCGGGCTGAGAATACGGATAACGGTCGGTAGTCGTGTAGGCGTCCTGGATCCAGAACAGCCTGCCCTCTGACAGTACAAGGTAAGGATCGGCGTCCAGCGTCAAGAAGGGCGCTATCGTATCCACGCGCTGCTGAATGTTACGGCGGAACAGAACTCGACTCTCTGATGTCAGGTTGCTGGAGATCAGCATGTTGAGGTCGCCAAATTCCCAGGCGAACGCTAGCCGGTTGATAAGCGATCCCAGCGATGCACCGCCCTCGCCGGTGAACACCGTCTGCTTGATCTCGCCGCCTGTCTGATAGTCGAATTCTTGCGATTTGGTCTTCACGATGACGTAATGGTCCGGCTGCTCGCCGTAGTACAGCTCAGGCTGCGTCACCTCGAATTTTCCCTGCACCGGAATGTCTTGCAGAAAGAAGGTGGGAAGGCCCTCCTGAACGACCTCGTTGACCGGCGACATCACCACACCGTAGCCGTGCGTGAACTGGAGCCGCTGGTTAACCCAGCTGCGGGCATCCGCCGGTAGCCGGTCGGAGGACAGCTCTCGAGCCGCGATCATCACCTGGCGGCTGACTCCGTCGATCTTATAGCGGTCGACATCAACATCAATGAATTCGTACAGGGGGCGGAAGGTCTGGATCTGCCCATAGGTATCGAGCAGAGGGCGCACATCCAGCAGCCGGATATTGTTCACGGTCCCCTGGTTATCATCGATTTCTGACTGAGTTACCTCCGCATTTGCGGGGTAGGGACGCTCCTCAACCTGGGCCAGTCCGAAGGCGGCGCGGGTCGCTTCTATGTTGCGTTCGATGTAGACGCGCTCCCGCTCGAGTTCATTCGGCTGAACCGTAAACCGCTGGACGCTGGCCGGGTACAAACCGCCGCCCACCGTCGCAACGAATGCCCACGCGACGCCGGCACCTATAGGCACCATGATGCTCCGCCCGAAGGTTGTCGCCAGCAGCGCAACGCCGGTTATTACCGCTAGCGCCATGCTGATGTAGATAAACGGCAGGCGAGCATGAACATCCGTGTAGGTGGCGCCGAACACCGCTCCAGCATCGGAGAAGTTCAGTTCGAAGCGATCGAACCAGTAGCGGCCGACAAATAGCGCCACGATGACCAGGAGCAGCAGCGAAAGGTGTACGCGGCTCTGCCGGGAATTAGGGCTCTCCCCCAGTAGAAGGAAGCGGAGCAGATAGAGTCCGGCAGCGGTCAGCGTCGTGACCACGGCCACACCCATCAGCCAGCCGTAGGCGAACCTTATCGCCGGCAGATCGAAGACAAAGAAACCGAGGTCGCGGCCAAACTGCGGATCTTCGATACCAAAGGACTGTCCGTTCAGATAGACGAGTATGAGGTCCCAATGGGTGGCGGCGATTGTGCCGAAGATCAGCGCCAGGAAGATCGATCCAGCGATCAACGCCAGGAGGTATACCCGACGCAGCCCAGCAGCCTCCGCGTCATCGAGCCCGGGCCCTGGGGTCCGCAGGATAGGCCTTGCGGCGTAGTAGGCGTTAGTAAAGAAGTAGACCAGGAAGATGGCCGCACCACCAGCGAAGAGCCACGCCTGGGTCCCGATGACCTTGGAGTAGACCGGACGGAGTCCGATTCCGTCGAACCAGAGCCAATCGACGTAGATGCTCTTCAGCGTGTTGAGGATGATGTAGGTCAGGATGAGGACGACACCGATGATGATCCATCGGTTGTAGCTGCCAAACGACTTTAGCTGCAAACCCTGGCTCCCGCCCCGACCTCTACCACCAATTCGAAATGGTGGTGGCGGCGGACCGAGGTCCCCTTCTTCGTCTCGTCGAGGCGGGAATTGGAATGTCACGTTAAGCCGTCACCTTGGTACCTGCCATTGCACCCTCCAGCACGGCCCGAAGGGCGTGCGCTTCCCGTCCGTCCACAATGTGGCATCGGGTACCCGTCTCGCAAGCCCTGACGCCAGCACGAAGCTTGGGGATCATGCCGCCGGTTGCGGCTTTCGTCTCGATCAGCGCCTCAATCTCTAACGCTTTCAATTCCGTCAGGTCAGCGCCAGACGCGTCGCGTACGTGCGCCACGTCAGTCAAGAAGACCAGATCGTCAGCCCTTACTGCCGCCGCGATCTCGCCTGCGACGGTATCAGCGTTAACGTTCATCAGTCGAGAGGGTTCGTCGCTCCAGTAGCCGACCGAAGAGATCACCGGCATGTAGCCAGCAGACAATAGCGCCTCCAGCGGCGCGCGGTCTACGTCGGTCACTTCACCTACGTAGCCCAGTCGGGCATCCGCCTGCCGCGTCCGTAGCAGTCCGCCATCAGCACCACTCAGCCCAATGGCCCGGGCGCCGAGTGCATTCAGAGACGCGACCAGCTGCTTATTCACGAGGCCCGCGAACACGGCAACGACCACGTCGATCGCGTCGGCGCCGGTAACTCGCAGCCCATCGATGAACTCACTCTCGACGCCATGCATCTTGAGCCATTCAGTGGCGGCGCTGCCACCGCCGTGCACCACGATCAGCGTTTGTCCCGCCTGCTGCAGTGCCGCGATGTCTTCGAGGGCAGTGTCGTGCTGGCCAAGCGTGCTACCGCCGACCTTGACGACGATGGGATTAGTCATTGCGGCAATTGTCCTGTTCTTGCGTCAAACTAGCAAACGGCGTGGCAACTCTGAGCGCAGCAGCACGACAGACGCTTCTTGAGAAACGCACCGGTACTCACGACGCGGCCGGGGCAGCGTGGGTAGAGCGTCTGCCAGATTTGATTGCATCTCTTACGCGGGCGTGGTCGCTGACAGTTGGCCCACACTTCGAGAACCTTTCGTACAACTACGTTGCCCCGGTCTGGCGGGCAGATGGCACTACAGCAGTCCTCAAGCTGTCATTTCCTGATGAACAAGAATCGCTCCGCGAAATCGAGGCGCTTCAACTTCTGTCCGGCCCCGGCTACGTGCGTCTCATCGACTTCGACACGCGGCTTGGCGCGGCGTTGATCCAGCGCGCCGACCCTGGTCTGCCAGTTTCGACGCTCGGGAGCGATTCGGCAGAGGTTCATGCTGCCGCCACAGTCATGCTAGCCATAAGACGCCCTCGGCCTAAAGAGTCAGTCTTCCCAACGATCGGCGACTGGCTCGACAAGGCAGCATCGGAAGCCAAAGGCCGGGACCTTCCGGCCGAAATCGCGTCCGGCATTGCGTTGGGCCGCGACCTCGTCACGAAGGCGGACGCGCCGGAGATTGTTTTACATGGCGATCTGCACCAGCACAACATCCTGTCATCAGGCGACGGTTGGCTCGCCATCGATCCCAAGGGGCTCATCGGCGACCCGGCGTGGGAGGTCGGTCCGTATCTCTACAACAATCTGCCGGACACAGCCGGCGAGGGATCGTGGCGGGTCACCATCAGGCGCCGAGCAGATCAGTTCGCCGACGAACTTGGGCTCGACCGTCGGCGGATTTACGCCTGCTCTCGAGCCTACGCGGCTCTCTCCTGTGCCTGGTCGCTGGCGGAGGCTGCGCCGCCCGATCGGATGGCCAAGCGGCTCGCCGTGATGAGTGAGCTGGCTACGCTCTAAGTCGCGTAGCGGCCTACGTACGGTAGTCAGCGTTGATGTGAACGTAGTCGGCTGTGAGGTCGCAGCCCCAGGCGGTCGCCGCGGCGCTGCCCAACCCAAGATCGATTTCGATGACGACTTCCTTTTGCTTCATCTTCTCGAAGACTGCGTCTTCGTCGAACGCAAGCACGACGCCTCGCTCGAACAGCACCACCCCTTGAAGCGTCACACTGGTCTTGACCGGAGCAACCTCAGATCCGCTTCGCCCAGCCGCTACGAGGATCCGGCCCCAGTTTGGGTCATTGCCAGCCACAGCAGTTTTCACTAGAGAGGAGAGGGCTACAGTGCGCCCGACATTCCGCGCTGCCTCAACCGATGCCGCACCTGTGACCTCAACAGTAATGAGGTGAGACGCGCCTTCTCCGTCCGCCGCCAGCTTCCGCGACAGCTCCGTGCAGACCATTAGCAGCGCTTCTTCGAACTGCTTCGCCTCCGGCGTGCCGGCCCGGATCGTTTCCCCATCCGCTGCCCCGTTGGCCATGACCAGCAGCGTGTCTGAACAGCTCGTGTCGCCGTCGACGGTGACCAGGTTGAAGGTCGCGTTTGCTGTCTCCTTGACCAGCCCATCCAACAGGCTGTGCTCCACGGCGGCATCCGTTGTGACGTAGGCCAGCATCGTTGCCATGTTCGGATGGATCATTCCCGAACCCTTGCAGCAGCCGCCAACCGTATACAAAACACGGTCGCCATCCTGCACTGCCACGGCGACTTCCTTCGACGCCAAGTCTGTAGTCATGATTGCGGTCGCGAAATCGGGGCCTCCATCTGTAACCAGCTCAACCCTTGGCACGCCGGCCTGAATCTTCTCGAGCGGTAGGAGGACTCCCGTGACGCCGGTCGAACAAACGGCGAATTCCTCATCCGCCACGCCGAGCTTCCGTGCTGCGAGCGCCGCCATTGCTTCAGCCTCGGCAATACCGGCATCACCAAACGGTGCGTTTGCGTTTCCCGAGTTCGTGATCACGCCGCGAATTCGGCCAGCGGGAAACCGCTTCTCATTTACATACACCGGTGCAGAGCGCACGGTATTCATCGTCAATACGCCGGCTGAAACGCTTTCCCGCTCCGAGAAGAGGATGCCCAGATCGAGACCTCCGGCCTTGGTCCCGCTGGAGTACATGCCAGCGCTCACGGCGCCAGCCAGGAAGCCCTTTGCCGTCGTCACGTGGCCATTCGGAATCTTCGTAATCGTCATTGGTTTCTCCTTCGACGAGGCTACCGTTGGGTGACAGCGAAAAATCTAAGCTCGCGGGAAGCTAGCAGCAATCCGCTTGTCCCCGCCGCGGTGCGGCCTCTCCGTTCAGTAATGGATCAGTCTGAGGTTTGGACGGCGACCAGCCGCGCCATACGTGCGCGATCGTCGGAGGGTGCGGAGTTGCAGGCTCTAGACATCGTGCGAAAGCCCCAACATCAGCTCGAGGTTCTGGACGGCCTGACCTGCCGCGCCCTTACCGAGATTGTCGAGCACAGCGCAGACGACAGCCTGCTGTCGCTCCTCGTTGCCGAATACGTGAATCGTCATGTGGTCGGCGCCCGTCAGCGCCTCAGCGTCGACATGCGGCATGCCGGACAGGTGGCTGGCGACAGCGTGTTCCAGGGCCGATTCCTCCATCGATGCCACGTTCACGCCCTGCTCGCCGTCCTTGCCGGCGTAGTGTTCCGTCAGCGCCTCATGTATGTCTTTCACCTTGGGAGCGCCAGGCAATGCCCAGAGCTGTAGCGGCAGAGAAACGATCATCCCCTGGGCAAATCTGCCCACGCTGGCCACGAAGAGCGGCCGCTTCGTCAGTGAACCGTGCTTCTGGATCTCGGGAACATGCTTGTGCTCCAGGTCCAGCCCGTAGAGATAGAACTCGCTGTTGGTAGCGTCCGCCGAGTCCTCGTCTTCGAAGGCCTCGATAAGCCTTCGCCCACCACCGGAGTAGCCGGACACGGCGTTGATCGTCACGGGATGTCCCGCCGGCAGCAGCTCGTGGAGCACAAGAGGATGCAGCATCGAAACCGCCCCCAGCGCATAGCAGCCAGGATTGGCGACGCGCGCCGCCCGGGCGATCTCCGCCGGACGCGTCGCATCGTATTCCGGAAAGCCGTAGGTCCATCCTGAGGCGGTACGGTGCGCCGTCGACGCGTCGATGATCCGGGCGCCACTGTTCGCCATCGAGACCGCTTCACGTGCGGCGTCATCGGGCAGGCACAGAATCGAGACTTCCGCCGCATTCAGCATTTCGGTCCGACGTGCGGGATCCTTACGGTCCGCGTCGTCCAGGTGCAGCAGCTCTAAGTCGCGACGGGCGTCAAGGCGCTGCGCGATCTGTAAACCAGTCGTCCCTGCTTCGCCGTCGATGAATACTTTCGGTGTCATGTGTTTTCTGTCTTTAGTTCGTTCCAAGGTTTGAAGGCGCAAGTATACCAACCAACCTCAAATGCGCAATCGGTCATCCCTTACGACTGGATGCCACGATGGATCCACCGGATGCGCACCAGGTTGAACAACTCACCCGTCGCCCGGCTCAGTCGCAGATGCGAACCCGAAATCGCGCTCCAGCTAACGGGCACCTGGGCAATCTGCATGCCCATACGTCGTGCGAGGTACAGCAGCTCCGCGTCGAACGACCAGGTCTCTATCCTCTGTAGCGCAAACAATCGGCGGGCAGCCTCACCGCGAAACGCTTTCAACGGACACTGACTGTCTTGTACGCCGGGCAGGAGAAGCAGGCCGACAGCATGCGCGAACGCCCTGCCGGCCAGGCGCCGGATCGGGCTTCGATGGTCGCGCATGTCGCTACCATCGGCTTGAGTACGTACGCCGATGGCGACGTCGGAACCGGCCTCAAGCGCCGCGATCAATCCGTTCAGGGCTTCTGGTGGGGTCGCCAGGTCGGCGTCCAGGAAGGCTACGTATTGGCCGCGGGCCGCGAGGCAGCCTGTCCGCACAGCCGCGCCCTTCCCGAGGTTGCGGTCATGTTTGAGGAGACGCCGGGACAGCGCCGGCCGAGGATTGGCCAATGCTTCGCCCAGTGCCTTCCGGCCTGGTTCGTCACTGCCGTCGTCGACAACGATTAACTCACTCTCGTAGGGCAGCGACTCCAGGTAATTAGAGATGCGCCGCAGCGATTCGGCGATTCGAGAAGCTTCATTGTAGGCGGGCACGACGACAGAAAGGACGGGTGAGTTGTCCTCGGTCATTCGGTGGCTGGCCGCCGCGGGGGTACCCGTGTGCGCACGGCATGCACCTTGGTGCCCGACATTTCGGCGACTAGTGAAGCGACCTCGCCCGCGCGCGACTTGCCTTCCTCGGCCCCCGCCCGTGTCACCGTCACAAGGCCAACCGAAATCTCCCTGCCGCTGAGCTTGAGAATGGACACTTCGTACTGGGCAAAGTCCTCATGATGGCCGCGATAGTCGTGGGGCGTTAATTCTGTGAGGTTGATGCGGTCGATCTTCCAGAACGGGACCACTTCCTGCGTTCCGACACCCATGCCCAGGTAGCCCTGTTGCAGAACGGCCGACTGCTTTTGGCGCTCGATGACAACGTGCGCACCCGCAATGCTGTAGACGACGCCTATGCCAGATAGCGGCACGACAACGATTGCGCCCAAAGTGATCAGCAATCGCAACTCGACCGACATCGAGCCGCCCCAGAAGAAGATCGCCGGAAACGCCAACAGACCCAGCAGCAGCCCTAACAAGGGCAAGAAAACGATGCTGCGCGCCGGGTGAACGTCGATGCGATTCGGCGTCACGGTCACAACTCGACGGTCGAGGTAGATCTCCCGACGTTCCGGAGCTTCGTTCAGGGTTCTTTCCATATCCACGTATTGATTATAGGAAAAGCGCCTTTAGGAGTGCGACAGGCCGTACAGTATTGGCTCGAAATAAGCCAGAGCGAACAAGAGATCACGTAGAGTAAGGACGATGTCAGAGGTCAGCTTTCCTGAGCCGAACGCGCCACTCACCCATATCCTCGTTGTAAATAATATCGAAGCTTCGATGCGCTTCTACTCCGGCGTCCTCGGCGCGTCGCTGTCTCGCGAGTACGGCGGTACCTCCGCCGTCTACGAGTTCCTCGGTTCGTGGTTGCTACTCGTGACGTCTGGCGGACCAACGCCCGACAAGCCTTCGATCACGATGGCGCCGCCGCACAACCCGCACGAGGTCAGCGCCGCCTTTACGATTCGCGTCTCGGATTGCCGCTCTGTCTACGAAGCGCTCGCCGGCCGAGGCGCGGAGTTTCTCACGCCGCCACACGCCTCCGCCGATGGCCATGAGATTCGCTGCTTCTTCCCCGATCCGGACGGCCACCTGTTCGAAATCAGCGAATACAACGCCTGATTCTTGCCTTCTAGTCGTGAATTGACACTCGTTACGTCTACCTCTTAGACTCAGCCAAGTCATCGACCGGGTTTTGGCGGGTCCGGCTTGGCATGGAGTGGCCATCACTGATCCACGGTATCGAAGACGCCCTTCTCGACCTCATCACCAACGTCTACGACGTTATCTCATGGCCTGGTGTCGTGATCCTTATGGCCCTGGAGACGGTGATCTTCTTGATCCCGTCCGAAGCCGTAATGACCTTCGCGGGATGGCTACTGATCAAGGAGAAGGGTCTGGGTTGGGAATGGATCATCCTGGCGGGCATCTTGGGCGGATTCGGCAGTACCCTCGGGTCCTTGCTCTTCTACTACGCTGGAGTTCTGGGTGGACGGCCCGTTCTGGCGCGATTCGGTCGCTACTTCTTCATCAGCGAGGGCGACGTCGAAAAGGCGGAGCGCTTCTTCGAACGCTGGGGTACATGGGCCGTCTTCTTCGGTCGAATGGTGCCGCTGGTGCGGAGCTTCATCAGCATTCCGGCTGGCGTCGCGCGTATGGACCTTCGCTTATTTCTCTCATACACGTTTGCGGGCTCGGTGATCTGGGCCACGTTCCTGGCCGGGCTTGGATATCAGCTCGGCGAGAACTGGGAAGACGTGCAAGCCTTTCTCGGCCCAGCCGACATCGCCATTGCGGCGGTGCTCGGAGTGCTGGTGCTGTGGTACATCTACAAGCAAGTAAAGCAGTCATGGGAGGTACCTAAACCGCACGAACCTGAGGCCTAACAGCGCGCCAACAGGCGGGGGTCGGCCCGCTGTCTCGACGGCTATCGGGACAGGGCCTAGAGTTTTCAGGTTTTGCCGATGCAAGCAAATCCAACGTCTCCGCATCCCCGTTTCTCAGACATTGCTTCCTGGCTGGCCGCGGTTTTCGGCCTGCTTCTTCTCGTACTGCTGCTCCTTTCGTTTGCTCTTGAAAATCGGGCCCCTGCCTCGACTCCGGCTACGAGCCTCTCCAATAGCGGAAGCATCGCCTACTTCGAATTCGGCAGCTCCATTGACACACTCTGGCTTGCGTCGTCGGACAACTCGCAGGACCGTCAGGCGATCTTCAGCGCGCCTCATGCCCGCGACTTCGGCGTCGTGCCAAGCATCTCGCCTCAAGGCGTTGCTGTCGCTTACGCAGCCCTGCCACCCTCTACCGCGGCCCCGGGACCCGATTCGCCGGCCGATCTCTGGTACGCGACTATCAACTCAGTTGCGGAGCCGAGGATCATCGCCAGTGATATCGACCTCCTTGTAGCGCCGGTCTGGACGCCAGACGCAGAACGCGTCGTCTTCCGTCGCAGCGACGCCACCGGATACAGCCTGGTCGAGATCGCCGTCGACGGCGGCAGCGAGCGCGTCCTCGTCACCTCTTCAATCGCCAAGGCCCTCTTCCCAGTGGGGTTCACGCCTGACGGCGCGACGCTGTACCACGTCGGCCTCGGCCAGGACGGCTCCCGACTCTTCGCGCTAGAACGAGCAACCGGGGTGGTTACGCCCGTTGCCAACCTGTCCGACGGTCTCACGCGTGATTGGGCCCTTGCGCCGGACGGTTCGCAACTGGCCTTCCTTGCGCTCACTTCCACAGCAGATGCTCTCACTTCCCGTGCCTTCGTTTTCGATTTCGAATCCAACGGAGTCGTTCCAGTCACGGACGAAAACGCCAGCGCCTTTGGCCCCGTGTGGGACAACACCGGCGCGTTGGTTGTGGGTTCTTTGACCCGAGGTGGGGAAGGCAGCCTGATTCGCATCGAGGACGGAAAAGCGTCCCAGGTGCTTGGATCCGCGACCGGCTTCGACGTACCGCTCGCATTCTCACCAGGAGGCGGCTTTTTGGTCCGCGCCTTCGAAGGCGCTTCGACCTCGGCTCCAGGCCTGGCTTCTCTGACTTTTATCGATTCGAGCGGCGAGCGTCACGTCCTGAGTTCGCATGACGCGACGCTGGTCGGCTGGAGTGCACGTTAGATGTCTAGACTCGTGACCCTGGCCTTGCTCTTGAGCACACTGGCAGTCGGAATCGTTGCCTCCCTGACGTCGCCTCATCGCGCTGCAGCCGAAGGCTCCTGTGTCTTCCCCTTCACGCCTACGGCTTACGAAGACTTGAGAGACCGCAGCCTCTTCCTCGACACCATTGACCTGGCGGCATTCAACCTGCTCTTCCCCGGCGACGAGTACTTCGGTCTACCCGACATCGAGCTCGGTCCTCGCGACGCCCGCTACTCGCAAGCCGGCCAGGTGCCGCCCGTCTTGCTCAAGGCCATCGCTTACATTGAAAGCAGCATTACGCAGTCCGGCAGTGGCACGCCTTTCGGCAGCATTGGACCGGCGTTGATCGCCTTCGACTGCGGGCACGGCATCACACAGGTAACCAGCGGCATGACCTTCGCAACCGATGAGTCCGGGCTTGGTTCGCCGCAACAAGCGTTGGTAGCAACGCACTACGCCTACAACATCGCCCGAGGCGCGAACCTCCTGATCGAGAAGTGGAATGACGCGCCGGAGGAAAAGCCCATCGCCGGAATCGACACGGTGGGCCATCCCCTGGTCCTCGAGAACTGGTACTACGCCATCTGGTCCTACAACGGCTTCACAGGCCCCGGCGCCAGTCGAAGCAATCACCCGCTCGACCCGATCTACGGCGCATGGCCGCGCACGCCCTACAGCTGCGGCCCCGACGAAGACGGCCTGGGGCACAATCGCACCAACTACCCATATCAGGAGCTCGTGCTTGGTTGCGCTACAAACCCACCTGTAATCGAAGGCCAGCCTCTCTGGGAGTCCCAGCCGGTAACCCTGCCTGACCTCAGCGACCCCAGGTTCTATGCGCCCTTGAGCCTCGACAACTTTGTCTTCCCGTACACGAGGATGGACCTCACGACGCCACAGCCCTTCCACATCGACCAAACGCCGGCACCTGATCCTGCTCTGAGGGCAGAAGTCCTCGGCGAGCCCAAACTCATCCTGAGTACCGAGGCGGTGACGGTTGAATACACCGGCGGGGTGAGTCCGGCCTTTGGCTTCATTCACGTCGCCAACATTGGGACCGGGGTGTTGCCCTACTACGCCGTCGCGTCTGTCCCCTGGGTCACCGTCCTGCCCTATACGGGTGTCGCGGTCGGCCTCGCCATGCCGTGCTCAGAGGATTCGCATTGCGACCGGTTCGGTCATCTCGGCTTCCTGGTTTGGCCGCAAGACGTCCCACCAGGAATCACCGAGTTCCAGATAGTCATCCAGTCACTGGGTACCGGTGAGAGCAAAGTAATCCAGATTCGCCTCAATCCGCCCACGGCCGCCCGACCATGACTCGTTGTACGGATCAACCCTGAGTCGCTACGGGCACCGGCCGCTATATACTGAATTTCAGAATGTTCAACGAATACATCACCAACGTCCGACGCAATCACGCCCTGGAGCACGCGACGGTTTCACTGCTTCTAGGACGACTCGGCCCCGATATTCGGGTGATGGGACGTGCCTCATCAGACGGCTTCTTCCTCTACGGTGACATCCCGACCGAGCTGCTTGGTCAGTGCGCCCAGGAAGCCCTGGCCCGCCTCCAGCGCGGTGAGGCCTTTTGGGCCGTGACGCCGCACTGCGGCACAAACATCGCGACGACCGGCGTCCTCGCGGGTCTGGCGACGCTGGCCGTAACGTCGGGCGATGACAACAAGGACCGTGTTAGTCGCGCCATCCTGGCCTCGATGCTGGCAGTAGTTATCGCGCAGCCTCTGGGCCGGCTCATTCAGCGCCATCTCACGACGAGCGCCGACCTCGCGGGCACTGAGATCGTAGCCATCGAGCCGCGCGGCAACGGCCGCTTCTACAAGGTGCGCACCAGACGTCAGGCCGCCCTGGCGGCCTAGCACTTCACGCGTCCCTGTAGCTCAGAGGATAGAGCAGCCGCCTTCTAAGCGGCCGGTCGGGGGTTCGAATCCCTCCAGGGACGCCATTTCATACCTCAATGCCAATGACATTTTGTCGTTTAACAACCTGGGGAAACCTTCCCATAACTAAGCGAAACGCGGTAGACCGTTATTACTCTCTCAATCTAGAATCTAAGGAATTGATCGCTTTAAGCTAAGATTTAAGCGAATCCTGGAGGCCATTTGAGAGAAGCACGTCCCCTTCTGGATGACCTTCGGGTCTACGCTTGGGAAACCGCGTCTCTGACACCGACGAACCTTCTGGCGCTTGAGGCCGAGGTCGGTTCGCTCTTCGAATGGGGCGAAGGCATTCCCATCGTGACCTGCCAACGCTACGAAATCGTAGCAGTGTCGGGCGACAGAACCGAGCTTGCCCCACAAACCTTTCGCGGGGCGGCCGCATTGCTCCATCTGAGCAGGCTCGCCGCCGGGCTCGAATCCCTGGTGCTCGGCGAGCCTGAGATCCTTGGCCAGGTGCGCACCGCCTTCACCGCAACCACAGCGGAGACCCGCCGGCTTATCGCACCAGCTATCGCGGCTGCTCGCAGTCTCCGCGCCGAGGCATCCTTCAGCCGGAACGCCGGTTACGCTCTCGATCTTGCTATTAATCATGCTGGCACGGCTACGGAGGGCACGCTCCTCGTCGTCGGCGGTGGCCCAATGGCACGGCGTGTAGCGGAGCGGGCTCACGCGCTCGGCTTCACCACAACTCTCGTCGCCCGCCGTCCACCCCCAATTCCGCCAGAAATCCAGTATCAACCGTTCAGCTTGCTGCCCGGCCTTCCGGCCACTGACGTCCTCGTCACCTGCCTTGGACGATCTGCGCCTCAGATGGGTGCTTCCGACTTACCGGCGGTTCGTCAGCTGGTCATCGACCTCGGCACACCGCGAAACCTCAAAGACGACTTCGAAAACCCAGTGCTCACCCTGGCCAATTTGCTTTCTTTTCAACGCGAGTGTGACCGGGAAGCCCCCGAACGTCATCGACTAGACGCCAGGTTGCGCGAATTGCTCGAGTCTCGTCTTGCTTTCGAGGTGCCAAACTCACCTCTCGGCTCGCTACGTGAGGAAGTGGAACTGATCAGGCAACGAGAGCTTATGCGCTCAATGCGCCTCCATCCCGATCTTCCACCCGAAAAGCTCGACACCATCACGCGCACCCTCGTAAACCAGATCTTCCACAGTCCTTCCCGCAAGCTGCGGCAGTCCGGCGACAAGGAGATGGCGGCCGCGCTGGCCGATTTGTTCCGCCCGGGCGCCCAGGAGGCGACCGATGGCGACTAGCACGACGCCCGTCTCGCTCAGCGACTCTGTAAACGCAGCGATCCTCGCCGTCTCAGAGGATCAACTGGCTGGATTCCATCTCGATCCCTTCGGGGAGATCTCAGCGCGGACATCCTTGCCGGTTGAAAGCGTCATCGAGCGAGTCCGGGCCATGTTGGCCGCAGGGACGATTCGTCGAGTTCGTCAGACGGTGCAGTCAACCCGGCTCGCCGCCGGCGCACTCATCGCCTGGAAAGTTCCCGCCAAGCGGCTCGACGCGGCATTCGACTTCATGGTGCGAGACGACCCGTTTTCGGGCCATGTTGTCCTCCGTTCCACTGACGCGGAGGCTCCAGGCCACGACTACCGGCTCTGGACCACACTCAAGGTGCCGCAAGGCTTCTCCCTGTCGCAGCACTGCCTCTACCTGCAATCTCGTGTCGGCGCAGAAGGCTATCACGCGATGCCGGCCAAACGTCTCTTCGTCCTCGGCGTCGGGCACACGCGGCGGCGGCGGCTCGTCCCCGGTTCACGCGCCGATCAGCCGGCAGAAACGCTCAGCACGGAAACTGCGAGCCTGTCGCCACGCCAATGGACCGTCCTCGCCGAGCTGAAACGCGATTTCAGTCCCGGCGAGCTGGTTCGTGATCTCTGGGCCGAACGCGCCCTGCTGAGCGGACTCGACTTCGACGACTTCGTTGCGACGGCGCGCGAGCTCGAGGCGATGGGTCTAATGGGACGTTTCTCAACGTTCCTGGAGCACGTCAAGCCGTTGAGCACCGGCGAGCGCGTGACGCGATACAACGCACTGTTTCATTGGGCGGTCCCTGCGGGTCGCGAGATCGAGGCAGGGCGTGAGGTAGGGCGGCACGATATCCTCACTCACGCATACTGGCGCGAAGGTGGCCCTGGCTTCGGAAACGTAAACATCATGGGCGTCGCTCATGGCATGGACAAAGACCTCCTTCTCGACCACAAGCGGGCGATCGATGAGCACCTCGCGTCTATCGCCATGCCGGTTTCTTACACCAACGTCTTCTGGGGTGGCCGCAGTGAAATCAAGCCATCTGAAGTGCTGCCGGCCGCCTACGAGGCGTGGTGCATTGCCAGTGACATCGATCCCAGTTCGATGAAGGAGAACGCCTGATGCAATTTCGCGTTATCCGAGGCACTGGTATCGAGGTGTCCACGATCGGGTTCGGCGTCTGGACCGTCGGGACCACCTGGTGGGGCGTCAAAGAACGCGAAACCGGGGTCGATCTCCTGCGGCGTGCCTTCGATCTCGGTGTCACCTTTTTTGATACCGCCGACACCTACGACGGAGGCAACGCCGAGACGATCCTGCAGGAAGCACTGGGTGAGCATCGCGACGAACTCGTCATTGCGACTAAATTCGGCTACGACATCTACAACCACCCGACCTCCCAGGGTCAGCAGGAACGGCCTCACGACTGGTCGCCTGCCTACATGCGCAAGGCGCTGGAGCAGTCACTAAAGCGTCTCGGCACCGACCACATAGACCTCTATCAGCTCCACAATCCCCGGCTCGACGCGATTCGAGACGACAGCCTTTGGTCGGAGCTGGAACGGGCCCGTGAAGAAGGACTGGTGAGCGCCGTCGGCGTCGCCCTCGGGCCGGCCATCGACATGCGCCAGATCGACGAAGCCATCGAGGCGATCAAGCTGCGCTCGGCCACTCCACAGATTATCTACAACCTGTTCGAACAGGATCTCGGCCGCGGCATCCTGCCGGTGGCGGCCAGCCACGGAGCCTCAGTCCTGGTCCGCGTGCCCCACTCCTCCGGCCTCCTGGACGGCACGGTGCGGCGCGAGACGCAGTTCGCCGAAGGCGATCACCGCAACTGGCGCGTCACCACCAACGAAAAGCGACGTGCCTGGCTGGAGGACGGCCTCATCAAGGTCGATCGGCTCGATCACCTAACCACGAACCGTAGCATCGGGCAGCTCGCGTTGCAGTTCATCCTCCATCAGCCCAGCATCGCCTCAATCCTGCCGAACATTTACGATGTTGAAGGACTCGAGGACTTCTGCGCCTACGATGCCGCGGCGCCGCTCACAGACGCGGAGTACGCGGAGATTCAGGCGCTGTACGAGCGCAACTTCGATTTGCAACCCTCCGGCGCAGAAAGGGCTCAGACAGGATGACGGAACAAAGCGCCGAGACTCGGCCCGCCGGTCCACCCCGTCGCATGGTGGACCTCGATCCCAGCGGCCAGGTTACCGAGCGCGATGCCGATCGCCAGCCGCGGCAGTTCCTCAATTACGCTTTCTTCAAAGTAGACGGCGCCTTCCGTCGCCTGCCCGTCGATGAGCGCGGCGCGGCGGCGGACGAGTTCTCAGCCCTCGTGCAGCGCTGGTCCGAACGCAACGATTTCATCCTGCGTTCCTACTCCCTCGTTGGCCTGCGCGGCGATTGTGATTTCATGCTCTGGCGCATCTCCAACGACGTCTGCCTCTTCCAGGAGATGCAGGCAGAGATCAACGCTTCGAGGCTCGGAGCTTACCTGGAGTCTCCGTACAGCTTCCTCTCGCTTCAGAAGCGCTCGCAGTACGTCAACCGCATCGAGGGGTCCGGACACGGTCTGGAGTTGCTACCCGGGCAAGGCAGCTTCTTGTTCATCTACCCGTTCGTGAAGACGAGAGCCTGGTACAACCTCTCGCCGCAGGCGCGGCAGGGCATGATGGACGAGCACATCAACGCCGCGACGCCATTCAAAGGCGTCCGCATCAACACCAGCTACAGCTACGGCATCGACGACCAGGAATTCGTCGTCTCCTTCGATTCAGACTACCCACAGGAGTTCGTCGACCTGGTCGGCCGCCTGCGTCACACTGAGGCCAGCCTGTACACACTTCGCGACACACCGATGTTCACCTGCGCCAGGGCCGACGTCGAAACCATCCTGCGTCAGATTGCAGCGCGCTGAGAGCGCGGGTGCGAAAGAAGCCATCACTTCTCGCAGTCGCCGCGATACTGGGCATCGGGGTGCCCGGCGTCACGCTGCTCGTCTTCTGGCTCCAGGGCTGGGACCTGCCAACTTGGCTCGCGGTTGCGCTGCCAATCGTCCTGATCGGCAGCGCCAGAGGCACCGCCATGCTTCTCGTCTGGAGGGCCCTGCGCTGGGCCGTACCCCGTCTCAAGGCTTTACGCCATCGGTGATAAGCCAGACATCCGCCGAGAACTGAGACGACCTGGGTTATCCTTCTCGCTAGCGGCCCGAACTAGCTCGTGAGCCCACCGTGACCAAGCTTGCCATCCTCAACGACTACCAGGACGCCGCGCGCATCACCGCAGACTGGACGACGCTCCCGTCCGACGTCGAGATAACCATGTTTCATGAAGCCCTGCCCGAGGACGAGGCCGAGCGCGCTGCCGCACCCCTTCGACGTCATCTGCATGATGCGCGAGCGCACGCCGATGCCCCGCAGCCTCCTGGAGCGCCTGCCCAACCTCAAGCTCCCAACAACCACAGCCATGGTGAACCGCCAGGCCGACATGGCCGCCGCCAAGGAGCTCGGCATCACGGTCTGCGGCAGCGGCGGCGCCGGCAGCGCACCGCCGAGCTGACCTGGGGCCTGATCATCGGTCTCGCCCGCCACATCAGCGACGAGCACCAGAACATGCGCGACGGCCGCTGGCAGCTCACGCTGGGCGACGACCTCATCGGCCACGCTGGGCCTGCTCGGCCTCGGCAACATCGGCGCCCGCATCGCAAAGGTCGGTCAGGCCTTCGGCATGGACGTCATCGCCTGGAGCCAGAACCTTACCGAGGAGCGCGCCCGCGAGGCCGGTGTCCGCCTCGTGTCGCGTGAAGCGCTCTTCGCCGAGGCCGACTACCTCAGCCTCCACCTCGTCCTCGGCGATCGCTCCCGCGGCCTCGTTGGCGCGGCAGACCTGGCGCGCATGAAGCCCACGGCGTACTTAATCAACACGTCGCGTAGGCCCATCGTCCAGGAAGACGCCCTGCTTGACGCCCTGCGCAACCGCCACATTGCCGGCGCCGGCCTCGACGTCTACGACGTGGAACCCCTACCCAAGCAGCATCCGCTGCTGGCGCTCGACAACGTCCTGCTCACGCCACACCTCGGCTTCGTCACGCACGACGCCTACGCCAGGTTCTAGGCGATACGGTCGAGAACGTCGCAGCTTTCTCAAGGGGCCGACGCGGGTCTTGAACCCCTGACCAGGAAACTTCCCGAAATCGCGTAAGAGTCTGGCGGTCGCTTCGCTTACCAGCCCTGGTTCTCGATTCAGTTGAATTCAACGACCTCAAGACCATCTCGGGCCTCCCCTCATCTTTACTTATTTCGGGAGGTCGGCGCCTACGTGCGCTCCAGACAGATCACCGGAATCTCTCGCGGATGCGCCCGAGCCGCGTGGTCGGTCAGAAACGGGCGCTGGGCCACGCTCTGCGCCCAGACACGCTGACGATCCGCTCCAGTCGTCACCACCGCCCTCGCCGCGAACTTCTCTGTACCGACCTCGACCTCGATGTCGGGATTGGCGACCAGGTTGTGGTACCAATCCGGGTGACTCGGCGCACCGTTTCGCGACGCGAAGATCACGTAACGGTCGCCGTCCATCAGGTAGGTCAGCGGGTTCACACGCCATTCGCCGCTCCTCGCGCCTCTGTGATGCAGCAGCAGAAGGTCCGTCCCGGCGAAACGCCCTTCGACGGCCTTGCCCTGGTTGGCGCGGAACTGCGCCACGACGTCCCGGTTCATCTCGTTGATCTCGATCTCGCTCATAAGCGTGATTCTAGTTCGGCCGGCTCCGCCTCGCACGCCGCCTGCTATGCTGCCCCCAATGGACACTGAAGTCATCGAGGGCAAGACGCTCGCCTACGTCGTGGTCAAGCCGGACGGCTTCACGCCTGACGGCTCCTTCCCGCTTGTCATGCTGCTGCACGGCTTCGGCGCCAGCATGCACGACCTGGCGTCAATCGCCGGCGCGATCAACCCAAACGGCTACGTCTACGCCTTCCCGAACGGCCCTTACGAGGTCGACCTCGGCAGCTTCGGCAACGGCTACAGCTGGTCTGCCGACCGTCCCGGCGTCGTTCCAGTTGAGAACGACAACACCACGATTGACGAGAAGCTGGACGTCTGCCTGGCTGAGATCGCTGAGTTAGTCGGAACCAAGGCCGGCAACGCTGTTCTTGGCGGATTCTCTCAGGGCGCCGGCGTTACGCTCCGCTACGGCCTGTTGCGGCCCGAATCCTTCGCGGGGCTCGTGGTGCTCTCCGGCTTCTTCCGAGACGCTGAATCAGTTCGTGAGTCGCTGCCGGCCGAGCGAACGCAGCCGATCTTCATGGTCCACGGGCGCCAGGACACCATGATTGCGCTCGAGTCCGCCTTGCAGACCAAGGCCTTCCTCGAGGAGCAGGGCTATGTCCCTGAATACCACGAGTACGACATGCCCCACACAATTACCGGGGAGGTCTTGAGAGATCTCACCCCCTGGCTCTCCGCAACTCTGCCGCCGAAGGCCTAGCTACGCACAGCTAACGTTCTGAACGAAGCTATTGCAGAATGCCGACGCGATTCAACATCACAGCCTTGGGCGACTACATCGGGTTAAGGGACCTTCTCAAGTCTGGAAGTCCGGCCAAGACAGTTTCCCGTACTACGTTCAATACGCACGACTCGGCCAGTTGACCCACGGCAAGGATCCCCAAGAAGGACTGACGCTCTATTTCCCCGACGTCAATGCCGGTCAGGTCGCACCACGAAATCGATTCCCGATTGTCCGTAAGGTCGTGTGGAACCGCTTCTCTGACCTTCGGCGCCACCGGACAGAAGACCTTTCCTGGCCTGATCTGACGGAGGAGTTCTTCCGGGTTCAACGCAAGGATTTCGGGCCCTTTGATGCGGCGTTTAGAACGCTTGATTCGACCCTCAGCGAGCTTCATCTGCAGAGTCGCGGTCTCAGCGTCGCGTTCTTGTACGACAAGAGTTCTCGAATCCAGAGGCCGGTGGCAGAGATTTCAGCGCGTGGTCCAACGCGCGAGGTCCGACGCGACCTGATGCGATTCACGGATTCGGTAGACTTCGACGACCTGACGTTTTACGCGTCAAGAACGCCACTTAACGCCGCGTGGGAGGGCATTTGGAACGTTATGGCAGGGATCTGCGCACCATCTCGAGCCGTTCTCTGCGAGACGAGCTACTACCCGATGTCCGCCGAGTGGTACGCGACCGCCCTCGGTCGAGACGACTGAGGCGCCGTAGCTGAGCTTGAGGATTCACTTCTCAGCCAGCATCAGGCCGCTGACGCCACCATCCAGACCACTCAGCCCTCCACCATGACTAGACCGGCAGCCCCTCGTAGTCCAGGTGCACCATCGGCAAGCCGACCTCAGACAAGGGGCCTTCGATCTTGGCCCGGTCGCCAACGATGACGATATTCAGTGCGTCCGGGTCGACGTGTGTGCTGGCAACCCGATTGACGTCGTCCTGCGTGACGGCTTCAATGCGAGCCACCTGGCCTGTGAAGTAGTCGTCTGGCAGCTCGAAGTGAACGATGTCGAGTAGCCGGCGTAGTACCTGGCTCGGCGTCTCGAAGCCGGGTGGGAAGCCGCGGATCATCCCCTTCTGGGCCTTGTCGAACTCGTCGGCGTCGATTGGCCGGCCGCCAACCAGGTCGCGGTACTCCTTCAGAGTCTCGTCCAGAGCCTCACGCGTGACATCCGTCTGGACGGCGCCGCCGACCAGATAGGTAGACACCCCTCGCCGCCAGTCGGCTCTCGCCCGGTAGCCGTAGGTGTAGCCCTTGTCTTCACGCAGGTTCATGTTGAGGCGCGCCGTGAACTGGCCGCCAAACGTCATGTTCATGACCTGCAG
Organism: Dehalococcoidia bacterium; assembly: GCA_965225815.1. Classification (GTDB taxonomy): domain Bacteria; phylum Chloroflexota; class Dehalococcoidia; order DSTF01; family WHTK01; genus WHTK01. The sequence continues at coordinate 81,444 of CBDDBP010000003.1, forward strand.
TGCCTGGTAGTCCGGGTGGTTGCGCGGCACGCTCACCTGAGCCGCAGCGATGACCGACTGCGCCGCACCGGGCTTGTCTACGAGGTAGATCGTTGTTTTGCCGCGCTCGACACTCACATCGTAAGCCGGCGACATCTCGGACTCCGTAGCCCATCCTCCGAAGGCTGCCTCAAGCTGCTTTGCCACCATATCCGTATCAACGTCACCGACGACGAGGAACGTCGGGCGGTTGCTGAGGAATTGCCGTTTGTGCTGCGCGATCGCGTCCGCCTGCTGCATCGCCTCGACCGCGGCCTCACGACCGCTCATCGGATGGCCGTGCGGCGTGTCACGCCCGTACAGCAAGCCATTCGAGACACGCTCCGCGATCGCGTTCGCGTCGTCTCTCAGTCGGCTCAGGTCGGTCACCCGTTCGCGGCGTACACGGTCGACCTCCGCCTCTGGAAAAGTGGGGTTTGTAACAACATCCGCCAGCAGCTCGAGCGCCTGCGGCCAGTGGCGCGTCAGCGCCTCGGTCGAGACGAACGCGTTCTCGCGGTCGATGCCGATGTTCGGGTGAGCCGCGATGAAATCTGACTCCTGAGCGATCTCCGTGCTATTACGCGTCTTCGTCCCTTCGATCAGCAGGCGGCTGGAAAACGATCCCAGCCCCGGCGCTCCCGCCGGATCGATCACGGCGCCGCCGGCGAAGTAGACTCCCGCTGCGACGAGTGGCACCTCATGCTTCTCGATGACGAGCAGATCCAGACCACCGGCGATCTTCAAACGCTGCGGCGTCGGCGGCTCGAAGCGCCTCTGCTGGCCGGGCCCCGGCTTCACGTAGCGGTCGATGTCAACCTGCGCCGGCGCGACTTGCTCCTTGGGGTTGACCACCAACCGCACACGGCCACTGGTCAGGTATTGCTTCGCCACGCGCTGGACGTCCTGCGGCGTGACTTGCTGATAGCGCTCGAAGTCTGAATTGAGTCGTCCCGGGTCGCCCGTGAAGACGTTGTAGTAGTTCAGCAAATCGGCCCGGCCGCCGAAGCCGCCCACGCTCTCCATCTGGCGAACATAATGGGCTTCCAGGGTGTTGATCGCGCGCTGCACCTCGTCCTGCTGCGGCGGCTCATTCTGAAGTCGCGCTATCTCTTCCAGCAGGCACTTCTCCACTTCGTCCATGCTTGAGCCGGGCGACAGGGTGGCGTCGACGCGCAGCTCGCCCGCGATTTCCATCGCGTGGTAATAGGCCTCCGCGCCGCGGGCGATCTGCTTTTCGTAAACCAGCGTGTGGTACAGCCGCGAGCTGCGACCTTCGCCGAGGATCGCCGTCAGCACGTCCAGCGGAGCTTCGTCAGCGTCGAAACGCGGCGGACCGACCCAGGCAAAAAAGATACGCGAGAGCTGGACGCTGTCTTCGAGCTCCAGGCGCACTTCCTCGTTTAGCTGCGGCGCCCAGCGCTGCAGTCGTGGCACCGGCGGCGCCGGCGGCAGATCGCCAAAGTAACGCTCTGCGAGCTTCTTCGTCTCTTCGACGTCGATGTCTCCGGCGATCGAAAGGCTGGCGTTGTTCGGGGCGTAAAAGCGGCGGAAGAAGTCCTTGACATCCTCCAGGGTCGCCGCGTCCAGGTGCTCGTGCGAGCCAATCGTCTGCCAGTTGTATGGGTGGTTCGGCGGGAACAGCGCCTTGCGTATTTCCTGCCCGGCAAGCCCGTAGGGCCGATTCTCGTAGCTCTGACGGCGTTCGTTACGCACCACATCAACTTCGGTGTCGAAGCTGTGTTGGTCAAATGCGTCAAGCAGGAACCCCATTCGGTCGGATTCCAGCCACAACGCGAGCTCGAGATACTCCGACGGTACGTCCTCGTAGTAATTCGTGCGGTCCGTCGTAGTCGAACCGTTGATGCTGGCTCCGACCTCCTGCAACGGCATGAAGTATTCCGTCATGTGGTGCTTCGAGCCCTTGAACATGATGTGCTCGAAGAGGTGAGCAAAGCCCGTCCGGTCCGGCTCCTCATTCTGGGATCCGACGTGGTACCACACGTTGACGGCGGCGACGGGGATCGACCGGTCGACGTGCATCAGCACGTCCAGGCCGTTGCTCAGCGTGTGCTTCTCATAGGCGATGTCCATCGGCATATGGGGCTCCGTTCTAACTCACTGGATCTAGACGATTATCGCTTGCCGCCTTGCCATCCGCCAGTCAATCGGACCGCTCGACTCCAGGCAATCTCCCGGTCGGCGTGATTTTGGTCACTTCAACAAGCCGCTCAATCGTGGCAAACTAGGCGCGCTCCCCCGCAACCCTACCGGGCGTCGCTGCCCATCATCCTCAGAAGGAGTTATCAACATGCCAGCTCAGGACGTTCTCGTCACCACAGACTGGGTTGCTCAACACGGCTCCGACGCCGGAGTCAAACTCGTCGAAGTAGACGTCGACACCAACGCCTACGACGAAGGCCACATCGCCGGCGCCGTCGGCTTTAACTGGACCAGCCAGCTGCAGGACCAGACGCGACGCGACATCCTCAGCAAGGCGGACGTTGAGAGCCTGCTCAGCGAAGCCGGCATCGGCAACGACGACGCCGTCGTCCTGTACGGCGACAACAACAACTGGTTTGCCGCCTACGCCTACTGGATGCTGGAGATGTACGGCCACAAGAATCTCAAGCTCATGGACGGCGGCCGTAAGAAATGGCTGGACGAAGGCAAGCCCACCACCAAGGACGCGCCCCAGGTTTCGAAGAGCGCCTACAAGGCGTCCGACGCCAACTCCAAGCTCCGAGCCAAGCAGCGCGAAGTTCAGGACGCGCTCGGCAAGTCCGCCATGGTCGATGTTCGTTCGCCCGCCGAATTCACCGGCGAGATCCTGGCGCCTCCCGGCCTGCTTGAGACAGCGCAACGTGGCGGCCACATCCCTGGCGCGGCGAACGTGCCCTGGGGCCAGGCGGTCGCGGAGGACGGCACCTTCAAGCCGCTAGACGATCTCAAGGCCCTCTACGGCGGCAAAGGCGTCACGGCCGACAAGGACGTCATCGCCTACTGCCGTATCGGTGAGCGTTCCTCACACACCTGGTTCGTACTCAAGCACCTGCTCGACTACGGCAACGTCCGCAACTATGACGGCTCCTGGACCGAGTGGGGCAGCATGATCGACGTTCCTGTCGAAAAGCCGTAGGGGTGGCTGACACTCCGGACTACGAGAGCGTTTACCGGGTCTCCCTGCGGCGTGCACTCGCCGCCGGTGACCCGACGCTCCTTCAGCTTCACTTCGTGACGGCTGTCTTGGACCGTTATCGCGAAGGCAGCGCATTCTCCGTTATTCGAACCGATACAGTCGGACGGGTGCGCCAGCAAGGTGGCTGGTCGCTCGACTTCGGCATCGCTGTGGAGGAGGACGCCATACACGTTGCCTGGGCCGATCTGCAGCATCTGCCGGAGTCCGAGCGGGAGCACTGGGCCGCGTTCGCAACGCTTCCGTCATCCAGCCGAATGTTCCTCTCAATGCGACTCGCCCCAGGCTCGTGCTTCGATGATGGGGACGTGCGAAACTGGTAACGCCCATCCGCCAGCAAGCTGGCTGCAAGAAGGATTCGAGCCGCAGATGAGCTTAACCCTGCCGCAGACCATGATCGACGAGATGGTCGCCCACGCGACGGAGGACCTGCCCAACGAATGTTGCGGCATCATCGCTGGGAAAGACGGGACCGCAACGCGCTTCTACCGGACCGTAAACGCTGAGGCGAGTCCGTTTCGCTACAACATCGACCCGCGTGACATTCTTCGCATCGAGCGCGACATCGACGACAACGACTGGCAAGTGCTCGTCATCTACCACTCCCACGTGGCGAGCGACGCCTACCCTTCCCCGACCGACGTGCGTCTCTCGCAGTGGCAGGGCACCGACCCACCGTCGGACCTCTATCCCGGCGCCTACTACGTCCTCGTCTCGCTGAAAGACGTGGACAACCCGGTAGTACGCGCCTTCCAGATCCACGCCGGCGAAGTTAGCGAAGAAGCCTTAGAGGCGACCTAAGCCTGGAGCAGGACTTACTGAGCCTGATCTCGAATCACAGCGTTTAGTTCAAGCATGGGATCGGATTCATGGCCCCGTTGCGACTTCCGCACCACTGATTAGATGCATTCCAGTTACCGTTGAACTGATTCGCATTTGGCAGCATCTTGAAGCTGATGGAACCGTTGCCGGCGCCGCGCATCCAGGTCGCGGTCAACGTCGAGCCGTTGACGGTACCCGTAATCGTCCCGGTACCACCGCCCTAGGTTCCAGTGACCGTCGAGCCGTTCTGCTGCAGCGTCCATGCTGCCGCAATTGGCGACCAGGCCACAGAACGTGCTCCAGGTGCCGTACCAGGATGCCATGCCGCATGGCGTTGGCGTTGGGTAGGCTTCGCCACTGCGCCTGCTGCACCAGGCATTTCGCTTGCCGAAGTTGCCTTGCCAATCGTCGCCTGAGCCTCAACCCAGAAGTCGATCGAACCGCTGGTTCCGTTGCGTGACCAGGTACCGGTCAGTCGATTACCGGTGACCGTGTCATCAATCGTGCCAGCGCCACCGGCGTAAGTCCCACGACGGCACTGCCCGTCTGCAGCAGATTCATCACGCCGCAGTTGCCGATTCCGCAATTGGTTTCCCAGGCCCCGTGCCAGATTCCAGTTACTACGGTCGGCGGCGGCGTCGGTGTCAGAGTCGGCGTCGGGCTGGCCGTCGAGGTCGCCGTCGCCGTCAATGTGGCTGTGGGAATTGAAGTCGCAGTGGCTGCCGGCGGAGGTGGGATCGTCGCCGATGGCTGCTCAGCAAGCGTCCCGCTCATCGAAGGTTCGGTTGGCGTTACGTCGGCCTCACGCGTCGCCGTCCCGGAAGCGGAGCCGTAGCGGTTGGAGCCCGGCTCGTGGCTTGATCGTTATCATCATCGCCACCTCCACTCGTCAGCACGAAAACCAGGATGACGATGAGGCCACCGGCCAGGAAAGTCAGGATGGCGACTCGGTATTAGGTCAAATGTGGCATTAGAAATCCTCGGCATATCTACATACTGCCTGTTCGCCAGGCAAGTCGCGTATCCTGCAATACTGTCGCGGCAGCGTGGGGTGTCAAACAGGCGCTTTTCTCAGGCGGCGTGGTTGTGATCGACAGCCGTCTGCACCATTGGGAACTGCTCGCTTTCACGAGCCTTGGCCAGGGCAGAAACGAACGCATCGACGCAGTGCGGATCGAAATGCGTTCCCCGGCAGCGTCCAAGTTCGGCAAGCGCCGCTTCGTCAGAAACGGCCGGCTGGTACGTGCGCCCAGAGGTCATCGCATCGAATGAGTCTGCCACGGCCACGATACGGGCCTGCACCGGGATCTCTTCTCCGGTTAGTCCTGACGGGTAGCCCGTCCCGTCCCAGCGCTCGTGGTGGAGGGAGATCCCGTCCACCGCTCCTTCCAGCGCCTTGACCGACTTCGCGATCTCGAAACCGCGTTCGACGTGCATTTTGATGACGGCGAACTCCTTCGGCGTTAGACGGGCGGGTTTGCCAAGTACCTTGTCGGGCACACTGATCTTGCCCACGTCGTGCAGCTGCGCCGCGAGGGCGAGGTTTCGTAAGTCTTGGCTGGGCAGCTCCAGCTCCTTGCCGATCATCACGGCATAGCTGGCGACACGGCGGACGTGGCCGTGGGTGTAGCGATCCTTCCATTCGTTGGCTTCGACAAGGTCCGCGATCGGCCTCGAGTATCCCTGGCTCAACTGCGCCATGGCGTCGCGCATCGACAGCGCCTCGGCCAGGGCCCGAACCGAGCCGGCGCGCTTAATTTCAAAGAACCAGGCGCCGAAGAGCAGCGGGAAGGCCAACCCGTAAATACCGTGGTAGAGCCACCACGAATAGGACCCGAAGGTCATCGAAAGCTGCACTTCGATTAGGAGCACCATCAAACAAAACATCGCCCATTGCGATATCAACCGCGCGAACGTGAAGGCCTGGAAATAGCGCATCGCGCTGAACGCAAGTAACCCCAGCGTTAGCGCCGTCCCCGCGAGCTGAACCTCCCGGCTCTCGTAGGGCAAAAAGGCGAGCCAGCCCGGCGATGCGAAAGACATGCCGATGTAGATCCCCATAAGCGCTGTTGTGCCGCCAAGGATGAATGTGCCGTTCCTGGCAACAAACGATTCTGCCTTCTCTGGCAGACGGACGACGCTGAGGAAGATGAAAAAGGCGCCCACGGTGACGCGCAGCCAACTGCTCACGCTCAGTTCGGCATAGGGCGCGTCGTGAATATGCCCCGGCGTACCCAACCCATGCACCGCAAAAATCGCGGCGATGCTCAGAAAGCCGAGGCCGAGGAACAAAAGCCGCGTCTCGCGCAACGACTGCGTTATTGCGATCAGAAAGACGTAGGCGATGGCCGCAAGAATCGTAACGGCGGAAACAGCGTAGAAATGAAATGAGAAGGATCCAAACAGGCGATCGTAGTTCGGCCAGATGAACAGGAGCGCCGCCATGACTGCCATCGGCGAAGCCAGCGCAGCTAGCCAGGCGGCCCGCCACCACGCACCACCCCAGGTCATTTCCTCACACCTTTCGACAACGGCATCAATGAAATTGTCGGCAGCGATTCTTGAAAGGTTGAGTCCGAATCGCGCCTATTCCGTCAGGCGGCGTTGCAAGGCCTCGATAAACTCATCCGGCTCACGCAAGCTCGCCGCCAGTCGATTGCAACCAAGCTTGAGAAATAGCACGATTCCGCCTACACGCTGGGATTGCCGGAAACGCAACACCACTACGCCATTCGTGCTGGCCACGACTCCAACAAGACCCGTGAAGTTGGTCCGCCAGCCCAGGCCGTAGTACCAGGGCCAGCGCATCGGCTCCACACCGTCTATGTCGTTCAGGGCAAACGTCTGATTGAAGAACCACCCGAAGCGAACTCGCACCCGGTCTCTTTCGATCGTGACGTAGCTATTCGAGTCGCGCACCAGACCCACGAGGAATAACAGCGGCTGCACCCAGCCCTCGCGTCGGATCAGGAATCGCTGTTCCTCGGTCTGGGTTGACGGAATCACCTGGTTGCAGCCGAGAAGCCCGTCACTCGCATCGCTGCCGGCCTGTTCTGTCCGTGTGAGGATGGCGGAACAAGGTGTTTATGCTTGCAGCGCCGCCAGCGCTTCGGCGGCGTCCTGCAATTGCGACAGTTGTCCCGCCAAACGAGGCGCGACTCCCCGCGGTTCCCACCCGTTCAGCCTACCGGGATGCCCATAGTCCGTCTGCTCGAACGACGCCTCGCCATGCGGAGTCTCGATCGTCACCTTGCGCCACAACATCGCGTGGGGCGTCCCGTGTAGTGCGTCGTATGGTGGATAGACGCGTTGCTCGCACCGTGCGCTGACAATTGCCGTCGCCGCGTTCGTCGCTTCGCTCATGACTGCCCTCCCAGGGCATTCTCGCACGCACGAAAAAGCCGCCGGGATAATCCCGGCGGCTTTGAGGTTCCAAGGTTGGTGCGATCAATTCTTCGAGAGTTTGCCGCCATTCTCTGTGAAATAGAGATAGCCGCCCGCCGCCAGGGCCACCGCAGCGATGAAGCCAAGATAGAAGCCGAACCCCAGGAAACTCGATTCGCTGAGAAACTTGATGACTACAAGTAAAAGAGCTCCGACCCCAAGACCCAAGTGCGCCTGAGGCCATGTGATGCTTCCAAGATCGGGGAGTTTCACGTCTGTGAACTTCGGCGCCAGAATCGCAGCAGCCATGATTACGCCGATGACCACCGCCAGGAGCGACCAGATCGCCCCAGGTGACTGCAAGCCATTACGGCCGAAATCGATGCTGTACCAGGGAAGAAATGCTGCCACCAGAAGGAGAATGCCCCCACCGGCAATGAGCTTTTCTCCGTTTGACATTGCGGTGATCTTGTCCACGCAACCCTCCTTTTTGAAACCGAAAGGTACACCCCGCGTAGATTTAGCACTTCCGGGGCCCAAACACAACGGCCTGGGGCGCGAAATGTTAAAAAGAGCAATCTTTTATCTGTTTAAGACTTAAGTCGCTCCCAAGCGTACGTCGTCAGATCGATGCTGCCCGGCGAACGGCCGACTAACGTCAGCGCCTCTGCCGCCTCGCTGCGGTGTTGCATCCCGTGCGTGACGACGTGCGTCAGCAGCACCCATATCGCCGTCTTGAGCTCCTCGCCGGTGCGTCTGCGAGTTGTGAATTCCGCCGCTAGAGACTCCTCCGTCAAACCTTCGAGGTATTCCCGTAGCTTCGACTCTTCGACGGCCCATCGCGCCCCGAGCGCTTCGACCGACGTGATGCTGTCACCTAAAGACTCAGGCCGTTCCTCGCCACGGAAGCGGCTGCCCCAGATCATCTCCGCCTCGAGCGCATGGACCAGGATGCCGCGGATGCTGTGGTAGGTGAACCCGTTGTCACGGCCGAACTCCTCATCCGTCATGCCCGCGGCAGCACCGAGTAAACGGTCGTGCGTCCACCAGGCGAAGTCGTAAAGCGTCATCACTTCATCCGGCTTCATAACGCCTCCTTCAGGGCTTCAGGTGTCTCAACCACACGATCAGGTCCAGGTCGCCGGGCGACAACCCGAGCTGCGTTAGCCGTACCGCTGCCGCTGCTCTGAACTGAGTACCGTGGTTCAACCGGTGCGTCATCAGTTGCCCACCTCCCAACGCCGGTACAATAGCGTATGCCTCGCGCCCGACGCCCCGATGGCCCCCAACAGCCCCTCTTCGACGAGCCGGCCTCTCCCCAGCTAGACGACGTTGCCGGCGCGCCGCTGGCCGCCCGCATGCGGCCTCGCACCCTGGATGAGTACGTCGGCCAGCAGCACATCGTCGGCGAAGGCAAAATCCTGCGGCGCCTCATTGAAGTCGGTCAGCTTCCTTCGATCATCCTCTGGGGCCCGCCCGGCGCCGGCAAGACCACGCTGGCGCGCATCATCGCGGCGCGGGCAGACGCCCATTTCGTGGGGCTCTCCGCCGTCTCCGCCGGTGTCGCCGACCTGCGCCGTGTCGTCGCCGAAGCCCGCGACCGCCGCCCTGACAAGACGCTGCTCTTCATCGACGAGATTCATCGCTTCAACAAAGCGCAGCAGGACGCCGTTCTGCCGTACGTCGAAGACGGCACGGTAACCCTGATCGGCGCCACGACAGAAAACCCGTCGTTCGAAGTCATCGGCCCGTTGCTCTCGCGCTGTCGCGTCTTCACGCTCAAGGCCCTCGACGAGCCTCAGCTCGCCGACCTGCTGCAGCGCGCCGCCAGCGACCCGGAGCGCGGCCTCGGCGAACTCAACGTCGAGCTCGAGCCCGACGCCCTGGAGGCGCTCGCGGCCTCCGTCGGCGGCGACGCTCGCATCGCCCTCAACGCCCTCGAGGCCGCCGCCATGTCCACCACCCCTTCAACTCAGACTTCCCCCTCTCCTCGCAAGGAGAGGGGGCCAGGGGGAGAGGTTTCCCCCGTTCGCCTGATCACGCGCGACGTCATCGAAGAGGCTCTGCAGCACCGCACCTACCTCTACGACCGCCAGGGCGACGCCCATTACGACACGATCAGCGCCTTCATCAAATCGCTGCGCGGATCCGACCCGGACGGCGCGCTGTACTGGCTGGCCCGCATGATCGAGGCCGGCGAGGACCCGCTGTTCATCGTCCGTCGCATGGTCATCCTCGCCTCGGAGGACGTCGGCCTCGCCGACCCGCAGGCGCTGGGCGTCGCCACCTCGTGCCAGCAGGCCGTCCACTTCATTGGCATGCCGGAGGGCTTCTACCCCCTGGCCGAGACGGCGCTGTACCTCGCTCTGGCGCCGAAGAGCAACAGCGTCGGCGCCTCCTACACCCGTGCCCTCGCCGACGTCGAGCGCACCCGCAACGACCCCGTGCCGATGCACCTGCGCAACGCCGTCACGCCGCTGATGAAGGGCCTCGGCTACGGCAAGGACTACGACTACGCCCACAACCACGAGACCGGCGTCGCCCCGGACCAGACCTACCTGCCGGAGCGCCTCCAGGGCCGCCGCTACTACATCCCGCGGAACTTGGGGCGGGAGCCGGAGCTCCGTAAAATCGAACAGGATGAATGACGATCTAATTCCGCTCGTAGGCCGTTCTAAAAGCGAGCCTCCGTCCAAGTCTAAAGCTGGGCACACAGCTCGCTCGGGCGGCAGTCTTCCCGCGTCAGGCAGCTGATCTTTCCGCCAACGCGTTCCAGATGTCGATGAAGGCAGCGGCTTCCGCCCGGACGTACACTCCCAATTCCGACTTTGGCTGTCTATGGGGAACAATTTGGCGCGCCTCACGTCTAGCAACGCCACACTGGGTTGGTCTCTGTTCGGTACAAGGCCTTCTTTGAGCAGATACATATTCGTCCTCGTCCCGGTAGGTCACGGCCAACTCGCCGGCATTCCCGTAGGCCACCAACGCGACGCCCTTCGATCCCGACAAAGTCCCCAGTCCCAACATCAAGCGCCGAGCGCGAGCTAGAGCCGGTGCTGCTCCAGCTCGTCGGGCTCCCACTCATCCCAGCGCCGCTCCGCGAAGTACCACGCCCCGTCGACCTTGACGCAGACGTCGCGGTACCAGCCCTGGGCGCGGATAACGCCCGGTCCGTCCGGCTCCGGCTGGTAGATGTGGGTGCTGTAGCTGCGCAGCCGGCACCAGTCCGCACCGGACTCCTCGAACAGGATCTGCGTATTGTGGTGGCGGTTGCCCCGCGTGAGACGGCTGACCAGCTCCCGAACGTACTCGCGGATTACATCACGGCCGCGGCGCTCCACGCCTCGCTCCACGAACACACCGTCCGGCGTGTAGAGCGATGCGTAGGTTTCGTAGTCGTGGGTGTCCAGTGCCCAGGCATAGCGCGCCAGCAGGTCCTCGATGGCGAAGCGGTCTTCAGGGGTCATATGTCACCTCCAGTTTCGGGGGCGAGTCTACAACCGGGTTCTGCTCGTCTGCCGCATGCCCGCAGCCAGCGTTCGCGTTAGAATCCCCACGTGGCCCCTAACAAACCCTTCGAAGGCAAACGCGCTCTCGTTACCGGCGCCTCACGCGGCATCGGTCGCGCCATCGCGCTCAAGCTCGGTGCGCTCGGGGCCGAAATCGTCGTCAACTACGGCCACCGCCAGGAGCCCGCCGACCGCGTCGTTGCGGAGCTGGCCGAGCTCGGCACGCACGCCACGGCCATCAAGGCCAACATTGGCGACCTCAATGAACTGCACGACCTCTTTTCGGACCTGAAGACCCGTTGGGACACCCTCGATATCCTCGTCAATAGCGCCGCCCGCGGCCTCGAGCGCCCTCGAAACGCCATCGCTTCCCTGCCACAACACCTCCGTACGACCTTCGACACCAACGTGTTAGGACCCTGGTTCGCGGCCAAGGAAGCTATACCTCTCATGGAGGAGAACGGTGGCGCCATCATCAACCTGACTAGCCTGGGCGCCCAGCGCTACACGCCGAACTACGCTGCGGTCGGCGTCACCAAAGGCGCGCTGGATACGCTGACCACCTACCTCGCCGTCGAGCTGGCCCCGAAGCGCATCCGCGTCAACTCCATCTGCCCTAGCTGGGTCGAAGACTCCTCAGGCGTCGCCGCCATGCCCGACGTGTTTGGCACCCACCTGCTGCGCAACATTCCCTCCGGACGCCACGTCACGCCGGAAGACGTCGCCAACCTCGTGGTTTTCCTCTGCAGCCCGGAGTCGGAGATGATCGTCGGCCAGAACATCATCCTGGACGGCGGCGTCACGCTCCTCGGCCTGCTGCAACCCTAGATTCGATCCGCAATGGCGACTCACCCACCACACGTCAGGCATCGCTGGTTTGCCGCCGCCTATGACCGCTTCATCGAACCCGCCAGCCGCTCGAAGATGGACCCACACCGCCGTTTCGCCGCCGGCGAAGCCCACGGCCGCGTTATCGAGCTCGGGGCCGGCACAGGCGCCAACCTCCCCTACTACGACTGGTCGAAGATCGACGCCCTGTATCTCACGGAACCCGACCCGCACATGGCAAAGCGCCTCCAGCGGCGGATCGACGAACTGGCGCCGGAGGCACAAGAAAAGGTCCACGTCGTAGAAGCGCCGGCGGAGTCACTGCCCTTCGACGACGACGACTTCGACTGTGCCGTGGTCACGCTCGTGTTCTGCAGCGTCGATGATCTGCAAGCTTCCTTGCATGAGCTTCGGCGCGTCCTCAGGCCAGCTGGTGAACTGCGCCTCGTAGAGCATGTCCGAGGCGGGATGCTGACGGCGCCGGCGCAAAAGCTGGTACAGCCCGTTTACGGTTGGTTGTCTGGCGGTTGTAACCTCAGCCAGGAAACGGAATCACAGGTCCGCGCCGCTGGCTTCAACCTGACAGTGACAGAACGTCCGCACTTTGGCGGTCCGCTCAGTCCGGGCATCAGCGGGGTGGCCCGGCCGCGCACCGAACAGGCGCCAATGCCAGCACGAACCTTGCGTCGCCAGCGACGCTGCTAAAGCGCGGCGCCTATCTCCTCGACCGCCATTTCCGACGTCGCTGGCGACGCTACGTTCTGCAGGCGACTCTCGCCGCCGCCGTCCTCGCCGTCGTGGTCGCCATTCAAGACAACTTGACCAACGTCGCCATCGTCACGGCCATCGCCTCGAGCGCCTTTATCATCTTCTCGTTGCCGCAATCCCGCATGTCCAGCCCACGGCGAGTACTGGGCGGCCACCTCGTCGCCATAGTCGTCGGCCTGGCGATCGGCGCCATCATCCACGACTGGGCTAACGAACCCTACGATTCAAGTCTCATAACGGACGTGGCCGCCGCGGTTGGGGTTGGCGTCGCAATGCTGGTCATGGCCGCTACTGATACGGAACACCCGCCCGCAGCCGGCACCGTCCTCGGGCTTATCCTCGCCCCAAGCCCGCTGGGCAACGGCGCACTGATCGTCGTAGCTGCGCTGGCCCTGACCATGACGCGAACGCTCTTCCGTCGCTGGCTAATCGACCTCGAACATTGAGGCGGACGCCACTACTCACCAGAAGCTCTTAACGGGTCACAGCCCCTTCGGCGGCTGACGACACCAGCTTCGCGTACTTGGCAAAGACTCCCGTTGTGTAGTGTGGCTCCGGCTCGCGCCACTCGGACAGACGTCGCTGCATTTCCTCGTCGGTGATGTCGAGGGTCAATTCGCGCTTCTCCACGTCGAACACGATCATGTCGCCTTCCTGCACAGCCGCGATCGGACCGCCGACTGCCGCCTCGGGCGACACGTGGCCTGCCATCAGCCCGTGCGTCGCACCCGAGAAGCGGCCGTCCGTTAGCAACGCCACGCTGTCGCCGAGTCCCTCGCCAACCAGCGCAGCCGTCACGCCGAGCATCTCGCGCATGCCGGGACCGCCCTTGGGTCCTTCGTACCGGATGACCACCACGTCACCTTCGTTGATCCTCCGGTTCGCCACCGCGGCGAAAGCATCCTCCTCGCGGTTGAAGACTCGCGCCGGGCCACGGTGCAGCATGCGCTCGTGACCGGCAACCTTCAGTACACAGCCCTCCGGCGAAAGATTGCCCTTGAGAATCACGAGACCGCCGGTCTGCTTGAACGGCTTGTCCGCAGTCGAAACGACGACCTGTCCAGGCTTCTCCTCTGCCGTGCGCACCTCCTCGCCGATGCTGCGTCCGGTCACCGTCATGGGCTCGGGATGGAGGATTCCGGCCTCGAGCAGCCGGTTTGCGACCAGTCGCACGCCACCAGCCTCGAAAAGGTCATTGGCAACGTACTGCCCGCCGGGCTTCAGGTCAGCGATGATCGGCGTCGTTCGGCTAATGCGGTCGAAGTCGTCGATGCTCAGCTCGACCTCGGCCTCCCGGGCGATGGCCAACAGATGTAGGGCCGCATTGGTTGAACCGCCGGTGGCCAGCACCGAGGCGATAGCGTTTTCAAGTGCAGGCCGCGTGATCACATCCCGAGGCCGCAGGTTGCTGCGTAGCAGATCGACCGCCATGCGGCCGACTTCGTACGCCACTTCGTCTTTCTTCGGATCCATCGCTGGCACCGACGCGCTATCAACCAGCGAGATGCCCATCATCTCGGCTGCCATCGCCATCGTGTTGGCGGTGTACTGGCCGCCACAGGCACCTGGGCCCGGGCAGGCAACCGCCTCCAGCGCATGCAACCGCTCAGCCGTCATCTTGCCCGCAGCGTGGGCTCCAACAGCCTCGAAGACGTCCAGGATTGTGACATCTCGGCCCTCGAAGACGCCCGGCATGATCGAGCCGCCGTACAGCAGTAGTCCCGGCAGATTGAGTCGAGCTAGCGCCATCACCGTACCCGGCAGTGTCTTGTCGCAGGCGGCGACTGCGACGATGCCGTCGAGCATGTGCCCGCGTGTTACCAGCTCGATCGAATCGGCGATGACCTCGCGGCTGATCAAGGACGCCTTCATGCCCTCGGTCCCCATGCTGATTCCGTCCGACACCGCGATCGTGTTGAACTCCAGCGGCGTGCCGCCAGCGGCGCGGATGCCTTCCTTGACCTTGGCGGAAAGGCGTCGAAGGTGGAAGTTACACGGCCCGATTTCGATCCATGTATTCGCGATGCCAATCAATGGCTTGGAGAGGTCTTCCTCGCTCAAGCCAGTGGCGTATAGCATGGCCCGGGACGGCGCTCGATCGGGTCCGTCGAGCAGGGTGTGGCTGGGACCACGGAGGTCTTGCTGATTGGTCATCGTTTGGCTCCTGAGTTATGCGGCTAAGGCTGCGTGTGAAGAATCGTATGAGCTATTCGAGAATCGGGCAATCGGCGCTGGGGAGCCGTAGAATCGCCGAGTGAAGAAGCCGCTCGTCATTGCACACCGCACAGCGCCTGCTTACGCCCCTGAAAACAGCATTGAGGGTCTCGGAACGTCCTTCGAGCAAGGCGCTGACGGTGTCGAAATCGACCTGCGTATGTCACTAGATCAGCGTCCCTTCCTGATGCACGACAACAGCATGACTCGTACGACAGGATGGCCCCTACCTCTGGAGCTGACGCCATCGTTCTTCGTCCGGAAGCGACGATTGAAAGGCAGCCAGGAGACGGTTCCTAGCCTCTCTCAGGCGCTGGACGCGCTACCAGGCGAAAAGCTCCTCGCCATCGACATCAAAACCCCGTGGGCAGTGCTGGCCTTGGCTCGCACCATCAAGGAACGCGGACTCGAGACAAGAACGCTGGTCTGGTGCTCCAGCGCTGTCGTCGTGAAGTACGCAACCCGACGCAACCTGGACTGGGAGGTCGCGCACTACAAGGACTTCGAAGATGCAGGCAGCAATCGGAGCTTTGTTGAGCACGCCCGCGATATCGGGGCTCACGCCGTTTCGCTGGACTGGCGTGCGATTGACTCGGACCTCGTCGCGTTCATCCAAGATCTCGGCCTGAAGGTTTACTCCTGGCACAAGGAGTACGACCTAAGCGAGGCGAAGCTGGCAGCCGGCCTCGACGGTCTCATCACGGACTATCCGGCGATGGCGCGCCAGGCCATCGAATCCCGGCGATGGAGTGATGTTTGACAGTGACAGGCTTCACAAATATTCTTGACTAAGTCGATTAACTTAATCCAATAGACGACCGGAGAATACCGTGCCCGACGAAAGAGTCTACGACCGCGATTCGGTGACGCAGCTTGGCGCCACACTCGAGGGTCGGACGCCGCAAGATATCCTGAGTTGGGCTGTTGACGAGTTCCAGCCGGGATTAACCCTGGCCTGTAGCTTCGGCGGGCCGTCAGGCATGGTGCTGCTCGATATGGTCATGAAGATCGATCCTGGTGTCGAGGTGTTTTATCTCGATACTGACTTTCTCTTCCCTGAGACCTATCAGCTTCGCGACGCCTGCGAGCAGAAGTACGGCTTCAAGCCAATCGGCTACAAGTCGCTGCTGACGCCGGAAGCCCAGGCGGCGCAGCACGGTGCAGAGCTATGGGCAAGCAATCCTGACCTCTGTTGCGATCTGCGTAAAGTCGAGCCGAACAATCGAGCACTTCAAGGCAAGACGGCCTGGATCTCAGGCATGCGCCGGGACCAGTCGAAGACCCGCGCCAACGTCGCCATCCTCGACTGGGATGAGAAGTTCGAGCTCGCGAAACTCAACCCGCTGGCAGCCTGGGACGAGAAGCAGGTCTGGGGTTACATCATGGAGAACGAGGTGCCCTACAACGTGCTCCACGACCGCGGTTACCCCAGCATTGGCTGCACCAACTGCACCAAGCCGGTCCGGCCCGGTGACGACCCGCGCTCGGGTCGCTGGGCAGGTCTCGATAAAGAAGAATGCGGCATCCAGGAAGGTACTCTGGAAGTCGTCCATACCGCTAAAGGAGACGCCTGAGTGGCAAGCAAGGGATTCACGATCTGGTTCACGGGCCTGTCCGGCGCCGGCAAATCGACATTGGCGGAAGCATTGGAGCCGGCGCTCAGCGAGCGAGGCCACAACGTCGAGATCCTGGACGGTGACATTGTCCGAACCAACCTAAGCAAAGGCCTCGGATTCAGTAAAGAGGACCGCGACACGAACATCCTGCGCATCGGTTTCGTGGCCCATTTGCTGGCCCGGAACGGCGTCGCGGTGATCACGGCGGCGATCTCACCCTACCGCGAGATTCGCGACCAAAACCGCGGGCTCATCGGCGACTTCGTCGAGGTCTACGCCAAATGCAGCATCGAAGAGCTCACGCGACGCGACGTGAAGGGTCTCTACGAAAAGGCGCTACGCGGCGAAATTCAGAACTTCACCGGTATCTCCGACCCATACGAGGAGCCACTAAGCGCCGAAGTCGTCGTTGACACCGAGAAGGAAACGATGGAAGAGAGCCTGGCGAAGATCCTCGCCTTCCTCGAGCAGAAGAACTACATCGCGCCTGCCGGCGCAAAGTAGCCGGCGCAGCTTAGAAAAGGACCCAATTAATGCCTGATGATTTGATCGCGCCTCACGGCGGACAATTAATCGTCCGAGTCGTCAGTGGCGCGCAAGCGGCAGAGCTGGCCGAGACCGCGAAATCCCTTCCAAAGCTGGCGCTTGGCATGCGACCTCTGTCCGACCTCGAGATGATCGCCGTGGGCGCATTCAGCCCGCTCACCGGGTTCATGACCGGAGCCGACTATCGCGGCGTCGTCAATGACATGCACCTCTCTAGAGGGTCCGCATGGTCTTTGCCGGTCACGCTCTCGACTGAAACGGCCGACGCCAAGAGCTTCGAGGGCAAGCAGATCGCCCTGACCGATGAGGACGGCAACGCGCTCGCCGTCATGGATGTTGAGGAAGCTTTCGAATACGACAAGCAGGACGAAGCCCGTCGGGTCTATCGAACTGATGAGGAAGCACACCCGGGTGTCGCCGCCATTTACGCCCAGGAGGAGATGATGATCGGCGGGCCAATCCGCCTCTTCCAGCGTCAGGCTCACTCCGAGTTCCTCCAGCACCGCCGCGACCCCAAGGAAACGCGAGCCGCCTTTGCCGAGAAGGGCTGGAAGACGATCGTTGGCTTCCAGACACGCAACCCCGTCCACCGCGCCCACGAATACATTCAGAAGTGCGCCATGGAGACCGTCGACGCTCTGCTGTTGCACCCGCTGGTCGGCGCGACGAAGGGTGACGACATACCTGCCGACGTGCGAATGGCCTGCTACGAGGCGCTTCTGACCGACTACTACCCTGAAGGCCGCGTCCTTCTGTCGGTCTTCCCTGCCGCGATGCGCTATGCCGGGCCGCGCGAGGCTGTGTTTCACGCGCTGGTGCGAAAGAACTACGGCTGCTCCCACTTCATCGTGGGGCGTGACCACGCCGGTGTCGGTTCTTACTACGGCACGTACGACGCTCAGCAGATCTTCAAAGAGTTCGCACCTGGCGACCTTGGAATTACGCCGATGTTCTTCGAGAACAGCTTCTTCTGTCACGCGTGCGGCTCAATGGGTACGGCGAAGACCTGCCCTCACGGCGAAGACGACCACGTCAGCCTTTCGGGCACGCGCGTTCGTGAGATGCTAGCCGAAGGACAAATACCGCCGGTCGAATTCAGCCGGCCCGAGGTCGCGCAAATCCTCATCGACGCCAGCCGAGGCAAATAACCAACAGCAAATGCTCGATCTCTACCTGAGGAGCGGTTGGATTTGAGATTGTCGACTTTGTCAGTAGACAATATCGACAATCCTTGGCTGTCCAGCCGGGTTCATCTGCCGAAGCTAACGTTCCGTGCGGCGGCTGTCGTCATCTCAGTCTGGCTCTTTGTGCTGTCGCTGCAGCTGATCAAGGCGGGTGCCGAAGGCCTGCGGCCTGTACTCGATGCGGTGTCGATCGATGGAACGGCCGGGCACCTTGGATTCGGCTGGTTCGGCGCTTATGCCGTGATGAGCGGTTCCCCCGTCGCGGCCGCGGCGATGAGTCTCTTCGCCGGCGACGCGCTGAGCGACGTTGAGACTTTCGCAATGATCAACGGTTCGCGAATGGGCGCTTCCCTCATCGTGCTCCTGGTCGGCTTCGTTTCATACGTCATGGGGCGAAGGAATCCCGACGGCCTCTATATTGGCGTGGTTGCGCTGCTCACCGCGATAACCCTCTGGGGCCCAGCGATACCGCTCGGCCTGCTGGCACTCGATCAGGGGTGGCTTGACGGGGTCCACATCGGAAGCCCCACGGCGCTGTCCTCCGTCGTCTCTTCGATTTCCGACCCGGTGGTCAAACCGCTCACAGACGTTTTGCCGCGCCTGCTTCTTTTCGTCGCTGGAGTGGGCGCGCTAGTGTTCGGGTTCGCGCTATTCGACCGCTCGCTCCCGAGTCTCGAGCGTCCCGGTCCCCGCTTCGAGGCTCTGTCGCGAGCACTGCAGCAGCGCTACACGATGTTTGGCTTTGGCATTTTGGTCACCTTGCTGACGCTATCTGTATCGCTTTCTGTGACCATCCTCGTCCCGCTGGCACTCAAGGGGTACGTGCGCCGAGATCGTGTGGTGCCCTACGTCATGGGTGCAAACATTGCGACCTGGGTGGACACGCTTCTCGCGGCACTTGCTGCTGGACTCGGCACGCGGATTCGAAATCGTCCTGACGCAGATGCTGGCCGGCAGCGTGGTGTCGTTGGTGGTGATCGTCTTCTTTTACGGACCCTATACGCGGCTGATTCTGGGCACGGCGCACCGAGTCAGCAGCTCCCGTCGCAGCCTCGCGATCTTTCTCGCCGGATTGATCCTGGCGCCGCTGGGATTGCTGGCAGCATGAACCACAGCGAGAACAAGACGAACCCATCCACTCTCACAGAAGAGTGATATAATTGTTGACGAACTTACTTAACATTAGCGATGGCAGGGCAAGATGAAGGTTTCAATGAAGGGCGACTACGGCGTGCGAGCGCTCGCAGAACTGGCCCATCACTTCGGCGAAGGACCGGTTCAGAGCGCGGCTATCGCCAGTCGCCAGTCCATTCCGGAGCCGTACCTAGACCAGCTCCTGACCTCATTGCGACGCGCTGGATTCATCCGCAGCGTGCGAGGTCCGCAGGGAGGACATGCGTTAATTCGCGACCCTCACGACCTCAAACTGAGTGAAGTCATCGTTGCCCTGGAAGGCTCACTTGCACCGATTGCTTGCCTTGATGACCCCGAAGGCTGCCGGACGGCAACGACGTGCAACCTCAAGCCCGTCTGGCAAGAAGTAGAAGCTGCCACCGTCCGCGTCCTTGAGAGCATCACGATCGCCGATATCGCAGAACGCGAACGCGCCGGCAACGTTGCGCGTTACGCGATTTAGGGGCTGACGATGCAAGCACACACCGAAAGCAGAATCGCCGCCAACGCCCTGGAGTTGATCGGAAATACACCGTTGGTCCGCCTTGAACGAATCACGCCGACTGGCCACGCCGAAGTCCTCGGCAAGCTGGAGTCGCGAAACCCCGGCGGGAGCGTCAAGGACCGCATCGCCTTATCCATGGTCGAGGACGCCGAGAAAAAGGGCCTGCTCAAGCCAGGCGGAACCATCGTTGAGCCGACGAGCGGTAACACCGGCATCGGGCTCGCGATGGTGGCTGCGGCCAAAGGCTACAAGCTGATCCTGACGATGCCTGATGACTACAGCCTGGAGCGACGCAAGCTGGTGCAGCGTTACGGCGCGCAGCTCATCCTCACTCCAGCGATCGAGGGTATGACCGGGGCTGTTTTCGCGGCCGAGGAGCTCGCGGCGAAGAACGATAGCTATTTCATGCCACAGCAGTTCAATAACCCGGCCAACCCGGAAGTGCATCGCCGCACTACGGCGGAGGAGATATTGCGAGACACCGAGGGTCGCCTCGATGCTTTCATTGCTGGCGTTGGCACCGGGGGAACGATCACTGGTGTCGGAGAAGTATTGAAACAGCGGTTGCCAGATGTGCTTGTCGTGGCGGTGGAGCCGTCTCGCTCGCCGGTGCTGGCCGGCGGCAAACCTGGCCTGCATGGCATCCAGGGCATCGGCGCCAGCTTTGTACCCAGTGTCCTCAACCGCGATGTCTACGACGAGCTCATCGCCGTGAAGGACGAAGACGCGATTGAGACGGCAAAGCTAATCACCACGAACGAGGGGTTGCTCGTCGGCATTTCGGCCGGAGCCAATGTGTACGCGTCGCTCCAGATCGCAAAGCGCCTCGGCGAAGGCAAACGAGTCGTTACGGTGCTGCCCGACACGGGCGAACGCTACCTCAGTGTCAATTTCTAGAATGGTCACTTGTATGCGAGGATGGAATGAGCGGGAGGAATCCAATGGTTAACGTCTACATACCGACGCCTTTCAGGAGCTTCGTCGGCAACCGCTCCAGTGTGGAGGTTGAGGCCGGCAACGTCGCCGAGGCCCTCGCGAGCCTCGACGCTCGCTTTCCCGGCTTCCGTAACCTCTGTTACAACGCCGACGGTGCGATCCCGCCGCACATCAACGTCTACGTCAACAACCAGGAGATCACCTCACTCAACGGCGAGGCGACGGCGCTGGAGGACGGCGACCAGCTGGCCGTCATCCCCGCGCTGGCCGGCGGCGCGCCGGACGAGGACGACCCCTCGAACTACGCACTGACCCCCGAGCGCGTAACGCGATACTCGCGGCACCTGATCATGCCGCAAGTCGCCAGCGTGGGTCAGCGCAAGCTCTTCGACGCGAAGGTGCTCATCATCGGGGCCGGCGGCCTCGGATCGCCGGTGGCTCTGTACCTCGCGCTAGCGGGTGTTGGCACCATCGGCATCGTCGACTTCGATGTCGTCGACCTGTCGAACCTACAGCGTCAGATCCTGCACCAGAACGACGACGTCGGTAAGCGCAAAGTGGTCTCAGCCCAGGAGACGCTCAACGCCTACAACCCCGACGTCAAGGTAATCACTCACGAAGAGCCGCTGCACTCCGAGAACGCCCTGGGCATCATCTCGCAGTACGACATCGTCGTGAACGGCGCCGACAACTTTGCAGCCCGTTATCTGGCCAACGACGCCTGTGTCTTCCTCAAGAAGCCCCTGGTCGATGGCTCGATCCTCATGTTCGACGGCCAGGCCACCGTCTATCTGCCGGAGCAAGGCTGCTATCGCTGCCTCTACCCGACGCCGCCTCCACCCGGGATGGTCCCATCCTGCGCTGAGGCCGGCGTGCTCGGCGCCATGTGCGCCACAATTGGCTCAATTCAGGCTACGGAAGTGCTCAAGATCATCCTTGGCATCGGCGAAAGCCTGCAGGGCCGCCTTCTGCTGTACGACGCACTCAGCATGGAAATGCGCCAGGTGCGGGTCCGCCGCGATCCAAACTGCGTGGTCTGCGGCGACAACCCCACGGTGACTGAGCTGATTGACTACGACCAGTTTTGCGGGACGGCTCCCGCGTGGACGGAGTAAACGAGTGCCAATCGAAGTACGAGTAACGTCGGTGTTGCAGAGAGTCGTCGGTGCCAAGATGGTTCAGGCCGAAGGCAACACTGTCGCCGAGGTCTTGGCCAAGATGAACGCGGACTATCCCGGCTTTCGGGAGCAAATCACGATGGAGGACGGCTCACTGCACCGCTTCGTCAACATTTACATCAACGACGAGGACATTCGGTTCATGCAGCAGCTCGAAACGCCGGTGGAGACCGGCGACGTCGTCTCGATTTTGCCGGCTCTGGCCGGCGGCTGCTAACCAAATTCTAGATAATGCCGGGAGCGCCTCACCGCGTCATGTTGTACCGAAGCATGCTGGACCTTATCGGCAACACGCCGCTGGTGGAGCTACAGAAGCTCAGCCCTTCTCCAGCTGTACGCTTCTTTGCCAAGCTTGAGGGCCAGAACCCGACCGGAAGCATCAAGGATCGCATCGCCAAGGCAATGATCGAGGCAGCTGAGCGCGACGGTCGCCTGACGCCCGGCTGCACCATCCTCGAGCCGACTTCGGGAAATACCGGCGTGTCGCTCGCCTTCGTAGCCAGGCTGAAGGGCTACAACGTCAGGGTTGTCATGCCGGACAACATGAGCCCGGAGCGGACTCAGCTGCTGCGCGCTTACGGCGCCGAGATCGAGTACTCAGACGGCGTCAAGGGGACGAACGGTTCGATCGTGGTGGCGCAGGAGATGGCTGCTGCGGACCCAGACCTCGTCCTGATTTACCAGTACGGCAATGAAGCCAATCCCGACGCGCACTACGAAACCACGGGCCCCGAGATTCTGCGTGATCTGCCGGAGATCGACGTGTTCGTGGCCGGCCTTGGCACCGGCGGCACGCTCACCGGCGTGGCGCGCTACCTAAAAGAACACAAACCGGGCGTCAAAGTCACCGCCGCCGCACCCCACCCGGGCGATCGAGTGCAGGGCTTACGTAGCCTCGATGAAGGCTTCATCCCACCCGTGCTCGACCAGTCATTGCTTGACGGCCGCATCGTAGTCGATTCGAAGAACTCCTTTGCCGCAACGAAGGAGTTGATGGACCAGGAAGGTATCTTCGCTGGCGTCTCCGGCGGTGCGGTCCTGCGGGCAGCCCAGCGCGTCGGCAGCCGCATGGAGCGCGGCAACGTTGTGCTGCTGCTGGCCGATGGCGGCTGGAAATACCTTTCCACGGACCTCTGGAGCACCAACTACGATGACCTCGCTGAAGACCTCGACGAACAAACCTGGTGGTAGGCACTGCGTGCCGGCGAAGGCTGCCGCTCTTACGGGACAAGCCGTCAAGCGGGCGTTAGAATCCCTGGCCTGAGAACCGGTCATGCCCGACCTGCCTCGCGCCGTTTTCTTCGACCTCGACGATACGCTTATCGACGACAGCAGTAACGTCGATAGCGGCTGGCGCGCCGCGGTTTCTGATTTCGCTCCGTCGGATATCGACGCCGATACGCTTGTTTCATCAATCCACGAGATACGCGACTGATATTGGTCGGACGCAGAGCGCCACAGAGTCGGCCGCTCCGACCTGCTCAGCACCAGCACCTCGATCGTCGCTGAAGCCCTGTCGCGTACCGGTCAGTCAAACCAAACATTGGCCGGCCAGATCGCCAACCGCTATCGCGACTTGCGCGAGGAGGGGTACGCGCTGCTGCCTGGCGCCGTCGAGACGCTGGAGACTCTGGTGTCACAAGGCGTTCGGCTGGCGCTTCTGACTAACGGCAGCGCTTCGGGCCAGCGCGCGAAGATCGAGCGCTTCGATTTGGCGGTGCACTTCAACTACATCCGCATTGAAGGTGAATTTGGTCACGGCAAGCCGGACGAACGCGGCTACCGCGCCGCCCTGACCGCCCTCAAGTCGGAGCCCAGCAACACCTGGATGGTCGGCGACAACCTCGAATGGGACGTCGCGGCGCCGATGCGACTCGGCATCACCGGAATCTGGTTCGACAGGCACGGCGTTGGACTGCCGGACAGCAATCCGGCGCAGCAACCAGACCGGATCATTCGCTCATTGGCCGAACTGATTTAGGCGGCGTCCGGCAGGAGCAGCCCGCACGCCTGCAAGAGCCGACGCGGCTGGCAGCTCGTCGGCCCGCCCAAGTCGTGTAGCACGAGACTTCCGACGGTAGTTCGACACGCTCGATGAGTCGTCTGGAAAACTCCTGGGCGCCCCAATGGCGCAGCACGCAACGCAAAATCGTCTCGTCCGCCTCGTACACACCGCATCGGGTCATCTCGCTCCGCAGAACACCGAGTGCGTCCCAACTCATCCCAACCGTGAGCGACCACTCGCGTCCATCA
The DNA here is from genome assembly GCA_965225815.1 of Dehalococcoidia bacterium. GTDB lineage: Bacteria > Chloroflexota > Dehalococcoidia > DSTF01 > WHTK01 > WHTK01. The sequence continues at coordinate 105,574 of CBDDBP010000003.1, forward strand.
GGGCAGCGGCAGGTCAACACGCCGCCTTCGGTCAGCCCATCGCTCATCAGCGCACGTTCGAACCGACAGGCGCGCAAGCCCAGCGAAGACGGCTCGTAGTCCACAATTCGGTTCCTCTTGAGACTTAGCAATGCCATTTGGTTCCTCCTCAGCGGCTGTGTGCAAGCTATATCCGCGAGGAATCCCCGATTCGGCGAAGGAAGACCTAAGCAAGTGTAAAAGGAGTGTGAAGCGCGCTTAAGGCACGATTTTGAAGATGCCGCCGGAACCTGAATGCTCCAGGACGTAGATTTCCAGGTCATTTCCCTGCGCAAATGAGCCGACGTTGAAGTCAGTCTGGGCGATTTGCTGGTTCATAGTAAGGGCTCCATCCTCATAGCGAAGGGCCCAGATGCGTCCACTACAGAAGTCGGAATAAACGTAGGCTCCTTGCAACGCGGCGACGCTGCCGCGGTAGACGAATCCGCCGGTCACCGAGCAATTTCCGCCACCGTTTTCGTACTCAGCGACCGGCAGGATCAGATCCTCTCGATCGCAATTACCACCGCCGCCAAGGCAATCGAGACCCTCCATGACCGACCAGCCGTAGTTTCCGCCTTGGACGATCAGGTTGATTTCCTCGCGTGCGTTCTGACCCACGTCGCCGAGCCAGAGGTCGCCCGTCGCGGCGTCGAAGGAAAAGCGCCAGGGGTTGCGCAGCCCGTAGGCCCAGATTTCGCCGCGGGCCGCACCTTGCCCGACGAAGGGGTTATCGGCGGGCAACGAGTAGCCGCTGCCGCCGTCCGATACGTCGATGCGTAACAAAGCCCCTAGCACCGTTTTGAGGTTCTGGCCGTTGCCCTGTGGATCGGGAGCAGAGCCGCCGTCACCCAACGCAACGTACAGGTAATCGTCCGGCCCAAATGCGATCTGCCCGCCGTTGTGATTCGAAAATGGCTGCTGTACCTCGAAGATAATCTGTTCGCTATCGGCTCCGGCGCCATCTGGCCCCAGATCGAACCTCGAGATCACGCCGCGCCGAGGATCTGCCGCGCTGTAGTGGAGGTAAACGACGCCTGTCTCTACGAATTCAGGCGAGATGGCGAGCCCGAGGATGCCTTCCTCATTTCCGGCAGAGCTGACTCGATCCGTCAGATCAAGCACCACCTCTGCCTGAAGACCGGCGCGGTCGATTATTAGGACCCTGCCAGCTTGCTCCGTCACTAACCAGGCGCCGGAAGGAAGCTGATGGAGCCCCGTCATTCGTTCAAAGCTAAGGGCTGGAAAGGCGCGCTCTAGCGACACGGAGGCCGGCAGGCCTGTTTTGGCAGTTGCCGGCGTGCTGGATACACCCACTGGAGGCTCAATCACTTGCTCGACTGGAGTCACAACGGCACCGGTCGATTCAGGATTCGACGACTGAGGTGCCGCGTCGTCATCTCTACAAGCGACAACGGCAGCAGCCAGGAGAAGCGCAGCGAAAAGAGGCAGGGTTCTCATACCGCAGATCCAGCGTATCAGAGGCCACGGGGCTGCTAGCATCGGCGAATGAGAGCCCGTGGATTCGACTTCGCTATCCTCGCGCTTGGCGTCGTGGCCGTCAGCACCGCAGCTGTCCTGATCCGAGAAGCCGACGCGCCTTCGCTCGTCATCGCGGCGTATCGGCTGGGCCTGGCCTCCGCGCCTTTGTTGCTCCTCGCGGGTGTACGCCGGCAGAACGTCCTGCCACGCAGTCAGTGGGCCGTGGTCCTATCACTACTGTCGGGCCTCTTTCTGGCGATGCACTTTGGGCTATGGATCGCCGCGATCAAGCAAACGTCGATCGCCACCTCCGTCGTCCTCGTCACCACGACGCCACTGTTCATCGGGTTGGCCAGCGGGCCTCTACTGGGTGAAAAGCCGGGTCGAGCGATCTGGATGGCACTTGTGGTCTCGGCATTGGGCGCCCTGATCATGGTTTCTGAAGACTTCGATGCAGGTGGCGATACGCTCACCGGCGATGCCTTCGCCCTGGCCGCAGCCGTCTTTGCCTCAGGCTATCTCATGGTCGGACGCAAGCTATTAGGCAGCGGCGGCGGCTGGCTGCCATACATCACGCTGACATATTCCACGGCCGCTGTGCTGTTGCTGGCGGCCGTGCTCATCACCGGAGAAGCGCTGGGCGGCTACTCTGATCGTACGTTCGGGTTCCTGGTCCTGTTGGCGCTATTCCCTCAGCTCATCGGCCACACTGCGGTCAACCGCTCTCTGGGTCACTTGCCGGCCATCGTCGTCTCCATCGCAGTGCTCGGTGAGCCGGTAGGCGCGACGATCCTGGCAGCCATCTTCATCAACGAAGATCCCACGCTGATCCAACTGACGGGCGGCTTGTTGGTGCTAGCGGGTGTGGCTATAGGTATCCGGGGCGATGTTCAGACGCGCCCTGTCATTCCGTCTCGAGCGCCTTAGGCCTGCAGTCTTGTGTTCCAGGCGTCCAACGAACCGCCCGGCTCGCCGAACCGGACTACTTCGACGGCGTAACCAGCGACCTCATCCCACTTGAATTGACCAACCTCGATATTGCCGAAATAGCAACGCAGCATTTGCATGCCGGTCTCGGTGGTCGATTCGAGGCGCACGTAGTTCGCGTCGGCCATCGGCGCCTTTTCACCGTTCTTCAAGTACACGACGACCAAGGCATCCTCCCAGGAACGCAGCGGCTCCTGGCGTTATTTTCGACAAATTGCAAGGCTTCAGGAGCTAGTCGACGTCTCCTGCCGGTTACTTTTCAGGATTTCATCGATCATCCCGTACTCCACTGCCTGCTGAGCAGTCATGTAGAAGTTGCGGTCGAAGTCACGGCGGATGCGCTCGCTGTCCTGGCCTGTGTTGCGCGCCAACAGGTCGCGAATCATATCGTTGAGCCGGATAGTCTCGCGTGCTTCAATTTCGATGTCGGATGCCTGGCCTTGAACCCCACCCAGCGCCTGGTGCATGTGGATCGTCGAGTTTGGCATCGCGTAGCGCTTGCCTGCTGTGCCGGAGCTCAACAACACGGTCGCCATGCTGGCGCAAACTCCCACGCAGTACGTGGCCACGTCGCAGCGGTTCAGTTCCATCGCGTCGAGAATCGCGAGACCAGCGTGTACCTCACCACCGGGCGAGTTGATATACATCGCGACGTCGCGGTCCGGGTCTTCGCGCTCCAGGTGCAGAAGCTGAGCGATGATGCTGTTGGCTACCTGGTCGAAAATAGGCGTACCAAGGTAGACGATGCGCTCCTTGAGCAGCATCGAATAGATGTCATAAACGCGCTCGCCACGTGGCGTGGTCTCCACGACCGCGGGAGTAATAGCCTCTACGGCGGATAGGTCGATGTCGTGCGGGTAGCTGAAGTTCATTCGGTTCTCCTTGTTACTACTGTATCTCATCACACCGAAGCGTCACCGTCACCTGGCGTCGCAGGAGCTCATCGCGGGCTGTGATCAGTATGATTCCGCTATGAGCCGGCCGCCTGACGACGATCTGCCTCACAGCGGCCTTGAAGAGATAGTCGAGGACGCCGACCAAGAGATCACTGCCCTACAGGCCGTGTCGGTGAGGATCCTCGGTTTCCGGCTCGACTACCTGATCTTCATCGGCCTCTTTCTCCTCTTCGCTATATACGTCATCGCCTACTTCGTTCTCGACATCGACCTCGACCGCCTCCAGGACTGGGGTTACGTCGGTGTCTTCTTCATCGCCATGGCCGGATCGGCGACGATCGTCTTGCCGACGCCGAGTTCGGTGGCGATTTTTGGCGGCGCCATCGTGCTCGACCCGGTCCTTGGCGTCCCGACGCCAATTATGGTCGGGCTGGTTGCCGGGTTAGGCGACGCGATTGGCGAATTCTCGGGCTACGGGCTCGGCTACGCCGGCACCGATCTGCTACGGCAACGCCACATCTACCGAACCTTCGAGGGTTGGATGCATCGCAACGGGATACTGACCATCTTCTTCCTGTCGACCTTTCCCAACCCATTCTTCGACCTCGTCGGCGCCGCGGCAGGAGGCGCTCGCATGCCGGCACTGCGTTTCTTTTTCGCCTGCCTGGCTGGCAAGATAGTCAAGGATCTGATCCTCGCCTACGGCGGCACCTTTTCGGCCGGTTTCCTTAGCGACGTGGTCTAATACGCAATGCTCGAATCATCCGACCGCCGAGCCGAACCCACCGCTGCAATCATCGTTGCTGCGGGTAGCAGTCAGCGGATGAAGGGTGTCGATAAACTGCTCGCCCCCTTGCGAGGGCGGCCCCTAGTCGGCTACTCAATCGAGGCCTTTGCCCACCATGCAGCCATCGATAAACTGATCGTCGTCGCATCTGACCCGAACCTGGAGCAAATCAGGTCAATCGCCGCTGACATCGGCGGAGGCCGCGCTACGGTAGTCATTGGCGGCAGGCGGAGACGCGATTCCGTCCTCGCGGGGCTGCTCGCAGCCGGTGATTGTGATCTGGTCGTCATCCACGATGCCGCAAGACCCCTGGTCGACGCCACCATGATTGATGCCGCGCTCGATGGCGCAAGGGAGCTGGGGGCGGCTTTGTGTGCTGTACCGGTTTCAGACACCGTGAAAAGAGCCGATCCTATTGGTAGGGTGTCAAGCACTGTGACGCGACAAGGGCTCTGGTTGGCGCAAACGCCACAAGCTTTTCGCGCCGATCTCCTCAAGCGGGCTCACGAATCGGTCGACATCGACGTCACAGACGACGCTGCGCTCATTGAGCTGGTCGGCGAGCCTGTGAAGCTGGTCATGGGCTCCAATCGCAATATCAAAGTGACGCTGCCGGAAGACCTCGCTCTGGTGGAGGCGCTTCTCGTGGCTTCGGTCGGCGGGGCTGCCTGATGCGAATCGGTCACGGCTACGATGTGCACCTCTTCGAGGCCGGGCGTCCTTTGATTTTGGGCGGGGTGAGCTTCGAAGCGGACCCTGGCCTGGCCGGCCATTCCGATGGCGACACGGCAATACATGCGCTGATCGACGCGCTGCTAGGTGCCGCAGCACTGGGTGACATTGGCAGCCACTTTCCAAGCAGCGATGAGCGCTGGCGCGACGCCAACAGCCTCGATCTGCTGAAGCAGACGGTTATCCTCGTGGCCAGCGGCGGTTATGCGATCGTTAACGTCGACCTGACAATCGTCGCTCAGACACCCCGCCTGGCGCCTCGCATCGCCGAGATGCGCTCGGCCATTGCCAACGCCCTCGGAGCCGAAGTCAGCGCGATCAGCGTCAAAGCAACGACTACTGACGGGCTGGGCGCCATCGGGCGCAGCGAAGGCATTGCCGCCTACGCCGTGGCGCTGGTAGAAGAGCGCATGGCCCCGTAGGGTCGTTGAGTGGCCGGGGTCCGCGTTATGGTATATTGCGACGCGCCTATGATGCTTCGCGGCCGCTGCTGCGTCTGTCTATAGGGTGTTCGTCTCAGACGACACCCGTTTCACTCATCGCACCCGGGCAAGTGCCCGACTCGGCAAACGGACGGAGGCATCAGTTGTCGCCTATTCAGAGCATTCGAAGAGACATCAAAGCCGCGCTTGATCGCGATCCCGCGGCGAGTGGATCGCTGTCTGTAGTCCTTACGTATCCCGGGTTTCATGCCCGCCAGCTGCACCGCCTCGCGCATTCGCTGCGCAGGGCCAACGTGCCTTTGGTGCCGGGCATCATCGCCTACTTCAATCGCTTCTTGACCGGTATCGAAATCCACCCCGGCGCTACGATCGGGGATGGCCTGTTCATTGACCATGGCATGGGCGTGGTCATTGGCGAGACAACGGTCATCGGCGACGATTGCCATCTGACGCAGGGTGTCACGCTCGGCGGCACGAGTACAAAACATGAGAAACGTCACCCGACTCTTGGCAACAACGTCCAGGTCGGCGCCGGGGCCAAGCTGATCGGCGCGATCACGGTCGGGGACCACGCCCGCATCGGAGCAGGCTCCGTCGTCGTGACCAGCGTCCCTGCCTACGCCACCGTCGTGGGCGTGCCAGGCAAGGTCGTTGCTTATTACGACCCCGGCAACGACACGATTCAGCGCCTGCCCGACCCCGAATGGGACCGACTCGAAGACCTTTCGCAGCGACTGGATGCCCTGCGCGACCAGGTCGCCGCCCTCGAAGCCGAGCTTGCTGAACATGATGGCGCCGACGCGGCCCACAGCCGGTCTTCCGCTTCGAACTAGGCTCAACGTAAGCTGGCTCCCAATCTTCAGGAGGGGGAATGCAACTCCATAACACCTTGAGCGGCCGCGTCGAAGAGTTCGCGCCGCGCAACGGCAACCAGGTACTGATGTACGTCTGCGGCATTACGCCCTACGCCGAAAGTCACCTTGGGCACGCGATGAGCTACATCATCTTCGATACGCTGCGGCGCTACCTCGAATACCGTGGTTACGAGGTCAAGCACGTCCAGAACTACACCGACATCGATGACAAGCTGATCGCCCGAGCCGAGAACGAAGGCCGCAGCATCGAAGATATAGCCGACGAGTACAGCGCAGACTTCTCGAAATCAATTGAGGACCTCAACGTACTGCCGGCCCACATCTACCCGCGCGCGACGCAGGAGATCCCGGCGATCATCGAGATGATCGAAGGCCTCATCGAGAAGGGATACGCCTACGTTGGCCCGCCGAAGGGCGGCAATGAGGCGAGCGACGTCTACTATCGCGTTGAGAAGAAGAGCGACTACGGTAAGCTCTCTAAGCGCAGCCTTGATTCGATGATTTCCGGCGCCCGCATCGAGCCGCTCGAGGGCAAAGAGAACCCGATGGACTTCACGCTCTGGAAGGCCGCCAAGCCGGGCGAGCCGTCCTGGGGCAGCCCCTGGGGCGAAGGGCGCCCCGGCTGGCACATCGAATGCTCGGCGATGTCCTACCGTCACCTGGGTTCGCAGATCGATATCCACGGCGGTGGCCTGGACCTTGTCTTCCCACATCACGAGAACGAGATCGCCCAAACAGAGGCATTCACCGGCGATGAGCCGTTCGCCGCCTACTGGATCCACAACGGGCTGATGCAGCTCGGCGACCAGAAGATGAGCAAATCGATCGGCAACTTGATTAACATGCGTCAGGCGATCGACACTTATGGTGGCGACGCTATCCGGATCTTCGTCCTCAGCAGTGGCTACCGTAGCCCGCTGACCTACAGCGTGGATGCGATGGCCGCCAGCAAAGCAGGAGCGGATCGCCTGCGCAACGCCGTGGAAGTGCCTGACTTCGGTTCTGGCGACTCATTAGACCCGGAGCCGTATAAAGAGCGCTTCCTCGCGGCCATGGACGACGACATGAACACGTCTCAGGCTGTCAGCGTTCTGTTCGAACTGGCGCGCGATATCAACCGCGAACGCGATGCCGGCCATTCAGTGGGCACAGCTCAGGCAGTTTTGAGCGAACTGTCCGAGGTCCTCGGCTTGCGCCTGGAAGAAGCCACAAACGACGCGCTGGGCGCGGCACCGTTCATCGAGCTGCTGATTTCACTGCGCAAAGACCTACGAGAGGCGAAGCAATATCAGCTGGCGGACGGCATCCGCGACGGCCTGAGTGAGCTTGATGTCGTCCTCGAGGATGGGCCTGGCGGCACGACCTGGAAGCCCCGGTAGCCTGACACTTCCTTACATCGCCGGGGTGGCTCACAAGCGTCATTGCAGCGTCGCCAAGGCCTGGAATCGTTGACTGCTTAGGCACCGTTTGCGATAACATGTTCGATATGCAAGACGAGGTCTTCAACGAAATCGAGAAGGCGCTAAAGGATGGTTTGCCGCTAGTCGTGGCCACCGTGGCGGCATCGCGTGGTTCTACGCCACGTAAGCCAGGCGCCAAGATGGCTGTGCGCCCGGACGGCACCTTCTGCGGCACCATTGGTGGAGGCTGTGGCGAGGCCGAGGTGTGGCAAGAGGCGATGAACGTCCACGGAAGCGGCAAGCCTCAGCTCGTTACGGTTGACCTGACGGAGTCGCCCGAAGGCGAAGACAAGATTTGTGGCGGCATCATGGAGGTTTTCGTCGAGCGGGTCGTGTAGGCGCACTTGCGGATACTCACGAGGCGCTTCGGCGCCTTTTTCTTTGCATAATGACGACCTTCGGATTCACAGTCGAAGCCAATTCGATTGACTCCGCCAGAATCCCGATGCTAAGGTCTAATCGTAGAAAGAGGGTGCAGGAGGTGCTCCCAACATGCTAGCAGCAGGGCCATTCGGACTCGGGCCAATGGAGCTCGTGATAATTCTTTTAGTGCTCGTGATGCTTTTTGGCGCCACGCGACTCGCCGACATCGGCGGCTCGCTGGGTAAGGGCATCAAAGAGTTCCGCAAGGAAGTCTCTACCGACGATGACGTCGCGGAGACTGCGGCCGCCGAGGCGGAGCCTCAAGCGTCGACCAACGGTGGCGCGGAGACCGTATCTGCGGTCAAGTGCCCCAGTTGTGGTGCTCTGAATTCAGTGGGAGCCAAGTTCTGCAGCCAGTGCAGCAGCTCCATGGTTACCCCGGTTTCCTGATAGACGATGTCTTAGACTTGAGTAGAGCGGGCCATGAGCCCGCTCTACTCATTATCGCGATATGCCGCTAAAAGCCGTCCTTTTCGACCTCTGGGAAACGCTAATCGAAGATACCCATGAGCTGGCCCGTCCGCGGCGAGCCTGGCGTATCGACGCTGTCCACGCCATCTTCCTGAGGCATCACTTCGAGATCGATCAGACCCGGATCGGCACAGCGCTCGACGCTACCAACATGGCGTTGACACGTCTCCACGATAAGGGCCGTGACGTCGATGGCCCGGGCCGCGCTACGCTCCTCATCGACATCCTGGAGGAGCAGGGCGGCCAACGAGCCCCGGACTCTGTTGCAGATGAACTGCTGGAGACCATCGCGGCGATGCCGCTGGACAAAGCACCTCGACTGGCTGGCGGCGCGATTGAGACGCTGACATCGCTACGCGAGCTGGGATTGGCGACTGCGCTCGTCTCTAATGCCGGCCTGACGACCGCCCCCAATCTCCGCCTTGTGATACGCCATTACGGCATCGAGGATCTCTTCGACTGCCTCCTGTTCTCGGACGAACTTCAGATCGCCAAGCCTGATCCCCGCATCTTCCATGCTGCCGCTCGAGACTTGAGCGTTGATCCGGCCGACTGCGCGTTTGTCGGCGACAATCCTCACAACGACGTGGCGGGATCGCAGGCGGTCGGCATGTTCGCCGTGCAGATCGGCGACAAGGTGCGCGATGGGGTCACCTCGGTCCCCGGTCTTCGCATCAATTCGCTGCTCGAACTGATTCCCGGCCTACGGGCGCAAGCGCAAATCAGCTGAAGCCCGCCTCAGCCGACTGTTGACTCCGATGGTATGCTGGTTACAGACCCCCTACACAGGGGTTTTAGGCTTTGTAATCAATTCATCCAGGTTTAGGCAATCTAAGGCTCGAAATGATGTAAAGAATTGGACACCACCCCTCCCAAGGGGGTTATCGAGCTACTAGAAGTGAGGCCTCCACGATGACCGAACCAGAAGACCAGACACAAACTGTGCATCGCATGCCCGTCGACGCCTCCGCCAAGCCCGATATTCTTCGACGGCTGGCCTATATTGAAGGGCATCTCAATGGCGTTCGGCGCATGGTTGAGGAAGACCAGTACTGTGTCGACGTCCTGAAGCAGACCTACGCGGTTCGACGCGCCATCGAGAAAATGGAGGCGCTTATCCTCGAGAACCACCTCGGGGGCTGCGTCGTCGAGGGGATACGCAGCGGGCGCGAAACCGAGGTCGTGGCGGAACTGCTCGACCTGTACGAAATAGCGGGGCGCTAAGAATGACAACCGAAGCCGGCGATCGCACAAAGGACGAAATGCTAACCATCGGCGTCGGAGGCATGACCTGCGCCTCGTGTGTGGCCCGCGTCGAGCGTGCCCTCAAGAAGGTGCCTGGAGTTGATGCCGCCAGCGTGAACCTCGCGACCGAGAAGGCCACGGTCACCTATGACGCAGCGTCCGCCGGAGTAGAAACCCTCCTCGATGCCATCGAAGGCGCCGGCTACGATCCGCGTCGTGAGTCGCTTGTATTCGACATCGCGGGCGCCGAGCTACCCGATCTGACGGCGCTTCAACGCGTATTCGACAACGTCCAGGGGGTCATCACCGTCGACATTAATCCCGAAGCACGCCGTGTCAGCGTCACCTTCCCGGCCGGCGCCGTGGATGCACGACAGCTCAGGCGTGCCGCAGCCGAGGTCGGCGTCGAGCTAAACGAGCGGGTACCAGAGACGGCCGGTGGTGCTGAGTCGGAGCGAGAGCGAGAACAGCGCCAGCTCAAGCAGAAGTGGCTGATCGCGGGACCAGTCGGGCTGCTTCTAATGCTGATGGGCATGGAACCTGTCTTCGACGTGCTGCGAGACGTCTTCAGCGTGCAACAAATCCTGGTGGCGATGTTCTTGATCTCACTGCCGGTACAGATTTGGGCCGGCTGGCAATTCTACACCGGAACCTGGAAGACGATGCGCCACCGCACCGCCGATATGACAACTCTAATCGCGCTAGGCACGACGGCGGCATTCGTCTACAGCACGGTCGCGACATTCTGGCCCTCGATCTTCGCCGACGCGACGCAGGCTCACGACCACATGCTGGGCGCCAGACCACCCGTCTACTTCGAAACCGCAGTGATCATCCTGGCTCTTATCCTGTTCGGCCGCTGGCTCGAGGCGCGCGCCAAAGGCAGCACCTCCGCGGCCATCACGCGGCTGATCGGCCTCCGGGCTCGAACCGCCCGCGTCCTTCGCGATGGACGCGAGGCCGATATCCCTGTCGAAGAGGTCCTCCCGGGAGACGTTGTTTCAGTACGTCCGGGCGAGAAAGTCCCGGTTGACGGCGTCGTGCTCGATGGTCACTCAGCGGTCGACGAATCGATGCTCACAGGGGAGAGCCTGCCCGTCGAGAAGACCGCGGGGGACACAGCCTACGGCGCCACCATGAATCGGACGGGCACGTTCCGCCTAACAGCCACTCGAGTTGGTAGTGAATCCGCGCTGTCGCAGATCATCCGGCTGGTCGAAGAAGCACAGGGATCGAAGGCGCCCGTACAACGCCTGGCAGACTACATCGCGTCGATCTTCGTCCCCATCGTCATGGTTATCGCGGCCATAGACTTTGCGATATGGGCGTTCCTTGGCCCCGAGGGCGCCGTCATCTATGCCACGCTGAATGCGGTAGCGATCCTGATAATCGCCTGCCCGTGTGCCCTCGGTCTGGCAACGCCCACCGCGATCATGGTCGGTACCGGCCGGGGCGCCGAGCAAGGCGTGCTAATTCGTAGCGGCGAAGCGTTGGAGAGAGCCCAGAAGCTCAACACGGTTATCTTCGATAAGACCGGAACGCTGACAGAGGGACGTCCGCGGGTCACGGATCTACTAGCGATTGGCATGGACGAAGCACGGCTGATCCAGCTGACTGCCGCCGTGGAACGCGGGTCCGAGCACGCCCTCGGTGAAGCCATCGTGCGAGAGTCACAGGAGCGCGCGCTCGACTTGCCTGACGTCACGGATTTCGAAGCTGTGCCGGGTAAGGGTGTAAGCGGCGTAGTGGAATCACACAACGTCATAGTTGGAACCCGTGGTTTCATGGCCGAAAACGGCATCGAGCTCAGTGAGCTGTCCGTACAAGGTGAATCCTTGCAGGCTGAGGCCAAGACCGTTATCTACGTCGCCATCGACCGTGCGGCGGCTGGCGCCATCGCCATTGCCGACACCCTGAAGCCCGCTGCCGTCGAGGCTGTAAAGGCGTTGCGCAACCAGGGCATCGATGTCGCGCTGCTGACTGGTGATAACCAGGCGACCGCCCACGCGATCGCGAGTCAGGTGGGAATCACGAACGTCATCGCCGAAATACTGCCCGACGGTAAGTCCCGTGAAGTAAGGCGACTACAAGCGGAAGGCCGCACTGTCGCCATGGTCGGTGACGGGATCAACGATGCCCCAGCACTGGCCCAGGCCGACGTCGGTATCGCGATCGGCACCGGCGCGGATGTGGCCATGGAGGCCGCTGACGTAACGTTGATGAGCGGCGACCCGCGCGGTGTCGCCACGGCGATCGCGCTTAGCCGGGCGACGATGCGCACGGTGAAGCAGAACCTGTTCTGGGCCTTTGCCTACAACGCCGCGCTGATACCAGTGGCCGCTGGGGCTCTCTATTTGCTCTTCCAGGAGACGGACGTGCCGAGTTGGCTAATCTGGGCTTTCGGCGACTTCGGATTTCTCAACCCCATGCTGGCGGGTCTCGCCATGGCTTTCAGTTCCGTCACCGTCATGACTAACTCGCTGAGGCTACGACGAGCTCGTCTGGTTGCGTGAATAGCAAGCTCAGCGCCGGTCGCGTAGACTGGATATAAGTTGAAGAGTGGCATTCAGATAGCGCGAATTCTCGGTATCCCCATCGTCATCAACCTGTCCTGGCTCTTGACGCTGGGATTCATCGCGACAGCTCTTGCCTTGTGGGTATATCCGCCAGTCTTCGAGCCTGCTTCGCAGTATCGACACGATAACCTGGTTCACTGGATCATGGCGATCGCCAGCGGTGTAGTGTTCTTCGCTTCGATTCTCCTGCACGAACTGGCTCATAGTATCGTCGCCTTGAAGCAGGGCATTCCGGTTAAGAGCATCACGCTCTTCATCTTCGGCGGTGTCTCGCAAATTGGTGGCGAATCGCGCCGCCCGCTGCACGAATTCGTCATGGCGATCGTCGGGCCCTTAACCAGCCTGGCGCTGGCCGGTGTATTTTTCGCAGCCTGGTGGTTGTTTACGGGCCTTTCAGACGAAGACCCCATTGCCATCGTCCTGCAATGGCTCGCCTTCATGAATCTCATCCTGGCCGCGTTCAACATGGCGCCCGGCTTCCCAATGGACGGCGGCCGAGTGCTTCGGTCCGTGATCTGGGGGCTCAGCGGCAACTCATTGACCGCCACCCGCGTCGCAACGCTGGCCGGGCGCGGTCTCGGCTACGGGCTCATGGTCCTCGGCGGGTTGACCCTCTTCGGCACTTTCAGCGGCTACGTCAGCGAGTTCAGCGGCATCTGGTTCATCATATTGGGCATGTACCTCGAGAACTCGGCCAAGCAAAGCTGGTTCCAGGCGAAAGCGATCGATCTCCTGGCCAGCCATTTCGCGGAAGACGTCATGACCGCGGAACTCGACACCGCGAGGCAGGACGATCGGCTACACTACCTCGCCAGCCGTGGCGGTCAACACTTCCTCTTCTTCGTAACAGATGAGAACGAGCACGTTGTCGGCGTCCTTACCGAGCGAGAGATAATCGCTGTGCCTGAGGCCGACCGCGGCGGGACAACAGCTGGGCAAGTCATGCGGCCCTCGGCTGAGTTCCCGGTCGCGATGCTTCGTGAAGATGCGGCCAGCATGCTCCAACGCATGGAACAAGATGAGGCGTGGCACATGCCCGTCGTTTCAGAAGGACGCGTCGTCGGCGTCGTCAGCAAGGAGAACATCCTGAAGCTGTTAGCCCGCAGCTTCTTCCCCAAGGCTGCCGAGGCGCCCTCCTTGCCACCCTAAGCGCTCGGTGCCAAATGCTCGCACGCTCGCTTCGATCTGGGCTGCCAAGGCCGCTGCCAAGTCCAGCCGCACGCTAAGGCGAGGCGGAGGAACTGCAGCGAGTGGTCTGGTTGGGCTGTGGCTCAATCCAGGGCTGATTCGGGAGATCTCACAGCAAATCGGAGCCGGCTGCGTCGTTATCACGGGTACCAACGGCAAGACCACCACTTCATTGCTGATCCGTGAGACTGCACGCACCGCCGGCCTTCTACCGCTGGCAAACAGCAGTGGCTCAAACCTGGCCCGCGGTCTCGCGTCAGCGCTGACGATGGCGGTCGATAGAAACGGTGGTCTGGAAGACGCTGAGCGCCGGCTCGGCGTTTTCGAAGTCGATGAGGCTACCATCACGCAAGCGCTGCCCGAGCTGGGGGCAAGGGTTGCTGTCTTCACCAACCTGTTTCGCGATCAATTGGACCGCTATGGCGAGGTCGAGGCGGTGGCGGCTCGCTGGCGTGCCGTGATCGCGAACGCTTCGCCTGAGCTGCATCTGGTTCTCAATGCCGACGATCCCGCCGTTGTCTCGCTGGGCGATGGGCGCGACAGAGTGACCTACTTTGGTGTCGAGGACCGCGAACTGGATGTCGGCGCGCCTGAGCACGCGAGCGACGCGCTGTTCTGCCGCTGCGGCGCTCGCCTGAACTACGACGTCGCGTTCTACGGCCACATCGGCCACTGGCGCTGCAACGATTGCGGCCGCCGGCGACCTGAGCCGGGTGTTGTCGCCCGCAAGATCGAGCTGGGTGATGGGCGCTCAGCTCGCTTCGAGCTCGATTCGCACGGGGAAAGAGCAGCCGTTCAGCTTGGCCTCGGCGGGCTCTATAACGTTTACAACGCGCTAGCCGCCGCGGCGGCCGCCGAAGCACTGGAGCTACCACGCTCTGCGCTCGATGCCTCGCTTGCCTCCACAGGCCCTGCCTTCGGACGGCAGGAACAATTCGAGCTGCAAGGCCGCCGTGTCGAGGTGTTGCTGGGTAAGAATCCCGCCGGGCTCAATCAAGTGCTCTCAACCCTGCTTCTAGACAAGGCTCGTGAAACCGCGCTGATCATCCTGAACGACGACATCGCCGACGGACGTGACATCTCCTGGATCTGGGACGCCGATTTCGAGGTCGCGGCAGGCCGTCTGCGCCGAGTCATCGTCAGCGGTTCTCGCGCCGCCGATATGGCGTTACGTCTCAAGTACGCGGAGTGGGACGAATCGACGATCGAGGTCGTCCCTGAGATCGAGTCGGCGCTGGACCGAGCCCTGGATGAAACGCCGCAAGCCAGCTGTCTTACCGTCATTCCGACCTACACGGCTATGCTGACGGTTCGTGACCAGCTCGCAACTCGGGCTGGGAAGGAGCCGTTCTGGCGATGAGCGAGATTCGCACCCTACGCCTCGGACACCTCTACCCGGACCTGATGAACATCTACGGCGACCGCGGCAACATTGTCTGTCTACAGCGACGCAGCCGGCTCCGCGGCATCGACCTTGAAATCACGCACCTGAATGCCGGTGACGTCCTGAAGCCAGACGAATTCGACCTGATATTCATGGGCGGAGCACAGGATCGCGAGCAAACCCTGGTCTCAGCCGACCTTGCTGCAAGCAAAGGAGCCTTGACAGAGGCGGTGGAGGAGGGCGTCGTGTTCCTCGGCGTCTGCGGTGGCTATCAGCTGTCCGGACGCTTCTATCGCGGGGCTGATAGCGTTGAGATGAGCGGCGCCGGCGTCTTCGACCTGTACACACTGCACCCGGGGCCTCGGACGAAGCGCTTGATTGGGAACCTGGCAGCGGAATGGGAAGACGGGAGCCTAGCCGGCTTCGAGAATCACGGCGGCCGCACCTACCTGGGAGCCGGCTGCGAGCCGCTGGCACGCGTCGTGCGTGGATACGGCAACGATGGCGAGAGCGGCTTCGAGGGAGCCCGTTACAAGAATGCCTTCGGAACCTACCTTCACGGACCGCTTTTGCCCAAGAACCCCGCGTTCGCCGACAAGCTCATCAGCCTCGCGATCGAACGTCGCTATGGGGACGGAACGCTGGCAGCGCTGGACGACTCCTTGGAGCAAAACGCACACACCTCAGCGCTGCAGATTCGCTGACGGATTGCCCACCATCGACCGGCCCCGTATTCTGAATCTGTCGACTGCGACCCGGAGGAAGCTCCTGCGCCACCTGGCGACCACTCTTCTCTTGATCTCAATTGCCATCCTGGCGACAGCCTGTAGTGGTAGCGCTGGCAACAACGGCGATAGCGTGGTCGTTGTGCCTGTCGGCTCACCTGATTCAGTTTCGACGGCTGCGCCAGGAACCACGGTTGATCCGGATAACGGTTCCGACCTAACTGGGACCAGCGAGCCTGTGTCAGCGACGCTGAGCCACTTCGTGTTCCCCATCGCCGGCGGTTGTCTTCCGACCGGAGATCAACTGATGCCAAATGCACCACGCGAGTACCGCAATGGGACTCATGAGGGCATCGATATCTACAACGTCGACAGCTGCACCACAATTGATGTTGGCACGCCGATCGGCGCCGCGAAACGCGGTATTGTGATCCGCGCTGACCTCGACTACGAAGACCTGACCGCCGAGCGCTACGCGGAGCTGGCCGCCAATCTCACCTCTGCCGAATCACTGGACGCCTTCCGCGGCCGGCAAGTCTGGATAGACCACGGCGACGGGATAGTGACGCGCTATTGCCACCTCAACGCCATCGCTGACGGGTTGGTGCCGGGTTCATCCGTGGCCGCGGGCGACCTCGTCGGGTTCGTTGGTGAATCGGGCACGCCGGAATCAATTAACAACCCGGGGAGCCAGTACCATCTACACTTTGAAGTGAGAGTCGGTGAGTCCTACCTCGGCGCGGGCATGTCTGTCGACGAGGTTCGAACCCTCTATAGCGAGCTGTTCAGCCAGTAAGCATGAGCAACCAGGAAAGACCCGCAGAACTGGATTCGAGGCCACAAAGCCGGCGCGAGTGGTCCGGCTGGTTCCGCAGCATCGTGCTGCCGGTCGGACTGGTCGTGGTCATCGTTGCCGGATTGCTTTATCTCCAATCCGGGAGCCGTGGCGGTGAGGATGACGGCTTCGGTACCGTCGAGCTCCCGGTAACGAAGAACGTCACGACGGAGAGTCCTTCGGCTCGAGCCGAGCGTGCCGCTCCGGACTTCTTGCTACGGCAGATCGATGGGGACCCAATTCGCCTGAGCGATCTGCAAGGCCAACCCGTCATCGTTAACTTCTGGGCGACGTGGTGTTCGAGCTGCCGAGTCGAAACACCAGGCTTGATCGATCTCTACGAGCAACATCAGCCAGCCGGGCTCCTGATGCTCGGCGTCAACCTGCGTGAGAACGAAAGCTCCATCGCAGCTTTCGTTGCGGATTTCGGCGTTCCGTACCCTATCGTCCTCGACCGCAGTGGCGAGGTCGCTAACACGTGGCAGATCGGCGGCCCGTTCGGCGGGATTCCGGCCACCTACTTCATCGACGCTACCGGCGTGGTTCGCAAGGTCGTGTACGGTCTCGTAACCGAAGCGCTGGCAACCGAGGGCTTATCTCTGATCCTTCCGGCCAAGGGGGGCTAGATGGCGCAAGCGTCCTATCGCGATAGGGTCACGCGCATTCGCTGGTCAGACCTGGACCCGTTTCGGCTGCTTTGGCGTGGGCTGGTCTCCGTCCGGTTGGCTCTGTTCCTCATCGGCTTCCTCGCCTTCGCCTCTCTGGCGGGCACCGTGATCCCGCAGCTTCCGCTGGAAATGCGTGGCATTCCGGCGGCGGAAGCCCAGTGGCTCGACTTTCAGCACGAACGCTTTGGCTTTTTGACCGGGCCGATGGACTCGCTCGGCCTATTTCAAGTATTTCGTTCTCTGTGGTTCGTTTCTGGGCTGGCACTGCTCGCAGTCAGCGTCTGCGTCTGCACCGCCAATCGTCTGCCGCCGATCTGGCGCAACGTCTTCAGGCCTCAGACCAGGGTGCCTGACGAATACCTCATGCGAAGCGAAGCTACCGTTGTCGCCACACCACCCACCGACGCCCTGACAAAGGAGCTGAGGCGAAGGCGTTACCGCGTGACCGCGAGTCGCGACGGAGACGCCACCTACATCTTCGCCGACCGTTATCCCTGGGCCCAGTTCGCCACGTTCGTCAGCCACCTAGCGCTGATCTTGTTCCTCACGGGCGGCTTCGTCACCGTTGTCACCGCACGAGATCAGGAAGTACTGATCGGTGAGGGTGAACCGGCCCAACCGATCTTCGCCCTCGACGACCCCGACCACATGCAGGTCTACGTTCAGGACGCTATCGGCCGGTTCGACGAAACCGGGTTCCCGCTCTACTACGGCACGGAACTGGTCATCTTTCGGGACGGAGAAGAGGTGGCGCGTGGATTGACCACGGTTAGCGACCCGCTACGTTACAACGGCTACACGTTCCATCAGTCCCTGTACTTTCCCGACGGTGCCAACCTGGTGGTCCGGGACGTCACCACGGGGCGGCTGGTGTACGACGAGGTGCTCGCGCTGACCGCTGCCGCCGCGACGCCGCGAGTCGTCGTGACCGACGACGCCGGAGAGGTCGTGCTCGACGATGCGATCGTGCCGACTGACTTCCTTGCTGGTGCAGCTGGCACCACGGTGCAGATCCCAGGCAGTGGGCGAGAATTTTGGATCGGAGCGGTCCCGGGTGATGAAGTTGACCCATGGCAGTTGATCGTCTTTGAAACGAGTGATTCGGGCTCGCGAGAGGTCCTTGGGCCGGGCCAGACGAGCGACCTCGGAGGCTACGCAATTACGTTCACGGGCATCTTTGAGCTGCCGTCCTTGCTGGTGAGCAATCTTCCAGGCGCTGATGGCGAAGCCGTGGCCGAG
The DNA here is from genome assembly GCA_965225815.1 of Dehalococcoidia bacterium. Classification (GTDB taxonomy): domain Bacteria; phylum Chloroflexota; class Dehalococcoidia; order DSTF01; family WHTK01; genus WHTK01. The sequence continues at coordinate 124,008 of CBDDBP010000003.1, forward strand.
ATGTCACAGCCTGAATCCGGCCCCGTCCTTACGGTTGGACCGATCGGAGGGCGAGCGCTCGCCCTTTCTCCCGGAGAACCGGTGACCATCGGCGACTTTGAGTACACGTTCGCCGGCCAACGCGAGTTCTCCGGCATTACGGTGCGTCGCGACCCCGGCTCGATCTTTATTTGGTTCGCCACGGGGACTTTCCTACTCGGCCTCGTCCTGACCTTTTACACGCCCAGAAGAAGGCTCTGGGGTAAGATAGATTCTGATCAGGCAGCCTTTCGCGGCCTCGGCGGGCGCCAGCTTGCGGTTGAACGCGAAATCAGGGAGGTAGCGGCAATAGCGGCTCGCGAGAGTACGCCTAGAACCGCAGCGGAATGATCGAATTCCTCAGCATCAACATCGGCCTGGATCCGGAGATCATCGAGGTGGCCGGGCTCCTGGTCACGTGGCACGGCTTTTTCACCGCCGCGGGCATCATCGGCGGTGTTTGGCTGGCGGTTAGCGTCGCGTCCACGAGTCGCGTGAAGATCGATGCCGACACGGCGTACACGTTGGGCGTAATCGTCGTCGCGTGTGGACTCGTGGGCGCTAGAGCACTTTACGTTGTCGAGAACTACGGCGACAGCTCGTCTATCGATAGTGTCGTGGACATCTTCCGAATCACGGAGGGTGGCATCTCAATCTACGGCGCCATCATTGGGGGCGCGATAGGCGGGTGGGCCTACGGCTTGCGCACGAAACTACCGAGCGCGGCCGGCGCCGACGCCGCGGTTTTCGGCATGATGCTGGGTCTCGCCATCGGGCGCATCGGCGACCTGATCAACGGAGAACATATCGCCGAAACGTCAGACCTACCCTGGGCGGTCACCTACAGCCATCCAAACAGTCCGGCATTCTTTCGCGAAGCGATGCATCCGGCGACGACGTACGAGATGTTTGGCGATCTCGCCATCCTCGGCATCCTTGGCTTGATTTGGCGCTCGCAGCCGAAAAGCGGCGTCATATTCACCGCCGCGTTCCTCATGTACGCCGTGATGCGGTTTTTCGTCAGTTTCCTGCGTCTCGACAGCGAAGAGCCGCTTCTCGGATTAACGACGCCCCAGGTCGTTTCTGTTCTCGTCGTTCTCGTCGGCACGCCACTTCTGGTTTACTTCCTACGACGCGACGAACCGGAACGAACCGACATCTCGCCGGCTGAACGTCAACTCCGAAACCTATCTCGTGCGGAGCGGCGCCGGCGCCGGCACGGCGCCTAAGGTGACCAAAGCGGGAAGCCCTCTGAAGCTGCTACGCAGATCGGGATGCAGCCTCTGCGACCGAATGGCACGAGACCTCGAACAGCTAGGTTTCGCTTTCGAAGAGGTCGATATTTCCCGGACGGAGTCTCTGGAGCGCGCTTATGGCGAAGCTATTCCGGTGCTGATGAAAGGCGACAGCGAGGTGGCGCGGGCGCCACAAACTGAACGCTCGCTTAAGGACGCCCTGATTCACGCCGGATTACTGGCGACGGTACGCTAGCTGCCATGGGCGAGACGTTCAAGGTTCGAGTGGAAGGACTCCAGTTCGACGCGGCGCACTTCGAGACATTTGGCAACCAGACAGAGCCTTTGCATGGGCACAGCTATCACGTCGCTGCGGAGGTGGAAGGCGAGCTAACCCAGGACTCGCTGGTGGTTGACTTCGTCCTCCTCAAAACGATCATTCGCGGCCTGTGCCGGCAGTTGGACCATCGCTTTATCCTTCAGCAGGACAGTCGCCGGCTTGAGATCGACACAGTCGACACCTCGTGGAGGATCAAGACCAGTACGGGCCTCGCCTACGTTTTCCCCAAACAGGACGTCACGGCGCTTCCCATAGATAACAGCAGCGCAGAGCGTCTGGGGGAGTGGATGGGGCAGAAGTTATGGGACGCACTAGAGGAAAAGGGAGTTAACAACTTCCGCTCGATAACGTTAGATGTATATGAGGGACCGGGCCAGCGCGCCTCACATCGTATGGAGCGCCCGCGCCCTGAGTAATCTGACGGCTTGCCGCTATTCTGCTAAGCGACAATAATTCAGAGGTCACTCTAGTGTTAAATGATTAACGTGTTTAGCCGCAACGAGAAAAGCAAAGAAGCGCCACTGTCATTCCGGTCGATCCTTGTACCGGTGGACGGTAGCGACGCGAGTCTTCGTGCCGTCGAGTTTGCCTGCAATATTGCGCGACGCGGTCACAGCAAGGTTCACGTCGTCCACGTCATCGAAGTACGCCGGGCTCTTCGTCTGGATGCGGATCTCACGGAGGAGGCTCAACGGGGCGAAGAAATTCTGACGCAGGCAGAGATCGCCGCCAAGCGTCAGGATTACCAGGTCGATGGTGAGCTACTCCAGGCTCGCGCCGCCGGCCATGCCATCGTCGATGAAGCCATCGAACGAAATAGCGACATCATCGTTATGGGCGTCCCTTACACAAGGCCTTTCGGGGAGTTCGAGTTGAGTCGCATACCAACTCAGGTTATGAAGACGGCACCATGCGAAGTCGTCTTGTTACGAATGCCATCGGAGTAGGATTTTGTTCGTCGTAATAATGGGATGCGGTCGGTTGGGAGCTGAGCTGGCCGTCGTCCTCGAAGCAGACGGACACGAAGTCTCAGTCCTGGACGTCGACAAGTACGCCTTCAACCACCTTCCTCCTGACTTCAAAGGGCAAAAGGTGCTCGGGGACGGGACGGATCAGGACACGCTGCGCCACGCCGGCGCAGAACGCGCGGACGCCTTTGTTGCCGCAACTCGCGGCGACAACCGAAATGCCCTCGCAGTCCAGATCGCCAAGCACGTCTTCCAAATCAAGCGCGTCGGCGGCGTCATCTTTGATCCGATTCGTGAAGAGGTCTATCACAGCCTTGGAATCAGGACGATCAATCCCACGAAGATTGAGGCGAGCCTGCTGCGAGAGTCGATCGAGCGGGAGGCGGACTAGATGTTCATCATCATCGCGGGCGCCGGCAAAGTCGGATACCACCTGGCTCGCGCCCTGGTCGCCGACCACGAGATATTGATCATCGAGCAGGACCTGGACCGAGTGGACTTCGTGGCCGCTGAGCTGGGCACGGACATCATCATGATGGGAGACGCCTGCGACGCCGCCACGATGGAACAAGCAGGCATGGAGCGCGCCGACCTCGCCGTTGCCACAACCGGCGACGACGAGGATAACCTCACGTTCTGCCAGATATCGAAGGCGCGCTACTCGGTGCCTCGCTCGGTTGCCCGGATCAACAACCCTCAAAACGAAGGATTGTTCAAGCAGTTGGGAATCGATAGCACCGTCTCCGCCACAAACCTTATCCTCGGCCACATTGAGCAGGAATTGCCCTGGCGAGGATTGATCTCACTGATGACGCTGGCGAACCTCGATCTCGAGATCGTCGAAGTCCGCGTCCCTCTCGAGGCACTAACGGTAGGCAAGCAGGTCAAGGACCTGCTATTGCCACAAGATTCGTTACTCTGCCTGATCATCTCGGAGGGATCGCCTCGCCTGCCCGATCCGGACACGACAATCCACGCCGACGATATCCTCATCGCCGTTACGAGCATTGAAACCGAAGACGGACTCCGCACCGCGTTAACCGAACCACCAACCGTCGCCTGATGGCTGATGACCTCGGCTACCTCGGCCCACCTGGCACCTTTGGTGAGCAGGCAGCGCTTCTGTATCAGCAGCTTACGGTGAACCAATCGATTCTGCGGCCCTTCGAGAGCCACATCGCGATCGTCCGCGCCGCCGACAGCGGCGAAATCGCCCATGGAGTCGTTGCCGTAGAAAACGCACTTGGCGGCGCTGTGCCCGAGACGCTGGATGCGATTCTTGCCGCTGCTGACGTCTCGTTGTGTGGCGAACTAACCCTGCCCGTTGAGCATCACCTCATCGGCGCCGCGTCCAGCCGAATCGAAGATATCGAAATCGTCACGTCGCATCCCCAGGCACTGGCCCAATGCCGCGCTTATCTGGAGAGCCAGCTGCCGCACGCCAGGCTGGACGCCGCTCTTTCGACCGCGGCTTCCGTGGAGCAAGCCGTCAGTAGCCCGGGCGTCGCAGGGATAGGGACTCGACGAGCCGCAGAGGTCTACGGGGGGATATTCCTCGCGGAATCGATCCAGGACGAGGACCAAAACGAGACACGATTCGTCGTGCTGTCGCGCGAAGACGCGTCCCGTACGGGCAACGACAAGACGTCCATCGCCTTCGCCGTTGACCACGACCGGCCGGGTACCTTGATCGCGGCCCTTGGCGAGCTATCCAGCCGGAGCCTGAACATGACCCACATTCAGCTCCGGCCGTCTCGGCGCGGCCTCGGCATTTACGTCTTCTTGATTGACTTCGAGGGCCACAGGACGGACGCCCTTGTAGCTGATGCCCTATCGGCCCTTCAAGCGCAGGCCGGGTTCTTTCGCGTCCTAGGCTCGTATCCCAGGTTCACAGGACCTGAGTCTGACTGAGCCGCTCAGGCTAACGATGCTACAATCGCTTCAAGCATGACGTTTCCTCGTGATGAAGAACCAGTCGCCGACGCAGCATCAAATCAAGCAGGGTCAGAATCGCCGAATCTCTTCGCAGCAGAGGCACGCGAAGCTAATTCGACGTCCTCATCCCAGGGCGACCTCTGGTCACCGGACCCGGGCATGACTTCGGCCCACGCGGACTCGCCTTCCAGCCTGGCCTCCGATGAACAGGGAACGGCTGACTCATTTGCCCACGAGTTGCCATATGGACCGGGGGATACGCGGAACCGTCGTCGTAAGCGCTATCGGCATCTGGCCTGGGAGATACCCCAGACCCTGATTCTCGCCGTTCTGATTTTCCTGCTGGTGCGTACCGTGGCCCAAAACTTCCGCGTCGAAGGCCCAAGCATGGAGCCGGGCTTGCACGACGGCCAGTTTCTCCTCGTGAACAAGGCGGTCTACTTCAAGCTGCCCATCGGAGATATCGCCAAATTCATCCCATTCCTGGATGCGGAGGACGGTGAAGAGACCTTCCTGTTCCACGGGCCTCAACGCGGTGACGTTATCGTCTTTCGCTATCCGCTCGACCCAGATCGCGACTTTATCAAACGCATCATCGGCGTACCAGGGGATCGAGTCCGTGTCGTCGAAGGGATAGTTTATGTCAACGATGTTGCACTCGATGAGGACTACATCACCGACCGCCCTGGACGAGACCTCGAGGAGGAGCGAGTCGTTCCACCTGAAAACTATTTTGTGCTGGGCGACAACCGTGCCAATAGCTCCGATTCTCGAAGATGGGGTTTCGTACCAGAAGAAAACATCATTGGCAAAGCCCTGCTCTCCTACTGGCCGTTGGAAGAGCTGGGAGGCGCCGGCAACCGCAGCCTGGATCTCGGCGTCATTAGGCTGCCTCTGCCCTAAAGGAGTCAACGTGTCCAAAGGTCCACTGGTCGAAGACGTAGACGCGCTTCTGCGCTCAACCGGCGCCGTCCTCGAAGGGCACTTTCAGCTCGCTTCGGGGCGCCATTCCGGCGTCTATATCGAGAAGTTTCGAATTATGGAGGATCCGCCTGCGACGGCTGCACTGTGCGCCATGATCGCGGAGCACTTCAAGGACTCCGGCGCCACACTTGTCATCGGTCCGGCCATGGGTGGGGTGATCCTTGCGTACGAAACGGCGAGGCAGCTTGGGCTGCATGGCGTTTTTGCGGAAAAGGACGCCGACGGCAGTTTGATGTTCGACCGTGGCTTCGAAGTGGCGCCAGGACAGCCCGTCCTCGTCGTCGATGACGTATTGACGACCGGTGGCAGCGTCAGGAAGGTGCTATCGCTTCTCGAGGCGGCGGGGGCGAATGTCGTCGGCGTAGGCTTCCTCATCGACCGCACAAATGGCGGTGTTGATTTCGGAGTGCCGTTCTACGCCTGCCACGCGATGCAGATTGAGAGCCATGCGCCAGAGGAATGCCCTCTCTGTGCTGACGGTATCGAGCTGGTACAAACCTGAGCTTTTAGCCTTGCCGCTCAGCGGCGAGAGTGTTCAATCCCGCGTCGATCTGGAATCAGCGACTTCTAGCTCCCTCAGCGTTCCATCGGGTCCGGCCGAGTCCGTTTTCAGGTTAGAAGGACTCGCTCCCAGTGGCTCTGGGTTGGCGATAGACTTGCATATGCCCCAGTTCCGGCATCACGGCGTCGCCAACACACGAGGACCTCTCGGAATTTGCTTGGTCTCTTCCGAGGCGCCTTGGCTAGTCCTCCCTCTTCTGGACGCCAGTTACCATGCTGAGAATAGTCTCGACGGCGACGCGGTCACCCTCTTCTGGGGAAGCGTAGACGGCGTCATGAGCCAATCTGGCTTCGCGAAGACTATCAGGCGTGTCATCGAACGAAAGAAACATCTGGTAGTAGCGCACGCCGTGTAACTCATATGGGTTTAGTTTTTGAATGATTGCGTCGCGTGGAATGATTCGCCTCCTTTATCCTCTGGAGATGGCGCCTATCCCAGTCAATGCGCCAATCCCACAATAGGCGATCCAGGCCGGGCTTCAATGGTTGCACGCCGTAAGATCTTTCGTGAAACGTTTCAGGTGAGTGCATCAGTTAAAGAGTTCAACGCGGTAAGCAATGGATCCATCGCCAGATCATCGGTCGCGTGAAAGGGACTTGCGCGACCTCTGAACTTCACTTTGGGAACCATGCTGGCCGTGAACCAATCCTGGAGCTCGCTGCGCTGTTCGTCGCCGCCACAACCCCAGGTCAGCCTCAGGGTAAAGTATAGCCTCGTGATTCTGGGACTACCTCGTCAGCGTTCTGACGACCTCAACCACGCAAGGTGGCGATGAATTGCTCAACGAGGAAGCCGACCTGGTAGTATGCAACCTACCTGACTGCCCTGGGCATCGACCTTCGACTGAGACTGGAAATCCTCGAGCGCTTGCGGATCGAAACGACCGCGAACGTTTAAGCTCTAAGAGCAGCGCCAGAGAGCGTCGATGCGCTGGGCGCAGGAAGGTGACCATATAGGCATCAGATCACGACTTGAGTGGCGCCAGAAACACAGCTGAACCTAAACTACACAGGGGCCCTTAGCTCAGTCTGGTAGAGCATCGGACTTTTAATCCGTCGGTCCAGGGTTCGAATCCCTGAGGGCCCACCACTAACCTCCTACATTAGACATGGAAGCTCCCGCGTAACAGTCGCCCCCCAATGGGGTGGAGAGCACCGGACTTGATGTCGTCGTGCTCAGGGGCCGGCAACTGACAAGGCCTCGGGCCATCGGCGGGGTCCAGCCCTACCAGGGCCGCCGACCTAGGCGCTGCTGTATAGTCCGGTTATTGCCGCAGGCGTAATGAAACCTCCGGACTACGTGGCGACGTGGAATGGGGGCGACCAGTCAACGCTTGCGCTGGCCCAATGGAGAGCGACTGGAGAAGCAGGAGGGAAGAGTATGAATATCCGGAGCCTTCTTTACTCCGTAGCCAAGCTTATGGGCGACGTCAACGCCGTCAAGAAAGGCAAGGTCGGAAAGCGAATCGGCCGCAGAACTGCCGGAAAGCTCACAGGGCGAACCCTGGGGAAGTGGTTCAAGTGACGCACGCGCCAGTGTGAGTTTCCCAAAGCCTGTTAGGAGCCGTCTAAGAAGGTGAGACAATGACAACGCCTCCTATATTCGGATTGTCCAGCAGCGCGGATTTCCTTGGGGAGCTTCGTGAGACAGTTTCCGACCTCAACAAGGACCCGACTAACCCACGGTTGGCCATGTACGCTGCTATCGTTGCCTGGTCAATGTGCGATTGGGTTGAAATAGAGCTGCCACAACCGGTTCAACATAGCCAGATCAAAGAGCAATGCCCCGCACTCAGACACCTTCGAGAGTTGGCAATTGTCTTTAAGCACAGGAAGCCGAAGCGGCCTCTTGTCACGCTTGCTGCGGCCGTTAAGACCGGGGCATTTGGCCGTGGATTCAGCCGGGCCTTTGATTTAGCGCGGCTTGAGCTGGTTCTTGAAGACGGGAGCAAACTGTGGTTCGAGGACGTGATTCAAGAAGCGCTGGACTTCTGGGACAACTTTTTCCGTGACAATGGTCTTATTCAAGCAGAGAACCAAGAATCATGAATCTCCTGTGGAGAAGCAGGCGATGAAAGCGTCATTTCCAATCCTCTTAGTCGGTGGCACATCCAGCGAAGGAAGCATCTCTCCACGATAGGTCCGGGCCAAGGGAAGGCTCATGAACCATTGCTCGTTGAGGCATTCGTCGCGCAGCCGCCCGTTGAAGCTCTCGATGTAGGCATTCTGCACGGGCTTGCCGCGATCGATGAAGTGCAACTGCACCCCATGGGTGTCAGCCCAAGCATCCAGGACCATCCCGGCGAATTCAGGGCCGTTGTCTACGGTGATTAGCTCCGGCAGGCCACGGTCAACGGCCAGTCGGTCTAACATCCGCGTCACGCGAAGGCCCGGCAACGATATGTCCACTTCTGTGGCAAGGCTCTCCCGGGTGAAATCATCAATCACGGTCAGCATGATGGCCAGGAGCGCCTGGCCGGCGGCGGCGAGGGCAAGAGCCGACAGACCGAGCATTGCTATTTCGACCAGAAACCTGCCTGTGTCAGTCAGCCACGACGCTGACTTCGGCGTGACCGGTTCTGTCAGAACTCAGGGCTTTCCAGGCACGGAGGCAAGCTGACTCAGAAGCTGGGCCCGGGTTAGGCGACCAACTCGGCCATCAGGGTTGACCATCTGCTGCTGAAGATCTGGCGACTGCGTGATGCTGAAACTCTTTCGCCTCGGGGATTTCGGACACGCAGGTAATGGCGCAGCTCGTCGAAGGCAGTGCAGAAACGGCTGGCTGAATCGAATCGGCCGAAACCCAGCATCGGGTAGTAGCGTTGCTTGAGTGGCCGATGATCCTGCTCGATACGGTTGTTGAGGTACTGGTTCTGCCGGTGCAGCACCTTGCGACCGACGATCCAGCGAACGGCCTTCTTGTAGGCTGGGTGCTTGTCTGTGGTCAGACGTAGCGGTCTGTGCGGCGAAGCGTCCAGCAGCCGTCGCAAGAAGCGCCGTGCTGCCTGCCGGTCACGGTGCTCACTGAGCATCGAGTCTAGGAGGTTGCCGTCTCGATCGATCGCCCTGTAGAGGTAGCACCAGCGGCCGCTGACTTTGACGTAGGTTTCGTCGAGATACCAGGAACGGCCGGCGTTGCCGCGACGTTTGGCCCGTAGCCGCTCACTAACCATGGGTGCAAAGCGGAACTCCCAGTTGCGGATGGTCTCGTGACTGACTTCGAAGCCACGCTGCAGCAGGAGCTCGGCGACTTCGCGAAATCCGAGCTTGTAGCGCAGACGCCAGAGGACGGCGAGCAACACGACGTGGGTAGGGAACTGGAGATCGTTGAAGGGCGAACCAGTGCGTTGGTTGAAGCGAAGCCGACATACTCGGCAGGAGAAAGTCCGGTAGCCAAGCGAGGTGCGGTGCTGCCTCTTGGAGATAGACGTCGATAGACAATGCGGGCAGGTCATGAGCAGCTCCTCGTCTCGGTTTAGACGATGCTACCCTGCTCGCGCTCTGAGTTCTGACAGAACCGCTTGAAGCCCTTAGAAGCTACCTAGAGGACTTCCGAGGCTGGAGCGAAGGCCAGCTCTTCCAGACCGTAGACGGCCGAGCCCTTCGCAGTCACCACATGAACGTGATGTTCACCCGTCACGGGGTGAGGGCTGGGGTGAGGCAGGTCAACCCCCACCGGTTCCGTCACACGTTTGCTACCTGGGCGATTCGGGTCAATGCCCGCGAGCTCGATGTCCAGTACCTCCTTGGTCATTCGAGCCCGATGATGGTCCGTCGCTACTCACCCTGAGTAGCCGTCTTCTGATTGTGGCAGCGCGCAAAGTGCCTGCCGCTTGGAAGCCAAGCGCACTCTGGCAACTTCGAAGACGGACTGCTGGCCGCGACTGCTATACCAGGGGAGAATGGGCCCCTGACGGTAGTGGTAGTCAGAGTGACCTAGGAGGAAGGCGTCTTTGACCCAGATTAGTGTACCCAGATTAGTGTATGGTGGAGGTGCCAGCCGGCATGCTGAAAGACGGCAGCAAAGATTTGGGAGTGCGGCCCGGCGAGATCGGCAACACACAAGGTAGCGTCGTGCTGAAAGGCTGCGTTCTCCGCCTTGAAGCTAATTTCGTGCAGGTAACTCAGCCCATCGTGTCGGTCGTTCGCCAAGGTTAGGCACTCAGCCGTGCCGTCGTGATAGTCGGCCCCGTAGGGTGGATCCATTGGTCCGCGTGTGGACTTCTCATTTATAGACAGTAGTCGCGCTGTAACGGTGGTGAGTTGTCCACCGTGCCGTTTCGTTGATATTGAGATGTAGAACATTTATGCTATAAAGGGAGATGTGGAAGATGTCGCGTTATTTGGCATAACGATCTAGACACATAAGCATTTGCTGTTTATAGTTCAGCCAATTCAAGAAGGAGGACCAATGGCCAAGCTTCTGCTCAGAGGAAGGCTAACGAGCGGGATGTTCCCAAATGAACGCTGTGCAGTCATCAAGGACCACAAAGGGCGAGGGCGGACACTCGTCGTTCCCGATTACGTTGTTCACAATCTAGGCGAGGGCAAGGAAGGATTCATCGAAGTGCAATTAATAGAAAGAAGGGGCAATGTTGCCCTAGTGAGGCTTCCCGGAGAAGTGTTCGGCTCCGCACGAACCGTAACAGTTGATGATTCTGAGCTGCAGCCGGTTCCAGCCTAACTCCTGTCAATGATCCTTAGTAACTCCTCAATCTTCCAGGCGTTAGACGACGGTCGCCTGAGAATTGAGCCTGAGCCTACTCCCCGTGTGTCCAAAGTCGGCGGTGAATCATCTCCATTTGGAACGACTTCGGTCGATCTACATCTGAGCAGCCGCTTGCAGGTTCCGGAAAAGCGCCTCGCTATCTCGATTGATCTTCGCGAAGAGGAAAACATACCGGGAACACTGGCTACCCTCTCAAAAGCTGTGGAGATTGATCCTACTCAAGGATACAAATTACCTTCCAAAGAGCTCGTGCTCGGCCAGACTCAAGAGAGGATAGTGCTTCCACTTCCTGATGAGCAATCAACGGACACGAAGGTAGAGACCTGCCTTGCGGCGCGCGTGGAAGGCAAGAGCTCGCGAGCACGCTTTGGTATCCTGGTGCATTTCACTGCACCCACGATTCATGCGGGTTGGGACGGCACCATCACACTCGAAATTATGAACCTAGGCGAGGCGCCCTTTATCCTATTTCCCGGCATGGCGATCTGTCAGCTGATCATTAAAGAGGTCGACGGTATTCCTATAACCGCACTTAGTCAGTTCCAAGGCCAACAGACGCCTACTGGCGAGAACTAGCAGCAGATGCCAACACCCGAGTCACTCTTGCTTGGACGACTCGGAGTTTCCGAAACCTACGAGGACAACAGAAGCTTCCCGTACTGCACGGTCGGTCACTCTTGCTTGGACGACTCGGAGTTTCCGAAACCTCCGGTCGGTATCACTGTAGTCACAACCCACCTCTAGCTGAGATTGTCTCGTGGACTTCGACCAGAATCACGATAGAAGGGTTAGAGGAGCGGTCTTTGATTGGCTTGCTAGACAAGTCTCGATACATGGAGACGTTGTTCCTCGTACGGTTCTCGTTGAGGGGTTCGAACTTGATCAGCGACGTGTACCGGTCGTTGGTCCGCAGGGAATCTTCAAACCGGCCCTGATGCAGGCACCGCTGTCCATAACTACATCCCCAAAGGGGCCGTATGACGATGCGTTGGGCCCGGACAATCTCCTTCGGTACCGGTATCGCGGAACCGATCCCGGCCACCGTGACAATGTCGGCTTACGGTTCACAATGCAGAACAGTCTTCCACTAGCGTACTTCCATGGATTTGTACCGGGCAGATACGTAGCACTGTGGCCCGTCTATGTGATTCATGACGCACCTGAGACTCTTGCTTTCTCAATCGTGGTTGACGATGTTGCCCAAGTAGAGGTCCTTTCGCAGTCTCGACAAGCCCCCGGGGGTATTGCTGACGTCCGGCGCCAATACGTCACATCCTTAGCACGGCGTCGACTGCACCAGAGCGCATTCCGTGAGCGTGTTCTTCTCGCCTACCGAAATCAGTGTGCCTTCTGTCATTTACGACACCGCGAGTTGCTTGATGCAGCCCATATCATTCCAGATACAGAACCAGAAGGGGAGCCTGTAGTCAGCAACGGAATTTCATTATGTCGGCTGCACCATGCGGCCTTTGATAGATTTTTCTTGGCAGTGCGACCAGACCACATCATTGAAGTCCGCCCTGACGTTCTCGCGGAAAGTGATGGCCCGACACTTCAGCACGCCATTCAGGGGCTTCACGGCCAGCCCATGGTGTTACCTCGGGGCTTGGGGGAGCAGCCTGACCTTGAATTTTTGTCTGAGCGGTACGATCGATTTCTCGCGGTCGTGGGCACAAGGTGAAAAAAACACCTAATATCGCCGCGACTTGGAGCGTCTCCACTGGTTCTGTCAGAACTCAGGGCTTTCCAGGCACGGAGGCAAGCTGACTCAGAAGCTGGGCCCGGGTTAGGCGACCAACGAGCAGTGACGTATACCAACTGCACTAACCCGCTGCCCGTCGTCCACGGGGAACCAAGCTCACCGCTCAGCTGCGACTACGTAGAACTCGATCACCAGTACGCGCACACCGTCTACGCCAACCTTCACACAGGTTTGATATCACAGACTCGCTACGACTGCTGGCTCAACGATCGATACTCCACGGCCGCCGCCAGCGTGTTCGTATGCGAGTTAAGTGACCTCCCATGAACCCTCGCAACCTCGCGCTACTGGCGGCGGGGCCTGCCCCTGCAGGTCCTCGCGGGCCGCTTGGAGCGAGGCGGAGTGGGGTGACTGATCCTCGACCAGGGTAAGACCAGGTTCGCGGTGGACGACGACACCTCATCCAGAAGTTGCGGTTGTGCGCCCAACGGTGCGAGGTTTGGCAAGGTGCACTCTTTGTTGACCTACCTGTAGCCGGTCGTGGGTTTTGCCTTCCTTGCCCTGCTTGCGTTCCCATTTTTCAGCAGCCTTCTGGGTTACCTTTGGACCTTGTGGCACCAAGTGCCCTCCCGGCTTCTCTCTTTGATGCTCGGCCTCCCTGCGATCCGGATCATTCGTGATTCCGGTGTGGGAAATCCGGTTGCCGACCTTGTACTGGTATCGCGTCGTGTCTCGGGGGCTAGGCATTACTGCGTTCCTCTAAAGAGATTTTGCTAATGCAGCCTGTCTTACTTACCCGGCGATTCGTTCCCTGGCAGCTACGGAGGTGCAACGTCTCCGAATTCGAACCGCGCCGACAGGTAAGCACTCGAACCTGTAGCAGCGTCCTTCACGGATAGAAGAAGACGTGAGTCTACTTGACCAGGTCCCTGGGCCGACACTCAGGAGATGCTGGAGGATAATGTCCGGATGCGATCACAACCAACGGAGCATCGTTGCTAGAGGGCGTCCTAATGTTCACCACCTTTTCCCTGTCACTCAAAGCCTTGCTGAATGATGTCCAGGTCGGCAAGATCCAGCTCCCGGACTTCCAGCGAGGTTGGATATGGGACGAGGACAGAATCAAAGGACTTCTGGCCAGCATCTCGAGGGGGTTTCCGGTGGGCGCGATTATGACTCTCTCCGCTGGAGGAGACATCAGATTCAAGACCCGCTTGGTCGAGGGAGTCAGTGACAACGGGCTTTCCCCACCCGACCGGTTCCTGCTGGACGGTCAGCAGCGGTTGACATCGTTGTACCAGGCACTACTACATCCAGGTCCAGTTACGACTCAGAATAGCCGCGGCGAGAAGCGGCCAACTTGGTTCTACATCGACATGCGGAGAGCAGTCTCCGAAGCCGCCGACAGAGAAGATGCGGTCATCAGTGTTCCCGAAAGTAAGAAGGTCACGCAGGATTTCGGACGCGAGACGACCTTGGACCTTTCCAGCCCGGAATTCGAGTACGGAGAGCTCATGTTCCCGACAGAGAAGCTCTTTGACCCTTTGGAATGGACGCTAAACTACACTGAATATTGGGTGAGTCGCGCGGGCTTGCACCCAGAGGGAAACCCAACTGAATTTCTCAAGAAGTTCAATGATGAGGTAGTCAAGCCGTTTGCCGACTACTTGTTGCCCGTCATCCATTTGGAGAAGGAAACTCCGAAGGAGGCTGTCTGCACCGTATTCGAGAAGGTCAATACTGGTGGGGTTCCACTAAACGCCTTCGAGCTGGTAACGGCTTCATTCGCTGCTGAAGCCGAGGAGTTCTCGCTGCGAGACGATTGGCGGGCTCGAAAGGAGCGCTTGTATCCTAGCTTCGGAGGGGTGCTTCAGGGGACCGAGGGTGAGCATTTCCTGCAGGCCATAGCGCTACTCAAGACACAGGAAGACCGGAGACGAGCTATCGATTCAGGCCAACCGGCAAACCGGCTGCCCTCTATTAGCTGTAAGAGACGCGACATCCTCAATCTCCATCTCCAGGACTACCAGGAGTGGAGCGAGAGGGTGGAAGCGGGCTTTCGCAAGGCGGCAGCGTTTCTACAGAGCCAATTCGTCTTCGGGCGGCAGAACGTTCCCTACAATGCCCAATTAGTGCCTCTGGCCGCACTGTATGTGGAATTGGGCGGCGAGTTAGAGCCGGCTTTGGCCAGAGAAAAGCTCGCACACTGGTACTGGTCGGGCATCTTCGGGGAAGCGTACGGTGGAAACACCGAAAGCCAGTACGCGCTGGATCTGAATCAGGTCGCCGAGTATGTCAGGGAGGGTATCGAGCCAACCCTAATTGCCCAGGCCAACTTTGTCCCTGAGCGACTGCTGACGCTCAGTACCCGCAACAGCGCAGCCTACAAGGGCCTATACGCATTGCAGATGAAAAACGGGGCGACTGATTGGCGAAGCAACGTCACATTATCTTTAGCGACTTACAATAACGAAAACATCGACATACACCATGTCTTTCCAGTCGCTTGGTGTCAGAGTACAGAAGGAAAGCCTGCAATCTCACGGCTCCTTTACGATTCAGTTATCAACAAGACTCCGCTTAGCGCGGCCACGAACCGGATCATCGGTGGCCGCGGCCCGGCCGTCTATCTGAAACGCCTCGAGGAAGACATGGGCACTGCGAGGCTGGAGCAAGCGCTTGAGGCTCACTGGTTGAACCCTGTGTATTTACGGGCCAACAGCTTCCAGGATTCTTTCGTCGAACGCGGCGAAACATTGCTAAGGCTAATTGGGCAAGCCATGGGCCGAGAGCTTGGTAGTGGCCGTGATGTCTTCCGGGGCGCATTGTCCTCGGCTGGGTATTCCGAATCGTTCCAAGAGGAAGAGCCGGAGTACGACGCCCTGGGAGATGGCGCCGCCAACGAGGAAGGTACCACAGCCGCTTGACTTCCCGGCTGCCCTCGTACGGGCCGCAAAGGCCCACTGTCGTCAGCGCGATGCGGCGAGGATCTTGCCGGTAGGTTGGGTGGCAGCTGACGAAGGCTGGTTCACGAACTCGGACACGGCACAGTCCCTGGACGGTTCCGCTGTGGGACAGTTCTTGGTACCCTCCTGAACCGAAGGCGTATCGCTCTTAGGGTTTCCAGAGTTTCGCGATCGAGAAGGTCTTCGCCTGAGCAGACGCTCGGAACCATCAGTCCGTTCGCGTCGTGGAGAAGGTTGAGAACGCTTCTGCGGACGAAGCGCTAGTCTTCCTCGAACTCGAAGGCCTGAAACTTCAGCGTCGTCGCGTTCTCGCTCACCGCCCGAACAACCGCATCTGGGATGCCGTCAGGCGCCTTCGCACGAATCTCAAGGATAACTTCGACGTCTGAATCGATAATACCCGTAAGGTGCTTGATCACTTCGTCGGCGACCTGGCCGGCGCTAGAGGACACCCTCAACTCGCTGAGCTTCACCGAGCCATAGAACCGTCGCATGGTCTCTTTGGCTCTTGGTGGCTGCTGGTCTGGCGGAGCGCCTGTACCCGGAGTAGGTGC
>CBDDBP010000004.1:0-299354 GCA_965225815.1 Dehalococcoidia bacterium
TGGGGTCTCGGGGCGGAGCCCCGGCTTCAGTCATAAGTGCTCTTAGATCACCAGAAACTCGTCGTACTGGTCCGGCAGGTCGTTCGCGTAAAGCACCACGTCCCCCGCCGCCCCCCTCTCCCCCATCACCTCGCGAGCCTCATCCAGGCTCCGAACACGTGTAACGACGCCTCGGCAAACCCCGCCGCCAGCATCGCGTCCTTGATGTCGACCGTCTGCTTCGGCCCAACCAGAACGCCAGATCGACATTCGCCGCTGCAGCGACGCCGATGCGGGCGTGATACTCCGCTTTCGCCTTCCCCATCTCCACCAGTCCCGGCGTCACCAGCACACGTCGCCGCGGCGCGTACCGACCCAGCACCTCGATCGCGCCGATGATCCCCTCCGGGTTCGCGTTGTACGCGTCGTCCAGGATCGTCACGCCGCCCGCCTCGACCGGCTGCAGTCGATGCTCCGGTGGCCGGAACTGCCGGATCGCCGCCGCCATGTACTCGATGTCCAGTCCGCAGCTCAGCCCGATCCCCATCGCCGCCAGCACGTTCGTCGCGTTATGTCGAGCCAACAGCTGCGTCCTGACCCGCGTCGTCTCCCCCTCGAACCTCACGTCGAACTCGATCCCGGTCTCCGTCTCGACCACGTCGCTTCCCCGCAGCCTCACGTCGTCCGACTCAACTCCAAACGACAAGATGTCACCCGCGACCTGTGCAGCCTTCACTCGAACCGCTGCCACGTCGAAGTTCAGCACCGCCGTCCCGTCTGCCTTCAGCCCTTCGACGATCTCGAACTTCGCCTCCGCCGTCGCCTCCAGCGACCCGAAGCGCCCCAGGTGCTGCGCGTTCACCGTCGTAATCGCGCTCACGTCCGTCCCGCCCACCAGCCGGCACAGCTTCGCGATCTCGCCCCGCTTGTACGCCCCCATCTCGACCACGAAGTACTCCTGCCCCTGCAGCGAGTCGTTTACCGTCCGTGCGATGCCCAGCGGCGTGTTGAAGCTCGCCGGCGTCTTCAGCACCCGATATTTCGCCGAGAGGAAGTGCGACACAAGCTCCTTCGTCGTCGTCTTGCCCGCGCTTCCCGTGATCGCGATGATCCGGGGCTGCTCCGCTCGCAGTTTCGCCGCCGCCATACCCTGGAACCGCCGCCGTGATCGCTCCTCCAGTGGCCACAACAGCAAATTCGCCTCTAATACCAGGTGGCCACCCAACGTTGCCCCTAGCGTCGCTGCGAACATCCCCACCACAAGTCCGTCTCGCTCGCCCTGCAACAAGCCGAACCCCACGCCTAAACCGACTAGTGCCACCGCTAGGGCAGCCGCAACGACCAGTATTCGCCACGCTCGCGTCGTCAGGACTAACGGCTTCTTCGCCCTCGGTTGGACACGATACTGCGTCGCCAGGATCACTATCGCCGCCGCCAACCACGCGGCCACACCTACGACAGCCCACGACTCTGACTCGAACCCCGCCAGCCATATCCCCAGTGCCAGTCCGGCCACCGCCGGCGCCAAAAACCAAAGCCCCAGATACCGGCTCGAATTGTCCTTCAACCACCAGAGAAACTGAAGGGTCACGTACTCCTCAAGCTGCAGGATGTGCAACAACCGCCGCAGCCGCAACACCGCAAGCACCCCCCAAGCCCCCAGCCCAACCCCAAAAACCACCCACGCCTCAGTCATCCGCGCGCCAACTTCGACCGCACAAAGCAAGGCCTCCGTAGGGACGAAGCTTCCGCTCCGTCCGCAGCGGCCCGTTGTCCCCGACACTGCGAGCGGAGTCACGAACGGCGCATCTGCATCCCGAGCCACGTCGAAGGACCATGCGAGAGCAGCCTGAAGGATTGCCCCTCGGCATGAATCCCTTCTCGAGAAGGCTCGGCGCAGTAGGCCGCTCGTCAGGCAGGGTTCTCAGGGGAGCAGCCCATGCCCGGGGAACCCGAGGGGTGTCCCCTCGGAATGAATCCCTTCTTGAGAAGGCGCAGCGCCAAAGCCCACCCGCCAGAAAAGGCGAAGGTCGCGCAGCCTCCCACGGCCCAGCGCAGTCCACCAAACGAACCGTCCCTCGCAGCCCCGCTCCGCGCACGGAGAGGGCCGCGCGGCAGCGGGGGTGAGGTGTGCTCGCCGCACTCATCCCAAAAACGACGTCACCGCCTCAGCGAACGCCTCCGGCTGCTCCAGGAACGGAAAGTGCCCCGCACCCTCCATCGTCACCAGCCGCGCCTCCCCCAGCTCGCCCAACGCCTCCTCCGCCACGCGCAACGGCACCTCGGTGTCCGCCGATCCCCAGATCAGTAGCACCGGCACCCCCACCGAAGCCAGCAACGGCCGCAGGTCCTCATTAATCACGCGCACCAGCGTCGGCCGCAGCACGCCGGCCGATTTGTAGTCCTCCGACCCAAATCGGTCTCGCCCCCAGGCCAGCATTCTCTCCCGCAGCGGCGGCATCAACGATGCGAATCGCCGCAGCATCGCGAAGCGCAGACTGCGACTCCGCACGCCCGGCTCCGGCGGCAGCTTCACAATCGGCGAAGCCACGATCACCAGCTTCTTTACGAGTCCCGGATACGCCGCCGCCAGCTCCAGCGCCACCTTGCCGCCAAACGAATGCCCGATCACGTTGACCGACTCGTACCCCGCCGACTTCGGCAGCTCGGCGATCACCCGTGCATAGTCCGCCGAACCCCACGCCTCCGGCGGTGCCTCGCTGAATCCGAATCCCGGAAGGTCGGGCGCCAGCGTGCGATAGCGCTCCTCCAGCAGGCTCGCGGCGCTCATAAAGCTCAATGAACTGCCGCCCCAGCCGTGCAGCATCAGCAGCGGCTCGCCACCCGCGCCGCCCCGCACCCGGAACTGAACACGCAGGCCTTCGACCTCGGTGAAATGCTGTGGGCTAACGGCCATGACAGGTCGATTCTCCGCCAAGACCCCTCAAAGCGCCATCTGTCTCAAGGTTCCGAGCGACCAGCTGCAGGTTTCAACCTGCAGAGTCCGGCACCTCACCCGGCAGTCCTTCCTGCCCTGACCCTCTAGCCTCTCGTCTCAGATCGTGCTGTTGACCTCGAAACTCACTCCGTCCAGCTGCTCCTGCCGCCACTTCTGCTGCAGCGGGTGACGCTCCTTGAACTCTGGCATCACCTCTCGCGCGAACAGCTCCAGCGACTCCATGATGTACTCGTGCTTGCGATCGCGGCACTGCACGACGAACAGCAGCATGTCGACGTTCGCAGCCTCATACCTGCGGACGTTCTCCCGCACGTACTCCGTAGACCCGATAAACCGGCCCCGGCGGCCCGCCCGTTGCCTCGTCCGTGCCCCCTCGTCATCCGGTTCCGCCGTCGCTGTTTCGGCTGCCGTCTTCGCCGCCTCGGCTTGCTGCGGAACTCCCGATTCACGTTGTCGCGTCCGTGCTGCACCGGTCCATGCGTCCAGCCAAACGAAAACCCGAAGAACTGCGCCCCCGGCAGTCCTTTCGCGATCGCTTCGTCATCGGTCGGCGCGCACATCAGATTGCCCAGGGTCACCAGCGCCGGGTTGATCCCTGTCCCAGCGGCTGACGTATCCCTCGCACCAGCTCGTAGTAGTGCTGTACACGCTCCTGCACCTCTTCTGGTGTCTCGAAGCCGAATCCCAGTGCTCCCAGCCCCAGGCTGGCTGCCTGCATCACCGTCTCTCGGCGTGATGCCGCTACCCACAACGGCGGGTGTGGTTTTTGCAGCGGCTTCGGGATCACGTTGCGCTCCGGCATGCTGAAGGACTCGCCCTCGTAACCCGGGTACGGCGTCATCGTCATCATCCGCACGCACTCTCGGGTTGCTTCCTCCCAGGCGCTCTTCTTCGCGCTCGGCTCCGTCCCGAAGCCGTCCAGTTCCGTGCTCGTCGCCCCTTCGCCCGTCCCGAACTCGACCCGCCCGTTCGATACCAGGTCCAGCGTCGCGATGCGCTCCGCCACGCGCGCCGGGTGGTTCTGGTTCGGCGGCATCTGCACGATGCCGTGCCCCAGCCGGATCTTCTCCGTCCGCGTCGCCGCCGCGCCCAGGATCACCTCCGGCGCCGACGAGTGGCAGTACTCCTCTAAGAAATGGTGCTCCACGTCGAAGACGTAGTCGTAACCCAGCTTGTCGGCAAACTCGATCTGCGCCAGCGTCTCCTGGACGATTCGCCGTTCGTCATCCGGGTTCCATTGCTCTTGGTCGGCGGGCCTCGGAAGCTGCAGTTCGTAAAAGAGCCCGAACTTCATCGCCGCTCACACCTCATTTGCCCCGGTTATAGGTCGTGTAGCCCCAGGATCGGGCTGTCGGCTAACTCAATGCGCCCGAGCTCCTCTCGTCCGACGCCAATCGCCCTTCAGCCGGCGGCGTCTTCTCGTCCTCCTGGGGTTCCTCTCGCTTGTCGGAAGACGAACCCACCGCCAGCGAAGCAGCGCTCCCCCGCGGGAACAGTAGCGCCAGCACAAAGACGAGCACCGCCGCCCCGACCACCAGGAAGTAAACCTCATGCAGCGTCGCGGAGAGCGCCCGCTGCATCCCGTCAAGCACCCCAGGCGCCAGGTCCTCTCGTGCTTGCGAGTTCAGCAGTGTCTGCGAATCCGCCCCCGCCGGCACCCCCGGTACGTCGTCGTAGCGGCCCGACAGGTTGCTGTTCAGCAAAGCGCCCATAATCGCCACGCTGATCGCGCCGCCAATCGTCCGGAAGAACTGGACCGATGCCGTCGCAACGCCCCGGTGCCGCCACTCCACCGCGTTCTGCAGCGAGATGATCAGCGCGCTCATCATGAAGCCCATCCCGAACCCCACGATCAACGCCGCAAGCATCGCCAGCTCGTTCGGCGCATCGCGTGAAAGCGTCAGCAGGATCGACGTACCGACTATCAGGGTGAATCCGCCCGTGATCGCCGACGCGTAGTAGCCGAACCGCAGAATCATCTTCCCGCCCAGCACGCTCGCAATCGGCCAGCTGAACGACATCGGCAAGACGACCAGCCCGGCGTCGAACGCCGTGCCCCCGTACACCCCCTGCGCGAACAACGGCACGTAGGACGAAATGCCGAACATCACCCCGCCCGTCACCGCGACCGTCGCACACGACATCACGATCACCTTGTTCTTGAACAGCCACATCGGCAGAACGGGCTCGGCAACCCGGTTCTCCTGCAGCAGGAACGCCCCCAGCAGCAGCGCCGACACGCTGAACAGCGCCAAAGTCTCGGGTGACGTCCACCCATAGGCCGCGCCGCCTTCCAGCAGCGCCAGCAGCAAGGCAATGACCGTCCCCGAAAGTAGCAGCGTGCCCAGGTAGTCGATGGTGTGCGATTGCTTCTCCGTCTTCTCATCGAAGAAGCGCCAGATGAAGAACATCGCGACAAGCCCAATCGGGATGTTGATGAAGAACACCCAGCGCCAGTTCAGCCCGTCAGCCAGCAAGCCGCCGATCGCCGGTCCCGATAGCGCCATCACGCCCCAGACGCTGCTGAACAACCCCTGGATCCGCGCTCGCTGCTCGATCGTGAACGCGTCCCCGATGATCGTCTGCGTGATCGGCATCGTCGCGCCCGCCCCAACGCCCTGAACGGCGCGGAAGATCACCAGCTCCAGCATGCTCCCAGCCGACCCGCACAGCACCGAACCCAAAAGAAACACTGTGATCCCGAACAGCAGCACCGGCTTGCGTCCGTAAATGTCCGCCAGCTTGCCGTACAGAGGAGGCCAGCAGGTAAATCGAGAACACCCAGCTGAATAAAGAGAGGCCGCCTAGGTTTTCCCACCACGGTCGGCAGCGCCGTGCTCACCACCGTCTGGTCCAGCGCCGTAATCGCAATGGCGAAGATCAAGGCTACGACGAGTAAGACTCGTTTTACGTCGGTTCGCTCTTTTTGCAACGCAAAACATTATACGGACGCTCAATCCGGCCTCGCGCCCCAGGCCCTTGCTACGTCAGCGACTCACGTGCAAGCTAGGCTCGATTGACAGGAGGAACCTCATGGCCTCAAGGGTTGTCATCCCCCAGCGTTTCGAGCTCATCGCCCAGCTCCTCGAAGCCGAAGGCTGCGAGCTGATTCGCCTACCGGCAGTCGAGCCCGGCAGCTCCCGAGAGTGGTCCGGTGAGGACATCGAGCGCTACTTCCTCGACGCTGATGCATTCGTCGGCGTCTTCGGTGGACGTCCGATCTCCCGCAAGGTCCTCGAGGCCTCGACCAGGCTCCGCGTCGGCGCCAGCACCATCATCGGCACCGAGTCCATCGACGTCGAAGCCGCCACCGATCTCGGCATCGCCATCGGCTACGGCGCCGCCCCCGAGAACATGCTCGGCGTCGCCGAAGCCGTCGTCATGCTCACAGCCGCCCTGCTCAAGAACCTGCCCGCCAAGTGGAACGCCGTCTCCTCCGGCGGCTGGCGCGTCGACGACCCCGGCCACATGGTCATGAATCGCACCGTCGGGCTCGTCGGCCTCGGCAACATCGGCCGCGCCGCGGCCCGGCGTCTGCAAGGCTGGGAGTGCAACATCGTCGGTGCCGATCCCTTCGTTTCCCCTGAAGACGCCGCCTCCTTCGGCGTCAAGCTCGTCCCCCTCGACGAGCTCATGAGCCTATCCGACGTCGTCTCCGTCATGGTCACCCTCAGCGACTCCAACCACCACCTCATCGGCGAGCACGAGCTCTCCCTCATGAAGCCGGAGTCTTACCTGATCAACACCTCGCGCGGCCCCTGCGTCGACGAGGCCGCCCTGATCAAAGCCCTCGACGAAGGCCGCATCAAGGGCGCTGCCATCGACACCTGGGAACAAGAGCCCACCCGAGACAACCCCCTGCGGACTCACCCGCGCATTATCGCCACCGGTCACAACGTCGGCCACTCGGAAGAGGTCTACGACGCCCTGCCCCACCTCGCCACCGAAAACATCATCAAAGGCCTCCGCGGCGAAGACCCCACCTGCTTCCGCAACCCCGAGGTCCGCGATCACTGGCACCAGCGCCTCGCCGGCCTGGGAGTCACCCCGAAGCCATAGGTCGGAGCATCGTCCCGAACCCAATCGCGCCTCTTGCTGGATCGCCAGGTTTGGTTCCGTGCGCTTCGTCGCCGAGACCCTTCCTAGCGGCACTGTCATCCTGAGCCCCGCGAAGGATCGAAACGACCCGATCAAACCTCGACACTCCCCCTGCTTATGACGGTTCGTATGTTTCTGGTGGGCGACACCACATGCCGCCGGACGCATCTCAACCCCTCCCGTACAATTCAAACCAAACCTCACGGGCGGCGAACACCCGCAGACCTGAATCGAGAAGCTTCGTGACTGAAGACGCCTGGCACGGCCCCGCACCCCTGCCCAACCCCCTCGATGTCGCCCGCCTCGGCGAGATCTACTCCCGCACCGCCGCCTTCTACGACGAGATCGTCGCCGAGCGCCAGTCCGGCCCCAAGCTCGAAGTCCTGCGACAGCTCAACCGCCAACCCGGTGAACCCTTCCTCGAAGTCGGCGTCGGCACCGCCTGGGCCTTCGCCCACCTCATCGCCGAATCCGGCCCCGCCAACGCCTACGGCCTCGACGTCGCCACCGGCATGCTCGATGTCGCCCGCCAGCACCTCAGCGAGCCTGCTCCCGTCCCCAGCCTCGAGCCTGACTCCGGTCATTGCGAGGAGGCGTCAGCCGACGCGGCAATCTCACGTCCGCCAGAAACCTCCCGAAATCCGCTAGAAGCGGTTGATCCTTCGCTGGCCGACGAACCGCTCCACACGCCCTTCCTCCTCGCCGACGCCCGCCATATCCCGGTCCCGGACGCCACGTTCGACTGCCTCCTCAACACCTACACCTTCGAGGTCCTCGCCACGCCCGACATCGCACCCGTCCTCGACGAATGCCTCCGCATCCTCAAGCCCGGCGGCCGCCTCGCCGTCGTCAACCTCACCGACGGCGAAGGCCCCGACGCCGCCATGACCGAAGACTGGAAGCGCCGCTACCAAAACGACCCCGAATTCTTCGGCGGCGCCCGCCCAATTCACCTCCAGCCCATGCTCGAAGCCCGCGGTTTCACCAATGTCACCCGCACCTACGTCGGCCCCCACTGGCCCTCCGAGATCCTCCTCGCCCGCCGCCCGTCTGCCTAGCAGTCTGACCACAGCTGTTACAGGACGCTGGCCAGCTCCGTGCCAACGAACTTGCTTAGTCATTGCGAGGAGGCCCAGCCACGCGGCAATCCCGCGCCAACCACCGAAGGCCCCAACGCACTCGCCACACACTCGATCGTCAAAGCTGCAGGTTTCAACCTGCAGGAATCCGCCTTGTCGACAACTCCGCGAGCCGCTACGGACACGCCATCAAGTTAACTAGGAACGCAGCTGCATCCTCGGTCTCGTCGAAGCGCCCATGCTCGGAGAGCCGACGGTTTCCATCGGAACAATTGATTCCCAAAAGGTGGATTTGACTGGTCACCTAAGGCTCGCAGGCGCAGCCCCCCGCGGGGGAGTCTGAGGGGTCCCTTCAGGACTTGGTTTGGATTGAAGGCGAAGCGCACAAGCCGCTCAACAGGAAGGGCGCCGGTCGCGTAGTCCAACACGCCTCGGCGTCAGCCACACCCAACGCCCTCGGCGCCGCCTTCAGTGGGGTTTCGGGGCGGAGCCCCAGCTTTAATTATCCCGCCTTCGCCGCGCACTCCCCACACAACCCGAAGATCGCGATATGGTCCAGGTCCGCCTGAAACCCCGTCTCGCGCTGCAACGATCGCGTCAGCGACGCCAGGTGCGACTCGTCAAGCTGTGTCACCTGCCCGCACGTCCGGCAGATCAAGTGGTGATGTCGGTCCCCGCCCAGCCACTCGAACAGGGTGTCGCCCGCCCCCAGGTTCGTCTCGGAGACCAGCTTCATCTCCTTCGCCGCCCCCAGGGTGCGGTACACCGTCGAAGCGTCGACGTAGGGATAGCTCCGGCGAGCCTCCTCCAGGATCTGGCTCGCCGTCACGTGGCCGCCGGTGTGGCGCAAGCAGCTCAGGATCAAGAGGCGCTGTGGCGTCACCTTCTGCCCCGACGCGCGCAGCAGATCCGCCGTGTCCTTCTCGCAGCTCATGTCGACAGTCTAACCTCCCGGCCTATACTCCACCGGTGCACGGCGAAGATGAGGATGAGCCTGAAAGTTGGTCGCCGTTCACACAATGGCGGCGCCTCTTCGATCACGCCTACAACAGCGCCGATTCCTTGCTCGATTCCGGCCAGGGCCACGCCTTCCGATTCTTTTGGTTCTTCCTCCCCGAGACCTCGATCGTCCATCAGCCCCGATTCCAGGCCGTCTTTGCCTCCCGGTTCTTCTCCGACGCCGGACAGCAGGCGCTGACCTACGGCGCACTCGTCGCCGTCGTCCGCGGCGGCGGCTCAGCCTTCGACGCCGCGATGCTCGGCACGGCCGCATTGCTGCCGCCCGCTCTCTTCGGCCTCTACGGCGGCGCCGTCGCCGATGCGCTGCCGAAACGCGTTGCCCTCGCCGCCATCTACAACCTACAGGCCCTGCTTTGCTTCATCGCCCCCAGTCTCGTCGGGACAGAGGTCGGCGCCCTCATGCTCCTCCTCTTCGTCATCAACACCCTCGGCCAGGTCAGCGGCCCAACCGAGTCCGCCGTCGTGCCCCACGTCGCCAGCCGAGCCCAGCTCGCCAGCGCCGCCTCGATGCTCAGCCTCGCCTCTTCGCTCGGGACCGCCTTCGGCATGGCCCTCCTCGCCCCCATCCTCGTCCGGGCCTTTGGCGTCGATACCGTCATCTATTTCGCCGGCGTCATGCTGCTCCTCGCCGCCAGCCGCGTTTTCGATCTGCCGGCCCACGCCTCTGACCCCAAAGGCAGCCCGGAGCTCCAGCGCGTCCTGCGCAAGGTCAGTTACCGCTCCACGATCAGATGGTTCGCCCGCCAGCCCGCCGTCGCTACGATGGTCTTCGTCGCCGTCCTCGCCGGCACGGCCCGATAGTTATCCAGACCCTGGCGCCGCGCTACGTCCAGGCCGTCCTCCTCGTAGACGCCGCCGACGCCGTCTACGTCTTCGCACCCTCCGCCCTCGGCCTCGCGCTCGCTGTAATCGTCACACCCCTGCTGATTCGCCGTTACGGCGAGCGCTTGGTCGCCCTCCTCGGCTTTGCGCTCGTGACGGCAGCCCTCTGCTGCTTCGGCCTCGTCGCCGACCTCACCTGGCTCGACGCGGTCAACCCGCTTCGCGCCCTCACCCACCTTGGGCTGAACCTCGAACTCCGCCTCCGCACCGCCGCGCTCCTCGCCCTGCCCCTCGGCTTGGGCCTCTCGCTCACCTCGACGTCGGTTCAGACCTACATCAACCGGCGTGTCCCGCTCGCCAACCAGGGACGTACCTTTGCCCTCAAGAGCAGCCTCAAGAACGGCATCGCCATCATCCCGCTCAGCACGTTGGGAATCGCCGCCACCCAGTTCGGCGTCGCCGGCGTCCTCGTCACCTCACCGCTCGTCTTCTTCGCCCTCGCGATCGCTCTGCTCCAGCCAATCGCTACTTCGCGGCCAGCGAAGACCCCGATCATCTGATCGAACTCGCCACCTACTGGGAAGAGCCCTCGGAAGACTCCGAGTGAGCCACGCTCGTGGGAAAGACGGCCTGATCTAATCCCGGCGGAGCTCCGACAGGACGCGGACTCCAGCCCCGATAGCCACGCCTGCTAGAATCAAAACCTGACATGACCCAGACAACCAACCAACCCACGGAACGCATCGACCGCTACGACCCCACCGAGGTCGAAACCCGCTGGCAGCAGCGCTGGCAGCAAGACGGCCTCTACGAGGTCAGCGACGACGATCCGCGCCCCAAGTACTTCTTCCTCACCATGTACCCCTACCCCTCCGGCGACCTCCACACCGGTCACTGGTACGCCGAGACGCCGCCCGACACCAAAGCCCGCTACCTCCGTATGAAGGGCTACAACGTCCTCTTCCCCTATGGCTTCGACGCCTTCGGCCTGCCCGCCGAAAACGCCGCCATCCGCAACAACATCCACCCCCTGAAGTGGACCCTGGCCAACATCGAAACCATGCGAGCTCAGGCCCAGAAGATGGGCACCATGTTCGACTGGTCCCGCGAGGTCATCACCTGCCTCCCGGAGTACTACAAGTGGAACCAGTGGTTCTTCCTTCAGTTCTTCAAGAAGGGCCTCGCCTACCGCCAGAAGGCCGCCGTCGACTGGTGCCCCAGCTGCAACACTACGCTCGCCCGCGAGCAGGTCTGGGGCGACGACCGCCACTGTGAGCGCTGCGGCACCCCCGTGATCAAACGCGACCTCGACCAGTGGTTCTTCCGCATCACCGCCTACGCCGACGAGCTCCTCAACTTCGACGGCATGGACTGGCCCGACCGCGTCAAGACGATGCAGGCCAACTGGATCGGCCGCTCCGAAGGGGCCAACATCACCTTCCCCCTCGAAGACGCAATCAACCCCCTCTCCTCGCAAGGAGAGGGGGCAGGCGGAGAGGTCCCCACTATCGCCGTCTTCACCACCCGCCCCGACACGATCTACGGCGTCACCTTCATGGTCCTCGCCCCAGAGCACGAGCTCGTCGCGAAATTGATCACGCCCGACCGCAAGGCCGAGGTCGAGGCCTACGGCGAGGCCGCCTCGCGCCAGACCGAGATCGAGCGCACCGCCGCCGACAAGGCCAAGACCGGCGTCTTTACCGGCTCCTACTGCGTCAATCCCTACGACGGCTCCCGCGTCCCGGTCTACGTCGGCGACTACGTCCTCGCCGGCTACGGCACCGGCGCCGTCATGGGCGTCCCCGCCCACGACCAGCGCGACTTCGAATTCGCCACGAAATACGGCATCGAAATCAAGCTCGTCATCGCCCCACCCGATTCAAGCCCCGTCGGCGAAGCCGGCACAAACCCCCTCTCCTCGCAAGGAGAGGGGGCAGGGGGAGAGGTAACCCCCAGCGCCCGATTAACCGAGGCCTACGTCGACGAAGGCGTCATGGTCAACTCAGGCCCCTTCGATGGCACATCCAACGTCGAAGGCAAGACGAAGGTCGTCGAGCACGGCGCCAGGGACGGCTACGCCGAGAAGACGATCACCTACCGACTGCGCGACTGGCTTGTCAGCCGCCAGCGCTACTGGGGCACGCCCATCCCGATCGTCTACTGCCCCGACCACGGCGCCGTCCCCGTCCCCGAGCAAGATCTGCCCGTCCTCCTGCCTGAAGATGCCGACTTCGTCCCCACCGGCGAATCGCCCCTCAAGCGCCTCGAGAGCTTCTGGAAGACGACCTGCCCGATCTGCGGCAAGGACGCCGAGCGCGAGACCGACACCATGGACACCTTCGTCGACTCGTCCTGGTACCAGTACCGCTACCTCAGCCCCCACTACGCCGAAGGCCCCTTCGACAGCTCCGACGAGCGCGTCCGGGGGTGGCTGCCTGTCACCCAGTACACCGGCGGCATCGAGCACGCCACTATGCACCTCATGTACTTCCGCTTCTTCACCAAGGCGATGCGGGACCTCGGCCTCATCGATTTCGACGAGCCCGCCGCCAGCCTGTTCAACCAGGGCATCATCCTCGGCCCCGACGGCGAGAAGATGTCGAAGAGCCGTGGCAACGTCGTCAACCCCGACGAATACGTCAGCCGCTACGGCGCCGACACCTTCCGCTGCTACCTCATGTTCATCGGCCCCTGGAGCGACGGCGGTCCCTACCGGCCCGAGGGCATCGAAGGACTCGCCCGCTGGCTCAACCGCGTCTGGTCCGTCGCCCTCCAACCCCCCTCCTTAGCCTCACCCGATCCCGAAGCCGTCAAAGAGCTCGAGCGCCAGCGCCACGTCACCATCCGCAGCGTCACCGCCGATATCGAGGCCTTTCGCTTCAACACCATGCTGGCCCGCCTCATGGAGTTCACCACCCTCCTCGGCAAGGTCCGCGACGCCGACAACGTCGACGCCGAAACCTGGAACCGCGCCATCGAGTCTCTGCTCCTGATGACGGCGCCGCCCGCGCCCCACGTCGCCGAGGAGCTCTGGGCTCGCACCGGCCGCGCCTACAGCGTCCACCAGCAATCCTGGCCCGAATACGACGACGCGCTCGCCGCCGCCGAGACCTTCACCCTCGTCGTCCAGGTCAACGGCAAGGTCCGCGACAAATTCGACGCCGCCGTCGACATCACCGAAGACGAGGCGAAGCAAACCGCCCTCGCCAGCGACCGCGTCAAGCCCTACCTCGAAGGCGTCACCATCGACCGCGTCCTCTTCGTCCCCCGCCGCCTCGTCAACATCGTCGTCAAGTAGACCCGTCCTGTCTTCCTGAGCGCCCCTCTGTCGTCCTCGAGGCGCGCCGGCGCCGAAGGACCAAAACACCCGAAACGCCATCACACGCCCGCAACCGCGGATCCTCGCCTCGTCCCCTGCCATCCGGAGCGCCCTCCTGTCGTCCTCGAGGCGCATCAGCGCCGAAGGACCAAAACACATCGAAACCCCACCACACGCCCTGCAGCCGCGGATCCCAGCCTCCTCCCCTGTCGTCCTAAGCGCCCTCCTGTCGTCCTCGAGGCGCGCTACCGCCGAAGGATCAAAGCCCCCAAATCCCACCACACGCACGGCAACCGCGGACCGCGTCCCGTTATCAGAACCCCCTCGAAGCCACGCCGCTTCCCGTGCCAGGTTTCACCGACGCTTCGAGGGCCGTAATATGACTACGTCATGCCCCGCGCTTTCTCCCTCATCCCCCTCCTCCTCACCGCCCTCCTCATCGCCTGCGGCGGCAACGGCGACTCCGATAACGCCTCAACCGGCGGCGCCTCGGGCTCCCCCGGTGCTGAGGCTTCCACCCAACCAACCGCCGCCGATGACAAGCCCACTCAGGAGACCGCCCCCGTAGGCATAACAGACGAGCCCGTCCGCTTCGAGACTCCCGACGGCGTCACCGTCTCCGGCCACCTCTATAGCAGCGCCGGCCCCAAGCGGAAGGTCGTAATCTTGGCCCACGAGTTCCCCACAGACCAGACAGCGTGGACCAGCTTTGCAGAAAAGCTCGCCGCCGCCGGCATCGATGCTCTCACCTTCGATTTCCGCGGCTACGGCGAGACCGGCAGCAACAAGAACGTCTCGAAGATCGACATCGACCTTGAGTCCGCCGCCCGTTTCATCGCCTCCCGCGACTACGCCGAGGTCTATCTCTTCGGCGCCAGCATGGGCGGCACCGCCGCCATCAATGTCGCCGCCCGCCTCGATCTCGCCGGTCTCGTAGCGATCTCCGCTCCCGACCAGTTCAGGGGCCTCGACGCGCGTGACGACGTCGCGAACGTGACCGAGCCCAAGCTCTTCGTCGCGGCGCGGGGAGACGGCCCCGCCCCGGAAGCCGTCGACTTCTTTATGCAGCAGGCGTCCCAGCCCAAGAACGGCGTCATCTACGAAGGCTCGGCTCACGGCACCGATATCCTCCGCGGCCCCAACGGCGCCGACCTCGAAGAAGCCCTCTTCGCCTTCCTCGAAGCCAACTAGTTCCCACTGCGTCCTAGAGGCGCCAGCGCCGAAGGACCTAAGCGCCCCAACCACACCCACAATCCTCAACCCTCACCCGGACCTCTCACCCTGTCGTCCTAGAGGCGCCCCTGCGCCGAAGGACCAAAGCACCCCAACCACACCCAAAATCCTCAACCCGCACCTGGACCTCTCACCCTGTCGTCCTAGAGGCGCCCCTGCGCCGAAGGACCAAAGCACCCCGAGGCTCCGACCACGCCGGCGGCCCAAAACAAAAAGACGGCCCGTCGGGCCGCCTCTGCTTCGTCTCGCTTGTCGTAACTGGCTAGGTTTGGACCGGCTCTCGCTCCCCGTCCGCCTCGTACGTCTCCTCCGTCAGCTGTGAAGGCAACGCATCGGCCGCCCGCTCCTCCAGCGCCCCGATGCCGGACCGCACCGTCGACGCGAACGCCGAAAGCTGCGCGTCCAATCGCCGCAGCATCTCCAGGGCGTAGCGGTCCGCCTCATCCATCTGATTCGTCGCCGCCTGCTCTGCCTGTCGCAGCCGTGTCTGCACCTGCGCCTGGGCCTCGTCCAGCATCGTCTGAGACCGCGTCTCGGCTCGGTCGATAATAGCCTCTGCCTCGCGTTCGGCCGCTTGGACCAGCGCCGTCTCTTCCAGCCGTTCCTGCGCCTCCATCTCGGCCCGGTGCAGAAGGCCCTCGGCCTCGCGGCGCGCCTCTTCCATCACCACATCTCGTTCGGCAACGATTTGCTCCGCTTCGCGCACCTCCCAGGGCACGCTGGACCGCATCTGGTCCACCAGCTCCAGCAAGCGGCGGCGGTCAACCACCACGCCCTGCCCAATCGGCATGCGACGCGCTTCCGCTACCAGCTCTTCCAGGCGATCGATGAGGTGAAGAATGTCCATAGTCTTCCTGTCTTAAAGCCGCTTCGCGACCCTAGGCCTCTCCGAATTTGCGCTTCAGCGCCTCGGCGACATGAGCGGGGACGAGACCAGTCACATCATAGCCCAGAGTGGCAACTTCTCGGATGCGTGTGCCGCTAATGAACAAGTGCTCAAGCCGAGCGATCAAATACACTGACTCGATTTCTGCCGCCATCTTCCGATTCATCAGGGCCTGGTCAAATTCAGTCTCGAAGTCGGTGTTCCCGCGCATGCTGCGGATCAGCACCGTCGCTCCTTGACTCCGCGCGAAGTTGACCGTCAACCCGCCGTACGGCACCACTCGCACGTTCTTCACGTCGAGGACGGCTCCCTTGAACAGTTCGACTCGCTCTTCGGTCGTGAACAGGGTCGATTTCGACTCCGCCACGCCAATGATCAGCTCATCGAACAGATCCGCTGCCCGCTCCGCCGTATCCAGGTGCCCGTTCGTCACCGGATCGAACCGTCCTGCAAACAATGCTGTCGTCAATTCAGTCCTCTTGGTCCCGTCGTCAGGCCTGTCCGTACAACGTAATTCGCGTATCGCCGTAGCGTCGGCTCGTTAGCTGAGTCAGGGCGGCCAGCGTCTGCGGCCACTCCTTGCGCTGTGAATGCTCTATCACCACCGTACCGCCTTCCGCCACCAACCCCTTCTCGACCACTGCAGCAAGCTCCGCCTCGGCGCGATCATACTCGTAGGGCGGATCGGCCACCACCAGATCGTAGCCCGGCTCCAGGCGGTCCAACGTCCTCGCCACCGCCATCGGCCATAGCTTCGTACGGTCCTTTAATTCTGTCCGGCGCAGGTTCTCCCGGATCACCTCGCAAGCCTTGGCATCCGACTCCACGAAGTCACAGAACTCGGCGCCACGGCTCAAAGCCTCGATGCCTAGCGCGCCGGTCCCGCTGTAAAGATCGAGCACCCGGCCCATCTCCCCTCCCCTTGCGCTCAAAATCTCGAACAACGCCTCGCGAACCCGGTCCGCCGTCGGGCGCACCCCGGACCGTGGTGGACCCCGCAGCACCCGTCCCCCCAACTCCCCACCGATAACCCTCAGCGGCATCTAACCAACCACTTCGGCACGACAAACGTCCCGATTCAGTCCACTCAGCACGCCGCCCCACCAACCTTCCTCCGCTGAGCGAAACAAGGCTCACGTAGGGACGCAGCTTCAGCTTCGTCCGCAGCGCCCCAACTAGGTCCACCAACAGCTGACCCTTCCCAGCCCCTCTCCGCGCGCGGAGAGGGGCGCGCGCCAGCGCCGGTGAGGTACCTCACCGGCGATCCATCCAGCCGTCTTTAGTCGGGTCTCGGGGCCAAGCCCCGGCTTCAGTCATACGACGCCCGCCTGCCCTTCGTGGAGCGGAAGGGGCAGCGCCGGTGAGGTAGCACCCTCTCGTCTGCCAAGCTCTCACAGGTCTCAATCTCTAGGGGTTAGTCGCAGCAACCTGCAACGTAATGCTCTGCATCGCCCGGATCACGCCATCGCTCACCACCAGCGCCACCTCGTACGAACCGGGCTGCGCCGGCGCCTTCCAGATGATGTTTCCCGCCGTTTCGATCTCCTGCGAGCCGGCCTGGATCTGCCACGTCGGCTCCAGGAAAAGGGTGTTCGCCTTCACCAGCGGCGCCTCGCCCGACTCCGCGAAGGACTGCAGCGGCCCCCAGTAGGCCGGCAACGAAGCGTTCGAGGAAATGTCGGCGATGGCCACGCCGGCCAGCCCGTTGCGTCGCGCCAGGTCCAGTCGGAACGCCAGGCTCAGCGTGTTCTCGAGCCAAACCGTCCGCTGGCCGCCGATGCCGGGGTAGCTGAATGACACGGCGAACGCGTTGTCGTCCCACTGGATCCCGCTCGCGCCATCGTCTCGATAGATGTTCGTCCCGACGATGACCACCGAAGTGTTGGCCGTGATCTGGGTTGGCGTCCTGACCTCGATCTCGCTCGCGAGACGCAGCCCGTCATGCAGCGACATCGCCCGCAATCCGTCGCTCGCCTTCTCCCAGCTGTTTCGCGCCACGATCAACGCCACCTTCTTCAGGTCGACCTTGTCGCTCAGGAAGTCGAAGACCTCATTCATCCGCTGGTAATAGGCCGAAGGGTCGTCCACGGGACGCAGCTTCAGCAGGTCGGCCCGTTGGCCCAATTCATCCCAGTCGTACGCTCCTGTGTCCCAGCTCACACCCGATCTCGTCGGCGTCGGTAGCGCAACGCTCAGCGTGCGATTCGCCTGGTGCAGCCGGTCCGCCAGGACCGTAATAAAGCCCGTGAAATCGGCGTTTCGGGCCGGGTTTACGTTCGGGTAGTCGATGTCGACGCCGGCGTTACCCGGCTGCAGCGCCAGCTGCACCAGCGCCTGGATATGCTCCTGGCGCAGCGCCGGCGATGCCAGGATCGCATCCACCACATCCGCGTCTTCGGCCGTTGCCGCCCGGATCGTCGGCACGATGTTGCCGTTAGCGCTCGGAAACTCTCGAGCCGACCCCGTCAGCGAGCCATCCGAAGCTGGCGCGAAGTCTACCGGGTTAACCGTCGTCAGGAGACTCATCGCCTCATCGGCCGGCGACGCGCCCTCCGGCAGCCAGCCCGTCACCTGGACCGCGCTCGATGTCAGCCGCAACACGGCGATGTTGCCCGGCATCACGCCGACCTCGCCCTTCGCCGCCAGGCCATTATTCACTAGCGTCGCCGTCGTCAGGCGTTCCCAGCTCCCGCTTCGAAACGTATAGAGCCCCAGATTGCGGCTGTCGGTCATCGGTTGTAGCAGGTTCACAGTCAGGTCATACGGGCCCGGACTGCCTTCTTCCTCAGACAGGTCGTCGAACAGCCGGCTCAGCGCCTCATAGCCGGCCGGGACTTGCGGTGCACCGCTCAGCACAGACGCTGAGTCGCCGCCCCCGCTGCCCGGCTCGCCGCCATCACCACCTCCGAACAACGAAAATGGATTCACGACGATCAGCAGCAGGATCAAGCCGATGAGCCCCATCCCGATGAAGATGATGCTTCCCGAGCGGTCCTGAGCCCCAACGTCCGGCTCCAGGATCTCGTCGAATGGTCCTCGCTCTGGCCGGTCTTCGGGTGGCTCTATCAACGCGGCTCCAACTCAATGTTCAGTGTAATCGGCTCTCCGCCGCGCCGGACCTCGATGCTAATCGTTACGTCTGGCGCTGTAATACCCAGCGCATTCAGCAATCCGAACTGACTGCTCAACGGCACCTCGCCGAACATCGTCACAACGTCGCCAACCTGCACGCCAGCAGCCTCGGCGGGACTCCCAGCTTTGACTTCCTGAATCAGCGCCCCTTGTGTCTCCGTCACGTTCATCTCCTGGGCCAGCGCCTCTGTCAGGTCTACGAAGCTGACACCGAAGAACGGCCGCGCAAAGCTCCCCGATACGATCATCGATTGCGCAATCGGGGCGAACGTCCGGCTCGAAATCGCGAACGAAATCCCGAACAACAGGTCATCCGTCCCGACGTCGCGGAACGTGTTCAAGCCCACCATTTCGCCGTTCAGGTTCAGCAGTGGGCCGCCGCTATTCCCCACATTGATCGCCGTGTCGGTCTGGATCAAGTCCTCATACCAGATGTTGCCGACCAGTTTGCGTCGCTCGAGCGCGCTGATCACGCCTCTCGAGACGCTGTTGAAGTAATCGATGTCGGGGCTGCCGATCGCCAGCACGCTCTGCCCTTGCTGCAGCGCCGCCGAATCCGCGATATCGATCGACGTCAGCCCGCCTTCCGCCACCTTGATCACCGCGATATCTGTAAAAGGCGCATCGTGCGCTACCAGCTGAGCGTCCCTCACTTCCCCGTTGCCAAACAGAACGAACAACTCGCCCGGAATCGAGACAAGGTGAGCGTTGGTCAGGATGAAGCCTTGCTCATCCACCACCACACCTGCACCACCGACGACACCCGCCTCCAGGTCAGCCTGCGCCTCGAACTGGTTGATGATCGCCACAATCGACGGCAAAGCACGCGCCACCGCCTGCGAAGCCGCACCCTCTGCGGCGCTACTCGCTGGCGCCGCCGCGGTCGGCTGCACGCTGACCACGGGAGCTGGACCTTCAGACTCTGAATCGGATTCTTGGAGCAGAGAGACAGCCGTCCCGGAGACCGCCCCCGCCAGGAGCGCCACCGCCAGGACAAGCGTAAGTAGAACGGCGGGCGAAGCCGGTTTGCGGCCCCCGCCTCCCGGTGAATCTAGATCATCATTCACGGATCAAACGCCTGAGCAATTGTTCTTCGATCTTAGCACGCACCCTCTAGTCGGAGACTCCAAGTCGGAGACTTCTCATAGTCGGACACCTCTCAACTCCGGCTGCCGCTCTGCTATCCTGCTTCCCTAAGCACCGTGACCCGCGCCCGCGACACTCGTTGACTTAGTCCCCGCCGGCTGCATAAAATGCCAACGTCGCTGGGCATCGCCTTGCGCCTCTCTAATTCCATTCCAGGAGTGCAATTTGGCCACGGCCCTACGTGATTACGAAATGGTTGTCATCCTTAGCCCCGAGATCGGCGACGAGGTGATCGGTGAAAGTCTCGAGCGGCTTTCTCAGAACATCACCAACCGCGGCGGCGAAGTCGTGGACGTCAACCACTGGGGCCGGCGCCGTCTCGCATATCCCATCCGTAGTCACCTCGAAGGCAACTACGTCGTCAGCCAGGTCAAGCTCGACCCCGACCAGCTGCCGAACCTCGAAAGCAACCTCCGGATATCGGAAGAAGTCATACGCCACCTCATCGTCCGGGCGGGCGAATAGCCGCAGCCCTGTCATCATGACGGGCGCCCTGTCCGTGACTGCGGCGCGCCGTCTGTCCGGGTTGCGAAGAGGGAACTGACATGCCCGACGGCCTCAACAAAGTAATGCTCATCGGCAACCTCGGCACCGACCCCGAGATGCGCTATACCGCCAACGGCAGCGCCGTGACCACTTTTCGCCTCGCCGTCGGGCGCTCTTTCGGCGGCGGCGAGACCGAACGTCGCGAAGAAACCGAGTGGTTCACCGTCGTCACGTGGAGCAAGCTCGCTGAGCTTCTCGGCCAACACCTCCAGAAGGGCCGCAAAGTCTTCGTCGAGGGTCGTCTTGCCAGCCGAAGCTGGGACGGGCCCGACGGCCAGAAGCGCTACCGTACAGAGGTAATCGCCAACCAGGTTCTCTTCCTCGACAGGGCCCAGGGAGCCACCTTCGATGAAGCCGGGCCTCCGGAGCCTTCCGGCGACCTTGAACCAGACGACATTCCCTTCGAAAACTGACCTGCTTCAAGATAAGCGCCAGATGATGTAACCTTTGGGACGTCGGTTCGCCCCTCGAGCCCTCTAATCGGCTCGGGCCTGCCCGACTTAATGACCCCCGGTATATCCGGCCTCAGGAATCCGAATGAGCGAAGCAACCGAAGCACCAACCCCCAGCGAATCAGCGCCCCCAGCGGCTCCGGCTCCAGCCGAGAGTTCACCCGCTGCCCCCTTCAGTGGCGCGCCCGCCAGTGGCGCACCCTCTAGCGGTGGCTCCTACGGCGGCCCACCCTCCGGCGACCGCGGCGGGGAGCGCCCCCGGCGTCGGCCTGGTGGCGGTGGCGGTGGCGGTCGCTTTGGACGCCGTCGCGTCTGCTCCTTCTGCGTCGACAAGGTTCAGTCCATCGACTACAAAGAGCCCTCCAAGCTCCGCCGCTACATCTCTGACCGCGCCAAGATCGAACCGCGACGCAAGACCGGCACCTGTGCGCGCCACCAGCGCATGCTCACGCACGCCCTCAAGCGCGCCCGGCACGTCGCCCTGTTGCCCTTCACCGCCGAGCACATTCAGCTCACCGGCGTCTTCCCAACCCGGTCGTGATCGGCCGCCGGCCCTGAGCCCAGGATGAGCCAGAAGTCACGAAAGGGGGGCTCCGCGCCCTGAGCCGCCTCGTACGCTCATTCACCGGCCTGCTTTCTGGTCAGGAAATCGACCCCGAAAGACGCAAGAGCATCCTGCTCCTTGTCGGAATCGGGGTCGTCATTTTCCTCGCCCTGCTTCTCATCGCCTACGGTTACTACGCGAACCGTATCGCACCCCGCGACGACGTCGTTTTCCAGATCGGCGAGCGGCAGTACTCCTACGCCCATCTCGAGGGTCGCGTCCAATCTGACGTCGCCCAGGGCCGCTTCGACCTCAACGACACGATCAACAGCGTCACCGCCACGATCGCTCGCATCCAGCGCG
Organism: Dehalococcoidia bacterium; assembly: GCA_965225815.1. Taxonomy (GTDB): domain Bacteria; phylum Chloroflexota; class Dehalococcoidia; order DSTF01; family WHTK01; genus WHTK01. The sequence goes on from CBDDBP010000004.1 coordinate 21,579, forward strand.
AGGAGTTCACCCGCCTCATCGCCAGCCAGCGCGGCGTCACCATCACCCAGGCCGACGTCGACGCCGCCATACGGGACGATCTCAACCTTGATCCCGAAATCAGCCAGAACGAGCTCGCGCCCATCCTCGGCGACGAGCTGCTCAGGATCGAGCTCACGCTCGCTGAATACCTCACGATCGTCGAATCGCTGGCGTTCGAAGAGAACGTCAAAGATCAGCTCAGAGCTTTGTTGCCTCAGGAAGCGGAGCAAGTCGACCTCCTCTACATCGAAGGCGGCTCACAGGCCAACGCCATCCAGGCCTTTCAAGCCCTGGAAGACGGCACCGAATTTGCCGAAGTCGCCTCCGAGTTTTCCCAACACAGCTCTGCCCGCGGTGGCGGCGTCCTCGGTTGGGCCCCTCAAGAAGCCCTCGACCCCGAGCTTGCGACCGTCGCCTTCAGCCTCACCGGCCGCAGCGGCATCATCGAAACCGAGGAAAATTTCTACATCATTGAGGTCCTCGGCAAGGAGACCCGGGAAATCGACCCCGCCGTCATCGATGATTTCGCCCGCGACGAGTTCAACAAGCTCCTCGAAGCCGCCTTCGAAGACACGTCGTTCATCTACAACCTCAGCGACCAGCAGCTTGTCAATATCGCCAGGGCCATTGGTGGCACCTTTGGCTAGCCAGCGCCCGGTCAACGTCGCTCTGCTCGGCGCCGGTACCGTCGGCGCCGAGGTCGCCCGCGTCCTGCTTCAGAAGCAAGACGTCTACGCCCGTCAGCTCGGCCGCCCCCTCAATCTCGCCGGCGTCCTCGTCCGCGATACCTCGAAGCCGCGTCAGGGCATCGCTCCTGCACTGCTCACCACCGATGCTGCAAAGCTCCTCGACGACCCCGAAATCGACATCATCGTCGAGCTCCTCGGAGTGGAAGTCCCTGCCGTCGACTGGATCAAGCAGGCGATGCGTAACGGGAAGCACGTCGTCACTGCTAATAAAGAAGTGATGGCCAAGCACGGTCCCCAGCTCCTCACCCTCGCTCGCGAGAGCGGTGTTGACCTCCTCTTCGAGGCCAGCGTCGGCGGCGGCATCCCGATCATCGCCCCCCTCAAACGCGACCTCCTGGCTAACGACGTGTCCGCCGTCTCCGCCATCATCAACGGCACCACCAACTACATCCTCACCGCCATGGCCCGCGAAGGCGCCGACTTCGACGACGCCCTCAAGCGCGCCCAGGACCTCGGCTACGCCGAACCTGACCCGGCCAACGACATCGAGGGCGAAGACGCGCGCTACAAGCTCGCCATCCTCGCCTCCCTCGCGTTTCACGCCTCCGTCCAGCGCGACGACATCTACCGCGAAGGCATCACCAAGCTCACCGCTCGCGATTTCCGTTACGCCGCCGAGCTCGGCTACGCCATCAAGCTCCTCGCTCTCGCCTCCCGCGTAGATGACGGCATTCAGGCCCGCGTTCACCCCGTATTCCTCCCCGCCGACGCGCCACTCGCCAAAGTCGATGGCGTCCTCAACGCCGTCCAGGTTGAAGGTGACCTCATCGGCCGCGTCAACTTCCAGGGCCCCGGCGCCGGCTTCCCCACCACCAGCGCCGTCATCGCCGACATACTCGATGCCGCCCAGAGCGTCATCGGCGGCCGCCGCGATGATTACGTCACGGCGGACGTCCCCGCTCGCATCGTCCCCATGGCAGAACTCGTCACTCGCTACTTCATCCGTCTCACCGTGATCGACCAGCCCGGAGTCCTCGCCAACATCGCTCGGCTCCTCGGCGAAGCCCAGATCAGCATCGCCTCCGTCATCCAGAAAGAGACCCACGAAGCCTCAAACACCGCCGAGTTGGTTATCATGACCCATGAGGCGCGCGAAGCGTCCGTACAGGACGCCCTGAAAGCCGTGCAGGATCTGCCCGAAGTGCAGGAAATCGGCAACTTCATTCGCGTGGAAGAACAGTGACCACCAGACGCGAAGTTCCTCTCAACGCCGATACCCTGGCCTGGGTTCACTCCGAACTCATGGACCTCGAGGCTCGCATGGGCGTAGTTCAGCAGGCCGCCGAGCAGAGCCGCAACCTCGCCACCGATGCCGCCGACACAACCCATCAGCTACGCACCGCGTTCGGCCAGTTCGACGGCATACCGCCCGCTCTGCAGCACCTCCAGGAGGACTTCCGGACGATTCGCGAGCTCATCGCCCGCGCTCAGGACGACATCCACTCCCTGCGTCAGAGCCGCGAAGAGATCGAGCGCCAGGAATCAATCGACTCGGAGCGACTACGCCAGGAACGCAACGAAGTCGGGCGCCACTTCACCGACATCGAGCGTCACGTCGAGCATTGGGAAGACCGTCTCGAAGGGTCGGAAGAGCACACTCGCAGTACTGTCGAGATGCAATCGCAGCTCGCCATGCGTCTGGAGACCCTCGAGGCCATTCTCAGCGAATCCGGCTCCGCCCAGTCCCGCGCCAGCTCAACCCTCAGCCGGGTCGATCAGGAGCTCCAGCGGATCTCCAGCGCCGTCCTTCAGCTCCAGAACGAGGACAACTCACAGCGTGAGCGCGTCAGCAGCAATATCGAAATGCTGCGACGGCTCGAAGTTGACCTCGAACCGGTTCGCGCCGAAGTCAATAAGATCAGCCGCATCGACGACCGTCTTGAGCTCGTTCAGGCCGAGCGCACGCGCCACAACGAACGCCTCAACGAAGTCACCGAGGAGCTCGCCCACGTCGACGAGCGGCTCAACCAGGGCGAAGAGCGCACCGCCCTGCTCGAAGCCCGCGTCAACTCATTCCAGGATGAGCTAACCCGCGTCCACGACGGGCTCGAACGTGAACACGAAAGCATCGCCCAGTACCTCGGCGGCTTGCGTGAGCTAGAAGCCGATATTCGCAAGCGCCAGATCGTCGCCTTGGAGAAAGAAATCAGGGACATACGCGGCCGTGGCTTCGACACTGCCCAGGAGTAGTGACCGCCGTGGCGTCCTCGAACGCCATGCCGACTTCCTGCCGCTGACTTCGGCAACGCCGCGCATCGACCTCGGCGAAGGCAGCACGCCACTCGTTCGTTCCGCCCACATCGGCCCCTCCATCGGCGTCGACAACCTCTACTTCAAACTCGAAAGCTCCAACCCCACGGGCTCCTTCAAGGACCGCGGCATGGTCGTCGCCGTGGCGAAGGCCATCGAGGAAGGCGCCCGCGCCATCCTTTGCGCCTCCACCGGCAACACCAGCGCCTCCGCCGCCGCTTACGCCGCCCACTGCGGCATCGCCGCCTACGTCTTCCTTCCCAAGGGCGGCGCCGCCATGGGCAAGCTCGCCCAGACCATCGCCTACGGCGCCCAGATCATTGCTATCCAGGGAACCTTCGATGACGCCCTGCGCCTCGCCCGCGAGTTCACCGACAAGCATCCCGTCTCACTCGTCAACTCGGTCAACGCCTACCGCATCCAGGGCCAAAAGACCGCCGCCTTCGAGCTCGTCGATTCCCTCGGCGACGCGCCGGACCGCCTCTTCATCCCGGTCGGCAACGCCGGCAACATCACCGCCTACTGGGCCGGGTTCAAGGAATACGCCGCCAACAAGCTCTCAACCCGACTGCCCCGCATGATGGGCTTCCAGGCCGCCGGCTCCGCCCCCATCGTCCTCGACGAAATTGTCGAAGACCCGCAGACCATCGCCAGCGCCATCCGCATCGGTAACCCCGCGTCTTGGCGGCAGGCCATCGCCGCCCGCGACGACTCCCACGGCGCCATCGACAGCGTCACCGACGGGGAAATCATGGAGGCCTACAAGCGCATGGCTCGCGAAGAAGGCATCTTCTGCGAGCCCGCCTCCGCCGCCAGCGTCGCCGGCCTACTGAAGGCCGCCGCCACCGAAGACTTCCGCGGCGACACCTGCGTCTGCGTCATCACCGGCGCCGGCCTCAAAGACCCCGACACCGCCCGCACCCTCGACTGGAAAGAAATAGACGTCCCGGCCCGCCTCGACGCCATCGAAGCCGCCCTACCCATCACCTAGCCCTACGGACGCACTCACCACACCTTTAGCAGCAGTTATTGGGGTTAACCACCATGGACAGGCCTGCTTGTTCTACGGATAACCAGCGAAGTCGCGACTGGTTCCGACGATCCCCCGGACACATGTCGCAGATCAAAACCTCAGGTGCCGGGCAGTTCCGTAGGTTTACGGTAAGTGTGTCAGGCCCCGGTGGACATTTGGTCTATCTTGGCTACCGCTTCAGATGCTGTTAGCTTGCCAGCTAGCACCTTCCCGACTACGCCGGCACTCTGATCAACCGTGGTCCCGCAAGCCACCAGTGCGACAAGAAGCTGAGACTCCTCAAGCTCTTCTTTGAATGACAGCTCCATGCAGCAGTAGCTCGAGAGCGTTGCAGGTCTCTGCCGGACGTGGATCCGCGTCTAAGCCTTCAAGGAACCACAGTCCCAAAACGTTTACTGAAACAGTTGATCGTTCTGCCCTGAGGTAGCACACGTACTGATACGCCCGGTTCTTGCCGCTCAGACCAAATTGAATGGATCCTTCGTCCGTGCTTGTCGCATGAATCCCATTGGAATCCAGAAGCTTGGTGATAGCCGAAGGCCACCATGGCAATGCGGTGGTAGTCATCAGCCAAGGACTCCGTGCGCCAAGCCGTCGATACTCTGAATCTGCATGACGCGACGGCGATTCATCCAGATTCTACGTTTCGGTTCGAGTCGTACTGCCTTCGATCGCTGCCTTGCCACCTCGGCGGCTATCAAGCCGAATTCCGAATCCCAGAGTATATGGCGCTGCCTCACCTTCGTTCTGTGCCGGAGGAGCGCCTTCGTTGCTCCTGGAAGAACACCGACTGCGATACAAGTTTGCTGGCTAACCTTGTCGGTCGGGAGCGTCTTGAGGTAGCTGCCCAGGAAGAACCCCCCGTATCCCATCAATTCAGCATTGCCCTGAATCAGAATGTCGTAGAACGATTCGGGTAGGTCGGCTTGCTCACGGACGAGCCCTACATTCTGTTTGAAATGCTCGACGGTGAATCTCCTGACATACGCCGCCGAGTAACGTGACATGACGGCATCGATAAGCGGATGGACGACGCGGGAGGACAAGAACTCGTACAGCAGCGTCGCCAATACTGCGCAGATGAAACTGAGGCCGACCACGAGAAGTGCCGCTTCCATGCTAAAGGCTCCCCAGGATCAGTAGAAGCGGGAGAGCAACCGCCCCTATGCCCAAAAAGTTAATCGCTCTCCTCATGACTCTCTGCTCTGTTTGCTTGAGATTCTCGAGTGAAGGCTCCATTCCTGCGGATGGATATCTACCTATCAGGTTCGCGCGCTTGACTAACTCCCGATTGAAGGCGAACAAGCACAGCACAAGCGCGACTAGTGCCTCAACGAAAGCAAGCAAAACTATGACAATCCAGAACCAGAGTGGGCCATTGGACGGAACAAAATCGGAGTTCTTCTCCAACCAGCCAGTCTCAAGAGTCAATCCGACCGTCCCTATGATTCCGAAAACAATGATGGATAACCCCATGATACGGGGGACACCGGCCGCAGCTTCGTAAAGCGCGGCGGCTGCCTCTACTGAAGCGGCGGATTGGGATGCGTCCGGTTGCGGCGCCACCGCCGCTCTTGCCTCCGCGAAGATACGGCCAAACCTTGTATAAATATAGTGCAGAATATTCTCGAGAAGGAGCCCACTAACCGGTCAGGCAATCGTGATCATCACGGTAGTCGCCACTTGCACGAAACTAACACTAAGTAGCAAGCTCGCAGCTCCACCGCTTTAGAGACCTTTCGAGGCCAGTCCGAGGAACATCCTGCGCGATTTAACATGTTAACGATCTGGCTGTCAATCTTATTAACTTTATGTTCGGCAGATATTCTCTAGATGTTGAATTCTGAGGAAGCAGCCGAGTTGATCTTGATGAAGATTCCATCACTGACTCAGTCAGGCTAGTCATGACAACCCCCGTGGTGGCGATCGGAATTACGGAAGGAGTGCCGGCTCCGTGGCGCTTCTGCGTCGCAGTCGCGTACAAAGGGCTTGCGACTGCGTCAGACGGCTCAGGCGTCCGACGTTGCGCGTGGCTCAGACCGCTACTTTCCATCTTGCCTTCCTTGCCGCTGTTGGATACCGAATGGCCCTGCGCACGGAGAATCTGCTCAGCCGAAGCGCTCAAAGGCCCCGGTCCGCCGTCGTAAGGGCAGACGACTCGCAGTCCAGCGCCTCGACCAGCTTGCGCACGGTGCTCACTCGGGCAGATTGACCGTTTTCGATACGGCTAATGGTGGCGTGAGTTATCCCGGCCTTCTCAGCCAGCTCTCGCTGTGTCAGCGTGCGTGACTCTCTGATTGCACGTAGGCGGGGGATCTGCATTAGAATACTCTACGGTTCGCTACTACCCTAACGCAACAGGCGTTTAACAGTACTACATCTTAATTCGGCCAAAGTGTCAATTCTTACACCTAAATTATAGCCCTGGCTACGGTAGGTTACGCACTGTCTGTCACTCATAGGTGGGATTTGGCTCGCCCGCCTCGACGCCACCGAAGCCGTACTCTTGCCTCACCTGACTCAGACGCTCTGCCCAGCCGGCTTTAGTGGGGTCCGGGGTATCCCCCGGCTTTAACTATTGAAGCCCACACCCCCTACACAGTAAGATTTACACCGTTGGTCGCCTCAAGGCCCTCCACTAAACGAATCGCAATCACACCCAAAGGACACCGTTTTGCAGGGAGCCGTACCCGGCGCCGACCTCTCAAGGCTGGATTCCCGCCTCGAGGATCTGCTCAGCCGACAGACTGAACGCCTCACCTTTACTCACCCCTCTTGGCTCCGCACCTGGCTCGCCGAATTCGGCGCCAACTGCGAGCCCATCGTCCTCACCTGCGGCGACGGCAACCTCGCCGGCTTCGTGCCCCTCATGCGCGCCGACGACCGCCTCACCTTCATCGGCGATCCCTCGATCTGCGACTTCATGGACGTAATCGTCGATCCCGACAACGCCGACGCCGCCTACGACGACCTCTGGCGTCAGTTGTGTGACCAGGACTGGAATCAGCTCGAGCTCTGGGGCCTCATGGCGACCTCACCCACGCGTGAGCGCCTCAAGGCCTACGCCGCCACCAACGGCTACGCGGTCGAAGAAACCCCCGAGGCCGTCTCGCCCCGTCTCGAACTGCCCGCCACCTGGGACGACTACCTCGCGTCTCTCGGCAAGAAGGACCGCCACGAGCTGCGACGCAAGATCCGTCGTCTCTACGACAGCGGCGCATCTGTCGACTTCGATGTCCTCTCATCTCAGCAAGACGTCGTGGCCGCGATGGACGACTTCCTGACCCTCCACACCCAGAGCCGCCAGGACAAGACCGATTTCATGACCCCGGAGATGGAATCCTTCTTCCGCCGCATGGCCTCCACCCTCGCTGCTGAAGGTCTCATCCGGCTATTCATGCTGCGCATCAACGGCAAGCCCGCCGCCACCGTCCTCTGTTTCGACGCCGGAAGCCACCTCTACATGTACAACTCCGGCTACAACCCGGAGTTTTCTGGTTTATCCGTCGGTCTCGTATCCAAGGCGCTCGTCATGCAGTGGGCCATCGAAAACGGCATGAAGGGGCTCGACTTCCTTCGCGGCGACGAACCCTACAAATACGACCTCGGCGCCGTCGACCAGCAGATCTACACGCTCCGCCTCAGTCGCGAAAGCGGAAGCTAAGAGTGACCACGCCCTCGCGACCCTCCGACCTGCGTCCTCAGCCGATAGAAGGACCCGCGGTAGGCTCGACCCTCCGTGGTGACACGGTCGCACGGCCCGAGATCCTGTCCACCCTCCACCCAGGGCAAAAAAGCCAAAGAATAGCTGTGATCAGCGCCCACACCTCTCCCCTTGAGCGCCCCGGCGGCGCCAAGTCCGGCGGCCTCAACGTCTACGTCCTCGAGCTTGCCCGCCAGCTCGCTGCCCTCGGCTGCCAGGTCGACATCTTCACGCGCGCCACCAGCGCCGATCAGGCGAAAATCACCGAGATTCAGCCCAATCTCCGCTCAATAGCCCTGCGAGCCGGCCCCGACGAGCTCCTCCAGCCCGACGACCTCTACTCCCATCTCGACACCTTCTACGAAGCGCTGCTCAACTTCACGCGCAGAGATGGCGCCACATACGACCTCGTCCACAGCCACTACTGGCTCTCCGGCCTCGTCGGCGCCCGTCTCAAGACGCTCTGGAATGTCCCTCACGTCGTCATGTTCCACACGCTGGGTGAAATCAAGAACCGCGCCAGCCTGGACGAGCACGAATCTGGCCTCCGCATCGAGTCCGAAGCCGCCGTCATCGCCGCCGCCGACCGCGTCATCTGCGCCACCGAGCTCGAACGCGACTCCTTGCGCCAACTCTACGGCGCCCCGGACGCCAAAGTCAGCGTCATCCCCCTCGGCGTCGACCTCGACCGCTTCAAGCCCGCCGCCAAGCAGGCTGCGCGCACCGCCCTCGGGCTCGAGGACGAGCGCATCATTCTCTTCGTCGGCCGCATCGAGCCCCTCAAAGGCCTCGACATCCTGATCAACGCCGCCTCGCTGCTCGAAAGCGACGTCGAATGCACCGTCCTCGTCGTCGGCGGCGACGCATCCTCTCAGGCTGAAGTCGATGGCTTGCGTGAGCTCGCTCGCGACCGCGGCATCGAGCACCGCGTCGCCTTCGTCGGCGCCGTCGACCACGAAACCCTGCCGCTCTACTACAACGCCGCCGATGTCTGCGTCGTGCCCTCGCACTACGAAAGCTTCGGCCTCGTCGCCGTCGAAGCCATGGCCAGCGGCGTTCCCGTCGTCGCCTCCCGCGTCGGCGGCCTCACCGGCACCGTCAAAGACGGCGAGACCGGCTACCTCGTCCCCTGGCTCTGCCCCGAACCCTTCGCCGAGCGCATCGAGCTTCTTTTAGAAAACGAACCCCTCCGCAAAGACCTCGGCGAATCAGGGCGCGAAGCAATGGCCCGCTACCGCTGGGAGAACGTCGCCACCGCCGTCCTCGACCTTTACGACGCTCTTCTCAACCGCCCCGCCGGCCTCGCCCCGAGCCCCTAACTTCTCGCAACCTCCGTCATTGCGAGGAGGCGCGCAGCCTACGCGGCAATCCCGCGCCCAAAACCCCACCTCCGACGCAGTCGACCAGACATTCCATCGTCCACAGTCCCTCTCCGCGCACGGAGAGGGACGCGCGGAGCGCCGGTGAGGTGCGTCCTCGTCCCCCAGAGCTGCAGGTTTCAACTGCAGAGCACCCTTCCCATTGAGCAACGCCGCAAGTCTTCTGACTCCCCCGCGGGTCAGTAGCAGTGCAGTAGGTCCAGAGCTTCGACGAAAGGCGTCACGCAACGTGACCCTCCGACGCAGTTGACTAGACAGCTCATCGTCTACAGCCTCTCTCCGCGCACGGAAAGGGGCGGGCGGCAGCGCCGGTGAGGTCGTCTTCGCCCTAAGGCGCTTGTCTCCCACCGGGCTGCCGCCCACCGGCTCCACCGAGACCAAAACCACCCGAAGCAAGCCCTGAGAGCGCCTCCGGAAGCTCGGTGATTTGCCCTGCAGCTAGCGTTCCTTCGCTATTCGATCCGCTCACGATGATCGTCGCGCCCACCTGGAGCGCGCTCGAATCGGCAACCGCCAGCAATTCCACCGCCGTGCTGGCCGTAATCGCAAATGTCTGCTCCCCTTGGGCCGTCCTCACCGTGATCGACTCCGCCGTCACCTCAGTGACGATGCCTGCGGTACCACCCCCGAGCAGCCCACCCTGACCGGCGCCTCCGCCACCCACGCCCCCGGGCGCGCCGGCAACGGCGCCGCCGGACAAACCCAGCATGGCTTGAATCTCCTGTGCGCTCAGCCCGGTCTCCACCGTCTTCGGATCGCCGCGCCCGTACGCCACGCCGACACCGAATGTGACGCCCACAATCACCCCTGCCGCCACCAACCCGATCGCTGCCTTACGAAAATCCAGCGTCACAATCCCTACCTCCGTACTTACTCATAGCGAAGCGCCTCAATCGGCCTTAGCTTGGCTGCCCGCCGTGCCGGGTACAGCCCGAAGAAGATCCCAATCGCCGCTGCAACCACAAACGCGATCACAACCGACTCCCAGGCCACCACGGTTCGGACGTCCTCGCCGAGCCCGGCGATGTTCCTGCCGTCCAGGAACCGCGCGACGCCGATTCCCGCCGCGATCCCCAACAGACCGCCAAGCACCGTCACCATCAGAGCCTCCGTCAGGAACTGCATCAGGATGTCGCTCTCTCGCGCCCCAACCGCCTTCCGGATCCCGATCTCACGCGTCCTCTCGGTCACCGAAACCAGCATGATGTTCATGATTCCGATGCCGCCGACAACCAGCGAAATCCCGGCGATACTCCCCAGGAGGATCGTCATCGTCTCGCTGACCTCATTGATCGTCGACTGAATGTCTTCCTGGCTCTCGACGATGAAGTCCGCTTCCGCAACCTCGTGCCGGTTCAGCAGCAATACTTCGATATCCAGCTTCGCCTGTTCGATCTCGCCTTCGTTCTCGATTTCGACCGTGATCTGGTTCACCAGGGAGCCGGCCCTCGCCCCGCGAAGCGACTGCAATTGCCTCTGCACCGTTGAGAGCGGCAGGAATATCTGGTCGTCCAGGCTGGTCTCGGAGCTGCCACCCTTCTCCTCAAGCACGCCGACAACCTCGACGTTGATCGTCAGACGCGCCAGCCCCAGTCGCACCGTCTCACCAATCGCGCTGGAGTCCGGAAACAGCGTCTCGGCCACCGAGGAGCCCAGTACGACGACACGAGCCCGCTGCTCCTCATCTGCCTGGCTGATGAACGAGCCTTCTGCTGGCGTCAGCTGATAGGCCTCGGCGTAGTCAGTCGTTACACCGCTTGCCCGCGTGAACGTGTTCTGGCCGCCGAAGCTGGCTTGAAGCCCAAATCGCACCTCCGGCGCAACCGTGACCACGTTCGGCACCTCAGCCTGAATCGCCTCGGCGTCCTCCACGGAGAGGGTCTGCGCCGTCCCCGCACCGGCGGAAACGCCACCCTGCGCCTTCGCTCCCGGCCGAATGAATACAAGATTCGATCCCAGGCCCTGGATTCCGTCCGTTATCGCCTTCTGCGACCCCTGGCCGACCGCCATCAGCGCGATCACGGCGCCGACACCGATAACGATTCCCAGCATCGTCAGCATCGCCCGCAGCTTGTTCGCCACCAGGGCCTCAATCGCGACGATGACGGAGTCGGCGAAGCTCATTCTTCGTCCCTCACCGCGGCAGGCAGCCTCCGCGTCTGTCTAACGTTAGCAAGCTGACGCAGCTCATCCACCGCCCAGCGCTGTTCCCTCACCTGGACGTCATCAACCACCAGGCCGTCGCGCATCTGAATGATCCGAGACGCGTGTTCCGCGATCTCGGCCTCATGCGTCACGAAGACGATTGTGATGTTCCGTTCTCGATTCAGCCGCTGAAAGATCGCCAGGATCTCAAGACTCGTTCTGCTGTCCAGGTTGCCGGTCGGTTCGTCCGCCAGGATCAGCGTCGGCTCTGTGATCAGCGCCCTCGCGATCGCGACCCGCTGCTGCTCCCCGCCCGAGAGCTCCGTGGGCTTGTGGAACAGTCGATCCTCCAGCCCAACCGCCGTCAGCGCCTCCTCGGCAAGCAAAGCCCTGTCGGTCGTGCCGCGATAGACCAGCGGCAGCTCGACCTGCCTCAACGCCGACATTCGAGGCAACAGATTGTAGCTCTGGAAGACGAAGCCTATCGCCTCGTTACGGACTAGCGCCAGGTCCTCCTCCGGCAAGTCACCGACTTCCATGTCGTCAAGCAAATATTCCCCCGACGATGGCTGATCGAGGCAGCCCAGGACGTTCATCAGAGTCGACTTGCCTGAACCCGAAGCTCCCACGATCGCGACGAACTCTCCGTCTCCAATCGAAAGGTCCACCCCGCCGAGTGCCCACACCTCGTGATCGCCGAGTTCGTAAACCTTGGTGACGTTCCTCAGCTCAATCATCTTCCTGAACCCGCGCTGCTATCGACCGCCCCCACCTCCGCCACCTCCGAATCCGCCGCCGCCAAATCCGCCGCCGCCCGCACCCGGAACGGCAATTTGCTGGGCCACCTGTTGCGTGCTCGTCGTGCCGGCACTGGAGCTCACCATGACTTCTTCGCCCGCCTCCAGGCCGCTGACGATCTGGATCAACGTGCCGTTCGTCACGCCAGTCGTGACGGCCCTGGGCTCAGTGCCGCCTTCAGCTCTGACCGTCACCACGCTCGCCGCCGCTCCTCCACTGACGGCCCTCGAGGGCACCACCAGCGCACCCTCTACCGTTTGAGTCGTAATCGTCGCGTTCGCGGTCATACCCGGCACCGGAAGCACGGTGCTACCGAGGTTAGAAAAATCCAGATCGAGGATCACAAGGAAGGTCACAACGCCTTGCTGAACCGTCGGCGTTAGGCCAACTGAAACTACGGTCGCGTTGTACGTCTGCCCCTCCAGGGCGTCCACGGTAACGGTCGCCATTTGCCCCACGGCCAACACGGCGATGTCCGACTGATCGACGTTCGCGACCACCCGGGACAAATCCTGGTTCAGAAGGTTGATCGCGGTCAGATTCGTCGTCACCTGGTCTCCCGAGGCTACGTTGACCTCGGTCACGGTCCCCGCGAACGGAGCAACGATGCTCGCTGCCTCCAGGTTCCTCCTGGCCCGTTCTACCGCTTCGAAAGCCTGGTCAACCGATGCTTGCAGTGGCAGCAACACGTCTGCCGCGACTACCTCGAACAGCTCCGACTGCCGCGCCTCGGCAAAGGTCAGGCCGGCCGCCGCCGAATCGATCGACCGTTGCGCCGCGGCGATCTCTGACTCGCTCGCCCCCAGACGCGCTTCCGCCAGCTTCAGTTTCGCCTGTCCGACGCCGATCTCAGCCACTTCCACTGAGCGTTCCAGGTTCGCGTCCGGCAATCCCGTCTCCTGGTCGGCCTTCTCCGCCGCTGCTTTCGCATTCGTCAGCGTGTTCTCCGCGTTAAGCAGCGCCTGCTCGGCTGCCGCCACCGCAGATGGGTCCGGCTTGTCGAGCAGGTCCTGCATCGCCTGCTCCGCGTTAGCCAGCTGCGTCTGGGCTGACAGGACCGATTGCTCTGCCGACGCAATCTCGGCGACGGATGCCGGCTCTAGCGCGGCCTGATAGCACGCCTGCGCCGAGGCCAGGGAAGACTCCGCTGAGCCCAGCGACTGCTCCAGCTCCACCGTGTCCAGGCCCGCCAGCGTGTCGCCCTCACCAACGACGTCACCCGGCGACACCTCAACCGAAAGCACTTCGCCGCTGATGTCGAACCTGAGCGCAGCCTCTTGCTCCGCCTCCACCGAGCCAGTAGTCGTAATCGTACTGGTCAGTGTCGTCTCGAACGCCGGTAGGAAATCGGCCGCCGCGGCCGGTTCGGCATCCAGGTCCGTCAGGCTGGCGTACACCACATACGAGAGGTAGGCAGCCCCACAGGCCACCGCCAACAGAATCAGCAGCTGCGTCCTGCTAACTGGCCTCGATACCGTCCGTGCGCGCAGGCGGGCCCGTCTATCCGTGGCTGATAATTGCTGCAAGACTGACCCTCCCTGGCTCCACCACCCGTGATCGCCTCGCGTCAGGTCCTCTAATCACAAGCGATCGCGCAACGTTGCAGTACGGTGCGCATCTCCTTCTTAATCGCCCAAAACGTGGTTCGGGTTACGGGCCAGATCTAACGATTTTCGAATAACCTCCGTAGCCGAGTTCGTCTCGCGTTCAGCGACCTCAGGCTCGCCCCTTAGCACCGCTTGTGCCGTTTCACTTGAGTTCACGTGTTCGTCCCGAAGCGCCCCACCCGCCCGTCCTATCGTCAACGCAACGTCTTCTACAGCCCCTCTTCGCGCACGGAGAGGGGCGGCCGCCTGCCCTTCGTGAAGCGGAAGGGGCAGCGAGGCTGAGGTGCCCCACCCGTCGAACCATCTCTTAACCTGCTGTAGACTCAGATCACGCCTCGTAATTCACCGGAGCTAGCCATGTCTTTTCTTTCTTCTCTCTTCCGCCGCTCTGCACCCGCATTCGGCGGCGGCTACGACGGCGACGCCTCCAGGCTCCCACCGCTCGGCCACGACGGCCCCATGACCCTCATGGCCATCATGGCCCACCCCGACGACATCGATTTCGGCTCCTCCGGCTCCATCGCCCGATGGTGCGCCGAAGGCTGGACCGTGTACTACGTCCTCCTCACATCCGGCGACAAGGGCACCCACGACCCGGCGATGACGCCCCAGGAGCTCGCCGCCACGCGCGAAGAGGAGCAGCGCGAAGCCGCCCGCGTCCTCGGCGTCAAACAGGTCTTCTTCCTCGGCTACCCCGACGGCTTCCTCGAACCCACGCATGAGCTACGCGAGCAGCTCGTCCGCCTCTACCGCACCTACAAGCCAGACGTCGTCCTGACCTGGGACGGCTTCCGCTCCAGCTTCAACCACAACGACCACCGCAACTGCGGCATCGCCGTCCGCGACGCCCTCTTTCCCGCCACCCGCGACCGCCTCTACTTCCCGCAGCATACGGAAGCAGGCCTCGACGAATGGCGCGTCAACGAAATCCTCCTCGTCGGCTCGCCCGACCCCAACTACTTCGTCGACGTCAGCGCCTACGTCGAACAAAAGGCAGACGCTATCCTGGCTCACGCCAGCCAGGTCCAATCCCACGACCGTGACGAGCTGATTCAGCAGATGCGCTCCCGTGGCAAGCGGCCCGGCGGCCGCGGCCTCACCGAAAGCTTCAAGCGCGTCCACATGCGCACCTCGCAGCGAGCTCAACAAGCCGAAGAAGCCCAGAAGAAAGACCGCGAAGCCCCGTCCGAAGATTCGACACCAGGAGCACCCGATGCGCCCGAGCGCACCCCTCAACCCGCTGAGACCACATAACAGCGCAACTTATCGCGACATTACTAGTGCCCGAACCACACCGGCAGGGTTAGTAGGGGCGCAGCCCCCGCGGGGGGAGTCTGAGGGGAGCCCCCTCAGGGCTAGATTTAAAAAGAAGGCAAAGCGCACAAGCCCAACCGCCAGGGAGGACGAAGGACGCGAAGCCTTCGCCGCCTCAACGCAGTCCGGCAGCCTTCGAGCAACGCACGACGCCACCAGGCATAGCGGGGGCGCAGTCCATCCTGAGCTCCGTCGAATGGCCAATAAGCGAACAGCCCGACGCCTCGCCCAGCCGTCTTCAGTGGGGTCCGGGGTTCCCCCGGCTTCAGTTATCAGCGCAGCAGGGCGCAGGACGCGTAGCCACCGCCCCGGGTACACGGCCGCCGCTTCGGTCACCAGCAACCCTCACAGCGGAGCCTCATGATGGAAGACCTCTCCTACTATGCCTTCCTCAGCGGCTTCATCTTCGCCTCCGTCGCTGCCGCCGCCTACCTCGTTCCCGTCCTCGGCACCTGGACCGCCTACCGCCCTGCCGCGACTGACGCGGGCACCGTCTCCATCCCCGTCTCGATTACCCTGCCCACCGGCGCCGAGCGCTTCGCCCGCGCCTTCCTCTACGTCGCCCTCGCCTGCCTCACCCTGGCCATAGCCTCTCGCGCCGTGGCGGTGGAGCGACCGCCCGTTGGCAACCTCTGGGAGTACACCATCGCCCTCGGCTGGGGCATGGTCCTCTTCACCGTCATCTTCGAGCGCGCCTTTCAGGAACGCGCCGTACCCACCGTCATGCTCCCGGCCGCCGTCGGCCTCATGGCTGTAGCACTCGCCTTCTTCCCGTCCGAAATTCGACCCCTCGTCCCGGCCCTGCAGTCAAACCGCATCCTCGGCATCCACGTCACGACCATGGTCCTGGCTTACAGCGCCCTCTCCATCTCCTTCGGCGCCTCGTTGCTCTACCTGCTCCAAATCTCCGCGCGCCGCACTGTGCGTCTCCCGGACCCGGAAACCCTGAGCGAGGTCGCCTACTGGTCAGTCCTCGTCGGCTTCCCCTTGCTCACGCTGGGCGTCGCCCTCGGCGCCTACTGGGCTAACAACGCCTGGGGCCGCTACTGGGGCTGGGACCCCAAGGAGACCGCCTCCTTCATCACCTGGCTGGTCTACGCCGGATACCTCCACGCCCGCGGCCTTCGCGGCTGGGAGGGCAAACGCGCCGCCTACCTGCTGCTCATCGGCTACGGCGCGGTGCTCTTCACCTACTTCGCCGTCAATTTCTTGATCTCGGGGTTACACAGCTACGCGGGCGTTTAAGCAGTCTCGAAGGGCAAAATTCACGCTGGGGGCAGTCTTCGCCGTCCTCGCCGTCTATCTCGCCGCCGTCTGCGGTGCCAGCGACCCCGTCGCAGCCTGTCCTCAGCCCGTCCAGGGCTCGGACGGCCATTCTGCCCTCCAGAAGGTTCGCGATGGCGCCGGCTTCGATGTGCTCTACCCCTGCTTTGTGCCCGGCGGCACCCAGCTCTCCGGCGGCACCATCGTCGGCAGTCCGGGGCGTCAGCAGGCCGAGCTCGTATTCGCCGGCGTCTTCGACCTCACGATACGTCAAGCCCAGTACCCGCCCGCCGTCGCCCCTGACCCCACCGGCGCCTCTCGCCGCGTCATCGACCTCTTCCCCAACATTCCCGCGGACCTGATCGAAATCAATGACGGTAGCAGCGACGCCAGCTACCACTACTTCTGGGAACGCGACGGCATCTACTACGAGGTTCAGGCCATCGGACCGGCCCTGCAAGAGCACGCTATCCGAGAGGTCGCCACCTCGCTACAGTAGCGCCGCGACCAACTGCCTCAGGCTCACCAGGATCAACGCGCTGCTCAGCAAGCGCAGGACGATGCCCTGCCGCGTCGCCAGGCGCGCCGATGCGAAAGCACCCAGCTGACCGCCACCGAGGGTCCCAACGATCAGCGCCAAGGTCTCGCCCGTCACGCCGCTGTAGCTGCCCAGCGCCGCATGCACGCCCGTCGCCGAACCCGCCGTAAACATCAGCACGAAGCTCGATGTCGCCACCGCCACGTAGGCCGGAAAGCGCATGATCAGCACCATCGCTGGCACGTAGAAAATCCCGCCGCCGACACCGAACAGCGTCGCCACCAGACCCACCACCAAGCCCAGCCCCAGCCCTAGGTACGGGTCGAACGCGTAAGAGTACGTATCGCCGTGCGCGTCCGTCAGCAGTCGGCGCACGTATCGCGGCGCCGGCGGCGAAACCAACACCCGGTTCGGCCGTGGCAGCAGCAGCCACGCCGCAACCACCAGCATCAGCACGGCAAACCCCACCTCGAACGAAGGTCCCTCGATCTCCTGGACCGCCAGCGCGCTGATCACCGCCCCCGGCACGGTCGCGCATGCGAACAGGCCGCCTGCCTTCAAATCGATCCGGCGTTGCCGCCCGTAGGCCGCGCTCGCCGAGCTCGCCGTCATGAAAACCACGGCCAGCGAAACCGCTGTCAGCGTCTGCGGTTCCCACTCCGGGAACAAAACGACCAGCGCCGGCACCAGCAAGAATCCACCGCCCGCGCCGATCAACGACCCGTAAGCGCCCACCCCGACGCCTAGCAGCACCAGCCCCGGCCACACCAGCCAATCCGGCACGTATTCCCTCCGCGCGCATCATGGCTTAAGTTGACCGCTCCGCTCAACAATTCACGACCAAGGTCATTGCGAGGAGGCCCGGCCGACGAAGCAATCTCACGCCCTCACCAAACGCCAAACGCAGTCCGCAACACCCCTCGTCATCCAGTGAGGCTCAACGGCCCCAACCCAATACAACGTAGCCGAGGCTTTCCAGCCTCGGCGTCCTCCCATCAAACGCCTCGCCTACCTCACCACTCCACCGTCATTGCGAGGAGGCCTCAGCCGGCGCGGCAATCTCACGTCCACGCGAAACGCCTCAACTCAATCGATGACTCCTCTGCCCGCATCCGCCATAATGCCCCCGACTCACACCTACTCGCGGACGGAGGCCCAAAATGCCGGCGCAAATCCCAACTGAAGCGGAGGTTCTCGGCTACTTCGAAAAGCTATCCAACTGGGGCCGCTGGGGACCCGACGACGAGCTCGGGACCCCCAACCTGATCACACCAGCTAAGACGAAACGAGCCCTCGCAACCGTCGAAGAAGGAGTCAGCGTCTCTCTGGCTCGCGACATCGCCTGGGATGGCGCCGTTGATGTGCCTAGCCCGCCGGTGCACTACATGCTGGAGAGCGGCGAAGGTTGGGCCAGCGGCGAAAAGGTGTCAAGCCGGGCTAACGCCGCCGCCATCGACTACATCGGCATGGTGTTTCACGGCGTCTCCGTCACCCACGTCGATAGCCTGGCTCACTTCTTCTGGCAGGGCAAAACCTACAACGGCAAGCCGGCACACCTCGTCTCCACCAGCCTCGGCGCCACCGTCTGCGCCGTCACCGCCGCCCGTCAGGGCTTCATCTCACGCGGCGTCCTCGTCGACGTGCCCCTGATTCGCGGCGTCGACTGGCTCGAGCGCGGCGAAGGCGTCATGCCGGAAGACATCCTCGCCGCCGAAGAGCGCTGCGGCTTCCAGGTCGAAGAAGGCGACATTCTCCTCATCCGCACCGGCCAGCTCCACCGCCGCAACGTCGAGGGCGCCGTGCCCCGCACCGCCGGCGCTACGGCCTGTCAGGCCGCCTGCCTCCCGCTCTTCCACGAACGCGGCATCGCCGTCATGGGCTCCGACACCGGCAACGACGTCAGCCCCTCCCAGTACGAAACGGTCCTCCAAACCAATTCACCAGGTCGGCATCACCGCCATGGGACTCTGGATCCTCGACAACGCCAACCTCGAAGACCTCGCCGAAGCCTGCTCCCAACGCAACCGCTGGCAGTTCATGGTCTCCATCGGCCCGCTGCCCCTCGTCAACACCACCGGCTCGCCCGTTAACCCCATCGCCGTCTTCTAATCTCGACCCTCAGGTCATTGCCATACGCACCGTAAGGACGAAGCTTCAACTCCGTCCGCAACGCCCCAACCCAGTCCACCACCTGCCTCATCCTCGAAGCTGCAGGTTTCAACCTGCAGACCCCCTTTATCTCTCCCAACGCCCCTGCCAACGCACCCTCAGCTCATTGCCATACCCACCGTAGGAACGAAGCTTCAGCTCCGTCCACAACGCCCCAAACCTGGCCCACCACCGCCTCGCCACCGAAGCTGCAGGTTTCAACCTGCAGACCCCTTATCTCCCGCAAGGCTCTCCTCCTCAACCGTCAACCGCCTCGCCGTGTGAGGCCCCACAAGTGCTCTAACCCCGTAAACTCAACCCGTGATCCTCGACGCCCACACCCACCTCTTCCCGCCCGCCATCGCCGCCGACCGCGACGCCTACATCAAGGACCCCACCTTCGCCGAGCTCTACGCCTCGCCCAAAGCCACGCTCGCCACCGCGGACGACCTCCTCCGCTCCATGGACGAGGCCGGCATCGACACCTCGATCGCCCTCGGCTTCGCCTGGACCGACCCCGCAACCTGCCGCCTCCACAACGACTACCTCCTCGAAGCCGCCGCCGGCTCTAACGGCCGCATCATCGCCTTCCCCACGCTCCCTCTCGCCGCCGGCCCCGAGGCGATCGAGGCCGAGGCCCGTCGCTGCGCCGCCGTCGGCGCCCGAGGCTTCGGTGAGCTCCGCCCCGATAACCTCAACTTCGACCTGACCGGCGCCGCAGGCGACCATCTCGCCCGCCTCGCAACCGAGCTCGACGTCGTCCTCCTCTTCCACGTCACGGAGCCCGCTGGCCACGAATACCCCGGCAAGCACGGCGGCAACCTCCCCGACTTCGCCGCGTTCACGGTTGCCCACGCCCAGGTCAAAATCATCGGTGCCCACTGGGCCGGCGGCCTGCCCTTCTACGCCACCATGCCCGAGGTCAAAACCGCCTTCGCGAACCTCCGCGTCGACACCGCCGCCACCTCACTCCTCTACGACGACACAATCTACGGCCGCGTCGCGAAGCTCACCGGCCCGGAAATCATCCTCTTCGGCTCGGACTACCCCCTGCTCTCCCAGTCCCGCAGCCGCCGACGCATCGCCGAATCCGGCCTCGACCCCGCAACCATCGACCGCATCCTCGGACTCAACGCCGCCGCCTTCCTCAACCTCCAGCCGTAATCGCACCGAGATTGACGTCCCACGCCAATCACCTCCACCGACGCCACTTCGCAGCGGCCACACCCACCCGAATCTCTCAGCCCCTCTCCGCGCACGGAGAGGGGTGCGCGGCAGCGCCGGTGAGGTGCGCAACCCGGCTTAAACTGGTTGCACCATGACCCCAGACCCCACGATGCGCCTCTTCATCGCCCTCGACCTGCCCGAGACCTGGAAACAAGCCCTCGGGACCCTCCAGCGCGAGATGCAGACCGCCATCACCCAACGGCTCGGCGCCAAAGTACGCCCGCGCTGGGTCCGCCCCGAAGCCATCCACCTCACCCTCAAGTTCCTCGGAGATACCCCGGCTGGCCAACTCGAAGCCCTCACCACCGCCCTTGCGCAGGCCGTCCCCGCTGAGCCCGGATTCGAACTCACCCTCTCCCGCGTCGGCGCCTTCGAGCAGCGCCGCGCCCCGCGCGTCATCCTCGCCACCGTCTCCATCGAAGGCCGCGCCTACATCGACCTCTACGAGCGCATCGAGACCTGGCTCGCCGCCGCCGGCTGGCCCCGCGAAACGCGCACCTTCCACCCCCACCTCACGCTCGCCCGCCTCCCGGACGCCATCGACAACGCCGGCTGCCGCACCGTTGCCGACATGACGACCTCGTTCAAATCTCCCCAGGCGCCAGTCTGGCACGTCGACCGCGTCCATCTCATCCGCAGCCACCTCGAACCCGGCGGCGCCCGCTACGAGCACCTCGCCATATTCCCGAACTGAGCTTTACAGCTTCGAATCGCCACCTATATGATCTAATTGACTCCGTTGCATCGGCCGGACTGAGGGACGCTGGTTCCCTCAGTTCTCTTTATCTGGAGGCATCGCCGCCGAAGCAACGACTTCAGGAGGAATGGGCAATGGCCGAAAAGGCTGTCCCGATGACAAAAGACGGCATCAAGCGGCTCGAAGTAGAGCTCGAGCACCTGCTAATCGTGCGCCGCCATGAGGTCGCCGATCGCATTCACGCCTCCAGGGAGTTCGCCAGCGCCCAGAACAACTCCGAGTACGAAGAGGCGAAAAATGAGCAGGCCTTCGTCGAGGGCCGTATCCTCACCCTCCAGCACCTCATCGACAACGCGAGCGTTATCGACGAGGAGGCGGCTCACAAGGCCTCCCAGGTCCAGGTCGGCTCCAAGGTCACCGCCAGCAATCAGGACGGCAAGACGGTCGAGTACACAATCGTCGGCGCCACCGAGGCTCAGCCCACGATCGGTCTCATCAGCAACGAATCGCCAGTCGGCATGGCCCTTCTCGGCAAGGGCGTCGGCGACGAAGTCCAGTTCAGCGTCCCCAGGGGCGTTATTCGCCTCACCATCACCCTCATCAGCTAACGCGGCGCTTACTCGGCTCGACGGTCGTCGTCCGACAGGTAGCCCTCGCGCTCTGCCCACGCGGCCGCCTCGGCGCGCCGCGAAAAGCCCAGCTTCTCCAGGATGTGGATCACGTGGTTCCGCGCCGTGTACTCGCTGATCACCAGCGCGTCCGCGATCTGTCGGTTCGTGAACCCACGTCCCACCAGCCGCAACACCTCTTCCTCCCGCTCCGAAAGCGGACCCTTCTTGCTCGCGCTCGTGCCGTGCAAAAACGCGTCCAGCACGCTCTGCGTCACCGCCGGGTCGAGCAGCGTTTCGCCCCCCGCAACCCTCCGGATCGCCTCGCACAGGTTCACTCGCCCCACCCGCTTGACCAGGTAGCCGGCCGCCCCGGCCATGACCGCGGAGAACACAACGTCCTGCTCCCCGTAGGACGAAAGCATCAGCACTCGCATGTCGGGCTGAGCGCTCAGGATGTCGCGGCACGCCTCGATTCCGTCCGTATCGCCCCCACTGCTGAGACGAACGTCCATCAGAATGACGTCTGGTTTGCTCCCCTTCGCCCCCGCCAGCGCCTGCTCCGCGTTCGATGCCTGGCCGACCACCTCGAAGTCATCCTCCGACGACAGCGCAGAAACCAGGCCGACGCGGAAGATCTCGTGATCGTCGACGATCAGGATGCGGATTCGCGATTCGCCCGTCAGTCATCGGTTGGCAGCATCATCCTGACGGTGGTGCCCTCTCCTGCTCGACTCCGGATCTCGAGGTAGCCGCCCAGACCCCGCGCTCGCTCCTCCATGTTGCCCAGTCCGTGACCGCCCGCCTTGCTCCGCGCCTCGACGTCGAAACCGCTCCCGTTGTCATCAATCGCGAGTTCGATAGTCCCGTTTCGGGTGTTCAACTTGACTGAGGCCTGGCTTGCTGCGCCATGCCGGTACGCGTTTGTCAGTGCCTCCTGGACCGTCCGGTAGATCGCGACGCTGGCATCGGGGTCCAGCACCTGGACTTGCGGCTCGATCGCCAGGTCGATGTCAACGCCGGTGATCGAAGTGAACTCTCTCACCTGGTTCGCCAGCGCTTCCCTGAGGCTCTGATCCCCGTCCAACAGCGGCCTTAGGTCGAAGATGTAGTGCCTGACCTCCATGAGGATCTGCTTCGAAAGTGGAATCAGGTCGCTTACCGTCGCCTGCGTGCGCGAACCCGGTTCCGCTTTCTCCGCCGCCGTCTCCAGGTTTAGCGACAGCATGTAGACGGACTGCGCGATCCCGTCATGAATCTCCCGCGCAATGCGGGCTCGTTCTTCCTGCGCCGCCAGCGCCGGCTTTTCGTCCCGCTCCCGCGCCAATTCACGGGTCAGCGAGGCCAGTACCTGCACCGCCCCAACCACCAACACACCGGTCATCAAATGCCCGAACAGGTTGGCCCGACCGACATCGTCCCAGTTGCCGTCCGGTCCGAGTCCGGCGAAGTAGAGCGCGAGTATGTATGAAATCACGTACGCCACCGCCAGAAACATGGCTCGTCTGGGGCTTAACAGAAATGCCGGCACAATCAGAGCTGTAATCGTCATGTGGAAGAACGGCGACCCCCAACCCCCACTGATATAGACCAGCGCTGTGGCCAGCCCGAAGTCGATCAACCCCGCAACCAGTAGAGGCCTGGCGTCGGCCTCTCCGGTCGCCCTGCGTTTCCCCAGTCGCGGCAGCACGATAAACGCGATGCCTGTCAAAGCCATGGTCTGGGCCAGCGCGACGATCAGTAACGTAGGTTCCTTGTCGACGTAGACGGGCAGATCGGGACGATACTCGGAGCTGGCCAACACGTAGCCCGCCGCGATGAGCCAGGCGCCCCATCGCACACCGATCAACGCGATCGCGGCCCCGCTCACGCTCTGCCAGTCAGGACGTGCATCCTGCCAGGCCCTCGCTAGAGTCTTCCTCGTCTTCGAACCCTGAGTTGTTACTTGCATCGTTACAGAACCGTCTCTGTAAGAAGGATTGTCCGTCCCCTAACCGGCGATTACAAGGCCAACTGCACTGCTCCTCAATGGTGCATTCGCACCATTCCGGGAGCTTCCTACCCGCTGCTCGCGTCACTCACCGAGCCCTCGGTCTGCTTTCGCGCCGCCTCCACCGTCGTCCGCAACGCCTCAATCGTCGAGGCCAGTGCCTCCGGCGTTGACTCCGACCGCAGCTGCGAAACCTCGATTCCGGCTCGCTCCAGCGCTGCCTCGCAGCGTTCGCACTGGTTCAGAAACGCCTGCACCCTGACCTCGTGCCCCTGTATCGTTTCAAGCCGCTCCTGGTACGAGTTGAGCAGCTCATTCTTGAGCTCGATCATCTTCCCGGTCCCGCCATCGCTCTGGAGGGCCTCGATCTCCTTCCTGATCGACTCGATGCTGTTGGCCAGGCGCGCGCTGTCCATGGTTTGCAGCATCTGCCTCATCTCGTACGCGTCGACCAACGCGGCAAGGCCGTGTCGCAGCGCGTCCTCCGCCAGCCGCAGCATGTAGTACACCTGAGCGATTTGTGATCGGTTCAGCCGCCGCGCCATCACTACGAATCGTGCGTACTGCGCCTGTAGGTTACGCAAGGCGGTCGCGCCCGGCTCGAAAGGAAGACGCCTGAACCCGTCAGCCAGCACGGCCTCGATTCGCGCCAGGTCCGGCGGCTCGCCGTGTTCCAGCCGGCTCAGCCGCTCCCGGATCTGGCCCGGCGTTTTCATCGGACCGTAGGCATCCGGCGCCCTCAGTTTTTCCGCTGCCGGCGCCACGTCACCCTGCGCCGGCGCCGAACCACGTGGGTCCGGCGCCGGCGCTATCAGGTTCGAGCCCGCACGCTGCAAGGAGCGAACGACCCCGCTCAGCCAACTCACCTTAACTGCCCTCGCTCTGCGACACCGCTCCCGTCGGGCTCGCCACCTGACCGTGGCGCCAACTCCGCTGAATTCGCCAGTAGAGACTGCCCAGGAGCACCATCGAGGCCATCGTCACCCCTCGCGCTACCAGCGTTTCATAGGCTTGCATCGTCTCAGGCCCGAGACCCGACGCCACCACGATCGACGCGTACACCGCGATAACCGCGGCGCCGAACGGGATCGCCAGCCGCCACGGGAAGACCAGCGCGAAGGCCAGCAGGACCGGGTAATAGAACACGTAGAACGGGTTGTCGATACCAGATTCGGCCTTCCACGAGGCCATTCCGACGATCGAAGAGATCAGCGCTACGTCTATGACGCTCGAAATCAATATCAGCTCCCGGCGGATCGGCGAGCCCGTAAGGATCCGGCCATGCAGGAAGAAGTTCAAACCCACCAGGCCGATCAGGGGATAAATCACTCCCGTGATGTCCTCTATCTGGTCTGCCCGCCACAGCGTCAACATCAACCCCGCGCCGATGACGAACCACCGCGCCAGGATGACCACCACCTGTCCGTACCAAACGTCCTGCAGGTCTTCTTTACTCACCGTTTTCGGAGTCCTCATCGTGACCTCCACAGCTATGCCTCCCCGCCGTCGTGGCCGGCTTCGTCCTTCAGCCGTTGCCGCTCCACCAACCGGTAGGAGTTCGCAACCACCATCACCGCCACAAACGTCATTACTCGCGTCACCAGGGTTGCGTAGGAGCCCTCAGGGTCCGCCGCAAACACGTCATCCGATACCGACAGCACTACCATGCTGTACAACGCGCTCATCACCAGCGTGAAGAAGGCCGTGATTCGCACCGGAAACACCAGCGAAAACGCCATGATCGCCGGATAGAAGAAAACAAAGGCAAACGAATCGTAGGCGCCCGTAATCGCTACGATCGCTGTGATCACCCCAATGTCCCCCAGGCTCGCGATGTATAACGTGCTCGCCGCGGCCGGACGTGTGTTCAGGATGTTCGTATGCAGCACGAAGTTGAGCATTGCCATCCCAAGGATCGCTGCAATCGAAATCTGCAGGTCCACCAGGTTCTCCGGCGCGTTCAACGTCAGCAGCAACCCCACGACGATCAGGATCCACCGCGCACTGACCAGGATGATTTCGCCCCGTTTCAGCTCGCTGATATCAAGGTCCGCACCGGACAACCAGGAGCTCCAGGCCGGGCCCTCTATCCCGGCACGCGTCTGCCTGTTGCGGATCCGTCTCTCATTCTCGACGCTCGTCATACCGCCGCCTCCTTTCTGGCTCTTTTCGAGCCGCTGCCAGGAGATTAGGTCGGCCCGCATGTACTGATAAGGTTCGATGAAACCCACTTTGCCGAGGGTGCATTTGAACTGGTGAGACGGGAAGGAAGCACCCGTCTGTACTGGTTTGGTCGGGCCCTTCGACAGGCTCCCAGACCCCAACGAGCGCCTACGCCCCGCTCCCTGTATTCTTGTTGCGACATGACCATGACCCCCCGTGAAGAAGAGCTCTACGGCGAGCGTCTCGCCAAGCTGAACCGCCTGCGCGAGCGCGGTATCGACCCCTACCCCACGCGCTTCGACCGCACCCACACGTCAACCGCCGCGATCGCCGCCTTCGAGGCCTCGGAAGCCGCGTCGCAGGACGCACCCCGCGTCATCGTTGCCGGCCGTCTTACGGCGCTCCGGCGCATGGGCAAAGCCGCCTTCCTCGACCTTCAGGACGGCGAAGGCCGCATCCAGGTCTTCGCCCGCGCCGACAACCTCGACCTTGCCGATTTCGAAACCCTCAAGGACGACATCGACCTCGGCGACATCCTCGGCGCTTCCGGCGCGCTCATGCGCACCCGCACCGGCGAGATCAGCGTCCAGGCCGAATCCCTCACCATGCTCGCCAAGTCGCTCCAGACGCCGCCCGAGAAGTGGCACGGCCTCACCGACACCGAACAGCGCTACCGTCAGCGCTACCGCGACCTCATCGCCAATCAGGAGACCCGCGATCTCTTCCGCCTCCGCAGCAACGTCGTCTCCGCCATCCGGCGCTTCCTCGACGCCCGGAGCTTCATCGAAGTCGAAACGCCGATTCTCACCGACCAATCCGGCGGCGCCGCCGCCCGCCCCTTCGTCACCCACCACAACGTCCTCGAACGCGACCTCTACCTCCGCGTCGCCACCGAACTTCACCTCAAGCGCCTCATCGTCGGCGGCTTCGACAAGGTCTACGAAATCGGCCGCATCTTCCGCAACGAGGGCCTCTCCTGGAAGCACAGCCCCGAATACACCATGCTCGAAAGCTACGAAGCCTACGCCGGCTACGAAGACGTCATGCGCATGCTCGAAGACATGGTCTCCACCGTCGCGCAGGAATGCCTCGGCACCACCCGCATCATGTTCGGTGAGGAAGAAGTCGAGCTCGCGCCGCCCTGGCGCCGCCTCCCCTTGCGCGACGCCCTGATCGAATACGCCCACTTCGATCCGGAGCAATATCGCGATATCGAGTCCCTCAAGACCCGCATGACCGAGCTCGGTGTCGAGCCTGAGGCCGGCGCCGGCTGGGGCAAACTCATCGATCAGGTCCAGTCCCACTTTGTCGAGCCCCTGCTCGTCCAGCCCACCTTCTTGACCGACTACCCGGTCGAGCTCTCGCCCCTCGCCAAGCAAAAGCCCGGCGACGAACATTATGTCGAGCGCTTCGAGGCCTTCCTGACCGGCTTCGAAGTCGCCAACGCCTACTCCGAGCTCAACGACCCCCTCGAACAGCGCCAGCGCTTTCTCGACCAGAACAACCTCCGCGCCGCCGGCGACGAAGAGACCGAATCAGTCGACGAGGACTACCTCACCGCCCTCGAGCACGGCATGCCCCCCACCGGCGGCCTCGGCGTCGGCATCGACCGCCTCGTCATGCTCCTCTCCGGCCGCCACAACATCCGCGAAGTCATCCTCTTCCCCACCCTCCGCGAAAAGCAGTAGCAGTGCCATCCGCCTCGCTGGCCGATCCTTCCAATGCTTTCGCGCCAACCGGCCCAATCGCTGCACAGTCCAACCTGAGCAGCCTCGACACCCAACGCAGTCCACTAACGGCCCGTCGCCCCCAGTCCCTCTCCCTGCGGGGCGAGGGACATACGCCTGCCCTTCGTGAAGCGGAAGGGGCAGCGAGGGAGAGGTCAGAACGGTCTCCCCTCAACCCCTGGATTGAAAAGAAAGCGAGGCGCACAAGCCCAACCGCCCCGGCAGGTGCCGGTCGCGCAGCCTCCGACATGCCAACGCAATACACCCACAGCTCTCACCTCAGGAACGTGCCAGCGGGGTCAGTAGGGGCGCAGCCCCTGCGGGGGGAGTCTGAGGGGTCTCCCCTCAGGTCTTGGTATGAAAAGAAGGCGAAGCGCCCAAGCCCAACCGAAAGGGCGGGCTAAAGACGCGCAGCCCTCGACGCCCCGTCACACCAATGACCCCTCCCTACGAAGCCGTAATCTTCGACATGGACGGCGTCCTCGCCGACTCCGAACCCGTCTACAACGCCGCCATGCAGGCCGTCCTCAACCCCCTCGGCATCCAGATCACTGAAGCCCACCAGCGCGAAATCATGGGCTCCAGCATCGAAAACACCTGGCGCTACTTCTGCGAGACCTTCGCCCTCGAAGGCCCCCTCGACGCCCTGGTCGAAGCCTACGACCTCCATCTCCGCCGCAGCCTCGCCGAAGTTCACGACCCCCTACCCGGCGTTCGTTCCGTAGTCGACGCCCTCAAGCAGCGCAAGGCACCCATCGCCGTCGCCTCATCCTCCATCCCCGAGTGGATCGCCGCCCTCCTCGGTGGCCTCGGACTCGCTGAAGCCTTCGACGCCACCGTCTCCGTGCGTGAAGCCGGCGCTTCGAAGCCCGCCCCGGACGTCTATCTCCTCGCCGCCCAACGCCTCAACACTGATCCCGCCCGCTGCATCGCCATCGAAGACACCCCCACCGGCATCGCCTCCGCCCGCGCCGCCGGCATGTTCGTCGTCCAGACTCGCTCAGCCTCAAGCGCCTTCCCGCCCCTCCCAGAAGCCGACCTCGTCCTCCTCACCCTCGAAGACTTCCCTCTCGAGCTCTTGGACACGAAACCTTAGCGCACACCTCACTGCAAGCCTCCCGCTCCCGGGCGCCCACTACCAACCCACCGTAGAAGCTGCAGGTTTCAACCTGCAGGCACCGTCCCATAGACAACGCAGCGAAACGAGTAACCTCGTCATTTCGAGAAGGCGCCAGCCGACGCGGCAATCTCACAACCCTCACCCACCGCCAACCCAGTCCTCAATCACCTCGCCTTCGACGGGCCCGTAGGGACGCAGCTTCAGCTCCGTCCCTCAACGCTGCAGCTACCTTCCCACAGACAACGCGGCGAAACGAGTAACCTCGTCATTTCGAGGAGGCGCCAGCCGACGCGGCAAACTCACAACCCTCACCCACCATCATGGCGCAGTCCTAAATCACTTCGCCGTCGACTACGCCCGTAGGGACCCAGCTTCAGCTCCGTCCGTCAACGCTCACCGCCCACCACCAACCCACCGTAGAAGCTGCAGATTTCAACCTGCAGAGTTCTCCGACTCAACCCAAGTCCAGCCCGCCAACGGCCTGCTTCCCACCCATCATTGCGAGAAGGCGCCCGCCGACGCGGCAAACTCGCACGCCTCACCCACCGCCCCAACGCAGTCCTCAATCACTTCCCCTTCGACGACGCCCGTAGGGACGCAGCTTCAGCTCCGTCCCTCAACGCTCACGGCGCCCACCAACCCACCGTAGAAGCTGCAGGTTTCAACCTGCAGAGTTGTCGCGCTCAACCCAGGTCCGGCCCGCTAACGCCCTGATTCCCACTCGTCATTGCGAGGAGGCGCCAGCCGACGCGGCAAACTCGCAACCCTCACCCACTGCCCCAACCCAATCCTCAATCACTTCCCCTTTCGACCACGCCAGTAGGGATGCAGCTTCAGCTCCGTCCCTCAACGCCCCGTGAGTCCGGCTCACCTCGACTCCACCCCACGCGCCCTCTAAAATCGAAACATGGACCGTCACTTCACCGTATCCGGCTTCGTCGTCCACGAAGGCCGCACCGCCCTCCACTGGCACCCCAAGCTCGCCATGTGGCTTCCCGCCGGCGGCCACGTCGAAGCCAACGAGGATCCAGTAGAGGCCGTCCTCCGCGAAGTCACCGAGGAATTGGCCGTCGAAGCCGAAATCATCCAACTCTCGCCTCGCGAAGATGCCGGCGGCGGACCGCGCCAGATCGCACCACCATTCACGGTCCAAAACTGCGTCATCGAGCCCGAAAGTCACGAGCACATCGACTTCGTCTACTTCCTCCGCCTGCTCAGCGGCTATCCCGGTCACTCCTATGACCCCGACAGCCCGCTGATCTGGTTCTTCAGCCAAGAACTACGGACGGGCACCGCAACTCACAACGGCGAATCCACACCTCTCGCGCCGGACGTCCAGTCCCTCGGCCTCGAAGCCATCCGTCTCGCCGCTACCCTCCCGGTAAGGATCTGACCCGCATGCCTCAATCCGCCACCCGCCAACCCCGAAGCTGCCGGTTTCAACCTGCAGACTTCTCCTACTCAACCCACGTCCGGCCCGCCAATCGCCTGCTTCCCCTTCGTCATTGCGAGGAGGCGACAGCCGGCGCGGCAATCCCACGACAAAACGCGACCCCGCAACACAATCAACCAGACACCTCAACGTCCACAGCCCCTCTCCGCGCCCAGGCCGCTTTGTACGCCCCGTTCACTCTTGCTAGACTCCCTCGGCGCCGGCTTCAGGGGGGTCTGGGGGCGTAGCCCCCGATCTTCAATGATTGACGCCCGACTCGTTCGCCAGGACCCCGACCGCCTCAAACGCATCGTCAGCCTCCGCAAGGTCGACCCCGCGAAGGCAGATGTCGACCGCTGGCTCGCCCTCGACGAGCGCCGCCGCGCCCTGCAGCAGGAAACCGACGCCCTCAACGCCGAAAAGAAGCAGGTCGCAGGCCTCGGCAAGTCCGACCCCGACGCCGCTCGCGCCCGCGGCCAGGAGGTTCGCGAGAAGTCCCGCGTCCTCGAGACAGAATCCGACACCGTCACCGCCGAATGGGCCGCCATCATGGATTGGTTCCCCAACCTGATCGACCCCGAAATGCCGGAGGGCGCCGGCGAAGCGGACAACGTCGAGGAGTGCGCCTGGGTGCCGGACACCGGCTACCTTCCCGCCGCTCAGCTTGGCCGCGGCGACGTCTCTGTGCCCCACATGCCCCAATCGCCGGTCCACGCCAACGGTGACGAGTTCACCCCAATGCACTACGCCGAGCTCGGTGAGACCCTCGGCGGCGTCGACACCCTGCAGGGCGGCAAGGTCTCTGGCTCTCGCTTCGCCTACGTCCTGGGCGACGTCGCCGTTATGCAGATCGCCCTTCAGCGCCTCCTCACCGACGAGCTCCTGCGGCGTGGCTTCCAGCCCATCATCCCGCCCCTCCTCGTCCGCGAGCGCTCCCTCTACGGCACCTCTCACTTCCCCGAGGGTCGCGACCAGGTCTACGAGATCAAGACCGACAACGTCGAGGAGCCCCTGCCGCTCTTCCTCATCGGTTCCTCCGAGCCCGCAAACTTCAGTTACTTCATGGACCGCACCCTCGAAGAGGCAGAGCTGCCGGTCAAGGTTTTCGCCTTTACCACCTGCTTCCGCTCCGAAGCCGGCTCATGGGGTAAGGACGTCAAGGGCATCAAGCGCGTCCACCAGTTCGACAAGCTCGAGATGAACGCCGTCTGCACTCCGGAGCAATCCGACGCCATCTACGCCGAGTTCCGCGAAGTCAACGAATGGCTCATGCAGCAGCTCGAACTGCCCTACCGCATCGTCGACAAATGCACCGGCGACGCCGGCTACCTCGCCACCTACCGCCAGCGCGACGTCGAGGCCTGGCTCTCCGGCTCCCGCGAGTACATGGAAGTCATGACCGACACCAACACCACCGACTACCAGGCTCGGCGCCTCAACATCCGCTACAAACCGGCCTCCGGCGGCACCCAGCACTGCCACACCGTCAACGACACCGGCTGCGCCATGGGTCGCATGCTCATCGCCATCATGGACAACTACCAGCAGTCAGACGGCTCCGTCCTCATCCCGCGCGTCCTCGCCCCCCTCATGAACAAGGACCGCCTCCTCCCCCGCACCACCTAGCCCGCCTCAGCGAACCTCCGACAAACCGCCATTCAGAGCCCGGTGACGAACCCAGACGCCACGTACCCCGCCAACCCCAAGCCGGCGCTTCACCCCACCGTCTCAGCAAACCTGGTCATTGCCAGAAGGCGCCAGCCGACGCGGCAATCTCACGCCATAACCAAACGCCTCAACCCAGTCCCCCTCGCCCCGTCTGTAAGCGCTGTAGGGGCGGTTCGCGAACCGCCCTCACGCCTCGTCAATCTCAGCGGTCCCATCGATCAATCGAGACCTGACTTGGCCCACCCAGCGTCAGTAGCAGCACAGCTGCATCCTGACCCCCTCGAAGGCCCCCGCAGCGAGCCGGAGGAGTCTCCCCTCACGTTAACGTTGATAAGAAGGCGAAGCCCACAAGCCATCATCGCCGCGCCGCGCAAGCCCCTCGTAGGGACGTAGCCCGCGGATGGACAACAACCGCGGAGTCTACTCGAACCGCGAGAACTCCTCCGCGTACACCGCATTCCCCGACACCCCGTCCAGCGCCCCCGGCGCCAGCTCCAGCGCCATCCAGGTGTCACGGTCGTTCTCGTAATGCACGTCGAACTCGCGCGCCGGACTGAATCCGAACCGCGGATAGTACGACAAATGGCCCAGCACAAAGATCGCCTTATGACCCGCCACCTTCAGCTCCTCGTGTGCAGCCTCGACCAGCTGGGTGCCGATGCCCAGCTTCTGATGTTGCGGTGATACCGCCAGCGGCCCCAGCGTCGGAAAATCAACCACGCCCGATTCCGTTTCCACATGCAGCAGCGTGTACAGCGCGTGGCCAATGATCTCGCCGTCAATCTCCGCGACCAGCGACAGCAAGTACTTGCCGCCCGCGCGCAGCGCATCAACCAGGTCGGCTTCCTGGTCCTCTCCGAACGCCGCCATCTCAACACGACGAACGGCCTCTTCATCAGAGGCCGTTTCACGTCGAATCGTCATCGCCACGCAGTGATTACCGGACGGGTGCTATGTCGATCGTCTTGCGGCCCGTGATGTTGCGCCACGTCCGCAGCGCCACGTCCTTGATCTTGTGCTTCTTCAGCAGCGACTTCGCCTCAGACGCGTGGCCCGCCGGCACGTAGAGGAAGAACTTCACCCCGTCCAGCCGTGCCTCTACCGCCCAGACTTCCTCCGCAACCTGGCCGCTCAGCATATCCGGCGTCACAACCTCAGCCACCATCACCGGCAGCTTCTCCGGCCACTGCAACACCACAATGTCCGGCTCCAGATTGTTGCCGTAGTTCGTGACGATTTTCTGCTCCGTCTCCGGCTCGTTCACGAACGTACGGAAGTGCGGGAACTCCGGTGTCGGGAAGGGGAACAGCTGCTCCGCGATATTGCGCACCGCCTGCAGGTGCGACTCCTGCAAGCTCTTCGAGCCCGGCTTCAGCATCGCACCACTCATCTCGCGCTCGTCCACTACGTCTTTAACCAACGCCGTCCTCCCGGATAAACGCCCCACCAAGAATCCCCCCGAATATAGACGACCCCATCCCCGCGGTCTACGTCCCCCTGCTCAGCCACGCCCTGATAAGGCGCAAGACGCGAGGTAAACGCCTCGTCCAGCCGTCTTAGTGGCGTCTCTGGGCGAAGCCCCGGCCAAAGTCATCGAAGTGTGCCATCGCCGCGCGGAGCAGGGCCGTCGTAGGGACGCAGCTTTAGCTCCGTCCGCAACGCCAAACGCACTCACCGTCGCCCCCTCTTTCGAATTTACGCCAGCAACGACAGTGGCGCGCAGCTCATCCTGAACCTGTCGAAGGGCCCCCGCGCGGGGAGCCCTAGCGGTGTCCCTGCGGAATAATCGCTTCCTGAGGCTTCGCGACTACATCAACCAAGCTGCAAGCATCGCAACACGCCAGCAGGGTCAGTAGGGGCGCAGTGCATCCTGAGCCTGTCGAAGAGTGTCATGGCCGCGCCGAGCAAGGCCCTCGTAGGGACGCAGCTTTAGCTCCGTCCGCAACGCCCCAACGCGGTCCACCGTCGCCCCCTCTTTCGAATTTACACAAGCCGGGGCAGTGGGGCGCGGCCCCCGCGGGGAGACCCCTCAGACTCTCCCCTCAGGGCTCGGCTTGAAAAGAAGGCGAAGCGCACAACCCCGCCCGCCAGGAAGGGCGCCGGTCGCGAAGCCTTAAACGCTTCGTCCAACGCCATACTCAACGCCCCTGGCGCCGCCTTCAGTGGCGTCTCTGAGGAAGCTCCGGCCAAAGTCACCGAAGGGCGCCGGTCGCGAAGCCTTAAACGCTTCGTGCAACGCCCTACTCAACGCCCTGGGCGCCGCCTTCAGGGGTCTCGGGGCCAAGCCCCGGCTTTAGTTATCAAAGGGCGCCGGTCGCGAAGCCTTAAACGGTTCGTTCAACGCCATACTCAACGCCCCTGGCGCCGCCTTCAGTGGGGTCTCGGGGCCAAGCCCCGGCTTTAGTTATCAAAGGGCGCCGGTCGCGAAGTCTTCGACGCCGCCACACAGTCCACAGCGAAGCCGTCCTCCGCACTCGCCACCCCCACGAGGAGCGGTCCCCCGCAATGCGATACAGTACAAACGCCACCATCAAATCCTCAGGAGGATCCGATGCCTTTCTACGAAAACGGAGACGTCCTCATCCACTACGAAGAGGCCGGCTCAGGCTTCCCCCTCCTGCTCATCGCCGGCGGCGGCCTCAACTCCAACATCGACGTCTGGGCCTCCTCCGGCCCCTTCGACGCCGTCAACGAATTCAAGGACCACTTTCGCTGCATCACGATGGACCAGCGCAACGCCACCGGCGGCCAATCGACCGGGCCGCTGCGCATGGACAGCCCCTGGGACGGATACGCCGACGACCAGCTCGGCCTGATGACCCACCTGGGCTATGAGCAATTCCTCGTCCTTGGCTGCTGTATCGGCGGGCCCTTCCTCTGGAACCTGACCCAACGCGCCCCGGAGCGAATCGTCGCCGCCGTCATGTGTCAGCCCAGCGGCTTCAACCCGGAGCACCCGACGCTCTTCTACGACAACAATATCAAGGGCTGGGGCCCACCGCTCTGTGAACGAAACCGGGCGATCACAATGCAAATGGTCGACGAGTACCTCAACACGATGTACACGTCTCGAGCCGACTTCGTCTTCACCGTGACGCGCGACTTCGTCCGCAACTGCCAGACGCCGGTCCTGATCATGCCCGACAACGTCCCAGCTCACCCCTACGAAATCGCCATGGAATCGGCGAACCTCGCGACCAACTCAGAAGTAACGATCTTCCCCTGGAAAGACACGCAAGAGCACATCGCAGAGGCAGTCGCCCACGCCCGTCGCTTCCTCCTCGCCCACGAGCCCGTAGCGACGAAGTAGTCACCTCGAGGGCCACGTAGCCTCAACCTCCATCACCGACCGCATCGGTCCAGCCTCCGAAGCACGCACGTAGGTATAGGGGGCGCAGTAAATCCTCAGCCTGTCGAAGGGCCCCCGCGTATCGCGCCCCAGAGACGTCCCCGCCGAATAAATCGTTTCTTAATAGACGAAGCGCACAAGCCACCATCGCCGCGCGCAGCAAGGCTACGTAGGAACGCAGCTTTAGCTCCGTCCACCAACACCCCAACGCAGTCCACCACCGTCCCGTCCACCACACTCCCTCGCCCTGGGCCCGGCCTTCAGTGGGGTCTCGGGGCCAAGCCCCGGCTTTAGTTTCAGAGGGACGCGCGGGAGCGAGGGAGAGGTTGGCGCCCAACCGCA
Organism: Dehalococcoidia bacterium; assembly: GCA_965225815.1. Classification (GTDB taxonomy): domain Bacteria; phylum Chloroflexota; class Dehalococcoidia; order DSTF01; family WHTK01; genus WHTK01. The sequence continues at coordinate 56,850 of CBDDBP010000004.1, forward strand.
CTACAGCGAGCATTGCGCCACCATTAGAAGCCTAAGAGAGGCCCAAGCGCGGCTTTGACTATCAAAGAGAAGCCCGTCGACGCCGCAACCTCGCCATAAACGGCCGAAGCCCGTCTACCCGCCAGGCGCCCCAAGTCGCGGCAGCTTCGTCCATACCGGCGTCTTTATCCCCGTCGACTCCGCCTCAGGCTGAGCCAGCCCGTCAACGTAAAGCACCGCGTTGCCCGCCTGCGCCGGTACTCGGCCGCCCGGCAGCAACACACCCGCCAGGTTCAACGGGTCCGTCGCGTTCACCCAGACTCGCTCGCCCTTGCGCTCCTCACGACGCACCCGCCGCAGCGCGTCGACCGCCTCGGGCAGCGCGTACTGCTCCCCCGCCGGTCCCGTGACGAAACGCCCGCCTCGCACCGTCCCGCGCGCCTCCAGGCGTCTCAAAGCCCGTAGCACGTCGCGCCACGGCAACGAGAAGCTCTCGCGCCCGTACAGGTCACGCATCACCACACCGTAGCGCTGCAGCAGCACCTTCGCCGTCGACTCTGCCAGCTCCTCGTAATCTTCCCCTGCCGCCTCCAATGAAGGCACCAGCGCCCAGCGCCCCGAAGGCCCCGATCCCGTGAAGAACGCGACGCCGCCGTAGCTCGCCTCGCTGCTGCGCCGTCTGCCCGAATGCGCCGCCTTGCCCGAAAGCTGCCTCAATCCCTGGAATCCGTCCGCCGTCACCAGCCCCCACGCCACCAGCTCCCGCAGGCCGCGCTCCACGTCCGACCGCAGTCGCCGCACTCCGTTGACGATTTCGTCGAAGAACAACGCACCGCGCTGCTTCAACAGCTCGTGGATCTCCGATGCCGCGCCCGTCTTTGGCCCATCTCCTAGTGTCTGACCGTGCCGCACCGCCATCAACAGCGCCGGCATGTCACCCCGAAGCGTCAACGACACCGGAGTCGCCCGGCTCGCCGATGCCGTCGTCGTCTTGCCCGCCGCCACCTTGCGCGGCGTCAGTCGCGCCCACGTCACGTCGCCCGCCAGGCACAGCTCGTCCAGCCAAGACGCACGATAGTCGCTCAGTCGCGATGCCAGCAGTTCGCGCTCCCACGCCCCCGCCGGCGCCTCGAAGCCCTCCAGCCTTGCGATCGCCTGCCTAACGCCCTGCTTGCCCGCCAGCTTCGTATCCGGCGTCAGGTGCTGCCAGCGCTGCAAGAAGCGCATGAAGTCCTGCTGCGAGACCGGGTCGATCTCCCGCCGCAGCCGGTCCAGCGTGTAACGGTGGATCCGCGCCAGCAGCCGCCGGTCGCAAAACTCGTCCTCATCCATGCCCCGGGGTTCACTCCGAGGCCCATCCCCCACATCACCAACCGACACCTCGTCCATGCCGGGGGTTTCAACCCCCGGTACGGCCTCGTCCTCATCCATGCCCCGCGGTTCAGCCCGGGGTGACTCCTCCCCCTCTCCTCGCAAGGAGAGGGGGTCGGGGGGAGAGGTCTCATGCCCCGGCGAAAACCGACCCCGCAGCACAAAGCCCAACGACTCGACCTGGCGCAGCCCCCGGTCGACGTCCTCAGCCCTCAGCCCCAATCTCTCGCCCAACCCGGCGGCTGAAACCGGCCCCGCGGCCTCTGTCCAACCCCTGACCAGCCGCTGCCGTGCATCGTCGCGGTCCTCGACCCGCACCAACGCCGCCTCCGGCACGCTCAAGTCCGGCTCGATGGCCCCCTCCGGCCACAACAGCCCTACGAGGTTCAGGTTCTCTGCCGCGAAGTACAGCGCCGGCTCCCGGAATCGCGCCGCTCTACCCGCTGCGATCAGCTCATCGATCCATCCGCTCCACTCCAGCGCGTCAGCAATCGGCACCGCGACCAGGCTCAATAGCGCGTCGTGCGCCTCCTCGGCGTCTCGCGGCAGCGGCCACGCTTCGTCCCGCACCCGGTCAATCGCGTCCTGGTCCAGAGATCCCAGCTCCCGCGCGTTCTCCGGCAGCGCCCGGCGTAGCGTCACCGCCCGCGTCCGGCGCTCTTCCAGCGGCGCGTCGTCCAGGTAGGTGTACGGCTTGCCGCTCAGGATCTCGTGCGCCATCGGCGACGGCTCTAGCGTGTCGATCGCGTGCAGCCGCACTTCCCCCGCCTCGATGCGCTCCAGCACGTCGATCAGCCCGTCTATGTCCATCGCCTCGTGCAGGCAGTCGTAAACCGTCTGGCGCACCAACGGATGGTCCGGTATCTCCAGCGGCCCCGTCACGTTCTCCTGGCACCCCACCTGCGCCGGGAACACCGACGCCAGCAGGTCGTCCGCCCGCATCCGCTGGATCGGTGGCGGCACCTTGCGCGCGCCCGTGAACCGCGGCACCGCCAGCGCCCGGCCCGCGTCCCAGCGCCATCGCACCGGAAACACCGGCGCGTACAGCACCGCCTGCTTCAACGAAGCCTCCGCGTTGCGCGACGTCACGTAGCTGAAGCTCTCCTCCAGCGGAAAGCTGTGTTGCGGCCCCAGCGATATCACGATCGAATCGTCGCTCGCCGCCGCCTGCAACTCGAAGTCGAACCGCACGCAGAAGCGCTTGCGCAGCGTCAGTCCCCAGGCCCGGTTGATTCGCGCCCCGAACGGCGCGTGTACCACAAGCTGCATTCCGCCCGTCTCGTCGAAAAAGCGCTCGAAGACCACATCGCGATCGGTCGGCACCAATCCCAACGCATCTCGCGCCGACCGCAGGTAGTCGATGATCTGCGCCGCGCCGAGCTCATCTAGACCACACTCGTCCTGCATTCGCTTGCTCAGCCCGTCAACGTCGTCCAGCCCGTCCACCACGTCTTGGCGCAGCCGTCCTACTTCCTGCGATAGCTCCACCGTGCGCCCGGGAGACTCGCCCAACCAGAACGGGATCGTCGGCGGTAAGCCCTGCGCGTCCTGTACCCGCACCTCGCCCTGACCGACGCGCGTGATCCGCCACGAGTGGCTGCCCAGCAGGAAGATATCCCCCGCCATGCTCTCGATCGCCCAGTCCTCGTTCACCGTCCCGACCATCGTGTCGTCCGGCTCTGCCACCACCTTGTAGTCCGCCATCTCCGGGATCGCGCCGCCGTTCAGGATCGCCGTCATCCGCGACCCCCGCCGGCCGCGCACGACTCGATTAATCCGGTCGCGGTGAATCTGCGGCGGCGCTCGCCCGGCCCCTTCGCCGACGTCCTCCGATAGCATCTCGATAATCTCGTCGAAGTCATCCCGCGAAAGGTTGCGATACTGCCACGCCCGCCGCGTCAGCGCGTACAGGTCGTCTTCCGCCCAGTCCTCGCAGGCGCACTCCGCCACGATCTGCTGCGCCATGATGTCTAGCGGCGCCACCGGCTGCACGATGCGGTCCAGCCGCCCCGACTTCACGGCCCGGATCAGCGCCGCGCACTCGATCAGCTCGTCGCGGCTCGTCGGAAACAACCGTCCCTGCGGCCGCAGCCCCAGCGCGTGTCCCGATCGTCCGACGCGCTGTAGGAACGTCGCCACGCTGCGCGGCGACCCGATCTGACACACGAGATCGATGCTGCCGATGTCGATGCCCAACTCCAGCGATGCGGTGCACACCAGCGCCTGCAAATCGCCCGCCTTCAGCCGCTCCTCCACCCGCAACCGCCGGTCCTTCGACAGGCTACCGTGGTGGCTCGCCACAGCCTCGTCACCCAGGCGCTCCCGTAGATGATGCGCCACTCGCTCCGACAATCGCCGCGTATTCACGAACACCAGCGTCGTCCGATGCGCCCGCACCAGCCCCGCGACCCGGTCGTAGATGTCGGCCCACTGCTCCCGCGCCGCCACCGCCTCAAGGTCCGAAGGCGGCAGCTCAACGCTCATCTCGATGTCCCGCTGATGCCCCAGGTCGACGATGGAGCAGTCCGCCGCCTCCGTCCCGGCCAGGAACGCCGCGATTTCCTCGACCGGCCGCTGCGTCGCCGAAAGCCCGATTCGCGCCGGCCTCGACTCGCAGACGTGGTCCAGCCGCGCCAGCGAAAGCCCCAGGTGACTCCCCCGCTTGTCACGCGCCAGGGCGTGGATCTCGTCCACGATTACCGTTTCAACCTTGCGAAGCGTCTCCCGGCTGCGCTGCGCCGTCAGCATCAAGTACAGCGACTCCGGCGTCGTGATCAGGATGTGCGGCGGGTTCTTGATGAAAGCCTGGCGGTCCTTCTGCGGCGTATCGCCCGTCCGCAGCCCAACCGTAATCTCCAGCCAGTCGACGTCCATCTCCTGCGCCACCGCCGCCAGCTCCTCCAACGGAGCCTCCAGGTTGCGCTGAATGTCATTGCCCAGCGCCTTCAGCGGCGAAACATAGGCGATTCGAGTCTCAGCCGACAACCCACAGGCCCCGGGGTTCAGCCCGAGGTCGTGCTCCGCTTCCTTGACCAGCGCGTCGATGCCGCAAAGAAACGCCGCCAGCGTCTTGCCCGACCCCGTCGGCGCCGCGATCAGAACGTCTCGACCGCTGCGAATCTCCGGCCAGCCCGCCGTCTGCGCGTCCGTCGGCGCCGCAAATCGACGCCGGAACCACGTCTCGATAACCGGATGGAACCCCGAAACCACGTCCTCGACCGCCGCCGGCTCCTCGGACGCCATCCCGAGCCCCGTCGAAGGATCGAAGGACCGCCGCACCGTCGTCATAGGCACCTCAGACTCAAAACCGAACGTCTGTACGACATAATACCCCCGTCTGACTCACCCCGACAACCACCCTCCTGACAACCCCTGTCACCACATCCCACAACCCCCGCTCCGTCCCAGAAACACGTCGTAGCGAGCCAGCTCGCGACCTGATTGTCATTCAGAGTGAAGCGAGGAATCTAGACCGCCCCGGCCCCACCACTCGGCAAGCACGCCACAAACACCCCTCAATCAAAATAGACAACCAAATTCACTCAGAAAAACGAGGACGAAACCCTCCCTCGCCGGGCGCAGCAAGGCCAACGTGGGGACGAAGCTTCAGCTCCGTCCGCCAACACCCCAACGCAGTCCCTCACACCATAGCAAGCCTCCCCCTCGGTCATTGCGAGGAGGCGACAGCCGACGAAGCAATCTCACGCTCACCCACTAAACCCGCCAACCCAGTCCCCCAACCCCGCGTCCTCGAAACTGCAGGTTGAAACCTGCAGGACCCCCCACCCAACCTTCCCCTAACAACCCCCAAACCCCACACTGATCCCCGCTATGGCCCCCGAAGGACTCTGGATCGCCCTCACCATCTGGGCTGGCTTCGCCCAGACCCTGCGCAACGCCGCCCAGCGCTCGATCTCCAGCGAGGCCGGCACCCTCGGCGCAACCCTCGTCCGATTCCTCTTCGGCCTCCCCTTCGCCCTTATCTACCTCGCCCTCATCCTCCTCATCCGCGACGACGGCCTCCCCGCAATCAACACCACCTTCCTCGGCTGGGTCCTCGAAGGCGCTCTCTCCCAGATCGTCGCCACCGCGCTGCTGCTACGGGTCATGGCCGCCCGCAACTTCGCCGTCGGCGTCGCCTACTCCAAGACCGAGCTGATTCAGGTCGCCGTATTCGCCGGCGTCTTCCTCGACGACCCCACGTCCGCCGTAACCGTCATCGCCATCGCCATCGCGACCGCCGGCGTCCTCCTGCTCTCACCCCCGGCCGGCGACCGCGGCCGCCTCCGCGGCATGCTCGACGGCTGGACCTCGCACGCCGCCCTGCTTGGTGTCGCCTCGGGCGCCTGCTTCGCCCTCGCCGCCGTCGGCTACCGTGGCGCCGCTATCGAGATCAGGGACGATGCTGGCTACACCCTGGCCGCCGCCTACACCCTCGTCTGGGCCATGTCGATTCAGGTTGTCGTGCTCGGCGGCTGGCTCCTGCTGCGACACCGACCCGCCCTCGTCGCCGTCTTCCGCCTCTGGCGACCCTCAATGGCCGCCGGCCTCATGGGCGCCGCCGCCTCGATCGGCTGGTTCACCGCCTTCGCCATCGAGCCCGCCGCCCACGTCCGAACCCTCGGCCTCGTCGAGTTGCTATTCAGCCTGGGCGTCGCCCACCGCTTCTTCCGCGAACGTCTCGCCCCCGTCGAGCTCGCCGGCACCGCTCTGTTAACGGTCGCCCTCGTCCTGATCGCTCTGGGCTAACCCAATGCCGTCATGAGCAAAGCGAAGGACCTGGACGCCTCGACGTGAGCCCAACGAATGCTCGTGGCGCCTAGTCGGGCCGAGGAATCGAAACCTCGACGTCGTAGTCAATCGTCACCACCAACTTCAGCTCGATCTCGGCGTCAGAATCATCCAAGCTCATCTCGACCACATAAACGCGACCTGTCTCCGCACCAACTACAAACTCGTAGCGTGCGGCGGTATTGAGGAAGACCAACCGGAATGAGGCTGCTGCCTCAGGGTCTTTGACCAATTCGGAGACCGCGCTACCGAAGTCCGCGACCTCGGCTGTGAGCACAACGGTAGATTCTCCTGCGATTTCCGGGCCGGAGCCTTCCAGTCTCACTTCATCACTTGGGGGTCGCACACGCTCGGCCGCCAGGAGTCCGTGGACACTCTGAACGTCGAACTTCAGGGTTCCGATATCTGCTGGCAACCATCTGCCGCCACGCCGCTCCCATGCTAGGTCGCCGACGATGACTGCGTCACCGAAGGACGAAAAGCACTGGATGCAAACGACCTGCCACGTAGAAGGGGCCTCGTACCGAAACACCTTGATCTCGGTTTCCGTGACCCCGCCGAAGTTGGACTCCTGGACATGGCGCGCCTCGTAGCTTTCGAACTCAGGGTCCGGCAGGTCCGGCAGGTCCGGCAGCGGAGAGTCACCGCCCGAGCACCCCAGCACCAGCATCCCGGCTAAGCACATTAGGGACATCGCGAAAGAAGGCGCTCTCATATGTCTAGATAGTCGACCTTATCTGCCGCCGCCTGAGTAGGATTGATTCTTACGACGCCGCCAGCAGGGTCAATCGGGGGCGCAGCCCCCTGCGCGGGGTGATCGAGGGGTGTCCCCTCGAAACGAATCGTTTCATTAAATGCGAAGCGCACAAGGGCGCCCGCCTGGAAGCCCGCCGGACGCGAAGCCTACGACTCCCCGTTAGCTCCCTACCCGCACCTCGTAAACCCGCAGCTGCAGCACATCAGGCAGCCCTCGCTGAACACAAGCGCGTCACCGCAGTCCGGACACCCGTGCGTCGTGTCGATCTCGCTGAATGGCAGCGCCGGCCGCGGCGGCACGTAGCGACTGCGCGCCCGCGTCCCGCCCGCAGCGCCCCGACGTCGCCTCGGACGGCTCCCCGAAGGCGCGCTCAAAGCCAGCGCCTCCGACGCCTCCTGCCCCGGCGTCCCCTTCGCGTCATACGAACCGCGCTCCTCCGCGATCCCAACGCCCTCGCCGTCCGCCACGTGCGACAGCACCTGCCCCACGCGCGACCCGTCGCGATAGATCGTGATCCCCTTGCAGCCCTCGCGATACGCCAGCCGGTACGCCTCCGCTACATCCGCGATCGTCGCCGCGCGCGGGAAGTTGATCGTCTTGCTCACCGCGTTGTCCGTATGACGCTGGAACGCCGCCTGCATCCGCACATGCGATCCCGGCGCGATGTCGTGCGACGTCACGAAGACGCGCTTCAGCTCCGCCGGCACCTCTGCGCGATCCTGCAATCGGCCGCCCGCCGCCAGGTACCCCATCAATTCGTCCGAATAGACTCCCGCCGTCCGGCACGCCGCCGCGAAGTGCTGGTTAACCTCCGTCAGCCTCACCGGCTCCGAGGGGTTCTGCGCGTCGAGGAAATGCGACCGCGTAAACGCCAGCGCAAACGCCGGCTCGATGCCTCCCGTGCAGCCCGCGATGATGCTCAGCGTCCCCGTCGGAGCCACCGTCGTCCGCGTCGAGTTCCGTAGCCGCCGATTCTCCCCCTTCGGCCCGTAGTTCGACGCCTCCCATGCCGGGAACACCCCGCGCTCCGCCGCCAGCGCCTCCGAAGCCTCATCTGCCTTGTCGCTAATGAACGCCATCAGACCGTCCGCCAGCTCCAACGCCGCCTCGCTGTCATACGGGACGTCAAGCTGAAACAGCATGTCCGCGAAGCCCATCGCGCCCAGCCCGATCTTCCGCGTCAGCTTCGTCTGCTCGTCGATCTCCGGCACCGGGTACGCGTTCATGTCGATCACGTCGTCCAGGAATCGCGCCGCCACCGGGATCACCTCCGCCAGGCCATCCCAGTCGACGCCGTCTTCCTTCACGAACCGCGCCAGGTTAAGAGACCCCAGGTTGCAGCTCTCGTACGGCAGCAGCGGCTGCTCACCGCACGGGTTTGTTGCCTCCATCGCCCCCAGCTGCGGCGTCGGGTTGTCTGCATTAATCCGGTCCAGGAACACCAGCCCCGGGTCGCCGTTGCGCCACGCGTTCGCCACGATCTGGTCGAACACCGCCCGCGCCCTGCGTCGCCCGACCACCTCGCCCGTCCGCGGGTTCACCAGCTCGTACTCCGAATCCGACTCCACGGCCTCCATGAACGCCTCGTCCGCCGCCACCGAGATGTTGAAGTTCGTCAGCGTCGTCATGTCCGCCTTCACGTTGATGAACGTCTCGATGTCCGGATGGTGCACGTCCAGGATCGCCATGTTCGCCCCACGGCGCGTCCCGCCCTGCTTGATCGCCTCCGTCGCCGCGTCGAACACCTTCATGAACGAAACCGGCCCCGACGCAACGCCGCCCGTCGACCGCACCACGTCGCCCGAAGGCCTTAGCCGGCTGAACCCGAAGCCCGTGCCACCGCCGCTCTGGTGGATCAGCGCCGTCTGCTTCACCGCGTCGAAGATCGACCCCATCGAGTCCTCGACCGGCAGCACAAAGCACGCCGACAGCTGCTGCAAAGGCCGTCCCGCGTTGCCCAGCGTCGGCGAGTTCGGCAAGAACCGCAAAGACGCCATCAGCCCGTAGAACCGATCGCTCCACTCCCGACGCGTTGCCTCGCGCTGCCCCTCTGTCGCCCCCGCCGGCAGATAGCCCGACTCCGCCTCCGCGATGTTGTCGGCCACCCGGCGTAGCAGCCCCTCCGGCGTCTCCGCCAGCCGCCCGTCGTCGTCCTTCGCCAGGTAGCGCCGCTCCAGCACCACACGAGCGTTGTCAGACAGCTCCAATCCAGCCCGTTTCTTCGTCATAGGGCGGCCATATTACCACGAAATCCGCTCAAGTGTTCGCCTTTCGCCTCCTTCGTCGGCGCCAGGAGGCCCGGCCGTCACGCCGATCTCTCGCCCTCCATAAACTAAACGACCCCGCCCCCTCCTCCATCCGCTTCGCCCTCGAAGCCGCAGGTTTAACCTGCAGAGTTCGTCCATCAGAGCAGCGCTCAGAGCCTCCACCACCGCCCGCAGGGGAGCGGGGGAGCAGCAAAACGTAGGGACGAAGCTTCAGCTCCATCCGCCACGCCCCGGCGTAAGCCGCGCCAAACGCCTTGGACGCCGACTTTAGTGGGGTCTCGGGGCCAAGCCCCGGCGTCAGTTATAGTCCCCTCGATGCAGAACCATGGCGAAGCCCCCGACGACCAACAGCCCACTTACCCCTCCTTCTTCGCCCGCACCGGTGCCTGGTTCATCGACTGGGCCGTCGTCCTCGTCCTGGCGATCTTCATCGCCTTCGGTGCCACCGCCGACGACGCCGGCCGATTGGTCACCCTCCTCCTCGTAGCCTCTCTCTACGAGATCGGCTTCCACCTCGCCATCGGCGCCACGCCCGGCAAGATGGCGTTTCGCATGCACGTCGCCGGCCCCAACGGCGAGCGCCTCGACCCCGACAAGATCATCCTCCGCTACCTCATCTTCTTCGTCCTCATCCCGGCCATCCCGATCAGCGCCTTCATGGTCCTCACCGACCCCCAGAAGCGCGCCCTGCACGACCGCGTCGCCGGCACCCGCGTCCACTACGGCCGCCCCGCCTGGTTCCAGGAAGAACCCTGACGATCTCGCTCCTAACTGAAAAACGGGCGGCCATCTCTTGACTACCCGTTTTCTGCGACTCACCGATGCTTAGCCGAGGTATGTGGCTGGAATCGTGCCCAATCTTCCGGCTTGATAGTCCTCGATCGCTTCGAGGATCTCAGCTCGCTCATTCATCACGAACGGCCCATGAAACACCACCGGCTCTCGGATCGGTGTGCCGCCCAGAACCAGCACCTCCAGGTTCGCCGAACGGGCGTCCTGCGTCTGATTCGCCGCCAGCACCAGGGCGTCACCCGGCCCAAACGCCGCCAGCTGGCCCTCGCCGATGTCGACGCCCTCCGTCCCCGCTTTGCCCGAACCGGATAGCACGTACGCCATCGCGTTGAAGTCCTGGCGCCAGGGCAGCGCCAGCTCTGAACCCGGGCTCAGCGTCGCATGCAGGTACGTAATTGGCGTCCACGTCATGCCCGGCCCGGAGTGCCCATCTAATTCTCCCGCGATCAGCCGGATCAACGACCCGCCATCGTGCGAGCTCAGAAGCGTCACCTTGTCCCCGCCGATATCCTGGTAACGCGGCGGCGTCATCTTCAGCGATCTCGGCAGGTTGACCCAGAGCTGCACGGCGTGGAACGGACCGCCCTCGGTCACCACCATTCTGGCGGCACCTCGTCGTGGAGAATGCCCGTTCCCGCTGTCATCCACTGCGTCCCGCCATCGCTGATCAGCCCGCCTCCACCGGTCGAATCGTGGTGTGCCAACGCACCGTCCATCACGTAGGTCACGGTCTCAAAGCCACGGTGCGGGTGCCACGGTGCGCCTTTAGCTTCCCCGGGGGCGTACCACACCGCACCCAGATGGTCCAGCAGCAGGAACGGGTCCGAATCGCCGAACTCACCCGGGAACGGGCGTCTCACCACGAAGCCGGCGCCTTCAAGCTGACTCGGCGCCGTGACCACGCGCTCGACCGGCCGGAAACGCGCTACCGATTCGGCGGGCCTGGCTACTCGCGGCAACGCGAGGATGTTGTCTGTCGTCACAGCCGGCATCTTGAAGTCCTTTCTGGCATGTACTTACTATTCGTAAGCTACTGATACCAGTCTATGCAGCACTCTGACGACAGTCAAGTACCTTACGAAAGATTAGCAAAAGCGCTAAAATGTCCCTATCGTGAACGCCGAATTGCACGACCTCACCCAGTACTGCCCGAAGTACGAGCACGCCATGTCGGTGCTCAGCAAGCGATGGATGGGCCTCATCCTGCGCGCCCTGCTCTCCGGAGAGACTCGCTTCAACGCGATCTGCGCCTATGTCCCCGGCCTCAGCGACCGTCTCCTGTCAGATCGCCTCAAGGAACTCGAAGCCGAAGCCATCGTCGAACGCCGCGTCTACCCGGAAACCCCCGTCCGCGTCGAGTACAACCTCACGCCCAAAGGCGAAAGCCTCCGCTCCGTCGTCGATGCCATCCAGACCTGGTCCGACGCTTGGCTCCCCGACCAACCCTGACCGCAACCCCGCTGGCACTTCACCAACCCTAGGCCGCGCCTTTGACGCTTCGATGCTGTAACCTCTCGCAGATGCCATGCTGACCTGCCCCAGGTGCGGCTACTACAACTCCGATATCTCGTCCCGCTGCGAGCAGTGCGACGCCCGCCTCACGGTCGCCAACACGGAGCGCCCGCGACACTCAGTCGAGGCCACCCCGACTCCCACCCCCGAAGCGCCTCCTACTTCCCCGAAACGCGAGCCCGAATACGGCGGCTTCTGGGTTCGATTCCTCGCCGCCACTATCGACGGCTTCGTCCTCAGCGTCGGGATCCTGCTCCTGGACGGCTTCATCCCCATCGTCTCCCTGCTCGCCTTGTTCCTGATTCCCGCCCTCTACGAAATCATCATGGAGGCGCAATCCGGCGCAACCCTTGGCAAACGAGTCTTCGGCCTCAGGGTCGTCACCGCCGACACACTGGAACCCATCAGCGTCCGCCGCTCCATCGGCCGTCACCTCGGCCACTACGTATCAGCCTTCTTCCTTCTCGGCTACATCATGGCCGGCCTCAACCGCCGCAAGCGCGCCCTCCACGACTACATGGCCGGGACCGTAGTCATCAAAGAGCGCCGCCCCTGAGACACCGTCTTCAGAGACGCCGCGAGGTCTCCCACATCCGCTCCGTCAATCTCAGCCCCTCTCCCCGCACGGGGAGGGGCGCGCGCCTGCCCTTCGTGAAGCGGAAGGGGCAGCGAGGGTGAGGGTGAGGTAGCCCCAACACTCTCGACGCCCCAGGCGCCGCCTTCAATACAGGGTCTCGGGGGGGGGGGCCAACTTCAACACCAACCGTCTGCTTCGCCAAACGCCCTCGACGCCGCCTTCAGTGCGGGGGTTTGGGGGCGTCAGCCCCCAACTTCAACAATCAAAAGCCGGCGCCCGGAGGGGTTCGGGCGCCGGCAAAAAGTCGTCGGCGGTGACGGGGCAGGAACCGCCGACAGGAAAATGACTCGCTTAACTCTTTACTATCACGCCTCTGCCTGACCTCTCGTTAACATCGCCGCAGTCTCACGCTGCAACCCTGGGCCATGCCGTGGGTTTTCAACCCGCGGTATGGCACTCCCTTTACGAACATCCGCTCGTGCTGCCGCAGTTCTCGCACCGATAGCACGTACCCGACCTCGACATGATCCAACCGCAGCTCGCGCACGCCGGCGCGTCCGTCTGCACCTGCGGCCCCTTATACTCCGATGCCGTCACGCGGCCACTCGCCACCACCGGCAGCGACTCAGCCTCAACAGACCCGCCCGCGATCCCTGCCCTGAGCCCCGTCGAAGGGGGCGGCATCGCCTCCGACAACGGCTGTATCGGCGCCTGGACCAGCACTGGCTGCACGCCGCTGTACTGCGCCGTCAGTCGTGCCCGTTCCGCCTCCGTCAGGATGCCCAGCTCACGCTTCTCGTCATCGTCCATGAACTGCGACGCCAGCCACCGGAAGATGTAGTCCACGATCGACTGCGCCATCGGGATCTCGCGGTTCTCCGTCATGCCCATCGGCTCGAAGCGCATGTGGCTGAACTTCCGCACGTAGTCGCGCAGCGGCATCCCGTACTGCAACCCAACCGATATCGAGGTCGCGAACGCGTCCATCAGCCCGGAGAGCGTGCTGCCCTCCTTCGACATCGTCACGAACAGCTCGCCCGGCGTACCGTCCTCGTACAGGCCGACGTTGATGTAGCCCTCGTGGCCTTCGATGCTGAATTTGTGCGTCAGCGAAGGCCGCGTGTCGGGCAGGCGCTTGCGCACCGGGCCCGTGACGACTGCCGCCGGCTCCTTCGCGCCGTTCGACGTGCTCAGCGGCTGTACCGCCTTCGACCCGTCGCGGTAGATCGCGATCGCCTTTACGCCCTGCTTCCAGGACTCGACGTACGCGTCGAAGATCTCGTCGACCGTCGCCTCATTCGGCATGTTCACCGTCTTCGAAATCGCCCCGGAGATGAACGGCTGGATCGCACCCATCATCTTCACGTGGCCCATCGGGTGGATCGAACGCTCGCCCTTCTCGGTCCGGAAGGCGCAGTCGAACACCGGCAGGTCCTCCGTCTTTATCGCGGGAGCCCCTTCAATCGTCCCTTCCTCGTCGATGTACGCCACGATCGCGGTGACTTCGGCTTCCGTGTAGCCCAGCCGCCGCAGCGCCACCGGCACCGTGTTGTTCACGATGCGCAGCATGCCGCCGCCAACCAGCTTCTTGTACTTGATCAGCGCAATGTCCGGCTCCACGCCCGTCGTATCGCAGTCCATCATGAAAGCGATCGTCCCGGTCGGCGCTAGCACCGTCGCCTGCGCATTGCGATAGCCGTGACGCTCGCCCAGCTCCAGCGCCTCGTCCCATGCCGCCGTCGCCGCCTGCGCCAGCCCGGCGTCGCCGATCAGCTCGCGCTCGATGTCGTAAGCCGCCGCCCGATGCTTCGCGATAACCCTCAGCATCGGCTCGCGATTCTCCGCGTACGCCGCGAATGGTCCCACCCGCGCCGCGATGTTCGCCGACTGCGCGTAAGCCCGGCCCGTCATCACCGACGTCACCGCCGCCGAGTAAGCGCGGCCGGCGTCGGAGTCGTACGGCAGGCCCAGCGTCATCAGCAGCGCACCCAGGTTCGCGTAGCCCAGGCCCAACTGCCGCATCGCGTGCGCGTTCGCCTCGATCTTCGGCGTCGGATAGCCCGAGTGCCCCACGACGATCTCTTGCGCCGTACACATCACGTCCACCGTGCTGCAGTACGCCTCCACGTCGAACTGCAGCTGCTCCGGCGCCTCAAAGTCCCCCTTGAGGAACTTCAGCAGGTTGATGCTCGAAAGGTTGCAGGCGCTGTCGTCGACGTGCATGTACTCAGAGCACGGGTTCGACCCGTTGATCCGCGCTGTGTTGGCGCACGTATGCCAGTCGTTGATCGTCGAATCGAACTGCATCCCCGGATCGCCGCACTCCCACGCCGCCTGGCTGATCGCCCGCAGCACATCAGCCGCGTTCAGGGTCGCCGCCACGTCACCATCCGTCACCGCGATGAGCTTCCACTCGTCGCCGTTGATCGCGGCGCGCATGAACTCGTCCGTCGCCCGAACGCTGTTGTTCGCGTTCTGGAACTGGACGCTGGCCCACGCCTCGCCGTTCAGCGACATATCCCAACCAGCGCTCCCCAGGTCGTACGCCTTGCGTTCTTCCTTCGCCTTGCTCTCGATGAACTCCATCACGTCCGGGTGGTCCGAGTTCAAAATGACCATCTTCGCCGCCCGTCGCGTCGTGCCGCCCGACTTGATCGACCCCGCGATCGCGTCCGCGCCCCGCATGAAGCTCACCGGCCCCGAGGCCACGCCACCGGCCGACAGGTGCTCCTTCGACGACCGTATCTTCGAAAGGTTAATCCCCGAGCCAGAACCGCCCTTGAAGATCATCCCCTCCGTGCGGCACCAGTCCAGGATCGACTCCATGTCGTCCTCGACGCTGAGGATGAAGCAGGCCGAACACTGCGGCTTCTCCTTCGTCCCCACGTTGAACCACACCGGGCTGTTGAAGCAGGCCAGCTGATTGATCAAGATGTGGCGCAGCTCGTGCTCGAACGTCGCCGCCTCTTCGTCTGAAGCAAAGTACGCCGTCCCCGACCGCACGCTAGTCCCGAGGTCAATGTCCGCCGGCTCGCGGCCCCACGCCGTGATCGCCGTGACGATGCGGTCGACCATCTGGCGCGTGCTCGTCTCTCGTGCCTCCGTATTGATCCGGCCCCGGAAATACTTCGAAGCCACCACCTGCGTCGCCGTCTGCGACCAGAACGAAGGCGTCTCGATGTCCGTCTGCTCGAAGAACGTCTTCCCCGTCTCATCCGAGATCGAAGCCGTCCTCAGGTCCCAATCGATGACCTCGTAGGCGCTCACGCCCGGCGTCGTAAAGAAGCGCTTCAGATTCAAGCCGGGACGCTCGTCCTCGTGCTCAGTCCGCAGTCCTGGATATACAGTCGTGGTCATCGCGGGGTCTCCTGGTTTGTAGTCGTGTGTCGATGGCCCTAAACGGCCGCTTCTTGCGGCTGCTGCGCCCGGATCTCTTTTAGCTCCTTGTCGATAATCCCCAGCTCGCGAAGCTCGGCGGGCGTAGCCTCGCCCAGCCTCACCTCGCCATCGCTGCGATAGCGCTCTTCGATCTCACCGAAACGGCGCGTCAGTTCGTCCTCTCGAGTCTCCTTGCGGGGCATATGTTTAGGGTCCTTCCTAAGCCTTATCCACTTCCGGCAGCCGCCAGGCCACCGGTTCCACCTACTGAGTTATCCTTCACGTCCGGGCTCCCCTGTTCGAGTCGCCCCCAAAAGATTTCTTAACCGCTTGCTGCAGGATTCATCCTGCAGCCTCACCCTCAATGCTCCGCCGCCGGCGCCTGGCTCATCCCAGCCCCCGCCACGAACATCCGATACGCCGGCCCCGGAGGCGCCCCCGGCGTGTTCAACCGGAACCGGATGATCCCGCCCCGGATCGAAAGCTCCATCCCATCGTCCAGCACCAGACGCATCGGGTCCTTCTCCCGCGAAATCAGCGGCGTGTCCACCAGCGGCCGCAGCGTCACGCTGCCGCGATCCTGGTCCACCTGGCACGGGCCCTCGGCCACGATCTCGCCGTTCTGCGTGAACAACTTGCCGAAGGAGTCGATAATCAACCTTCACGTCCTTGAACCCTGACACTTAACGGCGGGCGACGCGCCTTGCGCGTCCACCCTCGATTTGCGATGGCGGCGCGTCAAGCGCCGCCGGCGGCAGCAACGGAGGCTGGTTCGCGCCCGTCCGGCGTGGCATTCGGCGCGGCGCCGCCTGGGCTCGCGCCACCTCCGCCTGCAGCTCCTCCTGGCTCACGAAATCCTTGTAGTGCGACGCGAACCGCACGTAAGCCGCGTAACTCAACTCGCGCAGGCTGTCCATCACCAGGTCGCCGACCTCGGTGTACGGCACCTCCGCCTCACCTCGAGACAGCAACGACGCCTCGACCTCTTCGACTATCGTTTCGATCTCGGCGCCACTCACCGGCAACTTGGCGCACGAGCGCTGGATCCCGGACCGCACCTTCTCCCGCGAGAACTTCTCGCGCCGTCCGTCCTTCTTCACCACCATCAGATGCGCCGTCTGCACCCGTTCGAACGTCGTGAACCGGCGCTCGCAGCTAAGGCACTCCCGGCGCCGCCGGATGCCGTCGTCCGCCTCGCGCGAGTCGATAACTTTAGAGTCGTCGTAGGTACAAAAGGGGCAACGCATGCGGGATTAGCGCTCCTGATTCTTGCTAACGGCTGGTTTAATGCTTCTTGCCGGTTGTCTGGCTCAAGGCGCTGGCAGCCGCTGCTTTTTCCGCCTTTGTCGACTTGGGGTCGCTAAGAACCCGTCCAGCCGCGCTAGCTGCCGCATTGCCTGTGGTTTTCTTGTGGGCCATGATTCGCCTCCCGGCGGTCCGATTTACCGCGCCCTCCTCGGAGAGTGCAAGGCGAATAATACACCAGATATAGGGCCTGTCAACTATCACGACCACCATATTTTGTGTCTATTCAAACTCAAAGACTGATCATAAGAATCTAACTTATGGTCACAAAAAAGACCCCGCCTCGCACCAGCCTCCCACGTCACTCCCCGGCTCCATCCACACCGCTTGAGGCTAACCCACCCCGGACGCGGCGGCGACAACGCCCGATCTCCGCCTCTAGCGACCCAACCTAACCCCGACTCACGTCCTCCCCGAAAGCTGCCGGTTCAACCCGCAGGCCCTCGCCATTGACCCAACGCCTAGAGCGGTCCGCCATGCCCTCGAACCTTCGATCACGCGATAGCAGGGGCGCAGCAAGGCCAAACGTAGGGACGAAGCTTCAGCTCCGTCCGCCAACACCCCAACGCAGTCCACCGCTGGCCCCATCGTCGAATCACGTCAGCAGGACGTCAGCGACACCCAACGACCTCGACGCCGCCTTCAGTGGGGTCACGGGGCAGAGCCCCGGCATCAGTTTTCCCCCGGTCGCGAAGCCCCTGATTCACCCGCCTAGCGCCGGCTCTTTCGCCTTGTCCACTGCTTCTGCGGCCTCATTCTCAAGGCTGACGTAAGCGATCGCCTCGTCCGCACCGATAACGCTGGCCCTGCGCTGCAACGCCCACGAAACGCCGGGCGCCCGCCTCAGCATCGCCACCACCGCCCCCTGTTGGCCGGTCTGAAGCGGCTCGTTGCCAACCGTCACGAAGCACTCGTCGAGCCACGGGCGCGCCACGGCCAGCACATCCGCCACCCGGCGCTTGCGGATGTTCAACTCAATGACGCTCACCGGGCCGTCCCGGCCGCCACCCGAAAACGTCGTCAGCCGGAATGTAGCCTGGCGCAGCGCCTCGGCCAGGTCCCAGGCGTCACCGGATTTCGTGATCCGGATCGCCACGCTGCCCAGACCCAGCTTGCCGGCCAGGAACATGCCAACCGCCGTCCCCGTCGCGAAGCCTGCGGCGAACGCCGCCATCGTGAACGGATTGCCCAGGTCGCGAAACACCAGCGTCGCGGCGATGACATAGATCAATGCCTCGAAGAAGCCCATCGCCGGCGCCAGTCCGTTGCGGCCTTCGATTATGAAAATCGTCTTGAGCGTCGAGAGAGACACGTCTGTTGCGCGCAGCAACATCACCAGGACGCCGATGGCTATGGGTTCGAGCATGGAGTGGGTTCGCAGGTTCTCTAATTACCGACAGCTTTGATTCAGATCAAGCCTATCAAGCTATCGCCAGACAAATATCAGCAGACTGTTAACTCGCTATTGCAGGATCATCGCGCGCCGAAATTCGCCAACCGCCGCAACGACTCCCCGCTCAGCCGCTGCGTTGTCCACTCCGACATCGCCTCGGCGCCGATTGCCTCGTAAAACTCAACCGCCGGCGTATTCCAGTCCAACACTGACCACTCGAACCGACCGTAGTCGCGCTCAACGCAAAGCCCCGCTAGGTAGACCAGCAGCGCCTTGCCCACGCCCTGCCGCCGGAATGACGGCCGCACGTACAGGTCCTCCAGCCACAACCCCGGCTTGCCCGTCCAGGTCGAAAAGTTCTGAAACCACAGCGCCCAGCCCGCCGCCTCGCCATCGACCCGCGCGATGACCGCCTCCGCCGCCGGCCGCTCCCCGAACAGCGCCGACTCGATCTGCCCCGCCGTCGCCTGCGCCAACTCCGGTTCGCGCTCGAACTCCGCCAGCTCGCGGATCAAATCCAGGATCAGCGGCACGTCCTCCCGGGTCGCAAACTCGATACTCAGCCCCACAGCCGCAGCTTACAAGACCGCGGGTTCGCGGCGGCACGCTGCGTCGCGGGCCGTCGCTTGGGTCTAAAACGCCCCCGCTTCTTCTTCCGAGATGATATAGACATCCGTCTTCACGCCCTTTTCGCCGTCCTCAGCCCGGGCACCGTTACCCGCAACGCCGCCATTGCCGCCCGCTCCGGACTCGCCTACCTGGAACGTGTTCCCGGACTGCGTCAGCGTCCCCGGAGAAGCCGCGATGCCGATGGCATACCCGCCACCTCCACCGCCGCCGCCGGCCCCGGCGCTCCCATCGCCGCCGTCGCCTCCTCCTGCCGAACGGCCGCCATCTGAGTTCTGGAAGCCGCCTAAGACTCCAGCGCCACCGTCGCCGCCACGTCCGCCATTACCGCCGTTACCGCCACTACCGCCGTTTCCCGTCGCGATCACGTTGTTCGTGATCCTCGCCGTGCCGCCATCAACCACGATCGCGA
Organism: Dehalococcoidia bacterium; assembly: GCA_965225815.1. Classification (GTDB taxonomy): domain Bacteria; phylum Chloroflexota; class Dehalococcoidia; order DSTF01; family WHTK01; genus WHTK01. Next base: position 76,011 of record CBDDBP010000004.1, read on the forward strand.
CCACCCCCTCGCCGCCTCTGCCTCCCATACCGTCGCCACCGGGTCCGCCGCCGCCCCCACCGCCACCACCACCACCACAGACGAAGATGATGACTCCACCGCTGCCGCCACCGCCACCGCCACCGGCGCCGCTTCGCTCCGTACTCACTCCGTCCTCGCCCTGCCTGCCCAGATTATCTCCGCCCGATGCGATCTGGATGTTGTTAAGGGCATCCTCTCCATCCCCGCCAAATTGTCCGCTGAGGTTGAGCGGCCCGCCGTCACCGCCAGATCCCCCCACGGCGCCCGAGACTGATGCGCCATTAGCGCCGTCTCCGCCGGCAAACGCCGTACCAGTACCACCCTTGCCGCCGGCGCCACCGCCGCCGCCCGCCTTGCCTGGCGGACAACCGCCGTAGCCCGTCCCAACCTTGCCGCCGGCTCCATCCGTGCCGGCCTTGCCATTGCTGCCTGTCTGGCCAGAATTCGCGCTGCCCGTCTTGATGCTGAAGCCGTCCAGCGTCACCTCGGACGACGTGAGGATCACCGCGTAGGCCTCATCCGTCCACAGCATCGAAACCTGCGCCGGGTCACGCTGCCAAGTCTCGGTGTTGTAGCCGCCGTAGAGCCCGATCTTTCCGAAGTCGAATAGCTCGCGCTGTACTCAGCGCTCAGCAGTTGACCGCCTCCAAAGTAAACCTCCGGTTCCGTCAATGACTCAGCGGCGTCCAGAGCACGCTCCAGCGTCTTGAAGGGCGTTGCCCGCCTGCCGTTGTTGCTGTCGCTACCTCGCGCCGGGTCGACGAACACCCGATTCGCCGCGTCCTGCACACCCGTCGGCGTCGCCGTGGGCGCCGGCGTAGACGTAGCTGCCGGGCTTGGCACGCTAGTTGCCGTCGGTGGCGCGCTCGTGGCTGCCGCTGTTGCGCTCGCCCGTGGCGTCGACGTGCCCAGTAGTGTCACACTCGGACGCGTCGTCGTCGCCGTCGCCGTCGCCGTCGCCAGCGTCGCCTCAAGCGTCGGGCTCACGATCGCTGCCAGATCGTCCTGCGGCTCGTCCCCACCGCTCGACGCCAGAATTACGCCCACCACCGCCAGCGCCACCAGCACCGCCCCCACGATGGCAACGTGCAGAGGCCGTATCGTCACCGTCATAGCAAAACCGCCGCGTCAAACCTCAATGCAAGCCCCCTCGCTTGGTCGCCGAAGACAGCCTAACCCGCCCGGCGCTGAGCCGAAACCTGTCCGGCGCTGAGCCGGAACCTGCCCGGCGCTGAGCCGAAACCCGCCCGGCGCTGAGCCGAAACCCGCCCGGCGCTGAGCCGAAACCCGCCCGGCGCTGAGCCGAAACCCGCCCGGCGCTGAGCCGAAACCCGCCCGGCGCTGAGCCGAAACCCGCCCGGCGCTGAGCCGAAACCCGCCCGGCGCTGAGCCGAAACCCGCCCGGCGCTGAGCCGAAACCCGCCCGGCGCTGAGCCGAAACCCGCCCGGCGCTGAGCCGAAACCCGCCCGGCGCTGAGCCGAAACCCGCCCGGCGCTGAGCCGAAACCCGCCCGGCGCTGAGCCGAAACCCGCCCGGCGCTGAGCCGAAACCCGCCCGGCGCTGAGCCGAAACCCGCCCGGCGCTGAGCCGAAACCCGCCCGGCGCTGAGCCGAAACCCGCCCGGCGCTGAGCCGAAACCCGCCCGGCGCTGAGCCGAAACCCGCCCGGCGCTGAGCCGAAACCCGCCCGGCGCTGAGCCGAAACCCGCCCGGCGCTGAGCCGAAACCTTGCATCAACAAAAAGAGCCCTCTCAGAAGAGGGCTCTCTCACGAATGCTCACGACGCAATACGCCTAAGACTCATCCTCCTCATCCGAGGGCTCCTGAGCCCGGAAGAAGTCGTCCACCTTGCCTGCCGCGCCCGTCACGCCGGGTTCACCGCCGCTACTCGCTGGCGCGCCGCCTGCGCCGCCGTTCCCAGCGCTGCCCGGAGTGAAGCCGTTGTTCGAGAACGTTACGTTCGAATTGAAGTTGGCCAGCACGCCGATCGAGTCTAGCTATCGATGCCTACCGCGAGGTCACTCCGCGCCGCAGGAACGCCGGCAGCTCTGTGTCCACCTCGGGCACCGTCCCGAACAGCCCGCGCGACGCCCGATGCTCGTCGTCCGGCTCGTCCGCCTCTGGCTCCAGCGGTTCCTCTTCCTGAATCGCCGTCAGCACCTGCGTCGCCTCGAACCCCGTCGCGATCACCGTGACCTTCACCTCGTCGCCCAGGCTCTCATCGATCGCGGCCCCGAAGACGATCTCCGCGTCCGGGTGCACCGTCTCCTGGATCACCGAAGCCGCCTGACTGACTTCGTGGATGCCGAGGTTCCGGCCACCGACGACGTTGAACAGCACGCCACGCGCGCCCTTGATGCTCACGTCCAACAGCGGGCTCGTCACCGCCAGCTTCGCCGCCTCCATCGCCCGGCCGTCGCCCCGCGCCTTGCCGATCGCCAGCAACGCCGGACCGGCCTGTCCCATGATCCTGCGCACGTCCGCGAAGTCCAGGTTGATGATCCCCGGCAGCGTGATCACCTCGGAAATCCCCCGGATCGCCTGGTGCAGCACCTCGTCTGCGCTGCTGAAGGCATCCTCTAGCGTCGTTTTCGAGTCCGAAATCGTTAGCAATCGGTCGTTCGGTATCACGATTAGCGTGTCGACCTTCTCGCGCAGTGCCATCACGCCTTCTTCGGCCCGCTCGCCGCGCTTCCGGCCCTCGAAGCCGAACGGCCGCGTCACCACGCCGATCGTCAGCGCCCCGACTTCGCGCGACACCTCCGCCACGATCGGCGAGGCGCCGGTCCCGGTGCCGCCGCCCATCCCGGACGTCACGAAAACCATCTCCGCCCCGCGCACCGCATCGCGCAGTTCGTCCCGGCTTTCTTCCCCGGCCTGCTCGCCTTTGACCGGATCGCCACCGGCGCCCAGGCCCTTCGTCAACTTGTCACCGATCCGGATCTGCACGTCGGACTCGATGTGCATCAACGCCTGCCCGTCCGTATTGACGGCGACAAGCTCAACGCCAGGTATCTTGTCCTTGGCCATGCGATTCACGGCATTGCAGCCGCCTCCGCCCACGCCGACAACCTTTATCGGCGGCAGCCCAAGGAAATCACGGTTTCGATTTGTCATTGCAGCCCTCCTGGGGGGATTTGATCGGCTGTGGATCGAGGAACCTGCGCCTGTGTCTCGAATCCGGAAGTCCAACTCCTTCCTCTCAGCAGGGGTAGCGGGGGCGCAGCCCATGCGCGGGGGGCATGGGGGGTGTCCCCCCAGACTTCCTTTTTCAAAACGGTGGGGGTGCAGCGTCGCGCCAGCGCCGCGCAGCGAACGTGGCATGCGCCGCCGCCGAATCGTCCAGCTCGCACCTGCATCCTCATTGCGGCAGCAGCACGCGCATCAGGTGACCAATGCGCTTGAATAGCCCGTCCAGCGGCGTCGGCCCCGTTGGACGCCGGTGCATTGGCGAAATCTCCTGCTCGCCCACGGCCCACTGCAGCAGCCCAACGCCTGTCGCGTACGCCGGGTCATGAAGCTCGTCCACCAGGCCGAAGATGTGTCCTGGCAGCCCGATGCGCGCCGGCAACTGCGTCACCTGCTCGGCCAGCAGGTCGAGGTTCGGTAGTCGAGCCGTACCGCCCGTCAGTACAAGGCCCGCGGACACCAGCTCGGTCTCCGTCGCCCGCTGTACCTCCGTGACGATCATCTCCAGGATCTCTTCGCATCGCGCCTGGATGATCTCGCAAACCATGCGACGCTGATACGTCCGTTCGCGCTCCGCTCCAAACGCTTCGATTTCTAACGATTCCTCGAGGCCCACCGCGCTCGGCAGCGCGTTCCCGTAGACCTCTTTCGCCGTCTCCGCGCTGTGGTACGGGCTTCGCATCCCCACCACCAGGTCGCGCGTGATGTGATTGCCGCCCACGGGCAGCGTCGCCGTATGCTGGATGCTCCCCTCCACGAACACGCTGATGTCCGTGCAGCCGCCGCCGATGTCGGCCAGGATCACGCCCTGGCGCTTCTCCTCCGGCGAAAGCACCGCCTCCGCCGATGCCAGCGGCTGCAGGACGATCTCCTCGATCTGAACTCCAGCTGCTTCGACAACCTTCGACACGTTGGCCAGCGCGTTGCTCGCCACCGTGATGATGTGCGCCTCCACGTCCAGCCGCTGGCCGAACATCCCCAGCGGGTCGCTCACGCTGTCTTGTCCGTCCACCACGAAGTAGCGCGGCAACACGTGCAGCACCTCGCGGTTCGCCGGCACGCTGATGATCTTCGCGCCCTCGATTGCCCGTGCGATGTCATCGCCTGAGATCGGTCGCGTTCGGTCCGGCACCGCCACGATCCCGCGATTATTCACGCTCTCGACGTGCGCGCCGCTCAGGCCCACAAACGCCGACAGAATCCGCGTCCCGCTGGCCCGCTCCGCCTTGTCTACGGATGCTCGGATCGCCTCCGTCGCCTCGCGGATGTTGTCTACCATCCCCCGGCTCAGGCCCGCCGAAGGAGCTACGCCGACGCCGAGGATCCGAGTCTCCCCCGACCCGCTGACCTCACCCACGATCGTGCAGACCTTCGTCGTACCCACGTCGATCGCCGCAAAGGTGCCGCTCTTCACGGCAGCTCCCTTCCGGCCCCACCGCTTTTTTCTGTCACCCTCGTTGTCTCTGCCTTCCTGATTCTTACTGTCATCCTTCGCTCCGCTCAGGATCGAAGCTGCCTGAAACCAGCACCTCGGCCCGGCCGAAAATCCGAAGCGGCCTCGTTCGTGAAAGCAAGGGTCGTCGCAGCGCAGCCCACGAGCCGGGAGCCCGCGGAGTCTCCCGTTAGACATGAGTCATCTAGAAGCGAGGAGCGCCCAATCCGCCCGCGCCGCGCGAAGCAAGGCCCTCGTAGCGACGCAGCTTTAGCTCCGTCCGCAACGCCCCAACGCCGTCCAAGATCATCCGCCGCCTCACCGAACCCAGCAGGGTCAGTAGGGGCGCAGCCCCTGCGGGGGGAGTCTGAGGGGTCTCCCCTCAGGTTAGATTCGATAGAAGGTCGAAGCGCACAAGCCCAACCGGCAAGGCGGGCGTAGGTCGCGAAGACCTCGGCGCTCCAACCCAGTTCTTCCGCATATGCCCAGTCCACAGTCCCTCTCCGCGCCCGGAGAGAGGCGCGCGCCAGCGCGGCGTGAGGTAAAGCCCTACTCATACGTCACCCGCTCCCCAAACCGCAGGTCCACCATCTCAGGCGTCACGCCCTGCAGTGAGAGGTTGCCCAGCAGCTCCGCGAGCACCGCAACCTTGTACTCGTACGACCGCTCATCACCAAATGTCACCCGCATGCCGCCGTCGAAGACCGCCGTCACGCCAACGCCCGTCCGGTACTCCAGTAACTCGACATCCTTACCGAGGAACCGCGGCGACTCCTTCAATATGCGTTGCGCCAGCGCGATCGCGTCCGGGTGGACCAGGTCGCCCACGTTCAGCCCGGCCTCGTTTCCCACTTCGACGATGTGTGGCGCCGGGCCGTCCGGGGCGCCGCCGCCCAGCACGATGCCATCGGCGCTCACCACGTAATCACGCCCGCCAGCCGACCAGAATGCGACCAGTTGGCGCTCCTCGATCGTGATCGTCACGCCGTCCGGCCAGTTTCGTTCTATCGAGACCGACTTCACCTGCGGCAAAGCCATCAACCGCGATCGAGCGCCATCAATCGGCAGGCCGAACATGCTATGTCCTTCCAATCCGGCGATCTCAATTAATGACGTCCGGTCCAGGCTCTCAGTGCCCTGGACACGAACCTCCTGCACCGTTAGCCAAGGCGAATTCAGCACGTAGTACGTGCCACCCGCAACGAGAAGGATGGGGATAACGGTCAAAAGCCAGCGAAGACGCGAAATCACGTGCAGGCGCGATTGCGCCGCATAACGCGAATTCGGCTCGGGCCGCCGGCGGGGGCTGCGGTCCTTCGGCAAGCTAGGTCACTCCTTGACAGCGCGCATGCCGGTCAAATGACTAACACACGTGATTAATCCGGTAACACACGTGATCAATCCGGCTACAGCTTACTCGATCTTATGGCAAAAACAACATCACAACTCCGCAACATTTCACCGCTTCGACAAGCGTCCAAGTCGCCCGCGCCGCGCGAAGCAAGGCCCTCGTAGGGACGCAGCTTTAGTTCCGTCCGCAACGCCCCAACGCAGTCTACCCAACGGTCGGTCCGTCCTGCACAGCCTCATCACTCAGTCAGCAGAGCAGCGTCGGGCAGAGCAGGGTCAGTCGGGGCGCAGCCCCTGCGGGGGGAGTCTGAGGGGTCTCCCTCAGGGTTTGACTTGAAAAGGAGGCGGAGCGCACAAGCCCTACCGACAGGGCAGGCGCAGGTCGCGCAGCCCCCGACGCGTCAACGCAGTCCACCGCCGCCTCATCCTCCCCAGTCCCTCGCCTCGCAAGGAGAGGGACACGCGGCAGCGAGGGAGCGGTCGACGCCCACCCAGCCGTCTTTAGTGGGGTCTCGAGACCCAGGCCTGCCTCGTATACCAGGCGCAGGTTGCGAAGCCTTTAACGCTTCGTTCAGCCGTCTTCAGTCGGGTCTCGAGACCCAGGCCTGCCTCGTATATCCAGGCACAGGGCGCGAAGCCTTCAACGCTTCGTCCATCGTCTTTTAGTGGATCCCGGGCCAAGCCCCGGCTTCAGTTATCCAGGCTCAGGTCGCGAAGCCCAATTCACCCCAACGCACTCATCCACCGCGTTTGATAATCCGTAGCTGCAGGTTTCAACCTGCAGAATCCGCCGCAACCTGCAGTGTCAGAGGCCCCCTCCTCACCAGCCCTCCCCCACCAACGACACCTCGTTCTCCAGCTCAAGCCCAAACTCGGCCCGCACGCGCTCCTGCGCCAGCGCCTTCAACGCCGATACGTCAGCCCCCGTCGCCCCACCTGCGTTGATCAGGAAGTTGCAGTGCTTGTCCGAAAACTCCGCCCCACCGATGCGATGCCCCCGCAGGCCCACCGCATCCAGCATGCGCCACGCCGGCTGCCCCGGTGGGTTCTTGAAAAACGACCCCGCGTTACGTCCTCGCGGCTGCGCCTTCAACCGCCGCGCGTCGTAGTCCGCCACGCGCGCTTTCAGCGCTTCGATATCCCCTGGCCACAGCGCCACCTCGGCCCAAAGCACCGCCCGGCCCGCCATCACGCCGCGCGAGAAATCACTGCCGCGGTAGACCAGCCCCAGCTCCTCCGCTTCGCAGACCTGTTCCCCCATCGTCTCGTCCCACAAAGCCGCGCGCTGCAGCACGTCTGCCAGGCAGCCGCCGTACGCCCCCGCGTTGTAGACCACCGCGCCACCCAGCGTGCCCGGTATGCCGCAGGCCCACTCGAGTCCCGCGTAACCCGCAAACGCCAGCCGCCTCGACTCTGCGGCGAAGCTGCACCCACTCTCCAGTCGAAACACGAACCGCCCGGAGTCCCCAACCACGTCCTCACCGTCAAGCGCATCGCCTGAGGACCCATCCGGTGACCTTCCGGCTTGTTGTCCAGAGCCCCTCTCCGAAGTCGGAGAGGGGCGCGCGCCTGCCCTTCGTGAAGCGGAAGGGGCAGCGGGGGTGAGGTGCGACCCCCCGTTCAGCCTCTCCGGCCCACTCACCGTCTGCGCCCGATTCTCCACCACCACGCCACGGATTCCCCCGTCGCCGACGACGATGTTGCTCCCCGTACCCAGCATGAAAACCGGGACGTCCGCCTTGGCGCAAGCCTTCAGCACGTCCGCCAGCTGCGACGCCGATCCCGCCTCCACGTAAGCATCCGCCGGCCCACCGATCCCGATCGTCGTATGCCGCGACATCGGCTCGTCCAGCCGCACCGTCGCCACGCCCTCCAGCGCCCTCACGAATCCAGGATCGAGCATCACTACCGATCTTCTCGCATCATCAATCTCGCCTCACGCTCACTGATTCCTCTTGAGGCGCGACTCAACCGCGCCTTGACTCGCATCCCGCCGTCATCGCTAAGAGCCGCCGGCCGACGCGCAATCTCGCATCCAATCAGACTCCTCAACCCCAGTCCACCAACACGCCAACGTCTACAGCCCTCTCTGGATACTTAAGATGGCCGATCTGCCGCGCCGAAGAGGTTGCAACGCCTCGTCCGGCGAAGCTGCAGATTTCAACCTGCAGAACCCGTCCTTTCAACCACACCGATTCTTGCCATCTAACCTCTAGCCCTCAGCTTCGACACCGCCAACGCCCGAACGTCCCCAGTCCCTCTCCGCGCACGGAGAGGGACGCGCGGCAGCGAGGGTGAGGTTGCAACGCCTCGTCCGGCGAAGCTGCAGGTTTCAACCTGCAGAACCCCTCCTCCAACCACACCGATTCTTGCCATCTAACCTCTAGCCCTCAGTCGCTCGACCACCATCGGCCCAACCGTAGCCACATCCCCGGCGCCCACCGTGAAGAAGACGTCCCCTGCTCGCAGCTCCGCCGCCATCGCCTCCGCTGCCGCCTCAAACGTCTCGAAATACCCTGGCTCCGGCTCGTGCAACTCCGCCGCCAGTTGCGCTCCCGTCAGCCCGTCCGCGATCGCCTCTCGCGCCGCATACGTCTCCAGGATGAACAGCCGGTCGAAGTCCCGAAAGCACGTCTTGAACCCGTCCAGCAGATAGCGGCTGCGCGCGTAAGTGTGCGGCTGGAATAGCGCCACGATGCGTCGGCCCGGGAAGTGCATCTTCGCCGCCGCCGCCGTGTCCGCGATCTCGGTCGGGTGGTGCGCGTAGTCGTCGTACACCGACACGCCCGCCGCCTCGCCCACCGGCTCGAATCGCCGCCTCACACCGCGATATCCCGCCAGCGCCGTCGCGATCTCGTCCAGCTCCAACCCCAGCGTCCGGCACACGACGATCGCGCCCAGCGCGTTCGCCACGTTGTGGCGAATCGGCAGCGCCGTCCGCACCCGCCGCAGCGCCTTACCTTTATATGACACGAGAAACGACTGCCCCAATCCCACCGTCTCGATCTCACTCGCCACCCAGTCGAACATGCCCCGGGGTTCAGCCCGGGGTATTGCGCCCTCGGCTATCCCGTAAGTCACCACGTCCACGCCTTCGACCGCATACTCCCGCAGCCGCATCGCCTCAGCGTCCGAAGCGCACAGCGCCAGCGTCCCACCCACCGGCACGTTCGATGCGAATCCGGCGAACGCCTCCTGCACCGCTTCCCACGTCCCGTAATAGTCCAGGTGGTCCGCCTCCACGTTGGTCACCAGTGCCACCTGCGGGTGATAGCTCAGGAAGGCCCGGTCATACTCGTCCGCCTCGACCACGATGTGCGGGCCATCGCCCGCCGCCGCGTTCGTCCCCAGGTCGGCTACCTCGGCGCCTATCAGATAGGATGGGTCGCGGCCGGTCTGCGCCAGGATGTACGCCACCATCCCGCTCGTCGTGCTCTTGCCGTGGCACCCGGCGATTCCGACGCCCGTCTTGCCCTGCATCAGCCGGCCCACCATTTCGGCTCGTTTGATCACCGAAATGCCACGCTTTTGGGCTTCGATAAGCTCCGGATTGTCCTCCGTCGCCGCCGAAGTCGTCACCACTAGGTCAACATCGCCCACGTTCTCCGCCGCGTGCGGCCCGATGACAACCCGCGCCCCCAGCGCCGCGATCGCCTCCGTCACCGCCGTCTCCCGCAGGTCGGACCCCGACACCTCAACCCCCCACGACAGCAATATCCGCCCGATCGCGGACATATGCGCCCCGCCGATCCCCACCAGGTGCACGCGTCCCGGAATCAATTCGCCACTCACGTCCCCATCATCTCACGCACCACACAACATGCGTCATTGCGAGGAGACGCCAGCCGACGCGGCAATTTCACGCCTTCACGTACGCCGCAACGCCGCGCATCCAACTCAACGGCACCCCATCGTCGAAGCTGTAGGTTTCAACCTGCAGACGCCCCTACACCCACAACCCGTAGTCTCCAAACGCCAGCACGCGTACCGGAGGACGCAGCCCGAAAGCCGCCATCGCCGCGCGGAGCAAGGCCCACGTAGGGACGCAGCTTTAGCTCCGTCCGCAATGCCTCTACGCAGTCCACCCCTGACCTCTAACCCCCGACCCCTAACTGCCCATCTCCACTAAAACCCTTGCCAGGTTCTCCGCCGCGTCCGGCCGCGCCAGCTTCGCCAACGCCGCCCGCATGTTCGTCAGTCGCGTCTCGTTGTTGATCAAGTACGTCACGGTGTCCTGCAACTGGTCCAGGTTGTTCTGCATCAGCATCACCGCCGCGTCGTTCTCCTCGAGGTATCGAGCGTTCGGTGTCTGGTCCCATCCTTCGTACTCCCCCGGCACCAGGATCGCCGGCAGCCGTGTCGCCGGCAGCTCCCCCAGCACCGATGCGCCCGCCCGCATCACCGCCATGTCCGCCGCCGCCATCGCCAGTGGCATCTCATCGTGCAGGTAGGCATAAAGGTGATACCGCGACCGCAGCGCCTCCGGCAGCAGCTCCACACCCGCCCGCAGCCAGGGCTCATCGGCCACACCGCACACGTGGATCAACTGGCCGATCCCCAGGAAGCCCGTCGCCCAGGACGACACGGCGTGATTCAATCGGCTCGCGCCACTGCTCGCCCCGCTGACCAGCAGTGTCGGCAGACCCGAATCCAGTCCCAGCCGCTCCCTCGCATCCTCTTTTTCTGCTTCGAAAAAGACCTCACGCACCGGATACCCCGTCAGCACCGTCTTCTCGGCCGGCATCGTTGCCTGCGCCGGCGGCACCGTCACGGCGATTCGGTCCGCGACCTTGGCCAGTGTCTTTACGGCAAGTCCGGCTTCGACGTCGGGCAGGAACAGCAGCAGCTTCTTTCGCCGCGCTCGCGCCGCCAGCCCAACCCCCACGCTGCCGTAGCCGCCGCTCGCGAACACCACGTCCGGCTTGAACTCGCCCAGGATGCTCAGCGCCTGCGCCGCCCCGGCAACGATCTTGAAGCCACCACGCACCGTGCCCATCACCGACCCGACACGCAGTGGGCCGGCCGTCACCGACCGAAACGCCATGCCCTCGCGCCGTGCGATGTCTTCGTCGATCTTCCCGCGCACGCCGATATACAGGAGCTCCAGCTCCTGGGCCTCAGGCAGCTTGCGTAGCGCGGTGGCCACAGCCAGCGCCGGATAGACGTGGCCGCCCGTGCCTCCACCACAAAACGCGATCCTCATATTGGTGCGCTGCGTGTCCTTCTTTTGACCGGGCTTCTCGCCCTCACTGCTACCGGCCGCGGGGCCCGGACTTCCTCTCGGCTATACCTCGAAACGTTCAGCAGTATCCCAACCGCCGCCATAATCATGATCAATGAAGAGCCGCCGTAGCTCACGAACGGCAACGGGATCCCCGTCAAAGGTATCGATCGTGTGATCCCGCCGATGTTGATCAGCGCCTGGAACGCGATCCAGCAGATCACTCCCATTGCCAGGTAGGCCCCGAACTCGTCCCGCGCGTTCATCGCCACTTTGAATCCCCGGTACACGAGGTAAGTAAATAGGCCGATCACGATCATCGCGCCGACGAAGCCGGTCTCCTCGCCGATGATCGCGAACACGCCGTCCGTATGCGCCCCGGGTATATAGAAGAACTTCTGCCGGCTGACGCCCAGTCCCAGCCCTTCGATACCGCCGCTACCCAGCGCGATCAGAAGCTGCAACGTATGGAACCCGACGCCCGACGGGTCATCCTCCGCCGAAGTGAAAGCCAGCACCCTGTCCGCACGATACGAACCGCCCAGCACCAGCAGGACGCCGGCCACCATGCCGATGCTCGCCAGCGTGAACACATGAATCATCGATCCGCCCGCCAGGAAGAACAGCGCCACCGTCGCCATCACCACGATCGCCGCCGTTCCCGTATCCGGCTCCATCAGGATCAAAGCCGCCACGAGGCCAACCAGCAGGATGAAAGGCGCCAGGCCCAGCGCGAAGGTCTTGACCTCTCGCCCCCGCGACGCCAACCAGGCCGCTATATAAATGATCACTGCCAGCTTGGCGAACTCACTCGGCTGGAACGGTGGCAGGCCCCCAAACGTCATCCACCGACGCGCCCCGTTGACCTCCGTACCGATCGCCAGCACCGCCACCAAAGACAGCACTGCCAGCAGCATCAGAAGCGGGCTGAACAACCGCAGCCTGCGATAGTCCAACCGCATCAACCCGAACATAGCCACCAGGCCGATCAGCGAAGCGCCGAGTTGCCGAAACAGGAAGTAATTAACGTCGTCGTACTCCGCCAGCGCGATCGCAAAGCTCGAGCTGTAAACAAAGATCAACCCAATGACCACCAACGCCAGCGTCGTCACCAGGATCGCGTAATCCGGCCTCCCCGGCTTCAACCTGATGTTCCCCCTATTCATCCCAGTCCAGTCTCATACCTACGCTCCGTCCAACCTCTGTAAGGGCGTGCCGTAAGGCCGTGCTTGATCGCGCTCGCGACGCCCACAACGCGCCGCCCCGCCAAAGACCCCCTCGTCATTGTGAGGAGGCGCCAGCCGACGCCGCAATCCCGCGTCCACACCAACGCCCCAGCCCAGTTCACCTCTCCGCACCTCTTCAAAGCTGCAGGCTTCAACCTGCAGAACCGCATCCTCCAACCTCGCGCCGCCAACCCCCGAAACGGATGCAGCTTTAACTCCCTCCGAGGCGCTCTGTCCACAACTCCGCGCCTCCTCGAGCGCAGCCAACCTCCGTAGGGACGCAGCTTTAGCTCCGTCCGCTGCGCTCCGTCCAACCTCCGTAAAGCCGTGCTTGATCGCGCTCGCGACGCCCCGTCAAAGACCCCCTCGTCATTGCGAGGAGGCGCCAGCCGACGCCGCAATCCCGCGTCCACACCAACGCCCCACCACAGTTCACCTCCCCACACCTCTTCGGTTCTGCAGGTTGAAACCTGCAGAACCGCATCCTCCAACCCCGCGCCGCCAACCCCCGTACGGACGCAGCTTTAACTCCCTCCGAGGCGCTCCGCCCACAACTCCGCGCCTCCTCGGGCGCAGCCAACCCCCGTAGGGACGCAGCTTTAGCTCCGTCCGCGGCGCTCCAACCCAGTCCACCAAACGGTCTGTCCTGCCCAACGCCAGCAGGCGCCGCCCCATCCTCCACAGTCCCTCGCCTCGCAAGGAGAGGGACACGCGGCAGCGAGGAAGCGGTCGGCGCCCCGGCTTCAGTTATCAAAGCCGGTCGCGCAGCTGCTAGGCGTCCCTTACCCCCGAAGAGATCCCGAGTCCGCTGGGAAGTCATATGGTCCGGTCGATTCACTAAGACAGCGGGGTTAGTAGGGGCGCAACCCCTGCGGGGGGAGTCTGAGGGGTCTCCCCTCAGGGCTTTTGATGAACGGGCGAAGCGCACAAGCCCAACCGACAGGGCGGGCGCAGGTCGCGCAGCCTTCCGACGCCCCATGCGCCCGTACACCGCGAAAGCGTCTACGGTCCTCACGCCTGGCCCCCAAGCGCCAGCACATGCCGCCGAAAATCCTCGCCCCGCTGCTCAAACTTCTCGTACGCGTCGAAGCTCGTGCACGCCGGCGACAGCAACACCACGTCGCCCTCCTGCGCCAACCTCGAAGCCGCCCTCACCGCGTCCGCCACCGTCTCAACCCGCGTCGCGTCCAGCCCCACGGCCTTCGACGCCTCCGCTAACATCCGTCCCGCCTCCCCGAAACACACCACCGCCCGGCACGATCGCTTCGCCTCGGCCAGCATCTGCTCCAGCGGCAACTGCTTTTCGCGCCCGCCCACCAGCAACACGATCGGCTCCTCAAACGACCGCAGCGCCGCCAACGTCCGCTCCGGCGCCGTCGCGATGCTGTCGTTGAAATAGTCCACGCCATTCACAGTCGCCACCGGCTCAAGTCGATGCGCCGGCGGCTTGAACTCCCGCACCGCCTGCCCCACCGCCTCCGGCGCCAGCCCGCAGGCCGATGCCACGGCCGTCGCCGCCGCCACATTCGCCACGTTGTGCTGCCCCCGGAGCGGGATTTCCCTCACCCTCACCACCTGGTAGCTCTTGCCGGCTTGTCGCATGTAGACCACGCCGTCTTTCACGTAGGCCCCGTTCATCCCGTGGTCGCCTCCCAGGCTGAACAGCAGCACGTCGCTCGGCGCCGTCGACGCCATCTCGCGCGACATCGGGTCGTCGGCGTTAAATACGCACGCCGCGCCGGGCGCCTGAAACTCAAAAATACGGCGCTTCAGCGCCACGTACTCCTCCCAGGTGAATTGGTCTAGATGATTCGGCGTCACATTCGTCAGCGCCGCCACGTCCGGGCTGCGTTCCAGGAGCTGCAGCTGCGTATGGCTCACCTCCAGCACCGCCGGCTGCGACGCCTCCGCGCCTTCAAGCAACCCCATCAACCCGACGCCGATGTTGCCCCCCATCACGTGCGCCCGGTTCGCCGCCGTGTACATCGAATCCACCAGCGCCGTCGTCGTCGTCTTCCCGCTCGACCCCGTGATCCCCACGATCGGCCCCGGGTACTTCTCGAAAAACAGGCTCGTCATCGAACGTACCGGCGTCCCCGCCTCGCGCGCCGCGATCACCGCCGGTATCCCCAACGGCACGCCTTGCGACACGCAGACCAGGTCCGCGCCCTCAACGTCCTCCGGTGAATTCTCCCCAACCCGAAACGTAACGCCGCGACCCGTCAGCTCCTCCCGCACCTGCGCCAGCGACTCCGGCACCCGCACGGTGCTCACCAGCACCTCATCCCCCTGCGCCATGAAATACCGCGCCAGGTCCTCCCCCTCGATCGAAAACCCGATCACCGTGACCCTCACGCCGCACCCCCAACGCTCCTGGCCGTCCCCAACCGTAGGGACACAGCTCTAGCTCCGTCCGCGACGCCCTAACGCCGTCCACCAACGCTGCCTGCTCGTCGCCTAACCTCCAGCGCCTCATACGGCTTCCAGCCCATCCTCACTCCACCACCGCCAAACCCACGCCCGCCAATCCCCCCAGCAACCCGATCACCCAGAACCGCGTCACCACCTGCGTCTCCGTCCATCCCCCGAGCTGAAAGTGGTAATGGATCGGCGCCATGCGGAACACCCGCCGGCCGCCCGTCTTCTTGAAATAGGCAATCTGGATCACGTCCGACAGCCCCTCCGCCACGAACACGATGCCGATCACCGGCAGCAGCAGCCACCAGCCCGTCATGAACGCCAGCACCACCAGCCCGATCGCCAGCGCCTGTGACCCCACCTCGCCCATGAACACCTGCGCCGGATAAGCGTTGAACCACAGGAACGCCGCCAGCGACCCGGCCACCGCGAACCCGAACGCCGCCAGCTCCTCCTGCCCTTGCGACAGTGCGATCGCCCCGTAGGCTCCGTAAGCGATCGCACTCACGCCGGCCATCAGCCCGTCCATCCCGTCCGTAATCACGATGCCGCTCGTCCCGGCAACCATCACCCCGATAACGACCGGTATGTACAGCACGCCCAGGCTGTAGTCGCCAAAATGCGGCACGAGCACCGATTCCAGGTCCATCTCGTAATACAGCACCAACGCCACGATGACGCCCACCGCCACCAGCACGCCCCACTTCACCACCCAGAGCCATCGCTCGTGTCCCGCCGTCTCCTTCGATCCCACTAGCGTCTGAAAATCATCGAATGTCGCCAGCACTGCCGCCGCACTCATCGCGCCCAGAGGCAGCCAAACGTCCCCGGCTCGTAGCGCCGCGAGCGGTATCGCCGCCGCCGCAATGCCAACAAGAAACATCACGCCGCCCATCGTCGGCGTCCCCGCCTTCTCTGCGTACGCCTCCGGCGCCTCCGTGTCGGCCTGCTTGCCCAGCTTGCGCCGCCGCAGCTCCGAAACCACGGGACCGCCAACCGCCAGAGTCACCACCAGCGCCAGGCATCCCGCCAACATCGCCTCTACCACGGACTCACCCCACTGTAGTCAGACCGCTTTGGTGAGAGCCGGCTTGGCTCGCCGAAACACAGCGAATTCGTTCTGATTATGCCTGGTACTCTGGCGTCAGCAGGGGAAGTGGGGGCACAGCCCCCGCGGGGGGAGTCTGAGGGGTCTCCCCGCAGGTTAACTTTGATAGATGGGCGAAGCGCACAAGCCCACCCGACAGGAAGGGCGCCGGTCGCGCAGCCTCTACGCCCCGTCCAGCCGTCTTCAGTGGGGTCTCGGGGCCAAGCCCCGGCTTCAGTTATAGAGCCCGCAGGCCGCGCAGGCCTCAACGCCTCGTCCAGCCGTCTTCAGTGGAGTCTCGGGGCCAAGCCCCGGCTTCAGTTATAGAGCCCGCAGGCCACGCGGTCCTCAACGTCTCGTACTGAATTGATGACCTCATGGCAACACTAGCGCCCCTGCACCAGCGCGTCGTTCGGTCGCACATTCAGATACGCCAGGATCTTCGGCGCCAACTTGCCGAACACCGGCGCCGCCACGATGCCGCCCAACGGGTCGTCCTGGGGTTGATCGATCTTCACTAGCACGATGATCGCCGGGTCGTCAACCGGCGCGAACCCTACGAACGTCGCCAGCGTCGAATCCAGCGCATAGCCTGTCGGTATCGAAACCAGCGTCGTCCCCGTCTTGCCGCCCACGTCGTAGCCTCTCACCTGCCCCAGGTGCCCGGCCACGCCGTCAACGACCTGGTGCATCATCTCCACCATCGTCTCTGACGTCCTCGGCGATACCGTCTGCCGCACAACGACCGGCTCATAAACCCTTCGGCCGTCCGGTCCGTCGATTTCCGCAACGATGTACGGGCGCATCAGCTGCCCGCCGTTAACCACCGACGCGATCGCCGTAATCACCTGCAATGGCGTCGCCGCGATACCCTGCCCGTAGCTGTTTGTCGCCAGGTCCGACGCGTACCACTCGTTATCTTTGTGCGTCCGCAGCAGCCCCGCCGACTCGCCGCCCAGTCCCGAGTGCGTTGGCTCGCCGAAGCCGAACCGCTCGATGCTGTCATAAAGCAGCTCCGGCCCGATCTGGTCGCTCAGCCAGATCGCTCCTGTGTTCAGGCTCTTCTGCAGCAGTTGCGTCATCGTCGTCTCGCCGTTCGCGCTGAAGTCCCAGTTCGCGAACGTGTATCCACCCTTCTCCACCACCCCGGAGTCGTAGTACGTCGTGTTCGGATTGACCAGCCCCAGGTCGATCGCGGTGGCCATCGTGATCACCTTCAGGACCGACCCCGGCTCGTACGCATCCGTCACCGCCCGGTTCCGATACAGGTCCTGCGCCGGGTTGTCGAGGTCAAGTTCGGAAAGCCGGAAGCTCGGACGGCTCGCCATCGCCAGGATCGCGCCCATCTTCGGCTCCATCACGATGATGCTGCCGCCCGACGCCTCGTGCGACGCAAGCTGAAAGTCCAGCTCGTCCTCGACCAGGCTCTGGATATAGCGGTCGATCGTCAGTCGAACGTCCGAGCCCGGCTGTCCCGGTTGCTCCTGCGTCCGGCCCACGGCGATCGGTTGACCGCCGCCATCTCGTTCGAAGTACAACACTCCGGGCTGTCCGCCCAGGATCGACTCCAGGTCCGCTTCCAATCCGGCCAGGCCGCTGTGATCGCGACCCAGGAAGCCCAGCAGCGTTGAGGCCGTATCGCCCTCTGGATAGAACCGCTCCGTCGCGGCGGCCACCGTCACGCCCGGAAGCGCCAGCCGGTCGATCGCCAGGCCGGCCGAAAACTCGATGCCGTCCGCCAGCAACTCAATCGGCCCGTCTGCCTCAGCCAGCAAATGCGCCAGCATCAACTCAGAATCACCGCCCAGGTTTTCCGTGAGGCCGGCGGCCGTCTCCTGCGCCTTCGTAATGTCTTCTGCCCAGGCGCGCCGGTCGATATACACGTCGAACACGTCGATCGAAGTCGCCAGCGGGAAGCCGCTGCGGTCCAGGATCGCCCCGCGCTCCGACCGCACCAGCTTCTTCTCCCCGTGCACTTCCTGCACTTCGAGCCGGTAGTCTTCGTGCTCCAGCACCTGGATCTGCACCAGGCGCCCCACGACGCCGCCGGTCGAAAGCAGCAACACCATCGCCAGCACCCCGAAGCGCCACGTAAACCGAGACCGCCCCGCCATCAGGCCCAACCCCGCCCGTCATGCGACGCCGCAGTGCCCAGGTCCGTATCGCCGAGCGCAGCAAGGCGACCGTAGGGAGGCAGCTTTAGCTCCGTCCGCTGCGCCTCGTAACGGCGATCAACGTCGAGGCCAGCCCCACCAACCCCAGCGGCGTCAGTACGGGCGCAGTGCATCGTGAAGTCCGCCGAAGGGCCCCTGCGCGGAGACCCTGAGCGGTGCCCCCTAAGGGTTAGCAAAGTAGATGCCGGAGTGCCCAGGTCCGTGTCACTGAGCGCAGCAAGGCCACCGTAGGGACGCAGCATTAGCTCCGTCCACAACGCCGCATGCCCCTCATCTAACGCAAACTCAGCCCCACCAACCCCAGCGGGGTCAGAAGGGGCGCAGTGCATCCTGAGCTCCGCCGAAGGTTCCCTGCGCGGAGACCCTGAGCAGTGCTCCTTCAGGCTTAGCAAACTAGATACGCGAGCGCCCAGGTCCGTATCGCCGAGCGCAGCAAGGCCACCGTAGGGACACAGCTTTAGCTCCGTCCGCAACTCCTCATGCCCCTCATCCAGCGCAAACTCAGCCTCACCAACCTCAGCGGGGTCAGTAGGGGCGCAGCCCCTGCGGGGGGAGTCTGAGGGGTCTCCCCGCAGGTTAGCTTTGATAGAAGGGCGAAGCGCACAAGCCCGCCCGAAAGGAAGGGCGCCGGTCGCGGAGCTAGACGCCACGGCGTCAGCTACACCAACGCTCTCGGCGCCGCCTTTAGTGGGGTCTCGGGGCCAAGCCCCGGTTTCAGTTAGCAAAGCAGGACGCGCAGCCCTTCCTCGACAAACCGTCCTCAAGCCAAAGCGCACCGGAGCACCTGTCATCTCAACTCCCACGCCCTTGCCCCGGCGCCCTCTCGTCTGTCCTCTAGATCACGGCAGCGGAAGCGCCCGGTACAACGATTGCCACCACGGCTCCACGTCAGTGCTCTCAGCCAATGGCTCAACCAGTGGACGCGGCAACAAGACCCCCTCGGGAGCCTCAACCTCAACCGACAGGTAGCTGACGTTTCGCCCCTGGATCATTCCCAGTTGCTCTCGTGCCACCCGCTCAGTGCGGTCCAGTGATGTCAGCTGTGCTACCTCAGCCTGCAGGTCATATACCTCAGCCTTCAAGGCGATTCGCTCCGCCTCCAGGCGCTGCAGTTGTTGACCCGTGTTTGCCGAGCTGCTCGATTGCACAACCTGGAGAAGCGCGATAACCGCCGAAATCGCAAGGGCGACGGCTATCGCGCGACGGGGCCCCCAGGTTGCTGCCGATGGCGCCTCTAAGGACGCCGGACCAAGGCGATCGAGTGTTGCCATGCCAACACCTCACGCCGTAATCGTGGACCGCAGCCCACGACGTGATGTCTCAAACCTCTCGTCGAGACGAAGCTCTAGCTCCGTCCACAACGCCTCGTGCCTCTCATCCACACCGACGCCAGCAGCCTCGGAATCCACACAGTCCATATCAGACGAGCTCGGAACGTCTCCGCCCAGGTCCGTATTGCCGAGCGCAGCAAGGCGGCCGTAGGGACGCAGCTTTAGCTCCGTCCGCAACCCCTCATGCCCCTCATCCAGCGCAAACTCAGCCCCACTAACCTCAGCGGCGTCAGTAGGGGCGCAGCCCCTGCGGCGGGAGTCAGAGGGGTCTCCGCTAAGGTCGTCTGATAAAGGGGCGGAGCGCACAAGCCCAACCGTCAGGGCGGGCGCAGGTCGCACAGCCCCAAACGCCTCGTACCCGCGATCAAACGCAACCTCGGCCACACCAACCCCAGCAGGGTCAGTAGGGGCGCAGCCCCTGCGGCGGGAGTCTGAGGGGTCTCCCCTCAGGTCGCTCAGAAGAAGAGCGGAGCGCACAAGCCCAACCGATAGGGCGGGCGTAGGTCGCGTAGCTTCAAACGCCTCAACGAAGTCCAACCCCACCACGCTCACGCCGCCAGTCGCTCCGCCGCCCGCAACTTCGCGCTACGGCTCCGCGGGTTTGCCGCGACTTCCTCCCGCGATGGCGTCACAGTCCCCTTCGTAACCGGCTTCAGCGTGGCCTTGTGGTCACACGTACAGACCGGCTGCGATGGTGGGCAAACACAATCACGCGACTCTCGAGCAATGAACTGCTTAACAATGCGATCCTCAAGTGAGTGGTAACTGATCACCACTAGTCGGGATCCAAAGCCAAGCAGACCGTGAGCCCAGGGCAACGCCTCGGCCAGGCTGGCTAGTTCCTGGTTGACGGCAATGCGAAGGGCCTGAAACGTCTTGGTGGCGGGGTGGATTTGACTTCCAGTCCTCCGGCCCACGGCCTGCTCGACGGCTTTGGCTAGTTCGGTGGTCGTCCCCAAAGGACGGCCGTTGACAATGGCTCTGGCAATACGGCGGCTGCGCCGCTCCTCGCCAAAACGCCAGATGATATCTGCTAATTCTTCTTCCGGCGCCTCGTTCACCCAGTAAGCAGCCGTCGGCTCCTCACTCGGACCGAAGCGCATGTCCAGCGGCGCCTCCACGCGAAAGCTAAACCCCCGCACGCTCGCCAATTGGTGCGATGAAAGCCCGAGGTCGAACAGAATCCCGTTCACCGGCGCGAATCCGCCCTCGCGGCACAGCCGGTCCAGCTCTCGAAAGTTCCCCTGCACGATGGCGACACCGTCTCCGAATCGCGACAGCCGCTCCCGCGACATCTCAATCGCCCTGGGATCCGCGTCGATTCCCAGCAACGTGCCACCCGGCTTCGCAGCCTCCAGGATCGCCTCGGCATGGCCGCCACCGTTCACCGTGCAGTCCACGTAGCGGCCGCCCGGGCGCACGTCCAGCGCCGCGATTACCTCTCGCGGCATCACCGGGTCGTGCGTCACACGTGCGTCCATCACCAGCGTCATTCCGATTCCAGGCTCTGCAGGAACATCGCCTCTTCGGCTCCTAACGCCGTCTCGAAATCATCTGAGTTCCAGATTTCGATACCCTCACCCGCCCCAACGACGATCACCTGGGTCTCCAGGTTCGCCCATTGGCGCAGCTGCGGTGGGATCAACACACGGCCCGCCCGGTCCAGCTCCGCTGGGAACGAACCGCTAAAGAACGCCCGGCGCATCACGCGACCATTGCGCGTCGTCACCGGCTCGTTCATGTACAGCTGGGCTTGTCCGTCGAAAGAATCGGCCGGATAGGCGCGGATGCAATGGTCCGGCGTGCCTTGCGTCAGGATGATCCCCTGCATCAGTGCATCCCTGTAACGCGGGGGCATCGGGATCCGCCCTCGCTCGTCCATCGCGTATTCCTGCTTGCCGAGAAATAGCATGTGCCGGGGCCCCGTCCCCCGAGAGAAGCTCCGGATCGTCCGGTATTTCTCCCATATCTTCCCACAAGCTCCCATATCCTACCATTCAAATATCCACTGTCAACCAATTTGCCTCCCTGACCGCACTCGCCCCACGAAAAGCCCACAAAAAGGCCCCGGCGTTTTCGCCGGGGCCTTTTAAACCGAAGTTCGGTTAAAGGTTGGAGCTTAGCCTTGGGGCAAGCTCTCATCCAGATACATCGTGTGCAGGCCCCACATGTCGTACATATTCACGCGCGAGTCTCCCTGGTAGCCCAGGAAGTTGCGCAGGCGCGGCCAGGTCAGCTTGAAGGTGTCCGATGTTCCTGGCTGCGGTACGTTGTAAATCACGCTACTCGCGTAGCGCTGCAAGTCGTGGATGATCTCTCGACGCTTCTCAGAGTCGAACTCACCCTTCGCCGACTCGACCAGGCGGTCGATCTCCGAGTCCGCCACTGGGCCGTTCGGGCTACCAAGTCCGAGTTGACCAGAAGTAATGCCAGCCTTGGAGTAGTAGCGCCACACCCAGAGGTCCGTCGGGTCTGGAGAGGTCACCGCACCAATGGCGTAGGCCCAGCCCATGTCAGGGATCTTGAAGTGGCCCAACTCAGTCACAACCTTGGGCAGATAGTCCAGGTTGTAGTCCAGCGGGAAAGCATCGATCTCGAAACCGATCTCGCGCGCGAACTGGTCCATAACCTCGACCTGCTCGGCATACGTCGGCCCGAACACGGCGTTTACGCGGCCGGTAACGAAGCCCGGGAATTTGCCACCCGGATAGTCCGCCTCGGCCGCTGCCTTCAGCTTCATCGCCTCGGCGACGTTGTATTCGTAGAACTTCGCGTTCTCACCGAAAGTCTCGGCGTCGCGCGGGTCAAGAGTCCAGTCAGGCGTGTAGCCCATCTGGGTGTACCAGTACGTATCCACCGGCAGACCTTCAGCCCGGAACTTGTCGACGTCAAAGAAAGCATCGATGTAGGCGTCGCGGTCCTGCGACATTGAAAGCGCCTGGCGCACGCGAACGTCCAGGAAGGGCGAAGGGCCGCCACCGATGTCATCCCAGCCGAATCGCATCGAGGCACCTGGGCTGTTGGATGCCGCCACGTAGGAGAACATGTTCAGGTCAGGAGACGCCTTCTTGGTCTCCAGCACGTCCCTGGAAGCCACACCACGGGCAATCACTGGGATCTCGCCCGCCTTGAACTGGGCCAGCTTTTGTGCGTACTCGGGCAGAAGAACGAGTTCAATTTCGTCCAGGAAGGAAGCGTTTTCCTTGTCCCAGTAGTTCGGGTTCGCCTTGTAGACGATGTTGACAGACGGCTCGAACGAATCGAGCTGGTAGCCGCCCGTGCCTATCTGAGTTTCCTTCGCGTCGAAGGTGTCGCCGATCTCCCTCGGGTAGATCGAGCCAACCTCACCGGTAACCATGCTGGACAGTCGCTGGAAAATCATCGACGTCGGCTCGGACAGATTCAGCACCAGCGTGTGGTCGTCCGGTGCTTCCCAACCGATGATCGGCGCTGCCGGGTTGATTGAGTGGGCACTCGATGCCTTGTTGTTGGGCGAGTCGCCCGAGATGAAGTACTCCCATGTCTTTAGGACGTCTTCGGCAACGAATTCGCGACCGCTTACCGGGGCCTTGTCGTGCCACATCACACCCTTGCGCAGCTTGAAAGTGATCTGCAGCTTATCGCTGCTGACCTCCCATGATTCCGCGAGATGAGGCTCTACTTCTGCGTATGGAGAAGGCTGGCCCGCGGCACCAGCGACGTTTTTTACCAGGTTTCGTACGCTGCTCCCTGGAGCTGGTTCAGCTGAATTTGGCCCTGGGCTTTTCCATCCCAGTGCAGCGGATCGCGGTTCGACCCGTTGTCGATGACCAGCTTGCCGCCACGGACTGCCTTGTCGACCTCCTGCGCGCGCGCCGCCAGCAGACCGCTTGTGTCTCGCGCTGCGGCCTGCTCAGGCTCGTCGTCACCGCCGCCATCACAAGCGGCCAGGAACGCAGCCGCACCGGCGGTCATTCCCGTCGCAGCAATCGCGCGGCGCCTTGTCATTCTCCTGTCGAGTACCTTGTTCCAGTAGCTCGGCATTGTCAGCAATCCTCCTCCAATGCACTCCCATAGGCACCGTGATCGGCACAGTACTTCTATCTTCGTAGTACGAAGAATCCTCGCATAGGGCTTAAAGCGTCTATAGCAATATGTTTCCGATATCGAAAATTTCTATTCCTCACAAACTATCAATAGTTATTTATTTTGAACGCATTCGATTCTCCGGAAAGCCCAGTAGCCCCCATCTGTCACGGGATCGACTCGACTTCACTTCGTCTGCAGCTTCTGGCCGTTCCGGCTCACCGCCAATGCTAGAATCGGCACCTTATGACGATTCGCGCCGCTGTCCTAACGCTCAGCGACAAGGGTGCCGGCGGCCAGCGGGTCGATACCGCCGGCCCAGCCGTAGCATCCCTACTGACTTCGATCGGCGCCCTCGTCGTTGAAACGGCGATCCTGCCCGATGACCGTGAAGCAATCGCTTCGCAGCTCCGCAGCTGGGCCGACGAATCCAGCGCCGACCTCATCCTAACCACAGGCGGCACCGGCCTCTCACCCCGTGATGTCACTCCCGAGGCGACCCTGGACGTGGCCGACCGCCTTGTCCCCGGCATCTCGGAGCTGATGCGCGAATCAGGCCGTAAGAGCACTCATCTGTCCTCTCTCTCGCGCTCCGTTGCTGTTACTCGGGCACGCGCGCTGATCATTAACTTGCCTGGCAGCGAGCGTGGCGCCCGCGAAAGCCTTGAAGCCATCCTCGAATTGCTCCCCCACGCCGTCGAGACGCTCCGCGGAGATTCCGGCGAAAGCCACCCCGTCGATCAGGTCTAAATGCGCCTGGAAGAGGCCACCTTCAACTTGCCCAACGGTCTCGTGGAATTCCTCCGAGAGGTCGGTAGTGGAGAGAGCGGCTTCGGTCGCGTACCTGAAGTAGCTGAGGGCCGACTTACCATCGATGCTTATCTGAAACGCGAAGTAGAATCGTCGCGGGGTAAGGTTCTGCCCGACGACCACGTCCCGCATACGACGTACTGGCTTGTCGACGATAACGACCGGATTCATGGCATGTGTCGTTTGCGCCACCACCTCAACGAAACACTTCTGATACACGGTGGACATATCGGTTACTACATACGTTCAGAGTCCCGAGGTAGGGGCTTTGGAACTTGCCTTCTCGCACTGGCTCTTGAAGAGGCGAAGAACATTGGTATCTGGCAGGCTCTGCTCACCGTTGGTTCTGACAACGATCCCTCCAACCGCGTCATCGAAGCCAACGGCGGCGTCATGGAAGACGAACGCTTCGACCCCGACAGCAGGCCTTACCGCCGCAATTGGATCGACCTCGGGCGATAATAGTGACCATGCGCATTGACGTCCTGACCTTGTTTCCCGAAACCTTCGAAGGTCCACTGCAAGCCAGCATCCTCGGCCGAGCCCTGCGCGAAGGCGTCGCCGAGGTACACCTGCACAACATCCGCGACTACGCCACGGACAAACATTCAATCGTCGATGACTATGCCTACGGCGGCGGCCCCGGCATGGTCATGAAACCCGAACCGCTCGCGGCGGCAGTCGAATCCGTGCAAGCGGCCGTTCCGACCCCGGCTCGCGTCGTCCTCCTCACCCCACAGGGGCGTCTATTCAACCAGCAGGTCGTCGATGAGCTCGTCGCTGAGCCGCGCCTTATTCTCCTCTGCGGCCACTACGAAGGCGTCGACGAGCGCGTCCGCGAGCACCTTGCCGATGACGAGATCAGCATCGGCGACTTCGTGCTCTCTGGCGGCGAATACGCCGCGATCGTCGTTATCGATGCCCTCGTTCGCCGCCAGCCCGGCACGCTCGGCTCCTCCGACTCCCTGCTTGAGGAGTCGCATTCCGACGGGTTGCTGGAATACCCCCAATACACCAGACCGGCGGAGTTTCGCGGATGGCAGGTACCGGATATACTGCTCTCCGGTAACCACGGCGAAATCGCGAAATGGCGACGCCAGCAACGGATCCTCCGCACAGCCAGGCGTCGACCCGATCTGCTTCAACAAGCGCTTCGGGAACCTGGACCGGCCTGCCTCACCGAGGAAGAAATACGCCTTGCGGCGGAAGCAACGAAAGCGCCGCAAGAAGACGAGGACGAAACCTAAATGGATGCGAACGAATTCTCCAACGCCAAGCAAAACCCCCAGATGGGAGTGTTTCAGGCGGGCGACCACGTCAAAGTCAGCGTCAAAGTTGTCGAAGGTAACCGGGAGCGCATCCAGGTCTTCGAAGGCGACGTCATTCGCGTCCGTCGCGGCGGTCCAGCCTCCACGTTTACGGTCCGAAAGATCAGCAACGGCGTCGGCGTAGAGCGCACCTTCCTGCACAGCTCGCCCCGCGTCGACAAAGTCGAAGTCATCCGCCAGGGCAAAGTGCGGCGTTCTCGCCTCTACTACCTGCGCGCCCTACAAGGTCGAGCCGCACGAATCAAAGAGAAGGCTCGAGTCCGCTAGCACGTCACTTTCAGCGGCGTAATGAGAACGCGGCCGTCTGACCGCCTTTTGCTATGCCGCACGCCCGTGTGCGGCTGGCCGCTCAATTTCGTCTCGCCGAAACGGCCCACGATCCCGCTTCGACACGTACGCGTTCTGCACCATGCTGCCCGAGAATCCGCCGCCAACACGTCCCGTTGCCGCGTAGTCATACAGACTCACCTTGTAGATGATGTCGAGTGACTTCGCAGTCGCTAGCCCTGGCGTTAACAAGACGGCACCTGAAGTGACTGCGAGGAAGGTCGAGCCCAGCCCGAAGTAAACCAGCGCCGCCGGTCCGAGAGCGAAAACAGCGACCAGCACGTACGCCGCGCCGAAGCCATAGTTAGCGACGAGGGTCTTTCCCCACTGTTGCCGGAACAGATCCGTCGACCGGCTCAATGCGTCCGCGGGATTCGCGCTCTCGATCACCAGTACCGGAATGACGAAGAACGTAGTGTAGTTCCAGAAGAGACGCAGCGCGAAGCCAAACGGGCGGCCAAGCAAACTCCGGCTGCTGCTCAGTTCGTTGAGCACCAAGACAAACTATGCTGCCATCGCCGACCAGCCGGCTAGAGCTCCCAACTGATCGCTGGCCGCTACAAGTCCTGTGCGAACGTCGGGGTTGAACCCTTCGAGCCGCTGATAGGCAGCCGCAGACATAGCGGCGGTAAAATACACCGCAACAAAAGCAGCTAGGGAATACGCCAGGGCCACGAAGATCAAGTCTGCCAGGTTAAAGCGGTAGTCGGGACCAATACGGTCGAACGTACCTCCCGCCCAGAATGCCGCCGCCGTATACGCGAACACGAGGAACAGGGCTCCTCCCGCCAGCAGCGGGAAGATAATCAACTCTCGGTCCGATTTGAGAATGCCCCAGGAAACCCTGAAGAGCTTGAAGCTGTTACCCAGAGTGCCGAACATGCCGGTCTCCCTGAAACGCGTAGTTGAATCTCTACGGGGTCTTACCAGGATTATCGACTCGAAACGTCGCTTGCTTAGGGGTTCTCTTCCGCTCATCTGCGGACTATCCCCCATGTGATCTCCCTTTTTCGCACTCACAGTTATGATTAGAACAAATGCCCTTTGTTGAAGTCGCCGTCAATTCCGGATTGCCCCATCGTCAGAGCTTCAGCTATGCCGTTCCTGACGGTATGACGCTGCAGCCCGGCGATGCCGTATTCGTACCGTTTGGGCGCCGTTTCCTCCAGGGCGTCGTGATGCAGGTCGTCGAAGTACCCGCATTCCACGATCCGAAGCCCGTCGACGCGCCCATCTCGGACGTGCCGGTCATCTCCGCCGCCCACGTCGAGCTGGCGCGATGGCTCGCCGACTACTACTTGGCGCCGCTCTTCGCCGCTGTCGCGCTCATGTTGCCTCCCGGCTTCGAGCGCAAACCTCTCACGTTCTACGAGTCCGCTGTTTCCGTCGAAGAGCTCGACAACTACAAAATCCCGCCGCGCCAGCTTGCGGTCCTGACCCATCTCATCGCCGCCGGCCGCAGCGAGGCGCGAGAGATCGAACGCGCTTCGAAGCTGAAAGGCGTCGCCATCGCACTGTCCCAGCTAACCCAGCGAGGTCTTATCCAGCGCAGTTTTGGCATGGCCCGCCCGACAGTTCGGCCCAAGACTGCACGTTATGTCCAATTAATCGCACCAACCTCCGTGATCGAGATGGCGATCACAGACCTCACCGCCGCCCGAAAAGGACGTCTCGCAAAGGCTCTTCGTCTCCTGCTCGACGCCGGACCCTCCCTACCCGCCTCCGAGCTCCGGCTCCGTGCCGGCGCAACGCTCCCTGTCCTTCGGCCCCTTGCAGAGGATGGCCTCATCGAGGTCAAAGACGAGCCAGTCGAGCGCGACCCACTGGCCGGGCGCAATTACGCCCCTCGCGAAGCCTCACCTTTGACCCGAGAACAGCTCACCACGCTGGCGCCAGTCGTTGCAGCCCTCGATACCGACCACTCTCAAAGCTTTCTGTTGCATGGCGTCACCGGCAGCGGCAAGACGGAAATTTATCTCACCGCATTGCAGCGCGCCATAGACCTCGGCAAGCGCGCCATCGTCTTGGTGCCGGAGATTGCCCTGACGCCGCAGACGGTCAGGCGCTTTGCTGAGCGCTTCCCCGGCCAGGTGGCGGTGCTGCATAGCGGCCTCTCGCAGGGAGAGCTATTCGACCAATGGCACGGCATCCGGGAGGGACGTTACGCGGTCGTTATTGGTAGCCGCTCTGCCATATTCGCGCCGCAGCCAAACCTCGGCCTCATCGTCATCGACGAGGAGCACGAGTGGACCTACAAGCAGAACGAGCCTTCGCCGCGCTATCACGCCCGCGAAGCCGCGGAAACGCTGGCGAAACTCACCGGCGCCGTTCTCCTCCTCGGTTCCGCCACTCCAGACGTCATCAGCTACCAGAAGGCGCTCTGGGGCATCCACCGACTCCTCGAGCTCAAGGAACGCGTCCGTCCCGTTCGCGATTCAGACGGCAACATTCTCAGCATTCACAGCTCCACCGTCCTGCCACCAGTCGATGTCGTCGACATGCGAGAAGAGCTGAAAGGTGGCAATCGTTCGATTTTCAGTCGCTCATTGCAGATCGGCCTGCATCAGGCGATTGAAAATGGCGAGCAGGCGATCCTCTTCCTCAATCGCCGCGGCAGCGCAGGCTTTCTGCAATGCCGCGACTGCGGATACGTGCCGCAGTGCAGCGCCTGCGCCATCGCGCTCGGCTATCACCGCCGCGGTGTGTCCGGCAACATCGAGCGCCTCGTCTGTCATCAGTGCAACCGTAGTCGTGGTCCGCTAGCGAGCTGTCCCATGTGCGGTGGTGCCCGGCTTCGACCCATGGGCCTCGGCGTCGAGGCTGTCGAAGAGGCCGTGCAGGATCTGCTGCCCGGCGTTCGGACCCTGCGTTGGGACCGCGACGTGACTCAGGGCCGGCACGCCCACGAGCAAATCCTCGCCAGCTTCATGGACGGTAAGGCGGACGTCCTTGTCGGCACACAAATGGTAGCCAAGGGCCTCGACCTGCCAGCCGTGACCATCGTCGGCGTGATCAGCGCAGATATCGGCCTGCACATACCTGACTTTCGCTCCTCGGAACGAACCTTTCAGTTGCTAACTCAGGTCTCGGGGCGGGCCGGACGTTCGGGTCCCGCTGACGGCGACAGTTCGCTATCCGGGCGCGTCGTCGTGCAGACCTACACGCCGGACAACTACGCCATCGTCGCCGCGGCTCAGCACGACTACCACGCCTTCTTCGAAGCCGAGGTTGAGCTACGTCGCGCCCAGGCTTATCCGCCGTTCACACGTCTAGCCCGCCTCGTCTACTCCCACACCAACGCCGACTACGGCATGCAGCAGGCGGAGCGCATGGTCAGCGCCCTGCGCGCCGACATCTCTCAGCGCGGCCTGCCCGGAGTGGAAATCATTGGCTCAGCGCCGCCTTATATACCAAAGTGGCACGGCCGCTTCCGCTGGCAGATAACGGTGCGTTCCCCCGACCCCGTCGAGCTGCTGCGCGACGTCACGCTCGCCGAAGGCTGGATCCTGGACATCGACCCCGCCAGCATCGCCTGATCCTCTGACGTGCCCTACTTGCCCGCTAGCTTCGCCACCACAGGCGCGAACGCGTCCATCACAGGACCGATGACGCAGATATACGAGATGTCGTTCTCCTCACGCAGCTTCAACAACTGCTCGACGATCTCATCGCGGCTCCCCATCAGGCTCAACCCGGGACGCTGAGCGCCCGGCGTATTCGGCTGGCCATCCACTTTCACGTTGAAGAAGAGCTGCGTGAATTCGATCTGGTCGTAGCGCGCACCCGCCGCCTCGCGTACCACCGCCATCTTCGCGCTCAGGCCGCCCTCCGGCTCGTCGCCGCCCATCATCACGCCGACAATGTCCGCCTCACGCGCCGCCAGCCGCAGCATGCGGTTCCCCCGCGCGCCCATCATGATCGGCATCGGCTTCTGCACCGTCTTGGGATACGCCTCAAGGTCCTTTATCTGATAGTGCTTCCCGTCGAAGCTGATCCGCTCGTCCTCGCCGTAGTACAGCTTCAGGATGCTCACCAGCTCCGTAATTCGCTCCACCTTGACGCCCGGCGCGTCGTCCGGCATCCCGGCTTCCGTGAGGTCATCCGGTCGCGAGCCGGTGCCAATGCCCAACTCGAAGCGTCCGTCTGTCATCACGTCGACCGTCGCGGCTTCCTTGGCCAGCATGATCGGATGGCGGAAGTCGTTGCAAATCATCGTCGTCGTCAGTCGAATGCTTGACGTTGCTCGCGCGGCCGCTACAAGCGCCGGGAGCGGAGAAAATTGGCGCGTGAAGTGGTCCGGAATGTCGAACGACCAGTAGCCGAAGTCCTCCGCCTTACTTGCGAAGTCGCACCATTGCGACGCCGTATCACCCCGCCCGCTGACCCCAAATCGAAACTTGCGCTCGCTCATGCTGACCTCCGTAATCTCGCCGTCTAACCTTGCTTTCGACGCATCATAGCCGCCCGCAGAGGCGTTGACGCCTTCCTCATCCGCTTCTACGCTCCGACCATGACGAACACCGGCGTCGATGTCCTCAGCGACCTCATGATCCTGATGCGAGATGGCGTCGGCCTTGCTACAGACGTCTACCTCCCGGCGTCCCGTCATGGACCCGTGCCGGCGCTGCTCACACGCACGCCGTATAGCAAAACCCAGGAGCCGCCGGCTGGCCGGACTGGCATTGTCGAGCTCGGCCACTACTTCGCGAGCCATGGATACGCCGTCGTCGTCCAGGACGTGCGCGGACGCTGGATGTCGGAAGGGACCTGGGACTTTCTCGGCGGTGACGCCCCGGACGGCGTCGACATCTGCGCCTGGATCGGCTTGCAGCCCTGGTCCGACGGCCAGGTCGGCATGTTCGGTACGTCCTACCCGGGCGGCACCCAGCACGCCGTCGCGCTGGAGGGTGCCCCTGAGCTCAAGACCGTAATCCCCGTCGACGCCGTCTCCAACCTCGGCTACCAGGGCATGCGCAACGCCGGCGCTTTCGAGCTGCGCTTCTGGAACTGGGTCTATACCGCCGGGAACGACCCCTCATGGAATGGCCGCAACGCTCCCCACACCTCCCACGAGGCGCTGGCGCAGATGTCGCGCGACCGCCGCCACTACCTCCTAAACCTCCCGCTGCGGCCTGGCACCACACCCCTCAAGTACGCCCCCGAGTACGAACGCTGGCTCGTCGAGGCGATGGAGCACGGCGACAACGACGAGTTCTGGGCTCATAACAACATTCTCGATAATCCAGGACGCTACAAAGACATCCCTGTCTACCTCGTCGGCGGCTGGTACGACTCATGGGACGGAAACACCAGCGCCAACTACAAGGCGTTGAGTCAGGCGATTACCGGCCCCGTCTACTTGATCATGGGACCCTGGATCCACGGCCAGCAGGCCCAGCACGCCCACGGCCAGGTCGAGTTTGGCGCCGAGGCCGCGATCGAGGATCAGCTCGGCTGGCGCCGCGAATGGTTCGACCGCTGGCTCATGGGCAAAGACACGTCCGTCGGCAAATCCGCCCCATTTGCGACACCGGTGCGTCTCTTCGTCATGGGCACTGGTAATGGCAGCCGCACGGCCGACGGTCTGCTCAACCACGGCGGCCACTGGCGCGACGAGCAGGAATGGCCCCTGGCTCGCACCCAGTACACGGATTACTACCTGCACGCTGACGGCTCGCTCTCGATACAAGCGCCAAATGACGACGCCTCATCAACCAGCTACGACTTCGATCCGCGCGATCCGGTACCGACTGTCGGCGGCAACGTCTCATCCGCCGACGGCATCCTGCTGCAGGGCGCCTACGACCAGCGCGGCGGCGAGCACATCTGGAACTGGACGACGCCCTTACCGCTGTCCGCCCGCCGCGACGTCATCGTTTTCCAGACGGAGCCACTGGAAGCCGACCTCGAAGTCACAGGCGAGATCGAGGTCAAGCTATGGGCCTCATCGTCGGCCATCGATACGGACTTCACCGCCAAGCTGATCGACGTCTATCCGGCCTCCGCCGACTTCCCGGGCGGATTCGACCTGCTACTGGAGGACGGTATCATCCGTGCCCGTTATCGCGAGTCGCTGCAGTACGAGAAGCTCCTGGAACCCGGCACGCCGTACGAGTTCACAATCAAGCTCTATCCCACCTCAAACGTCTTCAAGAAGGGGCACCGCATCCGGCTCGACATCTCGTCTAGCAACTTCCCCCGCTTCGACGTCAACCCAAACAGCGGCGAGCCGCTCAATCGCCACCGCCGCACCGTCATCGCCACCAACACCGTGTTCCACGACGCTGCTCACGGTTCGCGCGTGGTGCTGCCGGTTATTCCGTAGCGAGCTGGGCTGGAGGGCGAACGGTTCGAATCCAGCTCCCAGCGCAAACGACAGCGATAAGGATGCCCAAGCCACTCAACCCTAGGATTCTGAGCACGTCGTCCCAGGCTTCCGCATGGGATGTCAGCAATATCCAGGCCGAGACGACGGAATGCGCTGCCGCGACCACCATCAGGGATGCCTGTTGAGCCATCCTGAGCAGGCGTACTGACGAGGCCACTCGAAGAACGCCCAGGGCAGCAACATAATCGGCCACGGCGAGGAACAGAATGGCGGAGATCGGTCCGAGACGTGGCCACCAGGGCTCCGGCTCCGGCTGTCTATCAAACCAGATTGGACCCGCCGGCCACGTGGCAAAAATCCACAAAAGCCACATCAGCAACGCTATCTCAAGGACCAGAGCCAGAACCACGACATGCCGAAGAGAAAACATCACTATCGACTATATGCCCTCTTTCGAGACCCGTGCCCTTAGCAACACCCTGCGATAGAATGGCGCTGCTTCCGCCGAGCGGCCCGAAGCATCAATTCGAAACT
Organism: Dehalococcoidia bacterium; assembly: GCA_965225815.1. GTDB lineage: Bacteria > Chloroflexota > Dehalococcoidia > DSTF01 > WHTK01 > WHTK01. Next base: position 108,852 of record CBDDBP010000004.1, read on the forward strand.
AAAGGAAGCCTGTCTCCACCCATGGCCGTACTGCGCATCGCCAAGATCCCGGAGCCCGTCTTGCGAGTTAAAACCAAGAAGGTTCGCAAGATTGACGCCGCGATCCACAAGCTGATCGACGACATGATCGAGACCATGCACGACGCACCGGGAGTCGGGCTCGCTGCGCCCCAGGTTGGCGTCTCCCTGCGCATCTGTGTCATCCACATCCCCGGCGATGAAATCGTCACACTCGTAAACCCGGAGATCGTGCGCCGCACCGGTGAACGCGTTTGCGAAGGCGAAGGCTGCCTCTCCTTACCAGGCTATAAGGGTGCTGTGCCCCGCGCCGAAAAGGTCGTCGTCAAAGGCCTCGACCGGGACGGCAAGCCAGTGCGCTATCACGCCGAAGAGCTCTTTTCCGAAGCGATAGAGCACGAGCTCGACCACCTCGACGGCAAACTCTACTTCGACTACATCGGAAGCATCGACGACCTGACGCCCTACACTGGGCATGAAGAAGAAACCGAAGAGGAGGAGGAAGCGGCGGAAAGTCCCTCCCAGTAGGGTGCATCAAAGCAATGACTGCCGCCTCCCCCGCTACCGTGTCTGAACCCAACCAAGCCCTAACCCCGGATCTCCGCAGTCTGCTGGCTACGGTTCGCGCCGCAGTGCCAGATGCGTACGCCGTCGGCGGTATGCCCCGTGACCTTCTGCTCGGCCGCAACCCTGCAGACCTCGACATCGTCACGGGCAAAGACCCAGGAGTCGCCGGCGAACGTCTCGCACAAGCCCTCGGAGCCAGCATCTTCGCCCTCGACGCCGAGCGTGGACATTACCGCCTCGGCCTCCCTGATTCCGCTCCTCTACAGGAAATCGATATCTCTCATGAACAGGACCTCGAGGCAGACCTCGCTCGTCGTGATTTCACCATCAACGCAATGGCGGCTCCCCTTCGCGAGGACGGCTCGCTGGGCGAGCTGATAGATCCATTTAGGGGCCTCGCCGACCTGGAATCGCACGCGCTCCGGATGCTTAGCCGCCAGGCGTTCCAGGACGACCCGCTGCGCCTCCTGCGAGCGATCCGTCTTACGGTCGAACTGGATCTAGAAATCGAAGACGATACAGAGGAAGCGATTCGAGAGCTCGCCTTTCTCCTGCCTCAGACCGCCGGCGAACGTCAGCGCGAGGAGTTGGTCCGCATTCTCACCGCACCTCGTTCTGCCTACGGCGTGCGCCTGCTAGACGGCGTCAGCCTTCTCGATGAGTTACTGCCCGAAATCGGCGCCGGCCGAGGCGTTGGTCAACCCTCCGAACACCACTACTGGGACGTCTTCGACCACTCGGTCGAAGCGCTGGCTGCCCTTGACCTCATGCTTTCGCCCCCAACCGACCCGGAACGCTGGCTTGCCCCGATATTCCGAGACGTCCTCACAGGGTTCGACTTGGACGCTTATCTCGAAGGCAAGGTTGGAGGCCACAGTCGTCGCGTCCTCCTCAAGCTGGCCGGCCTGCTTCACGATGTCTCGAAACCTGAGACCAAGTCAGAGCAACCGGACGGGAAGGTTCGTTTCCTCGGCCACCCCGAACAAGGTGCCGCAAAGGCTGAGACCATCTGTGGCCGCCTCCGTTTCGGCGCCAAGGAGACTCGATTCGTTTCGCTCCTCGTAGAGGAGCACCTGCGTCCCGCTCAGCTCTCGCAAGGAGACGCGCTGCCATCAAAGCGCGCCTTGTACCGATTCTTCCGTGACCTCAGCGACGCGGCGCCTGCTTGCCTCTTCCTCAGCCTTGCTGATGTAGCCGCTGCACAGGGTCCGCGCCTGGAGAAAGATCGCTGGGCCGGTCACGTCGCGTATGTGCGGTGGATCTTGGTCAGCGGACTGGAGCCAGACACCGCTGAACCGCAAAAGCACCGGCTGGTCGACGGCGACGCGCTTATGACCGCCCTCGGCCTGGAACCTGGCCCCGAGGTCGGACGTCTCCTCGCTGCCATCGAGGAGGCTCATGCTGTAGGTGAGCTTTCGACCGCTGATGAGGCGTTTGCACTCGCTCGCCTTCTCATTGGGGAGGACACGCCGTGAACGATGCAGAAATACTGGCGGCCGTCATCCTCGGCGTCGTAGTCGCTTTCTACTTCATGTTTATGCGACCGATTCAAAAAGATCAGGAACGCCACAAGAAACAGATGCGCGACCTGCGTCCAGGCGATATTGTGGTGACAACCTCCAATTTTGTGGCGACGGTCAAGGACATTCAGGTCGCAGAAAAGGGAGGTACGCGGGTCGCGCTGGAGCTCGCTGATGGCGTCGTCATCACGGCTCTACCCATCGCGATCATGCGCCTCCTAGACGAATCCGAGGCTCCCAACGTGGGCGGCCCAGGACAGAAAGGCGCCTCTGGATGAGAAACCGCACCACGCGGCTGATGCTGCTCTTCATCGTGGCGCTCACGACGTTCGCCGTCTTTGTCACCTTTCCGTCCAACCCCAACCGTTACTTGCCCGACTTCATTCCATGGCCGGAAGAGGAATGCGTCGGAAGCATCTGCATCGGCAAGGGCATCGACATTTTCGGCGTCGAACGGCGGGAGATGCGTCTCGGCCTCGACCTGCGTGGGGGAACTCGCCTCGTCCTGCAAGCTGACCTGTCGGCGGACCCCGACATCGACCTCGACGAAGCACTTGACTCCGCAGTCGAGGTCATCGAGCGCCGCGTCAACGCCTTCGGTGTCGCCGAGTCCATAACCGAACGCGTCGGAAGTAATCGCATCCAGGTCCAACTTCCCGGAATCTCGGCGGACGAAGCCCTGGATCAGATCGGACGCACCGCTCAGCTGCAGTTCATGGAGCTGGCCCGCGACGCGAACGGAGACGTGATCTTCGAGAACTCAGATGGCACTACGATCACGCAGCCACTAGATACGGTGCTGGCCAATCCAACGCTGGTTCAGTCGGCCCTCTTCGTGCCGGTCACGGTCATAGATACCGACGGTGTCCAACGCATCCTTGATGGCCGGTTCCTCGACCGCGATGACATCCGCGCCGAGCGCAGCTCGATAACCAACCTGCCACAGCTTGTCTTCGGCATGAACAGTGAGGGCGGCGAACTGTTGGCGTTGGCCACTTCACGGCTCTCGAATCCACCTCAACCCATGGCTTTCTTCCTGGACGGTCAGCCCATTCGCGGCACGCAAGGCAGCATCATCGCACCGTTTGTGCAGCAACAGCTCTCCGACAACGGCGTCATCAGCGGCCTCAGCTTCGAGGACTCGCGAACCTTGGCTACTTTGCTGCGCACTGGAGCATTCCCCGTACCGCTGACCGTGGTGCAGCAGGAGGAAGTAGATGCGACGCTGGGTGATACAGCCGTCGTTGATTCTGTCCAGGCCGGCGTCATCGCCGTCATCGCCGTCATGGCCTTTATGGTGGCTTACTACCGGCTCCCCGGCCTGCTTGCCGCCGCCTCCCTTTTCGTCTACGTCTCGTTGACGCTCGCCGTCTTCAAGCTCTGGCCGGTCACCATTACGTCCGCCGGTATGGCCGCCTTCGTCCTCTCCGTCGGCATGGCAGTCGACGCCAACATCCTCATCTTCGAGCGCATGAAGGAGGAGCTGCGGCTCGGTCGCAATCTTCTCGGTGCCGTCGATGCCGGCTTCTCCCGCGCCTGGACCTCAATTCGAGACAGCAACGTCGCCACTTTAATTATTTGCATGATTCTTTACTGGTTCGGAGACCAATTCGGCGCCAGCCTGGTAAAAGGATTTGCCCTGACCCTGGCTCTCGGCGTCCTGGTCAGCATGTTCACGGCCATAACCGTGACACGCACATTCCTTCACGCCCTGGTCGGATCTCCGGTTATGCGCCACCTTTGGCTCCTCGGCGCAGACGTTGAAGAGGCTCGAACCGCCAGCAACCGCCCCGCTACGGGTGAGGCGACCGGAGGGTCGGGATCATGATCGACTTCGTGGGCAAACGGCCCCTGTTCTACCTGATTTCGCTGTTGTTCATCTTGCCGAGCGTCATTTCTCTGGCGCTCCCTGATGGTTTGCGACGCGGTATTGAATTCAGCAGCGGCACTAACTTCGCGGTCTCATTCCAGGAGTCTGTTAGCCAGGTCGAGCTTCGTGAAGCCCTCGCTGAACTCGGACATGCCGAGGCCAGAATTCAGCAGACCACTGAGGGTCGCCTCTTGATCCGCACTGACCTGATCGCAGGTTCGGGTGAAGCGCCCGCCTTCGGTCCCGCCGCACCATCTGAGCGCGAGGACCTGGAAGCCGCGCTTGAGCAGCGCTTCGGACCAATCGTGGCCTCCGACGGAACCCCCACCGGGCGCTTCCTCGAGTTCTCTTCCGTGTCACCCTCCGTGTCCTCGGACATCACACGAAACGCCGCGTTCGCTGTCGCTGCGGCCGCCGTGGCCATCCTTATCTACGTCACCATTTCGTTCATCTCGGTTCCCAACCCGATTCGCTACGGTGCGGCGGCAATTCTGGCCTTGGTTCACGATGTCATCATCGTTCTGGGTGTAATGTCGATCCTCGGCCGTATATTCAACTTCGAAGTCGACACGCTCTTTATCACAGCGATGCTCACTATCGTCGGATTCAGCGTCCACGACACGATAGTCGTCTTCGATCGCATCAGAGAGAATATCCGCCGCGCCGAAAACGCGGGCTACGATCCACCGATGTCCGACGCCGTAAACGCTAGCTTGAATCAAACCCTGGCCCGGTCGTTGAACACGTCTTTGACCGCGATCCTGGTACTGATCGCGCTGATCTTGCTAGGCGGAGACACGATTCGCGACTTCGTGACGGTGATGGCAATCGGCATCGTCGTCGGTACCTATAGCTCGATCTTTGTTGCCGCGCAGTTGCTGGTCTCATGGGATGAGGGCGACTTCAGCCTGGAGCGCATTCGTGGCACGACTGAAAGCACGGTTAGCGTCAGCGACTAACCGTGCGTGCTCACCCGAAGGCCGAAGTCTCATCTTTCTTAATCCCAAGGTTCGCGGCTTATAGTTAAGCCGTGCCCAACAACGCGATCCTCGAATCGGTACGCGGATTTGACCTGCGGCTTCAGACGCAGCCGGGTGTATTCGCTCATCGTGAACTGGATGAAGGCACGCGTCTCTTGATCGAAGCCATGCGTGTCTCACCAACGGCCCGCGTTTTGGACTGGGGTTGTGGTTACGGCGCCATCGGAATCATCGCCGCGAAGCTCGCGACAAAAGGTCATGTCACGCTTGTCGATGTCGACATACGTGCGACGCGTCTCGCCCAGCGAAATCTCGAGATGAACAAAGTCGAAAACGCGGACGTAGTGCTGGGCGACGGGACCGACGACCTGCCACCTAAAACTCGCTTCGACCTTATTCTCAGCAATCCTCCGACCCACAGTGGTCGCGAAGTGCTCGACAGCCTCGTGACAAGCTCGTTCAAAGCCCTGCGTCCTCGCGGTCAGATATACCTCGTCATCAATCGACTGCTTAGCCTCCGACGAGAGGTTGAGGACATCTATGGAAACACGGAGACGGTTGCCCGACAAAAAGGCTTCGTTGTCATCCGTGCCGTCAAGGTGCCTCGCCTTCACGAAAGCGACTTGATCAACGAGCGATAATGATCGAGGAGGTGCGCTATAGCGAGCCAGAAACTGAAGATCGAACTGCTTTACTGCCGGCCTTGAAACTACTACACCGCACGCGCCGCGTGGACGGCGCAGGAACTGCTGCAGACATTTGGCGAATGGACCGACGGCGTCACTCTTATTCCTGGCGACCGCGGCGCCTTCGAAATCTCCGTCAACGGCGAAGAGATCTACTCCAAGTTGAAGACCGGCCATTTCCCTGACCTCGACGAACTGAATCAGTCAATCCAGAAACTGGTCGAGTGATTACGAACGCCTGCTAGGCTTAGCGCGTGGGGGGCGTCTCTCTTTACTACGATCCCTTGTTCCTGGGCCACGACACGCTGACCCACCCTGAAAGCGCCTCTCGCGTCGAAGCATGTCTTGGCCTGCTTGAGGACTCAGGTGTCGTCGCCCAACTCGGACGGCCCGAGTGCCGTGACGCCACCCTGGACGAGCTGTCTCGCATTCACACCCCAGCCCACATCGAACGCATGCGCACCATTGGCGATCGCGGGCCCGTAATGGTCCTCGCCGATACGATCGCGAACACGGGAACCTACGCTGCCGCACTTCGTGCCGCTGGAGCCGTCATGGGAGCGACAGAGGCCGTCCTTCATGGCGACTTCGATTCTGCCTACTGTCTGACGCGCCCGCCCGGCCACCACGCCGTCGCCACGGCGCCCATGGGCTTCTGCTTCTTCAACAACGTCGCGGTCGCAGCGCGCCACGCCACCGACATTCTTGAGCTCGAACGTATTGCCATTGTCGACATCGACATTCATCACGGTAACGGCACGCAGGACGCCTTCTTCGACGATCCGCGAGTCCTCTACGTGTCCACGCATCAGTACCCCTACTATCCTGGCAGCGGGCACTGGCGTGAGGCCGGTGACGGCACGACGCTCAACCTGTCCCTCCCAGGCGGATGCGGTGACGCCGAATATGCGCTGCTTTTCGACCAGATCATCACGCCCAAACTGCGCGCCTTTCGGCCGCAGCTCATCCTGGTCTCCGCCGGCTACGACGCCCACCACGCCGACCCTATCGACGGCTCTCTGATGCGTCTGTCGTGTGCTGGATATGCTGCGCTCGTCACCGGCTTGCGGACCCTTGCGCAGGAGCTCTGTGGCGGCCGAATCGTAGTTGCACTCGAAGGCGGTTATGACCTCACGGCATTATCCTGGAGCGTCCGCAATAGCATCGAAGCGCTTCTCAGCGATCCCCTGACGCCCGATCCGATCGGCCCAGCGCCCGACAGTCAGCGCCCTGATCTCTCCGAGCTGATCTCAGGGATCAAAGCGCTACACGGCCTTGCCTAGCTGAAGACGCCGCTCGCTTGGCTCGTCAGCCGCGGATCACACTCTCGAAGCCATGATCGCGATGTGATCCATCACAGATCGGCTTGGTGTCCGAATGCCCGCAACGACACAGCGCCATCCGGCCTTCGTAGCGAATGGCCTTGCCTTCAATGTCAACCAGCGTGACATCACCAAGGACGAAGTACGGACCGTTGTCTCGGGGCACTATGGTGGCGTCATTGTCTCTTTCAGGCATCCGTTAGCCCCAATCGATGGCCTTCTTCTAGATGAGCGGACCTATCCTGATAGCAAAGCTTTTTCGCGTATTGCCGTCACTTCAATTACGTCCTGCCCTATCGCGCTTCCTCTTTCGCGCCGTCTGGAGAAAGGAACCGGAGGAAGGCCTCATCGCCCAGCAGGACCGCCTCGTCCCGTAGCCGCAGGTGACCCTCCGAAAGCTCCGTCAGGCCGAGGGACTGGGTTTCGCGCATCGCCTTACCGAAGACTTGCTCGAACTTCACACCGAAGCGCGACTCAAAGGCGGCGATATTCAGGCCCTCGCGCAAACGCAGTGCGAGGAAAGCCGTCTCCGACATCTCGCGCTCCTGGTTCGCCTCGTCTCGAATACTGACCTGGCGCATGCCTTCGAGCGGTTCGCCCTCCTGAGCCACCGATTCGTTGGTCAGGGCAATGTAGCGTGAAGGGCTCGCGGCTCCGGCAAAGCGCTGATTATTAAGATGCGAATGCGCCCCAGCTCCAAGACCGAGCCAGTCTCGATTGTGCCAGTAGAAGAGGTTGTGATGGCATTTTCGTCCTGATTTTGACCAGTTCGACACTTCGTAATGCGAATAGCCTGAGCGCCTCATGCGCTCGACGCTCCACTCGAACATATCAGCCTGCAGATCAAGGTCCGGGCCCTCCGCACGGCCGCGATTGACGTCGCGCGTAAGTGGAGTCCCATCTTCGAGCGTCAGCGCATAGAGCGAGAGGTGCTCAGGTCCCATAGCCAGCGCTCGCTCCAGATTGAACTGCCACCCGGCAAGCGTCTGCCCGGCCAACCCGTAGATCAGATCCAGGTTGATGTTCTCAAAGCCCTGCTCCCGCGCCCAGCTATAGGCCTGATCCACCTCTTCGGCGTCGTGGATCCGCTCTAACGTGCGCAGTTCCTCGTCGTGAAAGCTCTGAACCCCGAAGCTAATCCGGTTGAAACCCATTCGACGCAGGCCGCCAAGATGGGTCGCGTCGACCGTCCCCGGATTTGCCTCAAGCGTGACCTCAGCTCCGGGATCGATATCGAACCGCTCTTGCAAGGCCTTCATGATGATCTGCATCTCCGGAAGTGGCAGCAAACTGGGCGTCCCGCCGCCGAAGAACACGGTTTCGACGCGCCTCCCTGCGAGATGTCCAGCCCACAGCTCTGCCTCTCTGGCGACCGCCTGCGAATAGGGACTCATCAAGGAATCCTGCCCCGCGTAGGAATTGAAGTCGCAGTAAGTGCACTTGGCAGTGCAAAAGGGGATATGGACGTATAGCGCCAGCGGTTCAACAGCGATCATGCTCATAGTGTAGCCTTCACGCCGAGTGGTTTGCGCCTGATATCGACGTTGTATACGATATGGGCACTACTCACGGGGAGGCGCTGTTTATGAAAAAGCTCCCAATCATCGGCCTGCTTATCGGCGCCGTCGCCGCTCTCTTCGCCATGAAGAAGAAAAAGGGTGAAGCTCCGACGGAAGATACCGACTCCGCGGCCAGCGGAGACCAGTAGACCCATCGCCTAGTCCGACTCCAAATCTTCAGCGACAGTCGATCGACTGTCGCTGCCAGTTCTTGCCCTACATCGCGTGCCAAAATGAGAGGCGACGTAGCTCTGCTCGGGCCTTCCGCGCTTCAGCCTCAAGGGAGGTCCATCGTGCTTAAGAGCCACTACTGCGGAGACTTGCGCCCGGAACACAACGGTCAAACTGTAACGTTGGCCGGGTGGGTGCACCGTCGACGCGACCACGGTGGCCTCATCTTTCTCGACCTGCGCGACTCGAGCGGAATCGTGCAGGTCGTGGTCAATCCTCAAACAGCGGCAGAGGCTCACGCCATCGCCAGCGACGCTCGTAACGAGTTCGTTCTGCAAATAGAGGGTGACGTGGCGCCGCGGCGCCCTGGAACCGAGAACGAATCGATGCCCACGGGCACGATCGAAGTTGTCGCGCGATCAGTCGTGACCCTCAACTCGGCTCGGACGCCGCCCTTTTACATAAACGAAGAGTCGGCGGTTGAAGAGCTCTTGCGGTTGCGCTACCGCTACCTGGACCTGCGACGAGAAACGATGCACCGAAACATCGTCCTGCGAAGCCAGGTCATTCATTACATCCGTCAGTTCCTCAACGACCGCGGTTTCACTGACATCGAGACGCCGATCCTGGCTAACCCAACGCCGGAAGGAGCCCGCGACTACCTCGTCCCAAGCCGCGTCCACCCCGGTAGCTTCTATGCCCTGCCACAGTCGCCACAGCAGTTCAAGCAGCTACTGATGGTCTCCGGGTTCGAGCGCTACTACCAGATTGCCAAATGCTTTCGGGACGAGGATCTCCGAGCTGACCGACAGCCCGAGTTCACCCAGCTCGACCTGGAGATGAGCTTCGTCACGCAGGAAGACATCCTGGAGCTCACGGAGGCCCTGTACAGCGGTCTCGTCCAGGAGTTGCGCCCCGACCTTAGCCTGCCCTCGCCCTTCCCACGCCTGACCTACGCCGAATGTTTGCGCCGCTTCGGCACGGACAAGCCGGACCTTCGCTACGGCCTTGAGTTGACCGACTTCACCGAGCTGGTCCGCGATACCGAATTCGCTGTCTTCAGGAGCGCCGTCGAGAATGGCGGTGCGGTCGAAGGCATCTGCGTACCCACCGGCGCTTCTTTCTCTCGTCGCGAGATCGATGGCCTCACTGAAACGGTGAAGACTATGGGCGCACGCGGCCTCGTCTCTATCGCGTTTGAGGCCGAGCCTCGCAGCGCGACTGAGGAGCAAATTCGCTCACCCGTCCTCAAGTTTCTCGGTCTTGAGTTGACGCGGGCGATCGGACTCAACGCCGGCGCGGGCGCCGGCGACCTCGTGCTCATCGTCGCGGGATCTGGCGGCATCCCGTCCAAGGAGCCCGGCTCGGTCGCACGCGTCAAGCCGGCGCTCGACCTACTGCGGCGCACGGTCGCCTCAAAGCAGGAACTCGCGGATCCCGGTACGCTGTCCTTCCTGTGGGTTGTCGACTTCCCGATGTTCGAATGGGACGACGAGGACGAGCGCTGGAGTCCCAGCCATCACCTCTTCACGTCGGTGAAGCCCGAATCACTGGCAAGCCTCGAATCGGATCCCGGTGTGGCGCTTAGCAACGCCTACGACATCGTCTGCAACGGTCAGGAGATCGGCAGCGGCAGCATCCGAATTCACAAGCGCTCGGAGCAGGAAAGCATCCTGCGCCTGCTCAAGATCACGGACGAAGATGCCAACGAGCGCTTCGGTCACATGCTCGAGGCATTCGAGTATGGCGCTCCGCCTCACGGCGGAATTGCGCCGGGCATCGACCGTACAGTGGCATTATTGGCTCAGGAGTCCGACATCCGCGAAGTCATCCCGTTCCCAAAGACGAAGAGCGCTTCCGATCCGATGACCGGCGCGCCTTTACGCGCGGCCCCGGAGGCGCTTCGCACGCTCAGCATCTCGGTCGAGGCGACGGAGGACTGACCTCGTGCTAGGGAAACCTTACAGACCTGTGACACATGGAAGGAGTGCGTCGTTGTAGGTTGAAACCGGCGTTTGCTAACATTCGTAGCAGCATTGGCGGACATTTAGCCTTCGTCGATTCAGTTGGCGGCAGCGGGCAGGAGGTTGCGATGACAGGCACCCCACGAAGACTCTGGTTCTCGATTCTCCTGATGGGAGTGGCGCTGGCTGCGCTTGCATGCGGCGGCAGTGATAGCGGTGACAGCGATTCGGGCAGCAACGCCAGCAGCGGCGACTCATCCGCATCGCCAGCCAACGCCGATCTACGGATGGCTGGCTCCGACCCGATTACGCTCGATCCGGCACTGGCGGGCGACGCCGGCTCCGCTCGCTACATCGTCGAAATCTTCGGCGGGCTCGTCACGCTCGATCGCGACCTTCAGATCGTCCCTGACCTCGCCGAGAGCTGGAAAGTCAGTCGCGACGGACTGACGTACACCTTCCACATTCGCCCAGACGCCAAATTCCACGACGGCAAACCGGTCACAGCCAATGACTTCAAATACTCGCTCGATCGAACGGCAAAGCTCGGCCAAACAGTCTCGGCTACTGCGGAGGCATACCTCGGTGACATCATTGGCGCCAAAGACGTCACCCGTGGTCGGGCTGACGAGATTACCGGCGTTCAGGTTGTCGATGCTCGCACCCTCGAAATCACCATCGACGAGCCAAAGGCCTACTTCCTCGCCAAGCTGACCTATCCCACCGCTTTCGTCGTCGATCAGCAAGAAGTCGAGTCGAATCCGCGCAACTGGACTCGCAAGCCCAACGGCACGGGGCCCTACAAGATGGCGGAGTGGCGCCTCAATGAGCGCATAATCCTCGAAGCAAATCAGAACTACCACCTCGGTGCGCCCGAGGTTGAACGAGTGCTCTACGTCCTGGCCGGCGGCTCCACGCTCACCCAGTACGAGAATGACGAGCTGGATGTAGCGGGCATCAGCACCGCTGATATCGAGCGCGTACTCAGTCCTCGCGATCCACTCAACGCCGACTATCGCAGTGGCGACAACCTGTCCGTCTCCTACATCGGCTTCAACGTCACCCAGCCGCCCTTCGACGACCCCAATGTCCGCCGGGCCTTCGCCATGGCAATCAACCGTGAGCAGATTGTCCGCGTCGTCCTCAAGGACATGCTGAACGTCGCCACGAGCATCATGATGCCCGGCCTCCCTGGCTTCAACGAAAACGCTTCCGTTCCTGAGTTCGACCCCGAAGGCGCTCGTGCAGCCTTGGCCGCCTCCAAGTACAAGGACGCCGCCGGCCTCGGCGATGTGACGTTAACCGAAATTGGTGGCGGAGCAAACGCTGGAATTGGCACGCAAGCCATCATCGAAATGTGGCGGACCAACCTCGGCGTCGACGTCTCGATCGCGCAGGCTGAGCCAGCGAGCTTCTTCGACGACCTCGATCGCGGCCGCCTCCAGATGTTCGACATTGGCTGGATAATGGACTACCCGGACCCGGAAGACATCATCGATCTGCTATTCCACAGCACCAGCCGGCAGAACAACACGCACTACAGCAACGAAGCATTCGACGCGTTGGTCGAGCAGGCTCGAATTGAGGGTGACCCAACGACGCGCCTCCAGCTCTACCAGGATGCCGAACAGATTCTGCTCGATGACCTGCCGTGGATACCGCTCTACTTCGGCAAGGATCACTTTGTGGTCAAGCCCCGAGTCCAGGGTTTTGACCCGCTGCCCATTGTCATCCCGATGCTACGCTACCTCTCGATAGTCGAGTAAGCAGTGATCGGCCCGGCTGCGAAGCCTAGAGGTGTGATTGTGCCTTTCGACACCGTGGCAGAGGTCAGGTAGTTCCGGCCCATGGAAGGCAGGCTATCCTACATCCTCCGCCGCCTGCTCTGGGTCCCTCCCATCCTGATCATCGTCACGTTCGCCACTTTTGCACTCGCACGATTCGGACCTGGCGATCCTGTCCGCGTTGCCGCCGGCAACTTCCGTGACGAAGAGGCTTTCGAGCGCGTCCGCGCCGCGCGTGGCCTGGATAAGCCGATCTACGAGCAGTACTACATCTACATGCGGGACGTCTTCACCAAGGGCGACTTCGGCGAGAGCTACCGATACCAGGGCGTAACCGTCAACGAAGTCCTCTTTCCCGCTATGTGGCGGTCCTTTCAGTACAACATCGTCGCTCTGATTATCACGGTATCGATCGGCATTCCCTTAGGCATCTTTGCGGCCAGGAGACAAGGAACATGGGCCGACCCCGCAGCCATCAGCAGCTTCCTCGTCATCCAATCCGTGCCGGCCTTGATCTCGTTGCCTTTCGCGCTGCTCTTCTTCGCCCTCAAGCTAGGCATCTTGCCGGCCAGCGGTTGGCCCCAGGACTGTAACGTCACGCTAGGAGCCCTCGGCGACAGCTATGAATGCATCGGCGTGCTAAGCAAGGAGGCGGTGATCCCTGTGATGGCCCTGTCGCTGCCGGGCATCGCTATCTGGGGCCGTTTCACTCGCGCCTTCACGCTTGAAGTGATGAAGGAGGACTACGTTCGGACCGCCCGCTCAAAGGGCCTCAGTGAGTTCACCGTCATGCGACGTCACGTCCTTCGAAACGCGATGTTGCCCCTGAGCACCATCGTCGTGTTTTCACTCATCACCCTGCTCGAAACCAATTTCTTCGTCGAAACGATCACCGGTATCCCAGGGGCTGGCCGGCTCGCTTTCGAGGCAATCCCGGGCCGCGACTACGACATCATCATGGCCGTCGTGATGATCGGCGCCATACTCTTCTTGATCGCCAGCATCGTCGTCGACGTTCTGTACACACTCATAGACCCAAGGATCAGGTATGGCTCGCGAGACGCCTGACCTGGCGCTTAACGGAGGGTTCGAGGAGGAGCTCAGCTCGATAAGCCCGATGGGGCTGGCTTGGCGGCGCCTCGTCAAGAAGCGTATCGCCATGCTGGCCCTTCTTTTCATCGGCGTCTTTTACTTCTGCGGCCTGACGGCGCCACTTCTGACCGACACTGGAGTCATCCAGTCCTACCGTGAGCAGAATCTGGAGCTGGCAGCTGACGGCCCGCTAGGCCCGTCGCTGGAGCATCCCTTCGGCACGGACCGCCTCGGCCGAGATCAGCTAAGCCGCGTGATCTGGGCCTCTCAAACCACCGTGATTATCACTGTCTTAACGATCATCACCGGCAGCCTCTTCCTGGCGGTGGGACTCGGCCTGCTCTCAGGCTACGTCGGAGGCTGGGTAGACGCCCTGATCATGCGCGTCGGAGATACCTTTGCATCCCTGCCGTCGCTTCTGATGTTGATCCTGATCAACGCAACTTTAGGCGAACGGGTTAGGGACGCGGCAAGAGACGTTGAGGACTTCACCGGGATTAGCGGCATTGTTCAACATGGCGTCGCCGACTACTTCCTCGTTTTTGCCGCACTCTCGGCCTTTAGTTGGGTGGGACTGGCCCGAATCCTGCGTTCTCAAGTCCTGGCGCTAAGGGAAACCGAGTTCATCCTCGCAGCTCGCATGCTGGGGGCTTCCACGCGTCGCATCATGTTTCGCCACCTGCTGCCCAACGTCAGCAACGTCATCATCGTCAGCATTTCGCTGGCGCTGGCCGGCATCGCGGGCTCTGAGCTCGTGCTCACCTGGTTCGGCGTCGGGATCAAGCCGCCGAATCCTAGCTTCGGCGCCATGATCTTCGAGGCGTCCAGCGTACGCACCGTGAACGAACATCCTCATCTTCTGCTGTTCCCAGGCGGGATCATTGCGGGCCTCCTGTTTTCCTTCAATCTCCTTGGTGACGCCCTGACAGATGTCTTCACGCCGAAAGCCACCTAGCCTCGACATTTCGTCCGGCAGATTGGGCTTGCTATAATTGCTGATAGTGGCCAACTCGCAAGGAAATCCTCGCGCCCGTCCCCGGACAGGTAGGAACGTAAGGAAACAGTGAAGGTAACAACAGAAGAACTTCCAGAGCGCCAGGTCAAGCTGCAGATCGAAGTCGACGACGAACGCCACAACAAAGCCATAGAGGCGGCTTACAAGAAGCTAGCTCCTAAAGTGCAGATCGCGGGTTTTCGCGCCGGCAAAGCGCCGCGGAAGTTGATCGAAAAGGAGCTGGGACGTCATCGTCTGCTCGATGAGGCGATGGATATGGTCGTTCCGGAAGCCTACGTTGAGGCACTCGAAGAGGCGGCCATCACGCCGGTAGCTCAACCCTCAGTAGAGTTGGTCAGCCATGAGCCGCTGGTCTTCACGGCCACCGTGCCGCTCCAGCCCGTCGTCGAGCTTGAGGACTACGCGACGATTCGCGTGCCACGTGAAGACGTCAAGATCGACGACAATCAAGTCGAAGAGGCGCTTACCGAACTTCAGCATCGCAATGCGGTGATTGAGCCCGTCGAACGCAAGGCCAAGAAAGACGACGTCCTTAGCGGCAGCGTCTCCGCCCGCGCCGATGACATGAGCATCTTTTCCGCCGACGACATTGAGTTTCGTGTCACAGAAGAATCATTGAAGTCCCTTCCCGGCTTCATCGGCGTTGTTACCGGACTCAAGAAGGGTGACGAGGTCACCAAGACCCTGAAAGCGCCAGCCGACCACGAGGACGAGAACGTCGCCGGTAAAACGATGACCTACGTGGTCAAAATCTCCGAGGTCAAAGAAGAAACGCTGCCGGTTCTGGATGACGAATTTGCCAAGACCATCGGCGAAGGCCACGAGACGCTTCTTGCGTTGCGTGCCCAGATTCGTGAGGACATTGAGAAGGCCGAGAACGAGAGTGCCCTTCGAGCCTATGAGGCCCTGACCGTCGACGCACTGGTCGAGCAGGCGAAGATCGAGTACGCACCTCAGATGCTCGAGCATGAAATTGACCATCTGCTTCAGGACCAGGCGAACCTCGATCCACGCGATCCGCGCGCTCAATTGCTGTACCTGCAACGCATGAGCAAGAGCGAGGAAGAAGTCCGCGAGACCGTGCGCGAAGAAGCTCTCTTGAGATTGAAGCGCTCACTTGTATTGAGTCACTTCGCTGAAGCCGAGAATATCTCTGTAGAGGATTCCGATATCGAGGCAGAGATAGACGCAATGGCGAGCACTGCCGCAGGGCAGGCCGATATGCTTCGTCAGCTACTTTCTGGCGAAGACGCACGCGAATCATTGGCACGGACGCTACACACAAAGAAGACGTTGGGCCGGTTGGTAGAGATTACCGGCCAGGACGGCGGAAAGGCTCCGGCTAAGAAAAAGGCACGGGCCACGGCGAAGAAGCCAGCATCGAAGCCCAGGCGGGCTGCGAGCAAGGCAGGTACGCCGGAGGCAGAGACTCAGGAGAAGGCATGAACGACCCGTTGCGAGCCATTGTCCCCGCCGTGGTGGAAACGACACCACGTGGCGAGCGCGTCTACGACATCTACTCGATGCTCCTCAAGGAGCGGATCATTTTCCTCGGCTCACCGATCGATGATCAGGTTGCTAACAGTATCATCGCGCAGCTCCTGCACCTTGAGCGCGAAGATCCGGAACGCGACATATCCTTCTACATCAACTCGCCCGGTGGTTCGGTCCATGCTGGCCTCGCGATCTACGACGCCATGCAGCTCAACCGTTGCGATGTCTCGACGTACTGCGTCGGGATTTGCGCGAGCATGGCTACCGTTTTGCTGAGTTCGGGTACGCCGGCCAAGCGTTTCGCAATGCCCCGCTCAACCATTCATATGCACCAAGTCATGAGTGGCGCCCGCGGCCAGGCATCCGATATTGAGATCGAGGCACGAGAGACTCTCCGCCTCAACGATCTGCTGCGAAACATCCTCGCGACGAACACTGGACAAGACCCGGAGCGAATTCGTCGCGATTTCGACCGAAACTTCTATATGGATGCACAACAAGCAAAAGAATACGGGATGATTGACGAGATCCTCTCAAGGGCAAGTGAGAGCGGAGGCTAAATGGCAACCACTAAGGGAAGCCGCCTGCAATACCAGTGCTCGTTTTGCGCCAAGAGTCAGGATCAGGTTAAGAAACTGATCGCGGGACCTGGCGCCGTCTACATATGCGACGAGTGCGTAGAGCTGTGCCGTGAAATCATCGAGGAAGAAGGCGGGCCCGCGAAAGCTGCCGCGGCCGAGAAGGTTCCGCCGCCACGCGCCCTCCACGAGCAGCTCAGCGAATACGTTATTGGGCAAGAGCAGGCAAAGAAGATTCTTTCGGTTGCCGTCTACAACCACTACAAGCGTGTCAACGCAAACGCCTCTGGCAGCGACACTGAAGTAGAGCTCGAGAAAAGCAACATCTTGCTCGTCGGACCCACTGGCGTTGGTAAAACACACCTTGCTCGCACGCTGGCGAAGATACTCGACGTGCCCTTCACCATCGCTGACGCCACAGCCCTTACCGAGGCAGGCTATGTTGGCGAGGACGTAGAAAACATCCTGCTGCATCTGATTCAGGCCGCGGACCTCGACGTTGCTCGAGCCGAACGCGGCATCGTCTACATTGACGAGATCGACAAGATCTCGCGCAAGTCGGATAACCCCTCCATTACGCGGGACGTGTCTGGCGAAGGCGTACAGCAAGCCCTCCTCAAAATCATCGAAGGCACAGTGGCGAACGTTCCACCGCAAGGCGGACGCAAACATCCGCATCAGGAGTTCATTCAGATAAACACCCAGAACATCCTGTTTATCTGCGGTGGCGCCTTCGAGGGAATCGATTCCGTCATCGAGAAACGGCTAGGACGCGATCGGCGTGGTCTGGGCTTCACCGCCAACCTCGACCGCAAGTCCGGGCAGGAGCGCATCGATGAGCTGATGAAGCACGTCGAACACGACGACCTCCTGGCTTACGGCCTCATCCCGGAGTTCGTCGGGCGTCTCCCGTTGGTTGTCGGGCTCGAATCACTCAGCAAAGAAACCCTGATTCGGATCCTGCAGGAGCCAAAGAACGCCGTCATGCGGCAGTTCCAGCGTTTCTTCTCCCTCGACGACGTCGATCTGGTGTTCACGCCTGATGCCCTCGAATGCATTGCAGATGAGGCCCTCCACCACAAGACCGGCGCCCGCGGGCTCCGTACCGTGCTGGAGGACACTCTGCTCGATGTGATGTACGAGGTGCCATCTCGTGGCGATGTACAGAAATGTATCGTCAGCGCTGAGACGATTCGAATGCGCCAGCGGCCGCTATTGGTCACCGCAAGCGGTCAGGAAATCGCCCCTGAAGACGTCATGGCCTTCGAGAGCCTCAAGAACGCCTCGGCGTAAATAGCGGCCTTCAATGAGCACGAAAAGGAGCCGGGGTTGTCCCGGCTCCTTTTCCTTTCTCCCCTGCAATCGAACGGCGTATTCTTGGAGACGCTATGAGCCTGGAGATTCGCGCCCTCAAGCTTGACGACCTCGAAGCCGCGTTGTTGGTCGACGCCCATGCTTTCGGCATGGCGCGACGTCACGACATTGAACCCGTAGTCGAGAGTGCCAGGAATCGCTTCGACACTGATTCGTACCTCGGCGTGTTTGAGGACGGGGAACTGACGTCAATGATGCGCACGGTGCCGGTTCAGATGTACCTCAACGGAGGATTGCTGAGTCTGGGCGCCGTGAGCCCCGTAGCGAATTCACCGTTACATCGGCGCAAGGGACACACCGGAGCCATGCTCAAGCACTCACTGCAACAGATGCATGACGAAGGCCTCGTCCTATCCGGTCTCTACACGCCTCATCCGAGTTTCTACCGCCGTTACGGTTGGGAGGTGGCCTCCGAATGGCGCAACATCAGCTTCAAGCCGAAGGACTTCGGCCTAACCGTCGAAGCGTCTCAGCGGGGTCGCTTTCGCTTTCTTCAGCCCGAGAACTGGAAACAAATGGAGCCTGTATACCAGGCATACGCCACACTCGGAAACGGACCCTTCAATCGGTCCGAATCCTGGTGGCGCTCCTATGTCACCGAAGTGCCGTGGCGCCAGGGAACCGACGTAGTCCTCTGGCAGAGCGATGCGGGCTTGGCCGAAGGCTACGCTATATACGAGCAGCCAAGTACCCCGGGTTTCGAGTACCCGGTCACAGACGTTCGAGTTCGTGAGCTTGTTGCTGCCTCCCGAGATGCCTATCTAAATCTGCTTGCCTACTTCGGCCGCCACGACATTCACAATGAGGTTTCAATCGCTGTGGCGCCCCATGATCCCGTATTCGCGTTGTTTGCCGACTCCGAGAAGCTCCAGACACAACAAGGTCCGGCTGTATTGCTTCGCATCATTGATTTCGAGGCCGCCATGGTGAGTCGAACTCCTGCCCTCATGGATGACGAAGCTGAGCTAACGCTGCGACTGATCGACGACACAGCTCCCTGGAATGACGGGACCTGGCGAATTGGCATCACCAAGGGACGCACTCAAGTCGCACGCACCGTGGCCGAGCCGGGGGTCACAACTCACGCGCGTGGGTTGGCGTCACTTTTCAACGGTTACATTTCCCCGTGGGTCGCGGCGTCAACCGGCCTCATCGAAGCAACGAACGAGGACGCCATCCTTCGGGCTGGGCGCGTCTTCGCGGTGCGTTGCCCGCCCTACTTCACGGACCATTTCTAAGCGCTGGGCGCCTCTACTGACGTCATGTCCCGCCGCTCGCAACAGCTGCGCCATGTGATCGCTCGCGTGCCGCGATGCCAGCTTCAGCCAGTCGTTTAGCCCAACGCCTCGAGTAGCTCGACTTTCGCTGCAACAAGGGACTCAACCAGCACAGGCGAAGTCTTGAGCGGGCGGTCGTAGTGGAAGCGCCACATAAACTCCGATTCAACCGCCCAGCCTGGCTCTGCCGGTCAAGATCGGTCATCGAGAGGGACGCAACAGCCTCACGCACAGCGCGAACCGCATCTTGATAAAGCGCGAGCAATCGGACGCACTGCTCGAGACCCAAGGCTACCGGGTCTTGTTGTACTCGTAATCCTCGCGTGAAGGCGGCCCGCCTGCCCTCAGTTCGTCCATCGCCGGATTCGCCGGCCGGCTCGCGTTCACCCCGGCATGGACATCGAGCGCCGCCTGATCGGCCCACAGCTCCAGCAGACAAAGGTTGTCCGGGTCATTTCCACTCTGGAATATTTCAAACTGCTGACATCCGGGCTCACTCCGAACCTCGACACAGCGCTGCTCCTGTGCCTTCAGAAGCTCGTTACCTCGCCCCGGCGCTGCTTTTATGTTTATGACAAGTCGGACTGACATTCTGTGATCCTCCTTCTCGATAAGTTAGCTTTGAGCCAGCCCAATGGCAATTGCCGTTCTCTCACTTGTAGCGGCCCAATCATCACCGATCAGGACGTGGTGCTGAGCGCCCTCCGGACTAAGACTTACCTGGGACATGATCCCGAGCGGCTTTCCGTCCGGATCGTTGAAGAACGCCATCCACTCCTCGATCCCATCAGGGTGCTTGAAAATCATGTGGGGCGGATGCGTGATCGACACGCTGCGGTTCGCTAACTGTTGCTGGGCCGCCTTGATGTCCGGCACACGGAAATACAGGACAGAATCGTTTTGCAATCCGAGGCTTCAATTTGCGATCACTCCTCAATTAGGAGCCGCGTGCCAGCGCAGTCGAAGAATGCCAGCTTGCCGTACGTGTAAAGGTGGGCCAAGCCCAACACGTCTCGATACCAGCTTTCAGCCTTTGCAATGTCCTTGACCGCTCTGGCAACCTGACCCAACGGGCCGAGTTTTACTTCGTCCTCATCGTGACTTCCTTTCTTTGCTATCGATCATAGGGCAGCCCAACACACGTCCAGCCGTCGCTAGCCAACACTGCGGGCGCCATCATGCGCCGGACGCGTTGACACCCAATGCCGACACAGCGATGATCCGCTTTGTCCCGCGTTTCAGACTTGAGGAGCATTCCTGTGCCAGACTTCGTCAGCAACGAGGAGATCGTGCTCGCTGCACGGAACAAGCTGCAGCAAGGCGCCTGGGACTACCTGGTTGGCGGCTCCGAGTCTGAAACCACGTTGCGCCGCAACCGCCTGGCCTTCGACCGCTGGGGGTTCAGGCCTCGCATCCTCGTAGACGTTTCCGAGATAGATACTTCCATTACCTTCCTTGGCGAGAAGATGCGCATTCCTGCCATGCTCGCACCCGTTGGCTCGCTTCAGACATTCACGCCGGAAGGCGGCGTGGCGGCCGCGAAGACCGCGGCTGAGTTCGGCACCATGCACTGCGTCAGCTCGGTGACCGAGCCCTCGTGGGAAGAAACCGCCGCCGCAGGCACAAAGTTCTTCCAGCTTTACGTCCATGGCGACGAGGACTGGACTCGAGATGCCGTTCAACGCATCAAAGCGGCTGGGTACAAGGCACTCGCCATCACCGTCGATACGGCGATATACAGCCGTCGTGAGCGGCCTATGGTGAGCGGTTGGACGCCGCCAACGCGACGCGCCGCCGACGGTCGCAGCTTTCTCTCCCAGCTCACGTGGCGGAAGCTCGACGTAATCAAAGAGGCCTGGGGAGACCTGCCTCTCATGGTCAAAGGCGTCATGACCGTCGAG
The DNA here is from genome assembly GCA_965225815.1 of Dehalococcoidia bacterium. Taxonomy (GTDB): domain Bacteria; phylum Chloroflexota; class Dehalococcoidia; order DSTF01; family WHTK01; genus WHTK01. The sequence continues at coordinate 130,024 of CBDDBP010000004.1, forward strand.
GACGCGCAGCTCTGCATCGAGCACGGCGTCGAGGTTATCTGGGTCTCCAACCACGGCGGGCGCCAGCTCGACCACGGGCTCGGCAGCATGGACGTATTACCTGAGATCGTCCAGGCAGTCGCCGGCAAGGCCGACGTGATCCTCGACGGCGCCGTCCAGCGCGGCGCCGATATCGTCAAGGCAGTCGCTCTGGGGGCGAAATGCGTTGCACTCGGCCGACTCCAGGCTTGGGGTCTCGCCGCCGATGGGCAGGCGGGCTGCACGCGCATGCTGGAGATCATCGAGGACGAGATCATCTCGGCGATGGGCCTCATGGGCGTCACCAGCCTCGACCAGCTCAGTGAACGCTACGTGTGCCGAGCCGAGCCTGTCATCCCACCTCACGAGATGAGCCTGTGGACCAATATGCCCGGTTACCGTATTCAGTAACGATCCGTGGAGGGTAGCCCTGGATGAACCAGTACTCGAGGACCGTGGCGATCGTTGGCGCGGCGGAGTCCGACGAAATCGGCAATGTACCAGACAAGTCACCTCTGCAGCACCATGCCGAGGCCGCTCACAACGCCCTCGCTGACGCTGGCCTCTCCATAGGCGACGTCGACGGGTTGTTCACGGCGGGCTACTCAACGCTCGCGTTGGGTGAGTACATTGGCGTCCGGCCGAAGTACACGGACAGCACCGCCGTCGGTGGTTCGTCCTTCGTTATCCACCTGGCGCATGCCGTAGCGGCGATCAACGCAGGCTATTGCGACGTTGCATTGGTGACCCACGGCGAGGCCGGACGCAGCGGCCGCGAGCGCGGCGCTGCGGGACTCGGTGGCGCCGGCCTGGCAGGCCCCCAGTTCGAAGCGCCTTACGGCATCATCGGCCCGCCTGTCAGCTACGCCATGGCCTGCTCGAACTACATGAGTCGATACGGCGAGGATCGAACGCGTCAGGCGCTTTCGGAAATTGCGGTGTCGTCGCGCAAATGGGCCCTGATGAACCCCAAGGCATACATGAAGGAACCCCTCTCGTTCGAGGACTACCATGCGTCACGCTGGATCGCCTGGCCCTTTCTTCTTCTCGATTGCTGTCTCGTAACGGATGCTGGAGGCGCCGTGGTCCTGACGCGCGCCGACCGCGCTCGCGACCTGCCTAAGAAGCCCGTCTACATCCTCGGCGCCGCCGAACACCACGACCATTCAATGATCAGTCAGATGCCTGACCTCACGGTTACGCCGGCGCACAGTAGCGGTCCTCGCGCTCTTGAGATGGCCGGGCTCAAGCACAGCGACATCGACCTGACCATGATCTACGACTCCTTTACCTACACCGTGCTGATCACACTCGAGAGCCTCGGCTATTGCGGCCCCGGCGAAGGCCCTGACTTCGTCGCCAAGCAGCGCACGGCGCCCGGCGGCGACTTCGCCCTGAACACGAGTGGCGGCGGCCTCTCCTACACGCACCCTGGCATGTACGGCATGTTCCTCACAATCGAAGCGGTGCGTCAGCTACGCGGTGAATGTGGTGAACGCAACGTCAACCCCCAGATCGCCTTGGTCAACGGCACCGGCGGCGTGCTTTCATCAACCGGCACCGCAGTGCTCGCAGTGGACTAGAAGGACCGACCGATGACAACCAATACATATAATCGGCCCCTTCCTCTCTCCCAACCGGAATGGGACTTCTACTGGGAGAAGACGAAGCAGCACGAGTTATGGATCATGCGCTGCGACGACTGCGCAAAGCATTACTTCTACCCTCGCGCCATCTGCCCCAACTGCTTTTCTCGCAACACGCGCTGGGCACAATCCTCTGGAAATGGGACGTTGCTCGGCTTCTCGATCGTTCACCGCGGTCCGACACCGGCATTCGCTGATCACGTTCCCTATATCGCCTGCATCATCGAACTCGAAGACGGCGCCCGGTTCCCCAGCAACCTGGTCGATGTCGAACCGGAACCGGCAAATATCCGGGTCGGCATGTCGGTTGAGGTCGTCTTCGACGACGTGACTGAGGCCGTGACATTGCCCAAGTTTCGGCCGGCCCGCTGACGATGCAAAGTCGCAACAAAGTCGTCACGAGCTTCAAAGAGGCGATCGCAGACATCCAGGACGGTTCGAGCATCCTGATCGGTGGCTTCGGTTCAGGCACGCCCCACAACCTGATCAACGCCCTCTTCGAGCAAGGCGCAACCGACCTGACATTGATTCTCAACTCGGCCGGGACGGGCGGTGGCAGCGTCAAGATGGGCAACGTATCCGTCATCGACTTTCTGGAGCAGCGCCGCGTCCGGAAGGTCATCATGGCCTTCACCGCTTCGACCCATCCATCCCGAAAGTCCATTATCGAAGAGCTCGAGGAAGCTGGCGAGATCGAAGCAGAGCTTGTTCCACAGGGGACGCTCGCGGAGCGCATTCGCGCCGGCGGAGCGGGAATCCCGGCGTTCTATACGCCGGCTGCCGTCGGCACGCAGTTGGCCGAAGGTAAGGAGCATCGCGAATTCAACGGCCGTACTTACCTCATGGAAGAGGCGATAACGGCCGACTACGCCCTCGTTCGCGCCTGGCGGGCGGACGAATTCGGTAACCTCAACTATAAGGGCTCCGAGCGAAACTTCAACCCGCTCATGGCCACGGCGGCCCGTACCACCGTCGCGGAAGCGGAAGAAGTCCTGGCTATCGGCGCTTTAGAGCCGGAGCACGTCCACACGTCAGGGATCTTCGTGCAGCGCCTGGTCAAGATTCCGCCCGACGGGATCTTTCACGTGTCATCGCCGTTTGCTCCTACCTCAAAAGAGAAGCCGGGAGGTACTGGTGGCCGATAAGACCCGCCTTACTCGAGACATGATGGCCGCACGCATCACGGCTGAGTTTCAGGATGGCTGGATTGCCAATCTCGGCGTCGGCATGCCAACGATGTGCTCCGACTTCTTACCTGCAGAAAAGTTTATCGTCCTGCACTCCGAAAACGGCCTCGTCGGCTACGGCCGAGCCGCAACCGTGGAAGAGGCCGGTCCCTACGTCGTCAACGCCGGCATCATCCCTGTGCTTCTGCAAGATTACGCGGCGATCCTGCACCACGCTGATGCCTTTGGTGTCATACGCGGTGGCCGTCTGGACGTCGGCGTCCTGGGCGCCTACGAGGTCGCCGCCAACGGCGACTTTGCCAACTGGAAGACCGGCGTGGACAAGAAGGGCGGCGGCATCGGTGGCGCAATGGACATCGCCGTATGTGCTCAGCGTATCTTCATTATGATGGAGCACACACTCCGAGACGGACGGCCGCGAATGCTAGAGCAATGCAATCTCCCCGTCACAGCACGAGGCGTTGCAAAGCTCGTGATGACCGACCTGGGCCTCTTTGAGCCAACCGGCGCCGGCTTCCGCATCCTCGAAATTGCACCGGGTTTCAGTGTCGACGAGGTGGCAGCCCTCACCGGTGCGCCGCTTGAAGCATCTCCAGACCTTCGAGAGGTCCAACTCAGCTAACAGTTGCCACGAGGATCCGAATGAATCCTGAAGCATTGGCCGGCTTCGCCAATCGTTTCAACGGCGAGCTCATCAGCGCTGAAGACGGTGCCTACGATGAGGTGCGCAAGGTCTGGGACGGCATGATCGACAAGCGTCCTGCCGCGATCGTCGGGCCCTACGTCGGGCCGGCCGAGGAAGGGCAGCTTCTGACACAGCCCCTGTACGAACTGGGCACCGTGCTCTTCGACGGAAGTGAGGTCATGCCGTTTGGCACCGTCCAGGCTTTCTTCGACGAAGAATATCCAAACGGCAGGCGCTATTACTGGCGCTCTTCTTACCTTCCGGAACTCAGCGACGAGGCCATCGACAAGATTATTAACCTTGGCAGTCGGCGTCCGTCGCCCCTTACGTCGCTGGACCTCTGGGTCCTCGGCGGCGCCATCGGCGACGTTAGGCTGAACGATACGCCTATTGCCCACCGCGACGCGCCGTTCATGGTCGGCATCGAGTCGAACTGGGACGACCCGGCGCAAGACACTGCGAACGTAGCGTGGGCGCGCGAGGTGTTCTCGGCTCTTAAGCCGCATTCGACGGGCGGTCCCTATATTAACTTCGAGGACCCAGACGACCCGGCGTGGGTTGCTGCAGTCTACGGAGCGAACCATGATCGCCTCATGGATATAACGCGCCGATACGACCCCGACAACCGCTTTGGCTCGCGTCGAGCCTAGCGGGCCATGCTTGGTTCATCGCCTTACGCCGACTCGCCTTTAAGAGGCGATATCTCGTTTTGGTTACACCTGGCACAAGCCCGAGGCTAGATATTGAGCCGGCATTGCAATTGCGCCTGGACGAATCTGGGCGAGTGACGGGATCTCGAGCAAACGGATTCGTACCGACTCCACAAATCCTCAGCATTTCAGTCCAGTAGGCCGAGAATACCTTTGTAGGTAGAGACCATGGTAGGTCGGATGTTTTACAGCCGCTTTACGCGATTTCGGCCTCCCTACGAGCCGGACACCCGATATTGATCATGAATGGGTGGCAGTTGCTGAAGGAGGCAGGTCATCGCTCTCGTCCTGAGTCAGACCTCTGCCCTGCGCCAAACCTCACGCTTGAGTTTCGTTCGAGGTATGCCCTCAACGACTCGGCGTTCGTGGTCGCCTGGGAAGTTCAATCTCAGTTGGCGACGCTTGTCCTGTTCTCGCTTATCGCGTTCGTTTCCATTTGGGTCGCGCTGGCAACGATGCTCGTCTGGTCCATCATCGCCCATCTCATTTACCACCACGCTCGCGAGCGTGGCCTTCCGGACCTGTTCAGGATTGAACTACCAAAGCGCGGCTGCGGCCGCTACACCTTCATCCGCCACGCTGCTGGTTCCGCGGCCCGACTCTGGCTCGTCGGCCTGCACAACCTCGTCTTCGCCAGGGCGGCATGTCGCGTCATGCGAAGTGGAGGGGGAGATGGAGCCGGAAGCCGTATTCGCCGTGCCGGAATCCTTGGCCTGGGCATGACGTTGTTCGGTGTGACTACAGCTGAGCATCTCCTACGGCGCGCCGGATTCACGGGGCCGGCACTACTCTCCCGCGGCCTGATTGGACCTTTTCTCAACGTCCCTTATCGCATCTTCCTGAGCGCTGCGGTCGTCCACGCAGTCGTGAGTGTCACGAAAGCTCTTTGCGGTCTCGGAACCTGTCTGGCCTGAGAGGCTACGGAGCGGGCTCGAAGGGATGGCTGAGCTACGGTGACGGCTCAGCGCCAGGCGCCTCATCGAATAGCTGGACGAATTGCCACCCGAAACGCCCCTTGATGCAGAGGTTCCCGCTGGTCACGTCGTGATCTAGCGGGGAGGTCACTTTGACTATCCGGTCATCCTGAACATGCAGCTCCAGCGTGCAACCAACGCCACAGTAAGGGCAGATCGTGTCCGTCTTCGTCTGACGTCCTTCGTCCCAGGTGCCCGCCTGCCGCATATCGTACTCGGACTTGAACATGAGAGACCCGGTGGGGCAGACGGCAATGCAGTTGCCGCAATACACGCAGGCCGAATCCGGCAGAGGTGTCGTGAACTCGGTTGAAACGCGAGCATCAAAGCCGCGCCCGGCGATCCCCAGGGCGAACGTGTTCTGATGATCGTAGCCGCACGCCTCGACGCACTTGTAGCAGAGGATGCAGCGAGAGTAGTCACGAACGTACAGGTTGTTGTCCACTTTGACCGGCTGATGCACTGTTGCCGCGTTGCCATCGGTCGCGTGATGGTGCCCGGTCAAGGCGGCGTCGCGTTCGCCTTCGTTGGCTGCCGCCGCCGCCGGGCCGAACCGTGCAGGCTGAGCGGCGTAGCGCTCAAGGTACCCCTGCACCTCAGGAGGCGCGTAGGACAGATCTACTGACGACGCGAGGAGTTCTAGCACCAGGCGCCGGCTGTGCTCAACGCGCTCGCTATCCGTCTTGACGACCATGCCTGGATCAACCTTGCGGGAACATGCCGGTACTAGCGTTCGCGAGCCTTCGAGCTCTACCACGCAGAGCCGGCACGCGTTAACCGGCGTTAACGTCTCCAGGTAGCACAGCGTCGGCGTGTCGATCCCCTGCTCCCGGCAGGCATCCAGGATCGAGGTGCCCTCAGCTACGCTGACTGGTCGCCCGTCGATCGTCAGCTCCACCTGGCGTGTCGGCGCTGCAAGACGGTTGGTCACGAAGTCCTCCCTTTCTGAAAGACGCCCAGTTTCTCGATAGCCGACTGCACCGCGCTCGCGGCGGTCTGGCCCAGGCCGCAGATTGAAGCGTCGCGCATGACCTGCGCAATCTCGCCAATGAGCATGACATCATCGCTTACGGTCCCCAGTGGACGCCCTGCGGCCAATCGCTGTAGAGCCTCTTCCTGTCGCTGCGTTCCAACACGACAAGGGACGCATTGCCCACACGATTCGTCACGGAAAAATGCGCCGATACGCGACACGAAACCTTCTAGGTCGGCACTTTCGGCGATTGCCATCACAACACCCGACCCCAGTGACGCGCCGATGTCCCGCGTACCCTCGAATGTCAGCGGCACGTCCAATTCATCGGGCAGTACAAATCCGCCCGCCGCGCCACCCAGCAGAACGGCTCGCAGGATTTCGCCAGATGGCAATCCTCCAGCCATTGCCATTAGCTCTCTTAGCGTGACGCCGAACGGCACCTCGTAGACGCCGGGACGCTGAATCGCGCCCGATAGGCAGAACAGCTTGGTACCCTTCGACTCCTGCGTTCCTGTCGCCGCATAGGCAGCTCCGCCTCGCATCACGATGTCGATGACGTTGATCAATGTCTCGACGTTGTTGATAACGGTCGGCTTGCCGAATAGACCGACCTGCGTCGGGAAAGGCGGCTTGTTGCGAGGCTCCCCGCGGAAGCCTTCGATAGAGTTAAAGAGCGCGGTCTCCTCGCCGCAGATATAGGCTCCGGCGCCCAATCTCAACTCAATATCGAACGCGATGTCCGAGTTCATCACGCCTTGGCCCAGGAAGCCACGTCGACGGGCGGTCGCAATGGCGTTTTGCAACCGTTGGGCCGCCAGCGGGTATTCGCCGCGAAGATAGATATAGCCCCGCGCCGCGCCGGCCGCGTAGCCGGCGATCGTCATTGATTCGATGACCGAGAACGGGTCTTCCTCCATGATTACGCGATTGCTGAAGGTTCCAGGCTCCGACTCGTCGGCGTTGCAGACAACGTAGTGCGGCCGTACTGGTGCCGAAGCCACATCTTGCCACTTGCGTCCTGTGGGAAAGGCCGCTCCGCCTCGACCTTGTAGACCCGATTCTTGAACCTCGCGAATGATCCCCGCAGAACCCAACTCGATCGCCCGCCGCAGTGCCGTATAACCGCCAGCCGCCCGATACTCATCGAGACTCCCTGGGTCGATCCGTCCAACGCGCTCAAGAAGACGAAGAGCCTGACCGTTTCGATCCAGCGTTTGGGGAGCTGATGGCGATCCCTTGCGCCGCACCGGGGTCTCCGGCGCTCCGGCGCCAGACGCTAGCTGCGCAACGACTACATCCGCGCTCGCCGGCGCAATGACCACGTCGCTCGCAGCCTCTCCTGAATGCTGGAAGAGAACCGCAGGGGCCATTTCGCAGAGACCTAGACAAGGACTGTGTTTCCACGTTACCTCGCCATTCAACGTAGGCTGGCCTGCCAGGCCTGGTTCCTGCTCTAGCGCCTGGCAAAGCTCCAGCCCTCCTGCCATTCGGCAGGCAAGGTCATCACAGACGTGGGCAACACGGGGAGGCATCGGTTCGACATAGAGCAAGGCGTAAAACGTGGCAACGCCGTAGGCCTCTGCCGGCGGGACTTCAAGACGCTGACAGATGTAATTCAGGGCGCCCGGAGTAATGTATCCGACTCGTCGTTGAACAGCCTCCAGCGTTGGTAAGAGAAGGTGCCGTTCCTTACGGGAGTCGTACCCGCCGCGACCGAGAAACCAGTCGTCCGCCGCATTCTCGCGGCGAATCTCCCAACCCGTCTCCGGCTGGCCGAGCAACGCATCCACCGCGGCTCGTTCGGAGTCATCCGGAACGGCGTTCGGGATTAGATGTAGGTCCACGTTGGCAGTCTAAACCAATGCTTGGCTTGGAGCAGTTGAGAGCTTTTCTATGCGTATGGCGGCAGCCTTGAACTCAGCCGTACCGGACCGCGGGTCTGTCTCGTCAATCGTAATAGTGTTTGAGGCGACGTCATCCGGGAAATGCAACGTCATGAACGCAAGCCCAGGACGGAGGGTCGAATCGAACCTGACCGGTGCCTCGATGGCACCACGCCGCGAAACCACCCGGACGATTTCGCCATCAGCCAACCCGAGGCGCAAGCCGTCTTCAGCGTGGATATCCAGAGATTCGCCCCTGCGCAGAGGCGACGTGTAACCGCCTGTCTGGACGCCCGTGTTGAACGAATCGAGACGCCGACCGGTGGTAAGCCTGATCGGGTACTCCTCACTGAGCTGCTCAACCGGCCCCTCATGTTCAACGACGCTGAACGGAGCCGGCGGGCCCTCCAGAGGCTCGCTCCAAAGCCGGCCGTGGAGGAATTGGCTTCCGGGATGATCCTCCGCCGGGCACGGCCAGTGGATGCCGTTGAGTTCCTCGAGGCGCGAGTAGCTCATGCCTCTGTGCCAGTCAGAAAGGCCGCGTAGCTCGTCCCATACGGCTTCCGCAGTCAGGTGACCCCAGTCGTGACCCATCAGCCGGGCAACTTCGCAAATCAGCTCCATATCGTCGCGCACGCCCTGAGGCGGATTCAACGCTTTGCGCACTCGTTGGACTCGACGTTCCGAACTAGTCACGGTCCCTTCAGACTCGCACCAGGAGGCGGCCGCAGGGAAAACAACGTTGGCGAGCTCAGCTGTCGCGGTAAGAAAGATGTCCTGCACAACCAGGTGGTCGAGGCCAGACAGGAGCTTTACTGCGCGTGTCGTGTCAGCCTCCGATTGGGCTGGGTTCTCTCCGATCACGTAGAGGGCCCGTAACTCACCCTCCTCCATTGCGTCGAACATCTCTGTCAGATTCTTCCCGCGCTTCGTGGAAAGCAATCGCTCGTAGACGCGCTCGAAGGGTGCCCGCTGCTGCTCGTTTTCGAGGTCGTTGCCGCCCGGTAGCCGGTTAGGCAGAGCGCCCATGTCGCCGCCGCCCTGGACGTTGTTCTGACCGCGCAGCGGCACTAAGCCTGAACCGTAGCGGCCGATGTGTCCCGTAAGGAGCGCAAGGTTACACAGCGCCAGCACGTTATCGACGGCGTTGTGGTGCTCCGTAATACCAAGCGTCCAGCACAATTGCGCACGGTCCGCCCGGGCATAGGTGTGCGCCAGTTCGCGGATCGTGTCTGCCGGGACGCCGGTTACCTCCTGAGCGTAGTCGAGCGTATAAGGCTGGACGCACTGCTCATACTCCGCGAACCCGGTTGTCGCGTGCTGAATGAACGCCTCGTTGTGCAAGCCAGAAGCGATGATTTCGCGGCCAATCGCGTTCGCCAGCGCGATGTCTGAACCGACGTCGAGGCCAAGCCACAGGTCAGCCCATTGCGCCGAAACGGTCCGCCGTGGGTCTACGACAGCCAGTCGGGCACCCCGGTTCACCGCCTTCATGACATGGTGAAAGTAGATAGGGTGAGTTTCGCGCGCGTTAGAACCCCAGAGGATGATGAGGTCTGCCTCTTCGGCCTCTTTGTATGAGCTCGTTCCCCCGCCTGCCCCGAATACTGCCGTCAGACCGACGACGCTGGGAGCGTGTCAAGTGCGGTTGCAGGAATCGATATTGTTGGTTCCGATGACCTGCCGGGCGAACTTCTGAGCCAGGTAGTTGACCTCGTTCGTCGCCTTGGAGCAGGAGAACAGGCCAAAGCTGTCAGGGCCATGCGCCGAAACCGTGTCGCGGAATCCTTCTGCGGCGACAGCAAGTGCTTCGTCCCAAGTGGCCGGCCTCAGTTCCCCTCGCCTCCGGACGAGCGGCTGAGTCAATCTCGTATAACGCTTGGGCATCACACCCCCTAGGCAATCAGCTTAGCGATGGCGCGGAGGGCAGTAAAGATTCACGGCACCAGGTAAGGCTATTCGACCAGACGTTTGGCGCCGCTGTACACATTCAACGAATCAGGCTTTACAAAGCCGCAAAGCGTTATGTTAAATGATTCGGCCAACTCAGCCGCCAGGCTTGACGGCGCTCCAACGGCTGCGACGACCGGGATGCGCGACACCAACGCTTTCTGTAGGAGCTCGAAGCTGGCCCGCCCACTCAGCATCAGAACGTAATCTGAGAGCGGCATTGCTTCATGGAGGAAACGGTCACCAATCAGCTTGTCTACCGCATTGTGACGGCCAACGTCTTCGTACACCGCGACGAGATTGCCGTTGCCGTCAAAGAGGCCTGCGGCATGAAGACCACCCGTCTGTTCGAACACCACCTGCGCCTCTCGAACTCTTGCCGGCAACTCGCAGACCAGCTGCGCCGAGACCTCGAAGCCGGATGGAATTGAGTCGCAGCCCTGGACTTCGAGTGATTCGAGCGCCGCCTTGCCACAGACGCCGCAGCTTGAGGTGGTGTAAAAGTTCCGCTCAAGGCGGGAAGAGTCGAAGACGAGGCCGGGCCGGAGCGTCACCCTGACCACGTTGAATGCCTGCTCCTCGGCTTCGTCGGTGCAGTAGGACACGTCGGCCACATCCTCGCGACCGCCGAGGATGCCCTCGCCGTACAGAAACCCCACGGCGAGCTCAAAATCGCTGCCAGGTGTCCGCATCGTCACGGCGATGCTCTTGGTGACGGAGTCTCGGCCGTCATTCCAGGTCAGACGTATTTCTAACGGCTCCTCGCCGGCAAGTCGGTCGTCAACCTCAGCCCAAGCACCAGCACGCCAACGACGGATCCGGTGGTCGATCAGTCCCCTCGGCTTGAAAGCGGTCATCGATGGTGCCTCGGATTCGTCGTTATGACGACTAGCATACCAGTAGGATCGGGCTAAGAGCGGCCAAGACACCCGTTACGCGAAGCACGAACGGCGCGCTCAGCGCCCTCGTCCTACCAGGGCAGACCCTTCAAGCCCATCACACCCTTAAGCGACGCGATCTCGCCGGCGTGGAACGACATGTGCACCAACACCGTATCGGCTATAACCCACGCCATCGATTCGTTGCGGCCAAAGAAATCGATCGGCCTGTCGAGATCCGCATCGGTGAGGCTATCGAGAAAGGCATCAGTCGCCTCGATTACAGCCTTACCGTATGCCTGCAACTCCGCCATGTGAGTCTGAGCCACTTCGACCCAGTCGGGGTCCTTACCTTCTTCGATACCGAGCTTCGCGGCCCACGACCCCGTCTTCAGGATCTGTTCCTTGCCCTGGATCAGCTCGTTGAAGGCCCAATCCTCTCCGGAGACGGTGTGACCGTAGATCTCACCGATTGGCCCAATGGTGGCTCCGGGCAGCCTGGTCCCGAGTGTCTTGGCATCAGTCTCTTGAATAGCCGCATCGAGATACTGGCGCGTCATGCCCAGCGTCTCCTTGATAGAATCCACTCCGTTCATGTTTTCCTCCTAGGAATTTCGCACTGGGCCGAATCCTATCAGGAAAATCCGCCGACGTTGAGAAGCTGGTGCGCTTCATAGCCCATCTTTTAGTTACTTCTTCGGGGTATCGGTCCAACGGAAAGACTAGGCTCTTGGCTGAGATTCGTATCGACAACCATCTGAATGACGAGGACTTCTTCAGCAGCATGGCGGAGGACGTGCGTCAGGGCCTTACCGCTGCAGTCAAACGCCTCCAGCCCAAGTACTTCTACGACGAACGTGGCTCAGAGCTCTTTGAGCGGATCACCGAGCTACCCGAGTACTATCCGATGCGCGAAGAGGGAGCACTCCTGGACCTGATCTCACCACGCCTGGTCGAATCCATGGGCCCGAACGAGATCGTGGAGCTGGGTTCGGGATCTTCCACCAAGACGCGAGCGCTTCTGGACGCCGGTCGTGCTAACGGTTGTCTCAGTCGCTACGTCGCCTTCGACGTCAGCGAGTCGATTATTCGTCTCGCCATGAGCGATCTTCTGCAGCGCTACGAAGGCCTCGAAGTGAGTGGGATTGTCGGAGACTTTCTCCGCCACCTCGACAAAATTCCCGAACAGTCGGGGCGAAGGCTTGTCCTCTTCCTTGGCGGCACACTGGGCAACCTATACCAAGAAGAGCGCATCAGGCTGCTTCGCGAGATCTGCGGCTTGTTGGAGCCTGAAGATCGCTTGCTTGTTGGGTTCGACCTGGTTAAGGACAGTGCCCTGATCGAAGCTGCGTACAACGACGCTCAGGGAGTCACCGCCGACTTCAATCGAAACATGTTGAACGTCATCAACGACGGCCTGGATGGCGATTTCCAGCCCGACGCCTACGACCACTACGCGTTCTTCAACACCGAAGAGTCGCGCATTGAGATGCATCTGCGCCCTCGGTCGAAACAGGTGGTCCACCTCAAGAAGCTCGACCTGGCTGTAGAAATTGAGCCACCGCAGACCATCTGGACCGAGAGCTCCCACAAGTTCACCCGTGATTCGGTCGAGGAGATGCTCACCGCTTCGGGCCTATCACTAAAGGAGTGGCACGCCGCGTCAAAGAACATGTTTGCCCTGGCGCTCGCAGGCCCGGCCTGACGTCCGGGACCGTATCGTGGCCTCTGATGCTTCGTAACATTAATCACAGTTCGCTGAGCAGTAATTGATACAATGGCCGGGTCACGGGCTGGGGCACGCACTTCTTGCGCGCACAATTCCTTTTTCTCCATTTCCTCAGGAGGCGTCATGAGCACTATGAGACTCGGACGACCACAAACCGATCGCGCATCACTGATTGAGGCTTTCCGGGAAATCAGAGGGCAAACCGAGAAGCTCTGCGAGCCTCTCGAAACTGAGGACTACGTCATCCAGTCTGTAAGCGACGTTAGTCCACCCAAGTGGCATCTGGCGCATACGAGTTGGTTTTTCGAGCACTTCGCCCTGGCGGAAGCCCAGACAGACTACAAACGATTCCACCCGAAGTACGCCTTCCTGTTCAACTCCTACTACAACCTGGCTGGCGAATATCATCCCCGCGTCAAACGTGGGGTTCTCTCCCGGCCCACCGTCTCTGACATCTACCGATTTCGCGAACACGTGACGGAACACGTGACAGAGCTGCTGGACAGTGTCACAGACGAAGAGCTGCAGCGCCTCGAGCCGACTATTACGCTCGGCCTCAACCATGAACAGCAGCACCAGGAGCTTCTCCTCACCGACATCAAGCACATCCTCTGGTGCAATCCGCTCGAGCCCGTCTACCGGGAGCGCGACGAGGCTCCTGCGCAGACGGCTCGTCCTATCGAGTGGTTGGAGTTCAAGGGCGGGCTCCAGAAGATCGGCCTGGAGGACGGTGGGTTCAGCTTCGATAACGAAGTGCCGCGGCACACGCTCTTCATGAACCGCTTCCGCATCGCTGATCGGCTCGTCACCAACGGGGAATACATCCGCTTCATCGACGACGGTGGCTACACTCGCGCCGACCTGTGGCTCTCCGATGGCTGGTATACCGTCAAAGAGCAGCGTTGGGAGTCTCCCCTCTACTGGGAGAAACGGGACGGGGAATGGTGGAACTTCACCTTGGCAGGCATGCGCAAGGTCGACCCGAATGAGCCTGTTTGCCACGTTTCTCACTACGAAGCCGATGCCTACGCGCGGTGGGCTGGCAAGCGTCTGCCAACCGAGGCCGAGTGGGAACTAGCCGCCGCATCGCAATCTATCGAGGGCAACTTCGTCGAATCGGAGCGATACCACGTTGCAGGCTCTAACAATGGCTCGACGCAGTTCTTTGGCGATGTGTGGGAATGGACCCAGAGTGCCTACCTGCCGTATCCCGGCTTCCAACCGTTGCCGGGTGCCATAGGCGAATATAACGGTAAGTTCATGTCGAACCAGATGGTATTACGGGGTGGATCCTGCGCCACGCCCGCCTCACACATCCGCCCGACGTACCGCAATTTTTTTCAGCCCTACCTGCGCTGGCAGTTCATGGGTATGCGGCTGGCTGAGGACGCTTAGGCTTCGCCTAGTGGCCCTCTCGCTGGATTAGCTGTCTTTCAGGTAGTCACCGTGTTCGTAGCACCAGACCCATGATTCGGCGCTGAACGGCATACGGGCGATGATCGGGTGACCGGTCTGCTTCCAGTGCTCCGTGTCGTGAGAGTTCATCGACTCGCAGCAGCCCACGAATCCGCACGTCGCGCACATACGCGATGGGCCGTTGATGCCGCAGACTTCGCACTTTTCCGTGTTGGGTGTGACATCAGCCTTGATGAACTCCGCAGAGTGGTTACATTCCGTCTTCAGCATGTGTGCGCTCCTAAGTCTCTCTGCGAAATTCTAGGACAACAACTGGGTGACTTCGGTCACGTCCTCAATTCCAAAGGCGCTGGCTGGCAAGTCTGGCGCCTTCAGCCATCGACTGGAACTTGGCCCAGACCACCGTGGGATGAATCTCCGGATGGTAGCCAGCCACCGACGAAAAGCCGCAATCCGCCCCCGCGATCACGCGCTCCTTACCAACAAGATTAGCGTGCAGTTCGATCTGGTCCGCGATCCATTCTGGATGCTCGACCAGGGCTGTGGCATGACTAATTACGCCGGGAATAATCACTTTCCCTTCAGGAAGCTCAGTCTCTTCCCAAACCCGCCATTCGTGGGCGTGCCGGGCGTTGGCAACTTCATAGGAGTAGCCGGAGGCGTTGATTTTCAACATTAGGTCGACAAAGTCAGCCAGCGGGGCGTCGTTAACGCGGGGGCCAATGTTGATGCTGTAGCAAGTGTGAAAGCGCACCTTCTCAGGAGGGATGTTACTCAGAGCGTAGTTGATCACCTCAACCTGCTTCTCTGCTGCACGCCGTCGCGCTTCCTCTGGCGCCGTGTCGTGGCCGTACATCGTAGCGAAACCCGGGTCGTCGACTTGCAAGATGAAACCCGCAGCAACGATAGCTTCGTATTCCACTGCCACGGCATCCGCCAGAGCCTGGATAAACTCATCGTCCGTCTTGTAGTGCGCATTTCGACCCGGAGCGCGCGGCGCCATCGCAGGCATAAAGCCAAGACTAACTCCCGATGCCTTCATCGCCGCTTTCAGGTTGGTGATATCGCGCTGCAGGTCAGGCATACCGGTATACGTCAGAGGCCCGCTGCAGATCAGCGGCATTCGCTCTTGCTCAATTGGCTTGCGGTTCTCACGCTGACCCTCGTACCACTGGTAGTACTCAGGAAACGCCAGCGTCTCACGCGTGGTTCCCCCTCGGCCCATCGCGATCGGCGCCCCATCTGGCGAAGGTTCGAAGCCGCCGAGACGATGCCGGATATAGGCATTGAAGCTCGACTTGCTGATTTCGCCATCCGAAACGATGTCGACACCGCATTCAACCTGTTTACGGACGATGTCTTCAGTCGCCTCACGTAGAGTCGCCTCAAATTCCGCATCGTCGAAAGACTGCCTTCGAAGCCGCGCCTGGAGCATGTCGAGAACGTGATGCGGTCGGGCCAGGCTGCCCACGTGCGTGGTGAGAATTCGATCCGTGTTTTGCTGCATCGTGAACTCCTCGCTGTTGCGTAGCCTCGAGCGACTCCGTGCAACCGTCTGGTTCTTCGCGCTATGGACGCTTCGGGCCCCTAGGCTGTCCTCGCCGCCTTGACCGCAGCCACTAACGGCGCATCCTCACCAGGCTGCACGGTTCGAGGATCGAGGAGCAAGAGGCCGTCCTCAATACGTCCTACAACAGGTGTTTCGCCTTGACGCATTCGTTGCGCTAAAGCCTCCAGGGCACTGCCACTGGCTGCTGGCAGCGCCACCAGTTTCGTGGGCAGACTCTCTTCCGGCAGGCTGCCGCCGCCAATCATTGAACGGCCATCGACTACCGTCGAACCTGCCCCGATCTGGCGCGAGAGTCGTCTTGCTCGCGCGGCGACGTCCGTCAGCGGCGCAGAGATCATGCGCCAGACCGGCACCTCATTCTCCGCCTCACCCCTGGCATAGTGCAGCAGCGTCGCATTCAGTCCAGCGATGCTGGCCTTGTCCATGCGAAGCGCGCGCGCCAATGGATGTCGCCGTAGCCTGGCGATGAGGTCCTTTTTGCCCACGACAATGCCCGCCTGTGGCCCCCCCAGCAGCTTGTCGCCGGAAAACGCGACCATATCCGCACCAGCACTGATACTGTCCTGCGCCGTCGGCTCAGCGCTGAGTCCGTAAGCCTGCGTATTTAACAAGCAACCGCTGCCAAGGTCGTCAAGAAGCAGAAGGCCGCGCTCGTGCGCCAGCTTTGATAGGGCCTCCAGAGAAGTCGACTCGACGAAACCTACGACGCGAAAGTTGCTGCTGTGGACACGCATCAGTGCGGCTGTCTCATCGCCGATCGCGGTCTCGTAGTCTCGAGCGTAGGTCCGATTCGTCGTGCCGACCTCAATGAGGCGAGCGCCACTTTGCGCCATTACGTCGGGTATGCGGAAGCCACCGCCGATTTCGACCAGCTGGCCGCGCGAAATCACGACCTCACGCTCCTGCGCCAGGGCCGAGAGCATGAGCAGCAGCGCGGCGGCGTTGTTGTTAACAGCGATCGCGGCTTCGGCGCCTGTCACTCGACAAAGAAGTGCCTCTAGGTGGTCATAGCGACTGCCACGTCCACCAGACTCGAGTTCGTACTCCAGGTTGCTGTAGCCGCGACTCACACCAGCCATCGCAGCGATTGTCGAAGCGGACAGCGGGGCGCGCCCAAGGTTGGTGTGAATGATCACCCCAGTCGCGTTGATTACGGGCCGCAGGCTGGCGCGTAGCGATGCGTAGGCGCGCTCGGCAGCTGCCCTGGCGATTGACTCGAGCGAGACCTCGGCTCCCCCGTTGCGTAGAGCTGCGCGCCGCTCCGCGAGCTCGACGCGGACGGCCTCGGTGGCCGCGGCAACTCCTACTTCACGGGCTGCTTGCTGCAAAACATCGGCAACAAGGACGCGATCTACCGAAGGCAGCCGACGATATTGGTTCGTCATGTCTCAAATTCTACGACTTCCAGCCGGCCAAACTCAGGGTTTACTCCAATTGCCCGCCTCGTGTGAGAGGTAGATAGTAGCCGCGAGGTGACGTTATGTCAGATGAAGATCCGCAAACACACGCAGTGACCAAACACCATCCGCCGCTAACCGCCTGGCTGGTCGCGGCGTTTCTATTCATCTTTGGGATCAAGCTGCTAAGCACCGCAGACCGCTAGCCGGACTCTTCGGAGCATGCAACGAACGCCACGGCGAAGCCTGTGATAGGCTCGGCCGCGGGGTGTAGTGATGCGGTTCGAGGACAAGGTCGCGATCGTCACTGGAGCCGCCGGCGGCATCGGCAGCGCCACGGTACTGCTACTTGCTCAGGAAGGCGCCCGCGTCGCCGCGCTGGACCTCGATAAGACCGGCCTCGACAAGCTAGTTGAGGATAGCGGCGACTTTTCTGGCCCCATCACGCCGTTCGTCGCCGATGCATTCGACCCTGACGAAGTCCAACGTACCGTGCAGGCAGTAATCGACTGGACCGGGCACGTCGACATCCTGATTAATTGCGTCGGCGGCAGCACAGTTATTGCCAATTCTGGCCGGCCTGTCGAGGAGTTAGAGCCTGAGGAGTGGAAACGAGTCCTCGACTTCAACCTCGACTCCACCTTCCTGTTCTGTCGCGCAGTCTTGCCGCTGATGAAGCAGCAGCGATCCGGAAAGATCGTTAACCTTTCATCGCGATCCGCGACTGGGCTTGGCAGCACGCCATCAGCGTACGCCGCCGCCAAGGCAGGAATCGTTGCCTTCACAACACGGGTGGCCAACGAAGCCGGGCCCTTCGGTATAAACGTCAACGCGGTAGCGCCGGACACGACACTGACCAGGCGTATCGCCGAGAAGATCTGGGATATCAAATCGCCCGAGGAACAGAATGCTTACCTGGAAACCGTGGCGTTGAGACGCCTGGGTCAACCAGAGGACCAGGCAAAGGTCATCGCCTTTCTGGCCTCAAACGATGCAGACTTCATTTCCGGTCAGACGATCCACGTTAACGGCGGCATGTAAGCGCCTCAGAGAGCCAGCGCTTCGTTATACTTTGGACACCAAATCATTCGGCGAGGAGAAAGCAATGACTAGGATTCGACACATCGCGCTGGCGACGGACGATCCGGAAGAGACGGCGCGGTTCTACATCGAGGGCCTCGGCATGAAGCAGATCGGTGAGATCAAGTCACCGACCGACGATGGCTACTACCTGACCGACGGCTACATCACGATGGCGATCCTGAAGTTCAAACAAGACGCCGCCGCAACGACCGAGGGCGCGCCCAAGTACCGCGGCATTCACCACTTCGGCTACAAAGTTGAGTCAATGACCGATGCCCAGGATCGCATCACCGGCGCCGGCGCGACACTCCTGCATCAGCCCAAGGATGCGGATGGCAAGCTGCGGACCGGCAACGTTGAAGTCAAGTTCACGGGACCAGACGGCGTCACGATCGACCTGTCCGAAGGTGGCTGGGTCGGCCAGCAGAACGAGTAGGACCTGTAGCGAAGGCTAAGCCTGGCGTCCGGTGAGGCGAAAACCTTCCTCGAGTCCATCGAACGTCAATGTAGGCCGGGTCATGAGAAATCGATAGCCCATCTCCAGCAGGCCGCCGACATTCTGTTGGGAAACGTGGGGATGCCCACAGGCAACATCGTGGCGCTGACAGACCTCGGCCACGAGACGCAGGGTGTCGCGAAACTCGGGATGGTCGTACTGCTGTGGAATACCCATGTCGTGTGTCAGATCAGCCTCGCCAACCAGCACCACGGCAATGCCTGGGACTTCTGCGAGCACTTCATCCAGGTTCTCCACCGCCGCCATGGTTTCGCACATCGTGACTACGACCAACTCTCCGTCCGGGTTCAGCGGCCAAACGTCGCAGCGGGCATAGTATTCCTCGCGTGACAGGCCCCAGTAACGCGCCGCATTAGTCGCGGCGTCACCTCGCACGCCTCGAGGCTCATAAAACGGCGAGTCCTTTATGGCCGGGTAACGACAAGCGGCGACCGCGTTATAGGCATCGGAAACCGTGGTGATCTGGGGCCATACGACGCCGTAAGCGCCGAGATCGAGAACCTGCTTGGCAAACCACTGGGTCTGCTCACCACCGTTCGGCGGAATGCGCACCAGAGGCGTCACCGCGGGAGCCACCGTCGGCTGCTCATGGATCTGCTTGCGATGCAACATGAACTGCAGGCTGACCTGCAGGTCCTTGATGTCGTATGGCGTGTGCTCCAGCTCGTACACGATGCCGTCATACCGGCTGGACGACAGGTTGACCGCGTTCTCTATACCTGGCGACGTAAACGTCGTGAAGGCCGCCTGGTCTTCTTCCAGCGCCCTGATAACGCCGTTTAGCCGCGCGCCGCGGCCGCCGGATGTCACCCCAGACTACTCGGCTGGGCTGACGAGGCCGGCGAAGCTCGCCCGACCTGGTCGCGGAAGCCTGGCATGACCTCGCTGG
Organism: Dehalococcoidia bacterium; assembly: GCA_965225815.1. GTDB lineage: Bacteria > Chloroflexota > Dehalococcoidia > DSTF01 > WHTK01 > WHTK01. Next base: position 149,532 of record CBDDBP010000004.1, read on the forward strand.
CGAACAGGTTCATCGAGCGAATCACCTTGTCTTGCGGCAGGCGGCCTATCGAAAAGACGCAGTTCAGATAGGTGATACCGGTCAGGTCGAGTAGACGCTGGAGTTTTCTGCTCACGGTCTCCGGCGTGCCGAATAGCAGCCACTCGTCGTACATGACATCAGGGTCAGGTTCCTCTGCCAACCGTTCTTCCATTGCCACGCCCTTCACCACCTTCTGGCGATTGTTACGTAGCGCATCGACCATTCGGAAGTGCCACAGCGCGTTCTCTAGCTGCTCGCGCGCATCTTCCTCAGATTCGGACACGTAAACCTGCGCCTGCACGGCAAATTCCTGTGGCCAGCTGCCCCCGGACTCGTCGACTGCCTCACGAAAGGCCTCCCAGTTGGCTACGATTCGGCCAGTGGGCGCGCTGGAGCCGCCGGTGATGCACTTGAAGCCTCGGCGCACCGTAGCTGCGATGCTCTCTGGGCTTTGGGCTGCGATCCAAAACGGTGGATGAGGTTTCTGCAGTGGCTTCGGAAGCAATGTCGTTTCCGGAAAGGAGTAAAGGCTCCCCTGATGCGAAAATTCGTCCTGCGTCAGCGCCTTGGTGATGATCTCAAGACCTTCGTCGAAGGATTGTCGATTCGCTTCCAGGTCCATCTCGAACCGCTGGAACTCGTACTCCTGATAGCCCCTGCCAAAGCCAACCTCCAGTCGACCGCCGGTAAGGTGATCGGCGAAAGCGATGTTCTCGGCCAGCCGCAAAGGATGGTAGAGGGGGACGACCACCACGGCAGTTCCGATGCGGACACGCTCGGTCACCCCGGACACGGCCACAGCAAACATGAGGGGGTTCGGGGTATAGCCGTAGCTCGAAAAGTGATGCTCGGCGAGCCATACGGCTTCGAATCCGAGATTGTCGGCCAGCTTCGCCAGGTCGAAGGCGTTTTGATAAACGATGGCCTCAGGCCCGCCGTCGGGGGCATGAGTGAGCATGAACAGTCCAAATTTCATTTCGTCTCCTGCCAGCAGTTAGGGCTTCGGGACCGGCGCCACTCTATTAATCCGCGTCGAGGCCTGTCAATGTGCCGAATCGCCCCACGGTCTCGTGATTGCCATCACGGCTTCTTCTAGTGACTCACCCGCTGGCAGGGCGAAGTTGGCCGAGCGAACGCTATATACCTCGGGCTGAAAGGGCTCTGCCAGCTCCTGCCCCTCTAGCAGTTGGCGTGCCGCGTTGATCATCCGATTGCGGACTCGAATGATCACTTCGTCCTCGCTAACCAGGTGCTCCTTGCTTCGATCCATCAGAGGGCCTCGCTGGCCTTCGACGATCGCGACGTCCTGGGCGATCAACGATTTAATGCCAGTAAACGAGAAACTTTTCTGAGCCGATCGGTCGATGAGGTAGTCGTTGTGCTTGTTCTCCTTCATCTGGAATGTACCCGGCACGAGTTCGGCGAAGCGCACTCCTTCGTACATATCCTCGTAACGCTCGCGCTCAGACAGCGGGCCGTCCGCCTGCCAGCGCAATCGATACAAGATGACGTGTTCGTCATCGAAAGGCACCCGGAAGTTGTTCTGCCAGGGGCCGGTGGCCCGACCACTCTGAGCGAAGATCGGCGCCGTATTGAACGAAGGCAGCATGCAGTGATTGACGTTCACTATCGTGTCGCCCCCCTTGCCCCGGCGGGTCATGCCGTTGACCACACCATAGGGAGTGTCTTTGACCACAGCGCAGCGGGCCATGGCGTCCAGGGCGTCGGGGTTTGCGGAATTGATCCCGGCGAGGAAGGCATTGTTGCCGCCCAACGTGCTGTGAAGGAAGGCGCCATGCGTCGGGTCCATCTCCCCTTCGGCCTGCTGGAGATAGTTGCATTCCAGGATCAGCTTCTGGACGAAGTAATGGTCAGAAGGCAAGTCGAACCAGCCAAAGTCGGGCAGCGGCGGGATGCGCTCAGGCGGGCCGAGGTAGGCCCAGATCAGGCCGCCGCGGTCCAGGGCCGGGTAAGCGGGCAGCGTGACCTTTTCCTTGTAAGCCTCGCCCTCCAGGGCATTGGGTATCTCCAGGCACCGTCCGTCAGCATCGAACTTCCAGCCGTGATAGACGCAGCGAAGACCGCTTTCTTCGTTACGGCCAAAAAACAACGGGGCGCCACGGTGCGGGCAGTAAGCGTCGACCAGCGCCACTCGGCCGTCGCTATCACGAAAACCCAGTAGCTCTTCGCCAAGCGCGTGAACCCGAACCGGGGGACAATCCGCCGCGGGTATCTCGTCAGACAGCATGACCGGGAGCCAGAAACGCCGAAACAGCTCGCCCATCGGCGTCTCGGGGCCAGTTCGAGTCAGCAGTTCGTTATGTTCGCTTGAAAGCATGAGGCCTCCCGTTGGCGCGAAGTACATATCTGTCAGCCACGATGGCGGCTCTGCCGATATCGTAGCGCGAAGCCGACCTTTTATCTCTTGCGCCCGCCGTCTAGACTCACGCCCATGGACAACACGATCCTCGGCGTCGATGTCGGTGGGACTTTTACCGACTTCTACCTGCTACGCGATGGCAAGCTGGAAGTACACAAGCGGCCGTCCACACCCGCCAATCCGGCTGAGGCAATTCTCGCGGGCATCCTTGCCAACGGTTGGCAGCCGAGGGAAGTGGTTCATGGGACCACGGTGGCGACAAATACAGTCCTGGAGCGCAACGGCGCCCGCGTGGCTCTGATCACCACGGCCGGATTCCGAGATCTGCTGGAAATTGGACGCCAGGCCCGCCCGCGAATCTACGACTTGGAGCCATGGCGACCACCGCCTCTGGTCCCGCGCGACCTGAGCTTCGAGGCTCTGGAACGAATCGACCACCTTGGGAACCCCATCCTTCCCCTAGCTGGAGATGAAATCGAGCAACTCATCGTCGACCTGAAGCAAAACCAGGTTCAGTCGGCAGCCGTCTGCTTGCTCTTCTCTTACCTCAACGACGAGCACGAGGCTCGCATCGGTGCAGCCCTGCGTCGCGCCGGCTTCGAGGTGGCCTTATCGAGCGAAGTGCTTCCCGAGCCCCGCGAATACGAGCGCGCCTCAACGACGGTGCTCAGCGCCTACGTAGCACCGAAGATGCGCGCTTACCTTGCTGAGCTAGAGTCCGGACTCAGGGACGCCGGCTGCGAATCGCTGTCGATCGTCCAGTCGAGCGGTGGGACGCTGACTTCGGAGCAGGCCGGCGACCTGGCGGCGAGCACGCTGCTGTCCGGCCCGGCAGCCGGTGTGGCAGGCGCTTTCGCGGAGGCCCAGCGTCTTGAGCTCGAAAACCTGGTCACGCTCGACATCGGTGGCACCTCAACAGACGTCTGCCTTTGCCCCGGGCGAATTCCCTTCACCAGCGAGTGGTCGATCGCAGACCTGCCGGTCCGCCTGCCCGCCGTCGATGTGCACACGGTAGGCGCCGGCGGCGGGTCGATAGCCTGGGTCGACGATGGCGGTGCCCTCCGCGTCGGCCCTCAGTCCGCCGGCGCTCATCCAGGACCCGCGGCTTACGGAAACGGCGGGCCGGCCACTGTTACGGACGCCCAATTGGTCCTGGGTCGGCTCAGCCAAGAATCGTTCCTGGGCGGCAAGTTCGCCGTCGATGGGGGCGCTTCACGCAGGGCCCTCGAGACGCTCGGCATCGGCTCCGCGCAGCAGGCAGCTAAAGGAATCCTCACGGTCGCTAACACCGTCGTAGCCAGCGCCCTTAGGCTCGTCTCCGTCGAGCGCGGCTTCGATCCGGCGGACTTCACGCTTGTGGCCTTCGGCGGGGCAGGTCCGCTACACGCCTGCGAGCTGGCGGAGGCGATGCGGATGCGGCGAGTGCTGGTGCCACGCTACCCTGGTGTCCTCTCGGCCATGGGCATGGTCTCAGCAGAAGCAATGCGAGACTACTCGGCGCCGCTCGCTGCGAGAGCCGTGGAAGTTGATGATCTGGCGCTGATCCAGGAAATCGAGGCGAGGCTAGCGGACCTGTCGCTTCGAGCGCAGGCGGAGTTGGGCCGGGAAGCGCTTCTGGAGCCGTCCGTCGACATGCGATACGAAGGTCAGGGCTACGAGTTGACCGTGCCGCTGACGAGCAATGATCCGCAGCTACTCCTGGACGCCTTCCACCAGCTACATCACCGGCGCTACGGGCACGACAGCATCCAGCGAACCGTCGAGGCGATTACCCTACGCTTGCGCGCGCGACAGCCCAGAGAGGCGGCTCTACTCCCAGAATTACCCGCTGGACACGCCGACCCTAGGGCTGCTCTGGTCGGTCGTCGCACGGTTGTACTCGATACCTCCCAAGAAGTGCCCGTCTACGAGCGAGATGCGCTCCTCGCCGGCAATCGCATCCGCGGCCCGGCGATTGTCTCGCAGCTCGACAGTACGACGCTGGTGCTCGCCGACTGGACTGCGCGCGTCGACCGAACCGGCGCCATGGTCCTGGAGAGAAACTGAGATGGCCTTCGACCCAGTCGCACTGTCCGTTTTCAATGCCCTGTTCTCATCGATTGCCAACGAGATGGGCGCCACTTTGGTGCGTTCCAGCCTCTCACCCAACATCCGGGAGCGTCGCGACCTGTCCTGCGCCGTGTTCGATGCGGCGGGAATGATGGTCGCCCAGGCGGCTCACATCCCGGTTCACCTCGGCGCCATGCCCGCATCCGTCGCATCCGTTCAGCGGTTGGCTCCGTTTTCACCCGGCGACCTGCTGGTTCTCAACGACCCTTACCTGGGTGGGTCTCACCTGCCCGACGTCACAATGGTCTCACCCGTCTTCTCCGACGGCCGCCGGCGTCGGTTAATCGGCTACGTAGCCTCGCGAGCGCATCAATCCGATATTGGTGGTATGAGCCCCGGCTCAATGCCTCTGGCCAGCGAGTTGGTCCAGGAGGGCCTGATCATCCCGCCGGTCCGGCTCTACACCGCTGGCCGGCTCCAGGAGGACGTCCTCGCCCTGATTCTGCGTAACGTCCGCACTCCGGATGAGCGGCGAGGCGACTTCCAGGCCCAGGTGGCGGCACAGCACATCGGCGGGCGCCGGCTAGCCGAACTCGCCGACCATCACGGTATTCGCGTACTGCGCCGGCGCATGACCGAACTGCAAGACTACGCCGAGCGTTTGACGCGGGCCCGTCTGCGCCAGGTGCCTCCCGGTCGCTATGAATTCGTTGACTACCTCGACGACGACGGCGTCTCTCCGGGCCAGGTGCCAATCCATGTGAAGCTGACGATCGGCGACGGCGAGCTCGAGGCCGACTTTCAGGGCTCGGCGAAAGAAAGACCAGGCTCCGTTAACGCCGTTCCGGCCGTGACTCAATCGGCGGTTTACTACGCCGTCCTCTGCCTTCTGGGTGGCGATGCTCCCCTCAACGCCGGTTGCTTCCGGCCGATCGAGGTCAGCCTGCCGGAGAATAGCGTCGTCTGGCCCAGCGACGGCCACGCCGTGTCTGCAGGCAACGTTGAGACCTCACAGCGAATCGTCGATGTGGTGCTCGGGGCGCTGGCGCAGGCAGTGCCTGGCGTTATACCGGCAGCCAGCAGCGGCACGATGAACAACGTAGCTGCGGGCGGCTTCGACTCCGAACGCGACCGCCCCTTCACTTACTACGAGACGCTGGCCGGTGGTGCAGGCGCCGGACCCACCTACGCCGGCCTCAGCGCTGTACACACGCACATGACCAACACGCTCAACACGCCCGTCGAAAGCATCGAAACGGCCTACCCGCTGCGCGTCACCGAGTACTCGATTCGTGAGGCCACAGGCGGCCGAGGGCTCCATTCCGGCGGCGACGGCCTGCGTCGTACGTACGAGTTCCTCACACCGGCCCAGGTCACATTGATGACGGAGCGACGCCAGTTGGCACCCTGGGGCCTGAATGGCGGCCAGCCCGGCAGCACCGGGAGCAATCTCTTGACGCGGCGCTTGGGCGAGCAAGTACCGTTGCCCTCTAAGGTGGTCCTCAGCGTGGAGCCCGGCGACCGCTTGACCGTCGAAACACCGGGCGGCGGAGGTTGGGGCGAATAAACCGCCGAGCGGCTAGGCCGGTACGTTCAGGAACGACCGCGTCGCCGCGATGAATTCTGCCGGCTTGTCCGTAGTCAGCGGATGTCCTGAATCTGGAATGTCGACGGTCGCGAAATTCTTAGCCTCACGTGCCATGCGCTGATTGACCTCATCCGATACCATCGGACTCATGCCACCGCGGACATGCAGGATCGGACAGTCGATCGCAGCCAGAGCCTTCCAATAGCGTTCGTAGTAGGCCGGATCGGTCATATCGACAAGCGGGTCGGCGAGGATCCTCGGGTCGGCCTTATGAGTCCAGCTGCCGTCAGGACGCTGATATACCTTGTCCAGCACGTCCTTGCGAAGCCGCTCGTCGCTGATCCGAGGGTTACCGGCCCGGCCCCAGGCCAAGGCTGCGTCCAGATCGGCGAACTCTAGCGGCGCCGGTGCGCGGTTGGCCCAGTACTCGGAGAACGCCCGCGTAGGCTCCGGCGCTATGTCGCCCGTGATGATGCGCTCCACGCGATCCTGGTGATCCGGCGTATAAAGCAACGAATGCCAGCCGCCCATTGAAAGACCGACCAAGACAAAGCGAGAGAGCGCCAATTCATCAACGAATGCTGACAGGTCTTCGACAAAGCTCAGGCGATCGTAGCCGGATCCAGGCCATTCGCTGCCACCGTGTCCGCGTTGATTGAGTGACAGGACGTGGTAGTGCGGCGACATAGCCTCGGCGAATTCGTCGAAGACGTGAGCCTGGCTGCCATGACCGTGGAGACACAAGAGTGGCGTCTTGCCTTCATTACCCCAATCGAGATACAGGAGACGCACTCCGTTGACGCTGACCTGTTTCTCTTCTGCTTTGACAGTGGTCATAACTTCCTCACCTTCCGGTGTCTTTCGAGTGAATGCCCGATCATGTCGCGGTGTGGACAGGGCTGTCAATGCTATTGAGGAGCCAGAGTCTTGGACCTAGCCATGTGTTCTTTTGAAGTCGGCCGGATTATCCGGCCCATGCCAATCAGTCTCCTTAGCGAGTGCTATCCTCTCGTCCATGCACACTCTCGATGAGCGCGCCAGCCAATCAGGCAGGTTCTTCAACCGCCTACAAAGGGATGTGAGTCTTCTGGTGAGCATCGCCAGGATGCTGATGCAGTACTTCTCAGAGGGACGGCGAGTCCGCAAGACGTATCGCCAGCACATTCAGCGCGGCGAGGTAGTCTGGCTGGACGAGCAGGGACCCCGGCAGCACCGAGACGCCGCTGTCACCGGAGAACGATGAGGCCGGACAATCCACCCCCGCCGGAGTATGCCTTTGGTTACAAGGAGCCACCGCAGTCCGGCAACGAGATCAACGGCCTGGGGCAGCGCGAACAAACCCGCGCTCGCCATGTCTTCCACAATGCGACCGGCGAATCGCTCGCATGGAAGGCGCTAGACGACTTCTTCAGCGTGATCAATCCGTGGCCCGTCGTTCGTCACATGGCCGCGAATACCTGGCTGCTGCGACGGCAGGAGGGCCCTGTTGCCGGCGAACGCGTCAGCGAAACCCCGGTCGTGATGTCGGACCAAATCAAGGACTACGCCCGGCAGTTTGGCGCGGAACTTGTCGGAATCACAATGATCCCTGACGAGGCCCTCTACGAGGGTTACGACGTGCCCTACGAATACGCGATAAGCCTTGGCATGCACATGAATCGCGATGAGATGGAGCACGTACCGCAGCAGCGCGCGGCTGTCGAGGTCATGCGTGTCTACAAGGATATCTCTCATGCAGCTGTTCAACTAGGCGAGAAGATCCGGTCGATGGGCTGGGAGGCCAAGGCTTACGGCAATCCAAACAGCACCGAGCTCCTCCACATTCCGCTCGCCATCAGCGCCGGCTTGGGCCAGCTCGGCAAACATGGCTCCTTAATCAGCAAGGAGTACGGTTCGAACTTCCGGCTGGCAGCAGTTTTGACGGACTTGCCACTGCAGCCCGACCAGCCGGTCGATTACGGCGTCGAGGACCTGTGCCTCAGCTGTCGTCGCTGTGTCATCGACTGCCCGCCAAGCGCAATCTCTGAGGAGAAGCAGATGGTCCGCGGTCAACGCAAGTGGTATGTCGACTTCGATCGATGCGTGCCCTACTTCGTCAAGACGTTGGGCTGTGCTATCTGCATCGAGGTCTGCCCGTGGAGTGAGCCAGGACAGGGCTCGCTACTATCGACGAAGTTACTCGCCAGGCGGGCTTCGAAAGAGGCTCACCCTTAAAGACATCGGTCGATGGGTTAGGCGTCAGCAGGCGCCGGCGTGGTGCCATCGAATGGGTCAATGACGAGCGATCCTTCGGCAATGCTCAGGGCGACTCCGCTAAGAACGCTGGATTCAGGGTCTACAAAGATAAAGGCGCAGTCTTTGCCGCGAGGATAGTAGTTGCGCACCCAGGTTGCCGGATACGGGCCGGATTGAAAGCCCTCGGGCCCATCTACAAGGACGCTAAAGGGACCTTGCTGGGAGCGGATCTCGGACAATCGCTGAGCCGGGATTCGCAGTGAGAACGCGGGAATGAACCACGCGGCTTTTTCGTAGGTCTTTTGGTCACCAAATTGCAGGACGATCGGGAAGTCGTTTAGATCGTAGGTCGCGATTTTGGCTCCCTGGAGAATCACCTGTATGGTTGCGATTATTCTCACCCCCGCATGGAGCAATTGTCTGCCTGTACAGTGCTTTTGACCAGCGCGTATCAAAGCCGGCCGTTGTATCACTGGCCTCTAGGCAAGAGCGGGCTTCCGAGTCGAGAGCGAGAATGATGCTGACAGGATGAAGAACAGCCCGGCCAAACAAGGCCAACAAGACCATTAGGAGGCAATTGTGGGCGAAAAACTACAACAATCTGACCGTTTTCCATCGATAACACTGAAGTTGTTAAGTGGCGACACTATCACGCTTCCGGATGAGGCGCCGTCGCGCTACACGGCTCTGCTCTTTTATCGTGGTTCTTGGTGACCGTACTGTGCTCGGCAGTTAGCCGAGTGGCAGGCAACAAAGGCAGAACTCGAGGAACTGGAAGCAACTATCTTTTTGGCGAGCGTTGACGATGAAGATCACGCCAGGAGATGGTGGATAAGGCAGGCCTGACTTTCCCCGTTGCTTACGGTGTGACAAAAGAAGAATCCGAGTCATTCGGCGCATGGTGGTCGGAAGATAGAGGTGGCTAGATCCAGCCTGCCGAGTTTCTGCTGGGCTGAGGTGGTGTGGTGTTGGGGGCGATGTACGCCTCCGGGCCAGTGGGTCGCATGGGGGCGGATGAGGCTGTCCGTCAGATTACGAACCGGGAACGGCGTCGTCTGGAGCAGGAAGCCCAGCAAAAGACGTAGGCAGACGTTGATAAGCCAAGCCGCGGCTGCCGCTCGGCTCGACTCGCACATCTTCAGTGTCGATGTGGGCGACACAAAAAGCGCTTCGGAGCGCGAGGCATCGTTTAACTATGCTCCTATGCTGGGAACATGTGGCTGAGATCGGTCGACTTTACCCCGCAGTGAGCGCGAAGTAACCTCCCAATAGCATGGCACAGGTCGCCTCAGGCTCTGAGGATTCATCAACGCCTGAAGGCGTCGACACGGAGCGACAACGCTTCGCGGCGATCATCGTCGTCGGCCACGCGGTCAAGCACACAATAACGTCTGGCCTAAATAGCGTCGTCATCCCGGAGCTCAAGATCCGTATGGGCTTGTCGGCGACACAGGTCGGAAGCCTGGGTTCCGTGCAACAGTTCACCGGGTGGGCCGCCACAATGAGCGCCGGCTACCTTGGCGATCGCGCCGTCAACCGGACGAACTTGATGCTGGCAGTCTCCCTGGGCTTCACAAGCCTCGCCTTGCTCGTCCTCGGCGTTGCCCAGAACTACTGGATCCTGCTGCTTGGCATGCTCTTCATGGGCTTCGGCCCCTCCATGTTCCATCCACCCGCCATCGGCGCGCTCTCACGGCGCTTCGCGGACCGGCGGTCGTTCGCTATATCGCTGCACGGCACGGGCGGCAGTGTGGGTGAGATGCTGGGGCCGTTGCTGGCGGCAGGCCTGCTCGGCCTGATGTACTGGCGCGGCGTCCTCTACGTCGAGTTCATCATCGGCGCCGTGACTGCGATCATGCTGTTGCAGTTACTTCATGACAGACCTGTGCAGGGAGAAGGTCAGGACGACGTGGCGGCCACTGGCTCGCTGCGCGAATACATGGGCGCCTTCATCCAGCTGCTCCGGCACAAGACACTGCTTTTGATTTTCCTCGTGACCGCACTGCGCGGTGTCGGCCAGGCCACGAACACGATTTTCTTGCCGATCTACCTGCGCGAGGACCTGGGGTATTCCGCCGGCCTCGTGGCCCTTTACATCGCGCTGGGGCAGCTGGCCGGCATTGGCTCCCAACCGGTGATGGGTCATCTAGCAGACAGGGTCGGACACAAGGTGGTAATCCTGCCGGCGTTGATCATGTTTGCGCTGCTTCTGGCGCTCATTCCCATAGCGGACAGCAAAGTGTCGCTGGCGATCATCATTCTGCTGCTAGGGCTCTTCGTTTTCTCCATGCAGTCCATCCTCACGTCGGCCGCAGTCGAGCAGGCCGGCCCGGGGATGCACTCGACGATTACTTCGATGGTTTACGCGTCAACTTTCCTCGGCTCGCTCTCACCGACAATCGCTGGAGGCCTCGCGGACGCCTACGGCCTCCAAAGCACGTTCTATCTCAGCTGCACGCTAGTTGGCGCCGCCGCAATCGTCATGGCGCTTACGAAATTGCCTCGCCACGTATACCCCTCTGTCTGAGCGGGGGCCGACTAGACTTCAGCAAAGCGGCATGCCCGATAGAAACAGCAACCTGGCAAACTAGAGATGAGAGTCGCAGGCCCGCTCCTTCGCCTCAGACTCGATCCTATCTCTTCACTATCCCGCTACCTCTCAGTTGAATGGGCACGGAGCTAGAGGTCACGGAGTAGCGGCAGAACCGCTGCGGCGGCCGAGAACATAGCGGCGTCTTCGTCCTTGAATCCAATGAACTGAAGTCCCAGAGGCAAGCCCTGCTCTTCGAGAACTGGAAGGGACAGTGATGGCGTACCCAGCAGCGATGCAGGCGCAACAAAGACCGGATCGCCGGTTGACCCGAGACCCAACGGAGCAGCGCCAGTGGCCGAGAGGGTAACGCAAACGTCGAATTGCCCTTCCAGTGAACTGTATTGATCGCGAATCTTGGCTCGCCGAACAATTAAGGATTGATAGTCAGATTGAGTCATCGCCTCTGCGTTGGCGAGTCTGTTCTGGGCGCTTTGGCTGAGCTTTGTACGGTCGAGATCGCGCGCATAAGTGTTGAGCGGCCAGCGGCCCTCCCAGTCGTTTATCGCCCTCGACATTGGCGTTGCATCAGCGATCGCCAGCTCGACTTCTGCGATCTTGCCGTCCGAGTTTCGGTCGGCGACCTCGACACCCGCGGCGGTCAGCCTTGCGACAGCGCCGCCAAGAGCACTCTTAGCATCAGCGCTAGCGCTTTGCCATCCTGCCGTTTCGAGTAGGGCAACGCGCCGAGGGATGACAAGAGGTGGCAGCTCGAGAGGCCCAAGGATTCCCGGCGACCCCGGATCACCACCGGTACGGGCTGAGATCGCTCGGGCCACACTCCAGGCTTCGCCAAGGCCGGCGGCTATGACGCCGGTGCAGCTCTGGCTTAGTTCGTCAAAGCTGCCGCCGCGATTGATACCGCCCACGCTTGGTTTGAATCCGTAGCAACCACAGAAACTTGCCGGCCGCAGGATGGAGCCAATGACCTGAGTCCCAAGGGCTGCCGGAAGCATTCCCCCGCCCACGGCTGCTCCCGAGCCACTGCTGGAGCCTCCAGGAGTGCGCTCCAGATCCCACGGGTTTCGCGTCGATCTGGGTTCGGTGGCGGCAAATTCCGTGGTTACGGTCTTGCAAAGGACCACTGCGCCGGCTTCTCGCAATGCCACAACCGCTGCAGCGTCGCGCCTGCCCCTCCAGCCGGAAAATAGTGGCGATCCCTGCTCGGTCACCATGTCCGCCGTCTCCATGATGTCCTTTACTCCTACAGGCATGCCATCAATCAAAGACAGCGGGGAGTGTGCTCGCCAGCGCGCCGTGGCCGCCTCGGCAGCAGCTCTAGCCGCATCCAAGTTGATCTCTACGAACGCGCCGACCGCGGGTTCCTGCACTTCGATGGCCGCAATGCAGCGTTCCAAGAAGGCGCTTGGCGTATCGCTACCATTGCTGAAAGAGGCCGTTTCGGCAGAAAACGATCGCAGGGTCGGGGTTGCAGGTTTCAAAAGCGGTCCTCTCCAAGATCAGCTGAGGGAACGAAGGTTGGCGGTTGTTCAGCCGGTCAACGGCTTCAAAGCCTTCGGCTCTCGATATTTCGCTCCGTTGAACCTAACGCAGGGCATACCACGGGTGGGCCACGCCAGGAACACGCACGCGAAGCGAGTAGACCGACGTTCGCGCCGTTAGGAAGAGTGTCCGCATGTCTGGCCCGCCGAATGCCATATTCGCCGGGAGCTCGGGCGAATGGATGACGCCGAGCTTCTTCCCTCGAGCGTCATACACCCAGATTCCGCCTCCCCCGGTGCAGTAAACCTGACCTTCCACATCGACTTTGATACCGTCAGGAACGCCCTCGTCGTCGGAGGACATGTCAGCGAAAATGCCGCGGCTCCGGAGCATACCGTCGGAATTCAGCTCCAGGCGGTGTATGTAAGCTGTGGCGCGAGTGTTCGGCACGTAAAGGACGCTTTCATCCGGTGAGAATGCGAGGCCGTTGGGGAACTCGCATTCAGCAACCATCGTCACTTCGCCACTGGGTGCGACTCGGTAGACAGCAGAAGGCAGTTCCCTGTCTGCAAACGGCAGGCGTGGGCCAGCCGGGTCGGTGAAGTAGATGCTGCCATCTGACCTACAGACGACGTCGTTGGGCCGATTCAGTCGCTTACCCTCGAACTGCTCAGCAATCGACGCTACATTGCCGCTGGAGTCGATCCGGACCAATCTGCGGTTTTCGCCCTCACAGACAATCAGATTGCCACTGAGGTCAAAAGTCGTACCGTTGGCTCCCGCGGTGTTTTCTCGGAACAACTCCGGTTCTTGGCCCGGCGTCACCCTGTACTGACGGCTGGTACGAACATCGACGAAGTAAAAAAAGCCGTCTGGATGCCCAAGCGGCCCTTCCGTGAACTCGTAGCCGGTTCCGAGCCTCTCGATCTCACCTGACTCGAGGATCGCGGTTAGCGAGTCATTCATTCGTGCGCCTCCAGGGCCTCCAACAGCTTCCGTCACTCCAGCGCAGGCGGCGTATTATTGTCCAACCTGCCTGATACGGCAGTTGTTTGGCGGGGCTGCCAAAAACTCGACTACTTCACGCGTGCGAACTTTTGTAGGCGCGCTCCTTCAAGCACCTCGGCGACATAGATCGAACCTTCCAAGTCTACCCAAATACCGTGCGGGCCCCAGAACTTGCCTGGCTCGTGCGTGCGTTCATCGCCCCAGCGACCGATGACATTGCCATTGAGGTCCGCGACCGTCACACGATCGCCCAGCTCGGCAACATACATAGTGTCTTCGTTGTCGATGAAGATCTTGCAGGGCTGATCATAGCCGGGCCAAGTCGCGACGTGCTCTCCCTTGATACCGAACACCTGGATCCGGTTGTTTTGACGGTCGGCCACGTAGAGGCGGTCCTTGTGATACCAGACGCTATGCACCAGCACCATCTGGCCGTCGCCGTTGCCCGGCTCACCGAATGAGTACTGCAGGTCGCCTGAGGGCGAGTAGCAGTGCACACGGCAGTTACGGTATCCATCTGAAACGAAGATTTCGCCATTGGGACCAATACTTACATCCGTAGGATTGTGGAAAGGCGGGCCTGCATGCGTAACAGTAGGACTTTCACGCGTGTAGCCGGTGTCAGACGGCTTGTGACGGTTGCCCATGGAGATCAGGTGTCGGCCCTGCCTGTTGAATTTGAGCACGACCTGCGGGTCGCGGTCGACGAGGTATACATCGTCGTCGCCGGCAATGCAGATGCCGTGAGCGTCTTCGAAGATCTGCTCACCCCAATGGTCGACGAGCTTGCCTGACTTGTCGAAAACGCGGTATGGATGCGGCGCACGCGTAAATGCATGGACGTTGTCCTGGGAATCGACAGCGACGCCACCCACCTGACCCCAGATCCAGCCTTCGGGCATTTCGCCCCAGCCGGCGACTAGCTCGTACTGTCGGTCTCCTACCTGAATCGGCATGTTCTTCCTCCGTCTACTGACAAGCCTGCAGCAGTAGCTGATCGTCCGAGGATTCTCGGGGAAACCCGGACGGCGACTTAGACGGGGTCTGAACTACGGTGCTATCTGCGGCGCTAAGCGCCCCCGCCTCCGACGAACACCTCAACCGCCTGCGGTCGACCGAAGAGGATATCGCGCGTGTACTCGACTCCATTCTCACCCTTTGGCACCAATGCCCCGCCCGAGAATAGCCAGTAAAGGTCAGGCTTCTCTACCCCGGGTGGTACCACACCGTCGGCGTCGAATGCCTTGCAAGCGTTGATCAGCTTGCGCCGGGCAGCGATAACCATCTTGTCCGTAGTGCCCAGGTGCTCCTCGGTCCGGTCGTAGATCGGTCCCATGGTCTCCTGCATGCCACGGTCCTCGGGCTCGGCTCCATTGGGAATGCCGGTGTATGACCGCCAGTCGGCCTGCGCCTCACGGTCGATGAGGTAGTCATTCTCCAGCGTCTGAATGCTGCGGCCGCGGCCAAGCCATTCGGTAGTGTCGGGCTGGAGGTTCCGCGCCCGGCCCGGCGGCAGCTCTTGGTTTTGCTGGGCGCTGGCCAATCGTTGTCGTCCCGAGCCCTCAGTCAGGCCGCCGATGCCGGGCGTGCCATCTATTTCCTTAGGGAGCGGCGCCGAAATTATCCATACCATCATGTGGTCGTCGTCCAGTGGCACCCAGGCGCGACAGCCGATGCGGCGCGAGAGAATACCGGGCGCGTTGTAAGAGTAGAAGGGCAGCAGGTAATGGCCCATACGCCAGTAGTCTGAGTCCTCCTCTGCCGGTCGCCAGGCGCCGTATGTCGTCCCTGCTTCGTGATCCTCGGTGTAAAGCGTCGCTTCGCGGTTCTTGAACGCGTAGTAGTCGATGCTGCCAGGGTCCGCGCTGCGCCAGTCGACATGACCGCCGTGCAGGAAGGATGCATGCACGGTGTCGATGTCCCCCTCGAGGGCCTGCATGTAGTTGCAGTCGCGCATCTGAATCGTCACTTTGCAGTCGGAATCCATGTTTCCTGGGATACGCGGTAGCGGTGGCGGCTCGCTACGTGGCCCCATATAGGTCCAGACGATGTTGTTGCGCTCGATACACGGGTAGGCTGTGGCCCGCACTTTGGACTTGAAGTTGCTCTCGGCTGGCTCCGACGGCATGTCTAGACAGGTTCCCTGCACGTCGAACTTCCAGCCGTGATAAACGCAACGCAAGCCTTCTTCCTCGTTGCGCCCAAAGAACAGCGACGCTCCACGATGAGGGCAGGAGTTTGCCAGGATTCCGACTCGGCCGGAGCTGTCACGAAATGCGATCAAGTCCTCACCCAGAAGTCGAATACGCAGGGGCGGAGAATCGGGAGCCGGGAGCTCATACGACGTCACCGCCGGGATCCAGTATTCACGCATGAAGGCGCCCATAGGCGATCCGGGGCCGACTCGACACATGAGATCGTTATCTGCTTGGCTGAGCATTGCATCTCTCCTCTGAACCGACGTTCGGGCTACGCTGAACTCGCAAAGAATCGCGTCGATCTTAATCCTGCTCATAGAAAATCGCTATAGGCAGCGACTTTGATGTGGCAAGGGGAAGTCTTTGATGGCGGCGCCACGCTCGCGAGAGGACGACGCAAGTCGCTACTGCCCGCGAATCAGGCGCCACATGACCGGTTCGACGGAGAAGCCTGGCCTAGATGAGCTCTGCTGACACGAAGTTGGCCAACCTCACTCCACTATCGGCGCTCCTATGCTCGGCTGTGGCCTCAAACCAGTCGACACCTTCCTTCAGCATGATCTCCACCGGCCGCACACGGTAGAGCGTCGGGTCGTCAACCGTTGCATGCACACTGCCGTCGTCACGTAAGGCCTTCGCTTCCTCGAGAAGCGCCCGCCGTACCGCGATGATCATCCGATCCGAAGTGCCGAGGTGCTCGCTCGTCCGCTCGTAAATCGTGCCCATGCTCTCCATGACCGCCATGTCCTGCAGCTTGCCCTCGCGAGGGATGCCGGAAAACATGGTGGTTCGCTGGATTTCGTAGTCGAGCAAGTAGTCGTTGGCGCGGTGCGCGGGCGAACGCCATCTCGTCAACGGATCGCTGGTCGTCGGCAGATAACCTCCGAGGCGCGTGTAGGGATCGCTGGGCAACCTGAGATCGGCCGGCACCGGCTCCCGCAGGCTGAGGCGGAAGGAAATCTGCACCGTGTGGTCGTCGTCCACCGGCACCCACGCCTGAACGCCGACGGTCGGACCTCCGCTAGCCACCATGGTGTAACAGGGCATTACGAACTGGGTAATCCGGTGCCAGTAGTTGCCTTCAGCATCCCACTTGCGCTTTCCTGCATAGACCAGACCGTAGTCCATGGGGTGCGTGTTCAGGTATGGCGCCTCGTAGTCTGGGTTGGCGCTGAAGCCGTAGAAGCCTCCACCCGTGCCCTGGTCCCGGTCGCCGGATAGCCGGGCGTGCAGATAGTCGATGTGGGAGGAGTCGATGTCACCCTCCAGCGACTGCATCCAGTTGCAATCGTAAAAGACGAACTGCGGATTGAAGCACATCTCTGCTGGCGCCGTGTTGAATTCGAGGTCCGGCATCGGTGGCGGCACTTCCCTTGACCCCATGTAGGTCCAGATGATGCCGTTAACCTCTCGACACGGGTAGGTCCTGGCCTTGACCTTGGTTTTGAAGTTGCTCTCCGCGGGCTCACTGGGCATGTCGACGCAATTGCCTTCGGTGTCAAACTTCCAGCCGTGGTAGACGCAGCGTAGTCCGTCTTCCTCGTTGCGGCCGAAAAAAAGCGAGGCGCCACGATGCGGGCATGAGTTCGCGATCATACCGACAGCGCCAGAAGTCGTCCGGAAGGCTACCAGATCCTCGCCGAGAAGCCTGACCCGAATCGGCGGAGAGTCCGGCGCAGGCAGCAGATGGGAGGGCACGGTGGAAGGAATCCAATACTGGCGAATCAGATTCCCCATCGGGGTCTCCGGACCTACGCGGCACAGAATGTCATTGTCTTCTATTGTCAGCATCGTCACTCACTCCTTCGGATATTCGTCAGAGAACTGTCAACCTTGCCGCAATCCTTGCGCCGACCTAGCAAGCTGTCAAGTAAACAGCTGCACCATTCAACCCGTGAAGCGAGCAGCGAAGTGCGCTCGCCTCCACTCCATCGCTAGAGTGCCCGTCAAGAATTCAGCGGTTATGGCGAATCCGCCGTTGTCGGTTTTCCAGGGCGAGAGTAGGCTGCGGTCACGTGAAAAGTTCGGAATACAGTCGAGTCGGAGTAGGTCAGCAGACAATACTCGGCTCCTGAGAAGGGATTCACACATGTACTTCCGACTTATTACTCATTACCCAGAGCAAGGGAAAGGTGCTGAGTTAAGAACACTAATCGAGGACCATGTGAAAGCGGAGAACGCTGGTGGGGCCTCTCGCAACGCCTTCTTCGTCTCCATGCTGCAACCCACGACGGCAATGGTTCACGGTATCCAACACGAAGACTTTGCTGCCTGGGAGCGACACATTACCAATCGCGACGCGGATTTTGAAGCCTACGCAGCCCAGACTCAAACGCTCATCACCGGAATACCAGTCCAAGAAATTCATAAAGTAGTTGCGACTGAGACTAGCGGTAAGCCAGTGAACTACGTCTGGCGTACCATTCACACTCCGTTCCCCGGGGAAGGACCACGGATGCTCGGACTTCTCGAGCAACGAGTGAACAGTTCCATCCAGCGCGGCTCGTCTTCTGCAACCCTGCTGTCACGCGTATTTGATGCGTCATTCTCGTTAGACACCACATTTGATGACCTGGCTGGAATGGAGGCATATATCACGGAAGCTCAGCAGATAGGTCAATTGGACGCCTGGGGAGCGGCTTTGCGTATTGTCTCTGCGTTGCCAGCACGACAGGTGCTCTCGCGGGTGGTAGTACCCTTCCCCGCCAAATAGCGACGGTTGAGTCACTCTGGAGGCAGCCTGTTAAGCCTCAAGCTGCCCCGGCTAATCAGGTCTCAAAGGCGACGCCAGGACTCTTATAGCCAAGTTAGTCAGAGAAAGAGGGAACGCGGTGGAGGAATCACAAGCATCCACAGTCTCGGTCTCCGTATCGATGAAAGTGAACCTTGGTAACTACGAGTCTGCTGATGCGTTCGTCAGCATTTCTGGCCTTCGGGAGGGCGCTCCCCTCGAGGAGATTGAGGCCCTGCTGGACACCGGCAAACTGGCTTGGGGCGCCATGACTGAACGCTTGGTAGCTAAGGCCAATGAGCTTCGAGCCGGTCACTAATCCAGCCACTGATAGCCTCTGGCAGGACGCTGTCCTTCGGCCAAGTAGTTCGAGCGATAACTGCCCAGTGCGCTCCGGCGCCGAACTGCACCTTCATGTCATGGAACTCGGCGATGATGCAAACGTGGCGGGAGTGCGAGGGAGTCGAACCCTCCTCCCAACGCGCAGGCGCCGGGACAACGATTTTGAAGACCGCAGAAGCCACCGGGCCCCATCCACTCCCAGGCTGTGTTTTGAATCTAACGAGAGGTGCTAATTGCTGAGCCATCTTTGCAATTGCTAACCTGTTTGCTAACCCTTTCCAGAAATGAGGCGGTCAAATCGCTCTACCGCGTCCTCTTGAATCCCCGGCAAAACTGCGGTGTATGTGTCCATTGTAATACTGATTTGCGAATGCCCTAATCGCTCCGAAACTGCCTTCGCGGAAACCCCTGCCTTCAGCAGCAGGTCGCGTGACAGTGCCGCAGATCATGGAGCCGCGCACCCTCAACGCCAGCGGTCTTAGTGATCTCCCTCCAGATGCGGCCGGCGTAAACAGCGTCTAACGGCTTGCCTAGCGAGTTGGCGAATACCAGCTCGCCCTCCTCGTAAGTCGGCCCAGCCTTGAGCCTGTCGGCTAGTTGGGCGCTACGGTGCGCCCTCAACCTCGCAACGACGTCGGGCGAGAGCGGAACGGGACGCGAGCTCCGGTGTGTCTTGGGCTGGCCGAAGACGATGCCTTTACCTGTCTCGCGCCTGGCCGTGCGGCGTACGTAAAGGATCGCTTGATCGAGGTCGACGTTCGGCCAGGTGAGCCCTAGTGCCTCACCGACTCGGAGCCCGGTATAGAGCAGTAGGTGAACCAGCGAGCCAATTTGCGTCTCGTCAGCCGCCTCTAGGACGCGCCACGAGTCTTCCACGTCGAGAATCTTTGCCTCGTACCGCCCTGGCCGCGGCGGGTCTACGCCGTCTGTAGGGTTATGGGCGATAAGGCGCCACTTCACGGCCTGGGATAGCGCCTGCCGCAACATCCGGTGTGTGTGAAGCACGGTGGCCGGCGCAAGGCCCTGATCCAGGAGGGCGCGATAACTGGCCTGCACCTGGGACTCTCGAAGCTTGGCTAGGAGGAGCCATCCAAGAGTGGGCCGAAGGCTGTTCTGCAACTCTTGATAGCGAGTGAGGGTCGATGGCCTCACTCTCATCGCCACAGAGTCTCGTAGCCACTGATCGATGAAGCCAGCGACCGTTACTCGGGCCTAAGGTCGGCGCCCTCTTCGATCTTGCCTAGCAGCTTCCGGTACTCGCGCTCGGCGTCTCGCCTCGATCCCCTGACCGGCAAGCGCCGTCAGCGGTGGCTGACGGTCAGGGGATCTCGCGGCAGGGGCAGGATGAGCGTCCAACTGTCTTTGCTTCGCTTCTTGATCGCCATCGTCTTAATACCCCCGCGGCTCGACCAACTGGCGGGCCGATTCTACAGCGTCTTCCGGAACAGGCACGCCACTCTCGGTCGCTAGCCACTGCTTCAGCGACCACACGGGGAACTTGAACTGGTGGCCGAGACGAACGTGAGGCACCTTCCCCTGGTGGCAAAGATCGCGCAAGGTGTTCGGCCTCACGCCGAGCGCTCGCGCGGCCTCTTTCACGCCGACCACGAGCCGCAGCTCGCCGTCGTCAGTCATCACGATCCTCTCGGCTTGCAGGTCCACGGCTCCCATCCCTGGTCAAGCCACAACTCGTGGGCGACTCGCACGTTGACCTCGGCTCGAAATAGCCGGTCCAGCGATCCCTCGACGCGTCCGGCGTGGACGCCGTGGATTTGGAATACACCTCGCTCTCCCGCCGAGCCCACGGCCAGCGGATCGAAGCGTGCTTCTTGGAGAGAAATCCCTTCGTGTGGGGATGGTGTTTGTTTCGTCTGACCATCAACAACCTCCTCCTGCGGGGCTATCGACGCGGCTGCCGTAATCGCCAACATCAGCGCAGCACACGCCGTAAGAGCTCTCAGTCAGAACCTCCGGTAGGTGCCTTCCGGTAGGTGCCTTCCGGTAGCAACTTCACGGCTGGCAGTCGCTCCTCAAGTGCGGCCGCCTTCATCTCAACCAGGAGTTCGTCCCCTGCTGTTCCCCCGGCCGTGATTAGGTAGGGCAAGAACTCACGCTCAAGGTCTACGAGGCCGTCCTCGACCGCCACCAGCTTTGCCTTGACGTGATAGAGCAGCACCCGCATTAGGCGGCGGCTTTCCTTTTCACGATCCCTTTCGCTCAGCGCCCACCTCTTGTCTTGGGTTCTGGCAGGGATATGAAGGTCGATACGGAAGCCAAGCTCGACTACCTCATATGGCCAGGTGAACTCGAATCGAATTAGGTCTGCGGTGTGCGTCCAGCGCGTGCCCGACGCTTTGTGTTGCCGTAGCAACTGCTCAATTTCACCCATCGATTTCGCGATTGGAGCCGGCGTGTCTTCGTAATGCCGTCTTGCATGCCTCTATCTCCCTCCCTGAAGCGAAGCCACTTTCGCTTCATCAGCTCGTTTTCCCTGGCACTTAGCATCGTTTCAGTCCCTTCAGATCGGGCAATGCGTCTTGGAAGCCATCGTTCAATGCAACGGGCGGGGTGCCGGGAGATTCTTGCAGGCAGGAGGATGGACGACTTCGTAGCGACCCGGTGGGGAGAGCAGCTAAGGGAGCGCGAAAGGAGCAATTCGAAAGCGCTGTAGGTGGGTGCGGACCGCCTGCTATGTCGTTAACGTCCCTTCTTGCGGTCAACCCTGAGGGGTGATACGGCGGTCGTGAGGTTCAGAGTATCTGGGAGAGGAACAGTTTCGTGCGGTCGCTCTTTGGGGCTTCGAAGATCTGCTCAGGTGGGCCTTCTTCAACGATGAGGCCAGCGTCGAACATCATCATGCGGTTTGCGACTTGCTTGGCAAACCCCATCTCGTGCGATACGACGATCATCGTCATGCCCGAGGTGACTAACTCCCGCATGACGTCCAGCACTTCTTTGATCATCTCCGGGTCGAGGGCGGAGGTCGGCTCGTCGAACAACATGATATTCGGCTGCATGGCGAGGGCGCGAGCTATGGCCACCCTCTGCTGTTGCCCTCCGGAGAGCTCGTTCGGATATTTATCAGACTGCTCGGCTATACCCACGCGCTTCAAGAGTTCTAGGGCGTTGTCCTTAGCCCTTGCGGCTGGCATCTTGCGCACCTTGATCGGTGCCAGCGTGATGTTGCTCATCACCGTGAGGTGTGGAAAGAGGTTGAACGACTGGAAGACCATCCCCACATCGCGGCGTATGGCATCGATGTTGCGCACGTCGTTGGTTAGCTCGATACCATTGACTATGATGTCGCCGCGCTGATGCTCCTCCAGCTTGTTGATCGTACGGATGAAGGTTGACTTACCCGATCCGGAAGGCCCGAAGGCAACGACGACCTCGCCTCTTTTGATTGTGGTGGTGATACCGCGCAGGGCGTGAAAATCGCCGTACCACTTGTGCAGGTCCCGGCAGACAATGATGTCCTCGACTTCGATTTCGATGTCAGCTGGTTCTTCGATTGTAGTCATCGTAATGCTATGTCCTCTGTCCAGGGCCGGAGACTATCGCTCGCCGACGCCCAAATTCCTCTCGATCCGCCTGCTCACGTAAGACATGGTATAGGTGAAGACCCAAAAGACTAGGGCCAGGAAGACAAACAACTCAAGGGCATTATCCAGAAACTCCGTGTTGCCCTGGATGAACGATCGACCGATCTCCACCACGTCCAGCATACCGATTATGTAGACCAGGCTCGTATCTTTAAACAGCGAGATGAACTGCCCCACGATTGCGGGTATGACGTTGCGGATGGCCTGGGGCAAGGAGATGAGCAGCGTGGTCTGCCAGCTCGGTAGGCCCAGTGCCCGCGCCGCCTCCACCTGTCCGGGATGTAGCGCCTGGAGTCCACCGCGAATGTTCTCGGCCATGTAGGCCGCACTAAACAAGGTAATGACGACGGCCGCGCGGAACAGGGAGTCCTGGGGGAAGTTTTCTGGAAAGGCCAGTGGCACCAATACCTGGGACATGAACAGAAGGGTTATGAGCGGTACCCCCCGGAATATCTCGATGAAGGCCACGCACAGCAATTTAACCACTGGGAGCTGGCCGCGACGCCCCAGCGCCAGTGCGATACCGATGGGTAGGCTGAACATGATGCCAGACACCGCCAGCAGTAGGTTCAGCATCAGGCCACCCCAGTAGATGACCGACACCGGCTGGAGTCCCGGCACTCCCGGGAGTCCCCGCAGCAGCACCAGCGCCAGCAGAAAAGCGCTGCCGCCTAAGATGGCGGTCCGGCGGGCCGTGCCCAGTGGCGTGTAGCGAGCCAAACCCCATCCCACCGCCAGCGCGAGCAGATTAGCTCCCAGAAGCAGGCGCACGTCCAGCCCCATCCGATCCAGGCTATACGGCAAGAAGGTGAAGGCCGCGGCGGCGGCGGCGGTTGCGATTGCGACTTGTTTCATGACGCCGCGGCCGGTGATTCCCCATGCCATCCCCATCAGGACCGTAAACAGCAGCAAGACGGCCTGCGGTCTCCAAAAGCAGTTGGAGCCAGGGCAGGCGGACTCGGCGTTGTACTGGCCGATAATAAATCGACCGCCCAAGGTGCTGATTAGGGTCCAGTCAGCCGTCAGGAATATCCAGCGCAGGCCGAACCATAGAGCCGCTGCCAGGGCGGCGCCGAAGGCGACGGTTAGTATGCTGTTGAACCGGCTGCTGAACAGATTGGCGTGCATCCAGCCCGCCATGCCTCTGGTTGAGCGCGGCGGCAACTCTGAGGCTGGAGCTGTGTTGAGGTTCATCGCCATCGCCTAACTTCCCTTTAGGCGAAGCTGTCGGTTGTAGAGGTTGCCGATCAGAGAGAAGGTCAGGCTCATCGCCAAGTAGGCGACCATGATCAGCAAGAAGATAGACACCGCAGGAGCGGTCTGCGTCATTGTCTTGGCCACATTGGTGAGGTCTGAGTAACCGATGGCGCCCGCCAAGCTACTGTTCTTGGCCAGGTTCAGGTGCTGGCTGATTAGCGGAGGCACTATGACCCGCATCGCCTGGGGGAAGGTCACGTGGCGCAGGGCATTCATCGGCGACAAGCCCAGTGCTCGGGCCGCTTCCGGCTGACCGCGATTCACCGACTGGATGCCTGCTCGCACGATTTCGGCGATAAAGGACGACGTGTATACGACCAGGCCGATAAGCAGCACTATCAGCCCTCCCGGGAGGGTGAAGCCACCAGAGATGCGGCCGAAGGTACCCTGTGGCGCCGGCTGTGAGATGGCAAAGGGCGCTTCGCCGACCACCGCCGCGATGATAAGCCAGCTAGCGGCAGCGATGACGATAGCGGTGCTGCCGCCCATCACCACGGCGCGGGTAGCCTTACCGGTCGAGGTTTCTCGGCGGTCCAACCCGACATAGACGGCCACGCCTGCTATAACGGCCACCATTGCCAGCCCCAGCCATGTCACCGCTGCGTCAAAACCGTTGGCGGTTGGCCAAGGCAGTGATAGACCGGCGTTGTTGACGTACACTTGCTGGGCAATAACGTATCCGTCCTCGACGGGCGGCAGCGACAGTATGAGATAGAACCAGAAGAACAGCTGCACCAGCAAGGGCACGTTGCGGAAGAACTCGACGTAGGCAAGCGCCGCCTTGGAAACGAGCCAGTTGCTGGATATGCGGGCTACACCCACCAGGACCCCCAGCGCCGTTGCCAGAATGATGCCGGCGATGGCGACGGTCAGGGTGTTGGTGGCAGCGACAACAAAGGCGTAAAGAAAGCTGTCGGAGGATTCGTAAGGCAGGAAATGATGCCCGATAGGAGTCTGGTAGGCGCGGGACAAAAAGTCGAAGCCAGAGGGAATCTCTCGCTCCACTATGGCGTTGCTGATGTTGGCGAAGAACCAGCCGACTAGGGCCACCACCAGGACGCCAGAAACGAGCTGCGCGGCCCATTCGATGACACGAACATGCCGCCAAATCGGGATGCCCTGGTAGGTTAAACTTCGGGGTATTATGGTCATTGTTGACTCATTGAAAAGCCACCCGTGGCACAATCAATCTCTGCGCACAAGATAGCAGGATAACAAGAGGGCGGCCAGTGTAGACTGGCCGCCCTCTTTAGGTGAGGCTTCTTAGCTCTCTCTGCCTGCCACCACCCTAGCGTAGGGGTGCGGCGTAGATCTGGCCACCCTCCGTCCAAAGGGCGTTGCGGCTGCCAGCTCGCGGCAAGTTGATGCCACCGGGACCCAGGTTGCGGTCGTAGATCTCGCCGTAGTTGCCGACTGAGCGGATTACGTCTTGGGCCGCGGTTTGGCTGATGCCCAGGCTGTCTTGACCGAAGGAGCCCTCGAGGCCGAAGAGACGGTCAACTTTTGTATCGCCTGTGACCGAGGTTGGAACGTTAGCGGAAGTGATGTCGTAGGCCTCGGCGTAGATGAGCATGCCCATCACGGTCTTGACCACATCGAACCACTGGTCATCGCCATGAGGGACCACTGGCCCCAGCGGCTCTTCCGAGATGGTCTCGGGCAAAATGGTGTGGGCGCTTGGGTCATCGAAAGCGCTGCTGATGGCAGCCAACTGCGAGCGATCGTTGGTGAAGGCATCGCACTGGCCACTCTGGTAGGCGGCGGCGACCGCGTCGGTGTCTTCGAAGGTCAGCACCTGCACATTCAAGTCGTTCTGGTTAGAGAAGTCCTGAAGATTCAACTCGGTGGTTGTTCCCAGTGTCACGCAGATGCTGGCGTCTCTTAGCTCTAAGGCACTGGAGATACCCAGGTCTTTGCGGACCAAGAACCCCTGGCCGTCGTAGAACATCGTTTGAGCATAGTTGCCCCATTGCGCGTCACGGGAGGTCGTCCAAGTGACGGTGCGCACCAGCATATCCACCTCACCGGACTGGATGGTCGGCCCGCGCTCAGCGGCCGAAATCAACCTGATCTCTATCGCATTGGCATCGCCCAGAACCGCCGCGGCTACCGCGCGGCAAAGATCGATGTCAAAGCCCTGGCTGTTGCCGGCCGCGTCGAGAAAACCATAGCCGGGCACGTCGTTGCGGCTGGCACATATGACCGTGCCGCGGTCCTTCACCTGTTGCAGCCTATCTGCTCCGTCGCTTGAACTCTGCGAACAAGCTGACAGTACGACTGCGACGGCCGTTGCAAGCGAAAGGAGCGTCCATACCGATGCTTTGCTCTTGATCATAGATTCCACGTCTGTCCCCCTGTGGTAATGCCTTTGCCGAACGACACCCGACAATACATCATTGAGGCCGTTCATCCAAGCCTCAGGGGGTTGCAAGGCTCAATAATGATGTGATAAAAACATACAGTTCTACAGAGTATTCATCAGAGCTTTCATCGCGGAGGACGTGATAATGCGCGTTCGATTATGGATCGTTTCGTTAGGGTTGTTGGCGGCTCTAGCGCTGATGGCCATGGCTTGTGGCTCTGATGAAAAAGTGGTGGGGGAAGAGGCCCCGTTTAGAATAGGGGTGATGGACTCGGTCACCGGCATTGGTGAGACCTATGGCAGAGTGGCCGTTGAGGCCAAGCAGTTGGCGGTCGAAGAGATTAACGCTGCCGGCGGTGTCAATGGGCACATGCTGAAGCTCATCATCGAAGACTCGAAGTGCAACGCTCAAGACTCGATCACCGCCTACAAAAAGTTGACCGAGGTGGACGGAGTGAAGATCATCCTCGGACCCTCATGCAGCGGTGCGATGCTCGGCGCCGCGCCGCTGGCCGAGGATGACGGTGTGGTCATCTTCTCCGGTCTGACAACCAACCCGGACATCGCTAACGCCGGAGACTACATTTTCCGGACAGCGATGAGCGACATCCAGGTGGGCACCGATACTGGCAATGTGCTCTGGGCTGACGGGATCCGCAGGTTGGCTACTATCACCGAGGCAACTGACTACGCCGAGGGAGTGAGGCGGACCAGCGTTGCGCAATTCGAGAAGCGGGGCGGCCAAGTGGTGAGCGAGGAGCGCTACAACTCCGACGTTACCGACTTTAGGACCCAGCTGACCAAGCTACTCAACGAAGCCCCAGACGCCCTCCACATCGCTGCCCAGTCGGAGTTCACCGCTGGCACCATCGTCAAGCAAGCTCGAGAGTTGGGCTATGAGGGCCCCATATACGGCGAGGCCGTGACAGCCGGCGCGACGGCCTTGGAGATTGCTGGCGAGGCCGCTACCGGCGTAAAGGTCATCTCGGCAGACATCGATCCTGCTAACAACAAGGGCCTGGAAGTTCTTGCTAAGTTCAGGGAGCGTTACGGATACATCACTTTACCCTGGTTCATCGTCTCGGCTTACGACACCGTCTACATAGCCGCCGAGTGCCTCAGGCAGACAAATGACGACCAAGATGCTGACGGCTTCAGAGATTGCCTTTACGGGATCACCTGGAGCGGTGGTATCGGAGATAACTACAGCTTCGACGAAGACGGCGAGGTCGTTGGTCTGGGTAACGTAGTCCTTGAGATTCTGCCGTTAGCCGAGAGGTTGGCGGAGAACAACGGCTGGAAGGTATTGGGCACTGCACCGACCGAATAGGTCTGCCGCATAACCGCGAGGCTTGTGAGGGTTGGCCCAGGCGCTCTGGGCCGACCCCCACCTAATCGTCAACCAAGACAGGGAGTTTAGCCGCCCGCGAGTAATAGTCCCAGTGGACGAGGGTACCAAGGAAGGAATATCTAGTCATTGTGATGTGCGCCCTGCAATTGAGTGCCCAGGGCCCTGAGGTCAAGCCGAGCGTGCCGGAGCAGCTCGAGTCGGGCAACGAACCAAGCCTCACGGGCAAAGCGGTGCGTCAGTTGCTCCAGCGGGTGGGACCCAGAACCCCTCTTCCCTACAACAAACTCCTAGCAACCGGGCTGCTCATCGTCGCTACAGCTTACATCGTCTGGAAGATCCAGGAATCACCTGACCAATCCCTGCAGTTCGCCTTCAATGGCCTATCCGTCGGTGCCGTGTACGCCCTGCTTGCCCTTGGATTCACCATCGTCTACAGCACCGTCTGGTTCTTCGATCTGTACTACGGCGCGGCCGCTGCCCTGGGCGCCTATGGCGTTTTCTACCTGATGTCTGGCGAGACCCTGGGCGGGCAATACGAGGTTAACAGCCCTTACGTCAATGTCGCCTTTGCCACGGTGATTGCCGGAGTAGTCGCCTGGGTCCTTCATCTGAACCTACACACCCGACTCCGAACCCGCTTCAGCTTCAGCCAGATGGCCCTCTTCGTCCTCGGGGGTCTCACCGCCGCCGCCGCTGGCGTATACACGGGCCTTGTTCTCACCTATCCGGAGGAGATCAACCTCATACTCAGCCCTGCTATAGCTGTAATGGTGGCCGTAGCCGCAGGTTTGGTCCTTTATCGAGGCTACCGGCGCATCTTCGCAGACGCCAGTCTCGTGCCATTCTTGCTCATTGCCGCGGTTGCGACGGCGGCCCTGGGAGCATACTGTGGCCTCTTTGTGGCTAACGCCCCTGGGTCAAGCCTCTACTTGAGCTGGATGGTGTCGTGTCTGATGGCGGGGGCCGTTGGCCTGGCCCTTTACAGAGGCCTTTATATGTACATGCGCGACCGCGCCAGATCCCCTCTTGTCATGCTCGTCGCCTCGCTTGGTGTATTGCTGGCGATCACTGCCTTTACATCCATAGTCTTTACCAGCGCACCACGTCCCCTTCCGGAAGCCTTCGGGAGTGATCCATGGACAATTGCCGGGGCCAAGATCAAGGGGTTCAACATCTTCACCATCGGCGTGGCCTTCGTCGGATTCGGAAGCCTGCAGCTCCTACTCAAGAAGACCTCCTTCGGCAGGGCCGTGCGGGCCATTGGTGACGACGAAGAAGTGTCGAAAGTGGTGGGTATAAACACCACCACCATCATCGCGGTAGTATTTTTCATCGGCGGGGTCTACGCCGCCCTGGCAGGCCTGCTGAGCGGCCACGATACGGCCATCCAGCCCAGGATGGGTCTGCTGCTCCTGTTGAAGGGCTGGATAGCATCCGTAGTCGGAGGCATGGGGAACCTCAACGGAGCCATCGTTGGCGGATTCAGCCTGGGCCTTATCGAGCAGTTCGGCATCTGGGATCTGTCCGGCGAATGGAAGGACGCCATCTCCTTTATGCTGCTTATCCTCTTCCTATCGTTTTGGCCCAATGGCCTGTTGCCGAGGAGATAGGCCATGCTGACGAACTCGAATGTCTATACGAATGTCAAGAAACTGGCCCGCGACCCTCAGGGACTCTCGCGGTTCGCCAAGGGCAACGTGGAGCTATGGGCGAACCTGATCGTTATCACCTGGGCTGCTGCCTTCATGCTGTGGCAGGGCGTCGGATTTGCCATCACCCTGGCCACAGTCTTCGCTATCTGGGCGATATTGGCGGTCAGTCTGAATCTGGTACTGGGATTCTCCGGCCTCCTCTCTATGGGTCATATCGGCTTTTTCGGTATTGGCGCCTACGGGACGGCAATTCTCACCTCAGACCCCGCATACGAACAGCTGCGTACAGAGGCCGTCCCCATCTTTGGTTGGCCTTTTTTTGCAGCACTACCCGTCAGCGTGGCCTTGACCGGCCTGATAGCCGCCGGCGTGGGTGTCGCCTTCAACCGATTCAGGGACGAGATTTACGTGCTCGTCTCCTTCGGCTTCGCCATGATCACCTACAACATATTCTTGAATTGGCGAAGCCTTACCAGGGGTCCTTTCGGAATTCACGAGATAGCCAGGCCCCGCATAGGTGGGTGGGTGCTCGATGGCGAACTGGAGTTCCTGCTCTTGGCGCTCGCATTCCTCGCTTTAATTGTGCTGGTCGCATGGTTCATAGTGACTTCTTCGTTTGGACGCGTGCTGACCGCCATTCGAGAGGATGAGCAGGCCATTGAGGTCTTCGGCTACCACGTAGCACACTACAAGCTCGCTGTATGGGTCATATCGGCAATGATGGCCGGTCTCGCTGGGGGTCTATTCAGCAGTTGGACCAGATTTATCGACCCCAACTCCTTCGTCCTGTTGGAATCGATTCTCTTAGTAACCATAGTTATCCTTGGAGGCCTGGCGACTATCTGGGGCTCCATACTCGGAACCATGGCGTTCGTGCTGCTCGAAGAGGGGATGCGTTTTCTACCATTCGTTCCTGACCAGTTTGTCGGTCAGGCACGAATGATCGTTCTGGGCGTCTTGTTGGTGCTGCTTATGCTATTCAGACCTCAGGGCCTGATCGGGAGATACAAGTTGTGACCACTCCGCTCGCCGAAGCCTTCGCCCTGGAGACGATAGATATCTCGAAACATTTCGGGGCCGTTAAGGCCGTGGACCAGCTTTCCGTCTCCATTCCCCTGCTGGGGATGACCAGTATCGTCGGGCCCAACGGTTCGGGAAAGTCGACCCTGGTAAACCTACTGAGCGGGATATTGCCCTTGGACGGAGGGATGGTGATCATCGACGGCGTCGGCCTCAAGGTCATAAGGGCCCGCGAGACTCCCGCCTATGGCCTCACCCGGACCTTTCAGGAGGTGCGGCTTTTCGGGCAGATGAGCGTATGGGACAACATCATGGTGGTCTTGACCAACCGTCGCCTCTTCCCCGCACTGCTCGAACGGACGAAAGCGTCCCATAGAGATAAGGCCAAGAGCATCTTGGAGAATATCGGATTGTGGGAGAAGCGCCATGCCTTGGCCATGAATCTTTCCTATGGCCAACGGAAGTTGCTGGAGATCGGCCGCGCCATGGCGATGAACGTCGACATCTACCTCTTCGATGAGCCTTTCGCAGGCCTCTTTCCTCAGATGTTGGAGAGGATCAAAGACATAATGAAAGTTGCCCGCGCTAAGGGCAGCACCGTCATATTCATCTCTCATAACATGGACATAGTCCGAGATCTCTCAGATTACCTAATCGTACTTGATAGCGGTGAACTCCTCGCCCAAGGGGAGGTGGAAGACGTCCTACATCGGGACGAGGTCATAGAGGCTTATCTGGGCGCCTAGCCTCACGCCGAACGCTGTAGCCATAACAGAGGTGATCAGGTGACCAGTTCGGAAAGACCAAAAGAACATAACCTGGCCTTGAGCCCTGGAATTTCTGACGCAACTCAACCGTCCACCGACCGAGCGACACTTCTGGAACTGGTCGATATATCCGTGCACTTCGGGACTGTAGTAGCCCTCGATGGCGTATCGATGGCGGTCCAGCGTGGTGAGGTTGTAGCGGTGATGGGCCCGAACGGAGCCGGGAAGTCCACCGTTCTCAAAGCCGTCATGGGGCTCGCGCCCGTGGTCGCCGGCAGTGTCTACTGGCGCCAAAAGCTACTGGCAGCCCCCACCCATGAAATAGTGAAGGAAGGCATCTCCTTTGTCCCTCAAGGTAGACGCGTGTTCACCCACCTCTCCATCGCAGAGAACCTGGAGATGGGCTGCCTCTACCTCAACGATAAGGCGGAGAAAGAGCGCCGCTGGGATTCGGTCATGGATCTCTTCCCGATCCTGTATCAGAAGCGCCGCGACTTGGCCAGCCAGATGTCCGGTGGCCAGCAACAGATGTTAGCCCTAGGTCGAGGACTCATGGCCAGCCCAGAGGTGCTGCTGCTCGATGAACCCACACTAGGCCTTGCCCCCAAAGTCGTCACAGAAGTATTTCAGATAGTCTCCCAAATAAGCCAGAAGCTCAATACGACTATCCTTCTCGTCGAGCACAACATCAAGGGCGTCTTGGATATCGTCGACCGGGCCTACGTCTTGGACAAGGGTCGCGTCGCACACGAGGGCACACCCCGCTCGATCCGAGAGACTGATATCCTCACCCAGGTCTTCCTGGGCAGGGTCAACACTGGCCAAGAGGCCGAGGCAGACTAAGGGAACTGGGTAGTCGACATCATCCCCCAAAGCGGCATCAATCTTGCAAGGCTGCTGCAGCGCTGTCGGTGTTTGGCAGCGTGGCGGGCAGCGGAAAGCATCCCCGAGAAGCAGCGCGCCGATTGGCGCCGGATGCGCTGATACTACCTGAAGCGCCGCGGATGATGCTGCAAAGGGAGCTCTGACGATAGCCTACGCGCGACTGAGCAAGCAGAATGACCAGCGTGTGGTTTGCGCCCAAATCAGTTGGGGGCGGGAGCTGGGGAGGATTGCCAAAGTGCAACCAGGCAGCCGCTTCGAGCGGTGGTTGATCATGCCGCCGGGTTGGGTGGAGCGTTACGAAGACAATGTGTGGGTCGTAATGAGGAGGCAACGGCGCAGTGCAGAAGATAGTGGCTTCGGCAAGACGCCCGCGCGGCATGTGTTCCTCTTCCCCTGTGAAGCCGTATGTCCGGCGTGTGGCTTACTTAACGTCCTCGATACGGGCCCTCTAAGGGTCGAAGGCAAGCACCGTGACGATTACCGGGAAATACCGACGGACAGGCCGAGAACTCGGCAGCCGAGATACTCAGATGCTGTGAAATGGGATGAAATCGCGCCTGATTGTGGATCGGGCTTGAGATCTCCTTGACAAAAGGCCGAGCGTCATGCTGAGAGCAACCTAACTGAATAGCGAGTCCGAACCGAGCGACCAGCCAACTCTGTCCGTCTCTTTCGAGAAGCCGGAGAGCTTGGTGGAGGCCGCTCAATTGGTTCCCGAAAATGAACGATCGCTCCTAGGACGCATCGGGGCCCTCACCTTGCACTCGCAGCACGACACGTTGAAGACTAGTGCTCCTGGGCACGCGGCTGCAGCTGCAACCATCGACGCCCGCCTCTTCGCCGAGATTGACGAACGCGAGCCCAACCTGCCTGAAGCTGAGCGGCTTCGCCGCCTCAACTATGCACGCAAGGCGCATTTCGCTCGATTAGCGCTCGCGTCGGCAAAGGCCAGAAGCAGGAAGGCTCGGAGGTCCAAATGACAGGGCGCCAACTTTCCACACCCATCTTGACCAAAAGAACACCGGATCACGAACGGCACTCCCACCCGATGCCGTCGCACTGGAGGTCATTGATGCCGGCGCCGCCACCGCGACTCGCTGGGGAGGAAGACCTGTGCATCCCTGCCACGCAGGGAGCTTGAGCAGCGTCATGTTTCGTCCGGGCCTATAGCGGAGCACCTACGGGCACTAGTCAGGAGGTCTAGAGGCCGACACTCGAAGGGAGTGCTCAAGGCCTTGGCACGGGAGTTCCTGAGACTGTATTTCCCGAGGGCAGCTGAGAACGAGGCAGGGATAGACGACCTTATAAGAGCGGTGCGTTACTGGAGAGAGAAAGTGGAGCATCGAGCATGACCGAGGACATGACCCCCGAGGACTGACTGGCACTCAGGCCGGATGAGGTAGCCAAGCGCCTAGGCTGCAGCCGCGCACTCGTTTAGCCTCCGGCGAGATCCCGAGTTTCACCCTCCGCCACTCTTGTTCCGTGAGCCTGGATGCACTAGGCTCAGTCCATAGATTGGCGCCAATCCAGTAACCACAGCTGATAGTCGGAAGGTAACCCAATGTCACCTCGGATGACTTTCGGAGTTGTCGGGGCGGCCATAGCGACGATAATTGTCGCGGTCCTCGTGATAACTATGGGGGAGTCCACCCCGACTAAAGACGAGCCGGATGCATATACCAAAGCCTTCGTACAGGCTGCCATCCAACGCTACGAGCGCGACGGTCGGCAGCCGACGATCGATTACTACAACTCTACCGATAGCGTCGACGGCCAGTGGTACGTGTTCATCATTGACCAGGATGGCTTCACCGTAGCGCACCACAATCCCGACTTTCGAAACCGGGACCCCAGCCTCCGCGTGGATGCGACCGGCTATTTCTACGGCGACGAGTTGCTAGGGGCTACCGAGGAAGGGCGCTGGGTGGACTACATCTTCCTGAACCCGGATACGGGTGAGGAAACGCAGAAGCATACCTGGATTGTGCTACACGACGGGCTGCTGTTCGCCTCGGGCTGGTACGGGGACCCTGCGAGCGAGTAGTTCACGAACCAGTCCACGAGTCATGCCTGCCGCATTTGCAATCTCACGTGACAATGGAGTTTGCCACCGGCAAGGATAGCCATGACCCGTGGCGGCGATCCGAAAGCTCGGCCAACTCCAGAGGCGGGGTTGGCCGCACCACCGCCAAGGCCACTGCCGCCTTAGCCTTGTTATCGCTTTGCCGGGGGGCGCAAGGTCTTTCGCTAAAGGCCCAACTCATATTCATTATCCCTTGCTAGTGGTCCCCAACCTCCGCTCAAGATAGCAGTCAGGATTCATCGGTCGCAGCGGCTCCGGCGCCACGCCTGCCAGCGTCAGTTCAGACCGCAGGCTGCCCGCCATCTGCACCTCAATAAGATGCTCGAAGTGCCCGACTCTCACGTGCCGCGGCTCATTCAGGTACTGTCTTTCTTCTGAATCTGCATCCCAGCGCGGCTGCCGAGCTTTGCTTAGTCGTCACCTCTCTGGACTTCTCAAAGCCCGAGGCGAAGGGTGGCCATCAAGGTGAGAAGCGATAGACGATGGGCAGCTTTGCAATGTCGGTCACCTTGGAATCGGTATGGTGCGATATGTGAACCCGGCCGCTGCCGCAGTCACCAAACTTGTCACAGGAGATAACCCCGATGATGCCCTCAAAGCCGGTGGTGGCACTCAGCGCCTCCCGCAGCTTGGCACGGTCGATGTAAAGAGTATCTCCGTCGACAACCGCGACCTCCTCGACGGCTCGAAGAAGCATGGTGGCCGCGTCGTAGGCATGGGCCAGGTAGGCAGACGTGGGCGCTTCACCATACCGCTCTCGATAGTCGGCGATGAGCGCGTCGCCGCTCTTGCCGGTCGCCGCGTTGGTATTGTCGCCAAGGCTCAACTCGGGACCTGGCAAGTAGATGCCTTCCGACTCGGGGATGGCTAGGAACTCGGGGACCAGCAGGGCCGCACCGCCAATCAGCGCTATGTCCTCGAGTGCAGGGACTTGGCCGATCTGCCGCACGATGGCTGCGCCTTCGTCTTGGAAGAGCGGAAGGAAGACGCCGTCCGGACTGCCGGCGGCAATCTGGGTGATGACGGGGGCCATGTCGGTGTCGCCACGGCTAATGGAGATGAGGGCGACCGAGCCGCCAAGCTCTTCGAACGCGGTGGTGAAGGCGCCGGTTAGACCGGTGGTATATGGGTCGCCGTCATGGATGGCAGCCATCCGGCGCAGACCAAGTTCGTTGTAGGCGAACTGAGCGACCGCCTCTGCCTGATAGAGGTCGTTGTTGGAAGTCCGGTAGTAGCCGGGGTGGTAGTTGGAACCGGCGTTGCCTTGGAGGTCGGAAGTCAGCGAGGGGGCCGTCGTCGAGGGTGCGATCATCACCAATCCGGCCTCGCTGAGGATTGGCGAAGCGGCGCTGGCAGCGACTGAGCAGGACGTGCCGATGACGCCTACGACTCGTGGATCGCCGGTCACCGTATTGGCGGCGGCACGTCCACCTTCCGCGGTGCAGAGAGAGTCGAGGCCGGCGCCAAGCGAGACGCCGTGCCCCTTGATCGGGCCGTAGTCCGTCACCGCCAGCTCCACGCCGCGGTGGTTGGGAATGCCCAGGTCACCGAGACTTGTAAGTGCGTTCAGCGACCGTACCTCGATCGCATCACCGGAGGCAACCTCTACTACCGACCAGAGCGCAGTAGGGTACGCTTTCCAGCCGGGTGCGCTTCCGAAGGGGCCGGAGTCGGAATCGCCGCCCCCGCAGGAGACGGCTGCCAGCGCCAGAGCTGAAAGCAAGCCAAGACAACGTAATGATCGGTCCCAGCGTCGATATGTCATCGTCATAACCTCTATTGCTCTCTAGTGGCGGTTTCTTACCTGGAGCGCTGGAGTAAGAGCGATTTATCAGATACGCAACCATGAGCGTAAGCCAACAGCCCGCCGCGCCCGAAATCTGTGCATATAAGCTTTCAGCCAGAAGTAGGTAGCGGGCGCATGACACCTTGCTGACAATCATTGAGCAGTGAGTAGGCCCAGTTCTACGGATGTTCGAAGGTTCAGCTAGTTGCGGCAGAGGGCGAAGCTAGCCTAATTCTTTGCTGACATCAACTCTCGACATAACTGCTCCTCCTAAAATCTTAGGCTCGTGTATACTCAAAATCTGCTTAGCACTTGGCGAGCCCCGCTCGATCGCGTTAACTCTTCTTCCACACCCTGGCCGACAGTTTGTCCATAAGAGTTGTCTCCCTCTTGCGTTGGAAGGTGATCGAGCTTGCCAGCTACGAAGGTTCATGTTTTCCTCACGATAGTGCTGGTTTTCGACAAGGTTGCCGATTCCAGTGGGGTTGTTCCCACGCCGGTGGCCAGATGTCATCGATTGTTGCCAAACAGATAGATGTCGCTTGCCCACTGTGGGCACGGAGCTGGCGGCCACATCCGGCGTTCCCCCTATGGTGGTGGCCCCTAGCGGGATGGCTGGGGCCGAGGGGAAAGTGCCTAACCCCGCCCACCTCCCGTTCGACTCGGGCCGAGTGTGATGCTCTTCGGCAACCTCAGAACGCGTAGGCTCAGGCGGCGTGAATAGATAGCATAGGCTCATAGAAATGACGGCGGAAGAGCGCGATGCCGGTAAGGGTAGGGGTTGTTGGGATACTAGCGGTCGGGTTGCTGTTCGCCGCCGCCATCGCTGGGCGTCAGGGGGAGGACTCGCGGCAGGCGGATGTGCCTTTGAAGTTGGGGCTGTTGCTGGACTTCTCTGGATCGCCCAAAGTATCGGCTGATAGGTCGCGTGGATTTGAGCTTGCCATTAAGCAGGTCAACGAGGCGGGGGGTGTGCTGGGGCGGCCGGTGGAGTTCGTCACCGGTGATGCGCCTCACGACGTGAGCGTCGCCATCGAGTCGGCAGAGCGGCTACTGGGCGAGGGAGTTCACGCCATCGTCGGGCCCTCATCCAGCGCCGCAT
Organism: Dehalococcoidia bacterium; assembly: GCA_965225815.1. GTDB lineage: Bacteria > Chloroflexota > Dehalococcoidia > DSTF01 > WHTK01 > WHTK01. The sequence continues at coordinate 185,984 of CBDDBP010000004.1, forward strand.
CGCTGCCCATTGCGGAGATGGTAATCAGGTCGGCGGCAATCCCCATGATCAGCCCGTCGGCTACCTCGCCGCGGTTGACCGACGCTGAGGACGATGACTTCTTCTTCCGCACCACGCTTTCCGACACCGCCCAGGGCCCGATTCTTGCGCGCGTCGCTGAGGAGCGTGGGTTCAGCAACGTAGGCCTCGTGTACCGCGACGACCCGTATGGGCGGGGACTCGCGGCTGCCTTTGAGTCCGCTTGGAAAGGAACGATCATAAGCGTCGTCGTCAACGCCGAGCAGCCGTCCTTCCTGGCAGCGATTAGGGAGACCACGAGGGCGGGGGCCGAGGCGTTGGTGGTGGTCAACTTCGTATTGGACACGCGTTTGATCGTGCGCGAGGCGCTGGATGCGGGACTTTACAATCAGTTCGTCTTCGGCGACGCCAGCAAACGGCAGAGCCTGATCGAGGACATCGGCGGTGAGCATTTAGGGGGCATGTACGGCACGGCAGGCGCACCGGCGCCAGACAGTGCGGCTAGCACCGCGTGGGATGCGGCGTTCGCTGCGGAGTACGGAGAATTGTCGGCGGTCCCGTACGTGAGGGAGGCGTACGACGCGGCGCTGGCTATCATGCTGGCGGCTCAGGCTGCCAGCAGCGTCGACGGCGATGCTATCCGGGACCAGCTCCGCGCCATCGGTGGCCCGCGAGGGCAGAAGGTCCACGCTACGCCTGATGGTGTGGCCGGCGCCTTGCGCCTTCTCCGTGCCGGCGAGGAGATCGATTTTGAGGGTGCTGCCTCGACGCTGGACTGGGACGCCAATGGCGATCTCGAGCGCGGGCATATCGGCGTTTGGCGGTTCACGGAAGATGGTGGGATCGAGGATCTTGAGGTCTTTTCGGTTGAGCCTTGAGTAGGCCTGGCCCAAAGGCTACTGGGCGGGGACCTAAAAGGGCGGTCTTTTCTCGGCGAGAGGCAGCCGGCACCACAGGGGCACGACTCGCGGGGACAGCTGGGTCCTAGACGTTCTGGCTTGTTGTCACTTGTAGAACGCTTCTGGTGTCACACCAGGGGCGGGATCGAGAATCTCGGGAAATGTTAAGGAGTTCACCATAGTTACGAGCGTTTCGAGATCCAAGGAATCAGAGCCGATACTCACCTCCATCGGACTGTCAGAAAACAACGACCCCGGCTGCCCCCATCCCTGTCCAAACCGGCCAACGTAAACGGTAAGGACAAGTCCAAGATCCGTCTCGGGATCGAGCGGAGAGACGAGAGGAACGGCCGCGGACCAGATCGCCTCATGTCCACTAATCACCAGGGAGCCGCTTTCAACGCGCTGGGACGGGAACGCGTGCCGCGCGCTCAGCGTAGGTGGAAAGCCCTGCGAGATGACGATTCGATTGCCATTCGAATCCCGATAAATCACCGTAATCCAATCATTGTGGACGCCGGCGCCGAACTCGTTGAGCTCTCTTTTGCTGGCATCTACGGTTTGCTGGTCGTATCCGACAGGCAGAAAGGATGGCAGCATAAAGACGAAAGACGCTTCTCGCGATGCTGCCTCAATCGAGGCATGACGTCGTCGTCTGACGGAAGGAGAGCCCCATTCCCTACTTCGGGGCTTCCGCGAGAGGCCAAAATGACCCCGCCAACAACCACCAGCCCTACAAACAGGGCGACTGCAAGAAGTGCTCTCGGTGATAACCAGTGCCTCATGCGACCCCATTCTGATCAAGGATTGGCATAGACTCTATCCATCCTTCTGAGCAGGCTTCCACTCCATCGATTGTCCTAGTTGAGTCTCTTTGAATGGTAACCAACGCTTCTGGAGGTAATCTCCGAGAGTTAATCGCTCGGGTGCAGAGCCCCACATCCCCGCGCGCATCTGATAAATCCATCTCGTCCAGGATCAAAAGATCCATCTTGGCCGGAACGCTCGCGTCTGAGGTGAGAAGAGACTACGAAGGCCTCGGCCCACCAGGCGTCCAGTCGCCAGTCCACGCACAGGCGGCGGACATCATCCCGGTAGTCATTGAGGTGGAGGCGACGCGAGCTGCAGAGAAGATTCTCGTCGTCCGGACCGTATCGTTGCGCAAAGGGCGCCGACACCTGCCCCAGCCTTTCTGCTAATCGCGCCGGCGACTGCGGAAGCCTATTGCGGCCATCCGGCTTGTGATGAGCAAGACCCTTGATGATGCGCCGGTGTTTGCTTTCGTAGAGGCTCTTGAACTCTGAGAGAAACTTCTTGCCGTTGGTGGTCTTGTCGGTGCACATGGCTTGGAGCAATAGGCTGGCCAGGCGGAGGTCGCGGCCATCGGTGAGCCTCAGCCCCCTACGATCACCGCCGCGTGGCATTCGACTGCGCCATGATCGGAGAGATTCTCGAAAGGTTGCTCAGGCGAAATCGTGCGCTGAAATGAAGCCTGCTCGTTTTGACGGCACATGACTCCACCCCGCTCCCACTGACTGGCATATCGACCGCCTCTGCGATTCCTCTTGCTACACGTGTTCAGCAGCTGGCCTCTCCTTAGTGTGTGGAAGCGCAAACGTCACGTGGAAAGGGAGGCCAGCGGCCGGAGCGTCGTTTATCAACGATGAACATTCATGCCGATGTTCGTCCAGTGGTGAGTAAAGGCGTGCCGTTCCGTTTGGAGCTTGCCCTCTCGCGCTAAGGTCGGCTTAGCTGATCCAGGCATCATCGGGATGTTCCTTCAACTCTGATAACCGTGACGAGCTGCCATTTTGCCGCAAAGCACTGCCGGGATGAGTCCCTGCCATCACCGAGTTCCAGGATATGAAGATGCAGGCCGCACTGGAGCGGGCGCCGGGGCGCAGGGGCGGCTGGAGACGTAGCATGCCCGCACAGGCTGGCGAAGCAATACAAATCAGGAGCACAAGACGTTTACAGCCTCTACACGGGCGACGACGGCGAGTCGCATTTTGAAGAATTGGACATGGATGGCGCCTTCAACAAAATGCAGGCGGCGACTGGTGTGATGTTTAGACAAATGGAGTCAGGCGAGTTCCAGGACTGACATCAGGCTCCCCGACGCCAGTACGTCATCACGCTGGCAGGCAATGCTGAGATTGGCATTGCGAACGGAACCGCAAAGACCTTCGGCCCTGGGGACGTAATGCTAGCTGAGGATCTTACCGGCCAGGCCATACGACTCGAGCCGTCGGAAATTCGCTGAGGGTCTTCTTAACGATACCTTTGGACTAAGCGGTTTGCTGGAGCCAGTGATAGGGCGCTTGATCGCCTACTGCATCACCAACCCACCGTCGACGTTGATCGTCTGACCTGTGATGTTGCGTGAACCAGGGCCGGCTAGAAAGAGGATCATCGCTGCTACGTCCTCTGGCTCGTTGTATCTACCCAGTGGAACGCTTTGGGCCTTCTCCGCCTCCAGCTCCTTCTGGGAGACGCCGGCCAGATCTGAGCGGTCAGCATTCACCGCAGCAAACATTGGCGTATTCGTGCCTCCAGGGCAGACGGCGTTAACGTTGATGTCGTAAGGACTGAGCAGCCGAGCAGCGTTGAAGGTCATCGAGATCACTGCCCCTTTGCTGGCGCCGTAAACAGCGTTAGAGGTACCCGGTGACCCCTTGCCGGCTATGGAAGCCATATTCACGATGCGCCCACCTCGGCCCTGCTCGATCATCTCCTTCGCCACGCGCTGCATACAGAAGAACGCCCCTTTCGCGTTTATCTCGATGATTCGGTCCCAGTCATCCTCGGTAATGTCCAGGAAGTCTCGGCGCCAGGTGACACCTGCGCTGTTCACGAGAATATCAACGCCGCCAAGCGCGACTACGGCTTCGCCAACCATGCGGTCTATCTCAGCCACATTCCGAAGGTCCGCTTGAATCGAGACGGCTCGCCGGTCGAGTTGCCTGACGAGGTCAGCTGTCTCGTCGAGCGCTTCGCGATTGATGTCGACGAGCGCCAAGTCAGCGCCATCTCGCGCCATTTCGATTGCGGCGGCTCGACCGATACCACTCCCGGCGCCGGTAACGAGGCCAATTTTCCCATCTAGCGCCACATCTAACTCCTTCCAAACACCATTCCCAGTTCCGTGCATGTTGCGGTCTCTCGATACGTCGAGTGTCGAGTCTCCCTGCTGCAACCTACAATCTGAAGAATGGATCAACCCAACAGCCCCTTATACAGCATCGGGAGTTTCGCCATTGGCTCATCCGAGTAGCGAAGCTGATAGCCCAGCTGCCAAGCGTAGCCACAACCCGGCCAAAGGCTGGGCGGCGTCTACGCTGCAGTCACTTCAATTCTCGGACTACCGCCTGATTTGGATTGGCTCGCTGCTGGCCTTCACCGCATTCCACATGATGATCATGGCCCAGTCCGTAGTTGCCTTCGACCTGACCGGAGACAACCGCTCGGTGGGCGCCGTGTTCTTCGGGCTTGGAATCGCGATGCTGCTCCTCAACCCTTTCGGCGGCGCGGTGGCCGACCGATTTTCGAAGCGGTTCCTTGTCATCGTCACGCACATTGTGATCGGCACCGTCGCACTGCTCACGGCGGTCTTGTTACTCCTCGACGCGCTGAACGTCTTTTTCCTCGCATCGGGTGCGTTCGTACTCGGCTCGATGTTCGCCTTCCTTGGACCCGCTCGCACCGCTCTCGCGGGCGACGCGGTCGCCAGCGAGCATGTGGGCAACGCGATGGCGCTGCTCCAGGTAGCTCAGAGCGTCGCCCGCGTTGGAGGGCCATTTATTGGCGGCGCGCTTCTCGCCTGGTCGCTGGTCGGCGCCGCGGGTACGTTTCTTTTCATCGCTTCCATCTTCATCTTCGTTATAGCGGCCTTTTCCAGGCTGCCTCCCAGCAAGCCTCGGCGAAACATCCATGAAACCAGCGTCCTGATCGACGTTCGCCTCGGTATCCGTCACATAGCCGAGCGGCCGGCCCTGCTACACACAGTGACCAGCTTTCACATCGTCACCATCCTGGGGATGGTTTATATGGTGCTCATGCCCGGGTTTGCCAAGGATGTACTGCACACCGGCACCGCTGGCATCGGCGTTATGTTTGGTGTCGCTGCGGCAGGTGGCCTGGTGCTGAGTCTCGCCGTCGCGTCCCTGGCAGACTCGCACAGGGCATCGCTATTCATGTCTCTCAGCGGCCTTGGCCTGGGACTCTCGTTGATCCTGCTAGGCCTCGCCCCAAGCTTTGAACTAGCCCTCCTCGTCATGGTCCTCGTCGGCGGAGCCACCGGCGCCTTTCACACGCTGAGCAATGCCCTGGCGATGCGCCTGACGAGCATCGAGTTCTTTGGCCGCGTTATCGGCCTCGTCTATCTTTCCTGGGGTCTTAACGCGCTCATGAGCCTACCCTATGGACTGCTGGCCGATGTCATCGGTGAACGTGCGGTACTCAGCGGCGTAGGTGCTGTCCTTAGCTTCGTTGTGGTGATCCTGTTCCTCTGGTCACAGAGGATAAAATCCGGCGACAGAGCCCCTGCGACCCGAGTTGAGCAGACAACGCCAGCGCCTTCGGCCTGAGAACACACAACACCTGTATTCGCGACGGTGATTGCTAACGATCATCAAAAGGGAATCCAATGGTTACGACGGGAGGGAGACCATGACCAAAACTGACACCATCGCTGAACTCGAGGTCGGCTACGACATTCCCGCGGCGATCGGCATGGCCGAAGCTGACATCCAGACGCCTTGTCTTATCCTCGACCTCGATGCGTTAGAGCGAAACGTCAAGAAGATGGGGGACTTCGCGAGACAGCAGGGCGTCCGTCACCGAGTGCACGGCAAGATGCACAAATCGGTGGACGTGGCGAAGCTGCAGGAAAAGCTCGGCGGCTCTGTCGGAGTCTGCTGCCAGAAGGTCAGCGAAGCCGAAGCTTTCGCCCGCGGCGGAATCAAGGACGTGCTCGTCTCAAACCAGGTACGCGACCTCGCGAAGATCGATCGCCTCGCACGGATCCCGAAGCTCGGCACGCGGACTCTCGTCTGCGTCGATGACGTCGCCAACGTGCCTGACCTTAGCGCCGCCGCCCAAAAGCACGAGACCACAGTCGAATGCCTGGTCGAGATCGATTGCGGCGCCGGCCGCTGCGGCGTGACGACGACATCGGCGGTGGTAGATATTGCCAAGGCCATTGATGCCGCGCCGGGACTGAAGTTCAGCGGCATCCAGGCCTACCAGGGAGCCACCCAGCACCTCACCAACTACGAGGATCGCAAGGCAAAGATCGACATCGCAGTCGCGCTCGTGAAGGACGCGCTCGACGCACTGAAAGCAGAGGAGCTGAAGTGCGACACCGTGAGCGGTGGGGGCACTGGCAGCTACTACTTCGAGGCCAGTTCTGGGGTTTACAACGAGCTCCAGTGCGGATCATACGCCTTCATGGACGCCGACTACGGCCGCATCCTGGACCGGGAGGGCCACCGCCTAGACCAGGGCGAGTTTGAGAATGCACTCTTCATTCTGACGAGCGTCATGAGCCACGTGAATCCCAACAAGGCGGTCTGCGACGCCGGCCTCAAGGCACAGTCAGTCGACTCCGGCCTTCCCGTTGTCTACGGCCGCACGGACGTGAAATACATCAAGTGCTCGGACGAGCACGGTGAGATCGAGGATCCTGACAGCGTGCTGGAAATCAATGAAAAGCTGCGTCTGGTCCCGGGCCACTGCGACCCGACGTGCAACGTGCATGACTGGTATGTTGGCGTGCGGAACGGCAGAGTCGAGAGCCTATGGCCGATTACAGCCCGCGGCAAGGCCTACTGACTCCGGGCCCCCAACTCGATTCATCAGACGTGAATGCCGCTCTCCCAAGATCGTCCGCAGAGAGCAGAGGCATCCAGAAGGAGTTCTCTATGGTTGAGGACTGGTGGTAGCCCAAACGAGCGAGCGGCTTCATTTTCGCTGTGTCCACTATGCCGTCGATGATGAAGTCGTCGTTGATGTGCACCCCAACGACTTCTCCCAGGATCTACTAGATGCGGAGAAAATCGCGATAGCGGGATTGCCGCTGACTAGGTTAAAGAAGCTAAAGGGCGCGAGGTTAAGTACGCCTTCCTTGCTTAAAATTGATATCCAGCCCACCGGCCTCGGCACGACGCAAGCGTTAAGCGGGGAATGCGGCAGGCCATGGTCCTGCTTCGTAGGGTCATAAAACATAGTTGTGCGTCACTTTTCTAGGTATCGAATTACGGGGACAAGTCCCGAAATCGTGCTCCATTTCCCACTCTATAGGAGACTCGACTCTCGAGGACACAGTTCCCGTGAAATCAGCCGTGCTGACGGTGCTCATTGCCCTTTATAGAGGAGGTCTGCGAGTGTGCCAATCCGTTGCTTGCTGATAGGCGTGCGCCGCCCGAAGGACGGTTTCTTCTTCCCATGGTCGACCGGCTAAAGAAAGGCCGATGGGTAGTCCGACGCTGTCGAAGCCACAGGGTATTGAGATGGCAGGAACGGCCGCGACGTTGAATAGCCGTACATTGCGGGCGAAAACCATGGGCGGCAATTCCAAAGCATCGCCAAACGTCGGTGCGACTATCGGCTCCGTCGGGACGAGCAGTAGGTCGATGTCGCGGAAGAGCCTGCGAAGGGCAAGCTTGAATTCCAACTGCTTGTAGCGAGCCCGCGCGTATTCGACGGCACGTAGGCTGAGCCGATCAACCAATCGTTCGCGGATGCGCTCACTGAACGTCTCGGGCCGGTCGCTCAGGTGACCCTCGTGATAGGCGGCAGCCTCCGCGAAGAGAGCATCGTTGGTCCCAAAACGCTCCGGATCGGGGAACAAGACGTCCTTGATCTCGGCTCCCAGAGAAGCGAAGACCGCTGCAGCAACCCTTACCGCCGAAGTCACCTCCGGTGCAACGGCGTCCGCATCAAAGAAGAAGTTCGTCGGCACCCCGACTCGGAGACCCTTGATGCCCTTGTCAAGATTGGCCGCGTAGTCGGGCACCGGCACGTCCTCGCTCGTGGGATCCTCGTCGTCGTATCCGGCTATCGCCTGGAGAATTAAGGCGCAATCGCTTGCTGTCCGAGTCATCGGTCCAGCGTGATCGAGCGACCAGAGCAATGGCACGACACCGCGAACGCTGACCCGGCCATAGGTAGGTTTCAGACCTGTAATGCCGCAAAAGGAAGCCGGTATGCGGATCGAGCCACCCGTATCACTGCCAAGCGAGCCAATGCACAGGCCGGCGCTGATAGCGGCTCCGGCGCCGCCCGACGAGCCACCGGTGATTCTCTCGAGGTTCCATGGATTGCGAGGGGTCGGGAAGAACTCGTTGATGCTGGTCCCGCCCATCGCCCATTCGTGCATCGTGAGCTTGCCGAGAAAGACCACGCCGGCCTCTCGGAGCAGCGACACTACATGAGCGTCCTCGGTTGGCACGTATTCCTGGCGCAGCCGAGCCCCGGCTGTAGTCAGGACTCCAGAAGTCTCGTAGAGGTCCTTGAGGGCGAATGGAATGCCGTGAAGAGCCCCTCTGAGGCGTCCTGCCGCGATCTCTTCCGTCGCTGCTTTCGCCTCCTCGCGCGCGGTCTCGAAGGTTGGAGTGATGTAGGCATTGAGTGTCGGGTCGAGTGCCTCGCTGCGAGCGATGCAAGCCTCAGTAAGCTCGATGGGTGACAGCTCGCGCTTTGTAATTAGCTGCGAGGCCTCTGTGAGGGAAAGCTGAGCAAGGTCGGCAATAGCCATAATGGTTTCTCCTTCGATCGAGGGTCATTTATCCTTTATGGGTACGTTCTCGAACTCATCAGAACGAACGAGTGAAAAGAGCGAGCGGATCGAATGGGCCTGCACGCCCGCCGCTGCAGAGGCGTCCCCGTGCACTCTCACGGTAGTAGGTCCGTTCCTCACTCCGAGCGAGACGCCATCCCTATCGCTAACCAACTCGCTCTAATCCGTCAGTTGGAGTGGCGAGTGCGAGCACAACAGGAATGGATCCAGGTTCTGGAGACGCTGGTGGGTTACGAGAAGCTCGGATTGAAGGCCGAGATCGAAAACCTCAGGCGGGCGCTAAGGAGCCGGACGACCTGAGCAAGACTCCGCTTTGTAGAGCCTTAGCCTACGAATGCTCACACAACACAACACCACAGGCGACAGCAGCAACACTTCATTCCCCCTTCTTCTGGCGGGCCGTCTTCGGCCGTAAAGGGGGTGGGGGACCTGCCATAGAGGCGGTAGCGTCGGTGTCTCGATGTAGTCGCCTTCGATGGCATCGACATCGCTTGGGCCGATCTGCCGTAACCCCATTGCAAGGTCACGTTACTGCGAGTATCGACCTCGTGCGCCTGCTTTCCCTCCCCACGTACTGCTCGATGAGAAAGCGACGGGCGGTGCCGTCACCGTTCAGGCATCCTCGTGCTCGGCTTGGAGCCATGCCTCGTACCGGCTGTGACCCCGTTCCGTTTACTCCTCGGCGAACTTAAATAACACCGCTCTTGCACTTTGCGGCTTGCGCCCTGACCTGCCCTTTTTCCTGGCATATTCTGTCTACATAATAGCTCGGCAGGTATCATTCTGGCCTCCGTGGCGACCTGTAGCGTCAAGGCGAGCCATCCCTTCATGGCTTGGCACAAGAACCCTTCACTCGGTTTTGGCAGGTTTGAGGCATTCGCGCTCGGACCTCCCAATTGTGCGGCGCGTAGTTCTTCCTGGTTGCCGTTAGGCCGGGACGTGATCATCGGGGGCGCCGGCGGGGATCGGCGGATGGCGCCGCAGGCTTGCGGTCATCTCGTTGACCAGCCGGCGCATTGGGCGCGCTACCCAGGTGTGCTCCATAGCGATACTGGTTTCTTCCTTCGGGTCCTGCAAAAGGTTAAACAGAAAGGGGGACTCAAGATGTTTTGGGCCGTCATTGGGTTCAGGTTCCCAAATGTAGTGCATCTTCCAGTTGCGCCACTTCGCCGCCCGGACTTCATCCCTGATGTAGAAAACGAACCCCTCGCGCTGCGAGTGCGCCTCCTTGCCGAGGAAGAACTGCTGCTGGTCAATTCCGTCGATCGGCCGATCCGTCGGCACGGGAGCTCCTCCGATTCGGGCCAATGTGCTGAACAGGTCGACAATGTGCACCATTTCGTTGGTGACTTGGCCGGGCTCAATAAGGCCGGGCCAGCGAATCATGAAAGGCACGCGTAGCCCGCCTTCCATGGCCGAGTGGTAAGTTCCCTGCCAGGGCCCGGCTGTTCCGCGCCAGGGCCGGCGAAACTCAGGGCCGTTATCGCTGCCGAACAGCACCAGGGTGTCTTCTGCGACCCCGAGTTCCTCGATGCAGTCGAGCATCTGCCCGACACGATGGTCCATTTCGACCATCGAATCCGCGAAATCGCCCGCACCGGTCTGGCCGGCGAAATCGTGATGCGGCAGCGTCGGGAAATGCAGCTGGGTCAGCGGAACGTAGGCAAAGAACCTGCGTCCCTGCGAGACGGTCCTCTGACAGAAGTCGATCGTGCGACGGGTGATTTCAGCGTCGATCAGACGGCGCATCTCAAGGTCGTAGACTCCGAGCTCGGTCGCGGTTTTTCCAGCCTCTGCCTCCATTACGACGGGTATGAAACTCACCGAAGGGTCGAAGCCGAGCGCATCGGTGAACATACTCTCGTTAGTCGTCCGGGGAATGCCGTACCACTCCTCGAAGCCGCGTCGGTGCGGCAGGCGCGAGTCCGTGTCGCCCAGATGCCACTTGCCAAAAATTCCAGTTGCGTAGCCCTGATCGGAGAGCAGTTGAGACAGCGTTATCTCCCACGGGATGATTCCTGCCGAGCCCGAACCGAGAGCTCCCGTACGGATCGGATGACGCCCGGTCATCAGAGCCGATCGCGTCGGAACACAGTCGCTTTCAACGTTGAAGTTGAGGAAGCGCAACCCCTCCTGAGCCAGCTCGTCGATGCGTGGCGTGGGAGCGCCTCGCAGTTCGCCGCCGCCGTAGCAGCCCAGCTCACCCCATCCGAGATTGTCCGCAAAGATGAACAGGATATTGGGCTGGGCCGTGTTCGTGTTTGGCGAAGCTTGGTTCATCGTAGCCTTCTAACACCTTGAAATTCTGCTGGGCCGCAGGATGAATTCAATGCCACCGCCACTTACCGGTTGAGGAATCCACCTATCGGCGGGCGAGGTTCATAGCACGGGCCAGGCGTCGAATTCCCTCCGGGATCAGTTCCTCGGCTACCTCGCTAAAGGCAAGGCGGATGTAGGGCGAGTCACTAGCACCGGCGAGACCCCGGTTGCCCGGATCATCGGCGAAGAAGAGGTCGGCAAAGAAGCGCCGCCCTCCGACGAAACCCACGCCCTCCGCCTCGGCTGTTTGCTGGAGGCGCAAGGGATCGATCTCTGGGTTTAGCTCCAGCCAGACATAGAAGCCGCCGAGAGGCTCCTCCCAGGTCGCGGTGTCGGAACAGCATTCCCGAAGCTCGTTGAGCGTCACGTCTTTCTTGTGAGCGTAGAAGGCTCTGAGCTTTTTGATGTGGCTTTCCAACTCTCCCGTCACGGCAAACTGAAATATCATGCGCTGCACCAGCGGGGAGTGGCCCATATCGAAACGTGTCGAACGCAAGGCATTGACAACCTCAGGCGTGGCCTGGCTCCAGCCGACGCGCAGACCAGTCGCGATCGTCTTACTGAAGCTGCCAACTCTGATTATTCCACGCCCGCCTGCGAGGGAGTACAAGGAGGGGAGCAGCTGAGGCTCAAAGCCAAGTTCACCGTATGCATCGTCCTCGACTACGAGGACCTTGTAGTGCTGGCAGACTTCAACGAGCTGGTGTCGACGTTCCAGGGTCAGGCAGGTCCCGGTGGGATTGTGGAAGCTCGGGATTGTGTAGAGCAACTTGGCGTGCTTGCCCTGGCTCGAGAGAGATTCGAGCTTTTCCTCCAACGCCACCACATCGAGGCCTTCACGATCCAGTGGCACGGGCTCGACCACCGCACCAATCGAGCGAATTGCGCGGATCGAGCCGGGGAAGCTCGGTGACTCGAACAGGACAAGGTCACCTTCATCTAGAAAGGTCTCGCATATGTTTACGAGTGCACCCGCGCTGCCATTAGTCAGACAGAAGTTATCTGCCGTGAGCGCTAGTTGATCGATCGCTGACCAGTGCTCTGCCATCCAGGAGCGTAGTGGCAGCAAACCCTGGTCGCCGCCGTATTCGAGCGCGGCCTGACTCTCCGTCTCAAAGACCCGCAGCATCGCGGCCTGCAGGCCTGCTGTTGGCAGGACGCTTGGATCAGGAATGCCGGCGTTGAAGGCGATGAAATCTTCGCGAGCCGGCGTGGCTACAGTCGAAGCGGAGCCCGGGCCAGCATATGCGCCACCGGAACGAACGGTGCGCTTCGAAAGCCCCTCGCTTAAGAGCTCTTCTTCCCAGTCGTCGAGCTGCGTCACGGCTACCTCCTGTGTTTCCGCAGCACCGATCCTGTCGCCATTCTAGTGGCGAGCCTTCGGCCCCCACAACTTCCAGGACCAAGCCTAGCCAGTGCTGAGGGGGCTGCCGGGAGCTGCCGCACTGCGACGCTACCGGCCGTAGTGTCCACCGCCACTTCGCTGCTGAGCGTAACCAACTACGCTGAGGTCATAGAGCTGTCTGCATACCGCTGCTGCAGCTGATATACAAAGTTGATGGTATGCATGCAGCCAAGGCTTCACATCCCGCTGACTGGACGCCTGGGCCTCTATTCTCCTTGCCCCAGCCGCTGTCCTCAGCGGGCTTCTTCGCGTCACGTCGGGCCGCATGACGACTTCTGGCGGGTCATCTTCTGACGTAGGGAGAAGGGGTACCCGTCGTGGTTGATGCCCGTGGGGACGTTTACGCCAGTGCTGCCAGCATCGGCGCCGACGTGGTCATTGAATTCTCCAACGGGACGACCAAGACCGTGTCGATCTCGACCAACCGCGTCGGGGCGAATTCCGCTCCGGCGACCAAGCACCGGGTAGACGCATCCGTCTCCATCGAGGCTGACGACACCAACGGCATCGGTGAGCACCACACCTTCACCATCACGGTGACCCCGGACTACCAGACAGGCGTGACCCTTGACTCCGTGTCGATCACGCCTACGGGTGACACTGGATTCATCACCGCTGAAGACTGTGGCGAGGCAGGCACCGGCACAGCCCTGACCTGTGATGTCGCCGTCAACTCCGCCGTCGCCGACTCCGCTACCATCGGCGCTAACGTGGTCCTCACGTTCTCGGACGACTCCTCGCCTGATACGGAGACCGTGTCTCGCTCTACGGACGCTACGGGCAACAACAGTGGTCTGGCCACGAAGATCTGGATCGACGGGAGCCTCTCGTGGATCAAGCACGACAACCAGGGCCAGCTCCTCGGTGGTGAAACCTTCGAGGTCGGCACCATGGCCGGGACGGCTCTCGCCCGCTCCAGCATGTGGAGTTGTTCCTTGTTCGTGGGCACTGGATCGTCAATCAAGAGGACGATCCGAGGTTGCGCGTACTCCTGCAGCGCCGCAGATAGTAAGGTCTGCCGGATAACCCGAGAGTCTTCACGGTAAGCCGGGACCAGAATCGTCAACGATGGGGCTGAATGCTCGAACTGGTCGTCGATGCGTTGAACCTTGAGAGAGATACCGTGCTGCTCAGGCGCGGGTGAGTTAGAAGGATGGGCCAGTCCCATCAAACAACCATCCATTGGGGAGGCTATCCTGCAGATCAGTGAAGGAACGCTTCGCGCTATAGTCGGTGCGCAGAGGTAAGAAATGGCACGAGACGCCGACGTCATCATTGTGGGCGGAGCAATCACTGGGGGTGCACTCGCCAATGCCCTTGGGAGTCAGGGCGTCCGCACCGTCCTAATCGAGAAGGTCAGTCGCGAAATCCACTCTACTCGTGGCGACAACTTGCACCCGCCGACTCTACGCATCCTCGAGGGTTGGGGCGTGCTGGACGGCCTGCACGAGGCAGGTGCACTGCAAATAACCGAATTGGCGGTTAGCCACGCCGAGCGCGGCATGATTGCGCGATTTCAGATTCCACCGGCATCCGACGGTCCAGCCAGCCGAACGATCTCTCTGCCACATGACGAGATCGAGTCGGTTCTGTTGGACCGCGCTCGGCGCTGGAAGAACCTGTCAGTTATACGCGGCACCGTCAGGGGACTCCTGAGAGATTCGTCCGGTCGAGCAAGCGGCGTACGTTACCGGCCTGCGGGCTCCGACCGGGAGACTAGGCTCAGTGCCTTAGCCATAGTCGGCTGCGATGGTTCTCAATCGCTAGTGCGACGGAGCGCCGGCATCTCGGTGCAGCCCCAGCCCTACGATCACGAGCAGGTCATCATTCGCGGCGAGGGCCGCACCGAGTTGCCAGCTGGACTGCACTGGTACCTAGACGACATCGGCGCGTTAGCCGTGACTTCAAGGCCGCGTGACGCGTTTCGCATTCTGCTGCCCTTCCGCCTCGGCGAACGCGGCGGGCTGCTAAAACGCGCTGACCCGACTCTGCACGATTTCGTCATCGGGCGCTTCCCGGCCTTAAGCGGCTTGCGCTTCACTAAGGCTCAAGCTTCTGTTTATCGGCTTGCGCGCCACGTCGCGCCCGCATTCTGGGCGCCAGGCATTGCCCTTGTTGGCGACGCCGCACACGCAACTCATCCGGCTGGCGCCACTGGCATGAGCCTGGCGATCACAGGAGCAGCTAGCCTTGCCGACCACCTCGCCCCAGTCCTCGTGGCGGGTGGTTCGGAAATTGAGGTGGATAAGGCGCTAGAGGCATATGATGCTGAGCGCCATCCGGCCGCGGCTGCTGCCGTTGAAGCCAACCATCAACAGGCGCTGCGCATCTGGGAGAGCAACCTCTATCAGGATCCGGAGGCGTACGCTCGCGTCATAGATCCTACCGGTAGCTGGGGGGCCGGCGGTGCGGGCTGGGGTTCCGACCCAGCGGCGCTGACATTTCGGCCTTAACGGTGGCTGGAGTGGACCTCGTAGGAATAGCTCAACTCGCGTCCCAGCACCGGATCATGTAACAGCCCTTCGAAGCGTGAGCCAAAGCTCAGCCCGCCAATCGCTGGAAGCGTGCCACAGAATATGAGGTGGTTCTCGAAGTTGTGCCCAGCCTTGTTTATCTCCTCAAGGAGGTCTTCTACGCTTAGAAACGAATCGAGGCGACCTCCCTGATAGAGTCGTCTGCCGTCGGCATCTGTGACCCAGGAGCTCAGTTCGATCTCGTCGAAATGTGCCCGAACATCCTCGTAGCGCCAGACTTCTGCACTCAGTACCTTGGGGCACAAGCCCTTTGAGTAGGAGACGTCAACCGCTTCCTGCTCGCGGCCCGTATGATCGCTGCCTGTACCGACAAGGAGTCCATCGGATGCTGGCACAAGGAAGATGTCCGTTTCTCCCGAAGTTTTCAGGCTCTCGACTTCCAGAACTGACTCCATGGCGGCGCAATGCCTATAGTTTCCAACTCCTGGATGTGGTCTCGCACCTTCGCTCGGTCGCGTCCCGTGTAACCCGCCAGTAGGATCTGCTCGACGTCGAACGTGAATGGCGTTTTCGCCCCCTCCCGTTCATCGATGGAGAACTGCAGACTCTGCATAACTGAACTCCTTCAGGCCTTTGCGACGTAGCGGACTTCGAACGTGGTGCAGCCGATTGGGGCGATCCATGGCCCGTGTGGCATGCCGGGCGGCCGGCAGGCATAGGTTCCCTGCGCAAACGTCTGGTTCAGTGTGAGATCGTGCAGTGAACCCTCCAGGACGTACACCTCTTCCCAGAAGTCGTGAACCTGTACGCCCGCGACAGAAGTATCGGTGCCAGGATCAAAGCGCAGGATGCGCGTAGCAACGCTGGTATCAGGCTCCAGCGCCAATATCCGTTCGTAGAGGCCGGGTACCAGGCCACCGAGCGCAGCCGTCCACGCCACATCGTTCACTGGAAAGAATTCTCGCTCTGGTTTCATCTTTGCCTCCTTGTCCAAGGGTGACATGATATGCAACATGCGGCTGGCCGTGCCCGATCTGATCTCGAACTCTTACTTTCCTGCCGTAGCGGCGGTCGAGCTGGGATTTTTCGAGGCAGAAGGATTGGATGTCGAGCTCGAGCTGGTGTTCCCCGTGACCCGGACGATGCAGCTCCTCCGAGATGGTGAACTCGATCTCGTCGCCGGCGCGGCTCACGCTACGCTGTCTGCTTTTCCAGGGTGGCAAGGCGCAAAGCTTTTGATGGCCCTGTCGCAGCGAATGTACTGGCTGCTGGTTCTGCGCTCCGACCTGGGCGCACGACGAGGGCAGCTGGATGCAGTGCGTGGACTTCGAATCGGCGCCGCACCTGGACCGGACGACGGGCTACGACGGTTGCTGGCCGAGGGTGGGATCGATCCAGACCGGGACGTTCAGATCGGGCCAATCCCCTCCGCGGACGAGCCTGGCGTTTCCTTTGGAATCAGCGCGGCACGAGCGCTTGAGAGCGGTCACATCGATGGCTTCTGGGCCAACGCCATGGGTGCGGAAGTGGCGGTAAGACGCGGCGTTGGCAGCATCGTCCTTGACGTGCGACGCGGCGATGGCCCTCCAACAGCGCTGACGTACACCTTCCCAGCCCTGGTGGCCACGGAAGGGATGATCGAAAGCGATCCGGAAAGTGTGCAAGCGTCGATTCGAGCCGTCGTCAAGACTCAGCGCGCTTTGCGTGCTGATCCGGCGTTGGCAACTGCGGTCGGACGCAAGTTGTTTCCTGCGACGGAGGCTGACCTCATCGCCGAACTAATTGAGCGCGACCTGCCCTACTACGATCCGAGGATCACGCCTCAGACGGTCGCTGATCTCAACGGATTCGCTCGTGAAGTGGCCAGTCTGTCGCAGCCCGTACGCTACGAAGACGTTGTCACCACTCAATTCAGCCATCTCTGGGAAGCAGGCTAGCCGGGCTGTCGTCAGTCGTGGCGACGCGACGTTAAGCGATGTCCGTTGCAGCCCGCGGCAAATGCGCGCCGTAGAAAGCGTTGCTCGGTGATCCAGGTGATCATTGATCGAGACAAAGCCCGAGGATGCTATTGACCGACTGTGGCTGATCCAGATCGTACATCCGACTTCAGATCGATAATAAGGTTGCCAGCACGGTCGCGGAGAACAGATGCTTCCTCAGGCACGAGCAGTGTCGATGAGGCATCTTCGATGACAAGGGGTCCATGCCATATCTCATCAACCACTAGGCTTTCTCGAGATAGGACCTTCAACGTTCCAGTTCGACCAGTCTCCTCGTTCCACACTTCGCGAGAATCGACTCCGATTCTCCAGGCATCTTTTCCCGGGCCGTCCAGTGTGAGGGGGCGGTCTACCAGCTGCTCGACTGCAGCCACGCGGAGGTTGACTAGTTCGATCTCTGCTACAGGCGGGACCTGTCCAAAGACGCGTGCATAAGCTGACTGGAATTCGGTGTGTATCTTCTCCGGAGTCGTTTCGTCGAACGGACCGTCGGGGAGGCGCGTAATGATCTCAAAGCCCTGGCCGGCGAATCGGATGTCGGCCCGGCGTTCGAATGCATATTCAGCGCCCGGAGTGAGGGTATCTCGCATGACGCTCGAAGCGCTTTCCTCCAACGCCTGGAATGCGGCTTCAAGCTCCTCGGGACCGATATCCTCTAATTGACGAGCAATAGTTGCAGACCTGTCCACGCGCGCCGGCGCTATTAGGAGCCCCAAGGCAGAAGCAACACCGGCGCCCGGTGGGCAGATTACTCGCGTTATTCCAAGCCTGCGGGCTAGGTCACAGCCATGCAGAGGTCCGCCTCCGCCAGTCACGATGAGCGCGAAATCGGATGCATCAAAGCCTTGTTCGGCGACATGAACTCTTGCCGCCGCGGCCATGTTCTCATTGACGATCGCGAGCACTCCGTCAGCAACATGCTCCTTAGACATTCCAAAGGCGTCAACGATTGTTTCGATAGATTCCGAAGCCGCGTGCCTGCCTAGCTTCATCGTGCCGCCCGCGAAGGTATCAGGATCCAAGTAGCCCATGAGGAGATTCGCGTCCGTAACGGTAGGATCGATTCCGCCGCCTAGATAGCAGGCAGGTCCGGGCACGGAACCTGCGCTTCGGGGCCCCAGCTTGAGAAGGTTAAGGCTGTCGAGGTGGGCAATACTTCCACCACCGGCGCCAACCTCGATAAGCTCCACCGTCGAGATATTGAGTGGGATCCCACTACCACTTGCGAAGCGCCTCTCCCGTGCTGCCTCGAATTGATGAACGACAAGTGGCTGGTGGCCTTCGACGATGCTTAGCTTGGCGGTGGTACCACCCATGTCGAAGGCGAGAACATCGGCGATCTGCGAACGCTTGCTGAAGTATCCAGCGGCGATGGCGCCCGCTGCTGGACCAGACTCCAGGAGTTGGATTGGAACGCGGCGCGCCTCGCCCAGGTGAGTGAGTCCGCCGTTGGAAAGCATCATGAGAAGGGGGCAATCAATGCCCAATCCGCGGAGCATTTGTTCAAGGCTTTCCAGGTACTTGTCGGCGAGCGGCCCAATGTAAGCATTGGCGGCGGTTGTAGAAGTCCGCTCGAATTCACGAAACTGGGGTGAAACATCGCTTGAGATTGAAACGTAGAGTTCGGGGAGGTGCTGCTGAAGCAACCTTCGCGCCTCAAGCTCGTTTTGGGGATTGGCATACGCGTGCAGGAAGACGACAGCGACGGACTGAACTCCTTGATCAACCAGCTGTTGACAGGCGCGGAGAAGACCATCGCCATCTAGCGGCAGCTCGATGGTTCCGTCGGCCCTCACCCGTTCCTTTACTTCTGCCCTTAGCGCACGAGGAATCAGTGGTCGCGGTATCTCGATAAACAGATCATAGAGATCGTATTTGTGCTCTCGACGCATCTCCAGCGTATCGGCGAAGCCTTCGGTGGTTACGAGGCCGGTTGGTGCTCCCTGGCGTTCGATTAGCGCGTTGGCAAAAAGCGTGGTCGCATGGACTACTCGTGTGATCTCGCTGGCTGAAACTTGCTCGCGTTCGAGTAGGGTTTGTACTCCTCTGACTGCACCAAACGTTGGCTCGTCCGGTGTTGTCAGTTCTTTATGGCTGAAGACGTAGGCTTGCTCATGATTGTAGAGAACAATATCTGTGAAAGTTCCACCAATATCGATACCAAGTGAATATGTGCTTGGCGTCACGCTATATAGCCGTTAACACGGTCCTGGTCTACTAGCTCACTTGGCCGATCCCTTGGATCGCCGGCGCCGCCGCCTCCCGGAGTCCTGAGCAGCACCATTGTTCCTTTTTGAACGACGTGTTGGATTTTTGGATTGACCGGCGCTTCGTCGATCAGGACTTCACCCGGAGCCCCCGGCAGTCCCCCATTTATTCCTGGTGCCGCTGCTTCCGGTCGGGTGCGTTCGGCCATGAAGGACATGGTGGCGGGTCCATCACTCAGACTCTCCAAGAGCATTTCTTGGCCGGCACCGCCTCGCCGAGCGCCATTGGTTTCGCTCATGGGTCTGAATCTGCGGAAATGGACCTTTAGCGGCGCGATTTGTTCTATGACTTCCACCGGCGTGGACGAGATGTTGCTAGGCCATGACAGGACATTGACGCCGTCCCGCTGAGCGCTAGCCCCATAGCCTCCGTTAAGGAAAAAGAGGTTTGCAAACGTCTTTCCGTCTGGTCTTATTCCGGCCATGTTCACGCACCACAACGGAGAGCCTACTCCTGCGATAACCCTGTCCGGTACGACTTTGGCTAGGGCGCTCAACACCATCCCGGGCAAGAAATGACCGATAAGGGCCCGGGCACCACCAGCCGCAGGCGGAACCGAATTGAGGATCGAGCCCTCTGGGGCAACAATCCTTAGCGGCGCCAACGTGCCGTCGTTGTTAGGCACGTCAGGGCAAAGTACTGCCTTTATTCCGTGGGCCGTATAGGCCGTCGTATAAGCCAGGCACACATTGATGGAGCGCTGTACCTGGGGATCAGAGCCGGCATAGTCGACCTTTATCTCATCACCAGTGACCTCTAGCGCTACCTTCAGCTTGATCGGAGCATCAATTCCGTCGCTGATTGCTTCAGCGCGATAGATCCCATCAGGGAGGATTGAAATGGCTTTACGCATCGCCTGTTCACTCCGGGACCGCAGTTCGTTCGATAAACCGCTCAGCGAATTCAGCCTGCGCTCCTGCATCAAAGTGGTAATCTGCCGCTCGATAAGGTGAAGTGCACTGAATTGCGCATACAGGTCACCGATAACCTGGTCGGGGACCCTGACATTCTTTCGAAGAATCTTCTCGAAAGTCTTGTTTATCTGGCCTCGTTCCAGCACCTTCATGACCGGTATTTGAAGACCTTCTTCAAATACCTCCTTTGCGTCCGCCGATCGAATCCGCCCACCGATGTCAGGCGAGTGCGCCACTGACCCCGCGAATGCAACTAGTTGCCCCTGGATAAAAATTGGCTTCGCGACAGTAATATCGGGAAGGTGTCCGGAGCCAAGCCAAATGTCGTTAGTGATGAGGACGTCGCCTTCGCTCAAGCTCTCAGGCGGAAACTCCTGCAGAAAGCACCGGATCGTTCGGGGAGCAGTGCCGATGAAGGAGGGGATACTTTTCGATGCTTGCGCAATCGAATGTCCCTCAGCGTCCGTGATCACGCATGCGAAGTCATTGGACTCACGGACGATTGATGAAAAAGATGTTCTGACGAGGGCAGCTGCGGCTTCGTCCACGATAGAAATCAGCCTCTGCCAGATCAGCTCCAGCGTAATTCCATTCAAACGAGTGGGGGTCACCAGACTCTCTCCTGTATTCAAAACTCGAGCCTGGGGTGCGATGAGTTCTTCCATAGATTCGACCCTCGGTATCATCAGACTGATCAGCCGCGCATGTAGAGTTGCGTCTTCCGAGGTGGGGCTGTATCAGACCCGGTTCGAAACCCAGTATAGCCACCTGACGATGCAGCCTGCACTGGAGCGTATACTGGGGCGTCGGGGGCTGCTGAGGGCGTAGCAGTCGTCACATCCCAGCCAATACCACTACTTTTGAGATGGGGCGAACGGCTACGTCTTTCGCAACCCTCTATGCCTGTTACGTGTTCAAGTCAGATTGAGCTCGAACGACACGCTCGCGATTTGGCTCGAGCTGAACAGTGATGCCGATGTTCGTCCAGTGGTGACTACTTTTGGTACCTCGTAAGGCAGAACTCCCCGAGCGGTAGCCTGCTCCCGCGTTGCTTCGCGCAATGTCCTAGATAGTCTTGGCCATTGTTGGTTCGACGCCTCCACCTGCGCCACAATAAGGGCGAACGGGGGAATGAGGAACAAACATGGGCACTGAGTACGCACCAAGTCCGAAGGAGTGGGTTAGAGAACAGGTCGAACGGTATGAGGCTTCCAACGGAACGGAAGCGATAACCCTGCGTGATACGGGACTGCCAGTCGTAATCGTGACGAACACCGGCAATAAGACTGGCGCTATTCGTAAGACGCCCTTGATGCGAGTTAAGGATGAGGACAACTACATCCTGGTCGGATCAGTGGGTGGCGCGCCCAAGAATCCAGTCTGGGTCTACAACCTTCGCGCAAATCCTCTTGTCGAGATCCGCGATCTAGAGGACGTCCGGTCCATGCGCGTCCGTGAAGTGACGGATGCCGCCGAACGATCGCGGCTTTGGGCGATCGCCGCCCATGCCTATCCACCCTATGAGGAGTATCAGAAGCGAACAACTCGAAGGATCCCAGTGTTCGTCGCTGACCCTATCTAGCAGTTGATCGTGCCGCACTACGGTGGCGGAGGATGAGAGGACAAGAGAATGAAAATTGTCGTGTTTGGCCAGGACCGGCGCGTGGGCGCACTGGTTGGCGATAACATCATCGACCTTAACGCGGCAGATCCCAATCTGCCGCGTGACCTCGAACAGTTCATCATCGCCGGCGACCCGGCACTGCAGAGCGCTCAGCGGGTTGTCGACCAGACAAAGACCGGCGCGGCGGTGTTCCCTGTCAGCCAGACGACGCTACGGGCGCCCCTGGCTCACCGCGGTGTCAAGATTTGCATGGCTGGCGCCAACTACGCTGACCACCTTTACGACAACATGAAGCGTGAGAACCCGGACATCACCTTTGAGCAAGTCAGGGAGCAGTCGCGGCAGCGCGGCATCAGCGGTTTCTGGAAGCTCTCCAGCTTCGTCGCGGACCCAGGTGACGACATCACTTATCCGGCAAAGAGCAAGTGGTTGGACTACGAAGGCGAAGTAACCATAGTCTTTGGCAAGACGGCCAAGGACGCGAAGGGATCAGACCTGCTGAACTACATCTGGGGTTATACGCTGCAGAACGATTGGAGCGCGCGGGATGTCGGGGACGCGCCACTAGGTAGCCTGTCCTGGTCGTCGCAGAAGAACTGGGATGGCTCGTCAACCATCGGGCCCTGCATCGTCGTGGGGGAGATAAGCGGCCCACAGGCGGTTGATTTCCAGACGACAGTGAATGGCGAGCTTCGGCAGCAGGGGGAACACTAAGGACATGACCTTCAGCTTCGCCGAGTACCTGGAGCACATTACACGCGACATGACCTTTCACGCGGGCGATATGATCTCGGCCGGCACGTGCAAGGGAACAGCGATGGACCAAACGCCGCGAACGAACAATGGCTTTGAGAGCGACAAGCTATTCCTGCGCATCGGCGACGTGGTCGAGGTGTCTTCGCCGCAGATCGGCGTGCTGCGCAATCGTATCGTGGCGAAGAACTAAGCCTCAGCAGGCAGCACTTCTCATATGGTAGGTTGCTCCCTGGTCGTCGCTGAGGGGCTTGATGGCGGTGCTTTTCTTCTGCTTGACCATCGGGCAGGGCAGCCTTCTTATTGACACCTTTACGCCAAGGTTCGAATATCACGGTACGGATCATCCGGCAGGCGGAGGGGAAGCTCAAAGGCGCCGTTCGCGTAGAATAAGGCGGACGAGTCGTGCGCGACGATTCCCAGCGTGTTGCCCACACAGGAATGACGATATTCGGAGGTATGCAAAATGGTCATCGCAGAATCTCGGTCCGAGTCCGCGGTCAAGACAAAGCGGATCGATGGAGACACGCACTACAACCTCACCCTGGACTACAAGGAGCTAAAAGATCTCCTACCGCGCGACCGTATGCCGGAAGCTCAGGACATGATGTGGCGCGACGGTGAGCGTTTTGCGAACCCGAACGGCGTGCGAGCTGAGGTCAACGGTCCCGTGGGACCGCGGCCCTCCACTGTCCCGACGGAAGGAGACCCAACGCGTGATCCAGACGCGCGCGTGCTTCAGATAGACAAGCTTGGCTTCGACATGCAGATCTTGATCTGCAGCACGGCGATGCCTGCGCCACTGCGCCCGGCCGACAAGCCCCTCTGGTTGAGGACGGCCTTGGCCCAGCTCTACAACAACGCTTCTGCCAAGCTCCAGAACACGCACCCCGATCGCTTCATCTGTCACGCCACGGTGCCATGGGATGACATCGATGCATCCATCAAGGAGTTGGAGCGTGCATCCAAGCTGGGCCTGAGAGGCGTCCTCATTGCGGGCAGCTACATGGGTCGGAACCTTGACGACTACGAGCTTTACCCGTTCTGGGAGGCTGTATCCGATCTGAACATGACCTGCTTCGTGCATGACACGCCGCAGCCCTGCGGTGGCACGATCCTCCATCACACGACACCCTACCCGATGGTTGGCTGGGAGCGGTACGAGCGCCTGCACATCGGTACCTATCTCGGGTTCGGCATCGATTACGCCGTCGCTGCTGCGTCATTGTCACTAGGTGGAGTCCTGGACGAATTCCCCAAGCTCCGATTTGCCTTCATGGAAGGCGGCGCGCTGTGGCTGAGCTACGCGATGGCCGGCGCCGACCGATCGTTCTTCATCGAGCCGGCCTGCGCGCGCACCCGCAATCGGCCAAGCGAGCTCATGCTGAAGCACTTCCTGACCGAGGTACAGGGGATGGAGCCAGTGGAGCACATCGTCGCGGCCCAGGGTGCCGATAACCTGTTCATGTCGACGGACTTCCCGCACCCCGAATTCCAAGCATTGCCGAACTCCACAAGTGACATCACCGACAACGCGGCGTTATCGGAGGAAGCCAAGGGCAAGATCCTGGGCGGTAACCTGGCGCGCTTCCTGAAAGTCTGAGCCTTTCGTCGCACAGGGAGGCCTGCCGCCTCTGTGGCGTGAACATCATGCAGCAGAACGAAATCTGGGCGAGCATCGCTACTGCCGGCCCCTCAGAGGAATGGGCGACGTTCGATCCCCTCCTGGTCGACGATGTCATCGGGGCTGAGCGATCGGCCACCCAGTATGACCGCCGCAAGGCATTTGTCGCCTCTTTCGGCTGGTCAGTGCCAACAGTTGAGGCGATCAAACGAATCTGCGTGTCAGTTGGCGAGCGCACGATCTTGGAGGTCTGCGCCGGCGGTGGCCTCTGGGCCAGCTTGCTATCCGAAGCGGGCGCCACTTTAATTGCAACGGACGGGCTGCGCCAGACGGTTGATTCTCATTTCCCCGTGGAGGTTATGGAGGCTGAAATCGCAGTCCGACGCTACGCGGGTTGCCAGGCGCTTCTGCTCTGCTGGCCACCATTCAGGGATGACTGTGCCTTCCGAGCTCTTGGCGCCTTCAAGGGAGACCGAGTTGTCTACGTTGGCGATGCTCGATTCACGGCGGACAGTCAATTCCACGCCGTGCTCGAAGCCTCATGGGAGCTGACAGATCAGTTCCCCCTTCCTTCCTGGCCAGGCATCGCAGACAGAGCCTGTATTTATTCTAAAAAGCTGGCTTCTGCTCTTTCGAGGGCTGGGTGACTACGTCGTCAGCAGCCCATGGGCCCAGCGCGATGCGTTTTTCTCGAAGCTTACGTCGCCAGCCCGGATGAACCCTGAGGGGCATCTGCGGGCGGCGGGATTTACGCCTGGGCTTTCGTAATCGGAATTATCCGGATTCCCATACGGGGCTCCACATCGAAAGGGACGATGTTGCCAGTGGTCTTGGACGCACCGCGAATTTTTGCGACCTCGAGAACTTTCACAATTTGTGTGCCTATTTCTTCCGTTCTCAACTTAAGGTGTCCGTCGCTCATCGATCTGATTCTTGACAGGAATTGTTCCGTCAAAGCAAAGGAGTGCAAAGTAACAATAATCGTCCGGCCCTTGTCACACAGCTGTTTCGCCCGTGAGAAAAATTCAAGTGTTTCCGCCTCGGAAGCATGCAAAACAAAAGATGTCATGGAGTCGATTATGACGAGAGAGTAGAGCTCCAACTTGTTTATGTGGGCAAGCAGCATGTCGAATACCTTCTGCTCCCCAAACGTATTCGGGACCTCGTAAACATTCAGTCGAGCCAACAGATAGAAGTCCAGTATGTCCAACGACAGGGATTGCATCTGCCTCACGAAACCGCCTGTCGTATCCTCGGAGGTGTAAAGTACGCCGCGCATGCCTTCGGAGAGGCTGCCGTGCATGATCTGCTGGCACAACACGCTTTTTCCAGCATCAGACTCGCCTTCGACCAAAATCAGGCAACCTGGCGGAATACCGCCGCCAAGTTTCTTGTCGATTTCGCTGTTTCCCGTCGTGATGATCGTAGGTCTGGCTCGAGTCACGGTTTTCGGGGGCGCGGGCGGTGTCTCCGGGGTCGGTGGGGTTTGCTCTGGCTGCGCAGGACTGATTGGCGCAGAGGGTTGCTCTTCCTGGACTGGATCCGGGGCACCACCACCACCAAGCAGAGCGTCGATCGCCGCCTGAGAAAGCGCCCCATTCTCCATTTAAGCCGCCACTCCGAGGACGAAGGTCTTCATCAGCTCAACGTTGCTGAGATCAATCTCGTAGGGTGAGACTACGAGACCACTTTGGCTGATTACCCGGACTACGGGCCTAGCGACGTGGCCGACGTTCGGGTCGACAATGATGCCCACTTCACCGGTGCTCAGCCTGACCATCGACCCTGTCTGCCAGTGTGGCATGGAGCGACTGAAAAACTGGACCAGCTCTGGATCAAACATTTCTCCACTGTTGGCAAGGATGAACTCAACGGCTTCGTGGCGCTTGACCGGCGGCCGGTGTGGACGAACAGAGATTAGGGCGTGAAACACGTCGCTGATCGCGACGATTTGGGCGAGCGGAGAGATCTCCTGGCCTCTCAGGTTGCCGGGGTATCCTTTCCCGTCAAAGCGCTCATGGTGTTGGCGAATTGCCAGGATTACATCTGCCGCCAGGTCACCATTGTCCAGCAATGAACAGCCAATTTCTGGATGACGCTGCAATTGAGCAAGCTCATCTGCCTCAAGCTCACTGGCTTTCCCCCTTATGCCGGGGTCCAAGCGGGCGTAGCCAACATTCATGAGTAATGCGGCAAGGCCCAAATTGCGAAGTGTGTCCTGGTCGAAACCGGCTATCCGGCCTAGGTGCATTGCGAAAACCGCCGTCTTGACTGGATGGACGACGTCATAGCTCTTAATTGAAACGCAACCGTCGGTGTCAGGCTCGCCAACTGCAAGCGGGAAGAGTGCCGTTACTAGCTGGCGGATCGAGAATTTCAACCCTCCGAGCTGCCTTGCCCCAATGGGCTGATCGCTGGCGCCGAGGTCGGCCAGAAGGCCGTTAAGCTCACTCAGGGCCTTGGACTGAAGGTGGTCAGGGAATAAAGGGGCCACAATGATCCCATTCGACCTGGTATCGTCGATGAAGATTTGGCCGGAACTCTTTAAGGCTATTTGGCGGGCATCTTCCTCGGTGAGCTTCGTGTTCTTTGGCGCTACCTCACGGCCAGCGCTGTCCAGGACGGCTCGAGCAAGAAGCATTCCTTCTTTGCAATTTGATGCTGAGATTCTCAACATTTCAGGTACCTTGCCCTCCCTAAGCGCTACGCCTTGCCATAGATACGGCGTCACCGATTCTCTCATACAGGCAGGGACCCTTTATCTGGTACATGTTTGAGTCGCCCGCGATCAGGGCTTCGGAAGCGCCAAGAAAAAGAAGGCCGCCTGGCTTGAGGGACTTCAGGAAGCCATTGATAACCTGGGCACGTGTCTCAGCTGTCAGGTAAATCAGGACGTTGCGGCAGACGACAAAATCGAAACCTGCCTCGAACCGATCTTTGAGGAGATCGTGCTGCTTGAACGAGACCCTTTGGCTAATGGCATGCTTGAACCTCATGCCAGTCCCGTCAGCAATGAAGTACTTGGCCATCAGCTGCGCTGAAACCTGCTTGAGTTCGCTGTTCGGATACGGCCCGCCTCGACGAGCAACGCCCAGGATGCTTGAATCGAAATCTGTCGCCAAAATTGAGAAGCGGAGTTCAGGCGCGCGCTCGTTGAACGCCATGCACAGCGAGTAAGCTTCTGCGCCACTCGAGCACCCTGCGCTCCAAATGCGGATTGGACGCGCCAGCGCTTTCGCTATGCTGATGAAGGATTGCACCACGCGTTCGAAGATGAGCGGGTCGCGGAAAAATTCCGTCACGTTAATGGTTAGGTGGTCCGCCAGCTTTTGAGTAAGGGCGGCGTCTTGCTCCAGCAGCCGAAAGAATTCTGCCGGCTCTCCACCGCCGTGGTATTGGATAAAGTTCTCGACACGTCTTCTCATTTGGTCCGGCTTGTAACCCCCAAGGTCGAGGCCAAGTTTATGTCGCACCAGCTGCTTAAATGTTTCGAATTGAGAGTCGTTCAAGAGGTCGTCCCGGTCTCCGCGTATGACCTGGAGCAAGCGCGGACAATCTCATTTGCTATCTCATGAAGCGGAACAATTCTGTCCACGTATCCGGCCTCGATCGCACTTCGCGGCATTCCATAGATAACGCAGGTCTCAGATGCCTCGGCGAGGACAACGCCGCCAGCCTTCTTGATCAGGCCGGCGCCTCGTGTCCCATCGTTGCCCATTCCAGTCAGAACGACCCCAATCGTGTTGCTGCCGAAGGAGCGTGCCACGGACTCCATCGTAACGTTGCCGGCTGGCCTGACGCCGCATTCTGGGTCCGACTCGGTAAGGCGCACTAAGCCGTTCCTGGTAACTTGCACATGGAAGCCTCCCGGCGCGACCAGGACTAGCCCCTTTCTCAGCTGCGATCCGCGCCGAGCCTCTTGAACGGTTAGCTTGGACATTGAGTCCAGTCGCTTGCTGAAGGCCGGCGTCATCGCGGCTGGTAGATGCTGCACGATGACGACTGGCGCGCCAAAGTCCCCCGGCAAGGCTGGTATGAGCGTTGACAGGGCTTGGGGGCAGCCCGTCGATGATGCGATAACAACGACCCGATCCAGCCAATCACCGGCCGGCGAGGATACGCCGCTAGGTACTTTTGGGGCAGGCGCCGCGATCCTGGCTCCCGCAGCAGCCTTCACCTTTGTTACCAGTTCCCCGTCCATGGTCTGGACAAGTGCCCCTCCGCGGCTCCTGGCCACCTTTGGGATAAAGTCGACCGCCCCTTTGGCAAGGGCCTCCAGCGTCACATCGGCGCCGGCGCGAGTCAGTGCACTCACCATGACGGTAGGCGTTGGTCTTTCACGCATCAGGCGCTCGAGTGTCTGGAGGCCGTCCAGATTCGGCATCGTGACGTCCAGCGTGATGACGTCCGGCTTCAACTCGTTGACCTTTGCCAACGCTTCGAGGCCATCCTTGGCCTCGCCTACGACTTCGATTTCTGGGTCGGACGAAAGCAGGCGAGTCAGGGCCACTCGTGCGAACGCTGAATCATCAACGACAAGGACACGAATCTGAGCCAAGTTGTTACTCCTACCCTGTCTTAACCGAGAAGCTTTTCTAACGCTGCTTTAACTCTGCTGGGCTCGAATGGCTTCACGACAAAATCACGTGCGCCGGCTTTGACCGCTTCCATGACGATTGACTGTTGACCCATGGCGGTCACCATGGTTACGCGCGTTTAGGGTCAAGCCTGATAATTGCGCGCAGCGCGTCGAGGCCGTCCATGTTCGGCATCGTGATGTCCATGAGGACGCCCGCGGGCTTTGTTTTCTTGTACATTTCGACGGCTTCAGCGCCGTCTCCTGCCTCCACAACGTCAAACCCCAGTTCCTTTACCCAGAGACGTTTCGCATTCTCATGAATGCAGAGTCGTCTACGACGAGAATGGTTTCCATTCCTAAACCTCCGCGAGATTGAATTTCTTGCTTCCCAGCCAAAGATCACGCGGGCCTTCGCCGTGAATCGTGACCCAGAGCCTCCCAGTGGAGACCTCCAACCGAACCGCTCGGCCGCGCGTCCCTCCAACTTCGGATTTCGACGGTTTGATGCCGGCGATCTTCAGAGCAGCCAAAGTAGCCGTGATGTTGCGCTCTCCAATGTTGAGTACGTCCATCTCTCCGACGGTCAAGGAAACCATCTTTGCACCACCAACTAAGCCAACCTTCAAACCCGTACGTTTCGCGCCGAGGCGATAGGCTTCATCCAGAATCATCGGGACGGCGTGATCAACAAACTTGGCGGCCCTGGCGGAAAACCCGTTGTTGGGGCTCTGTGGAAGGACCATATGAGCCATGCCAGCCACCCCGGCCTCCGGGTCATACAGACAGAGGCCAATGCAGGACCCCAGGCCAAGACAGGCCAGCGTGATCTGGCTATCCGTAGTAACGACCCATTCTCCAAGGCCGAGAGCTGATAAGTTCTCCCCACTCAAGATGCGACCCGCGTCGGAGAGAAAAGCTCCAGAAGTTCTGGGGTCGGCACGATGAAGAATCCACCGCGGATTCGAGTTTCCTCGATCCGGAAGACTGCCCGCGCAAGGAAGGATTCGTCACTAGCCAGCATCGCGTCGACGGCAATGATGTCTAGCAATGTGCCTGCCATGTCCACGACCACCGACGGCGGCGAAGGCATTAGCCTGACCGCCGTGACGTCAGCCAGGACGTTTAGCAGGGAGCTTCCGACTATGTTGCCAATTTCCCCAAGCGCGGAGGCCTCGAATTCTCGAACTTCCGTCGTCGTGCCTAGGGGCTGTCCCATCATCAAGTCGACGAACGCATGGGCCGTGACCTGGTCAAACATCAGCATGAGGTGGCCTGAGCCCGTACCCGACGTGGTCAGAGAAACACCGACGGTGATCGCTTCCGGCCCTCCGGCCAGGTCGACCAAGTGGTCCAAAGGTACTGCTTCAACGGTAAAGGACTCGAGTAATACCTGCCGGCCAACCAGGGTTGATACGTTGGCCATGGCCAGGTCGACCCCGCGTCCGACGGATTCCGTCCATAGTGTCACTACTTCTTTTTTCACGCTGCAATCCTTTCCGGCTCCACCGCAACTGCCGGCGTCGCTGCTCGCTCCAGTTCCTGTATATCTAGGACCAGGGCGACCTTGCCGTCTCCGAGAATCGTCGCGCCGGCAACTCCCCGGGTTAGACCCACGTTACCTTCCAACGGCTTTATCACTACTTCCTGCTGCTCCATAAGCTCGTGGACCCCTAGAGCCAAAACCCGGTCGTTAGACTGAAGGACGACAACGAACCGGTGGTCGCCAACTGAGCTCTGATCGGTCTGAATGCCATCGCGATTTAGACGGACCAACGGCATGAATGCACCGCGCAGGTTAAGGACCTCATTGCCAAATACGCTGTGGAGTCCGGCGTCTTCCAACTGCACAGTCTCCTGGACGCAATTCAGAGGTATTGCGAACCGGACGCCATCCGAGACGACCAGCAGTGCACGGAAGGTTGCCAGGGTCAGTGGCAGCTTGAGCGTAAATTTGGTTCCGGCGCCAATCTGTGTCGAAATCGAGACGTTGCCGCCGAGATCCGCTGCGCTGCGTCGCACCACGTCCATCCCGACTCCCCTTCCGGAGAGGTCGGTGGCTTTCTCTGCTGAGGAGAACCCCGGTAGGAAAACTAGATTCACGGCTTCCTCATCCGTTAACTTGTCTGCGTCATCCCGTGTTATTAGAGACCGCTTAACGGCCGTATCACGCATAAACTCTGGGTCTATGCCTTTGCCATCATCTGCAACTGAAACCAAAACTTGTCCCTGCTCGTGCCGTGCAGATAGGGTTAGAACAGCACTGGCGTCTTTGCCGGCTGATAATCTCTCGGATTCGGTCTCTACTCCGTGGTCAAGTGAGTTCCTTAGCATGTGCAGAATAGGATCTCGAATCTTGTCGATTACCGATCGGTCTATTTCTGTATCTGCTCCTTCAATCACGAAATCGACATTCTTGTTTAGAGAGCGAGCAATGTCGCGGACCAGACGCGGAAATTTGCTGAACAGAATGTCAACCGGCAACATGCGTGCCTTGGCCATCTCCGTACTCAACTCATCCACCACGCGCTCCAAGTGAGACACCGTTTCCGCTAAATGACCAACCGATTCGTCCTCACGAAAGCGTCCGGAAAGAGATCGACTGATCTGAGTGAGTTGGGTCTTGCCAGTTACGAGTTCGCCGGCAAGATTCATTAAAGAGTCAAGCGTGGCCGTATCCACTCGCACACTTTGTGACGTGTCGTTCGTGCCAGAGGGAACCGCCTCACCGCGGCTTGCCGTCGGCGTAATCTCCGCAACTTCGAGTGCTTGTGGCGGCGCGTTTTCGGGACCCATTTGCTCGACGATTTCCATGCTGAGGGACTGGACGTCGTTAACCGCCAGCAAAGCAACCTCGATGGACTCTTGCTCGCGATCCGTGCGTAGGTAAATCACCAGCTCCGTACCGACGTTCTCCATGTCGATGTCACTGGCAGACGGGGTCGAACTTCTCACCTCGCCGAAGTCGGCTGCTTCGGTTAACAACTGAAGCATCCTGACCGCACGCCATTCACATTCCTGGTTCAGCCGGACCTCGATGATGAGTGTCGGCCCGGAATCATCTTCGCTCGTGAAGGGCGCTAGCTGGCCCGGGTGCTCCGGGCCAGCTAGCGGTTGCTTTGGTACGGCCGGTTCCATGCCGACCTTCGGCGCGGAATCGTCAAAGCTGCGCAGCTTCGCGACCGTCTCCTCAACGCTCGTCGTGGATTCCACGCCGTTGGAGAAATCCGCGAGCAATTGCTTCATCCCGTCCACGCCCGTCAGGATGCAGTCGATGAGCTCCGCTGTAACGGAAAGCGACTGCGTCCTGAGACGGTCGAGGATGTCTTCCATGGCGTGGGTCAGCTCAGCCAGCTGGTCAAGCCCGATCATTCCCGAGGAGCCCTTCAATGTATGGGCAGCCCGAAAAATCCGATCTAACAGCGCCGAATCTGCTGACTCCCGTTCCAGGCGAACGATGTCCTCATCCAGGATTTGGACTTGCTCACTCGCTTCTTCCAGGAAGGCGCGACGTTCCTCTGGGTTCAAGTCCAAAATTGACATGGATTTGGCCGGCCTAGGTTGACGCCGGTGCCGGTGACACGGTCTCGGGCAGCGAGGAACTCTGCGAAACGAATCCCTCGGCCTGCCCGAACACTCTGTCCAGGTCCAGCAGGATCAACAGTCGATCGCCAAGATTGGCGATGCCTTCGATGTAGTAGGAATCCGCGGTTGTGACAATCGAAGAGGCCTGCTCCACCACGGAGTGGTTAATCCTCAGCACCTCTCGGACAGCGTCAACCATCATCCCCATGTCCTCGCCGTGAATATCGACGACGACGATTCGATTCTCGTTTGACGCCTCCCCAACCGGAACGCCGAAGCGACGGCGCAGATCCATGATGGGGATGACCCGGCTGCGGAGATTAATGATGCCTTCGACATATTCGGGTGCGTTTGGGATGTGGGTGACCTCCTGGGGTCGGATAATCTCCCGCACGCTCCCGATGCTGACGCCGTAGGCCTCCCCTGCCAGGTCGAACACAACCAGCTGTCGCTCAGCGCTTTCATCAGACATAGCTAAACTTCCTCCAGTTTCAATCTGCTGCGTGTCTCAATCACGTCCGCTTCCAGAAATTCTGGGTTACGCGGCGTTCTGAGTCGGCAGCTTCTCCGGGGCATCGCCCGTGTTTTTAGCGTCGTCCTCTGGCTTAGTAGAGTCGGCCGGAGGGGCCGCCGAAGGCCCCCCCCCCCCCGAACCGGCTGCTGCTTCGCTCAGCTTGAATCTGTCGACCTGCTGCTGAAGTGATTCAGCCATCTCGCCCAGCTGGTCACTGGCGGCGTTAACCTCCTCGACCTGGGCGCTCATCTCTTCGGCTGCCGCTGAGACCTGTTCGGTTGAAGCGCTGTTCTCTTCGGCAACGCTGGCGATCGAAGCGACTGCTTCGGTCACCTGGGCGCTCGTGGCGCCCATCTCCTGGGTCGCTTCACGGTTCGTCTCAACGATGCCCCTCGCTTCGGTAATCGCGGCGAGCATCTCATCGCCGGATGACTTCAAGACCTGCGATCGGCCGGCGATATTACTGATTTGAGAATCCACTCGTTCGACAGCGGAAAGAATCTCATCCAGCGCCTTGCCGGCTGCGGCAGCCTGTTCGCTGCCGGCCTGCATCTCGGTGCTGCCCTGCTGCATAACCGTTACCGAACGGTCCACACCGGACTGCACACCTTCGATCAGGTTGGCGATCTCCTTCGTCGCCGTTGCCACCCGCTCGGCCAGCTTTCGGACCTCGTCAGCCACCACCGCGAAGCCGCGGCCCTGTTCGCCGGCTCGGGCCGCTTCAATCGCGGCGTTGAGAGCCAGGAGGTTGGTTTGGGCCGCGATGTCATCGATCACGAAGACGATCTTGCCGATTTCCTGAGAGCGCTCGCCCAGCTGCTGAATCTCCTCGGAAGCAGACTCAACCGTTTTGCGAATCTGGTCCATGCCTTCGATTGCACTCTGGACCAAGGTCGCGCCGTTTTGAGCCGATTCCGTCGCCAGTCGCGATCCGGTCGCGGCCTCTTCCGTGCTTTCCGTCACTTCGGTCACGACGTTCGACACATTGGTGCCACTGGACTCGGCCTGCTCAACCGCGGCTGCCTGCCGCTCTGCGCTCTGGCCGATGCCATCCGCCGCCTTCGCGAGCTGCTCCACGGATCGAGTAACTTCCTGGATACTGGTCGATTGCTGGCTGCTTCCCTGAGCCACTTGAGACGTGGTCTGCGCGACTTCCTGTGTCGCCTGTGCCGCTTGCTGCGCAGCCCGTGCCAGTTCAACCTTGGCGGAATTGAGCTGCCTGGCGGAGCCCTGAGCCCCGGAAACCAGGGTCGAGAGACTTACGATCATCTCGTTACAGGAGCTGGCCATGTCGCCCAACTCGTCCTTGGTGCTGATATCAACGTTGGTGTCTAGTCGCCCGTCGGCAATCAAGCGGAGGGCGCCGGAGACCTTGGCAATACTGTGAGAAATCGTCCACGCCAGCCAGATGCCGATAGCCAGGCCGACTAGCACGCTAACCACCACAACGATGATCATGAGGCTACGACCCGATGCAAAAGCATTGTCCGCCGCGACAACAGCGGCTTCCATCTCGGCATCGAGTTCGTGCCGAAGTTCTTCCATATCCGCGACGCTAACGTGGAATTCCTCTTCAACAGCGCCTGCGAGGAGCTCGTCGGCGGCCAGGCTGTGGTCACCGGCCTCCGCGTCGGCAATTGCGTGGGAGGTCTCCTCGGCAAACAATTCCCATTGTTCCTGGGCGTCGGCCAGGATCAAGAGCTGCTCAGGTGTCCAGATGTCGTCGGCATATGCTTCCACGAACGCTTCATCGACCGCGTGCTCTAATTCCGTGATTTCCGCGTAGAGGGCTAGGGATTCTTCGTGATGGATGGCGCTGATTTCGCCCGTGCTCAGGTCGGCGGCTAGATCTGACATCACCGCCTGGATCGAGATCAACCGCACCTCCTCGACCCGTTCGAGGATCAGACTTGCGTGCTCGGCGGCGATCGCCTCGTCGTGAATCACCTGGGCTTCGTGGTCGATGCTGCCCATTCGCGTTATCGCGATCCATGCAGACACCCCAAGAAGGATGAGGATGATACCGTATCCGCCCAGGAGCTTCGCTGAAATTGGAATTCGCATTTCTAGTTCCCTTCTGCTCTTTCTTTCGTACTAGTGAGAGCTCTCGACGCCGTTGTAGCCGTCGGCTAATCGCTGATTAATGTGCAGCACGCCGTCATTAAGCGTGCGGAATGGCTAGTCTGCCGTGATTGCGAGCAGCCAGTTCGCTTGCTCTTGCCAGGTGATCGCTGCGCCGGTTGAGTCTTCCGGTTGGGGCTTAAGGACCGCTTGCCATAGGCACGCTGATGACTTCTAGTTTCATGAGCCTGATTCCCTCCGTGTGGCTCAACGTGGCCCACAAATCACTTTGCGCGACTCACATTGCACCTACTGAAGGAGTTTTTCGGCCGTGAAAAGGGAAACTTTAGTCAAACAACAAAAATCCGCGTCACTCCATGCGGTTGTTCAGATACCGGTTCCGCCGGTGCAGGACCTTCCGGCTAACGATCCGGCCGATCGCTCGCGTAATAGACATAACATTAGAGACAACCGATCTCTGAATTCGATCCTCATCGACGTCGACTAAACATCGACCGTGGAACAAAGAAGAGGGGCCGGCGCTACGCCGGCCCCTTTGTCCGTTCACACCTGAACCAGGCCGCGCCGGGAGCGCCCGCCGTTGACGGAAGGCCGGATTTCGCAAGCCAGCCTGTTGAAGAAACGAAATGACGTCGCCTGGTAAGGCAAGACACCTCTACTGTTGTTTGGTCTCTGGTTGCCTAAACGCTGACCTGAAGCGGATCAAAGACCAACGCCCATTCTTTTCTTCCGCGGTAGTACTAGTTAACAAGTCCCGCTGGCGGCAGATCCACGCCGCTTTTCGCCATTCTGATGATCAGTGGCGACTGGACTTGCGCTGGTGGCACTGATCATCGCAGGCGACACCCCGTCACGAAATTGAGCACCCGAGGGCGGTTGTGATCCTGGGTGGTCCTCGTAACGTCGACGCTACCGAAGGGCAGGTGCGCTCCTAGTGAGCTGTCCTGTCGTTGCGGCCGCCACCCTTGCGGGCGGCATACGGCTTGCGCTGCTTCCAGTGACCGGCGCCGGACTGGTTCTTGGGATGGGCATGGCCGGATCGTGGCTTGGACGACCTCTGATTCGTACCGCCGCCGTTTGATTCTGCTGCTGAGGTGTCCAGCGACTCTGAGCGCGCGTGGATCCGCCGAGGCGCGCCTCGATGCTCTGCCGCAAGCGCCAGCGCGGCCGCGGCAACCTCTATGGCATCGTGCTCCAGGGCGAGGCTGTCGACGACCTCAATGTAGCGTTTCCAGGCTGTGCCCTTGAGGGTCTCGAGCAGCCTCGTCTCCAGCTGCTGATTCGTCCGCTCCTCGGTTTCGCGCGGCGTCGGTAGTTCGCCGCGCCGGATTTGTGCGCCGGTCACGCGCTCGATCATCTTGAGCTCCCGCATCTCTCGCGGATTGACGAAGGTGATGGCTTCGCCGGTTTTGCCCAACCGTGCGGTTCGGCCGATACGGTGGACGTAGTACTCCGGATCGGGCGGGATGTCGAAGTTCACGACGAGGCTTACGTCCGGCACGTCCAGACCGCGCGCGGCGACGTCAGTCGCGATCAGGACGTCGATGCGACCATCCCGAAATGCCTTGAGCGCTCGCTCGCGGCCGGACTGCGTGACATCCCCGTGAATCGCCGTCGCCGAGTATCCTCGCATCGGTAGACGCTCTGCGACTTCGTCGACCATACGCTTCGTCGCGCAAAACACCATGGCACGGTCCGGTTGGCGCGAATCGAGAACGCTGCAAAGAGCATCGATCTTGCGCGGAAACGGAACCTGGAAGAAGACCTGGTCGACCGATGGAACCGTAAGGGCCTTGGCGCCGCTCAGCAGGATCCTTTCAGCGTCGTTCAAATAGCGGTCGACGATCCGCATGATCGAATCAGGCATCGTTGCGGAGAACAGCGCCGTCAGTCGCTCTTTGGGCAATTTAGACAGCACGTATTCGACGTCTTCCTGAAAGCCCATATCCAGCATCCGATCGGCTTCGTCCAGGACCAGCACGCGGACGTTGTCTAGCTTCACCGTCCCGCGGCGCATGTGGTCCATCAGGCGACCGGGCGTCGCGACGATGCCATGGACGCCGCGACTCAAAGCGCGCAGCTGCCGCTCGATAGGTTGACCACCGTAGATCGCCAGGAATCGCAGGTTGCTATACCGCGCCAGCTGGCTCAAATGCTCCTCGACCTGGATCGCCAACTCACGCGTCGGCGACAGCACGACGGCCTGGATCTGCTTGAAATGCGGATCGATGTGCTCCACGAGTGGGATGCCATATGCCGCTGTTTTGCCGGTACCCGTCAGTGCTTGAGCGACGACGTCCTTGCCTGCGAGCAACGGTGGCATGGCACGGACCTGTACAGGTGTCGGCTCCTCGAAGCCCATCTCGCGCAGGCTGCGTAGTATCTGGGCATTAATTCCGAGGTCTTCAAAGTTTTGCATTAATGGAAGCGTCCTTCATGTCCAGGGTTCGTCTGGTGGCCGTCCGTCTCACAAGCGTGACGGAAATCGTCGAAGTCATTCGCAGCGCCCGCAGTAGCCCGTTTTCTCTTGGTGCTATTGCGACCGCTGAGACTTCATTTCGCCAGTAGCAGAGTGCTGAACAAAGGGGGAACTGTTTTTAGTGTACTGGACGACGGCGCTTAAGGCTCGCGCCGATACCCGCTGCATCATCCGATGGTGTCTCGCGAACGCCTGCAAGCGAGCCCCAGCGCAACACGAGCCTGTATGTCGGGGAGGTCCCTGGGCGGTCCTCTGGGTGCTATCTAACCTGGTGTGATTCAACGGAACCGGTCAGACTCATCGCCACCGCTTCGGCGACCTTGATGCCATCTACGGCGGCGGACAGGATACCGCCCGCATAGCCAGCGCCCTCCCCAGTTGGGTAGAGACCACGAGTATTGATGCTCTGCAGGTCATCGTTATTGCGGGTGATTCGTATCGGCGAGGAGGTGCGCGTCTCGACGCCCGTCAGCACGGCATCGGGCAGATCGAACCCCTTGATCTCTTTGCCGAAGGCAAGCATTGCTTCACGTATCGCTTCGATGGCGTAATCGGGCAAGGCCGCTCCGAGGTCGCCCAGATGTACGCCGGGCGTGTAGGACGGCAGCACGCTGCCGAAGTCCGTCGAGGGTTTGCCGGTCAGAAAATCGCCGACCAGTTGGCCGGGAGCTTGATAGTTGCTGCCACCTAACTCATAGGCACGTGATTCCCAATATCGCTGGAGCTCAATTCCGCCGAGCGGGCTCTCTGGATCCTTCGGATCGACTGGGTAGTCCTGCGGCGAGATGCCGACAACGATTCCGCTGTTGGCGTTTCGCTCGTCATGCGAATACTGGCTCATGCCGTTAGTCACGACTCGGCCCGGCTCGGAAGCTGCAGCAACTACAGTACCGCCCGGACACATGCAGAAGCTGTACACCGAACGCCCGTTGCTGGCGTGATGCACGAGCCTGTAATCGGCTGCCCCGAGCAACGGATTGCCGGCCTTGCTGCCATAGCGACCGCGGTCGATCAGGGATTGTGGATGCTCGATGCGAAAGCCGATGGAGAAGGGCTTGGCTTCAACATAGACGCCGCGCCTGTGGATCATTTGAAACGTGTCGCGCGCACTATGCCCGATTGCCAGAATCAGATGGTCCGTAGGAATATGCTCGCCACTGGCAAGCACCACTCCACGCACCTGGCCGTCAACGATTTCGATATCGTCCACTCGACTCTGGAAGCGAATCTCACCGCCCAGTGATTGGATGGTGGCGCGCATCTTCTCCACCATGCTCACGAGCCGGAAGGTGCCGATGTGTGGTTTGCTGGCATAGAGGATTTCTTCAGGTGCGCCGGCTATGACAAATTCATTCAGAACCTTTCTGCCGTAGTGTTTTGGGTCCTTGATCTGGCTATACAGTTTGCCGTCTGAAAATGTCCCGGCTCCCCCTTCGCCGAACTGCACGTTGGATTCGGGGTGCAGCACGCCTTGACGCCAGAATCCGAATGTATCCTTGGTGCGCTCGCGCACTAACTTGCCGCGCTCCAGGATCAACGGTTTGAAGCCTGTCTGAGCCAGAATCAAGCCGGCGAACAAACCTGCCGGACCCATTCCGATGATTACGGGGCGAGAGCGCAAAGTCGGCGGCGCTTTCGTGACGAAGTGGTAGCTCGTGTCCGGTGCGATGCCGACGTTTGAATCGTTCTTGAACCGCCCGAGAATCGCGGCTTCATCGCTGACCGTCACATCCAGCGTGTAGATAAACAGAATCTCAGGCGCCTTACGCGCGTCTACGCTGCGCTTGAAGATCGCGAAGCTGATCAGCTCATCCGGCTGAAGGCGTAGCCGGTTTAAAATCGCGGCTGTTAAGTCACCTTCAGGATGGTCGATTGGCAGTTTGACTTCGGTTAATCGCAACATTTTGCTACTGGCATTGTCAGTTTGACCTGCCGGGCCTCATTTATCCACCTGAACTTAACTTGTCCCATTTTCGGCTTGCCCGTCGTTCCCATGCTCCGTAATCGGGGCCTTAGAATACGGCTCATGGGCGAAGAACTCGTGAGACACGATCTCGTTTATCCGATTCCGCTGCTAGCCCAGAAGCTACCGGCCGCGGTGAAGGTGGACGGATTCCTATCGGGAAGTCACTGCCGCAAGCTAATTTCTGCGGGCAGGAAGAAGGGCTTCGAGCCGATTAAGAAGAGCCGTCATGACCAGGCGACATTCTCTGCCAGTGGTTGTTGGATTGGGCCCGAAGACGATGAGTTCGTTTTCAGACGTTTTGCCCAGGAGGCAGCCTCCATCAACGCAGACAATTGGCGGCTATCGCTTGCGGGCATCTATTCGCCGATGTCATTGCTGCGCTACGGCGTGGGTGATTGGATCCGGCCCCACATCGACTCGGACTATCGCCTGGCCGACGCGACGAAGCTGACTTGCATTGTTCAGCTCGTGCCCAAGCAGGACTTCGAGGGCGGTGTGCTCACGGTTGCGGAGAACGAGGCGTACGAACTGGACATTGGCGATGCGGTCTTCTTCCCGGCCCAGACCCTTCACACCGTCGCGCCGATTAATAGCGGTGTGCGCATCGTTCTGGCAGCGTGGGCGCAAGGGCCAGACTTCGTCTAGTTCTTTCAGAGGCCTCTTTCGCCGGACTTCGATGAATAAGCAGACTCGCTGAAGGTTACCGATGTCGGCAGCAGTGTCGTTTGTCTGCCGGCAACCTCACAGCACCACGATAATCCACAGCTCGGCGAAATCGACGACGCTCGTGCGGGAGGCGTTCGGGACTTCGACGCGAAGGACCTCGAACCCGACTGGCCCCTCAATTGTGCCGTTCAGGCACTCACCCGTGCCGTTATCGACGCCCTCGCGAAGAGCCCGGCGAAGGTCCCCGGCGGCTGGAAGTCGAGCAGACGGATGGACTGGCCGGCCAGCGACGAGTAGTAGAGGACGACCTGCTGCCCTGTTGAGTGGCTGCTGCCGTGACCACCGGCGATAGAAAGGCTAACGAGCGTCGAAGTCTTCTCTGCCGGAGTGGTTGACGTTGACGGGACAGATGTTGGGCTAGTCGCTGCCGCAGTGGTGGCGGTAGCAGCGGGAATCTGGGCTGCCGAAGCATTGGAATTCAACGTGGCCGAAGGGGAAGTGCCAGAGGAAGTGACCGATTCGGGTCGCGGAGCGGAGGCTTTCAGACTCGGCGCGGCGAGAACAAGTAACTGCGTTGCTGTGACCGACCTCCTCATTCGTGCCTAATTAGAGTCCAGCGATTACCCTTGCGATACCGAGCTCCGTCTGGCGAGGAGGGAGCCAACTCGTAAAACCTCCCGTTCATTGCTTACCTGGTCGCCTTGATGCTGACGTGAGGCGCTTCAAAGCGGATACAAACTGAAAAAGCCACACTTTTTCTACGGCTGGGTCCAGGTTGCGATCACCGTGACCGCTGGCGCCTTTACGGCTGGCGCCGGTTTTTGGGCTTTCGCCGTGTTCGTTAAGCCCATGGGCGAAGAGCTTGATTGGTCGAGAACCGAGATCTTCGGCGCGATGGCAGTTCGCGCCCTGGTCGCGGGCGTCCTCGCTCCGTTCATCGGGCCGCTGCAGGACAGCCGCCGAGGGCCGCGGATCTTCGCAATTGCGACAACCGTCACGATGGTCGCCTCAATGGTCGCGATGAAGTGGATCGACGACCTCTGGGTGTTCTACCTCGTCTTCGGTGGCCTGGGCGCCTTCTCTACCTTCGGCAGTACCGAAATGATGCTCTCGGTGGTCCTGCCCCGGTGGTTCGTTCGCCGTCGCGGTCGTGCCATCGGCATCGGCTCGATGGGGACCGCGTTGGGCCCGCTGTTGTTTCCTTTCATCGTGACCTTCTTGTTGACGCTGTTTGATTGGCGCGACGCCTGGGTCGCTCTCGGTGTCCTGACCTTGTTGATCCTTGGACCCATGTCATTGCTGGTTCGTGCACGGCCTGAGGACATGGGATTGCTTCCCGATGGCGACTCACCGACGGTTGAGACCGCGAACATCAGTGAAACAACTCTTCGTCAGGCGGTGCAGGAGACAGCCTTCAATCGGCGCGAAGTGGTTCGGATGCAAAGCTTCTGGCTCATCGTGGCGTCAGTTAGTCTCGCCATGCTGGGCTTCATTGGATTCCAGGCGAACTGGCTGCCGTACTTCCAGGACATCGGCTTTAGTGGTGCCCAAGCCTCGCTAGCCGCGACTGCGTACGGGATCTGCTCTGTCAGTACCCGCATCATCTGGGGCTGGATGGCAGAGCGGTTTCCTATCCGTTATGCCATGGGCCTTCAAGCATTGCTCACGGGCCTGAGCGTCCTGCTCTTCTTCAACATCCACAACGAGTTCACCTTGATCCTGGCGACGGCCTCAAACGGACTCGCGGCCGGCGGGATCTTCGTCATGCGCCCGATGATCATCGCTAGTTACTTCGGACGGGCCCACCTTGGCGCAATCAACGGACTGATAAGGCCCTTCCTCACCGTCGCGTCTGCGGTAAGCCCGCTGCTCGTGGCCTATTTTCACGATGCGCGAGGCAGTTACGATCTGGCGTTTTGGGTCGTAGCTGCTTGTTGGTTTGTGGCGGCGGGAACCGTAATGCTTGCGCGAATGCCGAGAAGCCAGGCGCCATCAGCTGCCGCTGCCACATCCCCCGGGAATGAGTAACCTGACCAGGGTGACGACAGTCTTACACGAGCTGGTTCGATTGCCTGGCCTGCTGCCGCCCTTATCGGCCTGCAGAGGCGCCAACTCGACACCGGCATCCTTTAACGACAAGGCGCAAAGCGGAAGATCCAGCATGTGCGTCAGCCTCGGGGGATTTGACGAAAATTAATACAGAGAAGGCTTCTCAATCGTATAATTCCTTGTCGCCTGGCTCACCGGCCTGCCTTGCGATAAATCGATTGCCGGAGACTCAGTCGGAAGCTTGGTTCGTGAGCCTGGAGGAAGAATCGTGCTGAGAACAGAAGACAACGAGTTGATGAGCCGCGTGGGCCCTGGAACACCTATGGGCCACCTGATGCGCGAGTACTGGCTTCCAGCGCTGATGTCTAGCGAGTTGGCCGGGCCGGATTCACCGCCGCAGCGACTGCGACTGCTGGGCGAGAACCTGATTGCCTTTCGGACCACCTCTAGAGCCGTGGGTATCGTGGCTAATGCCTGCCCCCATCGCGGCGCGAGCCTGTTCTTTGGCCGCAATGAAGAAGAAGGACTGCGCTGTGTGTATCACGGCTGGAAGTTCGACGTGACCGGATCCTGTGTCGACATGCCTTCCGAGCCCGCCGAGAGCAACTTCAAGAGCAAGGTGCACGCTACGGCGTATCGATGCGTAGAGCGCAACGGTGTTATCTGGACCTATATGGGGCCACGCGAGACGCTGCCGCCGCTGCCCGACATCGAGCCGAACGCGATATCTGACGAGCCCTTCATCATGAAGGTCGTGAGGGACTGCAACTGGGTTCAGGGTGTCGAGGGCGATATCGACACCAGCCACCTCAGTTTCCTCCACTTCGGTTCGGTCGAAGCCGACCAGATGAAGCCGGGCAGCCTGGACTA
This sequence comes from Dehalococcoidia bacterium, assembly GCA_965225815.1. Classification (GTDB taxonomy): domain Bacteria; phylum Chloroflexota; class Dehalococcoidia; order DSTF01; family WHTK01; genus WHTK01. The sequence continues at coordinate 228,867 of CBDDBP010000004.1, forward strand.
CTACAGCATCAAAATTCGGGCTCCCACCGGGTATGACGTCTACGACACCGAGTTCGGCACGTCGTACGGTGCCTATCGCCCGGCAGAGGATGACACGTACTACTGGCGCGTTGCTCACTTCCTCTTCCCGTTCTACACCATGATCCCCACGGGCACTCTCGGGGCTCAGGTCATGGTTCGGGCCTGGGTGCCTATCGACGATGAGCACATGATGTTCTGGAGCATGTCGACGATGAAGAGTTGGCGTACGCTCACCGGCCAGAGCGAAGAGGGTGATGGCGGCGCGCGCCCCGTCGGCCCGGGCGCCATGGGAATCAACTACCTTACCGAAACGTCGGACTGGGTTGGCAAATTCCGGATCAATCAGACCGCTGAGAATGACTACCTTATCGACAGGGAAGCCCAGAGCGCTAACCGGAGCTATACGGGGATTCCCGGCATCCATCAGCAAGATCAGGCTGTGACGGAGAGCATGGGCCCAATCGTCGACCGCACGAAAGAGCATCTCGGTGCCTCTGACTCGATGGTTATACGGACACGCCGACGCCTGATAAGCGCTGCGAAGGCCCTGGTGGAAGCAGGAGTCGCGCCTCCCGGCGTCGACAACCCGGCGGTCTACCAGTATCGGTCCGGTGGCGTGATTCTTCCCCGCAATTCGGATTGGCTAAAAGCGACCGAAGAGTTGCGGAAGGCATACATTGACCACACACCGGAAGAGCTGGCTACACCGGCAATCCAGACCGGCGGCTAGGCGACGTAAGGCCCAACCGCATTCGGCAGCGCCACTGCGATGGTGATTCAGCCCGAATTGCGGAACGAGACACGTGGCTCTTCAGGCTCGTCGCTGGATTCTGTATGGCGTCGGCATAGGGTGGGAACGTCGTCATGCTAGGTGCTGAAGACAACGAGCTGATCACGCAGGTCGGGCCGGGGACTCCGATGGGCTTGCTGATGCGTGAGTATTGGCTCCCAGCGTTTACGTCACCTGACCTCGCAGCTGAACGTCGACTTCACTTCTCCAGAAGCCAGGGCGCAAATGCACCTGGGGTATGAGTTGGTCTGGCCAGGTTGCTACGACACAGCCGAGCGGATGAATGACCAGGCCCTTGACGGCATCGACGCCGAAGTCCTCTAGCCAAGTCTGATTTTCAACGTCTATCAGGTTGAAACCTGGACATCCTGAAGGCAACGTTCCGTCTGTACAACGACTGGATCACGGACTATTGCGAGGACCAGCCCGAGCGTCTGTTTGCCTTAGGCTGCGTTCAATTATTCGACCTGGATGAGGCCACCAAGGAGATGGAGCGAGCCAAGCAACTGGGCCACGTCGGCTCTGCATCGCAGCGACTGCTCCACCGGATCACCTCTACTCCGATCCCTGGTACGACAAGTTCTGGGCCGCGACACAGGACCTGCAGATGCCGCTCAACATGCACATCTTCACGGGGGCAACCGACAACCACCGCCTCGCACCACGACAGGCAGGCAGTCGCACCAACGGCCCGATGGGATTCGCCGGCGCCGGGATGACGGTGTCGGACCTGATCCAGTCCGGTGTATGCGAGCGATTCCCCGGTATCAAGTTCGTCATTACTGAGTTCGAGACGGGTTGGATCGCCCACGTCCTGCGGCCGGCTCGACTGGGCCTAGGTCCGAGGCGGAAGCGAAAGGGTGATGGGTTTGCCGATGCTGCCGAGTCAGTACTGGCGGCGCAACTTCGCGATCACCTTTGAGGATGACCCGCTCGGGATCATGACCAGGGACTTCATCGGCACGGACACGTTGCTCTGGGGTAATGACTACCCTCACGGTGACTCCGTGTTTCCTCATTCGCAACGGGTGCTGAGCGAAATGCTGGAAGGCTGCACGCCCGAAGAGCGCTGGAAGATGACGGTCAAGAACGTGGTTGAGTTGTACAACTTGCCCTTCGAGCTCGAAGGGCCGGACCAGGCGCGGATTAACTCCGTACCAACCCCGGCTACCAAGACCTGGCGAAACGCCATGCCTCTGACAGAGATCACCACGGCTACGCCGCTTCGATAGCGCCGATACACGCGATTCAGCATCGTCGGCGCTTGGGAGGCAAGGCGCTCCTCGTCAGGCGACGCTGAACGAGATCGCCCCGAAGATCGACTTCTTATGAAATTGGGGCCTCATCACCGTGAGGCCCCAATTCAATAAGAAGTGACCCCTTCGAGATTGAGAATCGAACTTAGCGAGGACGGACTATTAGAGGGAAGGGGAAAAACAGGTCGTCGATATCGCCGAAGATCCTACGCCGGCCGTCTAATTTGCCGATATCTAATTAGATGAGGATCAGCGGAGGACTTGAATGATGCGAGCCGCCGGAGCGATTGGCGTTGTGATCGCAGCTGCCGTGGTAATCGAACGCCTGAAGGCCCTGAACTCGAGCGACGTGTTTCGCAAGAAGACGGCCCTGGGTTCAATTGAAGCAGAGTCCACCGAAAGTCACTCTTCGGAAGCCTACTGCCTGAGTTGCAAGAACAGGCGTCCGATCGAAGACCCAAAAGTCCTCGTGATGAAGAACGGTAGGCCAGGCGTCAAAGGCTTGTGCCCTGTCTGCCACAAGGCATTGTTCGCTGCGGGCCGCAAAGCCGCCTGAGCGAGTCCTAGTCCGTCAGATACTGACTGGGATTGGTGCCAGTACCCGCTTCAACGCCGACCAGCTGACCTGCAGCCAGGTAAGCCTCACCAAGGCTGAAGTAAGTTTCTCGGACGCTCTCCCGAAACCGGACTACATAGACCAACCGCATGCGCTGCAAGTTGCCGTCTTCTCCTGGCAAAAGCACGGCGGATGAGTCACGAGCCCGTTCAGGTTCGATGGGCTCAAACGCCTCGTACATGCCGGCTTCACCGGCCGGGCCATGGATGTAAGTCAGAAGCCGCTCGCCGCCATAGTCCGTCATTTCATTGGATCCCATGGACTTCGTTATCCTGGACGTTCAGCATCTCTAGGAATCCCCTTCATGGCAGGTGAGAACCGGGCGTGGCTGCGATTGGTTCCCTGGCACAGCATGATGCACCCTCGGGCGGGAACTGCCAAGATCGTTCGCTAGGTCTGCTCTGGTTTAGATGGCGGCGGAATGGATACGGCTGCCCGCCTGCGGCCGAAGTGCCTGAAGCGGTCTCGAATCCGAGCTGGCAAATTGGCGCGCCAGACGGCCCTGATACTGTAGGCCCAGGCGATGATCACGAGCGCGATCATGAAGAATCCCCACACGTCCGGGAGTGTGAGCTCGTAGAAGTCTCGCGCCGTCGGTACCGCCATGGAGGCAGCGAACAGGCCAAACAAGCCGGCCGTCAAAGCCGCCGGTCGCCAATCGCCGCTCAACGGCGTTGCACCCACCCACCCCTCGGTTGGAGGCTCGAGGAAGAGGATGATCAGCAGACCGCATCCTGTCGCCGTAATCGTCAGTGCCGTCTGTGCCAGGTCTACATCGCCAGACGCGGAGAGAAAGAACTCGTACACAACCAGGCCGACAGCAGCGATTCCAAGGCTGGCAGGTATCACGAAATAGACCCCGGACGGGATCACCAGCCTTCCCGTCCTGCCTGGCTTGGCCCAAATCGCTATGAAGAGCGTCGGGATCCCGACCGTCATGAGTGCGATGAGCGAAGTGTGCTTTGGCGTCACCGGGAACGGATCATTCAGAAGGGAGATGGCCAGGATCACCAACGTTAGCGACAGCGTTCTTGTCAGGAAAACGCGGAAGATGCTCTCCATGCCTTTTCGTATTCGCTGGCCCTCTCGAAAGGCGCGAGGCAGGTTGGAGAAGGCATCGTTGAGTAGCACCATATCGGCTATATCGCGGGTTATGCCGCTGCCGCTCCGTAGTCCCACGGCGACGTGCGCCGCTTTCAGAGCCGGGACATCGTTGACCCCGTCGCCGACCATCGCCACGTAGCGCCCGCTGCGTTTTAGGGCGCGTACTATCTTCTCCTTGGACTGCGGCGAGACACGCCCAAAAACGGAGGCGCCCTGGACGGCCGCCATTAACTCGGCGTCGTCCATCGATTCAAGATCGACACCTTGAATCGGCTCTCCCTGAACCGGCAAGCCGGCCTGCGTGGCCAGGGCTGCGACCGTTTCGGGATGGTCACCGGATATGACTTTCAACGAGATCCCGGATTCGGCGAATTCGCTGATGACACTGGCTGCGTCGGGCCGCGTCTCATCCCGAAGGACGACGAGACCTAGGGGAGAAAGGTCGGGAGGAAGCAGAGGGACTTCGGAGTGCGGGAAGCTATGAGTCCGTTCATTGCTCGCGAGCAGAAGCACTCTTAATCCGCGCTCGCTCCACTCCTTCACGTCTGCCTCCAAGGTCTCATCGTCAGTAAGCTGAGGCTGCATGATGTCGGGCGCGCCAAGGACAAAGGCTCCGCGCATGTCATCATCATCGAAGATGAGACCGCTCCATTTGCGGACGGAGTCGAAGGGGATCTCCTCTGTGAATTCTCGCGCCGGCCGTTCGAACGACGCCTGAATCGCGTCCGCTGTACGATTTCGAAATGAGGCACTGGCTGTGAACGCACCAAGGAAGCCCTGCAAGTCAGCCTCCGAAGCGTTGTAAGGCCGGAGGCATTCAACGGCGAGCCGGTTTGTCGTCAGCGTTCCCGTCTTGTCTATGCAGAGTACGTCAACGTGGCTGATCGACTCCACGGCGTTCATGTGTTGGATGAGGACGCCGGTCCCGGCCATTCTGAAGGCGGCCATGGCGTAGCTCACCGTCACCATTACGGCTAGACCCTGCGGCACGAGCGCGACGATGACTGCCGCGGCGCGAACCGTGTCCTCGAAGGCGACATCGCCACCACTGGCCTGAAATGATCGGGCCACGCTGATTCCTAACAGGACAACGACCGCGGTCATGATCCAGAGGACGAAACCAACCTCACGTTGAAGCGGCGTTCGGGGTACGCGGCTTTGTCGCGCAGTGGCGGTAATCTCATTCGCCGTAGTGTCTGCGCCAACGCGGGTTGTCTCGTAAACTCCGCTGCCGGTCAAAGCGTACGTCCCAGACACCACTTGATCGCCCGCGCTTTTCGCCAGGACATCGGACTCACCGGTGAGGAGCGATTCGTCCATGCCTAGCCCGCTCGCCGAGACAAGCTTCCCGTCCGCGAAAACCTGTTCCCCGGGCAGCAATATCACGTAGTCGCCTAGGACAATTTCGTCCGGTGGGACAGCTACTTCCACGCTGTCACGGATGACGACGGCGTGGGGTCGATTGAGAAGGGCAATGCGGTCCAGTTGGCGCTTGGCGCGAGTCTCCTGAAACACGCCCATGACGACATTGCCAAGGACAAGGCCTCCGGTCAGCAACGCATCACCGAACAGCTGGAGCCCCAGCAGAACGGCGGAGATTGAAAAAAGGGCGACGTTGATGGGTGTGGCTGCGTTCTCCAGCACGATGCGCTTGAAGCTTCGGCTGGTCCTCCAGGCTACCGAGTTCGTTTGGCCCGCTGTCTTGCGGGTCTTGACCTCAGCCGAGGTTAGCCCTGAGAGGACGTGTTCTCGTGGTTCGAGCGTTGAGGACGATACCTCGGTCACTTCTGAGGCCTCCCCGTTAGCCGTATTCGAGCTGCCGAATCAACCGTCATTGCTCGAATCAAGAGACTCTATCAGTACACGATTTGACTTCGCTATTCAGCTGAGGTTTCGCCAAAGTCTAATCGACTAGGCCGACGCTTGGGCCGATTAGTTCTCCCTCTTTAAGGAGGCATCGCTGACAATGGTTGAATCTGGGAAGAGACAGAGCACGTGGGTGACGGTCTCGTCGCTCCCACGCAGTCTTGCATCGAGGGTGGGACCATTCGCCGGGAGGAACCATGAACGGCCAAGCAGCGATTGTTACCGTGGATCTCACCAAGCACTACGGGGACGTTCAGGCTCTGATCGACCTCAACCTTGAGGTGAACCCTGGCGAGGTCTTCGGCTTTCTCGGCCCGAATGGCGCGGGCAAGACGACCATGATTCGGACGATACTCGACGAGATTCAACCGACCGCCGGGCGGGCTTCAATTCTCGGGATGGACTCTCACAAAGAAGCCGTCGAAATTCGGCGCCACATTGGCTACTTACCTGGCGACCTGGCGCTGACCAACGGCGCCCATTGGAGCCACCTGACGATACTGTTCGGCGCAGCGGGACTCTTCGTGGCCGTTGCGGTCATAAGCTTCAACAGCCGTGACCTCCGTGAACGGGCCGTTGGCGCTGGCTTCATCGGCCGGCTTCGCAACCATCATGCAACGCATTCGATCATCGAACGACTGGAGGGCTCTGCGCGGGTCTCTCGAATCTCTGTGGTGACTGCCTCCGAGCATCGCGGATCGCTGATTGTTGCGGGCTAGTCAGTTTGTTCTTCGGCGTCATCATGGGGCCGTTCTTCCTGCTGCTTGAGGATGAACTCGGCGATCTTGCCGAAGATTATCCGGAGGCGATCCTGTCGATGATTGGAGACGCCGATTTCAGCACGCCTGAGGGTTGGTATCAAGCCGAGAATTTCAGCCTGACGCTTCCGATCGCAATCAGCGCGGTCGTTATCGTCATGGGAAGCAGGGCTTTTGCGGGGAAGAGGAACGACGCACCATGGGCTTGCTCCTCGCCAATCCCATCAGTCGTTCTCGCGTAGTGCTTGAGAAGGCGGCCGCCAATGCTCGCCTATGCCGTGATTCTCGGCTTGCTGGCGTTCCTCAGCACGGTGGCAGGCTCCCTACTGGCAGGCTTGAGCATGAGTTTGGCGAACATTGCGACGATTGCATTCCTGCTCACGCTGCTCGGCTTGGTTTTCGGCACCGCGGCTCTGGCTTTAGTGCCGCTACAGGCGAGGCGGTGCTGCTACCTACGGGGCCATTGGTCTGATGCTGACCTGCTTCGTCATCAACTCGTTCCTGCCTCTGGACGAGGATCTGGCTGATTTCGCTCGGGTGTCACCGTTCTACTACTACCTGACGAGCGATCCGCTTATGACGGGGATGGATTGGGGCCATGCGGCGGTTCTCGCCGGGTCCTCGCTGGCTTTGCTAGGCCTCGCGGTCGTCCTTTTCGGTAGGAGAGATCTTCGGCAGTAAGATCAGAAGCGCGCGGAGGTACGTTTCAGCATCTCCAAGCGCACAACGCTGATCCTTACGGTAGCCTCACCGGCGGCTCATCGCTTCAAGGCGAACGCCTGTATCTCAGTCGAGGCTTTCGCCGCCGTGCGATGCGCCCCGGCGTCTGACGTCCATGTGGGCTTCTGGGGCAACGGCGTAAATCAGATGACCGCAGGAGAAGCAGCCAAGGTCGCCTTCGACTCCAGTCGACAGCATGCGGCCCCGACATCTCGGACAGGGCTCGCGCGCCAGGCTCGCCTGAGCCTCTTGCATCTGGTCAGGCGAAGGCAACCGCTCTATATCAGTCAAGAGAGGGGCCTCTTCGGAAACCCGGGGAGCTGCGACGATTCCGCTTCGCTGCATCCTCTGCCTTGGCTTTGGCCTGCATTTGTTCCTTGCGCTTCTTTGATTTTGGGCTGTTGCTCTTGTTTCCGCCCGCCATTAGTCGCCGACGCGAATGTTGGCTGCCCGCGATCGATTTGGGTTGCGAGGATCGGCTTCAACATCGAACTCGACGCTGACTCCCAGCTGGAGGGAGTCGTATGTACCTGGCGGCAAGGAGCTACTGTGGAAGAAGACATCTTCGCCGCCGCCTTCGACCTGGATGAACCCGAATCCCCGGTCCTTCATCAACGTTTTGATTGTGCCCTTTGCCATGTCAACTACCCTTCGACTATCGAGCTATCCCGGCGGCGGTGTTCAGCCTAATTCCTTGAAAGGGACAAAGCGCCCTGTTCCCTGATTCCGTAGCGGTCATCTTAATCGAGCGGCCGCCAAAAGAGCGATCCAACCTTCTCTAACTATCGCCTTCCACCTGGTCTCGGACGACTACCTCGGGGTCGGCTGGAACCACGCTCTCTGCATGGGAGCCGTTTACGTGGTCCGAGCGCTCTTCAAATTCAACGGCCTGGCCCAGGCTGAGTGAATAAAAGTCGGCTTCCGAGTTCAAGGCGCCGACATTGAAGAAGACTTCACGCGAATCCCCATCTGGCTGGATCCGGCCCCATTTCGATCCGAACGATGTTACCAGTTTGGTGACCGAGCCACGTGTCATGTCGCTTGCTCTGCACCCGTCGGTTCGACGGACGTCACAATGACAAGACTGTGTGCGCGCGTGCCGTGGGTCGGGTCAGCCTTCTCCTCGAACTCGACCTTGCTGCCGCGGTTCAATTGGTCGAAGTCCTCAGGACTGAGCAGCGACGCTCGATTGAAAAAGCACTCTCTGTTTTGGCCGGCGACATCGATTTGGCCCCACTTGGTGCCGAACATGTGAATCAGCCTGACAACCACGCCTCGCGTCATCTGCTGAGCCTTACGCCCGGCTCTTCGTATTGGAGTCGGAGTCGTGCGGCCAGGGTTGCCTGCAGACTCGGCCGGTCCAGACGCGCATTGCGAGACCGGGTCTCAGCCGCACGAGGTCGGCAAGAGATGGGATTCAAGTTGTTTCCTCCGAGCCCGATGGTAACAATGGGCCGCTGCGGAATCATGTAGCCGAACGTGCTCTGACACGCGAAGGCTCCTTATCGGAGCCGAAGGTGTGGTACATGCCCTACAAACGGAGGAGAGGTTCGCTGGGAAGCTTGCAAGCCCTAGGTCTCCGGGTAATTACCTTGCTTCGGTTTTCTAAGCATAACCGATGTGGCTCCACTTCGCTCCGAAAGTGACGGCTGGTATCCAAACCGGTGCGCCAGACCTCAGCGGCGGGCGCTCGTTGGATTATATGACGACGCTTTACTCACTGCATTTGGCGTGGGAGTTGCTAACGAAGAGTCTCCCGTTCAAGGTCCAGGACTTTATCGGCCAGCGTGGACAACATCGACCAGCCGTGGGTGTGATCGCGAGTCGCTTCGAGGTCACCCGTGTTCCAATCCAGGATTACGTGCTCGGCTCCCAGACCTTTTAGGGCACTGAGGTCGGAAGTGATTTGCGCCAGGCTTCCTCTGCCAGGTTCGCGCTCGCCCTGAATCGGCTCCTGCGTAATTTCTAAACGAATGCGAGGACAAAATGCAGGCAGGGCGGAACCCTCTGCTTTTGCCATTCGACGGATCTCAGGCAGAGCCGTCGTTTCAACGTATGGAATGGAGACGTTTCGCCACAAAATTGGGTGCCAGGCGGCCCCGTACCTGACGGCTCTCCGCCAGGCGGCCGGCGAATTGCCACCCACCCAGACCGGCGGATGAGGCTTTTGTCTGGTCTCGATCGCTGAGACGCCTTCGAAGCGCAGGTACTTTCCTTCGAAACTCACCGCACCCTCGCCCTGCCAGAGGGCCAACATCGCTCTGAGGTGCTCGTCAGCGATCGCGCCGCGCCGCGCATGAGGCTGGTTAAGGACGCTGAACTCATCCTCTGCGTTGCCAACCCCAACACCGAGAATGAAGCGCCCACCGCTAAGCTGATCGATGTTGGCGATCAATCGAGCCATGAGTACCGGGTGGCGGTACGGCAGCACGATGACGGTCGTGCCAAGACGAATGCGATCCGTCTGACCGGCGAGCCAGGCAAGCGTCGTGAACGGGTCGTAGAACGGCTCCGGGTATCGCTGACCTACGCTTGGCGTGCTCGCAACGTGGTCCGAGAACATCAGGGAGTGAAAGCCAAGTGCTTCTGCCAGCTTTGCCCATCGCAGCAGAGCGTCTGGGTTTGCGCCCGGGCCGAAGTTGAGGATGTTAACGCCGATCTTCAAGAGCACTACCTTTCGTCCCGAGCCGCGATGCCGCCGTGAGCAGGAGTAGCCCAGGGCTTCCTTATCGGTTCTTCGGCTATTCGGAATCGGACTCCATGTTGTAGCGAGTGCCCGCGACGAAGCCAAAAACGCGATAGAGATCGATGATCAGCGCGCAGCCGTCTCGATTCGGGTCGGAGCGCTGCTCAGATGGTGGCGAATTCTCGTACACGGCACGTCGGGTTTCTTCCCTGTCGTCGAAATGCGCCTGGCCCTGGAACAGCAATGTCCCACCGTAGGCGGTGCCGATTCCGCCCCAGTAGTGAAGCGACACGTTCGGATTAGTATCGATTGCGCTGACTATTCCGCCGCTTCGCCTGTGGATCCACATGGCAAGTTGGCGATCACCAAACGTCTGCGTTGTTCCTCGAGGCGACTGACTTGGCTGACCCTTGTCATTAACGTAGGCAACAATTAATGGGCTGCTGGTTTCTCGCGCCTGCCGTAGCGCGTCGTCGATGTCAGCGCCGATTCGAACTTCAGATGGAGGCAGGGGCTCTGTCTGCTGGACGCCGGCCTGGGCGATTTTCTCCACGCTGCCATGCTCATCAAAGGTGAGGTCCCATGTGTACTTTGCGTAGTAGGAGTTCAACGGCAGTTCGGCGATGACCTGAGCCTTGACCTTCGACTCCTGATGTTCGTCCCACGCGGTGGCTCGGGCGAATCTGCCGGCGGCCTGAAACCGCTGCAACTGTGCAATCACGTCAGCTGGGCCATTTATGGCGTCTGTTATCGCAGATGCGAACTCCACGTCATCTGCGAGCACGGTGGCCAGCTGCTCAAAGGCACCGGCGTTTCCGTCGCGAAGCGCCCGGATGAAGATCTCAGTTGCTGCGGTCATTTAGACGCCCCGTATAAGTGTCTCGTTCTGGGTCGTCGTGAGGATTCAATCTGAGTCACGGAGTCGAGACGCTTGCGCAACGCGGCCCAGGGCCAGTGAAAGTGCCGCATCACGAAGCGTGATGCCGTCTTTCGCTGCCGTCTCCCGGACCGCGGCATAGGCGCGTTGCATCACCTTTGCCAGTTCTCGTTCCACCGTTTCGAGCTCCCAACGATATCGTTGGATGTTCTGGGTCCATTCGAAGTAGGAAACCGTGACTCCGCCGCCGTTGGCGAGGATGTCCGGCACGACGGTGATGTTGCGCTCACCGAGAATCTGATCCGCATCAGGAGTCGTCGGGTGATTCGCAGCCTCGACTACAACGGATGCTCTCACATCGGCCGCATTCTCTTCGTCCAAGACGTCACCTACCGCGGCAGGTACCAGGATGTCGCAAGGGATCTTGAGCAAGTCCTCGTTGCTTATGCGGTCCGCTCCGGCAAATTCGGCCAGGGGGGCCTTAGTTGCCAGGTGATCGTTGACGGCCGCGATGTCGAGTCCGTTGTCGTTGCGAATGGCCCCGCTGATATCGCTGAGGCAGATAACGCGGAAGCCGCGTTCAGCCAGGAACTTCGCCAACCAGAAGCCCACGTTGCCGTAGCCCTGAATCGCGACGCTGGTCTCCTCCGGAGTCCTGCCCGTGTCCTTACAGAACGCTTCGACAATGATCGTGACGCCGGTCGCCGTCGCTTCTTCTCGCCCGAAAGAGCCGCCCAACTCCACGGGCTTACCGGTAACGATTCCGGGTGTGTAGCCGTAGCGCTGGCCGTAGGCGTCCATCATCCATGCCATCGTTTGGGCGTTTGTCCCCATGTCAGGACCCGGGATGTCTCGGTTGACGCCGAGAATATACGAGATGTTTTGAGTGTATCGACGAGTCATTCGATTGAGCTCATCCTGGCTCATCTTCAATGGATCGCACTGGATGCCGCCCTTCGCGCCGCCGAAGGGGATATCCATGAGTGCGCACTTCCAGGTCATCAACTCAGCGAGTGTGCGTATCTCGTCCAGATTGGCGGCCGGGTGATAGCGAGTGCCGCCTTTGTACGGGCCGCGGGCGCCGTTGTGCTGCACGCGATAGCCGGTGAACACCTCGAGATGGCCATCGTCCATGCGCACCGGGACCTCGACTCTGAGCTCGCGATATGGATGCAAGAGGCGAAGCAGAATCTCGTCTTCCAAGCCGATGCGCTCAGCCGCACGCGTTAGCTGAGAGGTGGCGGCGTCGAATGTCGAATGCAGTTTGTGTGTCGAAGTGCCACAGTGGGGACAGGACGATAGCTCGCCTTCATAGGGGCTTTGACAGGTGTGGCATGTAATCGTGGCCACGAGTCCTCCTGCATGTGGGGGAGCGAACAATCCTCGGTTCGAGCCTTGATATGGTGTCACATGACGCCCTCTTCTCAAACCCCAAGAGAGGAGCGACCGGTCACTCTGATTTTCGGAACATAACGGTGTATGCCAAAGAGAGGGTTCCTCGTCGATCGGATACGAGGTCGTCTGGAGCTACACGCCATGTATCATCCTCCAAAGTCCGCTCCTTCTCTGAATATCATCACGGGCTTGGCTGTGGATCACGAGGACCTGCAGAATCGAAGGTGGGTTTCTAATGGCGGATCAGGAGCTTCTCAGTCTTGCCCTCATCGTGATGTTGATCGCGCTGTCAGGGTTCTTCTCTAGCGCAGAGGCGGCCTTCCTGTCTGTCGAAAAGCTCAGGTTGGCGCACCTCGTAAGTATTGGCGAACCGGGCGCCCATCGAGTTGCCGAAATGTTGAGCCAGCCGGCGCGGCTCCTGTCCACTATCTTGCTTGGCAACAACCTCGTGAACGTCGCTTTCACGGCACTGATTACCGTCCTCGCAATTGATGTTCTGGGCCAGGGTCGAGGCGTGCTTGCGGCGACGCTGTTAGGGACCACAGTACTTCTGATCCTAGGGGAGATCGTTCCGAAGACGCTTGCAGTTACGTACGCGCAACGGGTTGCGTTTATCTACGCCAGGCCCATCAAGGCGATCGAGGTTGTGTTCTGGCCGGTCATCGCTCTCCTGCAATGGATCACACGAGTCTTCTCAAGTCGCTTCGACCTGGCTCCCGGAGGAGGAGCCTCTATAACCGAAGCCGAACTGCGTACCCTGCTGAACATCGGCGAGGCCGAGGGTACCTTCACGCCTTACGAGGTCGGTATGCTCCGCAACGTGATTAGTTTCGGAAGGCGGCAGGTGCGCGAAGTTATGACGCCTCGGCCTGAGATCGTGTCTATTCCCGCCGACGCCTCTATTGAAGACTTCTTGAGCGCATATTTGGCTTGCGGCCACACTCGCTTGCCGATCCGGGGCGATAGCGAAGACATCGTCGGGTTGGTATCTGGCAAAGACATCCTTTCAGCGGTCGCCTCCGGCTCCGATCTGTCCTCGAGCGCTTCTTTACTGATGAGAGAAGCCAGCTTTGTTCCTGAGACGAAGCCTCTTGCAACGCTGTTCGATGAGATGCGCGCCACCGGAAAGCAGATGGTGATTGTGCTTGACGAGCATGCAGCCACTGCTGGACTGGTTACGCTCAAGCAGCTGGCCGAAGAGGTGGTTGGATCGGTTGGCGAAGAAGGCTCCGCACCCGAGGAGGAGTACCACTCCGTCGAGGCCAACGTCTTTCGAGTTGAAGGTGGCATGAACATCCGCGAGGCCAACGAATCGATGGAACTGGGCTTACCGGATGGGCCCTACGACACGGTGGCCGGGTTTGTTCTGGAGATCCTCGGTCACATTCCCCGAGAAGGCGAATACTTTAACCACGGCGCGTTGCGCGTGGAAGTAGAGAGGATGAATCGCCACAAGATCGAAACAATCAGGCTGGCCAAGCCGGATTCGGAAGCCATCTGATCAAATCGGCCTCCCATTGACTCTAGACGCCACCCGCCTCTCTTCTCCTGAAATTTAGATTCCAAATCTCCATACCATGTGTCGGCGATCACGTTTCAGGGTGAGCTCTTGCCGCTATGTTGACTCTACAAATACCCCCTAGGCTATAAGAGAGAGGCAAAGAAATGAAACTCATGACGATAGATGCAGCGACAGTGACCAGATGCCAGCGTTGTGGCGGGAACGCTTACCTGGAGACGATCGATGAACCAGAGCTGCGTTGTTTGCAGTGCGGCCGGCTGATCGCAAGGCTGGAACCAAACCTGCAGGCGCCCGGACGCGTTCTGCCTACCGCGGCGTAGCATGATCGCCGCCGTCATCTTCGATCTCGACGGAACGCTGATCAAAAGCGAGCGGCTCAAGGCGCACAGCTATCACCAGGCGATCCAGGAGCTTGGACGCAGCGATGTGTCCCTCGACCAGGTCACCGAGGTCTATCAGAAGGTCATCGGCCAGACTCGTCACGTGATTTCAAGTCAGATCATGGATGCGTTCGGCTTGGAGAAGCTCTGCCTGCCGTTGATGGCCCAGTACGGAGCAGATAAACCGGCAGGTGTCCTGACGGCGATGCGGCTCCGGATCTACGACAAGCTTGTCGCTGACGATTCCACGCTACGTGAGAATCAATGGCCTTACGCTGTGGACCTGGTTAACGCAGCTCACTCAAACGGCTGTCGCATCGGCCTTGCGACTTCGTCGCTGACGGCGGAGGCGGTACGCGTGCTGAAGGCGCTCGACCTGACGGATACCTTCGAAGCTGTTGTTGGTCTCGATCAAGTTACGCGAGGCAAGCCTGACCCGGAGGTTTACCTGACGGCGGCGGCAAGGCTTGGTGTCGATCCTGAGCACTGCCTGGTAATCGAAGATTCGCCGCCGGGCGTCGCAGCCGGGCTGGCCGCGGGGATGAATGTCATCGGCGTCGCCAACCCCTTTACTCTGCTGGGATTACACGAGAGTCAACTGTCTCACGATTGGATCGTTCATGATCCGGACCAGCTCGCATCGACTGTCGAGCGCCGTATCCGTGAACACAACGCCGCTAGTCACCCCGCGACGGACTCAACGTCTCCTGGGCAACCTTGATGAGTGCGAACAAGAGGAATGCTGTCAGCGCATAGTGCCCGAAGACGTCTCTGAAGTAGACGCCGGCGAAGACGGCGAGGCCGATTGTTGGCGTGATCGCCCAGTAGCTCCATCTAAAACAAGCGCTCCAAAGGACTGATACGCCGATCCAGAGCGTCGGAATCGCGATCCAAGATTCAGTTGTATAAGTGATGTCATCCGCCAGCATTCGGTAAAGCATTACTCCCGCGGCGAGGAGCGCCCCAGCGATCGCCGATAACAGGCCGCCAGCGAAGCTTATCCATTCAGGGAATCTGATGATGACCTTCGAGTTTGCCGTTCGGAGCATGGAATAGACCTCGGGGAGAAGTGCTGTCTGCTTAGTAGTATAAATCGCCTCGAGTGAGAGGTTTGATTGGAAGGTAACCTCGAGCCGAAGTCGCGAGCCTTGGATCCGCGGCGACGGCCGATGAACCCAGGGCAATAAAGGAGAGCCGTGTTAGCCCTTGTTTGCAGCAACGATGTTTCCGATCCTGCCCAACTCCGCGAGGTCGAAGAACCGAGGCCGGCTTCAAATGAGGCGCTGGTCGAGGTCGAAGCGATGGCGATCAATCGAGGCGAGTTGCACCTGCTGGCGACCCGACCGGAAGGCTGGCGCCCGGGCCAAGATATTGCCGGGGTCGTCATTGAACCGGCGGCCGATGGCACGGGCCCGGAGCGAGGCCAGCGCGTCGTTGCGCTCGTCGATCAAGGCGGGTGGTGCGAACGCGTCGCTGTGCCGACGAACAGGATCGGCGCCCTTCCGGACGGCGTGAGCTTTTCGGCGGCAGCAACGCTACCGGTGGCTGGACTCACGGCGCTGCGAGCACTGCGCCTTGGCGGCTCGTTGCTGGGTAAGCACGTCCTGGTGACCGGAGCTGCCGGCGGCGTGGGGCATTTCGCCATCCAGCTGGCGCGTCGGTCGGGCGCACGGGTCACGGCCGTTGTTGGCCGACCGGAGCGCGGTGATGGATTGCGCGACCTCGGAGCCAGCCACGTGGTTGTCGAAACAGACGACCTGGGAGGGCCGTTCAATCTCGTCATGGAGTCGGCTGGCGGCAGCTTACTGACGACGGCGCTGAACAGCCTGGCCGAAGACGCAGTTGTAGTGATGTACGGCAACTCGTCAGGTGAGCCTGCTTCGATAAACTTCGGACGACCTCGGGCCAGGATCCAGCGCTTTTTCGTATATGAATCCGGCGAGTCACCCACCTTCGGCCAGGATCTTCGCCTGATGGCGGGGCTGATAGCTTCGGGAGATCTGCATCCCAAGGTCGGCTTCGAAGGAACCTGGCGAGAATCCGTCAAAGCCCTGACTGCGCTCCGAGAGCGTCGCGTCGTAGGCAAGGCTGTACTCACTATCGATTAACCGCGGACACTACCGGCGATACACAATCCATTGGGCTTGCAGTAAGGTTCAATCGATGGCCAGGCGAGTAGCTAGCGCAACTGGTGCGCTGGGACGAAAGCAATGGGCATGCAGCGGGTCGTTCACGTGGTCCTTAAAGTCAGAGACCTGGAAGAGGCGAAGGGCTTCTACGTTGGTGTCCTGGGGATGAAGGTCGGCAATTACGACCCGAAACGAGGCATGTTCCTGCGCTTCGGCGATTACCACCACGACATCGCGATCTTCAAGACGCCTGGTCCATGTCGCCTTGATTACCGACCGTGTGGTGAGCGTGCGGGAATCCTACGATCGCTGTAAGGCGGCCGCCGTCGAGATTATCGGAACGACTAACCACGCGATTACCAACAACCTTTACGTAAAGACACGGAAGGCAACACGATCGAGATTTACGCGGACTTACCGGCAGACGCGTACGACTGGCACGAAAAGGTATGGGCTTCATCCAGCGCCCGTTCGACATCGAAGCGGTGAGTCCCGAGGCGGCTCAGGCCACACCTTAGCCGGTACAGACACTACTAATTGAGACCACCAGGCCTCACGGGCACGGCCTGACTTGAGCGCGCGTGCACGTATTCCAGCCCACGTGAACCAGGTGGAAGTGCGATACCGGCTATCATTTCCGAATGCACCCCTTGAGACAGCCAGTTGACCGCTAACGGCAATGATGGCCTCGGCGATACCGTAGCCGTCACCAGACAGGGCGCCTTTGCCGCCCTCGCCTACCGCGATTACCTGCTGCTCTGGCTCGGTCAGGCGACGCATGCCTTTGCGCTCTGGATGGAGAACATCGCGCGCCCGCTGCTGGTGCTCCAGCTGACGAATAACGACGCGGCCCAGCTTGGGGCGGTGATCGCGGTCCGCACAATACCAACCCTCCTGCTCGGGCTCTGGGCCGGAGTTGTCGCGGACTGGTTCGACCGCCAGAAGGTGCTGCTGGTCACCAAGATTGCTTCTTTCCTGACCAGCGCCGCTTTCGCGTTGCTCCTTCTCAGCGGCCACATGGAGTTGTGGCACATCTACGTCCTGGTGTTCTTCCGAGGCGCTGTTCAGGCGTTTGACCAGCCGGCTCGTGCATCACTAATACCCAGCATCGTACCGGCCAGCATGATCACGAGTGCGATGGCGCTTTTGAGCTCCACGCAGAACCTTATGCGGATTCTGGGTGCGGCGGGTGCCGGCATTTCTGTGGCGATAATGGGCCTCGAAGGCACCTTCCTGTTCATCGCCGCCCTCTACATCGGTGGCATAGTCGCGACCATCATGATGCGAGTGAAAGCCCACGAGCGCCCGACTGAGCGCGGCGCCGGCGCGATGCTCGATGGCATGTTGGAGGGCCTCAAGTTCGCGCGCTCGAGGCCGGAAATACGTGGCGTCCTCCTGGTGGCGCTGATTCATTTCACATTCGGAATGGTTTACATGCAGGTCTTTGCGCCGCTGTTCGCGGTTGACATCCTCGACATCGGAAGTGGCGGCCTCGGGCTCCTCCTGTCGTTTACGGGTGTCGGGGCCCTGTCCGCGGCGCTGTTGATCGCACGGAATCCGCCCGCCCGTATCGGTGTCGTTATTCCGCTAGGCGTTTCGGGCATGGGATTGGTCTTGGTTGCCTTTTCGCTCAGCACGTATCTGGGAGGATTCGCGGCGCTCGTCCTTTCGATTGGCCTGCTCACCATCGTCGGCGCCTTCCAGACAACGTTCATGTCACTCAGCCGGGCGCTGCTCGTCCAGGCTGCGCCCGACGAGCTACGCGGTCGAGTACTGTCGTTAATTTCGCTGGATCGTGCGGCGATGGCCGGAGGGGCCACATTAGGGGGATTCGTGGCTGCCGGCATCGGCGTACAGGTGGCGCAGATCATCTTCGGTCTGATTTGTATCGTCGGAGGCTTGATCGTGTTCTGGTTAACGCCAGACTTGCGACGCTTCCGGATCGAGGACACGTACCGGCCAATTACCCAGACGCGCTGGGGTTGACGGCACCGAAGCAGTAAGGCTGCCGTCTAGCGGAGACAACGCGGAATCCGCTGCCGGGATCGCGAGAAGATGAGCTTTCGGGCCAGAAATACCAGCCCGTAGACTCTATCTAACCTCTGGGCTTTACCCAGGTCTCGCTCCAGGCGAGACAGGCGCTGGTCGAGTCTCGGTCGCCCCGCTTCTCGGCCCAGACCTCGCCCTCAGCCAACTTGCCGTTGAGCTCAACCTGCGCACCCAGCGCCGGGAAGAACGTGCTGAAAACGCCTATCGGCCGCTCTGGAGGTTGACCCGGCGGGACCGTTAGGACGAAGGGATCGAGGCAGTCGTACCAGGTCATGGTTATCGTGTCTTCGCCGGCGAAGATCGTTTCGGTCGTCGTCCCTCGCGGATCGCCATAGCGCGAGAAGCAGGCCGAGACGATCGGAAGGGATGGATCTGCGGAGGCTGGGGACAGATAGGTCTCGATATTGCGCTGCAGCCAGCGCGTCACGCCGGCGTTGTCGCTATACACGCGAGGTGATTCGCCGGTGAGTTCGCTTTGCATGAACAGGACGTGCCCCGCGCCTGCCGGGCACCACAGCACACGCCAGTGACTTAGACGAGTCGAAGCAGCCTGGCCTCCGTCTTTGCTGAGGCGGATGAAAGAATTCTCTCCCGTCATCAAAACCGCGTTTGGATCGACGGGTGGCATTCAGGCAACTCCCTCTTCAGATGCGTACAGGACTCTAATCCTGGGCCATATCGGCTAGCTCAGTGAGTGTAATACCCAGATCTTCCTCAATGCCTGTCACGTAGTTGAACAGAAGCTTGGCCTGGTCAGGAACGCTACCAACGCCCATCCGGCGGATATGCGAGCGAAACCCCGGGAGGATCTCATTCGTTTTGTAGGTGAAGATCATCGCGTCGATCTTGTCCGGGTGCTCTTTGAGGACTTCGAGTACCTCCTCAAGGCGAGTGATCATTGGCAGCGCATCGTCGTTGGCCATCTCCCACCTCCAATCGCTAACGTCGCAGATGTACCCAAGAAGGAAGCGAGTACCAGCTGCTACCTTCCATTTCACGTCAGGCTACACCCTCCAGCGGACGATTCCAGGGCGTACAATTCCGACCAGATGCCCCGTACGCCCACCGAAGGAGACAATCTTGGATAAAACAGAGATCGTCGAGCGCTTTCTCTCGAAGCTAAAGGAAGAGCCGGTCAACCGAGATGCGGTCGCGGCCATGATGGCCGAGTCGGTGACCCTGGAATCGACCAGCGGGAACGCAGTAGGCCGCGACGCGGTCTTGCAACGCCTCACAGAACCCGCGGGTCGCCTGTTTCGCGAGTCCCAATGGTCGATTCCCGAGCCGTATGGCGACGCTGCAAAAGTGACCGGGACGGCGGTTGGCCTCGGCTCTGGCGGCGCCATCCTCGTCTTCCACTTCGACGGGGAAGCGATAAGCACCCTGCAGCATCAGTTCTTCACCGCGCGCCTTTCGGGGACCGGCTCACCGATAAATCTCACACAGGAACTCAAGGACAAAATCAATGACTCGCTGAAGGATCGGCATCCAATTGTCGTCGCTTATGTGGACGAAAAGGGCGCACCCGTGCTCTCGTTCCGAGGGTCGATACAGGCCTTTAGCGACACACAGTTGGCGATGTGGTTACGCCCCGAGAGCCGAATGACGGAATCGATTCAGAGCAACCCCCAGGTTTCGCTGATCTACCGCAACGAGGATACGCACGAGGGATTCCAGTTCCAGGGCCGGGCTCACATCGCAACTGATGAGTCCGATATCCGGAGAGTTTACGAAGCCTCTGACGCGATCGAGCGTGAGCGCGACATGGCGCGACTGGGCGTAGCTGTCATCGTCGACCTCGACCTGGTGGAGGGCGGCTTCGTCCGGCTCAAGCGGGAATCGGAACGGGTTCGGATGGAACGTAACGAAGCCTGAGTCGCCAATGGCTGCCTCGCCTTGTGTGAATCGCCAGGTGTAGCCTGGAAATGAGCCCGGCCTCCTACCGCGAAAGAGGCAGGGTGACGCTGCAAGCGCTGGCGGGCGTGATCCGTGTCACGCGGGTCTGGCGGCTCACGAATGTAACGATGTCCTCGAGATGCGAATCCGAACAGCGATCCTGTCCTCGGTGATCCTGCTCGGTATCGTGGCCGCAGGCGCCTCGCTCTTCGTGTTGCGATCTGGCTCTGACAATGAATCCGGCGTTGTTATCCCGGCCGGGGAAGGACGTATCTTGTTCTTCTCCAACCGAACTGGAAGCACCGAGATTTATTCTATAAATCCAGATGGCGAAGGGCTGAAACGCCTTACCGCATCGCCGGGCAACGCGACATCGCCGGCATGGTCGCCAGACGGAAGCCAGATCGCCTACCTGTTCATCGGCGAGACTTTGGATCAGGATGGCATCTATGTTGTTAACGCGGCCGGCGGCGAGCGGCGACGCGTCGCCCTGGGTGCCTCCTCCGAAGGGACGCCGGCATGGTTGCCGGACGGCGCCGAGATAATATTTGGCTGCCAACCGCATATCTGCATAACCGGCGCATCAGAATCAGAGACGAAAGTGTTGATCCCGGACGCTCTTTCTTCACAAGCCTCCGGCTCGGTCAGCGCGTCTCCCGATGGGCGACACGTCGTCTTCGCGCGAGATGGTGACCTGTATGTATCGGAGGTCGACGGTACGGATCGCCGACAGCTAACGACGGACGGACGGCTTAATTTCAAGCCCCGGTGGTCGCCGGACGGCAGTCAGATGTTGTTCACGTCTACAGTTACGGGCGAGGCTGAAATCCACGTCATGAATACCGATGGCTCAGAGCAGGTCCAGCTCACCTTTGGAGGTGGTGTGTTTGCGGATTGGTCGCCGGACGGATCGCGAATCGTTTACCAGTGCCGGGGCTAGTTCTCTTTTGATCTCTGCGTGATGGCTTCAGATGGCTCGGCAAAGGCGGTCTTGTTCGAGGACGGCCGCAATGACTTCGCGCCCCGACTGGTCGACACGCTGACCGATTAGTCCAGACGTCGTTCAGGCCGCTGTCCCGGGGCCTAAACCCTGTAACCGCTTATCGAATCAGCGGCCACGATTACAATAGCCATCATCTCGATGGAGATGGTCCACGTATTGAGGAGAAGCAACGTGCTCGTCTCAGGTAAAGAGCTGCTCAAGCACGTTTCGCCCGGCCGCGCTCTGGGTTCATTCAACACGTACAACATCGAGATTACGAAAGCGATTCTTCGCGCTGCCGAAGCGATGCAAGTCCCTGTGTTCCTGGCGGCCGGTGTCGGCGCGTTAGATGCGGCCGGCTTTGGTCCACTGTCACAAGCCATGCTGACCGCCGCCAGGGAAGCGAGCGTTCCCGTGGCCGTCCATCTCGATCACTGCCCTGACGTTGAAGTCGCGAAGCACTGCGTGGAGGCCGGGTTTACTTCCGTAATGATCGACGGTTCCCGTCAATCACTCCCGGACAACGTAATGCTGACGCGCGATGCGATCGCGGTGTGTGGCGACAGTGTTATCGAAGCGGAGCTCGGTGGGATCGGCGGAAACGAGGACGTTAGCGACGGTGAGGTCGCAAACATCCCGATGACTGATCCGACTCAGGCAGTGCGCTTCGTCAACGAAACCGGCGTAGAAAGCCTCGCCGTGGCGATCGGAAACGCGCATGGCCTCTACTCAGGGGAGCCACATCTAGACTTCGATCGTCTCGCCGAGTTACGTGCCTGCGTTTCAGTCCCGCTGGTGCTGCACGGGGCGTCGGGCATCAGCGACGCTGATATTCGTCGCTGCATCGATTTGGGCGTCCGCAAGATCAACGTCAATACGGAACTCAGGGTGGCCTTCTTCGAGAGCCTGGAGTCCTCCCTGCGGGAGGGGGTCAAGGGATATGACGTGACTCGTCTCATGGATGCCGCAGTGGCCTCCGTGCAATCAACGGTGGAAGAAAAGCTAGCCCTGTTCGCGGCCGGCTAAAATTCAGCTGGGCGACCTCACGATAAGGGGACGGGTGCGTTGCCGTTACCGGTCAGTCGATCGGTAACGCTACCCAGGGCAGCCCGGACCAAACCGCTGCGACCGTGGCTGGTCATGACCACAAGGTTGATGCCCTCTTTGCCGATGTACTCTTCGAGCTCCGTCGCAGGGGCGCCCATTCTGACTTCGGCAACCACTTCGCCTCCGGCAACGAGGCGTTCGCGCACCTTCGCCAGATAGCTCGCGGCGCCCTCCTCCAACTGAGTCGTCAGGTCGATGCTCGCGGCGCCGGTCGCCGGGTCGCCTGCGACACGCAGCCTGACCGTGCGTACGAGGTGAATCTTGGAGCCATGTGCTTGCGATGTGGCCGCGGCGGTGTTCAGCGCGCCTTCAGCCAGTTCAGAACCGTCTAACGGTACGAGTATTGAGTCGAATGTTGGCGAAGACACGCCTTTGCGCCATGGAGAAGTCTGGCCGCCACGCTGCCGTGCCGCCAGCGGGAAAGACCAGAGCGGCCATGCGTCGAAATGACCATGAGGTCCGGCTTGAGCTCCTCCGCATGCTTCTCGATCGCCTCCATCGGTACACCAACGCGGAGTTCGACCGTTGCCTTGAGTCCGAGGACTCTTTCGATGTCAGCGGCTGTCTGGTTGAGGTAAGTCCTTAAGACATTGCTCTCTCGCTCTACGACTTCCTTTGATGTGAGGTCGTGAATCTCCTCTGTCTCGTCCACGACGCTGAGGAGATGGACCGCCAAATCGCCCATCTTGGACAGGGCTCGGAGGGCGCCAAATGGCCTGATCTGATCCCGGCCTGTTCGATAAAGCCGACTGCAACTCGCCTACTCAGTAGCGAAACCCAGAACATAGAGCCTGAATAGTCATCTAGTGGGTCAAGGCTCACCCTTGGCACGCCAGCCGCGCGCCCCGAAGCCTGTAGTGGCTCTATGGGGCCGATGAGGCACTCGCCCGGACTGTCTCGCCGAGTATCGCGCGCACATCTAGAATGGAGAAAGGTTTGAATCGTCCCACTGAAGCCCTGTGGTCCGGTCGGACGGAAGGAGCGTGCCTTGCCTGGACAGCTTTCTGGAAAAGTCGCACTGATCACCGGAGGCGGCTCAGGTATCGGGCGCGCTCTGTGCCTCGGTTTGGCGGCCGAAGGTGCTCAGGTTGTGGTCAGTGACGTTAACGAAACTGCAGCCAGGGATTCCGCGGCTCAGATCGGTAGTTCGCTGGCCATAGCCGCGGATGTCTCCAGCGCGGATCAGGTCGCGAAGCTGGTCGAAAGCGCGCTGGCCCAAGCAGGCCAGATCGACATTCTGATCAACGCGGCGGGAATCTGGCCGCGCCATCCGTTTCTCGAGGTCAGCGAGGAAGAATGGCGGCGGGTCCTGGACATCAATCTGACCGGGACATTCTTGTGTTGTCAGGCGGTCGTGCCACAAATGATCGAACGGGGAACAGGTAAGATCGTGAATCTCGCTTCTGGACGCGGTGTGGCCGGTGCGATAAACGGCGTGCATTACGCAGCATCCAAAGGCGGCATCATCGCCCTAACGGTCTCACTCGGTATGGAACTCGGCGATTTGGGGATCAACGTCAACGCGGTGGCGCCGGGGCGTACAGAGACGCCGTTGTTCCGGGGAGGCCGACCGGACGGTTGGCAACCACCGACAGTGGTGCCGCCAAATCGGCGCATCGAAGAGCCTGAATCGGTAGTTGGACCTGTCCTCTTCCTGGTGACGGACGCCAGCAAAACCATGTTCGGCGAGGTCATCTTCATGAAGGCGCCGTAGTCCGATGCCGGCGCTGGCGACGTCGATCTGGTGACGCTGGTCACCTTGGCGCGATCGCCAACTGAGGGAGAATCCCTGTTACTACTAGTGCTGGAGGGGTGGATGGTCGAGCAGAAGAAGGACGCGGACTACATATTTCACGAACTGACCCGGAGTATCTGTCCGGAGTGCAAACAAGTCATCGATGCACAGGTCCTGCTACGCGATAACAAAGTCTACATGCGCAAGCGTTGCCCGGATCACGGCTGGTTCGAAGGCCTGATTAGCTCCGACGCCCAGATGTACGTGGACGGGGCGAAATTTAACAAGCCCGGCACGATACCACTCGAATTCAGCACTGAGGTTAAGGACGGTTGTCCGCTGGATTGCGGTCTTTGCCCGGAGCACAAGCAGCACACCTGTCTCGCGCTGATCGAAGTAAACAGCGCTTGTAACCTGGACTGCCCCATCTGCTTCGCCGACGCGTCGCCCGCTTATGACCTGACCCTGGCCGAGGTCGAATCGATGCTCGACCGGCTCATCGAGCTGGAGGGGAACCCGGAGGTTGTCCAGTTCAGTGGCGGCGAGCCGACGATCCACCCACAGATTCTCGAGATGGTCGCGGCGGCGCAGAAGCGCGGCATCCCGAACGTGATGATCAATACAAATGGGCTACGGATCGCCAATGACGACGACTTCGTCGCCGAGTTGGCTAAACTGCGTCCCGCAATCTACTTCCAGTTCGACGGCTTCGACAAGCGGACCAACGAGGTTATTCGCGGCGCCGACTTGCTGAAGACAAAGCTGCGGGCGCTCGATCGCCTGGCTGAAATCGATCTCGATGTAGCGTTGGTCGCTGCAATCGAACGCGACGTGAACGAGCACGAGATAGGCGAAATCATTCGCTTCGGACTGCAGCACCCGGTGGTCAGAGGTGTGGTGTTTCAGCCGGTAACCCACGTCGGCCGTCATATCGATTTCGACCCGATGCGCCGGATGACGATCCCGGACGTGCTGCACGGAATCGTCGATCAGTCGCAGGGTGTGTTCGAGACCAGTGACTTCGTGCCGGTCCCATGCTGCTTCCCGTCCTGTCAGGTCAACACCTATCTCTACGTCGACGGTGATGACGTCCTGCCGTTACCGCGCGTGCTGGAAGTCGACGAGTATCTGGACTACATCACGAACCGCACCTTCCCGGCGCTGCCGTCGGACACGGAGGTTCGGACCGCGTTGGAAGGACTGTGGTCGGCGAGCGCCGTACCCGGCTCGGAGGGAGCGACGTCGCAGTTCCAGTGCGCCTGCGGTCCGGGCTATGGCCTGCCGGAAGACCTGTCGCACCTGCGCAAGCACGTCTTCCAGATAGCGATAAAGGACTTCATGGATGCTTACACCTTCAGCGTCAAGCAGGTGATGAAGTGCTGTGTCGCCATGCTGGTGCCCGACGGCCGCGCGATCCCGTTCTGCGCCTTCAACTCGGTGGGTTACCGCGAGGAAGTGCGAGAGCAGTTGGCCAACCGGGTCATCGAGGCGTGATCGAGATTCCTGCCCCCAGCGTCGATGCGCTGGGGTACAAGGCCTGCTGCGCGACGCTGTACGAGAGCGACGCCATACGTTACTTGCTGGGTGACGCGATGCGGCCGGGGGGACTCGCGCTGACGCGGGAGATCCTCGAAGCGGCTTCAATTACCCAGGGCGCGAAAGTGCTGGACGTGGCCTGCGGTAGTTGCGATAGCCGCGACGCCGTCGAGGCGCTCGGAGCGACGTTCTACGGCATCGACCTGGGCCTGCGGAACCTCGAGCGGGCGCCGGATGCGAGAATCGCCATGGCGGAGGCGGAGCGCCTGCCGTTCGACGACGCAGTTTTCGACGCCGTGCTGGTGCAGTGCGCCTTTTGTACGTTCCCGGATAAAACTGCGGCGGCAGCGGAGTTCGCGCGCGTGCTCGAGCCGGGTGGCCACTTGCTCATGGCCGACGTGACACTCGACTGTGACACGCTGCCGCCAGAGCTCAGCTCTGTCTTTGCGGCGGCGGCCTGCCTGGCGGACGCCCGCCCGCTTAGCAGCTACAAGGCGTACGCGGCCGCATCGGGCCTTCAGGTTGACCGAAGCGAAGACCGTCCGGATGCCGCGCGAGCCTTCTTGAGAGGAATCGACCAGAAACTGTTTATGGTGCGTGTGGCGCAGGCGGTGAAAGCGGTGGACCTGGGTGACCTTGACATCGCGGAGGCACGACGCCTGCTCAAGCTAGGGCTCGCGATGGTTGACCGTGGCGAGCTGAGCTACGGCTACCTGGTTGCCGAAAAACGAGTGTCGCTAGTTTGAGAGGACGCCCTCTCCCGCCAGCGCCTTATCGAGCGCCTTCCGGTCCCAGTCGACCACTACCGAATCCCCAATGATCATCGTCGGGACCGTCTTGTAGCCGCGTGCCAGGCTCATGACCTTCTCGGCGGCTTCGGGAACGCGCTCGATATCGATTTCCTCGTAGCTGACGCCTTTTTGCTTCAAATAGCGCTTTGCCATGGAGCAACTAGCACACCAGCTAGTCGTATAGATCGTAACGGCAGGCGTCTGGCCGGTGGCTGTCTCAGCCGGGTTGGAATCAACCTCAGGCGTTTCGTCGTCGCCGTGGAGAAATTTGGCGAAAGGGCCCATGTAAGTACTCCTCTATAGGCTCTTCAACAGAATGACGCCCTCGCGCCGCCACGACTGTGACCGGAATCACGGTGCCCGAGGCCATGGTGTGCTGATCTGTAGATGACGCTTTTGAAGTCAGAGAATATGGTAGCTCAATGAGTTTATGGGTCATGCCCGTCGTCCTGCCATCCGTCGAAGCCATCGTGCCGGCATCGCCGGAGACTGTCTTCGAGTGGGTCACGGCCTTCAAGGAGAACACGACCGGTGGGGGTTCTCGCGTGCTGAACACCGAAGAGAACGGTGACCTCATCGTCGAGTTCGTCACGGTTGTGTTCGGCTTGATGGGACGCCGAAAGGTCCACCGCACCGTGGAGCGCGTGACCCTGGAATCGCCGCATGAAGTCCGCTTTCAGGGAGTAAAAGGGCCGCTCAGCGTCCTGCGCGATCGCTTCACGCTGCAAGAAGTCGAGGGCGGGACGCAATTTCGCTACGAGAGCACGGTGGGCCTCCCTGGTTCGATATTCGGCTGGCTCCTGTGTCAGACCTACGTGAGGGCGTTGTTGGGGCGCTTCATGAGCCAGCACGTCGAGAAGATTCGGGAGCACTTCGCCAGGACGTAACCTTCCGGCAGTGAACTCAAGCCAGACACGACCTTCGTCGCCTACCGAGCCGAAACCTTCAACTAACAATGGGGAGGCCTCCCTGTAGGCGATTGGCGCCAAGCCTTCCCTCCTCGCTCCTGACACGCGATGCTAGAAGTGTGCGCTTCACGTAAGCGTGCCTTCGAAGCCGTCAGGCGGGACGAATGAACGACCCTAGACACATAATGTCGCCCGAAGTTCCCTGGTGGTCTTTGTCTTCTGATGAGGTTCTTGCGTCTTAGGAAGCTGACGAGCATGGGCTTCCGTCGACTGCCGCGGCGGGCCGTCTGGAGGAATGGGGTCCGAATCAACTCGAGGAAAGCACGCGCCGTCTCTGGGTGCCAATCATCGTTAACCAATCCACCAGCCCGCTGATCTTCATCCAGATCATTGCGGCCATCGTCACGTTCGCATTGCAGGAATGGATCGACGCCGGCTTCATCATCGCCGTGGTTCTGTTTAACGCGGTCATTGGATTCTTCCAGGAGTACCGCGCGGAGCGCTCGATCGAGGCGCTGCGCAATCTGACTGTTGCCAGGGCGCACGTGCTGCGGGATGGTCGCGACCAGGAGATTGAGGCTAAACACCTGGCGCATGGGGGCGTCGTAGTCGTTGAGGGGGGAGCCAAGGTGCCGGCAGACTGCCAGATCCTTCACGCGGTTGTTTTGGGAGTGGACGAATCTCTGCTCACTGGGGAGTCGACTATCGTCGGCAAAGCCATCGAGCCTGTCACGGCTGAGGCGCCGCTCGCCGACCAGCGCGTAGACACCAGCGTGCAGGATGATGCCGACCCCGGCCAGAGTTGTCTCCGCCAGGCTGAGGCTTCGTTGCAACTTGGCCTTGTCGCTCGACATGGTCTCAGGCTACCAGTGCGGCGGCGGGTTCCAAGAGGCACTAGCCATTGCTCGACCGTCGGATAGCACAGAGAATGACGCGACGGAGGCTGCGGTGCCAGAAGTTTCAGTCAACGATTTACGTCCCACGTGTGATCCTGCGAGCTTCCCGTTCGAAACCACCAATGAGATTCAGCCCCATGTCGGCCTGATCGGCCAGCAGCGCGCGGTTGATGCGATAAAATTCGGTCTGGCGATGGACAGTCCCGGATTCAACATCGTCGTCACCGGCGAGCCTGGTACGGGCCGTACAACGGCGATCCGAGAGTACTTGCAGGCAATTTCAGCCGCGAAAGCGCCGCCGGATGAGTGGTGCTATGTAAATAATTTCAACGATTCGTATCAACCACGCGCGATGCAGTTTCGTCCGGGGCGGGGAAGCGCTTTCGCGCGAGCCATGTCGTCCATGATCGCCGAAGCGCGAGAAGTGATTCCGCGAACCTTCGCCTCCGAAGACTTCACGAATCGTCGCGATCAAATCGTCAACTCGGTTCAGAACCAGCAGGCGGAACGTTTCGCCGCCCTTGCTGCTCAGGCCCGAGAAGCCGGATTTCTTTTGCAGGGCAATCCGACCGGGTTCTTCCTCGTTCCACTCAAAGACGGCGAGCCCTTCGACGACCAGGCCTTCGCCGCGCTCGAACCCGCTGAGCGTAGCGAGTTGATGCAGCGCCGCGATGAGCTAACGGCAGAACTTCGGCCGGTGGCGAAGCAGGGTGAGGGCGCTGAAGTCGAAGCGCAGCAGCGCCTCGCCGACCTGCAAGAGAACGCAGCGACCAGCGTCGTCGACACGTTGATGGACCGTTTTTTAGCGGACTTCGAAGATTACCAAGAAACCGTCCAATACCTTTCAGAAGTTCGCCGGGACATGATCGAGAACATTGGTGTCTTTCTCGCGGTGCCTGAGCAGGCTGTGCCGGCCGGGCCGGTGCCGGTTCGCCATGACCCAGAGGCGCGGTTTCGCAAGTATCAGGTCAACCTCCTCATCGATTGCTCGATGGACGAGTGCGCTCGTGTGATTTTCGAAGCGAACCCGACGCCACAACATCTGTTTGGAAGCATCGAAAAGGAAGCCTATCTGGGGGCTCTGACCACGGACTCTTCGATGATTCGGGCCGGCTCCCTGCACCGCGCCAACGGTGGCTATCTCGTACTCGATTTCGATGATCTGTTGATGCATCCCGTTTCCTGGAGTGAGCTGAAACGGACGCTGAGGATCGGCCAACTCACAATCGAAGAGCTCGGTAACCGTCTGGGCATGATCGAAACCCGAACCGTGCTGCCGGAGGCCATACCCTGGACCGGCAAGGTCGTCGGCGTCCTGCGCGAGAACGCTTATCGGGCGCTCTATACGATGGACCCTGACTTTCGCGAGTTGTTTAAAGTCAAAGCTAACTTCGATATGCGGATTGACCGCACACCGCAGCACGAACTGGAGTACGCCGGCCTGATTGCTGCCGTTACGCGTCGCGAGGATCTGCCCCCGCTCGACCGTGGCGCAGTGGCTCGCGTGGTCGAGCAGGGAATGCGGCTTGCGGAGGACCACAACAAGCTTTCGATCCTCTTCGGCGAGATTACGGACATTGTTCGCGAGGCCGCACACTGGGCTCGAACGGACGCAGCCACGGTGGTCAACGCAGGACATGTGGAGCGCAGCGTTCGAGAGCGTAAGCACCGTGTCAACCTCGTCGAAGAGAACATGCGTGAGGCGGTCGAGAAGCAGATCATCCGGGTTCAGACCCAGGGCGGAGTCGTGGGCCAGGTCAACGGACTGTCCGTTCTCGATCTCGGCG
This sequence comes from Dehalococcoidia bacterium, assembly GCA_965225815.1. Taxonomy (GTDB): domain Bacteria; phylum Chloroflexota; class Dehalococcoidia; order DSTF01; family WHTK01; genus WHTK01. The sequence goes on from CBDDBP010000004.1 coordinate 258,674, forward strand.
ACACATCCTTTGGTCAGGCTTCGCGGATCACTGCGACGGTCGGCGTGGGCCGCGAGGGCGTCCTGGATTTGCAGCGCGAAGCCCAGATGAGCGGGCCGATTCACTCAAAGGCTGTCCTCACGCTGCAGGGCTTTCTCGTAGATCGCTATGCCGCCGAAATGCCGCTAACGCTGGCAGCCCGCCTCTCGTTTGAACAGAGCTACGGCATGATCGAAGGCGATAGCGCCACTTGTGCCGAGGCCTGCGCATTGATTTCAAGGCTGGCGGAAACGCCGCTCAAGCAATCGCTCGCGATCACCGGCTCCATGGACCAGAAAGGTGACGTTCAGGCGATTGGCGGAGCGAACCAGAAGATAGAGGGCTTCTTCGATATTTGCGACAGCCGAGGTCTGACGGGCGACCAGGGCGTAATCGTCCCCGCTAGCAACGTACAACACCTGATGCTACGGGAAGACGTAGTGGAGGCAGTGCGTCAGGGACAGTTCAAGGTTTACGCCGTTTCGACTATCGATGAGGCACTGGAATTGCTGACCGGCGAGCAGGCCGGCATCAGAGACGCTTCGGGCGGCTACGCACCGGAGTCGCTGAATGGCAAGGCGCAGGCTCGCCTATCGCAGTTCGCCAGACGCCTGCAGGCGTTCAGTCGTCCGCCAGAGGAGTCCGACTCCTAAAGCGAAACAGCCGGCGCTTGTGCCAGGCGTTCCACATACAGGCCCGAAAAATTCTAGCTACCACTTACCGGCGAAAACGTCCGAATGGCCCTCTCCGGTTAGATGTCCCCGACTTAGGTTTCGTTGCGGAGGGACTCCGTCTCGTTGGATCTTCTTGAGCCAGTCACGAGGGCGCGATCCATCATTGCCGACAGACGGAAACATCATCGAGCTGGGCAGCGTCGAAATCAGCCGCAGGCGACCGCGTAGACGTCTCGAACGCCCTCCGGTAAGCGTTGCTCCCGCCATGTCGTGCCGCCATCCAGCGTGCTAAACACTTGCCCGCTGCGGCTGGCGCAATGAACCTGTGCCGGGTCGCTGTGGTGCAGAGCAACCGCCATCATCGTCGTCTCAGCCTTGATGCCATGGTCGAATCTCGACCAGGTCGCGCCGAGGTCGTCGCTGCGATAGACGGAACCATCTTCGCTACGCGCCGCTGAACTGAGACAGGCGTAGAGGACACGAGGGTCCTGCGGGGAGATGCGGACGTCTCGACTGTAAGTCAAAGGCGAGAAGCGGCCGACCTCCATGTCTTCCCAGTTCTTGCCGCGGTCCTGGCTGCGGAAGAGTCCCATTCGGACGGCAAGGTAAACGGTGCCAGGCATCTCGCTGCTGACGCAAAGCGCGTGTCCGTCCATCATGCCTTCGATCTCGGTGTCGCTGCCGATGCGGCTCTTGAGATGAGGGCGCTGCGCCAGCTCGACTAGGTCGGAGCTGCAATCTTCCCAGCTGGCGCCGTTGTCGAGGCTGCGGATGACACCGCCGACTTCTAGCGTGGCGTAAATGTGGCCGGGATTCGAAGGATCGATGGCCAGGCGCATCACGCGACACGGGAAGTCCATCTTGACCGATTCGGGCGCTTCGGACGCGTAGATTTGCGTCCAGCTCTCGCCGCTATCCTCACTGCGGTAGATGCCAACAGGTGAAGTGCCAGCGTAAAGGTTGCTTGGGTCCCGAGGATCGATGAGGAGCGCCAACACTTGCGGGCCTTCGGGGAAGGGAAGCCGCTGCCAACTGTCACCGCCGTCTACGCTTCGGTAGGGACCGTCATGGGTGCCAGCGTAGACGACGTTCGGCTCGTCAGTGTGGACGGTAATCGCCTGTATGCCTGTGCCGAGTGGTAGCCCGGAAGTGAGCTCTTGCCAGTCACCCCCGTCTGCATCACGGCGGTAAAGCCCACCGCGATTACCAGAACCGGCCTGGGCGGCGCCGACGTAAACGTATCCTACTTGTCCCATCTTGCTTCCTCCTCAGTCCTCGGGTGGAGTGAGAGCAATATTAGACCAGTCGGCAAGGGGTGGTTGGTGCGCTTCCGTCAGGACTAGCGGTTGACGTAGCTGACCGTGACCGGACGTTCGTAGACGAGGTCCGTCCTGGACTCGAGGGCTTGAACCGTGATGTCGACGATCTGCTCTCGTGTCAGCAGACCCGGATCGAAGGTAACGGTCAGTGAGGGGCTCGTGGCGTCATCGTCGCGGTCAATGACTGCAACATTGACGAAAGACTCAAGGTCTGCGATCACAGCTTCGACGCCACAGTAGCCAGAGTCGCAGCGAAGGCTGCGCGAGCTCAGCTTGAGCTCACCTTCACTCTTCGTTTCGACCGACAACACGCGATCTCGGGGAATCGTGTTGACGAGTCGAAGAACGACGGGCAGTTCCCCAGGGGGTTGAGCGCTTATCGCCGCGTCGAGGAAGATGTCGAGGCGTTCCTGGCCTGTGTAGCCGGCGTAGACGGTCTGAATCACACCCTCCGCGTCGACAAAGACGGTTGCCGGCAGGCCAAAGACGCGGTAGGCATCACTGACTACGAGGTTCGTGTCGAGGACGTAGGTGAACGGGGCTTCCAGGAAGTCAACGAACTCCAGAGCGCGTTCACGGGTTTCACCGGCGTTGACGGCAAGCACGGCGAACGAGTCAATGCCGCGTTCTTCCTGAGCTGCCTTGATTTCCGGCATTTCAGTGGGACAACTTGTGCACCAGAGGGCGAAGAAGTTGACCACTACGGGCCGTCCACGGAAGTCGCTGAGGTGAACACGGCGGCCGTCGGTGGTTGAGATTTCGAAATCGGGAGCCAGCTGGCCGACTTCGAGTCCAACCTCGGTGGCGGCGCCATTGGGAGGCGTGGTCACGAGCACTGGGCTCTGGACATTGGGGTCTGTCTCTTCACTGGGTTGAAGCAGCAGGAAGTAGAGCGGGACGAAAAGCGCCGCGAGCACGACGGCCCCGACGACGAGGCGGCGAGGATCGATGATCGACTGCATGCTAGACGTCAGGCGTCTGATGACAGAGCTCGTCCAGACCCTCGCGATCCTTGATCACGATATGACTACGGCCGACGTCGATCAGGCCCTGGGAACGGAAGTCCCCCAGAGCCCGGGTTATCGTTTCACGCGAGGCGCCGATGGTTTCGCCGATCTGCTGATGTGATGCGCCAGATATCTCGGTCCCATCGCCGGCGAGGCGGAGCAGCGTAGCCGCGAGACGCTCCGGCACGGATTGGAATGCTTGCATCTCAAGGCGTGACTCGAGATCTTGAACCCGAGAAGCCAGGTTGTGAACGATGTTGAGGGCAACCTGAGGATTGGTCTTCACCATACTTTCGAGGTCGTAACGGCTCATGATGCAGATGGTGCAGTCGTCCAGAGCTTCTGCCGTGCTGTCCTGCATAGTCTGCGAAAGCATTGGCATCTCGCCAAAGATCGCGCCGGGCTCGAGGATTGCGATGGTTAGCTTTCGACCATCTTCAGCCAGGCGTGAAACCTGGACGCGGCCCTTCTTGAGGATGAAGAGAACCTCACTCAACTCGCCCGGTGTGTAGAAGACCCTGCCTTTGCGGCAGGTCGTCATGGTCGTGACGCGCTCGATCTCCTCCATTTCGGCGTGAGGCAGGTCTCGGAAGACCGCTGCCTTGCTGAGGAGGCTGAGCTTCCATTTTCGAGTCTTCTCGTCGAGCTCGGCGACACGGGGCGGTTTCATAAATCGTCTGAGCATTATCTCTCTAGAATGATGATACCGTTTCTGGATCAGTCTGCGTGATCGGGGTCACACTTATTAATGCAGGCTGGCTAGAGCGCCATCTAGCTTGTTCTGCAGTTCTTCATAGCTCGGATTCCCCAGGGAGATCACTATGCCGTTTAGCATGTAGGTTGGTACGGCAAAGACAGCCTCTGGCACCTCGCGGTCCGAACTCGATATGTCGACGACGTCCACGGAGATTCCGGGATAAAGATGGGTCATGGCGTCCGCCAGCTCCCAAGCCCGTTCGCAGGTGGAACACCCGGCCTCGACGTAGATTTCCAATGCCATGAGCCGATTCTAGGTAGCGAGATACAGTGACGATGTGACGCCCGTCACGGTGGGTATGCATCCGTCTACGTAGCCTTGTTTCGTAGGAGTTAACGACGGCAGCCGTGGAGGGCGAAGGATATATGCCAGCCAGCAAGCGCTCGGCCAAGCGCAAGGCCAAGAAGCAGCAACCGCGGTTTGGTAGCGGCGCGCTCAAGTTTTTTCAACGCAACGCCCGTAATCTCGCGGCACTGGGGCTGATCGCACTCATTGCCGTAGGCGTTTGGGTCATCCTCGACCCCTATGCCGCGCCTACGGCAACCGACGCCGATGGCCAGCAGGTCTCGCTTGGGCCAATCGACGACGACCCTGAAGCTCGCCCTCGCGCCGGCTCACCCGCACCGAATTTCTTGCTCTCTGATTACGACGGCAATGCCGTGCGGTTGGAGGACTTCCGTGGCAAGGTCGTCTTTTTAAACTTCTGGGCCACCTGGTGCACTGCTTGCGAGGCGGAGATGCCAGACATGAACCTCCTGGCGAAACTGCATCCTGATGACCTCGTCGTCGTCGCGGTTAATCGTGGCGAAGGGAAAGGCGACGCCAAAAAGTGGAGCGACGCTCGAGACCTGGACAACCTGGTCTTCTTGATCGACCCACGGGAGTCGATCTCAGGGACGTACCGCCTTCCAAACAGCATGCCCGTCAGCTTCTTCATTGACGCCACCGGCCGCGTGACTCGTGTGGTGCCCTCGGCGCAGAACCTGGCGGCGATGGAGCAGGCTTACGATGAAGCAAAGCTCGCTTCCGGACTGGGGATAACGTCCGGCAACTGAGGAAGTGGAGGGGAAGATGTGGGGAGTTGCAAGACGCAGACCGTTCCTTTTAGTGGCCGCAACCCTGGGCCTAGGGCTCCTGGCAGCGTGCGGAAGCAGCGGCGACGAGAGTACACCAGAGGAGACTGCGGCCGAGCCGACTAGCGCCGCTGCTACCGTACAGCCGCCGGAGCGAATCGCAGGTTGGACAACGGATGTCAGCAAGCGGACCATCGAGCTCGACGAGCTGACGCAAGGACAGGTCAAGGACGGCATCCCGTCCATAGACAGCCCGCGGTTCTTGTCGGTCGAGGAAGTCGACTTCCTGGGTGATCGTGAACCCGTTGTTGCCTTCCAGGAGGGTAATGACGCGCGCGCCTATCCGTTACAAATCCTTATGTGGCACGAGATCGTCAACGATGTGGTCGACGGCAGACCGGTCCTCATTACCTTCTGCCCGCTGTGCAACACGGCGATTGCGTTTGACCGTACGATTGAAGGGACCGCCACCGATTTCGGGGTGTCAGGATTCCTGCGCAACAGTGATCTCGTCATGTATGACCGGGCCACGGAGACGTGGTGGCAGCAGGTAACCGGAGAAGCGATCGTCGGCGACCTGGTCGGCACTCAGCTGGAGTTCTTGCCCAGCGTAATCGTCTCGTGGGCCGACTTCCGTGACGAATTCCCCGACGGCAAGGTGCTTTCGCAAGACACCGGATTTCGACGGGCATACGGAAACAACCCGTACGTCGGTTACGACGACGTCGATTCATCACCATTCCTCTACGACGGCGAATTTGACGGCAGGCTGCAACCGATGGACCGGGTGGTTACTATTGAACTTGAAGATGATGTCGCGGCATACCCATTCAGCCGACTGGAGCAGAACCCCGTGGTAAACGACCAGGTGGGTGGCTCTCCGGTCGTAGTGCTCTTCAAGCGCGGAACCGCGTCAGCTCTCGACCTTGGCTCGATTGCCGAGTCCGCCGATATCGGTTCGGCGACGACGTTCAGCCCCGTGGTGGACGGCCAGCAGCTCACCTTCAGCGCTTTCAATGACCAATTTCGCGACGCGGAGACTGGTTCGACGTGGAACTCATTTGGTCGCGCCGTGTCTGGTCCACTTGAGGGGACGGAGCTGACGCCTGTCGTTAGTGGCAATCACTTCTGGTTTGCCTGGGCCGCGTTCAAGCCCGAAACCAGGATCTGGGATGGTGGATGAGCCAACAGACTGAAGTCAGGCTAGCGCATCCTGCGGTTCGCTACGGTAAGTCGCTAGGTATTGGCGCAGCCTTCGCCGTGGGCTGGACTCCTTGCATAGGTCCGATCCTGGGCGCCATCTTCGCGCTGGCGGCGACGTCCGGGACCGTAGTGCATGGTGCGCTCCTGCTGGCGGCGTGGTCCGCAGGACTGGGCATCCCGTTTTTGATCGCCGGTCTGGCAATGGGGCAAGTGATGACGGCTATGCGCCGGATCAGACCTCTCATGCCGACCATCGAAGTCATCGGCGGCGCGATCGTAATCCTGGTTGGCGTGTTGATTTTTCTCGACCGATTCACGGTCTTCAATCAGTACTTCACGGCCGGTTCTGATCTGGTCACCGGCGCCGAGGGTGAACTGGATGGAGCGAGCATTACGGGCCCACTGGGCTTTGGCGTCGCCTTCATCGCCGGCATCATTGCGTTTCTCTCGCCCTGCTGCCTGCCGCTGGTACCGGCCTACCTGGCCCACCTGGCAGGACTCACCGGGGAGACGGCCGACTTCCAGAATCAGCGCACGACAGCGTTTCGACACTCGATAGCGTTCGTTGGTGGATTCTCGCTGGTGTTCATTACTATCGGAGCGTCCGTAGGCGCCGTGGGTTACGTGGTACAGGACAACCTGCGGATAATCGAGCAGGTGGCGGGCGTCTTACTCATCGTCCTCGGATTGAACCTGATGGGTGTTATAAAGATCCCGTTTCTCTATCGGACTTATACCGTCAGCTTCGGCGAATCGTCCTAGCCTAAGCCTCCCCGGAAGCAAGGAAGGCCGCGTAGGCCTCCGCGTCCATCAGGGCGTCGAACTGCGAAGCATCGTCGAATCGAATCCCAAGGATCCAGCCGAGGCCGTGAGGGTCCTGGTTGACCTTCTCCGGCGATGAGTCCAGCGCGTTGTTAACTTCAACAATCTCGCCAGACAGTGGCATGAACAGTTCCCAGATGATTTTTGTCGATTCGATGTCGAGAAGCTTGTCGCCAGAGTCGAGCCTGTCGCCGACTTTTGGGAGGTAGACGAAGACGATGTCGCCCAGGGAGTCCTGGCCGAAGTGGGTTATCCCGGTACGAGCTACCTCGCCTTCGAGCCGTACCCATTGGTGGGCCCGGCTGTAGCGCAGATCGTCGGGCCAGGTGACTTCGCTCATTGGGCCGTCTTTTCTGTCTGGGCCTGAAGCGCAGCCGGTGCCCTCGTATCCCCATTGGCGCTGTCACGCATACGGCTAGGGTTAACTGACATACTCTCGCGATAGAACAGCGTTGGGCGTCAAATCCCTGCCAGTGAGGCGCGGCAGAGTGAAGTCGGGCCCTCGATCACCCGCGTGGGGAATTTCGGTGCGGAGGTATTTGAGCTCGGCGTGCGAAGGCGTCCAGATCTCGTAGTTATATTCGCGGCCCATCCACTGAGTCATCGCGTTACCTCCTGATTTAGTTTGCAAAGCATACTATTGGTGAGACTGCTCGCGAAGGTGATCAGTCTCACGCCGGGCGGGTTCATGGCGAGACCTTCTAGTTGCCCTCTCATTCAGCGACTTGCGGTTGAAACACAGCCGGCTTTTAGTTCGATGAGAGAGCACTTATCTCGTGATCCGCCTCACATCGCGAAACCAACGATCGTGGGAAGGTGATTGCATGAACGCAAGAGCACGATTCCATGGTGGACTGCTACCAATAGTCTTGGGCGCCTTGTCTGCCGCGGCTGCGACCGCCGTGTGGCTGGCCCTGACGATTGAAACGGAACTGACGTATCACGTATTTCCGTTGGTCATCGTCGGGGCGCCGGTTTTCATCCTCGCTGTAACGAAGGCGAATCTCTCGCCGGCCTGGTTACCAGCCCTGCTCCTGGGCGTCCCCGCCGTCGCGGCGGGCTGGGTCTACCTGGAAAGCACAGGGAATGCGCCAACCGCCACATTCGTTCATGGCCAACCGGGCGGCGTCCTGGGAGAAGTCGTGCTCTTCGCCGTCCTGGGTGTGATCCTAGCCCCTCGCCTGGTGCGATTCTTCGAGGAGCCAGACCAGTAGGGGGGACTTCTCAGGCGCCAGTTCCCACCTCAGCTGTCCTGGCTTTTATATCGGTTGGAGTTGAAGCGCCGAAGCCCATAGGTCCTGCTGTATCAGCCATTCACGGTATCGGTCGGCGACGGATATAGCCCGTCCTGGCGTTGGCGCGAACACGATAACGGACATCGACTCTCCATCCCCAGCAACAAACGACCGGCGCAGGAACTCGGCTTCATCGTCGGCGCAAGAGCAACCGGCGAATGGGACAGTCTCCAGGTGTGTCCCACCGCGGCCGAGATGAACCTGCCGGGGTTGTTCGTCCTCCTTGGCCTGGTCCAGAACGTGGCCCTCGATTCGATAGTCCTCGAACCGACCATCCGCCAGTCCTGAGACGATTTCGCGAGCCTGGCCAAGCGTCGTATATACGCCGACCACGGTGTCACCGGCTCATGAAGTCTCGACAACGGTCCAAACGAGTTCTCGCACGGGTTGCATATGTATTTCTCCTATCCCGTTCTCAGCGAGCTTAACCGGCCTGACCCATTCTGGTGGCATTCTGAAACGGCTACCAGATAGCCACGAGCTTATGAGGCCAACTCTTTGAGAGTCGTTGTCTAGCCTCTGGAGAGACGTTCGGCCCTGATGAAGGTTCCGTTCGGAACTGCACAGGCCTGAATAGCGCGAATAGTCTGAACGTATGAGTTCTCAGCCTGACTTGGGTAGGGTTCCAGATCGTCCCTCGGACAGGGACATTGAGTTCTTGGACCGCATTTTGCAGGACTTATTTGGAATGGGCCTCAAGTTGGAGTACGCCTGGCGGTTCTTGACGATACACCGGCGAGGCTCGCGATGGCATCGAGGACGTTGTCTCCACTCTCGGTGACATGGCGGAGCCACTCCGAACCCGGATTCACATGCTGCAATGATCGGGATGCGAAGCCTCCTCCTTGAATGAGGGATGCTTTACTCGCGTTGACAGGCCTGAATCTGGCGGGTAGCTTTGCGACGACCCTCGTTTCGCATGGCGTCATTCGTCGAGGGCATGTCAGGAGGAACCATGGCCGAGATCGTGATTGGTACCAGCCTGCCCAAGACGGGGCGATATGCAGAAACGCAGTTCCCTCAGTACTCCTATGCCTACGATCTGTGGGTTCGCGACGTTAACGCCGCGGGTGGCTTGCTAGGTCGTGAAGTTCGTCTGCTCTGGCACGACGACCTCGGCGAACCCGACCAGGTCATCGAGAATTTCCGGCGGCTGATCCATGACGACAAGGTCGATCTGCTGTTGGGGCCGTGCCATAGCGTCCTTGTAGAGCCAATGGCCCACGTGGTCGAAGAGGCAGGAATGGTGCTGCTGGAAGGCAGCGGAAGCGTTTCGGAAATGTTCAGGCAGGGCCGAAAGTGGCTGTTCCTGTGTTGGGACGCTGACTGCAATTACATGAAGAGCTATCTCGAATTCCTCACCGACCCGGCAAACCCGAACCCGGTCAAAAACGTTGGTACGATTTCTGGCAACAGGCCGAGAGGCCTCGGGCACGCCCGAGGTGTCCACGAGCACGCAGAAAAACTTGGCTTGAACGTCATCTTTGATGAACGCACCAGCGGCGAAGTGGATTACGACGACGTTTTCCGCCGGGCGAAAGAGTCAGGCGCCGAGGCGTTCATGTGGGACATCGAAGCCAGGGGCGAAGACAAGCAGCGCGCGATCCAATCCGCCGTAAACGCGGGAATTTCGCCTTCGCAACTCTGGCTTTCGGAGAGCCCCGGACAGAAGGTAGAAAGCGGCGTATTCAGCCGCGTCACCTGGCTACCTTCGGATCCCAGGCCGATGTCGAAGAAATTCTACGAAGATTTCCGTACCTCCTTCGGGGTCGAACCGGAATATCACTCGGCAGGTGGCTATGCCTGCGGTCAGGTGCTGCAGCAAGCGGTAGAAGCCACCCAGAGCCTGGATAACGCAAAGATCCGCGAAGCAATGCTCTCAATGACCTTCGAAACCGTTATGGGATCGCTGAAGTACGGGGACGATGGCCTGCCGATAGCGACCTTCCCGGTCGCTCAGTGGCAGGAGGGGGTTCCGCAGCTCGTGTTTCCGCCGGAGGCCAGGACAAAAGGCGCGATTACCGTTTAAAAAGAGTGGGCGCTTTCAGCCGCTGGTGGTCCAGCCTTCGTTGATTCCGAGTGCCATCTGATGGGACGGTGAGGGTGGTCAGGTCCCTTAAGCAAACCCTCGCCGATATGTACTACGGCTGGTGGATCGTACTCGCCTCAATGCTCGCCCTGATGGTTGCGAGCACCTTCTACTGGCAGGGATTCGGCGTATTCTTCCTTGCGCTGCAGGAAGAGTTCTCGACTAGCCGGGCGGCATTGTCCGGAGCGATAGCACTCTCCCAACTCGAAGGCGGCATGCTGGGCCCAATAGGCGGGATGCTGGTTGACCGGTTCGGGCCTCGCCGCATGATGATCATCGGTTCGACCATGATGGGCGCGGGTTTCCTACTGCTGAGTCAGATTGGATCCCTGCTCGAGTTTTACCTGGTCTTCATTCTGGTCATCTCAGTCGGCATGTCGATCGGCATTCGGGTACCTGCGCTGGTGGCTCCGGCAAACTGGTTCGTACGGCGCCGAGGGATCGCGCTCGGCATAACGATCAGCGGCGGCGGCCTTGGCGGCATCCTCATTCCATGGCTGGGGTGGTTGGTGGCCAGCTTTGGCTGGCGAACGGCTGCGGTGGTCGCGGGCCTCACAATTTGGGCCGTCGCCATCCCTCTCGCGAGGATACTGCGACGCAGGCCGGAAGATTATGGCCTGCGTCCCGATGGTGACGGTCCGCTGTCAAACGCTGCGGCTGCGCCAATCGACCGCAAAGAGTCGAGCAAGCCTGAGGTCTCGCCGCCTTCCGCCGAGGCCGATTTCACGCTGAGGCAGGCGCTTCACCGGCCAGTTTTCTGGCTGCTTGCAGCGTCGTTTGGGATGCGCCAATTCGCTGTCGGTGCGATGTCTCTGCATCTTGTGCCGTTCCTGGTCGATGGAGGCCGTAGCCTTCAGCTCTCGTCGATCATTCTGGCTGGCGTAGCCGTGACCAGCATCGGGGGGCGCATCGGATTCGGGTTGCTGGTGGACCGGTTCACGCCTCGCTACGTCATGGCCGCGAGCATGGCGATGGTGGGGACTGGTGCGCTGTTACTTCTCCTATCGCGGGAGCTCCCTATTCTGCTGGCGTTGTATGTCCTGATCTACGCAGTCGGCTGGGGTGGAGGAGCAACCACCATGAACGCGGTGCGAGGGGCGTACTTCGGTAGACGTGCCTTCGGGGTTATCTCGGGCAGCATGGATTTCGTTCAGATGTTTGGCCTGGTTCTCGGACCGGTGTATGCGGGGTTGATTTTCGACCAGACCGGCAGCTATACGATCGCATTCGGTAGCTTTGCGATTTCAGCGGGCCTGGCCGGAACTGTGATGTTCTTCTTGCGCCCACCCAAGGCGGACGTCAGCGACTCCGTCCATGCCATGAGCGTTGGATGAACCGCGGCGCAGAGAGTATTCCTAAGTTGCGGCGATACCGTAACGATGGGCCCAGGTGAGGCCCTCTAACGTGCCGGCGAGCGGGGCGTATTCGGCTCCCAGCCAGCCGTTGTAATCCATCTCATCGATGCGGTCGAAGACGTAGCTCAGGTTTAGCTCGCCGTGCTGCGGCTCGTGCCGACCTGGAACGCTGGAGAACTGAATGTGGCGGATGATATCGAGGTTGGTACGGATACCCTCGACGACGTCGCCTTCCATGATCTGCATGTGATAGAGGTCGTATTGGAGATGAACGTTGTCCGCGGCTGCAGCTTCGATGACATGACGGGTCTGCTTCGTGGTGCTGTGCAGGTAGCCGGGAACATCACGCTGATTTAACGGTTCGAGCAAGAGCGCGACGCCCCGTTTCTTCGCAACCGGTGCTGCGTATCGCAGGTTCTCGACGAAAACCTCTTCGCACTCTTCTCGTCGAATGCCTTCTGGCACCACGCCAGCCATGAGATGGACCATCCTGGCTCCGAGGCCGTTGGCGTAATCAAGCGTCATTTCGAGGCTCTCGCGAAAGGCGGCTTGGCGACCTGGTATTGCTCCCAGGCCACGCTCACCGGCCTGAGTGTTCCCGGCCGGTGAGTTCAGCAGGATGAGCTCCACCCCCGCTTCATCTTTCCAGCGGCGAACATCCTCGAGGGGGAATTCGTACGGCCGCAAGTACTCGACGGCGGTGAAGCCTGCCGAGCGTGCGGCCTGAAATCGCTCTGCCGGCTCAAGCTCGGTAAACATCAGACTGAGATTGGCGGCAAACTTCGGCACCTGAGACTCCTGTAATCCGAATTCGACGAATAGTCTAATTGCGGAACTCTATCACTGCCGCTCTGAAAGTCGTAGCGAACCGACTAGGAGCCGGAGCGCGGGAACACGAAGGGTCCGCCGCGGGCGGCCACACCGACGCGTTGGCCGATTGCGAAGGCCGGGTCGGCGAGAAGGCGGAGTCGTAACGTCTCGCCACTCGTCAGTCTGACAACGACCATCTGATCGTGGCCGTAGTAGTCGATGTCCACGACTTCACCGGGGATGCCGCCGTCCACACTGGCTGCTAGCGTCTCAGCCCGGAACATCACGTCGACTGAGCCACTGACCCCAGGCGAAGCGAAGCGTCCGAGGACGCATTCGACTTCCGACCCATTGGCGCTGCCGGGGACCACATTGGCGGCGCCGACGAATTCTCCGACCTCGCGACTGACGGGCGTCCCGTAAACGTCGGAAGGAGTACCAACCTGAAGTACTCTGCCATCAATCATCACGGCGACTTCGCCCGCCAGGCTGAGCGCCTCTTCCTGGTCGTGCGTGACGATGATGGCGGTGATGCCGACCTCTTGTAGCAGGCGACGTACTTCGCCCCGCACGCTTTCGCGCACCGAAGGATCGAGGTTGGAAAACGGCTCGTCCATGAGGATCAAGTCGGGTTCTGCGGCGAGCGCTCTGGCCAGCGCGACCCGCTGCTGCTGTCCTCCGGACAGTTCATGGGGCATCCGGTTGCCGAAGGCCTCGAGGCGGACCAGCGTGAGGAGCTCGGCCACACGCGATTTCTTATCCGCTCCGGCCGGTAGGCCGAATGCGACATTGGCCGCGACGTCAAGATGAGGGAAGAGCGCGAAGTCCTGGAATACCATGGCGACTCGTCGCTTTTCTGGCGGCAGCCTTAGGCCGGGGCCGTCTACAAGTCTACCGCCGATCTCGACTGTCCCCGTGTCGGGAGCCTCGAGGCCGGCGATGATTCTGAGCGCCGTCGTCTTACCACAGCCGCTTGGCCCAAGGAGCGCCAGGACCTGCCCGCGAGCTACATCGAGTTCAAACTGGTCTGCGGCTTGAACATCGTCAAAGCGCTTGCGAACGCCTCGGCAGCGTACGGCGTAGTTGGTTGTCACCATTCGTCTCGTCGCTCCCAGTAAATCATAGCGGCCATAGGCACTGCAGAGGCAGCCACCAGTATTAGCGCTGCGAAAGCGGATCGTGAAAGCAACGCGGCGGATGCGTCGGTCCAGGTCTGTGTGGCCAGCGTGTTGAATCCGGTTGGGCCGAGGATGAGGGTTGCCGGTAGCTCTTTCATCGTGACCAGGAACACCAGCGCCAGGCTAGTGATGATACCGGGCCTCAGTAGAGGCACCGTGACGGATAGAAATGCCCGAGTCGATGTCTTGCCCAAGGTCCGTGCTGCCTCTTCCAGGTGGGGATGAACTTGAAGCAGGGCGGTTCGGAGGCCGCCCAGGGCAACCGGAAGGAAGAGGACAACATAAGCGACGACGAGCATCGTCATGCTTTGATAGAGCGGTTGAGCGTAACGAATGCCGAAGAAGACCAGCGCCAGCGCTACTACGATCCCCGGCAGGGCGAATCCGGCATAGGCGGCGCGCTCGATCATCCAGGGCAGGCGCCCACCGTAGCGCACGCTTAGCAAAGCAATCGGCGTTGCGGCGAGAACCGTGGCGAAGGCCGCAAGGCCTGAAGCGTAGATCGAGTTGCGGGCACCCTCCCATACCGACTGAAAGCTCTCGCCGGCAGACACGCCTTGAAGGAACAAGTAAACCAGGACTCCCAACGGCATGAACAGCGCCAGGAGCGCGATGAGCAAAGAGAAAGACAGTGCGGGCCAGAGCCAGCGCCCCAGTGATATCAGGCCCGACCTACGGGAGGCTCCGGCGGTGCTCTTGTAGTACCTGGAGCGACCACGAGAGGCTGCCTCCGCAGCGACCAGGCTGAACGCCAGGACCACCAGGACCAGCGAGCTTGCCGCGGCCAGGGTGCGGTCAAACGCGAGCTGGTACTGGGCATAAATCACGCTGGTGAATGAGTCATAGCGAAGCAGTGATACGGCGCCAAAGTCCGACATTGTATAGAGCACGACGAGCAGTCCGCCTGCTGCGAGCGCCGGCCTCAACTGGGGCAGTGTGATTCGGAAGAACGTGGCGAATGGACCTCGACCGAGCAAGCGAGAGGATTCCTCCATGGCCGGGTCCATGCCCCAGAGCGCGGTCCTGACGCTGAGCAGAAGGTAGGGATATGTCAGGAGCGTCAAGGTCAGTACGGCGCCGGGAAAGCCGTATATCTCCGGCAAGCGGTCGACGCCAAAACCCTCGAGGGATTGCTGGAGCATGCCTCTGGGGCCGAGGGCTTGAATGACGATGAGTGCGCCGACGTAGCTGGGAATCACCAGTGGCAGCACCGTGACAACGGACCAAAAGCGCCGCCAGGGCAGGTCCGTCCTGACGGTGAGCCAGCCGAGGATGACAGAGATTACTGTCGAGCACCCGTAGACCGCTGCGCCCAGCTTGACGGTACGTACGAGGGTCGCGAAAGTTCGGGAGTTGAAGATCAGCTCGAACGCGTCGTTGCCCGCCTCGGAGAGGCGCAGAAGGAGATAGACAACCGGAGAAACGGCAAACAGACCGATCACGAGCGCAGGCAAGAGCAAGCCGATCGGCGGGCCCCTTTTAGTCGAGCGCCTGCCCGATACCTCTGCAGATGCGTCGACTACATCCGCTTCGATGCTCAATCGCAAGCCTCACTGGCGCAAGCCATGTTAGGCGAAGCGGTGAAGCCCTTCAGTTTCATTGCACCACGCCTGCGCGGCGCAGCAGTTCAAGAGTTCCTTGCAAGTCTGCCAGTTTGGAGAAATCAACCCGCGGGCCATCGATTTCCTCGAAGGAAGGGAGATTCGCCGGCGGTATGACACCATCGACAACTGGATATTCGGCGGTCTGGGTGGCGAAGTACTGCTGAGCCGCGTCCGAGAGCATGTAGCTAACGAAGCGCTCAGCGGCTTCTACGTTATCGGACTCGGACAGCACGCCTACGCCGGAGACCATGACCAGAGATCCTGAGTCGTCGCTGTTGTTCATGTAGTAGTTCTCTGCCTTGATGTCCGGGTCGGAACGCCGCGCAGCGTGCAGGTAGTAGTGATTGACGAATCCAACATCGACCTCACCCGCGGAGACAGCCATGAGCACAGAAGTGTTGTTGCCGAACGACTTTGCGCCGTTATCCTTCATCGTTTCGAGCCACTGTTCGGCCTCGGCCTCGCCCTGCAGGACCCTGTAGGCGGTCACCATGATCTGGAATGAACCGTTGGTCGGAGCCCACCCAACCCGGTTTTCCCAGGCTGGATCGGTGAAGCCATCGAGGGACTCGGGCAGCTCTGAGACGTCGACGCGTTCTGGGTTATAGATAACAACGCGCACGCGCCCGGAAACGCCAACCCAGCGGCCTTCGTCTGACTTGAAGCCGTCGTCGACCCGGTCGAGGATGTCATCAGGGAGAGGCGCGAATTGGTCACTAAGCACGCCCAGTGGCCCCGGGTCCTGGCTCCAAAAGACGTCGGCTGGGGTTGCGTCACCCTCCTCCTGAATTGTGGCTGCCAACTCAGCGCTGCCGGCGTAACGGACCTGGACTTTGACGCCCGTATCGTGTTCAAACTGGCGTATTAGGGGATCGACCAGCGACTCAGAGCGCCCCGAGTACACCGTGATTTCTCCGGAGGCGCCGGAATTGGACGAGCCGCCGGAATCATCGTCGCTGCCGCCGCCGCAAGCCGTGAGGATGACAGCCAGGGCGGCCGCTACTGCCGGAAGGACTAGGATTCTTAGCCTGCGGCCCATTTGTGTCCCCGATATCCAGAGAAGGGCTCGTCAGGCGGGATATCGAGACCATCTCTATGCGCTAACTTAGTCAAGACATTAGTAGATGCTTATAGGATGTGCAACCTTGGGCTGAGTAAGGTTAAAGAATTAAGAGATTGGAAACTAGGCGTGATGTGGATCACGCTGGCATTGGGCTGCAAGACCTAAGGTCAATACGTGGCTAAGAAGTTTGTCCGAGTAACACATCGACCGACAGACACCCTTCTTGCGGAAGGGCCGCTGGGGTGGGGCATCACCTCGTTCGAAGGAAACCTCTACATTCGGGACAAATACCTGAAGACCGACGGTTTCAAGGTCAACTTCATTCCTGGGCTTTGTTTCTACAAGTTCCTCTACGTGTGGATGAATCTGCGGGTGGGGCACGAGACTTTTCGCAACCTCGGGTGGAAGTACTGGTTGCCTAATCCACTCTTCCCGTTCATTTGGTTCCGGGTCGGCCTGCCAAAGCATCATCCTGAGATCCTCGTCGAGGAGTACGAGATCGGTACTGCCGAAGCAGCCTGACAGTTGTCAGCGCGGCGGCTCGACTTCAACGAGAAGGCAATGCTAGGCGAGGTATTGGCAAACGGTCGCGATCCAGTCTGCTACATCCCGTTGTAGTCTGGACTCCGTGATGGAACGAGAGCGTCAAACCAAAATCGTCGCCACGGTAGGCCCGGCCACGGCGAGCGGAGAGGCGCTGCGCGGCCTCATCGACGCCGGCGTCGATGTGCTTCGTCTCAATTCGTCGCATGGCACTCAAGAAGAGAAAGCGGCCCAGATTGAGACGATCCGCCGGGTAAGTATCGAAGCCTCGCGCCACGTGGCGATCCTCCTCGACCTCCAGGGACCCAAGATTCGAGTCGGCCAACTGCCGCCCGACGGAATCGAGCTGCGCGAGGGCGAATCGATTAAGTTTTCTGCCGCTGGGACAACAAGCGGCGCGATCCCCGTGACTTATCCCACGCTCGCTGCAGAAGTCAGCCCTGGGGACGTTATCTTCCTCGATGATGGCGGGATGCAGCTGCGGGTTGAATCGACAAAGGCGGGTATCGTTGAGGCGAGCGTTATCGATGGTGGACGCTTGTTGTCGGGAAAAGGCGTCAATCTTCCGGGTGCCGAACTGAGTACACCTGCGGTAACCGAGAAGGATGAGTCAGACCTTCGTTTCGGTCTGAGTACAGGTGTCGACTTCGTGGCGCTCAGTTTTGTGCGGCGGCCGGGCGACGCTGAGCCGGCGCGTCGAATCATGCGAGAAGTGGGCAAGAACGTACCGCTAATCGCCAAAATCGAGAAGCGGGAGGCGGCCGCGCGAATCGGCGGTGTCCTCAGGGCTTTTGACGGTGTCATGGTCGCTCGCGGGGACCTTGGTGTCGAAATGCCACCGGAGAAAGTGCCTACGGCTCAGAAGCAAATCATCAACATGGCCAACGCGATGGCGAAACCCGTGATCACCGCCACTCAGATGCTCGAATCGATGACGCACAGTCCTCAGCCAACTCGCGCCGAAGCGTCAGATGTGGCGAACGCGGTGATCGACGGCAGTGACGCCGTCATGCTGAGCGGCGAGACAGCCGTTGGCGAATACCCTCAAGAAGCGGTCCGAATGATGGACCGCATTGCGCGTGAGGCAGAGCTGCGTATCGAGTCGAGGCTGCACGGAGAGGATACGAGTGATTCCC
The DNA here is from genome assembly GCA_965225815.1 of Dehalococcoidia bacterium. Lineage (GTDB taxonomy): Bacteria > Chloroflexota > Dehalococcoidia > DSTF01 > WHTK01 > WHTK01. The sequence goes on from CBDDBP010000004.1 coordinate 276,620, forward strand.
CGTCACTGGCCTTCTGCACGTCAGCTGTGCACCTCGCGGAAGAGATCAATGCATCCGGTCTGGCCGCTCTGACACGCTCAGGCCGGACGGCGCAGTTGCTGTCCAGTCTCCGGCCGACAATGCCGATCTTCGCGCTATGCGAAGATGACGCGTCGGCCCGACGCCTTTGCCTTTGGCACGGCATCATCCCGCTGGTCATGGGCCCGGTTCCGGCGCTGGAAGACGCCTGGCAGACGATGAGACGGGAAATCAGCGCGACGGGTCTAATTCCTCCCGGCGGTGGCGTCGTCCTGCTCGGCGCCTCCCCTGATTCCCGGCGGGGCTCAACCGACTTCATTCGACTGGTAAGCATTTAGGCTGCACGACTTCCGATCAAGGTGGCACAGCGCACACCAGGGAGTTCCCTGACGCAGTAAGGCTTAAGCTCTAGGGACTGAAGGTCAGCGCCGCTGTCGCTCCATTTCCATTCCGGGGAGGAAGCTTCCATGCCGATGATGACTGGTGGACAGGCGCTTGTTCAGCAGCTAAAGCGCGAAGGCATCGACACGATCTTTGGCCTACCGGGCGTCCAGCTCGACTGGGCCTTCGACGCCGTCTACGAAGAGCGGGAGCACTTCAAGGTCTATCACACACGCCACGAGCAGGCCTGCGTCTACATGGCAGACGGCTACGCGCGCGCGGCGGGCAAGATCGGCCTGGCGATGGTTGTGCCGGGACCGGGCTTGCTAAATGCCGCGGGCGCCCTCTCGACGGCCTACTCCGTATCCTCACCAGTGTTCGTTGCCACGGGGCAGATCGAGTCGAAGAACATCAACAAAGGCAAGGGGCTGCTGCACGAGGTCAACGACCAACTCGGAATGATCTCTCATGTCACGAAATATCAGGCGCTGGCGATGACACCGAGTGAAATCCCAGGGCTGGTCCAAGAAGCCGTCAAGGCTCTGAAGACGGATCGACCGCGTCCTGTGGAGCTCGAGGTGCCGCCCGACGTCCTGGAAGCAAAGGCCGAAGTGAGGCTCCTCGACCCGGTAAAGGTAGAACGCCTGGGGCCCGATGCCGACCAGATTGAAAAGGCGGCAGAACTTCTCGGCAGGGCGCAAAGCCCGATCATCTTCTCCGGAGGCGGAATCATCTCCGGGGACGCGGCGGACGAGCTCAAGCGCCTGGCCGAATTACTGGAAGCGCCTGTGCTTCAAAGCAGCAACGGCAAAGGCGCCCTTTCGGATCGTCACCACCTCTCGTTCCCAATGCGTGGCATGCAAGAGCTGGCGCCCGATGCTGATGTGGTTTTGCTGGCGGGAACTCGCTTCGTTCAAGGCATCATGGCTCAAACCACGCCAACCTGGGCCGCAGAGAAGAGGTTCATCCAGCTCGATATCGACGAAATGGAAATCGGAAAGAACTGCGCGCCAGAGGTTGGCATCGTCTCGGACGCCAAAACAGGGCTTGGGGCACTGGCTGATGCGGTTGAGAGACACAACGTCAGACGCGAATCGCGGCGTGAAGAACTGCTGGGGCTGAAAGCCTACCTCGATCAGGATGCGCGACGTCAAAGCCCCCAGGCTGAGTACGGCTTCGCCATCCGCGAAGCCATGCCGGAGAACGGCGTTTTCTTCCAGGAGTCGACCCAGGTGGGGTACTGGGCGAGCACGGCGTTTCCGGTATACGAGCCGGGCACGTTTTTCACGTCGGGCTACCAGGGCACCCTCGGTTACGGCTTCGCGACTGCGCTGGGCGCGCAAGTCGGCCTCCCCGACCGCCGAGTCGTATCGATCAATGGCGACGGTGGCTTCTTCTACAACGTGCAGGAGCTCTCGACGATGGTGCAGCAGAACATTCCCCTGGTCGCCATCGTGTTTAACGACAACGCGTACGGCAACGTGAAGCGGACCCAGGAGACGCGCTTCGGCGGTCGAACCATCGCTTCGACTTTGCACAACCCCGACATGCTGAAGCTGGCCGAGGCGTACGGCGTCGAAGGGCGGCGGGCCAACTCTCCGTCCGAACTGAGGACCACGTTGGACGAGGTACTCAAGCGGAACAACCCCGTTCTGATAGAAGTACCCGTTGAGCCGATGCCTCAAATGAGATTCACGCCTCGCGCCCAAGCCGAGGGCTGATTAGCCTGACCTGACTTCAGGTCTGACCTGAGCCAAGGAGCTCCCGCGCTTGGCACTTGCAAGGCCAGCTGTCGTGCTCCGAACGTGCTTGACGTCTTTCTGGAGGTCGTGCTGCCGGTGGTGGCCACGGCGGGACTGGGTGGCCTGGAGGCGCGCTGGCGACGGTTATCCGCCGCTATCCCTGCTGCTCTGGTCTTTATATCTTGCGCCGGCCCTGGTTTTCCATGCGCTGGCGACGACGACCGTCCCGCAATTCGCTCAAGATCGTTGCCGCGACGAAGGAGGCCAGCAGGCGGGACATTGAACTTCTCTTCGCGGATCCATAACGTTGTTGTCCTCTGTTTCTGCGCGTGAGTGTAAGAAATCTCTGGCGTGCCTGTCTCACCATTGACGGAAGTTGCAGAGTTGCCTGGTGTGATTCTGCTGCCAGGAAAGCGGGACGTATGAGGGAAGACTCAGAGCTGGTAGAGCTGGCGGTGGGTGGCGATGGCGCCGCCTTCTCCGAGCTGTACGAGCGCTACTTCGACAACGTTTACGACTTCCTCGCGCGAATAGTGAAGGACCGCGAAGAGGCGGCTGATCTGGCGCAGGACACATTCCTGCGGGCGATGAACCGCCTGTCCTCGCTGTCGAAAGGCGGCAGCTTCAAAAGCTGGCTGTTTACCATCGCGCGCAATATGGCGTTGAACCGCCTGGAACGGTCGTCTGATTGCTGCCGCTGGAGCAGCAGTCAGACGAAGGCGACAGCATGGAAATGCAGGTCGTCGATCCGGACCGGTTCAGCAACCCGGAAGAGGCAGCAGAAGCCAAGGAGTATGCCGGCCTGGTCTGGGAGGCTGCAAGCAGCCTGGATGAGCGGCAGTACTCGGCACTCCATTACAGCGTCCGTCTCGGCTTTGACAACGAAGAGCTGGCGGAGGTGCTTGGGGTGACCAGGAATAACGCGTACCAGATTGTGAATCGCACCAAGCAGGCGCTGGAGAATGCTATTGGCGCCCTGGTGCTGCTGCGCCAGGGGCGTCGCTTCTGTAAGGAGCTCGACTCAGCCCTGGTCAGTTTGCAGGTCGGTGAGCTGCCGCCGGAGTGGTGCCGACGGAACCGCTTCCAGCCGGCACACCCATCCGACATGCCGGTCTACGCGGAGACTTCCGATCAGGCGATGCGACGGCAGCTCGACGAGCTCGAGGGGTTCCTCAAACCCGTAGCAAGAACGCTGGAGGGTTTCCAGGTACAGATGGCATTTGAGATCAGCAGTCAACCGGCTGACGCCATCGTCGATGTCGCGCGCAGAGTGAAGCCGACGTTCATCCTGATGACGCGAACGACTAACCCCGGCATCGCTCAACGAGTGTTTGGCACAGTCGCACAGCTGTGATCCGCGAGGATGTTGCGCCGGTAATGATCATCTCCGCGCGCTAAGCGACCGGGAAACACAAGCGAAGCGATGGTTGGTGCTCCTAGAACGCATCATCAACCGGTTAAGGAGGGCGAATAGAGTGAGGGTCACACGCTTCTATACCGGTCCAGACGACCGCACTCATTTCGAAGACATCGAAATACCGGTGAACGAGCGCGGCCGTAGCGAGTTCTTCGAAACAACAAGCATGATGATGCGTGAGTCGGACGGGACGCAGCACTATCTGGACCTGCACGTAGCGCCGCGCCGCCAGTTGATCTTTTGTCTCGCAGGCATCGTCGAGATCGAATCAGGGGACGGGACGAAACGTCGATTCGGCACGGGCGATGCCTACATGGCAGACGATCTCACCGGTGAGGGCCATCGACACCGCGAAATCCAGGCGCCTCTGATCCATATTTGGGTTGGTCTGCCAGACGATTTCGACGTTAAGCAGTGGGGAAGTCCGACGAGCTGACCAACGATTAGAGCGGGTCGTGGCAACGTATATTCTCCTGCTGACCCTGACTCCGGAAGGACCGAGAAAGGCGCTCGACGAACCCGGCTACTTGCTGCGTATCGAGGCCGACATGGATATGCCCTCCGTGCAGACGCCCGGAGTTTACGGCGTACTCGGGGGAGTTCGATTTCGTGGCCATCGTTGGGGCGGACGGCAACGAGGCGATCGCGCGGTTTTCCCTGGAGTTAGGTGTTCGAGCCGACGTTCACATCACGGCCTTGGCAGTGGTGCTAGCGGCGCAGGTTGCCGAGCGTGAAGCTTGGTGACCCTCATCTTTAGACTCCCATCGATGAACAAAACAACCGCTTGCTTTGAGGATGTTGCGCTGACAGGGCAGACGATGTGAGGCCGGTCACTACCGGTGGCTCGAAGTTCCACCAGAGGTCCGATGTTGTGCTCAATACAGAGCCAGATGGGACCATGAAGCCTCTGAGGTAAGGACAGAATCTCGGGAGAAGAAGCGGGGTCCCTAGGCCTTCTGTATGCGGCTATTGATTAGCGCTCCCCACGTTACGACGAAGAAGGGGACACAGTAGGTCAGCGGAATCTTCCAGTAGAGGGACCCCGGAAAGCCACCATCCGCGATCACCGTGCCCTGGTTGATCGCTGTAAGGATGGTCCCAACGACCAGCGCGGTGAGGAGCGAGCGCTTGAGCAGAGGGCGAGAGCGAAGAAAACACCATAGGCAGTGCGCCCGAGCGGCACGGATAAAGCCGGCAACGCGTTTGTCGCAGGCGGTGCAGATTGCGCCTCGTTCAATTCCGGGGTTCATGGGCTGGTGCCTCTCGTTACACCGGAGATTTTCAAGCGCTTTACCAAATCATTTTAATCGGCTAGCGTAAGGAACATGGTACGCCTCTCCGATTTGCCCAAGGATTACGCTGAAAACCTACGCAAGCTGGAGATGCCGAAATTCGAATCGACACCCTGGGTGCCGGGTCCAGACCTTAAGAATGCGCGCATCGCCATCGTATCGACGGCGGGGCTGCATCGTGCCAGCGATCCCAAATTTGCCGGTGGTTCAGCTGACTACCGCATCCTGCCCGTGGACCTTGATTACAGCGATTTGGCGCAAAGTCATGTCAGCACCAATTTTGACCGCAGTGGTTTCCAACAAGACGTGAATGTTGCCTTCCCCTTAGAACACCTGAACCAGATGGCTGCCGACGGCGAAATCGGTTCCGTGGCGCAGTGGCACTACTCCTTTATGGGGGTGACCGATCCGACAAGGATGGTGGAAACCGCACCCGAGGTGGCGCGACTCTTGAAGCAGGATGGCGTGGACGCTGCCATCCTGATACCAGTTTGACCGAACTGTACGCGCGCCGTTGGCGGGCTCTCACACTACATTGAGGCTGAAGGTATCGCGACGGCCGGCATCAGTCTGGTGCGCGAACACACGGAGCAGATCAAGCCGCCTCGTGCGCTATGGGTACCGTTCGAGCTGGGTCGACCTCTCGGCCCGCCGGACCACCCGGATTTTCAGAAGGACGTCCTGCGCAGCCTGCTTGGTCTATTCGCAGAGGCATCGGGGCCGGTCCTCGAGGACTACCCGCACGATTCCCCTGTGACCGAGGAAATGGACATGGCGTGGAGCTGCGCCCTTCCGCTGCCGCCGCTCGAAGCCGCCGCGACACCTGTCGATGCGCTTGTGCAGTCGCTGCTGCAAGAGGTCGGCAACCTCGCGCCGTGGTACGCGGAATCGATACGTCGTCGCGGGCGCACCACGTTCGCGCTCAGCGGTCTGACCGCGGACCGAATGGATGAGATCGCCGAATTCATTGCCCGAATGGCGTCCGGTGAGGACCCGGAGCCGCCCGAAGGTCTCGCCGATCCGATACCCCAAGCGATCCGATTCATGGCGGACGACGTGAAGGCGTACTACATGGAGGCTGTCAACGAGCAGCCGGGCGCGCCTCCCCCGGGCGGCGTGCGGATGTGGACCTGGTTCTACCACGAAACGCGAATGGGCCAGGCGCTGTATGACCTGCGAGACCGATTCGTCGCTGAGCTAGCGGCCCGAACCGAGGCCAACGGCGGCCAACCCCCGCCTGGTCCGCCGCCGCCCAATATGATCTCTGCCCGCTTTGCCAAGCGACCGGAGTCGCTGGCTCACTAGCCTCAAAAAAACATCTCAGGTGACGTAGAATCGAAGAAGGCCCTTCTCGGGCCGTCGATTCGTTTAGGAAGGAGGTGTGTGATGAGCCGCGAAGACGCTATCAGATTGACCTCGCTCGCTTCTTGTGCCGGTTGAGCCGGTAAAGCCGGACCCGGCATGCTGGCGCAGGTCCTGCGCCCTTTGATAGAGAAGTTCCGACCGGAAGATCACCCGCGCCTCCTGGTGGGTATCACGGATGATGCTGCCGTCTACCAACTGGACGAGGACACGGCTGTTGTACAGACAGTCGATTTCTTCCCACCGGTAGTGGACGACGGATGGACCTACGGTGCGATCGCCGCCGCCAACGCCATGAGCGATGTCTACGCCATGGGCGGCGAAGTGGTGCTGTGTCTGAATATCGCCGGATTCCCTGAGGATCTGCCGCCCGAAATCATCACAGACATTTTCCGCGGTGGAGCCGACAAGGTGGCCGAAGCGGGCGCCATCATCGCCGGGGGCCACACTGTCATCGATGCGGAACCGAAGTATGGCATGTCCGTCATGGGGCTGGTTCATCCGAAGCATGTGATGTCCAAGGAGGGCGCACTGCCTGGTGACGTACTGGTGCTGACCAAAGCGCTGGGCACCGGCCTGATCTTGACCGCCGCCAAGCGAGATCTCGTTGAGACAGGTCACCTTGATGCGGCGGTGACGAGCATGCTCGTGCTAAACCGCCACGCCTCCCACCTGGCAGCAGAGGCAGACGCGCACGCCGTCACCGATGTGACGGGATTCGCCATTACCGGCCACGCACTAGAGATGGCCGACCACAGCAGCGTCCGGATCGCGCTGAGGACATCTGCGCTGCCCCTACTACCGGGTGCGCTGCAATATGCCATCGATGGCGTTGATTTTGGTGGCGTCAACCGCAATCGCGACTACATCGCGCCGCGCATCGAGGGGTTGGAGGGCCTGCCACCTGAGATGGAGCGACTCCTGCTCGATCCTCAGACCTCGGGTGGGCTTTTGATTTCCCTAGACGCCGAGAGAGCTGCTGAGCTTGTTAGGGCGCTGCAAAGCGAAGGCCTTCAGGCCGCAGTCGTCGGTGAAGTACGAGAAGGTACCGGCCTGATCCTCGAAGGCTAGCGTCGAACCGGCGGCGGATTCCCCTCAGCTCTTGCGAAGTAGGCGTTCGTCACCGCGGCGCATCGTGATGTGGCGGCGGTCCAATTCTTCTAGAAGTGGCTGCACGTAGCGGCGAGAGCTGCCGAGCATGTCGCGCACCTGTGCCATTGTGATCGTCTCTTGTGCCTGCAGCACTTCAGTGATTCGTGCCGTCATCTCGTCGAATGCCTCGCGTGTGAACGCGATGCCGTCCGCATCGACGATACGTTCGGCGTCGACGAGGTAGGCGACAACGTCCTCCGATGGCCGGCCTTCGGTTGGAGGTGAGTAAGGATTGGCGCTCAGCGCCGTCAGGAACGAATCGGCGGCTTGCTGTTGCGCTGGCGAGAGCTGCGGCGACCAGCCCGGCGTGATGACCATGCCACCTGATTCAGCGAGGTCCTCGCGCTCGACCATCACATCCAAGGCTGCAGCGAAGAGTCGCGGCGCCAATCCGAGGCGGCTGCGTAGCTCTTCGCGACCCATGCCGGCCCGCAAGGGATTTTGCGTCAGGTAGGCATCAACGGACGACAGGGCTTCGTGCCGCAGCTGTTCGAAGCCGCTGGCGGTGTATCCGGCGCGTCCGTCGCCATCACCGAGCAGGATGATCCGCCCAGTAGCTATGAGCGTACCGACCGCCTCAGCGGCATCGTTCGCGTTGAGGTCAGTCCGAGCCAGGACGGCACGCAGCTCGGCCGGCTCCGCTCCAGCGATCGCTGCATAGAGCATCTCGACCGGGTCGCCGGCTTGCTTATTCTCGAGCGCGGCGATCACGCTGGCTCGGCGGCGCGGATGGCGTTTCGCTTGGGTCTCGACGATAACGCCACCGCCAAGGGTGTCGTTGGCGTCGCGGAGGATGAAGCGGTCGCCGTTAAGCACGGCTGTCGGCTTATAGAGGCGAATTTGCGCCCAAGTCTCATCACCGGGCAGCGCCTCATCGACTTCGAGGAGGCGCAAGCGGGCTGGCGACTCGGCAGCCAGGCTGTGGAAGGTCACATTCAGATTGTGGCGAAGCGGCCGGCCGATAGATTCCAGCACTTTAAGGCGGACATCGAGGGCGTTAGACGGCTGGAGCCAGCCGGCTGTCGTAACGACCTGTCCGCGCGATAACTGGTCAGGCTCTACGTTCGTGAGATTTGCCGCCGTGCGCGTCCCCGGCTGAGCCTGGTCCACTTTGCTGCGATGAGTCTGTATTCCGCGGACCCGGCTGCGCAGCGAAGTAACGTGACCGCTTTCAACAACGGGGACGATTTCGACTTCCTGACTGAGACTGAGCGTACCGTCGACCAACGTGCCGGTGACGACCGTGCCGAACCCGGCAACCGTGAAGACACGGTCGATGGGCAGCCTTGGCCGACCTAGATCACGCTTCGGCTCCGTATCAGCCAGGCTTTGCTCGATCACGGCCAGCAGCTCGTCCAAACCGTCGCGTGTTATTGCAGAGCAGCGCACCAGCGGCGAGCCCCCGAGCGTCGTCCCCGCGACGACGTCTTCAACGTCCGCGGCGACGAGGTCGAGAAAGTCGGGCTCGACAAGGTCCGACTTGGTGAGGACGAGTATGCCTTTCTTTACGCCGAGCAAATCGAGGATCGCCAGGTGCTCTCTCGTTTGCGGCATCACGCCTTCGTCTGCAGCGACGACCAGCAGGGCGAGGTCGATGCCGCCGACGCCGGCCAGCATGTTCTTGATGAAGCGTTCGTGGCCGGGAACGTCGACAATGCTGACCTCGGTACCACCCGGCAGCTGGAGCCAGGCGAAACCCAGGTCGATGGTCATGCCGCGATCCTTCTCCTCCTGAAGACGATCCGGGTCGATGCCCGTGAGGGCCTGAATCAGGGCAGACTTGCCGTGATCGACGTGGCCGGCGGTGCCTATGACGAACATGAGGAGATTGTAGCTGGGTTGCGGAAGGAGAACGTAAATGACTGGCGAGGCCCAAGCCTGGGCGACGATACCGATAGGTAAGGGTTCAGGCACGGCAGAGAGCGTAAATGTTCCGTTAAAGCAGGCTCATATGTCTTGTTCGAGGTGGATCGGCGTCGTAGTTTGCGTTGCGAGAGGTACGCGTTGGTTTCAGTCAGGACACTCTTCTCGCGTCAGGAGCCGCCCTTGCTGGGGGTACCGCTGCCCCAGCGCCTGGCGGCGGAGATGGCCGGCACGGGGTTGCTTGTGATCTTCGGGCCCGGCGCCGCCGTGATCTCTGCCTACAGCGGGGACAGCATCGGTCTCGAAGGTATCGCCGCCGCTAACGGCATCATCATCATGGCGTTGATCTACTCCGTCGGTCACGTTTCCGGGGCGCACTTCAATCCCGGTGTCACCATCGCCTTCGCGCTCTTCCGCCACTTCCAGCCTCGCGACGTAGCCCCGTACATCGGTTCACAGCTTCTCGGCGGCCTCATCGGCGCTGCGATTCTGTGGACGCTGTTTGGCGACGCAATCGAAAGCGGCGTGACGATGCCTTCTGGCAGCGATCGGCAGGCGATTGGAATGGAAATTGTCCTGACCTTCCTCCTGATGTTCGTGATAACAGCGGTTGCGACTGACGTGCGGGCTGTGGGAGCTGCCGCCGCTCTCGCTATCGGTTCAACAGTTGGGCTAGACGTTCTGATCGGCGGGCCGATCACAGGCGGGTCGATGAACCCTGCCCGCAGCTTCGGCCCGGCTGTTATCTCAGGTGAGCTGAGCGACTTGTGGATATACGTCATCGCCCCGCCGATTGGCGCGATCCTGGGCGCCTGCGTTTACGCGGTTATTCGCGCCGACCAGGAGGAGCATTGAGCATCAGAGTGACCATCGGTTTAGCCGCCTAGTAAGCTACGCGTGGGAGTGGATGGGGCCCGGTGGCTTCTGCGGTCTTCAAAACCGACAACCGCCTTAGCAAAGCTCACCAACGAGCAACGTTTTCTGCCCCCCGTAGATTCAAATTCCGCCCTAACTGCTCACCGAAATACCAACTAGAAACAGCCGTTACTAACCTCTAGGTTAGCAAACAGGTTAGCAATTGTTAAGGTGGCGTGCATTTGCTGACTGTCTACTGCGGAGCGCCGGCGACAAAGATAGACCACGTGATTAGGTTCTTCATGGCAACCCCTGTGCAGCCGAAGCTAGACGCCTCCAACTGCCCACTCCTACCCTCCACGCATGGCCGACGACATGCAACCTGGTGCAACGGAGACAGATTCCCACCAGTTCGAATTCATGCTTTGGTGTTGCATCCCGGAAGCGGAGCGCGAACCGAAGGCGCTCAGCGCCTACGCGACGCAGCACGGCGTGGACCGGGTGACGCTATGGCGCTGGCGTCAGCAGCCAGGCTTCGCGGATCAGCTGCTGGCGCTCAAGTGGTCGCTGGTCAAAGCGTCTGACGTGGGGCGCATCATGGACGCCCAGGTCAGGAAGGCCGTTAAGGGGAACACGTCAGCCGCCGATTGGGTCTTCCGCGTGCTCGGCTTGCGGGCGGGCTCTGACCGCGACGACGAAGGCAACACCGCACCTGACGGTGCTTTGGCCGGCGCGCAGGCTTCGGCGGCCGTGTTGAACATGTACGTTGACGGCCAGCACGTCGAAGAGGAGAACGCCCGCCGCGCCGGTGCGCGAGCCCTCATGGGTCAGTTTCGCGTGCTGCCTGAGTCGACGGTCCAAGAGGCCTCGCATGGCTGAGCAAGACAGGCCCGATGAGCGCCACGCGAACGCCGTGCCGTCTCAGCGCCACGACACGGACTGCGCCTGCAACTTCTGCTTGGCGTGGTTCTCGGCGGGTGTCTGCGGCACGGGCCGCTGCCGCCGCTGCACCAACCTCATCGACCGGCACCAACTCGACGCGCAGGGGCGGGTGATCGCATGCCCTTGATGCTGGCCATCAACGTTGGCGAATGCTTCCTTTGCACGATGGTCGGCGTGGCGGTCGCCTTCGGTTTCATGGCGCTGCTGGACGACAGGCGAGGTTAGATGATCCACATCATCGACTGGCGCATGATCGGCACAGTGCTCGGCGACCTGCCGCCGAGCACCGTCTGCATGCGTCGCCTGGAGCTGCTGCCGCGACACGTTCAGGTCATCGCTACCGACCTGAACTGCGACTGCGACACGCGAAGCCAGCTCTGTGATGAGTGCTTGGCCGGGCTGACGCTGGAGCACCTCGCTGCTCGCGACCAGGGCCACCCTATCGAAGAGCCGAGCTACGGTCTGCGGTTGCACATCGAGGATTTGAACGGCGAGCAGCTCCAGCACCGCGTCCTGACTAGGCTCTGCGGCGTCTCCGACGTGCAGGCCGTCGCGTGCTGGTTCCCGGAAGGGCGCCACCGGAACCAAGACCCGCCCGTGCATCTCTGCCCCGACTGCGCCGAACGGTACAGCCCAGCGGTGCAGCTCGCCGCCTACAGGGCTCGAGCAAAGGTGCTGACTTGACGACGGATACGCTTGCGCCACTGGCCGGCATCGACGAATTCACCGCCCGCGTCATTGCAGCGAGGGACGGCGACCTCGAAGCCTATGCCTGGGCCGTCCATAACCGGCCCGTGGAGCCCTACCAGCTCTGGTGGGCCGAGCTTCTCGAAACAGAAGAGCGCGTTGTCCTCATCTGCCCTCCCGACACCTTCAAGTCAACCACGGTGCAATGGCTCGTCGAGCAAGCCGCCGGCCGCGACCCCGAGAGCTCAACTCTTTGGCTGATGAACGCCAAGACGCAGTCGGAAGACCGCCTCGTAACGATGGGCCAGACGATGGCGCATAACCCCGTCTACCGCGCCGCCTTCGGCGTCGAGCCCGACTACGCGCGTGGCTGGAACAAGTCGCAGCTCTTCCTCAAGCGCGCCACGGTGCGGCCCGACCCGACGGTCATGGCTACCGGCTTCCTCGGCGCTTACCAGGGCTTTCACTTCAAGCGCATCGTCATTGACGACCCCAGCGACCAGGACGACGTGCGCAGCCCTGTTGTCATGGACGCGCAGCGCGAGAGGCTGCGCGGCGTGCTCAAAGACCGCGTGGAGGCTGGAGGCTCGATCGACGCGATCTTCACCCGATGGGGCGAGAGTGACCTGCTCGCGACCTTCATCGACATGGGCTTCCGCGTCGTCCAGATGCCGATCATGGCCGAGTACCCGTGGGGGCCGACGATCAGCAACACACGATTCCCGATTGAGCGCATGGCCCAGCTCAAGCAGGAATCGGGCGACGTGCTGTTCAACCTCACGTATATGTGCGACACGTCAGCCGTCAGCGGGTTCCTCATCAAGCGGGATCACCTGCGCTATTGGGACACCGCCACGCTGCCCAGCGTGCCGATGCCGCTCTTCGTCGCCGTAGACCCTGCCGCCAGCCTCAAGACAAGCGCCGACCGTAGCGCGATCGCCACGGTGGGTTACGACTACAGGACGCGGCGCATGTTCCTCGTTGACCTGTGGCAGGCCCGCGTCGAAGTCCCCGACCTGCGAAAGGAGATCATCCGCCGCTACCGGACAACTGCGGGCGTCGTGGGCATCGGACTCGAGACCGTTGCCTTCCAGCTCTCGCTGATGCAGGACTTAGCGCGACAGGAACGGCTGCCGCTGCGGGAGATTCCCTACCGCACCCGGCGCCAGGTGCAAGCGAGGGCGCTGGGCATCGACAAAGACAAGACTTCACGGGCGCTCTACCTCGACCAGCTCCTCACCAGTGGCCGGCTCTACTTGCCGCGCGGCCTTCCGACCTGGGATGGCGTGAGCTTCGAAACCGAGCTGCTGAACTACGGGCGCGAGGGCAACCGCCACCACGACGACGGCCCCGACGCTATCGCCTTCGCCTGCGCTCTGGCCGAAGCGACAGTGCCACGCGGCGGCAAGACAGACATTCAGGGCTGGTGACCATGAAGCGAAGCGACATGCCTCTGAGTCCGCTGCTGCCGACCTGTACCCGCTGCGAAGCGAGGATGGTGCGCGACGCGATACGTGGGTCTGTCTCGCCTGTGGGGACGTCCCGGCGGCGAATCGCGACACACGAGACCCATTCGATCAGCTCGTCGAGGCCCATCAGCGGCTCGAGGCCTGGCTGGTGCGACTGATCGGCGACCTGATTCCTATCGCGCAGGCGGTGCGAGTCAAAGACCCTGAGCGCAAGGCCTGCCAGCAAAAGGCCGTGAGAATCATCAGGGCACGGCGGGCTCAGCTTCGCCGTGTGCGGTCGTCGCTTGCCTGGCTGACGCGACCCGCGAACAATGCCAGGGGAGCCCCGGCGCACTTGTACTGCCCGCGAGGCCACCACGCAGCGAGCAAAGCGCACCGCGTCTGCATCGCCGAGCGCAGAGCCGCTCAGGAGGTCGCTTAACCATGATTCCAGATGCTGCCTACGTCAGCTCCTTTCTCCAACGCAAGCAACAGGAGCTGCAAGGGCTGCACACGAAGATGGCCGAAATGGAAGCCCTGCGCTACGGCGAGGACAAGATTGCCCTTCGCCCGGGCGAGCGACCGTCCGGCATTCAGGTTCGATCGCTTATGGCAGCCGACATGATCGAGTCGGTCAAAGCGGCAATCCTCGCCAAGATGCCCCGGGCTCACTTCGAAGCCATCCGCACCGGCGACAAGGCGAAGACGATCTCGAACAACCGCGAGGGCTGGTGGAATGCCCGACTCGACCACATGGCCCCCGTGCTTTACGAGCTGGTGGACGGTGTGGTCGGCCTCGGCTTCGCCTCGCTCAAGGGCGTCTACTCTTCGTGGCCGACGAAGGAACGCGCACGGCTCGATGATGAGCCGAACACGAAAGCTGGCGACCGCAAATACAACCGGCGATTGCGCGGGCTGAAACAGCGCTGGGGGATGCCTTACGAGGCCCTGACACCGCACCCCATGACCCTCTATTGGGAGCGTGGCCCCGGAAACCGAATCGTTGAAATGGTCGAGCACGCATGGAAGCCGAAGGCGTCTATCTACACGTTCTACGGCCTCGGCAGCGATGCAGACGTAGCCAAGAAGAACCAGGGCAATAGGCATCTGGACGATGCGATCGGCCAGATCAAGACGGGCGGCGATAGGGGTGCTGAGCTCTACGCGCAACGCCTCGCGTCCCTCGGCGGTGGCCAGCCCGAAGCCGTGGTTCGTAACCTACCGTCTGGCATGGACACCACCAGCATGTGCCTCGTCACAGAATACTGGAATCCGGGCGTCTATCAGGTCTACGTCGATCGCCAGCTCATCTATGAGGAAGCCGACAACCCGCGGGCCGCCTTCTTTCCGGCCATCGGGCGCAGCTCGATAAGCCCCGACCCCGATAAGGTCGGTCTGTCCGTGGCCGAAGCCCTGCGCTTCAACGAGCCGATCATCAACCGCGAGCTAACCCGCATGGGCGAGGCGGTGGAGCTGCTAGTCCGCCAGCGGCGGGCCTTGAAGGTTCCCGAGAACACGCCGCAGGAAATGGTGCTTGGCGCGGACAATAACCCGACGCCGCGAACCTACAACTTCAACGAAGGCGAGGTCGAACAGCTCCCGCAGGGCGCCGACGTGGTGAACGTCTTCGAAGGGGCCGAGAACGCCTTCGCCGCGATGCCCTACCTGCAGCTCCTCATCCAGCTTGTGACGCAGCACGGCGTCGCGCCAATCTTCAAGGGCACGCCTCCCGGTGCGGCCGGCTCCGGCTACCGCGACAACAGCCTGTACCTGATGGCGCAGGCGCAGTTCAAGTACCTGATCGACTCCGTCCAGCGCTGCCTGGTCGATTACATCGAGTGGCAGGAACAAGAGATAGTCCGGCTCGGCGAAGACGTTTGGGAGGCGGGCTTGCGGCTGCGGCCGCAGGACATTGAGGACTACCCGGTCAAGTACGAAGTCAAGATGGACCCGGCGCTGCCGCAGAACCTGATCGCCAACGCCCAGCTCTACATGGACGCCCACGGCAGAGGTTTCGGGACGGAAGATTGGGTCTACGAAAAGGGCTTCCAGGAGGAACAGCCGGAGAGTCTGATTCGCGGCCGCATCCTCGAAACGGCACAGAAGGCTCTAACGCAAGTGATGGTCGAAGACGCCATGCGGCGAACCGGCATTCTGCCTCCAACGCCGCCAGCCGGGGAAGAAGAGCTGGCCGGAAGTGGCCTTGTCGATTCAGCGGGCAACCCGCTCAGCTCGCGGAATCAGCGCGGGCCGGGCGGAGCGCAGCAGGTCGTCAGCGCGGAGCGTCAGAACGGCTCGTCGCTGCCACCCGGCAGTGCGCGGGCTGGCGTGGCGAGACAACCGCCGTTCAACCCAGGCACATTCCCGCCGAACTAAGGAGATCGCATGACGCACTTCACTGGCTTTTCTGGTGCTACCGGCGCGCTCTTGAGGCCGGTCAATACGAGGACGTAACCAACATCGACGTAATCGCCGACGACTACGACAGCGCCCTTCTTCGAGCTAAGACTGTCTTCCCGTTGACCACGAAGGGCACGTCGGACAGCGGCGCAGGCTACGTAGTCCGGTCGGTCTCCGAGCACAACCCGGACTGTAGGCCATCCTAGCTATGCCCTTCATTACCGGGCCGGACCTGGACGCGATGGTCACCGACCTGACCGACTGGTACTACCGCGAGCTGGAAACCCTCATGGAGGCGCTCGAAGAGGGCTATCCCTACGGTTCGACAAAGCTCAGCACGACGGAGCAATACCAGCGCTATCGGGAAAAGACGCCCGAGACCTGGCGCGAGATGATCCTGTCTCTTGAGCAGCGCTTCCGCGGCTTCCCCGACTCACGAGACCGTGTGCAGGCCGCGATTGACACCTACGTAGCACGGATGGAAGCCTTGGGGCAGAAGGTAGGCACCCAGCCTCCGCCAGAAGAGGTCTAAACCTTGCCCGAAGGCACGTACCGCGAAGTCTACGAACCGAAGGTCCGCGAGGCCGCACAGCGCTACGGCGTCCCCGAGCACATCCTGGTCGCGATGATCGCGGCCGAGAGCAAATTTGACCCGTACGCCATCAACCACGCCAGCGGTGCCAGCGGTATCGCTCAGTTGATGCCCGACACGGCAGCCGAACTAGGCGTTGACCCGTTCGACCCGGGAAGCGGCGATCGACGCCGGGGCGCGCTACCTGAGCCAGTTGATCGATCACTTCAACAATGACTTGCGGGCCGCTGTCGCGGCGTACAACGCCGGGCCGGGCACGGTCGCCAAGATTTACGGCTTCAACCGTGGCGACTGGCAAGCGCCCATGACCGTGCCAGGCCCGACGCGACAAAGCAGTTCGTTATCTTGAGCGCTCAGCATGTCTTGCAACCTCCGAAGAATTGCCGTTGATTGCTGCGATTATGCGCCGGCCATCAAGGCTTGCACATCCGGTCGATACTGACTTCCTGGCGCTTCCTCAGGTTACCGTGGTCACGACCTGAATCCGGCCCACATGACCGAATCGAATAGGAGAATCGACGTGGAGCTCAAAGAGTACTTGACCGGCGAAATGGAAAACGTCCAGCGCCTCCTGGGATTGGCGCTGCAGGATCTGGACGACGAGGTCGCGAACTGGCAACCCGGCGGGACGGCGAACTCGATCGCCAGTATTCTCGCTCACGTCACCAGCACTCAGGACAATTCGATCAATGTCACGCTGCTGGGCGGCGAGACAGTTTTCGAGTCTGGCGGCTGGGCGGCCAAAACCGGCATCCCGGCCGAATCGGAAAAGATCTGGGGTGGTGGCTGGCAACTCAACCTGAACGGCTTTGCCGAGTACCAGGCTGCGCTGGCAGGGAGCATGAACCGATTCATGGAGTCTCTGGACGAAGCCGACCTCGACAAGGAAGTCAGCTACTCTCAAAGACCTCGCCCGGCAGCATGGATGCTTCGCAACATCATCTTCCACCACTCGCTCTATCACAGCGGAGAAATATTCACGCTGAAGGGATTGAAGGGGCTGAAGGGACTTCCCTTCTAAACCCTCATTGAGGCCATTCGTACAGCTGCTTCTTGAGTCTCTCCGTCTCTCACTGGCAGCGGTTGGGTTCCTCTATGCAATCGAGATCAGCACGACGCCGGCGACGACCAGCGTCGAGCCGATCAGGATGCGCACATTCAGCCGTTCGAGGTCGCGAAGCAGGATCGCCGCGAAGAAAAGCGTGAAGAGCGGGTTCGTGCTCGAAACTGGCGACACGATCACGACCTCGGCGTGTTCAACTGCCAACAACATCGAAACGATGCCAACAGCCGAAAAGATGCCAGCCGCCCCGAAGAAGAGACTCCCGCGCCGGACGTCAGACGGTCGTGCGCCGAGGTTGCGCACCATGATAAAAATGAAGCCAAGCGAGGCAAAGGCCAGCGCTATCGTGGTGCCAACAAGGGGCTCCTGAAAATCGGAAACACCGTGGCGCGCCAGGACCTGCGAGACCGAATACGAAATCGCGGCACTGAAGGCAAACAGATAACCCCGGAAGGGCGATTTACCGATGTCAGCGTCAAGCTCAGTGCTGGAAATCTGACCCGTCATGCCGGCTTCAGCACCATGTAGAGTCCGCCGATTACCAGCCCGGTGCCGAGCAAGGTCAAGCCGTTGACGGTTTCGCCGAGAAAGATCACAGCCAGGACAGTGGCGAACAGGGGTGTCGTTGCCAGCACCGGCGTCGAGCGTGTCACGCCCAGGTGACTTATCGAGAGGAAGTTCAGGTAACGGCCCATGACGAAATTGAACAGGCCCACAAGCGAGAAAATCGCCACAACCTTCAGCGTCACATCAGCCATCTCATCGCGCTGAAACACGGCCACAACCGCGATCATCAGGACCAAGCCGGAGAGCAGCGAGAGAAACGTGCCGAGCGTAGCCGGCATGTAGCGAAGGCCAAATCGAACCGAGATCGCGCTGAGCGCCCACAGCACCGCTGCCCCCAGTGCGAACGCAACGCCGCTCACCCTCGATAACCCCAGTCGCCCAACGCCGCTTTCGCGTGTCTATGCAGCGCTCCAGTGAGACGAATTCGCCCTCTCATCGGCTGCCGATGCAATCTGTCCATCTCTCGACCAGTTTGACTGCTAGAGACTTAGAGCTAAAGGCCGGAGAATGACGCATCCGTGTCACCAATGACGATAACGGCTACTATCGCCTCGTCGAAGCGAACGCAGGTCTTCGGCTCAACCCGGAGACACTATCAGGCGATCGTCAGCCGACGGTCGCCTGGAGCTGAGTAGCGAGGTGTGGCGATGGCAGGTGGCAGTACCTTCGTATACGTTTCGAATGCTGATAGCAGGGACATCCTGAGCTTCAGCTTGGATGCATCGACCGGAGCTCTGACGCTGGCACAACGCACCGAGTTAGCCGGGCAGGGGCCGCTCAATCCCCTCGCCGTTAGCCCAGACCGGCGATTCCTCTATGCCGCCCAACGGGAGGCGCCTTACCCCGTCTCTTGCTTCGCTATCGATCAGCTGAGTGGCGAACTAAGCTATCTATCCAGCGCACCACTGCTTCAAAGCACGCCTTACATCGTCACGGACCGCACCGGGCGATGGCTGCTCGCGGCCTCCTATCAAGGCAGCCTGATCTCCGTCAGCCCCATCGGCGCCCAGGGCTTCCTCCAACCACCACATCAGGTCATTCGCACCGAACCGAACGCACACTCGATCCAGATCGACGCCGCCAACCGCCACGTTCTCGTCCCCTGCCTCGGCGGCGACGTAGTGACGCAGTGGAAATTCGATTCGACAATCGGCAAGCTGTCGGCGAATTCCCCAAACGCCTTGCGGGTCGAAAAGGGCGCAGGCCCACGTCACTTTGCCTTCCACCCCAACAACCGGCACGGTCTACCTCCTGAACGAGCTCAACGCCTCGATTTACGTCTGCGATTACGACGCCGCGACAGGCACCCTGAGCGAATTGCAAACCACATCGGCACTTCCTGAGGACTTCGACGGACCGCCGTTCGGCATGCCCGGCGTCAGCACGAATGGCGGCCCGAAAGCCGCCGACATCCACGTCAGCCCGGACGGACGCTTTCTCTACGCCTCCGAACGGACCACCAGCACACTCGCCGCCTTCAGCATCGACCTCGATTCCGGACGGCTCGAACCTATCGGCAGCTACACGACGGAAACGACGCCTCGCGGGTTCAATATCGATCCCACGGGCCGCTATCTGCTCGCGGTCGGCCAGGCCTCGAATCACCTCACCGTCTACCGCATCGATCAGGAGTCGGGAACACTGACCGAGTTGCAGCGCTATGCCACGGGCGAGGGGCCGAACTGGGTAGAGATACTGAGCCTGCCCTGACTCATGCCATGGGCCGATGCTCGCTTTCCGTCAACGACTGCGGTTGACCCAGTAGCCACGCCGCCTCCCGTCTCATAGGATTCTTACGCTATGTCACCGGCCAGGACGCTGATGATCCAGGGCACGACCTCCGACGCGGGCAAGAGCACGCTGACGACGGCACTCTGTCGCGCGCTGGCTCGGCGCGGCGTATCCGTCGCGCCCTTCAAGCCTCAGAACATGGCGCTCAACAGCGCAGTCACGATCGATGGTGGTGAGATTGGCCGCTCGCAGGCGGTTCAAGCTCAGGCCTGCTTCCTCGAACCGCACAGCGACATGAACCCCGTGTTGCTCAAAGCCCAACAGCGACACCGGCGCCCAGGTCATCATTCAAGGTGCTGTGCTCTTCAACATGAACGCCGGTGAGTATCACGACTACAAGTCGATCGCGATGGCTGCCGTGCTTAAATCTCACCAGAGCCTCGGCGAGCAATATGAGGTGATAGTCGTCGAAGGGGCCGGCAGCCCGGCCGAGATCAATCTTCGCGACCGTGACATAGCCAACATGGGTTTCGCCGAGGCCGTAGATTGCCCCGTCATTCTGGTGGCCGATATCGACCGTGGCGGCGTTTTCGCCCACCTCGTTGGCACCCTCGATCTGCTAACCGAGAGCGAGCAGGCGCGGGTCAAAGGCTTCGTCATCAACCGATTCCGCGGTGACATAGAGCTCCTCAAGCCGGGGCTCGACTGGCTGGAGCAACGAACCGGAAAGTCAGTGCTCGGCGTGCTGCCATACCTGCAGAATCTTCACCTCGAGGCCGAAGACGCGATCTCGACCAGGCAGGTCACGGGGGGCGGCCGCCTGCTGCGTATCGCCGTGCCCGTGTTCTCGCGAATCAGCAATCACACCGACTTCGACTCGCTTCGACTGCACCCACAGGTCGATCTGCAGTTCATCGGGCCCGGACAGGCGATTCCCGACTGCGACCTTATCGTCTTGCCTGGGAGCAAGAGCGTCCGTCAGGATCTGGCCGGGCTGCGTCATAACGATTGGGAAGAGGCCATCAAGAAGCACCTGCGTTACGGCGGCAAGCTGATGGGTATCTGCGGCGGACTTCAGATGCTCGGCAGCGAGATCGCAGATCCGCAGGGCGTCGAAGGAGAGCCGGGCGTCAGTCAGGGGCTCGGGCTCTTGGACTTCACGACCAGCCTGGAGGCAGAGAAGCAGCTCCGCCGAGTTAGCGGAACCCTGACACTCGATGACGCCGTTGTGAGCGGCTATGAGATCCATGCCGGCATAAGCCAGGGTCCGGCCTTAGCTCAGCCGCTGGTCAGGATCGGCGCCCGCGACGACGGTGCGCGCTCCAACGACGGCCAAATAATCGGCACCTACCTCCACGGCGTCTTCGATGAAGCCGCGGCTCGCGCCGCACTGCTGCGCTGGGCCGGTCTAGACGAGGTCGAACCGTTCGACTATCACCAACGTCGTGAGGCAGACATTGAGCTCCTGGCCGACACGGTAGATCGAGATCTGGACATGAGCCTGATCCGGGGTTTACTGGGCCTGCCGAACCAGCCTGGACCCATCGAAATCAGACGCTAACACCGGGTTCGGTGGAGTGTCTTTGAGAGCAGTAAAGAACGGGTGATTGGCGCTCGACGCGATTACCTCATAAGGTTCGTGATGTTCAGGGCTTGTCATGAGAAACGCGATACCAATGGGTTACGCTTTTCGATGATGAGTCGCAAATGATATCGAGCAGATTGCGAGTGGTCCTGAATTCGATTCGCTTATCAGTCGTTAAGGTGGGTCCGGCGCTGGCCTACCGATTTGTAAAACGTATTCGCCGAAGCCCCGTCCTTCTGGCTGGAACTGGTCTTATGTTGGTCACCTTTGCGGTTGGAGATGTTCCATTCGACCGGTCTAAGGCGCCAGTTGAGCGGGGAGGAATTGCGTCTCACCAACAGACAGTAAATCCCCCAGACCGAGCAGCGTCTACTCAACCCCTTCCTGATCCTTCAGGCGCTAAGACTGTAGTTCACGTCGTACGTGGCCAGCCTTTCATCTGGCCTGCAGACGGTCCTCTCACAAGTGAGATGGGTCCCTGGCATCCTTTGGGCATCGATATAAGTCTCGAAGTTGATGAAGAATCACCGGTACGAGCATCCGCGGTGGGTACCGTGACTCTCGCAGGCGGTGAAGTTTGGGAAGATCTCGGCTACCACGTCGCAATCGATCATGGCGGTGGCCTCGAGACTATATATGGTCATCTTGATCAGATTCTGGTAGCAGAGGATGACCTGGTTAATCAGGGTGATGTCATTGGGCTGGGAGGCAGCACGGGCAAGTCGGACGGTAAGCACCTCCACTTCGAAGTGCGCAGCGGCCGATCACTGATCGATCCTGAACATCTGCTCCCACAGCGGAACGAAGGACAGACGGATGTCTTCGTCGTAGATTGCGGCCGAGAGGCGATCGTGGTCGACTCCGGAGCGTCCCTTCTGCTCGACTTTAGTGAAACGCTCGGGCCGAATGGCTTTATTGTTGAAGTTCGAGTGGAGAAGAAAGAAGTTAATCAGGCTGCGCTGCCTGTATTTGCTGCCATAGATTCCCGTCAGACAGTGCACGTCGACACGAAGCCGACCGTTGTAGGTACTGACGACGACGAATACACGCTGATCCTCAGCGCCGGTGACTCCGGTCAGGTCGGAGAATTTACTTGCACTGTGTTGGTTCGCACCCATTCGGTCGCGGCCTCATTTTATGTGCGCCCGACCAATACTCCGACCCCAACCGCCACACCAACTTCAACTTCAACCCCGACACCAACGTCCACACCAACACCAACGCCAACGCCGACAAAGACGCCGTTCCCAAATCGGTCACGTTAGCCGATTTCGCTGGACATCGAGCCGGTTGCGAAGCGCCTGGCATATGCACTCTAGTTAGCCGCTCTATGCTGCGAGCCGCTAGAAGAAAGCTAAGATCCTGAAACGTTAAGAACACGAGGCGCCACCCACACTTGGCTCCAGCGCAGAGCCACCATCTCCGTCACTATCGCCTGAGGTTTCGTTTTGGCCCGGCGTGCCGCGTTTTCCGCCAGCGCCACCTCCGTTCGAGCCTGACTCACCTGCGAGTCCGCTCCGAGGCATCCCATTCACAGCTACTGATGTTCGGCCAAGGTTCGTAATGTTCCCGCCCCCTCGCCGGTTCTGTAAGTAGACGTGATCTCCACCGGCAAGGAGGCTGAGAGTGTATAAGCCA
>CBDDBP010000005.1:0-462793 GCA_965225815.1 Dehalococcoidia bacterium
TCGTCTCTGCTCTCGAGCGCACCGGACTGGATGAGTTGATGACGGCCGTCGCCGCCGCCGGAGAAGAACGGAAGCGCCGCGTACAGACGAGCGAGCTCAACGCAATCGTGCGTGGCGCCCTGGCCCGCCGTCCGCCGACTCTCACCGGTCGTAAGCGGCTCAAGTTGCTTTATGTCACAGAGGCGCGCACCGAGCCGCCGACCTTCGTGTTCTTTGTCAACGACGCCATGCTGGTCTCGCCGACCTACAAACGCTACTTAGAAAACGCCTTGCGGCGCTTCTTCGGATTCCGAGGCGCCGGGCTGAAGCTGCTGTTCCGCACCCGCGGTGAGGAGGACGTAGAGGCCGAACGCGAGCGCGAACGAGGTGAACGGCCACTACGACGGCGTCCTAGCCGCGCCGCGAGGTAACCAAAGTGGAGATAGTTGCCGCCGTACTCATTGGCTACCTGCTCGGTTCCATCTCTATTGGGCTGATCGTCGGACGGCGCGCTGGTGGCGTCGACGTGCGGGACTACGGCAGCGGCAAGACCGGCTTCACAAACAGCCTGCGCGTTCTCGGCCTACGCCGATCCCTGCCCGTCTTTCTCGGCGACTATGGCAAGGGGCTGGCCGCCACTCTCCTCCCGTTCATTTGGAGTGACGATCCATGGGCTCGCGCCGCCGGCGGGCTGGCGGCCGTCTGCGGTCACGTCTGGCCTCTGTTCGCTGGATTCCGCGGCGGCCGCGGTGTCCTCACAGGAGCTGGGGTTCTCAGCGGACTGAGCCCGCTCGCCATCCTCATCGTGCTGCCGCTCGCCGGGTTGATACTGAAACTGACGCGCTACATGTCGCTCACCTCGATCAGCGCAGCCGCCATCGCCGGCGCCGTCTTCTCCGGCTTTGCAGTGGCCGGCCTGCATCCCTGGCCTTTCGCGGTCGCGGCGGTGGCTGGAGGTTCTCTGACCATCGTCCTACACCATGACAACGTCCGGCGTCTCTTTGCCGGTACCGAGCGCCGCGTCGGCGAGCGTGTGAACCCGCAGGAGGCGTGATGACGCGAGTCGCCGTGATCGGTACGACCAGCTGGGGGACAACCCTGGCAGCGTTGTTGGCGCGTAACGGGAGCGAAGTGGCGCTCATGGCGCGTAACGTCGCTGAGGCTGACGGGATCAATGCCGTGCGGGAGAACGCCCGCCACCGTCCCGGTCTCAAGCTGCCTGACAATTTGACCGCGACCATCGACCCGGAAGCAGTGGCGAGCGCTGAGGTTGTGGTCCTGGCGGTGCCTTCCGCCGGACTCCGCCCCAACCTGATTCGCCTCGCCCCAGCGATGTCCGCAACCGCCAGCATTGTCAGTGCGGCGAAGGGGATCGAGTCCGCCGACTGCCTACGCATGTCAGAGGTCATCGAGAGCTTCGGGGTCGAGGCTGCGCGCGTCCTGGTGCTCTCGGGCCCCAACTTCGCCGGCGAGATCGCGGCAGGGCTTCCGGCCGCCGCGGTTATCGCCGGAAGAGACGAAGCGCGCGCGATCGAGGTTCAGGCCCTGTTTAACGGCCCGGCGTTTCGCGTCTATACGAGCGACGACCCCGTCGGCATAGAGATCTGCGGTGCTTTGAAAAATGTCGTCGCCATCGCGTGCGGCATGTCCGATGGCCTGGGCTACGGCGAGAACGCCAAGGCGGCGCTGATTACACGAGGACTGGCCGAGATCACGCGGCTCGGCATCGCGGCCGGCGCTCAACCTCTGACTTTCCTCGGCCTCGCCGGTATGGGTGATCTCGTGCTGACCTGCGAGGGCAATCAGTCACGCAACCGCCGCCTTGGCCTGGCGCTGGCGCAGGAGATGCCGCTAGATGAAGCGCTGGAGTCTATTGAAGGCGTCGTTGAAGGTGTGAGCTCCGCCCGCTCTGTCCCGGAGCTGGCCCGCCGCCTGGCCGTCGAAATGCCGATCTGCGAGTCTCTCTATGCTGTGCTCTTCGAAGGCAAGACAGCCGTCGAGGTGGGCAGAGAGCTGATGGCGAGGGCGGCGCGGCCAGAGCGAGACTGAACTCCGTTTGACACTCTACGGAGGCGCTGATTAGATAGGAGTGACGTGTCTTTCGAATCTGACCTATCCGACATCGGCGACCCCGCCAAACGCCCCGCAGCTACACAGCTCGTCAACTTCTCCGAGCTTGACGCCATCGAGCTCGGGCGCTTCATCGAGGCCTGGGCTGAAATCGATGGCAGCAGACGCCATCTGCTGATCACCGAGTTCGCAGAGCTGGCGGGAGACAACGTCGACCTCAACTTCGACGCGATCTACAAGATCGCCTTGCAGGATGAGGCGCCGGAGCTCCGATCGGCTGCCTTGCGAGCGCTTTTTGAATACGAGGCGCGTGACCTCATCAGCGTTTTGAGCGATCTGCTGCGTAACGACCCTGACGCGGACGTGCGTCGGGAAGCAGCCATCGCGCTGGGCCGGTACGCGCTGGCCGCCGAGCTAGGCAAGCTGGCTGCGGACGATGCGTCGAGAGTACGCGAGGTTCTATTCGAGAGCGCCGAGGACCTGGAAGAAGACGAAGAGGTCCGCGGCCGCGCCATCGAAGCGCTGGGCGCGATGAGCGACGAAGAGACCGAGAATCTCATCGAGAGCATCTACCAAGAAGACAGCATGTGGCTCAAGATCGGCGCCGTTGACGCCATGGGTCGTAGCTGCAACCAGGTGTGGCTCCCGCTGATCACGCGCGAGGTGGAGAATCCCGCCCCGGAGATGCGACACGCCGCTGCCTTCGCCGCCGGCGAAATCGGAGACGCGGAGATGGTCGATCACCTCAAGCGCATGGCGGTGATGGATCCGGACCAGGAAGTGCAGCTCGCAGCCGTGCACTCGCTAGGCGAGATCGGCGGATCGGAAGCCAAAGTCGCCCTCAAAGCGATCCTCTTCGAAGGCGAGGATGCTCTGGAAGAAGCAGTCCAGGAAGCAATGAGCGAGATCGAGTTCAATGAAGACCCGTTGGGGTCGATTTAGCAATGGCAGGGCGTCTCAGGACTGAGAAGGCGACCTCCGCCGGCGGCGTAGTCTTTCGCGATACGGAAGGCAGCCTTGAAGTACTGCTCTGCGGGCGTAGCTCAGACGGCCTCTGGGCCCTGCCAAAAGGTACACCGGAGCCGGGGGCGACGCTGGAGGAGACGGCGCTGCGAGAGGTGCGCGAGGAGACCGGCGTAGAGGTCGCTCAGGACGGCATCGTGGGCGAGATCAAGTACTGGTTTTCGCGTCCCCAAGATGGCGTCCGGTACAACAAGACGGTGCATCACTTCCTCCTCCACCCTATAGGCGGCGACACCAGCCTGCACGACCATGAGTTCGACGACGTCCGCTGGTTTCAGGTGCAAGAGGCGCTGAAGCTCATGACCTACGCCAACGAGGCTCGCATCCTGCGCATGGCGATCGAAATGATTGATGGACGCACTACGGAGGCGGCGCTATGACAGCGGTCGCCGGTGAGCTGGCGCGCGGCGTGTTGGTGGTCCTGCGCGAGAAAAAGCCGGAGGACGCCGAACAAGACTACGAATGGCGCCGAGACCCTGAGTTGGCGACATTCGACGCCGCGCGGCCCTACGGCGGCAGCCTCAAGGACTACATCTCGGTGTTCAACGACGAACTGCGCTATCCCAGTCCTTACCGCAAAACGATAGCCGTCGAGGACCAGAACGGGCGCCATATTGGCAACGTGATGTACTACAACGCCGATTTCACGCGCCGTGAGGTCGAAATCGGTGTCACGATCGGTCTACGCGAATACTGGGCGCGCGGCTTCGGCACCGACTTGCTGAAGACCTTCGCCGGCTACCTGTTCGACCACCTGTCAATCGACCGTGTCTATCTGAAAACGCTGGACTGGAATCTGCGGGCTCAGCACTCTTTCGAAAACGCCGGCTTCGAGCGCTACGGCACGTCGCGACGCGGCGACTACAACTTCATCCTGATGGAAATCCGCCGCGACGCCTGCTACGGAGAAGCCGAGACAGGCACCTCAT
This sequence comes from Dehalococcoidia bacterium, assembly GCA_965225815.1. GTDB lineage: Bacteria > Chloroflexota > Dehalococcoidia > DSTF01 > WHTK01 > WHTK01. The sequence goes on from CBDDBP010000005.1 coordinate 4,002, forward strand.
TCCAGGACTGAGGATCTTCCGAAGCGCCTTCATGACGCGAGACGACGGTGAACATCACGATCAACGAGGCCGTTGCCAATGCAGCAGTTGTGAATGCCAGAAAGCCCCAGGCTTCAAAGCCCAAGTCACCTCGGGTCGTGAACCAGACGAATTGAACGACCGAGGTCGCGGCGATCACCAGGGCGCCCGCCAGGGCCAAGCGAAGTCGGAGCACGCCCAGCGCCGCGAGAACAAATAGCGCCAGTGATGTGCGCCCGGCCACGTTTCCGATGAAGAACCACGCCTGGTTACGGGGATGCGGTTTGCGAAATCGATGGCGTGACCCAGTCCCGCGATCAGGACCAGGCAAGCGACGCCTGCCGCGCCCAACGTCAGTGCCTGTCGTGAAACCCGTAACGGCAGAGAGGTCAGCAGCAAAAGTGCGCCATACGCGAGAGGCGACAGCGGTAATACCTAAGCCTGTCATCAAGTCAGGCTAAGTCACGAAACGTATACGAAGCAAACGAATGCGATCGATTCGCCTAGCTGACCACCTGCAGCGGCCGTTGCGCCGCCTCGAACATGGCGTACGCAAGCGCCAGGAAAGCAGAGTCCTCAATCGAGTCACTGAGGAATACCCAGATCTGGTCCGAATCGGCGTCCGCCGCGAAGTTGAGCCCGGTGAGGAACATAGCGACCAGTCCAGCGATCAAGGCATACCGCAGGTAGGGGTGCTGCCCCAAACGGTAGCCGGCGACGACGACGCCGGAGGCGATGAGCACCATGGCTCCGAGGCCAAGGTAGTAACCCCAGTCACGCAGCAGTAACCAGATGCCGTCCGATGGCGCGTCGAGTGACTTGAAGCCGAGCAAAACACCGGCGCCGACGATGGCCACGCCGCCCATTGCGATCCAGTTCGGCAGCCGCGAGTCGTTGAGCAGTTCGGCGACTTTGATCTGGCCGCCTTGCTGCTGAGTCATGTTGGCAGTCGGCTCCAGCGATAGGGCAAGCAGGAAGAGCGCCAGTCCCGCCATGATGCCGAAGCTACTGAGGAACACCCAATCTCATTGCTACCGATGTCAGACACGTCGTCTATTGCGATGGCCAGGCCGATGACCAGAGCCACCACGCCGAGAATCCGTCCCCAGTAAGACGGGCTGCCAAGAACTCGATCTGCCCGAGGTGTGGCGGACAGATAGATCGCGGCAGCCAACGTGATCGGCACATAGAAGAACAGGTCGTTAGCAGGACGCCAAAAGGTTTCGGCGAAGTCCTCCCCCAGGTCGTTTACTACAAGCGCAGCGGATGCGACGGCGAAGGCGATACCGATTGCCGGAGTTGCACGGCGCAATCCTGCTCCCCAGGTAGCGTTTCCGAGTCGCAATGCGCTGAGCAGCACCAACACACCGATTGCGGCGGTCGTCATCTCGCGCAGAGCGAACCAGACGGAATAACTGCCGCCGTCTTCAAGGTCTTCGATCGCCAGCAAGACACCTGCGGCAATCAGGATCGCGCCGAGGCCGGCGCAGACGGTGAAGGTATCGAGTTGGAAGCCGCTTTCTTGCCGGCCTGGTGTCGGTTGACCCACGATGTCCTCCTGACGGTAGACGGGCGCATTGTCTAGATGAACCGTCAGGATTTCAGGCGATCACCGGCCGATTGTCAAGGCGCGGATTGACAGAAGAAGAACCACACCGTAGCGTCAAACGAAATGACTTCCAGCAGCGAAATGCCAGGAGTTAACGTCCGCGCCCGCGCATGACATAGCCTGTGGATGCCTTTGTGGCGGTCGCCCCGGGTCAGGCTCGGGGCGCTTTTTGTCGAGTCGCTGCATCCAGAAATAGAGGTGACGCATGATCCTGCTGTACGCCCAGGTCGGTGAGCTAAGTGAAGAACAGCTCGACTTCCTCGTGGACAACCTCGAGGAGGAGTGGCCGGAAGATCGGGACTATTTCATCAACCGCGCGATGCTGGAGACGCTGAAGCAGCGAGGCGCCGACGCCACGCTGCTTCACATGCTGACGCAAGCCATAGGCGACCGCGAAGAGGTCGATATCCTGTGGGTCGACACGGACGAGCTCGAGGAGATGGACGAAGAGGAAGACGGGTTCTAGGCAACATATGACGCAGGAATCCCCTGAGCTTCAGTTCGAAACGCTGGTTTCGCTTTGCAAGCGCCGCGGCTTCGTATTCCCAAGCAGCGAGATCTACGGTGGCATCGGCGGCTTCTGGGACTACGGCCCTCTCGGCGTTGAGATGAAAAACAACATCAAGCAGGCCTGGTGGCGGTCCATGGTCCAGGAGCGCGACGACGTCGTCGGCATCGACGCTTCGATCATCATGAATCCGAGGGTCTGGGAAGCCTCCGGCCACGTCGCCGTCTTCACCGACCCGATGGTCGACTGCAAGAACTGCAAGCACCGCTTCCGGGCGGACCATCTCGACTCGGATGTTTGCCCTGAGTGCGGCGCCAAGGGCGAGTTCACCGAGGCGCGTCCGTTCAACCTCATGTTCAAGACCTTCGTCGGCCCCGTGGAGGAGTCCGCCAGCCAGGTCTATCTGCGACCTGAAACGGCTCAGGCCATGTTCACCAACTTCGACAACGTCGTCACTTCGATGCGACGCAAGCTGCCTTTCGGCATCGCCCAGATCGGCCGCTCTTTTCGCAACGAAATCACGCCGGGCAACTTCATCTTCCGCGACCGCGAGTTCGAACAGATGGAGATGGAGTACTTCTGCAAGCCGGGCACCGACGAAGAGTGGCACGAACACTGGATCGAGGCACGTTTCAACTGGTTCAAAGCCCTCGGGGTCCGTGAGGAGAATCTGCGCATCCGGCCCCACGACAAGGAAGAGCTGTCTCACTATTCGAAGGGCACGTCAGACATCGAGTACCACTTCGAGACGATGGGGTGGTCCGAGCTCGAGGGCGTTGCCAACCGCACCGATTTCGACCTGAAGCAACACGCTGAGCACAGCGGCAAGAGCCTGACCTACTTCGACGAAGAGTCGAACCAGCACATCGTGCCTTACGTCATCGAGCCCGCGCTGGGAGTCGACCGGACCTTCCTCGTCTTGATCTACGACGGTTATCGCGAGGAAGAGGTCAACGGCGAAAAGCGCGTCTATTTGAAGCTGCACCCGACCGTAGCTCCGATAAAGGTCGCGGTGCTACCGCTGTCCCGCAATGAAAAGCTCACGCCGTTGGCGCGCGAGGTTCACGCCCGCCTACGGCCCCATTTCATGACCCAGTTCGACGACGCGCAATCGATCGGCCGCCGCTACCGGCGCCAGGATGAAATTGGCACGCCGCTCTGCGTGACTGTCGACTTCGACTCGTTGGACGACAACGCGGTCACGATCCGAGAACGAGACAGCATGCAGCAGTCGCGCGTAGCCATCGAAGAGCTGGTGCCGGCGCTGAGGGAAAAGCTAGGCCTCTAGGCCAAAGAATCGAAAGGCACGAAGAAACGGCCCCGGATCGGGGCCGTTTCAGTTTCTTGCCTGGCTCGCGCGCTAGCTGGGGTGGAGTTCTTGAACCTTAGCCCTCGCGGCAGCCTTGTCCTTGAACCAGAGCGCGTTGATCTCGGTGTAGGCCTTCATGTTGTCCGGGACGTCGTCCTCGGCAAAGATGGCCGTCACGGGGCAAGCGGGCTCGCAAGCGCCGCAGTCAATGCACTCATCGGGGTCGATGTAAAGCAACACATCATCCGTGTCATCCTCTGATGCCGTCGGGTGAATGCAGTCAACCGGGCAAACATCGACGCAAGAACGGTCCTTGGTTCCGATACAGGCATCGGTGATTGTGTAAGTCACTGTTTATCTCCTTCGTTCTTTGTCCCACCGCTCGACATTCTAGAACGGCCTTTATGCTAAAGGGAAGCCGTGCCTCACTCCAGTAAAAGTAGCTGACCCAGACTCAGCCGTCGAGGGCCTATTTTCGGAACGGCCACCAGCTCTTGCGCTCCTTCGGTGGGGATCCTGTCTCCTCCTCCACCAGGTCGGCTACCTCATCCTCGAGGCGACGCCGAAGCCCGAGGACCCGCTCGGCGAGGTCTAACGGATCTTCGGTCCCTTCCTCGATCTCGGGAAACAAGTGGCGCAAAGAGCCGTCGAAACCCGGGACCGTGCTTCGGTGGCCCGGCGCCTCGCGAGTACCGGCGCCGAGCATGTCGTAGGCCTTCAGTTCCGTGATTGAGCCGAGCATCGCGCTGAGCAGCCGCTGAGCCTGGTTGTGCCGCAGCGTCACGCTGGCCACCGCCATGCGGAGCTGAGGCTGCAGTGAGCTGGCCACCTCTGCCAACCCGTGCTCCATGGGCTGCTTGGTCATCGGGTCAAGCTCTGACCCGGGCCTACCGAGGTGATAGGCGACGGCAAGGAAGACGAGCTTCGCTTCCTGTGCTCGGAGCTGTAGCGTGACTTCGTTCATGGCCTCGCTCAGATAAGAGAATCGCCGCCTGCGGGCAGACGGCGATTCCTGGGCTGCTATTTGTGCATGCGCGCCCATCTAGTCTTTTTCCGCATCTTGCGGTACTTATGCTTGCGGATCTTCTTGCGCCGCTTTTTGACGACAGAAGACATCTATCCTCCTGTATAAAAAGTCCGAAGGGTCTCGGAGCCCCTGAAATCTTGAGAGTTGAACCTCATTATAGCAATGACTCCGTCCTTAGAGCCAAGTTTCACCGAGATCCGCCCTTGCCAGTGCATCCTTCTCAACCGAAATCCAGGTTCTGGCCCCGTCTTTTCGTTTCGAAACGGGCAACGGGATAGCGATTGACGACGGCAGGCCAGTAGTTCGATAGGCAAGTTAGCCCTCCGGAGCGGGCCGCATAACGAAGTAGCCGCTTCAGAACACTGAGCGGCGACTATCGAGTTTGTGGATGGTGACGAGCTAGACAGCGTTGCTGTAACGGCAACGTCCGTTGTTTCTAGACGACGTTGGGCAACGGCCACTTGAACTCGCAGCTGAGGCAGCGAGCTTGAATGAGCGTTTCGCCCGACCAGTAACTAATCGTGAAGAATTCGTGACAGCGAGGACATTCCTGGTCTCCTAGACGCACTTCGCGACTTTCGTCAGCTGGTGGAGTGCTCTGGGGTGATGTCATCGCAACCGAGTATAGCAGCGGTTGCCGCCGCAGCGTCGGGCATCCTGCCCAACGCGGGGTTTAGGCCTTACTGATCCTCACCGAGGTCGTCAGCGGCAAGCGGGTCAAGCTTGACACCTAGTTGAACGAGCGTAGTAGCAAGGCGGCGGCGTATCGAGCGCGATCGCGCTTCATCGCCACGCGTTAGCTCTAGCATGATGCGGGCTCGCTCGCCCGCACGAGTCGCATCCGCTTCCATAATCGCAGTGAGGCTGCCGGACAAGCCGTAGATAGTCTGCAAGTGTTAGGTTCCCCCTTTATATTCACAGGCATTGTGCCTGTTCATAGAGTATACCTATTTATCGGCAACTTGTCATTCGAAAGGATGATTCTGAGTTAGAAATCAGATGAAAACTATTTCAGGATGCAAAGAACAGTACTAAGGCAGATGATGCGACGGAGCCCACTGAGATAGTCTTGGGAGGCCTGCAGTTTTTGAAGACGCGGGCGAAGGCACCCCACCCTCGCCCGCGCTGTCTGACCTAACTGCGGCGTAGTACGCGAAGCCCCGACAGAGCTCCTGTGAGCAACAACATCAAGCCAATTGAGGTCAGCCAGAAGCTCGCAGCAGCGCTCCCCGAAAGAAGGCCCGCATCGCCGGTGTTCGGCGGTGATATTGGAGCCAGCCCCCCTGAGGGCGAACCAACCGAGGGCTGGCTCACCATGCCTTTGAATGCATGCGGCACTTCGTCAACGTCCGGCAGGAAGCAAACAAGAGCGTAATTGCCGGTGCCGAGGGGCTCAGCCAATGCGGCCGTGCCGGTGCTGCCCGGTGCCAGGAAACCCAAGAAACCGAAACCCTGGATGAAGCTCTCGTCGTCGCTCTCTAGACCTTGCAGCAAATCGGCGGTACTCAGCGGGCCTGGGATCTGAAGGATGGCGATTTCATGGTCCTGCTCACCAATGTTCTCGGCACTAAAGGCAAAGTTGCCGGAGTTGAGCGCGCCGTCCTCGAAGACGAAGGCGAATTCCTGCAGTTTGAGATCGACAACCGATGCGTCGACCGGAACTTCGGCCGAACCGGGCTCGGAGCCGTCTACTACCCAGATCCATCCCTGGGAGACGAACGATAGAACCTCGGACGAAATGCCGAAGCCGATTACGAAATCGACGTTTGCCGTGGCGCCTGTGCTGGTAGCCGTCACGTTTCTCACGGCACGAATGACGGCCTCATCGTCAAAGAAATCCGGGTTGAATGCCGCTTCAGATTTTGTCTGGAAGAACTCGGCTTCGAAGCCCTAGTCTGTGAAGAGTCGTGCGAGAGCCGGCAAGTCGCCCCGATTAAACGCAGCTACTACGCTCTGCATCGTTGCATTGATGCCCAGCTCGAGCTGCGTTTCCTGCGCCCTGGCCGTCCGGGAGCTATCGAGTCCAACCGCCGTTGCCACAGCCATTAGGCCGACTAGAATCAGTGAACTCGAAAGTAATCTACTTTTCATGTTTCTCCCTCCTCTTGGCGGAGTCAACGATGGCGCAATCCTACACCGGAAGGCCTTCCGGAATTGCGTCCAAAAGTAGCCTGAGCTGCGCTACTGCGCCATGTCGACGACGGTGACGCCTTCGCCGCCGTCGCGGGGTTCCGCGAAGACGAAGCCTTTGACCAGTGGATGCTTCGAGAGAAGCTGGCGCACGGCGTTGCGCATTTTGCCCGTCCCCTTGCCGTGCACGACGCGCAGGCGCGGCAATCCGGCGCGGAAGCCGTCGTCTAGGAATTTCTCGACTGACGGCAAAGCCTCGTCCAGCGTTTGACCGCGCACCTCAATCTCCTGCGGCGCCCAATCAGGAGCCCGCGGCAAAGAGACGCTGCGCTGCTCGATGGGGACGGCCGCAACCTTCTCGACGCGAACGATCTGGCCGATGCCTACACGGGCCCGCAGTCCACCAAAGGTCACGTCGACCTCGCCGCGGGCGTCCGGTGATGAAAGCGCTTCCGCCGCCATCGGGATGCCTTGTAGCCACACTTCCGTACCGGCGACGATCTGCTCTGGATTCAGGCCACCGCGGCGGCGGCGGGAGCGACGGCGCAAGCGTTTAGCCGTACCAGCGGCCTCATCGATGGCGGTGCGGGCTTCTGTGACCGCTTCAGGAGCCGTCATCGCGGGCTGACGCTGCGCCGCGCGTTGTGCCCTGGCGAGCGCCTCACGGGCCGACTCAACCTCCTCTTCGAGGGCGAGGGCCGCGGCATCGAGGCGTTGGGCGCGTTCCTCGTCGATGCCCTCCAGCCGTTCTTCGATCTGACCGCGAGCCTGCTCGGCGCGACGGCGCGCTTGCTCTCCAGCCCTGCGTTCAAGCACCGCTGCTTCACGTTCGGCGTGGAGATCAGACAAGAGCGAATCGAGGACGGCCTCCTCCGGCGCCAGAGATTCTTGCGCCGCCTTGAGAATCGACTCCGGCAGGCCGAGGCGTGCCGCGATCGCCAGCGCGTTGCTACGGCCCGGGACGCCCATGATGATTCGGTATGTCGGCGCAAGAGTCGCCGAGTCGAACTCGACGGCGGCGTTGACCACACCCGGCTCAGCATGAGCGAACAGCTTCAGTTCGCCATGATGGGTCGTCGCGACGGTCGAAGCGCCCCGCTGCAGCAGGTCTTGCAGGAGAGCTCGAGCCAGGGCGGCGCCTTCGGACGGATCGGTGCCTGCGGCCAGCTCATCGAGTAGCACCAGGGCCTTTGGGCTGGCGCGCTCCAGCAGGGCGATGACGTTATGCAGGTGACCACTGAAGGTCGACAACGATTGCTCGATACTCTGCTCGTCGCCAATATCTGCCAGCACCTCTTCGAAGACGGGCAGCCGGCTCCCCGGCGCGGCGGGCACTGGCAACCCGGCCTGCGCCATGAGGCAAAGCAGACCGACTGTCTTCAACGCCACGGTTTTGCCGCCGGTGTTGGGACCGGTGATCAGCAGTACGCGGTTGTCTCCGCCAACACTCAGAGTGATCGGCACGGGCGACCCGAGCAGTGGGTGGCGAGCCTCCTTCAGGTCGAGCACTGCTGGCGCATCGACCAACCAGTCGGCCGCAGGCTCGTCGACATCTACAGAGGGAAGCACGGTCATTCCCGGCGGTGTTAGCTCGTCCGCCAGCTTGGCCGACGCGAGGACGAGGTCCAACTCCGCAAGGCACTCGACATTGGTCCGAATCTCGTCAGCATGCTCGCCGACCGTGGCGCTCAGGCGACGCAGGATGCGGTCGACCTCACGCTGTTCTTCGATCTGCATTTCGCGCCATCGGTTCGCCAGGTCGACAACCGCAAGCGGTTCGATAAATAGCGTCGCGCCGCTGGACGAGACGTCATGGACAATGCCGCGCACTTCGCCGCGAAAGTCAGCCTTGATCGGCACTACGTAGCGGCCGTCGCGCAGCGTCACGATCGATTCCTGGGCAGCCAGCTTGCCGGCCTGCGAGATCAAGAATTCCTGCAGGCGCTGCTGGAGGCGATCGTGAGCCGACTTTATGTCCCGTCGAATCACGCCGAGCGCGGGGCTCGCACCGTCGACAACGTCGCCTCGCTGGTCGAGCGCCCCACCGATCTCGTCGATGACGTGCTGGCCGTCCATCAAGCGCCCACCCAGGGCGCCGAGACGCAGCAAGGAAACCGCGAGACGAGTCAACGCGTTGCGCGCCCGCTGGGCAGCGCGCTGCGTGGCGGCGACCGCGAGGAGCTCCTGGCCGTCCAGCTGGCCGTCCAACGCGGCCTTCTCCAGCGCCGGGCGTACGTCCACCGCCCCGGCCAAACTAAGCGGCGTCCGCATCTCCTGGAAGTGCATCGCCTCGGCCAGCGTTTCCTGTCGCTCCAGGGCGTCCGGATAGGCCGCAGCGGGGCGTAGGGCCAACGCGAGGTCATGTCCGCCGGAAAACGAGGTCAGGCCGGCCAGGCGCGCGAGCACCTTGTCGAATTCGAGGACGCGTAGAGCGTGTTCGTCCATCGATCGATTGTAAGGCCTGCTCGGTCTGGGACGAGACGGTCCTGGTTAGCGCAGCCCCGCGTGCTTCATGGCGATGCGAATGCTCGTGTAATCGACCTGGCCGTCCAGCGCTTCGAATACAGGCTTGAGCAGACCGCCGGGAAGCTGCTTACCCGCCGCAACTATGCGCTCGTAGACGGTTGGCGAAACCCAGGCGTCGACGCTCTCGGGCCGTCTCTCTTCGATGTAGCTGTCGAGATAGCCGACAATCGTATTCTCGGAGCGAGACGTGGCCGCGGCGACTTCACCAAGCGACTTGCCCTCCTCGAACAATCGGAAGGCTTGAGCCCGGGCGGCATCGGAAGCTGCATTGGTCCGGCGTGCTTCGCTGGCCGAGGTTGCTTGATTGGTTTTGCAGTAGGACTCGATGAGCCCCACGAAGCGCTCGCCGAAGTCGGCTTGCTTCCGCTCACCAACCCCCTTTATGGAGAGAAAGGCCTCGGGCGTCACCGGCCGTGTGCGAGCCAACTCCCGCAGCGTCAGGTCGCCAAAAATGACGAAAGGGGGAACGGAGCGTTCGTCCGCAATGGCGCGTCGTAGCTCTCGCAGCGCCTCGAACAACTCGCGGGCGACACCATCCCATCCCGAGTCGGCACGCTGCTCCTTCGCCAGCGCTTGAGGTGCGCGAAGCGCGACTTCCTCGTCGCCGTTTATCAAGGCCTGGCCTTTCTGCGTCACGGTGAGCACCGGGCGGTCGCCGCCGGAGCGGTGGAGCAGGCTCTGTTCCACCAGCTGCATGACGAGGCCCTGAATCTCGCGCCGGTCGCGTGGCGTGAACGCCCCGTAGCCAGCCAGGCTGTGGTGACCTCGAGCGCGGATTTTCCCCAGGTTCGCGCCGGCCAGCACGTCCGCCACGTAGCCAACTCCAAAGGGCATGTTCAGGGAGAGGACACACTCGACGATCTGGCGCGCGATCGACGAGCTATCCGTCATGGGCGGTGTCGCTTCGGTCAGGCAGACGTCGCAGCCATCGCAGCTCGACGCTTCGTAAGGCTGGCCGAAGTAGGCCGACAAGGCCTGGTGGCGGCAGTTACGCAGCGTGCAAAAGGACTCCATCTCGTCCAGGAGCTCTGTCTGAGCCCGGGTGACGGCCTGGGGTTGCTCGTTCTCAGAGGCGCTGCGGCTGAATAGCGACTCCCAACGGCGGGCATCGCTGCCGCCGTGGAACATGACGCACTCTGCATCGAGTCCATCGCGCCCAGCGCGCCCGGTCTCCTGCTGATAGTGCTCTATCGACTTCGGCATTGCGGCGTGGATGACGCAGCGCACGTTGCTGCGGTCGATGCCCATGCCGAACGCCACGGTCGCTACAACGACGTCAAGGCGCTCGCGCGCGAAGGCGTCCTGAACCTTGGTTCTCGCCTTTGGCTCCAGCCCGGCGTGATAGGCGGCAGCACGAAAGCCGGCCGATTTCAGCATCGTTGCCAGCTTTTCCGTGTCTGCCCGGCTGATGCAGTAGACGATGGCCGCCTCATCCTGGTGACGCCGCAGCGTCTCGACGATTTGCGCTTCGAGGTTGTGCCGTGGCTGAACGTGAGCGACGCTCCCGGTCCCAACTCCAGCCGGGGTTTGATCGAACGTAACGCCATAGCACTCCTGAGCGGCTATAGCTCGCCTGCCACCGACAGACCGTCAACAGAGTGGCTCGGACATTACAGCGACCGGGAGCGGGTTCGCCGCTCCGGCCTTTGGAATAACCACCGTGTCGCCGAAACCTACGATCCATCGTTTCTCGATGAGCTGGAATCGCTGATTGACGCGACTCCTCGGTGAATTGCCTCGGCCTCAACATAGATGGCTCGGGCCGGACGCGAGACAGTGAAGGCACGGGGCTGAAGAGGTGCTGTCCGGAAGGCTGGTTGCCAGCTTGGACAGAGGGGAGCCACACATCATCTACAGGGCCAACCTGAACCTCATCGTGAAGGTTCTTGATTTCGTCAAGTCTGGTGGGCCCTCTGGGATTCGAACCCAGTCGCTGCGGTGAGAGAAACAGCGGCTGCCTCAGGATCTAGCAGGCTCTGGCTCACAACGACAAATGACAACTTGCATGCCCCTCGCTTCTACCCCACAAGAGGTTTTCGCCTCGCGGTCCTTTATCCTGGCCCGAGTCGGTGCCTGACGATCAGCCAGACCCGGCCTTCGCTATCGGTGTCCACGCTCACTGCTGCCCTGATCATCATCACGGCGCCGATGGGATACTGGTTTTGGAACTCAATCCTGCCCGAATTTGCTCTCAACAAGCGCCGCGACGCCCTCATCCAGTGCCGCCAAGAGTGTCCTCTGGAGGTCTTCACTCAGGGACGACTCAGAATAAAAAATCACCATCGAGGCGAAAGCCCTGCTATTCACAAAAAGATAGGAGCGGATCGTTTGACCGGCATGGGGACCGGCCGGGTTGCCAGGAGACTCGTATGCGGCAGAGTTTTCTCCAAGCTCAGGGTCGGGTAGTTGTCTATAGCTGCATGACTGGGATGTGGCGTCTGCGGATGGATCACATTCCTCTCTAGCTCTGCGAAGGTCGGTCTCGTACGACTGTATATGTCTATCTAACCGCGCATCGGCAGGCTCGACGGCGATCACGAAGAGCACGCCATTGCCCGCGTTATCGCCGTACCACATTCGAAGGCTTGGAGGGGGATAGCGACTAGTGGTGGAACCAGGGAACCCAGGATCGCGACCCCGTTCCCTGAAGTCGGGTGGGAGCGCTTCAGCAGGAATTGCTGACAACAGGTCTCGGGTATTCACATCCTTTGGGTTCGAACAAGCCAGGGTCAAAACGAGTGCAAATACAAGCAAATAGAGCAGCGTGTGGCTCGATTTACAAAACCGCACAAGTACGATTACCCCTCGGCTCCCGCCTCGGTCGCGTGTCTCGCCGACCCAGCTTGCTGCCGGCCGGCGAGAGGCCACCAATTGGTCGAACTGGAAGAGAGCCTCGTCGCGGTACTCAGGGGGGGTACAGCCCTAGTCGTAGCCAATGTGCCTGCCTCTCGCAGCACCCCGATGATCTGCTCATCCGTAGACCTGCCTCCACGCATGCTGCCCTCCTGCTTGCTCCCGGAAGGACTCCAATCATCAATGGACCGGTTTCCGGGCGAGCAGGTCACTCATCACTCTCGGACAGCGAGCGGGCTTGCCGATACAGGCCAGGTGGTTCGGCGCACCGCTCCTTTTTAGAATTCACCCTCTCTCACTCTGTCCCCATTTAGCCTCTTGACAAACATCGGCTGCACGGGGTCGTTGGCCGCAAGGGTTCCCTTGCCCTTCTTCAAGTTCATGACGGCAACGCTGTCCAGGTCCAATAGCTTCTTCGACCCTTCCAATGCGGTCAGGTCGCCACCGTAGTAGTCGAACCACGGCAGCCCGGCGGCTGCATACTCTTTCGCCGTCGGGGGGTCTTGTGGCGGCTCAACTCCCGACACCGCAAAGAACTGGAGGCTGTTGAGGACGTGTACAAAGCAACGGGCCCGCACCGACCTGCACCACGCGTCAAGGCCGTATTCGTCCTCGAAGACCTTTTGGCGCATCAGGCCGCCGGGCGCCAAGCCCATTTCGGACATGGGTGCTTGCGCCTCGAGCACCGGGCCAGCGTGCGTAACTTCGCTCTCTCTTTGCAACTCCTGAAATTTCGACGCCTTCATGGCGTAGACGATGATCTGAAGCCCACCGTGCTGCGCCTCTCCGGTTAGTTGTTCCTCCGCTGTGTACCCTTGCCCAAGCGGCATCGCGACGAACTGCCGGATCATCCCCTTGCCGACGCTGAAGCCGTCGAGCCACGGCTGGTCAGGAACGACGAGGTAGTCCTGGGGACGGCTGGAGAGATCGTTCTTCCACTGCTTGCCCGTCAATGCGTCGATCTTTCCCGCAGCCACCTTCACGGCCATGGGATACGACGTGCGGAAGTTAATCCACATCGCCTCCGCTTGATGCATGGGCAGGAAGACTCCGCCGTGCCTGCGCCAGGCTTCCGGCACCCGGTCCGCATAGTCGTCCACATGATTGAGGGGAAAGGTCCCAAAACCCAGCGGCAAGGGATACTCCCGGTTGTCGTCCGGGATGCGCAAAGTGCGCTGGAAACCCACCCGCAGCTTGGCAGACTCATGCACCTCGGGGAACCGGAACACCAGTTCATCGTCCTTTAGCTCGATCATTGTCCTGCTTCCTCTGTCTTGCTCGCTGTCCGACACCTGACTCCTACCAGTCTCCATCTCGAATCTCCCGAACTACCTTCTGAATTGCCTGGTCCGGTGCATCCCGCAGTTGTCGAAGCAAGTCCGCGAACAGTTGCGGCCGATGAAGGATGATGCTTTGGAGGTCTCCAGATACCTTGCCCGCCATCGCCAGCAACACATCAGGGTCTTCCCTCAACTCTTCCGCCAGCCGACGGATCGCTGCCTCCGAAGGTGGTGGTACCTGATCCCGCTCGATTTTGCTCAGATACGACGGTTCGACGCCGATGCGCTGGGCGACCTTGCGAACGGAGAAGGCTCCGTCCTGAGTACGAACACTCTCCCGGACTGTACGGAGATATCTACCGAGTGTCATGTGTACTATATACTACACATGTAGACATCAACGCAATTAGCACATGTGTACGGTTTTGGCCTGAGACCTGCGTTTCCCCCCCTTTTTAGGTGTCGCCATGTGTCGCCATTTGTATCTAAAATGCCCGGGTTGGCGGCCTGAGATCTGCGTTTTTCCTGCGTTTTCCTGCAGTTTCGTGCGTTTTTCGTGCGTTTTCCCTGCTGTTTTGAAGCTTGAGCCACTGACTTTTAATCCGTCGGTCCTGGGTTCGAATCCCTGAGGGCCCACCAAAACCCCTACATCAAAGCAGTTGGCGCACCGCCTTGGTCTTCCACACCTCGATCAGCGAGGGTGATTTCGCCTCGATCACGACTAGGGGGATGCCGTTTATGAAGAGTACGAGGTCGGGAATGACGGCGCGCTCGTCGTCCTCACTGGTGCGTGCGCTCCCGCGCTGGTTGCCGCAGCGCACGCGGAACTGCGTCGTGACCACGGACGGGTCAGATACGGCAGATGCTATAGATGCTTGGTGTTGATACTTATGTACCCATCGCCAACCATTAGCCTTAGGCAAGTAGAAGCGGTGCTCGTCAAGTGGCTCTAGGCTCCGGACAGTGCCAGTGCGGATAATCGCTAGCGTGAAGGATGGATAGGTAAAGATTGATTGCAGACCACCTGACCGGCATTGAGAAGTTCGAGGCGGATCTTTGGAAAGTCGCGGATACCCTGCGGGCTAATTCGAACCTCGCGTCGAACGAATACTTCATGCCCATTCTGGGCCTAATATTCCTGCGGCATGCGACGAATCGCTACTACGCGGCGCTGGCGGAGATTGAAGGAGACAAGGCCTCAGGAAAGATGCCTGACCGATCATTGGTCGAAGCCGATTTTACCCAGCGCCGTGCGCTAAATCTGCCTGAGACGGCGCGCTACGACGTGCTGATGCAGCTGCCGAAGGATGGCAACCTCGGCGCAGCGGTGACCGCCGCCATGGAAGCCGTGGAAGATCACTTCCCGCCGCTTGAGGGACAGCTGCCGAAGGATTACCAGCGCTTCGAGGACGATGTCCTGGAAGAGATGATGCGGACATTCGATTCCGAAGCGCTGCGCACGGCCTCCGGCGACGTGTTCGGCCGTATCCACGAGTATTTTCTCGCCGAGTTTTCCAAGCAGGGCGCGCACGACAACGGCGAGTTTTTCACCCCGCCGTCGATCGTCCAGACCATCGTCAATGTGATCGAGCCGGATCACGGCGTCGTCCTCGACCCCGCCGCTGGCTCAGGCGGCATGTTCGTGCAGTCAGGCCACTTCATCGAGGACAAGGGCGAGGACGCGATGGAACGGGTCACGTTCTACGGCCATGAGAAGAACGAGACGACCGCGAAGCTTGCCCAAATCAACCTCGCCGTTCACGGTCTGGAGGGAAAGCTCCGGGCCGGAAACGAGGCGATTACTTACTACAAGGACCCGCACGAGTTGGCCGGACAGTGCGACTTCGTGATGGCCAATCCGCCCTTCAACGTGGACGAAGTCGACGCCGAGAAGGTCAAGGGTGACAAGCGCCTGCCCTTCGGCCTTCCCGGAGTCAACAAGTCGAAGAAGGTCTCCAACGCCAACTATCTGTGGCTTCAGTATGTCTACAGCTACCTGAACGAGAGCGGACGTGCCGGCGTCGTCATGTCCTCGCAGGCCTCAAGTGCAGGGCGGGACGAGGCAAAAGTGCGGCAGAAGCTGGTCGAGAGCGGCGCCGTGGATGTGATGATCGATATCCGCAGCAACTTTTTCTACACCCGGACCGTCCCTTGCCAGCTCTGGTTCTTCGATCGTGCGAAGGGGAGGTACGAAGACCGGCGCGACCATGTCCTGATGCTCGATGCGCGCAACATTTACCGCAAGGTCACACGCGCCATCTTCGACTTTAGCCCAGAGCAACAGAAAAATATCGCCGCCATCGTGTGGCTCTTCCGGGGCCAGTCGGAACGATTCCTCGGGCTGGTACAGAGCTACCTTGCGCAGGCTTGCGTCGAAGGGCAAGCGACCACCGAACCGCTTCTGGCGTTCGAGGAGGCGCGGGGCAAGCTGACCGGGCTTGCAAAACCATTCGCCACCGCGGTGCGCGATCCTGACCCGATGGTGGAGACGTGGGAGGAACTCATCTCTACGCAGGCTACGCTGTCCGCCGACATCGAGGCGTTCGCGGCCGACGTTGCAGCATGGGCCGCAGGCTGGGAGCAAAGCGGGAACGGCGCCACGCGGGACAATGCTACCCTGCATGCAGCACGCAAAGGTCTGCACGATATGGCCGCACGCTGCCGGGACCTGACCAAGCAGATCGATCTGGCGGCGAAGCTGGCTGGCAGGGCCGTCGACATCGCGGTGAGGGAACTCGACGCACGGGAATCGGACCACTGGGCCAACACGGAGATCAACACGGCGCGCAGGGTGCTTGAGGACGCACGGGCCACAGGCGTCGAAGCGCTGCGCCGGGCGCGGTATTTCGTGCTCCAGGCCGACTGGCTGCAGGAGCGCTTTCCCAAGGCCGAACTGTGCGATGTCGAAGGGCTGGTGAAATTGGTCGCCCGGACAGAGATTGAGGCGCGAGACTGGAGTCTGGCGCCCGGCCGTTTTGTCGGCGTAGCACCCGAGGATGAAGACGAGGATTTTGATTCCGAGGAGGCGTTACGTTCGATCCACACAGAACTGCTAGGGCTGAACGAGGAAGCGTCGCAACTCGCGGCGCGGATCGCCCGCAACTTTGAGGAGTTGGGGGCGTGAGCCGAAAAGCAGTGAAGGTTGAGTCTTTGGCCGCGAGAGGGAGGTACTCCCTTGTCGGCGGTCCTTTCGGTTCCAAGCTTACATCCTCTGACTATGTCGAAGAAGGCATCCCCGTAATTCGGGGCTCCAACCTCAATGGTGGTCGATACCTGGACGAAACAGAGTTCGTATTTGTCTCGGAACAGAAGATGCGTGAGGATCTTTTTGGAAACCTGGCGCATCGTGGAGATGTCGTCTTCACACAGCGTGGCACGTTAGGTCAAACTGCACTTATCCCGGTTGACGCGCGCTTTGACGCTTATGTAATTTCGCAAAGCCAGATGAAACTCACCGTGGATCCAAAGAAGGCGGATCCATGCTATCTCTATTACTATTTTTCGAGCCGTGAGGCGGTCCAGAAGATTCTTAACCAGAACTCGTCTTCTGGCGTCCCACACATCAATCTCACATCCCTCCGCAACTTCTTGGTTCCCCAGGTTCCTTTAAACGAACAAAGGAAGATCGCTGAAATCCTCTCCGCCTACGACGACCTGATCGAAAACAACCTGCGGCGAATTGCGTTGCTGGAGGAGGCAGCACGGCTCCTTTACCGCGAGTGGTTCGTCCACTTTCGCTTCCCCGGCCACAAACACGTCAAGATAACCGCCGGCCTGCCGGCGGGGTGGGAAAGGCGGACGCTCGGCTCAGTCTTAAATCTCCAGCGCGGCTTCGATTTACCGGTCAATAGGCGCATCCCAGGTGGGGTTCCTGTTTATGGGTCTACTGGAATCGTCGGTGAGCACAACGCGGCAAAAGTCGCTTTCCCAACGCTCGTTACGGGCCGATCAGGCTCGTTAGGCAAAGTCTGTTTTGTTGATGATCCGTGCTGGCCGCTGAACACAAGCCTTTGGGTTACGGATTTTAAGGCGGTGTCGGTCTACTTCGCGTATTTCATGCTGTCCGAAATGAATCTAGCCGAATTCAACGCTGGTGCCTCTGTGCCTACACTAGATCGCAAAGTTGCTCACTCTGCGAAAGTCTTGGTTCCGACGCGAAACATCGCTGCCTTATTTGATGAACAAGTGGAAGTCCTGTTCATGCACAAGAAACTGCTTGACCAACAAAACCAGAAACTCGCCCAAGCTCGCGACCTCCTGCTGCCACGCCTGATGAACGGGGAGATTGCGGTCTGATGGACGCGCTGCGCACTATCAGAAGAGGGGGCGCGCGATGGCGGTGACGCCTGTCAACAGCGAGGATCGGCTTGTGCAGGCGACCTTCGCCGATCATCTGGAGCAGGTACTGGGCTGGGACAGCATCTATGCCTGGAACCAGGAGACCTTCGGCCCGGGCGGCACCCTTGGCCGTGCCGACACCAAAGAGGCGGTGCTGACCCGCGACCTGCAAACCGCGCTAGAACGGCTCAATCCCGACCTGCCGGCCTCCGCCATAGACAACGCGCTGCGGCAATTGACGGTCTACGACGTCAGCCGTTCGATAGTGCAGCACAACCGCGATTTCTACAGGTTGATTCGCAGCGGCGTTCCCGTCCAGTTCCAGGACGCCCGAGGCCGCCAGCAGTCCGCTCGCGCCCGGGTGATCGACTTCGACAATGCACCGGGTTCCAATCGCTTCCTCGCCGTTCGCGAACTGAAGCTCACAGGTATCCGGACGCCGAACTACAACCGCCGCGCCGATCTGATCTGTTTCGTCAACGGCCTCCCGCTGGTCTTCATCGAACTGAAGGCGGTCTACAAGAACATCCGAGAGGGCTTCGACAACAACCTCTCCGACTACATGGACGAGAACGTCATCGCCCACGCCTTCCACCACAACGCCTTTCTGATCGTCTCGAACGGGGACCGCGCCCGCTACGGCTCGATCACCAGCCAGTGGGAGCATTTCGCCGAGTGGAAGCGGCTCGACGAGGCGGACAAGGGCAGTCTTGATGCCGAGGTGCTACTGAATGGCATGCTGGCGCATGACAGGCTCTTGGACATCGTCGAAAACTTCATCCTATTCGACGGGAGCAAGCCGGGCGCTACGCGCAAGGTGATCGCCCGCAACCACCAGGTTCTGGGCGTCAACCGGGCCGTCGCGACATGCCGAGGAGGCCAAAAAACTGGAGGCACAGGCCGCGTGGCTAGATGAAACCATCGTCGAGATCATCATCAGCGAGGCTCAAAACGAGGTCGTCGACTTCAAGAAATGGGCCTTCGACATCATCCCGCACCGCGCCCGGATGAAGCAGGGCTTCGAGATGACCGATGGCCAGCGCGTGGATGTCGAGACGGCATTCAAGAATCCGGACCATCCCTTCCGTGTTGCCATCGTGTGTGCCATGTGGATGACTGGCTTCGACGTGGAATGCCTGTCAACCCTCTACATCGACAAGCCGATGAAGGCGCACACCCTGATGCAGGCCATTGCTCGTGCCAACCGGGTCTATCCTGGCAAGGATTTCGGCCTGATCGTCGACTATAACGGCATGCTTAAGAGCCTGAGAGAGGCACTAGCGCAATACGCCCTTGGCGATGACGGCACTGGCACCGAGGAGATCGTCGCGCCGATAGAGGAGGGAGTCCAGGCGCTGATCGAGGCTATTGAAGCAACAGAGGCGCACCTACGCGGCCACGGCTTCAATCCTGCGACGCTGCTGGGCTCTGCGGGTTTCGCGCGTATCAGAGGGTTAAAGGACGCTGTCGAGGCCGTCTATACCAGCGACGAGGTCAAGCGCCAGTTCGAGGTCCTCGCTCGACAGGTATTCGTCCGCTTCAAGGCGTTGCTGATGGAGCCTTCGGCCTTCCCCTATGCCGAACGCCACGACAATATCGAGGCGATCTACAAGAAGCTGACCGAGCGGCGCGACACAGCGGACGTGACGGATCTCCTGAAGGAGCTCCACCGGATCGTCAACGAGGCGATCCGCACCCAGGCACCGGGCGATGATCAGGCCGATGGGCTGACTCTTGACCTCAGCCAGATCGATATGGAAAAGCTGCGGACGAGTTCGCAAAACGGGTCCCACACAAGGCGTCAACGCTCCACGACATCCGCGACATCGTGGAGCAGAAACTAGCCGAGATGCTGGCGCGTAACCCGTTGCGAATGGACTACCAGCAGAAGTACGAGGAGATCGTCGCGGACTATAACCGGGAGAAGGACCGCGTCACCATTGAGGAGACTTTCCGGCGGCTAACCGAGTTGATGCAGGAGCTCGACGCTGAACAGAGACGCGCGGTGGAGGAGGGCCTCAACGAAGACGAGCTTGCCTTATTTGACTTGCTGAAGAGGGACGACTTGGGGAAAGCCGAGCGTGAGCGGGTCAAACAGTCAAGTCGGGACCTCCTAGCGGCGATCAAAGCGCGACTCTCCGAGCTCGACCGCTTCTGGGAGAAGGAACAGACCAAGGCGGATTTGCAGGTGTTCATCCTTGACGAGGTCTTCGGCAACCTACCGACACCGCCCTTTACCACTGAGGAGAAAGAGGCCGTCGCTGCCGACGTCTATGCCCATGTCTGGCAGCAGGCCGTCAGCGGCGTATTTGTGATGGCGGCGTGATGTGCCGGCCCTCCCTCAAGGGAGGGCCGGACTTTCTCCATACGGGAGGCGGCCAGAATTCAGACGTTCCCGGATAGATTCCGGTTTGCGGGTCACCCTTCCAGCAGGTATCAGCAGATAGGCAACGCCGTTCCAGCTCTGCTGGCCTCGGCAATCGCCTCGTCGGTGCGCAGTGCACTAGAAGACAAGAAGACCAGTGATGGAACCGTTGAACACCATCCCGCACATGAGTCCTCCTTCCGAGATGATCTCGTTGGATGGTTCAGGCAGAACAGACGCGAGTTCCCGTGGAGGCGTTCAACCCTGAGCCCCTGGCAGATCCTGCTATTGGAGATGTGCCTCCATCGCACGAAGGCTGAGCAAGTGGCACGGGTCGCGGATGAACTGCTCAGCCTCGGCGAAACGCCTGATTTGTTCTTGGATAACTCGGAGATGCTGGCACCGGCACTGACCTCGCTCGGGCTCCGCTGGCGCTCTGTGAATCTCGTTTCTGCGGCGAAGTTCGTTAGAGATCGGCTGGCCGGACAGATTCCAGACAACTGGCAGGAACTGATCGCTATCCCAGGTGTTGGAGACTACATAGCTTCCGCCGTGCTCTGTTTCGCTTTCGACCGCTCCAGCATACTGATGGATACAAACACGGTGAGAATAGACCGCCGGTTGTTGGGAGGTCCCAATCAGCCGAACTGGCTCAGGCTTTCTTTGCGTGAACTAGCTGGACAGAAGGGAGCGGATGTTCAGTGGAACCAGGCTCTGCTAGACCTCGGTGCGCTGGTCTGCACTGCCCGCGCGCCTATGTGCACGGTATGTCCTGTGCGCAGTCACTGTGCAACCGGACGGAGAGCCGTGGATCACACCCTCCAACCCGGAGCGAGATGAATGCGCATCGTTGAGATTGCACCCAAGCCATCCTCGCTCGTCGAGAGTATGCGCGACATCGGATACTCGCTGAGCACAGCCCTTGCCGATCTCGTCGACAACTGCATAGCAGCACGGGCCGAGACGGTCCAAGTGTTTGCGAGCACGGAAGGATCCGAACTGAAGATTGGCATCCTGGACGACGGTGAGGTCGAGATGCCGGGAGGACAGCCGCCAACACCCAGCCGACGTAAAGAAGTAAAGGAACCAGAAGCGTTGGGTTCTGTCAGAACTCAGGGCTTTCCAGGCACGGGAGGCAAGCTGACTCAGAAGCTGGGCCCGGGTTAGGCGACCAACTCCGCCATCAGGGTTGACCATCTGCTGCTGAAGATCTGGCGACTGCGTGATGCTGAAACTCTTTCGCCTCGGGGATTTCGGACACGCAGGTAATGGCGCAGCTCGTCGAAGGCAGTGCAGAAACGGCTGGCTGAATCGAATCGGCCGAAACCCAGCATCGGGTAGTAGCGTTGCTTGAGTGGCCGATGATCCTGCTCGATACGGTTGTTGAGGTACTGGTTCTGCCGGTGCAGCACCTTGCGACCGACGATCCAGCGAACGGCCTTCTTGTAGGCTGGGTGCTTGTCTGTGGTCAGACGTAGCGGTCTGCGCGGAGAAGCGTCCAGCAGCCGTCGCAAGAAGCGCCGTGCTGCCTGCCGGTCACGGTGCTCACTGAGCATCGAGTCTAGGAGGTTGCCGTCTCGATCGCCCTGTAGAGGTAGCACCAGCGGCCGCTGACTTTGACGTAGGTTTCGTCGAGATACCAGGAACGGCCGGCGTTGCCGCGACGTTTGGCCCGTAGCCCGCTCACTAACCATGGGTGCAAAGCGGAACTCCCAGTTGCGGATGGTCTCGTGACTGACTTCGAAGCCACGCTGCAGCAGGAGCTCAGCGACTTCGCGAAATCCGAGCTTGTAGCGCAGACGCCAGAGGACGGCGAGCAACACGACGTCGGTAGGGAACTGGAGATCGTTGAAGGGCGAACCAGTGCGTTCGTTGAAGCGAAGCCGACATGCTCGGCAGGAGAAAGTCCGGTAGCCAAGCGAGGTGCGGTGCTGCCTCTTGGAGATAGACGTCGATAGACAATGCGGGCAGGTCATGAGCAGCTCCTCGTCTCGGTTTAGACGATGCTACCCTGCTCGCGCTCTGAGTTCTGACAGAACCCTTCAAGGTGCTCGAAGGTAAGGCCAGCTGGCAAGCCATGGAGATTGCTCCGCTTCTTAGACGAACTCCATAGCCTGAGCTAATGGATGATGAGACCGAAGTGGAGGCATATGCGTTGGCAGCCGCCCGCGCCTATCTAGAGGCCATAGAACACGGGGAGCCGGCTACTCGAGCCTGACGGCGGTGCCGTAGGCGAGGACTTCGGCGGCACCGCTCATCACCTGCGAGGTGCCGAGTCTGGTCGCGACGACGCCGTCGGCGCCCAGATCGCGTGCCTCAGCGGTCATCTTCGCCAGCGCCTCCTCGCGGCTCTCCTCGAGAAGCTCTGCGTAGACGCCGACCCTGCCGCCGACGACGGTGCGCGCCAGCGCCTGAACGTCGCGGACGAGGTTGCGGGCCCGGACGGAGTTGCCACGCACGAGGCCGAGAACACTCGTGATGCGGCGACCCGCCACTTCGTCCGAGCTCACGATGATAACCTCTTTGGCCTCGCTCATCTTCAGTGTCTCCTTGGTGGTTCAGAATATGGCTGGGCTCTTGGTTCGCGGCCGCCTACCTTGGGTCACGGCAAGCTAGATCGGCAACCCGGCCAAGCCCTTCATACCGCGCAGGGTGGAGACCTCTCCCAAATGGCTGAGGATGTGGTTGCTCACCGCCATCCTCAGCATCAAGCCTCGGCGGCGCGGGCTGCCGAACGCCTCGATCTCATCGTCGAGTGTCGCCGGGTCGAGACCGGCCATGAAGTCGTCTATGCTCTGCTGCACTTCCCCGCGGTAGGCATCGAACGCTTCGAGATTTAGAGACCAGCCTGGCTGCCAAATTTCGTTGTCTTCAGCGGGGATGCCGGTCTTCGCCGCCCAATCGCCGCTTACGAACAGCTGCTGGCCGCCCTTAAGCATCTGATTCACTACCGCGTCCTCGACGACGATTGTGTGGGCCAGGAGGCTGGCGATCGAGTTGGCGGTGCCGCCGGGCTGCCATTCGGCAACCTCACTGCTCAGGTCGGACAAGGCCGCACCGACCATGCGATGCCCATCGGCGAGTTCTTCAATCAACAATTGGCGTTCGTCCATCATGCGTCTCCGTTCTAGCTGCTCATGGCAGCGCATTTAACCATACCCATTGGGCAGGCCCTGATGTTTCGCTGCTTTACGGATTCTGTTGCCCAGCTGGTTTCTTGATGTCCGGTGGGACTGGCAAGAAACCTGCATGAAGGCTAGCAGGCCGGCTGGGCTTGCTCAATTGGGCCTCGGACTCAAAGATAGTCCTGCCCTCATCGGCTGCTACCATGGTGTAGGTAGAGTCCGTCTCTCCCGTGATGTCCGTGTCGTTAGTGCCGTCGTTCCGGACCCACTGGTAGCTGTAGGAGATGCCGGTTATGCCGTCGGTGTCCCCAATGCCCGAGGTGTCCGCCGTCAGCGTTTCCCCGACTTGGGCCGTCCCTCTGATGGTGGGTGCGCCGGTGGCAGGGTTGTTGGCACCGTGCGCGTTGTCGATGGTGACGGTCGCGACGACTGGGTCAATCGGGTACCTCGGAAGTGACTTGTCAAGAGCGACGAACGTGAACGAGTCCGCGCCGGCATAGCCCGGGTCAGGCGTGTAAGTGACCCACTCGTCGGTGAACACCTGATGCGTGGCTCCGTCTACGATGAGGGTGACGGTGTCGCCGACGTCGAGACTCCCGTGCAAAGGCTGCGTGACGATGCGGTACGCACGCGTGCCAGGGCTTCCGTCTTCGAAGTATTCGTCAGCGCTGAGTTTGAAGCGAACTGTCGCGTCCGGTTCGACCCTTACCGTCTCTGGCCTGGCGACATATCCGGGGACCACGTGCAAACGCTGGGACAATGCGAGCCCGTTGTTGGTCTCGTCGGACTCTACGATAACGTTGTCGGGATCGACGCGCTGGCCGACACGGTAGTAGCCGGGCCGGACGTTCGACACGTCGATCCACTGAAAGGGCGCGGCGAAGCTGTAGATGTCTTGCCAGCCCTCGGATATGCCCATGCGCAGGTTCGTCGCGCCCGGTCGGCCCGACTTGCAAAAGTGGATGTCCGGGTCCCCCAGCCTATACCGTTCCGGGCCCGGATTGGGATGCAGGTCAGGTCGTTCCTCGACGTCTAACAGGCAGAAGCCGACTTTTGCGCCGGAGCGGATCTCCACCGTTCCGGACGTGTCCCAAAGCGAGTACTCCCCTATGCCCTTTAGGTGGAAGTGGCCGTGGCCGTCAACCCGCTCGAACTTAAGGGGCGGCTTGGTCAGATTGACCCAATCTCCACCGCCGGTCAATGCGCGCTGCCAAACGTCGTGGCTGGTCAGATCGGCATCGTCGACCAACTGCGGGTTGCCTTTGAGGTCCAGCGGTCCGTCGCCGAGATTGGTCACAAACCCGGCGAAGCGCAGTGCGTGCAACTCAGTGCCGTCAGGCGCGACGACTACTTCCGCGACGCTATAGTCATGCTGACAGCTTACCAAGTCCGGCAGCAGTAGACTGTCAAGATCCTCGACATCTTCACGATCCTCGACATGGTCAAGGTTCTCGATGTCGCAACTCCCGATGTTGTCGCTCTCGTGCAGGAGGTCGTGAAAATGGTCGGGCAAGATGGTCCGCTGCGCTGGATCGAATGCGCGCAGCGTAACGGTCTGTCCGTCGTTCGGGTCCCAATTGTAGCTGTCAACATCGAGTGTCCACAGCAACGAACCGTCATAATACAGCCCGTCGTGGCCAGTTCGACCGAAATACATCTCCGGACCATGTGAGAGCTCCGCGGAACCAGAGGGCTGCACCTCGAAGACATGTGCGCCGTCGCCGGTGCCGTTCTCCACGAACAGGTACGTGCTCAGATCGGTTGCCACGTCGGACCCGTCCAAGTCGGTGATCCCCAGATGGACCAACTCGTCATGATGCACGCCGACACCGGGAGGGCCAACGACCTCCCACTTGTCGACGCCCGTTTCGATTCTGCGGGCCGCGTAAACCAGTCCCATTCCTGAGTCGGGGCCCGTGAAGCCGGGGTCATAGGCGGCTAGCGCATACACCCCACGCAGCGAAGCCGCGGGATTGTCCGTCCCACGCAGCGCGAACCCGATGTCGCTCGAGCTGTCAGGGCTCAGCGTCTCCAGGTCGTACGCGTGAGCTGTCCCACTGGCGTCGAGAACGTAAAGGTGCGCGGACGAGGCCGCCAATCCACGCGGCTCGAAGTCCAAGGGCAGGTGCTGCTCGGGCGACATCGCGCTGCCACCGAACATCCAAACAGACGAAATCCCCCCGCCGTTCGCCGCTATGTACACATGGTCAGCGGTCACATGAATGCCGACCACCTCTAGCTGCGACACGTGTGCGGGGGTTCCGGTGAGAAAGCTGAGTGTGATGATGGGCGCACCCGTAGCCGGGCTATTGGGTAAGCCAGCCACCGCATCCGTTGCCGTGCTGGTCAGCGTCTCCTCGTTACCTGCATCGTCGGTGAACGACACCTGAACCTTGACCGTCTTGCCCTCATCGGCCGCGGTCAGGGCATAGGTGCTGCCCGTCTCTTCCGATATGTCGGCGTCGTCGGCCAGCCACTGGTAGGCGAAGCTGGCGTTGTCGAGCCCGTCGGCGTCGGCTATGCCGGTGGTCTCCGCCGTCAGCGTTTCCCCGACCTGGGCTATGCCGGTTATGGTGGGAGCGCCGGTAGCGGTAGAGTTAGCGGGCATTGGCCTCGGCTCAATCGCTGGTACTGGCATGCCCTCCCAATCCATCAAATGGGTCGTCCTCTGCCAGGCATACTCGGACCACTCAGACCACCCAACGCTGTTGCCCGCCCTGACCTGGAAAGCATCGTAACTCATATCTTCAGGTAGGTCGGTCGCCACCGCTCGAGAGCCGTAGAAGAAGATTTCGACTCCAAGCCCAGCATTCGGCATGTCTGTCCAGCCCGAAGACATGAAGAATTGGACTTCGTATCGGTCTGCGCCCGACACATCGTTCCAGTCAACTTCCACCATTCCTTTGTGCAGAGCACGAAGTGTAGGCACATCAGGTGTGGCGGGGGCGGCGTTCTGTGCCGAAACCGGCACGGCCCAGTTAAAGAGAATCCCAATGGCCACCAGCGCCACAATGCCTGCGGTGATCACATTCTTAAATCGCGGCTGACTTGGAAGCCGGAGGGTGCTCCTCTGAATCTGGGATAATGGTTTTCGATGACTTCTTGGAGAACGATATCGAAATCGAGATTCGATCTCCTGCAGCAGGTCGTCAGGTTCTGTTGACTTCATTCCGTTTCGACGTGACGCGAACGCGAGATCTTCCGGTCGAAAGAGCTGCTCTCCCGGTTTCTCCTTGTTCCATCTTTTTTGCCTGCTGCTCTCATTCAGCGCAACCTGCCGGCTTGCTTCCTCTTGCGGGTCTTCCGATACGCCTGCCAAGGGACAAGGCTGCTGCCCGCTCGGGTTTGCATACATTTCCTCTAGCCCCATAGATGTTAGCTCAGATCCGGTAATACGTTCACGGGAATCGCAGGGCGCTTTGCGATGTCCTCTTTGAGGAGGGCCGTGTGCGTGTCCTTCAAGGCAAGGGACGTAAGCAGCGCTGGACGGCGATAAGCGAGGTAGCCCTCGCTGCCCTCAGAACCTACCTCGACGACTGCCGCGGCTGGAGTGAAGGCCACCTCTTCCAGACCTTCGACGGCCGGCCGCTTCGCAATCACCACATGAACGTCATGTTCACCCGTCACGGCGCAAGGGCGGGGGTGAGCCAGGTCAACCCCCACCGCTTCCGTCACACGTTTGCTACCTGGGCGATTCGGGTCAATGCCCGTGAGCTCGATGTCCAGTACCTCCTTGGTCATTCGAGCCCGATGATGGTCCGTCGTTACTCCGCGACCTACGACTCAGAGCAGGCGGCGGCAGCGCACGCTGCCTTCAGCCCGGCGATGCAGCTGTAGGGGGATCGGGGAAGGGTAGTAGGTCGGAATCGAGGGGGCGGAGTCGGCTACCTAGTGGGAGTCCCGCCTTCGCTGCCTAATGAATGTGTCCGTCAAATCGGGGTCGGGCAGTGTCGATTCCAACTCATCACGATCTCATTCCGCTCTAAGGCTAGCGGCCGATCTTGTACACGCGACCTAGTCAGATCGGTCAGCCAGCGTAATCTAAGGGGGAGGTGGGCTGGTACAGCGCCCGGCTATAGAGGCCGTAACTTGGGTGTGTATACTTCGTTGGCCAGGGTTTTGCGGCCGTTTGCGGCGCTCTAGTTGATTCGAGGGACGGAATGCGCATTGGGTTGCTTTTCAGCGGGGTGGCGGCAGTTATGGCTGGCGCCGCGCTGGCTATTTCCGTCATCGCCTTGGTGTCCAGGCCGGAAGATCTCGACGACGGCTACGAGTTCCGCCTGTCGGACCGGGCCGAGTTCACGGTAGGCTTGGTGCAGCAGGCGCTCCAGCATTATGAAGACGAGGGATGGGAAGCTACCTTAAGCTACTACAACTCCCCGGAGAGCGCGGTCGGGGAATGGTATGTCTTCATCCTTGACGAGAATGAAGAGGTCGGCGCCCATCTCAACCAGGACCTGCTGGGCCGGGACTTGAAGGGCGATCTAGGGGTCGACGTTACAGGCTACCGGTTCGGCGAGGTGATGCTCGGGGCTACGGAGGATGGTCTGTGGGTCGACTACCTGTTCCTCAACCCTGCCACCGGCAACCAGGAGTTCAAGCATTCCTGGGTGGTGCGCTATGACGGACTGCTGTTCGGCTCCGGCTGGTACGAGGTCTTGCCCAGCTCGCCCTTGGACGCCACCAAGGCCGACCCAGCCGAGTACACGGTGGCCGTGGTGGACCGGGCTATCCGCTACTACAAGGCCCACGGCAGAGCGGGAGCGGTGCAATACTACAAAACCCCGGAAAGCGTGGATGGAACTTGGTACGTTTTTATCGTCGATGAGAATGACGAACTCATAGCCCACCCGGACCCATCCCTACTGGGCAGGCATGTTGATGAACTGGGCAACACCATTGACGGGGAGAGGTTCACAGATCTGGAGGTCACCGAAGCTGGGCTCTGGGTGGACTATCTGTTCCTCAACCCTGCCACCGGCCAGGAGGGAATTAAGCATTCCTGGGCGGTGCGCTATGACGGGCTGTACATCGGCTCCGGCTGGTACGAGTAACGGGGCGCGATCATGCCGCCGGAAGGGGCGCAAGCAGCGCTGGACGGCGATAAGCGAGGTAGCCCTTGATCCCCATTAGAGCCTACCTGGGCGACTTTCGGGGCTGGAGCGAAGGCCACCTCTTCCAGACCTTTCACGGCAGGGCTCTTCGCACTCATCCATCAAAGGGCGCACGAGTTAGGGAGAGCGAGATGGACCAGGCAACGCGCGCAAGGCTGATCGAGAGCTACGGCGAAGGCTGCGAAGTGGTTGCCGCCGCGCTGGATGGTCTCACGGACCGCCAGCTCGACCGGCCGGACCCCGACGGCGGCTGGACGGCACGCCAGGTTACGCACCACCTGGCGGACAGCGAGATGACCTCGGCTATTCGCTTCCGTCTGCTGCTCTGCGAGGACAACCCGCAGATACATGGATACGACGAGGCGGACTTTGCTCGCCGCCTCTTCTACGCTCAGCGTTCCATCGCCCCGGCGTTGGCGGCGCTAAAGGCGGCTCACGACACTACAGCGCAGATAATCGAGCACCTGAGCGACTCCGACTGGCAGCGGACGGGCGACCACAGCGAGAGCGGCAGGCTGGGACTACGACGCTGCGCTTGAACTGGAAGTAGTCACTGCCAACGCACGTGCGCGATTCGCTCATGGCGAAGTGCTTCCCTGGCTATGGGGGTTACCAACGAGCGAAGCGCTTCAGCTGCCCCCGGCCTGCTGAAGGGCTTCTGCCGATAGCGCTGCACCGTGGCGAGTAGCTGGAGCTACGCGGGGGGCGGCGGGGCGCTCCAACGGGACGCCCGCCTCAACAAGCGCTTTTAAGCTGCGGCTGCGAGCGGCCAGATCGTTGGCTCGCATCTCTCCGAACGTCAAAGTGATCTCGCCGAACGGGAGCGCGTCGGTCGCCGCGTCTGCAAGCTTCGCCGCCAACGGCGCGAGCGTCGATGAGACAAACGTCCTGTAAGCCTCACATCGTGCAGTAGTTCGGGCGTTCTAAACCCTTCCCTATGGTGCCATATCCCACCATTTCCACCATTTCCCCATACCCCCCATTCCTCCACCCTGCTCATCTCGCTCTCAGACGATTTTTCAAAAAATTGAATTTTTATCTGAGCTGCCCGCTACCTCGCACACACAAAGTTGAAGAGTGGGATAGCTTCTCACGTGTGGAGACTACTGGCCTCACCTTCGGATTCTCCGTCGGCGGCGTCTGCCCGCTTCAATTCGATGTCCATAAGGGCGGAACGTGGACGCTTCAATTCAAGAGCAGCGATGGCACTTGGGTCGATACCGACGACCACTGGACCGATGCCTCACCCTGACGGCCTCGGCGACGATTCATTTTGACAGCCATTTTGACAGCCACGGCGGCGAACTGGCAGGCACGGAGATGCACGTAACTGAACATAATGCCGGCCGACCGAATCTACGGCGGACTGTGTTGGGCCCCAGTGGACGCTCCGATTAGAATTCACACGGAAGAGGTCACTGGTTCAAGTCCAGTACCGCCCACCAAGATTTAGATTCGATTTGACCCCCAATAAGCCACACTTTGGCTCCCAAAAGGCTTCTTGACGCCAACGCTGACGCGCGTCTACCACGCGTCACGCTCCCGCCACGTACGGATTCGACCGACCCACCGCCCACATAGTTGGGGGGTTAAGTTGTCTGTGTGGAGGCGTCTGGGTGTGTGGTATGACCGTCTAGCGACGCCGCAGCCTGTCAAGCGGCCACGGCGCGCCTCTCCTACGCCTTCAGCAGACCACGACCCGAGCGCCCGCTCCAGCGCCGGCTGCATCTTCATGTCCTGGATCTCGCTTCGTGTCCTTAAAGGGGGGCTAGCTCTCTAGCACTGGAAAGAGGCGCGTCTCCGGCTGTCCGCTAACCTTGCCAGCCAGATGACCCTGCAGTCTCGGTCCGATGATTTCGACTGCAGCGTCCGCATGTTCTTGAGTGTCCCAGAGGACGCAAAGCCCGGACTCGCCATCATCGCCGCCGCCGAAGAAGATCGCGCTCAGGCAGCCTGGCTGTTCCTTGATCGCGGATATCAATTCCTTAGCCATGACATCTGCGTGCGATGCGTTGCCTTCCGAAAGTGTGAACCTGACAAGTCGGAGATACATCTGACATCCTCTCGTGACTTAGTTTGCGGGGTTAGCGTATCGCACCTACGTCTTCAGCACCTCTGGACTCTCCAGTCCCTCGATGAAATCCAGCCACAACCTGGTGAAATGCTGATCGGGTCCATATTGCAACGCCAAGCGCTCCTCGAAGGAGTGCGGAAGCACTTGCCGACCGACGGAAATGGCCGACTCGCCGTATTTGCTGGAGGCGTCTGAGGTCATAGCTTGCTCCCTGTTCAGCTTCTCGGGAGATGTTGCGCGCTGGGAAGCTGCATCTCCCATACACCTGCTTGACAGGAGCACGAAGCTCCAAACATGATGCCGCGGGCCTCGAACTTACGGGTAGGCCGATTCAAATCACGACAGGAGCGAACATGTCCGAGGAGCGAATCTGGGCCGACGAGGCTGATGTCCTCGTCATAGGGGCAGGCGCGACCGGCCTGCCGGCGGCGATCGCGGCGCGCGAGGACGGCGCCTCGGTGCTGCTGATCGAGGCCAACTTCGACGTCGGCGGGCATGCGGCGATCAGTGGCGGGAACGTACCCTTGGGCGGCGGTACCAGTGCGCAGAAGCGATCCGGTATCGCCGACTCGCCCGACCTTCTGTTCTCTGACTTGACTGACTGGTCCGTGGTCCAGCCCAACGGCTTTCCTGACTATCGCTACAACGACCGCGAGATCATCCGCGCCTTCGCCGACTGGAGCGCGCCCACCTACGAGTGGCTGCTCGAGAAGAGCGTCATCTTCATCGACCAGCCTATCGATAATCGCGGCGCCGTTAGCACGGGGAACTCAGCCCCCCGCGAGGCTCAAATGGCGGCCATGGATTGGGTGCAGTTCCAGACCGGCAAGGCCCAGCCTCCGGAACGCGGACCGATCACGTCCTCGGGCATCGGCCTGGTACGGCCCCTGGAGGCGACGGCGCGCAAAATGGGCGTGCGAATCCTCCTCAACACCAAGATGACGGACCTGATCCGAGAACGCGGTCCGGCTGGTCGAGTCATCGGCGTGACCTGTCAACAAGACGACCAGACCCTGGACTTCCGGGCTCGCAAGGCCGTGATCCTGGGCACTGGCGGCTCCACCAGCAACGTCAACTTTCGCCGCATCTTCGACCCACGTCTCACCGAGGAATACTGCGGCGTCGCCGGAGAGCCATTCACGCCGCAGGATGCCAGCGGGGAGCTGGCCGCGATGGCAATTGGGGCTTCGTTGTGGGGCGCCTTCAACCAGAGCGCGGAATTCGGCGCCGTCATCACCAAGGCTGGACGCGTCGGTTGCCAATATGGTTACGCCAACTTGGCGTGGCAGCCCGGCAGCCCAGTCTTCAACCTGGCACGCGCCATCGGCCTGCGCGTCGCGGACTGGCAAGACGTGATACTCGTGAACCAGGCGGGGCGTCGCTTCTACGACGAAACCGTGGGGCAGTACGCGGCCAACAGCTACCAGGGCATACCGGACTACGTGCCCGGAAGCTGGCGCAACGCCAAGGATGTCGCCTACCAGCCGAGCAACTTCCTCAACGCGGCACTGGCGGGAACCGGCGAGGCGAGGAACGGGGGCGGGCCGATCTGGGCCATCTTCGACTCCGAGGCCGTGACGCGCGAGGAGTGGATCACCCAGCCGCCCCACGTCGATATCGAAGAGGGCTTCTTCTTCAGCGGCAACACGATCGAGGAGCTCGCCGCCAACATTAAGAACAAGTACCAGCAAGAAGCGGTGCCCGCCGACGTCCTGGCCGAGACGGTGGCGCGCTACAACGGCTTCGTGGACGAGGGTGAAGACCCCGACTTCGACAAGCCGTCACCGCAGTACAAGATCGAGACCCCACCGTTCTACGCCGCCTGGGCAACACCCGTCATCCACGACACGCGCGTCGGCTTGCGGATCAACGCCAAGTGTCAGGTCGTCGACCTATGGGGCCAGGTGATCCCCGGCCTTTACTGTGGCGGCGAATCTGCCGGCGGCTTCAGCCTGCACGGACTGGCGAGGTGCATTGTCCAGGGCCGCATCGCCGGCACGGAGGCCGCGGCGGAGGCCATATAGGCCAGCCGCCGACGTCAAGGAGGAGAACATGATCTGCAGCTGGCCGAGTACGCCATACGCGAGGCGATCCGGCTGCAACAGGAGATTGGCGCCAAACCTGAGCAGGCACGTAGCTATGCTTGTTACGCCTGTTTCTCCGGACATGAGGAGAAGCAAACAAGGCTGAGGAACACCTCACGCAGGCCATCGGTATGTTCCGGCACATGGGTATGGCCTGGGATCTGACCCAAGTAGAGCAGGCGGTGCACACGCTCCTTGGTTAAAAGGTATGGGAAGGCGCTTAGGACGTCACGGCACAAATATCTCAGCAGTTGTAGGGGTGCATTCTATGCACCATTTCCCCCCAGAGCACGGAGTGCACCTTACACGAAGAAAACTGATCAGAAACTTCTGCCAACGTATACTAGTCGCCAGGAGCCTTCTCCATTTGTCCAGCCTTGGATCTCATCTTGGCTCTAACACGTGCGTTTGGAGTCCCTCTCCCCTAATGGTATAGTCGGCCCCGTATTGCAGCCACGAAGCCAAACGTAGAAGTAGAGGAGAGCGACCTTGGTCGTCAGGCCTGAGAGCCGATCCGCCAAAATACGCGCAAAGCTAGACCACCCGATCATCGATTCGGATGGCCACACTCTCGAGATTCTGCCGGTACTGCTCGATTTCGTGAAGCAGGTCGGCGGTGCTGATATGGTCAAGACATTTGAGGACTTCAGGCAACGCCGTCGGGGGTTCGCCATGTCTACCACCGAACTCCGTGACACCCGGGAGACCGTGAGCACGTGGTGGCCGTCGCCGACGCGGAACACCTTAGACCGCGCCACGGCATCCCTCCCGCGGTTGCTGGTCGAGCGCATGGATGAGCTAGGCCTGGACTACTGCGTGATCTTCCCCACCACGGGTCTCTTGTTCCCGGGTTTTGACAATGACGAGCTCCGCCGGGTCGCGTGCCGGGCGCTGAACCTGTACGTCGCGGAGATCTATGGCCCGTACGCGCACCGGATGACCCCTGCCGCCGCCATTCCGATGCATACCCCCCAGGAAGCCATCGAAGAGCTGGAATTCGCGGTGCAGACGCTGGGGCTGAAGGCATGTATGATCGCGAGCTACGTTCGCCGCCCCGTGCCGGCCGTGCAGCGGCAATTCCCGCAGCTACCGGCGCCTCACGGGACTTGGGTGGATGCCTTTGGTGCCGACAGCGAGTACGATTACGACCCGTTCTGGGCCAAGTGTATCGAGCTCGGGACGCCTCCGGCCTGTCATTCTCCCGGGTTCGGCTTCACCACAAACGCGGCCAGCACCTTCTTCATGCAGAACCACCTGGGCCACTTCGCCGCCGCGGCCCAGGTCCTGTGCAAATCGCTGTTCTTTGGTGGTGTGACCTACCGATTCCCGGCGCTGCGCCTGGCGCTTTTGGAGGGTGGGGTGGGCTGGGCCGCGGACCTGTACGCCGGCATCATCGAACGCTGGGAGAAGCGCAATGTGAACGCCCTGCGCCACGTCGATCCGGCGCAGCTGGACATCGATGCACTGATGGAGCTGTATGCCCGATACGGCGACGCCCATTTGGAGGACAAGCTCGAAGAAATTCGAGCCTTGCCCAACGCCTCGCTAGGGCTTGATCACCAGCCTATCAACATCGATGACTTTGCGCTCTGTGGCATCCAACGGCCGGAAGATATCCGAGACCGATTCGTGCCCAACTTTTTCTTCGGCTGCGAGGCGGATGACCGCATGAACTCGATCGCGTTCAACACGAAGCTCAACCCCTTCGGCGCACGTCTTGGCGCCATGCTGAGCTCCGATATCGGGCATTGGGACGTGACGGACATGCGAGAGGTAGTCGAGGAGGCCTACGAGCTGGTGGAGAAAGAGCTGATGACGGAGGCGGACTTCTGCGACTTTACCTTCACGAATCCCGCACGATTCTTCGCCGGCATGAACCCGGACTTCTTCAAGGGTACCGCCATTGAGGCCGAGGTGGCGAAGCTGCTGTCGTCGGTGTAGCCTCGCCAACTGACTCCAGAGCCTCCCTGACCTCAGTTGCTGAGCTGGGCCGTTTGCAGGCGTCCTTTTCTAGAAGCCGCAGGATTGGTGCCTCCAAACCAGGTGGGCAGTCGGTTCGGTGCCATGTCGGTGCCACGGGCGGCGTGTTCGACCGCCATCCGAACCTAAAGGTCATCTCGGTAGAGAAAGACATCGGCTGGGTGCCCAACTTCATGAAGCGCCTTGAGTGGTACTCGAACCGGTTCGTGCTGCGATACCCGGACATCAAGAAGAACGCAGCGACCTACCGGCGAGATCACGTGTACTATGCCTTCCAGGATGACGAACCCGGAATGCGCTGCCGGGACCTCATCGGCGTAGACAAGATGATGTGGGGCTCGGACTACCCTCACTTCGATTCGACGTGGCCAAACTCCCAAGAGGCAATAGAGCGCAACTTTGCCGGCGTCTCGGACGAAGAGCGGGAGATGATCCTCGGGGGAAACCTCGTGGAAGTTTACGGACTCCAGGACATCCTGGACTAGTCAGCGTTGATGAGAGCACACTGACTTCGCCGTGAGCCTGACCGGGCTCTGGCGACTACGAAAGTTGGAGAGGACTATGAGCAGGCAGCTTTGCATCTCGGCCGATTCTCATATCGTGGAGCCGGCTGAGTTTTTCGAACCACTGGCCGACTTGTTCGGCGACAAGGCGCCGAGGATGGCGGTCCCTGCCGGCGACCCGTCGCAGGGGCCCAAGCTCCACCTCGGTAACGGGAAGCTGGGTCTTCCCGTCGCCGGCATGCTACAGCAGAACGTGGACTTCACGTCTCCAGAGGCCCGCGAGTCGATGCACCTGGGCTATGAGCTGGCGCGGCCCGGTTGTTACGACACGACCGAGCGGATGAACGACCAGGATCTGGACGGCATTGACGCCGAGGTTCTCTATCCGAGCCTGCTCTTCAACGTCTACCAGATCGAGGATCTCGACATCCTCAAGGCGACATTCCGGCTCTACAACGACTGGATTACCGACTACTGCAAGGATCAGAAGGACCGCTTGTTCGCTCTCGGATGCGTCCAGCTGTTTGACCTGGATGAGGCGATCCAGGAGATGGAGCGGGCCAAGCAGATGGGCCATGTGGGTATGTGCGTGGCAGCCACCGCCCCGCCGGACCACCTCTACTCCGATCCTTGGTACGACAAGTTCTGGGCCGCGGCTCAGGACCTGAAGATGCCGCTCAACATGCACATCTTCACTGGGGCGACAGACAACCACGGTCTCGCACCGCGACAGGCCGGCAGCCGTGCTAACGGTGTCATGGGTTTTGCCGGCGCGGCAATGACGATCGCCGACCTGATCCAGTCCGGTGTCTGCGAGCGATTCCCGGACATCAAGTTCGTGATCACTGAGTTCGAGACCGGTTGGATCGCCCACGTGCTGCGGCGGCTGGACTGGGCTTACGTCCGTGGTGGTGACGAGCGCGTGATGGGGCTGCCGATGCTGCCGAGTCAGTACTGGCGGCGTAACTTCGCCTGCACCTTCGAGGATGACCCGCTTGGCATCATGACAAGGGACTTCATCGGCACCGACACCCTCCTGTGGGGCAACGACTATCCGCACGGAGACTCCGTCTTCCCTCATTCACAGCGTGTCTTGAATGAGATCCTCTCCGAGTGCACTCCGGAGGAGCGCTGGAAGATGACGGTCAAGAACGTGGTCGAGCTGTACGACCTGCCCTTCGAGCTGGAAGGACCCGAGCAGGCCCGTGTCAACTCTATGCCGAGCCCGACTACGAAGACCTGGCGCAACGCGATGCCCCTTACGGAAGTTACCACCGCGACGCCGCTTCGATAGGGAGCACGCACATCTCCCGGAGTGTGATCCTCGCGAGCACGACGGAGGCCCAAGCATGCCTGGCCCTCGTCTTGCTCGCAGCCTAGATACCTCCAGGAGCACTCGTGACTGACCGGTTCGTCAGCATTGAGGAGATTGTGCTGGCCGCAAGGCGTAACTTGCGGCAGCCACGCTGGGGCCATCGTCAGGGGCTCCGAATCGAGAAGACCATGCGCCGTAACCGGCGACGATATTTCGGAAGGTGTTGACATGAAGCAGGTATCGGTGGAATCGACAGCGGAGGCGTACGTCGAGCTACTGGCGGCGCGGGGCGTGGATTATTTCTTCGGCAACGGGGGGACGGACTTCGGTCCCATCGTGGAGGCGTTTGCCAAGCGGCTGGACCAGGAGCTGCCGGTGCCGAAGCCGGTGACGGTGCCGCACGAGATCACGGCGATGGCGATGGCGGCGGGCTACGCGATGGTGACGCGCAAGCCGCAGGTCGTCATGGTGCACACCCTGCCGGGGACGGCGAACGCGACGAGCGGCCTGATCAACGCGCGCGCCAGCAACGTGCCGATGCTGTTCTCGGCCGGCCGCACGCCGATCACGGAGAGCGGCATGAAGGGCTCGCGCAACAACAGCATCCACTGGGCCCAGGAGTCGCGCGACCAGGGCAGCATGGTGCGGGAGTGGGTGAAGTGGGACTACGAGCTGCGCCCCGGCGTCGACCTGGAAGGCGTCGTCGACCGGGCGCTGGCGATCACGCAATCGGAGCCGCAGGGACCGGTATACCTCAGCCTGCCGCGCGAGATCCTCGCCACGGAGGTGGAGACGTTCGAGTACTCGGAGCGACCGCGCATGCAGCCCAACCTGGGCATGGCGTCGCCCGAATCGATTGAAGAGGTGGCGCGCCTCCTGGCGGGGGCGAAGAACCCGATCGCGCTGACCTCGATGCTGGGGCGAGACCCGGAGGCTGTGCCGCAGCTGGTCAAGCTGGCCGAGATGCTGAACATGGCGGTGTACAGCGGCGGCGCCTACATGAACTTCCCGGTGACTCACCGGCTGCACCAGGGCGGCATGGCGGGGCCGGCCCTGAGCGAGGCGGACGTCGTGCTGGTGTTCGAGCAGGACGTGCCGTGGACGCCCTCGTCGGGGGCGGGGCCGAACGAGGCGGCGACGGTGGTCGGGGTGGGCGTCGACCCGCTGTTCACCAACTTCCCGCTGCGCAGCTTCCCGGTGCACGTCAACCTGAGCGGCATGCCGCGCTACACGATCGAAGCGCTGATCGGGGCGGTAAAGAAGCAGAAGCTGGACAAGGCGGCGGTAGCGGCCCGCGGCGAGCGGCTGGCGGAGAACCACAAGAAGGTACGGGAGGGGGCGAAGCAGCGGGCGTTGGCGGGCAAGGACGACCGTCCCATCAGCAAGGCGTGGGCGTCGTACTGCTTCGAACAACTGCGGGACGAGGACACGACGATCATCAGCGAGCTCGGTCTTGACCCCTCGCAGTTCGAGTTCACAAGCCCGAACCAGTTCTACGGCGTGTCGAGCGCCGGGGTGCTGGGCTGGGGCGTCGGCGCGGCCCTGGGCTGCAAGCTGGCGGCGCCGGAGCGCACCGTGGTGGCGACGATCGGAGACGGGTCTTACATGTTCGGCGTGCCGGCGGCCGGGCACTGGGTGTCGCGGCGCATGAACCTGCCGGTGCTGTACGTGATCTGGAACAACTCACGGTGGAACGCGGTGCAGTCGGCGACACGGGCGGTGTACCCGGAAGGGTGGCAGGAGCGGACGGACACGCTGCCGTTCAGCGACCTCTCACCGGCGATGGACTTCGAGATGATGTGCGAGTCGGCGGGGGGCTACGGTGAGCGGGTGGAGGACCCGGCGGAGCTGCCGGGGGCCTTCGAGTGGGCTCTGCACGCCGTCAAGGTGGAGAAGCGCCTGGCCTTGCTCAACATCGTCGGCGCCTAGCGGGTCATTCAGGCGGTAGGAGTCTACCCGGTTCGCTCACCGGAACTTCGGCATGAAATGCGACGCTCGCGATCGGCTTCGTCGAACCGAGATGGCGCCGTTCGTCCTTGGTATTGCTTTCCTACGCCTTTGTCAGGCCTCTGCGCTCCCGCGCCGGCTCTAGCGCTGGCTGCACCCTCATCTCCTGGGACTCGGCGATGGCGATGTCGAGGTGCTCGATCGCGGTGTCGTGCTCATCGGGGTAGTGGTCGAGGAGCAGTTCGGCGAGATGAGCGCGGGTGGGGGCTAGCTCGGTACGGAAGCCGATCTTCTCGCACAAAGCAAGGTTCTGTTCGTAATCAGCTCTTGCTTCATCGTGCTTACCAAGCATGGCAGCGGCGTCGCCTATCCACCGAAGGATCGAGATAAATACCCACTGCTGACGCATGTTCTCGAGGGTGATGTCTCGACCGCAGAGGAGCGCCAAGAGGTGTTGAACCGCTGCCCTGTCCTCAACTCCCACGGCTTAGGGAGACGCGATGAGCGACCTGGCGGGTGGCGGTCGCAGCTCACGAATAATCCAGACGACGATGTCTCGGTGAGGCTTGATGCCTTATCTGATGCCTTACCACGTCAACATGCAGGCACAGCGAGACACTAGAGGGGTCATTATCGAATCTGAGAGACACCCTTAGAAACGGGCAGAAACACCGTGACGGGGGCTTCGATTCTCCCCCGTCAACAGAAGCGCCGAAGGCTTAACGGCCAATCTGACGACCCGACGTAGCTACGAACCACCACCGTCAGCTACTATCGGCTTAGGACTCAAACGTGTGAGCGACCGCGAACAACTAGCACCAACCGCAAGTTTGGATTTTAAGTCCGCCGCGTATACCAATTCGCCAACCTGGCCAGATTCGAATTCGGGTGCAGCTCATTGCTGCAGCCGTTTGACGCCAACCGTGACGCCAACCGGGGCGATTGACGCCAACCGGCGATGGACAACGGCGGACCAACCGGTCCCGAATGCTCAAGCAATCAGATTCACCTAAGGCCGACAACGGACGGGTGCACACGGCTACGAACATCCTACCCGCACAGGAGTATCGAATTCACACGGAAGAGGTCACAGGTTCAAGTCCTGTACCGCCCACCACCCCTCACCCCAGCGGCAACGTCTCCCCGTCAGCCGCTGGCCTCACCTCAAACGCGTTGAGGATGCTCGTCACGAAGACGTAGTGCCCCATAACGGCCGTAAGCTCGACCAGGCCCGGCAGCGTATGCGCCGCCATCATTCGATCGAACAGCCCCGTCCAAACCTCGTGCCGCCGCAAGACCTGGCGCACGAACTCGATGACGTCCGCTTCGACCTGGGACGCCTCCGGCTCCGCACGGTCCCGCACTGCTTCGATGACCGTGTCTGAGACACCGGCCTGCCGCGCTGCCGGCGCGTGTGCCGCCCAAACGTAAGGACAATCGCGCTCCCGCGCCGTCGCGATCGTCGCCAGCTCTCGCAGGCTCGACGACAGATACGCGTCCTGCCGCAGGTAGTCGCTGAGACTAAGAACACGCTGGCAGAGCGGCGGACTGTAAAGAAGGAGGCTGAACGGACCGCCGACGCGACCCCGGCCCGCCGCAACCGCGTCGAAGACCTGCCCGTCGTCCTGGCCCATCTGCTCCCTGGTCGTGATTGGCGCGATTCGCGGCGCAGAGGCCAGCGGCCTGACCGGACGCAACGGCGCTACCTCACCTCTGGGCTTCCTCGGCGGCAGCCTTTCGGCATCGGCTGCCGGCGACACCTCAAAGGCGTTCAAGATGCCGGCTAACGCTGCGTAGCGGCCGATCCAGGCCGTCAGCTCCACCAGCCAACCCGAGCCGTGAACCTCGTGAATCCGCCTGAAGACATCGTCAGCCACTCGCCGGTCGCGAATCAGCTGCCGCACGTATTCGACCACCAGCGCCTCTTGCGGCGGAAGCTCGTCTAGAGCCGCATCCTCAGCCGTCGCCTTGATCGCCTGTTCTGAGACGCCGCCCTCGCGGGCCTGCCTCGCATGCGCCGCCCAGATGTATTCGCAATCGAACTCACGCGCCGTGGCGCAAACCGCCAGCTCGGCATGCATCGGCTCCACTACGCTGAGCCGATGCAGAAACTCGCTGATCTCATTCCACGGCCGGGCCAGACCGGGGCTGTGCAGAGTGACGGACGAAGGCCCGCTGATCCGGCCACGCAGCGCCGCAAGCTCATCGAACAGCGCGTGATGCGCGTCGGCGATATCGCCCCTCTCCTGGATCAGCTTCACGCGCGCCATGTTGGCCTCCCCCTGTTTTGAGCGCCGGACTCAGGCTCGTACAGCCTACGCCTTCGGCGGACACATCGACCCAACCGCATGAGACCCGGCTTCCCCCATGGCTCAAACGTTTGCGCTAATATTCCTGCGTTCAGATCGCCTCTGAGGTAAGTCATGGCCCTGACAACAATCTACAAGTGCGCCGACGGCACCGACTTCCCGGTCACCTGGGAGGACCCAGCCGACGCGGAGCAGACGTGGATGCTTGAACGCGAGCACTTCAGGCTCCCGTTCTTGCCGCTCGAAAGCGAAGTTTTCCCTCGCGGCGTCGGCAGTGGGTGGCGCCGTGCTGCCGACGAGCTCGGCTTGCCGGCACATCCCGAGGCGATGTCGCGGATTCGCATCGCCAACGGCTTCGCATACTTCAACCGCTCGGCGACGGCCGAATCTGATGAGGCCGCTATGTTTGCCGCCCACGACCGAATGGCAGATTCCGTGGACGGTTCAATCGCGGTTTGGGAACAGGTGTGCCGGCCCAGGGTCCAGGCAGTGTGTGAGCGCCTGGCCGCGGCGAAAGATGACGCCGGCGTCAGGGAGTTGTATGAGGAGATGTGCTACGGCTGGGGTTTTACGCAGCTTCTCAGCCCAAGCCGGTTTGCCATGGCTCTGGGCCAGTTCTGCACCGAGGAATTCGGCCCGGAGGGAGCAGCTCTGGCCACGGAACTCACTCAGGGTTACCTGAACCCCTCTGTGGAGGCTGATGAGGCATTGTGGCAACTGGCGCAGATCGTCAGGAGTTCTGAGAAGCTGCGACGAGCTGTGGCGGGGTCAAGCGTCGACCTCGTTGTTCTGGAAGCCGACGAGCCTTTCTGGTTGAGCTTCCAGGACTTCCTCAATGCCCACGGTGACCGTGCCGGTCAATGGCAGCTGCATGCGCCAACCTGGCGCGAACGCCCAGCGAGCGTTCTGGCCGTCGTGGCCCGTCTAATCGAAGCCGATGGTCAATCGCCCTTGCAGAAGACCCGCGCTGCCGCTGCGCGCCGCGACGCTTTACTGGCCCAATTGGAGGAACGTCTCAAGGCCACGCCGGAGAAAGTCGAGCAGCTAAGGCGGCTGTTTCAGAGAGGTTCTTACTATGGGCCAATAAAAGAAGGGAAGGCTTACTGGCAGCTGCTGTTGTTCGGCCATGCCAGGCAGGCGCTGATGCGCATCGGCGAACGCCTGGTTCGAGAAGGCCGCATCGCCCAGGCTGAGGACATCCTGTTTCTAACGCCGGAGGAGATTGACGATGGTCACTCCTCAGACATGAGCGCGGTCTCGGCACAGCGGCGAGAGCTGTGGCAGGAGCGAATGCGTCTCTCGCCGCCGGACCAGATAGGTGGCGAACAGCCCGGAAGCACTTCCAGCCCAGCCCCAGTCGCGCAGGAGGAGCTCACTACGACTATCAAGGGCAGTCCTGCCAGCCGAGGAGTCGTCACCGCCACGGCCCGCATCATCGAGAGTCCCGACGAGGGAGGACGGCTCAGTCCTGGGGAGGTCTTGGTCTGCGTACTGTCTTCGCCAGCCTGGACATCTCTGTTTGCGATAGCTGGAGCAGTCGTTACGGAAGGTGGCGGCGCACTCTCTCACCCAGCCATCGTCGCCCGCGAGTACGGCATCCCATGCGTCGTCGGCGCCCGCCAGGCCACCAGCCGCATCCAAGACGGTCAGCTCATCACAGTGGACGGAACGAAAGGCGAAGTCAGGCTAGAGGAGTAGCCGACGTCGCTACTTCAACTCCCTCGTCACCTCAACCATCGATCCACGCTGGCTAAGATATTGCAAGCGCCAGAGCTCCCGACTGAGTAGCTGGCTTGATTGGTCCTTCTAATGGATTGGCTGCTACCAGAGTGACTGCACTACCGGGGAGCCATGCAGCGCAGTGACCTTGCATTTAGTCGCCCATGCTGCGAACGCCCCGAACTCACTCCACTCCTGTGTGCCCATCCTCCAGTGGTCGTCGACCCCAGCCTGGTTTTCGTAGACCTCGTCCAGAACGTAGACGGTATTACCAGTGGGCGCGGAAGACGGGTCGAGCGCGTTGGCAAGCTCGGGACCCTTCACCACGTTGTAGCTCAGAAGTGCCAGGTTCCCATCTTTGTGGTGAGCCTTCGCCATCCAATCAGCGTGCGCTGCAAAGATTCTGTCGCCCTCTGCAACGAGGTCCGGAGTCGCCGTGAAAAGAATAGTTAGCTGGGTCTTACCCATTTGAGTCATCTAGAAGCCTCCATCAGCTTAACTTCCACTTAGATTCGCGCACCGCAGGTTAGCACGCGGACCAGCTCACTCCTTAAAGACTTCAATAAACCCAGCCCGCGTTACTACATTTAGAGAAATCGGCGTCAAGGCTCAGCGGCGGCGTCAGACCCGACTTCTCAACTCCGGCCCATCCGCCAGGTAACGATGCGCCCGAAACACGGCGCGGTTGCGCTCGTCGCCTCTGTGCGGGAACTCGTACGGATTGACGAACTCCCAGACGATCTCGCCCCCCGGTGTCACTTCGAAAATACGGCCCGTCCGGCCCTCGCAGACAAACGTGTTCCCGTTTGCCAGGCGCTGAGCCCCACTGATTCCCGTGCTGAAGAAAGATAGTGGCGGCGCGCCAACATACTGCCATTCGATCTCGTTCGTCGCTGGATTCAGCTCAACCACCCGAGAGTGGCAGGAGCCGCGCAGCCTGTGCTCCCCGTTGTCGAAAACCAGGATGTTCCCGTTTTCTAGCGGCGTCGGGTCGTGCTGATGCGAAACCGTCCCGGGGCCCCAGCGCCACTTCACGGCCCCGGAAGCTCGGTCCAGCGTCAGGATCGTGCTGGTCTGACGAAAGCTCAGCAGGATGCTCCCGTCCGCCGTCTCCGCCACACCGTTACCGTGAGTCCACTCCTGTCTGCCCTCCAGCGGGCAGATCACGTCGAACTCCGGGTCCAGGTGCTCGCTGCCGTGCCACTCCCAGACGACCTCGCCCTTCGCGTCGACCTCGAACAGCACGTCACCAATAATCGAGCCCGGCGGGCGCTCCGACCCCGCCTCTGCCGCGAGGTCCGGTACCCAGCAGAAGTCCTCATCCAGGACTCCCGGCGCCATCTCGCTGCCCGGCACGCCGCCCTGGACCCAAGCGGCCACCGACGGCTCCAGGAGTTCCCACGCCAGCACCATCGTGTTGCCGTTGCTGAGACGGCAGTGATCGTGGTGCAACGTCGGATGCTCGAACTGCCATACGAGGTTCCCGTCCCAGTCCAGCTCGACGACCGCGCCGCTGGCGCCGCCGAACCCCCAGGTCTCCCTGCCGGTCGTGCAGCGCAGCAACAGATTGCCG
This sequence comes from Dehalococcoidia bacterium, assembly GCA_965225815.1. Classification (GTDB taxonomy): domain Bacteria; phylum Chloroflexota; class Dehalococcoidia; order DSTF01; family WHTK01; genus WHTK01. The sequence goes on from CBDDBP010000005.1 coordinate 47,708, forward strand.
TTGTCGAGGAAGTACCCGTAATACGGCTTCCACGGCTCCGGCGCCCGCCAACTCCGCACCGTCTCGCCGGCCATGTCGACCAGGTACGTCTGATCCCCCGACAGCGTGGTGAAGAGCGTGTACCCGCCCTGTGCCTTCTTTGCGTCGACGTACGTCACGCCGGTTGGCGCGAACATTGAATAACCCATGTTCCTCCTACAAAGCCCCTTGATTCATGCCCCGCGGCAGCCTGGACTCGCTAACGCTAGGAACTCGCAGCGGGCTGCGGTGCGCCCGGCCCGCGTGAGTGCTCCAGGCGTCCGCCCTCGGCGAAATCACCCAGGCTCAGGTTCTCATAAGGCGCGTCCAGGCGCATGCCGTGTGCCACCGTGTTGAACGCGAAGGCATGCATCGTCATCGCCGTCGCTTCCACGATCGCCCGGTCATCGAGACCGCAGGAGTGTCTGAGGAACTGCGTCTGGTACGCGATCCAGTAAGGGCTCTGCCTGAAAATCGCAATCGCGAAGGCTGCGCAGCCTTTAACCATCTCGTCGAGGACGCCGGCCTCCAGGATCAGCCGATTCTTTCGCCACACCGTCTCCAGCAGACGCGGATGATGCGCGAAGGCGCGCCACACGTTGGGCACCCGGTCGACGCCTAGGGCCGTCCCCGCCCAGTCTCGGATCTCGGCCAGCGTCCCGGCCGCCTCCGGCGCCGAGGTCTCATCCAGCAACTCAACCGCTGCCGTCACCGGCGACGGCTCGTCCGGCAGGTCCGGCGCCAGCTGAAACGCCGCCGAGCCCACCGTCAGGCTGGCCATGTGTTCCGCCGTCGCCGCGATTTCGGCTACCGCACGCTCGCTACCTGTCAGCCGCAACACCGCGGCCGAATGTACCGTTAGTCAATAATTACAGTGGTTGGTCATCGAGACCGCGACGTGCATCGCCTCCTTGGCGAGCTGCGGCAGCTTCCCCTGGATTCGATACGCCTGGTTGGCCTCGGCATGGTTCGCTTCCAGCCAGGCTGGCCAGTGCGTCTGCACGCCGAAGATCGATGGGTTCAGTATCTGCTCCGCCGTCATGCCCATGCGCTTGGCGGCTTGCTCGAGGATTGCCAGATCCTCATCCGAAAAGTCCGACAACTTCGGCGTGTGGAGAGTAGTCACCTTTAGCCTCCGATTAGCTCAACGTACCGCGGAATATACCACTCGCCTCGGCCGCTTACGATTCGAGGCGATCCGTCAACAACCCGGCTGCGCAACCTCAGGTCCGGGATCCTGGCGGCACAGATGGCGTCTCCTCTTCCGGTTCTCCGTCCGCCGCCGTGACCTCGACGCCCTCCCCCTGGCCAAGGCGAAACAGCATGATGCCCGGGACCAGCATTACGGCCAGCGCGCACACCATCGCGCCGATGCCACCAATCGCCCCCGCTGCTGGCGCCCCCCAGACGTCCGCGACAACACCCGACCTGAATTGGCCCAACTGCGGGCCGCCCATCACGAACGCACTGTTAATAGACGACATTCGCCCGCGCAGATGGTCCGGCGTCAGCATCTGATTCGCCGTGCCCCTGAGCACACCGCTGATCGTGTTCCCGATTCCCGTGCCTGCCAGGAAGAGCAGCGCCAGCCAAAAGTACGGCACGATCGCAAACAGGACGAGGCAGAGCCCGAAGAAGAGCACACCCCAAACCACCCATCGTCCCGCGTACACAATCTGCGGCCTCGAGCTCATGATCACACCCGTGATGATCGCGCCCACCGCCGGCGCCGCGTACATCAGGCCCAGCCCCAGCTCGCCAACCTCGAAGATGTCTCGCGCGAAAATCGGGAACAGCGCCACCGGAGCACCGAACAGCGTGGCGCCGAAGTCGAGCAGCATGAAGGGAAAGATCACCCGCTGCCGCAGCACGAACTTCGCGCCCGCCAGCATCGACTCTATGGACAGGATGACCACGTGCTCCCGTCGCGGCGTCCGCGTCCGGATCAACGCCAACGCCAGCAGCATGACCAGCCAGGACACCGAGTCCAGCAGGTAGCAGAGGCCCGGCCCCGACAAGGTCAGCAACACGCCGGCCAGCGACGGCCCCAGGATCAGCCCGATGCTGCGCTGAGTCGTGTTGAGAGCGACCGCCGATGCGAGATCGGCCGGCGGCACCAGGCTCGGCACGATCGCCTGGCGCGGCGGGTTCTCCAACGCCGCGCCGAAGGACAACAGCACCGCGGCGCCGAAGAGCAAGCCCGGCGTGATCGCGTCGGCGAAGGTCAGGACCGTGAGGCCAACGCCGACACCCAGCTGTATCAGCTGCACCGACATCAACAACCGGCGCCGGTCGATCGCGTCGGCCAGCACACCGCCGACCAGGGCCAGCGATATCTGCGGCAGCGCCCGCCCGAGCCCGAGCAAACCGATCTGCAGCGGCGAGTCCGTCAGGTCATAGATCTGCCACGCCATGGCAACCACCGTGAACTGGTTGCCAATCTGCGACAGCACCGCCCCCGACCAGAACAGGCTGAAGTCGCGGTGGCGAAACGCCGGCGGCGGAAAAGTCGCACTGCTCACGGACAAATGTCCTTCCAGCCAGTGTCAGAGTCCCGAACGCTGCAGTGCAGATGCTACGCCTTCAGGCAACCCTCAAGGTCGGCGCATGCCGGAGAGGCCGTTCAGACCATCACGCCACCTCGGTCGAAAGCCGGAAAGGAGCCTGTCTTCCGCCTAATAGCGCGTACTCAGGACCGCCTTTAATTTCAGGGCTCCGGACGAGACATAACACGACCCAAGATTTGGTGAAATGATCGAAGTGGCGCAAACGCTGGCGGCTGGATTCCCTTTTATTCGAGTCGATCTCTTTAGCCCCGGCGATCGCGAAGTCCTGTTTGGTGAGCTGACCCTTGCGCCGGAATCAGGCTGGACAAGGAGATCAGAGGAAGAGGAGACGATCTTTGGCTCGTTGTGGTGATTAGCCTGGGATCACATACTCAGACGTCGTCGTCGTTTCGGATGATTGCCTCACGCCTTCAGCAGCTCCAGCGACCCAAGCCCGCTGCATCTACTCGCTAACCGGCCCTAGTGCCAACAACGCAATGGAACGGCTGAGATCCGAAGGTCAACAGACGCCTAGTGGTGGTGCCCGTGCTCCCCGTGATCGTGGTCGTCCTCGAAGTCGTCGCGCTCGCCGCTGGCGTATTCTTCGGTGCGCTTGTCGAGCTCATCGCCTGTCACCAGGCCCTTGGCCAGCGCCAGGCGCTCGAAGGCGGCCAGGAAGCGCTCGTAGTAAGTCGAAGGGTCCTCGCTGGCGTCGGCCTCAGCGATGCGCTCCACCAGCTGGTCGCGAAAGTCCCGCCAGGGGTACGTCCCCTGGTCGTTGAGTGCGACCGCCATCCCGAACACACGACCCTCCCACAGCGCGTCGAAGACCAGCTCGCCGTTCTTCCGCGGCAGCGCCTCAACGCCCTCCATGTTGGCGACCTCCGGGTCGGCTGCGTTGCTCGGATTGCTATTCGTCATGCCTAGACCGCCGCCGCCGGCGAAGGCACAAGCCCAACGCCGATCATCGAATCGCGGCTGACGATCTCGACCAGCTCGTCTTCGTTCATGCCCTCGGTGCCCTGAGGACGCTCTGGCAGCACCATGTAGCGCAGCTCCGCCGTGCTGTCCCAGACGCGCACCTGTTTCGACTCCGCCAGCTCGACGCCGAACTCGTCCAGCACCGCCCGCGGTTCGATGACGGCGCGGCTGCGGTAAGCGAAGTCCTTGTACCACTTTGGCGGCAGCCCCAGCAGTCCCGCCGGATAGCAGGAGCACAGGGTGCAGACGATCATGTTGTGCACCTCGGGCGTGTTCTCCACCGCGACGAACTCGGCGCCCTGGCCGCTGATGAAACCCATCTCGTTGATCGCGGCCGTGCCGTCGCTGAGCAGACGAGCCCTGTACTCCGGGTCGAGCCAGGCGCGAGCGACGACACGGGCGCCGTTGCGCGGCCCGATGTCCTCCTCGTACGCCTGTACCAGCGCATCGACCGCGTCGGTCGTGATGATGCCCTTCTCGACCAGCAACGACTCCAGCGCCTTGGTGCGCAGCGAGGCGAATGACTCCGGCTCGGGGTGATGTTCCATGGTGGTCAGTCCTTCCTTACCTTGTCGCCGGAACGGGCTCCAGGTAGCCCTCCCACAGCTCGAGATACACGCGCAGATTCGGCTCGCACTCCGGGCCCCACACCTCGACGCCGTCGAAGCCCACCGTATAGACCGTCTGCGGCGTCGGGTCGTCGTTGAAAGCCTTCTCGTCCTCGATCGGATACAGCCCGTTCACTCGCTCGACGATCCCCTGCTTGCCGCGGGTGTAGCGCGGCAGACGATTGTGGCCGAATCGGCTGACGTTGATCGCCATCACCGCGTCACCCTGCTCGAACCTGGGCTTCCGCCCTTCGGCTGCGGGTCTAAGCTGTGTCTTGAGCCGCCGGTGAGTATCCGCGACCTGCTCCGGGTCCGTGCGCCTTGCCACCGGAGCCGCCGGATCGGCTTCAAAGCGGCGCATCTGAGCTTCGAGTTCCTCAGCTGTAATTACGCCTACGTCGATCGCTCGCCTGATCGTCGCGTCCAGGAAGCGCTCGTAATAGCTGATGCGAAGGTACGTTTCTGGCGGAATGCTCTCTATGTAGGCTCGAGTGACGCCGAGATCACGTTGTGGCACCTTCGCTCTGAACCGATTCACCATTCCCCAGGCGCGGCCCTCCCAGGGCTCGTGGAAGACCGGCTCGTCGTCCTCGCGGACTACAGGCCCAAAGCCGTGCATTCCTCCCATGTCGTGGATGCCGTTCATCGGCCGCTGATTTCCCCTGCCGGCGCTTTCTCGTGCTCGCTCTCACTGCTCCGCCAGTCGAAGGCATTGAACGCGTAAGGCTCCAGCGACGGTGGCACCGGCAGAAATGAACCCGCCTCCAGCATCGCTTCGACGTAGTCGTAAAGCGCTGCGACCTGCTCCGGCGTGTGGAACGAGTGCAGCCAGACGGGCTCGCCGTCGAACAGCAGCATCGCGACGTTCGCCAGCTCGCAGGGACCAAGGCAGCCGCCCGTTGTCAAATGTACGTCGTTTCTCAGCTTGCGCTGCTCCCATTCCATCTGCAGCTGCTTCAACGGCACCGGCGGATTACCGCTGTCCGGTTGACCGCAGCAGCACGCGTCGGCGCAGACGAAGACATGCCCCTTCTTGCCGACCACGTTGATCGGCCTGCCGTCCTCGCGGACGACGCGACTCCGCCTGCCATCCGCGCCCGTCTCGTCTCTGGTCGTCATGGTGCGGTGATTCTGTCGTCAGGGACCGGCCCTGTCAAAGCGCCGTCTTGATCCTGGAACCCGAGTGAAGACACGCGGCCAAGCAGCCTCTGGTTAAAGCCACGCATGGACGGCTGAATCGTCCCCATCATAAGAAAGGCCCCGAATTCGGGGCCTTTCCTTGTCTTCCTAGCGCTACGGGCTCTTTGGCACGATAAGCGCGATGCTCGCCGTGTACCCGTGCACAAACGGCTTGCCGCTGACCGGACCAATCTCGCCGTTGCAGAAGAAGCCGGCGACGGGCAGCTGCCCGAACTGCTCGCTGACCAAACCCGCGTCGTGGTTTGGCGTCCCGAAAAGTCCGAGGCCGCGGCCGTTGCACGCGCACAGCAGGGCTCCGACCGGCGCGGTGTCTCCCAATTTCTCCTTCGCGCCACCCAACATCGCCAACAGGTCCGAGTCTGCGGCCTCTGGATCGCGGACCTGAAACTGCAACGTTTGCCCCACCGACGGCGACGCGCCGACCGCGATCCAGCCGTGCTCCTGGTTGACGCCCATCAGGTTCCGGATCAAGAAGTCGCCGCGCTGGAATTCGTCTCGATACTCGTTCATCGCCAGGCCGACCAGGAGGTTTCTTTGCGCCCGGGTCTGCATCTCCGGCGACAGCTCACGCAGCGTCTCTTTCAGGATCTCGATAGCCGGCCGCATCCCCAGCGTCTCGACAAAGTTGTCCGTCACGCCCGTGATCGTCCACGGCTCGCCGATCGGCTGGGCGCCTTGCGCCACTACCGTCTGCACCGTGTACGCTCCGCCCAGTGCCAGGGCGATAGCCCCCTCCTCGACGGCCTCCCCGTTCAGAAACAGATACGTCTTCTGCTGCCGCATATCACCCGACGCGAGTCCGCCGATCAAGTCGATTCCCGGGTAACCTTCGTTCAGTACCGATATCAGCCGCTCCGGGTCCAGCGAAAACGGGTCCGCCAGCAGAAGCCAGGCGTTGACGTCCGCGGCAGTAATCCCCAGCGAGTTCAGCCACCGCCCTCCCGCTTCGGCGTCCTGGACGTCCGCCTGCTTAACGTGCACTGGGTACAGCCGGACGCCGGGCAGCGAGAACGCCAGAACCGAAACCGCCGGCTCAGACTCAACCTCGCGTGCCAGGCCGATGATGCCCTGGCCCGAACACCCGATCAGCACGTTCGCGTCCAGGCGGCGATGAGCCTCGGCCGCCAGTTCGGCGTAGAAGGGCGCGTACTCCGCGCTCGCGAACACCATCGCCAGGTCGACCGGCGCATCCTCCAGCTGGCCCAAGGTCTCTGTTAGCGCCTGCTCTAGCGCCTCGGACCATTCGCTTCCGGTTGCAAGTGCGGCGGCTGCCTTCATATTCGTCACCTCGCGTCAAGGATACGCCCCCCAAGCGTACGTCACCGCGTCTAGGAAGGACTGTCCCCTGTCCCTCAAAACCTTTAGACTAAAAATCCGCGCCGGAGTGGCGGAACGGCAGACGCGCTACGTTCAGGGCGTAGTGAGCATTAGCTCGTGTGGGTTCAAATCCCACCTTCGGCACCATTCCCGCGCTGGTAGCTCAGCGGATAGAGCGCTGCCCTGCGGAGGCAGAGGTCGAGGGTTCGAGTCCCTCCCAGCGCGCCACGCTCAACAAAACGACCGCCCTCTTTCGGGACGGCCGTTTTCATTTCACCTTTTGGTTGCTACGGGTTAGCCGTCACCACGACCCAGTAGTGGCCGTAGTAGCTACTCGGCTCGTAGTAGTACCCAACGCCCGCGCCGATCGCCGTGGAGTTCAGCAGGATCGAAGCGTGCGACGAGCTACTCAGCAGCCGGCTCGCTGCCACGCCAGATATCGCCTGCCCCGCTGAAAGCGCCTCGCCTTTGTACTGCCCCGCGAATCCCGCCGCGGCGATGCGCCCGGACGGTGACGTCCCGTTCGGCGGATAGTGCCCGAAGAATCCTGTTGTTGCCATGTACCGCGCGTGGTCCATCGCCGCCGCCGTCAGTGCCGCGTCGAACTGCAAGGACGGGATTCCGTTTTCCGCCCTGACCTTATTGATCAGCGCTAGCAGGTCAGACGGATACGTCGATGAGTCAACCACCACCTCCGGCGTCGACGCCGTTGTAGGCGCGGGAGTCGCTTCCTCGGTTACGTCTGGTCCCGGCGTCGCCTCTTGTGTCGCTGTTTCATCGCCAGGCTGGACTGGGGCGACGGCCGTACCGGCCAGCTCCTGGTTCTCCAACGGCCCCAGCGCCGAAGGCGGCCGACCGTCCGCGACCGATTGCTGCAGGCTCAGCCCGCTACCGTTGGGAGCGCCCGAGCTGGACGATTGCACCTGGCCACCCCCCGCCGCTGGCTCAACCAGCACCTGGCTTTGAGCCGTGGCGGTCAGTTCCGGCGCCGGCAACGGAAAACCGCAGGCAGACGCTAGCAAAACCAGCGCGAACGGCAGCAGCGGCAGACGTCGCGAAGCGATTTTCATCATAAAGAAACCCGCTCAAAGCGGGTGGACGGGGGCCTATAAGGTAATCGTGACCTCAATAACTAGTCAAATCAAAGCGCCGGCGTCTACAGCCTGAGGCCCAGCACCTCGCGACTGATCACTCCCGAATCGATTCGCACCCGGACGTCCAGGACGCGCACCTTGACCGTCTTGCCGCCCTCAGCGATGACGACTTCCTCGCCCTTCTCAAAGCGATAGTCGGTGTCGAGGCTCAGCAGCAAGGCCGCTTTCTGCGGCGCAAAAGGGTCCGACTCGTAAAACTCCGTCTTCATCTCGTCGATTCTCCAGTCCTAGCCCGCATACCTCAGCGCCTCAGCCACCGGCACCTGCGACGCGCTGCGGGCCGGGATGAACGTCATTACGGCGCTCGCCCCGTAGGCGATTCCGATGATCAACAGCAGCCGGAACAGCGGCAGATGGAACTCAATTTCCGCCCCAGCCTCGCCGATCAGCTCCGGACTGCTCAGCAGGTTGTAGGACAGCGCCGACCCCAGCACCAACCCCATCACGATACCGGCCAGCGCGATGAACGACGACTCCATGAAGAACGACAGCGCGATCAATCGCTTCGTATAGCCGAGCGCTCGCAGCATGCCGATCTGTTGGCGCCGCTCCGCCACGGTCCGGAACGCGATAACACCGAGCGCCGCGATTCCAACGATCAGCCCCAGTCCCATGAAGCCCTCGAACAGGTACTGGAATGCGGTCGACTGCGCCGCCGCGTCGCCCAGCTCCTGCTCCAGCGAATCGGCCACCACACCTCGCTCCAGCAGCGCCGCCTCGATGCTGGAGGCGACCTCTACCGTCGCGGCTTTCGACGGGTCGCGCGTAGTCAAATAGAAGCTCTCCAGCTCGCCGCCCCCCAGTTGTTCCTCAACCACGGATCGCTTCGTGAACAGCGCCCACCAGGCGGGCGTCACCGATGTCACCTGCGGCTCCAGCACGCCGATCACTTTCAGTTCGAACTCCTGGCCCGTGTCCGGGTCCACGACGGCCACCAGAATCGGCTCCCAGGGCTGCTCTCTCAGCTCATCGGTGGTACGGCCCAGCCGAAAGTTATCGTCATCCGAGAATGGGTCCTCCTCACCGGCCGGAAACTCGTCGACGATGGCCAGCGTTGGTTCGTTCAGGATCGCCTCGAACACCGCCGCGTCCGAGTCGTAACCACTCGCCCGCGCCGTCAGCGCGAAGTCAGCCAGCCGGATGAATTCCTCGTCCATGCCCTGAACCAGGTAGGTTGTGAAGTCCTCGCGGGTGCCCACGGCTTTCACCTGCGGGTCGGCCGTCAGCAGCGTACCGATGCCGGTGATATTCGCATCGACGTCGTACCCCTCCTCCACCAGCGCCTCGCGCAGGCTCGGGATCCGGTTCGATGAGTTGGCCGTCACGCGCACGTCAAACCCTCCCTTGGCGTCCTCGCCCAGGAAGAGCTGAGTAAAGTTCGAGTTCAGCGTCGCCATCACCACCAGGCTGAAGACCACCAGCGTGAACATCGCCAGCGTCATGCCGGTTCGGAACTTCGAAGCCAACGGATACGAGATCGCCATGCGCATCGCCGGCGTGATACCGCCCAGCACCCGCGTCAGCGCGTTGACCGCGCCCAGCAGGTGATCCGCGTTGAAAACCACGAAGAGCGTCGCCGCCGAGGTCATCGCGATCCCGGAGATGAAGAACATCTCGATGTCGCCGATGACCATCTCGGCCGGCTCCACGCCCAGCAGCTTCGAGAGCTGGAACAACGGGTCGCTGTAGTCCGTCGCCTCATCCACGAAGAAGCTGAACGGCAGCGGCAGCAGCCAGTACCACAGCACCACGAGGCTGGCGACCGTAAACGCGGTCCGCGGCGCGACGCCGAAGTAGACCGCCAGCATCGCGATCCCAAATATGAACAGCGTCGTTCCCGCCGAGTAAGCGAAGGCCGCCCCACCGGGCCAGCCGCCCCACCACGTAGCCGCGGCGCCGATGATCAGCGCCCAGACCGCCCATCCGCCGAGGTTGCGATGCTCCGCCGCCCAGTCACGTGTCGCCATGAGACCCCAAGTGACCATCGATATGGGGAAGAAAAGCATCATCCAGAGCGCCAAGCCGACCCAGGGTTTCCAACCTTGCATCGACATCAAACGAGATGGTTGGATCAACCGCGTTCCGTAGACATACAAGCTGATAAGCAGTCCCGCACCAAGAATCCCGGGGCCATAGAACCAAAGCCCATACGCACTCAGACCAAGCCCAAAGAGAATGATCGCTATCACAGTGAGAATGAGAAGCACACCCATCCACGCGAGCGTCCAAACCACGGCCAGGATGGCCGGGCCCAGCTTGCTTAGCGACGCATCCTTGGGACTTAGCACAGCCGCGTCCGGCAGGTCACGGATCGCCTCAACGATGTTCAGGTTGGCGGCCCGCCACGATGAGAACGCCACCGTGACGAACGTGATCACGATTCCCAGGAAGTAGGCGATCAAGAATCCCTGCGGGTTGAAGTGGAACGTGATGCCCAGGCCGAAATCATCGAATATTTGGGCCATGATCCAAGTCAGCAGCCCTGCGACCGCCAACCCCAGCATGGCGCCCACCAGGGCGGAGCCGATGTTGTAAGCCATGCCCTCTGCGACGAACGATTCCGTCAAATGCAGGCGCTTCATGCCGACCGCGCGCGCCATGCCCATCTCGGAACGGCGCTCCGCCGCCAACATGATGAACATCAGGAAGATCAGCATGATCCCAGCCGCGATCGAGAACAGGCCGAAGACGACGAAGAACGTCACGAAGATCGAGCCGATCAACTCCGCCAGGTCGACCAGCTCTTGCTTCGTCAGGATCACCTCCATCGGCGCCCCGGACGAGGCGATGTACGCCTCCACTCTTTCTTCGACTCCATCGACACGGCTCAGCGAGTCGCGCACGCCGCCCACGGCAGTCACTGCAATCAGGTCGATGCGCGCCGGTTCTTGCGTGATCTCCCGCCACTGCGTCAGTGACGTGACGATCCCGCCCGTCGTGCTCGAGAAGGAGTTCTGTCCCTCGTTAGAGCTCGTCATCGCGTTGTCGCGGACGACATCGACGACCAGCAGCTCCATCGGACGGTTGGCGTAGAAAATCGTGAGCCGGTCGCCCGCGTCGATACCGATCTCTTCCCGCAGACGCTCCGTGATGTAGACTCGCTCGCCCTCCAGCGCCGACGCGGACAGCCGTTGGCCATTTGGCGTGATCAGGCCATTGAAAACGTCAATCGAATCGCGGTCAACGCCGGCCAGCGTGGCCAGCGGTTCGGCCCGTTTGTCCGCCGTGTTGATCGCCGGGACGCGCGTCTGCACCAGGCCTGTGACGCCTTCAACGTCAGGCTCATTGCTCAACGCTTGGCGAAGCCCTTCGACGTCCGCATCGGTCAGGTCGGTCACGCCCACTTGCGCTTCGTCACGGTCGAAGGCCAGGACAACGTCGGCTTCCTGCAAATCGCTGTAAATCTGGTTGCTCACCGAGTAGCCGACCGTATCGCCCGTGGCGAACGCCGCGCTGATGATCAGCGTCGCCAGCATCATGCCAATCACGATCAGCGTGGTCTGAGCCTTGCGCCGCACCACGTTGCGCAGCCCCATTCGGACCAGCAACGGATTGCGCCACCAGATCCAGGCCAGGATCGCGAAGATCATGAGGACAAGCAGAGACAGCGCGATCAGGAAGCTGCTCAGCGGTATGCCAAACAGGTTATCCATGCCGTCTGACCTCCGGGATGCTTCTCAGCCGGCCCGCCTCTGCCTTCATCAGGCGTTTCGGGCCACGGTGCTACCGCGCTCGGTCCTCGTCTCCTCGACGATCTCGCCGTCCAGCATGTTGATGATCCGGTGCGTCGACTGGGCGATGTGCAGGTCGTGCGTCACGATGACGAACGTCTGCTTGTTGCGTTCGTTCAACCCGACGATAAGCTCCATAATCTCGTCCGCGTTCTTCGAGTCCAGGTCGCCCGTCGGCTCGTCCGCCCAGACGATCGCCGGCTCGTTGACCAGCGCCCGCGCTACCGTCACGCGCTGCCGCTGACCGCCGGAGAGCTGCGACGGCTTGTGCCCGGCCCAATCCTCGAGGTGGACCAGGCTGAGCGAGTGCATCGAGCGCTCACGCGCCTCCTTCGCCGGCACGCCGCTCACCAGTAGCGGCATCTCCACGTTCTCCACCGCGCTCAACACAGGCAACAGGTTGTAGAACTGAAACACGAAGCCCATCCGCTGCGCTCGATAGTGGCTCTTGTCGTCATCTGAAAGTGAGTTGATATCGACGCCGTCGACCTCAATCAGGCCCTCGTCAATGGCGTCCAGACCGCTAAGGCAGTTGAGCAGCGTCGTCTTGCCGCAGCCCGAAGGTCCCATGATCGCAAGCATCTCGCCCTTCGGTACCTGCACCGACACTCCCCGCAGCGCGTGCACGTCGAATTCGTCCGTGTGATACGTCTTGACGACGTCCACGGCGCTTACTGCGAAGGGGCTGGCCGAAACACCGGTCTGGGTCATTTTCGCCTCCGAAATAAGGACACCGACGAGCCATTAAGAAAATGAAGCATCCACCACTTACCCTACCGCAACACTCACCAACTCGCACCTGCCGAACGACGAAATGACTGCTAAGACGACGCCCCCACCGAGATGAAGTGATCTGTGAAGAAATCTCCTCGTCAGGCGCGTGATGGTCTCTTGGTTCGGCGAAATCACCAGCCGAGACATGACTACAAGTCGGCTACTGGAGAAACCCTTGGCCAGGGAGCAGAGACACGCCAACGACCTGACGGCGCTGATCGAAGAACCCGACCACTAAGCCGAAGCCTTACGCGTCCTTCGAATCCCTCAGGAAGTCCTCGATGTCCTGGACGATGCTCTCGGTCGCCGGCAGCTCTTCCTCGACGATCTCGAAATCATCGTCAACGGCGGAGCCCTCGGAATCGATGCGCTCTTCCAGCGACTTCACGTAGTCCGAAACCTCGGTGTTGCGCGACGTCGCCTCGTTAAGCTGCGCGTCGAAGGCGGCCGAAGCGCGCACCATACGGCCCAACGGCACCTCTAGCGCCATCATCGCGCTCAGAGACTTCAGCAGCGCCAGCGTCGCCGGCGGGTTCGGTGAGGCCGATACGTAGTGCGGCACGTTGGCCCAGATGCTGCCGGTCTGCACTTCCTTCTCGCGCAGCGAGGCGTTGAAGACACCGTTAATACCGGTAGGCCCCTCGTAGCGCCCGCCGCGAGTGTAGATACCGGCTCGCTCCAGCATCTCCGGGTCCGGCGCTGTGCCGGTGACGCGCATCGGCCGCGTGTGCGGGTAGTCCACGAATAACGCCCCAAGTGAAATCACCAGCTTGACGTCGAACTTCTCGATCACTTCCATCATCGATGCCGCGTACGCCTTCCACTGTAGGTGCGGTTCGATGCCGTTAAAGATGATCAGGTCCTGGTCACCGATCTGGTGATGGTAGAAGGCGTTCTCCGGCCAATCGATAACGCGTTCATCCCCTTCGTAGCGCACCGTCGGGCGCAGTTGCGTGAAATCGTAAAACTCCTCCGCTTCGAACTCCGCAATTCGCGGCGCATGCCAGCGGTCGATCAGATACTGCGCTGCACCGCTGGCCGCGCCGCCGGCATCGGACCAGCCGGCGAAGGCCACGATTAACGTTGGCTCTTTCAACTCGGGCGTTTGCAGAATGCGGAGATAAGTCAAACCGGTGGACTCCAATCCAACGCGTCCTGGCCACTTCGACTAGGTGCGATTCTATCACGCGCCTTGTGTCAGACCCGGCCCATGTCTTCAATAGCCTCTGGAAAGATCCTCGGGCTTCTGCTCTAGATCATGAAGGGGTGGGGTGGTGCCAAGGGCCGGACTTGAACCGGCGACCCCAGCTTTTTCAGAGCTGTGCTCTACCAACTGAGCTACCTTGGCATTGAACGGCTGGCCTCAACTATAGGAATTCGCCTCGCAGCAAGTCAAACCAGAGCGCTCACGGGCGCGAGCACCAAACGCTTCCCACTCGTCGCACCGTCTCAGCGCCCAAAACGAATCTAAAACGCGGCATCGTGACGCTTGACACAAACTCGAAGCCAAACCTATGCTGCGGAAGCCCTGGCCGTCCTGGCAGGTGGGCGACGTGGGAGGGATCCGAATGACTCAAGACCCTGCGGGCCGCCGTAGGCCGCCGGTCTCGATAATCATCGCGGCCACCCTCATACTCATCCTCGCCGTCGCCACGATTGTTGGCGCGGTGACCGTATTTCAGCTTCCAGACGCAGTCACCGAAGATGGCAAGAACGTCGATCTTCTCTATCAAGCCGTCCTCGCCGTATCCTTCGCCGTCTTCTTCCTAGTCACCGCCGGCATCATCTGGGCCATCTTCCGCTACCGCCGCGTCGACGACACGATTCCAGAACAAGTCCACGGCAGCAGCGGCCTCGAGTTAGCCTGGACCGTTATCCCAATCATCATCCTCGTAGCGCTGTTCGTCCCGTCGATGGTCATCTTGCTCGACCTCAAAACGCCACCGGACGAAGCGGACGTCGATCTCACAGTCGAAGCCGTCGGCCACCAGTGGTGGTGGGAGTTCAAGTACGTCGACGACGGCGTCGTCGTCCAGCCGACGCCGCCCAACTACGACGACCTGACGCCGCCAGCCCTCGTGCTGCCGGTCGGCCAGACCATTGTCATCAACGTGCGCTCCACGGACGTCGTCCACAGCTTCTCGGCGCCCAACACGCTGTACAAGCTCCAAGCCATTCCCGGGACGATCAATACGATGCACCTGGTCATTGAAAAAGAAGGCGTTTACTTCGGCCAGTGCTTCCAGTTCTGCGGCCTGCGCCACTCCGACATGCTGTTCGTCATCGACGCGCGGTCGCCGGCTGAATATGAAGCCTGGCTCGCTGAGACCCAGGCGGCTCAGGGCGTCACGCCCCAGCAGACGGCCTCCCGGGAGGGCAACTAGGCATGGCGACACAAGCCGTCGCGGCGCCGGCTCACGCTCACGCCCCGGAGGGCATGAGCCGTGGCATGGCCGGCATGGTCCTCTTTATCGCCTCTGAGATCATGCTCTTCGGCGGCATGTTCGCCGGCTACTTCTTCGTCCGAAACCAGGCCGTCGACTGGCCGCCACCCGATGTCGAGCACACGTTAGGCAAGGGTTTCGGCGTCGTTCTGACCGTTTTCCTGCTCTCCAGTAGCATCACGGCCCACGCTGCCATCCTCGCCCTCAAAAAAGGCAACATGCAGATCTTCAAGCTCGGTCTCGTCCTCACGCTTGTTCTGGGTGGCATCTTCATTGGCGGCCAGATTTACGAGTGGCTCAACCTGCTCGATGAAGGCCTTAACGCGGGCTCGGGCGTGTACGGCGCCACCTTCTATCTCATCACCGGCTTCCATGGATCGCACGTCATAGTTGGACTCGCCATGCTATTCGTCGTCCTCCTGCGGGCCTTCTGGAACGACTTCACACCAACGCGACACCTCTTCGCAGACGCGGCCGTCCTGTACTGGCACTTCGTCGATGTGATCTGGGTGTTCGTACTGTCGATTCTCTACCTGTCGTATTGATACGCAGGCCCACCGGGGGGTGAGCTAACTTGGCGACCGAAGTACTCGCAAGACCAGTCCACGGGGCGCACTCGCGCAACGTACTCCTAGAGTGGCTGCTCACTACCGACCACAAGAAGATCGGCATCATGTACCTGATCTTCACGCTATCGTTCTTTGTTGTCGGCGGCATTCTGGCGCTTTTCGTTCGCACCCAGCTCGCCTGGTCAGACACCGGCTTCCTCTCGCAAGACAAGTACAACCAGTTCTTCACGATGCACGCCTCCACCATGCTCTTCCTCTTCATCATTCCTGTCGGAGCCGGCTTCGGTAACTACCTGCTGCCGCTCATGATCGGCGCCAAGGACATGGCCTACCCCCGGATCAACGCCTTCAGCCTCTGGCTAATCCCCCTCGCCGCGGTCGTCATGTTCAGCTCCTTCTTCGTCGAAGGTGGCAGCGCGTCAGCTGGCTGGACCGAATACCCGCCAGTGACCAACAAGACTTTCAGCCCCGGCCAGGGCACCGACCTCTGGATCCTGGGCGTCCAGATCCTCGGTATTTCCTCGGTAGGCGGCGGTATCAACTTCCTCGTCACCACTATGACCATGCGCGCGCCTGGCATGTCGCTGATGCGCATGCCGATTTTTGTCTGGATGATCGTCGTTACGTCAATTCTCGTTGTCTTCGCCACGCCCGTACTCGCCGGCGTCCTGACGATGCTCTTCGCCGACCGCTATATCGGCACTCACTTCTTCGACCCCGCCTTTGGTGGTAACCCCATCCTGTACCAGCAGCTCTTCTGGTTCTACAGCCACCCGGCCGTCTACATCATGATCCTGCCCGCCATGGGCATCATCTCGGAGATCTTGCCGGTCTTCTCCCGCAAGCCATTGTTTGGCTACAAGGCAGTCATCTACGCCGGCGCCGCCATCGGCATCCTCGGCTTCACGGTCTGGATGCACCACATGTTCGCCACCGGCCTCAGCGTGCCGCTGACAGTCTGGACCATGCTCGCTACGATGATGATCGCGGTCCCCTCCGGGGTGAAGATGTTCAACTGGCTCGGCACCATGTGGGGCGGCAGCATCAGCCTGCGTGTCCCCATGCTCTTCGCTATCGGCTTCCTCTTCATGTTCCTCATTGGCGGCGTCGATGGCGTCTTCAACGCGATTGTGCCCGTTGACTACGCCCTCAATGACACTTACTGGGTGGTCAGCCACATCCACTACGTTCTCTTCGGCGGCTCCGTTTTCGGTGTCTTTGCCGGTATCTATTTCTGGATGCCCAAGATGACCGGCAAGATGCTGGACGAGACGTTGGGGACTATTCACTTCTGGCTCATGCTGATCGGCATGAATCTCGCATTCATGCCGATGCACATCCTCGGGCTCAAGGGCATGCCACGACGCATCGCCGACTACCAGAGCGGCCTCGGTTGGGAGACATGGAACCTTATCTCCACGATCGGCGCCTTCATCATCGGCGTCTCCATCCTCGTGTTCATCATCAACGTCATCAAGACGCTGGCCCTGCACCCGAAGTCCGCCGGAGACGACCCGTGGGAGGGCAACTCCCTGGAGTGGATGACCTCCTCACCACCGCCGGAGCACAACTTCGATGAGCTGCCGGAAGTCCACAGCGAAAGGCCTGCCTGGGATCGCCGCATGACGCAGCGTTCGGCCTCAACCCAGACACATGGAGCGTCGGCGCACTAGCAGGCGCCAGGGAGCAGAGAAGGACCCGTGTTCAAAAGCTGGCAGATATTTGTCTTCGCCCTTGTACCCCTCGCGCTGGTCTTCGCCGGCGTAATCATCGGGTCTATGCCAGGCATCGACGCTGAACTAGAAGTCGTCCCTACGCGCCCGCCACACACCGAGAACGGCGACGCGAAGCCTGCCACGCCCAGCGTCCCCGGCGAGACCGTTATTCAGCTGGTTGCCGAGACCCTCGAGTTCGACCAGCGCGCGCTGACCTCGACCACCGGCCCCGTAACGGTTCAACTGGACAACCGCGACGCCAGCGTCCTGCACAACTTCGCCCTCTACGTCGACAACTCAGCCACACAACAGATATTTAGCGGCGACCTAGTCACCGGACCCATCATCGAAAACTACAGCTTCGAGGCTCCCGGCCCGGGAACCTACTTCTTCCGTTGCGACGTCCACCCGGACACCATGACGGGGTCCTTCACCGTCCGCTAACTACCTTCGGCTCGTTTCGGGCGGCATACGCGAGCCATTTGGCCCTCGTAATCTCATCGCCTGTCCGTGATCATTCGATCTATGCGGCCAAAAATCATCCTCCATAACGCGGTCAGCGCCGACGGGCGCACCACCGGGCTCGCGCCCAACCTCGGCCTCTTTTACAAAATCGCCGGTGACTGGGACGCTGACGTGACCCTCGCAGGCAGCGACACCATCCTCGCGGCCCTGCGACAGAGCCCCGACGTGTCTTCCATCCCCACCCCGGATCCCTGCTCGAATGGCCGTCTCGCGGTCATCGATAGCCGGGGCCGGGTCAAGGACTGGCGGAGCGTCAAGGCATGGCCCTTCTGGCAGACCTTCGTCTCGATCAGCGCCCGGTCTACGCCGCGCCAGCATCTTGAGTACCTGCGCTACCAGCGGGTCGACGACCTCACCGCCGGCGATCATCGGGTCGATCTCTCTCTCGCCCTGCACGAGCTGGCCCAACGCTACGGCGCCAGGACGATACGCGTCGAGTCCGGCGGCACCTTGAACGGCGCGCTGCTACGCCAGAACCTCGTCGATGAAGTCAGCCTCCTGCTACATTCGGTTCTCGTCGGTGGCATGAGTCCGCACACCATCTACCGCACCGTCGAATTGGCTCCCGACGCGCCGGTGGAGATGAAGCTGCACGATTGTCAGATGCTGGACGGCTACTATGCCTGGCTGCGCTACCGTGTCGTGAAGTAGCTCGAGCTAGCCGGCGACCTCGTCCAGCGCGTCGACCAGCTCCTGCATGCTGGTCGGTCCCTCGAACTTCATACTCACCTTGCCCTCGGCGTCGATGACGAAGAACCACGGCTCCGTCACGATTCCGTAGTCCAGCGCCGGTTGCACCAGCACGCGGTCTGGGCTCGATGGCACCTCGAACGGCTCAACATGGATAAACGAGACTCGGTCCCTGTACTGCGGTTCCAGCTTCCGCATGATCTCGATCTCCGGTCCGCACATCTGACTCGTGCAGAATCCCGGCACCGCGAATAAAAGCAATACGGGCCGCCCTGCCCCGATCGCCTCCGCAATCGTCTCGGTGTGCATCAGCTCGGACGGCTCGGCCGAGCTGTCGATCAACGTGATGTCATCGACGTCGTCCACCGTCCGGTTCACGCTGCGCGGCGCATCCGCGCCGATCGCGATCGTCGTCGAAACCGTGCCCACCGCGAAGCTGGGCAGGATCGTCTCCTGGCGCTCGCCCATGTCGATCTGCATCTCCACGCCCCAGCGCCCGGACTCGTCGAACTCCAACACCGACGTGTAGAGACCTACCTGCTCGCCGACGTTGGCGTGTAGGTGCACGCTGTCGTCGGCGTGCGTGTGCTCGATTATCTCTTCGATGCCCGCATCTCGCGCCGGGACGATCGAGGCCGCGTCCGCCTCGAAGCGCAGCTCCTCACGGCCGTCCTCGTGCAGGCGGTAGAACGTCATGTGGACCTTGGCATCGATAATCAGCAGGCCATCCGGGCCGGTCAGCGAGAACGCGAAGCGGTTCCTGCCTTGCACCAGCTCCGTGCTGACCAGCCGCGGCCGAATGTCATCGTCACCAATGACCACGATCTCGGGAAACTTGCCGTCTTCCCCGCCCCCACCGCCACAGGCCGCCAGGAACAGCGCCGCGACGACACCAAATATGAACAAATAAGGCTTTGTGTACACCATCACAAAGATCGTAGCACGCGCGCAGGGCGTCACGCATGATCCGCATCACACTCGTTCTTCGGCTGGACTGGCGTGTAAAAATAGACGCATGGCTAGCGACACCGCTCAGCTCAGGACCGACACCCGATGGGCTCTCGGACTGGTTAGCGCCACGCTCGTCTATAACTGCGCCGAGGCTGCCCTCTCCATCACCGCCGGCCTCATCGCCGGCAGCGTCGCCCTCGTCGGCTTCGGCGTCGACAGCACAATCGAAGTCAGCGCCGGCGTCATCGTTCTCGTCCATTTGCTGCGTCGCAGCGACGAGGACTCCATCTGGGAGCAACGCACCGCCCAGTTCGTTGGCGTCACCTTCATCCTGCTGGCGATTTACGTCGGCTATGAAGCCACCGCCGACCTCATCGCCACCGCGGAGCCAGACGTCTCCTACCTGGGCATGGGGATCGCCATCGCCTCGCTCCTCACCATGCCGATCGTGTCAGGCGCCAAACACCGCCTCGCTCACCGCATCAACAGCCGGGCCCTGGAGGCGGAATCACGCGAGACGCTGGTCTGCAGCTACCTCTCCGGCGCCCTGCTGCTTGGGCTCGGCGCCAACGCGCTCCTCGGCTGGTGGTGGGCCGATCCTGTCGCGGCGCTCGTCATCGTCGCTGTCATCGCCCGTGAGGGCTGGGAAGCCTTCACCCGCCGCGAGCTCTGCTGCATCGACTGAAGCGCCTGCCGCTATGCCCTACAGCGCCCTCGGACCATAATGGAAGCACGGGGTGATGTCTGTGATGGTGGAATGGCCGGGACGCTGCAGCACCTGTAGCGAACCAATCGAGGACTGGTCTGGCGCCGGTCTCATGCACAAGCGCTGGATCCACAAGACCTGCTACGCACAGTACTGGAACGACGCCAAGGCTCGCGGCGACACGCCGCCTGACCTCCAGTCGCCGGTCGAACGCGGCCGTCTCCTCGAACTGCCGATGCTCATCTTCCTGCTCATGTTTCACTTCGGCCTCGGCGCCGCCGTCGCCGGCTGGATCATGATCGATCAAGACCAGACGCCAACTACCGGCGCCGCCCTCATGGTGATCGGAATTCTCGTGCCTTTGATCGGCGTCGCCGGCGTCGCCCTCAACATCATGAGCCGTCGCCGCATCGAGCTTGTTCGCCGCGCCGTCGATAGCCACGGCGGCTGGAAGCCTGGTCAGTAGCTTGCTCTCCCTGCTCCACATCGGCCACCAGGTCGATCTGGGCGCCTGGCACTTCGAGCCCACGGTTATCGCCGGGACCTTCATCGCCCTCGCGTTCTACGCCTACGGCGTCATGACCCTGAAGGGCGCCTTTCAGGGCTGGCGGGCCGCGTCCTTCACCGCCGGCGTCGCCGTCATGTTCGTAGCGCTTGTCTCACCCCTGGACGCCGCCTCCGACCGCCTGCTCTCGATGCACATGGTGCAGCACGTCGCGGTGACGACTGTCGGACCACCGCTGATCATCCTCGGCTTCTCACCCGCGCTGCTGGCGCCTATCCTGCGCCCGGGCTTGATCGGCCGGCTAGCGCCCAGGCTGACCCATCCTGTACTGACGGGCACGCTGTTCATCGTCAACATGTGGTTCTGGCACGTCCCCCCGGTATACGGCCTCGCGCTCGATAATCTCGCCGTTCACATCACGATGCATATTGCGTTCATCACGACGGGTCTTCTCTTCTGGTGGCCTGTCGTGCAGCCGACGCCGGCCACCGGCACTCACGGCGAAGGCGCGCGCCTGCTCTACCTCTTCGCAACCGGCATGCCCATGGGGCTGCTGTCGCTGCTCTTCTTCGCCAGCAGCGGCGTCATCTACGAACACTACGAGACCGTCGACAGGCTCTGGGGCATTTCCGCGACTGACGATCAGCAGATCGCCGGCCTCGTCATGGGAGCGCTCGGCGAAGCCGCAAGCTTCGCGGCGATTACGATCCTCTTCTTCCGCTTCCTCGACCGCGAGGAGGCGGAGGTGTCGGCGTCGGTTCCGCACCGAACAGACGCAGCATGAGTCGCTTCGCCAGCACGGCGCCCACAATCGCGCCGATAACGCCCACCAGTAGAACCGCCCACTGAGGCAGCCCGGCCAACGCCGCCGCGGCGAAAAACAGCACGGTAACGGCACCGCCTGTACCCCAGCGTATCGCGCGCCGCCCCAACATCCGCAGGTAGGACCACAGCATCGCTCCGCAGTATAGCTGCGACTCCATTGACACGCCCGTCGAGCCGAAATAGAGTCCTCGCGACAGGACGTTATTGCAATTTGTTGCATCTGGCCCTCTCTTGCAGCCCACATAGGCGAACCTCTGACCCTGTTTCGCTCGATAGAACGAGTCTCAGCCCCGTCCTCCATCCAACAACTCCAGCGCCCGGCTCATCGCCATGACGACTGAAAGTCCCAAACCCCAGGTCGAATCAACTCCTGATACCCAACCCGAGGAACAACAGACCCGCGGCTTCTACTCGCTGCGCTTCCGCGACTTTCGCCTCCTCTGGCTGACGTCGCTGTTCTCCAGCGCCGCGAGGATGATTCAGCAGCTCACCCTCGGCTGGCTCGTCTTCGACCTCACGGGTTCAACTCTCCTGCTGGGCACCGTCCAGTTTCTCTACCTCTTCCCCTCTCTCGTCACGGCGCCCGTTATCGGTCTCTACATCGACCGGTTCGACCGGCGGCGTGTACTCATCTCCAGCCAGATCGGACTCGCCGCTGCCGCCATCCTCCTCGCCCTCGATGCCGCCGCGGGCACCGTCGAAACCTGGCACATCTTCGTCTTCGCCGTCTTCAGCGGGTTCGAAAACACCGTCATCCACGTCGTGCGGCAGGCCTTGATCCCGCGCCTCGTGCCCAAGCACGCCTTGCTCAACGCGATCTCGCTCAACTCCATCGGCTTCAACATCACCCGGATCGCCGCCCCGTCCCTCGCCGGCTTCCTCATCGTCACGCTCGGCGTGACGGGCAACTTCGTCCTCCAGGCAGCCCTCGTTATCGGCGTCGCCGCCGCCGCCTTCCCAATGCGCATCCCCCGCATGGACGGCGCCGTCGATGCCGGCGAATCCTTCCTCACGCAGGTTGGCGCCGGCGTGCGCCTGATCTGGCGCACACGAATCCTCCGCGTCCTCTTTGCGCTGCATCTCGTCTTTATGCTCCTCGCGATGCCATTCGCCTCCTTCCTGCCCGCGTTGGCCGAGGATGTCCTGGAGATCAAGGCGGACGGACTCGGCCTGCTTTACACCGCGACGGGAGTAGGCGCCCTCCTGGGGACCAGCACGCTCACCGCCGCGGGCAACGTCCGCCAGAAGGGCGCCTTCGCGCTCGTCGCCTGCATGCTCATGGGCGCGACCATGATTGGGCTCGGCTTGAGTTCCTGGCTGCCGGTGTCCATTGCGCTGCTAACCCTGTTCGGCGCCGCCCAGATGCTGTTCTCGACGATCAACATGACCCTGGTTCAGAGCAACATACCGCCGGACATGCAGGGACGCGTCATGAGCATCTATCAGATGGGACATGCCGGCCTCGCGACCGGCACCCTGATGCTGGGAAGCATCGCCGATGTCGTCGGCGTTTCGACCGCCACGGCGATGATGGGCGGCGCCCTGCTTGTCCTCGCGTTCATGGGCTTCGTCGCCGTGCCAAGCCTGCGACGGATCTAAAGTCCACCCGTTATGCGTGCCAGTTCATTGACACGCCCTGAGGCCCGGGCTAGAGTCAGTGCGACGGGACGTTATTGCAATTGATTGCATCTGACCCTGACTGCGGAGCGCTTCGATGAGCCTCGATTCCCTACTGCTCGCCTCCGGCATTGGCGGCCTCGGCGTCTACGCCGCGGCCCTGGCGCTCGGCATCCGTCACGGCATCGACTGGGACCACATCGCCGCCATCACCGACATCACCAGCACCGCCGCTGCCGTCGAAGATGAGGACGAAAGCTGGCTCATCGGCGAGCCCGGCTTCATGCTAACGGACGAAAGCCACCACTCCACCCATTCCCACACCCACGCAGCCGAAGCAGCCCCGGTTTTGACTGTCGGCAGTACGGTTCAAGCCGTGTCCGGGGGCACTACAACCGCGACGCTGGAGCGTCCCGCCTCCGGAATCCGCATCCTGACCACTTCGCTCCCGCCGAGCCAGAAGAACGCCCTATGGCTTGGCTCGCTCTACGCCCTCGGCCACGGCACCGTGGTGGTCATCCTCGGCATAATCGCCATCCTCGCTGCCGAAGTCCTCCCCGACTGGGTCGAC
This sequence comes from Dehalococcoidia bacterium, assembly GCA_965225815.1. Taxonomy (GTDB): domain Bacteria; phylum Chloroflexota; class Dehalococcoidia; order DSTF01; family WHTK01; genus WHTK01. The sequence continues at coordinate 71,155 of CBDDBP010000005.1, forward strand.
CCCGTCATGGAGAAGGTCGTCGGGGTCACCCTGCTCTTCCTCGCCGCCTACCTCTTCTACTCCGTCTACCGCTACTACCGTGGCGGCGGCCAATTCCACCTGCGCAGCCGCTGGATGCTCGTCTTCGCCGGCGTTCGCAACGCCTGGCACTGGGCTCGCTCCCACGTCGGCCAGCACGAGCACTCCCACGCCGAACCGCAAAACTACAGCTCACGCGCCGCCCTTGGCATCGGTGTCATTCACGGCATCGGCGCCGAGACCGGCACCCAGGCGCTGATCATCGCGACCGCCGTCGGCGCGACGAGCCAGGCCGTCGCCATCGGCGCGCTGCTCTTCTTCGTCGCCGGCCTGTTGGTCTCCAACACGGCCATCACCATCATGTCCACAGTGGGATTCGTCTCGACTCGGCGGCGCCAGACGATCTACGTCATGGCCGGGCTGGTCGCGGCCGTCTTCAGTCTCGTGCTCGGGCTCGTCTTCATCACCGCCTCGACAGGCATCCTGCCCGACCTCGACCCTTACTTCCGCTGGATCGGCGGCCCGACCTAGTCCTCCAACAGGCTTCCGTGGCGCCCACCTCAACAAGAAGGCGCAACAGACAGGGGCGCCAGCTCACAAGACCCCCAGCCTTCAGCCTCAGCCTGGCTCGATCGGCCTGCCCAACCTCAGCAGGGTCAGTAGGGGCGCAGCCCCTGCGGGGGGAGTCTGAGGGGTCTCCCCTCCGGAACTACTCCTTTTCAAAAGGCGAAGCTGCGCAGCCTTGGACCCCGCGGGAAGTTTTAGACGTCTGCCCTCGCCAGCAGCAACGGCAACGGCGAGCGGCCCAGCAGCGTCAACGCCACACTCCCGATCACAACATGACGCCGCGCGTTGTGGCCCTGGTCGACATCGCGATCGCGTGCGCGCCCACTTCTTTCGCCTTCTCGATAATCGCCGTGTCGACGCCGGCGCCACGCGGGATCTCCCGCAACACTACTTCGACTTCCAGCGATTCCGGCATCAGCTTTCGCGCCACCTCCAGCTCATCACGATGGAGTTGCACAGCAGACGCATCGTCCAGTTTGCCCGGCTCGTGCTCGTGAACCCGCAGCAGCGTCACATTGCAGCCCTCGTTCTCCGCAATCGCCGTCAGATGATGCAGCAGCGCCTCTGACGCCTGTGAGCCATCACTCGTCGCCACGATTCGATACGGCGCCGCCTCACGCGCCGCTAGCTCCAGGTTCGGCCCGCTGACCGGCAACTGCAGGTTCGCCGTCTTGAGCACCTCTAGCGACGCGCTGCCGTGCAGAGCGTGCCGCAACGCCCCGTGACCGCGCGAGTCGATCGCCAGCACCGCTGCGTTCGTGCGCTCCGCGACGCGTAGGATCGCCTCCGCCGCCTCCTCACGTCCCTGTCGCGATTCCACCAGTGCTCCGCCCTCGATGCCGAGGCGTTCCAGGATCGCCTGCGCCGCGGCACGCGCCGTCTTGGCGTCCTCTTGGCCGTCTTCCATTACCTGCAACAGGACCAGGCGGAGCGTCCAGCGCCGTCGCCAGCAGCGCCGCATGCGGTAGCACGCGATGCGAGTGAGCCGAGCCGTCCGTTGTAACCAGTACTGGTTTCTTGCCGTTCATGTGACCTTCCGTTACACCGACTCTAGCTCGGGACTGGCGTTCCGCGTCGCGAACAGTGACCCAAGGATCGCGCTAACCAGCACCAGCCCAATGACACCCAGGGACAGCCAGATCGATACGTGCAGCACATCCTCTGTCAGCATCTTCAGCCCCACCATGACCAGCACGAGCGCAAGACCAACCTTGAGGTAGATGAATCGATGCATCGCGCTCGCCAGCATGAAGTACAGGACTCGCATGCCCAGGATCGCGAAGGCATTCGACGAAAAGACGATGAACGTATTGTCTGTCACCGCGAAGATCGCCGGGATCGAATCCACAGCAAAGACGATGTCCGTCGTCTCGATCACCACCAGCACCGCCAGCAGCGGCGTCGCCATCAGTACGCCGCCTTGCCTCACAAAGAACTTCGTACCGTCGTAATCGGTCGTCACCCGCACAATTCTCCGCAGCAGACGCAGCGCCTGGTTGTTCTCCGGGTGGATCTCCACCTCTTTCGCCACCGCCATCCTGATCCCCGTGAACACCAGGAACCCGCCGAAGACGAAGATCATCCAGCTAAACGAATCCAGAAGGCTGGCGCCGGCAGCGATGAACGCGATGCGGAACACCACGGCGCCCAGGATGCCCCAGACCAGCACGCGGTGTTGATACGCCGCCGGGACGTTGAAGTACCCGAAGATCAGCGCGAAAACGAAGATGTTGTCGACCGACAAGCTCCGCTCGATGACGTAGCCCGCCATGTACTCACCGGCGATTTCGCCACCCTGCCAGGCCCAGATCACGCCAGCGAAAGAGACGCCGATCACCGTCCAGATGATGCTCCAGACAAACGCCTCTTTGAACGAGATCTCATGCGCCTCGCGGTGAAACACCAGCAAGTCAAGCGCGAGAAACAAGAAGATAAGGCTAATGAACGCGGGCCAGACCCAAAGAGCGACTTCCAACGAAACCTCCAGCTGATAGCACTATCAGCCGAAGGTCTGTCCCGCCACAATGGGCCGCGTCACCGGCCCCGCAAACTTGGGGCGTATTGACGATGACGCTGTTAAGGGTTACTCCCCTTCGGTTGCATCAGCTTAATCGCCTTGCTGGGATCGAAACAACCGCAACGCATCCATTTCAGTTACGTTTCGAATCAAAGAAGGCGCCTTCGCCGCAGTTTGACACTCCCATGCCAGCCCGTATGATTGCGGCAAGGCTCGCTTATGTCAGACACGACCTCCCCCGCCACCGCGGCCATCCTCACGCTCGGCTGCAAGCTAAACATCGCCGATTCCGAGGCGATGGCTCGCCGTCTGCGCGACGCCGGCTGGAACATAGTCACCCGCCTCACCCCCGAGACGGCTGCTGACGCCGTCATCGTCAACTCCTGCAGCGTCACCCACGTCGCCGACCATAAATCCGGCCACCTTGTGCGAATGGCGCATCGCGTCGCTCCCCAGGCCACCATCGCCCTCACCGGCTGCCTTCTCGAGACCGAGGCCGCCGAAAGACTCGACGCCCTACCCGCCGACCTCATATACAAGCAACCCGACCAGCTGGCCCTCGCCGACCGCCTCATCGAGCTCCACCCAACACCCGCCGGTTTCGACGCCGAAGAACGCCCAGAAAACGGAACACGCCCGCGCCCCTCCGCCCTCAAGACGCGCGCCTTTATCAGCGCCCAGGAAGGCTGCAACGACCTTTGCGCCTTCTGCATCATCCCCGGGACGCGCGGCCGCGAGCGCTCAAAGCCGGTCAAAGCCGTCGTCGCCGAAGCACGGGCCCGCCAGGCTGAAGGCGTCCAGGAGATCGTCATTACCGGTACTCAGCTCGGCGCCTACGGCCGCGACTGGGGCGAGCGTACGCCCTACCCCGTCCTCGCGGCGCTGGTCGAAGAGACGGCTATCCCGCGCATTCGGATGTCTTCCCTGCAGCCCCAGGACCTCTCAGACGACGTCATCGGCCTCTGGCGCAGCCCGCGACTCTGCCGCCACTTCCATCTCGCCCTCCAGAGCGGCAGCGCCGACGTCCTCCAGCGCATGCGGCGCCGCTACACCAAAGACGAATACCGAGACGCCGTACGTCGCCTGCGTGTCGCCAGCCCCGATGTCGCGATCACCACCGACGTCATCGTCGGATTCCCCGGCGAGACCGATGCCGAGTTCGAAGAGAGTTACGCCTTCTGCCGGGAAATCCAGTTCGCCGGCATCCACGTCTTCCCTTACTCGCAGCGCAGCGGCACGGCGGCCTTCAAGCTGCCGGATCAGGTTCCGAACTCCGTCAAGAAGCAGCGCGTCCGCCGGCTGATCGAGCTCGCGGACCAGATGTCAGCCGCCTATCGCGCCCGGTTCGTTGGTCAGAGCGTAGAAGTCCTCTGGGAGTCTCGCCGTGATGGCGCCTGGGAAGGCCTCACCGACACCTACATCCGCGTCCGGACCGAATCCACCGCCGATCTCTCGAACCGGCGCCTCACCGCACGCCTGATCGAAGAGCGTGATGGCGTCTTGTGGGCCCAGATCGCCGAGGAGGTGACGCCTTGAGCGTCTTCAACCGCACCGTCGTAATCCTGCTCTGTCTCGTGCTCATGTTCGGCGCTGCCGCTGTCACTGCCCTCGCCTGGGGCGGCCCCGAAGAATCCATCGACTGGCTGCGCGACGCCGCCACCTGGCTCGAGGACCGCAACACCGACGGCACGAAGTTCATCATCACCGTCGGGACGGTCGTCACCAGCATGATGGCGCTAACCGTCCTGATCATCCAGCTCTACCCACGCTCTGCCGGCCAGGTCAAAGTCACCGACCTCCAGGTCGGCGACGCCGTGCTCTCCACCGCCGCCGTCGCCCAGCGTGTCGAAGAGGCCGTCACCCGGCTGCCCAACGTCGTCGACGCTCGCGCCATCGTCAAGGCGAAGCGCAAGGGCGTCGCCGTCAGCCTCGATCTCCACGTCGACCCGGAAGCAGACCTCGCCTCCGCAATCGACGACGCCAGCGAGGCCACGCGCGCCATCCTCACCGAGAAGGTCCACGTTACCCTGGTCGGGCCGCCCCACATCCGGGTCCACTATCGCGAGCTCCGTCTCCGCGGCCGCACGCCTCGGCGCCGATCAACCTCCGTCGCTCCAAACGCCGAATCGACGCCGCCAGAACCTGTAGGCGAAGCCGCCGCAGCCGGCGAAGCCGCTGAGGCCAGCGAAACCGAGCAGGAGGCCGAAGCCAGGGCATGAACAAACGCCTGCCGTCGCTCAGCAAAGATCGTCTCCCCGCGATGATCGAGAGCATCCTCTTCGTCGCCGATGAGGCGGTCGAAATCTCGATGCTCGCGCGCGTCTTGCGCCGCCCCGCCGACGCCATAGAGCAGGCCCTCGCTGAGCTCGATCTCCGTTGCGCCGAGGGGGGTACCCGCCTGCAGCGCACCCGCGACGCCGTTCAGCTCGCGACGGCGCCCGAAGCCGGACCCTTCATCGAGCGTTTTCTCGGCCTCGAGAGCCGTCAGCGCCTCTCCGGCGCCGCCCTCGAGTCGCTGGCGATCATCGCCTACAAGCAGCCAATGACCCGCGCCGGCGTCGAGCAAATCCGCGGCGTCAACTCAGACGGCGCCATCGCCTCCCTGATCGGCCGCGGCCTCGTCGAGGAGGTTGGCCGCGCTCCAACCCCCGGGCGCCCGACGCTCCTCGGCACCACCATCCGATTCCTCGAACACTTCGGCCTCAGTAATCCCGGCGACCTCCCCGCCCTGCCCAGCAACGGCACCGTCCTCGACCTCGCGGACGGACTCGTAGAGGCAGCATCGGCGACAGACGCCAGTGCGGGCGAACTGGAGCAAGCAGAAGCAGCCGACGAAGATGAACTGGAGGACGCCGAAGCCGACGGCGATGAGGACGAAGAGGTCGTCGAGGACGAAGAGACCGCACCCGCCGGCTGAATCCTTCCCCTAATGTCCGTAGCGCTGACTCACCTCACCCTGCGCCTGCCCGAGAACGGCTCACTGAAGGGAAAGCGCGCCGTCATAAAGTCAATTCAGCAGCGCCTCCGCAACCGCTTCAACGTCTCCGTCGCCGAGGTCGCCCACAACGAAGCCTGGCAGCTCGCCGGAATCGATATTGCCGCCGTCGCCAACACCGCGGCTCACGCTTCGGAGGTCGTAGCCAACGCCGTCGACCACCTGGAGGCCCTCAGGCTCGACGTCGAGATCATCGAAGAAGACACCGAAGTCCTCGACTGAACCCGGAACATTGAGCACTCTCTTGACACACGTTATGTCGCTGAACGCCTGAGATCGGCGCCATGGAACGCATACTCGTCCTTCTAATCACCTTTGCCGTCCTTAGCCTCGCCTTCGGAGCGCTACAGGGCCCTCGTCCTGAGATCCCCGTAGCGGAATAGCCGCCCGACGCCCCAAAAAAGAAACAGGCCGGTCAGTTGGCCGGCCTGTTCGTGTCTCCTAAGGATCGAGCTCGGCTAATTAGCCGCTATGTACGTGTAGTCGGTGTATCGCCAGAGGCCCCCGTGTCGACTCCACTGTCGCACGTAGATCGTCCCGCCATAGGTCGGCAGGTTGCTAACCGTAGCCTGGCGTCCTAACCCCAGCGCAGCCGAATAGAGGTTGTAGCCGGCGGGTACTGTGCCCACGGTCAGCCAGTATTCGTCCGCCCCCATATCCGACCACTCGAACCTGACGGTACTTCCCGTCAGCTTCGTGCCCGGCACCGGGTTAAACAGGCCGGTGGCGCCGGTGGCACCGGCGGCACTCGTCCCATCATTCACCACGCTGAACGTAGTCACCCAGTACCACTTGTATCGCGAACTCGGTGCGTAGTACCGCGCAATGCCGATCTGCTTGTAGTCGGCCAGGAGCATGTTGCGGTTGTGTCCGCCGGAAGAACGCCAGATCGAAAACGCGGATGTCGCCGTCGATATCCTCGTCCCCGCCGCCAGGTTCTCGCCGAACCACGGCGCCCCGCCACAGTCTGCGATCCGTTGCTGCGGGCCACGGCCTAACGAGTCGGTGTGAGAAAAGATCGCGCGGTGGCCTAGGTCTGCCGCCGTCCACTCAGCCGCACGGTTGAGATTTGCCGATAGGGTCAGCGGCTGCAGCTGGTTCGCGATTCGGTAATTGTTGATCAGGCCGAGGAAGGCCTGCTCCTCGCCATCGGCCGTCGTATTCACGACATTGCAGTTGGAAATCGCCTCCGCTGGTCGGGTGCCGCCGGGCGCCGCCAACAGCAGCGCCGCGATCGCGATGGCACCAGCCAGCAGCAAAGGCAAGTTTCGGTAATCAGGCATGCGGGGTTATGCCTCCTGGGTTTCTGCTAATAGTCTCATCAGCCAGCCGGCTGAACACCAGTCCGGCGACGACTCTCGAAACGTCTATGACGGGTTCGAACAAAGACAGCGGTTGTACCTTTCTGCTCCGCCGTCTTTCTTCTTTAGTCTGCCATTAGCCACTCGTCTCAGTTCTTGGGGGCTTCGGTCGAGTAGGTCCCGGCAGACGCAAACGACGCGGCCCTCGCGGCCGTCGCCTCAATCATGTGCGACGGGATCGCCTTCGGGCCGCCCAGTCCGTATGCATAGAGGCAGATTTCGGCCGCCTCTTCCACCGTAACGTTGGCCCGCACGGCGCCGCCGAGCGAGTCAGAAAAGACCAGGACGCCGTGGTTTTCCAGGAGCAGTCCCTTGATTTTCTCGTGCCCCTTCAACACCTCGGCGATGTTGTTAACAGACTCGTCCGAACCTCGCGGGCCGTACTTCGCCAGCGGCACGCCGTCCACCATCCCGTTTCGTACCAGCGCCTCGTAGGCGCCCGGGATTTCCTTGCCCGCCACGGCGAAACCCGTCGCGAAAGGCGAGTGCGTGTGGATCACGCTCGTGAACTCAGGCCGCTGCCGGTACACGATACCGTGCATCTGAATAATCTCAGCTCCAACCGGCATGACCGTGCCTTCGATCAACGTCCCGTCCAGCTTGAACAAGGCAATGTTCTCGGGCTGCATCGACGCCAGCGATCCGCCGGCCGTCAGCAGGAACGCATCCTGGTCCGGCAGCTTCATGCTCACGTTACCGTGAAGGCTCTTCGTCATGATGCCGCTGTGCACGATTTGCTGGGCGGCCTCGATGACCTCTTTCTTGTAATTCGCGATGTTCGCTGTGGTCAAAATCAGTCTCCTGATACCGACGGAGAATCGCTCACTGAGGACTTGTGGACGCTCGCAGTATGCTCAGCCGTCCAAGGGTCGGTCAAGCCATGGTTCTGTAATATGCCAGATTCGTTTCGACGCCTTTTGGCTTGCGAATTTAGCGCAACGAGTATTCCACCTGCAGATTCCACGCGGCTCGCCCGCGTTTTCCCAATCGCGATACCCTGATTACATGCTGGTGAGACTCTGACGGGCCTCGGCTATCACAGTCCGAAGCTCTTCGCGGCGCTCCTTTTCGCGGCAGCGTTGATCAGCGCCTGCACGTCCTCCAATGGCCGGGACGAGGGCGTCCCCGTTATCGATTCCGAGGCGATGTCGATCGTCACCACGGGCGGCGCCGGCGTTCAGCTCCGTGCCGAGGTCGCTGAATCGCCTCAGCAGCGCGCCGAAGGCCTCATGAATCGGACCGAGCTCGCGCCAGACAGCGGCATGCTGTTCATCCTCGAGCCGCCGGGACGCGGTTTCTGGATGAAGAACACAACCCTGCCTCTTACGGTCGCCTTCATCGCGCCTTGCGGCGAGATCGTCGATTTCGCCGACCTCGAGCCCCTGTCTGAGGAAATCAAAGAATACGCAGCGCCTCTACATTTTCGCACTGGAGATGGAGCGCGGCTGGTTCGCCCGCAACGGCGTCGCCGTCGGCGATGTTATTCAGCTGCCTGATCGGCTACGACCCGAAGACTGCTGAAGCCTGGGACGGCAAGCACGTAGCCGCCGCCCATCGGGTCCTTGTCTAGCGCCGCGCCAGCGGCAAGATGATCGCGATCGCCAGCAGCGTCAGCAGCCCGAGCCAGCCCGCCGCAACCAGCGTCGATGCCGTCAGCCCAAACTGGTCCTTTAGGCCCGCAGCCGAAGCCACACTCGTCGAGGCCAGCAGCCCGGTTATTCCTGCGACAATTGAGATCATTCCTAGCTTCGCCATTTGTGTCTCCTTACACCTGTCTCTCGAATCGTGACTGGCGCTCTACCGTCGCGAGCTTCACGTCCGATTACTCTTCTGTGGCCTCGCCTTCCGCCACGGGATGGCGCAGCGCACGAATCAAGGCGAGCGCCGCTTCAGCTCGTCCACTGCCATCTCCAACTCGCGCTCCGAATCGACTCGCAGTTCCAACGTCTCCCTCGCCGGTACCATCGATTCGGAGCGATGCCAGGTTCCGCGCGGTTGTCGTACCACCCGCTCCGCCTGGCGCGCTGGCGACTATGATCGCCCGACCTCGTACGTGTAAGTTGGGAAGACGCACTGCCTCGGCTAGAGGTTTGTCGGCCTCCAGTACGTCGTTCCGGTCCCAGCCCGCCAGTCGGGCGCCGGCCTGGCTCTCAAACTCCGCGATCGAGCCCAGGACAGGCCAACCTAGGGCGGCCGCATCCTCAACCGACCGCAAGGACCCGTTGCGTAACGAAGAGAAGTTGAAGGGGAGTCTCGGCATCCTGCCATCCCAGATCCTGGCCGTGCCCGAGACACGACCTCTGATTCCATTCACTGGGTAAAACGGCCGCTACGGGGATAATGTTTCTGCGACCGTCCTGGTCGACTCAGCGAGGCTACGCCTTCGAGCGCAGGACCTTCTCCCTCACCATGATCGCGTGCACGCTTCGCGCCGCCGCTTCGAGCTCGCCCGCTTGGTTCTCCACCACGTGATCGAACCAATCAGCCGCCGCCATCTCGCTCCGCGCGACCTCGAGGCGCCGCTTCTGCTCTTCCTCCGTGTCGGCCGCTCTGCCCTTCATCCGGCGTGCCGTCTCCTCCACGGAACCCGGTGAGACGAAGATGAGCAGAGCCTGGGGCAGTAAACGCTTCAGGGTTGCCGCGCCCTGTACATCGATGCGGGCGATCGCGTCGTGGCCGAAGGCCATCGGGTCCTCAACCTCGATACGGGGTACGCCGTTGCGGTGGTCGTAAACGAAGGCGTGTTCGATAAAGCCGCCCGTTGAAAGCAGCTCGTCGAACGTCGCCTCGCTGATGAAGTGATAGTCCCGGCCTTCGACTTCGCCCCGCCTTGGCTGCCGTGTCGTCGCCGTCACAACCCGATGCATCGCCGGTTCCCACGCCAGCAGTAGTTCCCGCACGGAGTCCTTACCCGCCCCCGACGGCCCCGACAGGACCACGAGTAGCGGCGGCTCCGCGGAAAGCACTGGCAGGTCTTCTGGTCGTTCGCTCATGCGTCAGTCAGCGTACAGCGCGTCGCCGCTAAGCGCCTGCCCCGTCCGAGCATCCAGCACGGTCGCGCCCAGGCCTTCCGGCGCCGCCGCCGCCAGCTTGGCGAAGAAGTTAGGAAACGTCTTGTCCACGCAGCCCGGGTTGCGAATTCGCATGCCCGGCACCCTCAGCCCCAGCGCCGCAAAGCACATTGCGATGCGGTGGTCGTCATACGTCTCGATCTCGGCGCCGTGCAACTCCGACGGGAAGACTTCGAGGCTTTCGCCTGCCTCCACAACTCGCGCGCCGCACTTCGTCAGCTCCGCGCGCAGCGCCGCAACCCGCTCCGACTCCTGTACCCGCAGGCGTCCCAGATCGACGAAGCGCGAAGGCCGCGGCAACAGCGGCGCCATCACAATCGCGGTCATGATCGCGTCGCCCAGATCGCTCAGCCGCGACAGCGCCGGATACGCCGCGTCCTGGCTCTTCTCTCCCTCGAACCGCCGCAAGAAATCGACGAACCGCGCATCGATCTGCCAATCGCTCTCAGGCCAGGCCGCGATCTGGAGCTGGGTCTCCGGCAGCATTGCGCCCGCCGCCAGGAAGTAGCTCCCACTGGAGCAATCCGGCTCGATCACCACCTCGCCGCCGTGCCGCGGAAATATCTCGATAAGCTTCGACGTCATCGCGACGTAGGCCGACTCCTCGGCGTCCTCGCCAACCACTTCGACCTGCCATCCGCCAACCCGCGCCGAAAGCAGCAGCGCCGAAGCGAACTGCGAGCTCTTGTCGATGCTGACCCGGCAGGCGCCTCCCTTCGAGTCACCCTCACCGGAAACAACCGCCGAAAGCCGCCCCTGCTCAGTCTCGATCCCGTAACCAAGCTGTCGCAACGCGTCGATCAGCGGGCCTTGGGGGCGTTCGTTCATCCTCGCCGTCCCGTACAGGCGATAGACACCGTTGCCAAGACAAAGCATCGCCATCAGGAAACGCGCTACCGTACCCGCGTTCCCCACGTAGATCTCCAACGGATCACTCCGCGTTCCCGCATTGGGGATAGCACCGCCGAGTCCGTCCACGCTGATCGTTCGGTTCCCCGCCTCGGCCACATCAACCTCTACGCGGACGCCGAAGCCCAGGCTGCCGAGGGCTTCGACCATGATTTCAGTGTCCAAACTCCACAACGCGCCGCGCAGCGTTGTCGTCCCCTCCGCCAAAGCCGCCAGGACCAGCGCCCGGTTGGTCAGACTCTTCGACCCCGGTATGGTGACCAGCGCCGGCCTCACCCGCTTCGGCGGCACAATTTCAATTACGTCAGGCAGCGTCATAGGGCGCCAAACGAAAGCCCCTCACCCTTGCGGAGGAGGGGACGGCCGCTGCCTCGCGGTTCCTCGCGTCGTTTGCATCGGCACGCCTCACGCGGCATGCGAGCCTCTGCTGTTTTAGTCGTCCTCATTTTCGTCTATGAGCTGCTTGCGGAGCCTGGCCTCTTCTCCGACATCGTCGCGGCGTCTCTCCTTGAGCGCTTCTTCTGCATCCTTGGCGCGTTCCTGCCATAGCGCCCCCGTCATCATCGACATGAAAGCCTCAGATGCCTTCGGCATCTCCACCGCAAGCTTGTCGTTCACCCGCTCTGGTAGCTTCTCCAGGAACTGTTCGCGCTCAATCTTCGCCTCCGCCAGCGTCCGGAACAGCGCCTCCTCTTCATCTCGCGATTCTATAAGCTCGGAAAGCCGCTGTAGCTCCGCCATGTAGCGCTGCAGCCAGTGCAGCACGTTCTCCCGGTTAGTCACGAAGATGTCATGACCCAACTCCGGTTCGCCGGACGCCAGGCGCGTCAAGTCCTTGAAGGCCGGCCCGGAGATGTTCGCAAGCTCCGGCCAGGCATTGCTTCGACGGGCCAGGTTGAACAATGCCACCGAGCTCAGCAGTGGCACGTGACTGATCGCGGCGACGTAAGCATCGTGCTCGTCAGCGTCCAGGAAGAACGGCTTGCCGCCCATCGCCTGCACCAGCCCCACGACTGCGTTCACAGCGCCGCCAACCGCATCGACGCTCGGCACGATGCAGTACGGCCGCTCGTCGAGCAATTCCGCCTCTGCCTCCTGAAGCCCGGCTTTCTCTCGACCCGCCATCGGATGCCCACCGACGAAGTAAACCTGCCGCGGCAGCTCCTGCTTCGCCCACTTCATGACGTCTGCCTTGGTGCTCGCCGTATCTGTCACGACGCACTTGTCCTGCAAGTGAGGCGCGATATCGCGGAAGATCCGGCGCATCGCGATGATCGGTGTCGCCACGACGACCATCGTCGCCCCGCGCACGGCGTGCTCCAGGGTCGGCGCCGTCTCATCGATCACGCCGGCGCGCTGTGCCCGTCCAATCACTTCGCGGCGCGCGTCGTAGCCGACCACCGTCGTGTTTTCCGGCTCGGCCCGCTTCAACGCCAATCCCATCGAACCGCCGATGAGACCAAGACCGATAATCGCGATCCTACCCATAACTCCCCTCGGGGGCGCTCTCAGCGCCTGTTTCTATGTTAGCGGAGGTCGGCTAGCTTGTGTCGTCGGCGGCCAGCAGCAATTCGTAACGCCAGGATTCATCCGGTTCGATCTGGCCGTGGATCAAGCGCACCGTCATCGCCGAGCTGCCGGCGGCGTTCGCCATCGCGGCGCTCAGCTCAACGTGATGCCTCAAACGATGCGCCGCACCGCGCCAGCCGCGCCCCTCGGCGGCAAGCCGGCTGAGCGCCGCTGGCGAAAGCACATTCACTACTCGCAGCCAGACCGGCACGCCGCCCTTGCCGCAGTCGTGCAGCAAAGCCGCCACCAGCAACGACCGGTCGTCCGTGCCCTGGCGTAGACGCAGCGCCACCGCCAGCGCATGCCGCTGATCGCGGCGCTCCATCGCGAAGAACAACGCGGCCTCCGGCTCGGACAGCAACACGCGCGCAAACTCAAGGTCGCTGTCTTCCAGTTGCGGCCTCAACGCCTGCATCACCTGACGGCAGCGGTAAATCGCCCTATGCATTCTCGCCCACTATAAGGTCCGTGACGCTTTCGACCACCGGCCCCATCACGCTCCACAGGCCTGGCAGCTGACCATCGGAAACGATCGGCAGCATGATCAACAACATTAGGATAAGTATTCCGTACTGCTCTAAACGGGCCAGGCTCCGTGCCATGTCACGCGGCAACAGCCCGATCGCCACCGAAAACCCGTCCAGCGGCGCGATCGGCAGCAGGTTGAACACCGCCAGCAGCACGTTGATCACGATCAGCGAGCCCAGGTACAGCGAAGCGTATTCCTCCACGCCCCAGGCGTTGATCGGCCCCCGCAGGTCCCATTCGACTAACCCAAGCTGAAACGGCAGCGCCGCCAGCAAGGCGATGAGCAGGTTCATCAATGGGCCCGCTGCCGCCACCATCGCCCGGCCCGTCTCCGGCCCGTGGCGCAACCGCGATGGATTCACCGGCACCGGCTTGCCCCACCCAAACCCCACGATCAGCAGCAGCATGCTTCCCAGCGGATCGAGGTGACGTAACGGGTTCAGTGTCAGGCGGCCCGCCATGCGCGCCGTGCCGTCGCCAAGCCGGTCCGCCGTGAAGGCGTGACTCGCCTCGTGCAGCGCCAAGCCGGTCACCATCGCCGTGAGTAGCGAGCCAAACAAGACGGCGAAAACCAGAATGCCTTCGTCCAAGTATTGGAAGTAGGGTAGGAGCAATCAGACCTCGAGGCTCGATTCTAGCACGCGAATTCGCGGCCCCTTTTTCTTGTTCCTCCGCTCTCATGGCCGGAGTGTTGACCGGTACCGCGAGCCTGCCTATATTTGTGACTGATTACACAGGTTGGTAGAATTAATCGATAGCGAAGTGAGCTAAGTATTGCCTATCGAAATACCCACCGTCGTCATTGACCGTCTCCCTGTCTATGCGCGCGCCCTCACCACTCTCGAATCCCAGGGACGTGACGTCGTCAGCTCGCAGGAGCTGGGTGAGATGCTCGGCGTGACCCCGGCCCAGATCCGCAAAGACCTCAGCTACTTCGGCCGCTTCGGCAAGCAAGGCCGCGGCTACAACGTCCTCCGCCTCGCCCAGGAGTTGCGCCAGATCCTCGGACTCGACCGCCAGTGGTCGATGATCCTCATCGGCGTCGGTCACCTCGGACGCGCCATTCTGGCTTACGACGGCTTTCAGCCCCAGGGCTTCATCATCGTCGAGGCCTTCGACAGCGACCTGGAGCTCGTCGGCGACAAGGTGGCCGGCCTCACGGTCCGCCCCACCTCGGAGCTCAAGGCCTATCTCGAGGGCCGACAGGTCGATATCGGCATCGTCGCCGTCCCGCCAGACGCCGCCGGACCGCTGATCGACGAGCTCGTAGCCGGTGGCGTGCACGCAATCCTCAACTACGCCCCGACCTCCGTCACCGTCCCGCCCTCTGTCGAGGTCAAGAACATCGACCCTGTCCTGGCGCTGCAAAGCATGACCTTCTACCTCAAGAACACCCAGGGCCGCTGACCGAAGCCAACTGGCGGTCACCAAAATGGTCATCATCGACCTCACCCTCGCCCTCTCGGACGCCGACGTGCCCTTCATCGATCCCTCCGGCTACAGCGACCCGCCAACTCGGATCGAACCGTGGATCGCGATCGGCCAAACGTCCAGCGCCTGGACCAGCCCTTTTCACGTCTCGGAACTTCACCTCAGCGCCCACGCCGGTACCCACATCGACGCTCCATCGCACTTCCACCCCGGCGCCCCAACGGTCTCCGACCTCCCGCCAGAAGCACTGGCTGGCCGCGCCATCGTCATCGATCTGCGGGATTCAGCTATAGACCTCGTAACCCCTCTACGCAGCGCGGCGGCGCTCGCTTCCGCGCCTGGCGTCACGCCCCTTCTGCTGACGCCGCCCGGATGGCTGACACCCGAAGCCGTGGATGAGCTCATCGCCTGGGAACGTCCCCTGATCGCCTTCGCGGGCGAAGCAGACAGCGACGCCAGCTTCGTTGCCGTCAGCCGCCTCCTCGCCGCCGGTCGCTGGATCGCCACCAACCTCGATCCCCAAAAGGCCGCGCAAGTCCAGAACGGCGATCTGCTGGTCATCGGACCCCTCGCCATCGCTGGCATCGAGGCCAGCCCCTGCCGTGTCCTCGCGATCCGCGAATAGCCGTCACCTCTGCTAAACTGCGCGCCCATGAATGACGTCGACCGCCTGCTTGAGTGGTTCGGCAATGGAACCCTTTTACGGCCCAATGCCGAAACGCCCGGCACGGTTCACCTGGCGCGAGCCCTTGCGGCGCTCTCCGGCGCACCACTCCAACTGGATGCCCCCAGCCGTAGGCTCGCCACCGCCATCGGCGAGTCGGATCATCACGTCTTTGTCCTCGCCGATGGTTTGGGCATGAACCTCATTCACGGGCTGCCTGAGGATTCCTTCCTCAGCCGCCACCTCGCGACGCCGATTTCGTCAGTCTTCCCTTCCTCCACAGCGCCATCTTTGACCGCCATCGCAACCGGCATGTGGCCCGCCGAGCACGGCGTTACGGGCTGGTTTGTCTATCTGCGCGATCGAGACCTGCACACCATCGCCCTGCCCTTCGTCGAGCGCTTCAGCGGCACGCCCCTGGATCAGATCGGGACGCGATCTGACGAACTCTTCACTCAGCCTCCCCTCTGGGCCACTCTCCAGCGAGACACCGCGCTATTCATGAACCGGCGCATCGCCGACAGCACCTTCACTCGCTATGTCAGTGGCGGTCATCCCGTCTGGCCCTACGACGACCTTGATGGCGCCATGGACGCCATCAGCAACCGGGTCGACACGAGTCTGGTGTCGACGTTCACTTATCTCTATTACTCCGGGGTCGACACGGCGGCCCACTTGCATGGGCCGAGCTCCAATGCAGTCGCTGCCAGAGTCAAACAGCTCGACGTCGCGCTGGGCAGGCTCGCCGAGACCATCGCGGGGAAGGCACGTATCGTCGTCAGCGCCGATCACGGCGGCTACGACGTGCGCCGGGAGCAGAAGCTGGTTGTCGAACCCGCCGACGGCCTCAGCGAACTTCTCCTGACGCCCCCGGCCGGCGAGCCGACGGCCCCTGGCTTCCACGTTCGGCCCGGCCGGTTAGCGGAATTCGCGTCAAGGTTTAGAGCCTGGGCAGGCGCTGACTTCGTCCTGCTCACCGTGGACGAACTCGATGACCTGCGATTACTCGGCCCTGAGCCGCTCAGCCCGGCAACACTCCAGCGGATCGGTGATTTCGTGGCGCTCTCAGCCAATGGCAGAGCAGTCGTCTACGGGCTTGAGCCCGCCTTCATGAACATGAAGGGCTTCCACGGTGGCCTGATGCCGCTGGAGGTGCAGGTGCCGCTTGTGGTGGCCTAGGGCTGGTTCGCGACGAGCAACTCTTCTTCCGTCGGCAGTGATCGCCTGATCACGTCGATGTAATCCAACGCCGCCCCGGCGCCGATCGCGACGCAGTCGAGCGGGTTGTCGGCGACCTGGCACGGGACGTTGGTCTGCTCCGCGACCAACTCATCGAGGCCGCTTAGCAGTGAGCCGCCACCCGTCAGGATGATGCCCCGGTCGACAACGTCCGAAGCCATCTCCGGCGGCGTCTTCTCCAGCACCGTCCGCACCGCTCCCACAATCGTCGCCAGCGGGTCCTGAAGCGCCTGCGTCACCTCATTCGTCGTCATCGTGATCGTCTTCGGCAGCCCGCTAACCTGGTCTCGGCCGCGGACTTCCATGACCCTCTCGTTGTAGATCGGCATCGCGCTGCCAATCCTCATCTTGATCTCTTCCGCCGTGCGTTCGCCGATAGCCAGGTTGTGGCGCCGCTTGACGAACGTCGCGATCGCCTCGTCCATCGCGTCGCCCGCCACACGCACCGACTCCTTGACCACGATGCCGTACATCGAGATCACGGCCGCCTCGGAACGGCCGCCGCCGATGTCGAGGATCATGTTGCCGCTCGCCGTGCCGACCGGGATGTGCGCCCCGATAGCGGCTGCCAGCGGTTCCGGGATCAGGTGCGCCGGGCGTCGCGCGCCCGCCTGCTCCGCCGCATCGCGCACGGCCCGCTGCTCAACGCTGGTCACGCCGGCCGGGATACAGATCATCACCTCGGGCCGAATCAGGTTGAAACGGCCGACAACCTTGCCGATGAAGTGCCTCAGCATCGCCTCGGTGATCAGGTAGTCGGCGATAACGCCGTGCTTCATCGGCCGGATCACGCTGATGCTGCCCGGCGTACGGCCGATCATGTCGCGCGCCGCCGTGCCGACCGCGACGACCGTGTTCTCACGCGTCGCCAGCGCCACCACGGCGGGCTCCTTGATAACGATGCCCTCGCCGCGCACGTAGACCAGCACGTTAGCCGTGCCCAGGTCGATGCCGATTCGTTTATTGATCATCCGCAGTCCCTATGCTCACCGCCTCACCTTCGCGCCCAGGCCCACTAGCTTGCCGACCAGGTCTTCGTGCGCTCGGTCCAAGTGGAAGACGTCGTTGATCTCTGTGCGCCCCTGGGCGACGAGCCCCGCCAGAACCAGCGCACCCCCGGCCCGGACGTCCAGCGCCCTGACTATCGTGCCGTAGAGCTGACTCGGGCCGCTGATCAACGCCGTTTGCCCCGCGGTGATGACGTCCGCTCCCATCTTGCGCAGCTCGCTTACGTAAAGCAAGCGGTTCTCGTAGACTCGCTCCTGGATGATGCTCACGCCCGGGCACTGCGTCAGAAACGCTGCCAGCGGCGGGTGAAGGTCGGTCGCCATGCCCGGATAAGGCACTGCCTGTGCCCGGACCTGATGAAACTCACGGCCCGAATCGCAGACCTTCACGGATCGTTCTGTCGTTTCTACCGTCACGTTCGCCTCGCGCAGCTTGTACACCAGCGCGTCCATGTGTCGTGGTTCCGCGTCCTCGATCGTGACCTCGCCCCGCGTCGCCGCCGCCGCCAGCGCGAACAGGCCGGCTTCCAGCCGGTCCGGGATCACACGATGGCGGGTGGCCTTCAGCTCCGCTACGCCTTCGATCTCAATAACGCTGGAACCGGCGCCCTCTATCTTCGCGCCCATCGATCGCAGCATCTCGATTGTGTTGACGATCTCTGGCTCACCTGCGGCGTTGACCAGCGTCGTATGGCCCTCTGCCAGCGTCGCTGCGAAGATCAGGTTCATCGTGCCCGTCACGCTGGGGTAGTCGAGGAAGAATCGCGCGCCGCGCAGCCGGGCCGCGTCATTGCTCGCGTGGAACTGCTCTGCCTCACGGCCGACCTTGGCGCCCAGGGCCGTCAGCCCGTCAAGGTGAACGTCCAGCGGTCGAGTGCCGATGACGTCCCCGCCCGGCGACGCGCACGCAGCCTGCCCGAAGCGGGCCAGCAGCGGTCCCATGACCAGGAAGCTGGCCCGCTGGTTAACCGCCAGCTCGCTCGGCGCGTCGAATCGGTTGATCTTGTCCGCCCGCACCCGCCAGACGCCGCCGCCTTCGTTGCGGACCTCGGCGCCGAGCGACTCCATGATCGTCGCCATCAGCCGCACGTCTTCTATATCAGGGACGTTTTCCAGGACGCACTGCTCGCCGGTGAGGAGGCAGGCGGCAAGCGCGTAGTCAGCGGCATTCTTGGACCCGCTGACGCGAACAGTCCCCTGGAGAGGCAATCCACCTTCGATAACCAGACTGGGGCTGCTCATTCTTCGCTCTTTTGTTCCCCTTTTCGGGTTTTATGCAGGATAAGTGCTGCCTTCAGCACTGGCAACCTTATGTCGCCCGGCCCCAGCTTCGAATTGCAACACTCGTTTAGCACTCTCTTGCTGCATCAATCGCGCCCCCCGCGCTACAGTCTTAATCTGAGATGTCGATCCTCCTCCGCCGCCTCTTGCTCAACCGCACACTGCTAATCGCCGCCGCGATCGCGTCCCTCGCGATCGTCGCATCCGTTGCCGTAGTCGTCGCACTCGCATTCTCGGGCGACCCGAACGATGCAACCGTAGTGGCCCCTTCGCCTACCCAGCGTCCCTCGCCCGCACCCTCCGCAACGTCATCGCCGCAGCCCTCCCCCACCGCGGAGCCGGAACCTACCGTTCCGCCCACGGTACCGGGCACGAATCCCGCCGACCGAATCGTCATCCCGGCCGCCTCTGTCGACGCGCCGATCACGCTCAAGACGATCCCGCCCTCCGGCGGCGTACTGCCCTCGCCAGTCGGACCCGACGACGTCGTCTTTTACGACTTCGCCGGCTTCGACGGGCTCGGCGGCTACCCGGGGTCCGGCGGCACAATCGTCCTCTCCGGACACGTCGACTACGGTGGCGGCTACTGCAATAACGGCCGCGAGCCGCCACCATGCACCGCGGTGTTCTGGGACCTGACCCAACTAAAGCAAGGCGACGTCGTCGAGCTCCACCTGGCTAACGGGACTCACCGCTACCGCGTCACCAGCTCCGATAACATCGGCGCCACGCAGCAGGAGAAATGGGACGACGTCTGGACCACGGCCGAAAGCGGCGAGCGCATCGCCCTGATCACCTGCGGCGGCGACTTCAACCGCGAGACCCACGAGTACGACAGCCGCCACGTCGTCTACGGCGAGCGCATTGAGGCTGAAACCTAGTCGCGAAACCCTAATCCGAACCGAAGCACTAACCGTACATACATTCAAGGTGCGCGGATTAATTTGCCTTTGTGGAGTTTTGATAACACTAGCCGTTGGTTGTGACCCGGGAATAGGCATCCGGATCGAGAACGAAACGTCGAGCCCCCTTGAGGTTTGCATCTCGGACTGGCCCGACCCTGAGCTTCGAGGCTGGTGCTGGCAACAAGAAGCCGAGAAAACGACCACATGGGCGGCGTTCTGTCAGAGCGATTGGACGCAGTGGGTTGTCCTACGCTCGGACGGTTCGAGAATTTACGCTCGTTCGGCGACGTGCGGAGAATGGGAGAAATCCGGCGCATGGGTACAGGTTGAGCGGTCAGACGGCGGCTTCCTCATTACCGACAGTCTGGACACCAGGCCTTAGCGGAATGAGCGCTCGGGATTAGTAGTCGTAGTTCAAGTCCCCGTCTATGATCGCCCGCGAGATGATCACGCGCTGGATCTGGCTCGTCCCCTCCACGATCATCAGCTGCCGCGCGTCGCGGTAGTGGCGCTCCAGCGGGTGCTCCTTCATATAGCCCTGCGCGCCCATCACCTGGATCGCGTCCGACGACACCTTCACCGCCGTCTCACTCGCCAGGGTCTTACCAAACGAAAGATAGGCCGCGTCCTGCTTGCCCACACGCCCCTGGTCCACCAGCCAGCCCGCCTTGTACACCGCCATACGCGCTGACTCGATGGCCAGTGCCATGTCGGCGAACATGAACTGGATCGCCTGCAGATCGGTCAACGGCCCGCCAAACGCCTTGCGCTCGCGAGCGTAATTCAGCGCGTAGCTCATCGCGCCTTCTGCCAACCCAATGCCCCTCGCGCCGACCAGCGGTCGAACGCTGTTCAAACCCAGCAGCGCGTGGTTGAAGCCGCGACCCTCAACGCCGCCGATCAGGTTCTCAGCCGGCACGCGCGCGTCTTGCAGCGCGAAGTGCGCCGTGGGGACGCCGTTGACGCCCATCTTCCGGTCCGTCCGCGTGATCGTGAACCCCGGCGTGTCCGTCGGCACGATGAACCCCGACACGCCGCGTGACCCGGCATCGCGATCGGTCTTCGCGAATACAGTGCAGTAGTCGGCCACTGTACCGCCGGAGATGTAGATCTTCTCGCCGTTGAGGACGTATTCGTTGCCGTCCTTGACCGCGCTCGTGCGCAGGTTGGCGGCATCGGAGCCCGCCTCCGGCTCCGTCAGGCAGAAAGACGAGCGCAGTTCCCCGTTGGCGATCGGCCTGACCCACTTCTGCTTCTGCTCCTCCGTCCCGCCGACCAAGATCGGCTGCGTCGGTAGCATCGCCAGGAGCAGCATCAGCCCCGAGGAGCAGCAATACTTCGCGACCTCCTCAACCGCCAGCACCATCGCCAGCGTCCCGGCGCCGCTGCCGCCGTACTGTTCCGGGATCGCGACGCCCAGCAGGCCGATCTCCTTGAACGCGGCGAATACGTCCTCCGGATACTCGCCCGTCTCGTCTATTTCGGCCGCCCGCGGCGCAATCACCTCTTTGGCGACGCGGCGCGCCGTGGCCTGGATCAGTTTCTGCGCCTCGGTTAGCTCGAAGTCCATCGCCCATCCTCTGCTATCTGCTTCTGCCGCGGTCGTTCAGTCGCCGTAGGATATGCCGCCGCACGGCTTGGGAAAACCGTTAACCCTACCCTCCAGCCATCCTTCGTCCCCGATTTACCGACCCATTTGCATTGACGTTTGCGTTAATGATACGTACAGTTCGAAGCATGGCGGATAAGCGAAAACCGGCCCAGGATGAGCCTTGCTTCCAGATCGGCGAGGTCGCTGAGCGCACCGGCGTGACTCAGCGCACGCTTCGCTTCTACGAAGAACGCGGCCTCCTCAAGCCACCCACACGCATGGACGGTGGCTTCCGTCTCTATTCCGAAGACGACGTCGAATGTGTCGAGCAGATCAAGCGACTGCAAAGCCTGCTCGGCCTGACGCTGGCTGAGATCAAAGAGATGGTCGAGGCCGAAGAGGTGCGCGAGGAGCTCAACGCCACCTTCCGTCCCGACCGCCCGCTCGATGAGCGAATCGAGCGCGTCGGCCGCCGCATCGAGGTCACCCAGCGCCAGCACGACATCATCAGCGCCAAGCTGACCGCCATGCAGGAGATGCGCGTCGACCTCGAGGAGAAGCTCGAACACTGGCGCAAGATCATCGCCGACCTCGAGAAAGAACGCGCCACCGGCGCCACAAAAGCCCGCGCTTAGTCCTCACCTAAAACCCAAACAAAACGCCGTCGCCCTGAAGCCGCGCAGCAGGCGAAGGATCAAAACGCCCGCCAAACGCCAGCACCCCAACTCGTCGATGGACGTCGCGACCGCCCTCCCGCCTGACCAGCAGGTTACGCCCTACGCGTGCTCCACCTTCGCTGCCGCGACCGTCTCAATGACCTTCTTCGCCACGTGGTCCGGCACCTCTTCGTAGTGGTCGAACTCGACCGAGAAGGTCGCCCGCCCCTGCGTTAGCGATCGCAAGTCCGTCGCGTAGTGCTGCATCTCGGCCATCGGCGCCTGCGCGTCGATCACCGTGCCCTTGTCTTCCGGAGTGATACCAAGCACGCGCGCTCGCTTGCCGTTGAGGTCTGAAACCAGGTCGCCCGTATAAGCCTCCGGCGTCTTGACCCGGACGTTGACGATCGGCTCCAGCAGTACCGGCGAGCACTTCTCGGCCCCGGCCTTCATGGCCTGAGACCCCGCGAGCTTGAACGCCATCTCTGACGAGTCAACCGGATGCTCCTTGCCGTCAACCAGGCTCACCCGCACGTCGACCAACGGATTATGCGTCAGGATGCCCTCCGTCATGGCCTCATGCACGCCGTTCTCCACCGCCGGCACGTACTGCCGCGGCACCGACCCGCCAACCGTCTTGTTGACGAACTCGAAACCGGAGCCGCGCGCCAGGGGCTCGATCTTCAGCGTTACCTTGGCGTACTGGCCGTGACCGCCGGTCTGCTTCTTGTGCGTGAACTCGGAAGACGACTCCTTGGTCAGCGTCTCTTTGTACGGCACCCGCGGCACCTGGTGCACGATTTCTGCCCCGAACTTGCGCTTCATCTTCTCGCAGGCGATCTCAACGTGCGCCTCGCCCAGGCCCCCCAGCACCGTCTCGAACGTGTCGGGGTCGCGGTGGACATGCAGCGTCGGGTCCTCTTCCGAGATCCGCGACAGCGCCGAGCTCATCTTCTCCGTGTCCGCCTTCGACTTTGGATAAACCGCGACCGTGAAAATCGGCTTCGGGAAGTCGATCTGTGGCAGCTTCAGTCCGGCTTCCTTCGTCGTCAACGTATCCGACGTCAATGTGGCGCTCAGCTTCGCGAGCGCGCCGATGTCGCCCGCCACCAGCTGCGGTGTCGCATCGTGCGTCTTGCCGTGCACCACGAAGAGCTGGCCGACGCGCTCGTCGGCGCTCTTGTTCGCGTTCCACACGTGAGAGTCCGCCTTCAGCGTGCCCGAGAACACGCGCAGAAAGGTCAGCTTGCCCACGAAGGGGTCGGCCGTCGTCTTGAACACCTGCGCCGCCAGCGGGCCCGATTCGTCCGCCTTCAGCTCCTTGCCGTCCTCCGTCTCAACCGTGACGTCGGCCGGCGAAGGGAAGTACTCCGTCAGCGCGTCCAGGAAGTGCGTCACACCAATCGTCTTCGTCGACGAAGCCGCGAACACCGGCACCAGGTCACCCGACCTGATGCCGATCGCCAGGCCCCTGCGGATCTCCTCCACCGTCAGCTCGCCGTTCTCCAGGAAGGTCTCCAGCAGCGTCTCGTCGTTCTCCGCCGCCATCTCCATCAGCTGCGCCCGCTGCGCCTCGATTTCGCCTGCCATGTCGGCCGGCACGGCGCCCTCTTCGCCCTTCTCCCCCAGGTAGGCCTTCTGCTCCACGAGGTCGACCACACCCTGGAACGAATCCTGGCTGCCGATCGGCAGGTAGAGCGCCACGCAGGACCGCCCCAGCCGCGACTGCACTTGCTGCAGCGCTCCCGAAAAGTCGGCGTTTTCCCGGTCCATCCGGTGGATCAGGACGGCGCGCGGCTTGCCCTCGGAGATCTCCCACGCCAGCTCGGCCCCCACCTGCACGCCGGACACGGCGCACACCGTGATCACCGCCATGTCTGCCGCCCGCATCGCGCCGTAGGCGTCGCCGAGGAAGTCGGCGTAGCCCGGTGCGTCGATGATGTTGATCTTGTGGTCGTCCCACTCGATCGGCAGCAGCGAGGCGTTGATGCTCACCTTGCGCTTCGTCTCGTCCGGGTCGAAGTCGGAAGACGTCGTACCCTCCTCCACCTTCCCCAGCCGGTTGATCGCGCCGGATACAAAAAGGGCGGCCTCGGCAAACGACGTCTTGCCGGTGCCGCCGTGTCCCAGGAGAACGATGTTGCGGATCTTTCCTGTCGGATATTCCTTCATGGAGACTTGCCCTCAACGCGCAAGCCTGCCTCTCAGCAGGCAATCTCGAGGTTTGCGAGGTTGATTCTCGATTCTAGACCTCACTTCCAAGGCCGTAAAGGTCATCCCGCCCAGCGTCATGATCTCTACTCTCGGCTGGACTCCGAGGCGCGCCGATTGAGACGTTCCAACCGCCTGAAGCCCTCCGCAACACGCCTACGCGCCCTGTGTCATGCTGAGCCGCGCCAGCAGGCGAAGGATCAAAGCACCCCATCCTCAAACATCCCTCCTACCGTCGCCAACGTCGCAGCCTCCATGCGGCAGCCTGCCCAGCTCCTTCGCTACAATTCATCGATGGACGCCCCAGACCTAGCCCTGCGACAACGCATCGCCGCCGTCATGGGCAAGCCGCCTACCAGCTGGCGCCATGCCGCCGGCTACACTCCGGCTCAGCGCTGGATCGTCGGCTTCGACGACGGCACGTCCTGCTTCGCCAAGAGCGCCACCAACTCCCCCCACTCCCCGATGGACGAATGGCTGCGTCGCGAGCATCACGTCTACTCGCACCTCCAGGCCGACTTCATGCCCCGTATGCTCGGATGGGAAGACGACGGCGTGCAGCCGCTGCTTATCCTCGAGGACCTCGGCGCCGCGCACTGGCCGCCGCCCTGGCGCCCCGGCGCCCCGGCGATATCGAAGCCGTGTTCGCCACGCTCGCGAAACTCCACACGGCCGGCCTCGACGTGCCGACCGTCGCGGAGATCGATCCAGGCCTGACGACCCACTGGTTGCCCGTCCGTGACGACCCCGGCCCGTTCCTGTCCCTGGGCCTGTGCACCCAACCCTGGCTGCAGGCCGCGCTCCCTCTGCTGATCGATGCGGCGCGCGTCGCCGACCTCTCTGGCCCCAGTCTCCTCCACCTCGACACCCGGAGCGACAACATCTGCTTCGTCGGCAGCCGCGCCTTGCTAATCGACTGGAACTTCGCCGCCCGCGGCAACCCCGACGTCGATATCGCTGCCTGGCTACCCAGCCTGCACGCAGAGGGCGGACCTCTCCCCGAAGAAGTCCTGCCAAACGGGCCGCAATGGGCCGCCTTCATGAGCGGCTTCTTCGCCGGCCGCGCCGGCAAGCCACCGATCCCCAACGCCCCGCAGGTGCGGGAGGTTCAGCTCAGTCAGCTGCGCTCCGCCCTGCCCTGGGCCCAGCGCGCCCTCCGGCTGCCCCCGCTGGACGGCCCCAACGCCCCGGCCACATAGCAAACAATAGAAGGCGATCCCACGTACCACTGTCGTCTCGGAGCCGCGACCGCCGGCGAAGGATCAAAACGTCCCATCGTCGAGGGCGCCTCGTCTCACCACCCGCGCCCCAACGCCACGCGCGACAGCCTACCCGCGTGCCAAGTGGGATGCCTATGCCCTTATGCGCCGCCAGCCGAGCCAGCTGCTCGTTAACTCCGTGCAGCGCCGCAAGCCTCATCGATCCGGCTGATGTCCTCCCGAAGCCCTAGGCGAGGCTGCGTCATCCCCTTCGGCGGCTTCGCGCCTTAGCGTGAGACGGTGACCTTCAGGAAGGTCGCCGGAATCGAGGTCGTGTCTGGGCTCGGGCTTTGGTTGTGCTCGTTGAACAGCGCTTCCAGATCCTTCTGCAACTCGGCAGCTTTACCGTCCTTTTCAGCCGCCTCGAAGGCATTCATCGTCGGCCCGTAGTAGGCCCGGAATTCTGTGACCAGGTCCGTGGGTGAGCTGGAGAAGTTGAAGGTGTACGTCTCCCTGACACAGGAAATCTTCTCTTTCGGAATTCCAGCCGCGCCAAAGCGCTCGACAACGTCGTTCTCTACTCCCCAGGTCATCGGGCTGATCGTGCCCTCTGGAGGTGGTGGCGAATAGGCCGAGCTGATCCTCAGGAGTTGAGCCACCAATGTCGGGTCATTGGGAATCCAGTTACCCATGACCACGCGACCTCCCGGCCGCGTTACGCGCACCATCTCCTTGGCCACGTCAAACGGCTTTGGCGCAAACATGGCGCCGAAGATGCTCACGACAAGGTCAAAGGAACCGTCTTGCAAGTCGCCCAGATCGGTCGCGTCGCCGACTTGGAACTTGCAGTTCGTCAGGCCCATCTCCTTGGCCCGTCGGTTGCCGGCCTCGACAAGGTTCCTCGCGATGTCGACGCCCAACACGTCCGCTCCCAACCTGGCCTCAGGCAGGGCAGTCGTGCCGTCGCCGCAGCCAAGGTCCAGGACTTTTAGGCCTTTCGTGATTCCCAGTCCCTGGACCAGCGCCTCTCCGCTTTCTCTCATGCTTTCCGCAATGCGGGTAAAATCGCCCTTTTCCCAGAGTACCTGGTTTGGATTCGCCGGGTTCGAAGTCATTCAAGTACTCACTTTCTAGCTCAGCAGCTCGTTGCGTGCTTCGTTGCTGCGCGCGTGCACCTGCCACCGGCGAAGCACCGATTGCTCCAGGTTGAAGTCCAGGTAGCGCAATACCGCCGCGTCCAGATCGCCCTCCGCCAGCTCCTTGACCTCGGCCAGCGCCGGCTCGCGCGCCAGCTTGTGCGGCTCCACCTTGTCGGCCACAAAGAGCACCTTCTCCAGCACTGCCATGCCTTCACGCGCCGTCGTATGGCAGTCGACCCCCGCTATCAGCTCGTCGTCATCAACACCGTAGTCGCGCTGCAGCATCAGCGCCGCCACGGGGCCGTGTACCAGGATCGGCGACGCGCGCTCTATCGCGTCCGGTGTCAGCTCGTACTCCGCCGCCAGCTGCAGCAGCGCCGAGCCGTCTTTGTGCCTCACCAGGTCGTGGCCCAGCGCCGCCAGGCGCGCCCGATGCTCGTCCACACCATGCAGCGCCGCCAGCCGAACCGCCTCTTCCTCAACGCGTCCGATGTGCTCCCTCAACCCGTTCGGCAGCGCCCCGACGGCCTCCCGCAGCCGCTCTTCAAGACTCGCGTTCATTACTCAATGTCGTCCTGGAGCCGCGCCAGCGGGCGAAGAACCAAAGCAAGCCGTCTCTCACCGTCCCTTCGTCCGGCCACCAGGGCCTCAACATCTACGCGTCCGACTGCCATTGGCCCGTGCCCTGAGATACGCCTAGCCCTCGAAGCCCATCTGGCGGCCGCCCAGCAGGTGCATGTGCAGGTGAAAGATCGTCTGCCCACCCTGCTCCCCGACGTTGAACGTCAGGCGATACCCATCGTCGTGCACGCCATTCTCAACCGCCAGGTCCTTCGCCACGCCCACCATGCGCGCCAGCAGCGCTCCGTGCTCCTCCGTGATTTCGCGCGCCGAGAGGATATGCGCTTTCGGGATGATCAGCAGGTGCACCGGCGCCCGCGGATGCAGATCGCGCACCGCGAAGACGAGATCGTCCTCGTGCACGATCTCGACGTCCATCTCGTGGGCGGCCATCTTGCAGAACAGGCAGTCCGTCTCACTCATCGCCGCATTCTACCGCCGATGATGTCGTCCTGAGCCGCGCCAGCTCTCCTATCATCCTGAAGTCGAGCAGGGGTGAAGGACTAAAGCTCAACTGCCATCCTGAGCCGGCAGGTGAAGGACCAAAGCTTCCCGGTCCCTAACGGCGCACGTCACGCCGAACTGACGCGCCATCCTCCGGCTCCTATCGCCTGAGGGCCAAAACCAAAAAAGGGGCCTTTCGGCCCCCTCCTTGTGATTCGAACTGAACTGCGACGCTACCGCCACTCGGCGTAACCCGCCATCGCCCGCAATCGGCGGATTCGCTCCTCGATCGGCGGGTGGGTCGAAAACAAGTGCGATAGCGAGAAGCCGCCTTCCTGCCGGAACGGGTGCATGATGTACAGCGACGACACCGCTTCCGCGCTCGCCTTCTTCTCCATTGGCTGTACCTGCACGCCGTTGTGCAGCTTGCCCAGCGCCCGCGCCA
This sequence comes from Dehalococcoidia bacterium, assembly GCA_965225815.1. Lineage (GTDB taxonomy): Bacteria > Chloroflexota > Dehalococcoidia > DSTF01 > WHTK01 > WHTK01. The sequence goes on from CBDDBP010000005.1 coordinate 99,023, forward strand.
GTGCCTCCGGGTCCTTCGTGTACTCGGCGCCGCTAACGTCTGCCGCGTACTCCCGCTGCCGCGAGATCGCCATCTGCAGCACGCCAGCCACGAGTGCCGCGACCATCGACGCGAGGAAAACGAAGATCAGGCCGTAGCCGCCGCCGCGCCCTCGGCCGCCGCCCAACAGGGCACCCCACATCAACATCATCTGCAGATAGCTGATTGCGCCCGCGATCGTCGCTGCAATCGACGCCGTCAGCATGTCGCGATTCTTCACGTGGCCGATTTCATGGCCGATAACCGCCCGTAGCTCCTGGCGGTCCAGCAAGCGCTGGATCCCGGTCGTAACGGCAACCACCGCCTTCGACGGGCTACGGCCCGTAGCGAACGCGTTCGGCGACTCGTTCTGCACCACGAAGACCCTCGGCTTCGGCACGTCCGCCAACATCGCCACCTCTTCTACGATGGCGTGCAGCTGCGGCTCTTCTTGCGCCGTGACCTCCTTGGCCCCCGCCATGCGCAACGCCAGCGAGTCCGAGAACCAAAAAGCGAAAAAGTTCATCACGAGCGCGATGACCAGCGCGATCAGCGCCATGCCAGGCCCGCCCATCATGTAACCCAGGCCCACTATCAGGCCGGCCATGCCTCCCAGCATGATTGCGGTTTTGAGTGCGTTCATTCCTTATTCCTTCCCCTTTGGCCACAATTGGCCCCACAACTCTTCGAATCTAATTATACCGGGTTTGGCGCCTCATCGTGGGTCGTATGATTGTGTCCTGGATCGGTCTAAGGAGGAGCCCTTAATGGCGAATGTGAACTTGCGTCGGGTCGGGATCATGAGCGTTGGCGACATGGGCGCCGGCTTTGGCGACGTGCTTAGCCAGAACGGCATCGATGTCTACACCTGCCTCGCCGGACGCAGTGACCTCACCCGTCAGCGCGCCCGCGAAGCCGGCTTCGTCGATACGCCGGACCTCGAAGCGTTGGTCTCTCAAATCGACCTCTTGATCTCCGTCCTCGTCCCCTCCGAGGCAACTCAGCTCGCCGAGGACGTCGCCGCCGCGATGATTCGCACCGGCGCCCGGCCCGCCTACGCCGATGCCAACGCAATCTCCCCTCAGACCGTCACCAAAATCGAAGCGATCATTCGCGACGCCCGCGCCAACTTCATCGACGCCGGCATCATCGGCGGGCCGCCCCGCGGCGGCTACAGCCCCCGGATTCCCTGCTCCGGCCCCGATACCGCGATCTTCGAAGCCCTCGGCAACCACGCCCTCAACGTTCGTGTCGTCGGTCAGGGCATCGGCCAGGCATCCGCCCTGAAGATGGTCTACGCCGCCTCCACCAAGGGCACCACCGCGCTCTGGACCGAGCTGCTCACCGCCGCCCGCATGCTCGGCCTCGAAGACGAGCTGCGCGCCGAGCTCGGTGAAAACGCCACGCTGGCCCAGCAGCAACGCGGCATCCCGTCCATGCCGAACCGGGCCCGTCGCTGGGTCGGTGAAATGGAGGAGATCGCCGCCACATTCGAAGGCATCGGCATGACTCCAAAGATGCTGCTCGGTGCCGCCGACATGTACACCCTCGTCGGCGAAACCCCGCTCGCGGACCTCACCTCCCGCGATCCAAGCCCCACCCTGGACGAAGTCCTCGAAGCGCTCCAGCAGCGCCTCTCGCAATAAACCTGTCCTCCTGGAGCCGCGCAGCCGGCGAAGGACCAAAACGCCCCGCTTACACCATTTCGGCCCAACGAAGTCCCCCACCCATCGTCCTCCCCAGCCCCTCGCCCCGCAGGGAGAGGGGCACGCGGCAGCGAAGGGTGAGGTTCCCCCCGTCAAAAAAGCCCCCTCACCGTGGTGAGGGGGCTAACGGGGCATTGCGGACGTCGCCTCAGGCGACAGCGTTGGATTTCGGGCTCTTGCTCTTGCCCTGCCGCGACTCCTCTACCGAATCGCGCGCGTAGCGGATCAAACCATCCGCCGAAGTTCCGTCCACCGGGTAGAAAGCGGTACCAAAGTGACACCAGTACCTGCCCAGCGACTGTATTAGCTCGCTCACAAACGGTTTCGCTTCCGCCATCGTCAGGTTTGGCAGGCTCATGACGTACTCGGACTCACTGACGCTGAGCGTATGACTGATCGTCTTGTGGTGGTTCGAAGCGATCTCAGCGATCTCCTTCGCCACCTTGTCTGCAATCTCACGGTTCGGCTCAACGCCCGGCATCGTTGCCTCGATCGCCAGGACGGTCATCTCGTGGCCGTCGCGGCGCGCGCTCGCGACCGCCTCCTGCAACCGCAGCATGAAGTACGCCTGGTTAAAAGAAGCCGACTCCTGAGCCGGCATCGCAGCCGACGCGGTCTCCTCCATCTGCGCCGGCGTCCGGCTTTTTAGTGCCGATTCCACGTGACGCCGGCTCGATCCTAAAAAGACCAACCGCGCCGTGGCGAAGACCACCGCCCACCGTAAACCAGCGAAAGACCCAGCGTAATCGGCATGACCGCAATCGAGTTCAACAAAACGGCGCCCAGCACGCTGAACACCGCGACCACGAGGCCGCCGCCCAACACCAGCTTGATCAAAAAGTTGGTTTGCTCAGGCTCTCGTTTGAAAGCATCTCTTATGCTGAAGGCCTCTTCTTCCATTGACCCTCCTCTTGTCTAGAATCGGCATTCGCGCCCTGAAAATTAGGCTGCACCCTACGTTGTGACCACTTCGAAATCTCCCTAACATGGCTCAATGCCGGCCAACTTGGAGGGAATGCCCGTGGCGCCATCCCAATCTGACGACGCTGATCAGCCCAAACGCGCCCTCGTCGTCGCCGCTCACCCGGACGATGCCGACTTCGGCGCCGCCGGTACCGCCTACCTCTGGTCTCAGCAAGGCTGGGAGTTCCACTACCTCGTCTGTACCGATGGCTCGAAGGGTAGCGAGGACGACTCCATTACGACGCGGCAGCTCATCGACATGCGCCGCCAGGAGCAGCGCGACGCCGCGGCCCTCCTCGGCGTCAAGGACGTCACCTTCCTCGACCACGTCGACGGCGAGCTGGTCCCGGACCGCACCCTCCTCGGCGACGTCGTCCGCGTCATTCGTCAGGTCCGCCCTGACGCCGTCTTCACCCACGACCCCGAGTCGATCATCGTCAACGACGTCTTCGTCAATCACGCCGACCACCGCGCCACCGGGCTCGCCGCCATTGACGCCGTCTACCCCGCCGCGCGCGACCGCCTCAACTTCCCCGAGCACATCGCCGAAGGCCTCACGACGCACAAGGTGTCGCAGATCTACATCTGGGGCTCGCCGCAGGCCAACTTCGAGGTCGACATCACCGACGTCATCGCCAAAAAGATCGAAGCCCTGCTCGCCCACACCAGCCAGTTCGAAGCCGACTTCGTCACCGGCCTCATGGAACGCTGGAAATCCCCCGAAGGTCGCTACATCGAGTCCTATCGCCGCGTCCTAATGGGCTTCTAACCCCGCCACCAAGCTCCGGCCGATAAACCGGTCGTACTAACGGAAAGTCGCACCACCCCTCACCCTGTCGTCCTGGAGCCGCGCAGCAGGCGAAGGACCAACACGCGACGTCTTCGCACCTCGCCCCAACGCAGTCTCAAGTCGCTCCGTCCTCCTCAGCCCCTCGCCCCGCAGGGAGAGGGGCGCGCGGCAGCGCGGGTGAGGTGGCGCCCTACCAAACCGCCAACGCCAGCAAAGGCACCGGGGCGCAGCAAGGCCAACGTAGGGACGAAGCTTCAGCTCCGTCCGCCACGCCCCGGCGTAAGCCACGCCAAACGCCTTAGACGCCGCCTTCAGTGGGGTCTCGGGGCCAAGCCCCGGCTTTAGTTATCGAAGCGCAGCCGAACGCTGGCGTAAGCCACAAACGCCTTAGACGCCGCCTTCAGTGGGGTCTCGGGGCCAAGCCCCGGCTTTAGTTATCGAAGCGCAGCCGAACGCTGGCGTAAGCCACAAACGCCTTAGACGCCGCCTTCAGTGGGGTCGCCCCGGCTTTAGTTATCGAAGCGCAGCCGAACGCTGGCGTAAGCCACAAACGCCTTAGACGCCGCCTTCAGTGGGGTCTCGGGGCGAAGCCCCGGCTTTAGTTATCGAATCGTGCAGCTCCCCCACTGCGCTGTTGACTCACTCCGCCTTTCTCGACAACCCGGCCCCCGCCGTGCAATCTTGATCCCATGGTCAGATTCTGCCGCGAATGCGGCGCCGCCCTCGAAGAACGCCTCGCCTTTGGCAAGCCGCGCGGCGTCTGCCCCGGCTGCGGCTACACCCACTTCGACGACCCGAAGGTCGCCGTCGGCGTCGTCGTCGAGCTCGATGGCGGCATCCTCCTCGGCAAGCGCAACCACGACCCCATGAACGGCCACTGGTCCTTCCCCTCCGGCTTCGTCGACGCCGGCGAAGTTCCTGAGGACGCTGCGATTCGTGAGGTCGAGGAGGAGACCGGCATCAAAGTCAGCCTCGACCGCCTGCTCGGGGTCTACTCCAACCCCGGCGATCGCGTCATCTTCATCGCCTACGCCGGGCACGCCGCCGGCGGCCGCCTCGAGGCCGGCGAGGAGTGTACCGAGGTCGCCACCTTCTCCCCGGACGCCCTCCCGAAGCTCGCCTTCCCCAACGACGGCGCCATCCTCGAAGCCTGGCGCTCCGGCCGCGGCCTCGACCTCACCCTCACCGGGAACGTCGGTTGAGCCGGCAACTCCTCCTTCTGCCCGCCATCCTCCTCGTCACGCTGGCCGTGACCTGCTCCGGCGACAAGCCCGCCGCCACACCGACGGCAACCCAACCTCCTCCCGCAACGCCGGTCCCTACCGCTACCGCCACTGCCACGCCTCCTCCCGCCCCCGAAACGCCGACGCCGCGTCCTCTGGCCGATCTGCCGGATCCGCCCCCTATCGATTGGGCCGCCTGCTCCGGCTTCTACCAGTGCGCCGATTTCGCCGTACCGATCGACTACACAGACCCCGCTCTTGGCGATCTGTCGCTCTCGCTGCTGCGGCTGCCGGCCGGCAACCCGGACGCCCGCATCGGCTCCCTCTTCTTCAACCCCGGTGGGCCCGGCGGCTCCGCCGTCAAATTCCTCGAGCTCGTCGCCTTCGCCATCCCGGTCGAGATCAAGCAAAGCTTCGACCTCGTAGCCTTCGACCCCCGCGGCGTCGGGGGGAGCAGTCCCATACTCTGCGGCGACAACATCCAGAGCCTCATCGCGCTCGACCCGGATCCCCAGACCGACGCGGAGTGGCAAGCCATCGTCGATGTCGTGCAGGACTTCACCGACCTCTGCGCCCAGCGCGCCGGCGAAGCATTGCCCCACTACGGCACAACCAACGTCGCCCGCGACATGGACCGTATCCGTCAGGCGCTCGGCGAGGAGAAACTCAGCTACCTCGGCTTCTCCTACGGCACCTCTATCGGTCAGGTCTACGCCGAGCTCTTCCCTGCCAACATCCGGGCCATGGTCCTCGATGGCGCGCTGGATAACTCACTGCCACCGGATCAGCGCAACCTGGACCAGATTCTCGCCTTCGAAGCCGCGCTTGGCCGCTTCATGGAGTTCTGCCGCGACTCCGCCTGCTTCGACGTCGACCCCCTGGAGGCGGTACAGACCCTGATAGCTCGCGCCGGCGAGGCCCCGATCCCGGCCCCAGGTGTTGACCGGCCTTTAAGCCAGGGCGACCTCGTCTGGGGCCTCATCAGTTCGCTCTACGCCCGCTTCCAGTGGGCCGGGCTCGCCAACGCGATCGATGACGCGCTCGACGGCGACGGCAGCCGCATGATCCGCCTCGTCGATAACCTCTGGGGCCGCAACGCCGATGGCACCTACGACAACAGCTTCGAGGGCAACGTCGCCGTCAACTGCCTCGATCAGCCCGTCGACCCCGATCCCGACCACCACCGCATGCTCTCGGGTCAATTCGCTCAGCAAGCGCCGATCTTCGGCGCCTGGGGCGGCTACATCAACATCACCTGCGCCCTCTGGCCCGCCGACCCGTCGCCGCCACCCGTCCCCACCGGCGCTGACGCCCCGCCCATCCTCATCATCGGCAACACCGGCGACCCCGCAACGCCCCTCAAGTGGGCCGTGGAGCTGGCCGGCCAGCTCGAATCCGCCACCCTGCTGACCTACGACGCCGAACGTCACACCGCCTATCTGCAGCTCAACAACTGCGTCGACAGCATCGTCAACGCCTACCTGCTCCAACTCCAGGTCCCGCAACCGGGCACCGTCTGCGGCAACACCGGCATCCAGCCCGTCCCTCCGCTGCCATGACCGACGCGCGATTCCTCAAGCTCGCGCTCGTCATCCCGCTGGCCCTCGCGTTCGCCTGCAACGATGCCACACCGCCAACAGCCGTTAGCACGCAGCCCGCCGCCGATGCGACGCCGATGACTCCCCAACCCGGCACCACTGCCACCCCGTCCACGCCGGCGCCCGTCACGACGCCGATGCCAACGCCTCGCCCGCCCCCGGACGCCCAGCCCTTCCCCGACGACCTACGCGAGCAGGCGGCCGAGCTGCTCGTCCGCATCGGCGACATTCGCGGTACCCAACCTCGCCGCGACGTCGACATGTTCATCCTGACCCGCGACCAGGCTCGCGCCTACTACGCCGCCCCGCCGTCGGACGCTTCTCAGCCCGTAGCGCCGCGCTTTGACCTCAAGCAGGAGACCTACGTCCTCCTCGGCATGATCCCGGCGCCGGAGGACGATCCCGCTGGCCGCGACCTCGACGAGCAACAGCTCGACAACCTGATCGACCTGATCACCGGCTTCTACAGCCAGGACTTCGCGGCGCTCTACCTCGTCGAATCCATTAACGGCAGTATCTACGGCAATCTCGCCCTCAGCACCATCGTCCATGAGCTCACGCACGGCCTTCAGTTCCAGTACCACGACATCGATGGGCTGCTGCGAGACCGCGCCGGCAACTGGGACGCCACCAGAGCACTGCTCGATGTCCTCGAAGGCGACGCCGTCCACACCGAAACCCTCGTGCTCGGCTTCTCCACCCGCTCAACCTACCGCCAGCCCGTCTGCTTCCTGATCCCGGCCCCAATGCGCGCCAACACGCCCTACGTCGTCGAGCGAGAGCTCGACACCTGGTACGAAGACGGCCTCTGCTTGATCGCGGCCGTGCGTGATCAGCTCCTCCGCGGCGTCACCGGCATCTTCGAAGATCCCCCCACAACGACAGAGCAAGTCCTTCACCCGGAGAAGTACCTCGCCGGCGAAAGAGCCCGGCCGGTCTTCCTCAGCCCCTTGCTGGACGAACTCGGCCCGGGGTGGCAGGAAAAGGGCGACAACACGTTCGGCGAATTCGGTCTGCAGAATCTCCTGCTCACTGGTCTCGCCGGCGACCGTGCCCGCGTCCAGGACGCCGCGGCGGGCTGGGGCGGCGACGCGTTGTCCTTCTACCAGAACGCAGCCGGCGCTCAGCTCCTCCACCTCGAGACCCGCTGGGACAGCGGCGCCGACGCCCGCGAGTTCTACGCCGCGCTGGTCGCTGCGATGGTCGCCCGTGGCGGGGTCGCCCCGGAGGAAGTCACGCCGCGCCATCGCGCCACCATCGGCGACGTCACCTGGAGCGCCACCGTCGCCAGCGACCGCGTCACCCTTCTCGTCTCAACTGACTTGAAGGCGCTCGAATCCGCCGCCCTCAGCGTCGAATAGGCGCCACCCACGGCTGTCTGGGCTTTTTGCGGAGCAGTCTTTAGGATCGAGGGTTGGTTTGCGATACGGTGAAAGAGCGACTATCCCTGCTGCGACATCACGGACTCGATCGCATCTCGCAGCGGTCCGATCTTGAATGGTTTCGCCAGCACAGGGTTGGAGACGCGCTGCAGAAACGCCCGCGTGTCCGGGCTTACGGTGTCGCCGGTGATGAAAATGATCCGCCGCGCCTGCTGCGGATCGCGCTGCCGTACCTGACGGTAGAACGACGCGCCATCCATACCCGGCATCTTCATGTCCGTGATGATCACATCGAATTTCTCTCGCTCCGTCAGGTCCGCCGCCTCGATGCCGCTGCTGGCCACCGCCACGGAATGGCGATCGAGCTTCAGAATCTCCGAAAGCAACTGCCGAATGCTGACCTCGTCATCGACCACCAGGATGCGTCGCTCGCTGACCGTGCTCGGTGCGGCTTCGGGCCCGTGGCCTGAGTCCCCTCCAGCCTCATGCTCCTCCTCGATGCCCACCGGCAGCTCGATATTGAACGTCGAGCCGCCTTCAGGCCGGTTCTCGGTCCAGATCCGCCCGCCGTGTTCATCGATGATGCCGTAGCAGATCGTTAAGCCCAGTCCGGTCCCTTCGCCCGCCTCCTTGGTCGTGAAGAACGGGTCGAAGATGCGGCGCTGTATGTCGGGTGGAATCCCCGGGCCGTCGTCGGCTACCGAGATGCGGGCGCCGGTCGAGCTGCCCTGCGTCACCACCGTCAACTTGCCTCCACGGTGGGCGTCGATCATCGCCTGCTCGGCGTTTTTGATCACATTGAATAAGACCTGTTGGATCTGGTCCTGGTCCACCCAACAGCTCTGCATGCGTGTGTCCAGCGTGATGTTGCGCACGGCAAAGTCATAGCTGCGCAGCTCCAGCACGCGCTGCACCAGTGCGTTGACGTCGGCCATCTCCTTCGTCGGCCGTCGCCGCCGCGCAAACGAAAGCAGGTTCTGTACGATCTTCGCCGCGCGTTCTGCCTCGTCGTAAATCGTCTGGATTTGTGCCCGCGGGCCCTCTTCCAGCTCCCCAGCCAGCAGCAGTTGCGAGAAGCCCATGACCCCGGTCAGTGGGTTGTTAAGCTCGTGCGCCACACCGGAGACAAGCTGTCCCACGCTCGCCATCTTCTCCGACTGCAGCAAGCGCTCGTGCAGCAGCCGCTCGTCGGTGTTGTCCCGTAGCAGCACCAGCCCATTGCTCGCCGTCACCGCGATGTGGCGCGATGCCGGCGAGCGTGTCATGGTCTCGCCCACCTGCGGTCCCTCCGTGGCGGCGGCTCTTAGAAGCTCGGGCAGTGGGTCGGGTGCGGGCGCGCCGGCGTTGCCACCCAGAGTCGTCAGCAACTCGCCGCCGTTCACGTTAATCGGGACAGCGAGACCGCCGGGGTCAACGCGCACAACCCCAATCCCCAGCAGGTCGCAGAGACGCAGCAGCTCAGAATCGGATTCTTCTTGTGGAGGAATCGAAGGGGTGAACGCGCCCGGCAGCTGCGAGGTCATATCGTCTCCAACTCATTACGGAGCCGCAACACGTTCCCGCCAAAACGCGAGTACAAGTTAGCACATCTGAGCCGAATTCAGAAGCAGCCAGGAAAGCCCCGAATAGCTCACCAACGACTCCGCGCGCGAGTCACCTCGCTGCCGCCGCCGTATCATCAATGCCTCGAATCGCGTGGCTCCCGCCACTCAGCCCGCTCGTCTTCGCCCACTGTGACGGGAGTCGCCCTTTAGTGGGGTCCGGGGTACCCTCGTGGCCTTAGTAATCACGTCTTGTCCCAGATCGGGCGCCGGTCCAGGCAGTGGCGACAGATCAAGACCAGCCGTTCGGCCCGGACCCCCTCGTCTACCACCGTCATCTCGCGCTGACCAATGTGCGTCGTGCAGAAGTACCCCTTGCAGCGCGAGCACTGGCGCACCCACTCCTCTACGCAGATTTCGAGGCCGCAGAGGCGCTGCCGATTGAACGCCAACACGGTCTCCTTGTAAACCATGTGGAGCTCGAGGTCCTCGCGCTTGGCGACACAGTTCTTGCTGTCGCAGATCTCCTCGCCCAGCTTGCGGATCACACCGTGCTTCTCGCAGAAGTGGCGACCGCAGTAGACGCAGATCGCCGATGCGGCGTCACCGCACTTGAAAACGCCGCTTTTGATCTCGCACTTACCGAATCGCATCGATGCCATAGCTCATTTACGCTGCCATGTTTGTCTGGCGCATACAACCCCGGCTGTCGACAGCCCCGCCCGCCTGCTACCGAGTCGCCCACTTTAGTCGGGTCCGGGACTCCCCCAGCTTCATTAACAAATGCAACCCTCAAAAAATACACCGCCATCCCCAAGCCTCGAACGCCCTCGCTCATTTCCCACATCAGATTTCGCAACCCCAGTCGATACTAGGAAATGATCAGGCGTCTTTAGGCGTCATCCCCGCCCCGTCCTAAAGGAAGTCCTCATAGGAGGCGCACTGCATGAGCCGGATACTGCATTGGTCGGTGCTTCGTGCCCCGTAAATCTGTCACCGGAGGGACCCTTTCTTGGCAACGAACGCGCCGAGACGACTAAAGGTTGTCACCACAACCCCTCAAGAAGACGAGTTGACCCGCGTCGTCACCGAGTACATGCCACTGGTGCGCCACGCCGTTAACCGCATCGTCGCAGGCTCCAGCCACTCCAGCATCCTGCAATACGAAGACATGGTCTCCTGCGGCGTCCAGGGCCTCCTCGAAGCCCACCGCACATACGATTCCGAACGCGGCGCCAAGTTCTCCACCTACGCGCTGCCCCGCATCCGCGGCTCCATCCTCGACGCCCTCCGAGCCGCCCATCCCCTGCCCCGCTCGCTACAGAAAGCCTCCTCCGACATCGAGCGCGCCGTCTCAATCCTCTACGCCGACCTCGGGCGCACTCCCACCAAGGCCGAGATCGCAAAACAGCTTGGTCTGCCCCTGGAAGAGCTGCTCACAGTCTTCCAGGCGACCAGCATCCGCGTCCTTTCCCTGGAGAGTCTGGCCGAAATGACGGTCAACGGCGCCACCGAGAAGCTCACCGAAATGGCCGATGACGACCCCGGTGTCGACCCCCATTCCGTCGCTCAGAGCCAGAGCCTGCGCGGCCACCTCCTCGAGGCCATCGAAGACCTCCCTGAGCGCGAACGCCTGATCATCCGCCTCTACTACATCGAATCGCGCTCCCTGAAAAGCATCGGGCGCTCTATGGCGATCTCAGAGTCGCGCGCCTCCCAGCTCAGGCACCGCGCCATCCGCCGCTTGCGCGGCGTACTCGGCGACGAACTCGCCGAAGCCGCCTGACCCCTCCGGTCAATCAGAACCCAAAGGCGCACCGCGAATCTGCGGTGCGCCTTTTCAATTCGACGCAACTTCGCCTCTCGCCCGTCGCCCTGACCCGCCTCGGCTGCTCCTCAGATCGAATGCGGCGGTACTGGCGCTAAGAAGGCCCACCCACACGCCACCTCTCCCACATAGCCTCGGGTCCAGGTCAACTACCTGGTTCCTTGGCAGACTCAATCGAACCTCTGACCCCCCAAAGCCCGTTGTGTCCGCTCCCTTCGAACCGTTCGGCCCCCAACGAGTTGCCTCCGATTGTCCGGCGCATCCAGCGGCCCTTACCACCACGCGCGTCTCAAGCCCTGCCAGCGGCCACACCAACCTCCAGACAGCCACGCGCCAGGTAATGACGCAGGGGTCCCGCTGGCCTGGTACGTCGAGGACAAGCACTGCCGCACCAAGACGTCAGGTCTCACGTCGCTGCAGTGTCGTGAAGGGGTGGCCCGGAAAGCTGGTAGCGATCGCCCAGAAAACGAACGAAGGACGGCCAAGCCGTCCTTCTGGTGCTGACCGTAAGGTCAGGTCTTTACGAGAGCCCGTCTATTCGTCTTGCTCCGGCTTCAGCGCCAGTGCCCCGTGCATCGGCGTCATGTTGGGCTTGGACTTCGAGCGAATCGGGCTCACCTTGCTGGATTCTTCCTCCGTCAGCAGTCCCTCACGCAGCACGGCGACTTCCGCCGGCGCAGCGATTCCCAGCTTGACGCGGTCGCGTTCCACACCCAGCACCATGATCGTGATATTGCCCTGAATGATGATCGACTGGTCAATTTTTCGCGTCAGTATCAGCAATGGCGTACTCCATGCACCGCATCCCCAGGCCTCTTGCCTGGTCGACGGATCTGTTCTTCACTCGAAGTAAGTATCGGCAGGGAGCAGCGGCTGAGTAGGGGTTCTATTGCAGTCTAGGAAAGCCAGATTTCAATTGACTCGCGCAGCGAAGCTGGCGTAAACGGCTTCAGGACCACGCCGTCTGGTTCGGAGCCTTCCGGCGGCTCAAGGCCGGTCAGCATCACTACGGGTATAGCAGCCGTGCGTTGGTCGGCTCGCAGGCGGCGCAACACCTCGTCACCGCTCATGCCCGGCAGGCCAACGTCCAGGAGGATCAGGTCGGGATATTCCGCCGTCAGCGATTCCAGTGCATCGCGACCGTCGCCGAAAGTCTCTACTTTGCAGTCCGGGCCTTCCAGACTAAGACTGACCAGCGACCGCACCGACTGTTCATCATCGACGACAAGTATCCGCTTCATCCCTGAATCTCCCTTGCCCTCTCCCTAATCGATGTCCGAATCCCAGCCCGGGACGGGGTGCTTGGCAATAATCGGCCTGACTTCGGCTTCGAGGCCGAACTCGACCAGGTCCTTGTAAGTCGACCGAATCGCTCGGTCCAGCAGTCGCAAGCCCAACGGATTAAGGTCATCGCTGTACTCGCGTCGCAGGCGGACCAGGCGTTCTAGGCGACGAATGAAGAGAGCTTTAGTGAGACCCTCGCCGGACTCGGCCGGAGAGGGCGTCTCCTGTGGCTTCATGACTTCCTCCCGAAGAGGCCCCTCTATAGGGGGCGGTAACGTTTACTCGTTCTCTTCGGTTATCGGCACCGCATCCAGTGCAACTAGACCCTTGCGCAGCGCGTATCGGATCAGATCGGTGCGGTTTTTGGCGTGCAGTTTCGTCATGATGTGGGCGCGGTGCGCTTCCACCGTCTTCACGCTGATGAACAAATCATCGGCGATCCTCTGATTCGAGGAACCCTCGGCGATCAGCTGCAACACTTCGCGCTCTCGCGCCGTCAGCAGGTCGTAACCCACCTTGCCCGAGTTGCTCTTCAGCTGCCACAGGTAGTCGGTCAGGTCGCCGTCACCGATGCTCGAGCTGAAGTACGGGTTGCCGCGGTGCACGGCCTGGATCCCGAGCAGTAGCTCGTCCAGCTCCGACTTCTTGATCACGTAACCCGATGCGCCCGCCTTGAGCGCTCCCGCCACGTGCTCGTCTTCCATGTAACCGGTCAGCATCAGGACCTTCGTCTTGGGCAGACGGCGCCGGATCTGACGCGTCGTCTCAATGCCGTTGAGGCCTGGCATCACCGTGTCCATCAGCACCACGTCAGGCATGAGTTTCTCGGCGATGTCGACGGCTTCACGCCCGTTCGACGCCTCACCTACAACTTCAAGACCAGGTTGCGCTTCCAACATGTAGCGCAGCGCCTGACGCAGCACGGCGTGGTCATCAACGACCAATACGCGGATGATCTGGGCTGCGGTTGGGCGGTTGCCCTGCCCATCTGAGCGCGCGGTTGTAGAGCTGGCGGGGGTTCGATTCACGACGGGGTCCTCCTTGCCTTGGTCCGTCGCTCCGTGTACCTATCGAAGCGACAAACGCTGGCTGCTTAACCTTTTATCACGTTCTCTTGCCAACCGGCAAGCGCGACTTCGTTTTCGTGGTAGGGACGGCGACGGCCGCCGGCGGGGCACGGCCGTCGTCCGTCGCCACGTCTGAGTGCTGTCCTTTGTCCGGCTCGGCCCGAGGGTCGAGGTCATCCAGCACAGCCGGGTAGACGCGCTCGCCACCGCAAATGCGACAGCTCGCCTTGATTTCACCATCCTGCGGCGCACCCAATACCCAGTGGTGGCGACAGTCGGCTACAGCGACGGCGGGTGTGTCTTTTGTCTGTGCTTTCATAACGAGAGAACAATACCGGCGCGCCGCCAGTCACCAACATCAGGAAAAACCCCTAACTTCTTACAACTCGAAGCGGGAACTGTCCTTGCTGACTCGGACCTGGTAGTTCTAGGCAAGCAGCTCTATTAAACCCGAGGAAACCCCTGGCAGCAGCGTGGTATCAATCCCCCCGGACGACAGCACGTTCATTTTGGCCAGGGTCAGTGCTTCCTGGCGCCTTGGGTGGGAAGGGTGAGACGGATTAAAAGTCTGCTAAGGGCATTAAGGCCGAATCGCCGCCGCTGAATCTGACAGGCAACTGCATCTACCAGGTCTTCCGCGCTGACTGGGAGGCATCTGTGCAGCAGATTGCATCCTCCGCTGCGTTCAGGTTTGGCGTCGATCAGGTCAAAATCGTCGCTACCAGCAAGTCTGGGCTAGCTTGGGGACCTGCGTGGGCGCTTCTTAGCTAACCACTTCGGTGTCGAGCTGACTGGCCCATTGGTTGAAGGATCCGGCGTAGTTCGATGCCCGATCGTAACCCAAGATTTTCAAGACAAGCGCAGCGAGACCCGCGCGCGCACCGCCTCCTCAATAGGTAACTACGCCTACCTCCGGTTTGATCCCTTTCGCCCGCAGCAGAGTGGTGACCTCGGCGGCAGGCTTCAATGTGCCGTTTTCGGCATCGAAAAGCTCGGTGTAATCCAGGTGGATGGCCCCTGGCAGGTGCCCGAGCCGCGGAGGAGGATCGAACCCCTTCGTCGTCCCGTCATATTCGCCAGCCGAGCGCACATCCCAGAAGACTGAGCTGTCATCATCGACGCTGGCCTTCGCCTGGTCCAAAGAGCAGTAGAGGTCCTGAACCGGGCGAGCCATGAACGTCCGCGGGGCGTGGGCAAGAGCTTCGCTGGCAAGGGGCAGCCCCTCGGCTGTCCACTTCTCCACCCCGCCATCGAGAATCCGCGTATCGGAATGGCCGTAGTAGAGGAACGTCCAGGCGACAAATCCCGCCATCTGCGGAAAGGCGTTCGCCGCAGCGCCGCCGTAAACAACGACCGGTGTACTTTCATCGATTCCCATCGCTCCGACCAGATTAGCGAAGGCCTCGTGCTCCGGCATTTCGGACTCAGGGCGCGCCAGTCCGCCGAGACCGAAGCCGTTAAAGTTGACGGCACCGGGAATGTGGCCGTGGGCGTAGTCCCCGCCTGGACGGGCATCGACGACGCGCAGCATGGTATCTGACAGGCGACCGGCGAGCCAATCGGTCTCAGCCAGCAGCTCCGGATGGGGATAACCGCGCTCACTTACAGGCAGGCTCATGCTTACGCTCCTATCGGTTCTTTCGCAAGGTAGCGGCGGCCTCAAAAGATCAGCAGCCCCTTCTCGCGACACGTTGTGCATTGTTTTTGCTACTAAGCTAGAATTCTAGCATGGCCCCAGAAGTCAAGCAATTTAACGTTTATCTTCCGGTCACGCTGATCCGGCGATTGAAACACCATGCGGTTGATACGGAGCAATCGCTTTCCGCGGTCGTGGCGGCGGCACTGCGCGAATACTTTGGCGACACATCTAACGGCGAGGAGAAGGACCCAGAAAATGAGTAGCAGCGGAATCGAAGGGCTCATCGTGGAAACCCACAATTGGGGCAAGTCCGTCGCGTTTTGGCGCGACCTTGGCTACGATCTCGAGAACTCCCTGCTTCTCCGTCACCCGGCTGGTGGCCCGTTCATCTTCCTCGTAGAGCAATCCGCGACTCAGAACCTCGAAGTTCTACTCATCGTCGCAATTGAAGATTCCACAACGTTCCTGCCCCCAGGCGCCGGTACGGTCCAGCGTGGGTTCGAGCCGCAGCACTGGGGAGTATCCGAAATGCTGTTACTTGACCCCGATGGCCGGCCTATCAGCGTCCAAGGCCCTCTGCCCCAAGGCGTCAAGCCGCCCGAAGGCCATGGCTAGCAGATTCCATGCAGACTTCGTCCGCACCCTTCGTGTGGACGACCAAGCTGTACCGCGACAGACCAGCAATCCGTTGCTGAAATGAGTTCACGCGGACCCCTACAACCCCGAAAACCCACCGCGCTAACCAGCTCCGCCCGAATACGAAGCAGCTCCGTAGAGCGTTTCAAACCCCTAAGTTCTGGGAGACTCAAAGCTGCGGAACAGCCTCAACACACTCGCCGCACGCATCCGAGGTTCACAGCCGCAGATAAATAATTCGACCAACATGACAACAGAGAGGACCACCGTATCGGTGGTCCTCTTTTCGGTCTCGCTATCTCAAGGCCCTGGCGGCCCGAGCCTGCTACGTAGCCGCGATCTTCTCAGCCGGCTCCGGCGCAGGCGCCCGCAGGCTCTGCTTCGCCTTCTGCGTCGCCTCGGCGATCGCAGCGTCCACGTCGCCGTTGACAACGTCGGCCGACGCCGCGTGGTAGTGATAAGACGCCGGTATCCACGGCTCCTGCGGCTCGATGCCGTTCGCCAGGTTCCTCGCCGCCTTCACCAGCTTCCGCCGCAGGTAAATCATGTGATAGTCCATCGCCACCAGGTGCTCCCGCTCGCGCTTCGCCAGCGGGCCCCATTGGTTCTCCATCATCGCGATGTCCTGCAACGGGAACGTCTTGATGCCCGTATAGAGGTAGCTCTTCTGTCCCAGCCGGTCGACCTCATAGTCGTTGAACACGTTCGCCTTGGTCTTCCATGTCCCCGGAACCATCTCCGGGAAGGCGTAACCACCCTGGCTGTACTCAACAATGTCGTCCTGCGTCATCGGCACCGGGCTCCAGCGCAGGCGGAAGAACATCATGTGCGTGTTGTCAATCGGCACCCGGATGTTGGACGAGAAGTGGCCCGGACGTGTAACGCCGGGTGGGCAGTAGGTCGGCATCAGGAAGCGCAAGCCCATGCTGACGCGCTCGCCGCCTTCCGGTGTTGTGATCTGGGCGACGGCATACATCGCTCCGTCGATATCGACCAGCATGTCCTTGCTGCGAATGTCGTTCTTCTTGAATCGCCGGTTACCGACGGCGAAGGGGTACGGCTCGGCCGGGTCGACGGGACCCTCGAGGAAGTTTCGCTGCCCTCGTCCCGAGAGCGCCTGGGTCGCCCGATTGGCGAAGCGAGTAAATCCTGGGTTGCTGCCGTTGTTATCCAGCGTGCTGTGCAGGAACACACCGTGACTCGGGTCGAAGTCGCCCTCGGTCGCCTGCAGCCAGTTGCACTCCAGCTGGAACTTGCTGACGTAAAGGTTGCTCGCCGGCAGGCCGTTGTAATCGAATTCCGGGAACGGCGGCCGCTTGTCCTTGGGACCCATATAGGCGAAGACCATGCCGCCCGACTCCTGACAAGGATAGGCGATTGTCTTGACCTTATCGCGGAAGACATCGCCCTCAGGCGTATTCGGCATGTCGATGCAGGAGCCGTCGACGTTGAACTTCCAGCCGTGGTAGACGCAGCGCAGCCCACTCTCCTCGTTCCTCGCGAAGAACAAAGGCGCACCCCTGTGCGGGCAAAAGGCATCAACCAGGCCAACCCGACCCTCGGAATCACGGAAGGCAATCAAATCCTCATTGAGGATCTTCAGCTTGACCGGCACGCAGTCAGGTCCGGGTAGCTCCTCGGAAAGCGCCACCGGAATCCAGAAGCGTCGAAACAGCTCCCCCATCGGCGTTCCCGTGTCGGTATTCGTGACTAGCTCGTTGTCCTGAACTGAAAGCATGCGACTCCTCCACGGTTCGATTACGCCGTACGACTGTCCGTCATGCTCTTACGCAAACGTTAGAACGTCAACCTGGCCACCTGTTCGTCATCCCTCCAGCCCAACTGAAACACTTCGCCGTCCCTTTGATGCCCGTCGACTTACGCCTAGGATCGCTGAGAGCAGCCATCGATTCGCGGCCGTCGATATAGAAGAGGCGTCAAACACATGAACGAGACTCGTCAACTCGCCGAATGGGTCGTCAACACGGACTACGCCGACCTGCCCCCTGAGGTCATCGAAGCCGCGCGGATCTACATCCTCGACGATCTCGCCGCCGGATTTGCCGGCGCCCACCTGCCCTGGACCGAGATGGTCGCCGGCATGGCGCTCGAGAACAGCGTCGGCGCCAATTCCCTGTTCGGTCGCCAGACCACCACCTCTGCCCCCGCCGCCGCCCTGATCAACGGCGTCGCGATCGGCGGCTTTGAGGTTGATCACCCCTTCTCCGCCGGCAGCTCGCACCCCAGCGGCGCCGTCTTCCCCGCCGTCATGGCGGCGTCTGAAATCGCTCGAATGGATGGCAAGGCCTTCTTGACCGCGATCGCCACCGGCTACGAAGCCCTCTGTCGCATCGCTCTGGCGGCAACTCGCGCCGTCGAGGACGAACGAGGCTTCCACGGGCCCGGCACCAACGCCCCGCTTGGCGCCGCAATCGGCTCCGCCAAAGCCCTCGGCCTCGATGTCGCCCACACCATCAACGCAATTGGCATCGCCGCCTCCCACGGCAGCGGCGTGCTGGAGTTCTTCCGTGAAGGCGCCATGACCAAGCGGCTCCACCTCGGTCGCGGCAGCCAGATGGGCCTCGAATCCACCCTGCTGGCCCGCCGCGGCTTCACCGGACCGTCGACCGGGATCGAAGGCGATCGTGGATTCCTCCGGGTCTACTCACCCAACCCCAAGCCTGAGGAGCTCCTTAAAGACCTCGGTTCCGAATACCGCCTCTTCGGCATCACGATAAAGGCCTATCCCTGCCACATCTCTTTCCACTCCGTCATCGACGCCATCGTCCAATTCAAGCAGACGCACGCGGTCGATCCGAATCAGATCGAGTCGATCGAAATCGTCAGCAACAACCGCCTGATGGAAGAACGATTCTGCCTACGCTCGCCCACGACGCTAATGGGAGCGCAGTACAGCATGCCCTGGTCCACGGCTCTGACCCTGTGCCAGGACACCGCCGACCCCGCCGTCTGGAACGAAGCAGCGCTCCAAGACCAGCTCGTCTCCCGGTTGGCGGATTCCATCCAGCTGCGCGAGTCGGCGCCGTCTCAGCCCGGCGCGATCGCGGAAGTTATCATCAATCAAGCCGGCACGCGCCACGTCGTGACCGCGACAAGCTGGAAGGGCGGACCCGGCAACCCGTGCACCTTCGATGACGCCGCGAACAAGTTCGAGGCCTACGCTCGCGCCATCTTGTCCAGCGCTCAGATCGAGGAAATACTCCAACGCGTACGGCGCCTCGAGGACGAAACCGACATCTCCAACCTTGTCGCACTGATCCGGGGCTAACCTGAACCGACCGGCACTGGCTTTCGCCCCGCTCCGTTCTTTGAGCCCCGAAGCCTGCCTGCTTACCACCTTGCTCAGATCCAAAGCGGCTCCGTGGAGAGGCCCACCCATTGAGGTTCCCCAAAGCTTGGCTATAATCCAAACTGTCCACCTTTCGCGCCGATGTCTAGACCAAACTGGAGAGAAAAGCAGTGCCGGAAGACATTCGCATCATCCCAAACGCGGAGCTCCAGAGTGGACCGCCCACCGCCGGCATGCTCCGGAACACCGCCGTCGACGGCGATGGCGTCTGGATGGGCGAAGTTCACGCCGAGCCCGGCGCCATGTCCGGCTGGCATCATCACGGTGAGCACACCACCTACGGCTACGTCATCGCCGGCCACGTCCACGTCGACTTCGGATCCGGCGGTCAGACCAGCCTCGAAGGCGGCGCCGGCGACTTCTTCGTCGTACCGCCCCACACGGTTCATCGCGAAGGCAACCTCGGCGCCGAAGAGCAGGTCCTCGTCGCCATCCGCGTCGGCTCAGGGCCAACCGTAATCAACGTCGACGGACCCGACGCTCAGTAGCCCACCCAGGCCCGCGTTCTATCCAGCCGTCAATGCCGTTGGAGGAAGCCGAGCTGTTGATCAACGCCGAGGGCGCCGCAATGCTCAGGCGTCTTCTCAACCAGCTAACATGACCTACGCGGAGGAGAAAACCTCATGACCAGCCTCACCGATAGCCCTGCCGGCTTCCGCAACGACTCGATTCACCTCGTCGCCTGCCTCAAGCACGTCCGCTGCTACTTTGCCGGCCTAGCCATCGGCGACACCCATCGCGCCCTGATCCAGCGCTCGATCGGCTACCGCCGCCGCACCCCCGTCTACTACTTCCCGGTCGAAGACGTGCGCATGGACCGGCTCACGCCCGGCGCCAAGGTCGAGAACGACCCCCATCTCGGCGACGCAACCTACTTCGCCCTCGAAGCCGGTGGACGCAGCGCCGAGGACGCCGCCTGGCGCTTCGGCGAACCCTTCGCCACCGCCGACGGCGTCGACCGCAACGACGCCCCCGACCTGCGCGGCTACGTCGCCTTCGTCTGGGACAAGCTCGACTCCTGGTTCGAGGAGGACGAAGAGGTCTTCAAGCATGCCCGAGACCCCTACAAGCGTATCGATTGCCTCCCCAGCAGCCGCCACGTCCGCATCGTCCTCGGCGGCGAGACCGTGGCCGAGACCAACAGGCCCATTCTGCTCTACGAGACCGGCTATCTGGCGCGCTACTACATCCCCCGGCTGGACGTGCGCATGGACCTCCTGCGCGACAGCGATACCGTCAGCCGCTGCCCCTACAAAGGCCTCGCCCACTACCACTCGCTCGAAGTCGGCGGCCGGCTCTACGAAGACATCGCCTGGTACTACCCGCACGCCACCAACGAATCAGCCCCCATCGCCGGTGGCTACGTCTGCTTCTACGATGAAAAAGTCGACCGCGTCGAGGTAGACGGCATCGCCAACCCGCCCCTGCAGCCCCTCTACCGCTACTAGCGACCTGAGGTCCCGGGAATCGGCTACGAGGGCGTGGGCAACCACTTCAAGTGCGCTTCGACGTCGTGCCCGAAGCCAGCGGCCATCAGGAGATCGCGCCAGTCGATCTGTGCGAGCTTGATCGCTTCCTCCAGTTTGTCCAGTTGGCCCACACTCACCTACAGCGCAGCGAACCGTACTCGTTCCAGGCTCTTCGCGTCCTGGGATTCGTGAAAGGGAAGGTTGTTGCCGCAGTCCACAGTTAACAGCAGCTCGGCAAGCTCCCGCGTATCTGATGCAAACAGAAGCTCCAGGCGCTGAAGCGTTTCCCGGCTCAGTGGGACTGGGCTCAAATCTCCAGCCATCTCGTCGTACTAGGGGAGCACCGCTGTTACTTCGATCTCAACCATGATTCCTGGCGAACCGAGGGCCTGCACACCCACCAGAGTGCTGGAAGGTGGGTTATCAGATGGCAGGTACTTGTTACGCGCCACGATGAGCACCGCCCTGTCTCGTTCGGCCTCGTAATCAACGACGAAAGTCGTCATCTTGATCACGTCGGCGAAAGTCGCGCCAACACTCGCGAGACAGGCCTCCAGATTCTTCATCGTCTGGTCAGTCTGGGCTGCCAGATCGCCCTCGCCGACCAGGTTGCCGTTCTTGTCCTGACCTGTCTGCCCTGCGACAGAGACGATCCTGCTCCCGGTTGCCTGCACAACATGTGTGTAGTTCACCGGCTTTACGACGGCGTCGGGATTGATATACGTAAGTGGCATTGGACTAACTCCTTGAGTCTTCCGTGCTGATCTGGGTCGCGTGCCATTCGGGCCGCTCCACCCTTCTGAAGAAGTCACGCGCAAGACTCCGGGACCTCAGCAGCCCCCGCCACGGCCCAGCGCCCGCTCCAGCAGACGCCTCAGTCCAAAGGTATCGTTACGAAAACTCTCGCTGAATCGCCGACCACCCTGGTCGTGTGGCCCTGACCGGTAAGGTCGTCTGCCAGCATTACGTCCCCAGCACCGAAGGTCTTCACAGTGCCGTCTGCAATGCTAATCTCCGCGTTTCCTGCCAGTGTGACCAAGTACTGGCGCCGGGGAGCCTGATGCCAGTCTTGGAACTCGCCTGACTCCATGCGTCTGAACATCACGCCCGTCGCCGTCTGCATTTTATCGAATGCAGCGAACCCGCTCTGCATGTCCAATTCTTCGAAATGCGACTGGCCGTCGTCGCCTGTGTAGAGTCTGTAAAACATTTCCTGCTCCTGATTTGTCTCAAATCGCCAGCGTATGCTGGCATGCTACGCCTTCAGCAGCCCCCGTCGCCCGCACCGGTACGGGCTGCATCTTCATGTAGCAATGCGTGCGTCAAGTCGGGATTCTATAGCTGGTCGAGGAGTTGGCTCCTCTTACGCTCGTATTCCTCGTCCGTCAGTATGTCCTGTTGATGCAACCTGGCGAGCTCCCGAAGTTCGGGAGCCAAATCTTGAACGGACGGCAGGGAACCTGGCTGCTGAAGAATTCCAACATCATGGCCCTGGTTGATCTTGTACTGAAGGTAGAAATGGGAGAAGAAGAATGTCCAGACCCCATTTAGCCGAAAGTCTGTCACGCCCTTGGCGGTGAAATGATCCTCAAGCATCGCCCTACTACGAAACGCGGCATAGATGTAGAAGATGCCGATGAGCAAGTCTAGAAAAACATCCAATCCTGAACCAAGTGCAATGAAGAGCACTATGCTCACGACCGACGCGGCTGCGATGCCCATGAACAGGTTCTTTGTGAGGCAGTTCTTTATCGGTAGAAAGAGCTTTGAACGCCTCTAGTCTCTTTAGCCACCAGAAAGCTGGGTACAGACCAAGAGTAACCACAGCCAAAAATACGAAGAGCCAGACGCTTTGCCTTGGTAAGACCGAATCGACGGAAGGCCCACCGACGGTGTCCCGGAGGCTTTCGCCATCATCCGGGCGACTTGGATTAACGTTTGGGGCGCTCGGACTAACGCTTGAGGGTCGCGAAGTAGCGGACTTCGTGATTTTGAAGATAATCCATGCCGGAATTGCAACAAAAGCAAGAAGGATGATGACCTCTAGCGGGCCAATACCAAAAGGGCCTGCTCTCAACGCGTCAATCATGCTCTCGCCTCCAAGGCTAGCCAGTTCTAATCGTCCGCAATCTACGCTTTTGAGAATCGTTGTCAAACGAAAAAAACGGCTACGCCTTCAGCAGCCCCCGTCGCCCCAGCGCCTGCTCCGCATTGCGTCTACTCTCCCACGACCGTGCCGTCCGGGGTCATGATGAAATCATCACTGAGCGGCGAGAAGGCACTCCAACCCCCGTCGTCAATAGCTCCTAGAACACAGATATCACCGTCGGGCTTGCCGTCCCAAACCACGTCGATTTCGATTTGGAACGTATCGCCGTCTGGATTGGGGACTTCATAAGCCTCCACGTCGCCGATCATAGCTTTGAGAGCCGGGTAGCCTTTCGCTCGATAGGCCTCCAACTGCCCTGCGAGCACCTTAGCAGCGCGTTCTTTATCCACTTGTTCATCCCTTCACGCCTTCAGCAGCCTTCGTCGCCCGCTCCAGCGCAGGCCGCCGAACCCTACCCCTCGATAACCACCGTCCCCTTGCTCCCGTCCACCGTAATCATCGCCCCGTCCGGGATCGTCCGAGTCGCGACCTGGGTCCCGACAACGCACGGTATCCCGGACTCCCGGGCGCAGATCGCCGAGTGCGACAGCACGCCGCCCGTATCCGTCACCACGCCGGCCGAAACTGAAAACAGAGGCGTCCACGGTGGCGACGTCATCCGGCACACCAGGATGTCGCCCGCCTCCACGCGGTCCGCCTCCTCCAGGCTCTGTAAGACCCTCGCCCGGCCGCGCACCACCCCTGCGCTCGCCGGCTGGCCCTTGATCGTCAGCGCATCGACGTCGGCCACGCCCGTCCCGGCGAATCGCCGCCGCATCTTCTCGATTTCAACCGTCACCGGCCCCTGCGCCGCACCCACATAGCGCGGCGCTGAAAGGCTGACCCAGCGTTCATACTCCGCCCGGCGCTCCGCCACCAGGCCCTCGTAACGCTGCGTCCCATCCGCCGCCGCCCGCCTCACCTCTTCCTGCGACAGGTAGTAGATGTCCTCCGGCTTCTCGATGACGCCGGAGGAAGCCAACCGCCGCCCCAGCACACCAACCGAAACCCGCAGCGACCCCATCAGCGTCAGCTGCCAGTACGCCCGGTTTTCACTCAAAGTCACGTACTCGCTGACCTTGTCGAGTAGTTCGTTCAGCTCCTCAAGCTTCTCAGGCGCGAGCCGGCTCTCGATCTCCGCTCTTGCCCGCTCGCGCCCCTCTACCGAACGCTGCATCGCCGCGTCGGAGGACAACCCCGGCGCCGCCATCTGCTGCGCGATCAGCTTCAGCGCCAGCTCCGGCTCATCGCGCCAGGTCGGCCGGTGCAAGTGCGACCAGCTCTCCACGCGCCCGCCGTATTCGCTCAGGTACCGGTCCAGCTGCCGCCGGAACGGGTGCGTCTCCGCCAGTCGCAGGACCGCCTCGAAGTCGCCCCGCCGCAGCGCGTCCGCGACCTCTGGGTGACCCGCCGCATCGGCTGCCAGCTCGCCCAACCCCTCTCCCGCTGCCGACGACTCATTCGTGGAGCCTTGCATCATCGACGCCGCCAGGCTGGCGCCATCTTCGCCAAGCTCCCTCTCGCAGAAGTCGATCAGCGCATTCGGTCCCATCCACATCTCGGATACAACGACAGTCGTGTAGAGCAGCGCCTCCCCCGCCTTCGCCGCCAGCTCCGGTATCGCCGCCGCCAGCTCCTCCGAGGTCATGACCTCGTAGTCCCCGTCCCGGATCTCATCGCTCATGGTGCAGACCAGCGCCTGATAATCCTTGAACCAGACGTCGGACGGACCGCGCTCCAGCACCTCAGGCCTCGGCGGCGGCGGTCCCAGGCGGCGCACGTACATGTAGCCGTTGACCCAGACCACATCCCACTCGATGCCTATGCCAACAAAGATCCCCAGGATCTCCTGGCTCAACCGCGGCTGCGCCAACGGCCAGTGCACCGAGTCCAGCAGCCAGGTGTTCTCCGCATCGGCCGGCTCCCGCCACGTCACCTCGAAATCGTCGTTGAAGCTAAGAACCACGAGACCTCCTCACCCCGAGCAACCTCTTTTCGCCCCACGGCCGCTGCTGCACGGGCTGCATCTTAATGCCCCCGAAGCTCAACGCTGCCAGATCGGTCGAGCCCACAATTCCAATCCGCTGCGATATGATTGGACCTTCTGGATGTCCACACCTTAAATCGGAAGGTGTCCCATGCCGGCTGTTGAAACCAAAGAGTTAAGACGGATCTACAAGGGACGCGACAAGAACCCGGACATAGTCGCGCTCGAAAGCCTATCCATCGCTATCGAGGAGGGTGAGGTCTTCGGCCTGCTCGGCCCGAACGGCGCCGGCAAGACTACTTTGGTCAAGGTGCTCTCGACTGTGCTCCTGCCCAGTGGCGGCAGCGCAACTGTTCTGGGGTTCGATGTCGAGCGCGAGAAGGCCGCCGTGCGACCGCTTATCGGTATCGTCTTCGGCGGTGACCGCGGCCTCTACTGGCGTCTGACCGGCAAAGAAAACCTGGAGTATTGGGCCGCCCTCTACAAGGTCCCGTCGTCGGTCGCCAAGCAGCGTGTGCCAGAGCTGCTGGAGCGCTTCGGCTTGGGTGATAGGGCTAACTCAACCGTGGAGACTTATTCGCGCGGTATGAAGCAGCGACTCCAC
Source organism: Dehalococcoidia bacterium (assembly GCA_965225815.1). Lineage (GTDB taxonomy): Bacteria > Chloroflexota > Dehalococcoidia > DSTF01 > WHTK01 > WHTK01. The sequence goes on from CBDDBP010000005.1 coordinate 124,277, forward strand.
CTGGCCCGCGGCTTGATCGGTGATGCACGAGTCCTTTTCCTGGATGAGCCCACCACGGGCATGGACCCGATAGCCGCTCATGACTTTCGTAAGCAGATTCACGCCCTGAGAGAAGAAGGCCGGACTATCCTCCTGACAACTCATGATATGGCCGAGGCGGAGTCGGTCTGCGATCGGGTCGCTTTGATCGACCACGGGCGGCTGATTGCGATGGAAACCCCTCGCACCCTTAGCAGGGTTCTAGCGCAGCACGAGCGTATCGACTTCGAAGCAACAGAGGCCCTGGCGGAACAGGTCCGCGAACCTCACCGGTGTGGCATCGGTGTCGTCCTTGGTCGATGGCAGCTACCGCGCGGAGGTCACAGACGAGGCGGCCTTAAAGACCGCCCTCAAACTGCTTGTCGACGCAGGAGTGACATCTGTCAGAACCTCGAGACCAAGCCTTGAGGAAGTCTACGTTCACGTCATCGGTGACCGCGGCTTGAAGCTTTAGAACCTAGACGTACTCAATTGAGCCGTCTCGCCTTCCGGCATCCGCCATGCGATCCATGATCAGGCCGGCCGTGAGTAGCCAGGCGAGGGCCACGACAATCTCCAGCCCGGCAGCCTCAGCTATCGAACCGGCCGAGGCCTTATCCAGAAGGAGGCGAATGGCTTCAAGACCGTGCGTCAAAGGCAGCAGATTCGCGAAAATCTCGACCGCCCTGGGCCAGTAGTCCACCGGCACACTGACGCCGCAGATTGATCATGAACATCGTCGTGACATTGAGGTGAACGACGTTACGGAGCCTCGGCAGTCGCGTAATCAGCGAGCCCAGAAAGATCGCCAGGCAGAAGGCGCTGAGGCACGTGAGAGGGATCAAGAGCAGCAGAATCAGGGACTCTGGCCACGGCAGGCGGATGTCGAACACGAAGCCCAGGAGGAGGAAGGCGACCAGCGAGCTGGCAATGCCATTGGTCATCCAGACCGAGGTTCTACCGATGATCGCGGGCAGCATGCTCCCGGGTGCGACAACCAGGAGCGCATAGGTCCCGTCGCCCCTGTCCCAGGTCGATGCCGGCACGGCCCAGTTAGCTGCCATGGCCCCGACTACAACTGAGTTGCCGATCAGGATGAAACGAACCCGCTCGTCTGAATCCAGCAACTCACCCAGTAGAGCGAAGAACGCTACGTGCCCCAGTACACGGGCCATCCAACCCAACGACCAGGTAAAGGGGTTCCAGTAGCGGGCGAACTCCTTCCAGCCCACCATGAGTCCGTAGCGGAAGACGCGAATCGAGTTCATCTCAGGCCCAGGCTTCCTTCGCGTCGCAAGCTGTCGAGCATGCGGTTCATCAGAAGCGCGCCTCCGGCCAGAGAGACGATGCTGATGAGGAAGATGGCTCCAAGCCGCAGCAGGACGTCCTCGGGCTGAGCCACCGTCATCGAGTCTCGCATCAGATTCGCGGCCCAGTAGAGGAACACGACGCGACTCAAGGGCTCCAGCCAGTCCGGCAGATAAGTAACGGGGACGATGACGCCTCCGAGAATGAATATCGGGAAGGCTATCGACGTTTGGAAGGTCCGTACGTTGTCACGCAGGCAGAACAAGGCCGTGGTAATCATCGCTGTGCAGGTCGACGCGACGACCGTTAGAAGTGCAGCAGCCACGAAGACGGCCGGATGCTGGATGGTCACTTCGACGTTGAAGGCCAACCGCAGAACCAGCCAACCTTCGACGAAGCCGAGTAGACCGAGGGCAGCCAGAATGGCGATGCGTGGAAAGAGCACGAGAGTGAAAGGCGTGGTCGTCGCTACGAGGAGTTCGAGTGTTTCCCCATAGCGCTCGCGAGACATGAGCTCGCTGGCGATGAACAGTCCCATCTGGGCCACGGTGAGGAGTAGTGGCGCAACCAATGCAAAGCCGGCCAGGTCCGACCGGCCCGCATTTTCGAAAATGGCCATAAAGACGAATGTGAACACCGGCATGGTGAGCACGGGCAACAGATCCTCGATGTTTCGCCGCGTCATCTGGATCTGTGCTTTGAACGAGCCCAGTACTGCTCCGAGCATTAGTTACCACGTTCCACAGGGCGGCAATCTACGGCTAGTTGCAATACTCGTCAACGCTGGCAAGCTCCCTGACTGTGCGCGCCTTCTCCTGCTCGTTCCTACCCGGCCTCGGTCGGCAGCTTCGCCTCATCCGCCTCAACCGAGGGACGGCGCGGCATTGGCAAGAAGTAAAGGCAGATGAAGGCGAATCCAACCGCGGCCGCGAAGAGCACGAGTCCCACCGAATAAGTCTCGAAGACGTCGAATGTGAACGCCATGGCGAACGGCCCGCCCGAGAGCAAGATCGCCCCGAACGGCCGCCCCACGCTGCTGATCGCGCCGACATGCATCCGTCCGAAAAACGACGCCCAGACCAGGAAATGCAGCGGAATGTAAGCTCCGACGTAGAAACCCACGATGAAGCCATACGCGACGGCCGGTGTACCGACGCTGTTTGGGACCAGAAGGATGATCGGGATACCCAGCGCCCCGTACGCCGTCAGCAACAACAGCACGCTACGCAGCGGCAGACGATTCGCCAGCAAGCCCCACGCCACCTTCGCGATCATCGAGGCGATGCCGTATGCCACCAGCGCCGTCGCCGCCGTGTCGAATTCGAGGCCGCGATCGACGAAGATGTTGGTCAGGTTCGCCGGCAGCCCGTTCGCGGCTAACGCCCCCACTCCGATCCCAACCATGAGGACCCAAAACGTCTTGGTGTGCATCGCTTCCCGACGCGTGAAGCTCACTTCCTCCTGGTCGGGTCTCGGTCCCGTCCTCTCGACCGGCGCGTCGGCGCCATCCGGCAGCAAGCCGACATCCTCAGGCTGCCGTCGCAGGAAAACCACCGGCAGCGCCGAGAACACGAACGCCAGCATGGCCAGCACCTGCCAGCTCGCCCGCCAGCCCAGAGCGCTGTCCAGCCCGATCAACAGCGGCGGCATGAGCAACGCGGCCAGCCCGCCGCCCGCCGAAGCCAGCGTGACCGCCAGGCCCCGCTTGCGGATGAACCACTTGGTGACGATGATTCCCGTCCCCGCCTGGGACGACTGCGCCACGCCGCCCAGCACGCCGAAGAGCAGGATGAACTGCCACACCTCATTCACGCCGCTGATCAGCATCAACGTAACGACGTTGATCAGCGCGCCAACCACCGCCAGGATCCGCACGCCGTGCCTCAGGTCGAAATAGGGGCCGATGATCGGCCCGATCACGATGCCCATCCAACCCCGCAGGCTGACGGCGAAAAAGAAGCCGGCGTTGTCCCAACCCAGGTCGTCTCGCATCGTCCCCGCGAAGAGGCTCGCCGCCCAGGTCAATCCAATACCGAAAAACGCCGAGAAGAACCCGAGCCCAACGATCAGCCAGCCGTAAAAGAACGGCAGGCGCGCCTGCCAGTTAGCCGGCCGCGACTCAGGCTCGATGGTCATCCAACAGCCGTCCGTTTAATCGATTCGCCGGCGTCTGAAAAGTCGGCACTGCGCTTGTAGTTCCCCGGATCAAGCTGCGCCTAACCCCTGATCTCCACCGGCTCGCCGTCCGGCCCCAGGAAGACCACCCGGCGCCAACCCGCTTCCCTAGGCTCCCTCGCCGCCGTCGCGTGCGGTTCCGTCCGCACCTCGACGCCCGCCGCCTTCAGCCCGGCCACGGCTCCGTCGAAGTCATCCGTCTCCAGGCAAAAGTGAAACCCGTTGACCGGCGGGTCGGCCCGGCCCGTCAACTCGAGCACCGTCCCGCCCAATCTCAAATACGCGATGCTGACTCCGCCCGGCGTGCCGTGTTCGAAGTAGGTCTCGAAACCGAAGTGCGTTTCATAGAATGCCTTCGATGCTTCGAGATCGGCCACGTGCAGCGCCGTGTGGTCGATTCGCTTGTAGCTTGCCACCCTACGCCTCCTCACATTGACCCGGAGCCCTCGACTCGTCACCCAGAGTCCAAATGCCCAAGCTGCGACCGGCTGGCGGAGTAGCCTTGCTGGCCTGAATATCGGCGTCTCGTCAGCCGGCCGCCGTTTGACGCGTCTGCCAGCCGACGGCCTTCGTCACCCGGAGACGGCCGTCGGTTGCCAGCAACCGGCCGTCGGCTACCCGGAGACGGCCGTCGGCAACCTGGAGCCGGCCTCACGATATAGCAAAATGACCCGCGGTGATCGAGCCGCGCTTGCTCGGCGCCGCCGCCATGGACGCCCTGTCCAAGCAGACCAGCGGCGGCGGCTCTCCGGACTTGCATCGAATATCCTGAGAGTTATGCTCTTTGAGTCGGCGACCCCGGGGAGCCTCCCTGAAATGAACCAACATCACGCTAATGAGGACGCCCGCCATTCCGGCCACGACGACCACGCCGCCATGTTCAAGCAGCGCTTCCTCATCGTCCTCGTCCTAACGTTTCCCGTTCTACTCTTCAGCCCCTCGATCCAGGACTGGTTCGGTTACAGCCTCGGCGATGTACCGGGCGATCAACTTGTTGCTCCGATAATCGGCTTCGCAATCTACTTCTACGGCGGCTGGCCCTTCTTGACCGGCGCCGCTTCCGAGGCGAAGACCTGGCAGCCCGGCATGATGATGCTGATCACCCTGGCCATCACGGTCGCCTTCGGGGCCAGCCTTGCCAGTGAGTTGACCGATCTCGACCTCGAGTTCTGGTGGGAGCTATCGACCCTCATCACGATCATGCTGCTCGGACACTGGCAGGAGATGCGGGCGCTCGGTCAGGCTCGCGGTGCTCTTTCCGCACTCGCTGAGTTGCTTCCCGATGAAGCCGAACGCCTGACCGGCGATGCAACCGAAACCGTACCGGTGTCAGCCATCGTCTTGGGCGATATCGTTCTCGTCCGGCCCGGCGCGCGTGTGCCCATCGACGGCACGATCGCCCAGGGCAGCGCCGATCTCGACGAGTCGGTCATTACCGGCGAGACCAACCCCGTCTCGAAGGCGCCAGGCGACAAGGTCATCGCAGGCGCCGTCGTGGCCGGTTCCGCGATTCGTGTTCGCGTCGATGCCGTGGGTGGCGACACAACCCTGGCCGGTATCCAGCGCATGATCGAGGCAGCCCAGAACTCAAAGTCCCGGACCCAGGTCCTCGCGGACCAGGCCGCGGGCGTCCTGTTCTACGTCGCCCTGACTGCCGGCAGCGTCACGGCCCTAACCTGGGCTCTCCTCGGGGACGAAGATGCTGCCGTCATTCGCAGCGTCGGCGTCCTGGTCATCGCCTGTCCCCACGCCCTCGGCCTCGCCATCCCGCTGGTCATCGCCATCTCGACCGGGCTGTCGGCGAAGGCAGGCATCCTCGTCAAAGACCGCCTCGCCCTGGAGCGCATGCGGCTCGTCGATACGGTGCTGTTCGATAAGACGGGCACCCTGACCAGAGGTAGGCACGTCCTCACCAACTACGCCGCGACGGACGGCGACGACAAGGCCCTGCTCCTACTCGCCGCCGCCGTCGAGCAGGAGAGCGAGCACCCCTTGGCCGGAGCGATCGTCATTGCAGCGCGCGAAATCGGCGTCCTCTCAGAAGTGCGTGACTTCAAAGCGATTCCGGGTCGCGGCGTAACGGCCAAAGTAGATGGAGACGAAGTGGCCGTCGGCGGGCCCGCCATGCTGCGCCAGCTTCAAGCCGACGTCCCGGAGCCGCTGGTCGCGAGCTCGCAGGCCTGGATCGCGCGCGGGGCGGCCGTCCTTTACGTCGCTCGAAACAGCGCCATCATCGGCGGTCTCGCCTTGGAAGATGAAGTGCGGGCCGAATCGCGGGCCGCCGTAAACCAGCTGCACGAATCAGGATTGCGCATCGCGATGATCACAGGCGACGCAAGGCAAGTCGCGAACGCAGTCGCCGAGGAACTGGCCATCGATGAGGTCTTCGCCGAGGTACTGCCTGAGGACAAGGACAAAGCGGTTGCTCAGCTTCAGGAGCAGGGTCGCGTCGTTGCCATGGTGGGTGATGGGGTTAATGACGCCCCCGCCCTCGCCCGAGCTGACGTCGGCATCGCGATCGGTGCTGGGACCGATGTTGCCATAGAATCGGCCGGCGTTGTGCTGGCGTCAGACGACCCGCGATCGGTCATCGGCGTGCTTCGGCTGTCAAAGGCAAGCTACCAGAAGATGCTCCAGAATCTTGCCTGGGCTGCCGGTTATAACCTGTTCGCGATTCCGCTCGCCGCAGGCGTTCTCGCGCCCGTCGGTTTCGTCCTGCCGCCGGCCATCGGGGCGTTGCTCATGAGCCTTTCGACGATAATCGTGGCCGCCAACGCTCAGCTGCTGCGCCGGATCGATCTACGTCCTGCGCCGATTACGTAGCCGCGGTCGACTGAAAGAAACCTAACTCGATCTTCGAAGCAGCCCCTGGCTCTTCACATACGCTCCCGGCTTGGCGTCGAACGATGCCTTACATGAGTCGGCGCAGAAGTAATAAGTAGCGCCCTGGTACGTACTGGTCGCCGCCGCGCCGGAGGGCTCGATCATCATCCCGCACACCACGTCTCGCACCAGCGTTTCGGCCTGCGCTGCCTTCTCACCCAGCTTTGCTTCCACGGAGCCCGGAGGCCACGCCATGGCCGCTTCCGCGACCTCGCCCCAGGGCAGGTCAACCGCCCCGAGGTCCCACACGTACTCGATGTCTTGATCCAGATACGGCCGTAGCATCGACTCCGCCTCGGCGCCAACCCAAAGCTTGCGGCCGCAGCAGCATGCGCCCGCTTTGCTCAGCGGCTTGTCAGCGCTGTAAATCACGCCGCCAACGCAGCCGCAAGGGCACTGGTAATTAACGTGTGCCCTCTTCTCACTACTACCGAGCCGAGTCGTGTACTCCATGCCTGACCCTCCAGGGAATCACCGTCCTGCCATTCAACCACCCCGGAATTGTAACGTCGGAGGAATTATGCTGCTGCCACAATGACGTTGAGGAGGAACCAGTGAGTAACCAGGCCCCTGACATCGACCGCTTGGCAGCCCTCGTGCAGCAGCACCAGGACCGCATCGAGATCGCCGACCTCTGCGCCCACTACTGCTACGCCATCGACGGTCGCGACCTCGACAAGCTATGCGATCTGTTCACCCTGAACGCCACCAACTCCGGCAGGCAGGGCCGCGAAGAAATACGCAGCTTCTTTGCCAATCGATTCAACCTCTGGGGCATGTCGTTCCACAGCCCGCTCTCGCACGTCATCACGTTCGAGGACGCCGACCACGCCACAGGCATCCTCACCGGCTACGCTGAGATGCAGATCGACGGTGAATACTGGATCGCGGCCGCACGCTACAGCGACGTTTACATCCGAGACGATGGCGACTGGCGGTTCGCGGAACGCACGCCGCGCTTCCACTACTACATGCGGCTCAGCGACTTCCCCGCCGGCTTCCAGGGACACGAACGCCGCCGTTACACGGCGCTCAACGCGATGCACGGCGGCGGCATCCAGACGGCACATCTCCCGGAGGAGCTGGAGACCTACCGCGACTGGGTTCGCATCCACCCCGAAGCCAAAGAGGGAATGGCCTAGACAGGAGCGACATCATGGACGAGGGCCGCGCAAGATACAACGAACTGGCCCGGGGCAACTGGACCCCGTTCCTCTGGCTAGCGTCGCAAGACCGCGACACGCCCGCGTCGCTGGAGCAGCGAATCGCGCTCCTGGAGGCTGAGACCGACGTTCGCGACGTCCTGACCCGCTACGTCTTCAACTGGGATGCCCGTGACCTCGAAGGCTGCGTCTCGATGTTCAGCGAAGACGCCGTGCTGATCACGACGCGCGGCACCTACGAAGGCCGGGAAGCGATTCACGCCAACTACGAGGGGATGGCGGCCGGCAAGCAGCCCGGACAGGGCGAGGGATCTTTACACCGACCCGTCAACGTCCTGGTCAGGATAGAGCCCGGGCTGCAGCAGGCATGGCTCGCGGCGTACTGGCACGTCGTAGCGCAGGTGCGCTCCCTGCTCGGTAACTACTTCATGCGCCTGGTCAGGACCGACGCCGGCTGGCGCATCGCCGACTGCCGCATCGCCTGGGACTTCTACTCCCAGCATCAGCTGCCCACCGAGCCTTATCCGACGCTCGACAACGCCCTGGGAAAGCCCACTAACCCCGAGACAGCCTTCGATTGGACCGGTCGCGGTGGATCGGACGCCTTCCGGCTTGGCTCCTAGATCGACGGGACGAACGGCACGGTCCTCCAGCACGCGTACTGGCGCCAGTCGCGTCTAGGGGTTGAGGCCGATCTCCTTCGCCACCGGCTTCAGCGCATCGATCACGAAGCCGACGTGCTCGTCGAAGTCGGCCTCCAGCTGCGCCGCGCCGTTCCAGATGTCGTCCCGGATCACGCTGCGCGCGAAGCTCTTGTCCTTCAGTTTCTTACGCACGCTGGCCGCGTCGAGCTCCGACAGGCTCTTCGTCGGCCGCACCAGCGTGCAGGCGATGACGAAGCCGGTCAGCTCGTCCACCGCGAAGATCATCTTGTCCATCATCGAGCGCCGTTCGTAGCCGGTGAAGTCAGCGTGACACTGGATCGCGTAGACGATCTCCTCCGGCACGCCGCGCGACTCGAGGATCGGTTTCCCCTTCATCGGGTGCTCGTCCGGGAACGTCTCGTAGTCGAAGTCGTGCAGCAGCCCGACCAGCCCCCACGTCTCCTCGTCGCCGCCGTGTTGTCTCGCCTCAGCCCGCATCACCGTCTCGACCGAAATCGCGTGGCGCCGCAGCGCCTCGGTCTGCGTGTACTCGCAGAGCAGCTCCCACGCCTCTTCCCGCTTCATCACTGCTTTACTCCCGGCGCCCGCTGCATCTAATCCTCGATGACCACCGTACCCTTGGATCCATCGATGGTGATCATGGCTCCATCGGGAATAGTCGTGGTTGCTACCTGGGTCGCCACCACACAGGGAATCGTGAACTCCCGAGCACAGATTGCTGAATGTGAAAGGACTCCACCCGTGTCGGTCACCACCCCCGCCGCGATGCTGAAGAGCGCCATCCATGGAGGGGACGTCAACCGGCACACCAGTATGTCACCGGCCTCGAGGCGGTCCGATTCGTTCAGGCTCCGGATGATGCGCGCTCGACCGCGCGCAGCCCCTGCGCTGGCTGCCTGCCCCCTTATGGTCTGCCCGTCAACAGAAGGAGCTGTAGTTGCCTGGACTAGTCGCACACTTGGCTGCTCCCGTGATGGCTCCAAAGGAGGGGCTCCGATGTACTCCGGTGGTGTGAGCTGGGCCCATCGCTCAAGATCCTCCTTGCGTCGCTGGACAAGGTTAAGGAGGCTCATCATAGGCTCAGAGCTAGCATCCCTCACCTCCTGAAGACTCAGATACCACACGTCGCCTGGTTCCAGAATAGCTGTCGCTCGAGTCAGCTTTTGTCCCATTGCAATCACGGGAACGCGAATGCTCCCATGAAGAGTCAGCTGCCAGTAGGCGCGACTCTCGCTAATCGGAACGAAGTCTTGGGCGGCTGCCAGTAGATTGTGGAATTCGCCTAGCCTCTCTTCGGGAAGGCGCGACTCTACTTCAGCCAGTGTCCGCTCTCGCTGCTCGACAGCCCGCCGAATTGCCCCGGACGGAGAAGAACCAGGTTCCGATAAGAAGCGAGAAATGAGTCTAAGGGCTGGAGTCGGATCTTCGCGCCAGGTGGGCTTGTGGAGCAGGCGCCAGCCTTCTGCGCGCCAGCCATATTCGTCAAGGAACGCGTCGAGCCGTTCTTGGAACTCGGCACCACCGTTCAGCCGCTTCAGGTTATCGAAGCGACCTTGGCGGAGAGCGTCCGAGACTTCGGGGGTACGCCCCGCGACTTCTGCTAGTTCGCCTAGAGCCATGCTCGCGGCAGCGGACTCGTTCGTATATCCCTGAAGAACGGTCGCGGCTAGACGCGGGCCCTCCTCGCCCAGCTGCTGTTCGCAGAATCCAATCAGCGCCTCGGTCGGTGCCCACATGCTGCCAACGACAAGTACCGTGGACGCGAACGCTTGGGCCATCTCTCTCGACAGGCCCTCCAAGTTCGCCGCAAGCTCTTCGACAGGTAGAGACTCGTCGTTGGCGTTGCGCAGGTTACTCGCCGTATCACGAACGCGAGGCTGATACTCGTTGAACCAGATAGCGGAAATGCCTTGCTCTACAACCTCTTGAGGCGGGGTGCGAGGCGGTGGAAGAGGAAATCGGACGAATGCGTATCCGTTGATCCATATGGGTTGTTGGCCGGAATTCTCTTCCTGCTGGATTCTCAGTATGTCCTGAACTAGAAGCGGCAGTGGCTCATCGGGTCTTGCAAACCTCTTCCAAGTCAACTTGGCGTCCTCAGGGTCCCGCCACGTGACCTCGAAGTCGTCGTTGTAGCTACTTACCACCTCGGGTCCTCGCCTTCTCAGCTCCAGGTCGCGAAGCCCATCCCGCAGCCGGTGCCCCCGGCCGAGCGATAAGCCGGGATGTAATCCAGCCGCTGCATCTTCAGCCCCTTCAGCGCTCCCGCCGCCGAGAACCAGACGCGCGACTGGCCGTTGCCACCCTGCAATCGCTCTTCCGGCACCGAGGTCAGCTTCGCCGCGTCGTCCTTCTCGCACCCTTCCAATATCCGCAGATCCATCTCCTCGTCGATTACCGCGTGGCTGAAGCCGCCAATCGCGACCACACCCACCCGCGCGTCTCCCGGCCACTCCTGCACTGCCTCCGCGATCGCCTGGCCCATTCGATACAGACGGCGCGGTGAAGGCGCGTTCGGCGGGTAGCTGCCGTTGACCACGAAGGGCACCGTCGGCACCCGCTTGCCCTGTAGCAATCGCGTGTCCATGAAGCCCAGGTGATGACCCAGGCTCTTGCCCTCTGCCAGCTTCGTCGCCCGCGAAAGCTCCAGGTCGTTCGCCGTCAGATGGCGCAAGATGTGGTCGCCCAAATCTGGCGATCCCGGCAGGTCCAGGGCCTCTGTCCCGTAAGCCCACGCCGCAGCCTTCGCCTGCGGTGGCGACTGCTCGCTAATCGGCCTCGGGATGTACGGCACCGTCTCACCGTGGACGCACAGCACCGCCGGCCAGTTGTCGACGTCGAACAGCGCGTGCTCGTCATCCGCGAAGTAGATCAGCGCGTCCAGCTCCGTCTCCTGCATCTTCTTGCCGATCGTCGCGATGTGCGCCTGGCACGCCGCGTGACGCTTCGCCTGCTCCTCCGGCGCGATCGCCTTCTGCACCGAAGGGTCCGCCATCTCCAGCAGCTCGTCGTAGGAGTGGCTTTGCCCGTCCGCGCCGATCAGTGCCCTTGCGTTCTTGTCTCGCTCTCCCATCGTCGCCCACATCTCCGGCGGCACGTGCAACTGGGGGCTAAACGAAGTAGCGAATCCTGCAACGATCTGAGCCATCTCAATCCTCCTCTGAATTCAGGTGCATAGACTCAAGCGCCACCCCTGCAATGTCAACCGCAACCAGGGACGCGGATCACCCTTCGCGCCGTGGTGTGTACCAGCCGTCGATGCGTCAGTTCGGACAGAGACCCTCTGAACCCGCGATCAGGCCAGCCCAGCTCGAACTAGGAAGCCGCCTCGCTGGGGCTATCTCTCAGCCTGGATCGCGGCGTCGATCGCCATTTCCACCCACTCCCTCTCGGGAGCTCCGCTCAGGCCGGCATCAGTCATGTAGACCCGACACCTTGGTGCGTAGTCTCCCGGATCTTCGAAGCCAGGTTCTACGTCTTGATCGTTGATCCGAATCGTAGGGCTGCCGGGGAAGCGCAGACGTTCCGCCAGTCCGGGCTCCGTGACGTCGATATCCTCCACAGCGGTGGTGATGTTCCGTTGCTTCAGCACATCGAGTAGCAGTCCACGTGTGTCTTCGTGATTCGGGCAATCGTCGAACCAGAGAAGCTCGATCTTCATTCTTCTAACCCTTCTTGAACCCATTACGGCCCGTATCTGTTATCAGCCCAACGCTCCTTCGAGCCGCAGTACCCAGAGTGTGACGACTATAGCGGTCGAAGCGAACAACACGAGGAGCGACCGCCACTGCCAGCTGCTGCCTAGGCCGTGCCTGAGTTGCAGCCACCAGGCGCGTGTCAGGAAAGCCGCGCCCAGTACCGCGATCGGGATCGTGACCACCTGCAACGCAGGTGCCAGGGCCGCGCCTGTCCCGGCTGCACCGAGCAGGCCGAGCAGCCCCGGGGCCACTCATCACCAGGGCAGCGGGGCCAATCCGCTCAGCGGACCAAACAGCCGCTCGAACTCCAGTAGACTCTTTAGCTTTGCCATCTTTGCCTCCCAACATTTGACTCTAGTGCCATGCTGAAGATTAGAGTTAATCTAATGTCAAGAGGTGGAAGCATGAATATCAAACGAGCGGCCGAAGCAGCCGGTCTTACGCCGGACACGATTCGGTTCTACGAAAAGGCAGGCGTCCTGCCGCGACCGCCGCGTCAGGCCAATCGCTATCGCGCTTACACCGAAGAACACGTTGCGACCCTACGGCTGGCACGAGGACTAAAGCAGCTGGGCGTTTCGCTGCAGAACGTACGGCCATTACTCGAGGTCGCCCACAGCGGACGCTGCGGCGAAATCCGCGGTCAGCTGCTTGACACGCTTAGTGGCTCACTCGCCAAGATCGATGCCGAGATTGCCGGTCTTCAGGAAACGCGCCAGCACGCGTCGCTGATGTACGAGTCGCTGAGCGCCATGCCACCTGACCAGGCGGCGGTACCCGGCATGAAGGCCTGTCCCTGCATCCAACACCTCGTCGAAGACCCGGCCCTCACCCCTCATGGATTACCTCAGGCGACGTGAGATGCCTGGTCGCGGCGTCGCTCGCACGAATCAGCTCAGCCAGGAGTACCAGCCGCGGAGTAAGCTATCGCCATGCTGAACTCAGAACGCTTCCGCCAGCCCAGCTACCAGATTCGCCGCAAGGTCCTCAAAATCTTCGGCGGCAGCTTCGACGTCTATGGCCCCGAAGGCGACCTCGTCCTCTTCGCCAGCCAACGCGCCTTCAAGCTCAAGGAAGACATCCGCCTCTACGGCGACAAGCAGAAGACCGAAGAGCTCCTCGTGATCAAGGCGCGCAACATCATCGACTTCAGCGCCGCCTACGACGTCGAAGACCCCGCGACGGGACACAAGCTCGGCGCCTTCAAGCGCCGCGGCTGGAGCTCCCTCTTCCGCGACCAGTGGATCGTCATGGACGACAACGATGTCGAGATCGGCTTCATCAAAGAGGACAGCGCCGCCATGGCCCTCCTGCGCCGCTTCATTTCCCTGATTCCTCAGAAGTACCACTGCGAGATCAACGGCGCCGAGGTCTGCACCTACCAGCAGAACTTCAACCCCTTCGTCTACAAGCTCAATATCGACTTCGCCGAAACCGGCGTCGCGCCCGACAAGCGCCTCATTATCTCCGGCGCCGTCCTCCTCGCCGCGATCGAAGGCAAGCAAAGCGGCGGCGGCGGCTTCGGCATCTAGCCACCCACGAAACCAAGCAAACGTCTGCCTGGCGGATATCATTTTCGATGTCGTCCTGAGCCGCGCCAGCGGGCGAAGGACCGAAACTCCCCGTCCACATCATCTCGACCAACGAAGTCCACTCACCCACTGTCCCCCTCAGCCCCTCGCCCCACAGGGAGAGGGGCGCGCGGCAGCGCAGGTGAGGTTCCCTGTCGTCCTGAGCCGCGCCAGCAGGCGAAGGACCTAAACGCTCGGTCTAACCCACCCCCAACATCGGGCCCAAACGCGCAGTGCCGAGACCACATCCACACCTAAGTCCGGCAGCCAGGGTCCCCGATCGAACGACTCAGCGCCGGTCGTTTCCTCAGGCGCCTCATTCCTGATTGTTACCCCGTATAATAATGATCGCTACCGCTATATTCGGAGGTGGGCAATGGTAGGTGCCAGCGGCGCCGACCCTCACGGCAGCCTGAACCCCGACCACGACGCCGAGGCCGACCTCAAGAGGCGACAGCGCGACATACGCGAGATCGGTCGCCAGGCCGTCGCTGCCATTCTGATTGCCGCTGCGATGTTCGTCCTGCTCGCCCTACTGCTCCTGGCCACTGGCAAGTTCTAGGGCCGGGCGATGACGTTCAGGGCAGGCTCAAGCCTTTCGCAAAGCCAGGCGGCGCTGAGTTTAGTCGCGCCCACTTGCGTGGTAGAGCATCTCACCCGCCTCGACCCTAAATCTCCCTCATCGCCGGAAGCACCTCTCGACCGAACAGTTCGACGGAGCCCATAAGCTTCTTGTGCAGTCTCTGCCCGTCTCGGTAATCGTCATCGGGAGGCGGATCGAAGGCCAGGTCGACGACGCCGATTCCGACCTCGTCATGAGCCTGTCTCAACTGCGAGATGATCTCGTCCGGCGTACCTACGAAACTCGCGGCCGGGCCAAGGCCGAAGTGCGCCCTGCTCCGGCGAGTCGACTCGATTTCCTCAACGTACTGAGTCAATCCTGATACATGACGCTCTTGCCCCGCCCTGTTCTCGAGTGCACGCTCGTAAGCATCAGCTTCCTCACGATTCTCCGCGACGAAGATTCGCCCTCTGAAGATGATCTGTTCCGGTGTCGGCTGCCAGCCGTGGAGAGCGCACTGCTCGATGTAGTAGCGAGACTGCTCGGCCGCGAAATCGAAAGGCTCGTAAGAGATCCCCAGGCCGAAGTGATGCCGAGCCGCAAACTCGGCGGTTTCCATGCTCGTTCCCAGTACGTAGACCGGAGGGTGAGGTTGCTGCAGAGGTCGCGGCCAGACCGCTACGCTGCGGTAGCGATAGTAGATGCCTTCCCATGCGAAAGGTTCCGGCTCCGTCCACGCCTTCAGGATCAGCTCGATCCCCTCCTGGGTCCGAGCTCTCGACTCAGCCGGGTTGACGCCAACCACCTGGTATTCGTTCGGCGTGCCGCGCAGCAGCCCAACCACAAGTCGGGCGCCACAAAGGTTGTCCAGCATCGCCGTCTCTTCCGCGATGCGCACCGGGTTCTGAGTCGGGACCAGCGGGCCCAGCAAGGCGATCTTCGCCTTCTTGACCCGGCTCGCCATGAAAGCTGCCATGACCATGGGCGAGGGTGTCAGGCGACCTCCCGTGTAGTGGTGTTCAGCGAAGCTGATCCAGTCGTAGCCCAGATCGTCACCAAGCTCGAGCATCTCGATCGCCGCTTCGTAGCTCTGCTGCCCCAGCCCTGGGTCATAAGCCCGCGGCGGAACGGGCCACTCGGCACCTGGCGGCAATGGGCCCAAGTACCGTGCCTGTCCCCACAATGATGCTTTCATCTTCCTGGCAACCTCACGGCGCTAGCCTCCCGCGCGAGCCTCCGCGCGAGCCTCACCGCGCTTGATGGTAGCGCTTTTGAGCTGCCGCAGGTCGGAGCTCCGGAGAATGCCTCAGAGGCCTATCGGCTGATCTTCCAGCGTCGATTTCCCGTGGGAGCGTCAGGCCTCTCGCGAAACCTCTTGCCAGGGCCGCTATTCGACCGGCGCGTCATCCAACCGCGACCACTCCCCAAAAGAGGCGTCGTAGTTCCGTACCCGCTCGAATCCCAGGAGCTTCAGGGCCAGCGCAGACTGCGCTGAGCGTCCGCCACCCTGTCAAAGCGTGATCACCTCTTTGTCCGGTGTGATCCCACACGACTCGAAGAGCTGCTTCAGCGCCGCCGGGTCCTTGAAGGCCCCCGCCTCATCCGCCGTCATGCTCAGCCGGTTCTCGAGATGCACCGAGCCCGGAATGTGTCCGGGCCGCGGGTTACCCCTCGCATCACTGCCGTCCCACTCGCCATCGCTGCGCACGTCCAGGATGATCACGTCCGGGTTATCGATCGCTGCTCGCACGTAGTCCGCCGTCGCCAGCAGCGACTCGTCGATATGCGGCACAAAGGTCGCCGGCGCAGGCTTGCTGTCCGCCATCGTGATCGGTCGGCCCTCCGCCAGCCAGCGCGGCCAGCCGCCGTCGAGGAACCTGACGTCCTGGTGTCCGAAGTAGCTCAGACTCCACCACAACCGCCCGGCCGAAGCGCCGGCGCCCGCCTCGTAGGCAACCACCGTCGTCTCGGGACCAATGCCCAGCGCCGACATCGCCGTCGCGAAGTCCTCCGGCGGCATCACGAGCCGGCGGTCCTCGCCCTTGTACGGATGCGCCTCGGAGAATACGGCGCCGGGGATGTGCGCCCGCCTGTACGCCGCCGCTCCTTCGCAGTCGACGACGCGCAGGTTCGGGGCATCCGACCTCGCCTCCAACCAGTCGCCATCGACCAGCAATTCGGGCCGCGCGGTCTCGCTCATCGGCTCGCTTCCTTATCTCGTCCTGAGCCGCGCCGGCTTTTTTGTCATCCTGAGCCAGTCGCCCTTCCCGTCGCCCGAAACCGCGTCGCTCTTCCTGTCATCCTGAGCCGCGTCGAAGGATCAAAGCGTTCCAGGCTCGCTTAACGGTTCACTCCCTGGCCTCCGCTTCCGTGCCTCTTCGACGCACGATCAGCCTCACTCAATCGGCGTGTCGTCGCGGTTGCCCCACTCGGAGAATGAACCGTCGTACACCCGCACGTTCTCGAATCCCAGGAGTTTGAGGGTCAGCGCAGACTGCGCTGCTCGAATGCCACCCTGTCAAAGCGTGACGACCTTCTTATCCGGCGTCAGCCCGCAGGCGGCGTACATCTCCCGCAGCTCGTCCGCGCTCCTCCAGCGTTTCTCGTCGTCCGCCGTCAGGTTGTTCGTCCACTCCAGGTGCACCGAGCCGGGGATGTGGCCCTGCCGCTTGTTGCCCCGCGTCACGCTGCCGTCCCACTCGCCGATGCTTCGCACGTCCAGCACGATGACGTCCGGGTCGTCCAGTTCCGCCATGATCTGCTCCGCCGTCGTACGCACTGCCTCGTTGGCGCGCGGCGTGAACCCGGACGGCGCGCTGACCTTCGGCTGCACCATCGTCACCGGACGGCCTTCCTTCAACCACTGGTTCCAGCCGCCGTTCAGCGCCTTGGCGTTCGTGTGGCCGTAGTAGTTGAGCGACCACCAGAATCTCCCCGCCGTAGTTCCGCCCGCGTCGTACGACACCACCAGCGTGTCATCGCCGATGCCCAGCCGCGCCATCTCGGCCGCGTACTGCTCCGGCGTCATGATGAAGCGACGGTCGTCCGGGTTCTTCATGTAGTTGTCGTTCGGGTTAACCGCGCCCGGAATGTGGACGCGTCGATACGCATCCGGCGGGTCGCAGTCCACGACGCGCACATTCCCGTCCTCAAGGTGCGCCTGCAGCCAGTCCCCATCGACCAGCATCTCCGGGTGTACGTAATCCGCCATATCAGCCTCCTCGATCGCCGCAAGCCTTCGGCGGCTCATTCTCTGAACCGCGACCCCTGCCTGTCAACGCACCTACTGCCGTACTGAGCCGTCAGGCGAAGGACCAAAGCACCATCGCGCGCAACATCCGTCAACGCAGTCCACACACCCACCCGTCCAGCTCAACCCCTCGCCCCGCAGGGAGAGGGGCGCACGGTAGCGCCGGTGAGGTAGTCCCACTGTCGTCCTGAGCCGTCAGGCGAAGGACCAAAGCGCCATCGCGCGCGACATCCGTCCAAACGCAGTCCGAAATCGCACCGTCCGCCTCAGCCCCTCGCCCGGCAGGGAGAGGGGCGCGCGGTAGCGCCGGTGAGGTGGCACCGTCTCACCCTTCGCAAAGCGAAAGGGCCGCCCATCCCCTCTACGCTTGCCCTACACGCGCCCGAACAGCAGCGCCGCGTTGTGCCCGCCCAGCCCGATCGACGTCGATAGCGCCGCCTCCAGGCTCTCAACCGGACGCGCCGCGTTCGGCACGTAGTCCAGGTCGCACTCCGGGTCCGGCTCTTCGTAGTGCATCGTCGGCGGCAGCACCCGATGGTGTAGCGCTAAAACGCTGAAGACGGCTTCCGCCGCCCCGGCCGCGCCCATCATGTGACCCGTCATCGACTTGGTAGAGCTCACGGCCAACCGCTTTGCGTGCTCGCCGAACACGTTCTTTATCGCCATCGTCTCGATGCGGTCGTTCATCTGCGTCGCCGTGCCGTGGGCGTTCACGTAGCCCACCTGCTCCAGCGCCAGGCCGGACTTGCGTAGCGCCATGTTCATCGCCAACGCAGCGCCGCGACCGTACTCGTCCGAGGCCACCATATCGAAGGCGTCGTTGCTCGACCCGTAACCGACCACTTCGGCGTAGACCTTTGCCCCGCGCGCCTGTGCGTGCTCCCAGCTCTCAAGCACCACGGTGCCGGCGCCTTCCCCAACCACGAAACCGTCACGGCAGCGGTCGAACGGTTTGCACGCCCGCGACGGGTCCTCGCCCGGCGACGCGATCGCCCGCAACGCGTTGAAGCCAGCGTAAAGGTTGGGTGTTATCGGCGCCTCGGCGCCGCCCGCGATCATGATGTCCGCGTCGCCTCGCTTGATGATCTCCGTCGCCTCGCCGATCGAGCCCGTGCCCGTCGCGCACGCCGATACGACGGCCATGTTCGGTCCCATCGACCCCGTGTGGATCGCGATGTAGCCGCTGGCCGCGTCCGGCAGGATGTTGCCCAGGAAGTAAGGGCTGACCCGGCGCGGCCCCTTCGCCTTGAGCACGCGCGATTGCTCATCCAGCAGCGTATAACCGCCCGCGCCCGACCCGTAAACGACGCCGGCTCGCTCGCCCAGCCCGTTGCCGATTTCGAGGCCGGCGTCGCGCACCGCCTCCATCGAAGCGTTGATCGCGAACTGGCAGAAGCGGTCGATGTGACGGAGGTCCTTCGCCTCCATCACGCTGTCGGGCACGAAGTCCCGCACCTCGCCGCCGATGGCGTAGTCGTATGCAGACGTGTCGAACAGCGTGACGTCCCAGATGCCGGAGCGTCCCTCCATCAGCCCTTGCCACGTACCTGGAACGTCGTTTCCGATAGGTGTGACAAGGCCAAGGCCGGTAACGACTACTCGATTCATGTGGTCCGCCGCGTCATCGCGGGAGCGTGGATTGTCGGGAAAAGTAAGGCCATCAACCCCAGGCGCAATATAGCACAGCCTTACTAATATACTGGGGCCACATTGGAACGCGCCCGCATCGTGTACAACCGCTTCGCGCGCAACGCGCCCTCCATCCAACGCCTTCAGGCCGCTGCAACGGCTGCCGCTCCGGCGTGGCAGGTCGAAATCTTCAACACCGACGCCCCCGGACACGCCACCCGGCTCGCCCGCGAAGCCGCCGAGTCCGGCGCCGGCGCCGTCTTTGCCTGCGGTGGCGACGGCACCGTGAACGAAGTCGTCAACGGCCTCGCTGGGACGCCAACCGCCCTCGGCGTCCTGCGCGGCGGCATGGGCGACGTTTTCGGCCGCGAAATCAGCATCAGCCGCGACCCCGAAACCGCGCTGCTTGCCCAGCTCGACGGCGACCGCCGCCGCTTCGACCTCGGACTCGTAAACGACCGCCACTTCCTCCTCATGGCCGGCGTCGGCATCGACGCCGCCGTCGTCCGCGCCGTCCCCGACGCCTGGAAGCGCCGCCTCGGCTCCACCTCGTACGCCCTCTGGGCCACCCGGCTCCTATTGCACTATCGCCCTGAAAAGGTCGCCCTCACGATCGACGGCGTCCGTCGTTCGGTCGAGCTCGCCTGGCTCCTCCTCGGCAACACGCGCTCCTACGGCGGCATCGCTCGCATCGCCTCGGATGCCCTGGTCGACGACGGCCTTCTCGACGCCTATCTCTTCGAAGGCCACGGCGTCTTCTGGGAAGCGCTCACCGCTTTGAAGCTCGCGCTACGCCGCCACCACGGCGCCCGCGGTGTCTCTTTTCACCGACCGCGGCAGCTCATAATCGAAACCCCGGGCCTCCCAGTGCAGGCCGACGGCGAGTACGTCGGCGAGACTCCCGTCACCTTCAGCGTCGACCCCCAGGCCCTCGACGTCCTCCTCCCCGCCGGTCACGGCCGCGAGCTCTTCAGCGATACAGGAACCTGACCCCTACCCTGTCGTCCTGGAGCGAGCGAAGGACCAAAACGCCCGTCCACAGCAAAGCGCCTCAACGCAGTCCCACACAAGGCCCATCCTCCTCAGCCCCTCGCCCCGCAGGGAGAGGGGCGCGCGGCAGCGCGGGTGAGGTACCCCTGTCGTCCTCGAGCCGCGCCAGCGGCGAAGAACCAAGCACCCCGCGCGCAACATCGGTCCAGCGCAGCCCCTAATCGCCCCATCCTCCTCAGCCCTTCGCCCCGCAGAGAGAGGGGCTGAGGCAGCACGGGTGAGGTGCCCCTGTCGTCCTCGAGCCGCGCCAGCGGCAAAGGACCAAAACGCCTCCCGACAACAAAGTCCCAACGCAGCCCCTAATCGCCCCATCCTCCTCAGCCCTTCGCCCCGCAGGAAGAGGGGCGCGCGGCAGCGCGGGTGAGGTGCCATCGAAAACACAAACCGGAGTCTCGCTAAAGAAGTATCGTTAGGAGGTAAGGCCCTGGGAGATCGGATGATCCGTTCGTTTAAGCTCATTACCGCGTTCGCCATGGCCGCGTCAGCCATTACCGCCATGGCATGCGGCGAGGACGCCCCGCCACTAGATTCAACTCAGCCCACAGCCATACCGACGCGGGCCGGCGCCGATCCCGGCGATCTCTCCCTGGGCTCTGTGCGAGACACGACCGGCCTCCAGGCCGTCGTCTCCAGCGGTGTTTCCATCACCATCCTCAGGTTGGCCGTGGCCGACTACTCAGAGTTCTACGACGATCAGGACGCGGCCGGACAACGGTCCCTGGATTCGTTCAGCGAAACCGCGGCTGCCGTGACGGTTGGCCAGATCGAAATCACCGTCGAGAACCACAACGACCAGCGAGTTAACCTCTACCCCGATAAAGGCACCGTCATCGTCGGTAATGAGTCGGTCGTTGTTTCGCTGTTCCGAAGCGAAGCCATCGGCGGCGAGTACCTCCCGGGCGCCCTCAAACACGGCCGCGTTTTCTTCTTCCTCCGGCATACACCCGTCAGCCAGATCGAGAGCGTGACCTACGCCGTCGACGGCGCCAGCAGTGAAACCTTGAGTAGCTTCGGCTTCAGCTTCCGGGTGCACGTCGCGACTCGCTGAGGCCGCGACATCAAGCAGCCCGGCGTCCTCTCCTACACCCTAGCCGTAACGCCCCCCGACGCCACGTCGAACACCGCCGCCTCCCGCACGAACTGCTCCGGCAACCACGAGCCGCCGGTCGCCGTGAACCACACCTGGTCGAAGCCCGCCAGCCCCGCCAGCACCGAGGCGCGCCGCCGCTCGTCCAGCTCCGACACGATGTCGTCCAGCAGCAAGATCGGCGGATCGTCCTCCGCCGCCCGCAACAGCTCCGCCTCCGCCAACCGCAGTGCCAGCGCCGTCGTCCGGATCTGCGCCCGCGAACCGTAAGCGGAGGCCGACGCGCCGTTCAGCTTGATCGAAAGCTCGTCGCGATGCGGCCCCACCAGCGATATCCCCGCCCCCGTCTCCCGTCGCCGGTGCGACGCCAGCGCCGCCGCGAAGATCGGCTGCGTGTTCTCCAGCGTCGCCTCCTGCGGGACCAGGCCGCGCCACTCGTCGCCCAGCTGAGGCTCGTAGGCAATCTCCAGCGTCTCCGGCGCCTCGCCGCTCAGGTCGGCGTGCGAACGGCCCGCCAGCATCGCCAGCCGCGCCACCGCGTTTTGCCGCGCCGCGATGATCACCGCGCCCTCCCGACTGAACGTGTCGTCCCACAACGACAGCTCATCCGGCCCCGCGATGCCCTCTCTGATCCGCCGCAGCGTCGCGTTGCGCTGCTGCATGATCCGCGCATACCGCCGCACCGCCGTGTAATACGCCCTGTCCAGCTGCGCCAGCGCCGAGTCGAGAAACTGGCGCCGACCCGACGGCGGCCCCGACACAATCTCGAGGTCGTCCGCCGTGAATAACACGGCCCGCAACTGCCCGATGAAGTCGACCGCTCGGCGTCCCATTCCGTTGACCCGAAACCGTTTGCCGGCCCGCGTCGCGCCCGCCCCCGGCGTCGTCGCCGGCCCAACCACGATCGTCTCCAGCCGCACCTCCCCGGCCCACCGCTGCACCGCCATCTCCAGTCGCGCGAACGGCTGCGACTCCACCTCGACGTCCCAGCTCAGCATCTCGGCGTCATTGCCCGCCCGCACCGATCGCCCCGAAGCCAACAGATAGACGGCCTCCAGCAGGTTGCTCTTGCCCTGCGCGTTATCGCCCAGGAACAGCAAACGCCCCGCCGGCAAATCAAGGCTGACGTTCTGATAGGTACGGAAGTTGGTCAATTGCAGGTGTCGGACGAGCAAGCGGGGCCTCGCGCTCGATTATAGCCATTGCATGGCAGCATGAGACGGCCGTAACGGCACCCACAGCGCGTAAACGGACCGCCAACCCCTGTCGTCCTGGAGCCGCAACAGCGTCGAAGGACCAAAGCACTCCGCCCAAACCAACACTTCACCGCAGTCCGCACACCCACCGTCCTCCACAGCCCCTCGCCCCGCAGGGAGAGGGGCGCGCGGCAGCGCGGGTGAGGTAGCGGCTCGTTCAGTTCTGGAGGTGAGGAAAGGGGACGCGCTCTGGGTTTAGGAAACAACCTTGAGCCGCAGGCGCATCAGCTCAGGACGCGACTCTTCGACGACGCAAGCATGCCCCGTCGCGTTGGTCAGCGCCGCCGCGATCGCCTCGGGTGTTAGCGGGGCGTTCAGCTGCATCTGGATCCGCGATTCGTCTTCCTGGAAGCGCTCCACGGACGCGTTGGTCACCTGCTCCATCCCAACAAGCGCCTTCTGAAAGTCCATCAGCGCCTGGAAACCTGGTACGGACGTCAGGCTCAAGGCAATGCCTTCACCGCCGGCCTGGAAGGTCGGCTCGGGAACGGATCCGGCACCCGCTGCCGCCAGCGGCGATGTCGGAGACGCCAGCCGCTCGAGGAGTTCTGCCATGAGTTGCGAAAGACCAGCCAGGTGATTGACCAGCCTGTCCATTGAGCCGGCCAGGTTCGTCAGCTGCCCCGCCATCTGAGCCCGCTGCTCCTTCTCATGGGCAAGCTCCGCCTCCAAGCGCTGCGCTAGCTCCTGCAGCGTCGCCCTGTCGCGGGCCAGATCTTCACGTGTAACGACAGCTTCGGCCGCTGCGGCCTGGTACAGCTCACCCATTGCGCGAGCTAGGTACTCAGAGGCGCGGCCGACGGCATCGTCTTGATTTGGGGTCAAGCGTATCCTCTCCGGGGGGACGTCCGTTCCCCGTAGCATACCGTGTCCGTTAATGAGATTATCGGCGGGCCCATCCCCGGCTATGAGAGTAACAGCCCTGATTTTTCCAATCTGCAACATTCCTGCACTCACCGTGCCCCAATCATGACGACCCTGCTTCGCGCCGTCATCGACGCCACCGGCCTCTCCCGTCGCAAGGCCTTCGCCGCCATTCGCGCCGGCAGCCTCACGGTCAACTCTGTAGTTCGAACCGACCCCTCGGAGCCTTACACAGATGGCGATCTCAGCCTCGAAGGCGTCGCGATTGCCGCCACGCGGGCCGAAAAGACCTACCTCCTCCTCAACAAACCGCCCGGCTTCATTACCACAAAGAGCGATGACCTCGGCCGCCGCACCGTCTTCGACCTCGTCCCCGCCGACCTGCGTGTACCCGGACTGCATCCCATCGGCCGCCTCGACCGCGACACCTCAGGCCTCCTCCTCCTCACCAACGATGGCGACCTCACCTTCGTCCTGACCCACCCCAGCCACGAGGTCGAAAAGGAGTACTGGCTGCTCCTCCAAGCGCCGATTACCGAAGACCAGCTCGCTGCCCTCCGCAGCGGCGTCGAGATCGACGGCGCCCTGCGGCGCCCCCTCCGACTCCGCCGCCTCGTCTCCAGCGGTCAGTTCGAGCTCGGCATCACGATTCGTGAGGGTCGGCGTCGACAGGTCCGCCGCATGCTGCTGGCCGTCGGCGCCGAAGTCGTCCTCCTCCGTCGCATCCGCGAAGGCCCCCTGCTCCTCGGCACCATGCCCGAAGGCGCCGTCCGCCCCCTGACCCCGGAGGAAATCGGCTCCCTCTTCCGCGAAGCCAAGACCGCACCCCGTCCTCCGTCGTCCTAAAGTCGCGCCAGTAGGTGAAGGACCA
This sequence comes from Dehalococcoidia bacterium, assembly GCA_965225815.1. Classification (GTDB taxonomy): domain Bacteria; phylum Chloroflexota; class Dehalococcoidia; order DSTF01; family WHTK01; genus WHTK01. The sequence continues at coordinate 148,327 of CBDDBP010000005.1, forward strand.
AAGCGCCACCACATCCTCCCCTTCGCACGCCAACGTCGGCTGGACAGTGCGCCTCGGCCCCCACCCCAGCCCCTGTCGTCCTAGAGCCGCGACAGCGGCGAAGGACCAAGACGCTCCGCCCAAACCAACACCTCAACGCAGTCCGCACACCCACCGTCCTCCTCAGCCCCTCGCCCCGCAGGGAGAGGGGCGTGCGGCAGCGCAGGTGAGGGTAGCACCACCTGAGCCCCTGTCGTCCTGGAGCCGCGACAGCAGGCGAGGGACCAAAACGCCCCGCCCAAACCAACACCTCAACCCAGTCCGCACACCCACCGTCCTCCTCAGCCCCTCGCCCCGCAGGGAGAGGGGCGCGCGGCAGCGCAGGTGAGGTAGCACCACCCCAGCCCCTGTCGTCCTGGAGCCGCGACAGCGGCGAAGGACCAAGACGCTCCGCCCAAACCGACACCTCAACGCAGTCCGCACACCCACCATCCTCCTCAACCCCTCGCCCCGCAGGGAGAGGGGCGAGGGGCAGCGCAGGTGAGGTGCCCCCACCTCGTGTCATGCTCACACGCGGACTCTCTTACTGAAGCCCTAGCGCAGGCCGCCGCCCCCGGTGTTCGGCGGCCGGATCAAACCGCCACCGCCCTCACCCCCGCCCGAAGCGCCCCCTGCCGGCGCACCACCCTCTGGCGGTGGCACGGGAATCACCGGCTGTTGCCCTGGTGGCTTCGACGACGGCGCGTACCCTGAGCCCCCCGTCGCCGTGAAGAAGTTAGCCGGGACCACGATCTGCCCCCGCATCTCGCCCTCGGGGTTAAACACAGTCGTCAGCGTCAGATACCAGCTCCCGGAAGCAAAGGTCTCAAGCTGCTCCGGCGTCAGCGTCAGGTGCCCGACCGTCACGATGAAATCGCCATCGCTCAGCGAAAGCACCAGTGGCCCGTTTTCGCCCGGCGCGCCCGCTCGGATCGTCACGCCGGTCACCGCGCTGTTGGAGTATCCCTTCACGTCCAGGGTGTAATCGGCCGCGTTGCGGTCCTCATTGAAAAAGAAGCGCACGAAACCGTAGGCACTGGTCTCTACCGGCGGCACCACGTGAGCGCCGTACATGTCGATTTGCAGTATGTAAGACGCGTTTCCCGCCGCCGTAGCTGGAACGAGCAACGCCAGAAAAGGCAGCAACAAGATCAGGCGCTTCATTCAGGCCTCCGTGAGGATCCAGGGAAAGCGGGTGTCTTCAATCTACACGACACTACGGCTACGGTCGTTACGCGCTGCTACAGCACCTCGTAAAGCAACCCCACCGCCAGCAGCACGCCGAACTGCATATGCAGCCGCGCCGAGTTGCCCACCAGCAGGTTCAACGCGCGCGACTCCCGCTCCTTGAGCGCGCTCACCGTCATCAGCGCCGCCGGCAGCGAAGACAGCACGACGAGCGACCCGGCGCTCAACTCCCCCAGCGCGGCAGGGACCACCACTACTCCGTACGACCCCAGCACCAGCGCCCACAGCGCGTAGTCAGCGCCCGGACGTCCGATCAGCGTCGCGATCGTCACCTTCCCCCGCGAGCGGTCGTTCTCGATGTCGCGCAGGTTGTTGGCGTGCAGGATGTTCGCCACCAGCAGTCCCACCGGCAGCGAGGCGTAGAACGCCGGCCACGTCAGCTCCTCCAGCTGCACGTAGTAAGCCCCCATCACCATCACCGGCCCCATGAAAAAGAAAACCACCACCTCGCCCAGTCCCCGGCGCCCGTAACGAATCGGCGACCCTGTATAAAAATAGCCCACCAGGACGCTCGCCACGCCCGCCGCCAGCACCGGCCAGCCCGCGTAGACCACCAGCGCCAGCCCGCAGATCGAACCGCCGAGGAATACGCCTATCGATGCCAGGTGCACCGCGTCCGGCGTTAGCAACCCGCTCTGGATCGAAGCGCCGAAGCTCGCCCCCGGCTGCACGCCGTCAACGAAATCGAAGAAGTCGGTCGCCAGGTTCGTTCCCGCCAGGATCAGCACCGATCCCGCCAGCGCCAGCAGGAACAGCCCCGGCTTGAAATCGCTCTCCGCCGCCAGAGCCGTCCCCACCAGCACCGGGATGATCGCCGTCGTGTAGGAAAACGGGCGCAGCGCCAGCCACCACGCTCGCCGCCGGCTCATCGCCTCTGCCGTCACCGCATCCGCCCTAGTCATTCGGCGGCAGCCCCACGCTACGCATCAGCATCGGCCTCAGCCCGTCGTACGCGTCTTCCAATCGTTTCGGCTCGCCCTTGATCAGCCAGTGCAGGATGATCTCGTTCACCGCGCCGAACCAGGCTCGGCTCGCCAGCTCCGTATCGGTAGGCGGCACCGCCCCCGCCGTTACGGCATCATCCAAATGGAGCTTGATCACGCCGATGAACTCGTCGTGAACCTCCAGCAGCCGGTCGGAGAACTCCGGCCCCGCGCCCAGCGCCTCGATCATGAACAGGCGCGCCATCGTGCGATGCTCGGCGAAGGTCCGCAGCACGGTCAGCAGCGCCGTGTCCGCCCGCGCCACCGGCGTCTGCTCCTTGGCGATCGCCGTCTCGACTTCTTCTCGCAGCCGCCGCGCCGACACGTCCAGCAGCGCCCGGAATAACACCTGCTTGCCGGGAAAGTGGAAGTACAGCCCGCCCTTCGACGTCTCCGCCGCTGCCGCGACTTCCTCGACGCTGGTCTCGCGGTACCCCCGTCGGCTGAACACCGAAAGCGCCGCGTCCAGGATGCGCCGCTGCCGCTCCCGGCTCCGCTCCTGGCCCCCTGGCTGCGTCACGCTGGCCTCCAAAACCGACCGACCAGTCGGTCGGCTCCATATTAGGCAGCACCTACCCTCAGGACAAGCCGCCCCCTATCGTCCTGGAGCCGCGCCAGCCGGCGAAGCACCAAACCACCCCGTCAACACCAACGCTCCAACCCGGCCAACACACCCGCGGCCCCCTCAGCCCCTCGCCCCACAGGGAGAGGGGCACGCGGCAGCGCGGGTGAGGTCACCCCCAAGCCCGTCTATAATCGTCATGGCTGGTCAGCCGAGCCTCACCTCACCGCGGTCGAACCCGGTCCCGCCAGCCCTTTCGGCCCCTTGTGGCCCGCAGCGAAGGGGAAGCAAGCCAGCGTGAAGCCGCAGACCCAACCCAAGCCGCCACGCTCGCGTCCCGCCACAAAGGCTGCCGGCGCGTGCTGACCACATCGGTCTCTCGATTCGTCGTCGACCACGGTCGCGTCACCGAGGAAGGCGGCCGCTTGCGCACCTTCCAGCGCCGCCGCATGGACGAACCCGACGTCGACCTCCACCTCATCGCCGAACCTCAAGGCGCCAAGAGCGAAGAGCTCGCGGCCCAGGCTCTCGACGCCATCGGCCGCCTCATCCAGCAGGACAAGCTCTCGCTCACCGGCGGTCTGCAGCGCGCTTTGGCCGAGACCCATCAGACACTGCGAGAGTGGAACCGCCGCAGCCTCCCCCGCGACCAGGTCAGCATCGGCATCACCGGCGCGCTGGTCAAAGACAACCTCGTCTATCTCACCCAGGCCGGCCCGGGCCTCGTCTACGTCCGCCGCTCCGGCGTCCTCGTGCGACACGAGCCGATGCCGGAAGCCCTGGCGGCACTCGGCGAGGGCGATCTGACGCCCTCGTTGCGCCGCTTCGATCTCGACCCCGGCGACATAATAATCGCCGCATCGAAGTCACTCGAGACAATCCTCGACGACGAAACGCTCGCCGCCATGCTACGTCAGCCCGAAGAGGCGATGCCGGAACTCTATCTCCTGACCCGTGACCGGCCGAACTTCGCCCTCGTCGCGATTACCTGCCACGACTCGGAGCCCGAGCCCGAAGCCGAAGCCCTGGAGGACGATCAGCCCCACGACCTCGATCAGCCGCCCGATTACCTCGAACGCGACTTGCCCAGCCGGCCGCGCCGCGAAGAACCGTCGCCGCCCCGACAGTCCTCGCGCCAACCGGCCGAGCCCGTTGCCCCGCCACTAGCCGAGCCCACGGGCCTACCGACGCGCCCCGGCAGCAGGCAGGCGCCGGAGACCCCGGAAGCTCGCCCCGACATCCTCGCTTCCACCGACCCGCCGCTGGATATCTCGCGCCCCGTCGTCCGCCTCCGCGGCGAACCAGGCCCATCGCGCAACGATTACGCCCGCACAACCGGGCCGCCCGGCCGCCTCAACTTCAACTTCGCTGATTGGCGCCTGGTTCAAATTGCCGGCGCCATCGTTGTCATACTCCTGATCATCGCCTTCGTGCCCGATCTGCTGCGTGAGGGACGCAGCGAGCGCCTGGCAGATCTGGTTCAGGGTGCCCAGGTTCAGTTCGCCCTGGCTCAGGAGCAGACCGACCCGCAGCAACGTCGCTTCCTCCTCGAGGAGACCCGTCGCCTCGCCACCGAGGCCCTGCGCATCGACGACCTCAACCTGACCGCGACCCAGCTCCTCGAGCAATCCGGCCTCCTTCTGGCCGAAATGAACGCCATCTTCGACCTCGGCCCCTTGACCTCCGTCGTCACCCTGGGCAGTCAGCTGACCGGTGAGCTCTCGCTGCTCGATGCTACGGTCCATGGCGGCCGCGCTTATCTCCTCGACGCCGGTGGCGGCCGTATTGTCAGCGTCCCTCTGGACGGCTCGCCACTGGAGGTGATCTTCGAAGCGGGCGGTCAGTACGGCGAAGCGCAGGCCAAAGCGCCCGCCTTCTTCACCTGGCAGGGCCCCGACGACAGCGGGCGCCTCCTCGTGCTGGACGCCGAGCGCAAGCTTTTCGAGGTCCGCCCCGGCTCTTCGCCGGCGCAGCTCGCCCTCCGTCGCTCCGGCACCTGGTCCTCCGTCGCCGGTATCGCCGCCTTCAACGACAACCTCTACGTCCTCGATCCCGATGCCAACCAGGTGCACCGTTATCTACCCGCCGCCGACGGCTACGACAGCGAGCCCGATGTCCTGCTCACCGGCCAGGTCGAGCTCGAAGCCGCGGTCGGCCTCGTGGTCAATGGCGACATCTACGTCGTCCTCTCGACCGGCGGCGTGCGGCGCTTCCAGAACGGCGCCGAGACCGATTTCGTCCTCGGCGGCATCGACATCCCGATCGAGGCCGCCAACGACCTCGCATCCGTCCCGGCCTCCGCAGAGCTCTACATCGGTGATTCAGCCGCCAAACGCATCGTCGTCGCTGGCCTCGACGGCGCCTTTCGCCGTCAGCTCGTCAGCAACGCCTTCACCGACCTGCGCGCCATCGCCATCGACGCCGTCGCCTCCCAGCTCTACATCGTCATCGGCGACGAGCTCCTGACCGCCCCCGTCGTCCGCTAGAACTCCCCGTCGTCCTCGAGCGCGCACCAGCGGGGGAGAAGGTAGCCACTGTCGTCCTGGAGCGCACGCCAGCAAGCGAAGGACCAAAACGCCCCGTCCACACCAACGCCCCAACCTGGCCAATACACCCACCGTCCTCCCCAGCCCCTCGCCCGCAGGGAGAGGGGCACGCGGCAGCGGGGGTGAGGTAGCAATTGCCCCTCGCCTCGATTCACCGCAACATAGCTGCATGCTCGTGCTCGGCATCGAAACCTCCTGCGACGAGACCGCGGCCGGCGTCGTCGCCGACGGTCGCGACATGCGCTCGAACGTCATCGCCTCCCAGGCCGCGGTGCACGCCCGTTACGGTGGCATCGTCCCGGAGGTCGCATCGCGCCATCACATCGAGGCCATGCTGCCCGTCGTCAAAGCGGCGCTGGCGGAAGCGAAGTGCCGCCCTGCCGATCTCGACGCCGTCGCCGTCACGGCCGGTCCTGGGCTGTCCGGCTCCCTGCTGGTCGGTCTCAACACCGCCAAGGCGCTGGCTTACGGCTGGGACAAGCCCCTGATTGGCGTCAATCACCTCGAAGGGCACATCTACGCCAACTGGCTGCCCGAGGCAGATCCTCCGTCGCTCCCTGCCGTCGTCCTCATCGTCTCCGGCGGCCACAGCGAGCTCCTCCTGGCCGAAGCGCCCGGCGTCTACCACCTCTTCGGCCGCACCCGCGACGACGCCGCCGGCGAGGCCTTCGACAAAGCGGCCCGCGTCCTCGGCCTCGGCTTCCCCGGCGGCCCCGCGATCGAACGCGCCGCCCGCGAGGCCGGCCCCAAGCCACCACGACTGCCGCGCGCCTGGCTCGGGGGAAGCAACGACTTCTCCTTCAGCGGCCTCAAGACCGCCGTCGCCCGCGTCGCCGCGACCAGCGACGCCCCCCGGCCCGACATCGCCGCCGGCTTTCAGACCGCCGTCATCGACGTCCTCACCCGCAAGGCGGTCAACGTCGCGAAGGAGAGCGGCGCCGGCTCCATCCTGCTCTCCGGCGGCGTCGCCGCCAACGGCCCCCTGCGCGAGCTCATGCGCGAGCGCTCCCCCGTGCCCGTCTTCGTCCCACCGCCCGTCCTCTGCACCGACAACGGCGCCATGATCGCCGCCGCCGCCCACTTCTGCGCCGAAGCCGGCCGCGCCAGCCTCAACCTCGACGTTCGCGCCGCCTGGCCCATCGCCTGATCCTCCTCGCCCACTGTCTTCCTGGAGCCGCGCCGGCCGGCGAAGGACCAAAGCCCCCGTCCGCTCCAGACCCTTCGGCCTCGCGGCCACTGCCTCGGCCGTCGCGCCGCCTGGCCCATCACCTCAAGTGTCGCGTCAACCCGCACGCTCCATAAAGAACGCATGTGCTACAGTAGACCCGATCAGGTTCCCCCCAAAGCGAAACACGACAAATGAACGACCAAACCATCGCCGCCAGCCTCCTCGAACGCCTGCACGCCGAGCGCCGTGAAGCGCATCGCAGCATCCTCAGCCTTGTCAGCGACCTCACAGACGAGCAGATTCGTTACCGGCCGGCCGCCCACGCGCCTTCGATCGGCTTCCACCTCTGGCACCTGGCGCGCTGGGCCGACTACGACAGCTATCAGATCTCGCACGAACCGCAAATCTGGGAGTCTCAAGCGCTGGCCGAGGCCTGGGGCTTCCCCACCGGGCTAGGCCAGTTCAACACCGGGACCGAGATGGGCGACGAAGCTTCTGAGCGTCTCGATCTGCCCGACAAGCCAGCCCTCCTCGACTACGCCGAGAGCTGCCTGTCGACCCGCCTCGCAACAACGATCGCAGGTTCGACGTCCTCTTCGAATACCCAACTCACGACAATCGTCACCTCGGCATGATCGAAGCGCTGCTCGGCTTACTCGACCGCGGCGGAACCGCCACTCGCTGAGGCTTGGGAGCCGCCGGCGTGGAGCCTTACCCTGGTTGGGAGTCCAGCCTGAGTGGCCTACGCGAGCGAGAATGTCGTCCTGGAGCCGCGACAGCCGACGAAGGACCAAAACGCCCCGCCTACACCATTTCGTCCCAACGCAGTCCACCCACCCACCGTCCTCCTCAGCCCCTCGCCTCGGAGAGGGGCGCGCGGCAGCGCGGGTGAGGTGCGCCACTGTCGTCCGGAGCCGCGCCAGCCGGCGAAGACCAAAGCCTCACATCCGCCGTAAAACACTGACCCGCTCGACCGGTGCGCCTCCCTCACGACCCTCAAGCACCCTTCAGCGGGGGCCGCGGATGTCCCCCGGACTTGTGACGCAGACCGACGACCCTCAAGCACCCTTTAGCGGGGGGCCGGGGGTGTCCCCCGGACTTGTGACGCAGACCGACGACCCTCAAGCACCCTTTAGCGGGGGGCCGGGGGTGTCCCCCGGCTCCAGTGATAACGGGCACTTGCCGCAGCCGTCCTGGCTACACCACTGCCTCACGTAGCCCAGCAGCCCCTGCGACTGCAACACGTTACGCCCGATCCTGCCCTTGTCGGGCCGCAAGTTCGACTCCAGAAACGCCGTCTTGCCGTACGACGTCCCGGCCGGCAGCGACCGCAGCAACGCCAGCGCCTCCGGCTTCAATCCCCGCGTCGCGACGAAGGGCAGGACAGCGTTGACCAGCAGCTCCTGCGCCCGCGCCGTGCCGATCTGCGGCCTCACCGTCCACGCCGCCAGCCGTCTTCCCGTGCTCCCCGCCTCGGTCACGGACGCCAGCGCCATCTCAGACAGCGCCTCCACTCTCCCTCTCACAGTTCTCTCGAGCGCCCGCCGCACCAGCGCCGCAAGGCCCGCCAGGCGTATCTGTGGCCGATTCGCCGGGCGCCCCGGCGAGCCCAACCCCGGGCTCAGCGGTCGAGGCAGTGCCTCCGCCCCGTCGGGCTCCGGGCCCGAGGCCCGCCACGTAGAGCAGCGCCGCCTCAAGATCCTCAACCGCCGTGGCCAGTTCAGCCGGAAACGCCGCCGCCAGCCGGACGAACCCGGCCCGGTCACCGCCAACACCGAGCGTGTCGAGCAACCCACGCCACAGCGCCTCCTCGCCGCCGAGCTGCCCGACCGCCGCCGCCATGCGCTCGACCCGCGCCTCGAAACGTTGCCGCCCGGCCGCCTCCAGCGCCGACCGCACCGCCGCCTCGCCCAGCCGCTGCGTCGCGCCCTTACACGGCTCCCGCCACATCTCCGGCGCCCGTTGCCAGCTGTGCAGCTCCTCGACACGCCCCCGTAACCAGGGCGCGAAAGCCGCCACCGGCGCCAGCGAACCGTCCTGCAGCCGCGTCTCAGCCGCGTCGGCCAGGTAGACCACGTGCAGCGCCAGGTCGGTGTAAGCCGGGTCACGGTCGTGCCCGTGGCCGTGGAAGTAGCTCGCCCGGACGTGAAGCTCCACATCGCCGCGGCGTTCCACGCCGTCAAGCAAGACCACGGCATCAATGAAATCGGGGCCGGAGCCGCCACGGCTCGTCCGTCCGTGGTGAGAAGCGCCTCCGGCGGGAAGCGTTGTCCCTGCCAGATCAGGCTCAGGTCCGCCTCGCTTATTGGATCTTTTTGCGGCCGCGGTTCCCCAACACGCAGCCAAAGGGACGAGACCTCATACGCCATTCCGATATCCATACCCACCGTCACCACGCCGCCCCAGCTACCGCGCCGGTTCCTTGCCGGTTTTCATCGCGAACTCTCGGGCCCAGGCTCTCGGTCGGATGGCTCGACTGCTGCCTCGGCAATCTCTTCGCTGGTGGCCTCGTAGGCGAAAGCCGCCCGCTCCGCCACCAGGCCCAGCAGCCGCTCCGACAGCCCTCTGGGCTGGTACAGGCCCGTCTCCCACTCCGAGATCGTCTGCTGCCGCGTGCCCAGCTCCTGCGCCATCGCGTCCTGCGTCAGGCCCAGGTGACGCCGCAGTGCCCTCACCTTGCCGCCGTCCCATTCCGCCCGTCGCTTCGCCATGCCTCAATTTTACACGGAACCGTGTGCCACAAGTCTTGACCCACTGCACCTATAGAGTGCAGGCCTCGCAGCGACGACAATCACTCCCTCGCGGCAGCGTCTGAAATCTGCCCCGCAAAAACCCCTTGCAACAAGCGATTCCCCGTCTTACACTGCTTTGGTTAGCACTCGCTTTGCTAGAGTGCTAATCCATCCCCCGACAAGACAAATCATCAAGACAAATCATCAAGACACACCGTTCAGGAGATCAGAATGGCTTCGAAGCTCATCCCTCTCGCCGACAAGCTCGTGCTGCGGCCCATCGTCCAGGAAGAGGTTCTCACTTCCGGCATCGTCATCCCGGACACGGCAAAAGAGAAGCCCAACCAGGGCGAAATCGTCGCCGTTGGCCCCGGCCGCCGCGATGAAGAAGGCAAGATCATCCCCATGGACGTCGCCATCGGCGACCGCGTTCTCTACGCCAAGTACACCGGCCAGGAGATCAAGGTCGAAAACGAGGAGCTCATCGTCCTCAACGAGCGCGACCTCCTCTGCAAGGTCGAAGTCTAGATAGCGCTCTGGTCCCGATCCGCCGACTGTTGGCGATGCGCCTCCAGACTCCGGATCGATGACGCGAAGAGCAGAATCTTAGTCGACGACCTCAGCCCTACGGCGGCCTAGGCCTTACCGCCAACGCCGGGGACTGCAGACCGAAGACTCGAGGAGCAAGAAATGCCCAAACAAATCATTTTTAACGAGGAGGCGCGCCGCTCCCTGAAGATGGGCGTCGACGTCCTCGCCGAGGCCCTCAAGGTCACCCTCGGCCCCCGCGGCCGTCGCGTTGTCCTCGACCGCAAATACGGCCCGCCCGCCGTCGTCGACGACGGCGTCTCGATCGCCAAGGAGATCGAGTTGCGCGACCCCTTCGAGAACATGGGCGCCCAGCTCGCCAAGGAAATCTCCTCCAAGACCAACGACGTCGCCGGTGACGGCACCACCACCGCCACCCTCCTCGGCCAGGCCATCGTCCGCGAAGGCCTCAAGAACGTCGCCGCCGGCGCCAACCCAATGGCCCTCAAGAAGGGCATCGAAATCGGCTCCCAGGCCGCCATCGAGAGCCTCCGCCTCATGGCCCAGCCCGTCACCGGTAAGGAGCAAATCACCCAGGTCGCCACCCTCTCCGCCCACGACGAAGAGATCGGCAACATGATCTCCGAAGTCATGGAGAAGGTCGGCAAGGACGGCGTCATCACCGTCGAGGAATCACGCGGCATCCGTATGGAGACCGAGTTCGTCGATGGCCTCCAGCTCGACCGCGGCTACACCTCCCCCTACTTCGTGACCAACCCGGAGCGCATGGAGGCCAACCTCGAAGAGCCCTACATCCTGATCACCGACAAGCGCATCAGCGCCGTCACCGACCTCCTCCCCATCCTCGAGAAAGTCCTTCAGGTCTCGAAGAACTTCGTCATCCTCGCCGACGACCTCGATGGCGAGGCGCTCGCCACGATCGTCGTCAACAAGCTCCGTGGCACGGTCAACGCCCTCGCCGTCAAGGCGCCTGCCTTCGGTGACCGCCGCAAGGAGATGCTGGAAGACATCGCCGTCCTCACCGGCGGCACCTTCATCACCGAGTCGATGGGCCGCAAGCTCGAAAACGCCCAGATCGCCGACCTCGGTCGCGCCCGCCGCGTCATCGCCAGCAAGGACGACACCACGATCATCGAGGGCCACGGCTCCGACGAGGCGATCCAGGCCCGCATGAAGCAGGTCCGGGCCCAGATCGACGAGACCGCCTCCGACTTCGACCGCGAAAAGCTCCAGGAACGCATGGCCAAGCTCTCCGGCGGCGTCGCCGTCCTCAAAGTCGGCGCGCCCACAGAGGTCGAGCTCAAGGAGAAGAAGCTCCGCGTTGAGGACGCCCTGTCCGCCACGCGCTCTGCCGTCGAAGAAGGCATCGTCGCCGGCGGTGGCGTCGCCCTGATCCGCACCCAGAAGACGCTCGATGAAGTCGCCGCCACAATGGAGGGCGACGAGCGCACCGGCGTCCTCCTGCTCAAGAAGGTCTTCGAAGACCCACTAATCCAGATCTGCGAAAACGCCGGCGTCGAAGGCACCGTTGTCGTCGATGCCGTCCGCAAAAACCCCGACCCCGAGTTCGGCTACGACGCCTTGGACCTCGTCTACGGCAACATGATCGAGCGCGGCGTCATCGACCCCGTAAAGGTCGAGCGCAGCGCCCTCGAAAACGCCGTCTCCATCGCCACCATGGTCCTCACCACGGAGTCCCTCATCACGGACATCCCGGAGGCCCCCGGCGCCACGCCCTCCCAGATGCCCCCCGGCATGGACATGGACTACTAGCGTAGGGCGAACTGCTGCCGCTCGGCAGCCCAAACCTGGTCTTGAACCCCAAGAGGCCCCTCAATTGAGGGGCCTCTTCCTGTCGTCCTGAGCTACGCCAGCACCGAAGGACCAAAGCTTCTCGCCACACCACCCACCACCCCTAGCCACGCCCGTACCTCCGCGTGCCCCTCTCCGCGCACGGAGAGGGGCACGCGGCAGCGGGGGGTGAGGTTTCTCCGCTGCCCTAACTACATCAATGCACACGCTGCCGCTCGGCAGCCCAAACCTGGTCTTGAACCCAAAGAGGCCCCCTATTTCGGGGCTCTTTCTATGCCTGACTACGTTGCCCTGAATCTGGCGCGCGCTACCTTACCCCCACACCTTCTTCGCTGTGCTCACCACCAAATCAAGCTTCGCCTGCTGCTCCTCCGGCGTCAGCGAATTGCCCTGGAACGTCGACGCGAAGCCGCACTGCGGGCTCAGCGCCAGGTCGTCCAGGTCAACGTACTTCGCCGCCTCGTGGATCCGCTCGATGAGCTCGTTCGGCGACTCCAGCTCCGGGAACTTCGTCGTCACCAGGCCCAGCACCACCGTCTTGCCCTTCGGCATGTAGCGCAGCGGCGCGAAGTCGCCCGCCCGCTCCGTGTCGTACTCCAGCAGGAACGTGTCGACGTCCAGCCCCCCGAACGAAGTCTCCGCCACCCAGTCGTAGCCCCCCGACTTGTGCCAACCGCCACCGCCCGTGTTGCCGCGACAGTAGTGCATCCCGATCGTCACGTTCGAGCGGTCGACGCCCGAGATCGAGTAGTTGTCGGCCTCCACGTCATCCCGCAGCGCCTGCATCGGGTCGATGCCGATCGCCGTGTACTTGTCCCGGATCTCCTCCGCCACGAAGTCCGTGTAGTGCGGGTTGTCCAGCTGAATGTAAGGCACGCCCTCTTCGATCAACGCCTTGACCTCGCCCCGGATCACCTCCGCAACGGCATGCAGCAGACCGGCTCGACTCCCGAATACCGGGTCGGAGCCCTCAGGGCTGTACGCCCGCGACGCCACGTAGGACGCCGCCGGGATCGTGATCTTGTAGTCAGACCCCGCGTGCTGCTTAAGGAACGCCGCGTCGTAGCCCGTCAGGCGTCGCTTCTGCACGATCGGCGCGCCCAGGACCCTGCCCTGGCCCGGCGCGCCCGCCTCCGGCTGCGTCGCCCCCAACCGATTCGCGATCGGGTTGGCCTGTCCCTGCAGCCGGATCGCCGGCGTCCCCGGCACGTAGCCCTCCGACACCGCATCGCCGAACGGCCCCGACCAGCCCCCGCGTCGCCACTCGCCGTCGCTGTACACCTCGATGCCGGACGCCCGCTCCATCTCCAGCAGCTGCAGGATCTGCTCGTCCTCCACCTTGCGCAGCGCCTGCTCCGAGATCTTGCCCTCGGTGAACGCCGTGTGCGCTTCCTTGATCGCCGGCGGCCGCAGGAAGCTGCCTACCTGGTCGGCTCGATACTTCTTCGCCATCTAGAGTCCCCTTCTTGGTCACCTGAAGCCTAATACGCCCTGCACCAGCCTTCTTTTATCACGTACCGCGCTGCTAGCACAGGGCACCCCGCTGCCGCTCAATCAGACGCTACTTCATCAAAACTCTAAAGGAGCTCGATCGACGAACCTCCCGGTATGCTCCACCAAAGAGGGGAGGTCTGCGATACTGAGCTCCGTCAACAGGCTCCGCTTCTGGTCGCGCTTGACCGACCGCAAATCGCATGCGTATTGTCCAAGTGTTAGCCTGTGACCAAATCAGAATGGAGAGCTGGACATGCTGGCAGTCCAACTCAATGGCTAGCGGCGAACACCTTCGGCAGCTTTTCCAAAGCTACATGAGGCGAGAAGACCACGAGTTTCGCTCCGTCGCTCTCAAGATAGTTGCCGAAGAGAGGCAAAAGAACCATCATTCGCTAGCTGATCAGCTGGAGCGGATACTCGCAAATGGTTGGCCGGTTGGCCGCGAGTTGAGTGCCTATGCCCCCGAGGATCTTCCTAGGGATAAAGAACGCAGCAGTCTCCTTGTCGAGGTTCGAACACCTAGGCGTTTTTTCGAGGAGATGATCCTCAGCGAAGAGAATCGCCAGATCATTGCCGGATTGCTTCAAGAATATCGCCGCGGCGAAGTCCTCAAGACTCATGGGTTAAGACCACGTACGAAGCTGCTTTTTTCCGGGCCACCTGGTTGCGGTAAGACTTATGTGCGCCGAGGTAATCGCGTCGGAGTTAGGCCTTCCGCTGCTCTACACTCGTTTTGACGCCATCATCTCATCCTATCTAGGTGAAACTGCTGCAAATCTTCGGAAGGTCTTTGACTATGCGGCCCGCGGCACATGGGTGCTCTTCTTTGATGAATTCGATGCGATCGGGAAGAGTAGAGATGATAGCGACGAACATAGCGAACTCAGACGGGTAGTGAACAGCTACCTCCAGATACTCGACAGCTTTCACTCAGAAAGCCTAGTTATCGCAGCGACCAATCATGAAGGTCTACTCGACAGTGCTCTCTGGCGTCGTTTCGACGAAGTGATCCACTTTGAACGGCCGACACCGAGCCAGATAAGTCAGCTACTACGGAAGAAGCTGGCCAACTTCCCGCATGACCACCTTGACCTGCCTTCCCTAGTTCGCAATCTGAAGGGACTATCACACTCTGACATCGAAAGAGTTTGCTTGGATGCGATTCGCTACTGTATAGTCCACGACATGGATAAAGTCTCACAGCAAATACTTGTAGACGCCGTGTTGGCTGAAAAGAAACGCCTCGAACCTACTCCGGAAGCGTCAAGAAGACCACGGCGCACAAGTGCTCTTTAATCTGGATGACCACTCGATTACCAGAATTCTATCCTCACCTACCACTTGTCCGAACTGATACTGTTCAGGACCGGAGACGGCGACGAGGCGGCCCGCCGCCCGTGCGGGCAAATCCAGAGGAACATGGCCGCCATATCAGCGAAAGCGTCGACTCTGTACTGAGGCAGTTTTCTATCCCGTCTGCTGAGACCGGGATCGACCCAGCACTAATCTTCAAGATTCGTCTAGACGGAAGTGTTGACGAGGATGAATGGCGCCGGAGTGGCCTGGTAGTCCTTTCAAGAGAACCAGGAAGCACCTTGATCCTCTTTTCCAATGACCAAGAGCTATTGGAGTTTCGAAACCGGCTCTCTTCCTACCAGGCGGGTCCTCAAGGCGATCAGATCCACCCTTCTTATAACAATCTATTCGCCACAATCTCCGAGGACGGATTGGTTCCACTGAGTCCCGAAGACCGAATAGGCGCGCGTTTATCGGCGACCCCTCTCCTACCAGAAGCTCTCTACTTTCTTGACTTGGAGATCTGGCCATTAGGAAACCAGGTTAACCGCGAGGCCCGTGCCTCACAGGTCAGGGAACATATTCAGTCCAACGGAGGAGAAGTTCTCGACCAGATCATCAACGAGAGTATGGTTATCCTGAGAATCTCAGTTCCCGGCGGCTTAGTAACGGATCTTCTCGAAATTCAATCTGTGGCACGACTAGACATTCCTCCACAGCCAACCCTTACCGCTGCCGAGATCATTAATGTCACCCTTGCTGACCTTGAGCCGGTGCCGCCGCCAAACTCGGACATATCCGTGTGCGTCGTTGATAGCAGGATTACGCGAGGCCACCCTTTACTCGGTCCTGCGATAGGGGAGACAGCCATGTTCCCACCTTCGCTCGGAACACCTGACGATGAGCACGGCCACGGCACGTTAGTAGCAGGGATCGCTGAGTACGGAGATGTTGAAGCCTGCATCAGCGCTCGTACATTCAATCCTGGCTTTGTGCTCTATAGCGCCCGGGTTTTGAATGCTCAGAATGAGTTCGACGACCGGACTCTCGTGTACTCGCAGATGAGAGAAGCGATTTCTTACTTCTCCGATAGAGGTTGCCGAATCTTCAATATCTCACTCGGTGATTCCACGCGTCTCTACGACGATGGAAGAAACTCCGCATGGGCGGCCGTCCTTGATCAGTTGGGAGAGAGAAAAATGTCCCAGTGATAGTCTCTACGGGCAACAGAACCGACATACCAGACAATCCTCCCGGTTCAGCGAGACACCTATATCCGACTTATCTCCTGGACGAGGATGCTCGCATCATTGAACCGGGCACGGCGGCCATCGCGCTGACTGTGGGGTCGTTGAGCGGTGTTGGCTCACCGTTTCTGGCGCAAAGGCACACGGCGGATCCCGCCTACCAAAGAATTGCAGCACCTGACCAACCTTCCCCATTTACACGACGAGGCCCGGGGCAGCAGAGGAGCATAAAGCCCGAATTCTGTGATTATGGAGGCGACTTCTCCTACAATGGGCAACTGCGCTCCGTTCGGGTCAATGACCCTGGCCTTTCGTCTGTATCACTTAACAACCTTCCCTTGCAGACACTCTTCTCCTTTGCTTCCGGGACGAGCTTCGCCGCTCCTCGTGTTGCGCACCAAGCTGCTCGGATCTGGCAAACGCTGCCGGATGCTTCACCAAACCTAATTCGAACCCTCCTGGCCCTCAGCGCAAGTGTTCCACAAGCGGCGAGCGACATTCTGCCAAACGAGAGGGAGCGCCTACTTGTCTGCGGATACGGCCGCCCTGATGTCGAAGGAGCACTACACTCAACACCTTCTAGGGTCACGCTAATAGCCGAAGACGAAGTCTCCGTCGACTCCTTTCACGTCTACGAAATCCCTGGACCGGAAGTCTTCTCCACTACGAGAGGCCTTCGCCGGATCGCCGTCAGCCTTGCCTTTGACCCGCCAACGCGGCATACACGCGTCGACTATCTCGGAGTCCGGATGTCGTTTCGATTAGTTCGTGGTCAGTCACTCGAGCAAGTAGTCGCCTCGTATCGAAGACACGCTGAGACTGAAGGGGATCCTCCCTCTTTAGCAGGAACACGCTATCAAATTGCCTTAGAGCCCGGTCCACAGTCTCGTGACACAAGCACTCTCCAAAAAGGCGAGGTTTTTATCAAAAACAACCCCCGCGAGGAGTATGGAGACACCTACTTCTTGGTGGTTCGGTCTGAACGCGTATGGGCTCCTCCGGATGTGTCTCACCAGCGCTATGCTGTTGGCGTGACCTTGGAACATATCGGCACGCCGATAGACTTGTACGCATCAATTCGTCAGAGGCTAACTGCACGAGCTCGTATTACACGCTAGCAGACTGGTCGCCGCGTAATCGGACACATTTATCCCATTCGCACCCGAACCTGCAGCCTCAAGGCGATATCCCCACCTCAACCGCGACAGCGAATCAGCCCCCCGCATCGCCCGCGCGGCAACCCACGGCTACACCCCAACGCTGCCTGCGTCATTCCTCGCGCCCCCAGGCGATCGCCGTCACCTCCACGTTCAGCATCTGCGCGATGATCCGCGCCGTCGTTGGCTGCGGCCGCCGCCCCTTCTCCAGCGCCGCGATCGTCGACCTCGATAAGCTGCAGTAGTCCGCCAGCTCCTCCTGCGTCACCATCTGCGACTCTCGGACCGCCTTCAGACTTCGCCGCCGCGTCCGCCCCCCGTTCGCCGCCGAACGCCGCGCCGCCCGCTTCGCCGCACTGCCCCACGTCCGTCGCTTTCCTGTCCCGCCTCTGACCCGCCGCCAACCCGGCCCCGGGGCCGCCTCGTCCCGTCCCTGTCCCGTCTCTGCCTCGGACGTCATCCGTCTCCGCCCCCTCCCTGTCTCGTACCTGCCGCGTTCCAGTCGCGTCTAGACTCACCCTCAGCCCGAATACCCTCATCCCACGCCGCACCGGACGCCAACAACCTACCAACCCCCGCCCCCACCTCACAGCCCGCACCGTCACCCACCAAACCAAAAACCCCCTCTCCTCGCTTAGTCTTAGGGGGAGAAGGGGGAGAGGTTCCCCGCCGGCTGCTTAGTCTTAGGGGGAGAGGTTCCCCGCCGGCTGCTTAGTCTTAGGGGGAGAGGTTCCCCGCCGGCTGCTTAGTCTTAGGGGGAGAGGTTCCCCGCCGGCTGCTTAGTCTTAGGGGGAGAGTCTTAAGGGGGAGAGCCTCCCCGTACTCACTCGGTCAAGCGACGGTACAGCGTCGGCAGCCGAGACGGCAGCAGCTCGATGTCCCCCAGCACCTCGTAGGCAATGTCGCCGCACATCTGCCCCAGGTAATCGTGGCCCTCCTTGTCGACCGTCAGCGCAAAAGGGACGATGCCCTTGTGCTTGGCTTCAACCAGCGCCTTGTGGGTGTCGTGGATCGCGTACTCCTTCTCCGTCCGGTCGCGCCCGTAACCGTGGTCCTGGGGCCGCCCGTCGGAGACCAAAAAGAGGATCTTCGCCTTCGCGTCGCACTCCTCAAGTTTGAACGTCGTGTGCCGGATCGCCGGCCCCATCCGCGTCGAACGGATCGGACTCACCTTGTCGATGCGACGCCGGATCACCTCGTCGAACGGCTCATCCAGCCCCTTGATCACGAAGTACTCGACGTTCTCCCGCCCATATCCCGAAAACCCGTAGATGCCGTAGCGGTCCTGGATCGCCTCCAACGCGCGCGTCAGCAGCACCAGGCTCTCCTTCTCCAGGTCGATGATTCGCTTCGGCGGCTCCATCGCGTTGGCCGACCGATTCTGCGCCAGCCACTGATAGTAGCGTCGCGGGTCCGACGTGTCCGTCACGTTGCGCGGTCGTCGCTTGTCGATCTCCTCATCCGTAGACGCCGACATGTCCAGCAAAAACGCCACCGCCACGTCGCGCTCCACCTTGTTCCTGCGCCAGTAGATCTTCGGGACGTCACCATGCCCCGCCCGTTTCGACGACAGGAAATCAATCGCCGCGTCCAGGTCAATGTCCTCTCCGTCCTCCAGCCTCTTCAGCTTTCGGAACGTTTCCGGTCGCAGCATCTCAAACTGACGCTGCGTCTCATTGACCAGGGAAGAGTGATGACGCAACGTCTCCTCGTAGAAGTCCTCATCCCCCTCCTCCAGGTACCGCTCCCGGACCGCACACCAACGTGGCTTGTAGTCGGTAGCGCGGAAGTCCCATTCGTCGTAGTAGTAAGTCTTGACCTCAGGCGGCACGTCCGGCGCCTGTGGGTTCTCCAGGACCGGAGCGTCATCCGGAATCTCGTCGTCTGAGGACGGTGTGCCGGCCTCCTTCTCCAGGTTCTCGATCATCGCCGCCAACTGCGACATGTCGAACTCGTCCATGTCCACGTCGACCTCGACGCTCTTCTCCAGCAGCTCCTTGATCTCCTCCGGAGTCAGGTCGGCCAGGTCCTCCATCTCCGCATCGTCGACTTGGGACCGCATTCGCATCAGCAGCTGGACCAGCTCTGGCTTGAAGTCGCCGCGAAACTCGATAGGCTCCGGGCTCTCGTAGGGCATCTCCTCGCCCTCGGGCAGCTCCTCGATCGCCTCTTCAGCGCCTTGCTGCGCCTGGTTCTCGAGGTCTTGCAGTTCCTCCTCGGTCATGCTTTCCCAGTCAAGATCCTTCAGCAGCTCCGGAGGCAGGTTCGGGACCTGCTCCGCCAGCTCGTAGAGGATGAGCGTAGCTTCCGCCGCATCCTCCACCGTCGATTCCGGCGCGTGCAGCTTTCGCAACGTCAACACGCCCTTGTTAAGCAGCGACTCCAGCGGCTTCGGCCACTCCATAGTCGCCTCGCCGTCCAGGCTCGCCCGTATCAAGTTCTCGATGAACGCCTGTCTTAGAGGCAGAGTGCGTACTTCGGGTCGTTGTTGTAGCTCCCTCTCCTGCACCTGCTTGCTGCTCCGACGCATCCCGGAGTACTCAAGCTGGACCCGCCTGTCGATACGAAGGTCCTCAACCAGCGCAAAGAGGTCAGACGCCATCTGACGCTCAGAGAAGAGGTCAAAGTAGCGCTCCATATCCGTGATCCAACGCTTCTTTTCGACCAGTCCTTCAGCCCGGCGCTGACGCTCGCGTTGGTGCCGGTGCCGCGGCAACACCTTGCCGGTGCGTCGGAAGCTGAAGACGAAGCTGCCGAACTCGATATGAGCCGTCTGGTGCGTGGCGTAGACCTTGAATATGGCGAAGTTGTCCGCCTTGTTCTCGAACAACTCGATGTGGTCTGGCAGATACACCGAGGTGCCTTCGGTGGAGGGACCCCGCTCCTGGACCCAACCGATGCCCTTCGATTCAAGGGCAGAAAGGGGCTGAACACTGATGTTTGCGCCCGTGAGCGCCTTGCCGTAGAGCCGCAGCAGTTCGCTGACCTTCGGCAGGTCGACTCGCGCCGAGAGCGATCGCATCATCTGCTCGGCCCGTCCTGATTCGAGCCGGAAATAGGCCTCGCCGCCCTCGACACTGCCCTTCAATATCTCATTTCCGGCTTCGTGCCAGGCCTCGAGTTCCTCGGGGCGCAGGCGCTCTGCGAGAACTGGAGCCGACTTGAGGAACGACATCGCGGCAACCGGTGAGCTCGCAACGAGGCGCTCACCGAGCTCGATGAAACGCTTGTGACGGTCCGTTTGGACTTCGCGCATCGCAGCAGTACCCTCCGCGAAGAGGGCGTAAGACTGACGGCCAATGCGGCGTGCGACCCGCGTCGACAATCCAAGATACGGGGCACGCTGAGTTGGTTCGACGCTTCGCAGAAGTTCTGGACCGCGCTGGAAGTAAAGACTGGCCTCGGGCCATGCAGAGTCAGAAATTGAGGCGGCGAAATCGATAAAGGCAACAATCTCATCGTGTTGCAGGGCGGCTACAGCCTGCGGTGCCGCATCGAGGCAGGCCGCGGCGAGGTCGGCCGAACGATCAGAAATTCCTTCGAGAACGCGAGCCAGGCGGCTCAGCTCGGTCAGCGAGAGGCCTTCCAGCAGATCAGGGCTACTGTCGAAGAACTCGCTGGAGAGGGAGATAGACTTCCATGTTGCTTTGTAGAGCCGCTGTCCCAGCGTCGCCCAATCGCCGACCTGCGCCCCGGCCAGGCCGGGCACGACCCGCGGGCTGGCGCGAAAGTAGGCGGCCGCTATCGCCGATGCAGACTCGGCAAGCTCCCGCCCAGATGCCGCCCAGGCGCGATAGCCGGCCTCGTCCAGTTGAGGCAGCAGTGTACGCGTGGCATCGAAGTAGTCGCCCAATGCTTCCCAAGACCGCAGAGAGTGCGAGCCCAGAGCAACAGCTTCGTCTGCCCAGAGCTGGACCCTTTCGTCCGAAGTGGCGGAGGGCAGGGCGCTGTGGGCCTTTCGGAAGGCTTCGACAAGACCCGGCGCATGCTCCGAAAGCTGCGTTTCGACTTGCTGCAGGAAGGCTTCGCTCAGAGGCATGCGGTCTTTGATTCCAGTCCGTGGCGGGGAGTGACATCAAGCGAGCGGGCACCCCGTCTCCCGTTTAACATCCGATACGCAGAACTCCTCTATTTTAGAGGCGAATCAGCGCGGAAGACCACCGAAGCCCGGTTTCGCAGAGTTCGCTGACCTTTACCTGGTCCAAAGCCAAGGACCCCAGAGAGGCCGGCTAATGCTAGCTCTCGTCGATCTCGATTTTTTCGATCTTGTCCCCCTGGCGGATCGCGTTAACGACTTCCTGCCCTGTAGTGACCTTACCGAAAACGGAGTGGCGGTTATCGAGATGTGGTTGGGCGACGTGCGTGATGAAGAACTGGCTTCCGTTGGTACCGGGGCCGGCGTTCGCCATGGAGAGCATCCCTGGCCCGGTGTGCTGCCAACTGGGGTGGAATTCGTCAGCGAACTGATAACCCGGCCCGCCTGTGCCGGTCCCGAGCGGGCAACCCCCCTGAACCATGAAATCGCTAATGACACGATGGAATGTAAGACCGTCGTAATAACCGACGCAGCTCAGGTAAACGAAGTTGTTGACGGTATTCGGCACGTCCTTCGCCGCCAGCTCGATCACGATCTCACCCTTGTCGGTCTGGAATCGCGCCGTGTACGACTTCTCAGGATCGATTACGCGCTCCGGCTGCGAGCTGAAGCGCCGCTGGTTGTCACGCTTGAGGTCGGCAATTGTGGTCATGGGAGTGCTCCTTCTCTTTGTGGCAACGTGCCCGTCGGCCTCTCCTCTAAAGGAGAGGCATCTTCAGGACTAGCTTTCGGTAATGCTGACGGCGAGTATCTTGTCGCCTTCAATGATGGCGTTGGTCACGGCCAGTCCCTCGCTTACCTTGCCGAAAATCGAGTGGATGTCGTCCAGGTGGCTGGTAGCCGCCAGGGTGACGAAGAACTGGCTCCCGTTCGTGTTCGGACCACTGTTGGCCATAGAAAGGATGCCGGGGCCATCGTGGCGCAGAGTCGGGCTGAACTCATCCGGAATAAGGTAGCCGGGTCCGCCCCTGCCATCGCCGCGCGGGTCGCCTCCCTGGATTACGAAGGGCGCCGGCTGCCGGACTACGCGATGAAATGTCAAACCGTCGAAGTAACCTCGGCAGCTCAAGAAAACGAAGTTGTTGGTCGTTACCGGCGCTTCAGCCGCGGCCAGCTCGATCGTAATGACGCCGCGTGAGGTTTGCATCGTCGCGGTGTAGGTGCTCTCAGGGTCGATGATCATCTCCGGCGGTGCGTCAAAGCTGCGCTGACCGTCCCGGCTAATACCTGCGATGGAAGGCCCGTCACAGGTCGGCGCTAGCTCGGCTACAGTGGTGCCCTCCGGCGGCGGAGCCAGCGTTGGTGGCGCTTCCAAGTCTTCGCTGCCGCCGCAGGCCACGAGAAGCGCGAGGAGTAATGCAAAGGCAGTGAGGATAACTGTCCTACTCAAAGATGGAGGTAACCACCTCTTCAAGCGTCTGCTGAACCTCCACGTCGTCTGTGAGCGCCCAGATTACGGACGAGCGACAAGCGTCGCGCGGTGGGATGCCTTTGCGGATCAGCTTGCCGGCATAAATCAGCAATCGCGTGCTCACGCCCTCCGCGAGACCATGCTCGCGCAGGTTGCGGACCTTCTCCCCCAACTTTGCGAGATCGGCAGCGAGGCGCTCATCGACGTCTGCTTCATGCCGAATGATCGCGGCTTCCTGATCTTTGGGCGGATAGTCGAATTCGATGGCGATGAATCGCTGGCGCGTGCTGTGCTTCAGGTCCTTGAGGGCGCTCTGGTAGCCCGGGTTGTAAGAAATCACCAGGAGGAATCCGTCGGCCGCCTCGAGGACCTGGGCGCGCTTCTCAAGAGGCAGCAGGCGTCGATAGTCCGTCAGCGGGTGGATCAGAACAGTGGTGTCTTTACGAGCCTCGACAACCTCGTCGAGATAACAAATGGCCCCGGCTTTGACAGCCCGCGTCAGCGGACCGTCTATCCACCGGGTGGATTCGCCCTCGATTAGGTAGCGGCCCACGAGGTCGCTGGCCGTGAGGTCTTCGTGACATGCGACGGTGACGATAGGCAACGCTCGATCAACGCCACTATCTCCGTCTAGCTCCAGCGGCCGGCCGAGACGCCACGCCATGTACTCGACGAAGCGGGTCTTGCCACAGCCTGTCGGACCCTTGAGAAGCACCGGTACACGCTCCTCGAAGGCAGCCGAAAACATATCGACCTCGTTGGCAATCGGAAGATAGTACGGTTCAAGGTGAGGCTTGTACTCCTCAACGGCATACTCGTGGTACGCGGTACCTTCATCCTGGAATCTGAAGTCGCTACTAATGATCGGCCTCCCTCAAGGTCCCAGACGGAAGGACAGCAAGCAAGATTCCGCGCCAGCCTCCGTGGTTAACCTGACTATTCTATACAAGCCAGGGGAGATCAAGGAACCAGCCCTGCTCACTCTAGGCAGCTAGGAGCGGCTAAACATCGGCGGCTAACCGGAACGAACCTTGTAACCGCGTTCGACCACTTCCGCTTCCAACGGAAAAGGCGGAAACTCGGAGTCGTGCAGCTAATTGCTCGTCGAGGCTCTTTGGCCGGCTTGTTTGCCGCCGTCGCGCTTGCCCTGACGATCAACGTCTGGGACTTGTCCGCTAACGGTTTCGGCAACCTCTACTACGCGGCGGCAGCCAGGTCGATGACCGAGAGCTGGCACAACTTTTTCTTCGTCGCGTTTGATTCCGGCGGTTTCATCTCAGTGGACAAGCCGCCTGTTTTCCTCTGGATCGACGCGATATCAGTTGAATTATTTGGCTTCTCAAGCTGGTCTTTGCTCCTACCAACAGCCATCGCTGGAGCAGCCGGAGTTGCCGCCACCTGGTTCATAGTGTGGCGGTATTTCGGCGCCCGGCCCGCGACCATCGCGGGAGTAGTTCTGGCTCTGTCACCTATCGTCGTGGCCATTAACCGCCTCAATCAACCGGAGCCTTTCTACGTGCTCGCTCTCCTCGCTGCGGTGCATGCATCTTGGTCTCGCTGGAGCGGCGACAGTAGTGGATTTGGACCGTCTTAGCCGGCCTGCTGGTCGGGGTCGCGTTCAATACCAAGATGCTGGCAGGGTGGATTCCCGGCCCAGCCCTTGCTCACGCAATCGTGGTCGGCGTGGAGGGGACCTGGCGGAGCGCGTGGCGTCAGTGGTTACCGCGCCTGGTGGTGCTTGGAGTTGCTACCCTGGCGGCATCCGGATCCTGGATGCTCATAGTTGACTCCTGGCCGGCGCAAGACCATCCCTTTGTTGGCGGCAGCACCGACAACAGCGTCTACAACCTGGCCTTTGGCTACAACGGTTTCTATCGCGTCGAGGGAGACACGGACAACACCACGCCGGTCGACCAGCTAACCCGCCTCAACCCTCCCTCTGCCACAAGCCTTGACGAGAATCGTGGCCCGGGACTCCTGCGCATGTTTGACGACGAGCACGGCGGCGGGATCGCTTGGCTTCTGCCCTTCTCCCTGGTTGGCGGCTTTGCCAGCCTGTGGCGGTGGCGCTCCTATCGAGTGCATAGAGCGGGCGTCGCCCTGTGGCTGGGATGGGCTCTCCTCTTTGCCGGTGTCTTTTCGTTTACGAGCGGCACGTATCACCCCTATTACACTGCCGCTCTGGCACCGGCCATTGGAGCACTGGCCGGGATCAGCGCAATCAGCCTCAGCCAACTTGCAGCGAGCAACCGAGGCTGGTTGCTCGCTGGCGGCCTTCTTGCGGTTCTCACGCTTTTGTTGCAGCTTGAAATCTCCGGAAGGCACGAGGATTTCTATGCATGGCTGCGACCGTTTCTAGTCCTTACCGTTACTGCCGGACTTGCGCTGCTGGCAGCCTCCGCGTGGAAGCCGACGGTACCTGTCCCTGCAGGCCTTGTTGTCGTGCTGGGTGGCCTCATTCTGATGCCCGGGGCGTGGGCCTTGCACGAAACAGCCCATGCGACCTCGAATCCAATCTCGCCGCGCGCCGGGCCGCGCATGGTCGCTGAGGTCTCACCACTTCAGCAGCCGGCGAGTCCAGAGGCAACGCTCGAAATGGTCAGCTTCCTTGAGTCGAGAAGGGAACAAGATACCGTCTGGGATCTGGTGGTCCCAAACGCCCGAGACGCTTCTATGCTGATGCTAACCTACGATCTTTCAGTAATGGCATTGGGCGGGTTCCGTGGCACCGATCCAACTTTGACCCCCGCCGAATTCGCCCAATTCATCCGCGCCGGCGAGGTGAGTTTCGTATTGGTAACTGATCGGCCTGGTACTCAGGCCGCAGCACCCTCGGAGTTCGACGAGCCCAAAGCCGGTGTAGAAGCGGTGTTCGAGGCAGTGGAATCGCATTGCGAAGTCGCGTCCGAAGCCATTAGACCGATCCGCGTGATCGAACGGGGGTTCATCTACAACTGCGCCGGACACGCCGACGAGCTAGAGTCTAGCGCCAAGTGATGCGCTTGGACATTGAACCCTTGACTCGTCGGCGAGAAATTAGGCCTGGTCTTGCGGGCGCTTCCAGTGCGCTTCTATGACCTCCTCTAAGGAAGCCAAGTCACCGTCATTCTCTATCACGATATCAGCCGCCGACGCTGCCAATTCCTCACCCGTCGCAGCGGCCAGTCGAGCCTCGATTTCGACGTTTGTCAGTCCACGCTGCTCCAGCCGCTGGCGAACCACACTTGGCGGCGCCCTGATAAGCCAGACCTCGTCGAAGTAGTCTGACCAGCCGGCATCAACCAGCAGCGCCGCCTCAACGACGAATACACGAACACCTGCGGTTTTCTGCTCGTGTGCCATCTGCTCGACCGCCTGACGCGTAAGTGGCCAAACGATATTGGTCAGCTTGCGCATCTCGGCCGGATCGGCGAAAACTAGCGTCCCTAACCGGCCTCGATCGATCGCCCCGCCCTCAGCCACGATTTGGGCTCCAAAGGCCTGTATGAGAACCGCATACCCCTCGGTTCCTGGCGCATACACCGTGTGAGCAACGCGGTCGGCGTCGACAACGAACGCCCCACGGCTGGCAAGCAGGCGTCCGACTTCGCTCTTGCCGCTGGCAATGGATCCTGTAAGACCGATCTTGAGCATTCGGCCATTGTCTTACGCGGCCGCTGAAATAAGAAGGAGGCCGTCCCTAGCAGGCGGCCTCCTCCTCTACTCATTAGTCCGTTAGCTAATCGGCAGGCGTCGGCGCGCAATGACCGCGAGGACGCCAAGGGCAGCGCCCACGATTGCGAGCAGTGTACCGCTGCCAACAGTTCCGGCCGCAAGACCGGAGTCACCAGTGTTCGGCGGCCGAATCGGTCCAACAGCCCCTGTACCCGTGTCAGGCGCCAAGACCTCCGTCAGTTCAGCCAGCGTACAGGTCACTGTTACCTGCGCCACAACAGGTTGCGAATCTTCGATACTCGTACCGAACTGTGGAGCTGTACTGGCCGCCAGGACCTCATACGGTCCGTGGTGATCCACGCTCGTCAGCAAGAACGCAATCCCACTGCCGTCAAATAGCTCAACCGTTGTGCTTGAGAGCGGGTTCACCGGCTGCGGGGTAGTCAAAGAAGTACCGGTGCCGCCGAAGACGCCGCCCCAGTTGGTCAGCACCTCAATACGAGTGTTGTCAGATACAGCTCGGTTGTTGATGTCCGTGGCGGTGACGGTGATTTCAGATTTCTCACCGCAGATCAGCTCGGTCGGGGCCGCGGAGACCGTAATGAAAGCCGGCGGTCCGATGACAGTAATGTCGACCGAGGTCTCCAGGTCCGCTGCAGGCTTGGGGTTGTTGATTTCGAAGGTGACGGTGTAGACACCCGCGTCACAGCCGGCGGCATGGAACAGCACCAGCGCTTCGCTGTGGTTGGGAACCCCGTCAGCGTCATCCGGAAGAGTGTCGGGAGCCGCATTCGTATCGACCTCGATCAACGGGGGGTTCAGCGGCCCGGCCTGCGGCAAATCGCGACCGCCAAAGGCCAGGATGTCGAGGAAGTTGACGAGCGGCGGGAAATCGAACTCCGCGTTGATCGCCGCGAGATTCAGGCCGTCATGCGTTCCCGTCCCAGCGTTGAAAAGGACCTCATTGCGCTCGTCCAGAGTATCCACGGCGGCTGTGGAAATACCGCAGCCAGTGGTGGATACATCAACCTTGTTGCTCGGAAGGACCGGGTTGCCCGCCGCGTCCGTTATCACGGCGCGGATCAGAGCGTACGAGGTGTTTCCGGTGGCGGGCGATGACTCCACGGTAGTCGGCACCGCGCTCAGCGACATATTTGCCGGGAAGCCCTTGCACATAATGCGGAAGACGATCTCGTCGCCAGCGCCGGCGAAGGCGTCATCTTGACGGATCGTGATGGTCTGAACGCTGGCGCCGTTGCAGTCGAACGTGATGGCAATCAAATCAAGAGGCGGGTTGGTAGTCCGTACGACTGTCAGGGCGTCATCGCCCACACCTTCCTCATCAATGCACTCCGTTCCCAGGTTTCCGCAATACGCTTCAGTCCATCCACCGTCTCCAGTGGTGTCGAAGACCACATTGAAAGTCGGGTCGTTCGGCTCAACGCACATGATCAAATCATCGTTAGAAGCGATCTGGATGACCTGGGGATCATCCGTAGGGTCGTTGTCCCAGATGTGGTTGACAAGCGGTGCGTTGCCGAATAGGCGAATGTCGCGGGGATCGCCGTCCGTACACAGGGTATCGCCCACATCGCCGTAGTTCTCTAGGAACCAAACTCCGGAACTGGCGCCTCCGCCAATGTCTGCCTGGGCCGAATGTGACTGCAGGGCAACACCGGCGCCAACAACCAACGCCAGGGCGATTAAGGGGACGAACGCTGATTTGAGGGCTGGGAACATCCTTGTTCCTCCTATATGTCCCGCCATTTGAAACCAAGAGTATCCAGAGGGCGCGCCCGGCGAGGGGATAAGGCGTGTCCTCAGTTACGTAAAACGCTGTAAACCGGCGTAAGGGTTAACCCCTTGTAGGGAGCTAAAACAAGCTAGGGGGAACCCTTAGATTTGATCGTTACGGATTTGTAACAGAGTCGAGACAGCGTCAGCCCAGAGATCGGCTTCAAAACGAGTCTGGAAACGGGATTACGGGGGCCGCCGGCAGTCTTGCGAAGGCGCTGCCAGGATGACACTGAGGCTCCTCGCCGATTTGTTGTTAGATAGAAAAAGAAGGGGCCCCGACGAATCGGGGCCCCTTTGATGCCGTTTAGGCGGACTCAGCTCATGCTGGGTCCCGGCTCATCCCTTAGCGACGTGCGAAGCCGAAGCTCGCGAATCCCGCCAGGATAAATGCAGCTGCGCCGAAGATGACAAACAGCGTGGCGGTACCAGCAGAGCTGGTTGCCAGGCCGGCGTCACCGGTGTTCGGCGGGCTAATCGTGCCCGTACCAGTGTCCGGTGCCACTACCTCTGAGGGAGCAGCCTCCGTGCACGTCACGGTCACCTGAGACGTCACCACCGGCGTCGAGAAGACACCCGTGTTGCCGTTGTAGGTGCCGTCCTCACCATCCCAGGTGTAGGTAATGGTGTAGGCGCCGAGGTTGGAGCCACCAGCGGCAGCCACAACTTCGTAAGCACCAATGTGGTTCGTCGAGGTCAGCAAGAACGCTGATGCCACGCCGCCGAAGGTCTCGGCTGCGGAGCTGCTCAGCGGGTTCACCGGGTTGATGCCAGGGAAGCCCAGTGAGCTACCCGTGCCACCCAGCACGCCGCCGTAGTTCGTGATCAGCTCAACACGCGTGTGGTCAGAAACGTTCTGGCCAATCGCGTCCGTTACCGTCACCAGGATCTGCGACTTCTCGCCACAGACCAGCTCCGTCGGCTCAGCAACCATGCTGATGAACGCAGCTGGACCTACCACCGTCACGTCAACCGTGGCCGTGATGTCCTTGCTCGGACCCATCGAAATAGGGCCAAGCGACTGGCCGTCCTCGATCTCCGCCGTCACCGTCACCGTGCCAGGGTCGGCACCCTCACAGTGCAGGATCGCCGCCGCGCGGCTCTCCAGCGTCGTGCCATGCAGGAACACGTCCGAAGACTTGTCCGAGCTGTGGCTACCACCACTCGCGTGGTCGTTGATCGCCGCACCCGTCGCAGTGACACTCGACTTGAACGCGGCAAACAACGCCTTGTCGCCGGCTGAAGCCTCGTATTCACCCTCGTCACGGGCTTCGATGATACAGTCCGTTGAGCTCCAGTCCACCTCGTAGCCTTCCGCCACGTAGTGACCGTCCGTGTCCGTCACCGTCGCCACGATCAGCGAGTGTGACACGTTGCCCATCGCCGGGTGGCTCTCCACGGTGGTCGGCGTCGCCGTCAGCGTCATCGCCGAAGGCACGTTTACACACTCGTACTCCTCGGTGTAGGCGTTGATGGTGCCGGTCTCCCAAACCGTGATCTCGAAGCGGCCGTCACGGTCGCACTCGACCACGAAGATAGCAACCGACACGTCCACAGCGCCACAGTTGTCGGCAGCGGCGTCGCTGGCGAGATCGGCGAGTTCGTCGATCGTGTCACTTGCAGCCGCCTCAGTGGAGAGGAACTCGCTGTTGGCCGCACCGATTGCGCTGTTGATGGCCAAGGGGTCGTCCCATTCATCGTCTGGATCCCAGGCGTCGACATTGTCGATCTCGTCCGGCTCGCCGGGAAGCAGAGTCAAGGTGTCATTGCTCGCGGCGGCAGCGGCGGCCGCCGCGCCGTCGCCTTGCATCAGTCGAGTGAGGTCGGCGTCGTCGCCCTCGGCCGAGATCGCAACTGCGACGCCGAGACGATGGGCTCTAACGCTCCTGGTGGTCTCGTTGCACCCCCGTTTCTATCGAATGTCTGCGCTAGCTGAAACGCTCCAGATAACACATCCCTGCCCCTCCCGATAAGAGGCATCTACGTCATAGAACGACCTGCGGAGAATAAAGGTTAACGAAGTCTGAGAAAAGTCGGCAGTTTTTCACTGCTGGTGCCGAAGGCGGGACTCGAACCCGCACGAGACTTTCATCTCAACGGTTTTTGAGACCGTCGCGTCTGCCAATTCCGCCACTTCGGCCCCGCTACCAGTCTAGAAGTGACTTGAGAGAGGGGTCAATTAAGGCTTACTAGGGCTCGGAGTCTCCTCGAAGCCTAACGCATCCTCCAGCTGACGCAGCCGCGAGCGCAGTCTGAGCAGCCATCAGCCGTGGGCATCGGGACCGACACGGCGTCGTCCGAGTTAAGAGCCAGCCGCACTAGGGTACCTGGCGGACGCAGTGTTTCTTTCGACCCAGTACAAAAAAACAGCGACCCTTCCGAGCCGCTGTTTCTGCATTGAGCCGTAGATCACCTATTCGAGGTAGTCGCGCAGCTTCTTGGAACGAGATGGGTGCCGCAGCTTGCGCAGCGCCTTCGCCTCGATCTGGCGAATGCGTTCACGCGTGACGTGGAACTCGCGGCCGACCTCTTCGAGGGTACGGCTGCGTCCGTCCTCGAGACCGAAACGCAACTCCAGCACTTTACGCTCGCGCGGGGCGAGGCTGGCCAGCACGTCCATCACTTGCTCCTTGAGCAACTGATGGGCGGCAGCGTCAGCCGGCGCCAATGCCACCGGGTCTTCGATGAAGTCTCCGAGATGCGAGTCCTCCTCTTCCCCAATCGGGGTTTCGAGGGATACGGGCTCCTGGGACACCTTCATGATCTCCCGAACTTTCTCGGGGGCGATCTCCATGCCGCGACCGATCTCCTCGCTCGTCGGTTCGCGGCCGTACTCCTGGACGAGTCGGCGGCTGACGCGAACCAGCTTGTTGATCGTCTCGACCATGTGCACTGGGATGCGGATCGTGCGGGCCTGGTCAGCGATGGCGCGCGTGATGGCCTGACGAATCCACCATGTCGCGTACGTGCTGAACTTGAAGCCCTTGCGGTAGTCAAACTTCTCAACCGCACGGATCAGACCGATGTTGCCTTCCTGGATCAGGTCCAGGAGAGACATCCCGCGGCCGATGTACTTCTTGGCAACGCTGACAACCAGACGAAGGTTTGCCTCCGTGAGATTGCGCTCAGCCGCCAGACCTTCTCGCTTGAGCCGACTGAAGTGGTCGCGTAGCGGCCTCTCGCAGCTCGTCATCTTCGCCTTGACTTCAGGGCTTGGCGGCAGAAGGCTGTCCTCCCCGGCCGCCTCTGTCATCATCGCGACGAGGTCAGGCTGGAGGATGTGCGTGATGATCGACAGCTGCACGATGGCCCGAGCTGCCTCATCGATATCGAGCTTGCGAGCCTTCGCGACGGCCTCGGCGAATTCGGCGTTCATCTCCCCGTCGATGAAGTCTCGCAGTATCGGGTCACCGACGCGCTCAGCGAGCGCCACCCGCCGCGGCAGGTTGAGGTGCTTAACAGCCACGTCGAGAACCGGCTTATACTTGTGGAGTTGCTCGAACAGCGTGAGGCCGGTCTCTACGGCTGTCGGGTCCTTGCCATTCTCGGCCCGCCACGTGTCCTCGATGGCCTCAATGTGCTGGCCTTCCTCCATCTGACGGGCGAGACGCTTCTCGTCCGCGGCGGAAAGCAGGAAGACTTTGCCGATTTCACGCAGGTACATGCGAACCGGGTCATCGATGCCCTCCTGGTCTTCCAGGGGTACGCCGGTTTGAGCCGCTTCCCGTTCCTCATCCGCCTCTTGCGAAAGCTTGATGTCAGGCTCAGACCAGGTGTCAGAGCCCAGGTTGCGGGTTCGGCTTTCAATCATGTCAGCAACGCGGCGGAACGAATCGCCCTCGCCCGTGCTTCCGTTAGTTAGCATCTCAGTGTCGCCGTCAGCGACACCGTCCATTGAGACGCGATTGGTCATGCTAACGCACCTTCTCCCAATTCAAACCC
This sequence comes from Dehalococcoidia bacterium, assembly GCA_965225815.1. GTDB lineage: Bacteria > Chloroflexota > Dehalococcoidia > DSTF01 > WHTK01 > WHTK01. The sequence goes on from CBDDBP010000005.1 coordinate 180,036, forward strand.
AAACAAACCGAATTGGGCAGTCTCTGATGACTTCCCTTCCGGTCCTCCAGATGAAGTGCTAACCCTGCTGGTCAGAGCGGGACCCTTCGTTCGAGCGGCGATGGAAACGCAGGCCGGCTTCCATATCCTGAAGGAGCTGGGACACGGCATTTGCCGTTGCATCGTCCTCTTGAGTCTCCTCTGCGCTGCCTGTCTCCATCCGCGCTCGGGCGATGGATGCGACCTGCCCCGGCCGTACTCCCGCCATTCCTTCGGCAAGGGCCAGGGCGCTAGCCTCCTTGACTGCCCTTATCTTAGCGTGCTGAAGCCTATGCACACAATCCAAAAACGCGGTTTCAGCTTCGTTTGTTTCAATAATTGGTAAATTAGCTGCCATTACAACTTGGTATAACTCCCAGAGTTCGCTTTCGTCTTCCGTTACCGGCTCGGATAGGCGCCAGCGCCGAAAAAGTTCACGATTCTCGCTTATGTAAAACAACTCTTCGTCAAGTTCCTTGCCCTGCTCAGCCAGGGCGGAGACCCGATGCAGGAGCGTCAGCAAGTAAGCCTCGCGAGCCCCAGATGCAGCCTTCAAACGTATCGAAGGCGTGGCAGCTTCATCGCCCACTCCGTTGGTCGGCCCTTCTGGGCCATTCGAGCGTTGGCGCGGACGCCGTCGAAGCTCGCGGCGTAGTTCCTCCTCACTGACTCGCGCGAGGCGAGAAAGGCGCTGCAGATAGTGAGCGCGCAGCACCGGATCGTTCACGTCCGCAATGGCGGGCAAGACCTCGGCAACGAGCTGGGACCGGTCGCGCGGTTGAAGTAGATCCAGTCCGGCACTGACGACGGCGAGAAGATGGTCGACGACGGGGCGGGCTGAATCGACAGCGTTAGGCCAGGCGTCGTTCTCCGAGGAGCGGATCAATTCATCGGGATCCTTCCCCTTGGGCAGTGCTACGACACGAATGTCGAGGCTGCGGGGGCGGCCGGCGACGCGCGTTGGCCGCTCGGCGGCGCCTACGACCTGAATAGCGCGCAAGTTGGCGGCACTGCCGGCTTCGTCAGCGTCCATTGCGAGCACGACGCGTTCGGCGAAACGTTGCAGCAACGCTGCCTGGCGCTCAGTTAGCGCAGTCCCCATCGAGGCGACGACGTTGCGATGGCCAAACTGATGCGCCGCGATGACGTCCATGTAGCCTTCGACGATGACGGCGGTACCGGCACCACGAATAGCGCCCTTAGCGCGATCAAGACCGTAGAGGAGGCTGCCCTTGTCGAATACTGAGGTTTGCGGAGTGTTGACGTACTTGGCGCTGGGCTGCGATTCAGCATCCCCACCGGGAAGCACGCGGCCGCCGAGGCCGACAACGCGTCCCCTATCATCGCGAATCGGGAAGATCAGGCGATCTCGGAACCGGTCGTATGGGCCGCGCTCACCCTCCACGAGGAGACCGGCCTCGACGAGCTGCGATTCGCTGTAGCCGCGACTCGTCAGATGGTCGCGCAGCGTGTTCCAGCCCGGCGGAGCGTAGCCCAGTTGAAAGTCGCTAACGGTCTTCTGGTCGAGCCCTCTTTCTTGAATGTAAGCCTGAGCGCTCGAAGAGTTGCCTAAGAGGCCATGATAGAAGAGCGCAGCGGCCTCGTTCGCGTCTTGCAAGCCTTTGATTTCTTGGCGACGCGGACCGTCACTCTGCAATTCAACACCTGCGCGCTCCGCCATCAATCGCAGGGCACCGGTGAAATCAAGATTCTCTTTCTTTGACACGAAGGAGATGACATCGCCGCCGGTCGAGCAAGCCCCGAAGCAGTGCCAGTTTTGACGGTCAGGATAAACGTAAAAGGAAGGAGTTTTCTCGTTGTGGAAGGGGCAGTTGGCCTTGAAGTAGCGACCAGCCTTCTGGAGCCTAACGTAGGCTCCAACGACCTCGACGATATCGAGACGGGCTTTGACTTCTTCGACGGCTGTCATTAGCGGGGTGGGCGTCTCTCCTCTCTCTCCCTATGGAATACCACGACCGTCAAGTGAATGACGAGGCCCTTATGTCATTCACCTGAGCAAAGGCCGGGACCTGACTCAGGCGTCGGAGGAATGAGCCGTCAGGATCTTCTTTATCGCGTCGATCTGCTCGATATGCTCGGCTTCGTGATCGATGACCTTGGCCTGCAATATCCAGGCGACTGTCTGGGCTCCGAGCTTGGGATGAGTGTTCGTGCGGTCTAGTCCGTCTGTCATCGCGGATGCTTCATCGAGAAGACGCTCAACTTCGCGGCGAGAGGCCAGGAGACCGTGGATTAGCTGCGGCACCGGCGAAGCACGACCGGCGCGTGCAGCTTCGTAGTTCTCGACGTCGGTGCCGGGAGTGATGACGATACCGTCCTGCTTCAGAGCGAGACTGATGCGCGTAGCTCGAAGGCGCTCCTGCTGCAGAAGATGGGCCAGGACCTCGGCGATGCACCAATTGGGCCCATCGTCATAAGCAGCCGCCGGAGGGCGCTTCTTGAACAGTTCCTCGCTGACCCCGGCAATCGTAGAAAGCAGACCTTCCCGAACCTCGGACAGGGACCGGCGCAGCTCGTCGATCTCGCTCATCACCCCAGTTTAGCGAGTCGGAGCCTGGCGTAGATCAGCTAATTGTCGGGCGTCTGGATTGGTGGGGGCACGGCCGTGCTGCTTGGACCGCCTTCGCCTTCTCCAGCGACGACGCAGGTAACGACGTTGTTCGATGGATCAGTATCCTGCGGCTCGTTAACGAAAACCACGGCAACCGTAGTGCGTGGGGGCTGCACCTCTATGCCCGTGTTGACGGGGACGATATCGCCGATGTCCAGATTGTTGACCACCAGGGTCTGCTCTGAGACGACGCCTTCCTGCGTCGAGACGGTGACGACGACTTGCCGGCCCGAGATATCGACGGCGCCCACGTTGCGTAACGCGATGTCAATCGGGCCGCTGGCCGGGCAAACGTTACCAAGCACCTCGACCGAGATGTCGGGTGGGCCTAACGCCTCCTCGGTCGGGGTCGCGAGCGGAGTAGCGGTTGGCTGCTCGACGGACGGCTTCGGGATCGGTGTAAAAAGGACAACCTCGATCAGGCCATCTGAGTCGTCGGGCAGGCGCAGGGCGGAGTCTGGAACCCAGCCCTTGAGGTCGGTACCGGCGAAGACGATCTGGTACCAGGAAGAATCCTCGTTTCGGCCGACGACGCTGACTTTCTGGCCGTTGTTGAGGAGCCCAAGTTCAAAGAATTCAAGGCCTGGGCCTTCTCGGATCGCGGCCTTGGCGATGACCTCAGCCTGGGTACCCGGCGTTTCGCCCGAGAGCGGCGTCGGCGTCCGTGAAATACCGCCAACATTTCGGGGCGCGTTTGCCCCCTCGCTAAAGACGAGAACGAAAACGACCGCCAGGATGATCGCCCCGGCCACGGCGAGCGCAGCAAGCACAAAGGGGTTGCGAAGCATCGAGTACTCCGCCTCGCTGTAAGCCTCGTAGTCGTCAGGGGCGGGGGGAGAAGGTTGAACGGGGCTGGGAGTGACGGAAGGCCCTGCAGAGGCGGTTGGCCATTCGTCCGCCGATGGCAGATCGGAAATGAAGTCGTCTAGATCATCATCAACTGGCGCCTCAGGCTCTGTTTCGGCCCATAAGTCGCCCTGGTCGGCCGACGGCGTGGCTGAATCCGCAGGGGTTGCGTCCTGCCGTTGCTGGCGCTGGCGCCGTGAAGCAGGGCGTTTGTCATCATCGGAGGTCACAGGCGAGGCATCCTTGCCGGGCGGTCTAGCCGTACGATGTTAGCAGATGCACTTATTATGTCTCCACAAGGACAGCTCCAAACGACTCGCCTATTCGTTACATTAGATCGAGCGGTTCGTTTTTAGGTTTGGGGGATATCGACCACTGTTGCTAAAAAAACTGCTCTACCTGATCGCTGCTTCGTCTTTGGTCGCTGGCGTGGTCTTGATCGTCCTCGCGCTTGGAGGCGACGACGGCGAGAAGGAACCGATAGCAATAGGCGCGCCACTTCCGACCCGGGTACCAGCGGCCACGGCAACACCGGTGCCCCCCAGCGAGACTCCCAGCGAGACTCCCGTTTCGACACCAGAGCCCCAGGGAGATCCTCGCCTCGCCGCGCTTTCGATCAACCGCGTCAAGATTCCGGCTATCGATGTGGATGCGCCAATCGTTGTTCTGGGCGTGCATCCCGATGGCACAATGGCATCACCCTCGGGCCCTAACGCCGTAGCCTGGTACACGTTCTCCGCAAAGCCGGGAGAGATCGGCAACGTCGTGCTGTCAGGACACCTCGATTACATCAACGTTGGCGCGGCGGTCTTCTGGCGCCTCAGCGAGCTTCGCCCCGGCGACGAGCTGCAGCTCCTCATGGAAGACGATACCCTCGTCCGATACGTGGTTGAGAGCCTGAACGAATACGATGAAACAACCGCGCCGGTGCAGGACATCGTCGGTCCGACGGCGAATGAGTCAATAACGCTGATCACGTGCGCCGGCAGCTTTGACCCAACCAACCTGCACTACAACCGTCGACTGGTCGTCCGCGGTACGCGACTGCAGGCAGAGGCTTCAGGCCAGTAGTTGCAGCTCGACAGGGTGCGTCGTATCTGAGGGCGCAGGCTCCGCCGTCAGGCATTGGCGCGTCAGGCTGGTGATCTTTGTCATCATTGAGAAGATGAAAGTGAAATTGTCGAGAGGGATCGATGGCGGTCAGCGAACACCCACTTAAACCCCAGAAGAGCCTTTCACAATCGGATAAATGCTAGACGTTTTACTACGACGGCGGTTGTGGCTTTTGTACGCGAGTTGTTCGGGTCATGCGAGCACTTGATCTCAGGCGTCGCGTTCGCTGGCTGGCGTTCCAGACTCTCGAGGCACTGCCGGGAGCCCTAACGCCCCCTGACCTACAACGCGAAGCGTACATCGGGGGCGGGACCAAACTCGAAGGCGGCTTCTACTCATTCAGACGACTGACCTTGCTACTGCCGCCGTTATGGCCTCTGGCCGCCGTCGTGTGGTTCCCCGGTGTGAACCGTATCGGCGAGGTGCTGTACAGATGGGTGGCACGCAACCGCACACGCTTACCTGGCTCAGTCTGCGTTATAGAGGAAAACTGACCACGACCAGCCATACGTGGTGAGAATTTTTCGCGACCTCAACGCTATCGGGCCAGTTGCGTAAGTCTCCGATCGACGGCGCGTACTCCATCAAGAAAAGCCTGGTGAGGTTATTCCTCACCAGGCTCTTTTAAAGTTGACTAGCTCTTCGATCAGGGGGTTTTAGTTCGCCTGCCCGGCCTTTCTCGACCAAAGCGCGAGTCCCATCCCTGTTAGACCAGTCAATAGACCGGCGATCATGAGCATGGTGCTCCCAGAAGCCCGCTCCAAGCCTCCATTACCCGTCGATGGCAGGACCACGACTTCCGGTGGCGGCGTCACCTGAACTCCGGCCACCTGTTCAACCGGCGTCGCGGTCGGCGGATCTGGGACGGATGTAGATGTCGCTGTCGGCGTGCTTGTCGGCGTCTCAGGCGTGCAGTCCGGCCCATGCAGACCTGTGGTGTGCTCGTGGTCAGTGCCAGCCTTTATGATCGCCTCGGCGCCGCTCGTGTCGTTGGTGTAACCGTCCAAGGTGAGAGTTACCACCAGGCTGCCAGGCTCGTCCCATTTGAAGCCCAGGAATCCGGTTGCACCATCGGTACAGTACTCGTCAGGCTCGGGGTCCCACACTCCACCCGCAGCTTCTAGTTCATCCGAATTGAGGCAAATGTTGATCATCAAGTGGCTAATAGCCGTAAACCGTGTAAGTCCAGGTATTCGAACCGTTGTAACTGGACTCAACGGTGTGATCGAAGTCGTCGTGAGTTCCTGTGTTGCCGATGCTCGCCGTCGCGCCGCCGGTAAGCAGGGCAACTCCTAACATTCCGGCGCCAAGGGCCATAAGCAACCAACTCAGGGGAACGCTTCTGAAAAATCTAAATCTAGAATTGGTCATCCTTGACCTTCCTTACAGAAAAACTAGAACCGTGTCCTTCTGGCGGGATCTGTTGAGGACATCACTCTGAATAACCGCGTTAGGTTAGGCTTTATTACACGTGCCGTGGAACCAGCACCCCTCCTTATGTCCGAGTAACAGTATTTCAATATCATCAAACGATCAACACTGGACTAGGCCCAGGTAGAGCTCTCGCCCCGAAAATGAAAATCACGCGCATCTCGATGCCTGGCAAGCTTGTTGAGCGCCCCGTAATTCGAACATCCTGATCAAGGCAATGGCTGAAATGAGCCTGCGGCTTCGCCGGTCAAGCCCGATGTGGTTCTGGACCAGCGCTACTCTGGCGATTCAGTCAATTTGCATTCATCAGAGCTCTGTTGACCTCGTGCGACACCATTAACTTGACCAGACCCTCGAAGCGTAGGTTCGCGGTCCAGCCAAGTTCTTTCTCCGCCCTGCTGGCGTCGCCGCAGAGGTAGTCGACATCCGTTGGCCGCTCAAGATCTCCCTGATGACTGACGAAGTTGCGGTAGTCCAAGCCAACTTCCTGAAAGGCAAGCTCTAGAAACTCCTGGACCGAGTGGGTCTCACCCGTGGCGACTACGAACTCACCGGGCTTATCGTATTGCAGCATGCGCCACATGGCCTCAACATACTCCGGCGCGTAGCCCCAATCGCGCTTGGCATCGAGGTTACCAAGCTGTACCTCATCCTCCAGCCCTGCAGCAATTCGCGCCGCGGCAATCGCGATTTTCCGGGTAACGAAGTTTTCTCCTCTTCGGGGCGACTCGTGATTGAAGAGGATGCCGTTCGAAACGAACATGCTGTGGGCTTCACGATAGTGGACAGCTGTGTGGTGAGCGAAAACCTTCGCGATTCCGTACGGACTCTGGGGATGGAAGGGCGTCGCCTCGTTCTGTTGAAGATTCGAATTCTTGCCAAACATTTCCGAACTGCCGGCCTGGTAAACGCGCGCATCGGGGGCCCCACGGCGAACGCATTCTAATACTCGAAACGCTCCTAGGCCCGTAACGTCGAATGTCGATTCCGGCACCTCAAACGAAACGCGCACATGCGACTGCGCCGCGAGATTATAGACCTCCTCTGGATGCAACCACTCTACCAATTTGCACAGAGAGGTCTGGTCGGAAAGGTCGCCGTAGTGCAGGTGAAGCCGGCTGTTGGTTTCTTCATCAAGAAGCGCGCTTAGCTCATCCAGCCTCGTGCGAGAGACGAGGCTTGCCCGACGCACGACGCCATGGACTTCATAGCCCTTACCTAAGAGAAGCTCCGCCAGGTAAGAGCCGTCTTGGCCGGTGATACCAGTGATGAGGGCTCGTCTTTCGGGCACTAACGGCCGCCTTTCTGCGATTCGCGCATCCTGATTTCCTCCCAGCGCGACGGTTTCATTGTTCTAATTAGTCATCCTAGCGCAGCTTCAGCAACGTTGACTTCGGCCCGTCGATGCCAGACCTCGTAAAGCATCTGGAGCGCTTGGCGGAGGAAGCAGACGCCGAAGCCGCGATGCGCAGATGCGCCGAAGTCTGTGTCTAGCTGGCATCTGGCAAGGTGCAACGTGCTCAGCGGCCGGTACCTCGATGCCCGTGGGATCTGGACGCACTGCCTCCCGAGGTTGATGCTCCGGCGGGTGACTCTTTGCGGTAAATAAATCGACCTGACTCCCCAGACAACTGATACAAATCGCCTGATGCTTCATTTCTATTGGTAGGACCTCAAGGATGAGGTCACCTCAAGAATGGAGTCTTTAAATGCGTCCAGTTTTCATGCTACTCCTTGGCCTCATCGGCACTGTGGCGTTTGGCGCCCTTTTGCTCGCCCCGGGTGCCTCGGCCGAGCCGCCGGGCAACGACGGCGTCTGCGAACACGCCACCAGCGAGCAACCGTGCCGTGATGATCCCCAGCCTGAGCACGGCAAAGACTGCGAGGCACACGGCCAGAACCCGGACGGAAACGAAGATCACTGCCTGGGGACCGTAGTGCCAACTACGACGCCGCCGGTAACTACGACGCCGCCGGTAACCACGACGCCACCGGTAACTACGACGCCGCCGGTGACAATCACCACTACGCCGGAAACGTTCACGACGCCTGGGCCGACTTCCACGCCGGTGGAAGAGGTTGGCGGGATTCAGGAAGATCCGCCAGCGGTGCTGCCGGACGCCGGATACGGTACCGAGGGCTTAAACCCTGTAACAAGGAGCCTGGCAACGGCTGGCCTGTTGTTCAGCCTTGGCGGCACGCTCGCAGCGGCTGTCCGGTTCCGCCGACAGATTTAACTCACCCGGTTGAGAGTAGAAATAGGGCCTCAAGGCGAGGCCCTATTTCTATGCCCAGAACGGTCGATGAAACCAGTTAACCGCTCCGGTTGAGCCTGAAACGACGTGTGCAGACTCAAACATTCATCTCGCCCGGTATAAATACTTTCCCTACTCCGGTCGAAACTACATTCATAGGGTTAATCACGACTTGAGCGTAGGGAAGAAGTACCAGGTGATATCTAGGTTCCTTTTGTTCGTCGCGGTCATCGCGGTCGCATTTTATGCCGGCACCTTCGACCGGCACCAAGAAATCGCTGTGGTAGCTCCAGCGGCATACGACGGCGCTTTGTTAATCGACGAATCTGTTGAGTCGCAGGCGGCCAGGGCTGGAAAGATCGTCCTCGGACGCGTGACCAATGTTGCTTCGTTCAAAGAACCCGGCACCATCAAAACAGCGATTCGGATTGAAGTCGACGAGTACGTAAAGGGCGAAGGTGAGACGGAGCTTGTCCTCACAATGGACGGCGGCACGGTTGGCAATGAGACAATCGACGTCGGTGGCGTGCCGCGATTTGCCGAGGGCGAGCGAGTGCTTCTCCTGCTCGACGATTCGGCAGCGCCGGAGCTTCTTAACCGCTCGCAGTCAAAGTACTCTCTCGCCGGTTCGCAAGCCTATCAGCACGGTCAAAAACCAAGCCAGTCGATTCAGGCGCTCGAGCAGGACTTGAGCAGCGCCTTGAACGAGCCTGTCGACCTGCCTGAGACGCCAGGCGAAGTCACGAACCTGCAGTTCACTACCTACTGCGCGACGTGGAGCACCGCGGCCATGCCCGTCCTCATCGAGGTCAATCCTGCGATTCACCCTGGAGCAGGGGGGCCGTCCGGCGCCGAATTCAGCCGCCTCAGCTACGAATCGTGGCACGCCTGGCAGGCCCTTGCCGACTCCTACCCATCGTTCTCCTACAGTGGGACGACGACCCGGGACGGTAACACCCACGGCGATGGCTTCAACACGATCGCCTGGGCCAATGATCTTGGCGCCGGGACGCTAGGCGTTAACTGGTGCGCCACATCGGGCGGAGTGCGGGTTGATTCCGACACCCTGATAAACAACGTCAACTTCACCTGGGATGCCGACGACTCAGACGGCATCTCGATTAGTTCATACAGCTTGCAGTCGGTCATGGAACACGAACTGGGTCACGGCCTCGGCATGGGGCACAGCGATCAGAGCTGTAACGGCAGCGCATCGACGCCGCTCATGTGTCCTGCGATCAGCAACGGCGTCCGCAAAGTCATCCTCGCTGACGACCAGGCCGGAGCAGCTTCCCGTTACCCGTTGGGTGGCGGGGCTCCAGGGGTGCCCAGCGGCCTTGGCACGACCGATGGTTCCGCCTCGATCAACCTGAGCTGGAGCGCTGCCAGCGGTTCTCCCATCGCCTACGACGTCGAGCGCGGCGATGACGCCTGCACCAACTGGGAGCCGGTCGGCACCGTCGCGGGCACCAGCTTCGTCGACGATGACTTCGCAGGAGGCCTCTCTGCGGGGAGCTACTGTTATCGCGTCAAGGCGTTGGGCACCGGTGGCGACTCCGCTTGGTCCAACACAGTGGCAGCGAACGCCCTGGGAACTCCGATCTACAGCCCAGCAAGCGGCGATCACCAGCTCTCCGCGACAGAGGTTGGCTCCGAAGTCGCCATCTTTGGGCGCAATAGCTCGAACCAGATCTGGTATCGGGAGACCTCTAGCGGCACATTCCAGGGCTGGACGTTTGCAGGCTCCGGCGCGGCTTCACGGCCCGAGGCGATTACCGCCGCAGGCGACGTCTTCGTTTTCTTCCGTGGCGTCGGTAACGACCTGCGCTACGTACGAAGGAGTAGCGGTAGTTGGTCTTCCGAGCTGAGTCTGGGCGGGCGCATTAGTGGTGCACCTGCGGCGGCGGTAGACGGCCAGGGCCGTCTAATGGTGATGGTGCTCAATCCGTACGGGAAGATCTGGTATCGAATCTATTCTTCCGGTTCCTGGTCGTCTTGGACGAAGGTCTCAGGCGTGCTTGCCGGGCAGATTTCCCTCGTAAATCACCAGGGAGACCTCTACGCCATCGGACTCAATGGCGCAGGCAGGACCTGGGTGAGAGCCTGGGAAGACAGTTCTCAGCTGGGGCTCGTGGACCGGCCTGGGCGGGGTTCTGGAGAGTGAATTTGCGGCCGTTTCTAATGGCACCTCCCTCTATGCGATCGGTGTCAACCACAATGGTTTCACGTATTACAAAGCGTTGACTAGCGGCTCCTGGAGCGGTTGGATCTCCCTGGGCGGAATCCTCGTATCGAACCCAGCAGCGGCGTCCACCGGCTCTAGCCTGGTTTACCTGGGCATGAACTCCTCCGGCTGGCTCTGGGACCGGCAGTACACGAGTTCTTGGACTGGTTGGAGTAACGTCGGCACCAATCTCGCCAGCAACCCCGAGGCCGTAGGCGTGGGGAGTTCGGTCTACGCATTCGCTGTCGACGTATACGGTGGCGTCCAATACAAAGTCTGGAATAGCAGCTGGGGTTCCTGGATCGACCTGGACGGGACACTCGCCATCGATTAGACCCAAGAAACCCAGGGTTCGCCGAGGTCCGGGGTGCCAGCCCTGCATCATTGGATCCAGAATCAACTGCAACAGGAACCTGGTGACCGGATCAGCGCCAGCCTCGGTCTCATCCGGCCTCTCGAAGTCGTCCTCTAGACGACACGTGGTGCCTCGCGCCGGCGTGAACACCTCGACAATGCTGCAATCCGTTAGACCTATGAGCCTATGCTTTTGACGGGAAACACAAGTATATCCGACACCCGGACGAAGGACTGCTTCCTCGATTTCGCCGGAGGAGTTCTCCCAGATCACCATGGCCTCACCGGAGATTAGCAACCAAGTCTCCGTCTTGTCTTCGTGGACCTGAAGCGATAGCCGAGCGCCCGCACGGATGTGAAGTAATTTACCCGTGTACGGCGAGTCCGGTCTCGTCCAGTGAAGTTCAGAGCCCTAGGGTTTGGAGATTTGCGTGGCATAGGGAGAGGTGTCAAAAAATGAGCTGTCCGTTGGCTGATTCATGTTCATTCATCCTGATTACCGTGGAGCGCAGGCCGATGCGCGAGGATCGAGCCCGACGATTGATCGCGTAATTGTTTCGGACCGACAGCCCAACGATTCAAGTGCCGGAGCGATGCCAGGCCCAGCAGCACTGCGGCCGGCAGAACGTCCGCGACTATGGAGATGGCACGCGCCGTGGCAGCAGCAATCAGCGCTTCCTCCGGCGGGACTGCGCTGCTCAAAAGCCCCACGATCACACCCTCTCTGACGCCTATCCCGGAAGGCACGAAGATCGCAACAGCACCGATGACTCCACCTAGCGTGTAGGCCCCGATTGCCATGGCGAGGTTAATGTCGCCTTGATCGAGAGCAGCGAGAACCAGGACAAAGGCAAATCCATTAACCACATGTACCAAGGCATAGCCGAGGAAGATCGCGGTCGCTTGCCGACCAGAAAGGAACGAATCGGGGCCGATGTCCGGCCTGCGTACCAGTCGGAGCACGCGATTGGTGATTGGCACAAGGACGTTCGCCTGCAGGACTACCGGCAGCAGCAAAGCGAGCGGAATGGCAGCTAAGAGGTAGAGCAATGCACTGTCTTGGCCACCGAGCCCTATTAGGGCGCCGAGGCATCCAATGAACGCGCCCGAGCCGAGCAACAGGACGGTTTCATAGGCAATGCTGGCGCCCACTTTGGTCTTGCCGGTACCCAGTGATTCCGCTGCCAAGACTCGGGCCGCATGGTAAGGGACGGTTCCAGGAACGTAGCGTCCCAACCAGCTGTAGAGGAAGAGGCGGACGCATGCGGGAAGGCTGATGGAATTACCGGCGAGGCGAGTCAGTATGAAACCCCAAATCAGGCCCGCGCCGACTGTGCCGAGAACAACGAGACCCATTGGGAGCAGAAGCCTCAAGACGTTCTGTCGCTGGAGGGTAATGTACTCAGTTCCTGATGCGAGCTGCAGGACGAAGAAGCCGGCCCCGAGAATGACCAGCGTGAAAGCCACTGTGCGCTGGGAGATTCTCACATTCGCACCGTTTGACTGGCTCGTAGCTCAGGAGAGTACCAGTATTCAGGTGATGGCTTGATTTCCATTGTCATGAGGACGTCGATGGTGCCTATGGGAGGGCCTCGACAGATGGCAGGCCCTTGCTACGCCTGGCCAGGACCACGTACCCCACGCCGGCATCAACGAATGAAAAGAACGGCTCATAGAGTGAATTCAGTCTGAAGACCAGGTTGGCCGGGCGCAGAAGCAGTCGGACCAGACGGCCGGTGGCGCTTGAACCATTGCCCCCGCCACCCATCATCCTGCGCTCCAAGCCGGTGAGGATTCTTGTGACTGGAAAACCCCAGTTCGTAATTCGTTCCACTTCCAGGCCGGCACGCTGGAGCTTCGTGTAGAGCTCGTTCCGAGTGTAACGCCGACGATGCCCTGAGAGCTCATCATCCACACTCCACTGGTTTGGATCACCCGGAACCGTGAGAAGGAGATGGCCTCCTTCGGGAAGCAATTCCTGTATCACACTCAGAGCCGCATCATCTTCGTCCAGGTGCTCCAGGACTTCCGACAGGACGATCAGATCGAACTTATTAGCCAGATGTTGTCTCTCGCCCGGGAGGCAATCAAAGAGGTTAATTGACTCGTAACTCAGATTGCTGAGATCGGCCAGATTAGCCTCCGCTGCCTCGATCGCCCTGGGGCTAACATCAGTGGCGTGAACCTGCACCGAAGCGCCGGCGACTTCCCGAGTGATGTTGCCGCTGCCGCAGCCTATGTCGAGGGTCGCCGCGGGCCGCACGCTCTTTACAAAGTCTCGTACCAGCTTGCTGCGGACGATGAACCGGGGTCCTAGTACTTGATCATGTTGAGGAGCGCCATCCCACTCATGGCGTGTGAACATGACTGCCTCAGAAGCGCCTTCATGAATAGTCTCTGTACTCTGCATTAAAATCTCCTTGCTCATGCTGCCGATTGTTCGCTGGCAACAGACTCAAACTCTCACTGCTCAGCTCACGGATCAACGGGTGATTAGTCCTAACTCCTTCACGGATGCAGCTGAACCCCCTAACGGTCCGCGATGCCCTAATTTCGAGTGCTCCTCAAGTTTGTACAGCGTCAGGTGCTGGCCGCGCACCACAGAATCGACCAGTGACGACTGCTCGATTCTCCAGTAGTGGGCAGGCTCTTGACCGGCAGCTTCCACCAACCAGCCGTTGAAGTTGAGCTCCCAGGTCTCCCAGTTGTTGTAGAGGATGACCCAGCCGATCTCGTGCTCGGCGAAGAACTCTGATACGGACTCATCGCTACGCCAGCTCAGGTAGGTGATTACGTCTTCTTCATCAAGCGTTATGTTGTTGTACAGTGGGTTGCCCGGCACGAGTGATTGGATCCTGGGGTCGCGGCTGATGATGCCGCGCGAATCGTCGATCCTCGACGCGAAGAGTTCATAGTCAGCCAGCGTGATCTCGTGCCTCGTCACGTTCCGCGTGTAGGCCGCGTCTGCGCTATCGCCGATCATCGGGAAGGACACCAGCGCCGCGGCCACGAACAGCAGCAGAGTCGCGTGTCGCGGTAGCCAGGTGCTGATGTAAGCGATGCCCGCCGTCGCAAGCAGAAGCAGGAGTGGCAGGGATGAATACCAGTAGCGTGCAAAGACCGGAGACATGCGCATAATCACCGGCAGGCTGAGGCAGACAAGCGCGACGCCGATGAATGCGGCGGCGCGCCACCCGTGGCTGCGTGCAACCCCAAAGAATCCCAGCGTCACCACAGGCCAAGTCCAAACCGGCAGCAAGTCCTGGCTGAGCACGCTGTGGACCGTCGAGAGGTAGCTCGGGATCGAGTCAAAGTAGTCGCGGCCCCAGAAGGCCCCAATGTGCTCCGAATACTTGACGTTGAACCAGTTCAACGGATAGTCCTCGAAGTGGCTGATCCCCCCGACGAGCAGGTGCCAAATCACCCACGGCAAAGTCAGTGCCAGCAGAGCTCCGTAAATGGGTATAAGGCGCCGCAGTGTCTCGCGCTTCGGGCTCAGAACGAGGAAGCAAAGCGCGGGGATGGCGAAGAAAGACAGCGCCTGGCCGAATGTATAAAGTGACGCGGCCAAGAGGCCAGCGCCGAGCAACCCCATTTTGACCGAGGTTCGGCCCAGCGCGTAGCTGCACGAGAGGTAGAGGCCGGCATAGCCAAGGAAGATGAACGGGGTGTAAGGCGAAAGGCTGGTGTTCTGAATCCAGAAGATGGGCGAGAGCCCAAAACCCAGCACGGGTATCGACGTCAGGAGAAAGCTGCCGGACTGCTTGTAAACAAACCAGCTGGTACCGAGCACGAGCAGAAGCGCAAACGCAATAGGCAACAGGTTCAGCGGCACTGGCGTGCGCAGAAGCACCGAATAGACGATCGTCGTGAGAAGGGGAGCCTGTGAGGAGATTACGTTTGCCAGGTCACCGTCAAGGACAGGCCGAGAGAGCGCCAGCAGGTTGCCTCCGTCGCTGCCAATGATCGGGATCGTCACGAATCGCACCAGATACCAGGCAAAAACGGAGATGACGGCAGCCAGGACGGACCACTCGGCAAGCAGACGCAACTCGAGCCGTTCCCAGGCTGATGCCGGCAACGCAGCGTAAGGTTCGACCCGACCTTCTTCCATCTGTTTCATCGATCTCGCCTCAATTCGACTGCTCTACTTGGTGACTTCGGCCAGCAAAAGGCCCCGTGCGCCACGACGAGGCTGGTCTATGGTGGCGATAAGACGAATCACTCCCTTGCCGATCCGTGGCGCCACTTTCCAAATCACGCTGAGCGGCAGGTAGAGATGTAGAAACCACGCTGCGGAGAGACGGGTGACCCTGGCGCCAGTGGGTTTCAGGATCTCGAAGAGCGACTCCACGGCCGCTTGCTCGTATCCCGGCACACGATAGTGTTGCCATCTTTTGTTGGCCCAAGGCTGCAACACCTTGGGGAAGATTTGCACGTCAATCTGAGGGGTCGTCAGGACGAGCCGCCCGCCGGGTTTGAGTACGCGCATCAACTCCCGCGAGAATCGCTGCTCGTCATCAACATGCTCAAGGACGTCGAGCGCATAAATCGTCTCGAAGCTTTCGTCTCGAAACGGAAGCCTCAGACCATCGCCGCGAAGTAATCGATGCCCGGATGAAGCGCGATCGTATCGATGTCGACGCTTACTTTTTGGTCAGCCTCGAGTTGCGAAAGCATGAAGCCGTCGTAACCACCGATGTCAAGGGTGCGACCTTCGCTTCGTGCCAGGCCAAGCAGCTTAATCAGCTCCGCGCGATAGTAGGTTCCCATTCTCATATTGCTGCCTCCCGAAGTGCTGTTTCGTAGCGCGCCGCGATCACGGTCTGTGCAAAGTTGCGCTTGACGTGCGCGGAAGCTTGGCGGCGCAAACGCTGCCGGAGAACGTCGTCTGAGAGCAGCCGGCCTACCGCATCTGCCAGCTCGCCCGGGTTGCGCTGAGGGACCAGCAGGCCGGTCTTCTCGTGCCTGATCAGGTCACCGATGCCTCCGACGTCGGAAGCGACGACAGGGCACCCACAGGCCATCGATTCGGCAATTACGAGACCAAACGCCTCAGTATCGCCACCTTCAGCAACGATAGATGGAGCGACGAGAACATCGGCAGCGGAGTAGTACCGTGGCAGGTCTTTTGGCTGTCTCGCACCCACGAAATGCACCGAGCCTGTGATGCCCAGGCTTCGCGCTCGTCGCTCAAGGTCTGACCGTAGCGGGCCGTCACCAACAACGACCAGCGTCGCCTCTGGCACGCTCGCGAGGATTGCCGGCATGGCATCGACCAAATATTGGACGCCTTTCTTCTCGGCAAGCCGGCCGACGAATAGGATGAGTGGACCTGAGGCGCTCAAGGTTTGGGTGACCTTGAGCGCGTTGCGTTGCCGCCGGAATTGAGTCACGTCCACACCCATCGAGATCACCTCGACGGGCGTGTCTGAATCGAGCTCCTGGATTGCAGCGGCGAGGTTGTAACTGACGGCCGTGACGCGTGTCATTCGGCCCAGGGTCCAGCGCTTGATTGCACTAGCCCACTTGCCGCGCAGCCCGTAGACGTCGGCGCCATGAGCGGTGACAACGGCGAGCTTGCGCAGGAACATCGCAGCCAGTGCCGCGACGAGGCCTTGAGGCACCAGCCAATGCGCATGTATAACGTCAATTTCGTGGGACCTGACGAGGCGCACTGTATTAAGGAGCTCAGACGCAACGAAGAAGGGCACCTGGGCCCATAGCAACGGGTTGCGCTTGAGGTTCGGCAGCATCCCACCATAGGCGAGCTGCTCCGTCTTCGCCGGCCAGGAGTACCGAAAGCGGTGTACCTCGATGCCGTCCATCGTCTCGACATCCTTCGCCCCCGGCGCATGCGGGGCCAAGACCACCACCTCGAAGCGTTGCGCAAGCTGGCGCGAAAGGTTGTAGACGAAGGGTGGCTCCGTATCGTCAGGCCAACGCGGGAAGGTGCTGGCGAGAACGAGGACGCGCTTCATCTCTTTGGAGGCGGACGCGTCCTCTAGTCGATCCGTGGCGCCGATCCTCGATTTCTGGCTCACTGCTCCAGTCACGGGCTAACCTGCGAGCCGAGCGACTTGCTGCTGGTCGACAGACTCGACTTTGTCGCGGCGGTGGAATGGCACCGGCGCCTTGAGGCCCGAATTAACCTCATGTGCTGCTTCAAGCAGCCGCATCGGGACGCCTAAATCGTCGGCCAGGTCGAGGAGCGACATCGTGTCCTTCGGTAGGCACTTGCCGCCATAGCCGCGATAGCCAGCGTCGTTGACATCGAGGTGGGAGTCGCCGATTCGAGCATCGACGCCGAACCCCTCCTTGACCAGCTCGTAATCGATGCCCGCCGCCCGGCAAAGATCGAACAGTTCGTTGCCGAAGATCACCTTCAGCGCCAGGAAGGAGTTCGTCGCGTACTTGGTCATTTCCGCCACCGCAGAGGGCACCACTGTCTCGTGCGGCGCGCGCGGTAGGGATTCGAGGATCTCCTGCGCCAAATCGGAATCGCCTTCGTCGCAGAATCCAACGATCTGACGGTCCGGCACCAGGAAGTCCTGGTTAGCGCTGGCTTCTCGCAAGAACTCCGGATTGAACAGGACGTGCTGGTCGGGATAGGCGTCTTGATACTTCTGCGTGGTGCCCGGTAGCACGGTGGACTTGATGACGACCGTCTTGCCGCCACGGAGGTTCCGGAAGGCTTCGCCGATGGAACTCTCGTCGAAGCCGACGCCCGCAACGTAGGGCGTGGGCACGCATATGTAAACAAGATCAGCCTGGTTAACCTCGGCAAGAGAACCGAGTTTCTTGCCGGGGTCATAGAGGAGCGGCTCGACACCTGTTGATTCGAGGTAGTTGCGGACGGCGCCACCGACGACGCCAACTCCCATGATCCCGATCTTCCATGAATTGCTATCTGCCATGTTTTTGACCTCCATGTCTTAAGCGGCGCGGCTCGGCGCGCCGGATTCGTCGACGGCTCGGGATCTTTCGTTCTTGATTTCGGTCAGGTTGACCACGGACGTTAGGCCGGCATCAAGGAACCTCTCGTCATCCTTGAGCCGATACAGGACCTCTTCGAGTAGCTGCCGGTTCCAGCTCACCGCCTTGGCTAGCATGCCGAAGACGATAAACAACATGCCGACGAGCAGGAGCACTGTCCCGGCGATTAATGACTGCAGATGTCCTCCGGCTGCGCCGGCTGCGAAGAAATAGAGGAATCGCAGAAAGGGCACCGCTCCGGCGAGAGCAAAAGCAAGGCCGAGGGAGCCGTAAGCCTGAAGCGGCCGGTAGCGCAGCATCGACTGCAATATCCCAACGCCGGCTCGCAAGACGTGCTTCGGCAAACCCTGGATCAGCCGCGAAGGACGCTCAACGTGCCGCGCCTCCAATGGAATGCTGACGATTCGTAGGCGGCGGTCCAAAGCGTTGAAAAGCGTCTCATGAGTGTAGGTGTGTCCAGACAGGACGTTGAGCGAGAGTGCCGCTTCACGGCTATAGCCTCGGTACCCTGAGGAAACGTCGATGTCCGGGATGCGCAGCAGGCGCTGCATCACGTAATTCGCAACACGGTTGCCCTGTTTGTTCGCCCAGTGCATCTTGAGGTTGCTAAGAACCCGGCTCCCAATGACGATGTCAGCTTCGTGGCTGAGGATCGGTGCTACAAGGTCAGGGATTCGTGTCTGGTCGTAATGGTTATCCGCGTCCGTATTGACGATGATGTCGGCGCCGCGGTCCAGCGCTTCGTTGAGCGCCCTCTGGAACGTGTAAGCCAGGCCTCGATTGCGGCCGTTGGAGACCACGTAGTCGGCGCCGGCTGCGAGGGCAACCTCAACAGTCCGATCTCGTGAGCCGTCATCGAGGACGAGGACCTCTACGCGCGAGATCCCGAGAATCGCACGTGGAATCTCGCGAATAACACCCGCGATACTCTCCTCTTCGTTGAACGCCGGGATGGTGACAATAACTTTCATGCAAGAACCTCTGGCGTGTCTTTCTAGCGATCCGTTAACTCGAAGCCGGATGTGTTGATGCGGCCTAAATAATCACTGGCAGGCGTCTCGCCGCCTATCAGGTGAACCACGTACTTATAAGCAGACTGCGTCACTTGCGCGGGCTTGCCCTGAGGCGCCAGGGCAGCAATATCCGTTCGATAGACACGAACCTCATCCAAGGGTGAAGCCGTGATGACCTTTACGAGCTCGAAGGCTGGGTTACCCTCGAAATAGCGATTGAATGACGGAGAGCTGAATCCTGCATCAAGCGTCGTCACGATGACGTAGTCCGCCTCGCGGCCTTCCAGCTCCAACAGCAAGTCATCCTCTGCGAGACCAATGAGATAGCCCTTAACCGGGTAACGAGTCAGGTAGAGCCACTGGTCGTCGGGCGAATCGGTCGGCAGCAGATGATGCTCCCACCGAAACAGACTGCTCGCCCGGCTCAGTGGCGTCTCGGAACCCGGCTCTGGGTGGAGGTCGACTTCGACCGTAGGCAATTGGTGAATCGCATATTCGCCGCCCGTAAGGAAGTAGAGGTGACTGTAGTAGAGGCGAGACGCAATGATGGTGGCACCCGGCTCGATGTTTTGATTGATCCAGGCCGCAGTCCGTCGTGCCAGGGGATTTTCCCAGTCGTCCTGCAAAGTGGCGACGCGCGCCTTCGATACGGAAGAACCGCTCACGATGACGATAGCAGCCAGCAAAACGGCCACGCCAACTACGCCGGTTCCGCCAAAGCTCCGAACCGTTGCGCCCAGATCGATGCGAGCGCTCCAGCGTACAAGGCCCGCTGCTAGACCGCCGAGGGCGAGGTAGGAGACGAAAACGATCGGAAGCTCATCCCTCAAGGAGAGCCCTCGGTCTGCGACCTGCAAAAAGAAGCTGCCATAGAGCAGCGCACACGCTGCGAGCAGCGTCGCACCAGGCCTGGCCTTAACTGCCGACCAGGCGAGCCAGACCCAGGCCAGGAGGATCAACGGCGCCGGTTGCACGTTAGGCAGGAAAATATTGACCAGATAAGAGGCCGTGTGACCTAGATAGTCGCTATCAAATGCCCATGCTTGGCGGTCCATGCCAACGAAGAAGAGTGCGTTCCAAGTTGCCAGCATGAGGATCGCTGCCGCGCGGCTGGCGGTTGAAGCCTGAAATCTTGGCGGTGCGAAGCGTATAAGTGCCGCGGTACAGCCCGCCCCGAGAGCCATGACGGCCAGTAGCATCAATCCCAGCTCACTGTCGGGGGAGCCAACCAAGAAGAGCTGCCCGGTATGCACATAGACCCATATCCACCACCAGGCTGTCGCTAGAACAAAGCCGGCAAACCACGCTGGCAAGACGCGCTTCCAATTTTGCTCGAAACCAAGCAGCAGTCCCATGACGAGGGGCAGCGGCAAGAAGAGGACCGATGCCTCCTTCACGAGGAAAGAGGCGCCGAGCAGTCCCCCGGCAAGCGCCATCAGCGGCACGCTACGAGAATTCTCAGCACGCCAATACACGAAAAGGCTGGCTAGGAGAAATGTGGCCTGAGTGCTGTCCAGAAAGAGGGTCGTGCCCAGGCCGCGTAGATATAGAGAACTCGCCGCGGTAATCGCGGCGACGGCGCCGCCCCAGAAGCCGAAAAGAGCCCGGCCTAAAAGGAACAGCAGGAGCGCGTTAACAATGACGGAGACCTGTGGTACCAGGTAAGCGCTATCAAGCGTAGTGCCGCCGAATTGAAACGCTGCTGCGAGGAACGCCGGGTACAGGGGGGCCCTGTGGACAACCGGATCTCCGGTCGGGTAGGTGAGGTGCCCGTCACCAATATTCAGCGCCTCGGCCATGTAAAGAGACTGGTCGGAGTTTAACGGTGACCGTCCTGATGTCAGGACCGGTATCGATAGGACCAGCAGGATGACTAGAACAGCTCCCGTAAGAAGACGCTCCTGCGTCAACCAGGCCGGAAGGTTCTGGTTCGACATCCTTGTCGATGAAATCGGGGCTTGCATTGTCTCAACTGATGTCGCGAGGCAGGCGGGCCACTGTCCCCTGCTTGCCTAGCGCATCCGTGCGCTCTCTTCCGTTGACGGCGCTGGTGGCGTCTCAATAAGGGTGGGCCGGTTTCGGCCCACCCTTATTGAGTTTGATTCGCTTACTTCGAGGTCAGGGCTACTTCCGAGAGCTGGCCCAAGCGACCGATCCGGTCATGACAATCGCAAGCGCGAAGGCCATCAACCCGTACACCAGGGTGTTCGTGTTGGACGAATCCAGGTAACCGCCGCTTCCTGCCGAAGGCAGGGTGTTGGCGTTGACGCCGCCGACTGAACCGTCGTTAGTGTCGTCCACTGGTGCCGCAGGCGGAATCGACTCCTCGTCAGGGGGCGTCGTCGAGCCGCCGGCAACCGGGAACTGTTCGTTTGTCGGGTCCGGCCCGCCGTACGATGATACGTCAGTCTCGGAGCCGTCCGTCTCAGCGCCGAACGTGACGTCCTGCGATAATGCAAGACTACCCACTGTCACAGCGATTACGGCTGCCATGACACCCAGAAACGTTGCCTTTTTAGCTAGTGTTCTCAATCCTTTTCTCCTTGCTAGCATTGCGCGATTGAGGCCTTCCCAAGGTCTCCACACTCGTTATCGGCACTAGCTCAGGCAGCTTTATAGGCAACCGAGAAATATTTCACATTTTTGTCGCTACCCCAATTCACGTCCACACGCCTCAACTTCTGCCCCAAACGTGACGACCCTTAGATATGGAATTGCCGTCAGTGGCTTCGCACGGAGGCGACCTGTAACGATGAAGCCCTCGATGTTCACAACGTTGTCGATTATCGTCAGCGGACTGGCCTTGTGCCTCGTTTCGTTGTACATGCTCCACACCACCGGGACAGCCGCTGAATCCCCGACCCTTTCGTTGCCCGTGGCCAGCTATCAGCCGGGAGAGTTCGGCAAAGACCGGCAGGTTCAGATATCGTCAAGTACGCCGGTTACTGAAGCTGAGGATGAGGTCCCCGGAACTGTCGACAACACGCAAGGTGCCAACGAATCCTCAATTGTTCGCGTCCGCATACCCAGGGTGGGTATAGACGCGCCAATTGAGACCAAGACAGTAGACGGCACCGGAGCCATGCAGAACCCTCACGGCCCCGAGTCGGTTGCCTGGTACGACTTCTCGGCCAAGCCGGGCAACGTTGGCAACATCGTCATGGCCGGTCACGTCGACTATTACAATGACGGCCCAGCCGTGTTCTGGCATCTCAAGGACCTCAAAGCCGGCGACAGGGTTGAAATCGCCGTGGCGAGCGGCGAGACGTTCATTTATGAAGTCGCATCATTGAACTACTACACCGCCGCTACCGCACCCGTCAGCGACATCATCGGGCCGACACTTGATGAGACTTTGACCATGATTACTTGCGGCGGGAGCTTCGACAGCTCTCAGCTCGAGTACGACGAACGCCTGGTTGTCAAAGCAACGCGCGTCGCTGAAACCGCTCCCTGAATACAGGCAGCCCACTCACCCGCATCACGGATGCCCGGCCTACAACCAAGAGGAGCCTCCCAGCGAAGGAGCCCTCTGCTTAGTGCGCCGCCTTTCAACGTAGTCTGGATCTAGACTCATCTGAAGCAGAGACAACTGCCGAGTTGGCTTGTCCCTATCTGAAGGCCGCGCTAACATCGCTGACGTGCTCCGACTTCGTTGGGGCAGCCCCTTCCGATACTGGAGACGGGGTCGGAGAAGATGGAGGTCCGGGCCGATGGCCGTGTATCAACATGACATCCTGATCATCGGCGCTGGACTGGCTGGGATGCGTGCCGGGCTTTCGGCCCAGGCAGCCGGCGCTGACGTCGCGATCATCTCCAAAGTACATCCTGTTCGCAGCCACTCCAACGCGGCTCAAGGTGGCATCAACGCCGCCGTGGATGTCGACGACTCGTGGGAAGAGCACGCCTACGACACCGTGAAGGGCAGCGACTACCTGGGTGACCAGGACGCGATCGAAGTGCTCTGCTCTGAGGCGGGTGAAGAGGTCATCGCCATGGAGCACATGGGCGTCATCTTCCACCGCGACGAGAACGGCAAGCTCGGCTCGCGCGCCTTTGGCGGGCAGCAACGCGCTCGAACCTACTTTGTCGGCGACATCACCGGCCAGGCGCTACTGCATGTCATGTACGAGCAGCTGATCAAGCACGGCCTGCGCATCTATGAAGAGTGGTTCGTCATTGACCTGGTGGTTGAGGACGGCATGTGCAAAGGCTGCGTGGCGATGGACATTCGCACCGGCGAAGTTCACGTCATCGGTGCGAAAGCCGTGATCATGGCGACCGGCGGCGCCGGCCGCGTCTACGAGCCAAGCACGAACGCTTTGATCTGCACTGGCGACGGCATCAGCCTGGCTTACCGCGCCGGCGCGCCGTCCATGGACATGGAGATGGTCCAGTTCCACCCGACAACGCTGAAGGGCTCCGGTGTGCTGATCACCGAAGGCGCGCGCGGCGAGGGCGCTTTCCTGCTGAACGCGGCGGGCGACCGCTTCATGGAAACCTACGCGCCGAACATGATGGAGCTGGCCAGCCGCGACGTCGTATCGCGCGCCGAGCAGACGGAAATCAACGAGGGCCGCGGTCAGGATGGCTGCGTCTTCCTCGACATGCGCCACCTCGGCATGGACATCATCCGGGAGCGCCTGTGGCAGATCCGCGAGATCGGCATCGACTTTGCCGGCGTCGATATCGTCGAAGAGCCGATCCCGATCCTGCCCGGCATGCACTACATCATGGGCGGCACCAAAACAGACGTCTGGGGCCGGACTCCCCTGCCGGGACTTTACGCGGCAGGGGAAACAGCCTGCGTCAGCGTCCACGGCGCGAATCGGCTCGGAGCGAACTCGCTACTGGACACCGTCATCTTCGGTAAAAGAGCCGGGATAGATGCATCGGAGCGGGCACGCTCAGAAGACATTCGAATGCCCGACGAGCGCTTCGGAGAGGCCGTTGAAAAGCGGCTTGCCGACCTACTGGCCCGGCCCGCTACGTCGGACCGAATCGCTAACGTGCGCATGGACATGGGCCGCGTGATGAACGAAAAAGTCCAGGTCTTCCGCCAGGAGGAACAACTCAAAGAAGGCCTCGAAGAGGTCAAGGCGCTCAAGAAGCGTTTCGAGTCCGTCGGCATCGAAGCGAAGGGCAAAGTCTTCAACACCGACCTCCTCTTCCACATCGAGCTTGGTTTCATGCTGGACTGCGCCGAGATGGTTGCCGCCTCATCGATTGAACGCAAGGAAAGCCGCGGCGCACACTACCGGCTAGACTTCCCGGCGCGGAACGATGACGAGTGGATGCACCACGTGACCTGCACGTACGCCGAATCCGGACCGCAGCTAGGCACGCTGCCGGTCACGATCACGCGGTGGGAGCCACAGGAAAGGACGTACTGATGGAGGTCAAGCTAAAGGTCAAACGCTTCGACCCGGAGGGTAGCGGCGAAGCCTATTACCAGCAGTACACCGTGGAGGTGCCGGAGAACGCGACTGTCCTCGATTCATTGATCGAAGCGCGGGAGTACCACGACGGCACGCTGTCGCTGCGCTGTTCCTGCCGTAGCGCCATTTGCGGTTCCTGCATGATGCGAGTCAACGGCAAGGCTAGGCTCGCATGCAAGACACAGATCGCCAGCCTCGCCAAGCCGGGTGAAGAGATTGAAGTCGAACCCGGCGGCAATCTACCAGTGATCAAGGACCTCGTAGTAGACATGGCGCCGTTCTGGAGCAAGGTGCGCGCCGTGCAGCCATGGCTTCAGCCTCACGGCGAGGAGCCGGAGCGCGAGTACATCGTCCCAAACGAGTCGATGGCGGCTCTCGGCGAAGTGATGAACTGCATCATGTGCGGCGCCTGCGTCTCCGATTGCACGGTGCTGGAGATCGACAAGTCGTTCCTCGGCCCGGCAGCGCTGGCGAAGGCCTATCGCTTCGTCGGCGACCCTCGTGATGACGAAGCTACCTCCAGGCTGCGTGAATACAGCGAGCCGAGCGGCATGTGGGACTGCACCCGCTGCAACTACTGCGTCGAGGTCTGCCCCAAGGACGTGAAGCCGATGGAGCAGATCCTGAAGCTACGAGCCGCCGCGGGTCAACACGGCGTGACAAACACCAACGGGCATCGTCACACCGAGGCTTTTGTCGACCTGGTCAGCGCCAACGGACGTTTGGATGAGTTCCGCCTGCCGGTGTTCACCGAAGGCAAGTTCAACATCATCGGACAGTTGTCCTACCTGCCAAGTGCACCGCGAATGCTGCGCGCCGGCAAGATGCCACCGATATTCCCGCACAAGATTCCGGGTGTACGCCACGTCAAGCGCATCATCAAGTGGTTCGATCGGAAGTAGTAGAGCGAAAGGGAGTCACAAATGCGTTACGCCTTCTGGCCGGGTTGTGTGTCGAAGGGCGCCGCTCCAGAGCTGTACCAATCAATGGTACAAGTGGCTCCGTTGCTCGGTATCGAGCTTGAGGAGCTTTTCGACGCCAACTGCACCGGCGCCGGCGTGATCTCTGAGCACAGCCTGGAAACCGCCGATGCCCTGAACGCCCGCAACTTCGCGATGGCCCAGCGTATGGACCTGCCTCTGATGAACATCTGCAGCACCTGCCAGGGTGTGCAGTCGATGGCGCAGGACCGCATGAAGAAGCGCCCCGAGCTGGCGACAGCAGTCAACGAGGCGCTGGCAGACGAGGGCCTGTTCTACGACGCCGAGCGGGGCCTGGAAGTGAAGAACTTCCTCTGGGTCCTCGTCGAGGACTTAGGCCTGGACAAACTAAAGAGCCTGGTCAAAAAGCCGTTGACCGGCCTGAAGGTAGGTCCCTTCTACGGCTGCTACATCCTTCGCCCCGAGACCGTGCTGGGCATGGACGAGCACCCGGGACGCGACCACTACCTCGAGGACGTCATTGAGGCGCTGGGCTGCACCCTGATCACCTACGAAGGCCAGGACAAGTGCTGTGGCTTTCCTATCCTCACCATCAACAAGAAGAACTCATTGACGATGGCGGCGAACCACCTGAGCGAAGCGCAGAATGAAGGCGCCGACTGTCTAGTGACGCCTTGCCCGCTCTGCCACCTCAACCTGGACGCCCAGCAGCCTGACGCGGCGAAGTACGCGCAAGTCGACGGGCTTGAAGTACCAATCCTTCACCTGCCCCAGCTCATCGGACTGGCGCTAGGGATGGACCCCAAGGTGCTACGCGTTGATCGCCACGTAGTCTCCACCCGCAAGGTGCTGTCCGCCCTTTAAACTAGGAGTGAACAATAAAGAAGGCCGGGCGGCTCGCGCTCGGCCTTCTTTGTATCTCAAGAGGCTCTGTGCCAGTTAGGAACGAACCAGCGAGGATCTAGAGCCCGCGCCTAGCCAATGCCTGTGCCCGCTCGAGGAGCTGCGGTTGCTCCACCCTAGCGACGAAGTCTACAAAGCCGGCGGTAGGGCCGAGCCAGCGTATCTCCTCAATTGAAGTGAAGGTTGGCTCGTGAGTCCGCAGGGTGGCGAGATCGCGAAACAGCAGCGCGAGCTCTCGGCCCTCCCGCAGCGTCGCCGCCAGCTTCTCTGCGCCCCGAATCGTGACATCCCAGGCTGCGGCGTCATCTGGAATGGCGTCGAGGTGTCCGTAGCGAAAGAGCAAGGCGGCGGCGGATTTGGCGCCCCAGCCGGGTAATCCGGGAAATCCGTCCGCGCTATCGCCCACCAACGCCAGGTAGTCGGGAATCGAGGCCGGGGCCACGCCGAAGCGCTCGACGACGCCGGCCTCGTCGCGTATAGCGCCGGTACGGCTGTCGATACGTTGCACGACGCGGCCATCAACCACCATCTGTCCCAAATCTTTGTCAGGTGAGCAGATCAAGACGCGGTCGACTTCAGTCTGCGTCGTAGCGAATACCGCGGCCGCGGCGAGGCCATCGTCCGCTTCGAGATCAGTCATCGGCCAGACGGTCACGCCCATCGCGCGAAGCCCGTCTTCGAGGATCGGAAACTGCGACCACAGTGATGGTTCGATACCAGCGCCGGTCTTGTAGCCGGCATAGAGCTCGTTTCGGAACGACTCGATGACGTGGTCCGTTGCCACGCCGATGTGGCTAACGCCGGATTCGAGCAAAGTGAGGATATATCCGAGGACGCCGCGCGCTGCCGCAACTTCCTCCTCGTTGGCCGTGCGGTGAGAAGGCACAGCAAAGAAGTGCCGAAACAGTTCGTAAGTACCGTCGATGAGGTAAACGTCCATGCTCCTACCCATGTCCCCAGGATTTCTCCAAAGCTTAAGGGAAATCCCGTAAAGAACGGGCCGCAGTGGCCGACTATAAGGGCAGCGGGAATACAGCACGTCTCCCCAGGAAATCCCGGGAAGCCAGTTTGCAGTCTACTTGTAACGTTTCGGCGCAAGGACCGTTTTCGAAACTAGGAAACCTATGAATAGATTCACCAAAACCACTGGTGAGTCAAGGATGACCCCCAAATTCCATCGCAAGGAACGCGCCCAAAGCCTGGTAGAGCTCGCTTTTGCCCTGCCGATCTTCCTCGTACTCGTCATGGGGATAATCGACTTTGGCTGGGGTTTGCAGTCCTGGATCTCGGTTACCAACGCGGCGCGTGAAGGGGCCCGATATGGCGCCGTCCATTGTTCATCCGGCGGCTACACCAACACTGACGTAGAGCAGAGGGCCGTCGATACGGCGACAGGGCTCGATACGTCAAAGCTCTCGGCAACCGTGGACACGACTGACGGTGTGAGCTGCAACGCCACACCAAATTCTGGCGAATCGCTGGTCGTTGATATGACCTACGACTATGACCTCATCACTCCGCTAGCGGGCATGCTTAGCTATTTCGGCGGCGGCATTCCCACATCCATCACCCTCACTACATCAGCGGACATGAGGATCGAATGATTAGATCAACGAATCAGCCGTTTTTGAAGCGCGTCCGGAACGCAGGTAGAGATGAAAAAGGCCAGATGGTCCTACTTGTGGCGGGCGGAATGATAGTGGTTCTGGGGTTCGCGGCGCTTGCCATTGACCTTGGCTTCATGACGAATTCGCGCCGGAGTGCCCAGAACGACGCCGACTCGATGGCCCTCGCGGCCGTCCAGGAACTTGCACGGCGAGGACTGTCCGTCACGGACCGGGAGGCGAGTGCAACGACAGAGGCCGATGTCTGGGCTGTGAAGAACGACGTCGACTCAAGCGAAATCCTGTCCTACACCTTCGGCGAGACATGCGACGGCACCGCGGTGGCCGACACGATCAGCGTTCGCCTGCAGCGGACCCAAACCACCTTCCTGGCGGGCGTACTGGGTATCAACAGCGCGGAGCTCAACGTTTGCGCGACCGCCAGGACGGGCATGGCTAAAGCCGGCCCCGGCATGCTGCCGATTGGCCTCCTCAATGACGACCCGGGTCTCCCGGACATTTGCTACTTCGATGACGGAACAGGCTCAGCCCACAGCAACTTCTACTACAACCCCGACGGTGCAGACCTGAGCTACGCACCAGGCGGCGCTGACGAGCTATGCGTCGTCAAGATCCCGCGCCCCGGAGCGGGCGACACCTGGGCGGATGGCAACACGGGCCCGATCCGCGTCGACGAGCAATCCCAGGTCGACCCTGACAACTACTTGCCGGACTGTGACGTTCCAAACGCCAACAGCGGTGCGAATGAGTATGGTGCGAACATCGTGGACGGCGGGGAGTGTCCCTACGCTCCTCAGGACCTGATTCGTACGCTACCCGGTGCCCAGACTAGTAGTACTTGCTCCAGCTTTGACACGCGCGAGGCAACGTATCCCCATACGGGTGAAGACCTGACGGACGTTTTCATGGACCCGGACTACGATGCCACTGGCACGCCCGTCTACACGCGGGTCGATGAAACTAACCCCCACTTCGGCATCGTGCCGGTGACAACGGTGAGTGGGTCTGGATCGAGTTGGGTCGAGATTATCCACTTTGTGACGGTTTATGTGGTGGGCTGTACTGAGACCGGCAACGGGAACAATACGCTTTATACCGTCTCGATAATTCCCGTGAACTCGACGTACTTCGCCGAGGGTCAGGAGTTCGTTGGGCCCGGCGATCCTGGATACAACAGCGACTGGCCTGCCTACACCATCAAGCTGATCGAATAGTCGGAACCTAGTTTGCGCGGGAGAGAGGACGGCGTACATACGCCGTCCTTTCTTCGTTCGCGGATTGCGCTTAGACCTGCTCGACCGCCAGCGTGACTTTTCGGCCGTCGATCTCGTGCTCCTCGCTATACGCTCCGTTCGCGCCGGCCGCGATCCCATCAGCCAGCGTCTCTTGCGCCACGTAGTCACGCCATTGCGCCGACTCGAGCACGCGCGCCACCTCGGCGTCGCCGTCGTGCGCGATGCGGATGCGGTCAGAGATGTCGAAGCCGGCGCTCTTGCGCATCTCCTGGATGCGGCGCACCAGCTCACGCGCCAGGCCTTCGTCTGCCAGCTCGGCCGTTATCTCTGTTGATAGCACCACGAACCGCCCAGCCTCTTCAGCACTTACGAAGCCTTCCTTGTCCGTCTTGAGCAGGATAAGTTCATCGAACGTCAGGTCACGCGGCAAAGCTACGGGATGACCAAACCGTATCCCACGGACGACCTCCAAGGGATCTAGTTCTTGGATTTCTTCCCGCACGCGTTCTAGTTCCGACCCAAGCCTCGGGCCCAAGACGTCCAGCTTGGGTCGTAGCTCGTAGTTCACGTAGTCGGTTTCATCGTCTTCGTTAACGAAGACGATCTCCTTCACGTTGAGCTCCTCTGAGATCTCGCCCGCCAAGGGGCGTACTCGCTCGGCCTGTTCTCCAGAAGAGAGGACATAGATCTTCGACAACGGCTGTCGCACTTTGATTTGTGATTTTGCACGGGCTGCTCGACCCAAGCTCACGAGAATTTGAACCTCTCGAAATCGGGCTAACAAATCGGCGTCGATCATCGATTCGTCGGCAACAGGCCAGTCGCGAAGATGGACGCTCTCGGGCGCGTCCGGCAGCGCGCTGCGCACGAGGTTTTGATACATCTCCTCCGCAAGGAACGGGACCGCGGGCGCCATGAGCCGGTTCACCGTCTCGAGGCAGGTCCAGAGCGTCTGGTAGGCAGCGTGCTTGTCGGCGTCGCTCTCTGCCTTCCAGAAGCGGCGGCGGCTACGGCGCACGTACCAGTTCGACAGGCCTTCGATAAACTCCTCAACCTGGCGGCAGACCGTCATGGAGTCATAGTTTTCCAAGGCGTTGGTACACGTGACCACAAGCTGATTGAGCTCCGACAGCGCCCAGCGGTCGAGGTCGCTCAGAGAGTCCTTGTCGATCTTGCCTCCAGCCGCGGGCTGCCAGCCGTCGATGTTGGCGTACGTGACGAAGAACGAGTACGTATTCCACAGCGTCGACAGGAAACCGCGCTTCAGCTCCTCGCCGACGTGGTCGCCGAAGTTCAGGTTCGAAGCCGGGTTCGTGCGCAGGTAGAGCCAGCGCATCACGTCGGCGCCCATCTTCTCGGCCGCTTCCTCGAACCAGATCGCGTTGCCCTTCGACTTGTGCATCTCATCGCCGTTCTCATCGCGCAGCAAGGCGTAAGAGAAGAGGCTGAGGAAGGGCGGCGTGCCCTCCTGCTCCGTGTCGAGCGTCATGACCGTACCCATCGCTAGCAGGGCATAGAACCAGTTGCGAAACTGGCCAGGAAAGCTCTCGGAGACCCAATCTGCCGGGAACCACTCCTGCCAGTAATCCGGGTCCGCGCTTTGATGCAGCGTGGAGAACGGCACGATGCCCGCGTCGAGCCAGGGATTGCCGACGTCTGTGATCCGCTCGACCGTCTCGCCGCAGGAGGCGCAGGCGATCTTGACCGCGTCGACATAAGGACGGTGCGGGCTGTGGCCCTCGAACTCGTCCCAGCCCTCGATGGCGCGCTCCTTAAGCTCGGCCTCAGAACCAATAACCTCGAAGCCACCGCAGGCCTTGCACTCGAAGATCGGCAGCGCCAGACCGTAGTAACGCTTCTTCGAGATCATCCAGTCGTGCATGTTGCGCAACCAGTCCCGCTCCCGTGCCTTGCCGAAGTCCGGGATCCAGTCGACCTGATCGCTGTTCGCCGCGATCGCGTCGCGCAGTGTCTTGGATGGTCCCTGATTCAGCGCGCCTTTATCCTCATTGCCAGGGACACTCTGGACCCCGCCTGAAGCGACGCCTGTGGCGTTGTTGCCGTCCAGCCCACCGTCCATGGAGATGAACCACTCATCGACGAGGCGGAAGACGAGCTCGCTGCCGCAGCGCCAGCAGTGTGGGTAGGAGTGCGTGTAGTTCAGGATTCGGTAAAGAAGGCTCTTTTCGCGCAGGCTGTCGAAGATGTCCTCTGGCACGTCGCCCGCGAAACGGCCTTCCAGCGCGCCGAAGCCGCCACCGACGATATAGGTTCCGTCTTCCTCGAGGGGCGCGATGACGGCGAGGTCCAGCTCCTTCGCCAACGCGTAGTCTTCCGCGCCGCAGCCGGGAGCGATATGCACGATGCCCGTGCCCTCTGTGTCCTCGACTTCGAGCCACTCGATGACGCGATGCTCGATGTCATCCTGCGCCGGCAGCTCGTCGAAGGGTCCGCCGTAGGTCAGGCCAACCAGTTCGCTGCCCGGCAGCTCGCCGAGGACTTCGTGCTCACCCTGAATCGCCGTCGCGACGGCGCCTTTGGAGAGGTAGTAGACCTCGTCGCCTTGTTTGACCCGGACGTAAGTCAGCTCCGGATGCACGGCGGCAGCGACGTTGGCGGGCAGAGTCCACGGCGTCGTCGTCCAGACAAGCAGCGACTCGCCGGGGCGCTCATTGAGCGGGAACTTGAGGAAGACCGATTTATGCGTGACGTTGAGATAGCCCTCGGTGACGATCTCCTGCTGTGACATCGCGGTACCGCAAGCCGGGCACCAGGGCATGGTGTCGTGGCCCTTGTAGAGCCAGCCCTTCTGCCAGCACTTCTTCAGGAAACCCCAGATCGTGTAGTTGTTCTCGTCCGAGTTCGTGAAATAGCTGTCGTCCCAGTCCATCCAGTAACCGAGTCGGATGGATTGCTGTGTGATCTGGGCAGCGAACCGCTGCACACGCGCTTTGCAAGCCTCGACGAAGTTCGCAACGCCGTAGCTCTCGATGTCGCGCTTTGAGCGAAATCCGAGCTCCTTCTCCTCTTCGACCTCGATCCAGAGGCCCTGGCAGTCGAAGCCGTTCTGATAGCGCTGCCGGAAGCCTTGCATCGTCTTGTAGCGCTGATAGAGGTCCTTGTAGGAGCGTCCCCAGGCGTGATGCACACCCATCGGATTGTTGGCGGTGATCGGGCCATCGATGAAGGACCAGCGTTCCGGGGCGTCCTTGTTACGGTCGAGATATTTGCGCACGAGGTCGTTGGCGTCCCAGAAGGCCTGCACGTCATGCTCCAGCGCCACGTAATCGACGCGGTTTGGTACAGGCTTAAACGGCATCAAGCGCCTCCCGGGCACGGTTAGAGGGTGCGGTTCTTGAGAAACGAGGATTCAAGCGTCTGGCCTCCGGGGATAACTCGCACGGTGGACGCACGAGCAGGACTGACAACTAGCGCAAGGAGGCGCTAATCGCCCGCCCCGGTGATGAGCCGGGGCTTCGCCTTGTCTCCGAAGGTATGCGATTCACATTCATAAGCATAGCAGTCTCTTAACACACGGTCATATCAGTAGTCTCGATAATGAGGCCGACATGACGATACCGATCTCACGCAGACACTTCCTCGGACTGATGCCGCCGGCGTTGGGCGCCTTGCTGCTCGCCGCATGCGCCGGAAGCGACGACGAACCCGACGCTCCGACCGCCGCGGCAAGCCCGCTCCAAACCGAGCCAACCTCCAGTAGTGGCACTACGTCACCGGCGCAGCTTGCGACGACGCCGGCCTGCGGCGACGACGATGAGCCAACACCCGCGCAAACCGACGGGCCCTTCTTCACACCGGATTCGCCGCTACGCACCTCACTAATAGAAAACGGCGTCTCCGGAACGCCCTTGCGCCTTAGCGGCGAGGTTGTAAATACGGACTGCGAGCCGATCGAGAACGCACTGATCGACTTCTGGCACACCGATGACCAGGGTGAATACGACAACGTGGGATACAGACTGCGCGGGCATCAGTTCACGAACGCCTCAGGTTCGTACCGGCTGGAAACCATCGTTCCGGCCCCTTACCCGGGCCGGACCCGGCACATCCACGTCAAGGTGCAGGCGCCAGGGAGGTCCGTCCTGACCACGCAGCTTTACTTCCCAAACGAGCAGCGCAACGACAGCGACGGCATCTTCGACCCGGCCTTGCTGATCGACATGGCCGACACAGATGCGACGCAGCTCGGCAGCTTCCGATTCGTGCTCGACGTCTAGACGGGTCGGAAACAACAAAACGGGGCGAAGCGGTGCTTCGCCCCGTTTGAGTTGGCTAGCGTCCGGAAGGTTAGGCAACCTGCTCGGCCAGGTAGGATGCCAGCTTCTCGAAAGCCTGTCCGTAGCCGCCGAGGGCCTGTTCGCGCTGCTCTGCCGGCGCCGCGATCTGAACCCGCATCACCATCGTGGTCTTGCCTTCGTGCTCAACGAAGTCGATGGCCGTCGAGAGCTCCCCCGGCCAGGTCTCGCCCATGCCCATAACGGCCGGCGATATCTTGTTGCCATCGGCGTCGGCGAGATACTCGGTGAAGACGAGGCGAGACGGCGGTGTGACTTCCTGGTAGAGGTCGCCGTACCACATGTCCATGCCGTATGCCGGCGAGCGCATGTTGAAGTGGGTGACACCGCCGGGACGCGGGTCCATTGTGCAGGTCGGCGTCTCGAAGCCATGAGGGCCCCACCAGCGCATGAAGTGCTCCGGCTCCGTCCAGCACTTGAAGACAAGCTCGCGTGGTGCATCGAAGGTCCGGACGATGATCACCTCTTCTTCGCTGGTGATGACCATGTTCTCGATGTGCCGGGCCAGGCGCTCCAGGGTTTGCCTGCCGCCTTCGAGAGCTCCATGGTTGTTCACGACCTCGTCGCGCAGGGCCTGGGTCTGGAAGAGTGAGCGCATCGTCAGCTCCGTCTTGCCGTCCTGGTCTTCGAAGCTGAGGCTGGTCCGAAAGCGCATCGGATCGTCCGGCGAATCGCCACCCTGGTCATACACGAGACGGTCCGGTTCGGCGACTTCTCGAAACTCGATGTGATTCTCGTAAGCATTGCCATCCGGAGCGTGCATGATGAAGCGCCAAACCCCATCGTCGGTCGCATCGAACTCCTCTGTCGTAGTCGAGAATCCGTCGGGTCCCCACCACTGCACGATGTGGTCCGGGTGAACCCAGGCCTTGAACACAAGGTCGCGCGGGGCGTCGATAAGCCTTCTGACGACAATCTCGCGGTCGTCTTGTGTGGTCGATTCTCTGGTCATCAGTTCTCCTCCTCAGTGGCTGATTGCTCTTTGTTGCTTTGCAGTTCTCGCAGGTAGTCGTCCAGGCGGTTGAAGCGTTCCTCCCAGTGCCGGCGGTAGGGTTCAACCCACTCGTCTACTCGCTTCAGAGGCGCGGCCTGAAGCCGGCAGGGCCGCCACTGGGCTTCGCGTCCGCGCTCGATGAGGCCGGCGCGTTCGAGCACCTTGAGGTGTTTCGACACCGCCGGGAGGCTAATCTCAAACGGCTCCGCAAGCTCCCCCACCGAGGTCTCGCCAACAGCAAGACGTGCCAGGATAGCGCGACGCGTCGGGTCGGCCAGCGCCGCGAAGGTGGTGCTCAGAGGGTCTGCGGTCATCGTAGTCATGTATTTAACCTACTCTTTAAATAACCGTCTGGTTAAATATAGCGACTCCCGCAGTCCTGTCAACCTCTGGTAGGGAGCGAGCTTTGAAGTGTTACGTTTTTGGCTTAAGGATTGAGTGGACCGGGTACTGGTCGACGCGGGGCATGCTGCGGATGCCGGCCGCCTCAACCGCAGGCAGCAGGCGGTCTTCCATAAAGCGCATGACGTGATCAGGAGAGCGCCACACCTGGGTCAGGACCATCGCCTTGTCGCTGAACGCGACCACCTGGTGCTCGAGACCGTCCGGAAGGTCGGTGTCCCAGCTCGTACGCTGCCGCAGGTCGTCGTACTCAGCCTGCGTTATTCCGTCCCATTCGAGTAGCCAAACGATCGCCATGCCAGATCCCTCCGGCGCAAGCATACGCCAGCTTTTGACCGTACTTGCAGAACTAGAATATTCGTTCTAATATACTCGGCATGCGAGTGAATCAAGCCGCTAAAGCTCCTCTGCCTGCCACCCCTTACCGCGATTCGCCCTACCGTGAGGAGCCCTGTAAGACGGCGCTAAACCGGTGCAAAGGGATGCCCTTTCGGTGGACGCTGAACCCCTACATAGGTTGTGTGCACCGCTGCACCTACTGCTACGTCCGCGCCTACGAAAAGCGGGCCGACCGTCCCTTCGACTCTCGCTACGGCACCTCAATTCGCGTCAAGACGAACGTGGCGCAAGTGCTGCGTTGGGAGCTGAACAAGCGCTCCTGGCGGCGGGAGACGATCGCGATTGGCGCGGCGACGGACCCATACCAACCCGCGGAAGGCCGGTACCGCCTCACCCGCCAGTGCCTCGAAGTGTTGAGCGCGGCGCGTAATCCGTTCGGTCTGATCACCCGCGGCCCGATGATCGTGCGCGACATCGACCTGCTGCAGGAGGCTTCGAGTCGAGCCGAGGTGGGGATCAACGTCTCGATACCGACGCTGGACTCTGACGTCTGGCGCAAGACGGAACCGGGCACGTCGCCGCCGCGTCAACGGCTTCGGGCGGTGCGACGACTCACCGACGCCGGGATCAGAGTCAACATCTCGATGGCGCCGATCCTGCCGGGGATCTCCGACGCGCCGGAACAGCTCGACGAGGTCGTGCGGGCCGCCAACGACGCGGGAGCCGCCGGCGTTTGGGCTAACTTGCTCCATCTCCGACCCGGCACGAGAGAGCACTTCCTCAGCCAGCTGGCGCGCGATTGGCCCCACCTGCTTCCGCGTTACCGCGAGCTCTATCGCTACGACGCCTACCTGCCGGATGAGGCGAAGGCGCCCACGCTGAAAAAGGTGAGGGAGCTAAAGGCGAAGTATGAGGTGGGTGCAAAGCCGCTTTGGCTCATCGAACCGCCGCCGCCCGTGGAGCAGCTCTCGTTGTTGGCGCTGGTCGGTTAGCCGCCGCAGAGCAGTTCCTCGCCGGGGCGCGACTCCGCTACGCGATCGAGGAATGCGTAGTCGTCCAGTCCAGCGATGTCTTCCATCCTTAGGCGGATAGCCGGATCTTCCAGGTCGTAGTCGGAGGCGGCGTCCTCAAACCAGGCCATGTCGGCGACCAAGAACGCTTCACGGTTCGCGTCGAAGCTGGCCGCGATCTCGGTTTGCGCCGCAGCGTCCAGGCTGTCACGCAGACAGGCGTAATTAGCGAAGCGAAGCTTGTACTCCTCGCGAAGCCGCCGCAGTTGCTCTTTAGCGTCTGGGGCGGCCGGGCGCGGCTCGACAACGGTCCTCGTATCGAACAAGAGTTGTCCGTAAGTCTCCGCGATCTCAACGCCGATGCTTTGGGCCCGGCTGGGTGTCGCTGTAGGCGTTGGATCGCTATCGACGACGCCACAGCCCGATGCGAGCCAGGACAAAAAAGCGGCGCCAAGAACCAGAAGGAAGCCCGTGGGACACAAGCGTCGCATATCTCTACTATCGGAGTATGAGGCCCGGCGCGTGAACCAAATCGAGCCCGCCATCGAGGTCAAAGGGCTGCGCATGTTGTACGGCAATCTCGAAGCCGTCGCCGGCATCGACCTCCGGATTCAGCGCGGAGAGATCTTCGCGCTCCTGGGGCCGAACGGCGCGGGCAAGACCACGGCCGTCGAAATCCTGGAAGGACACCGGACTCGGTCGAGCGGCGAAGTCAGCGTCTTGGGCTTCGACCCGGCACATGGAGAGGCCGACTTCAAACGCCGTATTGGCATCGTGCTGCAGGAGACCGGTGTCGAACCCTACCTGGCTGTCGAAGAGACCGTGGAGCTGTACCGCGGCTACTACCCTCACCCGTTGGGGCTGGATGAAGTGCTAGAGCTCGTCGGGCTGACGGAGCAGCGGCAGGTCCGCGTCATGCGCTTGTCGGGTGGCCAACAGCGCCGGCTCGATGTAGCCGTCGGTCTCGCCGGCGACCCCGACCTCCTGTTTCTAGACGAACCCACTACGGGCTTCGACCCGGCAGCCCGGCGCGGCGCCTGGGAGATGGTGCGCAGCCTCCAGGCTCTCGGAAAGACGATCTTTCTGACGACTCACTATATGGACGAGGCGCAGCAGCTGGCAGACAAAGTCGCGATCATTCGCCGCGGCCGTATTGTCGCCGAGGGCGACCTGCCGGCGCTTCTGAGCCAGGAGACGACCAGTGTGATCCGTTTCAAGGAGCCCGCCGAGGCTGGCTTCCTGGATGGCTTCGTAGCCAGCCTCACCGATCACGGCGCTGTCAGCATCGACACGGAATCACCGACGGCAGACTTGTACGCCCTGACCAACCGGGCGCGGGAGCGCGGCATCGAGCTCGAAGACCTCACGGTGAATCGGCCAACGCTTGAGGACATCTACCTGAGGCTGGTCGATGAAGCAGATGAGACGGCGCCATGAGCCTCATTACGCTGACGCTGCGGCAGGCTCGCTATAACAACAAGGCATTCTGGCGGAATCCGCCGGCGGCGTTTTTCACCTTCGTATTCCCGCTGATGTTCCTTTTCATTTTCAACCTGGTTTTCGGGGACGGAGAAGTTAAGGTCGACGGCGGGACAATCGATACTTCGACCTTCTACGTCCCTGCCATCCTCGCCCTGTCGGTTATCAACGCCTGCTTCACAGCGATCTCACAGACCGTGGCGTTTAACCGCGACCAGGGCGTGCTGAAGCGCCTTCGCGGCACGCCAATGCCACCCATCGCCTTCTTCGCCGGGCGCGTGCTGCAGACCGTAATGATCACGATCCTCCTCGTGATCATCGTGATGGCAGTGGGAGCCATCGCGTTCGGGGTCGAGATTCAGACCGACAAGTTGCCGGCGATGGCCGTGGCGCTCGTGGTGGGCGCCGCAGCGTTTTGCGCTCTCGGGCTGGCGATGACCGGCTTCATCCCCAATGCCGACGCAGCGCCGGCCGTGGTTAACGCCGTGATCCTGCCCCTGCTGTTCATCTCCGACGTCTTCATCCCGATGCAGGACGCGCCCGCCTGGCTACGCGACTTCGCGTCAATATTCCCCGTGAGTCACCTGTCGCGATCCATGCACGAGGCTTTCAACCCCCTCACCGAAGGCAGCGGCTTCGAGGTGAAGAGCCTGCTCGTGATGGCCGCCTGGGGCTTCGTCGGCCTGGCTCTAGCGGTGCGCTACTTCAGTTGGGAGCCACGTCGCTAGGGCCTCTGGCAGCTAGGCGGGTCGAGGATGCGAGCCAAGCCGGCCTGGCAGCAACGCTGATATGCTTGAATGACCTGCATCGCTGATGTTATGACAAGTATTAGAAGCAAATCGACGGGGGCAATATGACAACCGAGACGGGACGCGAGGCAGCTGCTGAAGCCGCGGCGGCGATTCGCGAGGTCGCGGAGCGCGTAAAAGCCAACATCAAGCGCGTCATCGTCGGCAAGGACGATGTCATCGACCTCGTGCTCGTGGCGCTTCTGTCGGACGGCCACATCCTTATAGAAGACGTGCCCGGTATTGGTAAGACGATGCTGGCGAAATCGATCTCGAAATCGATTGGCTGCGAGTTCAGGCGCATCCAGTTCACCCCCGACGTCATGCCGTCTGACATTTCCGGCATCAACTTCTACAACCAAAAGTCGGGCGAGTTCGAGTTCCGGCCGGGACCGATCATCGCCAACATTGTGCTCGCGGACGAAATCAACCGCGCGACGCCGCGGACGCAGTCGGCGCTGCTGGAAGCAATGGAGGAGCGCCAGCTCACGGTCGAAGGCGTAACCCAATCGTTGCCACGGCCCTTCATCGTCCTCGCGACACAGAACCCAATCGAGCTTGAAGGAACCTTCCCGCTGCCGGAGGCGCAACTTGACCGCTTCTTCATGCGCATCAGCCTCGGATACCCCGCGGAGGAAGATGAGGACGAGATCCTCACGCGCTTCGAGGAATCGAGCCCGCTGGATGATCTTGATGCCGTGGTCACTGCCGAAGAGTTGGTGCGCCTGAACGGCATGGTCGCGCGCATTTACTGTGAGCCGTCCGTCCGGCGCTACGTCGTGCAGTTGGTTCAGGCGACACGACGGCATCAAGCCTTGGAGTTGGGCGCCAGCCCGCGCGGCAGCCTTGGCCTCTATCGTGGCGCCAGGGCGCTGGCTGCGCTGCGAGGCCGCGACTACGTCCTACCGGACGATGTGAAGTTTCTGGCGCCCTACGTGCTCACCCACCGGGCCATCCTGAGCTCGCAGAGCCGTCTACGCGGCGGCGACGCAACGGCGGTGATGCAGGAGATCATCGGCAGCGTCGCAGTGCCGGTCGAAGGATAGAGGCTCGGCATGTGGCTTAACCGGGCCTGGCTGCAGCTGACGCTGGGGCTGTTGCTGCTCGGCATCATCCTGAGCAGCGGACCCTTAATCGGACTCTCCGTTTTCGTTATGGCCGCGGGGTTCCTGGCGCAATTCTGGTCAAAGCGTGCTCTCGACCGGGTGACCTACTCCCGCGTCATACCGGAAAATCGCGCCTTTCAGGGCGAACGCATTCAGATGACGCTTCGGTTGGTCAACGACAAGATGCTGCCGGTGCCCTGGATCGAAGTGCGTGACACCGTGCCTGAGGCATCAATCACCGGCGACGAGCAGACCTCGGGAAGCGGCGCACCAGGATACGTCAATACGATTCGCTCCACCCATCTGAGCTGGTACGAACGGATCAACTGGCCCTTCGAACTGAAGGCCGTGACAAGGGGGCACTACCGCGTCGGTCCGGCTCGTCTGACTACTGGCGATGCTTTCGGTTTCAACCCTGTTGACCGCGAGGAAGAGGCCTACGACCACTTCATCGTCTACCCAAGGGTCTACGAGCTGCCCGAGCTCGGATTGCCGGCTGAGCGGCCATTCGGAGAGCGGAAGGGCCGCCAGCGCATCTTTGAAGACCCCGGGCGCTTCGCCGGCGTCCGTGACTACCAGCCGGGAGACTCCATGCGGCGCATCGATTGGAAAGCGTCAGCGCGCCGCCAGTCGCTGCAATCGAGAGTCTACGAGCCTTCCGCCACCATGCACCTGCTGCTCGCGGTCAACGTAGATACGATGACGGCATCCTGGCAGGGATTCCAGCCTGAGCTATTGGAACGCGTCCTCTCGGCTGCCGCGTCGGTGGGCCGGCACGCCTTCGAAGCCGGATACGCCATAGGCCTCGTGGCCAACGGCTCGTACCCCGATTCGGACCGCCCGATGCGCGTGCCGGTTGGACGCAACTCCGACCAGCTCGGTCGCGTCCTCGAAGCGCTCGCCGTTATCCATCCGCTGACCATGGCATCGCTGGAAACCGTTATCGACTCGGAGGCAGCGCGTTTCCCGTACGGCGCGACACTCGTCTGCGTCACAAGCCGGATGGATGAGCCGCTGGCGGGATCCCTGCTGCGCATTGGGGGCGCCGGCCACACCGTCACAGTGGTGTCACTAGCCGAGGGAGAGGACGAGTTCTCGGACCAGCTGCGGGGGGTACGCGTCTACAACATCGCAAAGGCCATGCGCTCCCTCGAAGTACGGGACGGCATGTTGTCCGCCAGTACTGAAGCGCCGGGCCCCCTCCTCCAACCGCTGAGGCGAGACGAAGACGACACAAAATCACGACGGGAGCCCCCCAACACGAAGCAACCAGAATCGAGCCGGCCACGATGATGCGGCGCTGGCGCAGCCCGCTAGTCCGAGGCTCCCTCATTTTGATGGAGACCCTCTGGGTCTACGCGCTGCTCGCCTTCGCCATAGCGGTCACGGTCGGGGGCGGCAAGCCGACGTTTCCGGGTGTTCTGCTAGTGGTCGGTGGATCCTTCCTGGTCTCGCGCTTCCTCCGGGGGACCTCTCTCTCTCTGCCCGTGGTTCGAATCTGGGGCACGTTGTTGTCGCTAATCCTCTTCTACGCAGTGGTGCGGATCGACTTCTACGGCAACTTCGCGATGTGGGACTTCCGCTGGCTCGACCAGTTGGTCAACGACACCAGGACGTCACTGGGCGAAGGGACTCGGGGCTCCACCGCGCTCATCGGCGTGCCCCTGTTATTGATTTTCTGGATGCGCGGCATCCTGGCCGGCCAACAGACAATCAGGTTCGAAGACGTGCTCGGCAGCTTCGCGCTAGGCTTCACAGCCCTCGCGATTGTCCTTGCGTTGGGGTCGCTGAGCGACGAACTGCCAAAGGGCGTAGAGCTAGTCGCCATACCCTACGTCGCGGTCGGCTTGATGGCCTTGGGACTGCAGCACGCGTCGCAAGCATCGGACAGTTTCGAACGCGACTTCGCGCCTGTATGGTTGGTTGCGATCGTCGGCGCCGTCGCGGTCATGGCTTCGATCTCTCTACTTTTCGTGCTCATCGACTTCGGGACGGCGCGGGACGGCCTGGCGACCGTCGGTTTCGCCATCGGCTGGGTCCTCGCTGGCATCGTAGTTATCCTGAGCTGGCCGATTATCAAGTTCTTCGAAGGCGCCTTCTGGCTGGTTGATTTCCTGGCCGGTGGATTTAGCCCTGCGGAAGACCCGCCCCCGGTACAAGTTGCACCCGATGTCGTGTCGGAGCCCCAGGAAGCTGCCGACAACGTGCTGCCAGGCTGGGTCCGTGACCTGATTCGATATGCGATGGCCAGCTTGATCTTCGTCACCGCGGCGGCGGCGCTCGCGCTGCTCTTCCAACGCTTCCAGAAACAATCCTCGGTTGGTGACAATAAGGACTCGGTGTACACGGAGGGCCGGCTGGCAGCGGACCTCGGCAATCTGCTCGGTTCGCTGTTCCGCCGCGGCAATCGCGCCCGAACTGTGCCGGCGAACGAACCGGCCCGGCGCCTCTACTTCGACATGCTCGCTGCTGCGGAGCGGCGCGGCGTTACGCGCCAGCCCACCGAAACGCCGCTGGACCTCGCGCCCCGATTGCAATCGACCTTCCGGTCAGAAACACCGGGGGAGATCACCCGGATGTTCGACGATGTTCGATATGGCGGCGTAGAGATCGACGAGGAGAGTGTGGGGCGATTGCGTTCGCAATGGGAGCGTCTCCAAGAGACGTAGCGCGTTACAATGCGGTCGTGAGTCAGTCATTCCTCGCTAAGCTTGACACAGCCATCGCGGAGAACCGCAGCCTGGTTTGTGTTGGCCTCGACCCCGACCCAGCACTGATGCCAATCGCGGATCCCATCGAGTTCTGCAAGAACATCATTGAGGCCACCGCCGACTTGGTCTGCGCTTATAAGCCCAACATGGCCTTCTTCGAAGCGATGGGCGCAAAGGGCTGGGACGTCCTAAACGAGACGCTGAAGGCGATTCCGCCCGAGATCCCGATCATCGGCGATGCCAAACGAGGCGACATCGGCAACACGTCGGCTGGCTATGCGCACGCCATCTTCGACCTGCTGGGCTGCGACGCGACGACCGTGAACCCTTACGGCGGCACCGACGCCGTGGAGCCGTTCCTCGAGTACAAAGACAAGGGCATCATCGTCTGGTGCCGCTCATCCAACCCCAGCGCGCGCGAGTTTCAGGACCTGACGGTGTCGGAAAACGGCACCGAGCGGCCGTTCTGGCAGGCGGTAGCACTCAAGGCCAGGGAGTGGAACCGCAAGAACGGCAACGTTGGTCTCGTGATGGGCGCGACCTATCCAGCTCAGCTCAAAGAAGCCCGCGACCTGTGCCCCGACATGCCCATCCTCGTGCCTGGGATCGGATCTCAAGAAGGGGCGCTGGAGGAATCCGTCAAGGCTGGCCTGGACTCACAGCGCTCCGGAATGATCGTCAACGCGTCGCGCTCGATCATTTACGCATCTCGTGACGGCGACTACGCGCTCGCGGCGCGCTCCGCGGCGGCCCAGCTGCGGGAGCGCATCAATCGATACCGTGACGAGCAGCCGGTGCCCACACCGCTGTCTGACCTGCCGCCTGTCGACCCAGACGATCTGGAGGACTAGTCATCCTCGAACTCAGCCTTGGCGACGTACTCCGCCTGCGCAAACCGCATCCCTGCGGCAGCGCCGATTGGGAAGTCACACGCCTCGGCGCCGACATTGGACTGCGCTGTCAGGGTTGCGGACGTCGCGTCATGCTGGAGCGTGCCGTTCTTGAACGGCGTCTGAAGCAGTTCGTGAGCAAAGTAGCTGTCGAGGTGTCGAAGGACGCATCGCCTTGAAGAACGGCAGTCGTGGCTGAGACAGAGGTCCCGCCGGAACGGCCAGTCAGACATCGCCGGTTCCTCCTTGACCAATGGGTCCAGCTGCTTGAAGACGACTCCTTTCGCCGTTACTGGCTCATGCGCCTGGCTAGCCACGGCGCGAACAACGCTCTCCTCTACACCATCTTCGTATTCGTAGTGCGTCAATCGGATACTGCGGTCGCCACCGGTGGGCTGCTCCTGACCCTCATCGTTCCGCCGGCAATGCTGGGCGCCCTGGCCGGCGTGGCGGTGGATCGGCTGCCCAGGGGATTGATCCTTTTCGTCTCGAATGTGCTGAAGGCAGTTCTGGTCTTCGCGCTAATCAGCGTCCAGGACAGCTTGCCGGGCATCTACGCTGTATCCCTCGGGTTAGGCCTGGTGACTCAATTCGCCGTGCCGGCGGAGGCTGCCGTTGTGCCCTACATCGTTCGAACCCGCAGTCTTATTGCGGCGAATTCGTTCATTAACCTCGGCACGCTGGCGAGCCAGATCCTCGGGATGATGATTCTTGCGCCGATTTTCCTCAAGACGGGCAGCGCCGACATGCTGCTGTTCATCCTGGTCGTCCTGTTCGCGATCTCGGCTGTCTTGATAACGATAATCCCTCAATTCCATTTCGCTTCGACTGAGGATGCCCGAGGCCTGTCGCTGCGCAGCGTTCGGCGCGAATTCGCCGAGAGCTGGCTATTCCTGAGCCGGGACTCGACGGCCTTCCTCGCGCTCATCCTGCTGGTCGTAACCAGCATCTCGACATTGATCATCGCGACCATGCTGCCCAAGTTTTCCTTACAGGTCCTCAATATCGAACCGGAGAACATCGTCTTCGTCCTGGCGCCTGTAGGGGTCGCGATCTTCCTGGGACTACGCAGCGTGGAATACCTCTCAGACCGGTTCAACAAACTGGTCACGATCAGCGCAGCCTACGGACTCATGGCAACGTCCCTTATAGCCTTGGGGTTGGTGCCAGGCAGCGCGAACGTCTTGCAGTCGCTCGACCCGCTGGGCGTGTTCGCCGATGGGCTGCTCAACGAGCGGGCGGCGCGAGTCATCATGACTGTGCTCTACGCCAATCTCTACGGCTTCGCGCTGACTATCGTGCTGACGA
Organism: Dehalococcoidia bacterium; assembly: GCA_965225815.1. GTDB lineage: Bacteria > Chloroflexota > Dehalococcoidia > DSTF01 > WHTK01 > WHTK01. The sequence continues at coordinate 224,403 of CBDDBP010000005.1, forward strand.
TGGGCCGAGCACTGATAAATGAAAGGATTCCGTGGGAAATGCAGGGACGCATCTTCGCGGCGCAGTCCGTGCTCACCAACCTCTGTGCCATCGTCCCCGTGGTGCTGGCTAGCCTCCTGGCCGAAACTATCGGCGTGCAGCCTGTGCTGATTTGTGCTGGCGTCGTGGCGATTCTGGCGGCGATATGGTCGCAGGCTCGCAGCAGCCGGGTACCTTCGGCGGAGCCTTCGACCTAGCCTTCGGGGAATCTACGACTGCGTTGACACTCGTTTCTGCCGACTCTTAGACTGAGTGTTGCCGACTACTCCCAAGGAGGTACGACATGATCGAAATGAGCGTCGAGTTCGTGCGTGTCAGCATGCAAAACTACAACCGTGTTGTCATCCTTAAGGAGAAGGAGTCGGAGCGTTACCTCTTGATCTGGATTGGGCCGTCAGAGGCCGAATCGATTGCCATGCGACTCGGCGATGTACAGGCGCCACGTCCTCAAACCCACGACTTGCTACGAAATATCATCGAGTCTCTCGAGGCACAGGTCTCGTACGTCCTGGTCAACGACCTGAACAACGACACCTTTTACGCGCGCATCGTGCTGGATCTGAACGGCCGCTCGATCGAGGTGGATTCGCGAACCAGCGATGCAATCGCGCTTGCGGTGCGGGCCCAGGTGCCGATCTACGCCGAGGAGTCCGTACTGGAGCGCGCCGGCATCCTGCTTGACCACGAGCAAGAGGAAATCGTCACGCCCGCGGGCGGCCCGGGCAGCACCGGCGAAGAAGTGCGGCCCGTGAACCCCGAAGAGCTGGAGAAGATGTCGGCCTTCACAGACTTCATCGAGAGCCTCGACCTGGATGACTTCGACAAGCGCAAGTAAACCCCCGGCCGCTTAGGCGGAGAACTGAGAAGAACAAGTAGAGCCGCCCCTGAGGGCGGTTTTCTTCGTCGCCTGAGTCGCGAGGCGCGATGATCTGCTAGTCTCATCCGGTCGAAATTGCGTTCAAGATCGCGCATGAATATGTCTTTGATCGTGAGATAGCGGTGTGATATTGTTCCGTACGTCACGAACGCTAGGGCATCGCTGATGTTGCCCGGCGGTCCGGCAATGCGGCTCATCGGCATCGGGTGGTTCATTGCGATCTGCCTCATTCTGGGAGTCGTTGGCGGAATCCAGCTGGACAAGGCCGTCGACACGGGCAAGCTATTCACCGTCATCGGACTATTCGTGGGGTTGTTCTTCGGTTTATGGGGTGGTTGGCTCCAGCTTAGCGAAGTGCTGGACGCAATCAACCGGAGATCTGGGGGTAAGGATTGAAGCGGCTCATTATCATCGGTGGCCTGCTTTATATGGTCGCCGGTGCAGCATTGACGCTGCTCTTCCTCAAACCGCCGCAGCCGATTATCGAGATTCGCGGCGAGCCTCTGATCCACGTCGCCGACTTCGGCAACGAAATCCTCGATTTCAACATCACCAACACGCTGATGACGGCTTGGATACTAACCGGCCTGCTGACGATTATCTGCCTGGTCGCGGTCCGCCGACGTAGCATGATCCCCAGCGGCTTTTACAACGTCTTCGAGTCCGTGATCGAGCTTATCTACAACTTCGTTACCAGCATAGCCGGTGAGGCGAACGGGCGGCGCTTCTTTCCCCTGGTGGCAACGCTGCTGATCTACATCGCGTTCGCCAATGTGATGTCACTGACACCCGTCTTCAACACGATCGGCATCTTTGTGCCGCTGCACGCGGAGGAAGCGGAGTTCCACGAGGACGCATTGGTGTTTAAGGACAGCGGCGGCATCAGCCTGATCACGCCGGGCGCCGACTTCGTCGAGCTGCACGCCGATGATTGCGTGGGAGGCCACGAAGGTGACGAGTGCCGCGAGCACGCGATCGAGGAGGCGACGGCGGAGAAGGCATCAGGCAGCGACGAGAAGTTAGGCGTGCTGTTCCCCTACTTGCGCGGCATCAACACGGACCTCATGACGCCGCTGTCCTTCGCGCTGATCTCCGTACTGATTATCCAGTGGTGGGGCATCAGAACGCTGGGTTTCTTCAAGTACGCCAGTAAGTTCATCAACTTCAGCAGCCCGATCAACTTCTTCGTAGGGTTCCTGGAGACGATCGCTGAGTTCGCCAAGATCATCAGCTTCTCGTTCAGGCTTTTCGGCAACATGCTGGCGGGTGAGATCCTGCTCCTGGTTATGACATTCCTGGTCGCACTGTCGTCGCCGATCATGGTGATCTTCTACGGCCTGGAGCTCTTCGTCGGGTTGATTCAAGCGTTCGTCTTCGCGACGCTGACGCTGGTGTTCGCAATGGGCGCGGTGACGAGCCATGACGAGCACGAGCCTGAAGCAACCGAAGAAGCAGCGCACCACTAAGTATTGGTAGGCGGGTAAACATCCTTCTCAGTGAAGGATTGAGCAATCAAGGAGGAGTAGGAAATGGTCCCTCTGCTGGAGATTACCGACGACGGCGTCAAGTTCGTCGGTGCGGCACTTGCAATTGGTTTGGGGGCCCTCGGGCCGGGCCTGGGAATCGGCATCCTGGTCGGTAAGGCGATGGAAGCACTGGGTCGCAACCCGGAAGCGGCGCCGGTGGTCCAGCAGAACATGATTCTCGGTGTAGCGTTCGCGGAAGCCATCGCGATTTACGCGCTGGTCGTCGCGATTATGATCGGGTTCGTCTTCTAAACAAGGCGGTCCTCAGGGGTCTTTAGGTATGGTATTCCTAGGCATAGCAGACCTCGGTATCAACGTACCGGTCTTGATCGGTCAGATCATGAGCTTTACGTTCCTGCTGATCGTTTTGCGGCTATTCGTGTACAAACCGGTCCTCAAGATGCTGGACGAACGCAAGTCACGCATTGAAGAGGGCTTGAACGCGGCCGAACGCGGCCGAGAGGCAGGCGAAGAAGCAGCGAAAGCAGCTGCGGCGCAGCTGGATGAAGCCCGTCGTGATGGTCAGCAGGTCGTCGCGAATGCCCAGCAGGTAGCGCAGCGCTTGCAGGAAGAGGCGCGGACGCAGGCCCAGCAGCAGCAGGAAGTGATGCTGGAACGGGCACGAACCGAGATCCAGCAGGAGCGCGACGCCGCGATCGCGGGGCTGCGCCAGGAGTTCGCCGATCTGACGATTTCGGCGGCGGAAAAGGTGATCGGACAGTCCCTCGACAGGCAGGCGCACCAGCGTCTGATTGATGAGGCGCTGCAGGAATCGTCCTTCCGGGAGAACTAATTGACGAACGAACCGACACCAACGACTGATAGCGCCGGCGAGGGCGAAAACCTCGCCGCAAAGCGCTACGCGATCGCGGCCTTTGAGCTTGCCCAGGAGCGCAACGAACCTGACGTGTGGCTCACTGCCGTGCGTCAGATCGCTGAGTTCATGGGCGACCCGGAGGTTCGGCGGGTGCTGGAAAACACGCGCGTCAGTCAGGAGCCCAAGCAACGCCTGATCGAAGTCGCACTCGGTGATCTACCGGTGCTGCCGCTGAACCTGGCCCGGCTCCTGGTTCGCAAGAACCGCACCGCCTTGGCCGTGGACATCTCGGATCAGTTCCAGCAGTTGCTGGAGAACCAGCGTGGTGTCGCGAGGGCGCGCGCTACAACGGCGGTGCCGTTGGCAGACACCGAGCGCGAAGCGCTATCGCGTCGACTCGCAGAGCAGACCGGCGGCGAGGTCGTGCTGGAGACAGCTGTCGATCCCGAGCTGCTGGGCGGCGTGGTGGTACAGATCGGCGATCGCTTGATCGACGCCAGCACCCGGTCAAAGCTCCGCGCTTTGAGGAACAACCTAACCCGGGCTTTCTAAGCCCTGTAAAACCCAACTCAAGAATCGAGGACGCCGATGGCAGTCAGGCCCGAAGAAATCACCGCAATCCTCAAGCAGCAGATCGAGCAATTCGGCGCTGAGGCGAGCTCGGTTAACGTCGGTACCGTTATCGACGCCGGTGACGGCATCGCGCGAGTGCACGGCCTGTCGGAGTGCATGTACAGCGAGCTGGTCGAGTTCGAAAACGGCACCACGGGTCTGGCGATGAACCTGGAAGAGGAGACCGTGGGTGTCCTTGTTCTCGGCGACTACATTGGCATTCAGGAAGGCCAGCAGGTTAAGACGACGGGCCGTATCGCTGAAGTTCCGGTCGGCGACGGCATGCTGGGCCGCGTTGTCGATGCGCTGGGCAACCCGATCGACGGCAAGGGACCAATCAATACTGACAAGACGCGCCCCATCGAGCGCATCGCACCCAACGTTGTGACTCGTAAGGGTGTCAACGTACCGGTTCAAACCGGCATCAAGGCTATCGACTCGATGATCCCGGTTGGTCGCGGCCAGCGCGAGCTGATTATCGGCGACCGCTCGACCGGCAAGTCGACTATCGCCATCGACACCATCATCAACCAGAAGGGCGGCGACCTCGTCTGCATCTACGTCGCCATCGGCCAGAAGGCCTCGAAAGTGGCTCAAACGGTGGGCTTGCTGGAGCGCGAGGGCGCGATGGAGCACACCATCGTCGTTAGCGCATCGGCGGCTGACCCGGCGCCAATGCAGTACCTTGCCCCATACGCCGGCTGCGCCATGGGCGAAGAGTTCATGGAGACGGGCCGCGACGCGCTGATCGTTTATGACGACCTATCGAAGCACGCCTGGGCTTACCGCCAGGTGTCGTTGCTGCTGCGCCGCCCTCCGGGCCGCGAGGCGTACCCGGGTGACGTCTTCTACTTGCACAGCCGGCTTCTGGAGCGCTCGGCCCGCCTTGAGGATGCTTACGGCGGCGGCTCTCTGACCGCGCTGCCGATCATCGAGACTCAGGCGAACGACATCTCCGCCTACGTTCCGACCAACGTCATCTCAATCACCGACGGCCAGATATTCCTCGAAGCCGACCTCTTCAATGCTGGTATCCGTCCGGCGATCAACGTCGGCCTCTCAGTCTCGCGCGTCGGCGGCGCGGCGCAACGTCGGGCGATTCGCCAGGTTGCCGGAACCCTGAAGCTGGACCTGGCTCAGTTCCGCGAGCTCCAGGCCTTCGCCCAGTTCGGCACCAGCGACCTCGACGCCGCCACGGTGAGGCAGATCGAGCGCGGCCGTCGTATCACCGAGCTTCTAAAGCAGCCCCAGTACTCGCCGGTCAGCTTCACCCACGAGGTGATGATCCTGTTCGCGGCGGTTAACGGCCTCCTCGACGATGTGGACGTGGAGAAGATTCGGGTCTTCGAGACTGGGCTTTACGAGTTCATGGACAGCAGCAAGCCGGCGATCGGAGCGGAGATCCTCGACAAGATGATCCTGTCCGGTGAGCTAGAAGAACAGATGCGGGCGGCCATCCGCGAGTACAAGCAGACGGCGGCTCTGTAAGCCATGGCAACCCTACGTCAGATCAACCGACGCATCCGGTCCGTGGAATCCACCGCGAAGACGACGCGAGCCATGTCATTGGTCGCCGGGTCGAAAATGCGTCGAGCCCAGCAGAACGCCTTGGCGCATCGGTCCTACGCGGACCAGCTGCGCTGGCTTCTGGCGGACGTCATGGAGAGCCTGGAGTCACAGGAAGCGGCAGACGGTAACGCGCTGCACCCCTTGCTAGAGCAGCGCGAAGCGAAATCTCATCTCCTGGTCCTGATGACGCCGGACCGCGGACTCTGCGGCGGCCTCAACACAAACCTGATTCGTCTCGCTGGCAGCTACGCGGCCAGCCATGAAAACACCAAGCTTGTCGCCGTCGGTCGCAAGGGGTTCGACTTCTTCCGTCGAGTGCGAGGCGAAATTCTCGGCGAATTCACCAAGCTGGGCGACTATCCATCATTCGACGATGTGAGGCCGATCTCGCGTCTGGTGTCGGACGCATACACCTCCGGTGAGGCAGATCGGGTCGCAATCGCGTATCCCCGCTTCGTCAACACCGTACTTCAGCGAGCCGAGGTGCAAGAGCTGCTTCCGGCAACTCCACCCGAGGATGCCGAAGTGAAGGCGGTAGACTACATCTACGAGCCTGACGCAGCGACCGTGTTGGGAAACCTGCTGCCACGATACGTCGACATACAGGTCTACCGTGCGGTGCTGGAGCTCGCGGCAAGCGAGCAATCTGCCCGCATGGTCGCCATGCGAAACGCGACGGACGCGGCTCAGGATCTGATCCAGGAGCTGACCCTGCTGCGCAACAAGGTGCGTCAGGAGCAGATTACCAAGGAGCTCCTGGACATCACGGGAGGCGTCGAAGCGATGACGGCAGCGGCCGGCTAGTCTGCGCACGAGGTGTGATCTTATGAAGCAATGGGGCAAAGGCGACTTTCAGAACCTCTTCGAATGGCAGATGGTGGACAACGTCTCCAAGCTGCTGAATAAGACCTGCGAAGAAATGCGCCTCGGCCGCGACGAGGAATGGATCGTCGAGGTCATTCGCGAATCGGCGGAGAACCTCCCCGGGTCGATCATCGAAGGCCAGGAGAGCGACTACCTGGCGGAGTACATCCTCGGCCTAAGCGCGGCCCGTAATGCGCTGGTGGTGGCGAGCTACTGCTTCCGCTTCCTAAAGGGCCAAAAGCTGATCGAGCCTGATAAGGCGGACTTCGTCGACGGACAGCTGGACGAGCTGGAAGAGGTCCTCGCGCAGGTAACAGACACACTGCGAGCCAGCCTCGCGAGCGGGCAGGGGCAGTTCTCAAACAACTAACACGGTCCAGTTGCGACCGTCAGTAAGCCGGAGGAATACATGGTAGAGGGAACAAAGGGCCGTGTGGTCCAGATCATCGGTACCGTCGTGGACGTTGAGTTCCCGCCGGACAACCTGCCGGCCATCTACAACGCGATCGAGATCGACAAGAACGGCACGGCGATGATCGCTGAGGTGCAGCAGCATCTGGGTAACAACTGGGTCCGCGCGCTCACCATGATGGACACCGACGGCCTGCGCCGCGGCGCCGAGGCGACGGACACGGGCCAGCCGATCGCCGTCCCGGTCGGTCCCAACACGCTGGGCCGCCTGTTCGACGTGTTGGGTAATCCGCTCGATAACATGGGCGCCGTCGAAGGCGATCGCATGCCGATCCACCGCCAGCCGCCTAGCTTCGAGGAGCAGGAGACGGAGCCCCAGGTGCTGGAAACCGGCATCAAGATCGTCGACCTGATTGCTCCCCTGGCGCGTGGCGGGAAGGTCGGCCTCTATGGGGGCGCCGGCGTCGGAAAGACCGTCCTCATCAAAGAACTAATTAACAACATTGCGCGCGAGCACGGTGGCCGTTCCGTTTTCGCCGGCTGGGCGAGCGCTCCCGTGAGGGCAACGACCTCTGGGTAGAGATGCTCGAATCACCCGAAGTCAACGAGAAGACGGTTCTCGTGTTCGGCCAGATGAACGAGCCTCCCGGCGTCCGTCTCCGTGTCGCCCTGACCGGACTGACCATGGCCGAGTACTTCCGCGACGTCGAAGGGCAGGACGTCCTGTTCTTCGTCGACAACATCTATCGCTACACGCTCGCGGGCATGGAGGTCTCGGCGCTCCTGGGACGCATGCCTTCGGCGGTCGGTTACCAGCCGACGCTAGCCACCGAGGTCGGCGCCCTGGAAGAGCGCATCACGTCGACTCACAAGGGCTCGATTACGTCCTTCCAGGCGATTTTCGTCCCTGCTGACGACTACACCGACCCGGGCGTTGCAACGACATTCGGTCACCTCGACGCGTCGGTGACGCTCGACCGCTCTATCTTCGAGCAAGCGCTGTTCCCGGCCATGGACCCCCTGGCCTCCAACTCCCGGCTGCTGGACCCGCTGATCGTGGGCCAGGAACACTACGACACGGCCCAGGGGGTGCTGAACACGCTGCAGCGCTACAAAGACCTGCAGGACATCATCGCCATCCTCGGAATCGACGAGTTGTCGGATGACGACAAGCTGGCAGTACAACGCGCCCGCAAACTGCAACGCTTCCTGACGCAGCCCATGTTCGTCGCCGAGGTATTCACCGGCACGCCGGGACAGTACGTTCCGATCGCGGAAACGGTGCGCGGCGCGAAAGAGATCCTCGAAGGCAAGCACGACGAGCTGCCGGAGCAGTCCTTCTACATGATCGGCTCTATCGAGACCGCCGCCGAAAAGGCCGCCCAGCTCGCTAGCCAGGATCAGTTGTAATGCCGCTGGAGCTGCAAATCGTCACGCCGGAACGCGTCCTCTTCGAAGAGGGGGAGGTTGCCTCGGTCACGATCACGGCCAGTCAGGGTGAGATGACCATCCTGCCCAGCCACGCCCCGCTCATGACCGAGCTACGCCCCGGCCCACTGGTGTTCCGCAAAGGCGGCGAAGAGGTGGATGTGGCGCTCTCAGGTGGATTCCTCGAGGTCCGCGATGACCGGGTTGTTGTCCTCGCGGACACCGCAGAACGATCGGACGAGATCGACCTGGCCAGAGCCGAAGAGTCGCGGCGACGAGCACAGGATCAAATGGCCTCCCGCGAGGGTGCGGTCGACCTGGCCCTGGTTATGGCGGCGATGGAGCGAGCCCAGGCTCGCGTCCGTGTCGCCGAGCGCCGCACGCGTCGCAGCGGAGGTGGTGGAGCGCCGCGTCCGACCGCACAGAGGGAAGAGAACTAAGTAAACGGCCTTCGATCACGAGGGCCGTTTACTTTCTAGTCGATGTCCAGGCCAAGCGTGTAGCGCGCCGTGTACTCCAGCTGCTTCTTCTCGGTCAGCGGGTGGTAGCGGCCGGCCTGCACGTCGCGGAAGAGGCGTTCGAGGCCCAGCTGACGGAAAAAGCCGCCGCCGCTGCTGACCTCCATGGCCTTCTCGACGGTGCGAATCGCGGCTCGGCCGGCGATCGTACGGCGAATCGTAATCTCGTTCGTAGTCTCGGGTTCTGGCTTCGCCGCGGCGGCGATCGCGATCATGCTGTCCATCGCCATCTGTGCCGACCGAAGCTCGTTTTCCATCTCGCCAAAGTTGAGACGGGTTTCGATCGACTCGCGGCGCTTCTGGGCCTGCTGCACGGCAATATCCCGCGCCGCCTCCGCGATTCCAGTGTAGACCGAATAGATCAACGGGAATGCCACCAGCACAACGAGGTGGAAGGGGCCCCACTTGCCAACCGGCCTCCGGCCACCGATGGCCGCATCCGGGACGAATACGTTCTCGATGACCACGTCATTGGAGCCGGTGCCCCGCATGCCCATCGTGCGCCAGTTGTCCATCACGGAAACGCCCTCCGCGCGCAGCGATATCGGGAAGTGTAGGACGGTTGGGCCGTCGGCCGCATCGAGAACTGCGGAAGTGACGAGGAGATCGCCAACCGGCGATCCGCTGGAAAAGACCTTGCGGGCGTTAAAGCGGTGCCACCCTCAGTTTTCTCCACCTTACCCGAGCTATCCAACCAGTCGGAGCCACCGCTGCTGACGAGGACGAGGTTCTCTGCCGCTACGCGCTTTAGAAGGCCTTCGCCTCCGGTGTCCCATGGTTCCAACGCCAGGTCGCCGCTGCGACAAGATGCGTGTGCATTGAGAAAGAGAGCGCGGTCGAGCTGCAGTGATGCCCAATCTCTCGCAGAACGGCACACATCTCAGCATGCGATGCGCCACCACCGCCAAGTGCCTCGGGCACATGCGCCGTGAAGAAGCCCTTCTCCTTCAGAGTCGCGAAGTTCTCAGAGACGAACTCGTCGTTGGCATCGCATTCAGCGGCGCGGGCGGCAAGCTCGGGACCAATTTCGCGGGCCAGGGATAGAAAATCTGTTGTGCTCATAGTCATCCTCCGCGGGCATGTTAAGAAGCGCCGCCTCTAGAGGACAGCCCTTACAGCCGAACTGGATTCCAGCGGCGGAGCCAGACAGCGCTGGCCAGCAGCCCTATCCCCCCACCCGCGGCCAGAAGCCACCACAGGGGCGAGCCCGCCGGTTCCTGCTGCTCAAGTGGCAATGCCGCCTCCGAGCCTGGCAGAGCCCCACCCACGAGACCACTCATGTCATACGACTCCGCACCAAGCGAGTCGGTCAGAACCCCGGTCGTGGTATCCAGGAAGTACTGCTGCGTCCGTCCTTCGGGCAGTGAGACCGTCAACCAGTAGCCGGACGCCTCCGCGGAGGCGGGCGGCTCAGCCGGGTGGTTGAAACTGGGAGGTGGGGCGAGTGTATCGAATGCTTCCCAAAATGATTGCGATTCAGACTCGCTGAGCCGACGATTGCCAGCCTCGAGTCCAACTGACTCCATCTTTGAAGCGAACCTCACGACCTCAAGGGCCCCGGGTCGCAAATCCTGTGGCCTTTCCTCGATGCTGAAGCGAATGTAGCGGTCGAGCGTGGCGCGCTGCCGCAAGTCCAGGACAAGCCAGACGTCCAGGCCGTCCTGTCGGGCTCGAACGAATCCGCCGGTTGGGAAGTATTCCGCCTTCTCTCCAATGGCGGCCTCACCGTCATCCTTATCGACGGCTGAGTCCCAGTAAGTGGTCGTGACTGGGAAAGAGGGAGGTGTAGCCGAAGGCGGCGCTTCCAGTTGAGACGGCAGGTTCAACCGGCGCTGAAAGGCGTCCGCATCTGCGGGAGCCAGCTCGGTGCGTTTCCCTTCTACTTCGATGGCCACGGGTTCGATCCGCGCCTGAGCCACAGCGATGTGGGACGACGCCAGCAACAAGGGCAACAACAGTAGCGGCAGTCTCAAGATCACTCGTCGAGGATAGCGTGCCGCTCTGCTTGAATACAGGCGACGTCCGCCACCTCAACCCGAAACATGCATTCCAAATCCGGGCCGCTGCCTAACGCAAGGGCCGCTCGAGTTGGCTATTCCAGGCCTGCAAGATGTTCTTGCCTTCCCCGGCAGCGTCGATCAGACCCAGAGTTGTGATCGACGCCGCGCCGTTAGTGGCGGACGTCTCCGGATCGCGGGCCAGAAACCAAACCAGGAACGGCGACTCCAGCCTGTCGGCAGCCGCTACAGTCCGCAACAGAAAAGCTAACTGCGACGATTCATCATTCACACCATTCACCGTGGAAGCCCAGCCAACCGAGACAAAGGCGACCGGTAGGTCGAAGCGGCCACGCAGGGCGTCGTAATAGTCGCGTGGGAGTTCAGAGATGCCGTTGAAGGCAAAGCTTGGGAAGCTGGACACCGCCAGTATGTCGATCTTGGGCTGAAAGCGCGTAACTAGGCTCCATGCCGGTTGAGTCGGCGGGTCCTCGAGGATGCCGAGCAGGCTCTCATACTGGAACGTCGGGAAGACCAGGGTGTCCGGCGAGACTTCCTTCACCGCATCGTAGGCCTCGAAGTAGAGGCTAACGAAGTTGCGAAACGAAGCATCCCCACGGTTGAGGAAGATCAAGTCGACCTCGACACCGAGAGCAATGTAGGCAGGCTTGTAGTTGAGCGCGAGGTACTTCGCATAGCTAATGAAAGATGACCGCAGGCTCTCGCTGGCGAAGCCATCGGCCGCCATGACGGGAGGGATACCCGCAAGCACTCCTCGGTTGGAGGGCAGCGTTGGGTCGATGGCGAGCAGCAGTCGTAGGTCGTGCCGTTCCCCCAGTTGCCGCTCGATCAGAGTTAGACGCTCTGTGCGGGCTGAGACTTCTCCCCCGGGGAGGAAGTCCTCCCACGGCGGCGCCCGCTGAATCAGAATTAGCTCCCCCAGCTCCCCAGCCAGCGCGAACGCATCTTCGTACGCTTCCTCGGTCGGCTCGATCGGTTGCGAGCTGACTCCGAGTCGAAAGCTGCGCGGTGGGGCGGCGAGATCGGTGCTCTCGGTTGGGCTGGCCTCGGTAGTTGGTGCGGGCTCATCATCACCGCAAGCGAGGGAGAGCGCCCCGACCAATATCACAACGAGGGTGAGCCAACGAGCCGTTGCGAGCGCCACGAAGCGATGTTAGCTTGTTTGACCGCTTCCGACCCAGACATATAGAATTCATGTGCGAGTTTCGGCCGGCGCAGCTTGCAAAGCAACTCGAAAAGAGGGCCGTTTGGAGAGCCTCCACGAGGCCTGCGGCGTCTTCGGGGTCTATGCCCCTGATGAAGAGGTCGCGCGTGTCACGTTTTTTGGACTCTATGCTCTTCAGCATCGAGGTCAGGAGAGCGCAGGCATAGCCACAACAGACGGAGCGGGCATCAAGGTCCGAAAGGGCATGGGTCTCGTCTCACAGGTCTTCCAGGAGGAAGACCTTTTGCATCTCCAGGGATTTGCCGCGGCGGGCCATACTCGCTACTCCACAACAGGCTCCAGCAGGATCGAAAACGCCCAGCCCTTCGTCGTCGAAGGACCCAACGGTGTCATCGCGCTCGCGCACAACGGAAACATCATCAACGCTGACCTGCTCAGAACAGAGTTGGAGGCGGACGGCTGCAAGTTCGAAACCTCAACAGACTCTGAGGTCATCGCGCAACTCGTTGCGACGGCCCCTGGGGCGGACTGGGGCGAGCGAATGAGCTACGTCATGCGCCGCACCCACGGAGCGTACTGTCTGACTATCCTCACAGTAGACAGCGTAATCGCCGTGCGAGACCCCCACGGACTGCGGCCCCTTTCGCTGGCAGAGCTGGACGGTGGCTACTGTTTCGCTTCGGAGACCTGTGCGTTTGACCACCTCGGCGCACGTTATCTTCGCGACGTTGAGCCCGGAGAAACGGTTGTCTTTGACGGCGAGGGCATGCACAGCTATAAGCTGCCCGCTCCTACGGAGAACGGCGTGGACGCTCCGCGCGAAGCGTTCTGTGTTTTCGAGTACATCTACTTCTCACGCCCCGACAGCTACCTGCGCGGTCAGCGCGTCTATCCGGTGCGCACAGAGGCCGGGGCTCAACTAGCGCGCGAGCACCCTTGCGAAGCCGACATCGTGGTCGGGGTGCCGGACTCAGCGACCGCAGCGGCCGTTGGTTACTCGCGCGAATCCGGCATTGCTTTCGCTGAGGCGCTGGTCAAGAATCGCTACGTTGGCCGGACGTTCATCATGCCGAACCAGCGCATACGCGATCAGGGCGCTCACCTCAAGTACAACGCGCTGCGCGAAGTTCTGGAGGGCCAGCGCGTCGTTGTTATCGACGACAGCATTGTCCGAGCGACAACCACGCGCCGCGTGATCGCCATGCTTCGCGAGGCGGGAGCGAAAGAGATTCACATGCGTGTGACTTTCCCGCCGATTACTCATCCCTGCTTCTTCGGCATTGATATGGGCCGGCGATGGGAGTTGATCGCCGCGAAGGAGACCATAGAAGAGATTCGCGTCGACATCGGTGCAGACTCGCTAGGCTACCTCTCACCTGAAGGAATGGTGGAGGCGATAAAGCAGCCGGCTGACACTCTTTGCACGGCGTGTTTCACAGGCCAGTACCCGATGGCGGTGCCGCTGGAGCTGGACAAGCTAAGCATGGAACCTCCGGCCTGGGTCCGCGACGCGCACGACATCGATTGGGAGCCACACGAGGTCGCGCCAGTGTCCTCTCAAGCGACGCTTGAGGCGAGCGGATAACGCCGTCGGGGTTTCAGCGAACGTCGCCGCCGGTTGAATCCGGCGGTTTGGTTTTGCAAGATGCGCTTATAACCCGGCTGGCCGGGGACATGAGGGGCAAGTGAGCGAACAGAAGCCGCTGACTTACGCCGGCGTCGGCATCGATCTCGAGCAACGCCGTGCCACCGTGGAACGCTACCGTGACATTACCAGAGGCGCGACCCGGCCCGAGGTACTGAGCAGTGTCGGGCCGTTTGGCGGCCTGTTTGCGCTGGGGAACAAATACCGCGACCCGGTCCTGGTTTCGAGCACAGACGGCGTCGGCACCAAGGTGAAGATCGCTGCGCTCGCGGGGCGGTTTGAAAGCCTCGGTCACGATCTCGTCAACCAGTCGATTAATGATGCCCTGACCTGCGGCGCTGAACCGCTGTTCTTTCTGGACTACCTCGCCAACGCCGACCTGACGCCGGACCAGAAGGTGGCGCTGGTCAAAGGTGTATCGGACGCCTGCGAAGCGGCAGGCTGCGCCCTCCTGGGCGGCGAGACCTCAGACATGCCGGATGTCTACCGCCCCGGTGACTTCGACATGGCTGGCTTCGTCGTGGGTGTTGTAGAGCGCGACGAAATCATCGACGGCTCCGGCATCGTCGAAGGCGACCTGCTGTTCGCCTTGGCATCGAACGGACTCCACACCAACGGCTACTCACTGGCCCGCGCCGCGCTCCGCATCGGCATAAGCGCTGCCGACTCGGCAGACGACCGAGCCCGGTTGGCACGCGTTGAGCCAGACCTCAGAGAATCCCTGGCCGATGCACTCTTGAAGCCCCACATCTCCTACCTCCCTTCAATGAGGCCGGCGCTCGGGATGATCAAGGGTATGTCCCACAACACCGGCGGCGGATTCGAAGAAAACCTGCCTCGGATGATCCCGTCAGGTCTCGGCGCGCGGTTACGAACCGATTCGTGGCCGGAGCCGCCAATCTTCCGGTTCATTCAACGAGCCGGAGGCATCGAAGACGCGGAGATGTACCGGGTGTTCAATATGGGACTCGGCTTCGTCTTCGCCGTATCGCCGGAAACGGCCGGACGGGTACAGGCGCTGATACCCAGAGCACTGCAGGTGGGCGAGGTCATCACCGTTTCGCCGGGTGGCGAGCAAGTAGAGCTGGTTTAGGAGATGCGTGCGTTGCTGGCGACCCACGATACGGACGGCGTGACCGATCTGGCCCGAGAGCTGCAGGGCCTCGGCTGGGACTTGATCGGCATGAACAACGCAGGGGAGGCGCTGAAGGAATCCGGCCTGCAGGCTGCCTCGGAGGGCGTGGTCAACATCGAGGACATCGGCCTGCTGGCGATTAATCTGGCGCCTTTTCAGGATTCGCTCCAGCAAGTAGACCTTGAAGCGCCCGCTCTGCTGCGTGCGGCGGCGAAGGATTACGAATCGATCATCGTGCTCTCCGATCCGGCCGACTACGAAGCGACGCTCGCATCGCTCAAGAACGGCGGGGTCTCCGTCGAGCAGCGACGGGCGCTGGCCGCGAAAGCGTTTCAGCATCTCGCGCTGTACGACACGTTGGTGGCGCGCTACCTTCGCGATGACGCGGCGGCGATGCCGGATGAACTGACGATAGCGCTGAAAAAGCGCCCCGGCCTCGAGCTGCGTTACGGCGAAAATCCTCATCAGGCAGGCGCGCTTTACCTTGAAGCCGGCGCGAAGGATGCCGGCGTCTCCGGCTACGAGCAGCTTCACGGCATTCCTATGTCCTTCAACAACGTGCTCGACGCTGACGCCGCGTGGCGAGCGGCGATCGATTTCCCGGACCCCACGGTAGTCGTGGTCAAGCACCTCAACCCGTGCGGCCTTGCGAGCCACGAAGACCTTGGCATCGCCTACGAGCGGGCCCTGGCCGGCGACCCAATCTCCGCGTTCGGTGGCATCGTCGCCTGTAACCGGCGAATGGACATTGAGCTGGCATCAAAAATGCGCTCCAGCGTCAGCCCGAGTAGCGGTCAGCGCATGCGTTTCGACATCATCATCGCGCCCGGATACAGCGACGAGGCGCTGGCGGAACTGAGCAAGTGGCGCGACGTTCGCATCCTTGCGATGCCTGACGGCGACGCCTTCACTTACGACTTACGTCGCGTCAGCGGCGGCTTCCTGCTTCAAGAGCCGGACCGAAAACCAGACGAATCGCTGGAGCTGAAGGTGGCAAGTCAGCGCGAGCCCACGGAAGAAGAGCTGGCGGACCTGCGTTTCGCCTGGCGCCTCTGCAAGCACGTAAAGTCCAACGCCATCGTCCTCGTCAAGGACCGTACCTTGCTGGGTATGGGCGCCGGCCAGCCGAACCGCGTCACCAGCGTGAAGCTCGCCGTCGAGCGAGCCGGCGAGCGAGCCCGCGGCAGCGTCCTGGCCTCGGATGCGTTCTTCCCCTTCTTTGATGGGATGGCGGCGGCAGCGGCAGCCGGCATCGCCGCAGCGGCGGAGCCCGGCGGCTCGGTCCGGGACGAAGAAGTGATTGCTGTCGCCGATGCGGCAGGAATGGCGCTCGTCCTCACCGGCGAGCGCCACTTCCGGCACTGAGTTGGTTGTCTCGATTCAGGGGAAGCCCCCAAAGGTCCAGTTAGCTTGCGACCCGATGACAGCTGCCCAGGCTATAAGCTGACAAGCAATGGCGAAAGTCGACGTCGTGCTACCGGTCTACAACGAAGAGCGCATGCTCGAGCAGAGCGTTCGGACGTTGAACCTGTTCTTGAGCGATAACCTGGCTCACGAGTGGCGAATTCTCATCGCTGATAACGGCTCCAGAGACCGAACACGCGAAATTGGCCAGAGACTCGCCGAGGAGCTCACCAACGTAGAGCTGATGCATATTCCCGAGGCTGGTCGCGGGCGTGCACTGTCCCGCGCCTGGCTGGCCAGCGACGCCGACGTCCTGACCTACATGGATATCGACCTGTCGACTGATCTCGGAGCCTTTCCCAAATTGGTCAGCGCTGTCTCCGAGGGCGGCTATGACGTCGCTGCAGGCTCGCGCTTGAGTTCGGGGAGCGAAACCACTCGCTCGATAAAGCGGGAGGTCCTCTCACGCGGCTTCGTCTTCACGATCAATACTTTCCTGCGGACAAAGCTGCAGGACACTCAGTGCGGGTTCAAAGCGATCCGTCGCGAGTGTGCCCAGAGACTGCTGCCCTTTGTACAGGACGCCGGCTGGTTTTGGGACACGGAGCTTCTACTTCTGGCCGAGAAGGGGGGCTGGGAGGTAACTTTTGTCCCGATCCGTTGGCTGGAGGATACGGACAGTCGTGTGAAGATCGGGTCAACGGTTTGGAAGGACCTCAAAGGCCTGGTCCGCATGCGGCTCTTCGACTGGTCAGTGGTTCGCAAAGCGACACAATGAGGATAAAAGCAAGAAGCTGAACTAGAGCTCTTTCGAATCTGCACGGCGGTTGACACTAACTGGGGTCACTGCTAAATTTCGGCTTGCTAAGGCCTTCACAAACTATCCTACGCAAGGCTAGAACTAAACCAGAGGCAATGGGGCGAGATGGATCTCTTCGGACTGTTTATCGGCTTCCACCCCGACGAAGTTTTCGGAAACGCTGTGTCTGTTGACATCGCGGAGCTGATGGTCGTGTTCGGCACGATTACGTTGAGCATGGTAGCCATGGTCGCCTTCGGCAACTGGTGGTCACGCTAGGTAGGGAGAACCACGCATGGCCGCAGGCAACCGACCGCAAACTGAAAAACCGAAAGGCCCAGGCTTCCTGGGTTCGGTCTACGACAAGGTCTTCCACAACTATGTCTGGCAGTCGATCTTCCGCAGCGGCTACCCCAGCACGCCGCGCAACCAGATGCTGGCGGTCGCGACAAACGTCTTCCTGCACCTCCACCCGACTCGAATCCACAAGACGCACGTCAAAATCACCCACACCTACTGCCTCGGTGGATTGAGCTTCTTCCTCTTCCTGGGGCTCACCGTGACCGGCGTGTTGCTGATGTTCTATTACGTGCCATCCGTCGAGCGGGCGTACACGGACATCGCTGCCCTGGAGACCAACGTTCGTTACGGTTCACTAATGCGCAACATGCACCGCTGGATGGCCCACGGCATGGTCCTGACCGTCCTGCTCCACATGATGAGAGTCTTTTACACCGGTGCTTACAAGCCACCACGCGAGTTCAACTGGATAGTCGGCGTGATCCTGCTGATCCTGACGCTGCTTCTGAGCTTCACTGGCTACCTTCTACCCTGGGACCAGCTAGCGCTCTGGGCGATTACCGTCGGCACAAACATGGTTGGCTCTGCCCCCGTGCTGGGTGACTCAGTTGTCTTCGTGATGCGAGGCGGCTTCGAAGTCGGCCCCAACGCGCTAATTCGCTTCTACACGCTGCACGTCATCGGCTTGCCGTTAGTCGCGGCGATCTTTATGGCGGTTCACTTCTGGCGCATCCGCCGTGACGGCGGCATGGCACGGCCGCTCTAGGCCAAGCGTAAGGGGGAGCATTGGCTGCTGCGACGCAGACTCAGGCCCAGGTAAGACCGCGACGCGAACGCGAGGAAGAGCTTCTCGTCTGGCCAGATCTGGTCTTCATAGAATTTATCTGCGCTGTCCTTTTCACCTTCAGCTTCACCGTCATTTCTGCACTAGTGAACGCACCACTGATCAACCGCGCCAACGCGGACGTCACGCCAAACCCGTCCAAGGCGCCCTGGTACTTCCTTAACCTCCAGGAGCTTCTGCTGCACATGAACCCGGCGCTCGCGGGCGTCGTCGTCCCCACCGTATTCCTCATCCTCCTCGCAGCGGTCCCTTACCTCGACCGTGAAAAGGAAGGACAGGGAGTTTGGTTCGGTACCCCGAAGGCCGTCGCTATCACCATCTGGTCCAGCATCTTTGCCTTCTTCGGCACCGTCGTGCTGATTCTGCTCGACTCCGGTAAGCACGCCGACTGGTACGAGAAGATCACAGGGAAGACCTGGCTCGGCGACGTCTGGTTGGGCGAAAAAGCGCGCCTTACGACAGATAAGGAGTTAGTAGGCGGACCGCCTGACTGGGCCCCAGGCTTTCTCGTCGCGACTTACGACCTGATCTTCAGTCGAAACTTCCGCGCTATCCAGACCGAGTGGACCTGGAATATCAACATCTTCGGCCTCGATCCGGGCTTTGGGCCCAACGGCAAGAACGGCGTCTTGGACTGGCCGGACGACTTCTCTCGCATACCCCTACCCATCATCAACGGCACCTGGTGGCCCAAGTGGGGCAACGACCACGGCGAGCCGGCGCCGCAGTGGTACCAGGACCTGCCAGACTGGCTCACGGGCCTTTACCCGTACGACCTCAACGTCAACCTGCCGGCGATTTTGGTCGAGCTCATCGTCCCCTCGGCTTTCATGATCGGCCTGCCGGTGCTGCTCATTTACCTCCTATGGCGCGTCGGCTGGGTGAACACTCGGCGCGATGTGTTCATATCACTCTTCAGCGGTTTCATAGTTGTCTACTTCCTCATGACGATAGTGGGCGCGGCATTCCGCGGCGCCGGCCAGGACCTGGTCTTGCCTTGGGATGTACCCCGGATCGACGGCTAGACCGTAAGGTCACCCTGTAGGACGCTAGACCGGCATTTGAGATAAGAAAGGAGGGCGCGAAAATGGAGCGCGTGAGCTTGTGGCCCGCTGTTCTCGGCCTTGCGATCGCGATGATCGTCGTTGCCCTCATTGAGCCCGTACCGAACTCGCTCTCCTACGCCAGCGGTGTTGTCGTACTGCTGAGCTTGTTAGGCTGGGTCATGGAGGCACGCGCAGTCGCCGGCCCCCCACCCGCCATAGAACCCGAACACGAGGAAGAAGAAGAGGCGCCGGGGCCGAGCTACTGGCCCATTGTCCTCGCCTTCGGAATCCTCGGCATCGCCGCCGGACTGATTTACCGCGGGAGCTTCCTGGGTATCGCAGACTTCTGGGATTACGGCGCGTTGATCGTGGCGCTGCCGCTGGCCCTCGCGTCGGCCGCCGCCTGGGGTTCGGTCCTCAAGACCGAAATGACGCCGACGGAAGAAGAAGCCGAAGCAGCAGCCGCCGGCCCTCCGCTAGCCGCATCCGGCGGTCGCCTTTTGATGCCCATGGCGCCGAATATGCTCGCCGCTGAGGCGGCTGGTGGCGCCGTGATAGCGATTGAGCGCGTGCCGACGAAGCAAGTCTCGCGCCGCTCATTGATTCAGATCACGTTCTGGGCCGGTCTCGGCAGCGGCTTGCTGGCGATCGCCGGAGCGACGGTCGATTTCCTCTACCCACGCGGCATTATCGGCTTCGGTGGCGTCGTCACCGCCGGGACCACAAGTCAGTTCCCAGTCGGCACCAAGACAGCAGTCCCTGCGGGTAAGTTCTGGCTCGTCAATCTGTCTGAAGAGCAAGGTGGACCAGGCTACCTCGCGCTATGGTGGAAATGCCCTCACTTAGGCTGCACAGTGCCGTGGCGCGAGGGCTTCTCCTGGCCGAATCCCGAGACTGGAACAAACACGCTGGGCTGGTTCCGCTGCCCCTGCCACGGTTCCACCTACAGCCACGCTGGAGTCCGAGTCTTCGGGCCGGCGCCTCGCTCTCTGGACCGTATGGAAGTCTCCGTCGACCCGTCCACAGGCCGAATCGACGTCGACACAGGTTCGATAAGCAAGGGCGCCCCGGACAACGCCGACTTCGCGGTACAGGCATAGGAATCGAATGAACGATAGCCGCAGCGTCAGGACGGCCGCATGAACACGCGAAAGCAAGTCCTGATCATGACCAGCCTGCTTTTGATGATGTTGATCGTGATCGGCGTTTACGCTGCCTGGTACCCGAACCGTGCGAAAGACGCGGCGCTCCATTTCGATGAAGCGACCACGGAGCGCGGCTCCATCCTGTTTGCCCGCAACTGCCGCCTCTGTCACGGCAACCTCGCTGAAGGAGGCGCGCTTGGCGCGCGTCTACCCGCAGCGCTGGCGTTAAATCGGCCAGACCTCCAGGGTTTCCTCGGCACTGACGCAACGCTCACGGAGGGTCTAGACCTCACCTCCGGCAGCTTCGTAGTCAATGACGGCGAGAGCCTCGCCGAAGGCGACCTGATTTTGATCGACGGCGAACGCATGGAGGTCGAGGAGGTCGTCGGAAACGAAGTTCACGTCAAGCGTGCGATAGAGCACACAGATGCGGCTCAGCATTTCGCCAACGCGGCCATCTTCCGGCTCGACAAGTCCTCCTTCGATACACTCAACCCGAACTCGACGCTGAACGTGATTCGAAACACGATCACCTGCGGCCGCGTCGGTACAGCGATGCCTGCATGGAGCGTCGAGCATGGCGGACCAATCAGCGACGAACAGATACGACAGCTGACATTGCTGATCATGCAGGGCCGATGGGACCTTGTTGAACACGAGATCGACCTCGAGGACGCGATCGACTCAGACCTCGAAGAGGCGCTCACCGCTGAGGCGACAGAGATGTTTGTCAGCGACGTGTCGCGGTTCCTTCAGAGCGAAGCACTGCGCATTGGCGGCGAGCGCGTGCGTGTAACCAGCGTGCCCGTGCTTCCGAAAAACCGATTCGGTGAGCTGCCGGACGACAAGACCGGAATCATCGGCATCGAACGAGGCGTACTGGGCACGACGCCGCTCCAGCACTCGATTGATACGGAGCTCTTTCGCTTCGCAGAGACGCCGGAGCCAAGCATTAACGAGCGGTCTTGTGGCCAAACAGCACGACCCCCAACGCCGGCAGGTGATCCCGAGCTGATCGAGCCCTTCGACGGCCAGACGGTAGAAGTGTTAGCCTTCAACATCGAGTTCGACACCGACACGATTACCGTGGACTCGGACGGCCAGATACGCCTCCGTTTCGACAACAAGGATGAGGTGCTACACAATATTGCCGTTTACAGCAGCCCATCCGAGGTCACTGAGGTCTCGCCTGGCAGCGTAGGTCTCATCTTTGCCGGACCGGACGTAGATGACACAGTGTTCGATGTCCCGGCAGCCGGCGAGTACTTCTTCCGATGCGACGTGCACCCAACCCTGATGACGGGTACCTTCATCGTCCAGTAACTTCGGTTCGAAGCTCAGTCCGCGATCGCCCGCTACTGATAACATCCTTACGTGAAGGTTGTTTACCTCGCGGACGCCCCCTATCCCCACACCTGGCGCTGGGTTGAGCATTTCCGCAATGCCGGCGTCCAATGTGAGGTGATCTCATTTCGGCCCTGGAACATCCCTGGCGTCCCGGTTCACTACGTCAACGGCGGCGAAGTACTCGGCAAGGCACGCTACCTGATACACGCTCGCCGGGTTAAGAATCTGATTCGAGACCTGCAACCCGACCTCGTGCACGCCTTGCACTTGACCAGCTACGGCTTCCTCGGCGCCCTGTCCGGGTTTCACCCGTACGTGGTGTCCGTCTGGGGCACCGATGTACTCGAGGCGCCGAGATTGACTCCGTTCCATCGTTGGCTGACGCGCCACGCACTGGCACACGCCGACACAATCACGGCCACCGGGCTGCACCTGGCCACTGAGACCACGCGCTACGCTCCCGCCACCGCGCCCGTAACGGTCGTGCCCTACGGGATCGACATGGAACGTTTCACACCGCGCCCCACAGGCTCTTCCGATCACGTAACCGTAGGGACCGTGTCTCGCCTCTCGTCCGAGAAGGGTGTTCGGTACCTGATCGAAGCGTTTGGCCAGCTGCGAGAGCGCTATGGCGGTAGCGTCAGCTTGCGTATCGCGGGTGACGGACCGGAGCGGCCCCGGCTCGAATCGGCCATCCGGCGGATGAACCTGGAGTCGAGCGTAGAGCTGCCAGGTTGGCTGGAACACACAGACGTACCCGCGTTCCTCAACCAGCTTGATGTCTTCGTCATGCCTTCCATCTGGGAGGGGTTCGGTGTGGCTGCAGCGGAGGCATCCGCATCTGGACTGCCGGTGGTCGCGACGAATGTCTACGGCATTCCCGA
Organism: Dehalococcoidia bacterium; assembly: GCA_965225815.1. Classification (GTDB taxonomy): domain Bacteria; phylum Chloroflexota; class Dehalococcoidia; order DSTF01; family WHTK01; genus WHTK01. Next base: position 246,796 of record CBDDBP010000005.1, read on the forward strand.
CGTTGTCCGTGACGGCGAGACCGGACTGCTCGTCCCGCCCAAGGATCCCGGCGCTCTCGCGAAGGCGATCGGACGACTGGTTGAAGACGCACTGCTGCGCCGAAAGCTGGGCGCGGCAGGACGCACGTACGTCGCGAACCACTACGATTGGACGGAGAACGCACGCCAGATGGCTTCGATCTACGAGCGCATGCTCGCCGGAAGGCCGGCGCGACAATCGAGGGCGCGTGCAGGTGTCGCTCTGGACGGCGACGCCGGAGCGTGAGTATCAGGACCGTTCTTTGAGGGAACCAGCACCAGGAACAACGCGAGAGCGCTCGCCGGATGATCTGCCGTTCGTCAGCGTCATCGTGCCGGTGCGAAACGAGGAGGGCTTCATCGGACGCTGCTTGCAGGCGCTGGCGGCCCAGGACTACCCGCACGAACTCTTCGAGACCATCGTGCTCGATGGCGGCTCCCGCGACGCGACGGAGTCCGAGACCAGGCTGACGGCCGAGGCCACCGGTCTGACCGTGTTCTACGCGCCCAACCCGAAGCACTCCGCCGCCACCGGCTTCAACCTCGGTCTGACGCTCGTCCACGGCGACATCATCATCAAGGTTGACGGTCACACTCGCGTGGCGCCCGACTTCATCAGCGCCAACGTCCACACGCTGCAGTCGAGTGGCGCGGACGCGGTGGGTGGGCCGATCGAGACACGCGGCCACGGCGCGATTGGCCGCGCGATCGCGCTGGCGATGTCGTCGCGATTCGGCGTCGGGGACACTGCTTTTCGTGACAAGGACGCCGCGGAGCAGTGGGCCGAGAGCGTTCCCTACGGAGCCTATCGCCGCGAAGTCTTCCTGCGCATAGGCGAACTGGCAGAGGACATCGACCGCGGTGAGGATGACGAATTCAACTATCGGCTGAGGCAGTCAGGAGGACGAATCTTGCTCTCACCCAGCATCCGCTCCACTTACTACTGCCGATCGAGCTACGGCGACCTGGCGCGCCAGTATTGGGGCTACGGCGTGGCGAAGGCGAAAGTCCTGCAACGACACCCGGGACGTTTACGTTTGCGTCACCTCGTGCCCTCGGCCCTGGTGACCGCGCTGGCCGGTGGAGCACTGCTTGGCGTCGTGAATCGACGATTCGCCCCCATCGCGACACTTGCAGGCGGAGCCTACGCCGTGGCGAGCTGGCAGGCCGCCTCTGGCCTCGAGAAGGAGCCCAGAGAGCGGGCGCGTCTCATGGCGGCGTACGCCTGCATGCATCTGCCGGCGGGCGCTGGGATGCTGGTGGGCCTCGCGCGCGGACTCCTGGGCAAGAAGGCCGGGAATCCTGGCAGCCCTGGGCCGTACGAGCATCACCACGGCGGGCAGAACGATGGTTAATAACGACAGCGAGGCCCAGCGAGTGCGCGAGGCTTACGCACGACGCGCCAGACTCGGGCTGGACTCACGCTACGAATACTGGCGGCCGGAGAATCTCTTCGTCTACCAGGCACGAGAAAGGGCCGTTCTCGGCTTATTGCGCAAGGCCAACATGCTACCGCTGACCGGCCGCAGGATCCTCGACGTCGGCTGTGGTGACGGAGCCGTGCTGCGCGACATGATGCGCTACGGTGCGGCTTCCGACGATACACACGGCGTCGACCTGCTAACGGACCGCGTCACACAGGCTCGAGAACTGACCTCGGGGAGCCATATTGAAGTGGCGGACGCGCAGTCGCTGAACTACGAGGAAGGCAGCTTTGACCTGGTGCTCGGCTTCACCCTCTTGTCGTCGATCGTAGAGCCAGAAGCCCGCGCTCGGGTCGCGAATGAGATGCGTCGTGTGACCCGTCACGGCGGCATCGTGCTGCTCTACGACTTTTGGACCAACCCGTTCAACCGTGACGTGAGGCCCTTGAAGCAGGACGAATTGCGCGGCCTGTATCCCGGGCGACGCATCGACTTCCAGCGCACAACCCTGGCGCCGCCGCTACAACGCCTTTTGATCAAGGCGCCGGGCGGCTGGTTGGCCTGTAGTTGGTTGGACATGCTACCCTTCCTGCGAACCCACTACGTCGCGGCCGTTCACATCTAGCGCCGCTTACGAGCCCAGATTGCCCGACGACTTCTTACCAATCGCGCAGCCCGACCTCGACGAAGACGATATCGCCGAGGTAGTCGATACGTTGCGTTCAGGCTGGTTGGTCTACGGCGCCAAGACCCAGCAACTTGAGCGCGAATTCGCAGCCATGGTCGGAGCCGAGCATGCTGTCGGTGTCAATTCGTGCACCGCGGGCTTGCACTTATCGCTGCTAGCGGCCGGCGTCGGCCCCGGCGACGAAGTCATCACAACGCCCCTGACCTTCGCGGCCACGGCTAACGTCATCGTCCACGTGGGCGCGACGCCGGTCCTGGCCGACATTTGTGCCGACGACCTCAATATCGACCCGGAACAGATCGAAAGACGTATCACGCCTAGAACGAAGGCGATCATGCCGGTCCACTACGCCGGCGTGCCCTGTCGCATGGACGAGATCCTCGAGATCGCCCAAGGGCATCATCTGCCAGTAATCGAAGACGCCGCTACGGCCGCTGGCTCCGCCTACAACCAGCGCATGGTGGGTTCTCTGAGCGACCTCGCTGTGTTCAGCTTCTACCCGGTAAAGAACATGACGACGGGCCAGGGCGGCATGATCACCACCAACGATCCAGAGCTCGCGGCGCAAGTCAGCGCCCTACGCAATCACGGCCTCGACTCAAACGCCTGGAATCGCTACTCGTCCGAAGCGAATCGCCTCTTCTATACGATGAGTCAGCCTGGCTTCAACTACGGCATGTTCGATCTGTTGGCGAGCATCGGGTTGGGACAGCTACATCGCCTGCCTGAGTTCAACGAAAAGCGCCGCGGGCTGGCGGAGCGCTACACGCGTGGCTTCGCCGATGTGCCGCAGATCGAAACCCCCACGGTGCGCGAAGACGTCACGTCGAATTGGCATCTCTACGTGGTCAGGTTGAGCGACACCCAGCTCAGCCGCGCCGACCTGGCCCAGGGCCTTAAAGAACGTGGCATCGGTACTTCGGTCCACTACTACCCAATTCACTACCACCCCTACTACCGGGAGCGGTTCGGCTTCCAGCGAGGCGAGTACCCGGTTACGGAACGTGAATTCGAGCGCCTCCTGTCGCTGCCCCTGTTCCCGAAGATGGACGAAGGGGACGTCGATCGAGTGGTCCAGGCGGTCCGGGAGATCGTGAGTGACTAGCGACTCACCAAACGGGTCGAATCGCGGAGTCCTCTTGTCGCGGGCGTTACACCGTTGCCCGGGAGCTAGCGTCCATTCGCCACGAAGGCCCTGGGGACTCCAATGAATCCCGATCCAGAGGAACAGCAGAGGCGCGCCTTCGATCTGGCGATTGCAACTCTGGGCCTCATCGCGTTCTCACCTTTGATGGCGCTTCTCGCCGTATTAATCAAATTGGAGTCACCCGGTCCCGTGTTCTTCAGACAACGTCGCATCGGCAAGGACGAAAAGCTCTTCGAAATGTTGAAATTTCGCTCGATGACCGTAGCCGACGAAGGCGAGGCGCGGGTTGAAACAGCAATCGCGGACATCGATTCCTACGTCTTCCGACCGACCGGCCGTATGACGCGAATTGGCCGCGTCCTGCGGGCCTGCAGTCTGGACGAGATGCCGAATCTGCTTAACGTGCTGCGAGGCGACATGCACGTCGTTGGACCACGTCCTGACGAGCCCGAGATCGTGGCCCAGTACCGTCCGGAGTGGCGACGGCGTCACACGGTGAAACCCGGCATAACCGGCTTGGCTCAGATCAGGGGACGGGCCGATTTGACGTATTCTGAGACAATGAACTATGACCTCGAGTATGTGGACACGCGTACCTTTGCGGGCGATATTCGAATCATCCTCAAGACGCTCGGGGCCGTGACGGGGCGCAAGGGAGCTCGATGAAGGACCCGAACCGCATGGACCGCCTGACAACCGCGAGTCAGCTCGTCCTCTCGCTAGTCCTCGACATCGCCATCGTCCTGATTGCCTACACGATAGCGCTGTCGTTGAAATTCGATGGCGAGGTCCCGACCGAGTCCTGGCAGGCGCTGGCTTGGGCAGGACCGTTGATCGGCTTTGGGTACATCCTGTCCTATCAGGCGCTGGGCGTTTACCGCACGGCCTGGCAGTACGGCAGCCTGCGTGACGCGGTGCTCCTTGCCGTCGGCGTTATCGTGGTGACGCTCGCTATCCTCATCGTCCAGATAATGCTACCGAAGCGCCCAATCCCGCTCACCGTGAACGTGGTCGGCGCAGCCTTTATCTTCTTGGGTCACGGTATGGTGCGCATGCTGCCTCGCATGTGGGGAACTTCGGGCGGCCCTGAAGGTGACACTCCCCGGCAGCGCGTCTTGATCGTCGGGGCCGGCGATACCGGCCAGATGCTGGGCTGGGACCTTCGCCACAATCGCTCGCAACCCTACATCGCCGTCGCCTACGTGGACGACGATCAGACCTTGCGTGGCAAGCGCATTCACGGCATTCCCGTCGTCGGCGGGCGCTACGACATCCCCGAAGTGATCGAGCACCACAAGATCGAGCTTGTTGCCATTGCACTGCCCCCGGAGCGCGCCCCGGGGCTTCAGGAGGTTCTGGCCCTCACGGAGCCGGCCAGGGTCCCCGTTCGACTGGTGCCCAGCCTCGGCGAGGTCATGGAAGGCCGCGCCGCCCACGGCGAAATGCGCGAGATTACGATCGAAGACTTGCTGGCGCGCGAGCCTATGGACGTCGACACGGAGGCGTGCCGGGCGATCATCGCTGGCCACGTCGTCCTGATCACCGGCGCGGCGGGCTCGATCGGCGCCGAGCTCACACGCCGCGTCTTCGAGTTCGGGCCCTCCGCCCTGCACCTGCTAGACGTGAACGAAACGGGGCTGCACGAGCTACGCGTCGAAATGAACCAGAAGTCGGCCGGCAAAGTACCGATAAAGCCCTGGCTGTGCAACATCTCGGACCAGCCGAAGCTAGAAGGTATCTTCGAAGCGACCAGGCCGCAGGTCGTATTCCACCTCGGCGCTTACAAACACCTCGGCATGATGGAGGAGAATCCGGACCAGGCCTTCGAGACGAACGTCATCGGCACGCTGAACGTATTCGAGGCAGCGCAGGCGGTTGAAGCAGAAGAAGTTGTCCTGCTCTCGAGCCATACTGCCGTCGACCCGAGCAGCATCTACGGCGCCTCAAAACGAATCGGCGAGCTGATGGTAACTTCGATGCCGCAAGGCAGGACGAAGTTCTGCGCCGTCCGCCTCACTAACGTTATCGATACCCGAGGCACTGTACTGGCGGCGTTTAACCGTCAGATCCAGCGCGGCGGGCCAATCTCGGTAACGGATCCGGAGGTGGCCCGCTACTTTCTAACCATAAGCGAAGTCGCCGGGTTGGTCATCCAGGCCGCGGCGCTGGCCGAAGGTCGCGACATTTTTCTGCTCGACACAGGCGATGAGCTACGGATCGCCGACCTTGCTGAGCGCATGATCCGCTCGCGCGGCATGGAGCCTGGCAAAGATATCGAGATCATTTACACCGGCCTTCGTCCCGGCGAAAAGCTCACCGAGGCCCTGACGAATCAATACGAAACACCGCACCCGACCGGCCATGAGCGGGTTAGCGCCGCCGTTTCAGACAAGACATTTGTCGGGGCAGAGCTCCGGGCAGCGATTCGGGAGCTGGAGGTCGATCTGCGAAAGCGCCCCGGCAACCTGCCGGCTCGTATCCACGCACTGGCGCGCTTTGACCAGGAAACAGAGGCGGAAGCGGCGCCGGCAGAAACGCGGCAGGAGCCGTGAGGATAGCTCCGAAGAATCGTCTTCCGACTCTGTTGGCGACTGCCACGCGATGAACGGCAACTGACGACGAGGACTCAATGCAGATCGTCTCAGTAGTCGGCGCGAGGCCGCAGTTCGTCAAGGCAGCCGTACTCAGCCGCGCTCTGCGCCAACGCCACGACGAGGTGCTGGTCCATACAGGCCAGCACTACGACGACTTGATGTCGGATCTGTTTTTTCGGGAGCTGGAGCTTCCGACGCCCGATGCCAACCTCGGCGTCGGTTCGGCGAGCCCGGCAGTACAGACCGCCCGCATAATGCAAGAGTTCGAGCCTCTACTAACAGAGCGAAAGCCGGACCTCGTGCTCGTCTACGGCGATACGAACTCGACCCTGGCCGGAGCGCTGACAGCGGCCAAGCTAAGCCTGCCGGTAGCGCACGTCGAGGCCGGGTTTCGCAGCTACGATCGCTCCATGCCGGAGGAGATCAACCGCGTCCTCACAGACCACGTCTCTCGATATCTCTTCTGCGTCACCCAAGGCTCCGTTGAATGTCTGCACCGAGAGGGAATCGAGTTCGGAGTTTCGTCGGTCGGGGACCTCATGTATGACTCGTTGCTGACGGCCCTGCCTCGGGCCACCGCAATGCAGGCCGACGTCCTGGCGCGACATGGCGTGAAAGCCGGCGGCTACTACCTCGCGACAGTCCACAGGCCCGCCAACACGGACGACGCGACGGCCTTGCGTTCAATCGTCGATGCCCTGGGCCAACTCGACGCTCCGGTGATTATGCCTTTGCACCCCAGAACACGGGCTGCCCTCGACTCTGCGTCCATCGAGGTCGCTTCGAATGCGCACACAGTAGACCCGGTAGGCTACTTCGAGATGCTGGCGCTGGAATGTGGCGCGAAGGCGGTGCTCAGCGACTCAGGCGGCGTACGGCGCGAAGCCTACTTCCTCGGGGTGCCCTCTGTTACGCTGCGCGACAGTACAGAGTGGCCGGAAACACTGGAAACCGGCTGGGATATCCTGGTCGGGACGGACCCGGAAAAAATCATAACGGCGGCGCAACGACCCCGGCCCGAGAGTCCGCCACCGCCGATCTTCGGCGACGGAAATGCGGCAGCGCGAATCCTCGAGGTGCTGGAGCGTGATCCACCCAACGGCTGAAGTAGAAGTCGGCGCCGTTATCGGCGAAGGCACCCGCGTCTGGCACCATTGCCACGTGCGTGCCGCGGCACGTATCGGTTCAGAATGCAACCTGGGTTACGGTGTCTACGTTGATTCCGGCGTGACTATTGGCAATCGCTGCAAGCTTCAAAACCGGGTCAGCGTCTACCACGGCGTGACAATCGAAGACGGCGTCTTCGTCGGCCCACACGTGACATTCACCAACGACAAGTACCCCCGTGCCATCGCGCCAGACGGCTCGCCCCTAACCGAGGCCGACTGGCAGGCCGTGCCCACGCTGGTGAAAGAAGGCGCGTCGATCGGCGCCGGGGCCGTGATCCTGCCTGGCTTGACCGTGGGTCGATGGGCGATGGTAGCAGCTGGCGCTATCGTGAGCCGCGATGTGCCCGAACATGGGCTGGTAACCGGCAATCCGGCGCGCCTCAGAGGCTACGTCTGTAGCTGCGGCCGAACTCTATCTCCCCGTGGCAAGGCGTTCTACTGCCCGCACTGTGAGCGCGAGTATGACCTTCCTCCGATCGGCGCCTCGGCATAGCTGTGATCAAGATGGCGGAGCTGCAAATCGGCGAGTCGGAGCGCGCGGCGGTGCTCGCCGTCCTGGCCTCTGGGCGCCTCGCCAACGGACCAGCCGCCCGCGACCTCGAGATAACTTTCGCAGCCGACGTATCACAAACCAGCCAGGCCGTCGCCGTAGCCAACGGCACCGCAGCGTTACACCTGGCGCTCCTGGCCCACGACATCGGGCCCGGCGACGAGGTCATCACGACACCGTTTAGCTTCCAGGCAACCGCCAACATGATCCTCGCAACCGGCGCGCGGCCCGTCTTCGTAGACGTAAACGAGGATGGGAATATCGACGCGTCGAAGGTAGAAGCTGCTATCACGGCAAAGACGAAAGCCGTCCTTCCCGTACACCTTTACGGGCGTCTTTGTGAGATGACCGCACTGGGCGCTGTGGCCGACCATCACAGACTGGCGCTGATTGAGGACGCCGCCCAGGCACACCAAGCCGAGTCGAATGGACGGCGCGCCGGGAACTTCGGAACCGGCTGCTTCTCACTCTACGCGACGAAGAACCTGACCGCGGGCGAGGGCGGCATCGTGACGACTAACGACGACGCCATGGCGGCGCGGCTTCGACGCCTACGGTCACACGGCGAGGACGAACGCTACGAGAGCATCGAGCTTGGATACAACTACCGCATGTCGGAAACCGCCGCAGCCCTCGCTCTAGCTCAGCTGCCATGGCTGGAAGAACGTACGCTTCAACGGCGTCGCAACGCTGAGCGCCTCTCGCAAGGCCTCTCGAATGGCTCGAAGGGCATCCAGTTGCCCACGATGCCGACCCAACCAGAAGAGCACGTCTGGCACCAGTACACCGTTCGCGCACCACATGGCCGCGATGCGCTTCAGGACCACCTTCGTGATCGAGGCATCGAGACCGCCGTCTACTACCCAAAGACGCTACCGGAGCAAAAGCTGTATCACGATCTGGGTTTCGACGCCGCGACACTGCCGATGGCTCGGCGGCTCGCCGCCGAAGTCTTGTCGCTACCGGTCCATCCCGGATTGAGCGACGAGGACATCAAGCAGATCATCGATGCCGTTTCGCAATGGACCGGATCGTGAGCCGAGAACTTGCCATCGCGGTCGTTGGGCTAGGGTTTGGCGCCAACCATGCGCGGGTGTTGAATGACCTGCCTGGCGTGCGACTCGCAGCAGTCTGCGACCCGGATGACGCCAGGCTGACACAGGTAACATTCGGTCGCGACGCAACGCCATACAGCGACTATTCAAAGATGCTACGCAAAGAAAAGCTCGATGCTGTCGTGATCGCAGCGCCCGAAAAGCTCCACGTACCGCTGGCCGCAGCCGCGATCGAAGCGGGCTGCGCCGTCCTCGTCGAAAAGCCGCTCGCGCCTTCTGTGAGCGAGGCTTCAGGCCTGGTTCGAGCTGCGGCTGCGGCTGGTGTGCCATTGATGGCTGGTCACATCGAGCGCTTCAACCCGGCCGTGCGGGAGCTGCGGCGACGCGTGCTGGCAGGACAAGCCGGTCGCATCCTCCACCTCGCGGCGCGCCGCACGGCGCCGATGCGGGAACGCACTCAAGACGTCAACGTGATCCACGACAGCGCGCTGCACGACATCGACGCGATGCGTTACGTCCTCGGCCGTGAGGTCGAAAGCGCCTTCGCCATGGCGCATTCGGGCGTGCGCATGCCATTTGAAGACAGCATCGCCGGCGTAATCCGCTTTACAGCCGCAGGCGAGGAAGCGGAAGTCGTCGGCAGCCTGGAGGTGAACTGGCTGTCGCCACTGCGCATTCGTGAGCTGACGCTGCTCGGCACGGAGGGCATCTTCGTCCTCGACTACGCGGCCCAGACACTCGAGTTCCACGCCGCAGCCACACGGCCGGCCGGTACACCGCGAGACTGGTCCACGGAGCCCTCCCACCTGCGCAACCCGGAGGCGCAGATCCCAATCGAGCGTCGCGAGCAGTTGGAGTTCGAACTGTCGGAGTTCGTCGATGCGATCAGAAACGGCAAGTCTATGCCAGTCAGCGGAGAGGATGCGCTGCAGACCCTGGCCGTGGCCGACGCGCTAACCGAATCGGCGCGGACTGGACTCGCGGTGAAAGTCAGCCATGACTAGCGTCGCTGTCGTTGGGCTCGGCAAGATCGGGCTACCGTTGGCCGCGCTCTACGCCGGCAAGGGCATGCAAGTAACGGGCTGTGACATCAATCCTGCGGTGGTCGAAGCAGTCGGCCGCGGCGAATCACAGATAGGCGGTGAGCCGGGGCTGGCTGAAACGGTCAGTTCAGCTCACGCGGCGGGAAGGCTGCACGCCACGACCGACACGGCAGCGGCGGTAGCGGAGAGCGACGTTGTCGTGGTCGTGGTGCGCGTGGGGCTAGACGCCTCCGGTCACGCCGACTTTCACTACCTGGACACCGCGTCGAACGCGATCGGACGCGGCCTGAAGCCAGGCTCGCTGGTGATTCTGGAAAGCACCGTCCCGGTGGGCGCCACCCGGGACCGTTTCACCAAACGACTAGCCGCGGCATCGGGATTGCAGCAAGACGCCTTCAAGGTCGCCTACAGCCCGGAACGAGTCTCCTCAGGCAGCGTCTTTCGCGACCTGGCGGCTTATCCGAAGCTGGTCGGCGGCATCGACTCGGCCAGCGGCGACGCTGCGGCGGACTTCTACCGCGCCGTACTCGACGCCCCAGTGACGCTGCTGGACAGTGCCGAAACGGCCGAATTCGCCAAGCTGGCCGAGAGTATCTACCGTGACGTCAATATCGCGCTGGCAAATGAGCTCGCGCGTGCCGCAGAGCAGCTCGGCGTCAGCTACGACGCTGCCGCCCACGCGGGCAACTCGCAGCCGTACTCACACCTGCATTCGCCAGGCCTGGGCGTCGGCGGACACTGTATCCCCGTGTACCCCTTCTTCCTGACCAAGGCCGTCGACGCTCCCCTGATAGAGCTTAGCCGCGAGATTAACGATTCAATGGCTGAACATGGCGTCGAGCGGCTAAGCGCGGCGCTAGACGATCGCCTGGACGGGAAAACCGTGCTCATCCTCGGGCTGGCCTATCGGGGCGGCGTCAAAGAGGCTGAGCTATCGAGTGCGCTGTTGGTGGCTGAAGCCCTGCGGCACCGCGGTGCCCGTGTCCTGGTTCACGACCCGTTGTTTTCGTGGAGCGAGATCGAATCGCTGGGACTGACGCCTTCCTCGCTTCCGCCGACGCACATCGACGCGATCGTTCTGCAGGCAGGCCACGAAGAATACGCTTCGCTGGACTTCGCAGCGCTCAAGGGTTGCCGTGCCGTGCTGGACGGTCGCGGATTCTTCGACATGTCGAAGGTAGAGGCTGCAGGTCTCCGCTATGTGGCTATCGGCCGGCCCTGAGAGACCTTAACGCGCGTAACGAGGCTGGTGAATGGCGCCGTTAGAAATCGGCTCGTCGATGTACAGGTCGCCGTTGCGAATCTTGAGATTAAAACCACAATCCGGGTTCGTACAGACCCACGCCTTGTAGTGAATCGCCGCCCCCTGGCTCCCGAAATCGGACAGCGGCACCAGGTCGCCTGTCTTGCACTTTTGGCAGTTGGGAAAGCCTGAATTATCCACTTCTACCCTGCCCTTCCAGACCCATTGTGTCGAAAGTATATTCAGCCTTTACGTAAACGTCAACTATTGACCTCAAGGCGCGCATCACCTTGGAAGCGGCCTCGGCGAAGGGGCCAGCGACCGCGCAGTCGGACCACGGCGAGAGGTATTACACCTAAGTCAGGCGCTGCGCCGGGGCCGGCCCCGACGCGTAATTCGGCGAAAATAGACGTGGCCATTAGCGTCCCAGATGTCGATCTCGATACCGATGCGTGAAGAAGCGCGTCGCAGGCGTACTTTTACACTACGGACGTTCTCGTTTGATTCCAGTTTGAGATCGCCTACTTCAGAAGCGTCAATACTACGTATAAAGTCGTCGTACTTCTGTTGCTGTTCTCGAACTGCCTTGGACGATCGGGAAGGCGATGGTGCTTCGCTCGGCTTGCGAACGTGAAGAAGGGGCATCCGGACATCTCCCAAAGACTGTGCTCACGGGGCCTGCCAAGTGTAGGCAGGTCAGGACACCAAATCAACTACGGACTCAGGTTAGTTCGGCAGCTGCTCTAGGCTGTTCAAGCCAGCTGAACTTCACTACGTTTGGTACAGCGCCGGGTTTTGTTAGACTCCGGTGACAACCGGTGCAGGACCCGGTGCCCGGCGCGGAGAGGTGCTGGAGTGGTTGAACAGGCACGCCTGGAAAGCGTGTGGTCCCTTTACGGGGGCCCGTGGGTTCGAATCCCACCCTCTCCGCCAGCACTCTAATACCAGACAACCGTCGATTGCATTGACCACCGCCGGCTATCTACGCTTACGGCTTGGCGTCGCCGGGGAGTGATCGCTCCCATTCTTGCAAGACCTCTGCCTGCTTTTCGTCCGATGCTTCTCGGGCAGCCGATCGAGCTTCCTCAGTTCGTCGCTTCAGCTTCTCCAGCGGGCTGCTTCCGTGGCCACCGCCATCGACGCCAGGTTCATCCGCCTCGTTGGATGCGAGAAGAGAAGCTATCACCGCCCCAATTAAGAACCCCAGCAGAACACCCAGGCGCACGATGACTACTCCGACTTGTCGCGACCTTTGAGGCCGGCCAGAACGTTGAGGCCCTTCTTGATGCCGGCAATCGTCCCGTAAGCGCGCGCAACCGGTGAGACCGCGGTTCGGCCAACGAAATCGGTGGAGCTCCGAACGCTATTGGCTGCGTCTTTGATCGCACTCAGGGCCGGCGCAAGGGACTCATCGACCAGGCTACGGAGCTTGCCGAACAGCCCGACTGCTGCCAGACCAACCGCGGTCGTGATCACCAGGGCAGCGAAGAAAAAGGTTGCGCCAACGATGCCGAGGACAACCAACACGATATCGCGTGACTCCTCGAGGCTCGGGTTCCATGCCGCGTAGATGGCGCCGGCAATGATCGCGGGCGCCGCGATGATCGTCAAACCAATGAGGATGAGAAGAAACTTCAGGGCTACTGCCCTCCTTGCGTGTTCAGGGTTTCAGCGAGGAACAGGGCCGAGTATAGCAGCCGTCTACACAGAGACAACGCCAGCCGAAGCGCTCGATATCGTGGCGCCGCCGATGACGCGGTCGCCATCGTAAAGCACCGCTGCCTGACCCGGCGTCACCGCCCGCATCGGGCGCTCAAACTCGATCTCGAGACTTCCGTCGCCGAGGCGCACGTGAGCCGCCACCGGCGGGCTCTTGTAGCGCACCTTGACCGTCGCGTCGAACTCCTGGGCCGGCGCCGCACCGCCAATCCATGCCGCCGCCTCGGTCGAAAGACGATGCGCCAGGAGATCTTCCTCCTGCCCAATCGTGATGACGTTCAGTTCGGGGTCTATTTCTGTAACGAAGCGCTTGTCACCGAACGCGCCGATTCCCTTGCGCTGGCCGATCGTGAAACCGGCGACTCCATCGTGGCCGCCGACCACGGCACCTGCGCCATCGACAATATCGCCGGCATGCTGCGGGATGCGGTCGGCCAAAAAGGCGCGGTAGTCGTTTCCGGGGACAAAGCATATTTCAGCGCTGTCCGGCTTGTCATGGAGCGGCAGGCCCATCTCAAGCGCCATGCGCCGGATCTCGGTCTTCGCGTAGTGGCCCACGGGAAACAGCAGGCGCCGTAGTTCAGCCTGCTGCAGCGTGTAGAGGACGTAAGACTGGTCCTTGGAATCATCCACTGCTCGGTGCAGCTCAGATCCTGCTTCCGTGTGATAGACCCGGGCGTAGTGCCCGGTCGATAAGTAGTCGGCGTCGAGCGCGACGGCGCGGTCGAGCAAGGCGCGAAACTTCACGTGCTCGTTGCAAGCCAGGCAAGGGTTTGGCGTGCGACCGCGCTCGTATTCACCGACAAAGTAGTCGACGACCTTGCGATTGAATTCGTCTTCGAGGTTCAGGACATAGTGCGGGATGCCCAGCACGTCGGCAGCAGCGCGCGCATCGTCAATGTCCTCAACGCCGCAGCAGCGCTTCTGGTGCAGCCGGCCTTCAGCGTCGTCGCGAGACCAGAGGCGCATCGTTACACCGACGACGTCATAACCCTCCCGGACCAGTAGTCCGGCCGCAACCGCGGAATCAACCCCGCCACTCATCGCTACGATGACACGTTTACTCATAAACCTAGGGTAGCAAGAACCGGCCTCAATTTACGAGGCCAGAGTCCACTTTGTCCCTATCGACTCGCTAGTTGTTACTATGTCCACAGTGACAGAAGACCACAACGAATCCTCTGAGATGTCGCGACGTATCGTTGATCTGCTAGCGGATCGCCAGGCCGAAGACATTGTCGTCCTTGATATTCACGATATCGCCTACTTCACCGACTACTTCGTCATCGCGACGGCACTAAACCAGCGCCACGCGGCAGCTTTGATCGATGCCTTCGAAAAGGAGCTGGCGAACGAAGGGATCAAGGCGCTGCACCGTGAAGGGGGCTCGACCTCCGGTTGGGTGCTCGTCGATTTCGGCGGCGTCATCGTCCACCTGTTCACACCGGAGGACCGCGAGTTCTACAACCTCGAAGGGTTGTGGGGCGTGGCCGGCGTACCGGCCGTCCGCTTCCAGTAGGCTATTCGAACACCCACGAGTCGATATCCCGGCTGACGTCGAGCAGCTCATCGGCCTTGAAGAAGAGGTCAAGCTCGCGCTGGGCGCTGTCGGGCGAATCGGAGCCATGGACCAGGTTTCGGCCGATCTCAAGTCCCAAATCGCCACGTATTGTGCCAGGCGCCGCCTCTCGCGGATTCGTCTTGCCGATCGTCGTTCGTACCGCTTCCACAGCACCCGTGCCCTCAAAGCAGGCGGCGATGATTGGACATGATGTGATATACGCCACGAGGCCTTCGAAGAACGGCTTGCCGGTGTGCTCGCCGTAATGGCGCTCCGCAAGCGCGCGGTCGACCTGCAGTAGCTTCAGCCCGACAAGTCGCAGGCCTCGGCGCTCCAGGCGTCCCAGAATGTCGGCGGAGAGCCCCCGCTGCATCGCGTCGGGTTTGATCAAGACCAGCGTGCGTTCCATCGAAGAAGTCCTCAGCTTTCCGCTGTTGTCGTAGGCAGCGTATTACCGTGATTCTCAGCCTTCGGCGCGTAGCGATCCAGTTCAGCGCGGCGGCTGCGGGCCGATCGCCGGTTCGCGCAAATACAACGGAGCCAATGAGTCGGGATCGTCGGTATCTCCGATGAGAAGCCGCCTTCGACCGAGACGGGCGACAGCGACGGCTCGAGATGGCGCAACCGGGACGAGCCTGCAACCCTTCAAGTCCAGCGCCACCAACAATTCATCGTCGAGGCGGTCAATGTCGCCCGTCACGACCTCGCCCTTACTCAGTCGATCCGGCAGGGACGAGGCCGGCGTGAGCTGCGGCGGTTCCGCCTCGACGAATTCACCGGCTTGGAATTCGTACGCGGCCCAAGCCAACTCGGCCCGGCCGGCGACCTGCACGGGCACCACACGACCCCCGGTTGCCTCGACCACCGTCAGGGCCTCCGCGGCCAGGCGGCCGATACCCACCAACGGAACGTCCAGGGCAAGCGCCAGCCCCTTGGCGCTGCTCAGCCCCACACGCATGCCAGCATAGGAACCGGGCCCCAGGCACACGACGATCCCGCCGATCTGCGACTTATCGCGATCAACGTGACCGAGCAACCAATCGAGTGCGGGAAGCAGCTGCCGGGAGTGGCTCTGATGAGCCTTCCAGGTCACCTCTCCGAGCAGCGCATCGTCCTGCAACAGGACTACTCCCGCAAGGTCCGATGTCGTGTCGATGGCAAGCATCAGCGGCCTATCGGCGGGCACGAGGCTTCTCCTTTGTCATGTCATTCAACAAGGCCAAGTAGCGGTCACCGTGCGCTTCGTAGACCACTCGTCGCGACGTATGGTCCGTAACCTCGAAGCGCACCAGCAGGTGATCCGGCGGCATCTCCTGCGGGGCTCGGTCCGGCCATTCGACCAGAAGCAGGCCATCCGCCGCGTTCTCCTCAAGGCCAAGTTCGAAGACCTCGCGTGGATCTTCCAGGCGGAACAAGTCCGCGTGGTAGACGTGAAGCCGGCCGAAATACTCGTTGACCAGCACGAAGGAGGAGCTCTTCACCGGTTCCTTGACCCGAAGTCCCGCGCCGATGCCTTGAGAGAAGCAGGTCTTGCCCGCACCCAGCTCACCCTGCAGCAGCAACACGTCGCCGGGTAGAAGATGCGGTGCGATTGCTCTCCCCAGGCGCCGCGTTTCGGCCGCATTGTGCGATTCGAAGTTCAGCGTCACGATGGCTTGAAGTGGTCCCAACCGCCGTGCGCCAGCGGTATCTCGCGCCCGGCCTCATCGATGACACCAACGTGGGGCTCGGCGCTTTTGTAGACCTCGCCGATCTCCGTAAGCGGCACCTCACTGCTATCTATCAGCGCTTCGACCGTGTTGCGAGGTCCGATCAGCAGAAGCTCGTAGTCGCCACCGCCGCTGATCGCGAGACCGAGCGCCTCGGCGGGAAAGATCTCTCGCAGCGCGTCGCTGGTCGGGACCCGAACGGCATCGATCCGGACGCCGACGCCGCTGGCCGTCGCAACGTGACCAAGGTCCTGTACCAGCCCGTCGCTGACGTCGATGCCGCAACGCAGACCGGCCTGCACCGCCTCGAGGCCGAGCGTGATACGAGGCTGAGGGCGCTGCTCCGCTTCGCGCAGGCGCTCCTCAGCCTTCGTCGCGAACTCGCTGTCCTGGCGAGCCAGCAGCAGGCCGCCAACCGAGTCGCCAACCACCCCGCTAACCGCAACAACGTCGCCCGGCATCGCTGCACTGCGAGTCAGCACCGCGGCACGACCGTCGGGATCTGCTTCGGCCCAGCCGGCAAGCGCGACGGTTATCGAAAAGACCGGAGCGCTGACGATGTCGCCGCCCCCCAATATCACCCCAAACCCGGTCGCGCACTCATGCAGACCGCGGTAGAGCGCCACGGCGTCATCGGTTACGAAGTCGGGCGGCAGACAGAGCGTGACGAGGGCCAGGTGTGGCGTCGCCCCCATCGCCGCGATATCGCTCAGGTTGGTTGCCAGTGCCTTCCAACCGACATCGCTCCAGGCGGCCTTGCCGGGCAGGAAGTGGACTCCATCCACCATCGTGTCGGTGGTCCAGACCAGCGAGCCCTCACGCCACTCGGTAACCACAGCATCGTCGCCGAGGCCGACTTGCAGGCCTGCCTGGGAGGAATCACGGGCCGGCGGGTAGTCCAGGCCAAACTCCCGCGCCAGGAGTTGAATCAAGCCAAATTCACCGATTTCAGATACAAGCACGGCTCGATTATACGGGTGGGCGGACGGCGCGCCGTTACGCGATTGAAACGTCCGCGAGCCTATAGTGATTGCATGAGAATCGCCGTCGTTGCCGATGTACACGCCAACATTGAAGCCTTCCAGGCGGTTTTGGCGCATGCGGCACGGGAGACCGCAATCGACGAAGTCTGGTCGCTCGGCGACATCGTCGGCTACGGGCCGGAACCAGCGCAGTGCATCGCGCTACTGCACTCCTATCCCCACGTCAGCATCGCCGGCAACCACGACTACGCGGCGACGGGTGCAATCGGGACCGAGGACTTCAACCCATACGCCGCGGAGGCCGCCCGCTGGACCGCCACCCGCCTCTCGCTTGAAGACCAGCTGTGGCTGTCTAACTCCTCGGCGGTGCACATCGAGGGCGAGTTCACCCTGGCGCACGGCAGCCTCAACGACCCCGTCTGGGACTACCTCGTCTCAGCTGCAGGGGCTAGAGACCACCTCGAACACCAAACGACACCTTACGGGCTGGTCGGTCACTCCCATCTGCCCTACCTGTTTACGGAAGGACAGACACGGCTCCAGGAAGCGCCCCTCATTGACGGCGAGGATGTGACTCTGGGCTCGCGTCGATTCGTTGCCAACCCCGGCAGCGTCGGCCAGCCGCGGGACGGCGACCCTCGAGCCGCCTACTGCCTGCTCGATACCGAGAAGCGACTTCTCAGCTTCCATCGCGTGTCTTACGACTTCGAGCTAACCCAGGCGAAGATGCGGTCGGTCGGACTGCCGGAATACCTGGCCCAACGCCTCAGTGAGGGACGTTAGCCTTTCCTCAGCGGCCTCAGTCCCCGGTCACTTCGAATCCGGTTCGCTTCGAGCATCAGGTCGTCATCGCCCGTGAGGAAGCCGGACAGATTACCCGTCGTGATGCCAAGCCGTTTCGCTGTATCCGCCACGCTTCCATTGAGCACGACCAGGGCGTCCAGGACCACCGCGGCTGCTGGCAGGTAGCGCGCGTCGCGACCACCGACTTCGAGCCGTCCGCGCTTGTCGAGGCAAGCCTGAACGGCCTCTGGTACGCCCTCGCTTGCGACAGGGCGCCGCAGGCGCAGCGCCAGCATTCGACGCAGCCGGCGCAGGGCGCGAGCTCGATTCTCGTGCTGCGAGCGGCTCTCTTCAGAAATCACGCTGAGCCCGGAGGGTCGGTGTCGCAGCCGTACCGCCGACTCCGTTTTGTTGCGCTTCTGCCCTCCCGGGCCGGAGGCGCGGTACGTGTCGACGTCGCACTCACTGAGGAGCGTCGCTTCGTCCGGTAGGCGTTCCATACGTCCAGTCTAGAACCGTGCCGCGTTGACCGCAGGCGAAGCGAAACCTAGACTCGGGCTCCAATGCCCAGGGCTCCCATCGCGCTCACGATCTCAAGCTCCGATTCGAGCGGCGGCAGCGGCGTTCAGGCCGATGTCAAGACGTTCTCTGCCCTGGGCGTCTATGCGGCGACGGCGATAACGGCGGTCGTGGCGCAGGATACGCGTCAGACTTTTCGCGTCGTCCCGATGGAAGCTGAGTTCGTCGCACAGCAGGTCGAATCCATGCTGAACGACATCGGCGTTGACGTCGTCAAGACGGGCTGGCTGGTGAACGCCGAGGTTGTAGAGGCCGTGGCGCTATGCCTCGAAAGTGTCCCGGCTGCATCCGTTGTCGTTGACCCCTCCATCGTCGCTAAGGATGGCTCCCGACTCCTCGACGACGACGGTGTGATCGCGCTCCGCAAACGGCTGCTACCATTGGCTACCGTTGTTACGCCCAACGTCCCAGAGGCCGAAGTCCTCACCGGCCGCAAGCTGACGGACTGGAGCGACGTCCGAAACGCGGCGGCGCAGATCGCAGACTTCGGCGTGAAGAATGTCGTGATCACGGGTGGACGGCGCGAGGGCCACGTTGTCACAGACTTGCTGTACGACGGTAAGGAATATCGCGACCTCGCAACGGATCGCGTCCCAACGACGAGCACGCTGGGGACGGGCGCCGCGTTCTCCGCGGCAATCGCAGCCACGCTGGCAAAAGGTGATTCTTTGCCACACTCCGTAGCGGCGGCAAAAGCTTATGTGACCAAAGCACTGCAAAACGCCTACCCGCTGGGTAAGGGCAACGGGCCGCCACATCACTTCTACCGCTACTGGCGCCCCCTCATCGATTAGACCATCCGGCCCAAACCCGACTGTATTTGGTGATTCCGGAACCGGCTGACCCTCGCCCATTGGGGCAGTGCGCTGTATCGTAAGGGCATTGAAATACTGATCCAGGCGTCCGCCGGGCAGGACGAACCGATAATCAGTCGAGACGCTCGACCAGGGGGTTCAGAAGATGGCGCTGCCAACTCGCATTGGGCGGCTTCGATTGCCGGTACTTTGCTTCGTAGTGAGCAAGGCCTCGGTTAAAGACGGCGACGTGGAGAACGCGGTGACCGAAGCCATCGCCGGTGGCGCGACGATGGTTCGCATCAACGGCGAGGGCATGGCGGCGGGTGAGCTGCTGGAGCTGGCGCAGAAGCTGCATGGCGTCACGAAGGGCAAGGCACTGTTCGTCGTCGACGACCGCGTCGATGTTGCCGTCGCTGTCGATGCAGACGGCGTTGAGCTGCCGGACACCGGCTTGCCAACCCGCTCCGCTCGAATGCAAATCGGTAAGCACGCCGTCGTCGGCCGCAGCGTTTTCGACGCGGAAAACGGACTGCAGGCGACACGCGAAGGCGCCGATTACGTCACGGTTGGCCCGATATTCCGGGGCGCCTCGAAATCTGAAAAGCCCGCCGGCGTCAACTTGCTCAAAGAGATCAGCAAGGACAGCGACCTGCCGATCCTCGCCGCCGGCGGTATCACCGCCGACAAAATCGGAGACGTGATCAAAGCGGGCGCCGCTGGCGTCGCCGTAAGCTCGGCCATCGCCGGCGCCGCCGACCCCAAAGCCGCGGCTGAGGCGCTGGCGCTGGCGCTGAAAGAGGCCTGGCCTTCGCCGGCCGAAGAAGTGGCTGCAACGGCCTGACCACATGGCATCAGTAATCGTCGTCGGCGGCGGAGTGATCGGCTGCGCCACCGCCTACTACCTCGCCCATGAAGGCGCTGATGTCATGGTGCTCGAGCGCGGCCCAGTCTCTGGCGAGGCATCAGGCGCTGCGGCGGGCATCCTTTCCTCACTATCGGATCACGGCGAACAACCCGCCTTCTTCCATGACCTCACCAGAGACAGCCTGAACCTGTTCGACGAACTCCTGCCGGCCTTGGCCGAGACCGGCTTCGATGTACGGCACCGAGCCGCTGGCCTGCTCGAGCCGGCTGTAAGCCAGGACGAAGTCGATGAGCTGAAGGCGCGCTTCGAAAAGCTTGGACCTGCCACACCTTCTCGCTGGCTGGAGGGTGCCGAAGCACGCGCCGCCGAGCCCGGGCTGAGCCCAAAGACTCTGGCTGCGATATCGACACCGGCTACGCGCTACCTCGACCCGCAGCGGCTGACCCAGGCGCTGGCAGCGGCGGCTCGTCGAGCCGGAGCCACTGTCCATGAGCACGAACCCGTGACGCGCTTCTTGAGACGGGGTGACCGTCTTCGCGGCGTTCGAACCGCGGCCGCAATGTACGAGGCGGACGATATCGTCATTGCCGGCGGCCCCTGGACGGCGAAGCTGGCGAGTCGACTCGGCGCCAACGTCCCGGTGCGGCCGGTACGCGGCCAGATGCTGTCGCTGGAAGGGCCCCCTCTAGCGCTGAATCACATCATCCTCAGCATGAGCGCTTTTGCCCTGCCACGCGAGGATGGCCAGACCTATGTCGGCGCGACGGTTGAGGAAGCAGGCTTTCGCAAGCACACCACGGCAGCCGGGTTGCGCGCCTTGCGGGCGGGAGTCGCGTCTATCGTTCCTGCCCTGGCAGAAGCGCGGCTGCGGAAGGCCTGGGCAGGCCTACGGCCCGCAACTCCCGATGCGCTGCCGATTCTCGGCCGGCTACCGACCTGGCGCAACGCCTGGGTCAGCGCCGGTCACTACCGCACCGGAATCCTGCTATCGCCGATCAGCGGCAAGTTGGTGGCTCGCGCCATCGCGTCCGGTTCCGAGGACGGCCTGCCTGCCCAGCTCACGCCAGGCCGATTCGGCCAAACACGCTAGCCCGCCGGAGGCGTCAGACAGTTCCCGAGGAAGAAGGTTCTCTCCTCGTCGGACCCGTAGTCTGTCCCCCGAATATCCTCGCATGAGGTTCTGAACGGCGTTTCCGTAGGCGGTATCGGCGTCGGCGTTGCGCAGTTTTTCTGGAACAACCGCTGCTCTGTTTCGTTGAGCCCACTGCGTTGTCCCAGCTCATTGCAGCTTGGAACTGGCGTTGGGGTCGTAATAATCGGCGTTGGTTCTGGCGAATCACCACCGATATCGTCGATCAAATCCCCAGCCGCCTGGAATATCCCCAGGCCAAGGAACGCCCACAGCACCAGGCCCGTGACAAAGGCCAACCCAGCGACGATCCACACGCCAGCACTCCGTTTCCGGCGAATGATCGGCAAAACGCCGGGCTGAGGTTCGGCCAACCTGAGGCCCCGCAGCAGTTCGTTTTCGTCGAGGCCAAGGAAACGCGCGTAGTTGCGCAGGAAGCCACGAGCGTACACCGGGGCCGGAAGCAAGCCGAACTGGTCGGCCTCGAGGGCCTGGAGATACTGGCGGGGAATGCGAGTCTGACGCTCGACGTCGCCGAGATTCAATCCCTTCTGGTGCCGCGCTTCTTGTAAACGATGGCCGATCCCCGGCGTCTCAGGTGGCTCTTGTGGAGTGGACATTGTTGAACTCCCGAGCCGACATTCTCACACGTCTTGAGACAGGCTGGGGTTATCACGGCTTCAGCCGAGCCTAAGGCTTCTCGGCGCAGGACAGGACGGCGGGCATTTGAATGTCGAGGCCGTTAGCCGCGGCGAAAGTCTGCGCCGCCTCATCAACCGCGACACGTATGGCCGTCATTGCCACGGGTGTCTGCCCCTTGAGCAAGGCTCGCGTGCGTACCGTGCCTTCCTCGAAAACCTCCAGCAAGGCGTCCGCATTGGGCAGCAGCCAGCGTTGAGGGATATCGATGGCGCTAGGGTCCCTGAAGCCAGCGGCTTCAAGTGCCGCGCGCGACTCGCCAGGGTCGGCGAAACGGAAAAACGGCGGCCCCGGCGGCAGCGGCACGCTCGGGTTCCCTTTGGCCTGTACCGCTTCGAGGACGATGCCGAAGCCTCGCGCAATATTCGGCGGCGCCCAGACCGTAAAGGCGAAGCGCCCGCCCGGGCCCAAGACTCGAAACGCCTCGGCAATCGCCAACTCTGGGCGGCTGAGGTGAAGCAGACCGTAATTCATCACCACCGCATCGAAGCTGGCGTCGGGAAACGGAAGGTCCTCGGCGTCACAGGCGCAGAACTCGACCGCCGGATAGAGCGTTCTCGCCATCACCACCATGGCCGGCGATACGTCGACGCCGGTGACGGATGCGCCACGCTCGGCAGCCTGCCAGGCTAGGTGCCCCGGGCCGGTCGCAACGTCGAGCAGGCGAATGCCGGGCCCTGCCGCCACGGCTTCCAGAAGCGGCTCGATCGATTGGGAAGTGAGCGCCGTGAACCAGGCCTCGTAAGTTCGACTCACACCGGATTCGGACCAGCCGGAATGCTCTAGCAGCTTGAACGGTTGGTAGTCCTGCATCACCTGCTGCTCCTAGCGCTCGCTTCTGCTAGTATCGTGGCCGTACACACTGTGACGGGGGAGACGCCGCAATGCTGCTACTCGACATACTCTCGAAGTTGGATTCGGTCCTTGAAGATCCGGCCTGGATCATGTTCGGACTCGCCGGCCTCGTCGGGCTGCTTGGCCTCGCCGCCCTGATTCTCCTCTACCCCATGGGTCGCGACTAGGCCCTACTTTTCTTCCACAGACCAGCGCCATTTAGGACGTCGCCGTCGTCAGACGGTATAGACGCGCTCATCCGGGCCGCGCAGCACCAGCGCCCAGGATCCGTCCGGCTTCCAGAACGGCCCGACGAGGTTGTCGGTCGTGCCGCTGTTCAGTTCTTCGACATTGAGGTCGGGCGTGAGCCTCAACGCCAGACCGGATTCGCCCACGAGCAGCGCTTCGGCGTAGCCCGGACGCCAGGCCCCGCCCAACACGACGCCCTTCGAGTCCCAAGTTTGCGTCTGCCACGACGAACCATCGAAGAGCACCGCCTTGTTGGCCAGCGAGCCATCGCTTCGCCATGCATAGCCCGAGATCAGCGCCACGGACTCCGCGGACCAGTCAATCGAGACGAAGTCGTCCTCATCGTCGCTGGCCAGCACCGCCTGAAGGTAGCGGCCATCGCAGCGATAGAGAGGCTGGGGGCGCGGGTAACCGGCGTGGCGGCTGGCGTAGGCGCCGACTAGGGCGTATGCCCCATCAGGCCGGAATGCAAGCGATCGCAGCGTGTGAGCGCGGTCGCCCGGAACCGCGCTGACAGCTCCCGAATCGGCGTCGTAGCGCAGCACAACGCCGCTGTTTCCTACCACAAGCGCGAAGCCGCCGGCTGGATGCCAGGCGACGCGTCGCAGATTCTCCGACGTAACGGCTGGAAGCTCGTCGATCGCCTCCCCACGGCAGCGGAATACCGCACCGCGATTTCCGACCAGAAGCGCGGTGGCGCCGTCCGGAGACCAGGCAGCGCCACGGAAGTTCTGCTTGGTGCCGCTGTCCAACGCCTCCAGTGAGACCCCGTCCGAGAGCACAACGGAGCCACCGTTGCCGGCCGCGAGCAGGACTGCGCCGTCGGGACGCCACGACGCCCAACGCAGCGTCCTTTGCGGCTGCCAGTCCAGAGGACGGAACGCGGTGCCGTCGTATGCGTAAGCGCTAGCCACCTGAGTGCTCCGCTCTAAAGGTCCGAACCTGCCTGACGTGCTCGGACTCGTCGCTTGAGACGGCGCGCATCATGCTCCGCAGCGTGATTCGGCGTTTGCTCCACAAAGCCACGTTGTCGAGATCAGAATCGTCGAGCCTACGCATAGCATCGACAAACGCACGCCCCGAAGCGGTCATCGATGCCATGAGCGCCTCCCAGTCCTCCAGCCGATAGCGCTCAATCAAGCTGGCGTTAATCGCAGCCCAATCCGAGTCGTAGTCAGCGAAAAAGGCGGGAAGTCGACCAGCGCGGAAATCGGGAAGCGCCTCGACATTCGTATAGTCCCAACCCACGGTGTGCGCGACAACGTCCCTGACATCCCAAGATCCGACAAAGGGTTCGTCACGCAGCGACGCCGGCAGGCTGCTGACCGCGTCAACTAGGGCATCGCGAACACGATTGAATTCAGCGATCAGCCCTTCCAATTCAACTTGCGTTTCTTGGTTTGAAGAAGTCATTTCGTCCGTTCGGCGGCAGCCTCACGCCCTGACGCAGTCAGTCGGCCCAGTTCGATTCGTGCCAGAACAGGACCCGGCGTTCAACCGTCGCCGTCAGCAAGAAGAGTGCTACGCCGAGTAGGGCCAGCATGAACACGCCCGCGAACGCCGTCCGCATATCCAGGTTGTTGTTGGCGATGTAGATCACGCTGCCGAGACCGCGGTCGCCGCTGAACCACTCGGCGACGACGGCGCCGATGACGCTGAGCGGCACTGAAAAGCGAAACGCCGCAAACAGGTACGGCAGCGCGGAAGGCAAGCGCAGGCGCAAAAAGACCTCGGCCCGACTCGCCGCGAGCGATTCGAGCAGCGCAAGCGAATTGGGGTTCACTGAACGGAAGCCGATCAAGGCGTTGACCATGATCGGGAAGAAGACGATCAACGCCGCGATGAAGACCTTGGGCATCAGCCCGAAGCCGAACCAGATCGTCAAAAGCGGCGCGATCGCGACGATCGGTGTGACCTTTATCAGGATCGCGAGCGGGAATATCGATCGTTCCAGGAAGCGCGCCTGAGACATGACTGACGCCAGCAGGATGGCAATCCCGGCGCCCAGCAAGAAGCCGAGGAGTGCGCCCTGTAAAGTCTTGAATCCTTCCACCGTAAAGAACCACAGATCCTGATACAGCCGCTCCACCACGCTCGATGGCGAAGGGACGAGGTACGGCTTGACGTCCTTTATCTCAATCCACGCCTCCCAGATCACGAAGGCAATAGTGAGACCAATAACGGCCGGGAGCGCCTGTACGGCGAATTGGCGCAGCCATACCCCCAATCGCCATGAGCGCTGCGGCTCGTCTCGCTGCTGACCCTCCTCGCGAGCCCGGAGGGGGACGCCGGCGCGACTCGTTTCCAGGCTCATACCAGCGCGTGGTCCCGCAATAGGCCGCGCAGGCGTCGCGTGTAGTCGACGAACGGCTGCGTCTCCTCGACTTCTTCGTCACGAGGCCGCGGAAGGTCGATATCAAGACTCGCGGCGATGCGTCCCGGCTGAGGCGACATGACGATGACCCGATCAGAGAGCAGCACTGCCTCGGCGATGCTGTGCGTCACGAAGACGACGGTGCAGCCCATCGAGGCCGCTTTGTCCGCCCAAACCCGCATCAGTTCAAAACGCATCGCCGAGCGCGTGA
Organism: Dehalococcoidia bacterium; assembly: GCA_965225815.1. GTDB lineage: Bacteria > Chloroflexota > Dehalococcoidia > DSTF01 > WHTK01 > WHTK01. Next base: position 272,219 of record CBDDBP010000005.1, read on the forward strand.
TCTCATCGAGGGCGCCGAAAGGCTCGTCCATGAGCAGCACAGAAGGCGTCGTAACGAAGCAGCGCGCCAGGGCCACGCGCTGCTGCATGCCGCCCGAGAGCTGATGCGGGTAGTAGCGGCCAAAGTCTCGCAGACCCACGAGGTCGATCAAGTCTTCGGGGATTTTGTCCATCGACGAGTCGTGGCGACGGTTCACCTGCAGCGGCAAACGCACGTTGTCGATGACACTGCGCCACGGCAGCAGTGAAGGGTCCTGGAAGACGAACCCGACTCGCTTGTCACGTTGAGCTATCTGTGCCGGCCGGCCATCGATAAGAACGCTGCCGGTCGTCGGGTCTTGCAGGCCACCGATAACCCGCAGCAGCGTAGTCTTGCCGCACCCGCTGGGCCCGATGATCGAGACGAACTCACCGCGGTCAACCGTAAGGTTGATGTCCGAAAGGGCAGTCAGCGGCCACTGACCGGCCTGATAGACCATGTCAACGCCCTGGATGACGATGTGCGCATCGTTGCTCACGCTTGCCCCGCTCGATAATGTGTAAGCCGCTCTATTCTAGAGCACGCTATCTTGTACAGCGGCTGCCCGCTCGCCGTACCGAAGGAGCACCACGTGGCCAGTAGCATCGGCATCATCGGCGGCACCGGGCCGGAGGGTAAGGGGCTCGCCGCCCGATTCGCTCAAGCGGGACTCGAAGTGGTCATCGGTTCGCGCTCGGCCGAGCGCGGCGAAGAAGCAGCCGCTGAAGTTCGCGATGTCGCTGGCGGTAGCGTCAAAGGCGCCACCAATGCCGACGCGACGGCGGCTGAAGTCATCGTTGTCACGCTGCCCTACTCAGGTCAGGCCGACACTCTAGCCTCCCTGAGCAATGAGATCGGCAGCAAGATCGTTGTCTCTACGGTCGTACCGATGGAGTTCGCCGCCGGAAAGGTGACGATGCTGCAACTCGATGACGGCTCGGCCGCGGAAGAAACGCAGCGCATCCTGCCGAACGCTCGAGTCGTCGGTGCGTTCCAGAATCTCGCCGCACGCAAGCTCCTCGACGTGAGCCATGAGCTCGACGGAGATGTCGTCATTTGTAGTAACGACAAGGAAGCGCTGCAGCAGGTGATTGAACTGGCCGGGATGATCTCAGGCCTGCGCGGCGTCAATGGCGGACCGCTGGCCGCCAGCCGCTACGTCGAGGGCATTACTACGCTCCTCGTGTACATCAACCGCAACTACAAAACGGAATCGCATATCAAGATCGTGGGTGTCTAATGACCGTGACAATCCAGGGTATAGAAGGCCTGCCGGAGATACGCCCGGGTGACGATCTGGGGCAGTTAATTGCAGATTCCTGCGCCAGCCAGGGTGTGACGCTCGAAGACGGTGACGTCTTCGTCGTGACCCAGAAGGCCGTGTCCAAGTCAGAGGATCGCTTCGTCAGGCTGGAAGACGTTGAACCGTCTCCCCTGGCAACTCAGCTAGCCGGACAGTGGGACAAGGACGCGCGACACGTCGAGGTGGTCCTCCAGGAGAGCAAGCGCATCGTCCGGATGGACCGGGGCGTGATCATCTGCGAGACGCGGCACGGTCTCGTCTGCGCCAACGCTGGCGTCGACGCATCGAACGTGCCGGACGGCCAGCTCATGTTGCTGCCTGTCGACCCGGACGCCTCGGCGCAACGCATCCGCGCAACGCTGCGCGCTTCCACCGGCGCGGACGTCGCCGTCATCGTGTCTGACACATTCGGCCGGCCGTGGCGCGCCGGGTACACGGAGGTCGCCATCGGTGTCGCCGGCATGCTGCCGATCATTGACTACGTCGGCCAGGTCGATACGCACGGCCGCGAGCTCAAGGTCACCGTAATCTGCATCGCCGATGAGCTCGCATCCGCGGCGGAGATGGTCACCGGCAAGATAAACAAGGTGCCTGTGGCGCACATCCGCGGATACGCTGTGCCTCGGGGTGAAGGGTCGGCCAGAGAAATTGTCAGGGCCGCCGAGCTCGACCTCTTCCGCTAGCGACTGATTATTCGAAGCCAGCCTGTTTCGCGAGTGGCGCCAGTTTCTCAACTCCGCTGTGTCATGCGACCCGTGGTAAACTCAGACAAGTCTATGGATAACGACTATGTCCTGAACCTCGGCGACATTCTGCACACGGTCGAGACCGCAGAGGTCGTTCGCCTGCGCTTTCAACTCCTCGACAAGCGCCTTGTTATCGACAACCGGACCAGCGAGGTCGAAGGTCCGCTGATCAAGCTGGTCAACCGCTCCGGCTCGTCCGAGGAGTCGTTTCGCAACCTGAAACGAATGCGTCCGCGATTTCCGTTGCCGGAACGGATGACGGCGATCTTCTGGCCGAAGTATGCCGCTACGCTGAAAAGCACCGGCGTCTGGGCGGCCATCGTCCAGCGCTTCGAGGCAACCGGCTTCCAGGACAGCGTCCGCCAGTGCGACGAGGTGATGCAGGAGATGCTGCAACTCGAGCGCCGGGAAATTCGCAACGCGATTTTAGGCGAAGGGTTCCAGACCGTCTGGCAGCGCACCGCCACCTGATCGGCAATGACTGAAGGTTCCGCTGCCCGCGTCGCGAGGCTGATGCGTCACGCCCTCGAAGACCTTCCGGCGCCATACGCCGAGCAGTTAAACAACGTCGAATTCGTCATGCGCCGTGCTCCTTCTCCCCGAGAACGGAGACGCCTCGAGCTCGGCAATTCAATCCTCTACGGCCTCTACGAAGGGATCCCGCTAACGCAACGCACCTCAGGCTACGACCGCGTCTTGCCTGACCGCATAACGCTCTACTGGGGCGCGCTGATCCGGAGCTTCCCGGAGGATGCCGAGCTGGAGGACGAAGTCCGCAAGACGCTCTACCATGAAATCGCGCACTACTTCGGTATGGACGAAGACGAGCTTCACTACACTTCGGTGCGCTAGAATCCGCTAGATCGGCAATGAGCGCGTTCGAATCCCCCCCGAACACAGCTCGGGCTGGCTCCCAGCCTGATGAGCACCTTCGTGAGCCCTCTTCGGCCACGCCGGAGACCTCGATTTCAACCACCGTCCTGACCCGCATCTTGACCGCGCTGATCGCTGCCTGGAGCCTGATCGCTGGTCTCGTGCTCGTGTTCTTTCAGGGCACCGGTTCCGGCGCACTGGGCGCGGGTGTTGAGGACGTCGCGGGGCAGCGGTTGCTCGGCGCCCATCTCATCGTCCTGGTGCCCTTATACGCGATGATCGCCTGGAACAGCACGCGGTACAGAGGCCTCTTCTGGCTACCGTTCGCCTCTCAGCTCGCCGTGTTCTTCACAGTCGGATACAGCATCCTCATCGGCGACACCGAGTTCGGCGATGGCATGGTCGCTGTGGCCGTTAGTGGCATCTTCATCGCCTTACTCGGATTCGTCTGGATCAGTGAGCAGCGTACCCTGGCTCGGATGCGGCAGGCCGACGATGACGAAGATCTGCCCTGGCTAAGCCAGAATACCCCTGCCGAGGAGCCGCCCGACAGCTCTCTCTGAAGCGGCGGCGATCTGCCGCGACGCCTCCTCGCGGGAGGGCAACGGTCCCGTACCATCACCCATCGCTTCGATTTCGGAAAACGCCGCCGCCGAAGCCTCATAGCCCTCGCCAAGGTAGCCAGCTAGGCAGATGACGGGGCGTCCCACCTCCGCCGCGGCCTGCGCAACATGCTGCGGCGCTTTGCCAAAGGCGGTTTGGGCATCGAGCCTGCCTTCACCCGTTACGACCAGGTCGGCCTGCATCACGCGTCCCTTCAGGTCGACAGCTCGGGCAACGACATCAGCGCCACTGACCAATTCGGCGCCCAGAAAAGCGATCAGCCCCGCGCCAAGACCTCCCGCCGCTCCCGCGCCTGGCCGCTCCGCTACGTCGATTCCAAGGTCTCGCTTGATCACGGCTGCGAAGTGCGCCAACGCCGCGTCTAGCTCCTCGATTGCGGCGGCGGCGGCGCCTTTTTGGGGACCGTAAACCGCACTCGCGCCCTCTAGACCGCAGAGGGGGTTCGTCACGTCAGTAGCACCGACAAACCGTACGTGGCCAATCAAAGACTGGTCTGTGGGACCCGCAATGCGGTCGAGACCGCCAAGTGCCACGCCACCGGGAGCCAGTGGCTCACCTCGATCGTCCAGGAACTGATACCCCAGCGCCTGCGCCATACCGGCCCCGCCATCGTTGGTGGCGCTGCCGCCCAGGCCGATGATCAGCTCTTCGACCTCATGCTCCAGCGCGTCTCGAATCAGCTGGCCGGTACCATAGGAGGTAGCCTGACGCGCGCCTACAGGCGTCAGTTCGTCCGGCCTCAAGCGAAGCAGACCCGAGGCCGCGGCACACTCAACGACTGCGCGGTTACCCGGCAACAGGCCCCAGTCTGCATCAATCGATCGGCCCAGGGGATCTGAAGCACGGGCCGTTTGACGCTCGCCGCCCAGTGCCGTGAGCAGTGCGTCCAGACTACCCGGCCCGCCGTCCGCCATCGGTAGCAGGTCAAAGCTCCAGCCGGGATGCAATGCGCGCAGGCCCGCCGCTATCGCCTCTGCCGCTTCGACGGCGGTCAGCGTGCCTTTGAATTCCTGCGGCGCAACAAGCACACGCAGGTCAGCCATAGATGCTCTCCCAGTTCATGACGAGTCGAACTACGCCGGCCGTCGCGATGATGATCGCGTACACGACGATGATCACCTTCAAGCGGCGCCACAGGCTGACAGCCCAGGGCTTGCGAAGGACGACGAATGGGATCAATGCAGCCAGGCTGATCACCATCAGCAGGAGAAGTATCTTCACGCAACGATGATAGAGGAGCCTTGCGGTGTTATGCTGCGCACATGGGTGAAATCGCCGTCGCGCTGTTGCTAATCGGGGTGCTGCTGATCGCCGACCCCAAGCGTCTGCAATACGTCATGGACAAGCTGCGCGAATTGTCCTCGTGGCTCGCCGAATAGCCAGCCTTCCACCAAAACCTCCTTCAATAGTTTAGGACTTTCGTTCTACTTTATTGCCCAAATCGCTTGACTTAGAACAGTCGTTCTTAATATCATGCCCTCGAAGTAGAACAAACGTCTTAAAATAGACGTAACTTCGGGAGGTAGACATGAGACGACGACGAGTCATTCAACGACCCAACGGCAACCGCTGCCCGGATTGCGGCGGACCGGTCGTGAGCGGCGAGGGGCGCAATCTCTGCATCCTCTGCGGGCACACGCACCGCCGCTAGCACCTTCACCCGTCAATCACACGTCACTCCCGGCGTATGCTGAGTAAGAGATGACGTATCATCCGCCACCTCCCTCTCAGCTCAGCGGCTGCCTTCAGACGCTTGCGATCTCGCGGATGATCTTCATGATCCTGGCGATCCCGATCTTCCTCATCTTCAGCACGATGATCAGCGTGCTCATCGTGCTTGTCGCCTTCAACGAGCACCCCCTGTTGGGCCTCGCCGCGATTGCAGTCGTCGTCGCTGTCCTATCCGGCGTCATCATATGGGAGAAGCGTCGCGTCGATCGCGAGCTACCACCAGAGCTCTAGCGACCTGCCGCTGACCAGACGAATTGGTTAGACTGCCTTCAGAATGGTTGCCCACACGCCCGTCGCCGCCAACATCGAGTCCTTGCGAGCTCGAATCACTTCCGCTGCTGAGCGCGCCGGGCGCGACCCCTCAGTCGTGAGACTGGTCGGCGCCGCGGCGGCTTCGAAGGGCGTCACGGACGAGATGGTGGTGGCCGCACTAGATGCCGGCCTGCGCGACTTCGGAGAAAACTACGTCCAGGAAGCGCAGCAGCGCATTACCAATCTTGGTGAGCGCGCCTCTGACGCTACCTGGCACTTCATCGGCCACCTTCAGAGCAACAAGGCGGGCCTGGCGGCGTCATTGTTCGATACGATCGAAAGCGTTGACTCGCTGAAGCTTGCGGAGGCCCTGAGCCGGCGCGCCGAGAAGCCGCTTCGTCTGCTCCTGGAGGTCAACGTTTCCGGCGAAGCATCGAAGCACGGCCTGGCGCCCTCGGATGTCTCTGCAACGGTCGCGTCTGCGGGCGCACTGCCGAACATAGAACTCGTGGGACTGATGACAATGGCACCCGAGGTGGACGACGTAGAACAGACCCGTCCCGTGTTCCGGACGCTGTGCCAGTTGGCCGAGGCGAATGGGCTGTCTGAACTCTCCATGGGAATGACCAACGACTTCGAAGTAGCAGTCGAGGAAGGCGCGACGATGGTACGGATCGGACGGGCGCTCTTCGCCGGAGCACCACGATGAACATCGGCCTCATCGGCGCCGGCGCCATGGGAGAAGCGATCGTTTCGGCCGTCATCCAGGCGAAGGTCGCTAAACCAGCCCAGATCAAAGTTTACGACATCAGCTCCGAGCGCATCGAATATTTAGTAGCCAACTACAAGGTGGCGACAGCGCCTAATCCCGAGGACGTCGTGGAGGCCGCCGACTTCGCCATCATGGCGGTGAAGCCGCAGGACTTCCTGAATGCCGCGGATGCCATCGCCGGTAAAATCGGAGACGCCACCGCCATCTCGATCATGGCCGGCGTGACGACCAGTCAGCTGATGTCTGCGCTCCGCAGCGAACGCGTCGTGCGGTCGATGCCGAACACGCCAGCGCAGGTCGGCGAAGGCATGACGGTTTGGACCGCGACACCCCAGGTCAGCCCGGACGCCCGCGAAGGCGTGAGCCAGATCCTTGGCGCGATGGGTAAAGAAGCCTACGTTCCTGACGAAAAGTACCTGGATATGGCAACCGGTCTGTCCGGCAGTGGCCCCGCTTACGTCTTCCTCTTCATCGAAGCGCTGACCGACGCGGGTGTCCATATCGGCCTCGGCCGTAACCTGGCAGCGACCATGGCGCTACAGACCGTACTGGGTTCGGCAAGGTACGCTGAGCAAACCGGACGTCACCCGGCAGAGCTACGCAATCAGGTCACGTCCCCGGGTGGCACCACGGCGGAAGCGCTGCGTGCCCTTGAATCAGGATCATTTCGCGCTGACGTACTGGAAGCAGTCGTCGCGGCATACGAGAAATCGAAGGCTTTAGGAGAGAGTGGCAAGTAGTGGAAGTAATCATTGACCGCACTATCATGGTATTTACCATCCTCATTTTCGTGAGGGTGCTCTCGTCCTGGATACCGATGATTTTCGGTCCCCAGAGCCAGGTCACGATGTTGTTCACGCGCGGGCCCGTTGCCGAGTTTCTCTTTACGGTGACGGAGCCGATCCTCGCGCCGATCCGTTCGATCATGCCGCGCAGCATGATGATCGACCTGTCGCCGATGATCGCCCTGCTGCTGATTCAGTTTCTCATCCGCCCCGTTTTGCTCAGCCTCGTCGCCTGATCCAGGCGTTTCGCTAGCTCAGCTTCTGAAAGCCCGTCGACACGCAACCGCTTCACGCGTCCCGATGCCCCTGAGACCAGCTCGATGGTCGACGGTGGCACGCTGAGGCTCGATGCCACCAGGCGCAGCAGCGCGTCGTTAGCTCTGCCATCGATCGGCGGAGCGCGCAGACGTACGCGCAGCTCACCGTCCTCCCATCCGACGATTTCGTCGTTCGCTGCTCGCGGCGTAACACGGACGACGAAAGTCGCAGTCATGCCGCCATCCTACGGGAATCGTTAGTCGGCCACGCCTTGCTTGACAGTGACGAACACTCGTTCTAAATTATCGCGAGTCCAACAGTGAAGACGACGCCGCAGCCCGCCGAGCCAGGAGTTAGAATATGGCCACAATGACCGAAGAACGCACGGATCCCCGCTCCAAAGCCGTGGACCTCGCCATCGGACAGATTGAGAAGCAATTCGGCCGCGGCGCGATCATGCGCCTTGGTGAGAAAGCCAACCTCGAAATCGGAGCCATCCCAACGGGCGCGCTCTCTCTCGACATCGCCCTCGGCATCGGCGGCGTGCCTCGCGGCCGCATCACAGAGCTCTTCGGGCCAGAATCCTCTGGCAAGTCGACACTATGTCAACACATCATCGCCGAGGCCCAAAAGGCCGGTGGCCTTGCAGCCTACATCGACGTTGAGCACGCCCTCGACCCTATCTACGCCCGCGCCATCGGCGTCAATGTAGAAGAACTGCTCGTATCCCAGCCCGACACCGGCGAGCAAGCGCTCGAAATCGCCGAAGCGCTGGTCCGTTCCAACGCCATCGACATCGTCATCGTAGACAGCGTTGCCGCGCTGGTCCCACGCGCCGAAATCGAAGGCGATATGGGCGACTCCCTACCGGGCCTTCAGGCACGCCTCATGTCGCAGGCTCTACGAAAGCTGACCGCCGTCATCGCCAAGAGCAACGCCGCGGTGATCTTCGTCAACCAGCTACGCGAAAAAATCGGCGTTGTTTTCGGCAACCCTGAGGTCACGCCTGGTGGCCGCGCCCTGAAGTTCTACAGCTCCGTCCGTCTGGACATCCGGCGCATTGAGTCGCTGAAGAACGGCACCACGGTGGTCGGCAACCGCGTACGCACGCGGGTCGTCAAGAACAAAGTCGCACCGCCTTTCCGCCAGGCTGAGTTCGACATGCTGTTTACCGGCCGGACGATGGGCATCAGCCGCGAAGGCGACATCCTCGACCTTGGCGCCGAATACGAAGTCCTGAAAAAGCTCGGGGCCTTCTACAGCTACGGTGACCTGCGTCTCGGTCAGGGCCGCGAGAACTCGCGTAATCACCTGCTCGACAACCCGGAGCTGGCGCTCCAAATCGAGGCTGAAATCCGGGTTGCAGCCAAGGCCAGCCAGGCCGCATTTACGCCCGTCGCCCGCAACGGCGGCTCTCCCATCGCCGTAGACGACGATGCCCAATCCGAATCCGAATCCGAAGACGAATCCGAAGACGAGTAACCGCCGAAGCCCAGCCGATCTTCGATGCCAACGATAACCGCGATCGAAAAGCAGAAGCGGGGGCGACGCGCTAACGTCCATCTCGACGGCGAGTACGCCCTCAGCCTGCGTGTCGACCTGATCAGCACGGCTCATCTCGTCGTCGGCTCCGAGTTGCTGCAACCTCAGCGCCGCCAACTGGAGGCGGAAGACCAAAGGCTCGGCGCGATTGAATCCGCCTTACGGCTCCTCGCCACAGCCCCACGCAGTGAACGCGATCTGCGAGAACGTCTGACTCGGCGCCGAGGTCTTCCTCACGAAGCCGTCGAGGCGGCCGTCCAGCGTATGCGGGAACTCGGTTACCTCAACGACGGAGCTTTTGCGCGGTTCTGGGTCGAGTCGCGGCAGGCAGGCGCCCCCCGCTCTCGCCGAGCGCTGGCGTTCGAGCTCAGCCGAAAGGGCGTCGGCCGGGACGAGCTGGCATCAGCTCTGGACGACATTTCTGACGAAGACGCCGCCTACGCGGCTGCGCAACGCCGCATGCGCGCCTTGCGCAGCGTTGACAAGCAAACGTTCGAGCGTCGATTGGCCACCTTCCTCGCCAGCCGGGGCTTCGGTTTTGGCATCGCCCATACCACGGTTCAACGCTGCTGGGCCGAGCTCAAGGACGAGGCGAACGACGAGTAGAAGCCCAGGACCGCTCCACGAGACCTGCCGGATCTTCCTAACAATGCCGATCCTTAGCCATGCGCAGCCTTCTACGCGCCGTTTTCTGGAGCGTGACGATCGCGCTTCTGGTTCTCGCCTCCTTCGGTGCCGTCGCCGTCGTCCTGACCAAAGGCTGGATCGCCGCGACCGAGTGCGAGCCGAAGACGAAGTGCGAAACGCTGCCCTTCGACTCGACTCTGTGGAAGGCCTACGGCGACTGGACGAACCCGGTGCGCGTCAAGATGATCGACGACCTCTCGGCGAGCTACGGCGTCAGAGGCAAGACCCAGGCCTGGATCGATGAGCAGCTCGGCACGCCGGAAACGACCCACCCCTTGGGCGATCAGTGTGATTACGTGTACTGGCTGGGTCCGTCGAGAAAGCTCATAGCCACGGAGTTCGAGTGGCTTTGTCTCAGCTTCGCCGAGGGCATCGTGGTGGACGCCACCCTCGAATACAGCGGCAAGCTGGGGCCGTCCTAGACGCAACGATTCGTTTACGACATCGTTTAAGTCGACGTGAAAGACTACGACCTTTTACACCCGCCGATCCGCGAGGCTCGTTCGACACTGGGACGATTCTTCCTGCTGGTGGCGGGAGCGCTGGTAACCTGATTCGGTTTGCTCATCCTGCTATTTCTGCTCCTGCCGTCCGGCTATGAGTGCCCGCAGTGCGAAGCCGAAGACATCTCATTTGACGCTGAAGCCTGGAAAAGCGCCGCCGCGGATTCGTACGTGCGGGCGCAGATGGTGACGGATCTGCTAACACGACACACACTCGTAGGAATGAATCAGCAAGCGGTTGAAAGCCTGCTTGGCCCTCAAGAGCCGAAAGGCCACACACGGACAGGTTGTGATTACCTCACCTACCTGGGGCCGGCGCGGAGTATTTTGCTTATAGATTTGCTCTTCCTATGCCTGCAATTCAAAGAGGGCGTCGTCACTAGCGCTCGTATCTACCGGGACTAGTCCCTCCGGGGGAAAGTTTCCTCCTTGGTGGACGTGGGGTTTGAAGTCACCGGCAGGCTCTTGAGCGCGCGCAGCACGAAGTTCTGACTCCAGTCCGGCTCGTCGAACGCCGCTTCCGGCTCCGGCAGGCGGCGCAGCAGCGTCTGGAACGCGACCTGCGCTTCCGCTACCGCCAACGGTGCGCCGAGGCAGTAGTGGATTCCCTGCCCGAAGGCCAGATGGCGATTCGGCCGTCGCGATACATCGAAGGCGTCGGGCTCGGGGAACTGCGCCGGGTCACGGTTGGCGGCCCCTAGCAGCACCAGGACCACTTGTCCCTCCTCGAAGCGCTGGCCACGAAACTCCTGATCATGGTCGACGATTCGAGAGGTCATCTGAACGCTGCCTTCGTAGCGCAGCATCTCGTCGACGGCCGTCTCAATCAGCGAGGGGTCGGCCTGCAATCGGCGGCGCTGCTCCGGGTTGCGTAGCAGCGCCAGCATGCCGTTGCCAATCAGATGGGTCGTCGTCTCGTTGCCCGCGATCAGCAGCAAGATGCAGGTCGCGATGAGCTCGTCCTCGCTCAGCAGGTCACCCTGCTCCTCGGCGGCGATCAGGCCGCTGAGCAAATCGTCCCGCGGTTCGCTCCGGCGCTTTGCGATGAGGTCGCGAAAGTAATCGGCAACTGCGTTCGAGCTGTCGCGAGCCAGATCCATCACCTGCTGCGGCTGAAATGGGCCACCTAGGCCCGCAGCGATATCCGTCGACCACGCTTTGAAGCGCTCGCGGTCAGACACGGGCACGCCAAGTACCTCGGCGATCACGATCATCGGCAGCGGCACCGCAAGGTCGGCTACAACGTCCAGTGACCCTGGCTCCGGGAGCGCATCCAGCAGGCCCTCCGCGATCTCCTGAATGTGAGGCCGGCTCCGCTCGACAACCCGTGGCGTGAATGCCTTGTTGGCCAGGCTGCGCATGCGAGTGTGGGCCGGCGGGTCAAGGCTGAGCATCGTCGGCGTCGTCCCGAGCGGCCCGGACGAGAGGCGATACGACTCGAGTTGCTGCACCAGCGCGTTCTTGGCCCGTGTGCGTTCCGATGAGAACGCGGCGTGATCGCGCAGAACTTCAAGATTGTCCTGGTAAGTCGTCAAGACCCACGTCTGCATCAAGGGCTGCCAGTAGACCGGCGCCTCCAGGCGCAGCTCCTGATAGATCGAATATGGATCGGTGCGCAGGCGGGGGTCGAGCGGATTGAAGTCGGCCATGCATAGTCCTTGGACGTTATTTATCCATGTTACCGAGACGGCGGCCGAAGGGCAGCAGGCGCCGGTTCAAGGCCTTATCATCCCAGAGGCATGACCGCGCCGACTATCGTCGTCTTTGATTCCGGACTCGGGGGAATGACCGTCTATCGGGAGGTGGTCAAACTGCTTCCCGGCGCGCGCTACGTCTACTGCGCCGACGACGTTTGCTTCCCGTACAGCGATCTCGGCGAAGCGCCTCTGACGGTGCGAGTGCTGGCCGTATCGCAGAGCATCATCGACCAGTACGAGCCCGACCTCTTCGTCGTTGCCTGTAACACGGTATCAACGGTCGCCCTGGCTGCACTGCGGCAACGCTTCGAGGTTCCCATCGTTGGGACGGTCCCGGCGGTCAAACCAGCAGCTGCCGCCTCGAAAAGTAAGCTGATTTCTGTGCTCGGGACCGAAGCGACAGTGCGCCAAGAATACACACGCGCCTTGATCGACGACTTCGCGTCCGAATGCGAAGTCACGCTAGTCGGCTCGCAGAGATTGGCGACCATCGCCGAGTCAGACATGCGTGGCGAACCCGTGGACGATGACGAGATTAAGCGCGAAATAGCACCCTGCTTTGTAGAGAAAGACGGCAGGCGCACCGATGTGATTGTCCTCGGCTGTACTCACTACGCCCTGCTCCTCGAACGGCTGCAGCACCTGGCGCCGTGGCCGGTCCAGTGGCAAGACCCTGCGCCGGCCATAGCGAGACGCGTGGCTGACCTGCTGGACGGCGCAGATGACCTTCAAGGCGTGACGTCCGCCAGAGCGGTCTTCACGTCTGGAAAGCCACCCCTGAGCGTTCTCGAACACTTTGGTTTATCACTTGATCCACGGCCGCTAACCGTCGAAACTAATCAATAGCACAGTGCCACCGGCCCGTGGGGCCTATTGACAAAACGTGCTAGAGTCATAGGTTGCTGCGCGTTGACACGCTAGATTCGCCAGCGCTATACTTATTACATCCTGGCCAAATACTACTTATCACACGAATTTCCCTGCTCGGACCCAGACCTTAGTTCAGCCTGTACCGGTTTCTAGAGCCACCTGAGGAGCGACGGATAATGACGCTTTCGCGAGATGTTGTGCGGTTCGGCGAATACTTGCCTACCACGGAGAAATGGTATTCGCACATCCCGCAGATCATGGAAATGCCGAACCTGATCAAGGTTCAGCTCGACTCTTACGAATGGTTCATTCGTGAAGGACTGCGCGAGCTCCTGGACGAGATTTCGCCGATCCAGGACTTCACGGGTTCCAAGATGGAGCTCCGCTTCGGCGAGTACGCCTTCGGCGAACCGAAATACTCCGAAGCTGAGTGCCGCGACCGCGATGCCACCTTCGCCGCGCCGCTGCGCGTCAAGGTCGAACTGATCGTCAAGGAGACCGGCGAGGTTAAAGAGCAGGAGCTCTTCATGGGCGACTTCCCGCTCATGACGCCGACCGGCACCTTCATCATCAACGGCGCCGAGCGCGTCGTGGTCTCGCAGCTCGTCCGCTCCCCGGGCGTCTACTTCACGCGAGAAAAGGACACGACGACGGGCCGTGATCTGGCCTACGCCAAGGTAATCCCGAACCGCGGCGCCTGGCTCGAGTTCGAAACCTCGAACCGCGACGTCATCTCCGTCAAGGTCGACCGCAAGCGCAAGATCCCTGTCACGACCCTGCTGCGCGCCATCGACACGGAAGAGGGCAGCCGAGACCAGGACATCGGTACCGCCGAGCGCGTCTTGCAGTGGTTCGAGGACATCGACGTCCATGCGATCCACCGCTACCTCGAGACGACGATCGAGAAGGAGACGCCGGAGGTCAAGACCGGCAACAAGCTGCGCGCGCTCGAGGACTTCTACAAGCGCATGCGCCCCGGTGACCCGCCAACGCTTGAGAACGCCCGCACGCTGGTCAACTCGCTCTTCTTCAATCCGCGCCGCTACGACCTGTTGAAGGTCGGCCGCTACAAGATCAACCGGCGCCTCAAGCTCGAAACGCCTCTGGATGACCGCGTTCTCACCGTGGACGACATCAGGGGCATCGTCGCGGAGATGATCCGGCTCAACAACGGCATCGGCGTCACAGACGAGATCGACCACCTTGGCAACCGCCGCGTACGGGCCGTCGGAGAGCTTATCCAGAACCAGTTCCGCATCGGCCTGCTGCGCATGGAGCGCGTCGTCCGAGAGCGCATGACCATCACCGACCCGGACCAGGCGACTCCAAGCGCACTGATTAACATCCGTCCGGTTGTGGCGGCGATGAAGGAATTCTTCGGTGGTTCACAGCTCTCGCAGTTCATGGACCAGACCAACCCGCTGGCGGAGCTGACGCACAAGCGCAAGCTTTCAGCCCTCGGACCGGGCGGATTGTCACGCGACCACGCCGGATTCGACGTCCGCGACGTCCACCACAGCCACTACGGACGCATCTGCCCCATCGAGACCCCGGAAGGTCCGAACATCGGCCTGATCGTCTCGCTGGCGTCGTTCGCCGTGATCAACGACTACGGCTTCATCGAGACGCCGTACCGCCGCGTAGTCCGCGAGCTGCCGGCCGACTCGAAGCTGCTCATCGGCCGCATGATCCGCGAAGACGTAATGGAAGGTCGCAAGACCCTGGCGAAGGCCGGCGAGGAGGTGACCGAAGCGGTCGCCAAGAAGCTCGCGCCGCTCGGTGTCCAGCACGTCAAAATCAAGCCCTACGCATCGACAGACATTCACTACCTCGCCGCCGATGACGAGGACCAGTTCGTCCTCGCCCAGGCAAACGCCCTGATCGATGGGAACGGCACCTTCCTTGAGGAAGAGGTCGAGGTCCGCGACGGACAGCGCTTTGAGTTCATGACGCCTGAACACATCGACTTCATGGACGTTTCGCCGAAGCAAATCCTCAGCACGGCAACATCCCTGATTCCATTCCTGGAGCACGACGACGCGCCTCGTGCCCTGATGGGCTCCAACATGCAGCGGCAAGCCGTGCCTCTGCTGCGTCCGGAGCGACCGCTGGTTGCCACCGGCACCGAGCGCCAGGTCGCGGTCGACTCTGGCCAGGTCGTCGTCGCGGATGGCGATGGCGAAGTGCTGGGCGCCTCAGCTCAGGAAGTCATCGTCAAGTACAAGAAGAACAACGAGGAAGTCACTTACCCGGTGATGAAGTTCACGCGCTCTAACGCGGCGACCTGTCTCAATCAGCGCCCCGTCGTCACGAAGGGCGACAAGGTGAAGGCTGGCGACACGCTGATCGACAGCTCATCCACCGATAACGGCGAGCTCGCCCTTGGACAGAGCGTGCTGTGCTGCTTCATGAGCTGGGAAGGCTACAACTTCGAGGACGCGATCATCCTCTCGGAGAGCATCGTTCGTAGCGACAAGTTCAGCTCGATTCACATCGAGAAGCACGAGATCGAAGCGCGCGACACCAAGCTGGGTCCTGAGGAGATCACCCGCGATATCCCCAACGTCGGCGACGAGTCCCTCAAGGACCTCGACGAAGAGGGCATCATCCGCATCGGCGCGGAAGTGCAGGCAGGCGACATCCTGGTCGGCAAGATCACGCCAAAGGGCGAGACCGAATTGACCGCCGAAGAGAAACTGCTACGAGCCATCTTCGGTGAGAAGGCGCGTGAGGTAAAAGACACCTCGCTGCGTGTGCCCCACGGCCAGCACGGCAAGGTGATCGACGTGCGCGTCTTCCGCCGTGAAGACCACGACGAACTGCCGGCCGGTGTGAACCAGCTGGTTCGCGTCTCGATCGCGCAGAAGCGCAAAGTATCCGAAGGCGACAAGATGGCAGGTCGCCACGGCAACAAGGGCGTCATTGCTCGCATCCTGCCCGTGGAAGACATGCCCTACCTCGCCGACGGGACGCCCGTCGACATCATTCTCAACCCCATCGGCGTTCCGAGCCGTATGAACGTCGGGCAGGTACTGGAAACACACCTCGGTTGGGCGGCCAACGCACTCGGCTTCCGCGCCATCACACCGGTGTTCGACGGCGCTGACGACATCAGCATCGAAGACGCCCTGGCGCGAGCCTGGCTCGCCGCTGAGGCGAACGCCCTATCGCCCGGGCTCAGCGCCCAGTCGCCAAGCTGGGGTGAGAACCTGGACGTACCAGCCGTGGAAGCCTACCTGAGCAAAGCCGGGTATGAATTCCAGAAGGTCTTCGATGAAACTCAGGAAGGTGAGGCCAAGCGCGCCTGCCTGGAGATCTGGCTCAAGAGCATCGGCGAGAAGTTCAAGAAGAACGCCGGACTTGACAATCTAGTGAAGTTGGCCGAGGACGTGGCGATTCGCCGCCGCCTCGCTGCCCCGATCTTCGGTCGCCAGATCCTCTACGACGGCCGTACCGGCGAATCCTTCGACCAGCCGATAACCGTTGGTCAGATTTACATGCTGAAGCTTGTGCACCAGGTGGAGGAAAAGATCCACGCCCGGTCCACCGGCCCGTACTCATTGATCACGCAACAGCCCCTGGGCGGTAAGGCACAGATGGGCGGCCAGCGATTCGGCGAGATGGAGGTTTGGGCGTTGGAGGCCTACGGCGCGGCACACACGCTGCAAGAGCTTCTGACGGTCAAGTCCGACGACGTCGTCGGTCGGGTCAAGACCTACGAGGCGATCGTCAAGGGCGACGACGTCCTGGAGCCCGGCATCCCGGAATCGTTCAAGGTGCTCGTCAAGGAGCTCCAGAGCCTCGGCCTCGCTGTCGAGGTTCTGAACGAAGATCAGCAGCAGGTCATGTTCGCCGACGATGGTGGCGAAGACGTGCCCCAGATCGGCATCAATCTCACAGGCTTCGAGTCCGAGGACTTTCTCGGCGACCGAACCTAGCTGATATTCCCGTCCTTCCCGGCGAGCCGGGAAGGACGACACGGCCTCTCTATGAGAGGCTCTTTAGCGTCGCGGTAAGAGACAAGGGAGGAACCGTTCGTGGCACTGCTAGAAGTCAACGACTTCAACGCCGTACGCATTTCCCTGGCATCACCAGAACAGGTGAGGTCGTGGTCCTACGGGGAGGTCACCAAGCCGGAAACCATCAACTACCGCACGCTGAAGCCGGAAAAAGACGGCCTGTTCTGCGAGAAGATCTTCGGACCGCAGAAGGACTTTGAATGTTACTGCGGCAAGTACAAGCGCGTCCGCTACAAGGGCATCGTCTGTGACAAGTGCGGCGTCGAAGTCGCGCGCAGCAAGGTCCGGCGTGAGCGCATGGGCCACATCGAGCTGGCTTCGCCAGTGGCGCACATCTGGTTCGTCAAGGGCACTCCCAGCCGCCTCGGCCTGCTGCTCGACATCACACCACGCAATCTGGAGCGCGTCCTCTACTTCGCGCAGTACATCATCACGCAGGTCGACGAGCCGGCGAAGAAGCGCGCTCTGGAACACCTGCAAGAAGAAATGGAGAAAGAACAGGCCGCCCGAGAGAAGGACTGGGCCGCAATGCTCGAGTCCGTCGAAGGCAAGCGCGATGCCGAAGTCCAGGAACTGGCCGACCGTCGCGAGGCCGAACTCAAGTCACTTGAACAGGAGCACCTGGCCACCACCGATGCCCTGATGAAGGCGGCGGTTGGCCTCGAAAAGAAGCTGGCCAAGGAAATCGGCAAGGAGCAGGCGGACGCCGTTGAGTTCGACGGATCCGTCATCGTGCCAGCCGGCGACAAGGCGAAGGAATCCCACGTCAAGGCGCTGAAGAAGACGGTGCAAGAGCACGTCTCCGCGCAGGAGGAAGAGTTCAACCGCCGGCGCGCTGACGTGGAGCTCGTCGCCGACGCCGCGGTCAAAGAGAAAGTCGACGCAGCTGCCACCGAGGTCGACCCGCTGCGCAAGAAGATCGAAGAAGAGCGCACCGCCGTTCGCAGCCAGTTCACCGAGGAGTTCAAAGAGCTCGAGAAACTGCGCGACCCGGCAGACATGCTCAACGCGGCGAACTCCAACGGCAAGGTCCGTCTTCTGACTGATGCTGACTACCGACGCCTGGGTGACAAGTACGGCAACGTGTTTTCCGCTGCCATGGGCGCTGATGCCCTGCTGACGATCCTCCTCCGCGTCGACATGGAGAAGATGCGCGCCAAGCTGCAGCTAGAAATGCAGTCGACGTCCGGTCAGAAGCGCAAGCAGGCCACCAAGCGCCTGCGAGTCGTCGAAGCGTTGCGCAAGTCCGGTAACAAAGCAAACTGGATGGTCCTCACGGCACTGCCCGTGCTGCCGCCAGACCTGCGCCCCATGGTCCAGTTGGACGGGGGCCGCTTCGCAACGAGCGACCTGAACGACCTCTACCGGCGTGTAATCAACCGCAACAACCGCCTCAAGAGGCTGCTGGAGCTCGGTGCTCCCGAAATCATCATCCGCAACGAGAAGCGCATGCTGCAGGAGTCGGTCGACTCGCTGATCGACAACGGCCGCCGCGGCCGGGCCGTCGCGGGTACCGGTAACCACAAGTTGAAGAGCCTCTCAGACATGCTGAAGGGCAAGCAGGGGCGCTTCCGCCAGAACCTGCTTGGTAAGCGTGTCGACTACTCCGGCCGTTCAGTTATCGTGGTTGGCCCGGAACTCAAGCTCCACCAATGCGGCCTGCCGAAGCGAATGGCGCTTGAGCTGTTCAAGCCGTTCGTGATGCACGCGCTGGTCGACCGCGGCCTGGCGCACAACATCAAGAGTGCAAAGCGCATCGTCGAACGTGCCCGGCCCGAGGTCTGGGACGTACTGGACGAGGTGATCAAGACTCGACCCGTCTTGCTCAACCGCGCCCCGACGCTGCACCGCCTCGGTATCCAGGCCTTCGAGCCAGTGCTCGTGGAAGGTTCTGCGATTCAGATCCACCCGCTGGTCTGTCTTGCTTTCAACGCCGACTTCGACGGCGACCAGATGGCCGTTCACGTGCCGCTGTCCCGCGAAGCTGTCGCGGAAGCTCGTCAGATCATGCTGGCGACGAAGAACCTGCTCAGCCCGTCCTCCGGCGACCCGATGGTGGCGCCGCGCCTGGACATCGTGCTGGGCTGCTACTACATGACCGCGGTCCGAGAGGGTGCCACCGGAGAGTACACAGGAAACAGTCAGGGTACCTACGGCAGCTTCCAGGAGGCGATCCTCGCCCACGAACTGGGAATTCTGGAGTTGCAGGCCCTCGTCCGTGTCCGCGACCGCCGCACTGGAAATGAGCTCATTGAGACCACCGTCGGCCGCATCCTCTTCAACGAGGCTTTGCCGGAGGAAATCGCCTTCGTCAACGAGCTCCTGGACAGCCGCACGCTCAAGGACGTGGTTCAGGACTGCTACACGACCATCGGCATGGACGCCACATCGGAGGTCGTGGACCACATCAAGAACATCGGCTTCCACTACGCGACCCGCTCCGGAGTAACCATGTCGGTCTCCGAAATCAAGGTTCCGGAAGAGAAACAGGCCATCGTCGGAGAAGCTGAAAAGCACATCCAGTCCGTTAATGAGCAGTACCAGATGGGTCTGATAACGGATCAGGAGCGTTACGACGCGACTATCAACGTCTGGAACACCGCTACAGAGGATGTCACAGCCGTCATCCAAAAGCGGCTGCCGGAGTATGGCTCTGTCTTCCTCATGGCCACGTCGGGCGCCAAGGGAAACATCGCCCAGATTCGCCAGATGGCTGGCATGCGCGGTCTGATGTCGGACCCCTCGGGCCGCATCATCGAACTACCAATCAAGTCGAACTTCCGTGAAGGCCTCTCGGTCCTGGAGTACTTCATCTCCACTCACGGAGCTCGCAAGGGCCTGGCCGACACGGCGCTTCGCACGGCCGACTCCGGCTACCTGACACGGCGTCTCATCGACGTGGCCCAGGACGTGATTACGCTGGAAGATGACTGCGAAACGCTTGCCGGCGTCTGGTTGACTGAACCTCAGGACAAGGCCGTTCTCGAATCGCTTCGAGAGCGCATCATCGGTCGCTTCGCGGCATCGACTATGGCGGACCCGTCTTCCGGTGAGGTCATCGTCGAACGCGACGAGGAAATTACGGCCGAGAAGGCAGATGCATTACTGGCCGCAGGCCACGAGCGTGTCCACGTGCGGTCCGCGCTGACCTGCGCTCTGGTCCGCGGTATCTGTGCCATGTGCTACGGCATCAGCCCGGCCACCGGTCTCATTGTGAACCCCCTGCAGGCGGTCGGCATCGTCGCCGCTCAGTCAATTGGTGAGCCTGGTACACAACTGACAATGCGTACTTTCCACACGGGTGGCGTCTACGTAGCGGGTGGTGAGATTACAACCGGTCTGCCCCGAGTTACGGAGCTGTTCGAGGCTCGCGTGCCGAAGAACAAGGCGCTTATCTCGGAGATCGACGGCGTCGTAGAGGTCACACGTGACAACGACGTCCGCCGCATCCGGGTCGCTTCCAGCGAGCTGTACAGCGATCGTTACGAACTGCCGAAGGGCGTCGAAGTCCTCGTCAAGGAGGGCCAGCAGGTCGATTCCGGCGCCATTCTGGCGCGTTCGCCGGAGCCGGAGCCCACTGAAGACACCGCCAAGAAGAAGCCGGCTCGGTCGAAGAAGGCCGCCAAGGCTGATTCGCTCGTGACACAGGTTATCGCTCGATTGCCTGGCCGCGTCACGATCGACAAGGGCAACCGCATCTCGATTCTGTACGAGGAGCGGGAGGAGCGAGAGTACGCGGTTCCAGCCGCGGCCCGCGTCCGCGTCGAACCGGGTGAATACATTCGCGCCGGCCAGCAGCTAACCGACGGCCCCATGGACCCTCAGGACATTCTGCGCATCCAGGGACCGGAAGCGGTGCAGCTCTACCTGGTCGAAGAAGTCCAGAAGGTCTACCGCAACCAGGGCGTCAACATCAACGACAAGCACATCGAAGTCATCGTGCGGCAGATGATGCGCAAGGTCATCATCGACTCGCCCGGCGACACCACGATGCTGCCTGGTGAGTACATCGACCGCTTCGAATACGAAGAGGCGAACAAGAAGGTCTTCGCCGAGGGCGGCGAGCCCGCCACGGCGGTGCCGGTGCTCCTGGGTGTCACCAAGGCCTCACTGAACACGAGCAGCTTCCTGGCCGCCGCCTCCTTCCAGGAGACGACACGAGTGCTAACCGAGGCCGCGATCTCCGGCAAGACAGACCATCTCATGGGTCTGAAAGAGAACGTGATCATCGGTAAGCTGATTCCGGCTCGGGCGACCATTGAAGTTCCGCCGCGGGCGGTTGAAGAGCTGCGAGCACCGCGGCACCTGCTCGAAGGTGAGGAAGGCTTCGAAGGCGAAGACTTCGAGGCGCTGAACCTGGATGGCGACGATATCGACCTCGAACTCGACCCTGACGCTGAGTCCGAAGAGAACGAGGGCATCAAGGAGCCAAACCTCGCGGCCCTCACAGCCGAAGAGAACAGCGGTGACTAGTCGCATTCATCAGTAGAGAGCACTGAAAGGGGCCGGTCTCAAGACCGGCCCCTTCTTCTTCCTCACCGACGTCGAGGCTGGCGCTTAGCTAGACGTTCCCTGCTCTGACGTGGCGGCCCCGAGCGGCCCACAACCTCACTATGTGGACCAGAGGACCTAGCTGCCTCAAAAAGTGCCCGTAAGTGTGCTCGCCGCTAATCAGCTGGCAAAGCATCACTTGAAACCTCTTGTTTCGCCGCAGCATGAAGTAGCACAGCCCGGGCGAATAGTCGAACACGTCACGCAGCAATTTGGCGTCTCTGATCTCAGGCATGAGCTCACGCTCCACAGCCGCCTCATACGGGTAAAGGTCGGCATCCATCCCGTCGAGGAATCGCAACAGACGCGCAGCGGCAAGATGACCGCTGACAAACGCGGCAAAGATTCCTTCACCTGACAACGGGTCCACTAGTCCGGCCGCGTCACCCACCAGTAGCGCCCGCCCTCGGACGATGGGCGCTCCATCATCTCGGGTCGGCAGGTGATGGCCACGAATGTTGACCATCTCCGCCGATTGCAGCCCGTAGTGTTTGCGCAGCGCCGCCAGGTGCGGTCGAAGCTGACTGCCCTGCGAGTTCCAGCCACCGCACCCAATGTTGAAGTGGTCGGCCTTGGGAAAGGACCAGCTATAGCCACCCGGCATGCTACCCACTTCGAGCGCCAGCATGTCCTGCCAGGGCTGCGGTGCGTCTTCGCCGTCATAGGGAAACTTCGCCTCGAGGGCGACCTGCGGATCCGTGAAGGGCTTGAGCCCAGAGAGGCGAGCCACAACGCCATTAGCGCCGTCTGCCCCTACAACCGCCCCGGCTTCGTACGTATCCCCATTGACCGCGATTCTCACCTCGTCCTTCTCAACCTCCAGGCTGCGCACGACGCTGCCGCCGTGAAAGTCAGCGCCCGCCTCAGCAGCCTGCTGCATCAGGAACTCGTCCATGCGATGTCGCTGGGTCATGTAAACAAGCGGCTGACCGTCGCTGTACTCAAAGCTCTTGCTCAGGCGATAACTGAAGCGCACGCGGTTAATCTGACGTTCCACGACAGGTGTCAGGTCCACCGGTGCGCGGTCGAAAGCGCGCGCCGTCACGCCGCCACCGCAAGGCTTCTCGCGAGGAAATTCAGATCGGTCGAGGAGGAGGACGCGCGCGCCGGCTTTCGCCAGGTGGTAGGCGGTGGTGCTGCCGGAAGGGCCGGCGCCAACGACGGCTACGTCATACCTGGCCACACCTCCAGCATAGCAACGGGGTTCGCGGAGGGCGAGAGCTACTCGAAGTAGGGTTCCGGTGAGAATCCTTCATTGGGTTCGACCATCGCTGAAAAAGTCACTGATTCAGCGATAGCCACAAGCTCACTTAAGCCGAGTGAGTTGCTGCCGATGCTGTACTCCATCGGGCTGCCAGAGAACCATGAGCCTTCTTGTCCCCAGCCATAGTCAAATCGACCTACGTAGATCGTCAGCACTCCGCCGACGTCCGTGTTGGGGTTGAAGCTTGGGAAGCTCAAGATGGCACGGTCCGACCACAATGCCTGGCGCCCACTGACTTCGAGTGTCCTTCGCTCCGAATCAGGGTGCGCGAAACGAGCGTTCACCATGGCCGGAAAGCCCTGAGAAATCACGAGCTGCCGCCCCACGCCGTCGCGGTAGGTCGCGGTAATCCAGTCGTTGTGCACCTCCGGGACGTAGGGATTGCTGAAATCGCGCCGCTTCGCATAGACCTGCTTCTGCTCGAAGCCTTCCGGGATGAAACCCGGCATCATCGGCTGGAATGAGGCGTCGGCGGCCGCTTCCTCCAGCGTCGCATACTCCTCCTGCGTAAAGCTGCCACACTCCGTTGCGCTGGTGCACGCGTCGAGTGTTGCACCGGTCGATCCGTCACTACGCGATGCGACCAGCAGTAGGCCGCCTATCGCGACCACGCCGGTTGTCAGCGTCGCCGCAGTCAGCAGAGTCAGTTTCAACCCTGGGAGCTAAGGAAGACGGGAGCGGATGTCACTCAGGGGCAGCGGCAAGAACACCCAACGTGGTGTCCTCGTGCCGAACGTCGCTGCTTCCTCGCGAGTGGAGGCGCCAAGCTTGGAGAGAATCTCCGAGACGTGGTACTTGGCTCCGCCAAGGCTTATCTGGAGCTCCTCGGCGACGTCGCGGTTCGAGTAGCCGCGTTGTAGCATCCCGAGCACTTGCTGCTCGCGCGGCGTTAGGCCATCCACATTGCGTCGTCGCATGCAACGAGGCTACGTGAACTGGCTGGCTTTCGCACTAGACCACTTTTCGAAGCGCTACGCCACGGCGACGATGGCGGCTATCAGCAGCATCACCTGCACGCCGATGCCCGCCAGCAACAGAACGTAGCCGACCATGCGCTCCCAACTGTGCAGCAGGACCGCGAGTACCATGTCGAGGGCCAGGAAGCCGAACGCGGAGCGCGGTATGTCCAGCAGCTCCGACTTGTCCGTAACCCTGACTACTCCGCCCAGCGACGGAAAACGCAGCGGCACGCTATCGCTGAGTCCCGGGTACATGTCCAGCACGTAAGCCAACACCACGCCAAAGGCCACGATCATCAGCAACGACAGCGTGATTGCGACCCGGTCGAGCCAGAAGCTCATCGCCGCCGGCCCCCAACGATGCACCGCCTGCCGTTGCTCAAACAAAGGCCCGCGTGATTGGTTGGACTGCACCGTCTGGGCGAAGAACACCGGGTCTGGTACCGAAATGCCGTATATCTCGGTCGGCGTCTGAACGTAGAGCACGTCGCCGGGTGTGTGGTGCCCGGAGTAGAACAGGACGTCGCCGATTTGCTCCACCTGCGCCCGCCCGATGTGGTGGCCGGCCCAGTTGATGCCTTCAATCTGCAGGGTGTCCGTGTCCTCACCGGGCACAAGGCGCTCGATGTTCGCGAGCGGGACGATCTGATGGACGCCGCCCCAGCGGATGTCCAGCGCGTTGCGATCGACCAGATAACGTAACGATGCCGAGCCCCACGTCCAGTAAGCAAAGAGCGCCGCAAGGCAGACGAAGAATCCGCCCGCGATCAGCGGCGCGAACTGCTGCATCCCCACGTCCAGCGTCAGTCCCCGGTAGATCAGCCCCAGTCCCAGTAGCACCGTCAAAGCGACGCCTGCAGCACCCCATACGGTGCCCAGTGAGTTACCGGGTCGAAAGATCGTGAAAGATGGCATTGCTTACTCGGTGTCCGGCCGGAGGGGCCGGCGCGGGCCTAAGGCGTCACAGCTACCGGCATCGCTACGGCGGTACACCAGGAGGCGTACTTCGAGTTGCGGCCGTAGATGATGTCGAAATAAAGCGACTGCATCTGCTTCGAGATCGGTCCAACGTCGCCGTTCGCGACGGGACGTCTATCGACCTCAAGAATTGGGGTGACGTGTGCCGCGGTTCCGGTCATGAACACTTCGTCCGCCACGTACAACTCCGAGCGGTCTATGGTGCGTGATTCAACCTCGATGCCGAATTCGGACTGCGCCAGGCCGAGCACCGTGGACATAGTTAGCCCCTCGAGGACGTTGTCGGAGCGGGCCGGCGTAATGATGCGGCCATTGCGGACGATCGCGATGTTCTCACCGCTACCCTCGGCGACGTGGCCGTCCGCGTTGAGCAGGATCGCCTCGTCAAACCCGTTTTCCATCGCCTCCGTCTTGGCCAACGCGGAGTTGAGGTACCCTGCCGTCGTCTTGGCGCGGGCCGGGATCGACATGTCATCGACTCGGCGCCAGGTCGACGTCTGAACCCGGGCGCCGGCGTCAATGTCGAGGTAAGGACCGAACGGCGCAACGAAAACCAGGAGATCGTCTTCAAGGTCGTGCACCCGGACGCCGATAGCCTCGCTGCTCTTGTAGGCCAGCGGCCTGACGTACTGATCTTCGCGAATGCCCGACTTCTCAACGACTTGCTGCACGAGGGCGATAATTTCCTCGTCCGTCTCACCGATGTTGATACGGCAAATCTTTGCGCTCATTCGCAGCCGGGCGATGTGCTCTTCGACCTTGAACAGGTAGACCGTGCTATCGTCTGCGTTCCAGTTGCCGCGAATACCCTCGAATACGCCGGTGCCGTAGTTGAAAGCGTGCGTCATGACGCCGATCTTCGCGTCGGAGAGGGGCACGATCTGCTTTCGAAAGTACGCATACGGCATCGACATGCAGGATTAACCTCCGGCTGTAAAGGGGGAATTCGGTTTGCCGATTATAGGCCGCACCCGTATGTGCGACAAGCTGGCGCCGCTTTAGCTAATATCAGGGAAATGCCAGCCAAGCACCGACTCGGCAACCTCGACCTCGCGATCCTCTCTGACGGATTGTTCCACCTCGACGCCGGGGCGACGTTTGGACTTGTGCCGCGCGTCATGTGGGAGCCGCTGGCCGGTGAGCTCGACAACAAACACCGCCTCTCCCTGGCGCTGAACTCTCTGCTGCTGCGGTCCCAGGGCAAACTCATCCTGATCGAGACCGGCGTCGGCGATAAGGCTGGCGGCTGGCGGCGACAGTCCAGCCCCGTGGAGGACGGCACGCTGCTGACGGACCTGGCGATGCTGGGTGTCCAGCCGGAAGAAATCGACATCGTCATCAACACCCACCTCCACGCGGATCACTGTGGTTGGAATACGCGTCAGGAAGGCGACGATGCCGTCCCGACTTTCCAAAACGCCGAGTACTTCATCATCGAAGACGAGTGGAACGCTGCGATCGCGCCGAACGAGCGCACGCGCGCGACCTACCTGGAGGACAACTTGCTGCCCCTGGAGCGCCACAACCGTCTCCATCTGGTCGACGGCGAACGCAAGCTGACAGACGAAGTGACAATCGTGCCGGCGCCCGGGCACTCCGCCGGCCACGCGCATGTCGTACTATCGTCAGGAGGCGAAACAGGCATCTACACCGGCGACATCGCTCAGGTCGCGGTTCAGCTGGAACGCACGGCCTGGGTGTCGTCTTTCGATATCCTGCCGCAGGTGACAATGGAGACGAAGAAGGCGATGGTCGAAAAGGCGATCGTCGAGAACTCGCTGCTTATTGCCTGCCATCTGCCGTTTCCCGGCCTCGGGCGCATGACGCGCACGGAGCAGGGGCAGCGCAAGTGGCAGCCGGTAGAGCCATCCCAGGCATAGCTTGCTCGGACGCTCGCCGTTTACCAGAATAGGAATGCACTAATCCGGGAGGTTGAGCATGACAGTTGACGAGGGCGAACTAGGGCCTCCGAATTTCTTTCGGCCTCGCGAGTCGGAGCGCACCATCTACACCGAAAAGAAGATCGGTGATGAGTGGGTTGCCATCTGGTCGCAAGGCGATATCCCTTCTAACGCGACAATCACCCACGTGACGACTATTCCTTACCGAGGCGAACGCGTCGTGCTGCCCTATCGGAACGGCAGCCACTTCCTACCCGAGACTGACGTGGCGGACGGCGAAAGCGCCGAGGACGCTATCAAGCGCGTCGTTTTTGACACCTGCGGTATTCAGGATCCACAAAGCACAAACCTCGGCCAATTCCTCTACAAGGCAACCACACTGAACAAAACACTCGCGCCCGGAACGACAACCTCCCACGTCCTTTACGTACTGGATGTCGGCTCGCTGGCCGACAATCCTGGCGACGACAGCTGCGAACGGCGCATAGTGCCCCAGCGCGAGCTCAATCTGCTCCTGCGTAGTTCCTACATCGAACGACGGCGCGAGTATGTCGAGGCCCTTGACGCCTGGCTGATGCAACGCCTCAAAGCTTCGAGGCCCGGCGCCGAGTAGGCCCGTTCTCAACCCCGCGGCCAAGCGCCGTTGCCTCGCGCCTAATCAATAACCGGGACGGTCATCTGACCGTACGGCATCACGAGGACGCTTCCATCGTGCCCCCACGCGCGCGCATCTTTGACCAGCTCTCGCACCGCCTCAGAAGCGTCTGCGGCGTACTCAAGGTGCGCGTCTCTGGCCTGCTCGGGCGTTAGCAGCGAATGCAGCAGTACCCGTGCTTTCGTCTGGACCATGGCCTGGCACTGGATTTGCCACTGGTCATGCCGCGGTTGCTCCGTGTGCAGGATGCGCTCAAGCAGAGCCGCCGGCGACTCAGCGGCCCGCAGGCCTTCCTCGTAGTCACGGCTGCCGATGCCCTCCTCGCAGCCGGCCACCAGGAGGATGGCGCCGCCTTGGCGGACGCCCTGTGCTGCCACAGACATGCCCTTCACGGACTGATACAGCGTCGTGTCCGGCGGGTAACCCATGTTCGTCACGATCACCACGTCAAACAAATGTGGCAGCTGCGTCACGTACTGCGCCGCCGACTGCTCGATTGCCGCCTCGTGCACCGGGTACATATCCCCCGCGAAGACACCGCTGAGACGGCGAGCGCTGTCCAGTGTGACGTTGAGCACGAAATCGGGCGGCAGCAAATCGACCGCGGCGCGTATCTCCTCGGCGACCGGATTGCCGTCAATGACGCACCAGGTCGCCCTGGGATGGGCCAGGTTCGGCGCGCCGTGGTTGCTCATCACGATGTCCGCCCCCGCGACACCCGGCATAACCCCTTTCGGACCGCCGGAGTAACCCGCAAACAGGTGCGGCTCCACGAAGCCAACGACAACGCGAACCTCAGCATCCACGTAGGCGCGGCACAGCTCGACCGGAACGCCCTTGCTGCGTCCCACTTCCACCAGCGTCGAGCGGTCTCGCGCGTCGTGCTGAACGATCCGATAGCGCTGAGGGATGTCGCTGCCCAGCATCTCCACCAGCTCCGCATCCGAGTTTCCTCGGTGCAGGCCAGTGCCGTTGACGATCGTCACGTCGGCATCTGCAACGCCAGCCGTGGCGAGCTCGGCCAAGAGGGGCTCCAGCAACAACTGGTTCGGCACCGGGCGCGTGATGTCGGAGATCACGATCGCCACCCGCTGCCCCGCTCGCACGCGATCGCGCAGCGGAAATCCCGCGACCGGGTTTCGTAGGGCACTTGTGACGGCGCCTGCCTCGTCGGCCAGCGGCTGCACTGCGGAAGGCAGCAGCACTCTGGCGTTTTCGGGCACTTCGACGCTCAGCATTTCGCGGCCGAAAGGGAGGTCTACTCGCATCGCTTCACAATGCTACGCCGAGCAGTATCAGACGGGCCAGATGGTCAGACGACCAGGATAAAGAAGCCAGCGATCATGAGGATCGTCGCCAGCGTGAACAACGACGCCTGCAAGGGCTTATCCCCCATCGTCGGGCCGGCGCCGAGTGCAAACGCGCCGAGGTAGGAAACCAGACCGATGGCCATCATGGCCCAGCCAACGATAATCATGCTTAGAGTCTAGCCTGCAGAGCGCTTAGGATATTGCCTGTGATGGCTGGTTACATGGACGGCAAAGTCGCGGTGGTCTTCGGTGGCGGCGATGACGCGCATCGCGGAGTCGCCGTCGCGCTGGCCCAGGCCGGCGCCGATATTGCCGTCGCCGGCCTCACCCTCGACCTCGCGGCAGAAGCGGCGCTGCACTCGATCTCGAACGAGATCTGGGCCCTGGGACGCCGCTCCACAGTCGTCACGCTGGCCGACGACGACGATCCTGCATTCGCGGCCGCCGTCGAAGCGGTCAGAAGCGAGCTGAACCGGGTAGACCTCGTGGTAAGAACCGACACGCTCCCCAATGCCTGGGAAGAGATCAGCGCCTCACGCTGACGAATGACTGGGCGCAACCTGGCGACCCGCGTATACGCCTCTACTCGGCCTTCTTGCCAACCGAGACTGGATCGACGATCACCGAACCTTCGACAACCTCGATGCTGACGCCGCCCATCTGCTGCGTGGAGGCGTCCATTAGGAGGAAGGAACAGAACTTGCCGCGCGGGTAGGCGCAACGAACCCAGTTCGTCTCGTGCGGACCGGACTTGAAGCCATCCGGTCCCTCAACGAAGCACTCGAGTGGGCCGGCCTCCACACGTATCTCAGACAGCATTCCCGCTGGGATGTGCGCCGGGTAAGAAGGAACGATCCAGACGGCGTTCTCGTAGCTCATTCCCTCATCGAATTGCAGGATCACGGGATAGTTGTCCGTGTCGTGCTGCGTGCCACCGGGCATGCCGTTAATGATCACCTGAACCGTCGCCATGGAAGATTCGCCCCTTGTTGAATTCGGGAGCCGGGTTAGGGGCCTATTCTGCGCCTCAAGTTGCTCCACTGACTACGCCCGCTGCCTCCAGAGAGGCGAATTCGGCGTCTGAAAGCCCAATCAGGCCCCTCAGGACGTAGTCGGCGTGTTCGCCGCGTCCAGAGGCGGCAAAGCGCGTGTGCAACGGCGTGTCGCTGAAGCGAAGGCGTGGCCCATCGAGCTCGCTGACCCCGGATCCCGAAGCAACCGATTCGAAGACGCCGCGGGCGCGCAGCTGAGGATCGTCTCGCAGCTCACCGTTTGCAAGAAGCTCATGGCTTGGGATCCCGTGCTCGTTCAGCTCGGCCGCTGCCAGGTGCGCGTGGCGCCCCGCCGCCCATGTCGCAACCGCGGCGCGCAGAGCTTCGTCTCCCGAAGCCAAGCTCCCTACGATCCGGCAAAGCGCCGCCAGCTCCTCTTCAGAACGCACCACAATCGCTACGGAGGCGTCCGCGCAGGCATAGCAGCCGCTGAGCGGCAGATCGGGCGTCAACCGCGATGCACCGGACGCCGCGGCCACCACGGGAGCCGCACGGAGGCTCGCAGCCACCGCGGGTAGCGAAACCGTCACTTGCTGTCCTCGTCCACGAAAGCGCACGTAAAACAGCGCCGTCATCACCGCACCCGCCGTCACATCACCCACGCTCTCGCTTTCGCCGCCCTCCACGATAACCGCGAGCACGATATCGTCCCGAACGGCGGTCAGGGCGTCGTAGTCCAGGTCTTTCAAGGCGTCGTCCGGTTCGTCTTTGAGGACGGCGTGACAGCCCGCAGCGAGCCGCAGCAGAAGGTCGCGTCCTTCCGCTTTCGAGGCGTCAATGACACAGCTGAATTTGTTACGGCCGTAGCGGTCCATGACATCACGCGGAGTATCGGTACGCTCTACAACGACAACCTCGGCGCCGAAGTCGGCCAGCGTCCTTGAGGCAGTGGCGCCGGCAACGCTGGTGGTGAGGTCCAGGACGCGGATCAAGGGCAAAGGCAGCGGCAACATCAGACCACCCCTCCGGACCGCAGCGCTTCGACCTCCGCCGCTTCCATCTCGATGAGGTCTGTGAGGATGTAGTCGGTATGCTCGCCGAGCAGCGGCGCAGGCGTCAGCTCGCCTGGACCCGTCACCGACAGGTCGAACGGCGCGATCGGGTACTCCAGCGCTCCCAGCTCCGGGTGCTCGAGCGAACTCAACAGCCCGCGCTGGCGCATGTCGTCCAGGTCGGTCGTCAGAGCCGACTCACCCGCAAGTGGGCTGGACCCAAACGCCGCGAGCACCGGCATGCCTCCGACGTCGACGACCTGGCCGTGCTCCGTCTGAGCGGCGCGTAACAGCGCGGCCAACGCCGCGACGTAGACGTTCATCCCAAGCACCTGCTCGAGGCCACGGTCGTAAACCGCTCCTGAACTACCCGGAGGCACCGCACCGACGGATGCGGCAAGCGTCAGACCGGCAATGGGCCGTTCGCTGTAGGGCCCGGTCGAGCCGTAGCCGGACACCTGGATAATGACCAGCCTCGGGATTCGCTCGATGAGCGCGTCCGCGCTGAGACCCAGGTCGTCGCGCCGGCGCGTCGGATGGTCCTCGATGATCCCGTCGGCGTCCTCGGCGAGACGATTCAATACTGCGGCGCCCTCCGGCGTCTCGTAGTCCAGCGTCAGGCTGAGCTTGCCGGCGTTAAGCGCCGCGAACGTCAGACTGCGTTCGACGCCGGGCTCACCCCCGTAAGGCCCCCAGTGGCGCGACGCGTCGCCCTTGGCGGGGCACTCTACTTTGATCACCTGAGCGCCGTAATGCGCGAAGAGTTGTGCCGCATAGGGCCCAGCGATACCTTCCGACAGGTCGAGGATGGTCAGTGACTCGAGCGCGCCTTCTGAGTCCTTCTCCGACGTCACGCGCTGCCTTCCTGGGCGAAGGAAAGCGATCGGCTCATCCGGAGCGCCTTGACCTCCGTGTCGGTAACCAGGGCGATCACATCGAATGCCGCGGCGATGGCAGGGTCGAAGCCGCGCAGCGACGGGCCGGCGTTTTCAACCTCCATGTATTCATAGGCGCCCAGCAAGACGAGGACGCGAGCTGATCCGCTAGCGTCTTTCAACGTTTCGCCGGCTTCCGATAAGCGGCGTCTCAGCAGGCGGCGTACGGCGGAGCCGTCATCCGGCTCGAACCCCGGCGGGCTGCCCGCAATCGCCCAACCGTCAGTCAGACCCTCCAGGCGCGGCAATCGCTGCAGGGACCACGCATCCTCGGTTTCGAACTCGACGACATCGCCGACGGCAAGGCCCTGGGAGACCGCGCCAATGTTGTCGTAAAGCTGCTCCCGCTCCTCCTCATTCGTCGTGAAGCGATTCAGGCCGCGGCTATCCAGGAAGAAGCTGCCATTGAGGCGCTCCGAAATGTTGGTCCAGTAACGCCCCAGGCCGCCGGTGACGGAAGCGTGACCGCCCTCCTCGCGTACCTTGCCCAGCGCCAGCCGCACCGGCAAACGCACCTCACCACTCCGTCCCGAGGCGAGCTTCGACGCGGTCAACACCACGCGACGCACCCATTCGGACTCGTCGGGCTCGCCGTCTGGCAGGTCCGTCTTCTGCGGCTGCCACAACAGATAGGAGCCCGGCCGCGTGTCGTCCAGCCGCTGAGATAGCTCAGCGCAGCGCTGCCGCCAATCCTCTGGAGCCTCGAACAACTCGGCGGTAGCGATGCTCAGATCGTCGCCCTGGCCATCGGATGCTGTCCAGACTTCAGCGAAATCGCCAGACGGAACGAACTCGCGGTGATAGCGCTCGTTGAGCCAGGTCAGGAAGAGACGGACGGCGTATTCGCGGGATCGACTCATCGGGCCCTAGATATTCGAGCGCGACTGGCCGCCGTCGACGTTGAGGGACGCGCCGGCGACCCAGCTTGCCGCTGGTGAGCAAAGGAAAACCACGGCATTGGCGACCTCCTCGACGGTACCGAAGCGGCCCGACGGAATGTTTTGTTTGACGAAGGCAGCCATGCCCTCAGGGTCCTGCTGCACACGACGGCCCCAGCTGCCGCCCGGAAATTCAATCGAGCCCGGTGCGACCGAATTGACCCGTATCCCCATCGGCGCCAGCTGGAGCGCCAGCTGCTTGGCATGGGACGTCATGGCGGCCTTTGCCGCGTTATACGTTGGCGAGCCGCCGGATTCGCGACCGAAAATCGATGTGATGTTAATTATTGAGCCGCCCCCGCTGGCTTTCATGTGTTCGACGGCCGCCCTGCTGGCACGGACAGCCGACATCAAATTGACGTCGATCGCCGCCCGCCACGTCTCGTCGTCATCGCCCGGCCTCGACCCGCCGGCGTTGTTGACCAGCACGTCGACCCGGCCCAGCGTGGCCACGACTTCATCCACGAAGGCTTCGACTTCGCCAGGCTGCGAAACGTCCACGACGCCTGCATGAACCTTAATGCCCGCGCCTTTTAGCTCCGCCTCGGCCTCGCGAAGCCCCTCTTCACCGCGGGCGCAAATCGCGACGTTGCACCCCTCGGCCGCAAGCGTCAATGCAATGGACTTGCCAATGCCACGACTGCCGCCGGTAACGATGGCAACCTTGTCCTTGAGACCGAGATCCATGACGCTCCTCAGGGTTTCAGACTCGTCTAGATAGACAGGTAGTACGCGGAAGTCGATTCTAGCACGGCCTTTCGTTAAGGCAGCTAAACATAATCGAGGTTGCTTGAGGCGTCGAATGTGCTAACTTGACTCTGGATTCCCCGTCCGTCACACCGTTGTTCAGTATGAGATAGCGCAGTTCTACTAGATTGACGATAGAAGCTGATCGCCCTGCGACCGGGCAGTCGCAGGCAAGACCACGGACGGGTGAGCTCGGCAGCACGCTGTCGAGGGCTCGCCGAGCGCGAGCTATCACGCTCGAGGATGTCGAGCGTGATACGCACGTCTCGAAACGCTACCTCGAAGCACTCGAAAACGAAGACTTCACGATCTTTCCGGCACCGGTCTACGCCCGTGGTTTCCTGCGTACCTACTCACGCTACCTCGGCCTCAACCCCGAGGAGCTAATCCGAATCTTCCCCAACGGCGACCTCACCGTGGACATCACGCCGCTGCCGACGGTTTCTCGACCGCCGGCCGAGTTGATAAACGTCAACTGGCTTGTCGCCGGCCTCGTCGCGATCTTCCTCATCGGCGCCGGACTTCTGCTTTTACGTAGCAGCGACGACCCTGCCCTCACCAGCCCGTTGGAGGATGCCGCCGCTGTAGCTCAGCCCAATACGTCTGCCGGAGGCGCCGTCGACGCACCGGCGTCCAGCAACCCAACAGGACCGATTCAGGGCAAGGCGATCGGCCCGATTCGCCCCGACGTCTATCCCGATTTCGTTGGTGCGGACCTGGCCAGCGCAGTCTCGGTCCTCTACGACAACCAGATGAATTTCGTCATCGTTGAGGTCTACAGCGAAGAAACGCCGG
This sequence comes from Dehalococcoidia bacterium, assembly GCA_965225815.1. GTDB lineage: Bacteria > Chloroflexota > Dehalococcoidia > DSTF01 > WHTK01 > WHTK01. The sequence continues at coordinate 305,976 of CBDDBP010000005.1, forward strand.
AGGGTCTTGTAATCAGCCAGAAGCCCGACGCCGGAACCAGCGCCGGAGACGATACGGCGATCACGCTAACCGTCAGCAAGGGCTCCGCGTCCTCACAGTAGCCCGACAACCTCTGCGGCCAGCGCCGCAAAGACAACTACAGCCCAGGGCGGAGCCTTCCACAACGCCAGCAGACCCAACGCGGCAATCGCAATAGCGAAGTCCTCAGGCCCAAGCACAGCGCTCGTCCAAATCGGGTCGTAAAGCGCCGCCAGCAGCAGGCCTACGACGGCCGCGTTGATGCCACGCAGCGCAGCCTGGAATCCCTGGTTGGTGCGCAAGAGACGCCACAATGGCATCCCTCCCGCGATCAAAAGGAAAGAGGGCAGAAAAATCGCCGTCAGGGCAATCGTCGCGCCTAACACACCCGAAGGCGCCGGCTGAATCACCGTACCCAGGTAGGCCGAAAATGTGAACAGCGGGCCCGGTACGGCTTGGGCCGCCCCATAGCCCGCCAGGAAGTCGTCCTGGCTCACCCACTCCGGCTGAACTACTTCTCGCTCCAAGAGCGGTAGTACGACGTGACCGCCGCCGAAGACCAGCGAGCCGGTGCGATAGAAGGTGTCGAAGAGCTCGACTGCCTGGCTCTCAGCGAGGGACGCAACGACCGGCAGGCCGATTAGCAGTCCAAAGAACAACACCCATGCCCCGATCGCAACGTTGCGCCCGACGAAGGTGCGCAGTTGCACTTCCGCGGCAGAAGCCGTGGAGCGGAACAGCAGCCAGCCAACCGCGCCGCCCAGCGCAATCACGGCGACCTGCGCGCCCGCCGCGGTCCAGCTCAGCATCAGCACGGCGGCAATCAGCGCAATCGTCCCGCGTTCTCGGTCTGGTGCCAGGGAGCGCGCCATGCTCCAAACTGCCAGCCCAACAATCGCGACGGCCGCGAGCTTCAGCCCGTGCAGCCATTCGGCCGAATCCACGTCGCTGATCTCGCCAATTCCATAGCCGAACGCGACGAGGGCGATCGCTGAGGGCAGGGTGAAGCCGATCCAGGCCATCAAAGCACCGGGCAGCCCGGCACGCATCAGGCCCACCGCAATGCCGGTCTGGCTGCTCGCGGGCCCAGGCAGTGCCTGAGACAGCGCCACAACCTCGGCGTACGCCTCTTCGCTGAGCCAGTGGCGCCGATCGACGTATTCGTTGTGGAAATAGCCCAGGTGCGCTACCGGACCGCCGAATGACGTCAGGCCAAGCCGCAGCGCCACCCAGAAGACTTCCAGGGCGCTGCCACGTTCTTCAACCTCAAGGGCTGTCTGGGACTCCAGTCGGTTCCTCACGATCCAGAGGCACCAAAGCGTTTAAGCCGGAGTGTCGGCGCATAGATTCACAATTGCAAGTTTTCCAGACTGCGGTCGCACTCCAATTGCGTCGATTATTCCTGCAGACGATGAGCAGCCTCACCACCCTCGGTCCGACTCGCGCTGAAGCTGACGCTGCTGTCCGGCGCAACGGCTTCTCCCAGCAGCCCGGCTGGCTCTCGAGCCGACGATTCGACGTCATGTTCGTGGTCGTGACAGCGATTCTCGGGATAGTTGCAGGCCTTGCAACGCACTTCGACCACGCCCTCTTTGGCGCCATCCTTTTCGCCGATCTCTGGCTGTTGGGCTACCACCACGTAATCGCCACCTACACCCGCGTGTCGTTCGACAGCGAAAGCTTCGCGCGCTACAAGCCGCTGCTGACCTGGCTGCCGATAGCAGTCGTCCTCGGCGTGCTTGCTATGGCAATCGGGATCGGCGCCTGGACCCTACCCACCGTCTACCTGTACTGGCAGTGGTGGCACTACACGCGGCAGAGCTACGGCGTGGCTCAGATGTACCGCATGAAGACGCCGCAATCGAAGGACAACGGCTGGGAGATGCGGGCGGCGCTCTACCTGCTGCCACTGGCCGGCATCCTCTACCGTTCCTACCAGGATCCCGGCGAGTTTCTCGGCATGGAGCTTCGCGTCGTCCCCGTCCCGTTAATCGCCGTGCAAGTCGCCGGAGCCGCCGCGGCAGCCGCGCTCGCCTGATGGATCGGCAAGCAGTTTCGCGCCTGGCGTGCCGGAGAGCTGCCGCTGGCCTTCAACCTGTACATGCTGTCCCACCTGGCCGTCTTCGGCATCGGTTACGTCGCCATTTCGAACATCGACTACGGTTGGCTGACGATCAACATCTGGCACAACGCGCAGTACATCCTCATCGTCTGGCTCTACAACCGGAACCGCTTCAAGTCCGGCGTCAGTCCAGAGCACGGCTGGCTCTCGACGCTGAGCCAACCTCAGAACGTCAAGAGGTACTTCGCGGTCACCTTTGCTCTAACGGTAGGGGTCTATCTCACGCTGGGCACGACATTTGCCCTCCTGCCGGCAACCACGCTGCCCCTGGCCTTGATTACCTACCAGGCGATCAACTTCCATCATTACATCGTCGACAGCTTCATCTGGAAGGTCCGCAAACCCCAGATCCGCAAGAACATGGGGCTGGAGCAGCTAGCCGCGTAGTTAGCCCGCTGGCGCTAACTTTAGGCTCACCCGATAAAACATACATGAAGCCCAGATTCGTCAAGGCTGCCATCGTCCTCGGCCTCTGCGCCCTGATTGCAACGGCGATTGTCCCGCTGCTGCAGCCAAACCGCAGCCTTCGTGACTTCACGACCTTTGTGCAGGCTGGACGCGCCTACGATGCCGGCCTCAACCCCTACGTCCTCTACCAGGACTTCGATCCCGCCGCTGGCATCGAGCTCGGCACGCCGCGCGAGACGGGATCGCCCAACCTCAACCCGCCGATATCGATTTACCCCTTCAGCCTGATGGCAGACCTTGACCCCTTTTCAGTTCGCAACGGATTGAGCGTCGCCTCAGCTTTGATTTACGCTGCGGTTTGCGTTGTTCTCCTCAAGGCATATCCCTGGCAGCGACGACCACTCGTCATGCTCTGGCTACTGACCGTCGCCGGATTCTGGTACACGCTCCTCCTGGGGCAGATCTACATCCCGCTTTTCGCTCTCGGCCTCGCCGCCTTGCTGTTGATCGAGCGCGGTCGCAACTTGCTTTGGGCCGGCATCCTCATTGGCCTGGTCGTCGCCATCAAACCCAACTTTGCCATCTGGCCTCTCTTCATGCTGCTGGCGGGCCAGCGCAAAATTGCGCTGACATCCGTCGCGGTTGTGGCGGCGATCAGCGTCGTACCCCTGCTGATTGAAGGGCCCGGCATCTACTCGCAGTGGCTCGAAGCGGCACGCGCCTACCCACGTGCCGCCATCGCGCCCAACGCCTCGATGTTTGGCGTCGCCACACGTCTCGGTATACAGGAAGCCGGTTACGCGGTCGCGGCCGGCATTGTCGGCGTCGGCGCCTTCTACGCCTGGCGTTGGCGATTGACTGGACGCGAGGCGAGCGCCTGGAGCGTGGTGCTGACGCTGCTGGTCGGCCCATTGACCTGGGTCGGCTACACGCTGTTCATGCTGCCGTTGCTGCTATCGCGACGCTGGGCACGCTGGGAAATCGCCATCGCCGCGACGATGCTCGTCCCCGCCGGGCTCGGCTGGCCGTCAGGTGAGATACGCCTCGCCGGCATCGTCATGCTTTCCGGCCTCGTCCTGGACGACACTGCAATCACGACGTGCCGAATTAGAACCAGATGCCGAGTCCAGCATCCAGTCCGCCATCGCCGCGTGAGGCAGATTCCGAGCTTCATACTTATGTACCTGACAGCCATCAGAGCAGCAGCGTCTTCGGAACAGAGCAGCTTCTGAGGGTAATCAACCAGAGTCGAAAATCGGGGTTCGCGACTGCGGACAAATACAGGAGGCCCGCTTTTGAGCGGGCCTCCTGTAGTCAGTCCTGCGAGCTTATGGCGATGGCCAGTGGAGAGGGCAATTGGGGTTATTGAGGATACCGATGCCGCCACGGACCCCACCAAGTACGAAATCACCCGGTTCACCAGTGGCGCCAAAACCATACATAACACCGTTGAATGAGCCTTGACCAATGTCATCCCAGTTCTGGTTGCCCATGGCGTCTGCGCTGAGATGCGTAGACCCTACAGGGCCGGGATGCGGTGCATTGCCCATATCGTCCCGGGTGTTCACGTCGCTGAACGCTCCATTGGGGTGGTCGGCGTAGGCAGCTCCCGCGCCACCGACCGTGAGGAAAAGGCCTCCTGCAATCACCGCGACGGCCCCGAGCGTTACTAGCCTCTTCAGCATGCTGATCATGATTTTCTTCCTTTCTGTTCGCATTTATTAGGACTTGATAACGCGGTCTTGTTCGCTCCCAGTCCCTTTCCTAAGCCACTCCGTGGCGCGCCGGCCATCCTCTGAACAAGACGAAAATGTCCGGCTTCGCCACGATGCGGCTAGGTTCGGAAACCAAGGGCACCGCATTGCCAAGATAGGCGCGTGGCGTTGAAGCGTCATGAGGGCCAGTACTCAAACTTGGCCGCGGTTTTGTGGCGAATTACAGGCGCGGTCCTGGGTAAGCTGAGTAAAAGCCGCCAGATCAGGTGTCTAACGAGTGTGTTAGGGCGTAGATGGCAGCGTCCGCACGATTACGGGCGCCGATCTTGGCGTATATCTCGCTAAGGTGACGCTCTACCGTGCGAAGGCTAATCACAAGGTTCTCGGCGATATCGGGGTTAGTCTGCCCGGCACCGACGAGGCGCAGCACTTCGATCTGGCGGCGCGACAGGGGAGTATCCAGGCTTCGCCGCTTTTCGGACTCTTGACCTGGAGGCGTGATCCTCTCTAAGAAGTCGGCAACGGCGAGTACGCCTTCTGGGACGCCGCCTTTCAGGCTGCCGAAAAAGTCTGGCCCTTCTAGTAGGACCAGGGTCGAGTTGGGAAGCATAGCAGCCCACTTCTTCGCAGATTCCACACTGGCGATGGGACGGGAGTCCGATTGGGTGGCCAGGATGAGTGTGGGCACGGTGACCTTGCCTAGCAGTTCGGTGCCAGAGACGCTCCGGACCGCCTGCAATTGCCGGATGTGATCCGACTGCGACATCGCCTCTCGGAGAATCGGCGTAATGCGTTTCGGGTCATACTCGGGCCAGCCAATCCGAGCTGCGGTCTCAATGTAGTACGGCCAGTCTGCCATCGCGAGCTGCAAAAGGGCATCCGAGCGGCTGTGGGAATCAAGGTAGTTGATGAGAATCAGCGCCTCGACCCTTTCAGGGTGCTGTTCGGCGTATCGAATTGCGATTATTCCCGAGAAGGCCGAACCACATAGAACGAACCGCTTGGCGTCCATGCGATTGAGAACAGCCTCAAGGTCGAGGACAAGGTCGTCTAAGGAGAGTGAATCTGCCAGACCGCGGCTTGACAGACCTTGTCCTCTGCCTTCGTAGAGAACCAGTTTGAATCGCTCTGCAAGGGCTTCGCTTATGGGACCGAGCAAGTCTGGCGCCCACTGACGACTGATATGGGTCCAGAACACCGGCGTCCGGACAAACGTGAGGCCCTCGCCTGCGAGGTAATACGCGATGTCGTACCCGTCTTTGGTCTTGACGAACTGGGCAGGTGGCGCGTCCATCGTAGGCGCAATTCTACGCCTCCAGAGCATTCCGTGGGACTACGGGTTCTACGTCGTCTCCGACACCCGGTGCGCATACACAAGGCGCTCTGCAGACGGACGACGATCTCGACGGGGTTGTGGGGTCCCTAGCCCCGGACTTCTCCCCACCGTCCGTCGGGGACACAACCCATGCTCTCGGATACTCCTATGCCGGAAACTACGACCCTAACCTCATGTATTGCGCCGAGGCGATGTCGACCGAAGGTTCGGCCAACTACTGGCTGGGCCGTTGCGACCTCACAGGCGGATCGTCTGGGGGTCCGTGGGTGCAGCCCATGGATGAGTCGACAGGCTCTGGTCCCATCATATCTCTCAACTCGTGGGGCTACACCTTCCAATCTGGTATGGCGGGCCCAAAGCTCCATGACAACTCGGCAGTTGACTTGTTCGAGCACGCCAAGAATTCCCCCTTGTCATCCGATGGTGAAATTGTTGATCCTCCAGGCGGCGGCGGCGGCGGTGACTACACCACGTCTAGTATCAACAACGGACCGACCTGGACCGCAATCGTCGAACACCCTGGAGGCGTATATGGGTCCTTTACAGGCGGCCCCGAATGCTCGGGAGAGACAACCTGCGCGATGAGCGGAATCCCCAAGAAGATGGGCTCGGTGACCTTCGATATAGACGACGGGCAAACTCTCACTGTCTACAAGCCCTAAGCTTCATCTGCGACTAGAAACCGGTCCAGGACCAAAGCGATCTGCGTCGGCTTGGCGCTTTAGCAGCAACCTGCCCAACACCGCACCATCCGCGACGCAGTAGTTCGAGCCGAGGAGATGGGCTGCGCAATGCTTGATCCCCTCGAAATGTATTCAGGACATGTGTTCTGAATACATTTCTATGGCCTCGCCCAGAAGAGGTCTTGCGCAGACGACTCACCAGATCATACTTATTTAACCGTAGCTTCGCAGCGGCTTAGGCCCATTTTTCGCCCAGCCTCCGATACTCAAGTGGAGGGTGGGTCGGCCCAGGATGCGGTGGTGGTGGTGTGGTATCGTAAAAATTGACGGGTCGGCCCGCCTGAAGTTATGGCAAACACAATTCTTGTAGTCGACGACGAAAAAAATATCGTTCAGCTCGCTCGCCTCTACCTCGGCAACGAGGGCTTCAACGTGGTTGAGGCCTACGACGGCAAGGAAGCGCTGGACAAGGCCCGCACCACAAGTCCCGACCTCGTGGTGCTCGACATCATGATGCCGGAGATGGACGGACTCACCGTCTGCCGAGAGCTCCGTAAGACCTCCAGCGTGCCCGTGATCATGCTCACGGCGCGAGACGACGACGTCGATAAGATCGTCGGGCTCGAGGTCGGCGCCGACGACTACATGACCAAGCCATTCAATCCACGAGAGCTGGTCGCCCGCGTCAAAGCCGTGCTGCGGCGCTCGCAGGGCGCGATCAACACCGACAGCGTGTTAGAGGTCGGCGATGTACGCCTCGACCCGGCGCGCCGCGAGGTGTCCGTGGCGGGCAACTCGGTGACGCTGCGAGCCAAGGAGTTCGACCTCTTGACGGCATTCATGCGCCACGAAGGCGTGGTTCTCGATCGTGAGCGGCTGCTCAGCATGGTCTGGGGCCAGGACTTCTACGGCGACACGCGCACCATCGACGTACACGTCGCCTGGTTGCGCGACAAGCTCTCCGGCGCCACCGCCAGGGTTCAAACTGTGTGGGGGGTAGGCTACAAACTTGTCCTGGACGAGCAGGCTGCTACCGCGAAGTCTTAGATTCCGGCTAATCCTCTCCTTCGGTCTGCTGATCTTTGTATCGCTTTTCCTGGCCGGCACGTTCACGGTCTGGTTGCTGAAGGAACAAGAGGAGGATCGCCAGGAGGAGCAGGTTGGCCTGTTAGCCGAACCTGTCGCCCTGCGTTCCGCCTTCCTCGAGCTGTCTGGCGACAACCCGTTGGAAATCTCATCTGTGCTGCAGGAGGAGTACCCGGGCGTCCGCATCCTCCTCGTGGACCGCGATCAATGGGTCGTCGCTGATACCGCGAAGACGCTCGAAGGCAGCCAGGTAGCGCAGATCACGCTCGATACCACCGACGCTTCCGTACCGGAAAGTCAAGATCTGCGCTATCACAAGCGACGCGGCCCGGAAGATCTGCTGTTCTTTTACGCAACGCCGAAAGGCATCGTGCCGGTCACGGTGACCTTCACACCTCAGTTCCAGACCGTCCTCGCGATTGACGCCAGCGACATTCAACAGGCGTGGCGCGATCTATTGCCGCGACTCTTTCTTGCTGGCGGCGTCGCATTCTTTATTGGGGCCCTTGCCGCCAGTCTGCTAGCACGCTCAATCAGCCACCCGTTGCGACAGATCACCGCCGCCTCTGAAAGCATGGCGCATGGTCAGTACAATCAGCAGATCCCGGAGCGCGGCAGTGACGAAGTCAGCCGCCTCGCTCGCGCCTTCAACGACATGGCCCGTCAGGTCAGCCATTCTCACAGCACGCTAAGTGACTTCGTGGCCAACGTCTCACACGAACTGAAGACGCCGTTGACCTCAATTCAGGGCTTCTCCCAGGCGATGGTCGACGGCACTTTGACAAAGAGTGACGACTACGCGGAAGCCGGGCGCGTCATCAACGATGAGGCAGTGCGCATGCGCGGCCTCGTCGACGACCTGCTCTACCTGACACAGGTCGATGCCGGAGAGTTCAAGATTCAGACCGAGGAAATGTCGGCTGGTGAGCTGCTGCAGGCGACGCAAGAGCGCTTCCAGCGCCGCGCCGAGCAGGAGAACATCGCCTTGAGCGTGCTGCCAGAATCAACCCAGCGCTTTCAGGGTGACGGACGCCGCCTCGAGCAAGCCCTGGCCAACATCGTCGACAACGCGGTTCGCCACACGCCTGCCGGAGGTACCGTGACCATGCGATCCTTTGGTGAGAACGGCCACGTCAACCTGTCCGTCCACAACACCGGCTCGGTCATCCCGCCGGAAGCCCTGCCTCATATCTTCGATCGCTTCTTCCAGGCCGACCCCGCCGGCGCTCGAGCCGACGCCAACACCGGCCTCGGACTCGCCATCACGCGAGAGATCATCCAAGCGCACGGCGGCGACGTCACGGCCATAAGCAGTGTGAATGCGGGTACTGAATTCCTCATCTCCTTGCCTGCCTCCAACCACGCAAGGCAGCAGGATGAAAGCGCCTGGGCCCGCCCGGAGGATGCCGATGCTTAGCAAACTACGTTCGATGCCCGTCCTCGTTGCGGCCGTCATCGGCCTGCTAGTCGTGACCGGAGCGCTGGCAGCCACGCTGATATCGGGCGACGACGACTCTAATGAATCCTCATCGCCTAAAGTGGCGGCCGTCGCCAACACACCGACTCAACCGCCTGCGCCCACCGCCACTGTAGAGGCCGATCAGCCCGACAAGCTCCCCGACGACGTGTGGGCTTGGCTGCAGGACCTGCCGCAACAGTTGCGGGACGACCTGCTCGCACGCTTTGAGACGGGCAGCATCGGCGTGACGACCGTCGAAACGGTCATCGAGGAGTACGAGAACCGCAATCAGAGTGTTCGGGTCGGCACCGTCGTTGAGGCGACCAACTCGATGCTCCGGCTTGAGGTTTACAGCACCGGCGAACGCGCCGCGGTCGTCATCAACGACGAAACCGTCATCAAGCGCGGCAAAGACGACATCACCGCAGCCGACCTGGAGCTGGACGAGCTCGTCATGGTGATCTCGATGGATGAGGGAGAGACCGCCTTCGCCGTCACGGCGTTTGGCATCGGTGCGCCCTGACACGTCGCCAGTTTAAGCCGGGTGCCTCATGAGCCACCACTCGTACGCGTCGGCCAGCGCCAGCCATGACGCCTCGATGATGTCGGTGCTGGCGCCGACACAGAGCCATTCGTCCGTCTCATCGCTGCACTCGATCAAGACACGCACGGATGCGCCGGTCCCCGCGTTCGAGTCGACAACGCGCACTTTGTAATCGACCAATCGCACATTGGCGATGTCTGGGTAGAATTCACCCAAAGACTTGCGAACGGCATGATCCAGCGCATCGACAGGTCCATCTCCGTCAGCGGCGGTCTGGCGTAGCTCGTCCTCCGCGTCGCCACGGCCGAAGATGCGCACCTTGATCATCGCCTCGGCCTGCATCTCGGCATGGCGCTGCTTCGTCAATCGAGGTTCGTCACGCTCACTGCGACGCAGGACCACCCAGAAGTCGTCAAGGTTGAACACCGGCGCATATCCCGGCAACGTACGGCGCACCAGCATCTCGAGCGAAGCGTCAGCTCCCTCGAACTGGTAGCCTCGCGCCTCCTGGTCCTTGATCGTTTCGGTCAAAGCGCGGGCGTCATCGCGGCTTAGCGGGTAGTCGATGCCGAGGTCGCTGAGCTTGTCGAGCAGGCCGCGGCTACCACCGAGCTCTGATACGAGTAGGCGGCGCTGGTTGCCCACGACGGCGGGATCGACGTGCTGATAGGCGTTTTCGACCTTGATGACGCCATCCGCGTGGTAGCCGGCCTTGTGCGCGAAAGCGCTGGCGCCAACGTACGGCTGTTGTGGCGAGGGCGTCATGTTGGCGACTTCGCTCACGAAGTGCGATATCTCGCTCAGGTGCGACAGCTGCTCATCGCTGACCACCTGGATGCCCAACTTGAGGCTGAGGTTGGCGATCACGCTGGCCATGTTGGCGTTGCCGCAGCGCTCGCCGTAACCGTTGATACACGCCTGCACCTGCTGCACGCCATGCTCCACGGCAGCCAGTGAGTTCGCGACCGCAACCTCCGCGTCGTTATGGCAGTGAATGCCCAGCGGCACGTTGGGGAACGCGGTCTGCACCCTTTCGATCGTCTCGAGCAGCTTCGACGTAATCGTGCCGCCGTTCGTGTCGCACAGCACGAGGCTATCGACGCCGCTGTTCACGGTGGCTCGAAGACAACTCAGCGCGTACTCCGGGTCGTCCCGAAAGCCATCAAAGAAGTGCTCCGCGTCGTAATAGACCTGCTTGCCCTTCGACTTCAGGAAACGTACCGAGTCCGAAAGCATGGCGAGGTTCTCTTCCAGACTCGTGCCCAGGACCTCTCGGACGTGCAAGTCATGCGCCTTGCCGACGATTGTGACGTACTCCGTCCCTGCGGCGATCAGGGAGTTCAGCGTGGCGTCGTCGCTGGCTTCGCCTCCGGCTCGGCGGGTCGACCCAAAGGCGACGAGCTTCGCGTTAGCCAGCTTGACGTCCTGCATGCGCTGGAAGAAATCGATGTCCTTCGTATTCGCGCCGGGCCAGCCGCCCTCGATGAAGTGAACCCCCAGGTCGTCCAGTCGTTTCGTGATACGCAGCTTGTCTTCGACGGAGAGGCTAATGCCCTCCATCTGCGCGCCATCACGCAGCGTTGTGTCATAAAGGTCTACGGTCATTGGGGAAGCCTCCGGGTTCTCGTCCTTGTAATCGAAGGACGCGCGGTCTCATTTGGTGGGCGACTGCCGCGAGGGCAAGCAAACCTCACTCAATGACCCGCCCCGACGATGAGTCGGGACTTAGGGAGACCTCCGGAGTGAAAAGAAACGTCATTTCTGTGCCTCAGCGTAACCAGCGGTGAATAGAGCGTCAATGAGGGGTTCCGCTGAACTGCTCATCAGTTCAGCTTCGTAACCAGCAACGCGCCCAGGCCCAGGAAGATCAGGAAGCCCAGCACGTCAGCGAAGGTTGAAATGACGCCTGATGCCAGAGCGGGGTCAACCTTGAGGCGTCGCAGCGTCATCGGCACCAGGACGCCGACCAGCATCGCGTTGGCGATATTCGCCATGATCGCGACGCCACGATCAGCGCCAGCCAGCCGTTGCCTTTCCAGACCAGCGCAATAAGGGCGACCGCCGAGCCAAGCAACAGACCGTTAACCAGCGCGACGCCGGCCTCATGGCGCAAGTCACGCCAGGCATCGCGCGGCTCAACCTCCCCCAGCGCAATCGAGCGCACCACGAGAGTCAGCGTTTGCAACCCGGCGTTTCCGCCCATGCCCGCGACAAGCGGCATGAAGACGGCCAGCACCGCGACCCGCGCAATCGTCCCCTCGAAGGCACTCACCGTGATCGTCGCGATAAGCGCCGTCATCAGGTTCAGCGACAGCCAGGCCATCCGCGGCGGAATAGATTGACGCATCGGCCGGAAAAGGCGCTCCTCCTCTGCCAGGCCGGCCATTCGGTAGATGTCCTCCGTCGCTTCCTGCACCTGCACCGCCAGCACGTCGTCCGCCGTAATGACACCTCGCAGGCGACCGGCATCGTCTACCAGCGGCAACGCGAGCAGGTTGTAGTGACGGAATTGCTCCGCCACCGCCTCCTGGTCGTCGGTGACCAGCACGCTACGGACTTCCTCAGACATGATCGCCGCGATCGGCGTTCCAGGAGCCGCGACAACAAGCGACCGCAGACTAACGGTGCCGATTAAGTGATGCGTTTGATCGACCACATAGAGAGAGATATAGAAAGGCTGCTGATCGTTCATGGCTCTTCGACGCAGGAAGACAATCGCGTCTTCCACCGTCCAGTAGCGATGCAGGGCCACCACATTGGAGTCGCAACCCGAGGCAGCGCAGCCTGCAGCCCCGGCCAGCTAGCTGTTCAGACAAAGCGTTACAGTTAGGCATCTTTCAGTACTGAACGAGGAGGACACGGTGAGCGAAACGCTGATGAGTCAGGCGGAGGCACAGGCCTACCTCAAGGCCAACAACAACTGGGGCCGCTGGGGCAAGGACGACCAGGTTGGCGCCATCAACATGGTCACGGCCGAGAAGCGGCTGGAGGCCGTCTCGTTGGTCCGCAACGGCAGGACGGTCTCGCTCAGCCGCCCCTTTCCCAAGACGCCGGCGCCCAACAACCCAAATCCAGCCATGCACTGGATGCGGGCGCAGCGTCGCCCGTTCGGGGTCGGCGGCGTGGTCGACTTCTACGGAATCGCCTATCACGGCACAAGCGCGACCCACATCGACGCGTTGTGTCACGTCTGGGATGGCGACGGGCTCTGGAACGGACGCTCGCCCGAAGTCGTCAAAGCGGATGGCACGGAATGGGGCAGCATCCAGAACTGGTCCGACGGCATCGTCACGCGCGGCGTTTTGCTTGACGTGCCGAAGTTTCGTGGCGAGCCGTACGTGCCGGAGGGCAAACCGGTGACCGCGGAGGAGCTAGAACAGGTGGTGAAGTCGCAGGGCGTGAAGATGCGCCCAGGTGATGCGGTGTGCGTCTACTCCGGTCGAGAGAACTACGACCGAGCCGCTGACCAACCCTGGGGCTCGGTCGACGGACCCCGTCCCGGCCTTCATCCCTCCTGCCTCAGGTTCATCCGCGAGAGCGATTCTTCGATCCTGGTCTGGGACATGATGGATGAGGAGCGCCAGGAGGACTGCCCCTGGGGCACTCACAGCGCGATCTTTGCCTTCGGCGTCGCGCTGGTAGACAACGCGTTGCTGGAGCCGCTAGCTGCGGCTTGCGCTGAGGAAGGGCGCTACGAGTTCATGCTGATGCTCTGCCCTCTCATTGTTGAAGGCGGCACCGGTTCGCCCCTGAACCCAATCGCCCTGTTCTGAGCCGGCCGATAGTGCCACTACTGATCTGAAGATGGCAGCAAACGGACAGGACATTGAGACCATCGGCGAATCAACTTATTACGCCTTCAACGTCCCTCTGGTAGTAGTAGACGACTTACCGTTGACTCCTTAGCCTCGGAAGCCCTACTCGAATGCGCCAATACTCGAAACGCGCGTCACGTCAACGTTTGCTTGCACCACGATGCCGATGAGCTCACCCGCCTGGTTCACGGCGCCCGCACCGCTACATCCCGCACCCGCCGGCACCGCCAGCTCGTACGTCGGCACGCCTCCAGCCCGGACGATCTCCTGGACCAGGATCCCGCGTCTGATCTCGAGCTCAAAGTAGCAAAGGAACGAAATCGTTCCGCCGGCGAGGCCGGTGAGGTCTTCCGGCGGCGTGGCGGCCTGCCAGACAATCCCGGTCGGCAACTCGACCTCTAGCTCAGCGATGTCGGCCACGAGGTTCGACTTCGTCACCGTCGCAAAGCCGGCGCCACCACCGAACGCGCCGCGGCGCCGCACTTCAATCTCAACGTCGCGCACCGCGCCCCACTGTCGCGCGTCGACGTTGTGGTTGGCCGTCAGCGCTCGCCAAGGTGGACCGCCGGTCGTCAGGATGCCCGTCCCCGCGGTCTCCAGCGTCGACACGTCTTCGAAGCAGACCCGAACGCTCAGTTCCACGACGCTCTCCGCTAGCACGGTACGCGCCTGGGCCGATGGCTGTTCCGCCCCGGGTCCGAGCTTGGCTTCAGGCGCCCGCTCCAGGGCGTCGGACTCGAACGGCGGGAAGTTGCAGGCCGAGGTGGTATGACCGTTCCCGTCGCTGGAATCCACGACAAGAAGAATGCCGGCGCCGGCCAGCAGGCCCAGCAAGAACACTGCGGCGTGCGTCAGATAGCGCTGCAACCGGTGGCTAGCTCCCGAAGCGGTCGCTAATGAAATGGTCCGCCCGAATCGCCGCCGTCGCCCCGTCGCCCGCCGATGTCACCACCTGGCGCGCCGAGTTATTACGAATATCGCCTGCGGCAAAGATGCCAGGCAAGTTGGTCTCCATCCACTCGTTGACGATGACGTGGCCGCTCGCATCGGTCTCGAGCAATCCTTCGAAGATGCTGCTGTTTGGCGTCTGGCCGATGAAGATGAAGACACCGCCCACCGGGAGTTGGCTAACTTCGTCCGTCTTGACGTTCCGCAACTGCAGCGAATTCACCTTGTTCTCACCGTCGATAGACTCGACGATAGTGTCCCAGGTGAACTCCATCTTCTCGTTGGCGAAGGCGCGCTCCTGCAGCACAGCGCTGGCACGGAGCTTGTCGCGACGATGAATCACCTTGACCTTCGAAGCGTAGCGGGCCACGAAGAGTCCTTCGTCCATCGCGGCATCGCCGCCACCAATCACGGCGACTTCCTGGTCTTTGAAGAAGGCAGCATCGCAGGTGCCGCAATAAGACACGCCCTTGCCCGTCAGGCGTTCCTCACCCGGAACCTGCAGCTTGTTGTAGTCCGCACCGGCGGTGATGATCAGCGCCTTCGCCAGGTAATCCCCGTCATCCGTCTGAACCAGCTGCCCGCCTTCCTCCGGTTCGATTCCTGTGACCTCGGCGTAGACCATCTCAGCGCCGTACTTTTCGGCCTGTTGTTGCATCGCAATCCCCAGATCGAAGCCGTTTATCGAATCTATACCGGGGTAGTTCTCAATGTCCGATGTCAGGGCAATCTGCCCTCCGGTCACGTTGCGCTCGATAATCACAGTGCTGCGGCGTGCCCGAGCGGCATAGACGCCCGCCGCCAGGCCGGCCGGTCCGGCGCCAATAATGACGATGTCGTACTCGTTTGCCACGTCCTAACCCTTCTTACCGCTCCTCATGTCCCGTAGACTAGGAGCATCATCCCATCAGTTCGAGTTGCCGACCGAAAGTCGAGGCTTGCATGACGCTTGACCAGCCCTCCGACGAGGACCGCGCCCAAGCATCCGAGGCGAACGTCCGCAAGATGTGGAAGTTCGTTGAAAACTTCGCCGAAAAGAGTGGCAGCTACCTTCACCCGCAACGCGAGATCACCGAGTTCCTCGTCATCGGTCTCGCCAAGCACATCGACGAAGTAGGCCGTCCTCTGTGTCCCTGCAACTTCTACGAGGACAAGGCGGAGGAAGCCAAGTCCAGTACGTGGATCTGCGCCTGTGAGGAGATGCAAAAGTACAAGTACTGCCATTGACTACTCTTCTGTAATTCGGAAGGTCTTCCGATCACAGAGTTCCTGCCAGAGGATCACGAGGGACGCGAGATCTACGGTGAGATCAAGGATCCTCACCCGGACAAGGGCCGCGCCCTCGGGCGCCTCGAAGAGAAGCAAGGCCGCAAAATCGAAAAGGGGAAAAGGCCCCCCACCCAATAGCGGTCCGGTTTTCAACCAACAACAAACGGGCGCCGAAATCGGCGCCCGTTGTGTTTGTCCTCGACGCCTCTAGACCAGCGCATCGTCCAGGCGCTGCTTCAGGTCGTTCTTCGGCCGGAAGCCAACGATCTGCCCCACCTGCTCGCCGCCCTTGAAGACAAGAAGCGTCGGGATGCTGCGAATGCCGTACTTCGCGGCTGTGCGCGGGTTGTCGTCCGTGTTCAACTTGCGGAACTCGACCTTGCCGTCGTATTCCTCAGCCAGCTCCTCGACGATTGGAGCCACCATGCGACACGGGCCGCACCACGGAGCCCAGAAGTCGACGAGCACGGGCTTGTCGGCTTCGAGGACATCGCCGTCCCAAGTCGTGTCGCTAACTTCGCTTGGCTTTGCCATTCAAAATACCTCTCTTTTCGATGCCTTCAGCAAGAAGGCCTTTGACTTGCCGGTGGGTTACTTCTATACTCTATATACCCCCAGGGGGTATGTCAAGAGCCTGGGAATAGATTGCGGCGGATTCGCATCAGGAACGATAGAGAACACTCGATTCGCCGCCTGATTATCGGTTACTGGTTGCACAAAGGACACCACGATGGATGAAGCGAAAAACCTAACGACCCGCCTGCGTCGCATCGAAGGCCAAATCCAGGGTGTCCAGCGCATGCTCGATTCAGAGCGCGACTGCGAAGAGATCCTGACTCAAATCATGGCCGTCCGTAGCAGCCTCGACCACGTTGGCCTGCTGCTGATGGAGATGCACATCGAGAAGTGCGTACTCGATGGCCTGCCGGCCGACTCACCCATCACGCGCGAGATCGGCGATGTCCTCAAGTCATGGACCCGCTTCGGCCTGGTGCCTGGCGCCCGATCCGACGTTGAGGCCGACACGGCTTACGCCCGCCCCGCGCAACCGACCAACTAGTCCCGGCTTGGCCTCGGCCCACGCGGAGCTCCACCCCGAGGAGGTCCCGAACGGCCTCGTGGCCCTGACGGCGGTCCGCTTCGAGCTCCCGGTGGGCGGTCTCCACGACCTCGTGGCCCCGACGGCGGCCCGCTGCGTCCCGGTGGCCGATCACTGCGGCCTCGTGGTCCTGACGGCGGTCCGCTTCGAGCTCCTGGTGGACGGTCGCTGCGCCCTCGTGGCCCCGATGGCGGTCCGCTTCGTCCCGGTGGCCGATCACTGCGGCCTCGTGGTCCTGACGGCGGTCCGCTTCGAGCTCCCGGTGGACGGTCGCTGCGGCCCCGAGGGCTGTAAGACGACTCGCGGCGTTCACCTTCAGAGCCCTCGTCTCGGCCCCTGGGCCCGGCCGCAGGCCGGCCGCCAGCTCCTGTCGGACGGCTAGACCGTCCACGCGGCCCGTCGCCGGACGCCGGACGCTCGTTTCGATCCCTTGGCCCCGCGGATGGACCGCCTCGGCCTCTCGGTGGGCCTGCCGGTCGCCCGGGGCCACCGCGTGCCCCAGCCGCAGGGGGAGCGCCACGCGGGCGCCATTCCGCCTTCGGCCGTGGAAACCAGGCGGGTCCTTCCCTTTCGACTTCGCCTCGAGGCTGTCGTCGGGCCGTTGGCGCGGGCCTGCGATCCCGTGGTGGCGGCCCATCGAAGCCACGCCGGGGCCTCTCGGAACGCTCTCGTTGCCTTCCATCTCCCCCGTCACGCGGCGATGAGTCTTCTCTATCATCTCGAAACGCCCGCGCCTGCGGACGGCCTTGTACGGGCATCTTCACCTCGCCGGCGCGAGATGGCTTTGGCGTCACCATTGCCATGACCGTCAGGCGACCAGGACCTACGTTTTCGATCGTGTGATCGACGCCGGGCGGGATCAGCGCCGCGTCCTGCTCTTCCAGTTCCTCCGTTTGCTGGCCGCTGACCAGCCGTGCCTTGCCTTCGATAACAAGGTAGAAGGAATCTGATGTGTTGAGGCCAAGCCGCTTCTCTATTTGCTCCGTCTCGAGGCAGATCAAATCGCAAACCAGCCGCGGCCGGTCGAACAAATTGACGCGAATCGGACGCTCTCGGAGAAACCGCCGAGAGCGGCCGATGTTAACCAGGTCCATCTGACTCCTAGCGGCCCGCGGCCGAGGGCTCTTCTTCCGTCTCGCTACCGTAACGTGCTTCTGGCGCGAATGAGTCGCGCATGACCGGCAGCAGGTTGCTCGCCGCGGCCGTGCTCGCCAATCGTAGCGCGTTCCTTATCGCAACAGCATCCGCCCGGCCGTGCGCCACAACGACGACGCCGTTGACGCCCAGCAGGTTGCCGCCACCGTACTCCTCGTACTGCAGGCGCTTCAGGACGCGACGCAACGCCGGCTTGATCAGGATCGCGGCGCCGATGTATAGCGGACTGCTCTTGATCACGCTGCGGACCTGTTCAAGGATGTAGTCCGCCACGCCCTCACCAGCCTTCAACGCCACATTGCCGGTGAATCCGTCCGTGACGATGACATCGCAGATACCCTTGTGGATGTTCACGCCCTCGACATTACCAACGAAATTGAGGCCAGACTCCTTGATTCGATCGAAGGCCTCTACCGCCAGTTCGCTGCCTTTGCCGGCTTCCTCGCCAACGTTGAGCAAGCCGATCCGCGGGTTCTTGGTTGTCAGGACATTTTCCGAGTAGGCCGCACCCATCTTGGCAAACTGCACCAGATGACTCGGGCGGCAATCGACGTTAGCGCCGGCATCGATAAGGAAGACGCGGCCCTCGTTGTAGGGCAGTACGGCGCCCAGTGCGGGGCGCTCTACGCCCGGGATACGGCCGAGAATGAAAAAGGCCGACGTCCAGACCGCACCGCTGTTGCCCGCCGAGACCACGGCAGACGCCTCACCGTTCTTCACCATCGACGTCGCCACGTTTATCGATGCAGCGCGGCGAGTGCGGACCGCCCTCACTACCTCGCCCTCATCCATCGTGATCGCGTCTTCGGCCGGGACGATGCTGACGCGCGGGTCCTTCGGATGGCGCGCGAGCTCCGGCTCGATGACCTCAGGCGGCCCGACAAGAGCAATCTCGATGTCGAAGTCTTTGGCGGCGAGGACAGCGCCCTTAACCTGCTCACTCGGAGCAAGGTCGCCGCCCATGGCATCCAGCGCGACTTTCAAACAGGATCCTCCAGCTTCGCGACAAAGATCAAATCGTCCCCGAATCCCACGGGAGACAAATCGTAGTCGCCGTAAACGTGTGTAACACGCATACCCACCTGCTGCAATAGTAACGTGATCTCCGCCTCCGTGGAGTGCCGCAGCTCCGTCGCGAAGACGCTGCGTTTAACGCTCCCGTCGCTGGCAACCCGGTCGTAGACGTAGGTCAAACGCCGCACCATTCGCGATGCGTCGGGTTGCTCCGCCGCCATCTTCATGATCACGTCGCCGGTTGCCGGATCTTCGCGTGTCCAGTTCAGCTGCAGTGGCGCCCACTCTGCCTCCTCCCAGGACACGGTGGCTGGCGACCGAACGCTCAAGGAGAAGACCCCGTCCGGCTCCATGTGCTCGCGAGCGCGCCGAAGACAAGCCAGCTGCTCTTCCAGGGTCAGGAGATGCTGAAACGTATTGGCGGCGATGAAGACCATCCCGAAAGAACGCTTCAGGTCGAACGACGTCATGTCGCCTGCTTGAACCGTAAGGCTGCCTTTCACCTTGCCGGCTTGTTTCAGGCGCCGCCGCGCCTGCGCCAGCATCGAGGCTGACGTGTCGATTCCAACGACCTCGTAGCCGGCTTGCGCCAACGGCATCGCAACCCGGCCGCTACCGACCCCAAGCTCAAGCAAAGGGCCCTCAACCGACTGCGCCAGGTTCTCGTAGAAGCTGACGTCTTCCGTGAAGTCCTCGTAAGAGAAGTCATAGAGGTCGGCAATCGGGGCATACGGGTCGTCGGTCAAAGCAACAGGCTCCAGCGATGAGTGCAGGGCTGCCTAATGTTACCTGCTCCACGGCAGAAGGGAGGCGCTACGGCAGCCTGATTTCCATCCCGGCTCGTAGATTGCGCTCATCGCCCTGCAACAGCGCAGCGTAGGCGGCGAGGATGTCGGGCCAGCGCTGGCCACTTCCGTAGTACTCTGCTGCGATTCGCCATAGCGTTTCGCCTGGCCTCACTATTTGGAGCTAGCCGGCAGCCATTCTCCCCTCCTCAGCTCACCGATCGGCAGCTCACGCGCCTTCCGCTCCTGAGCGATAGCGGCGCCCAAAGAATCCCCAAGGCCCGCTAGACTGCTTGCCCGGCTCACCGCCTGGCCGACGACCTTACGCTCGAGCTCCGTCCGGATCCGGATGCCCTCCATCACGGCTTCCACGGAGCGCGGCAACGACACGTCTAGCTCCTCGGCGAGCTGGCCGAGACCGAGGATTCGCTGATGGTAGCGGACGTACAATTCCGGCGTCGAAAGGCTGCCGTAGAATTCCCGCCACGGCCGCAGGCCCAGCCGCTCGTCGACGAAGCTCAGACACGCCTCTGCGAAGGCCACCGTCTCTTCGTGACTCTCCGGCCTGTACAGCAACAAACGGTCGAACTCCTCCAGCAGTGCTTCGTCCTCAATCGCCGACGCGAACACGGCGCGCATCGCGGCGCCGGGCGTCGGCTTCTGATAGACGAATCGATGCGTCAGTAAATACATCATGGCGCCGTCCCACAGGGCATTCTTGGCTGAAGCCAGCACCATCCCGTCCTGGCGATTCGCGATTCCGCCCGTGACGTCGTACCAGTAAGAGCTGAACTCCAGGAATCGCGGTGCAAGGAAAGACTCGTAGTAGACGAAGTCGGCGGCGGACGAGTTCGCGGCAGTGAGTGGCTCAGACATTGTTTCTTCCTTTCCTAAGCCCAGTAACTAGTACGACCGCAGCAATCCGCGGCCCTGCAACGCCATGAGTGAATCCCGCACCAGAGCTGCCGCCTCCGCTTCGTTGCCAGCCGGGCGCCGTTTCAGTTCGTCGACCAGGCTGGCGCGTTTAGCCGGAGAATCGCCGATTAAGTCAAAGACCTCGCGCAGCGCTGGCGTGACGCTGTAAACGAAGCGCCGGTTCTGGACGATGTAGCTATCTCCCGCAATCTCGTAGCTGGATGAGTTACCAGCTTTCTGCAGCGGAACGTGGTCGAGCTTCCAGTCGGCATACGTCCCCATACCGAGGCGATCTCCGAACTCCGCAACGCTTTCCAGGTACGCCTCGACGTCGCCGGAACCGGCGGCATTCAGTGCCCAGGCCTGCTTGTAAAGATCAGACTCTCGGCCGTGCAGCCGCGATAGCTTCTCGAATCGCCACTTCAGCGACGGGAAGGCCTCGCCATGTGCGGCCAGGTAAGCATCCACCGCTGATGCCAGGGCAGCCTGCACGGTCAATGCAGCGTTGGTCTTCCGGCCCGCCTCCAGCTCCTCGCGCGCCATCTGTAACGAGGCCCAGGAGCGCAGCCCGCACCACGTCGCCAGCAAACGCTCGACGACGTCTTGCCTGAAGTCACCCCGCAGCGTCTGAAAACCTTCTGCGTTGTGACAGGCTTCGCCGATCAAGGTGCGGTAGTAAAGGTCGATCTCCGCCAGTGGAGTCAGCCAGACTTGTTCGAAGTCAGAGGTGTCGATTTGGTTGAGGCGCGTCACAAGCTCACCCATGTGGTCGCGCGTGTAGACCTCGAGGTCGAGGTAGTAGTCGCCCAACACGGACCCAAAAGGCCCCCGATATTGCGGTTCCCCAGCCGTAATCAAGAAGATATCGATGTCGGAAGACGGGTTACCGAAGCCCTCGATCAACGATCCACTGATGTAAGCAATGTCGTCTGGAGACGAGACCACGGTCTCGACAATGGCATCGACGGCGCGCATCTGATGTAGTTCTCGTGGCATGATCCGGGCCCTCCAGCTTTGTCTAAGTCGTAGCGTAATTGCTTCGTAGTCGCATGTTGCGTATCCACTTTATATGACACGCCAGATACTATTCGCGACCGAGAGATCGTGTCAAGACAAGAAGTCTCGCGAATAACGCTAATCGGATGGAAACTGATGGAGGGGCTGGAGCCGGCGGGGAGATTCGAACTCCCGGCCTGCCGATTACGAATCGGCTGCTCTACCACTGAGCTACGCCGGCCCTAAAGACAACGCCTGCCCTTCCAGGAAGAGACAGACGCCTCGAAATTCTAGCACAGGCAATCGCGAGACCGCCGCTTCGACAGCCTCGCCATAAAAGACTCGCCCGATCGACGAATGACTACTTGCTACGCCAATGGAATGTCGCTTTCGACCAGCCCGATTACGTTACCGGCCGGATCCGAGAAGAAAGCCATTGTGACCATGCCCAGGCCTTCATTTGAAGGACGGAATCTTTACTGATCTCCGTCCGAATTCACCCATGGGTCTGGACCGGGGTCCTCTCCAGCCGCTGCGAGCGCCAGTCGTGGCAAGAAGTGGTCCCAGCCGGCTGCGTGCTGCAGCGCCGCCTCGCCTGATAAACCGCTGTGACGTAACCGCAGCAGCGTCCCATCGCCGTCCGGCGTGAACGTAATCTCAACCAGAGTTGAGCCCGGCGCGATCGGGCTGCCTTCCCATCCCCACGTCAGCACGATGCGGCTGTACGGCACGACCTCGACGTACTCCCCGACGGCTACGTCTTTGCCGGTGACATTGACGCGGTAAGTGCCTCCCGGGCGAGGGTCGAGCATCGCGTCGACGCCCTTCCAGCGCACCATCTTGACCGGATCGGTGAAGAACTCGAAAACCACTTGCGGGCGCGCCGCAATGCGCACCTCTTTTTCTACGAAGTCGACCTCAGCGGTCACCGCGCTGCCTCCCCTCTTCGGCTTCGGCCTCGCGAGTCAGCCGCGAGAGCGCATCGTCCCAGAACGCGTCGATGAAGGCTCGTAACTCGGCCAGGCCCTCCGGGCGCGTCTCGTAAAGGCGGCGCGTCCCCAGCTTGCGCTCGGACACCAGTCCGGCCGCTTTGAGCACCTGCAAATGCTGTGAAATCGCCGGCCGGCTCACCGAAAAGTGCCCGGCAATCTCCCCGGAAGCCATCTCCGATATGCCAAGCAGCTGCAGGATCTCCTGGCGCCGCGGCTCCGCGAGGGCTCGTAGCACGTCTTGCATGACATCGACAGTAAGCCGGGCCTTACGCAACGTCAAGGTCAAACTTAACGCCGGCGAAACACCGACGAAACGCCCTTGAAAAACGGCCACCCTATTCTGAGCCTACGAACTCATAGGAGGTTGAAAAAAATGTGCCAACCGCCATCAAGCCGCATCGTCAGCAGCCCGTCGCAAAACGACGAGCACGTAGTCCTGCGGCTGGCCCGCGAAGCGCTGCGACAGGACCCGCCTCGGGTCCAATTTGTCGGAAAGTCGGGTCAAGTACAGGCCCAGGCAGTCCTCACGTGGCCTGTCTTCGGCTAACCCTGACTCAACCCAGGCCAGGCAACTTTGACGAGCTCCAGAGTGGGTTGGCCATGCTAGACGAGAAACTGGCGAAGATGCCAGCGTTAATCTTCAGCTTCGTCACAGAGATCGAGGCCAGCAGTTCAGGCAGCATCGCCCTTCGCATTCGAAGGAAGCGGCGAATCGCGTGGCGCTGCAAGACGATGTCCTTGCCTTGCCGGCGCGGCTTCGAGCACTTGGGCTGAACCCGGAAGAGACGCTTGTGGAGCTACGTTCCGGTTACCTACCGGAGCCCCTCGTAGCGTTGACAGAGGGCGGCAGGCCAGGCGGGACCGGCGCCTTCAACCTGGGAGCCGTCGCCTGAGCCGGCAATGGCGTAGCGCGTTGATTCTTCGCTCGCCACCATGACTCAGGCCGTCAGCATCGGCGGCAGCCTGTCGGCCCACGGACGCGCCTCCTCCAGCTGCGCCGCGAGCCGAAGCAGAGTCGCCTCTTCCCCGGGGCGCGCCGCGAAGTGCATGCCGATTGGCAAACCTGCCTGGTTCCAGGACAACGGTACGGACATCGCCGGCTGCCCCGTCAGGTTGAACAACGGCGTCACCGGCACGAACTCGTACGCCTTGCGGCTGAGTCGCCTGGCGTCCTCCTTTGTGATGTCCATGAAGCCGAGTTCGGGCGGCGGCATGCCGAGCGTCGGCGTCAACCAGATGTCGTAGTCGGCGAAGAAAGCGGCCGCCGTCGCCGTGAACGATGCGAACCCATCCATTGCAGCCAGGTACTCGACAGTGCTTTGCCGTTTGCCCGCCTCGTACGCGTACCGGGTTAGCAGCTCCAGATCATCGTCCGCTGGCACGCGGCCCGTTGCCGCCCTGGTTAACTCCAGGTTCGACGTCAGCTGGGCGAACCAGATCGTATCGAAAGCCGCTGTGAACCGCTCGCCATCGATGCTCGGCGCCGCTTCGGTCACGTCGTGCCCCAGGCTCTCACACAGGGCAGCCACGTCATGCACTGCGGCGACGCAGTCCGCCTGAAACGGATCGCCACTGACGCTCTGCGTCGAAAACGCGATGCGCAGGCCTCCCGGTTCGCGTCGCGTCTCTCCGAGGAAACTGGTCGACGGCTGCGGCAGCGTATAGGGCGCGCCCGCGATCTGACCCGCCGTCGCGTCGAGCAACGCGGCGCTATCGCGCACCGAGACGGTGATCACGTGAGCCGTACCGAGAAAGCTGGCGATGGCGTAGTTGCCGGGCATTCGCCCCCGGCTCGGCTTGAGGCCAAACAGGCCGCAGCAGGACGACGGTATCCGGATCGAGCCCCCGCCGTCGTTGCCGTGCGCCGCCGGTACCATCCGGGCCGCCACCGCCGCCGCCGACCCACCGCTGGAACCGCCGGGCGTCCGAGACGTATCCCAGGGATTGCGCGCTGGCCCGAGCAGTCGCGGTTCCGTGATCGGGAGGAGTCCGAACTCCGGCGTGTTGGTCTTGCCCAGCGTGACCAGCCCGGCCCGCTTGTAGCGCTTAACCAGCTCCGAGTCCTCGGAGGGCACAAAGTCCTTCAAGTACTGCGAGCCGCTCGTTGCTCTCACTCCGGCATAAGGAGCGCCAAGGTCTTTGAGCAGGAACGGCACGCCCGCGAACGGCCCGTCAGGCACACCCGCTTTGAGGCTCTGACGCGCCTCCTCATACATCGGCGTCACGACGGCGTTCAGCGCCGGGTTGAAGCGCTCGATGCGGGCGATAGCCGCTTCGACGAGCTCTGCCGGATTGACCTGGCGCTCGCGTACCAGCTCTGCCTGGGCCGTAGCGTCAAGGCGGTAGAAATCATCCACAGCCATAGCGTAGCAAAGCAAGAGACCGGTCTTCGGAAGACCGGTCTCGTTGAGTTATGAATGCCGCGCGGCTAGTAGTTGCCGGAGACCGTCTCCATGATCAGCCGCGTCACGATGTAGGGGTCCATGTTGGCACAGGGGCGGCGGTCCTCGATGTAGCCCTTGCCATCCTTTTCGACCTGCCACGGAATACGGACCGAAGCGCCGCGGTCGGAGACGCCGTAGAAGTACTCCTTGTACGAGGCCGTTTCGTGCTGACCCGTGAGCCGGTCTTCGATACCGTAGCCGTAGTTCGCAATGTGCAGGTCGTGGCGCTTTCGTAGCGCCTCAGCCGCATCAACGTTGGGCTGATACGACGAGCGCATCGCGCTGGTCGAAAAGTTAGTGTGGCAGCCGGCGCCGTTCCAGTCGCCACGGACTGGCTTGGGGTCAAGCGTCGCGCTAACGGCGTAATCCTCCGCAACGCGGTAGAGCAGCCACCGCGCCAGCCACAAGTGGTCGGACACTTCAAGCGCGTCCAGCGGACCAACCTGGAACTCCCACTGCCCCGGCATAACCTCGGCGTTAATGCCGGAAATGCCAAGCCCAGCAGTCAGACATGCGTTGAGGTGCGCCTCGACGATCGCGCGACCGAATACCTCGTCGTCACCAACGCCACAGTAGTAGCCACCCTGCGGCGCCGGGAAGCCGTGCTCGGGGAAGCCTAGCGGTCGGGCGCCGTCGAAAAAGGTGTACTCCTGCTCCAGGCCGAACCAGTACTCATCGCCCTTGACGAGCTCCGCGACCTTTTCGCACTCCGCGCGCGTGTTCGTGGCATGGGACGTCATGTCGGTCAGCAGTACTTCGGCCATCACCAGTTTGTCGTCGCCACCGCGAAGCGGGTCGGCAACCATTCGCACCGGGCGTAGCACGCAGTCGGAGCGGTCGCCCGGCGCCTGGTTCGTCGATGATCCGTCAAAGCCCCAGATCGGCGGCTGCTCTCCATCCGGCACTATCTTGGTCTTGGAGCGGAGCTTCGCAGTCGGCTCCGTCCCGTCTACCCAAATGTATTCTGCCTTGTATGGCATTGAAATTCCCCCTCATCGTCGTGTCTGCCGTTGCAAGAGTCACCACCCTGCACGGGCGCTTCTTTATTGTTTATATCTTTAAGCTACGCAAGGCGCCAGAGCGATTCTCGGCTCTGACACCCTGGTAGCGGTCAATTCACCCAAACTTAATCACTTATAAGGCTGCGTCTCCTCGCTCGCCTGTCCTGACTCGGATCGCGTCGCCGACCGGCATGATGAATATCTTGCCGTCACCGATTGCGCCGGTGCGCGCCGCCTCGACAATGACGCCGGCTGCCTTCTCGGTGGCGGCGTCGCTGACGACGAGCTCGATCTTGGTCTTCGGCAGCATGTCGACCCGGTACTCTTCGCCGCCGCGCCCGGCGTGGACGATGCCCTTCTGAACGCCGCGGCCCGTGACGTTGACGATGTTCATGCCAATGAACCCGGCTTCGGCGAGAGCCTCCTTCACGGCCTCCATTCGCTCAGGCCGGACGATGGCTTCAATTTTGTTCATCTCTATTTACGCTCCTTGCGAACTCAATCGCGGAACTAGGAACCCGAACCGCCGCCGCTCTCCGGTGTAACCGGGATCCCAGCATAAGGTGCGCCACCCCCGTCGAGAAGGTAAGCCCGCTCGCCATGCTCGGTAACGTCGACGCCGACGGCTTCCTCGTCCTCCGAAACCCGCAGACCCAATGTCATGTCCAGGATGCGGAGGATGACGTAGGTCATGATGAAGGAGTAGGCGATCGTTCCGCCCACCGCGACCACCTGGTCAAGCAGCTGTTCTTCGTTGCCTTTGAACAGACCGGTGGCGCCACCGAAGGCGGCGAAGAGACCAACCGCGATCGCGCCCCAGGCGCCGCCGACGCCGTGCACGCCGACAACGTCCAATGAGTCGTCCAGCCCGACGCGGATACGCAACTGAACCGCAAAGTAACAAAGGGCGCCCGCGCCGAGGCCGATTCCCAACGCCGGCATGGTAGTAACAAAGCCAGCCGCCGGTGTAATCGCGACGAGACCCGCAACCGCTCCTGCGGCCGCGCCGACCACACTCGGCTTGCCACTTCGAATCCAGCTTAGGGCCACCCAGGAGACCATCGCCCCTGCCGTGGCCACGTGAGTCACCACGAATGCGTTAGAAGCGCTGACGCCCGCGGTCAGGGCGCTACCAGCGTTAAATCCAAACCAGCCGAACCACAGCAGCGCGGCGCCAATGACGACCATCGTCACGTCGTGCGGCTCCATCGGTTCGCGGCCGAAATTGTGGCGTTTGCCGTAGACAATCGCCGCTGCCAGTGCAGCAACACCGGCGTTGATGTGGACCACGGTGCCGCCCGCAAAGTCGAGCGCGCCCATGTCGCCAATCCAACCGCCACCCCAGACCCAGTGCGCCATCGGGTCGTAGACCAGCGTGGCCCAGAGGACTATGAATACAAGGAAGGTGCTGAACTTGGCCCGTTCAGCAAAGGCGCCCGTAATCAGCGCCGGCGTGATCACCGCGAACATGAGCTGGAAGATCATGAACGTCTGATGCGTGATCGTGTCCGCGTACGGTCCCGGTTCCGTCGCCGAAACGTCCGTCAGCCCGATCCAGTCCAGGTTGCCGATCAGGCCCCACTGGTCCGGCCCGAAGGCCAACGTGTAACCGATGACCGTAAATTGGATCGTCATGACGCCCAGCATCATGAAGCTATGCATGATCGTGCTAAGCACGTTCTTGCTACGTGTCAGCCCGCCATAGAAGAGCGCGAGCCCGGGTGTCATCAGCATGACTAGTGCTGATGACATCAGCATCCAAGCGGTATCGCCGGAGCTAATTTCCATTTCTAACTTCCTTTTCCATTTCTAACCTCCTGTTGTTCTGCCGGCGGGGCAGACCACGTGAAACGGCGCCACACTAGGCAACGCCAGCGATGCGAGGTTAGGTTCGCCATGTTACAGCCGTGTTTCAGGCCAGTTACGTCACGGTTAACGTTTGGCAGCGTTCTCGGGAACCTGGAAGTTAGCGATCGGTTGGGAAGCGATAGCCAACGTTGCGCACGGTCTCGATAAAAACGGTCGGTCCCGTTTCGATCTTGGCCCTCAGGCGCCGGATGTGGACGTCCACGGTTCGAGCGCCGCCGAAGTACTCATAACCCCAGACGCGGTTTAGCAACGCTTCTCGCGAGAACACCTTGCCGCGGTTCGTCATCAGGAAGCGCAGCAGCTCGAATTCTTTGAAGGTCAGGCTCACCGGCTGATCGGAGACGAAGACCTTGTAGTTCGCCAGGTCGACGGCCAGGTCCTCACTACGCAACAGGTTGGCCGATTCAGCCCCCGTCTTGCGGAAGATCGCCCGGCGCAAGCGTAACTCCAGCTCACCCTCCGCCAACGGCAGGATGGCGAAGTCATCGGCCGGCCACGCCGGGTCGACTTCCGGAAGCTGATAGGCGCGCACGAGGAGTAGCAATGGCGCCCGCTGAGGCCGTTGTGACGACTCCAGGAGCCGCCGCGTCTCATCTGGCCTGGACGCCGCCTCGAGGACGATCGCGTCGAGGCTCGAATCGGCAAGCGCCGTCTCAGAGTCATCCTGGTGGACGCTCATCACCTCAACGCCGGACCCTTCGAGGTCTCCGGCCACGACCGAAGCACCCTCGGTCTGGAAAACGAGAAGTACCCTCTGCATTGGCATGAAGTATAACAACGCCGCCAATCTATGCGAGCCATTTATAGAAGGGTAGCTGCCTTATGTAATCTGATCTTAACCAGCCATGACCAGAACCTCGGCCGGCTCATGCTTAAATGAATTGCTATGTCAGAAGCATTAGAGATGCGCGAATTCGTCCTGCAGCAGTGTCGCCAGCAGGACGTCAAGTTCATTCGCCTCTGGTTCACCGACATCCTTGGCTCCCTCAAGAGTTTTGCGATCACCTTCGAGCAGCTGGAAGAGGCCCTGGAGGAAGGGGTCGGCTTTGACGGAGGCGCGATCGAAGGCTTCGCACGCGCCGGCGAAAGCGACATGACCGCCTTACCGGACCCTTCAACCCTGCAAGTCCTGCCCTGGCGTCCGCGCGAACGTCGCGTCGCCCGAATGTTCTGCGACGTCAACCTTCCGGACGGCTCGTCATTCCCCGGCGACCCGCGGCAGGTACTCAAGCGCAACCTGGAGCGCGCCGCGGCGCTCGGCTTCACCTTCTACGTCGGGCCTGAGGTCGAATACTTCTACTTCAAGGACGCCGAAGGCACGATACCGCTGGACCGGGGTGGCTACTTCGACCTGACGCCGCTCGATGGCGCCAGCGATTTGCGCCGCGAGACCGTGCTCACACTCGAGGAGATGGGCATCGGCGTGGAGTCCAGCCATCACGAGGTCGCTCCCTCCCAGCACGAGGTCGACCTGCGTTACACGGACGCCCTGACCATGGCCGATAACGTCCTCACCTGCCGGCTCGTCGTCAAAGAAGTCGCCATGGCGGCGGGCGTCTACGCCACGTTCATGCCCAAGCCTCTGGCCGGCGAGAACGGCTCCGGAATGCATACTCATCTGTCGCTGTTCCGTGGCGAGCAGAACGCCTTCCATGACAGCAACGATCCCCTACACCTATCAGCTGTAGCCCAGGGTTTCATCGCCGGCCTCCTGCGTCATTCGCGCGAGATAACATTAGTCACCAACCAGTGGGTCAACTCCTACAAGCGTCTGATCCCGGGATTCGAGGCCCCCGTTAGGGTCGCCTGGAGCCCGCCCAACGTCATGGCGCCGGCCACGATGCCTCAGGCCCGACAAGCGCAGCGCATGCCGGGCGACCTCCTGCGCGTGCCCCCCTACCGGCCCGGCCGCGAGAGGGCACGCCGCCTCGAGTACCGCGCCCCGGACGCCGCCTGCAATCCGTATCTGGCCTTCGCCACGATGCTGGCCGCCGGCCTCGAGGGCATCGAAAAAAAATACGAAATGCCACCCAGCCACGACCCCACGGACGAGACCAGCAGCGAGCAGATACCGACGCTGCCAGGTAGCCTTCACGAGGCGATACAGGACGCGGAGCATTCGCCGCTGCTCCGCAGTTGCCTCGGCGACCACGTCTTCGAGAGCCTGCTGACCTCGAAGCGAATCGAATGGGAACGCTACCGCTCCCACATCACCGATTACGAGCTGAAGCAGTACCTCTCAGTCCTTTAGCCGCTACGGCGTCCGGATGGCCCTCCCTCACTGCCTCATTCAGCATAGGCTCCAAATTGCATCGTGCTGTTAACACTTTGGAGATGACGCAGGCGTAGCGTCTACCTGTCGCCCTGGGTATAGAATCAGCCCACTCAATAGGCATCAGAAAAGCTAAAAACGTATTCATCGCACGGAGGGCAGAGTGATGAAATTCTCATCTTTACGGGGGGTCCCGGTAACAGTAGCCGTCATCGCGGTGTTCGTGGTGTTCGCCGCCTAGATTGGAGGTGCGCCAAGGAGCGCCGAGGCGGACGTGACATCGGTCGCCTCGAGCATCATGGTGGGCAGCGATGGAAGCGCCGCAACGATCACCGTAAATGCCACGGACACCGACGCCGTCATGAGCGTTACCACAGCGGGCGGTGGCGGCGATGACCTCTTTGCGTTCGTGAGTTGCGCGGATCCTGATGACTGCACGGCCGCCATCACGGTTCAGGGCGGTGGTGCAAGCGTGGACGTCGACTCCAGCGACGCGTCGATCGATGCGGCTTATACCCCCTTACCTTGACACTAACGCTCGAATGCAGCGGCGGACCAGAAGCAATCACAATAACGGGTGACGACACCGACGCAGGCTTGGAGAGCGTCGTCATTTACTGCGCTCCCTCATTGTTCGATGAAGACGTAGAAATCAAGAAGCAATCTGACGACAACGGCAGCTACACCTTCGACTGGGACGCCAGTGGCGGCAACTGCCTCGTCTTCGACGATGACGGCAACGTCGAATTCGACAACGACGGCAGCTTTGACCTGAAGGACAATCAAGAAGCGCAGTTCTACTGCGAGTCCAGCGTCGACTTGACGATCGACGAGCGGGATGACAACGACTTCGTCGCCATCGACGACTGCGAAAACGACGACGGTGTCGCCGTCAACGGAAGCAGCGCCGACTTCGACATAAGTGACCTCGACTCCAAAGCGTTCTGCACCTGGATCAACGACGCCGACTTCCACGCCACGCCCACGGTGGTCGTCGGGATCCCGGCTTCCATCTCTATCGTCCTAACGTCCGCCACTATCAATTGCGGCGGTTCAACCCTGGTGCAGGTGGCGCCTCGCAGCGCCAGCGGCGGGCCCGTAACCGCCGGCACCACTCTGGTGATGACCTCAAGCCTCGGCGGGAGCTTCCAGCCTTCCAGCACCATTACCAGCCTGTTCCCCATCACCCTCGCCAACCTCCTTTACACGGCGCCGGTCGACGCGAATGGCACGACGACGATTACGGCACGCGCCGGCAACGTTCAGACCTCCGTCTCCGTGCAGATCGTCTGTCAGGTCGCACCCACCCCAAGCGCGACTTCGGCGCCTCTCCGGCCGCCAAGCGCTGGTGACGGCGGACTCCTCGGCTCGTCTGGTCCCAGTTACCTGCCGCTGGCTCTGGCGCTCGCGGCGGCTGCGGCTGTTTTGGCCCTGACCGCAGGGGCTCGCCGGTTCGCTTTGGCCACGGCTGAGACTCCCGGCGTAACCATATCCGGGACGTCGGAGGGTTCCACTCAGCCAGGCGGCTTCGCGTTGCTGGCATCCCTCGTGATGCTGGCCGTGGCATTGCTGGCGCTAGCAACCGCTGGCTAAAACAGAGGGGCGGCCTTTGCAGGCCGCCCCTCTTGCTGTGTACTGAGTTCCTTGGTTCGGCTACCAGCCCTTGTCGGCGATCATCGCCGTCAGGTCCGCCAGGCGGCAGGCGTAACCCCACTCGTTGTCGTACCAGGAGACCACCTTCACCAGGTCGCCTCCCACGACGTTCGTGCTCAGACCGTCGATGATCGACGAGTGTTCGTTGCCCTTCATATCCATGGACACCACCGGGTCGTCAGTCCAGTCCATAATTCCCTTCATGCGCTCCATGCCCCAGTGACGCAGCGCCGAGTTGACCTCGTCTTTATCCGTGCTCTTGTTAACCAGCGCCACCACCTCAACCACCGAAACGGTCGGCGTCGGCACTCGGTAAGCCATGCCGTCGAGGATGCCATCGACTTCAGGGATCACGAGCCGCAGCGCCCGCGCCGCGCCCGTTGAGGTCGGGACGATGTTCATCGCTCCGCCGCGAGCTTCTCGCAGGTCCTTCGGGCCGGCCCGGTCCAGGATCTGCTGCGAGTTGGTGTAGGAATGGATCGTGGTCATCTGACCCTTCTGCATCCCGAACTCCTCCACCAGCACCTTGACCGGCGGCGCCAGGCCGTTCGTCGTGCAAGAAGCGTTCGAGATCACGTGATGGCTCTTAGGGTCGTACTTCTCGTCATTCACTCCGAGGACGATGGTGACGTCTTCGTTTTGGGCTGGGGCGCTGATCACCACCTTTTGCACGCTGTCGTGCCGGTGCGCCACCGCGGCCTCGCCGTTGGTGAAGAAGCCGGTCGACTCGATGACGATCTCGACGCCGGCGTCTCCCCACGGGATCTGCGCCGGGTCGCGCTCCGCAAAGACCTTGACCAGTTCACTGTCCACCATCAAGCCGCCGTCCGCCGGAGAGACCTCACCGGGGAAGCGACCATAGTTGCTGTCGTACTTCAGCAGATGCGCGTTCGTCGCCGTGTCGACAAGGTCGTTGATCGCGACGACCTGTAGTTCATCGGCGTGGCGTTCGCGAATCGTCCGAAAGACCTGCCGTCCGATTCGTCCAAATCCGTTGATCCCGACGCGAGTTGCCGTTGCCATGGAGAGCTCCTTTCAGCTCCGCGACGTCGCTCCTAGTTCCTTCATTCTGGAACTATTTCTAAGGGGTTCGTAACACGCATTGTAGAAAGCCCAAACGCTGTATGCCAGCAACAAACAGCCTCCATTTATAAAGCTCGCGCTAAACCTCGCCGTCTTCTGGCTCGATTGCGACGCCTTAGATTCGCCTGCTATGATCCGGTTTGAAAGCGACTGCAAATGAACGGCTCGACGGTTCTCGTCCTGAATCAGAACTATGAGCCCCTCAACGTGTGCAACGCCAGGCGAGCCTTCGTTCTCCTCGACAAGGGCAAGGCAGAAATCCTGGAGCACGCTGAGGGCGTCCTACGCAGCGCCGTGGCGTCCTTTCCCCGGCCTTCGGTCATCCGCCTCATCTACATGATCAAACGTCCGCGGCCCCAGATGCGCCTCACGCGTCGTGAGGTCTTCTTACGTGATCGCTACACCTGCCAGTACTGCGGCAAGCAAACCCGCGATCTCACTATCGACCACGTCGAGCCGCGCCACCGTGGCGGCCGCCACACCTGGGAAAACCTCGTATCGGCTTGTCGTATCTGCAACCACCGCAAGGCCGGTCATTCACCGCAAGAGGCTCGCATGACGCTCCTCAGCGAACCCAAGCGCCCGCCAGCCTCGTCTTACTACATCTTCTATCACTACCTGGAGCAGCAGTCGGACTGGCGCAAGTTCATCCCCGGCTGGGAACAGTACGAGGGCGTCGCCGCCTCTTAGCTAGAGCAGGACCCGCTTCGGGGAGCCGCCCGAGCCACGCCGGAAGTTGTGCACCAGATAGCGCCGGTCGTAACCCACCATGATCTCTTCGATGCGACAGCGGTCTCGCCGCGACAGCGCCTCGTCGACACGCCGCTGCAGCGTCTCGTACGCCTTTTGACGCTCCTCCGACACCGGGAAGATGCTCTCGGCGTCGACGATTACCTTGACCTGGCGCGCCGCCAGCGCCAGAAGCCAGCCCAGCGTGATCTCGGCCCAACCCTGGTGAAACGAAGCGTCGGCAAAACTGAGCATCAGACGCGTGTTGCTCGACTCCGGCCCGACCAGCAGCAGGCTCGCCCCGAAGGCCGGGCGTGCCAGGTCGCTCGCCGGCAGGTAGATCGCGCGCAGCACCTCATCGCTCGCCGTCGCGCCGCCCGCGAAGTAGCGTCCAAGGTGCACCTCGAACGCCTTATGGGTTTCGTCCGGTTGCAGTGTGTTGGCCAGCCACTCGTGGTGCCGGTCCATCTCCTCCGCTCGCAGTCCTTCCTCCGCCGAGATCAGCTCGACAGTCAAGCGGATCAGAGGCAGAGCCGAAGGATAAGAGCCACGCGACACCAGAAGTAGCGCGTCGGCCAGGCCGGTGTAAGCCCGCGACCACAAGGCTGAAATCGCCGCTAGGTCGATCGTCCGGTACTGCGACGACGTGCCCGGATTCGCCTCATCCACCAGCTTGAGCTGCAACTCCATCGCGTCGGCGAAGAGGTCGAGATCGTTGCCGAGCAGGAAGCGCGTTTGCCGGTAGGCGTCCTGCGCCGCCTCACCGGCCGACTCCGGTGGCCGCGAAGGCGGCGCGTATGTCTTCGGCGGCCGGATCCGGGCGACGCGTGGCTTCGGACGCTCCGTCACTTCGATCGCCGCTGCGAGAGCATGCTGTCTCCCGCGAAGCGAGCTCGTGAGCCAAGCTCCGCCTCGACGCGCAGCAGGCGATTGAACTTCGCCGTGCGCTCACCGCGAGCCGGAGCGCCGCTCTTCAGTTGTCCCGTCCCCAGCGCCACGGCAAGGTCAGCGATCGTCGTGTCTTCCGTTTCGCCGCTGCGGTGGCTCATCATCGCGCCCCAACCAACGTCCAGCGCCCGGTTCGTCGCCGCAATTGCCTCACTCAACGTCCCGATCTGATTCACTTTGACCAGGATCGCGTTGGCCGCCTTCGTCTCGATCGCGCGTTCCAGAAACTCGAGGTTGGTCACCAATAGGTCGTCGCCCACCAGCTGCACCTTGTCGCCCAGACGCTGCGTCAGCAGGCTCCAGCCCTCCCAGTCGTCCTCGGCCAGCCCGTCTTCGATGCTGACGATGGGATAGCGCTCGCACCACTCCGCCCACAGGTCGACCATCTCAGCGCTGGTCAGCGAGCGGCCTTCGCTGGCCAGCTCGTAGCGCCCGTTCGCGTACAGCTCGCTACTCGCCGGGTCCAACGCTATCGCCAGGTCCTCACCCGGTCGATAGCCCGCCGCCTCGATCGCCTCGACCAGTAGTTCGACCGCCGCAACGTTGTTCTCCAGCGACGGCGCGAATCCGCCCTCGTCACCAACGTTCGTGCTGAGCCCACGCGCGTCCAGCAGCTTCTTCAGCGCCTGGTACACCTCGGCGCCGGCCCGCAGTGCCTCCGAGAACGTCGGCCTTCCGATCGGCGCCAGCATGAACTCCTGGAAGTCGGTACTGCGCGTCGCGTGCTTGCCGCCGTTGAGCACGTTGAACATCGGACACGGCAGCAGGCTGGCATCCGGCCCACCCAGCGACACGTAGAGCGGCAGACCCTGCGACGCTGCCGTCGCGTGCGCCGCCGCCAGCGAGACGCCGAGCAGTGCGTTCGCCCCAAGCCGCGACTTGTTAGCCGTGCCGTCCAGCGCCGCCATCAGGCGGTCAAGCCCTTGCTGGTCGGATGCGTGCTGCCCAGCGACCGCATCTGCGATCTCGCCGTTCACGTTTTCCACCGCGTCCAGCACACCCCTCCCGCCGTAGCGGGCAGGGTCGCCGTCGCGCAGTTCGTGCGCCTCGTGGGTGCCGGTGCTGGCCCCCGACGGAACGATGGCGCGACCCTTGCTGCCGTCTTCGAGCCGTACTTCGACCTCTACCGTTGGGTTACCGCGCGAGTCCAGCACTTCAAGCGCGGTCACCGCAACCATCCTGTCATCAGCCACGGTTCATACTCCTGCTGTAGTACATCACAACCGCTGAGTTCCCCTCTCCGAAGTCGGAGAGGGCCTAGGGGTGAGGTGGGCTGCAATCCGTTCCAAAACAGACGCCGTCTCCTTTACCACCTCATCGTTGCTGAAGCGGATTACTCGCCGCCTCGACTGCCCAACGCACCGCTTCCGCCGGGTCCTCGGTGCGATAGATCGGCGGGTCTTCTCGACCCTCTTTGCTCAATGCCCAGGTCGCCATGCCGACGATCGGCTTGCCCCGGTTCAAAGCGTGCGCTATCTCGCTTAACGTGCCGTACTCGCCATCAATCGCGACCACGGCATCGGCCGACGAGACGATAATTACGTTGCGCGCGTCTCCAACACCGGTGACTATCGGTATCTGAACGTATTCGTTCATCTGGCTGCGGTCGGCGCCCGGCAAGACGCCTATGGTTGTCCCGCCAGCCTCACTAGCGCCACGGCACGCCGCCTCCATGACTCCGCCGCGCCCGCCGCAGATCAGGAAGCAGTTCCGACGAGCGATTTCAGCGCCCACAGCCTCCGCTCGGGTGAGCGCCAAATCCGACGCCGAACTGTCGCCGCCTACCACCGCGATGATCATGGAGCCATGATATGACGAAGGGGCGGCTCAACGAACCGCCCCTTCTTGTCCTCGACCGGGAGTGTCTACCAGCCGCGCTTCGCCAGAAGCTCCCCCTCTGGGATAGCGCCGATTTCTAGTCCTGGCATCGCCTTGCCCAGCCCGTGCGATACCTCGGCGATGATCTTCGCGTCGTTGTAGTGCGTCGTCGCCTGCACGATTGCCTTGGCCATCAGCGCCGGGTTGTCGGACTTGAATATCCCGGAGCCTACGAACACGCCGTCCGAGCCCAGCTGCATCATCAGCGCCGCGTCTGCCGGCGTCGCGATGCCCCCCGCCGTGAACATGACAACAGGCAGTCGACCCTGCTCCTTCGTCTCGCGCACCAGCTCAATCGGCGCCCCGAGGCGTTTCGCTTCGCCGTACAGCTCGTCTTCGCTCATCGTCTGCAGGCGGCGGATGTCGCCCATGACTTGTCGCATGTGGCGCACCGCTTCAACGACGTTGCCGGTGCCGGCCTCGCCCTTGGTGCGGATCATCGCCGCGCCCTCGCTGATCCGGCGCAGCGCTTCGCCCAGGTCGCGGCACCCGCAGACGAACGGCACCTTGAAGGCGTGCTTGTCGACGTGGTTCGCTTCGTCCGCCGGCGTCAGCACCTCAGACTCGTCGATGTAGTCGACCTCCAGCGCCTCGAGTACCTGCGCCTCGACGAAGTGACCGATGCGAGCCTTCGCCATCACCGGAATCGTTACGGCCTTCTGGATGCCCTGGATCATCTCCGGGTCCGACATGCGCGCCACGCCGCCGTCCTTGCGGATATCGGCCGGTACGCGCTCCAGCGCCATCACCGCGCAGGCGCCGGCCTCTTCGGCGATGCTCGCCTGTTCCGCCGTGACGACGTCCATGATGACGCCGCCCTTGAGCATTTGCGCCAGGCCCTTCTTGACGGTGAAAGTGCCGGTACCGTTTTCGTTCGCGCCGTTCATGGCCTGCTCCTTGTTGGTCGCGTTACCGCCGAGACGATAAAGGCGCTCTCGCGGCGGAGAGCGCCTCGTGTTCACTCCAATTGTAACGTTCGAGCAGGCGGTACCTCAACTCGCGCCGCCCAGCGCGCCGCTAAGCGGTCCCCGTCCCGTGAGGCCAGCCAGAGCTGTGGCCGCGAGCATAAGCGATGGCGACGAGGACGAGGCCAGCCGGAACCATGATAACGGCCGCCCAATACCAAGCAATGCAGATAGCGATCACGCCCACGGCCACCAGCGCCGGCCCGGCCCGGGGTGAGCGACGGCTCATCAGCAAACCGGCCACCATGAGCCCACCGAGCGCCGCCCACCGAGCGCCGAAGACTACTCGCTCCGTGGTGGAGGACCACTCTCCGTTACCAGCCACGACCGCAAGACCTAAGAACACGGGCACCGCAGCGAGGGCAAAACCAACCAAAAACGTCAGGCGCTCGGTCCACGTTTCGTTCATTACGATTTTCCCCTCCCGGCGCGCGGACGAACCTGCCTGAGCGCGCCAGCTGATGTCGGCCGGTATTCCCAGGACTATCCTGGAAAAGACATGACCAGCCGTGCTTGGCGGCGTCTCGCCAGCGAACTCGGCGGCGCATCTCTGCTCCCAAAGATCGCTCTCGATCTCAGCCCGGCGGTTCTCCTTGACTGCACCGGACAGCCCGACTGTGTAAGCCGATGTCCATGCCTTCGTCAGGCCCGCGGCGGCGTTCATCCACGCGCTCATAGTGAAGCGAACCCGGGTCGTCTGGCAGCAGCACGCGGTGCTTCCGCCCGACTTCGCGCCAGCGCCGTCTCCCCGGCCGCCGTTACCCGGTAGAGGCGTCGCCTGGGGCGGCCCTCGTTAGCCGCGATCAGTGGCTCCTCCCACTCACTCTCCAGGAAGCCGAAGCTCTGCAGCCGATCCAGCGCCTTGTAGAGCGTGCCGTGAGCCGTCAGCAAGCGCGTGTCATTTCTCTCCTTGAGCTCGCGTGCCATCAAGAAGCCGTGAAAGTCAGCCAGGCCGCGAAAGCGCAACTCAATACCCGCGAGCAAGATCGACTGTTCGAGAGGTATCAGCTCGCCGGTTTTTCGCCTCATGTCGGAATAATAGGAAGATATCTTCCCATTGTCAATTAGTTTTGACCGAAAGCGCTAGCTCTCTTCGCGCAACGCGATCTCTGCGATGACGGGTCGATGGTCGCTATGCCCATCCCAGGGACCAAGACGCGCGTCGACCGCTTGCCACTGATCGCTCAAAAAGACGTAGTCAATGCGGACTAGCCACTTTGGCAGATGAATTCCAAAGAAGTCAGGCCTGGAGCTGCCCGGCGAATCCTCCTGCGATGCACCGGGGAACGTGTTGCCAAAGCCATCGCCGGCTTCTCGCCATGCATCGCGCAGATGCTCCGTTAGCGTGCCGTAGGAGTCGTTGAGGTCTGATGCGTTGAAGTCGCCTGCAACAACCAGCGGCAGCGGTTCCCGGTTCGCGAGTTCGCTGAGGACTCGAGCCCCCTCCTCGCGCTCTCGGAAGAACCTTGAGCCCGAAGCGGCGTGCACGTGCACAAAAACAAACCGCTCGTCCCGGAATTCCACCTCGACCACTACAGGAGGGCTAATCCAACCCGGCGCTTCTAAGTCGCGGGCTGCCGGACGGAAGGGTAGACGGCTAATCACGCCGGTTCCCGAGACACCTGTTTTCGGAATCATCACCTGGTAGGGATACTCGTCGATCAAGTCTCGCTCGATGGCGGCGGCGACTTCTGGGCTCAGCTCTAGGAGTCCAATTACATCGGCATCGGAGGCCAGTAAAGCCTCGATAACACCTTCCGGTTTCGGATTGTGACCCAGAACGTTGTACGTCATCACGGTCAGCACCGGTCCCTTGGGCTCAGGCCTACCGTTGGGCCAGAACAACCCACCCCAGAGCACGGCGAAAAGCACTACGGCGACCGAAGACCCGGCAATAAGCGCCGGCTGGCGACGCCAGGTGGAAGCCACAAACGCTGTCGGCAGAGGAACGAAGAGATGAAGCGCCAGCGCGTTGACCGTGAACAGCCACCACGTCGCGTCGCCAACGAGCAGCCAGGCCGCCAGCCCTAGGAGATAAGCGGCGACTATGGCGTCAATGCTGAAAACGATACGTCGTTTCGAATCTTCGGAGAGTCTTGGCAGCGGTATCCGCACTGCTATAGAGGATACGCCCCGGACCGCGCTTAGTTAGCCGTCGTGGCCCTGCCTCAAGACGCCTTCCACACGCTGTGCTGTGGATTGAGGTCGCCATGACCCGTCGTGCGAGTCACAAGACATGTTTTGATCAAGAACTCGACCGCTGTTTGGCCCTCAAGCGCGCTCGGAGCCATCTCTGGGCGCTCTGCCAGATACGCCTGCCTCAGCTCAGTCTCCAACGCCACGTCATCAACAACTCGGATGTGTCCCGTCACGTAAAAGGCGTCTTCGTTCGTCGGTGTGAGGTCCGAGTGCAAGGCGTAGCGAGGATCGCGCAGCAGATCATCCAGTTTCGGGGACGGGATTAGAAAGGCGTAGAGACACTCAGCCGTGAGCGACGGGCAGATCGGATGCAGCCCCGGCGCGCCCTGTTTGGTCGTTGTCGCCAGGAATCCGAGGCCCACGCCCCACTGGTAGAAGAGTTCACGCCCGGCCGCCGCCAGATCGGGACGCGCCTTCTCAAATTCGGCCCAGGAAACCATCGTCAGTTCAGGATGCAGGCGCCATATCCAGCACGGTCAGCTGCAGCGCCCCGCCGTTATCGCTCGGCCCGTAGCTGTCCGACGACAGGCTGTAGACGACGTCGACGCTGGACCCCGCCTCCGGCAGCTCGCGGTCCCAGCGGAACGCGATCGCCGGCCATGAGACGGCCCCGCTCTTGAGCTTGAGGCGCATGTGGGCGCCGTCCACGCCTACCGTCTTCGCTTCCAGCACGGTCACCTTACGACTGAGCAGCGTCGGGTCCGGGTTGCCCTGCCCGTGGGGCGCCAGCTTGCCCAGCCAGCGGATCTCCTGGCTGCGCAGCTCGTTCAGCGGCCACTCGGCGTCGATGTCCAGCACCGGCGTCAGGTCGTGGCCTTCGAGCTCCCGCGCCGCGTGCTCGACCAGGCGCCGCTCCATCGCTTCGAGTCGATCGTTCAAAATCGTGAAGCCGCCCGCCTGGCTGTGGCCGCCGAAGCGCTCGAACAGCTCGCCGCAGGAACGCAGTCCCGCCGTAATGTCGTACGCCGGTATCGAACGGCAGCTACCGCGGCTTTCGATCTCGCCGCGCTGGTACACCGCCGCCGGACGCCCCAGCGTCTCAACCAGCCGCGACGCCACGAGGCCGATGATGCCCTGGTGAAAGTCCGCGTGACCGACAACCGTCAGCGGCGTGTCCTCAC
Organism: Dehalococcoidia bacterium; assembly: GCA_965225815.1. GTDB lineage: Bacteria > Chloroflexota > Dehalococcoidia > DSTF01 > WHTK01 > WHTK01. Next base: position 346,497 of record CBDDBP010000005.1, read on the forward strand.
GGCCCTTCATCATCTCCAGCGCCAGGTTCTGCGCTTCCAGCGTCATGCGCTGGCGTTCGTGGTTCAAGGCGTCGATGTTCGCTGCCAGCGCCTGCGCCTCCGATTCGTCCTTCGTCAGCAGCAGGTCAAGCGCCAACCGAGCGTCCGCCAGCCGCCCCGCGGCGTTAATCCGGGGCGCCAGACCGAACGCGATCGTCTCGGCGCTCACGGCGCTCGCCTTCGCCCCGGCCACCTCAATCAGCGCCCGCAACCCGGGCCGCTCACTCTCCCCAAACGCGGTCAGCCCGCGTCGCACCAGTTCGCGATTCTCCTCCACCAGCGGCACCATGTCGGCCACCGTTCCGAGGGTCGCGAGCTCGGCGTATCGAGACTCCGGGAAGGGCATCCCCTGCGATTCGTACAGCGCCTCGGCCAGGCGGAAGGCCAGGCCCGCGCTCGAAAACTCTGTCAGCGCCTCCTCGTGCGGCAGCTTCGGGTTCAGCAGCGCGCTGGTCTCTGGTAACTCGGACGGTGGGACGTGGTGGTCGACGACAACGACCTCCATCCCCAGGCTGCGCGCGTGCTCGACCTCAGGGTTGGCCGTCGTCCCGCAGTCGCACGTCACCAGCACCTCGGTGCCCCGATCGGCCAGCGACTCGATGGCGCGTTTGTTCAGGCCGTAGCCCTCGCGCTCGCGATGCGGGATGTAGGGCGCCACGTCGCCACCCAGCGCTTGCAGTGTCTCGGTCAGGATCGCGGTTGCCGTAATGCCGTCCACGTCGAAGTCGCCGTAGACGCTGATCGAGCGCCGCTCGGCGAGCGCCTTACGCAGTATTGAAAGAGAGGTTTCGAAGCCGGGGATGCGGAACGGGTCGCTGAAGCCGGTCTCACGTCCGCCCATGAAGCGCTGCGCGTCGGCGTTCGTCCCGACACCACGATTCTCCAGGATAAGGGCCACGAGCTTGGGCAAACCGCTGTGCTGCAACCGGCCCCGCTGAGGCGACTGACGAATCCGCCAGGCCTTGCGAGCTCCGCTGCCGGTGGTTCGTGGCGGGTTCGATACCGTTGGCGCTTGCAACTCGAACGCATATTCGACTACGCCGGGCGGCGGTGTCAAGGCGCCGGGCGGCGGTGTCAAGGCGCCGGGCGGCGGTGTCAAGGCGCCGGGCGGCGGTGTCAAGGCGCCGGGCGGCGGTGTCAAGGCGCCGGGCGGCGGTGTCAAGGCGCCGGGCGGCGGTGTCAAGGCGCCGGGCGGCGGTGTCAAGGCGCCGGGCGGCGGTGTCAAGGCGCCGGGCGGCGGTGTCAAGGCGCCGGGCGGCGGTGTCAAGGCGCCGGGCGGCGGTGTCAAGGCGCCGGGCGGCGGTGTCAAGGCGCCGGGCGGCGGTGTCAAGGCGCCGGGCGGCGGCGCCCGGCTTCGCTTGCTCCAAGTGGCAGGTTCGAAACCGAGGCGCTGTAATTCGAGCCCAAGCCAACTAAGCCGGGACCTTTACAGGTTCCCGGCTTAGTTGTCCTTCGATTCTCGAGCGGTTGAGTTACTCGGCGCTGACGCGGACGTCCGCGGCGCGCGTGCGGGAGGGGTTTCGCGGGTCCGCCTGCAGCTCAAACTCTACGGTCTGACCTTCCTGCAGGTCGTCAAACACACCACCGGTCAGTGCCGTCGTGTGGAAGAAGACGTCCTCGCTGGAGTCGTCAGCCTTAATGAATCCAAAGCCTCGATCGCGTACGAGACGGGTAATCTTGCCGGTTGCCAATGCTGCTTCCTTCACTCCCCGGCTTTTTCCAGCCGAAGCCTACGAGCCCGATCCGGGCGAATCCCAGAGTGCCGGCCTGAGAGCCTAGGAAAGCTGCTGGTAAAAAGCCTGCTGCCTGTGATCTTAGGTGTGGAACTCCTGTAACGACCAAGTCAGTATACACAACGACCTAAGCTTATTGTCAGGCCCGCCAGTCACCGCTCTTGCCACCGGTCTTGCTCACGAGCCGCACGGCCTCGACCTGCATACCCTTGTCGACCGCTTTGCACATGTCGTAGACCGTCAGCCCGGCGACACTCACCGCCGTCAGCGCCTCCATCTCGACGCCCGTCTTACCCGTGGTGCGCACCGTCGCCGTGATCGTTATCGCGCTCGCTGCCTCGTCCGGCTCCAGTTCAACGTCGATGCCCGTCAGCAACAAGGGGTGACACATCGGAATCAGCTCCGACGTCTTCTTCGCCGCTTGCACGCCCGCGACCTGCGCCGTCGTCAGCACGTTGCCCTTGGCGATCTCGCCTCGAAGCAGCAGGTTCATCGTCTCCGGCCGCATGACCACGCGACCCTGCGCGACGGCAACCCGGACCGTCTCGTCCTTCTCGGTCACGTCCACCATGCGAGCCCGTCCGACGTCGTCGATGTGCGAAAGTTTTGAATTTTCAGGCTCGGTCATGACGCGATAAAGCTTACCTCAACGAATTCAGCCAGAACTTGGCCTTTAGTGCCATTCGGCCTGTCCGATGCCTCCAGACTTGGCTATTATCTCGCCTGATAATACGGAGACGAAAGGCTCGACATGAAGCGCATCGTGGTCTGTTGCGACGGTACCTGGAACGACCCTTCCAAACCGGAGCAAACCAACGTCAGCAAGCTCAAGAACGCGATACTTCAGCGCGGTCCAGACCAGGCGGCCACCGAGCAGCGCGTCCACTACGTCGATGGTGTTGGCGTCCGAGGCTCGCTCTGGGATCGCCTTCGCGGCGGCGCCTTGGGCTACGGCCTGGACGACAACGTCCAGAAGGCTTACCAGCTTGTCTCGCAGGACTATGAACCCGGCGATGAGATCTACCTGTTCGGCTTCAGTCGAGGCGCCTACACGGCACGTAGCGCGCTGGGCATGATCCGCAAGTGCGGCATTCTGAAGCACGTGTCTGCAGCGGCGGTCCGCCGCGCCTGGGATCACTATCGCGATGCGCTTCACCCGGAGCACGACGAGTCAAAGCGCTGGCGTCTCGAAAATGCCCTCCTGATCGCGTTGCCGGAAAACTACGTCCCGGTCGCAAAGTTTATCGGCATCTGGGACACCGTCGGCTCGCTGGGCATCCCGATCAAGCAGCTGCGTGAGCCGTACAACTTCCACGACGTAACCCTGACCAGCCGCGTCGACAACGCCTACCACGCCCTCGCGATCGACGAGCAACGCAAGGATTACGAACCGACGCTGTGGGCTCGCAGCGAGTCGCCGCGGCCGGAGCAGCAGTTCGAGCAGCGCTGGTTCGCCGGTGTGCACAGCGATATCGGTGGCGGCGCTGCTCACGAGGGCTTCGACGCGCAGTCCGACCATTGCCTCCAATGGATCCTCGACAAAGCCGGCACGACGCCCGATCGGCAAAGGCGTCCGAGAGGGCAAGGAAGGCCACGGCCGCCCCTCGAATGAAACGGTGGACGACGAGGCCATCCTCCGCCTGAAGCAAGATCGCCGGTACAATCCGAAAAACCTCAGGGACTGGGTGTCAGAGTCGAGCTAATGGAGCAGCAGCAGGATCTCGTCACCGGACGCCGCGCCAGGCTCGTGCCCGAGCTCGTTTGTTCAGACATCCAGCACAGTCTCGCCTTCTACACCGGCGTTCTCGGCTTCACGATCGTCTTTCAACGCGAGGAGGAGCGCTTCGCCTACCTGGAACGCCAGGGTGCCGACATCATGTTGGAGCAGCCCACCGGACGCTCCTTCGTAGCCGGCGACCTGAACCACCCCTACGGCCGCGGCATCAACCTCATGATCGAGGCGACCGATGTGGAACTGCTCTACAAGGCGCTTACCGCTGCCGAAGCGCCGATCTACCTGCCAATGGAAGAGAAGTGGTACCGCCAGGACGAAACGCTGCTCGGCAACCGACAGTTCGTCGTGCAGGACCCGGACGGCTACCTCTTGCGCTTCTTCCGCGACATCGGCCAACGCCCCGCCTGACCCGGTTCGTAGCGCATCCTTGCCCTCGCTCCTCATCCCTGCGGCCCGAACGGCAGGTGCCGGTTCCAGCCAACGTTGTTATCCTTGGCACATATGGCTGAGCTCGAATCCAGAACGATCTACCAGCTCGTTGGCGGCCACCAGACATTCGTCGGCCTCTGCGACTCCTTTTACGCCCGCGTCGAGACCGACCCCGTCCTGCGTCCGCTCTACCCTGACGGCTCGCTGGACGAGTCGAAAGAACACCTCGCGCTCTTCCTCTCGCAGTTCTTTGGCGGGCCGGATGCGTATTCGCAGCGCCGTGGCCACCCGCGCTTGCGAGCCCGCCACCTTCCCTTCGCCATCGGCCGCAAAGAACGCGACACCTGGGTCACGCACATGCTGGCTGCGCTGGCTGAATCGGGAATAACCGAACCGGCCTACTCGACGATCAAGCAGTACTTCGAAGAGGCGGCAACGTTCCTGATAAACCGCTACGAGGGCGACGACGATTCGCTGGAAGTAACGAGCCGTTAGGCGCTCGGCGTCTTCGGCAGGTTGCCCACACGCGCCATCATCTCGCGGAACGCCGGCAGCTCCTGCGCTCCAACTATCCCGGTGCGCTGATTGAAGACGAAGGTCGGGATCGCCGTCACGCCGATCTGCCGCGACCAGGCGATGCCCTCATCGACTTCCGCTTCGAGGCTGCGATCCTTCAGTACCTCGCGTAAAGACTTGCCGTCTACGCCGGACTCGTCCGCCAGGCGCACCAGCACGTCCACGTCGGCGAGATTCTCCAGCTCCTCGAAGTACGCCTTGAACAACCGCTTGTGATAAGCCCAGCCGATCTCGTGCGTCGCGTGCTTCAAGGCAAACTCGCCTGCCTCCAGCGCCAGGTGTGAATACGAACTCGTCTTGCGGCCGCGCGTGAACTTGATTCCCAGCGCTTCGGCACGTTGCTCTTGCGGCGTCGGCGGAGCCTCCGGCTCCACGAAACGTCGCGCCGGCATGCCTTCAAGCGGCGTTTCGGGCCTTAGAAGGAAGGGCGCGAAGTGGACGTCAAAGTCGTACTCCTGCTGCAACCGTTCGACCTCCACGAGGCCGATGTAGCACCAGGGTCAAACGAAGTCTGAGACAATAATGATCGATGCGCGCTCGGGCTCCTCGACCTCGGTTTCTGTTTCGCTCATGTGCCGATTATATGACGCTTCGGGTTCGATGCCCATGACCGCGAGCCCCCACGATCCAGAATCCGCCGCCGTCGAACCCTCGCTTCCCTTCCCGCCTGACTCCGCAATCCGGCGCCTCACGGCGAGGGCGTGCTATTACTCGGGGGCGGCCGCGCCCTGTTGATGCAGCTCGCCCATCCCGCCGTCGCTCGGGGCGTCGCCGCGCACAGCGTCTACAAATCCCAGCGCCATACGCGCCTCTTGCGAACGCTGCGCCCCATGTACGCGATCGCGTTTGGCACCGCCGATCAGGCCCGGTCGGCAGCGGCGCAGATCAATCATCAGCACGAACGCGTCCCGGGCCCCGCCTACAGCGCGCTGGACCCCGTCCTTCTCCTCTGGGTCCTCGCCACGCTGATCGACACCTCACTGACGCTGCACGCCCGCTTCCTCCGCCCCTTGAGCCGTGACGAAGCCGACGCCTACTACGCCGACATTCGTCGCGGCGGCGAGCTGCTGCAGATCCCGCCCTGGTTCCCCATGCCGCCGCGACCCAGGGCTGTCCAGGCCTTAGACTGAAAAGCCGTGTACGACTACAACCGTCGGCGGACCAGCTACGGTCCTCTTATCCTCGGTGTCTGCCTGGTCCTTCTCGCCGTCGGCATCGTCCAGATCCTACGCGGCGCCCCGGACCCCGAGTTCGCCGTTACGTTTCCCGCCACCTCACCCCTGGGCGAAGCCCTGCAGCCCCGACTGCCGGAGACCGGCGCGTCCGTCATCGCCGCTACCGGCCTTGGCGTCCTCGGCAGCGCCGGCGAGACCGACCCGCGGCCCATCGCCAGCATCACGAAAGTGATGACCGCCTACGTTATCCTCAAGCATCACCCGCTGAGCCCCGGCGAGACCGGACCGGTCATCGAGCTCACCTTCGCCGACGAGGAACGCTGGCTGGAGATGTTGGCGCAAGACCAGTCGTCTCTGCCGGTCTATGCCGGACAGCGCCTGACCCAGCTGAACCTCTTGCAGGGCCTCCTCGTGCCCTCCGCCAACAACTACGCCGAGATCCTCGCCGTCTGGGACGCCGGTTCCGTAACTGCCTTCATCGACAAGATGAACGCCGAAGCCGCCGCCCTCGGCATGAGCAACACGACATACGCCGACACCTCCGGCTTCTCCTCCGACACAGTCAGCACGCCCGCCGACCAGCTCATCCTGGCCCGCGCCGCCATGCAGGACACCGTCTTCGCGTCCATCGTCCGGCTGGAGGAGATCACGATTCCCGGCGTCGGCCCGGCGTCCGCCGTCAATCAGCTGCTGGGCGTCGATGGCATCGTCGGGATCAAGACAGGCTTCACGGAGGAGGCCGGCGGCAACCTCGCCTTCGCCGCCATACGCCAGGTCGCGGGCCAACAAGTCGACGTCTACGGCGTCATCCTCGGCCAGGGCGACGGCATAAACGGTTTCGAGTCCAGGCAGGAGGCCTTTACCGCCGCCCGCTCGGTGATCTCCCACCTCGACGAAAGCCTCGCTCTACGGCTCGTCCTCTCCAGCCGCCAACCCATGGCCACCGTCAGCACCGATTGGGGCGACGACGTCGACCTCGTCGTCACCGAGGACGTCGAGCTGGTGACCTGGCCCGGCGTCATCATGCAAACCACGGTTGAGGTGGACGAAATCTCCTCCGGCAAGTCAGCTGGTGAGCAAGTCGGCTGGGTCACCGTCATAGTTGGCGAGCAGGCTCGGCGTCTGCCACTCGTGCTCGCGGACGACCTCAAGGGCCCTGGCATCATCTGGAAGTTGACTCGCTTCTAACCCTCCGCGGCGAGCAAGCCATTAACCAAACGTTTTCATCGCGGCCTTGTCCCGACGCGGTTACGCCCGGAATACTTGAAGCATCGGCCAGCAAGCACCGATTCGAAGGACCAACCCGGTGGATCCAATCCGCGTCCTCTTCCTCTGCACTGGCAACTCGGCTCGCAGCGTCATCGCCGAAGCCCTGTTGGCTGACCTTGGCGGTAGCGATTTCGACGTCCACAGCGCTGGCACTCACCCCAAAGGCATCAACCCCCTGACGGTCAAAGTCCTGCAGCAGGCCGGTCTCGACCCCGCGCCCTATCGCTCCAAGAGCATGGACGAATACCTCGATCAGGACTTCGATTACGTCCTCACGGTCTGCGACGATGCCGCCGAGTCGTGCCCCGTATTCCCCGGCAACTCGGAGCGCGTCCACTGGAGCTTCGTCGACCCCGCTGCCGTTGAAGGCGAGGACGCCGTCAAGCTCGCCGCCTTCCGCCACACGCTCATTGAAATGCGCCGGCGCCTCGAAGCCTTCCTCCCTGACGCCAGGAACCGAGGCGCCCGGAGCTAGACCTTGAAACGGATGCGCTGCGACGGGGATCTGAAGCCGCTTCCTTGTGCTCCGTCGCGCGTTCCGCATAATGAGTACGCCATGCTCAGCGAAGAAGAAAACCAAACCCTGACCCAGGCCGGCCCCGGCACCCAGATGGGCGACCTGCTGCGGCGTTACTGGCACCCGGTTGCCGCCGCCGCCGAGCTCGAAGAGCTGCCGACGCGCCCCGTCCGCATCCTCGGCGAAGACCTCGTCGTCTTCAAAACCGCGCCCGAGACCTACGCCATCATCGAACGTTACTGCGCCCACCTCGGCACAGACCTGGCCCATGGCATCGTCGAGGATTCTGCCTTGCGATGCCCTCGGCACGGTTGGCTCTACGCCGAGAACGGCCTCGTCCTCGACATCCCGTTTGAAGACGAGATGCCCGCCGAGCCGATCAAGCTAAACGGCTACAAGGCGCGGGAGAAGGCCGGCATGATCTGGGCGTACCTCGGCCCGGAGCCGGCGCCGCTCATCCCCGACTGGGAGCCCTTTACCTGGGAGGGCGGCATCGTCCAGGTCGTACTCTCGGTGCTGAGCTGCAACTGGCTGCAGTGCCACGAAAACAGCCTCGACGGCGTCGACATGGAGCTCTTTACCGACGCCCTGGAGGCGGCCCAGCGGGACGGCACACCACCCCCGTTGCCTCCCCTCGACTTCGAGTTCGACGAGTTTGAGCACGGCTACGTCGTCCGCCCCGGCGAAGACGACCAGGCTGTCACAAAGACTTCCTTATGGCCCAACGGCTTCTTCACCGGCGATTCGCGCTCCTGTCGTTTCGAATGGCGTATCCCGATGACGGACGAATCGACCCTCAACGTCGCCTGGTTCTTCGATCGCGCCGCGCCCGGCAGCGAGGGCAGCACCCAGACCCAGGTCCACCACTGGTTCGCACCAACGCGCGAGGAGGAGACCGGCGAGGCGCTGCGGACGCATCAGATGAACAAAAAGTTCGCCATCTGGCTCAACCAGACGCCGATCCTCGACCGCACCCGCGAACACCTCACCGAGGGCGATACCGGCGTCATCATGCTGCGCAACAAGCTGTTCAGCCAGATCTCGTTGATCCAGGACGGCGGCGAACCCAAGGCGCTGATCTCCGACCCGGCCCAGAACCAGAAGCTGCATCTGCCCGACACGGCTCCCCTCATCGCCGCCGCGCCACTTGAAGACGACACCGCCTTCCCCTATCTCGCCGGTCAACCCGAGGAGATCGCCGAGGCCTATCGCGGCGTCGTCGAAAGCTGGCGCGAAGGCGACACGAAGTCGCCCTGAACCGGCCTCTGCTCCGAATACGGTCGACCCAGGGCACGGTGAAGCCGTAGCTATTCAAGCCAGGTGGATTTACACGCCTCGACATCGGAACGCATCGAAATCCTGATCGGCGTAAAATCACAGCCTGAAACCAAGACGCGAAGGAGCATGACATGCTGAGCGACCAGGACAACGAGCTCATGTGCAGAGTCGGCCCGGGCACTCCCATGGGCGACCTGATGCGCCAGTACTGGATCCCGGCCGTCAGCTCGCAAGAGCTGCCCGCGCCAGACGGCCCGCCTCTGCGCGTCAAACTCCTCGGCGAGGAGCTCATCGCCTTCCGCACCACTTCCGGAGACGTGGGCCTGGTGCAGAACGCCTGCCCCCACCGCGGCGCCTCCATATTCTTCGGCCGCAACGAAGAGGAAGGCCTGCGCTGCGTCTACCACGGCTGGAAGTTCGATGTTAGCGGCGCCTGCGTCGACATGCCATCTGAGCCCGCCGAGTCCAACTTCAAGAGCAAGGTGCGCACGAAGGCCTACCCCGTCCTCGAACGCAACGGCATCGTCTGGGCCTACATGGGGCCTCGCGTAACGCCCCCTCCGCTGCCCAATCTCGAAGCCAACATGCTGCCCGAAGGCGGCTACACCCAGTACATCTACCACGTCGAGAACAACTGGATGCAGGGCTGGGAGGGTGAGATGGACACCGTCCACGCTGCCTTCCTGCACGGTGGCGCCACGCGCGTTGAGGACACGCAACCCGGCACCTTCGCTTACTACCAGGCCCGCCAGCGCGAAGCTACCTTCACCGTGCTCGACACGGAATGGGGCACCTCCTACGGCGTCCGGCGTCCCGCCGAAGAAGACACCTACTACTGGCGTATCGCCCACCAGTTGTTCCCCTTCTACGCCATGGTCCCCACCGGAGTCCTCGGCCTCGAGATTCGCTTCCGCGCCTACGTGCCGATGGACGACTACAACACGTTGGTCTGGACCATCAACGCCCATCGCAACACCCGCGCCGAAGCGCCGCGCGGCATGGCCCCGCCCGGGCCCGGCCAGCTCGAGTACATCCCGAACAACACCGACTGGCATGGCCGATTCCGCCTCACCCAGGACCTCGGCAACGACTTCCTGATCGACCGCGAACTGCAGAAATCGGGCGAGAGCTACTCCGGCATCCGCGGCATCCGGCAGCAAGACGGCGCTGTGACCGGCAGCATGGGCCCGATCTACGACCGCTCCCACGAGCACCTCGGCACCACGGACGCGCTGATCATCCGGACCCGCCGCCGCGTCATCGCCGCCGCAAAGGCGCTACGTGACCACGACATCGTCCCGGCCGGCGTCGACGAACCCGACATCTACGCGCAGCGCTCTGGCGGCGTCATCCTGCCCCGCAGCGTCGACTGGTGGGAGGCCTCGCAAGACCTCCGCCGCGCCTTTGTCGACCGCCCGGAGCTGGCGTCGATGGCCGAGCTCGGCAACGCTTAGTCGTTTCCAGGCAGACGCAAAGAGAGCCGGGCAGACGCCCGGCTTTCTTGCTAACTAATCGCGGTGCGTCTAACTGATGGACTCTCGGAAGGCGATTGCTTCCCCGGCAATCGCTGCCAATTCTTCGATCGGCAGGATCGGCGTAGCCGTAAAGTGCAACCATGGCACGAAGGGTGCGGTTGTTTTCGCCAACGTAGCTAGAGAATCGACCTCGATGATCGCAATCCCGCCCGAACCGTCGGCGTAGCCGTAAAAGCCTCTGAACTCCGCCCCCACCGGCGGCTGCCAGTTCGCGAAAACATCCAACGATCGCTTTTCGCCCTCCTCGGACGAATCAACCAACTCCCACGTAACGTGAAACAGCATCTTCTTGAATCTCCTTCTTCTGATCCCTGAGGTAGCCGCACTCTAGGCGTTCACACCTCCAGGCGAGTGTTCGTGAACCACGCGAAACACCTTGACAGTCTCTGTCGCTGTATATACAGTTCGTTAACGATAAGAACTGAGACGCTCATAGCGTATACAGGTAAGTACATTAAGTATGCATCTCAACCAGAAGGTGGGACTGGCTTTGCGAACTGCATCTGATCTGGAGCAAAAGCTCGGCCTCATTCTCCTCCATCAGCTTCGGCTCCCGGAAGATACCCCTTTGTCTCATGTCGCGCTCCTCGAGGACGTCGGGCTCGACTCCCTCGGCATGCTGAGCTTCATCGCCAGCATCGAACGCGACTTCGGCGTCGGGATCAGCGATCGCGACTACGAATCATTGACCACCTTCGGCGACGCCATCGGGCTGGTCGAGAGGCTCACGCGATGACACACGACGTCGTCGTAACCGGTCTCGGGGTCGTCTCGCCTGTCGGCAACGGGCTCGAAGCCTTCGAGGCCGGACTCATCGCAGGACATCCCAACACCACGCCTATCGCGCTCTTCGACACCGAGGCCTACCGCGTCCGCTTTGCTCAGACTGTCGATGCGGAGCTTCGCGGTCCCGGCGACCCGGCGGTTGGCTTCGTCCTGTCGGCTGCCAGGGAAGCCTTCGCAAACGCCGGTCTGCAGCGCGCCGATCTCGCCGACTGTGGCCTGGGGCTGGCGACTACAGCCGCCGGCTGGACAGCCTCCCAGCGACTATTTCAGTCCTTCCGCTGTGATGAGGATGCCGCCTTCGAGCCCATCCTCTATCCACCGGACGAGCTCTTCAAAGAAGCCGTCCTGCACGCTGTCGCCTCGCGATTCGGACTGCACGGCCCGGTTGCTCTTCTGTCTCCAGCCTGCGTCGCGGCCTCGAGCGCCATCGCCTGGGCAGCGCAGCGTATCCGCGACGGCGAGGCGGACGTCATGCTCGCCGGCGCCACCGATGCCCTGACCGAGGTCGTGTTCGCCGGCTTCCACGCCATGCGCCTCCTCGCCGACGACGCCTGCCGTCCTTTTTCCGCCGGACGTCGCGGCCTCGTCCTCAGCGAGGGCGCCGCCCTTCTCGTCCTCGAATCGGAGGCTCATGCCCGCGAACGCGGCGCAACGGTACTCGCCCGCCTCACGGGTTGGGGCCTCAGCTGCGATGCCGCCCATCCGACAACTCCCGGCTACGAAGGCGTGCTGCGCGCGATGACTTCCTCACTCGAAGACGCAGGCTTATTGCCCACCGACATCGACCAGGTCAGCGCCCACGGCACCGGCTCCAACACCAACGACACCGCCGAAGCCCAAGCCATCGAATCACTCCTCGGCAACCGCCTGCCCGAAGTACCCGTCAGCGCGATCAAGTCGATCACTGGTCACACCGAAGGCGCCGCCGGCGCTTTCGGTGTCGTCTCAGCCGTAATCTCATTGCAACGCGGCGAACTCCCTCCTCTCAGCGGCTACACGGCCTCTGACCCCTCACTGCCGTCGCTGCGCCTCGCAACCAGAGGCCCCGAACATCACGAGGGACGCAGCGTGCTGGTCAACGCCTCCGGTTTCGGCGGCGCCAACGCCACGCTCGTCTTCCAGAAGTCCACCGAGACTCCATCGAAACTCCCGACGCCGGCACATCGAGCCGTCATCACCGCTGCACTCGCAAGCCCGGTTACCAACGAAGCGCCGTCTCAATCCAACGAGATGGTCTTCTGGCCCGGTGGGCGCTCCCTGCCCCTCGACCGCATTTCGCGCCTGGTTCTCTCTAGTGCCGAATGCCTCCTCGGCCCACCATCAAGCGCTGCGGTCGACTCCGAGGCCGCCGTAGCACTCGGCACGACCTACGGTTCGCAAGCCCGCCACGAGCGCATGTGGGCCGCGCTGATGGACGACGGCCCCCGCGCCGTCGACCCCAACGACTTCGCGCTGAGCACCTTCAACGCCCCGGGATCGGTAGTCGCCAGCGCCCACGGGTTCGGCGGCCCGAACCTCGTCTTCCTCGGCGCTACGGGCGGCGCAACCGCCATCGAAGAAGCCAACCGCCTCATCGCCACCGGCCGCTCCCGCCGCGTCCTCGCCGGCGCCTACGAAGAAGTCACCCCCTACTTCCGCCGCCTCCTCACCAGCCTCGGCGAGTCCAACCTGGCCGAATCCGTCTGCCTGCTAACGCTCGAAGACGAAACCTCAGCCCGGGAGCATGGCGTCACTACGGTCGCGACGCTCCTTGGTCACGCCAGCCGCGCGCCCGTCGCAGCCTGGGCCGATCGCGCCGAAATCCTCGCCACGATGTCCGCCGCACTCAAACGCGCTGTACTCCAGCCCGCCGATATCGCCGCCCTTATCCTCGACCCCCACGCCAACACCCGCGAAGCGCAGCTCGCAGCTGCCGCCAACCTGTTCGACGAATCCCTTACTCTGCTCGATCCCTCCGCCGTCTACGGCAACTGCCTCTCGGCCTCCGCCCCCCTGGCCCTCAGCGTCGCCATCGACGCCGCTGCCGCCGGCCGTTGGCCCAGTCGCAGCGTCCTCCGTGGCGACGATTCCTTCTCACCTGGTCGGCCTGTCCTGATCAACTCATGCGGTCTCATGTCCGGCTGCGCCGCGCTCGTGGTCCAAGCCCATGCCTGCTACTAACCACCTATGACTCCGCTCCTATCGCTGGTCGAGCGCAACGCGACGGTTCAACCCAACGGTCTCGCCGTCGCCGGGCCCGACGAGTCGCACACCTGGTCCGCTCTCCTCTCGCGCGCCCATCAGATCGCCGCGGCCATCCACGAGCGTGGTCTCGCGCCCGGAGACCGCGTCTGTCTCTGCCTTCCCAGCGCTCCCATCTGGGTCGCAGCCTTCTTGGCGACACGCCACCTCGGCCTCACCGCCGTCTCCATCGGAGATAAGGCCCGTCCAGCAGAGCTCCGGACCCTCGCATCGCGCTTTTCCGTCCGGCTCGTCATCACCCGCGGCCCGCATCCAGCCGCCGCAGCTACCGGCGTCGACGTGCTCGACGTCGCCTCACTCTCCGACGCCCCTACGCTTCCGAAGCGAAGCGAACGCGAGGCAGCCTTGATTCACCTCACGTCCGGCTCTTCCGGCAGCCCGAAGGGCGTCTTGCGTACGGAATCCGACCTCACCGAGGAGGCACGCGACGTTGCCGCCACCCTCCGCCTAACCGCGGACGACGCCTTACTCTGTGCCACGCCTGTCTACCACAGCTTCGCCTCCGGCCTGCTAACCGCTTCGCTGTACGCCGGGACGCCGTGCCTGCTCATGGACCGCCTCGCCCCCGCTGCCCTGCTCGATCTCGCGAGCAGCCGAAGCGCCAGCATCATCGCCGGCGTCCCTTACGTGTTTCAGACCCTCACCGCGCTCTCTAGCCACCACCAGCTGCCCGCGCTACGCCTCGCAATCTCGGGCGGAGCCCATCTGCAACCGGCGACTGCCACACTCTTTTGCCAGCGCTTTGGCGCCCCTCTGATCCAGGAGTACGGTCTGTCCGAGGCCGGGATCGTTACGCTGGACCTGTGCGGCCCGTCGGATTCGGTCGGCCCGCCGATTCCCAACCTCGATCTCCTTATCGCCGACCCCGCCGACCCTTCGCGCCATCTGCCCACCGGTGTCACCGGCGAAGTCATGGTGCGACGCGCCTTCCCACCCGCGGGCTACCTCGACAACCCGGTCGAAACCACCGAGACGTTCACGCCATACGGCATCCGCACCGGCGATCTCGGCTGCATCGACGCCGCCGGCCGCCTCGAGGTCAAGGGACGCATCAAGACGATGATCAACGTCGCCGGCGCAAAGGTCGCCCCGGGCGAGGTCGAGGACGTCCTGCTCGCCCACCGTGACGTGACAGAGGCGGCCGTTTTCGCCGTACCCGACCCCAGCCTCGGTGAGGTCGTCGCCGCCGTGGTCGTCGCCCAACCCGGCACCGCGGTCACCGAACCGATCCTGAGAGAACACTGCCGCGCCCTGCTCTCCGCTTACAAAGTGCCCGCCTTCATCAGAGTTCAACCGGACCTACCTCGCACCCTGTCCGGCAAACCAGACCTGCCACGCATTCAGCGCATCCTTGCCCCAGGAGGCTACCGTGAAGGAACTTAGGACCGTCTACCAGCAAGCCGGTGTTGTCTTCTCCGGCCGCTTCGAGACCACCGTCAACGAGCTGACCGACCAACTTCCCGCCCTGCGACCCGAGGTCATGGCCGAGGCCGCCGACGAGATCCTGCGCATCGGCGATTTCGACTGCGATAAGCTCCTGGTCGAAGAGGAGAAGGGCGCCGCGCTCGGCGGTGTGGTCGCGCTCAGGGCCGGCTTGCCTTTGGCCATGGCGCGACGCTACAACTACGACATCCCGAGCTACAAAGTGCCGCTGCAGTCTGAATACATCGAGGGCCATCTCTACGTGAACGGCATCCAGCCCGGTGACCGCGTCATCGTCATCGACGACACTATCAGCACCGGCGGTACGCTGGTGGCGCTACTTCACGCCATCGAAGAGATCGGCGCCGTGGTCCACGACGTCGTCGCGCTGGTCGAGAAGGTCGATAATCGGGGCGTCGAGCGAGTATTTCAGGAATGCGGCGTCCGTGTGAAAACTCTCCTCAAGATCCAGATCGTCGATGGGAGTGTGGTCGTCCTTTGATTCACTGGGACAAGCCGGTCGTCCTCGGCCCCGTACCTAGCAGTGGCCTCCTCGTCGTCCTTGAAGGCACCGACGGCAGCGGCAAGTCGACCCTCGTCGATGCGCTCGTCACGGAGCTAACCCGGCGCGGCGTTCCAACCTTCGCCACGCTGCAGCCGACGCCCTCTCTGCGCGCCACCGAGATCTTCCAGCTCGGCCTGCACAACGATGCGACGCCGGATGAGTACCGCGCCCTCTACCTCTCGACGATCGGCGATCGCCTCTATCACAACAACACCATGCTGACGCCGCACCTGGCAAACGGCGAGGTGATCATCTGCGACCGCTACGTCTTCACGACGTTCGCCAACCTGCTCTCGCGCCGCCACGAATTCGAGCCCTGGATGTGCGAGGTCTGCGCCTATCTGCCCCGTCCCCACCTGTCTCTCTGGGCTGACGCGCCGGCTGACCTCGCCATCGAGCGCGTGCGTGCCCGGCCCCACGAGCGACGCAGTCTCAACGAACCGTATATCCGCGGCCTCTACGCAGCTTTTGCCGCCCTCGCATCCGCCGGCGAGCTGACGCGGGTCGACACCAGCGGCGATCCCTCCGCTGCCATCCAGGCAGCGCTCCATCTCATCGAACCCTTGCTCGAAAGCCTCCAACCCACGAAGTGAGCCCTGCGCAAGTCTTCGACCCGTCCTCCCGGCGTGCCGACCGTAAACGCCTGCTTCCGATTGTCGCGTCCTGCCTCTCAACGCAGCCTTTTCAGCGCGGCGACGGCCGTATCGTCGAGAATTACGTCCAGGGCCACCTGCTGCTTGGCGACGCTGAAGGCCTGCGCCTCGCCTGCTCACTGATCCTCGAAGCCGTCCGCCAAACATCCGCCACCGTCATCGCGGGCGAAGTCTCAGCCGCCTGTGCCCTGGTCAGCGGCATCGTTACCCTCTCCAGCCAAACCGATCGACCACTGACCGGCCGCTACGTCCGCAGGGCGGAGCGAGACTACGGCGTCCCCGGCCGCCTCAACGGCTCACTGCCCGCATCTAGCAACGTCTTTCTCGTCGACGACGTCGCGGCGACTGGGGCCAGCGGCGCTCGCTGCGTCGAAGCACTGACCTCGCTCGGTCACAACGTCGTCGCTATGATGGTCGTCGTGGACCGGGATCAGGGCGCTGCAGAGCGTCTGGCACGCCTCGGTGTCAGTCTCTGGACCCTGTTCCGCCTGGACGAGATCCGAAGCACGGGAGCTTACGAATGCGAGACGGCCGCGAGCGGCTGAAGTCGAACCTCTATCCTGGTCGCGGCATCATCCTTGGCCTCGACCCTACCGGCCATTACGCGATCCAGATCTACTGGATAACGGCCCGCAGCGCCGGCTCCAAGAACCGCATCCTCGAGATCGACGGCGAGGACGTGCGCACGCAGCCCTTCGACGCTGCTGAGCGCTCCGACGACCCAAACATCTGGTACCGGGGTATCGCCCGCGATGGCGACCGCCACGTCGTCAGCAACGGCATCCAGACCGACACCGTTATCAAGCATCTCTCGTCCGGCGGTAGCTTCGAGAGCGCCCTCCTGACCCACATCCACGAAACCGACGCGCCGAACCACACGGCCCGCATCTCGGGCTTGATCGACCTGTCCGGCACCCAACCCGAAGCTCAGCTCTCCAAGATCTCTCATGGTGCCAGAGACGCGGTCATTCACGCCTTCTACGTTTTCCAGACCCTGACACCGGGAATCGGGTACTGCCTCCACACCTACGCCGGCGACGGCAACCCCGTCCCGCCGTTCGCGTCAGACCCCTACGAGATCGAACTGACCGGCACGCCTGAAGACGCTGCTGCCTCCGTCTGGGACGCCCTACTGCCGGCAGACAAACGGGTCGCCCTGGCCCTCAAGGTCATCGACGTCGAATCGCGGCAGGTGGTCACGCTGGGCGTCCGCAACCAGCTCGCCTAGGACTTCAAGCCGCGCTGGATGTTCTTGCGCTCGCGCGTGATGTTGTCGAACCGATGCAGCCGTGGCGCGACCCCTTCAACTCCAAGGTGCTCCAGCAGCTCCGCCGCTTGCTTCGACATCTTGAACATGCGGCCCCAGTCGCCGTCTCGGTTCATTTTTCTGTACACGGGAGACATCTGCTTTATCCCAAGGCCATCCTCTTAAAAGCCCTGTACTCGTCCCACGAAAGAGGCGACCTCTTCGTCCGACATAGGGTTCTCGCACTCCAGGCGCCACGCCTGCTCAGCCAGATCTGGATTCTCCAGCCTCAGCAGGTCGTACACCTCCTCGTCCGGCGCATCGACAGCCGTCTGGCCCTTCGCCTTGAGGTAGATCCGGATTGAGCTGCGCAGAGACGCCTTCGCCATGACATAGGCCATGCCATGCTGACCCGCCTTGAGGCCGCCCTCGAAGTCGAAGCCAAAGCCCGCGAAGGCGCCACCCGCAATCGCTATCAGCACGTACTGCTGGAGCGCCAGCTCCGCCGGTCCCTCCTCCCGGCGGGATGTCGGAACTGTCGGCGGCCTTGCTGCCACTAGCTCACCCTCACCAGGCCATAGCGCTTCCAGGAACGCAGCAGCTCGCCGATTTCCCGCGACGCTTCAGCCTCATCAAGCCGCCAACGCTTCGCCATCCGTTGCACCCAGCGCCGGGCGGGTCAACGGCGTTCGCAGCGTCCGCCACACGGCGGCTGCGCGCTCGCTCAGCTCAAAAGTCATCGACTTGTTCTGCACCAGGAAGCGCCGCTGTCCGATTGGAAACAGACGCGTCGCGCGCGCCTGCGACAGCAGCAGTTGCTCAAGACTCCATGCGCCATACGCGCTCATCCCCATCTCGTCACAGAAACTTGACACATCTTCCATGTAGGCGTTGACGCCCCGTGTGCCCGGCGACTTCAAGGCCCACATCCTGGCGTGAAGCGTCGAGTCCCTACCAAACCGCCGCTCGATTTTCTCGTAGCGCCACTTCAGGTTGGGGTACGCCTCACCTTCTGCCGCGAGGTACGAATCGCAGGCGTACCCGGCTGCCGCCTGCGCCGCGACCAGCGCCTGCGGTGCATAGCCGGCGTCCAGGTTCTCCTTCGCCTCTTTCAGCTTGATCACGCTGCGCAAGCCGGCCCAGGCCGTTAGCAATCTCGCTGCAACCTCGCGGTCGAAAGCGCCTTGCAACTGGCGCAGACCCTCCGGGTTGTAAGCCGGCTCGGCTACTGCTGTGCGGTAGTAGAGGTCGATGCGGTCCAACGAAGTCTCCCAGACCGCCCTGAACTCACTGACGTCCGTCGCCTCGATCGCATCGCTCACCGCCGCCATATTCGCCTGGTTGTAGACCTCGTAATCGACGTACGCCCCCTCGACGCCGACCGTCGCCAGGACGAGCCTCGGGTCCGGCGTCCTCTCGCCGTCGGAGCGCACCAGGAACAGGTAGAGGTCGGAGTTTTCGTTGCCGAACCCTTCGACCAGCGACCCGGAGAAGAAAACGATGTCCTGCGGCCCCGTGACGATCTCTCGTGCGATACGCTCGGCCGGGAAGGACGGTCGCAATGCCGTCATAAACACCTCGGTCAGGACTCAGATGCCGCCCAGATTACCACTCAAGCGAACTCTCTGCTCCACCTTGAGAAACAGCAAGAATGCGACGGCCAGGAGAAGCGCAGACAGCGCCAGCGCCACGGCGAGATCAACCACCACGGTCCACTCGGACCCCGTACCGTCCAGTGAATCGACCACCGCCTGCATCGCCCACGCCGTCGGCGTCAGCCGAGCCACGGCTTCGAGCGAGCGCGGCAAGATGTCGATCGGATACAGGAAGCCGCTAACCACAGCGCCAAACGGCATGATCGCGTTGAAGAAGCCGCCGCGCACGCCCGCCAGAAACGAGAACGGCGCAAAGAAGAAGCTCGACACGATAACGGCGCTAAGCGCCACAAGTCCGGAAATCAAAAACAAAACCGCGTGCTCCACGGGAGGCACATGGTTCGATATCGCCAGCACAACGAGGAACGTAACGGCGCCAGCCAGCGCCGCGAAGACGATAATCGCCAGCGCCTTGCCCAGCATGATGATCGCGACCGGCGTTCGCGTCGTCATCATCAGGTCCAGCGTCCCGGCGCTATGCTCCTCCGCCAGCGACCAACCGGTACGGAAGATTCCGTTGTTCCACATGATCAAAAGCGACGCCCCAACGAAGACATACGAAATCGCCGTCGGGTTATCGCTGCCTCCCGCGATATAACCGATCACCGCGGCCGGCCCCAACGCCCCGATCACCGGGCTGACGATCCCGCTCGGCACCAGCATCTGACGCAACTGCTGCAGGAAGGCAAATCTCAGAGCGTTCAAGTGCAGCCAGGCCATCGTGATCACCGATCGCTGAACTGCCGAAGCCTGACTCTGATTAAATAACGTCACCGATTATCTCTTGTCAGCACCATTCATGCTGCAGCATAGCAACCCCGTCAATGATTGACACTGGTTCGCACCCACGCCCACAATTTCCTTGGCCTCACGGTGCTGCGACGAACAATGGGCATGATGGCCTCGTCGCAAGCCCCGCGATCAGCACCAGGAGACATGAAGCAGCAAGACGGACCCTAAGGACGGCCCACAACTACCCACAACCTCCCACCCGGCCTCCGGCGCCGTCTCTTATACCCCTAGCGGTCAACACAGCTAGCGCTCGCCGGTCCGGATAGATCGACTACCTGAGGAGCAGGTCTATGCGTCATCTAGCCGGCATTCGGTTCCGCGTAATCTCCGCGGCGCTGCTCGTAGCGCTGGTCGCCGCTTGCGGTGGCTCCGAGAACGACCCGTCAACCGAATCCCAAACTGAAGGCAGCGAACGAAAAAGCGTCACGTTCATGGCAGGCTTCAAGCCGCAGGCCAACCTGCCCTTCGTCGGCGTCTACGTGGCGCAGGAGAAGGGCTTCTTCGAGGAGCTCAACCTCGACGTTGAGATCCGCCACGCCCAATCCGGCGAACATCTGCAGCTGCTACTCGCCGGCGAGGTCCAGGTCTCGACGGCCAACGCCGCACAAGTCGTCCAGAGACGCTCCGCAGACCTGCCCCTCGTATCGATAGCCCTCGTCGGCCAGAAGAGCGAGCAAGGCTTCGCCGTTGGCGCCAACTCTGGAATCGCCACCGTGACCGATTGGGCTGGGAAGAAGTTCGGCTATAAAGGGACCGTACCGGTCGAGTTTCTCGCAATCGCCGAGGCGAATGATCTCGACCCGGCCGACGTCGATCAGGTCAAGGTCAGCTTCGACCCGCGTGTCCTGAGCGAAGGCCAGGTCGACATTCTCGCCGTATTCATCTCAAATGAACCCGGTCAACTGGAACGCATTGACTATCCCGTCACCGTCTTCGACCCCAGCGACTACGACATTCCGGTGCTGGGCCTCACTTACATCAGCAGCGATGACCAGATCGCTGAGGACCCTGAAGCAATGGAGCGCTTCTTGCGAGGAGCTCTCAAAGGAATTGAATACGCCAGCGCCAACGTCGAGGAGGCGTTGGACATCGTGCTCAAGTTCGCGCCACAGGAACTACGGGAGCAGCAGGAATTCATGCTCAAGACGGAGCTGGCGCGTGCGTCCACTCCCTTGACCGAGAGCAACGGCTACGGCTGGCAGACAGCCGAGCAATGGTCGGCGCTCATCGATGCGCTGGTCGAGTTTGGAATCATTACGAACGAGGTGGCACCTGAGGATGTCTTTAGCTCACGATTCATCGATGCAATCTACGAGGACTGACTTGGCGCCCTCACAGATTTGGGCCGTCCTGCCCGTCAAGCCCTTCGATGACGCAAAGAGCCGCCTCCAGCCTGTCCTGGATGCAGGCCAGCGGCGCGACCTGGCGCGAGCCTTGATGTTGCATTCGCTCCGGAAGCTTCAAGCCTGCGAGCGCATCGATCGCGTCCTGGTCGTTAGCTCCGATGCGGAGGCCCTGGCGCTGGCGACCTACTCCAACGCGGTAGTGCTCGCTGAATCCCGGAATGGACTCAACCCCGCCCTCACCGAGGCGCGAGACCACGCGATTCTCGGCGGCGCCGCCAGCCTTCTGGTTGTGGCCGGGGACCTCCCGTTACTCGACGAGTCAGATATTGACGCGCTCGTCATGGCCAGTGAGGACGCCAGTGTTGTCATCGCCCCGGACCGTCTGCGCCAGGGCACGAACGCGCTGCTACTGCGCCCCGCCAGCGCCATCGATTTCAGCTTTGGGGAGTCGAGCTTCCAGCGACATCTCGATCGAGCCACGGCAGCCGGCCTATCGATGCTTGAGGTCTCGCGACCTGGCCTGGCATTTGATGTTGACTTTCCTCAGGACTGGCAAGACTTGCTCTCAACCGGCTGGGCAGGACTCGCCTCACTGCAACCGTCCCGCCCCGGAACCTAAGCGCCAAGCCGTTTCAGAAGCTCGATGCAATCGGCAGCGAGGGACGCCCTGTCCCCATCTGTCCGCATGATCGTCTGTGTCACGGAAACCTCGAGCCCCAGAGCCCTGACGCTATCAGCCAGCACGGTGTCTTGTTCGTCCATCACGAACCCGCCGATAACGCCCGCATATCGGCCGGCAACGCCGCCAGGCGACACGTCGAGGCCCAGCTCAGCCAGCATCTTTGCCGCCGGCCCTTTGATCGCAGCACCACCAACGATCGGCGACACGGCAACAGTCAGCTTTGCAGCCACAAGCTCACGCATTCCCGGCAGCGCCAGAATTGGCTCAATGCTGACGAATGGGTTCGAAGGCGCAATAACAACCGCGTCAGCCTCATCGATCGCGGCGATGAGCTCAGGGCTGGGTAATGCTCGCTCTACGCCATCGAAACGAATCTTCTGCACTACGGGCTCGCAACCACGGCGTACGAAGTAGTCCTGAAAATCGAGCTCCCCCTCCTGGGTGACGACCTTGGTCGCTACAGCGTCGTCAGTCATTGGCAGTACCCGCGCGGTAACACCGAGCGCCTCGCAGATGCGTTCCGTAGCCTCAGTCAGACGTAGACCTTGCGATAGCAGCGAAGTCCTCTGCAGATGCGTTGCCACGTCCCGGTCGCCAAGGCGAAACCAGGACTCACCGCCGAGGCGTTCCAGCGCCGCCAGCCCTTCGAAGGTGTCGCCCCTGATGCCCCAGCCCGTCTCTGGATTGGCCAGTCCCGCTAGCGTGTACGTCACCGTGTCCAGGTCAGGTGAAATGTGCAATCCGAGGTGCTCGAAATCGTCCCCCGTGTTCACGATGATGCTCAGGTCGCCCGGCGCGAGCACCCGATAAAAACCGGACGCCATGCGAGCGCCGCCAACACCACCCGCCAAGACCGCGATCTTCACGGCTTTCTAAGCACCAGTTGCTCCAGCGGCCGTCGTGAGGCCGGCTTGCCTCTGCTCGCAGGGTAGCCAAGTGTGAGAAGCGCCTGCGCCTGCCAATGCTCGGGCGATCCTGTGGCCTCGACCACGGCATCGGAACAAAACAATGGTGCGCACATCCAGCAGGCGCCGAGACCCTCCGCATGAGCCGCAACGAGAATGTTGTTCACCGCCATAGCGACGCCCTGGACCGCCATGAGGTGTTCGGCGGACTGCCTCACTGCGTCGGCGTAAACGTCCATGTCTTCCATGGTCAGAAAGGCGACGATAACTAACGGAGCGCGGCTTATGCGCTGGAATGAACGCGAGGCATCGGCCTCGACGTCGCCAACGTCGTCTCCGTCGGCGAGTCGAGCCTCTCGTAATCGATCGCCCATGCGCCGGGCTAGCGTCTCTCGTGCCGCTGTGTCAGTCAGGACAGCGAAGCGCCACGGCTGCCGATTGTGTGCCGACGGCGCCCACGTGCCGGCTTCTAGCAACACATCGACTGTCGCCCGCACGATCGGCCTCGCGTCGTAGCGGCGAATCGATCGCCTACCCTTTATCAGGCCTTCGAATACTCGCGTCGCATCACTCATGTCCAACGCATTGTCTGTGCGGCGTCAGGCCGTTGCAACGAGCTGTCCTACTTCGCCCATTCCAGACGCAACGGACCCACCTTCAAGCGGCAGAAGCGATAGCACAATCGCGAGGTAATGACCATTTCTCGGAAACCATCCAAGCAGGTCGGCGATTTTCAGTATGGGCGCGCCTCGCGCCTCGACCGCCAGACCACAACACGTCCTCGAGGCGCGCCGTAGCTATCTCGTTTCAGGGCTCGAAGCGGATCACGTGGCGGATAACGTGAGTGTTGGTTAGCTCACACGGGAAGATTCGCCATGCAGAAACAAGGCCGGTTGGGACTTAGCCCAGGAGCGCCTCTCGGGCCGCCCTCGCGGCAGTTCGCAGCGCCGCCTGAACGCGACGGCCGTCAGTGGGAGGCTGCCATTCGTCGTACAGCGTGTCGGCGGCGACCAGCAGGGAGGCAGTGTCAACGCCTAGCGCAGCCCCGGCGGCGAGAAACGCTGCCGATTCCATGTCGACGAGCACCGCGTCGCTGCCTCGATACTTGCGAACCTCAGCTGCTGTCTCGCGATAGACCGCGTCTGTCGACCAGACACGGCCAGCCGTAAACCCGATATCTCGGCTCGCGAGCGCAGAGGCCAGGCGACCGGAGAGGTCACCGCTGACCTCGGCTTCCGAGGTGTTCGGCAAATAGTGCGGCGCCGTCCCATCGCCGATTGCAGCGTCAGATACGAGGACAATGGTGCCACTCGGGACCTCGGCATAAAGACTGGCTGCAACGTCTACCGCCACGACTTCTCGGACGCCGGCCTCGACGAGCTCCTCAATAACCGCTGCCGTCATCGGCCCACCAAGACCGAAGCTAGCGGCGATGCCAAGCGGCCCATGTTTCACCCTTAGAACGCGCAAATCGCACAGCAGGCCATGTTGCTTGCCGTGGCCGAATTTCGGCGCCAGGGCTCGAAACAGAGAAGCCTGGTGCGTCAGGATGACGCGCTCCGGCACCCTGATCCGGTCCATTCGGCCCGTGCTGCGCCGCCACTCCAGCATGCGCCGTGCAGTCAGTAGACCTGGTTGGATCTCCGGAATCTCGTTCGGGGTCCCTGTCTCCTCCATGAACCGATTCTAGCGTCCCGGGACCCTAAAAACGGTACGGTTAAGGGAATCTCAAGTGTGCTAATCTGTCACAAATTCCTACGTTTCTCTCTCGTGGTTCCATTGCACATCCAGGAGAAACGCGGAGGTATCGGACCGCGGAAAAGGGTGCCAATGCGAGTCTTTGGCGGACTCTCGCTCAGTACACGACTTACCATTCTCGCCGTCGCAACCTTGTTCCCGCTTGCGATTCTCATCGTGGTGAGCAACTTCGAAGATCGCAAAGCGCGACGCGACGCCGGACTACAGGAAGCAACCTCCGCCGCCACCGGTGCCGCATCTGCACTCCAGGGATTCGGCCGCAACCTCGATAGCTTCCTCGACGCGGCTGCACTGTCGCCCGTTATTGCCAACCAGGCGTTGACTCAGGAGCAGACCGCGCCGTACCTGCGCAGCCTGGCCTCCCGCAACGCCAACATCACGGCGATGTTCATAACGGACACGGAAGGCCGCATTCAGGCCTCTTCGGCGGACGGCAGCCGCCTCGGCGACGACCTTAGCGAGCGCTCCTACCTGCAGGCGCTTCGCTCCGATGATCTCGACAGCGTCTGGGCCGCCGGCATCGGCGACACCGGCCAGGTGATCGCGACTTATGGACGGACGATCCGCGGTCCCGACAGGCTGGCCAGAGCGTATCTCGTCGCCGCGTTCGACCCGGCCGATCTAATCGACGCTCTGCTCGAAGGCCTGCCGGGCGACGCCAACTTCGTCATCGTCGATCAGAATGGAATCCTCTTCTTCTCCGCCCAGGATCCACTGCTTGAAGACACCGAAACCATCCTGCGCGATTCGCCGCTCATCGACACGGCACTGGCTGGCGAGCTTCAGCGCATCGACTCGCAACAAACGCCGTTCGACACCGGCGCCCGCTTCGGTGCGATGGCTCCTATAGACACCATGGGTTGGGCGATCGGCTATACGCGCTCGCAGGACGTCCTCGATAGCAAGCTCCGCAGCGACTTGCTGCGAGACCTCGGAGCGGTGGCCGCCATCATGCTGGTTACCGTACTGGCGCTGACGGTGGTCTCCCGCCAAATCACACGCCCGCTGGCGATGCTGGCTCGGGCCGCAGCCGCTCTGGGTAGCGGCCGGCGCATGGACGTCGGGAGCCGCACATCGGACCCTGACATCGCGGCTGTCCAACAGGCGTTCTCGCTCATGAGCGATTCGGTCGCGCGCCGGGAGCAGCAGCTCATGGCGCAGGCACAGCTCCTGGGCAGCCTTGAAGAAGCAGCCGCGTCTATAGCGTCTGACCTCGACTTTCAAAAGACGGTGCGCGCCATTACGGACATCGGCTCTCGACTAACAGAGGCAACGCACGGTGCGTTCTTCTATCAGACGGCCCCGGGGGAACAACACCGCCTATTCATCGCTGGCCAGGAACCGGAGCTGCTTTCGCAAGAAGGCGTGGACGTGCTGACCGCCAGCCTTCAGTCGGCCGGGCTCGGCGCCCTTCGGATGGCAGATGCCACCCGAGCCGAGTACACCACGCGCATCCGACAACTCTTCCATACCGAGGACGAGGAGGAGGACGTTAAGAGCGTATTGGCCGTCCCTGTCTTCACTGGCCAGAGGCGACTTATCGGCGGGCTGATCTTCGGCCATACCGACGCCGCCTATTTTGCCGAGACACACGAACGGTTGGCACTGGGCATCGCCTCCTGGGCGGGCATCGCTCTGGACAACGCCCGCCTTTATGCCGAGTCGCAGGCCACGCAGGAGGAGTTGCGCGAGGCGTCGCGCGCCAAGGACGATTTCCTCGGAATCGTCTCGCACGAGTTACGCACGCCGATCACGACGATCTACGGCGGCGCGCGATTGCTCGGCGCACGGCGCGACCAGCTCGCCTCGGAAAGCGCCGATGAGCTGATCTCCGACATCGAACAGGAATCCGAGCGCCTGTACAGGCTGGTGCAAAACCTGCTGGTCCTGGCTCGCTCGGAGCGCACAGAAGTCGAAAAGGAACCCGTCTCACTACGCCAGCAGACCCAGCAGCTAATCGCGATGTTCACGAGGCGGCGTGCCAACCGCGTGGTTGACGTGCGCATTCAACCCGGCGCCGAAATCGCCTGGGCTGAGGACTCGTATCTCGATCAGATACTGCTGAACCTGCTGAGCAACGCCGACAAGTACAGCCCGCCCGAACTCCCGATCGAGATAGAGATCAGCATCGAGAACGGGGAGCACTTCTTCCGAGTCCTGGATCGCGGCCCGGGAGTGAATGTCGCCGAGATCGAACGCATCTTCGACTCCTTCTTCCGGTCCAGCGCGACTGCAGATCTGGCACGAGGCACCGGCGTCGGCTTAGCGGTTTGTCGCAGACTCGTCAGCGCGCAGGGCGGCCGGGTCTGGGCCGCCCTGCGCGAAGGCGGCGGCCTCGAGGTCGGATTCGCGCTGCCCGCACTGGTCGACGCCGAAGTAGAAGTCGAAGTGCCGGTCTAGGCTCGCTACGGCCGGAAGCGATAGATCGGCGCCACGGTCCGGTCATCGTCCACCAGCGTCATCTCATCGATCTGCTGCAGGTCCGCTTCGCTGAACTTCACGTCTAGCGCTTTGACGTTCTCCCGAATGTGCTCCGGCCGATCGGCTCCCGCGATGACCGTCGACATCATCGGACGCGTCAACAGCCACGCCACCGCCATCTGCGACAGTGCCCAGCCCCGCTCTGCTGCAAAGTCGCGAAGCTGCTCCTGGACCGTCCAGTTGCGATCGTTATCCCAGGCCTTGAACGTCGGACGAATCGCCGCACGGGAACCGGCAGGCGGCTCCACGTCGCGCTCGAAAGCTCCGCCGAGCAGGCCGCCCGCTAGCGGGAAGTAAGGAATCATTCCGATCCCGTTCTTGACGCAGTAAGGCTCCATGCGCTTTTCGATGTCCCGATAGAGCATGTTGTAAAAGTCCTGGCAGGACACGAACTCGGTCAGGCCGTGCGTCTTTGCCTGCCATTGCGCCTCAGAAACTTCCCATTCGAAGAAGTTAGAGCAGCCGATGTAGCGCACCTTGCCGGAGCGCACCAGGTCGTCTAACGCGCGCATCGTTTCCTCAATAGGCGTGCTGCGGTCCGGCGTGTGCACCTGGTAAACGTCGATATAGTCGGTCTGAAGTCGTCGCAGGCTCGCCTCGCAGGAGTCGATGATGTGTTTGCGCGAGGCGCCGGTGTCGTTCGGACCTGGACCGCTGCGGTTGCCGAACTTCGTTGCCACTAGGACTTCCTGACGACGGCCCTTGAGTGCCTCACCCAGGAACTGCTCGGAACGGCCCTGGAAGTACGTGTCCGCGGTGTCGAAGTACGTAACGCCCTCTTCAATCGCGGCGTCGACGATTGCCTTCGCTCCAGGCTGATCAACTTCATTTCCGAAAGGGTTACAACCAATCCCAACGGCTGAAATCTTTAGACCGGACGTCCCCAAGCTGCGATATTCCATCGTGATGCCTCGCTCTCAATCTGTTCTGGTTCGCGACGGGAGTGAGAATACCATCCGCACTGTAACTGGCAGGCAGGGCCAACCCTCAAACGATGCACCCGCCTCCAGACGTCCCATACATCAAGTGCCGAGTGCGACGGCGAGGCGACTCTCGATGGCCACAGAGAGCCATCAGCGGCATCACGCCTGATTGGCTTCGTCAACTGTTTGCAAACAAAAGTAATACGTCCTACTATAATCCACATGACTCTTGATTTAAGGCTACTTCTCTCTAGGGCTACGCGTACCGCGACGCTCTATTTCAAGGACCGGGCCGCAGAGCGAGACCTCTCCGTTGTCCAGGCTCAGGCCTTGATTGAAATCGATCAGCAGCCCGGAGTTAGTCTCGGCGGTCTGGCGTCATCGATAAGCAAAGACCTTGCTTCGACTTCGATCCTCATCGATCGCATGACCACGCTCGGCCTGGTACGTAGAGAGACTGATCCACGCGATCGCCGGCGCAATCAGCTTTACGTGACCGAACAAGCGGAGGAAACGGTAGGACACCTGAAAGAGGCACGAGATGGAATCAACCGCTTCGTGTTTGATTTGCTAGGAGATGAGCAAGCAGACCACCTCGCCGCTCTACTCTCGCGCTTCCTTGATGAGGTTGCCCGCAGCGAGGCCAGCGTTTCGCCAGAGCCGAGCGAGGACTGACCGCAACCGGTAAAGGAGGGGATTCTGCCACTTCCGCGCAAGACAAATCGAACCCCATCCTCGGCCAATTCCTTCGATGAGGACGACGTCGTCCAGAATCAAAAAAATCAAGGAGCCGATAGTGCTTAGCAACGACGAGAACGAACTCCTTTGCCGCGTTGGCCCTGGGACTCCGATGGGCGACCTCATGCGCCAGTACTGGCTGCCGGCTTTCATGAGCAACGAGCTCGCCGTTCCGGACGGCCCGCCCCTCCGCGTACGCCTCCTCGGCGAGGACCTGATCGCGTTTCGCACCACGTCTGGTGACCTTGGCCTGATCCAGAACGCCTGCCCCCATCGTGGTGCCTCTCTCTTCTTCGGTCGCAACGAGGAAGACGGGCTGCGCTGCGTCTATCACGGCTGGAAGTACGACGTTGGCGGCGACTGCGTGGACATGCCGTCTGAGCCGGCAGAATCCAACTTCAAGAACAAGGTCCACGCTCGCGCCTATTCACTTCGGGAACGCGGCGGCCTGGTCTGGGCCTACATGGGGCCGCGCGAGGTTCCGCCGGAACTGCCCCAACTGGAGCAGAACATGCTCCCTGAAGGACAGTTCTCGATTCGCTCGATCCAGCGCGAGTGCAATTGGATGCAGGCGCTCGAAGGTGACATCGATACGACGCACCTCGGCTTCCTTCACCTCGGTGCTATTCCTCCCGAAGATGCAACTCCGCAAACATTTTCCTACTACAACGTCGCTGACCGGGCACCGAAGCACTCGGTTGTGGACTCCGAGTTTGGCACGATGTACGCCGCCTATCGTCCGGCCGAGCCGGATACGACCTACTGGCGCATCGCAAACTTCCTCTTCCCCTTCTACACGATGACGCCTGTCGGCGTGCTCGGCCTCGGCGGCAGTGTGCGTTGCTGGGTCCCGTTGGATGACGATCACACGATGTTCTTCATGTTTTCGGGCGCCGCGAATCCGGGCGCCAGCCTCAGCCCGGAGCGACGTGCCGCTTTCAACATGGGCTCGATGAAGGAGAACACCACGGACGCACTTGGCCGCTGGCGCATGACGGCCACCGCGGAAAACGACTACCAGATCGACCGCGAGTCCCAGAAAAAGGACAGCTACACCGGCATCTCCGGTATCCATCTCCAGGACCAGGCGATCACCGAGAGCATGGGACACATCTACGACCGTTCTCATGAACACCTGGCCACCAGTGACTCAATGATCATTCACAGCCGTCGCCGTCTGATCGACGCCACAAAGGCGCTTCGCGATCAAGGGGAGATCCCTCCCGGCGTCGACAATCCCGAGGTTTACGCGGTGCGTACCGGCGGCGTTATCCTTCCCCGCAACGCCGATTGGATTGATGCAACCAGCGAACTTCGTAAAGCATTCCTTGTACACCCAGAGCTCACCCCGGCCATTTTGGGGAACGTCCCGGGCGCGTAGCCCGGTTAGTCACTAGAAAGAGAGGACAGCAATGAGCAAGTTCCGAATCATGCCACACGGCCGCCTCCAGGAATGGGTCGCCGAAGAGAAGGGCTACTACGCGGCCGAAGGTCTCGAGTACGAATTCGTCCGCAGCGCAAACGTCGGCCGCCGGGCGATGGCAACCGCAGACGCCAGCGTGCAATCGGCCGACGGTGCGCCGGCGCCCGTCATGACAGGCGCCTTTGAGTCGATGGAATCAGGCCGAGCCTGCGAAGTCAGCTCTGCCTGCCACTGGGCCGTCAACATGGCTTCTTCCGCGGAACACGGCATCATGTGGGGCCACGCCTACAGCATGACCCCCGCCGGCATCTACGTCGCGCCGGAGTCCGACATCCGCAGCCCAGAACAGCTTGGTGACGTAGAAGTCGGCGTCGGCTACCACTCCGGCAGCCACTTCTCGGCACTCCAAGCGCTGGAGACCTACAAGCCAGCATCAGAGGTCAAGCTGCGCTTCATCGGCAGCCCGGCCGACCGTCTCAACCTGCTGATCGATCGCCAGGTAGCGGCGGCCAACATCTTCGGCATCCAGCGCGAAATTGCCGAGCAACTCGGCATGCGCAAGGTGCTCGACACAACGTTCATGATCGGCTTCCTGATCACCGGTGACGCTTCTGTGGAAGACTGCCAGAAGTACTTCAACGCGCTGCAGCGAGCTCAGGGCGACATCGACCTTGCGCCGGAGCAGTACAAGCACTACTTCGAGCCGGACGTCCCGGAGCGTTACAAGAACCTCGTCGACGTCCGCAACTTCGGCCTCGCCGAGCGCCTCGTCTTCGAGGACTACAGCCGTGAGATGTACGAACACACCCACCGCTGGATGCTGGACCTGAACCTCTTCCCGGAGGACCAGTCAGGCGACACGGAGTTCGAAAAGGCAGTTCTGGTCTAGACGCCGGCTTACCTCGAAAGCGAGAATCAAGGGGCGGCGGACTTTGGGTCCGTCGCCCCTAATCATGATGGAGCAGGACGGAAGCGCAGCGCGCGAGTACCACGAAGCCACCAAGCATCATCCTGGTGAGACAACTCAGCGACGCCTCATCGATGTTGAGTTGATCCCGCAGCAGTACAAGCGATACGTCGGCCTGCCCTCGATGCGTCTACAGGAGCCAGGTGACCCAGACGGCCCCTTGACGCTACCTTCGCTGTCGGCGCTACTGCACTACTCGGCTGGCGTCATTAAACGCCGCCAGATAAACGGACGCGACCTCGAATTTCGCGCCGCCTCTTGCACCGGTGCGCTCTACCATGTGGAGCTGTATCTAGTCTGTGGCGCCATCAATGATCTCCGGCCCGGCGTCTATCACTACGATGCAACGGCTGAGACGCTGCACAGCCTGCGCGAGGGGGACTACCGAGCCGTTGTCGCAGAGGCGGCCGGCAGCGGCGATTCAGGCGCCGAAGCGTTCATCGTCCTGACGAGCACATTCTGGCGTAACGCCTGGCGATACGAAGAACGCGCCTACCGTCACGCCTTCTGGGATAGTGGCACTATCGCCGCCAACATGATCGGCCTGGCAGAAGCACGCGGCCTTTCGCCTCACCTCCATGCCGGCTTCATCGATACCACCGTCAATCACCTGCTCGGCCTCGACAGCAATCGCGAGGCGGCAATCTGTGTCGTGGCACTGGGATCGGAGACCGCCTACGCCCCGGAGCCAAATGTCGAGACGATTTCTCACGCCACCGAGCCCCTCGCGAAAGTCGAGATCGAATATCCGCTGATCTGGCAGACCCACGCTGCCACGAGCCTGCTTCACATGCCAGCGCTTCACCGATGGCTCGATTCGGCTCCGGCCTCGCCAGCCGGTGAAATAATCGGTCGCTCCAGCCAGGAACTCCAGGAAGTCATCAGCCACCGCGGCTCAACGCGACACTTCAAGGACGAACCGATGACTCGCCCGGAACTTGCCAGCCTTCTCGAGGCAGCCGCCAGCCCCATGAGCGCAGACTTCCCTGCACTGACGCAGGCCTTCGTCATCGTGAACAACGTCAAAGGCCTGCCGAATGGCGCATACCGTTCCGATGTCCAGGACCAGCGTCTGCAGCGTCTCCAGCGAGGCGATTTCCATGAAACGGCAGTCCACCTGGCGCTGGACCAGCCCTCGGCCGGCGAGGCGGCAATAAACATCTACTTCGTTGCTCAGCTAGACGAAGTCCTCGCGAACCTTGGCGAACGCGGCTACCGGGCAGCGCAGCTCGAGGCCGGCATCCGCGGCGGGCGTGTCTACCTCGAGGCCACTCGCCTCGGCCTGCGGGCCAGCGGCCTCACTTTCTACGACGACGAAGTCGTCAAGTTGCTCGAAGAGCCGGAAGCCACAGCCGTCCTATTCCTCATCGTCGTCGGCCGCTAAGCCGCCAAGCTAGAATGCCCCGGAGATGAGCTATCCCGTCGTCTTCTTTGACCTGGACGGCACGCTAACCGATCCGACGGAAGGCATCACGAAGTCCGTGCAATACGCACTATCGAAGTTCGGAATCGCCGCCGAGCTGGAGGAGCTTCGATCTTTTATCGGACCGCCTCTGCTCAGATCGTTCATGAGCGAATACGACTTGGATGAAGCGACGGCCTGGCAAGCCGTCGAATCCTATCGCGAATACTTCGGCGAGCGCGGTATCTACGAGAACCGCATCTTCGATGGCATGTCGGAGCTGCTGCGGGGTTTGCGCGATGCCAGGAGCCTCCTCTGCGTCGTGACATCCAAACCCACCGTCTACGCCGAGCAGATCGTTGATCACTTTGGCCTCAGCGATCACTTTGACGCCGTGACCGGTCCTGGAATGGACCTCGCCGACGCCGATAAGGCCCTGTTGGTACGCAGAGCGATGGATCGCTACCCGGATCGCGCGCCATTCAACTTCGTCATGATCGGCGACCGCGAACACGACATCATCGGCGCCACGGCTAACGGCATCGACTCGATCGGCGTGACCTACGGCGCCGGCTCTCGCGAGGAGCTCCGCGCCGCTGCCGCGACGAATATCGTCGATACGATCGATGAGCTCAGGGTCCTGCTTCTTTAGCTCGTCAACAAGTCCCGCATACGGCCCAGCGCCGCCTCAATGTTCTCAACCGAGTTGGCGTAGGAGAAGCGCAGATAGCCCTCCCCATACGCGCCAAAGCTGGTCCCGGCGATCGTAGCGACGCCTGCTTCCTCTAGAAGACGGTCTTGCATCGTGTGCGCGTCCATCCCTGTCCCGGCGATGTTAGGAAAGACGTAAAAGGCTCCACCGGGAGTGCGGCAGCTGACGCCTGGCAAGTCGTTGAGCCCATCGACGATGACGCTTCGCCGTTCGTCGAAAGCGGCGACCATCGTGTCGACGGAATCTTGCGGCCCTCGTAGCGCTTCGATCGCTGCGATCTGAGTCGGTGCGTTGACACAGGAGTGGCAGTTGACCGCCAACCGCGTCGCCGCCTCCACCAGCGACGCGGGCCAGACGCCGTAGCCGATGCGCCAGCCCGTCATCGCGTACGTCTTGCTCCATCCGTCGAGCAAGATGAGGCGATCCTCGAGCTCCTTATAGCCCATGAGGGAGACGTGCTCCTGCTCGTCGTAGACCATACGCGAGTAAATCTCGTCGCTCATTACTGCGACCTGTGGGTGTTCTTGAAGCCCCGCGACCAGCTTGTCGAACTCCGCCTGCGTCACGGTCCCGCCGGTGGGATTAGCCGGCGAGTTGATGATGATGAGACGCGTGTTCGACGTAATCGCGGCCAGCACGGACTCAGCGTTGAATGAAAAGTCGTTCTCCTCCAGCAGCGGGATCGGCACAGCCTTCGCGCCGGTGAAGTTGATCACAGACTCGTAGATCGGGAAGCCGGGATTCGGATACATAATCTCGGCCCCGGGCTCACCGAACATGAGGATGGCGAAGAACATCGTCACCTTGCCGCCGGGCACGACGACGACGCGCGCGGGGTCAACCTCGACGCCACGATAGTGCGCGATGTCTTCGACGACGGCGCGCCTCAGCTCCGGTATCCCCGGCGACGCCGTATAGCCGTGGTGTCCGTCTCTCAGCGCCTTCACTGCCGCCTCGACGATGTGGGGCGGCGTCTTGAAATCCGGCTGGCCGATGCCGAGATTGATGATCTCGCGACCCTGTGCCGCCAGCGCCTCCGCGCGCGCCAGGACATCGAAGGCCGTCTCCGTTCCGAGGCGCGAAATCGCTTCTACAGGTTGCAGTGCCGCGGCCACGCTTAGAGCGGCCTCGGCTTGGGGCCGCCGTCGATCTGAATCGAAGAGCCGCTAACCCAGCTCGCTGCGTCGGAGGCCAGAAACACGGCGGCGCCGGCGACGTCAGACGGGAATCCCACGCGGCCCAGGCCAATGTTCGCGGCAAGTTCCTCGTCGCTCGCCTTTCGGTTCGGGTCGTTGCGCGTTCGGTCTGTCTGGATCAACCCCGGCATCAGCGCGTTAACCCTGACCTTGGGCGCCCACTCCGCCGCCATACTGCGCGTGAAGCTCAAGATCGCAGCCTTGGTCGCGGAATAGAGGCCCATCGTCGGGTTCGGCACCAGGTTGATCTGGCCCCCTACAGAAGACATGTTGATGATCGAGCCACCAGTGTCCTGCTGCTGCATGATCGGCACAACCGCTTTGCCGCAGAGAAACTGGCTGCGCACGTTGGTACTGAAGGCGCCATCGAAGTCAGCCGCCTCCAGTTCGAGCAGAAGGCCGCGTCTAAACGACGTGCCCCAACTGGAGCCCGCGTTGTTAACGAGCACATCGACCTTGCCAAACTCACTCATCGTTGCATCGACGATGCTCTGAATCTGCGACGCATCGCTCACGTCTACCGACACGCCGATAGCCCGGCGACCGAGCGCCTTGATTTCCGCCACAGCAGCGTCGATCTTCTGCTGCTGGCGCGCGGCCACGACAATATCGGCGCCGGCTTCCGCCATCGCCAGCGCGATTCCTTTACCAATGCCATCTGATCCCCCGGTTACGATTGCGACGCGACCGGTCAAGTCAAAGCTGGCCAACCCATTACCTCCTGATTCGCGAGAAGAACTAGCTGATCTTGCACCACTGCTGGCCCACTCGCCACCCCGCGTTCGGCGATGTAGACTCGCCCCAACTTCACGCCCCGAATGTTCAAAGGAACGAAATATGATCATCGATGTCCACGGCCACTACACCACGGCTCCACCAGAGCTCAGGGCATGGCGGCTGCGCCAAAAAGACGCCATCGGAACTCCTTTTAACGACCCCCTGAACATCACCGATGATCAGTTGCGTGAGACTCTGGAAGCTGGGCAACTCAAGCTGCAACGCGACCGCGGGTCGGACATGACTTTGTTTTCGCCTACGGCTGGCGGCATGGAGCATCACGTCGGTCCGCCTGAGACCAGTCTGCTATGGTCGCGAACCGTCAACGACATCATCAAGCGAGTCAGTGATCTTTACCCGGACAATTTCGTCCCGGTTTGCCAGCTGCCTCAGTCCCCCGGCGTCTCGCCCGAGAACTGCATCGAGGAGCTGGAGCGCTGCGTCAACGAGATGGGATTCGTCGGCGCCAACCTCAACCCGGACCCGTCAGACGGCTACTGGACCGACCCACCGATGTCCGACCATTGGTGGTATCCGCTCTACGAGAAGCTGGTCGAGCTTGAAGTGCCGATGATGATCCACGTTAGCGGCTCCTGCAACCCCAACTTCCACGGCACGGGCGCCCACTACATCAACGGCGACACCACCTTCTTCATGCAGATGGTGATGTCAGACCTCTTCCAGGACTTCCCCACGCTGAAGGTTGTCATCCCCCACGGCGGCGGCGCCGTACCGTTCCACTGGGGACGCTACCGTGGCATCGCCCAGGATGCCGGACGCCGGACGCCGGAAGAGCTGATGAACAACATGTGGTTCGACACCTGCGTCTATCACCACAAGGGTGTCGCGACACTGGTCGACGTGATGGGGCCAGACAACGTGATCTTCGCGTCCGAGATGATCGGCGCTGTGAAAGGCATCGACGAACGCACGGGCCGTCACTTCGACGACACGAAGCCCTACGTCGATGCACTAAACCTCAGCGAGGCCGATCAGGCGAAGATCTTCGAAGGCAACGCCCTGAAGGTCTACCCCCGACTGGCGAAGAAGCTCGGCAAATAAGGTTAGCCTCGAGATAAGAAAGAGCCCGGGCTTACTGGCCGGGCTCTTTTCGTTGTGCCGGTCTGAGCCGCTGCTAATCCGTCAGGAACGCCAACACGTCGGCCGCAAACTTGTCGGGCGCCTCTTGCGGGACGCCGTGGCCGACGCCGTCGTACACGATCAGCTTCGCGTTCGGGATGCCTTCCTCGAGCTCGTGGCCCATTGACACATCATTCGTCTTGTCGTCGGAACCCCAGAGTACCAACGTCGGAACGGGGATCCACTTCAGGCGGCGCATCGTGTTGTAACGCACGCGGGTCTCCGGGTTGGTCATGTGCTTCATGACCTTGCCGAAGCCTTCAACATGCTCCTGCTTGGCCCGCTTCGCGAGGTAACCCTCGACGGTTCGAGCGCGGTCCTCGTCGGACATACCACGACCGGCGTTGTTCTTGATGTCGTCCTCGCTCGGCGGCTTCCAGTCCACCATCGATGTCAGCGGGCGGGCCTGAGTACCACCGGCTGCCACTAGCACCAGTTTGTTGATGCGATGGGGGCTTTCGTAGGCGAAAAGCGTACCCAGCCAGCCACCCATAGAGTGGCCAACCAAGTTCACCTTTTCGTAGCCAAGCGCGTCGATGATCTCTCGAATGTGGTCGACCATGTATGCAAAAGAGAATTCCTGGTCGAAGACGTCGCCTTTGCCGTAGTTAAGGGCGTCTATAGAAATGATATGGAGCTTCTCTGCCAACGGTCTGATCACGCCAAGCCAGTTGTCGGCGCTGCTAATGAAGCCTGCACCGTGCACGAGCAGCGTTGGGTAGCCAGTACCGGCCTCCAGGATACGAGACTTGCCGTGGCTCAGATCCAGGAATCGTTCTTCGATCTTCACTTCTACTGCCATTATTGAACCCCTCCTCCGGCGCTGGGCGCCGAGCTACGGCCTGAGCATGTCGCCCGGCTTCGTTGCTGTCAACTCAAACACGCCAGTACCGGCGAACCGCTGTGCAATAATCCACCCATCAAAAGGCTTTATCTGAGGAGGAACAAATGGCTCGTATAGATCTCATTACTTCTAAAGATCAGATCGGGGAAGACCGTCACCACGAATACGACGAGATCGTTGGCGTCCTGGGGAACGTCGGCGGACCTTTCGGCGTACTCATGCATAGCCCAGGCCTGGCCGAAATGGTCTGCAAGACCGGCGCTCATGTTCGCCTTGAAACCAGCCTCACCATGGTCGAACGTGAACTCTGCATCCTGACGCTCTGCCGCGAAAGGGACGCAGCGTACGAGTGGGGCTCCCACGTTAACGTCGGACGCAAAGCCGGCATGCGCGAAGAAGCCATCGAGGTCATGGGCACCGGAGGCGACCCCAGCGGATTGGAGCCGGACGAGCGCGATATCATCACCTACTCTCGGCAGCTCCTCAACAACAACAAAGTGGACGCCGCTCTGTTCAACTCGATGCTGGCGCGCCACGACGCTCGCTGGATGGTCGAGATCACGGCGACCCTGGGTCAGTACTCCTATATCTCCTGCATCAACAACGCATTCGAAATGACGCGAGAAGGCGCCGAGGCCATGCCTGCCAGGAAGTAGCAGCACCCTCAGTTCCAGCGTCTTTATCGCCTGCGACATTCATAGTCTGGCACAATGCCGTATAATGTGAACTGACTCCAGGTCAACAATTCAATACATAGCTCCCCGGGCTGCGAATCCGGCCCGGGGAGTTTTGTGGATAGAGGACTTTCAATAGCTTTCCAGGCACCCAACATTCGTAACGTCGCCATCATCGCCCACGTCGACCACGGCAAAACAACACTCGTGGACCAGATGCTTAGCCAGACCGGAGCGTTCCGCGAGAACCAGACCGTAGCCGTTCGCGTCATGGACTCGAACGAACTCGAGCGCGAGCGCGGAATCACTATCCTGGCCAAGAACACAGCCATCTTCTACAAGGACACCAAGATAAACATCGTCGACACTCCTGGCCACGCCGACTTCGGCGGCGAGGTCGAGCGGACGCTGACGATGGTCGATGGCGTCCTGCTGCTGGTAGACGCCGCTGAAGGGCCCCTTCCGGGTACTCGCTTCGTCCTGCGCAAGGCGCTGGACCTCAAACTGAAGCCCATCGTCGTGATCAACAAAACGGACCGCAAAGATGCACGTGCTCACGAGGTTCTCGACGAAGTCTTTGAGTTGTTCATGTCACTCGGAGCCACTGATGACCAGCTCGACTTCCCAATCCTGTTCACGGTAGCAACGCTGGGCATTGCCCAACGCGATCTCAACGATGAGAGCAAATCCCTCGAGCCCTTGTTCGAAACGATCCTCGAAACAGTACCCGCACCAGGGGGCGACACCGAATCACCCTTCCAAATGCTGATCACAACCATCGACCACAACGACTACATCGGCCGACTCGGTATTGGCCGCATTGCCCGCGGAACCATCCGGCTCGGGTCACCAATGAAGGTCGTACACCATGACGGCGTCCCGGAAGACGCCCGTGTAACCAAGATTTACAGCTTCGAGGGCCTCAAGCGCATTGAGGTCGACCAAGCCTCGGCGGGCGACGTGATCGCGATCGCGGGCATGGAGGACGTCGGTATCGGCGAGACACTGGCCGATGCCGCCGACCCGACGCCGTTGTCCTTCGTTTCGATCGAAGAGCCAACCATGGCGATGGACTTCCTGGTCAACAATTCGCCCTTCGCCGGACGCGAAGGACGTTTCGTCACCACGCGCAATATCGCCAGCCGGCTGCAGCGCGAGCTGCGCTCCAACGTGTCCCTCCGTGTCGAGCCGACAGAGTCGCCGGAAATCTTCCGCGTCAGCGGTCGCGGTGAGCTGCACCTCGCGATTCTGATTGAGACGATGCGGCGAGAAGGATACGAATTCCAGGTCTCCCGCCCGGAGGTTATTCTCAGGACCATAGACGGTGTCCTGAGCGAGCCGGTCGAAGACCTCGTCGTTGAAGTGCCGGAAGAGCACGTTGGCGTCGTGATCGAAAACCTCGGCAAGCGGCACGGTGAGATGATCAACATGGCAGCCGGGACTGACGGGACGCGTATCGAATTTCGAGTCCCATCCCGAGGCCTCTTCGGTTTCCGCAACGAGCTGCTGACCCAGACCCGGGGTACCGGCATCGTGCATCAGAATCTGTACGGCTATGAACCCTACCGTGGGGAGTTCGCCGAGCGCGGCAAAGGAGCCCTTGTCGCGATGGAGGCCGGCAGCGCCATCCCGTACAGCATCTTCCGGCTTCAGGACCGCGGCACCTTCTTCATCGAACCGGGTACGAAGGTCTATGCCGGCATGGTCGTCGGGGAAAACAACCGCAGCCAGGACATGCC
This sequence comes from Dehalococcoidia bacterium, assembly GCA_965225815.1. Taxonomy (GTDB): domain Bacteria; phylum Chloroflexota; class Dehalococcoidia; order DSTF01; family WHTK01; genus WHTK01. The sequence goes on from CBDDBP010000005.1 coordinate 385,850, forward strand.
GGTCAACGTCTGTAAAGCAAAGCAATTGACCAACGTTCGCGCCGTGGGCTCGGACGACACAGTGCGACTCGAACCGGCGCGCCTTATGAGTCTCGATCAGGCGCTCGAGTGGCTGGCCAGCGACGAGTACCTCGAGGTCACGCCCGAGTCGATCCGGATCCGCAAACGCGACATCGGCGGCGGTAGGATCCGGCCCAGCAAGGCCGGTTACTAGCTTCCCACGACTCCGCTCGTCGCGTGGATTACGCACACTCCCCGTCGTTCACACAGGAGGCGAAAATTGGGCACGTATCGTATGTACGTCGGCGCGGATGGAAAAGCAACCTGGGAAGAGATTGCCCTCGAAAAGCAATCTGACTGGCTAGCCGGTCTCGACACCACCTCGATCCGTTTCGGCAGTCGGGTTCCCGGCGTCATGCAAGACTGGCATCCGGCGCCGCAGCGTCAGTTCGTCGTTATCCTGTCCGGTTCGCTCGAGATCGGCTTCGAAGACGGCTCCAAGAAGGTCTTCGGCCCCGGCGATGCGCGGCTCGTGGAAGACGTCACCGGCAAGGGTCACACAACGGTCGCCATCGGCAACGAACCTTGCATCACGACCACCGTCGGCTTGAAAGACCAGGGCTAGTGCCAGCCGGACCAGGCTGATTGTCGGGAGGGACGAAGATGCCAAGCGCTCATGTCAACGGGACTGACCTCGCTTACGAGGACGTCGGGCAGGGTTACCCGCTCATCTGGTGTCATGAGTTCGCCGGCAGCATGGAGAGCTGGGCGCCGCAGGTCCATTACTTTTCACGCTTCTACCGCGTCATCACCTACAACGCGCGAGGATACCCACCCTCGGATGTTCCCTCCGACGCCGCTGCGTACGACCAGGACATCGCGGTCGAAGACCTGTATGGACTGCTCCGACACCTCAACATCGACCAGGCCTTCATCGGAGGCCTGTCGATGGGCGGGTCCACAACGCTGCACTTCGGCATTAGACATCCTGAGATGGCACGAGCGTTAATCGTTGCGGCGGCAGGCAGCGGCAGCACAGATCCCGAGGAGTCCCGTGCAGCGTGGCGCCAGCTCGCGGACGATATCGAATCAGAAGGAGCTCCGGCCTTCGAACGCTACGGCAGCGGCCCAACTCGGATTCAGCTCCGCCGCAAGGACCCAACCGGCTTCCAGGAGTTCATGTCGCTACTCACGTCGCACTCGACTACGGGCTCTGCCAACACCATGCGAGGTGTCCAGGCCGGCCGCCCACCGCTCTTCGATTGGCAGTTGGAAATGCAGGCGCTCCAGGTGCCGACGCTCGTCCTCACCGGCGATGAGGACGAACCGTGCCTCGAGCCGTCGGTGCTCATGAAGCGCTGCATCCCGCACAGCGGCCTGGTCGTTTTCCCGCAGAGCGGCCACACGATAAACCTTGAGGAGCCAGCTCTGTTCAACAGCGTGGTTGCCGATTTCCTCCACGCAGTCGAGGCAGGCCACTGGGCCTAGGCTCAGTTCTAGTCAATCTGCTTCTCAGGCGTGAAGGATCAATTTTATGTGATTCGCTAGGTTCGCCAAGTAACGCGCTGAGAAGGTTCCTACCGATTGAGGTTCGGGCAGGTAGGGAGCGCCCAATCTCCTCAACCGCGTTTGAGCCGGAAGGCAACGATGTTGTCTCACAAACCAGAGCGGGACACGGGACCTTCGCTGCATTCTCCGCTCCCCAATACCCTCGCCTCTGGGCCATAGGCCTTCTCTGGAATCTCGGCCGCTGGACGGGCATCTTCCTCACGAGCTATCTGGTGAACGAGCTGACTGGATCGCCGTTCAAGGTGCAAATAGTTGGCGCCGCCTTCTTCGCGCCGATGTTCTTTACCGGCGTCCTCGGTGGCGTCATCTCCGACCGATTGGACCGTCGGCGCACCCTTCTCACCGTCGCAGTGCTGGTCATCCCTGCATCCTTTCTCATGGCCGCGCTCAACCTCTCCGACCGCGTGGAGGTCTGGATGGTCTATCCCTACATGCTGGTCATAGGCATCGGCCACATGGCTGACATGACCAGCCGGCGAGCCCTGGTTTACGACATCGTTGGGCCTTCCAGACTAACGAACGCGCTCGCGCTGGAGGCGCTCGCGATGATGACCGGCACGCTCCTCGGGGGTGTTGCCGGCGGCTCAGTGATCAGCCTGCTTGGAATCGGTCAGGGCTTCTTGCTCGTAGCAACTTTCTACGTTATATCGTTTGTCCTTCTGCTCGGTGTCCGAGCCCCAGGCGTGAGGAAGCGCGTCGGGGCAATGCCGAACATCCTCCAGGATTTGCGCGCCACGTTTGCCACTGTGCCGCGGAACGCCACACTGGTGAGCATCCTGGGCGTAACCATCCTGATGAACTCCTTCTACTTCCCCTTTACGCCGATGGTGCCCGTCTTTGCCGACAGGCTGGATGTGAACGCCTTCTGGACCGGTCTGCTCGCTGGCGCTCCTGCCGTCGGTTCGATATTCGCGACGTTCCTGATCGCCCGAGGCTTACGAATCACACGCGGCTACGGCTACGTCGGCGGTTCCGTGTTGGCGATGACCTTCCTCGGCGTCTTCGCCGCGGCGAACTGGTATCCAGTGGCGCTCGCTGCGCTGATGGTTGCCGGCCTGGGACACGCCGGTTTCGCGACGATGCAAAGCGCCCTTGTCATGACAACGGCCACTGACGAAATGCGAGGCCGAGCCCTGGGCGTCATGAGCATGTGCATCGGTATCCTGCCTTTTTCTATGCTCACGCTTGGAGGTTGCCGCGGAGCTTCTGGGACCGTCCACAGGCGTCCTCTCAGGCGTCGTCATCGGCCTCACGCTCATGGTGCTGTGGACGCGGCTGCGGCCTGAATCCCATCGCATGGCCTAGCCTGAACAGCCGCGGCAACGCTGGACTTGATACACTCAGCCAGACACCCTCGCTGATTACCTCTGGAGGCTTGAAATGGCGAAACTGGGACTGCTGCTCCACCCCGAACGCGGGATCGATGCCGTCTTCCAAGAGGCGCAGCTCGCCGACGAACAGGGCTACGACTCGATCTGGCTCGGCGACCACATCATGGCCCACGGCGCGAATGCGACGCCGGACCTGCCCTTCGATTCTCTAACCCTGATGATCGGACTCGGGACCGCCACCAACCGCGTACGCCTGGCCTGGAGCATGCTGAACGTCAACTTCCGCTATCCGGCAATGCTCGCCAAGGTGCTATCGACGCTAGATCAAATGACCAAGGGTCGCGTCATTTGCACGCTGGGTTCAGGTTCCGTACCCGCCGAACACAAGGCCTACGACATTCCGATAGTCGAAGATCACGATGGCCGCGTCGCCTTCACGCGCGAGGTCGTCATGCTACTCAAGGAGCTGTGGACCCCCACCCGGCGCCCGAAACGGTCAGCTTTGAGGGAACCAGGGTTCGTACACATGAGCTCGGGTTCGCGCCGGTGCCGTTTCAGAAGCCCCATCCGCCGATTTGGCTCGGCGGCGAATCTGACGCCACGGTTCAAATGGTGAAGGAGCTGGCCGACGGCTGGGTCATGCTCACCCGCGGTAGCGAAGACCGGCTTTCGGAAGTCCTGTCGCAGCCGGACTGGCCGGAGCGGCCCATGACCATCGTGCGGCAAATCCGCATGTTCGTCGACCAGGACCACAACACCGCTGTTGCTGAGGCGAAAGCTTCCTTCGAGCGAAATCCCGTCGGTGTCGGCGGGGCCGCGGCTGACCTCGACGCGTTCATCGCGCGCGAGATCGTCGGCACACCCGACGAGTGCTTGCAGCGAGTCCACGAGCTAGAGGCCGGCGGCGCTAACTACCTGCGCCTCATGTTCGACGATCTGAGTCAGCAGGAGCGCGTCGCGCGTCGCGTCTTACCGCACATGTTGGAGGAGCCCGCCGTGGTCGGCTAAGTTCAGCTGGAATCGGCTGTTCGGCAAGGAGGTCGTTCCGGCCTTCAAGTAGCCCAGCGCCTGGCTCCGATTCAGCTCCGTTGGCCTGCTCGCCTTGAAGCCACACCTGCCTATTGAGACGTCAGCTTCGAGTCGCTCTATCTAGAACGCTTGCTGGTGCTGGGCACTCCATGCCACCGCAAGCTCCGCCCGGGTTGCTAATACCCGACGGCTGCGCCGTCTGAGCGCGGTTCGCTGCCCGCGATGTAGCCGCCCTCGGGCAGTTTGCGGATGATCTGGCCGCGACCACCGTTGCCGTTGAACTGGTTCTCCGTATCGGCAATCGCGACCTCGTGACCACGAGCCGCGAGACCGCTGAGGATGGCCTCGCCTGCCGACGGCTCAATGAGTACCTCGCGTCCCTGACGCCAGCGCCAGCGCGGCGCATCCAGGCTGGTCTGAGGGTTCATGCCGTAGTCCACCTGGTTGACCACCATCTGCATATGGCCCTGCGGCTGCATGTCCGCGCCCATCACGCCAAAGGGACCGATTGCCTCGCCATTCTGGGTCAGGAAGGCGGGGATGATCGTGTGGTAGGGCCGCTTGCCAGGGCCGACAAGGTTGGGGTGTCCTGGCTCCAACGTGAATCCGCAGCCGCGGTTTTGCAGCGAGATACCGGTGCCAGGAATGACGATGCCAGATCCGAAGCCTTGATAGTTGGACTGGATATAAGAGACCATCATTCCGTCGGCGTCAGCGGCGCACAGGTAAACCGTGCCACCCTTCGGCGGTTCGCCCGGGCCCGGATGGATGGCGGTATCGCCAATCAGTGCGCGACGCTGCGCCACGTAGTTCGCGTCGAGCAGCCCGGTGACAGGTACGTCGGCGTGGTCGGGATCGGCAACATAGCGACAAGCGTCGGCAAACGCCAGCTTCATCGCCTCGATCTGTAGGTGGTAGCTTTCAACGGACTCTCGCGGATGTGCCGGCAGATCGCAGCCATCGAGGATGCTGAGGGCCTGGAGCGCCGCGATTCCCTGGCCGTTCGGCGGGATTTCCCATACGTCATAGCCATGGTAGCCGGCGCAAATCGGCTGCACCCAGGTCGAGGTATGGGCCGCCAGATCCGTTTCGGTTACATAGCCTCCGGTCTCGGCTGCAAAGGCAGCGTAACGCTTCGCCAGCTCACCCTTGTAGAACGCCTCGGCCTTCGTCTTGGCGATAAGCTCCAGGGTCGCGGCGTGGTCAGGTAGCGTCCACATCCCTCCCGGCGCTGCGATGTGACCTTCCGGTGCGAACGTCTCGAACCAACCTCGATACTCCGGGCCGGCGACGTTTTCCTTGTAGTTACGCTGAGTCGCACTCCAGACACGGCCGGTTTCCGGGCCCAATGGGAAGCCGTTTCGTGCGTAGTCGATTGCCGGCTCCAGAACCTTCTCGAAGTCGAGCCTCCCGAAACGCGCGTGCAGATCGCGCCAGGCCGCCGGCGCGCCCGACACCGTCACACTCAACCAGCCTTTCGAAGGAACCTCTTTGTGGCCGTGTTTGGCAAACAGCTCCGGCGTGTGGGCAGCTGGTGCCCGCCCAGATCCATTCAGCCCATGCAGCGTATCGCCGTCCCAGACCAGCGCGAAGGCGTCAGAACCGATGCCGTTGACCCAGGGCTCGACGACGGTAAGCGTGGTCGCCGTGGCGATTGCCGCGTCCACGGCGCTGCCTCCCGCCAGCAACATCCGCAGTCCCGCCTGCGCCGCGAGCGGATTGCTTGTGGACACCACGCCGTGCGGCGCGAGGACCGGCATGCGTCGTGAGGTGTAGGGGAAGTCGCTGGGTGCAAGGTTGTTAGGCAGCATGTTCGTTCCTTACTAGATCGGGGCGAGCCGGAGCATCACCAATGAAATCTACGACTCGGCGACGGCGGCGATCGCTTCCGGCTCCTGGTAGAGCCCGGCACGCATTGCCTCCAGCCACGATTCATCCTGGCCGACGACCTTCTCGATGGCCCTGAGCTTGTAGTAGCTCGGCTCCAAACCTGGCGGATCACCGCCCGCCTCAACCTCCTGCACCGCTTCGAGCAGGATCCTTCGCGACGTAATGATCGCGCGGTCTGTTGTGCCGAGACGTTCATAGGTGCGGTCCGCAACCGGCCCCATGCTCTCCTGGACGGCTCGGTCCTGCGTATTCGTCCCCTTGATCCCGCTGAACGTCTGCGTCTTCTGAACCATGCGGTCGATCATGTAGCGATTGCGCCGGTTGCGCACGGAGCGGAACCCGTCCTCAATGTCTATGTCGACGCCGAACTGGTTGCCGGTGCCGACCAGGAGCCTCTCGTCTTCACTGAGCGGTTCGTCACCATAGGTGAACGCGAAGTTGTAGACCATCGTGTGGTCATCATCGATAGGCACCCACATATGGCCGTTAACCATCGGCTTCGGCGCGTCTACGGTGTAGCCCCGCAGTTGATACCACGGCATCACCCAGTGATAGCCACGGACAAACTTGTCGCCGTCTGGCAATCGGCGGATGCCGGCGTATGTGTAACCGTATTCAGTCGGTACCACGTCGAGTTCCGCGGCACGCGAGAACGACGTGGCCTTGCCTCGAACCGTGTTTGGCCCTTGTTGTACGCCCGACATCCGGCCGTAGTGCAGGAAGTTGCTGTGGACCGTATCGATCCCGCCCTCTAGGGCCTGCAACCAGTTGCTCTCCTGAAACACTTTGGTCATGCCGCGGTGCGTTTCGGGCGCCTGGGTCCATTCAAACTTCGGCAGCGGCGGCTGCTTCTCCGACGGTCCCATGTAAGCCCATACCACGCCACCCAGCTCCTCCGTTGGGTAGGCGGGAATTTGAACCTTATCCTTGAACACGGACGATTCCGGCTCCGAAGGCATGTCCACGCAATGGCCCTCGACGTCGAATTTCCAGCCGTGGTAAATGCAACGCAGCCCGTTCTCCTCATTGCGGCCATAAAAGAGGTTCGCGGTGCGATGCGGACAACGGGCGTCGACTACACCGACGCGACCATCCGTCTGTCGGAAGGCGACCAGGTCCTCACCCAGCAGGCGAACATCAACCGGCGGGCAGTCCGGTTCCGGTACTTCCCAGGCCAGCAGTGCCGGGATCCAGAAGCGCCGCATGAGATTACCCATCGGCGTACCAGAACCGACCCGCGTTAGTGTTTCGTTGTCTTCTTTGTTCAGCATGGCGTCGCCCCTTTGTTTCTGTCGAAAGACAGATTACGACATCAAAGGTCAGGATTGATGCTGACGTGAATCGCCGGCTCGCCGCGACCAGCCACCGTCTCGATCGCCTTGCCTGCATCCGCCAGGCCGAATACGTGCGTCGAAAGCTCGTCCATCGGCAGTTTGCCGGAAGCCAGGAACTCGATCGCCAACTCGACAGACTTGTAGGAATGACCGTTGGCTTGCTTCAGCGCCAGCTTGCGTCGCCCGAAATCGCCAACGTTGACCGTCTGAGCGCCCGCGGCGGCAAGGACTACATTGCAACGCTTCGCCGCCACGGAGATGGCCTGTTGGACGGTGCCTTCGCCTCCACCGGTGACGTTCACGACGACGTTGACGCCCTCACCTCCGGTGTAGTCCATGACTTTGCTCACGACATCCTCATTTTCGACGTCGATCACGTAGTCGGCGCCCATGCGCAGCGCCATGGCCAGTCGATTCGCGTCGCGACTCAGCCCCGTGACAATGACGCAAGCCGCTCCAGCCGTCTTCGCAGCGAACGCCGCGGCAAGGCCCTGCTGGCCCGGACCCTGGATCAGGACCGCATCTCCCAGACGCAGCTCACCGAACTCGTAAGCCCACTCGATGCCGTTCGACATGGGCAGGAACATCGCCGCGTGAGCCGCGGGAATGTGTGATGGCATGCGGTGAATCACGGCATTGGGATGAACGAAAAGGTACTGACTGTAGCCACCCCAGAGAGATGGCGAAACGTTCAGCGAGGTAGTGCCATAGCGCAGGGAACCGCCGCGGTCGGTCTGATAGCAGAATCTAAAATCGTCAGAGCGGCACCATTTGCAGACGCCACAAGGTACGTACTCCTCCAGGGCAACTCGATCGCCCTCGGCGAGCTTCCAACGTTGCCGCGCTGCGTCACCGATGCGGGCAATGACACCGACGTTCTCGTGGCCGAGTATCTTCGGCCCATCGTCCAGCCTCAGCGCTCCTCCGATATCGCTGCCGCAAATGCCGCAAGCTTCAATCTTCAATAGCGCCGAATCGGCATCAATTTCAGGCAGCTCGATTTCACGAATATCGAACGCATTGGGTCCAACCAGGACCGCTGCTCGCGATTTCTCAGTCATTTCACACTCCGGCTCCGCCCATTAAACCATGCATCCATCTCACCTCAAGCGGACTTTGGACTAAAATGTGCGGAGAAAGTAGAGGAGGCGAACAGTGCTTCACAAGACTGACAACGAGACTCTCTGCCGCGTAGGACCCGGGACGCCCATGGGCGAACTGCTGAGGCAGTACTGGTTCCCGGCAATCCCGTCCTTCGAGTTGCCGAGTCCGGATTCTCCGCCGAAGAAGATCCGTCTGTTAGGCGAGGACCTCGTCGCCTTCCGAGACACCAACGGCGAGGTTGGGCTTTTCGTCCAGTCCTGCCCGCACCGCGGCGCGTCTTTGTTCTTTGGCCGCAACGAAGAAGCCGGCCTGCGCTGTGTCTACCACGGCTGGAAGTTCGATGTTGACGGCACCTGCGTCGACATGCCATCCGAGCCCGCCGAAAGCAATTTCAAGTCCAAGGTCCGCGTACGCGCTTACAAAGCCCGCGACGTCAACCGCATGATCTGGGTCTACATGGGGCCGCGGGAAACGCCTCCCCCGTTCCCGGAGTTCGACATCGCGACACTACCCATCGAGAACGTCACCGAGCCTCGCCTGATGATGGAGGAATCGAACTGGTTCCAGAACCTCGAAGGCGACATCGATTCCGTACACATCGACTACCTTCACGCCCGGTTGCAGGAAGACAAGCCGATTGCCGGCGGCATCCGCGGCTTCTACACCCGTGACCGCGCTCCAAAGTTCGACGTGGTGGAGACCGATTACGGCGCCTTCTACTCGGCTCGCCGGGAGTGGGACGACAGCGGTAACGAGTGGCACCGCATCTCCCAGCTCATCCTTCCCTTCCACACGATGATCGCCGCCAGCTCGCCTGATCGGGTGAGCCTGCGCTCCTGGGTACCCATCGACGATCACTACACCTTACAGATCGTCCAGATGGGCAGCTTCAAGGAGCCTCTGACAGAGGCGGAACGAGATGGCCCGCGCAAGATATTCGACATCGTCGGCGGTTTAATGCCCGAGACGAGCGACCCCCGCTCTCGCTACTTCACCGTCGCTAACAAGCGCAACGACTTCCAGCGCGACTTTGAGCTTGAGAAGACGCTCCAGTTTTGCGGCATCATCTTTGCCGGAAACCTCCAGGACCGCGCCATGACCGAGCTGATGTGTAACGAGGATGGTATCGAGCCGATCTACGACCGCTCGAAGGAGCACCTCGGGACCACGGATGGCATGGTCATCCGGTCACGGCGATTGTTTATCAACGCCGCGAGGGCGCTACAGAATGATGGCATCCTGCCATCGAATGTCGAGGACCCCAGGGTCGGCGCCGTCAGGTCCGCGAGCATTATTTTGCCGCCGGGCGCTAACTGGGTCGAAGCCACCGAGGAGTCACGAAGTGTGTTCGGCGGTGTCGAGGTTGCGTACGTAACGCCCAACTGATCTCGGCACACATCGGGGCGGGCGGGACGTTTGCGAATCGCGGTCTTCACCAAGAACTGGCTGAACCGAGCCTATGAGGGTGCTCGTCTGGGCGCCGATAAGGCCGCAGCCGAAGCAGGAGCGACCACGCTTCACTACGTCCCGGAGAAGGCCGACGATCCGGGACAGCAAGCGGCTCTGATCGTCGAGGCGCTGGCTGAACGCCCTGACGCTTTCGTCCTTGTCCCGGCGCATCCAACCGAGGTCAACGCGGCGATCCGTTCGATCAACGCCAGTGACATCCCGCTATTCGCCTTCGTCAATCGTCTGACCGATGGCGAGTGTGTTTCGTTCATTGGCGCCGACGATTACGAGCTCGCCCTGAAGGTTGCCCATCATGCTTACGGTCAGCTGGAAGGGAAAGGCAAGGTGATCCTGCTGGAAGGGCCAGCCGACTCTGTAACCAGCCAACCGCGGGTCGCCGCATTCCGGGACGCCGCAGTCGACTACCCTGGCATCGAGATCGTTGGCTCATGCCACGGTCGCTTCCTGCGAGAGCCTGCGAAAGAAGAGACGGCATTGGTGCTGCCTCAGCTCCCGCAACTCGACGCGATATTGGCAGCTAACGACAGCATGGCTCTCGGAGCCATCGATGCGTTGGAGGCTGCAGATCGAAGCGCATTGGTCGCCGGAATCAACGGGATCCCCGAAGCCATCGATGCGATCAAACAGGGCAGCCTGACGGTCACGGCAGACTTCAACGCGATGAACATGGCATTCATCGCAACCCGATGCGCCGTCCGCCACCTACGCGGCGAACCGGTGCCTAAAGAGGTCATGCTCCCGGCTCAACTCATTGATCGTGAGAACTACGAACTCTGGGACAAGCCTTTCTCCGAAAGGACACCACCAGACTGGGATGCGGTAACCTAGCGGGCGGCCAGGCTATCCCGTTAGCAAGGCATCCCCCAGGCAAACGAATCGATAGAGGTAATCCAGCGCAGCGAGGAGAATTCTGATGTTCTTAGTAAATGAGATCCTGGTCTTCGGCAGGGGCCGCCGGCAGGAGGCGCTGGACAGACTGGGCTGGATCCACGGCCTCATGGCGAAACAGCCCGGATTCGAGCGCGCCCTGGTCGCGAAGTTCCTCGGTGACGCGGTCAGTCACACCATCTTGCGTTTCTGGCAGGACGAGGAGGCCTATCTGACCTTCCGGCAGACACCAGACGGCAACTATGGCCGCGGCCGCCCCGAAGGTCTCTACGTTAATGAGAAGGTGATCCCTCAGTGGATCAGCACCAAGGAAGCCGCCGGCGTGGAGAGCGGCCCCTTCCTCGTCAAGACCGATTGGGAGGTGCCTGAAGCAGCCTGGCCCGCATTCAACGAAGGCGAGCGGCAGATGGAAGACATTGAGATGGCTTTCGGCCTGCTCGGCGTCAAGCAGTTCCGCGCCAAAGAAACCAGTGTTGGCATAACCATCGCACGCTTTCCCAGCCGCGCTGAGCTGGAAGCTTTGATTGAGAGTCAAGAGTTCAACAAGGCCCGCGAAGGTTTGCCCGAAGGCGTCAACCGCATCTCCTCACTCTGCTACGAGATCGTTAGCGAGGTCACGCCAACAACCTGAGCCCGCCCTCTCGTCGGGCCGGACGGCCGTTGGCGTCTCTACTGCATGATCCGACTCACCGCGCCGCTACTCATAGTGGCGCAATCGCGTTCGCGATGATCTGCTTCGATCTCGAGACGCAACGGGACGCGGCAGCAGACGACTAGGCCATCGCTTAACGTCGGCGCAGCACGAGCCGTGGAGAATGACGCGGCTCGGGCGCCTCCTACGTCCTGCCGGCGGCTTCCCTGCCCTTATTGACGATGTTGTAGCTGCGGGACGGACCAGCCATGAGATATCGATAACCGTCGGCCACCAGGCGCTCGACGTTGTCCATCGTCGTATGCCAGAAGCCGTTCGGGATGTTGTGCTCAAGGCAAATGTCCAGGATCTCGCGCACGCCGCCGGCCACCTCCGGGTGATCGTATTGCCGAGGCACGCCAAGTTCCTGAGAAAGGTCGCCCTCGCCGGTGATGATCACGCTGATGCCTGGCACTTCTTTAAGCATCTTCGGCAGGTTCTTGATCGCCTTCACGCTTTCGATCATGAGCCCGCAGAGCACTTCGCCCTTCGGATCGAGAGGCCAAACATCCGATCGCTCGTAGTACTCGTCCTGGGTTACGCCCCAGTAGCGCACAGCGCGGCCTGGCGAGTCTCCTCTTGCGCCGTAAGGCTCGTGTAGCGGGTGCCCTTCGCGCTTCGGATAGCGCATCGCCGCGACCGCGTTGTAAGCGTCTTCGACGGTATCGATGTGGGGCCAAACGATGCCGTAAACACCGAGGTCGAGGACCTGTTTCGCGATCCAGTTGGACTCGCCTGAGTTCGGCGGAATGCGTACCATCGGCGTTACGACAGGCGCCACGCTGCCTCGCTGGGCGATCATGCGTGGATTCAAGAGGCGGAGAAGTCCGTCGCTCAGCCCGGTAATGTCGTAAAGACCATGCTCCATCTCGAACAAGCAGCCATCGAATTGACCGCCGCCGGAAGCATCTGGATCGCCGCCTATAAATGCAACCTGACCTTCTTCAAGCGCCTTGATGACCCCATTGAGCCTGGGTAGCTCTGCCATAACAGCCTTCCTTCTACACCTGGAACCGAATCATGCTTTGATTGACACGTTCGCTCATTGTAGTGCTCCAACCACGTAAGCAAAGAGCTGTTTCAATGATTCGAGACTACTAGACATTCCTTTTGCTCATAAACAGTTATGATATGCAAGCAAATTCGAACCGGTGACACTGACACCGATGGGAGGAATCATGGCGCTACCCCGACATCAAGAACGCCGAACGGCCGACCCGCCGAAAGCAGGGCGGGACTCCGGCAAAGGTAACCACGGTGACGGAAGACCAGGTCATACCATCCGAGGAGTTGGCGGCCCTCTGGCAGAGACAGTATCCCGAAGGCGCCCGCCGCTTCGGCTGGCTTCAGCAGCAAGTCCTCTTCCCTCAGCGGGAGGCTCCGGTAAATCCAAGCCGAACGGACATCTCGAACCCCGAGGAAATGACCCAGCAGATCAAAGACTACGCACGGCAGCTTGGAGCCGATGACGTCGGCATCGCCGAGTACGTCCCTGAGCTCACCTTTGCCGATCGTGAGCTGCTGCCTCACACCCACGTCATCGCCTTCGCCCTGAAGATGGAATACGACCTGATGGCTGACATCGGGCCGAACTCGCAGCACGAGGTTCACCGGGTCTACTTCAAGATGTTGGACATCGGCGTACAGCTTGCTCAGTACATTGGCAGCTTCGGTTACTCCGCCAGGGCTCACCCCAACGGGGGTGAACTCCCCCACATTCCCTATGGCTACCTCTCCGGCCTCGGTGAGCTGGGCAAGCACGGTTCTCTGATCAGCCCGACGCTCGGTTCTTCAGTTCGTCTGTCGCTCGTATCCACCGACATGCCGCTCGTCGTCGATGGCCCTCAGGACTACGGCATCGATGACATGTGCACACGCTGCAACATCTGTACGAAATTCTGCCCCGGCGACGCCATCAGCCCGGATAAGCAGACCGTCAAGGGTGTGAATCGCTGGTACGTCGATACGGAGAAGTGCTTCCCTTACTTCGAATCCCTCTGGGGCTGCAAGATCTGCCTCATGGTTTGCCCCTTCAACGGCCGAACTCTAACAAACAAGGAATCGTACAAGGACATCGCCAGGGAGATGAACAAAGCGAAAACCAAGGAAGGTCTGCTCAGGTACCTGGCAGCCGGCACTCCGGAGGCCAAAGACAACCCGGTCCTGGTTCAGTTCCTCGAAGATCCCGTATAGCTCCGAAGCATCGGACGTCATTTAAGAGGGGACTGGAGCGCGGCTCCAGTCCCCTCTTCTTCTGGACGAGATACGTTTTCGGCTGAGAATCAGCCTGCTTTATCGGAAGGGCTCGAACCGCCGAGATTGTCCATCCGCGAGCTTATAAGTCACACCATCACCTAGCGGTGAGTCGAACAGGTCGGGGTGAAAGAGTCTCGCCATGATCTCAGTCCCATCAACGAGCCGCGGTCCGGGTCGAGCGAAGTAGGCGTTGGCATCGACGACGAAAACATTCCCAGCTTGCACCGCCGGTAGCTCATTCCAGCCGGAACGTTCGGTGAGCCACCGCGTTTGCTCAAGTGCCCCGTGCGCGTCGAATCCGCAGGGCATCACCACGATGATTTCCGGCGACCAGGCCTGCACTTCTTCCCAGGTAATTCGTCCGGAATCCACGCCAGGACGACCCAGCCCTTCGACTCCACCGGCGATCGATACCATCCCCGGTAGCCAGTGGCCGGCGCAGAAGATCGGGTCGGTCCACTCGACACAAAGTACGCGGGGCCTGTATGCGAGGTTCGCGGTGCGCTCCGCCACCTCGTCTAACCGGCGCTTGAGTTGGCCCACCAGCGCCCTGCCTGAATCGCGTTTGTCGAACTCCTCCGCGACTCGAGTGAGGTCGTCCAGCATATCTTCGATCGTGGACGGGTCCAAGGAAATCACCCTGGCAGCCTCGGGCATGGTACACACCGCTTCGTCCACGTGTTCCCGAGGAACGGCGCACACCTCACATAGCGACTGCGTTAGCACGACGTCAGGATTGAGCTGACCCAGCAGATCAACGTCCAGCTCGTAGACCGTGTGCGCATCAGTCAGTGAAGCCGAAACCGCCGCATCGATTTCCGCGCTGGTAAGCCCTTCCGGCAACATGCTGCGGGTCAGCTTGGGCAAGGTTTTGACGGAAGCAGGGTAATCACACTCGTGCGTTACACCCACCAGCTGGTCGCGAAGTCCCAGGGCGCAGGCAACTTCCGTGGCACTTGGAATCAGGGAGACAATCCGCATGGCTTCTCCGCCTTTCGTCTCAGACACTACTTCGTCGCCGGCAGCAAGTCGGCGTAGCAAAAGCCGTCCCGTTCCGCCACATCACCAGCTACAACGGGAATCGGTTTGGTAAACATGGGGCCATCGTAGGCGAACGTGTGAAACTCGCCGTTCTCACCACAAGCGTCAATGTCCCCAGGCAATTCAGCCAGGAACGATCTGTCCCACTCTCTGCCGGCAAAAGAAGCGTCTAGTCGTCGAGAGTCGATGCAGGTTGTCCGGGCTCTGAGGCCGCCGTTGATCATTTCTTCCGCCAACTCATCGGTGGGGCGACCCCAGAGCGGAAAGAGCAAGTCGAGGCCGGTGCCTGCCATCTTCTCTTCGCGATAGCGCCTGATGTCTTCGAGGAACAGGTCACCGAACGCCACGGCCTCGATCCCCTCGGCCTTCACTTTGGCCAGTGCCTTCCCCATCGCGTCTTCGTATTGCAGGTTCGAGGGTCGATAGGGAAGCGGCACGACCCAGAGCTCGAGTCCGGTCGCTTCCGCCTGCCCCGCCAGGAGCTCTCGCCGTACCGAATGCACCGATACTCTCTCTGATTCCTCGTAGATTGTTGTGAGCAGACCGACAACCCTTACGGATTCGTCCTGCCGAAGGACGTGCAGACTCCAGGCACTGTCCTTGCCACTGGACCACGAAAGCAGAATCGGACGTCGACCGTTGTTGCTCACTGCCTGAGTGTACGTCGCGAGACCAGGAATGCCACCGGAAGTCCCCGCTTTTTCACCACGCCGAGACTCTTAGACTGCTTAGACGAAGGCTTGGGAGCTGATGTAAAATCCCTTGCGAGCCTAAGGAGGCATCCATGCTCAACAAACAAGACAACGACATCCTCTGCCGCGTTGGCCCAGGCTCCCCAATGGGCGAATTGATGCGCGAGTACTGGATCCCCGCGCTGCTCTCCAGGGAACTGCCGTCTCCTGATTGCCCTCCGACCCGACTCCGGCTCCTCGGTGAAGATCTGATCGGCTTCCGCACGACTTCTGGCAAAGTCGGCATCGTGCAAAACGCCTGCCCCCACAGGGGCGCATCCCTGTTCTTCGGCCGAAACGAAGAGGAAGGCCTGCGCTGTGTTTACCACGGCTGGAAGTTCGATGTGACCGGCGCATGCGTCGACATGCCTTCGGAGCCAGCTGAGAGCAACTTCAAGACTAAGGTCAGGACGCGCGCTTATGCCTGCCAGGAACGCGGCGGCGTGATCTGGACCTACATGGGCAGCCGCGAGACGCTCCCACCGCTTCCCGACATCGAGCCGAACATGCTGCCGGAGGGCGAGTTCGCGCTGGAAAAGTCGATGCGCAAGTGCAACTACATGCAGTCGCTCGAGGGTGACATCGATACGGCCCACCTGAGCTTCCTACACACCGGCTCGCTCAAGCTGGACGACCTCCGGCCGGGCAGCTACTCCTACTACGCGATGAAGAACCGTTCGCCACGCTACGACGTCATCGACACCGAATACGGAACGTCTTACGGCACGTACCGTCCGGCGGAAGCCGACACGACCTACTGGCGGGTGGCTCATTTCCTGATGCCGTTCTACTCGATGATCCCAACCGGGGTGCTTGGCATGCAGGTCTACACCCGCGCCTGGGTGCCATTGGACGATGAGCACTCGATGCTCTGGAGCTTCATCTCCCTCAAGAACCCACTGGGCGCCGGCGAGAACAGTAACAACCGACCGGCCAATGCTGACAATGGCGATGGACCGGCTCAGGCACGCGCCCGGTCCGGCTTCTCAAGTTTCGGCGAAATGCGTCCTGACTCTTCAGACTCCCTCGGCAAGTTCCGTCCCGTAGCGGACAACAGCAACGACTACATGATCGATCGAGACAAGCAATCACGCATGGAGAGCTTCACCGGCATTCCGACGATTCCACTCCAGGACCAGGCAGTCACTGAGAGCATGGGGCCGATTTACCATCGCTCGCATGAGCACCTCGGTAGCACCGACTCAATGGTGATCCGCACCCGCCGCCGGCTGATAAACGCCGCCAAGGCACTGCGCGATTCTGGCTTGACTCCGCCTGGAGTGGACAATCCTGAGTTCTATGCCCGTCGGTCCGGCGGCGTCATCTTGCACAACGGCGTCGATTGGCAAACCGCCACCAGGGAACTGCAGAAGGCGTTTGTTACTCACGAGGGCTTGTCCGAGGACCCATACGTCGTTGCTGTCGGCGCCGAGGAATAGTACGGCGTATGAATTAGGCCGGAAGAAAACAGCGAGGCTAGGTCTCGATCTGTTTCGGAACTCCAGCCCTTTCGCGCCGCCACCGGTCGAACTCTTTGCAGGCACGCCTGCCTTCCTCGGTTTCCGCCTCCCACTCGCGTTCATAGGCGAAGAACTCGTCCTCGTCCCAGATGTGATGCATGTCTTCGCCCATGGTGACAGCAAAACCCACGAATCCATCCGGATACTCAAACGGCCCATGCCATTCGTCCCAGCCGAACATGTAGTCCCCCGGGCGAAGCTCCTTCCCTGCCACACACATGCGGCCGCTGAGGACCATGACGCAATGCCAACCCTTGTGCCAGTGCCTCGGCTCAATATAGCCAGGCGGGAAGTTGATCTTCCGTACGTTGCGTTGCATCGCCGGGTCCGAATGCAGCAGCTTGGTCTTGAGACCCGGCGGGAGGCCCACGTCCCTTTCAGTCCACTCGACCTCGCTGTCTAACCGGACGAAGAAGCTCGCGTCACCAATCTTCGAATCGTATGGTGCGTCGTTCATTCCGCCCAACCTCCGCTGTTTCTAGTTGCAGGTGCCAGACAGCATCCCAGGCTCTTATTCCACTCTGCAGATGTCGTGCAAGAGGCAGATTAGCCAGCGCCGACGCCGTCCGTTGCTTTGCGTACTTCGGGCAGTACCTCTGAAGCAAAGAGGCTCATCGAACGCCTGACTTTCTCGGGCGAGAGGCCACCGAAGCTCATCCAGCAGATGAGTTCTCCGACCCCGTGTGCCTGGAGTTCGGCAACCTTTCGGCGAACGGTTTCCGGTGATCCGATGATCAGGGGTCCCTCAAGAAGTCCGTCGAAATCGAGAACCGCGAGACGTTGACGCATACGAGCGGCGTCGGCATACGTGGCCTCAGGTAAGCCTTTGATGCCGTCTGGGCTCAGAGAGCGAATGAATGCGTCCGTATACCAGCGTTCCGCTGGCTCGGCGTCGGCTCGCGCTTCCTCATCTGTCGGCGCAACGTAGACGTGCTTCGTCACGCCCCAATTGGAGAGCAGCCGCTGAGCCACGTCCGCCGGCTGACTCTCAGCCAGCGCCTCGGCATAGAGTTCGCGCTGAGTCAGGGTCTGAGCCAGCGGCGTCGTGAGGCCAGAGTTCAGCAGTTGAAAACCGTTGCGCGCGGTCCAGGCCACGCTTTCGGGTGAGGTCGCCGCAACGGCTAACGGCGGATGCGGCTTGGTCAGGGGTTTCGGCAAGACGGGGATGTTATCGAAACTCCAGTGCTGGCCGTTGTAAGTCACGCTGTCCTGCATCCAGGCCTGCAGCAGCACTTCGGCGCCTTCCTCCAGACGAGTGCGGCTGGTCTGCTGGTCCACCATGTGGCCGGCAAATTCCCGCGGCCGGTTGCCTCGGCCGATACCCACCGTGAGCCGGCCGCCCGAAAGAATGTCCAGGGTGGCCGTCTCCTCTGCGAGCCGGATTGGGTGATGGAAAGGCAGAACGTACACCGCCATCCCGAGCTGCACCCGCTTCGTCCTTGCCGCCAACGTCGCGAGAAGAACGCTCGGCGCCGATGACAGCCCGTAGTCCGCATAGTGGTGCTCGGTGAGCCAGATTGAATCGAACCCCAGCTCCTCGCTGAGCACCATCTGCTCGACCTCTTCCGTGATGATCTCGGCTTCGCTGCGACCCTGGGGCGCCTGGATAAAGTAGTAAGTACCGACCTTCAAGACTTCCTCCCGTCATTCCAGCCCTTGTCGCAGGTCTCCTCTGGAGACAATCGCGCTGGCAGAGGACTGGCTCTTTACGCGCGGGCTTCCTTCACACCTGCCACGCGACCGAGACCGCTGAGTACGGCTCAGCCAGTTTCGGACTTGCCACTGGCCTGAACAAGGGCCGGTCAGACAATCCCGGTGGCGCATCACTATTGCTAGAAGAGCTTGATCGTTACGAGGATCGCCCGGAAAGAGTGATCAGAGGGCCGTATCGACCGGCACGATCAGGGACTGAATCGCCACGATTTCGACCGAGAGCCCAGATTGATGGGCATAATCAGCACTTTTCCAGGTCTAGCAACGGGTTGTCCTGAGGCGGCTCTCAGCCTGTCCAGTTAGCGTCTCTGCTCCCGTCAGTTGCGCTCAGATCGTTAAGATAACGCCGCCCTGTCTCTCGTTAACGCAAGCTCAGGAGATCGAAATGGACGTCTCACTAGCAGGTAAGGTCGCCCTGGTCACGGGCGCAAGCCCCAACGTCGGTAGCGGCATCGCCCTGGTGCTCGCGAAGTACGGCGCCCGCGTGGCCTGCAACGACATCGTTCCCGATCTGGCTGATGCGGCCGTCCGACGCCTGGAACGCAACGGCTGCGAGGCCATGGCGATTCCGGGCGACGTCACCAACGAAGAAGTAGTAAGAGCCTACGTTGATACAATCCTCGGCCGTTGGGGACGCATCGATATCCTCGTCAACTGCGCCGCAATCCTTGGCGGCGCCGGCCTCCTCGATATGGAAGTCGCCGACTTCGAGCGCCAGCTTCGCGTCCAGTGCGTCGGTCTGTTCACCAATACCAAGCATGTCGCTCGCTCGATGATCGACCGGGGTATCAAGGGCAGCGTAATCAATATTGCGTCGACTTCGGCCTGGCAGGGCGCCGCCGGCAACATCGGCTACGGCACCAGCAAAGGCGCAGTCCTCCAGTTCACCCGCGCCGCCGCCATGGACCTGGCGCCCTATGGCATCCGCGTCAACAGTTGCTCACCGCCGTCGACGCAGGCGGACAATCCCGAACTCCTGGCCGCGAGCCAAAACGCTGACCCCAACGTGGGCTTCCGGCCCCGCGCCGGCCTCGAACCGCGACGCCTGATACCGATGGGTGAGCTACCAACGCCCACCGATCACGGCCACATCGTCGCTTTCCTCGCCTCGGACTTTGCCCGGCTCGTGACCGGCGCAGACTTCAGCGCCGACGGCGGCGCGCTGGCCAAATACTGGCCCTACATACCACCAGAAGACTCCGCCGGCCCGCTGCCTCTCGTCACGATGGACGACACCAAAAGCCCTTAGTTCCATCAGCTCGCCGACAGCCAATGTTCCGCCGGAAATCCGAGAACGAGAATGAGGTCCAGGTAGATGTCGTCGAGCAGCCATCAAGAACGAGCCTCGATCAGCCGAAACTACGGCAAGAGGTCAACTGAATGACTCCACAGTCCACCTGTGACGGTTTCTTCGGGCACCGCTGGCGCCTGCAGGTACCGAAAGATCCGAAATCGCCGATCGCTGGCGAGTGTCGCGTCTGTGCAGCCGTGCGGATCTGGCCCGCCTCAAGCTCGGCCGACTCGGCCCCCGACCCAGGTGGATCTCCCAGCCTTCGCGAAGCTGACGCGACGAAGTCACCCCCGGCAACTCGTATCGCCTAAACCGCATACAAACCTCCAGCCCTCATCGATCGGCTGCGGCGTAAAACCGAAACAGGCACCATGAGCTGAACTACAATCGCCTACAAAAGAGGTGCGACGGCTGGCTGGTGTCCGGCGTATGAGGTTTCCCCGATGAAGCGAAGCACGAATCGCATACTGACCACACACGCTGGCAGCCTTTCACGCCCCGAAGATCTGATCGAACTGAATCGAACAGATGCGGCGCATAACACACTTCATCTGCGCCAGAAGAGCGCGGTGTCTGAAGTGGTTCGCCAGCAAGTCGACTGCGGGTTAGATGTTATCAACGACGGTGAATTCGGTAAGGCGATGCGCCAATCAGTGGACTACGGCGCCTGGTGGTCCTATGCATACGATCGTCTATCGGGGTTTGAGGCAAAGCGAGACGCGAGTCCGGGCTTTGGGCCTACTGGGAGTAAAGACCGAGCTGACTTTCGCGAGTTCTACGAAACAGGCCAGTCCATGCCTGGGGCCGAACCGACCGCCAGCGCCGCCGTCCGCCTGGGATCCACCGTCTGCGTCGGCCCCATCTCTTACGTAGGCTATGAGCTGATTGGCAGGGACATCAATAATCTAAAGGCCGCCCTGGATGACGAGGCCGAAGAGGCTTTCATGACGGCCGTCTCACCTGCAACCCTCCAGATACTCCACAACGACTTCTACAAGACCCAACAGGAATATACGATCGCCCTCGCCGACGCGATTCGGGAAGAGTACAGGGCGATTATCGACGCCGGCTTCGTGCTTCAAATCGATGACCCAGCGCTCGTTGACCTCTATGACTGGTGGTTCTCAACCAACGAGGACCTTGCGGCCTATCTCAAATGGGTTGAGTTTCAAGTCGAGGTCCTCAACCATGCCCTCGCCGGACTCCCGGAAGATCGAGTTCGCTTCCACATCTGCTGGGGCAGCTGGCATGGTCCACATAGCTCTGACGTCCCTCTAAAGGAAGTCGTAGACCTCCTGATCAAGGTGAATGCTCAGGCTTATTCCATCGAGGCCGGCAACGTGCGCCACGAGCACGAATGGAAGGTGTGGCGTGACCAGAAGTTGCCAGACGGAAAGATTCTCATTCCCGGTGTCGTCAGCCATGCGACGAACGTCCTCGAACACCCTGAGTTGGTGGCGGACCGCATCGTCAATTACGCCAGCGTCGTTGGCAAAGAGAATGTGATCGCTGGGACCGACTGCGGTCTCGGCGGGCGGGTCCATCCGCAGCTGGCATGGGCCAAACTGAGGACTCTAACCGAAGGGGCGGCGCTCGCAACGAAGCAGCTCTGGGGTTAAAGAAGCCAGGCTGGAGCTAAGCCCTGACTAAATCCTCCTCATCACGGAGTGCTCTTCGCGAGTCAGTAGCACTACGCTAACCAGCTCGTCCGAGCCAACACCAACGGAAGCGCCGACAGTCGACCCTCCTCCGTAGACCCGCAACGCCCACCTCGTGGAAGCTAAACTGCAACCAGCCCAGCCTCGTCTTGGTCATGGCTCGAGGTTTATCGGCTGGTTCACAGGCCCAGCTTCCTCAATACAAGGCTGGTACGCAGCGCCACGCTTTGGCTCCGGTGCTCATTGCGCTCGCCAGCCTTGGATTCGGGATAGCCCCCGCCAGTCAAGCCGTGGCCTGAAGCCGTCCATTGTGGTGACCACAGGCAGTCTCGGCAGCCCGGCATAGGCTTCTGCAGTAACTCACCGGTCTGGCTCGTACACCCGTCACGCGACGCCGCTTGATTCATGGTATTCTTGATACAAGTATTTCTTGGGTTTGTCATCCCTCATGCCAGTCCAAGGCTGCTCACCGACTCGAACCTAAGCCAGGCGATCCTCCGGACTCAGTCGTTTTTCGTCTCTCCCCGGGACCTCGTTGACGCCCCTGGTCTCCGACATCGGTACCGGAAAGTGCCCCCATTCGGGGCTAGTGAGAGAAGAGAACACTTGAACATTTACGTTGGAAACATGAGCTTCGACACCAGCGAGAGCGACCTCCAGGCGGCGTTTGCCACCTACGGCAGCGTCTCAACAGCTCGAATCGCGACCGACCGCGAAACAGGTCGTGCACGGGGCTTTGGGTTCGTCGAGATGGCGGACCAGACGGAGGCCCAGGCAGCCATCGCCGGGCTCAACGGCACGGATCTCCAGGGCCGCACGCTGACCGTAAACGAGGCTAGGCCCCGCGAAGAACGCGGCTCCCGCGGTGGTGGCTACAACAGTGGCCGCGGCGGCGGTGGCAACCGCTGGTAAGCCGTCCCAAGGTGGCTTAGCGCCGCACGATATCGATTGTAGGAGAGAGGCTGGCACCAGAGGGAGCCGGCCTCTCTCAATTCATCGGACCGCGACGTCATGTCCTCATTGTCTCAGCCCGCGTTCAACTATTCGGTGCTACTGCGACCTCGGTTTGCGAGTCACGCCTTCAGGATAGTTGAGCCCGCCGATGCTTGGTTCCGCAGTCATGCACCGCAACGCTTCAGCGCGCCCATCACAGGGCAGACCCTGCTCACAGTCCAGGCGCGGAATGACGTAACATCGTGACATAGCGCGATGAGCGACAATCCCATCTCCTGGCAGACCTTTGTGACTTGTGTCGACGTTTCGCAGCAACTGTGCCGCCTCGCCAGTTGCAGAATCGCCCTGCCGCCACGACGCACTGCTTACTGCTCCGACAAGCACGCCCGTGAGTTCGAGCGCGACCACGTTTGGAGCGCCGCCCGTCGAGCCGCCCGCCGGCGCGCCAAATGGGCCTGCGAACGTTGCGGCTTCAAACCCTCCGAGATCCGCAAAGACGCGAATGCACGGAGCGCCTTCTCACGCCATGAACTACGCCTGGAAGTCAATCACATTCAACCGTTGGTCGGGACCTACCGCGGCGTGACCTGCCTCAACCACCAGGGTAACCTCGAGGTCCTCTGCCACCGCTGCCACATAGCAGCTACCAAGGAACAAAAAGAACAGGTCTCAGACGCTTAGGCTGACCGTCTCGATCCGTCAAAGCAGTTCAAGGCCATGCAGCGCGTACTCACCGTTCTCTTCTGAGTCGCCCCGAGATGCCCTGCTCGATAGATCCGACCTGCGCCTTCAGCAGCTCCCGACGCCCAGCGCCGGCTGCATCTTCATGTCCTGTAACTCGGCGATCGCGAAGTCGAGGTGCTCGATGGCGGTGTCGCGCTCGTCCGGGTAGTGGTCAAGGAGAAGCTCGGCGAGATCGGCGCGTAGAATCCAAATACTAGATAAACAGAGATGAGCGGGATGTGACTTACCTCTGGAAGCTGAGGCCTTACTTCCGTCAGGTTGCGGGCCAGCTGGTGCTTGGTTCTTTCGCCGGCATCCTCATGAACACGGCAGTCATTTTGCCCGCCATTCTCCTCGGACGTGTGATCGATAAAGCCTTGGCGCTTGAACGAGGCGAGGCAACTTCGGGAGACGTCACACTCGCCGCGCTGCTGCTGATCGGCGGCACGTTGCTCACGGAAGGGCCGCGAGTACTCAAGCGCTGGTGGCTCATGACCGCTAACGGTCGCATTCGCGCCAATCTTCGCGCGGATGCTCTGAGGGGTACGCTTTCGCGGCCTCTGGCAGACCTGCACCGCACCTCAATCGGGGACCAGATGGCGCGGATCGTCGGCGATGTAGAGGTGCTCGGCGTCGGCGTCCGCGAGTTCACGATCGAGATGTGGGACACGGTGCTCTTCTCCTGCTCCTTCATCGTCGCGATGTTTCTCATCGACGCTGAACTCTCGTTGATGGCGTTAGCGCCAGTGCCCGTGGCGATGCTGATC
The DNA here is from genome assembly GCA_965225815.1 of Dehalococcoidia bacterium. GTDB lineage: Bacteria > Chloroflexota > Dehalococcoidia > DSTF01 > WHTK01 > WHTK01. Next base: position 409,810 of record CBDDBP010000005.1, read on the forward strand.
GCTCATGCTTCTGGTCGCTGGATCGCGGCCCGCACGACGAGTGCGCGAGAGGCGAACGCCGAGATGACCGCGCGCATTCAGGAGTTGCTGTCCGGATTCCGCGTCCTTCGCTTCTTTGGAAGAGGCGCGGCCGCAACGGATGACGTCCAGCTGCTCTCAAAGGCCTTCGCTGAGCGCAACCTGGGTGCTACCCGCCTGCGGCTGGGCCTGCGACCTCTCTACAGCACGCTGATGATGGCAGGTGTCCTGTTCGTCGTCTGGCAGGGTGGCGAGCGTGTAGTTAGTGGTGCCATGAGCGTCGGGGCTTTCGTTGGCTATCTGGCGCTTTTCATCCGCTTTGCGGAGCGTGGCTTCAGAATTCCCCAGATGGTCAACTCGGTGCAGAGCGGTGGGGCCGCTTACGCGCGCCTCGAGCCGCTACTGGCGCCAGCTCTGTCCGTCCAGGGCGAGCCGCCTTTTGCCTCGTTCAAACCGGGACACATGGCCGGCATTGAGCACACTGAAGAGGACTCAGCGGGGCGAGGCTTCGGCCCGGCTGCCGTCTCCCTACGCAACATCACTTTCTCTTACCCAGGCGCGAGCCAGCCGGCCCTGCAAGATCTCTCGCTCGACATCCCGGCCGGCAGTTTCGTAGCAGTCACGGGCCCGGTCGCTGCCGGCAAGAGTGCTTTGGCGCGAGCCTTGCTGGGTGTCTACCCCGTCGGTACGGGCGAGGTACGAGTCTTCGGGCCCGACGCAACGCCAGCGAACATCTCAAATCACGCCGGCGTCATCGGTTACCTGCCTCAGGATGCCCAGCTCTTCTCAGGCTCGGTCCGAGAGAACATGCTCATGGCGACCGGCGAGAGAAACGACGCGATAGTCGAAGAAGCGACCCGGATCGCGTCCCTCGACGTCGACCTGACTGAGCTAGTCGACGGACTCGATACGCAGATCGGCGAGCTGGGCGTGCGCCTCTCCGGCGGCCAGCGTCAGCGAGTCGCTCTGGCGCGGTCGATCGCCGCCTTCGCCCCGAATCACCCCGGCCTGCTCGTGCTTGACGACCCTTTCTCGGCGGTCGACGCGGAGACGGAAACACGGATAGTCGCCTCCCTACGAGAGGCTTTCGGACCCTCCCGGCCGGAGAACGAACGCGTCACGATCCTTCTCTGCTCGCAGCGCCTGGCGGCGTTTCCTCAGGCGGACCTCGTCGTAGTGCTGGCAGACGGCAGAATCGAGGAGGAAGGGGCGCACGCGGAGCTGCTGGCTCGGGGAGGTCTGTACACGCGCATCTACCGCGCCCAGGCGCGCAGCGAGATCATCGTGGCGGAGCTAGATCGATGAGCGCGGGGACGCTCCATTTAACTCCACCGTCGAAGCAAATCGGCAGCCAGCTGGCAGAGCTGGTGCGGCCCTGGCGAGGCTCTCTGATCATAATCGCCCTGCTGGTGCTGGCAGGTGCCCTCTTCGAGCTCGTCCCACCGTTGCTCATGCGCTCGATCGTCGACGACCACTTGGCCGTCGGCAACAAGGACGGGCTGCTTCTGCTGGCATTGCTGTACCTGGGTTCGACGGTGCTGGCCCAGGGGTTGATTTTTGTCTACGGCTACCTCGTCGCGGCGGTTGCACAGCGCGTCCTGAGCAGTCTGCGTGTGCGACTTTTCGGCCACCTCCAGCGCATGCCTGCTACATACTTCGACCGTACGCCTCTGGGCGACGTAATCAGCCGTACCACGGCCGACATTGAGACGCTTGACCTGGTCTTCACAAGCGGCGTCGCTACGCTGGTCGTGAACCTCTTTCGCCTAGTGACGATCGCCGGGGCAATGATCATCCTCAGCCCGACCTTATCGCTGGCAGCAGCGCTGGTAGTCCCGCCCTTAATCATCGTCACGCGCTTCTTCCAAGTGCGCATCCGCGACGCCGAGCGCGAGAACCGACGGGCAGTTGGCGAAATGAACACGCAACTCCAGGAGACGCTGCGAGGCGTGGAGGTCATCCAGGCGTTCAAGCGGGAAGCGAGCTTCGTTGCCCGCTTTCGTCAAGTGGTGCGTCTAGTGCTCCATGCCTACAATCGCTCGGCCTTCTACTCCTCCTTTTACACACCGATCACGGCGCTGATGGCCTACAGCTCGATTGCCTTCCTTCTCTGGATCGGCACGCGGGAGGCGTTCGGGACGGTTGGCATCTCAATTGGCACGCTGACGGCGTTCGCGCTCCTGATGCAGCGCTTCTTCACGCCGGTTACCCAGCTTGGCGACGAGTGGCAGCTGGTTCAAGGTGCGCTGTCTGGCGCCGAGCGCATCTTCGCGGTCCTCGCGCTCCCACCGGAGGAAAGGAGATCGGGCGTCGTGGCGACGCGCGATCTCGTCGACAGCGGCGTTGTCTGTCAAGACGTCGTGTTCGGCTACGCTGCCGGTGAAGCCGTGCTGCATGGAGTTAGCCTTCAGGTGAGGCGGGGAGAGCACGTCGCGTTGGTCGGGCGCACCGGAGCGGGCAAGACAAGTATCGTCCACCTTCTCGCCGGCCTCTACGAGCCCTGGAGTGGTTCGGTCCACGTGGCCGGCTATGAGCTGCGCTCACTTTCGGACGAGGAGAGACGCAGCGTGCTCGGTATCGTGCCGCAGACATCCCAGCTCTTCAGCGGTAGCGTCATGGAGAACCTGACTCTCCGCGATCCGACGGTGACGGAGGCAGCGGCCTTGGCGGCCGCCGAAATCAGCGGTGCCGACGCCTTTATCCATACCCTGCCACAGGGCTACGAGACGCGGTTAAGAGGTTCCGGAGGCGGCTCCGGCGTGCAGCTCTCGGCTGGCCAGGAGCAGTTGATCGCCCTGACACGAGCCCTCGTTGGGCGACCCCTAGTTTTGCTCTTCGATGAGGCTACCTCCGCGATGGACGGCGCCAGTGAGGCTGCGTTGCGAGAGGCCCTGCGGCTCAATGTCCTATCGAGCGGCACGGCGGTGCTGACGGTGGCGCACCGACTGGCAACGGCACGGGAGTCGGACAGGATTGTGGTGATCGATCACGGCCGCGTCATTGAGGAGGGTGCGCCCGCGGATCTAATACTAGAGGACGGGCGCTTCGCAGCGATGCTAGAGCTCGAGGCTGCGGGCTGGGACTGGCGGATGGCGCCTTAGCTGAAAGGGGGCCCGAAATGATGCCACAGGACGAATACATGCAGCCGGACGCGCTGGACCCAGTGTTGGACGATTCCGTAGTGCTCGCAATGGCGCGAACCCATCTGGCATCGCTTTCGGTGGTTACGGCTGTTGATGAGACAGGCGGCGAAGCGCGCGCCTACGTTATCGACGGGACGCACATCTTAAAGACCCAACGACCGAACCGGCTGCGTCCGCGTACCAGCCTGGAGAAAGCTGTGTTCTACCAGGACGTTCTCGCCAGGGAGGCGCCCGAGGTCAGCGTTCCTCGGATCCTGGGCTACGGACGCAAGGATGACATCGAGTACGTGCTCGAGACACGGATGCCCGGCGTCGCGATGAGAGATGTCACGCTCGACGGAGCCGCACGACAGACCTTGCTTGCAGACCTGGGCCGGTTCTTGAGGCGCATCCACAGCCTGAGCCTGGGCCCGTTTGACGATGGCGGCCTGTTCCCGGGTGATCGAGACGAATCTGAAGTGGGTGCTCGCATCGTCGACGGCCTCCGAAGCGCGGCTGAAGCCAACGCCGTCCGGACCGAAGATTGGCCTTTCGATACCAAACCGGGGCTGCTCGTTGAGCGACTGCTTGTCGACGGGTGGAAGCCCGATCTGACACGCTGCGCGGTCCACGCGAACCCCGGCCCCGAGCATGTCTTCGTCGACCCGGCGAGCCTGCGGTTTCAAGGCGTCATCGATTTCGGCGACGCTTACACCACCCATCCGACGTTCGACATGAGGCGCTGGAGCTCGCCTGCGGACCGCGTCGCCCTGATAGAGGGCTACGGCTCAGAGGCAAAACTCGACGAGCGTTTCCTGCAGACGTGGCAGGCAGTTGTTGTTGGAAGTCTTATGGCGACAATTGCTGGCCTGGGTCCCGGCGCCTCACGCCCCGAGAGGCGCCAGGCAGCCGTAGAGGATCTGCGAGCCGTCGCTGCTGACCTGTAGAGCTCCGCTGCTGTATCGGTGGACCTTTTGTCCTTACGGCGTGGCCTCCACAATCGTAGAGTGAGAATAAAGTGACGCAGGCGTGCGGCAACGTGCGTGTCAAACGGAACACGATGTCCTCAACTGTCCAGCCAGGAGGAGCCGCGTCAAGAGCCGCCGGCAGCCGAACCGGGCTGTTCGGGCTTGGTATCCTCATCGGGACCATCATCGGGGGACGTAACGGCTACGGCTGAGACAGGCGTGACAATGGCGTGTTGAGAGTTGACCTCGTGTCTGAAGAGCAATGGCAGGCGCCAGCCGATCAACGCGGCAACTAATACAGCGCCGGCGCCACCGCTGACGACCGCGAATGTCGCCGTCACGAGCGTCGCCACGAAGCCCGATTCGATGGCGCCGATCTGGGTTGACGCCTGGACGAACACCTGATGCACCGAGCTGACACGGCCGCGCAATTCGTCCGGCGTCGCCATCTGAATCGTGGTCTGACGCATGACAACGCTGACCTGATCCGCGGCGCCGATTAAGCCGTAGAGCAGCAGGGAGACGTAAAGGTCCCGCGATAGCCCGAAGGCCATTGTCGCCACGCCGAACACGATCACGGTGTAGACCAGGGCACGTCCTGTGCGCCGGACCGGAGGCAGCGCCACCAGGATGAACGACATACCGAATGCGCCGGCCTGGAGAGATGCCGTCAGCAAGCCGAACGCCGTTGCGCCACCATGCAAAATATCCGTGGCGTAGATCGGTAGCAGCGCCTGGGCGCCACCGAAGATCACGGCAAACATGTCGAGTGACATCGCCCCCAAGAGCACCTGGTTCTTCTTGACGAAGACGACGCCTTCCTTCATCGCCTTGATGCTGACACGCTGGCGCCCGCTTTCTACCCGCTTGTATCGCAAGATCAACAGGGGTGCGACAGAAATCGCCATTGCGCCGCAGTACGTGCCGTAGGCGGTGGTGATGCCAAAAGCGGCGATGATGAAGCCAGCAAGCGCCGGGCCGGAAACGCTGCCCAGCTTCTGAAAAATGTTGTTTACCGTCACGGCATTGCCGAAGGTTTCACGCTTGACTATCGCTGGTAGGAATGCTGTCCTTGCCGGAGCCTCGAATGCCGAAGCAAGGCCGATGATCACGACGAGTCCGTAGATCAACATTTCGCTGACCCAACCCCCGGAAGTCGCAATTCCGAGCGTCAGGGCGCAGGTCAGGGGCGCCATCTGGCTGATCAGCATGATCTTGCGGCGGTCATAGGTATCGGCAACCGTGCCGCCGACCAGGCTGAGCGCCAGGGCAGGGAAGAAACGCGCCAAGCCGAGGAATCCCAGGCTCAGAGGTGAGCCGGTGATCTCGTAGATCTGCCAGGCAAGGATCGCCTGGAGCATCTGGTTACCAAGCGTCGAAAATATGCGGCTCAGGCTATAGAGCTGGAAATTGCGCTGGCGTAGAGCCGCGAACGGATCGTGCTTCGGTTCTGTGGTTGGTAAGTCCGATTCGCTCAACTCAGCTCCGCTAGAGGCTACAGTAGCCGACTCGTCGTCGGAACAGTTTACTCAGATACAGGGCGACGTTCGGCCCATTCAGCCTCGCGGACAGAGCTACCTCACTCCCATCTCACTGCTGACGACGGCCCTTAAGTAGACATCTGTGGGATTAAGCCTCTATCCAAAGTGGCGAGAATCACAAAGGAGGGGACCGTGTTGACCTTGCTGACTATTGAGAGTCGAGCGTTCGATGCTTCTGCTCGTAGACGCTCGTACCTGGCTGCTTTCGTGATCCTGGCTGCCACGTTCTGCCTTATGGCGTTGAGGTCTCCCCAGGGAGCGGCTGAGGTCGCCATCTTCTTGACCGTTGCTCAGCTCGCAGCCCTGATGGCTGGACTGGCTGTCTACGTTCGAGTGCTCGAGCTTCCAGCCTCCCTGCCAACACAAACCGTGGCACAGCGGCCTAAGTCTGGACGACCGGCTCTTCAGGAGTCCCTCGCAGTGCTCCTCAAGGTGGCTGATATTGCTGACCGCCCCATGGACGTAGCGGTCATGCTGATTGAGTCGGACCAGGCTGAGCCGGTTGGTCGGGGATCAACCCACGCGTTCGAGCGCTTGAAACTAGCCCTGAAGGCTCGTGCGACGCAGGCTGAAGTCATCGAATTAAGCGAAGATTGCGTCGCGCTTACACTGGCGGGCACATCGGCCTCATACGAACTTGAAGCCGTCGCCCACTCATTGCTGCGAGACCTGCGAGACTTCAAGCAGAACGAAATGGGCATGGCCTCGCTCAACCTTACCTTTGGCGTAGGGGTCTGTTCAGGCGAACGCAGCGATGCCGAGAGTCTGATGTGGCAAGCAAGAGTCGCCTTGAGACGAGCCTACGACCTGAAGACCGGCATCTATGTCATTTCAAACCGGAGCAACCTCGCGAAGCGCTTCTGAGAAGTGCTCGTCAAGCCTTCGCCACCAGAGCCGTTCCAAGTGCTAATCTCCACAGCATGGAGCATATCGAGGAACTGAAATCGATCGAAGGGTTGAGAGATCCCGTTCTCTTGACAGGCTTCAGGATGCGGAGGCGGGCAGGCCGATTGGCCGCCAGAGCCATCGACTATCTCACCGAAGACTGGAACGCCGAACCTGTGGCCAAGATCGATATGACGTCTTTCCTGAACCTGGCTACCGACCGTCCCCAGATTCGGCGGACCGAAACGGAGACTCACCTCGAGTGGCCGGAGGCCACGCTCTATGTGAGCCGTTCCGCATCACGCAACCGCGACTTGCTGTTGCTCTCCGCGGTCGAACCGAACTTCCTCTGGCCTACGTTTGTCGGGACGATTGCCGATTATCTGCACGGTGCTGGGGTCAGAACGCTGACGACGGTACGTGCCCACCCGGGCGAAGTACCCCATACTCGACCATCTCCCGTCTACCTCACGGCGACTGATAAGGACCTGGGGCTCCTGTTTGGCGTGCAGGCGAATAGAAGCAGGTATGAGGGCCCAAGTGGTATAGCCGGTGTTCTGGGAGCTCGTGTTCAAGCCCTGGGCTGGCGCACCGTTGAACTAGCGGTCGTTCAGCCGGACTACTTCCCTCGAATGCCCTGTGCTGAGGCAATGATTGCCCTGTTCGGGCTTCTCGACAAGGCCTTCGGTACGACCACTTCGATCGAAACTCTCCGCGAGACGGCAGACGAACAGCGCGAGATGCTGGATACGGCCATGTCCGAGAGTGAGGAATCGCGAACCGAAATTGAGACGCGTGAGCGATCCTACGACAAAGGGCTAGAAGACCTCGAATTCCTCTCGTCGTCTCGAACGTCGTTAGATCTACCGCCGGGAGAGGAAGTTGCCGATGAGATTGAAAAGTTCTTTCGGGGAACTGAATCGGACGACTGATCTCTCCAGCAATTCCACCAAGAGGCGTCAGCCGCAAAGTTGCAGAGGGAGTTTCTACCCCTTGTGCACGAGTACTTTGACGGCGAACCTTTGATTTTGTGACACTTAGGTTCCCTCCTCATCGACGAGATCCTGACCCCGGATTCGAGCCGGTTCTGGCCGACGGACCGCTACGAGCCAGGACACTCGCAGCCAAGCTTCGATAAGCAGTTCGTCGCGACTGGCTTCTGCAGAGCGGCTGGAACCGTGAGCCGCCGCCGACGACGCTCCCGGACGACATCGTCGAGGAGACGGCGGACCGCTACCGGGAAGCGTTCACGCGCCTCACTGGCAACGAGTTGCAGCGGTTCTAGTACACGTCTACACGAAGTCTCTGGACCTCTGGATCAAGATCCCGTCGGCTGCTTGGCCGGCTGCCATCTCACGATTCCGGCGCACGCAAAGCACAGGGTGGCGTGGACCACACCCGACACCGAGACGATCTGGCTGGCGGTTCACTACAGATAGCAGCATGACACGCCAAGGCGATCCCTTGGCTGTGAGTATGATCGGGAACATGCAATCGACGCTGATATATCCGTGAAGCGATACATTCTCTGGGACAACGACGGTGTGCTGGTCGATACCGAACATTGGTATTTCAAAGCCACACAGCGCGCGCTGGGGGAACTGGGCGTGCATCTGGACGAGGAAACCTACCAGGAGCGCATGGTGCGTGGCGTATCGAGTTGGGAGCTGGCTGCGCAAACGGGAATCGACCCAGAGCGGATCGTCGCCAAACGGCAACAGCGGGATGCCTACCACCAGGCGCACCTGGCGCAGGAAACGATCGAGATACCGGGTGTGGAGCGGGTACTGGCAAAGCTAGCCAGAGATAGCAACGTGAACATGGCGATTGTCACTACCTCAACGCGTGCGCATTTCGATTTCATTCACCGCAAGAGAAATTTACTTCGGTTTATGGACTTCGTTCTCACTCGTGAAGATTATGTTTCGTCCAAGCCCGATCCGGAACCTTATCTGCTCGCTCTCAGCCGCTTTGGCGCGAGCGCGGACGAGTGCCTGGTGGTGGAGGACTCGCAGCGCGGACTGCAAGCAGCAATCGCCGCTGGCATTGACTGCGCTGTGGTCTACAATGCGTTTACCGCGAGTCACGATTTCACCGGCGCAACCCACTTGTTAGGTTCAATACACGATTTGCCAGGGATCATTGATGATCGAAGGTACTACTAACAACGTACGTTCTCACTAGTTTGGCGGCGCACTCCGACAAACTGCCCGCCGCTGCCGAATTTCGATTGCGATTCGCGCGCGCCTGTGCGCCGCCCAGCGCGGCCTCAAATCTCCCGGTTCCATGTAAGCCGTCTCCTCACGGAAGGGGATCAGCACGTCCAGCGCCTCAATCAGAAGAACAATCTCTGTGCCTGAGAGTTCACCGTTGTCGGACAAGACACTCACCTGCTCCGGGCGGGACGGAGTCCCAGGAGGGTAGCACAACTGTTCTGAGGCTGGTATCTCTAACTGACACTATGGCTTCATCGTGCTCGGTTCGCCCTATACTCCGAGCCTAATGAACGAGAGTTGGAAGGACGCCAGAATGACGCTGAAGAAGCGAGTCGATAGCCCACAGGTTCCGATGCCACCGCCTCAGACTTGGTCCAACTGCCTCGTTGTGGGCAATCAGGTCTTCGTTGCTGGGATGACTGCCGTCCATGGTGACGAGCTTGTCGGCGGAGACTCCATGTATGAGCAAGCGAAGGCGACATTCGAGAAGATCAGGAATCTAATCGAAGCAGCAGGCGCGGTGATGGATGACATCGTAAAGGTGAACATCTTCGTCACGGACATCACCCGCAGGGAAGAGGTTTGGGCGGCGCGCCGAGAGTTCCTCACCGGCGACTTCCCGGTTTCGACTTTGGTACAAGTTGACGCCGTCGGCGGACGACCTGACTGCCTGGTCGAGATCGTCGCGGCTATGAGGTTGTCCCTCCTGCACCCATGATTCCTACGGCTTCGTCGAACCGGGCAAACCCTAGGCTATTCCATTTGGTATATCGGGTGACACTATCGCCCGATAGTGTCACCAGCTGGGCTTATCAGTCGCAACTTCCAGGACATGCAGATGCAGCCTGCGTTGGAGCGGCGCGGCTTGCTGAAGGCGTGGGCACGGCCCTTGAAGAGGCGAGACTAGACGTTAGTGCGGGCGACAACCGGCTTCTCAGTGCGCCATTTGGCCTCAATCTCTGGCAGAGTCGCGACAACATTCGACGCGCTCTCCGCTGAGACGACTCCCCTGTACCCGGCCTTTGCGACGAGCTCGGGCAGCTTACTGCCAATCAGGATAATGGCCCACCTGATACCGTCGTCTCCCAGCGTTAGCGGATCCAGCTCGTACTCAATGTTTTGATCGTTGGGTGCGTAGTGGTAATGAGGCCGCTTTTCAAACATATCGAAGCGCAGCATTTGAACTACTTCATCCTCGACGCTGGCCAGCACTTGAAGGCTGGGGCCGCCATCCTCTCCCACCCGCCGATTCTCTAGAAGGAACTCCAGGCCACCGGCCTTAATTGTCTGGGACATCGTTGCTCTCCTACTTACAAGCGTCGCCCGGAATTATAGACTCTTTCTCTCGGTCGCCAGTAAGCGACACAAGGTGTTGACAGCCTCCTTCGCCAGCGACAGAATCACGACATTGGAACCAACGAGTCAGGCTCAAAGGGGGGACTAGTAATGGCTGAGCATCCAAACGCGGAACTAATTCGAAGGGCCCACGAGGCCTTTTCCAAGGGAGACATGGATACGCTGACGGCGATGATCGCGGAGGACACAGTCTGGCACTTCCCGGGCAAGAGCCTAATCTCTGGAGACTTTCAAGGCCGCCAAGCAGTTTTTGAGGGGTTCTTCGGCAAGATGAACGAGCTGAGTGGTGGGACTATCAAGATGGTGGAAGAGCACGACCTCCTCGGAACTGACGAGCACTCGGTAGCGCTCTTCCGAGTGGCAGCCACCCGAGGTGATAGGACCTTCGAATACAAACTATGTGAGGTGACACACTGGCGCAACGGCCAAATTGCAGAAGACTGGTTTTTCACCGATGACCAGTACGCGCACGACGACTTCTGGTCCTAGCAGGTCCTTAGTTTTACGCACTCGTAATACGCCGCCATCGAATACCTCGTCTTCGCCATCGCCGAGTCCCAGGACATGAAGATGCAGCCTGCACTGGAACGGGCGCCGGGGCGAAGAGGGCTGCTAAAGGCGTAGCCATCAGTTCACCTGCCGCGACGAGACTCTCGGCGCCCGCCAGGCTCGCCAAGCATAGAGTACGAGCCCTCCGGCGCCCCAGAAGGCGACGAGGAACGCAGCTAGCCAGCCAAGGAGCGGCACAAAGAGGATGAGCTGGAGGAGCATCAACCCGACCACGACTCCGAAGTAGGGACTGCCACCGTCGGGTCGGATGCCCGTGACCTTCAGGATGAAGCTTCCGATTCTAATTCCCGCGACCAAGTATCCGAGGAAGCCTAGGGCTGGTAGCAAGAGGAGCAACGTGCTGAGACCGAGCGGTATCCCGATGCCGGTGAAGAGAATGAAGAACGCGGGTATCGGTAGCGCCACGAAGGTGAGAACGCTAGCCAGGATGCTGAATGCTGGGTCGTCCGAAAGCAGTTGGGCAGCACCAAGCATTTGACGCGAGGCCACCGCTGCGAAGACCAGACCCGCGAAGATCGCGAGTATCGTGAAGCCGATCCAGGCGACGAATGAAAAGATTGCCAGCTCCCACCATCGGATGGAGAAGTCGAACTCATCCCTCACCTCGCCGCCTACGACACTGCCAACCGCACGGCTGATGTCGCCGTCGATCAGAATGACGTCGTCACCCACTAGGCCACTTTCTGTAAGTTCGAGGTCGCTGTCGATTAGCACAACGTCGTCGCCCACCCGGCCCGAAATGACGGCACTACCCGAGATGACGACAAGCGTCTCCTCCACCTCGCCATCAATCACTGCCCGCCCGTTGATAACCACTGCTGACTCCAACGACTCCCCCGCGCCAAGGTGAAGGTCGCCATCAATCCTTAGAACGAACCCCTTCTCAAGTTCGCCGTTCTCCGCGAATGCTGTCGCTGGCGTGAACGCGATGACCATAGCTAGGATCAGCAAGACGATGCGTTTCATGGAAACATCGTAGGCTGGAGACTATGCGCTGGACGCTGGTGACGACTAGAACTTGGGGGACATCGAGCTAGGTCGCAGGGGGCTGCTGAAAGTCTAGTCACACTATCGCTTGATCGTGTTGAAGTTGCTATCGAATCTATGCAGTCAGCGCTAGGCTTGAGGCTGCTCCGCTACCCCGCCGGAACCGCTTCGCTAGCGCTGGGCTCCCGGCCTTCCCGGAGCTCAAGCTGCCTGAGCCCGATCAGCAGGCTGAAGATAACCACCGCCACGCCGCCGAACCCCACCGCCACCGGGGCGCCGAAGAATTCGGCAGTGAGACCCCCAATCAGTCCCCCCAGGGGCATCAAGCTCCATTGCAAGCCATATACGGCCATCACCCTGCCGCGATACCTGTCGTCGAGACGCAGCTGGATCATCGTTTGGGCGCTGGTCATGTAGAGCGCGCGGACCAGGCCGATGGCCAGCAGAAGCACCATCGAAACCGGCAGCCAGGTCGAGACGCTGAAGACGATCAGCAGGCCACCGAATGCCACGGCCCCACCGACGACCATTCGGCCCTTGTTCGGGAAGTCGCCCAGCGCCGCGATCGCCAGCGTACCGACCAGTGAGCCGACGCCCATGGCTATATAAAGCGCTGCGAAGCCCCCAGAACCAACGTCCAGCTGCTCGATCGCGAAGGCCGGCAGCAGGACGATGAACGAGAGGCCAAAGATCGCGTTGAGGAAAGCCAGGCTGATCAGCGCCCGGAACAGCCGGTTGCCCCGGATGTAGGACATCCCGGCAACCAGATCAGCGCCGATGGTCCGCTTGGACTGGGGGATCTGATCGGGTGCGACGACAGGCGGCTTCACCTTGAGGACCGCCAGAACCAGGATGAAGACAGCGAAGCCCGCCGATGAAAGGTAAAACATCGCCGCGAACCCGGCAAAGGCGGTGACGAGGCCCATGATCATCGGTCCGATGATGGCGCTTGCCTGCCAGACCGCCGAGGTGAGCGCTATGGCGTTGGGCAGGTCCTTGCGGTCGATAAGCTGCGGCAGGATGGCGGCGCGCGTCGGCTGATCGAAGGCCTGGAACGAACCAAAGACGAAGGCGATGGCAGCCACCTGCCAGACCCTGATCACGTCCACGGCGACCAATGTCGAGAGAGTCAAAGTGCAGGCGAGGGCGCCAGCCTGCATGAGCATCAACAGCTGACGGCGCTCGACCCGGTCGGCTATGACGCCGCCCAGTACAGCGAAAAGAATCCCCGCAGCCGCTTGCGCCCCACTGACGAGCCCCAGGTTGAGCTCGGAGCCTGTCCGGTCGAAGACGAAGTAGCCGATCCCTACGATCTGGATCTGGAATCCAATGATCGACGCAAGAAAGCCGAACCAGTACAGCCTGAAGCCTGGGTGCCTCAAGGCGCTGAGCATCGCGACGTTCATGACTCATCATAGTCCGGGCTTTTTACCGACACTATTTGGTCATAGTGTCCGTTTGACACCCTCGCTCCTCGACAACAGAATCGCTGCACCGTGACCAGTGAGTTCATCCAAAGCCAAACCGCCTCTTTATTGGGTGAGTGGCCCTAGGCCTCGCCGTGTTTCCTCAGCGCCGCGGGCTCAAGGGCTCGTTCGTCGAAGGCTGGCCGAATCTACCCGTGGCAGGATCTCTCGCGTCGACAGGCGAGGAAGCGAGTCTCGGAGCGATCAATCTCGCAGGTCGAACCGGTGGCGGCTATGCCGTCCTGGATTACGACGGCAAGGATGTAGATCCCCAAGCTGCCGTCGACTACCTGCTGTCCAGGCTGGGCGAGGCCGTCATCGGTGTCGTTGAGACGGGCGCTCTTCGACCAGAGACCGGAAGAGTTGGCAGTGGCCGGCATGTATGGGTGGCGGTCAAAGAGTCAGTCGGGAACGGCTTCTGTTCTGCTATTGGTGGCGAGGTGTTTTCTGGTCCCCATCTCGCCATGCTACCCCCGTCCCTCCACCCCGATGGCTCCAGTTACCGATGGCTTGTCGGTCCTCGCGTCCCAGGAGGCACTGTCGACCTGCGCGCTTTAGGCCTCGTACCCGACAAGCCAGTCAAGAAATCAACTCGAAACGCTGCTGAGCACAGCCACAAGGATGCAGCATCCTCAGAGCGCCAGGCCGAGTTCGAGAGGCTTTTCGCGAAGAAGGGACTGCAACGCGGGCGAAGCTAGTCTGAGAGGTCAACTGCGTGTGGCACGAGGACCAGCACGCTTCCCTGAACATCGATTGGGCTGCGACGCTCTTCCACTGCTTCGGCTGTGAAATCGGCGGCGGCGTGGTACGTCTCGGAGAACTGGTCGGCGACCCGCTTCGTACCAACACCCGCAGTTATCTACAAATAGGGACGGAGGGTAGAAACCTTGTAGACAAGTGGGGGTCTTCCTCGTCCTTACGACTCGGAGAGGCGCTGAAACGGCTCGACGAAGGACACCCGGACAAGACGCGTGCGCGCGACGTCGCCGAGTGCGGCCAACGCTTCCGACCGGGAAAGTGCTCATCCTGTGCAAGAGAGCCAGCGTTCCCGATAAACTGCGGCGTCCAGCTTTGCCCGAACTGCGGCGGTATGCGCCTCGCTATCGACTGGCGGCGCCACGAGCGGTCTCTTCCAGAAATGATGACCATCCTCGTCCTTCGCACACCTGCGGCTGTGACGAGGCCTGCGTCATTGCGGAAGGTCCGGGCGCGCTTCCGGGAATGGCGAAAACGGGTCGACCTCAGCGCTGGACTGCATGGCGCACGCTTTGAACGTCGTGATGCGCAGTTGTCACCGATCATTCTCCACCTGGGTCCAGTTGGTTACGGTTGAGCAGGTCCTGGGCGAAATCGCCGGCGAGTTCGAGGGCACCGACCCGCTGAAGCCAGATGTCCGAACCCTGCTGGATGAAACGAAGCGACGCCTTTTGCAGCACAAGGAAGAGCTCGCCGTGCTCAACATCGAGGTGGTCCTGCGCGAACCCCTGCTGGAGGAGCTTGAGGAGATGCGGGAGTTCGTCAGGGAAGTGACCTAGCCGCTTCCCTCGACGTGGCAGATGAACTTCGGGCAGGCAAAAAGAAAATCTGTGAAATCTGTAAGGTTCTAGGGCTTCCTCCGTCTTACGGGTAGTCCGAGCGATCGGCGCTCGGAAGTTTACGGAGGACAGTCATGAACTTTAGCAAGCTTCAGATAGGGCCGGCAGCCAGGGAAAGCGGCGTTTCGCCGGTGGTCCTGGTCGCCATCTTCACGCTAGCGCTCAGCCTCTTCGTCCTGGTTGGGACGGTGCTGAGCCCGCGCTCTGCCTACGCTGACCCGCAGTGCTGCTCGGATTGCACCAAGGAGAGAGAGGCGAGGATCGCGGAATATGAGGCTGAGGTCGAAAGGCGCGAGGCGCAGAGGGACGCGGAACAAGACAGCATTGACAGCGGAGAGCTGAACAACGACGACGCAACCGAGACCCACCGCGGCGACCTGGAGCAGGCCGAATATATGCGGGATTACTACCAGGGAAAGATCGACAGCCTCAACAAGGACATCAAGAAGCTCAAGGCGGAACTCGAAGACGAGTGCGATTGCGAACTGGTCATCGCTTGTCTCACGGCCGCCGAAGTTGGCGACGACCTCTACATTCCGCCCTTCGCGTTCTTCCCGGTAGGAATGGGGTTGGAAGTAGCAGTCGATTTCCTGGAGCCAGCGCTTCCGACAATCACAGTCGAGACTGGCATCCCTGCCTACTCTTTGCCGAACACGGATGTAGTGACCTCGCAGAATCTCGCGCCGACCACGTCCGAGACCGAGCTTATCATCGTAGTGGTTACTCGAACCGAACCCGTGTCGACCATGCCCGAGACCGAGCCCGTGTCGACCTCGACTGAGACCGAGCCCGTACTCGTTCCCGAGACGGAGAGTGAAGTGCCCGTCGAGATCGAGCGTGTCAGCGTCCCTCGGTTCGAGACCAGGGTCCTTGTCGAGATCGAGCCCGTGTCGACTACATTCGAGATCGAGCCCGTGTCCATCTCGACTGAGACCGAACCCGTGATCGAGTCTCCTAGTCGAATCGGCAGCTTTACCGGCTACGAAATTGAGTTCTCGACTCGTGTAGCACAATAACCAACGGTTAACGTCCTGGAGGCGTGACTAAGTCTGGCCGAGTACCCTTCCTAGCGATTGGGTACTCGGCCTTTTCATCGGGCTTCAAGGTTCTGGTCTGCGCAAAACCTGCAACCCGCGCCAGCAAGCCCATTCCTCAGTCAGAGCTGGGCGCCATCACGATCGAGAATCAGCGCGTGCTGATCCGTCAGCTGAAGTGGCGCGTGCGCGCCCAGCAGGAACGCATCCAGGTGCTGGAGATGTGCTGGTGGGTTACGAGAAGCTCGGGCTGCAGACCCAGATCGAGAACCTCAGGCGGGCAATCAGGGATCGGCAGACGACGTGACACAATGGCTTCATCGTCATCTATTGTCCTGGGTGGTTGTGACCTTGAACCTGGCCAGAAGCTGCCGGTGACGCAATCAAGATGCAGGAAGTAGGCTTGTTAGCAGCGTGCCTTTTGGTCGCTAAGAGACAAATGCGGCGAAGATAAAGTGGTGTTCACCTTGAGGCTGATTGGTGATGCGCTCGAAACCAGCCTGTTTAAGCCAGTCAAGATGTGCCGCCAGGCCGCCGCTGAATACGTAGTCGGAGTCGAGGAAGACCCCGCCGGGCTTCAGCACGTTTCGGACACCTTCATAGACACTCGCGATCACCTCAGGGTCCCTCAGATTGTGTACGGCGATCGCAGAGACCGCGAGGTCAAAGGAACCACCGACACTGTCGATCCAGGTTGGATCAGTAAGATCGCTCAGTACGAAGGCGGTCCTATCGGAAAAACGCTCTAGATCGTGGCGGGCGTACTCGAGCATAGGCTCCGAGTAGTCTTGCAGGGTAACGCGGGCATTGGGGAACTCCTCCAGGACAATGCGAGACAGGAGGCCGTAACCGGCGCCAATGTCCAACACTTCGAGGCCCGCGTGCGCAGGATGTCCGGAGAGTGCAAGCATGCGGCGGAGCATAGGCGTCCGCTCTTCATCGCGAGTGACGTCTTGCGTTATCCAGTCGTGGACGTACTCAGCCGACTTCCAATCGTGATGGCCCCGCTCATCATGCAGTTCGCTAGTCATCGAGACTTCCTTCCTTGCTGGCCTCGCTAAGAATGACGAAGGGAGCATAGGCGATTGCGGGGCGACTTTCATGTTTAGCTTGTGACCTGACACTATCGCCCGATCGTGTTACATCGCGCAGAGAGACACAGCTGGGCTAGCTATACCTGGGCTAGCTATACAATGAGTACCGCTGTTGACACCCTATTTCGTCAGAGACATAATCTCGGCATCAGCGAACTGGGGCCAAAGAGATCACGGATTTCAGTGACCGCGCTGGACTCGAACAAAGACAGGGGAGGCAGACGGCCAATGAACAATGAAGAGCCGGTGGCGGTCATCGAGGGACCGAATGGCACGGCTGAGATTTATGAAGCAGTGGTCAGCAACATAATCGAGTATCAGGTCAAGTTTAACGACCAAACGAAGATTTTCAATAATCTCGGCGAAGCGTATCTAGAAGCCGGCGAGTTGTCAGGGACAAAGACATGATTGAAGGCTCTAACGATTAGAAACGATTAGATAGGAGAGATCGTAAACATGCTTACTAAACCAGACAACGAGATTCTTAATCAGGTTGGTCCAGGTTCCATGATGGGGAATCTGCTCCGCCGTTATTGGGTGCCGGCACTGCTTTCGGAAGAGCTGTCGGCGCCCGATTGCGAGCCCGTCGAAGTGCGGCTTCTGGGCGAAGACCTAGTCGCCTTCCGCGACACGGAGGGCAGAGTCGGCCTGGTTGACTCCTGTTGTCCTCACCGTGGCAGTGGCATGTTCTATGGTCGCAACGAAGAGGGCGGCCTGCGCTGCGTTTACCACGGCTGGAAGTACGACGTGAACGGCCAATGCATTGATATGCCTTCGGAGCCGCCGACCAGCAACTTCAAGGACAGGCTGAAGATTCCCGCTTATCCTGTGCATGAGTCTGGCGGCATCGTCTGGACCTACATGGGGCCGCCGGAAACGATGACCGGCTTCCGTGATTTCGGCACCGAGGGCCTGCCACGCGAGAAAGTGTTCGCAACGAAACAATTCCAGCCCATGAGCTGGCTGCAGTGGATGGAAGGTCTCATGGACACCACCCACAACTCCTGGCTGCACCACTGGAAGGGCAGAGCGGATCTAGATGATGACGGTTCCGATGCCCCCGGCACCTATAACTCGCAGGTGGGAATGGAAAAGTTCTGGGGCTATGACCAGGCACCGGACATCCGCGTAGTTGAGGCCTGGCACGGCTTCCGAGCAACCGGCCTGCGCAAGACGCCAAACGGCAACACTCACGCTCGGCTTTATGCCTTCGTAATGCCCTACCTCTGCGGTCCAGGAGGACGAAGCTTTATCGTTCCGCGCGATGAAAACACGGTCTACGACTATCACTTCGCGACAGCGCACGACGATCTTTGGCGCGACGCGGTCATGGATGGCGGCCTCTTTGGTAGCCAGGGACAGCGGCCGGCCATCCCAGGATTCCCGTTCGAACGCGAGAATATAGACCGTAATTTGGAAAACAAATATCGCATCGACCGAGAGATTCAGAGAGACGGCACGGTCTTTGCTGGCATTGCTAATGTCAATGCCCAGGACGTGATGGCCAGACAAACGTCCTATACCGACCGAACAAAGGAACATCTTGGTAGCCTCGATCGGAAAATCATTCTCGTACGCCGAATGTTGATAAACGCGGCAAAGAACCTGGACCGAGGCATCGAGCCGCCAGCGACTGATCCATCGCTGCCTTACGATAAGATCGGTTCGCCCAGTAAGGTTCTGGCACCCGGCGAAGACTGGACAATCCTCGGTTCTGAACTCGATCCGATATACCAGCGGTCTGAGGCGGCTGGTGGTTCCGTTGAGGCACCTTCGCCAATCGTTACTTCATAGACAACATCACAAGCGACACTGAACGAGGCTGGCCACGATGGTCGGCCTCGTTCATACACCGCGATGACGGATACCATCGTGCCGCTAACAGAATGGCGGTCTTCTTAGAGGTGGGAAATGAAGTTTGGCGTAAGCGTTGGAAATTTGGGTGCGTTTGGAGACGAGCCAGGGGTGCAGGCTTGCCTCCAGCTGGCAGAGACTGCCGAACAGCTTGGGTATGACTCAGTGTGGGTCAGCGACCACGTCGTCCGGCCGGTGGACCAAGAGTCCCTCTACCCTTACAACCAATCAGGTACCCGGCCACCTCCGCAACCAGACAGTCGAATAAGCGAACCGCTGACAGTGTTGGCCGCACTAGCCGCCCGGACTACGCGCGTCCGCTTAGGCACAAGCGTCCTGATTATTCCTTATAGGAACCCTCTGATTCTCGCCAACACACTCGCGACGATCGACCAGATTTCTCGCGGTCGGGTCATTCTTGGGATCGGCGTTGGTTGGCAAAAGGAGGAGTTTGAGGCGTTAGGGGTTGGTGAATTCTATGCAAGCCGCGGTCGGGTCACAGACGAGTGGATGGAAATCTGCATTAAGCTCTGGACCAACCAGCCCCCTGTGGCCTACGAGGGCCGCTTTGCGCGATTCCCAGACGTCAATCTTGGGCAGGTGCCCGTGCAGAAGCCGCACATTCCCATCTGGGTAGGCGGCAAGACTCCAGCCGCTCATCGCAGGGTCGCACGGTATGGAAATGGCTATCTCGGCATAGGCTCTAGCCCGCAGGAGTTGAAAGAGGAAATCGCCGCGGTGAAACAAGAGATGATGGCCCAGGATCGAGATCCGGACAGCCTTGTGGTTGCCATGAGCGGAGGGGTGACGGCCGACTCGCGTGAGGAGCTAATAGACCGGTTGGGCCAGTACGCGGAGGCTGGACTGGATCATCTAGTCGGCACACCCACGACGCTCCTCCAGCGGACCGCGACATCTCCATCCGAGAGACTTGAACTACAACTAGAGGGGCTTCACTTCTTCAATGAGGAGATAATGCCCCGTCTGTGATTTCCGATGCGCGCGCCAGGCCTGAGCGTCTGCAGCCCATAAAGATGCAGCCGGCCCTGGAGCGGGCACTGGGGCGTCGCGGGCTGCTGAAGGCGTAGGGGATCCCACCGATCTCGATGGCCATAGGAGGGTAATCATGCGTTATCGACCATTTGGGCGAACAGGTCTTGAGGTCTCAGCGACGGGCTTCGGTTGCTGGCCGATGGCGGGCGACCGCTACGGCTCCATCGAGGAGAAGGAAGCGGTCGCTGCAGTTCGGCGGGCAATGGACCTCGGCGTCAACTGCTTCGATACGGCGCCGGCATATGGGGCAGGCCACTCCGAAGAGATGCTGGCGAGAGCCCTAGGCGAGCGTCGGAAGGACATTATCCTGGTCACCAAGTGCGGGATCACGCCGGCGCAACCAGGCCGACCAGGAGGCCAGAACCGCAACTCAAGCCGCGAAGGTATCTTGAGCGACCTGACGGCCAGTCTGAAACGCCTCAAGACCGACTATACCGACGTCTTGCTGATTCACTGGCCCGACGCTGACACGGCATTTGGCGACACGATGCGTGCTCTGGAAGAGGTCGTCCAGAGCGGCAAAGCGCGCTTTGTCGGCGTTTCTAACTTCACTGTCCCCCAGATCGAAGAGTGCATGAAGGTGCGCCGAGTCGATGTCGTTCAGGTCGGCTACCACATCTTCGACAGGCGCCAGGAGGATGAGCTGTTCCCGTACTGTAAGCAGCACGGCATAGGCGTCATGGGCTATGGATCACTCGCCCACGGACTCCTGAGCGGCGCATTCAGGCACCACACATCGTTCGATGAGATGGACTGGCGAGCGGGCGGCGTAGCCTTTGGTCAGCCCATCTTCCGGGGCGACAACTTCAAGGTGAACGTTGACGTGGCAGAGCGCTTGAAGGAGGAAGTGGCCGCCCCGCGCGATGTGCCGCTCAGCCAGATCGTGCTGGCCTGGGTGCTGAGCAATCCAGTCGTGAGCACCGCGCTAGTCGGCACCCGCACCCCCTCTGAGGTGGAGGAAAATCTAGCAGGTGCCGAGCTCGAACTTAGCCCTGACGAGCGCGCGAAGATCGACGAAATCGCAGGCCACGCCGCTGGAAGGATCCGTGAGTTCACGCCCCTGCGTCCGGCGATGGAGCAATGGGGCGAGGAGCTTCCGACCGGCAGGTAACCAACCCCCGCCGCGCCGCAGGCCGCCGAGCACGAGGCCGCCATCGAGCACCTCGACTTCGCCATCGCCGAGTTTCAAGACATGAAGATGCAGCCTGCGTTGGAGCGGGCGCTGGGACGCAGCGGGCTGCTGAAGGCGTATGAGTCGGCCTGGCTTGCGCCAGTTATCGTTTCTGGGGCGAGCGGGGCCTCCTCGCACCGCACGAAGAGATAGCCGCGCCAAATCCGCAGTCAGCCGCTCCGGCGGGTCTCTTCAAAATGCCTCAACAGCTGAAAACCAACGTTGATCCGCTGTCGATCTTGAGACCCGTGATGGTCGGCTTGACGAAATCAAGTCTTCTTGCATTGTTCATGCAGTTTGTTCCACCGAGCTGCACTGTCGGTCCAGTCACTTGTAAGGCGGTAAATCCACTGGGACCGCCAAGCCTTATCCTGTCGCCCCAAACTCGGGCGGTAAATAACCCGTTCGCGCTGAACAGACTCACGTTGCCACGCAAGGTCACGTCATCCGTTCCACTCACCTCGAAGAAGTCTTCCATTAGCTCAACTTTGCCAGGACCGGCAGCGAAAAGCGCAATTCTATTGTCCCGAACCACGGCGATGAACTTCCCGTTCGGGCTGCGCAGCTCCACGTTGGATTGGATGGTCAGCTGATTTCCCGCAACGTTAAAACTGATGGGCGTTGGCCACCGAGATGGTCTTGAAGTTTGAGGCGACGGACGCCCGTTACGAGTGGCTGAACAGCGCCGTCGCTCTCGTAGAAGGCAAGTTCAACACTGCGACGGGGGCTGGCGCCTGGCGCGTCTACGGTAGTCGCGTTAACTAGGCCTCGAGAGTGGTAGGAGTAGGAGAAATGACAAGCTCAGCAGCAATCGCTCGGCACAGCGTTGACGAGATCCTTGAGGAGTACCGCGCCGTCGGATTCAGGCCCAACTTCGGTCCAGACGGGACCCGCTTCCTGGTGAGTCTCTATCGGCAGATGGCATCTACCGGCAAGGCAATTCCACTCGACGAGGCCCTAGCAAACGCCGAAGACGTGGGGATGAGCAAGGACGACGCGTTGGACTTCCTGGCGGGCAAGGCAGAACGTGGCGACGATGATGAAGCCGCGGGGTCATTGGTCTGTCGCTTAACAATCACGCGCATGGCCTGGCGGTGAGTGGGAACCGGCTCAGTACATGGTGTGCGCTTGACCCGCTGTTCATCGTTCCAGCGATAGGTCAAGCGGCCGTCATCGAATCAGCTGACCCGAAGACGCAAGACCCGGTAAAGGTCAGCATCGCGGAAGATGGCAGCGTCCAAGTCAAGCCGCCGCAAGCCCTGCTCTCGCTGGTGATTCCTCAAGGAAGCCTCCACAGCGTTGAAGATGTGTGGATGCAGTTCTGTCAGCACGTCCACTTCTTCGTCTCAGCTGAGAGCGCTGAGGGCTTCCTGTCGGAGCGAGAAGGCAAGTTTAAAATCGTGTCGGTGACTGATGGCTTCGAGATCGGTAGAAGGCTCTTCGCCGAAATATATCAGTAAAGCCTCACCACGAAAGGAGAAACCCGTCATGGCTACTCAGCGGGCAATCGGAAAATTCGGCACGGTAGGTCGACTCGGCCTTGGCGTTCTCTTCCTCTGGCTGGCTTTCTCGGACTTGACCCTCACCGAATACTCGACGCCGCCCTGGCACGCCTTCGTCATCGGGCTGATCTTGCTTCCAGCAGGGCTGCTTGCCTTCCAGAAAATAAGGCTTAGATTCACACAGGAGACGTTGGACGCCACTGGTCCAATCGGATTCGCAGTCAACCTTTGTCTAGGCATCACACTGTTCTTGATCCCCCTCACCAGTGAATCTGCAGTCCTCTTCTACGGAGTATCTCTGCTTCTGGCGGCTGTGCGTGGTTATGCCGGCTGTGAGGTCTTGGCGATCTCGAACTGGCTGCTTCAACGAGACGACCAGGTAGGCTGTGTCGTCTTCTCGCCAATCGATGCAGTTGAGTCGCGGTTGAGCTGACAGGCACAGGCATAAGCGGTGCTTCTGCCTACGGTGGATGTCCGAGAAGAAGAAGGCACACCCAGCCATGAGCTTTCAGCACCGTCCACCTCCACTATTTGGTCATCGTGTTTGTGTGACACCCTCGCTCCTTAACGACAGAATCGCTACGCCGTGACCAGTGGACGATTCGAGCGGCCTATCGACGCGGTCCTTGAAGAGGCTGCCCTACAGTCGGGCCTCCGACAGGTCCAACCTCAGCGACGAGATCTAGCGTGGCTCTTTGCTGAGCACGACACCAATGCCGTGGCCTAACATCCCGGTGGCGCAGAGAATGTTTTCAACTTTGTGGATTTGCCGCGCTTTGTCGCCAGGCTGGTCGTCGGCGCGATTCTGAACTTGTTTCACTGCTTCTACCCAATGGCTAATTCCATGCAGCCGCCCTGCGCTAATGCTGCCGCCAAACGTGTTGATCGGTAGCTCGCCGCCGAGTGCGATGCGATCGTTCTGGATCCATTCCCAAGCAGTGCCTGTCGGGCAGAAGCCCATTCCCTCCAGCCACCAGTAAATGTCAGGTGAGAAGCCCTCGTAAAACATCGCCCCGTCCATGTCAGAAGGTTTCAAGTATGTGGAAGACCAGAGCGTCCGACCGATGTTGGCCGCGGTGTCGTACTGCCATTCCTCAGGCGGCCGGGTCTTCCAGCTATAGCCGGCCGAGCCGAATGCAGTGACATAGGCCGGCGGCTGCTTCAGGTCATGAGCTCGATCGGCGCGGGTTAGGACCAGCGCCGCCGCACCATCGACGGGCATGTCGCAATCCAGCAGGCAGAGCGGATCGGAGATCATGCGGCAGTTCATGTAGTCATCGAAGGTCATCGGCTGACGGTAGAAGATTGCGTCCGGGTTGAGGTTGGCGCCTTTGCGGGCGGCTAGAGCATACGCTGCCATGTGCTCCCGTTTGGCCCCATACATCTTCATGTAGCGCATGTAAGCAGGAGCGAAACGCGTGGGAGCGTCAATTAAACCATAGGGTGCACTGAAAGCTTGCGAACCGCTGACGCGCGGTGCCGGTCGAGATTCCTCGCTTGAATTCGCCGCGCTTCCGCCGCTGCCGAAACTGCCGCCGCGAGGCTGATACATAGCTCGCCAGACCAGAACGTTGTCACAGCAGTTCGTAGCCAGGGCTTGAACGGCGTAGCCGATCGCCGTGCTGATGTTGCCGCCGCCGTTGGCCCACCAATTCAGCTGCTCGATGCCCAGGCCATCGACCATCCACTGCAGAGGAGCCGCGCTTATTCCGGGGACAGGACCGACTCCTGCCCCGGGACCAGCCGGGTAAGTTGCCAGACCGTCGATATCCGAAACGGTGAGGCCAGCGTCCTCAATTGCCTCCAGTGAAGCATCAACCGCCAGCGCTCCGATTGGGCGCTCCAACCGGCGGCCTACTACCGAGTGCCCGACACCGACAATCGCCACCTTGTTAGCCGCATCGAAGGGCATTCAGCCTCCTCAGGCCAGGCGCCACTGAGGCACTACGGCCTCGCCGCGCTCTTCGAACTCAGCGACAACTGGGAGATCGATGGTCAGGCCTTCGTACTCGCTCTCTTCAACCAGCAGGTTACCCGTGACGTAACAGGCGGGCTCTTCGTCGATTTCTACGTGGCAGACAACGTAGGGTATTTCGTCCTGGAAGCCAGGCCCTGTTGTTTGCCGGACGATCGTGTAGCTGTGCAGCTTGCCCCTGCCGCTGACGGCGTTCCACTCGAACTCGTCTGAATGGCAGCGGGGACAGATGACTCGCGGCTGGGCGCTGTACAGACCACAGCGCTTGCACTGCTGCAGCACCAGTTTGTTGGCCCGCGCGCCGTCCCAGTATGGCCGGTCTTCCTCGGTGGAAACCGGAATCGCCTTTTCCGTCGCGGTCATCAGATCGCCTCCACGGAGCCGAAAATTGGCCTGAACAGGATCCCAGGATTGATCAGTCCGCCGGATCCACTAGATGACTTGCTCTCGCTCCAACTGCTCGATCTTCTCGTCGCTTAACCCCAATAGCTCGCCGTAAACGTACTGGTTGTGCTCCCGCAGCAGCGGCGCGCGGCCCTTGAGGAACGGCGGCGTGCGCGACATTCTGACGGGGTAGCTTTCGTACTGGAAACGGCCGATCTCCGGATGCTCGATCACCTGATAGAGCCCCCGGTGACGGAGCTGCGGGTCATACTCCACTCTATCCTCTGCGCTCTGCACCACGGCTGCAATAACGCCGGCCTTCTGGCACCCTTCCATAACCTGGTAGCGTCGCTGGGGGCGGGTCCATGCGCTGATGATCCGATCGAGCTCTTCCTGGTTGGCGAATCGGGCTTCGTTGGTCGCGAAGCGAGAGTCCATCATCAGCTCCGGCTGCTCCATGAGCGTGCAGAGCGATTCGAACTGCTGCTGGGTTTCGCAGGCGATGAAGACCCACCAGTCTTGCCCAGCACGATCTTTGCCTGAGCAGCGGTAGGTGTTGTGCGGTGCGACCGCAGGAAATAGGGAGCGATTGCCTGGGGGAAAGTCAGGACGTCTGGTCCTGCGGCCGTTCACTTGATAGTCGAGCATGTACTGGCCAACGAGTGACATCGTGCCTTCGCTGACTGCGTAATCGATGTGGAAGCCTTTGCCGGTCTTTCGTGCCTGGAGCAAGCCCATGAGCAGCGCCTGGCCACCCATCCAGCCTCCCATCACATCCATATGTGAGTAACCCCAGCCTGCCGGCTCGCGGCCCGGTAAGCCAGAGGTGAGGGTCAGGCCACCCTGCGCCGCGGCCGTCGGACCGTAGCTTCTGTATCCGCTCCACTCACCAGAGTGTCCGAAGCCCGAAGTGCTCATGTACACAAGCTTTGGATTGATCTCGTGTAGCCGTTCCCACCCAAGCCCCCAGCTGTTCAGTACCTCGGCGCTAAAGTTCTCGACTACCGCATCGGAAATGGCGACCAGTTTCTCGGCGAGCTCCAGTCCTTCGGGGTGACGTGTGTTCAGGCTAATCCCGAGCTTGCCGCTGGTCAGCGTGCTCCAGTAGGGCTGGGCGTAATACCGGCCTGCCGTCTCGTCCGTTCCGGCGCCGCCAAAGAACGCGCCGTCTGACTCACTCTGGGTCCATTCAGCTATGGGCCCCTCGATGATTGGGCTGCGGCGCAGGGTGAAGCGGTGGTCGTCCCATGAGTCCGCCCGTTCGATGTGGATGACCTCGGCCCCAAAATGTGTCAGCAGTCGCGGGCCCCATGGACCGACTGCCTTCCAGGTAAAGTCCAGGACGCGAATCCCGGAGAGAGGGCCACTTGGAAGGTTGGGCCGAGACGTCATCGGATCACTCCACTGGCCACAAGAGCGGCGATCTGCTCGTCGCTGAGTCCGAGATCGCCTGCCAGCACCTCTCGTGTGTGCTCGCCGAGGTGCGGAGCGCGCCGCCTCGGTTCGATTGCGAGGTCGTCGGACTGCCACGGGCCGCGAGGGTAACGCACTGATCTACCGATCGTATGATGCTCGACCTGGCGCCAGAAGTTGCGCTGCTCGAAGTGAGGCAAGTCATAGTTTTCCTCCGGAGCGCGGATCATTGCCCAGCTCATGCCGATCGACTGAGCGCGATGAAAGACTTCCTCCGCCGGTGTAGCCGCAACCAGGCGCCTGATGCCGTCGCGAATGCTCGTACCGCCGCGGAACTCGAGCGCTCGGAAGTGTTCGTCACGGTACTTCTCATCCGTCAACTCGCCCTCGACACCCTTCTCCTTCATCCACTGGACCAGCTTGGGCCAGGATGAGTTCCCGATGTTAGTCGAGTTGCAGATGATATAGGCGCCATCGCCGGCCTGCAGCTCCAGCGGCGCCTGGCGTCTGGCAGCGGCGTGCATGCCTGTCTGACGAAAGAACGTATCACCATAGTAGAGGTAGTTCGGTACGGCACCTTCGGTGCACATGGCGCTGGCGTCGTGAATTGAAGCGTCGATGTACTGACCCTGGCCGCTGGTCATCCGGTCCATCAGTGCCACGGTCAGGCCATGCAGAGCCAACATGCAGCCCATCTGCCAGGCTTGATTGCCTTGACCGCCGATTGGCGTTTCCGTGCTGTCCGAGTAACCGCTGCTCGCCATCTGGCCACCTAGTGCCAGGTGAGCGGCATCGTTCATCTCGTAGTCACGCCAGGGTCCGTCCTGACCGAAGTCCGTAAGCGACACATAGATCAGCTCTTCATTGAATGAGACGGCTGCATAGTCGATCCCATGTGCCTGTAGGGTCCCCGGCCGAGTGCTTTCCAGGAATACATCGGCGCGAGCAATCAGCCCGCGCAACAGGTCGCGCGCCGGCTTGCGGTCGATGTCCATCGCGACGCTTTGCTTGCCGGTGTTGTACCACCAATAATCTATACAATGGTCGACGTCTTCCTGATCGTCAACGAAGGGGCCACACCAGCGACCGGGGCTACCTGACACCGGCTCGATTTGGATAACTCTGGCGCCACCATCCGAAAGCAACTTCCCGGCCCATTGATTGCGCCTGTCAGCGAGTTCAATCACAGTCAAGTCTTCAAAGACCCCGCCCAAGTTGACCCCCCGTCGAATATGAATGCTAGCTTTCGACCATGCTGGAAGAGACGAGGCACCGTACTGCACAGTAAGCGGACGGTTTCGCCTGGTACCACCAGCTGCCCTCAAAGCCGAATCGTATTCTACCGAAAACCTTGATGACCGTTAAGGCGGACGAGATAGATGTGATTGGCATCGATCTGCGCGTAACTCAATCCATAGAGCACCCCGACTTCGCCATCGCCGAGTTCCAAGACATGAAGATGCAGCCTGCGCTGGAGCGAACACTGAGGCGCAGAGGGCTGCTGAAGGCGTGGGCACACTATGACGGCATCGTGTTTGTTTGGCACCATACTGTCGTCATGGATCGCTGCCGCGTCTTGTTCGTTTGTACAGGGAACACATGCAGGAGCCTTATGGCGGAGCACATCGCGCGCGCCCGATTCGGAACCATGTTTGAATCGGCGTCCGCCGGCCTTCGACCGCAGAGTAAAGAGGACGCGGACGACGCAATCTATACGCTAAAGAGTCTTTTGAACATTGACGCTTTCGGCCACGTACCGAGAGATGTTCGTGGACTCGACCCAAGCTCTTTCGACATCGTCGTGGCTATGGACAACTGGGTGGCGACAAGGTTTCGGGAGATTTTTCCAGGCGTCCCTGAAGCCAACTCGTTCGATTGAGAATCCGTGACCCGTATGGCGACGATCTCGGCGAATACGGTCGCTGCGCGTTCGTGACAACGGCAGAAGCGCCCCAACAGCCCTACAGGTCCACCGCTGCCTTCATGCTGCCCTGGCCATCGCGGTGAAAAAACGGCTCATCCCCTGGAACCCCGCCGCAGCTGCCAACAAGCCGCGCCCCGTGAAGTATGAGGCTCGAACCCTGACAACTACCGATGAACTAAGTCGTCTTCTTGCGGCGGCAGATTCGACTCCATACGGCGTGCTCGTTCGGCTGGCGCTGGAGACGGGCGCACGAGAAGGCGAGCTGCTGGCGCTCCGCTGGCCGGATATAGACCTTAGCGCGGGTCTGATTCACATTCGTCGCACCGCAAGGCGACAGCCGGGAAAGGGCATTGTATTCGGACCACCGAAAACGCGCTCCAGCGCCAGGACGCTCGACATCACACCGTCCACCGTCTTCATGCTTCAGGGCCACCGCGCCGGGCAGGTCGAACGCCGCCTTGTGGCAGGCGCAAAGTACAACTATCAAGAACTCGTCTTCGCTACCATCTCTGGAAGTCCGATTGACGCCGCCAACCTCGAGCGAGCCGGGAGAAAGATTGTGACAAAG
Organism: Dehalococcoidia bacterium; assembly: GCA_965225815.1. Classification (GTDB taxonomy): domain Bacteria; phylum Chloroflexota; class Dehalococcoidia; order DSTF01; family WHTK01; genus WHTK01. The sequence goes on from CBDDBP010000005.1 coordinate 438,506, forward strand.
GCTGACCTGAAAGGATTCAGATTCCACGACTTGCGTCACAGTAGTGCGAGCCTTCTTCTCGCCAGCGGAGAGCGCATGGAAGTCGTGAGTAAGAGACTTGGCCACTCCGGCATCGCCATCACCATCGATACCTATGCCCACCTGTTGCCCGGCGCCGGAAAGGCCGCGGCTGCGAAGATGGCGGCGATCCTGGAGGCTGCCGAGATTCCGGTTATCAATCCGTTAGCAAATGCAACGGGTAGTTAGCAAATTCATCGCCAAATGGAGACCAAAATGCCCAATTTAGATTCAGGATTGCCGGGTTCGAGTGCTGAGAGTATAGAAGCGCGTAAAGGTACCAACTGACTTTTAATCCGTCGGTCCAGGGCTCGAATCCCTGAGGGCCCACCACGCTACAACATCTAATGTTGCGCTTCTTACAGGCCCACGATGCGGCCAATGAGCAACGGATCACCGTCGGAACTGCTCTGAATTCTGAGAACCCGCTTAGTCTCAATCAGTGAATCTCCGGATGAGAGCGCACCCATTTCAGACTCGGATGGAACAATGGGGCCCCACAGGCCGCAGCCGGTGTTCCGTCTCCGAATCAGGCTGCTCACCCGATAGCCATTGACAAATCGGCTATGGTGACCAGGGAGATTTACGTCCGATTTTCACGCATTCGGCGATCTTGTAACCGAGCCTTAGGAGGATCGAAGTCGTGCTGACCAAAGAAGACAACGAAATGATCATCCACGTCGGTCCCGGTACGCCCATGGGTAACCTGCTCCGGCGCTACTGGACCCCGGCGCTGCTCTCCGAGGAGCTACCCGGCCCGGACTGCACGCCCGTGCGCGTCCGCCTGCTCAATGAGGACCTTGTTGCCTTCCGGGATTCCGAAGGCAGGGTCGGCCTGATCGAAGTCAATTGCCCTCACCGTGGCACATCGCTCTTCTTCGGTCGTAATGAGGAGGGCGGACTCCGCTGCGTCTACCACGGCTGGAAGTTCGACGTGACAGGCCAGTGCGTTGACATGCCAAGCGAGCCTGGCAATAACTTCAAAGCTAAGCTAAGTGTCCTCTCGTACCCGACCCACGAATCAGGCGGCATCGTCTGGACGTACATGGGGCCAAAGGACAAGATGACGGGCTTCCGTGACTTCGGCACCGAGGCTCTGCCTCGTGAGAATTGGCGAGCCAGTAAGCGCATTCAGCCCATGAACTGGATGCAGGTGATGGAAGGCGGCCTGGACACGACGCATCCATCCTGGCTGCACATGTGGAGCGGCGCGAAGGATCTCGAAGATGACGGGTCTGACACTCCTGGTGTTTACAACTCGGGCAGATCGCAATGGAGGTTCTGGGCCCACGACAGGGCGCCGGTCGTGGAAGTCGTCGAGGCCTGGCATGGCTTCCGAGCTGTGGGGCTTCGCAACACGCCTAACGGCAATACTCACGCTCGTCTTTATCAGTACACCATCCCCTACGCCTCCGGGCCGGGAGGCGGCGGTTGGACCGTTCCGATCGATGACGATCAAACATATTCGTTTAACTTCGCCACCATCCATACCGAGATGAAGGACCAGCTCGTAGTTGGAGACGCGAGCCAAGGCAGCGGGACAATGGGAGGGATCGGACGAGTCGGCTCAGTTGTGCGGCAGCGGGGACTGGCTATTCCGGAATGGCCTTATGACGAGGACGGAACACCGCGTAACAGGGCGAACGATTGGCTGATCGATCGCGAAGCGCAGAGGGACGGAACCATATACACGGGAATTCGCGGCTCCTTCAATAACCAGGACATCATGGCAACACAGACGGCCTTCACGGACCGGACCAGAGAGCACCTCGGATCCCTCGATCGCAAGATCATTCTCATGCGTCGCACCTTGCTCAACGCGGCGAAGAACCTGGCCCGGGGCACTGAGCCGCCGGCAATAGATCCATCACTGCCGTACGACAGGATCGGTACGCCGGATAAAGTGCTGGTGCCCGGAGAGGACTGGACGATACTTGGCTCTGAGAACGACCCAAATCTCAACCGGCTCCGCGAGACGGCTCCGGCCATGGTCGTTCCTCCGCCATTGTCCTGAGGCCGACCGTTCCTCCCTGCCGCGGCGCTCTCCATCTTGAGACGCTGCCTTGCATTTAACCGTGCCCATGAATCATCCGAGGAGCATGGACAAGCGCGACGCATTGGGCTCGATGCTGCCGTCACCCGATTGACAGGCCGCCTGACCAGGGCCACGATCGCGGCCAAGGGAGACGTGCCGGGAGCGCAGAAGGAGCTGAGTGATGTTGACTGCAGAAGACAACGAGGTCCTGTGTCGGGTTGGCCCAGGTACACCCATGGGCAACCTGCTTCGAGAGTACTGGATTCCTTCGACCGTGCCATCTCACCTCCTACCGACGCCGGATTCTCCACCGGTGCGGGTCAGGCTCCTGGGTGAGGAACTCATCGCCTTTCGCACAACGTCTGGCGCCGTCGGATTGATCGCGAACTCATGCCCGCATCGTGGCGCCTCGCTTTTTTTCGGCCGCAACGAGGAGGACGGTCTGCGCTGCGTCTACCACGGTTGGAAATTCGACACTGAAGGCAACTGCGTCGACATGCCTTCCGAGCCGGCAGAAAGCAACTTCAAGAGCAAGGTTAAAGCACGCACGTACCCGTGCCGGGAAGTGAACGGCATCATCTGGACCTACATGGGATCAAGGGAAGTGCCGCCGCCGATGCCGGAACTCGAGTTCAACACGGCGCCATCTGAGATGTGCTTCCATCCACAGTTCGTCTTCTACGACTGCAACTGGATGCAGTCGATGGAAGGTGATATCGACTCCTCTCACATCGACTATCTACATGCGCGACTGAGAGCGGAGCCGTTTACGGACTCCGTGGGTCCGGTCAGGCACGGATTCAATGAGAACCCAAATTATGAAGCGCCTTATCTAAACACGCATTCGATGGACTACGGTTTGGTCTATGCAGGAAGGCGCAAATGGGACACCAAAGGCAACTACTGGCACCGCATCACCCAGTTCGTCATGCCCTGCTACACCATGGTCGCTAGTGGCGGTCCGACCGTCGGAGTGCAGGCTTGGGTGCCGGTAGACGATGACCATACGGTCCAGATTTCCTTCCGAGTTAGCCTCCGCGAGCCCGTGCCTTCTGAGCAGCGGGAGCCGGGCGATCCCTATACCCGCCTCGGAGGCTACCTGCCAGTCACAAGCGACCCTCGCACGAGGTGGCGCTCACCTGCTAACCGTGCGAACGACTACATGCTGGACTATGAGTTGCAACGCACCAAGATGTTCTCCGGCATCCCACGGGAGGGGAAGTTGCAGGATATGGCGGTGATGGAGAGTATGGGCACGATCTACAGCCGCACGAGCGAGCACCTAGGGACCTCCGACCGCATGATCATTGCAGTTCGTAGGGCCTTGCTGGATGCAGCGAAGGGCTTACGTGACCAGGGAGCAGTACATCAAACTGTCGATAATCCGAAGCTATATCGGGTAAGGGCCGTTGAGATCATGCTGCCAGAACGCGTCGATTGGTTCGAGGCAACTGAGGAGCATCGCAGCACTGACAGCGGCGTGAGGTTAGCTAACTTTGTCACGGCGGAGCTTATCTAGCTCTGTAGCTGCGCCTAGTGTCCGGCTCGAAGTCACTCCGTCAGCCGCTGCTTGACCCGACGAGACTGCCATCGGGCACCTCGACTTCGCCATCGCCGAGCTCCAGGACATGAAGATGCAACCGGCGCTTGAGCGAGCACTGGGACGACGGGGGCTGCTGAAGGCGTAGACGCTTCTTCGTTTGACATCGACGCCATGAAGAGTAGATTGCGCGCACGAGCAGGCTGCTGGCTGGCCCAAGTCCTGCCATGGGAGGCCGGCGGAGAAAGAAGGATTTAGCTATGCCGTGGATCAAGGTCATTCCCGAGAGCGAATCGGAAGGCGAACTAAAAGAGACCTACGCCAAGATGCGCGAGGTCAACAAGTCCTATGCGGCGCTGAATCCTGGAGAGCAGCCTCTTGACGCACGGGCGGACGGTGGCTCTATTGGACCACCTACGCTTTCTAGCCTCAACCCGAAGGCGATGCTTTACGCCCGTGAACTGATGATGGAGGTCATGCGGGGGCCGTCCGGGCTTACCCCCGCCCAGAGGGAGATGATCGCGACGGTTACCTCCGTCACCACAGACTGTCGCTATTGAACAGTTGCTCACGCAGGGTCCCTGCGTAGAGTCAGCGGAGACGACCTCACAGCGGAGTTCATCCAGAACGATTGGCGAAAGGCAGACCTCACCGAAGCCGAACGGGCGATGCTCGAGTACGCCGAGAAGCTCACCATCGCGCCTGCGTCCATGACCGAAGACGACATCGAAGGCTTACGGACGGTCGGCTGGACGGATCGGGACATCCTCGACATCGTCTCGGTTTGCGCCTACTTCAACTTCCGCGTCCGTGTTGTAGACGGTCTCGGTCTTGAGGTATCAGACCAGACAGCGGAGCGTTACCTGCAGGCGAGGACCCATGCAGCCGAACTGGCAACGGAAAAGGGTGTCGAACTGCCCAAGGACGTTTGGGATCTAACAGGTCAGGTCGCGAAGTCGGGTTCCAAGATCACGGGATAGTCGGCCCGGCACTACAAGCACCGTCTCCGAGTTCCAGGACATGAAGATGGAGCGGGCGCTGGGGCGCAGAGGGCTGCTGAAGGCTTAGGGAGCGGATAATCTCCGCGAGACGCTCGGACGCGCTTATCCGGTTCCTTAGGATAACTGACAAGATTCGAGGCAGGACGTGGCGAACGAATACCAGGTCGTCATTGTGGGCGGGGGCCCTGTCGGGGTCGGTCTGGCGGTAGAGCTGGGGCAGCGCGGCATATCCACCGTAGTGGTCGAGCGGCTTACAGCGCTTCAGAAAATACCCAAGGGACAGGGCCTTACGAACAGAACTCTTGAGCACTTCTACTTCTGGAACTGCATCGAGGAGTTGCGGGCTGCTCGTGCCATGCCCCCTGATTATCCGATAGGTGGCGTCACCGCTTATCGGAACCTGATGAGCGAGTATTGGCATAGCTCTCGCGTTCAAACCGGCCCCAGCGTACGCGGCCGCACCTTGAACGAGCACTATTTCCAGCTTAATGAGCGTCTCCCGCAGTACCGTACTGAGGAGGTGCTGCGGGACCGGCTAAAGGAACTGCCGTCTGTCACCACGATAATGGGATGGCAAGCCGACCGTGTTGAGCAGGACGACAGCGGCGTTCGCGTCTTCATTTCGCCGGCAAGCGAGGACGAGTTCTACAGCTGGAGCGCTGACACAGCACAGCAGAGTAACAGAGCCGCCGACCCCGCGGCCGGAGTGGAGCGAACCCTGACCGCGGACTACGTCGTCGGCTGCGATGGAGGCCGGTCTCTCCTGCGTGAGACGATGGGCGCGAGCCGCTCCGGCACGAGCTTCGAGCAGCGAATGGTGCTCGCTGTCATCCGTTCAAAGGAGCTGCACGAGGGTCTGAAGCGCTTTCCCGAGGGCACTACCTATCGGGCGATGAAGCCAGAGCTTAAAGGCTACTGGCAGTTCTTTGGAAGAATAGACGTGGGCGAGGGTTTCTTCTTCCACGCACCAGTTCCACCCGGCACAAAGACTGACAACTACGATTTCCAGGCCTTGCTGGAAGACGCGGCCGGCTTTAAGTTCAAGGCGGAGTTCGACCACGTCGGCTTCTGGGAGTTGCGCGTCATGGTCGCGGACACATACCGCAAGGACCGGATGTTCATCGCCGGTGATGCGGCCCACCAGCATCCGCCTTACGGCGGCCAGGGGTTAAACAACGGCCTGGAGGACGCAGCGAACCTCGGTTGGAAGTTGGCCGCGCGCCTTCAAGGTTGGGGCGGCGACAAGCTTCTCGATTCCTACACCGAAGAACGGCGCACGGTTTTCGAGCAGATCGGCCAGCAGATGATTGCCGGAGGCATCGAACGCGACCGGGAGTGGTTAGATCAACACAACCCAGACCGCGACAAGGCCGAATTTGAGAAGGCCTGGTCGGAGTTGGCAGCCTTGGGGCCGCAGCGAGAAAACTTTGAACCACATTATGGAGGTTCGCCTGTCGTTGTCGGCGTACCCGGAGATGAGACGGGTATATTCGGACAACCTTCCTTCGTGGCGCGTGGCGGACACCACCTATCGCCTAAACCTCTGTCCAGTGGTCGCAACATTTACGAGGAGATAGGTCAGGGCTTCACGCTGCTTGCGCTCCACGGTGCCGAACGAGGTGCCGCAGATATTGAACAGGCTGCGAAGGAACAAAATGTGCCGCTGAAGGTGCTGCGAGACACTGCCGCCGAGGGACGAGAAAGCTACGAATCGAAGTTGGTTTTGATACGCCCTGACCAGTTCGTGGCGTGGGCAGGAAACGAAGCACCGAACGCGAGGGCTATTCTCGAGAAGGTGGTCGGTCTTACCTGACGCTCCAAGCGTGGCCTACTTAGGATGGATCTTCGCCTACTACTATGACCTTCGCTGGCACTTGTGACGGCCAACGGCGCGGCTTGGAAGACGGGACGGAGGTCTATGCTGGCGCATGACACGCGACTAGACTTCGCCATGGCCGAGTTCCAGGACATGAAGATGCAGCCTGCGCTGGGGCGCAGGGGGCTGCTGAAGGCGTAGGCGAGGCAGACTGTCTCCGTCAGGCTAGCCGACTCGCCCGTGGTAGGTCGATTGCGTGGCGATTGGGCCGCCGCTAGCTAGCTCCACGCCCGGTTATCTACTGTGTTCTCAAAGGTAGCGCCCGGCGTTACTAGGCCGCGCTCGACCGTCCAATTGTAAGTGTCCTCGAAGCGCTCGCGCGTATAAGGCACAGGGTGTGCGTTGAGGATGCGCCAGGGCATGATGTCGCTGGCCTCGATCAAGCCCTCGGCCTCAGTTACCAAGTAGTGGAGATAGGGCGACGGATCGGCGTTGATCTTGTCAGCGGCGCGCGCTTCTGCCCGGAACATCGCCGCCAACGTCGGGCCATCCAATTCGTCGCCGGCGGCTTCACTCCTGGTGGAATGCGACTCCATGATGATGCGGAAGCCCTGTTTCTGCGCGACGCTGATCCAGGGTTCCATCACGCTGGCCGCAGCGACTTCACCTCTGCGCAGCGCTTCTAGGCGCTCTCGCATAGTGCCAGCGCTGACCACATTGATCTGCTCGTACTTGATGAAGCTCTCAAGCAGCTTGATGGTCGTGAAGTGGGAGCCATTGAACATGCTCACAGCAACCGGCTTGTCCTTTAAGGCCTCTGGCTCGTAGATGTCGCTGCCAGGCGCCGAGACGATGGCAAACGAGGACATGGCGGAGCCTAACGCAACGATCTTCGCCGCTCGCTGACCGGACTCGGCCGCCTCGACGGTACGCTTCATCACGCCCCATTCGCACATGCGGTACTGATCGCAGGCACCCTCGTCGTATAGCGACTCCATGGTGCGGGCGAAGATATTGTCTTTGAGTGCGCTGTCGTCAGCGTTGAGCTGTGCTGTCCCTGGCGTCGTGATGATCTCGACATCCAGGCCTTCATCGTTGAAGAACCCTTCATCGCCAGCCACCAGCAGTGGTAGGTCGTGAATTGCGTTCATCGTCGAGGCGCGAACCTTTTTCAACGCGGGCTGAGTCGTCATTACTGTCCTCCTCGGTCAGGATTGCGTGGCCTATGAGTTGAAAGTTATCAGCGTCCTACGCGATGTCAAGCAAGAACGTCGCGTTGGCGTTGGGGAGGGGCTCCAGGACATGAAGATGCAGCCTGCACTGGAGCGGGCGTTGAGCAGGTGGGGGCTGCTAAAGGCAGAGATGGATGACCGAGCGATTTCTTACATGCGTCTTGACCATGTTTTCCGGTTCACCAGACGACACTTGGCCTTTGACACCATCTGCTTTTGACCACAGAATCGCGACACCTCGGTGCAAAACCCCGGCCTAGTTAGTTGAGGAGAAGCAAGATGACGACAGAGAAAAGATACGTTGCTGACTGCAGGCAGTTCCCAAGCGAAATGAACTGCTCTTTGACCATCTCGGGGCGGGAAGAGGAAGTGTTGACCGCAGCCGTCGATCACGCTGTTAGCGTTCACGAGCACGAAAGAACTCCGGAGCTGACGAACCAGATCCGCCAGATGGCTCCAAGAGGAAGCCGGGTAGAAGCTCCTTCCATTTAGTGCCTCCGACTTCCAGAAAGTGAAGGTTCATCCCGGCCTGGAGCGATTGCTGGGGCGATGGGGCCTGCTGAAGGCGTAGGGGGAGTCGGAGGAATGCAGATGCCGGACTTGGTTCTCCAAGAGCAAGTCGATTACTACAGGGCACGGGCTGCCGAGTATGACGAATGGTTCTACCGAAAGGGTCGGTATGACCACGGTGACGAATCGAACCGAGTCTGGTTCGAGGAAGCAGACTCGGTCTTCGATGCTCTGGATACGATGGCTCCGACAGGAGATGTCCTTGAACTGGCTCCGGGTACCGGAATCTGGACTGAAAGGCTCCTTAGAACCGCTAGGTACGTGACCGCAATTGACGCGTCATCCGAGATGATCGCGAGGAACCGAGCCAAGCTTGGAAACGGCGCAACCCGAGTAACATTCCAGGTCGCGGACATCTTTGAATGGAAGCCGAGCGTCAAGTTTGACGCAATCGTCTTTTGCTTCTGGATCTCGCACGTTCCTGCCACAAGGCTGGATCAGTTCCTGGATATGATCGCCTCCGCACTAAAAGGTGGAGGGCAGATCTTTTTCGTCGACGGTCGGAAGGAACCATCAGTGATGGCCTCGAATCAGATCATGCCAGCCGTAGACACTGAGTTCATGACCCGGAAATTGAATGACGGTCGCGAGTTCCAGATAGTCAAGAACTACTATCAGCCGTCAAAACTCGCCCACCAATTCGCGAGTCATGGATTAGATGTCGATGTGAGGGAAACGCCTACCTGCTTCATTTATGGCATCGGTCGCAAGCGGGGTCCTGAAGCACCGCTCACGTCCAGGACATGAAAATGCAGCCTGCGCTGGCGAAGGCGCTGAGGCGTCGAGGGCTGCTGAAGGCGTAGCATGTTGTGTAGGCCCGTCTCCGCTAGTCTGTACCACCCTGGTCACCTGAAGACAGACGGAGGCTCAAGTGCTCTGGATACTGCTCACCGTCGTCGTACTTCTCTTGGCAGCGCTTGTGCTTATGGCAGTTCGACGAAGTCGCGCAGATCTCCAGCAACCTTTTCGCGGACGGGCCACCGGACTCGTCATCGTCGGGGTGCTCCTGATGTTCGTTGCCGTGATGGGCTTACTGACAGGCAGAGGTGCCAGCTCGATGGTGTTGGTAATGATCGGCACTGTTCTTATTGCTGTGGGTGCCAGTCGCAGAGGGGCATGGTAGTCCTAAGGCCAAAGAAAGTCTGGCCGCGCCAAGACTGGTGCAGGCGATCTGGAGCAGGCAGTTCGACCTTAGAACAGGAGGAAGATCGCGATGGCCAGCGCGAAGGTACCGACCAATAGAGCCGAAATGGCCCAGCGAGTCTTTCCCACGGCCCGGCGACGTAACCGGTCGACATCAAGGAGTGGGATCCAAATCGCAACAAGAAGAGCGGGCAGAATTGGCAACATGTCGGTGTCGACCAGAAGGGTCACCGCGATTAGAACAGCGGATACAATCAGGCCCAACACGATTCGACCCGTTGGTGTACGAAGTGATTAGAGCATCGTTTCCTCTCCGCTGACGCTATCCAGGTTTGGGCCCCGGAATCAAGTAGAAAACGCCCTGGCCGTTGGGCTACATTGCAGGCTCTGGTGCCGCAGGATCTTAATCAGAGTGTCGGAGCTAGGCACTTCGCGTTAGGGCGGGAGTCCACCCGAAGACGAGAGCGGCAGGCGCAGGCGTAAACTCCGTGACCCAGCTCTTGGCGCAGCCTAGTCGGCTCTGTACAGTCAGTGGCTGGAAGCCCGGAACGCAATCAGCAAAACAGGAGTTCCAATGTCGCAACTATGGGATGTAGCCTTGGAGGTACAGCTGGCGCTCGGTGCCAAGTTTCGTTCGGCGAATGAGAGCATCAATCAGGAGACAGGGCTTGAACAGCTAGTCTGGAATCAACTGATCACGGCGCTCTCCTACGAGCCCGAAGCGATTTCGACGGCTCAGCTCCGGAGGCGTAACCCGTACTCAGCTCCGTCGGTGTCTGACCAGCGACTTGAGTCTTTAAGGGCTCGAGGTTGGCTAGAAGCGCAGCCGCCGTCGGAGTTCCGTCTCGCTGAGAGTGGTCGCGCGCAAGCTCTATCGATCTTGCAAACTCTGCGCGCGTATCACGCAACAATTCAGCCCCTGCCTATCGAGGAGATGGACCGCATCGAGGAGATGCTGCGCCGGATGGTGAGTGCTGCTGAAGGCGCTGCGACGCCGCCCGGCACCTGGTGCCTCACGCGTGCGCGTCGACTTTCACCTCCAGATTCTGCAGCACCGACTACCAAGGTCGACTACTATCTCTCCTGCCTGAACGCTTTTCGTGACGATTCCCACCTTGCTGCCTGGCAAGCGTACGAGGTGAGCGGTGAGGCTTGGGAGTTGTTCACTTCGATTTGGCGAGCCGAACAGAAAACGCTGGACGAGTTGTCGACAGAGCTGGCGTTTCGAGGACAGGCGCGCGAAGTCTACGAGGCTGCCCTCAAGCAATTGGCAGCCAAGGGCTGGGTCGCGGAAACCAACGACGGCTACTCTCCCACGGCGGCCGGTAAGGCCCTACGCGAACAGGTCGAATCGACGACGGACCAATTCTTTACCGAGGCGGAATCGGCGTTGACAGAGCCGCAGGCCCAGGAACTCGGTGCACTGATGGCCAAGCTGCTCGACGCGTTGACCGAGTAATTCATCCGAGTCCCACTCACTGGCGAGAGTTCTGTCTGGTGACACGATCAGAAGATAACGTCTCTTCGACGTCAAGTTCTTTGGTAGACTCCCGGGCTGCCATGAGTTTGTTTTCCAGATGTGGCCCGAGGGTTGGGACGGTCACTCGGGATATAAATGCACCGGCCGTGCCGCTGCCACAATCGAGGACCGTAAGAGTGAGTTCAAGGATAGATTCGGATTCCTCTTCAGGTATCAGTGACCTCGAATAGACGCTGATTCTTACAAGGCCCGCTTGGAACTCCAGGGACCGTCCGGCTTATGTCTTGTTACACGATCTGTATGTAGTGCCAAACTGGTCCCTCTACTCATTCAGAGAGAAACTCAACGATAAAAGCTTGTCTGCCTGCGGTGGCGTCCACATCTTCCGGCATAGCGCCGCCAAGCGACGCCGCGACGCCGGCGAGTCGGTCGAAGAGGTGTCGCACTTCCTGGATCACAGCTCTCTGGCCGTGACGACCACCTACCTGCGCCGTTTGGAGGGTCAGGGGGACGGAGTTGGGCCAAGGTCGCCGAAGCCATTGGCCTCTAACTGACAGCAGTTTTGACGGCAACGTCGATGGACGTTAGCAACCGGTTGCGCACATCACCAGACGAATAACCCTGAATCCCAGTCGTGAATGGACGTCAGCAACCGTCAGCAATCAAACACCGACGGACTTTTGATCCGCTGTTCAAAAATCCGTTCTAATCGTGGCTGTTTCTGTCTCAACAACAGAAGCGAGTGACGATTTTGAGAAGACTGACGGGAGATCGCGATGCGAGTCCGGTCGAATCGCTTGTCACCGATTCAGCCCCGTACCAGATTGCTGTCGTGCGCTACCGAACCCCCGGCACGCAAGTGCAGTGTTAGTCAACTCAGAACCAATAGCAGACCACGTCCGCCTTGCGGTGCTTCGTTTCATCCAGCTAGAGTGGTGTTTGTCCACTAGCCATGAGCCGAATCGGTAAGGTCGGCTCGTCTGGATCTACTCGAAGGGCGATTAGCTCAGTCGGTAGAGCATCTGTTTTACACACAGAAGGTCACAGGTTCGAGCCCTGTATCGCCCACCAAAATCGAATCTAAGAGGCGCCCTTCGGGGCGTTTTCTTTTCTCTCGTTGACGTCCGACACTAGACCGACACTAGAAGATAGCCGATACTACAAGTAAGAAAGAAGCGGGACGCCGAGTAGCGGTAACTACGCGACGCCCCTGAGCCCAATCGCTGAGCATGCAACGAAAGGACCTAATTCCCATCATGACTATCCTCAAACGGCTCCACAATGGCCGCGTCGTGTCGGCAAATGCAGCAGGAACATTCAAACATTACCTCGTGAAGGTCTACTACAAAGGACCTCTCCATAAGGCTTCCGATGGCAAGAAGTACGACCAGTACACGGAGCGTGTCGAAGGCGGTATCCAGGCGGCGAAGCGCCTAGAAGGTGTTCTCAATCAGAAGGCGCTGGACGGCGAGCTTCCGCCGCAACTCAAATACAAACAAGAACGTGGGGAAGGTCACCGGCCAAAGTTCACATCTTCCACGGTTGAGGACTGGATGGCGGAGTGGATTGCCGCTTACAAGTTGGATAACCCGGAATCGAGAACGGCTCGCAATCATGAGACCCTTCTTCGAAAGTACGTGAATCCAGTCATCGGGTTGCGAGAGCTCCAGAGCCTCAAGGCTGATGATGTCAGAGCGGTTTTCACCTCACCGACGATGCAGGAAGTGTCCGGTACCACCCGGCTGCACGTTTACCGCGTCTTGTCTCAAGCATTGAAGGCAGCGGTTTGGGACGGTCGTCTTGATTTCAACCCATGCGATCGCGTTAAAGCTCCCAAGGCGGATAACTTTGAACCCTACGTGCTCACGTTGGAGGATGGACGCCGGCTACTCGAGATGTCACGTGAGACGGATATCGGGACGCTCGTTACCCTACTCGCGCTCACGGGCTTACGTCTGGGTGAAGCCCTGGGGCTTCGCTGGCAGGACGTTGATCTAGACGGTGCGACATTGCATGTGCGACAGACACGCAAGCTCGCTGCCCCCGTCGATTATGGGAGTCCGAAGACGGAAAAGTCACGAGCTCCAGTTCCCCTGGTCAGTTTGGTAGTGGATGCGCTGTCGGAGTATCGCGAGGCTCAGCGCCAGCACTTCGAGTCGATAGGGATTGGACCCGAGCACGATCTCGTGTTCGCGGATGCACTCGGAAGGGGAATGACGCACGATTTCGTCACTCACCGTTGGCAAGCACTGCGAGATCGGGCAGGGGTTCCGCGCGCCAGGATTCATGACTTGAGACACTTCGCCGGGACCCTGCTAATAAATCTGGGTGTAGACGTGGTGACGACTGCGGCGATTCTCCGTCATACGAACCCCATGATCACGCTGACCCGTTACGCGCATGCCGTTCCCCAGGCTTCGCGTGATGCCGTGAACAAGCTAGGTGAAGCGATTGCGGCAAAATGACTTGGCCGATTCCGTAGTGCAAAAACGGGCCGGGTGACTGGCTATCCGTCGAGGGCGGACAGCAGGATTAAAAGTCTCCTGGTGTGTTTCTGGACTTATCCGTCGATGGGCTTGCCGTTGTGAATCTGATGGGGCAACTCTGCCCATCTGAGAGTGTAACCAATCCTCTAGTGTTGTCCGGTGGACATCACACCGGGAGATTATGGATGCTGGCGCATGAATTGCCCACTAGTACTAAGTGAGCCGAGATTGCTAGCGCCTAGTCCGTTCGGTAGCGAGGCGGTGACCGGGACAGAACGGCTGTACGGGAGATGAAGGCTGGCTGAAGGGCTGTTCGGCGGAAATCTGTGGGTGCTTCCAGTTTATGCCTCCAATACCTAGACTTGGGGCACCATCGCGTCAGTCAGGAGGCTCGCATGGCCGAGTCGGTCTATTTCACTTCCCTCCAAATCAAAAACCTCCGTTGCTTTGGCGATGGGCCTGAAGGCGATGGTCAACCACTGAATCTCACGTCTGATGGCAAGCGCCTCGCCCAATGGACGCTGATCCTCGGCGAAAACGGAGCCGGGAAAACCACACTCCTGCAAAGCGTGGCTTGGACGCGACCCTATATACATAAAAGACCTGAATATATTGAGCCTCAAGATTTCCGTCAGGAACATGATCTGTTCGGTGCGGCGAACGAATTTCTTGAGCTCCTCAGGCCGGTGCACCCATTTGGAGAGCTTGAGTTGAACGCCACACTTTTGATTGGAAGCGGGCGCTTCCCCTTTGGTAATAAACGAAAGCGTACCTCTTCGAAAACCAGATCTATTAGAATGGCTCTTTCGATTTCGTTCGAGGCGGACGGTAAGCTCCGGAACCATACTTCAGAAACAAATCCAGACACAGAGCCAGATTGCTTCGAGGAAGCCTTCGTCATCTATTACGGTGCGAACCGCCAGAGCGGGAAAGGAAATCTCGAAGAGCGCCATCTTGAGGACGCGGCTGATCTTACACGGTATGAGCTCACAGAGCTGTATGACGTCGAGCAGATTACGCATCTAGAGCGGGACCAAAGTGGAAACAGAAACGCGATCACGCGGTTCTCAATCGGTTGAAAACAGCTTTGGCGACGATCCTACCTGAGGACTTAGACGCCAGTAACATAGAGATCTACCCCCCAGACAGCCTTGGCCGGGGAGAAAGAAGCGGAGTCTACGTAAAAACCTTCGGCGTATCTGTTCCGTGGTCGGAACTGAGCCTCGGGTACAAGACCACGCTTGCTTTGGCTGGGGACTTGGCGTGGCGTCTACTGAAACAGTACCCGGGGAGCCCCGCTCCACTAAATAAGCCTGCCGTCGTCCTCATCGATGAAATCGATCTCCATCTGCATCCTCGTTGGCAGCTCCAAATCATGGAAAAGCTTAGAGGTACCTTCCCAGGTACACAATTTGTGGCCACATCACATAGCCCCCTAATAGCGCAGGTCGCCGAGGGCGAGAACTACGTCCTACTCAAAAGAAGCGAAGGCGGCCAGGACGTTGAGATCATCAACGAGCCAGAAATAGTTCGGGGCTGGAGAGTCGACCAGGTTCTCACGAGCGAACTTTTCGGGCTCCTCGGTTCACGTACTCCGAATATCGAGGCTCTGTTTAATAGGAGGGACGCGTTGATAGCGAAACAGAACCGCAGTCCGGATGAAGAGGCCGAGTTGGGGCGCCTCCGTAACGACATAGAGAGTTTCCCAGCGACACAATCCCTCGATGATCACAGGGATATGAACTATATCCGCGACTTTGCCGCGCATCTCAGACAGAGTGAGACAGAGAAGGAATGATTCGCATCGCTCGTCCAAAACTTGTACCCGGAACACACTCCGGACAAAAGGAAACATTCGGGAGCAACAACATTGCGCCCAATTCGACGCAAATCCCGCAGAATTTCTTTCCGGAGCCTGGACATTCCTTTACGATGACGCAGTTTATACCGCGAAGCCTGTCAAGAGGCGGCTGGTCGAGATCCACCACTACAAGTGTTGCTACTGTGAGAAAAAGTTTCGAAAATCGGAGCAACTAGACGGCGAGCACTTTAGACCGAAGGGAGCGGTCCAGCAATCCGTGGGCCAGAATCTTGAAAAGCCAGGCTATTACTGGTTGGTATATAGGTGGGAGAATCTTCTACTCTCCTGTCGCGTCTGCAACAGACAGTACAAGAAAGCATTCTTTCCATTAGCCGACCCGATGGAGCGGGCACAACCTCACTTGCGCAATGTCGAGGCAGAGAAGCCTTTGTTCATTGATCCCGCAAGCGTGGATCCCAGGCTTCATATCCGATTCGAAGACGACGCTCCGATAGGTTTAACGGAGGAAGGTCGAGAAACTATCCTGAGAATTGGTCTGACCCGAACAAACTTGAGAGATGATCGTCTTGCGAGGCTAGCTCAAATCAAGACGAGTCTAGATATTATTTCGACGGCGGAGGCTCTCTCTGGAAGCGCGAACCTTCAGACGGATGCCGAAAAGGCCCGTGAGTTCATCGAGTCAGCAGTGCAATCAGATGCAGAATTTAGCTCTATGGCGATCGATTACCTTGCGTGACCTGCCAGGCCTACTTAAGGCGTTCATCCGAGCAGCCGCGACACCAAGGCAGCCCCCTCTTGAGTCAGGCTAGGGCATGCGCGAAAATCGTCGAGCGCTCGAATTTGGCGGACGATTTCCTCTCTGCGTTTGAAACCGTAACGCCACAGGATTGCTCGCGAAGGGTCACCGAACAGCTCTGTGCCAAAGAACGAGTCGATTACCCGGAAAACATAGAGCGCGTGGAGGACACTCTGGGGCGAACGGTATTGATTTATCCAGGGCGAGAAGTAAGTTGTCTCAGTCTGGCTAACGAGAGGCAAGAATCCTTCTATCAAACTAAGTTGGAGGTGCATAGCCTCGTGGAGGATCGCCTCCGCGACACGCAACGCGCTGTTTTCGGCCCTTCGCCCCGGGACTGACACGAACACTGAAAACGGAAAACCCGGATCACTGAAACTCATGTCAATCTGGTCGTCAGCCGTGTCGATAAGGTGCAGGGATCTGATGAGAAGGCTGACCGTAGGTAGGAGTGCTGGCGCGCCGGCCAAGATTTCGAGTGCTTCTTCTACCAAGCCGTACACCCGAGCGTCTACGATTTCCTCAACCCCGAAAAACCGTGAGCCTAGGGGGGGCCAGTCGCTACAAAGGTCTTCAGGGAGCAGCTCGATTGGGATGTCGTCGTTACCTGCTGGGTAAGGCGACCGGACACTTACAGACGCTACCAGCCAACGTGTCTCCTCTGGATTCCGGCGCAACACCCTCACCGTACCATACGAACTTCGCGTTAAGTGAAGGTCACGACCAACCCGATGCCACGCAGTATTGACGAGCGCTGGGGTAAGCTCTGGCAGCCAGAGTGGCTGGCTTTCATCTCGCAATGCCGCCTGCAGTCGGGCGGTGACATTGTCAGCCGCTGTCTTTGGCATAGAAGGAGAATACGATCGTGAAGCGCTCGCCGCCATGTACTGTCGAGACGGCGTGGTTCGACTGTTGGGAGATCGCGAAGCCCACAACAGTATCGTTCATTGGAGGGAACACGCGATGAACGTCTGAGACCTCTTCGCTGTTA
Source organism: Dehalococcoidia bacterium (assembly GCA_965225815.1). GTDB lineage: Bacteria > Chloroflexota > Dehalococcoidia > DSTF01 > WHTK01 > WHTK01. The sequence continues at coordinate 455,475 of CBDDBP010000005.1, forward strand.
AACAGCATGAAGTACCCCCCGAGGGCGTCGTCCCATCCTCGATTCAGCTGAATCAGCACTCGGTGCGTCTCTCCACCAGGGATGTAGTCGTTATGAATCCGGATCCGTTGCCCCGCAGCTAGCTTGTGGGCTGTGCAGTCGAAACGCTCACTAAGCGGTTGGTCGAAGATCCCTTCCACCTTCAAGCGTAACTCATCAATGAACGGCTCTGTGAAGAACCTGAGGGGAGCCGGTAGAGGAACGTCGACAAGGCTGCACTCGTACTGCTCGTAGAAGTCCGTTTCTACAAGCTCCCAAGGTGCCTTGTTATCAAGCCAGTTAAGAAAAGCCTCGCAAACGAGCTCACCAAGCCCTTCTTTCGCAGTGAAGTACGGGAATGGTTCAGCAAACACCTCTAGCGAAGACAAGCGTAAGGACTTGACGCTCATAAGGGTCACGTCAAACGATGCTACCTTCTCCCTAACGCGTCCGATCAGAAGCTTCTGATCTTCGCAATAGATGGACGGGTTGTCGTATCCTGCGGCATCACTCCAACGATGAAGTGTCATCCCTCCGCCGCAAACGCCAAGTTCCGGGCATGCGAGGCATATAGCGTTCTGTGGTCGCTGCATGGCGTGGTATTCGGAGAACTCCGCAGACCGCAGGATCTCGCTGAACCTATGAGTGTCAACCGACCATGACCCGTGAAACCGGTCCGCCCCGTCGAAGGAGCTCTTCAAGGTGTCGTTCTTTGCCACTGAGCCATCCGTGTCTATGACCAGGACACCGTAGCTCGTTAAGCTCACTCCCTCCTTGCGTCCAAGTCCACCAAGGACCAGTTTGATCGTGTCATCCAGAATCCTAATTGGAATAGGGTTGGAGTCGGCTAGGTAAGCGTCCAGTAGCGCCGCCATCCAGGCTCCGTACTGAAGGCGATCGCTTGCCTTCGGGAAGTTGGGAGTAATTGCCATCCCTGTAGATGAAGTCCACACTCGGTGGGCCGAGCTGCTTGAAGAAGGAGTAGACCTCAAGCGGGTCAGACGAAGGATCTACCACCGCGAGCACCCCTGTGAAAAGAAATTCGGAATCCGGATGAGCCTGTAATTTCCTTATCCCTCCAACGACTGCATCGAATGTTCCGTCTCTATCGAAGCCAACCCTGTTGCGGTCGTGAATCTGTCTTGGTCCATCAATACTGACTGATACATCGACCCTCAAACGCGAACACAAATCGAGAATCTCATCGGTGATCAATGTCCCATTGGTCTGGATGCTGATAGGACTATTAGCCGGCAGCTCTGAGCGCAGCGCTGTAATTACGTATTCAAGGCCAGCGGCGCCGAGAAGGAGGGGTTCACCCCCGTGCAGTACGATGACGAACTGATGCTCCTGCTCGCGTGCGAGACGCCCGAGCTCGATAGCGGCAGCCCGGGAGGTCTCGCGCGCTACCTGCTTCGGCCCCCGAGTCCATCCGGTGTCGCCCATGCTGTAGACATAGCAGTAACTACAGTCGATGTTGCAGAGGCTGGCCACCTTGAATACGACGGTTTCGATCTCGACCCTCGGGATGATCGACATTACGAGTCAGCCTCAACGGTTGTGGCGATTATGTACTCGATCGTACGCCCTCGGGCCGTCGTCCCTCTCGTTGCGGACTTCTTCGATGAGCCGGGCCAGTACCGGGCTCTCCGACTCGTGAGCATCAGATGCCTTTGGCTTGAGCTCTTTGGCAATCGCGTTTGGTTCTTCTCTGGAGGCCGGTTTGCTCATTTCGGGTCCACCTCAACTCGACTAAATGTCGTGACGGCTATGATCGAAAATAGGTAGGATGCCGTTTCACGAGTGAAACTGTAGCACGAGGCCGGATGTGACGGATCATACTAGGATGCTGGGGAGTCACTGACTCCTCGACGAGTCGAACACCACCAAGCCCATCGTCGATCAAGTCGACTCGAAGACGCGAGGTCGCGGTGAATTCAATTGAGACCTTGCTGTAGGCTCGCAGAGTTTCTTCCGTAGCGGGCTGCTTGATTACGCTGAGATTCATGCCGACATTGCCCATATCACCGACCTCGTCCCTATACGCGTTTAACCCTGGACCGAAGCCAGGGCAAACATCTGTTTTGATTCCGCTTGAACTGATCATAAACGGACCGGCCAAAACCATCAGGCGCCGCTGGCTCACGTTCCTCCTGGGATTGATGGCCATAGGAACTGCGTTGACAGCTGCAGGTTATGGGGTTGGGGCAATTAGTCAGCCGCCAAATAGGAGCCCTGGACTCCCAAATGGCCCAGCAGCCGCTCCGGTTGTCGGTACCGAAAAGTCGCCGACGCAGACTGCGACGGCTCTGCCGCCGAGTACCCCAATTGTTCTCCCGACGCTGGTCTCGACTCTTACATCACTCCCCGCTGCGCCCGATCCTTAGCGTAGAACCCTTCTCGGCCTGGCTATTGCCTGCCTTGGTACGCTCCAGCAAGGGGTACCGTTTCGTCGGACCAAGGGAAGGTGGGCGATCATTGGCGTGACCGACGGACTGGGTATCCAATGGTTCGATGGATTAGCATCCGTTGAAACCCTCTCCCTGTCCCGACCTGCTTCTGTTGTTGAGACAGATTCAACGGTCTCGAAAACCGTCATACGTCTTATGACGTATCCAGGGTTCGAATCCATGGCTCTCCGCCATTTGAATCTAAAACTGGGAATTTCTCAGGCTTATGAAGCGCCCGTCTTGACGGTTTCGCTGCTTTCGACAGCAACCTGGGTGGACGTTCCTGACCTTCGATGGACAGTTTCCGTCCAAGACTGGCATCAGTTGTCATAGAGTTGCGTCCACCATGAACACACCACCCGTTCAATACGCCAGAACAAGGGATGGGTATGACATCGCCTACTCGGTGCTACCCCTATCGTGCGATCGACCGGGACGGCAATCTGCTGGACTTCATGTTAAGCGACCATCGGAACCGGACAGCAGCACGGCGGTTCCTGAGAAGCCTGCTCGAGGTCACGGGCCGTAAGCCGGCCCGCCTGACCACGGACAGGCACCCCGCCTACAAGCGGGCCATCCGCTGGACGTGGGTCGCAGGGCACTGCACCGCCAGAGCCAGTACCTCCACAACCGAACGGGGCTGAGTCACCAACCATTGAAGGCAGCGCTACTACCCGATGCTGGGGTTCGGGAATTTCGAGTCGGCGCCGGTTCGGAAATCATTGAAAGCCGAGCAGGCTGCCTAACCAGCAAGCAAAGGCTGACAGCTGTGTCCACTGCGCCCGGTAGCCCTGAAATCTGACAGAGCCGTCCGACAAGAACTCAATCGGCATTCAGCATTCAAACGTCCCAAAACTCACAAACAGGTTGCAATATATGTGAAGATGCCATACAACTCGCACACTACTTAGCGTCTTTGTTCGGCCAGTCGAACCGGAGAGGTCGGCAAATCCGCATAGAGCCAGCCTTCAACGGCGGTTTATGTCAGTGGAGCCGAATTTAAGAGGAGAAGGCAGCCATGAAGCGCAGCTCGAATCGCATACTCACGACGCACGTGGGTAGCCTTGTGCGCCCGCCGCAGATCCTTGAAGCCATCATCGCCAAGGTCCGCCACGAGCCCGTGAACGAAGAATCCTTCGCTGCGGACGTAAAGCGAGGCGTCGCGGCAGTCGTTCGCAAGCAAGCTGAGGTGGGGATAGACATCCCCAGCGACGGCGAGTTTTCGAAGCCAAGTTTTGCTGGCTACATCACCGATCGCCTAGGGGGCTTGGAAGTGCGCCCGATTGAGAAGGCGCCGGGCCCCTCCCAGATGAACTACCCAATTCTCAACGAAGAGTTCCCGGGATTTATGGCCCAGTACAGCTCCATGTACCGGACCATGTGGATGCCGATTGAGATCTCGCGAGAGAGCCTCAACAACCTGCCTCGAGAGAGGACGGTGGTATCGGGCGAAATCAAGTACGAGGGGCAGGCAGCGGTTCAGCGAGACATCGAAAATTTCCGGTCCGCGATGCAAGGTCTAGATTTCGAGGAGGCCTTCATACCAGCCGCAACGCCGTCGGCGACAGAAGCCGCGGGCAGCGCGGAGCATTATTCGACTCCGCAGGCCTATCTCTATGCCCTGGCCGACGCGCTCCATGAAGAGTATAAGGCAATCGTTGACGCAGGGTTCTTGGTTCAGTTGGACCTTGGTCTGCCAGCGCGCAACCAGGTGCTGCCTGGCAACCCGCACCCGAGTTGGGAAGAGTTGCGACGGGTCTCGGAGATGCAGATTGAAGCGTACAATCATGCGCTCAATGGCATTCCCGAAGATCGGGTTCGATATCACCTCTGCTGGGGCAGCATGAATACGCCCCACACCAGTGATATTCCGCTCAAAGACATTGTTGACTTGATCTTGAAGATCAACGCTCAGGCTTACTCAATCGAAGCCGCCAACCCCAGACATGAGCATGAGTGGATGATCTGGAGGGACGTCAAGCTGCCAGACGGCAAGATCCTGATTCCTGGGGTCATTAGTCACCAGACCAACGTGGTGGAGCATCCGGAGTTGGTGGCCTGGCGAATCGGAAATTACGCCAGTGTGGTGGGACGCGAAAACGTAATTGCTGGTACCGACTGCGGATTCTCCCAAGGCTGGAATCTGATCCGCGTACATCCCGAGGTGCAGTGGGCCAAGCTCAGGGCTCTAGCCGAAGGAGCTGCCCTAGCTAGCCAAAAACTTTTTGCCAACTGAGCTAGGGGCTCTTAGAAAGCGAGAAATTGACCATGGGCTCTAATTTCAAAGAGCGTCTCCACGACCCGTCGTCAAGACTACTTGGGATGTTCGTGAAGTTCCCGACCATCGAAACGATGGAGATACTCGCAAGCGCCGGATACGACTTTGTAATCATCGACATGGAACACGCTCCACTAGGAGTTGAGACCGTGTATCAAATGATCGTGACTTCAGAACGAAGCGGCATGGGTGCTTTGGTCCGAACCAGAGGCCACGACACGGCAACCGCAAATACCTTCCTAGATGCCGGCGCCTCTGGAATTCTGATACCGCATTGCTCTCCTTATGATGTCGCCAAGGAACTGATCACGGAAATGGTCTTCCCGCCCGCGGGAAGAAGAGGAGCCGGTGGTGGCGGCCGAGCGACTCAATGGGGGCTTGACGGTTCCGAGGAGTACCGGCGCGGCGGCAATAGTGGGATCACTCGAGTGCCGATGATTGAGGACCCGCAAGCCGTGGATGAAATCGAGAGCATACTCGACATTCATGGAGTAGACGCCGCTTTCATCGGCCAAGGTGACTTAACCCAGACACTTGGCGACCGAGAGAAGGCGCAAGGCTACGTCGACAGAGCCCTAGAAGCGTGCCGACGAAAAGGCATCCCGGCTTGCACCACGGCTTACGGAGACGACGTTGAAGCCAGGTTCAGGCAGGGCTTTAAGTGGCTCGCCATCGGAAATGACACCGGTACGTTTACTCGCGCCATCAAGCAGCGCATTGACCTGGCACGACAAATCGTAAGCGCTCAGGTCAGTAGCGGCGTGTCCTGAAGCCGAACCTTATCCGACCATGCGGTTCACGGCTCTCGCGGAACCGAGGCTTATGGAGATCATTGAGGCAACGCCTCCAGAGGAGTAGCGAATGGGAAAGATACGTCACATTGCCTACCGCGCCAAGGATGTCGATCAATTCGTGAACTTCTTCGTTAATGGTCTCGGGCTAACTGTCTCTCGACGGCGCCCCGGTGGAATTGTCGACCTCTCCGATGGCACCCTCAACATAGTGGTCATTCCAGAGGGTGTTTTAGGCGAGGAGGGCGAACCACTCCTCGGTGTTTCGCACATCGGCTTCACGGTGGAGGATGAAGAAAACACTCGGAGCCGCCTTCAAGCGGCAGGTGGCGAAGAGTTGACCGATGGAAGGTCGGGCGCCGGGAACTACGAAATCAAGTACCGGGGACCCGAGGGTATCATCGTAGACCTTGGCCATTGGGTGGGTGCAGCGCCGATTGAAGAAGCCAGCTCCGCGATCAATCCAGCCTTAAGAGACTTCGCGGCATTTCTTGAGGCCTGGTCATGCACTTTGTTGCATTTGCTGGCGCGTGAAACACCTGAGCCCCTTGACCGCGGACCGGAGCCGAAGAGGTTATGCCCATGGCGTTCAAAGGACCCTTAAAACCGCGTATCCAGCAAGGTGAGGTCTTGATAGGGGCCTTCTTGCCCCTGACTGTTACAAGAGAACGACTGGAAAAGGTCCTCCGCTTTCATCCGTATGACTTCATTCATATCGACTCGCAACACCTTCCGCTCAGCGAAGAGCGAGTCGCCACACTCTGTACAGTTGCGGCGGAACTTGGGGTGCCAGTCATGCTAAGGATAAAGCAACCCTCGACACGCGTACATGGTGGGGGCCTATGCCGATCTCGGGCTCTCAGGTATCGAAGTTCCCCAGGTTGAATCAGAAGAGATAGCAAATGAGGCGCTGGAGTTCTTCTACTACCCACCAAAAGGTAAACGTAGCTCCGGTGGCGTCCACCCCTTGGGATTCACGGAAACACCAGGGAAGAACACGCGGGTTGAGTTTGCCGAATGGTGGAACCATAGCGGCGTCCTCTTGCTTCAGGTGGAGTCCCTTGAAGCAATCACGATGGCGCATCGCCTAGCAAAACCAGGAGTCGATTGCCTCTCTTGGGGAGCGGCGCCCCACTCCGCCGATCTGGCGTTCAGTCTCGAAGCCAGCCCGGGACATCCATTCAAGACCGATGACGACTGTCTGAAGTACACGATCGAGCAGTTGCAGGGGACGTCCACGAAGATGTTCGTCCGTATCGACGGACCAGGGGACCGTGACAAGTACATCAACATGGGCGCAACGGTCCTCCGAGAGAATCCTCCAGTTTGATGTGCAAGTAAGACCGGGTATTGCGGCTCCGGTTCTGTCAGTAATCAGGGCTTCTCAGGCACGAAGGCAAGCTGACTCAGGAGGTAGGCTCCAGGCGGCTAGTTCGGCCATCAGGGTTGACCATCTGCTGCTGAAGATCTGGCGCCTGTCAGATGCCGACACTCCTTCGCCCCCGGGATTGCGAACTCTCAGATAGTGGCGCGGTTCGTCGATAGTCGTGCAGAAGCGCTTGCCGACTCGAACCGGCTGAAGCCTAGCATCGGGTAATTGCGTGGCTTGAGCGGCCGCTGGTCCTGCTCTATGCGGTTGTTCAAGTAATGATTCTGGCGGTGCAGGACCTTTCGTCCCACGAACGAGCGAACGGCCTACTTGAAGGCTGAGTGCTTATCCGTGGTCATACGCAATGGCCTCTGCCCGGTAACGTTTAGAAGTCGCCCTGCCGGTCGCGGTGC
>CBDDBP010000006.1:0-609066 GCA_965225815.1 Dehalococcoidia bacterium
GACCTGGAGTCGTTGAATATGGCGCCGTTGTGGACCCGTCCGGAGGCGTCGCTGGAGCCGAAGAGCCGGCTGCAACCGTATCGCTGGCGGTGGTCGGACCTGAGGCCGCAAGCGCTGCGGGCGCTGGAGTTGGTCGGCACCAAGGAGGCGGAGCGGCGCGTGATCTGCTGTGTCAATCCGGGGACGGGACGTGGCGCGACGAACACGCTGGTGGCGAACGTCCAGGTGGTGGGGCCGGGCGAGATCGCGCGGGCGCATCGGCACACGGCGGCGGCGTTGCGGTTCATCATCGAGAGCACGGGCGGTTACACGGTGGTCAACGGCGACACAATACCGATGCTGCCGGGCGACCTGGTGCTGACGCCGAACTGGACCTGGCACGACCACGCCAACGATTCGGAGTCGCCGATGATCTGGCTCGACGGGCTGGATTCACCGCTGGTGGGGATGTTGGAGTCCGGGTTCCGTGAGGAGTACCCGGAGGAGACCCAGAAGACGAAGGAAGACGTTGATTCTTCGCTGCTGAAGTACGGATTCGCGGCGCTGAAGCCGGCGTGGGAATCGGCGCCGGAGGACGCGAACTCGCCGCTGTGGCACTACCCCTGGACGCAGGCAAAGGCGGCGCTGGACCGGCTGACTGAGTCCGAGACGGGCAGTGCGACGGACGGCGTGATCCTGGAGTACACAAACCCGGCTTCGGGCGGGCCAGTGATGCCGACGATCGCGTGCCACGTTCAAATGCTGCAGCCGGGGCAGAAGACGCAGCGACACCGCCACACGAGCAGCAGTGTGTATCACGTCGTCGAGGGCCAGGGCACGACGGTGGTGGACGGCGAGGCGCTGGAGTGGGACGGGAAGGACGTGTTCGTGGTGCCCGGGTGGGCGTGGCACGAGCACGTGAACCTTTCGACGAGTCACCCAGCGTACCTGTTCAGCTTTACGGACGAGCCGGTGTTGCGGTCTCTGGGGATGTTGCGGGAAGAGGCGGAGTAGGCGAGATTACTTACGCTCCGAGACCCCACTGAAGGGGAGACTGTAGCGCTTGCTGAGCTCTAGCGAGGGTGCCCGCGGGACTTTACCCACGCAACTCAAAACAAAGGCCGCAGATGAATTGCTGGCGGGCGACGAGCCGTTTGCGTTGGTGATGGTCTCTGCAGGGTGAAACCAGCTTCGCGGTTGAACGCATGGCTCTCAGATTGACAAGGCTTTCCATGGCTGGCGGTGAGTGATGGGTTCAGACAGCAGAGATTATTCGCTGACTCAGAATGCCGGCGCCGAGGTGTAGACTGGCGCCGCATACGGCTACCCCGCCCTTAATTAGATAAGGAACGCTATGAAGCGGAGTACGGACCGGATTTTGACGACGCACGCCGGGCGATTGGCGGGCTCGGCGGACCTGCAGGAGAAGACGCGGGCGATCCAGCGCGGCGATACGAGTGACATCGACGCGTTGATGCCACAGATACGGTCGGAGATGGTCGACGTGATCCGGCAGCAGGACGAGGCCGGGATCGACGTGATCAGCGATGGGGAGCTGGGGAAGATCGGCTTCGGGCTGGCGTATTACAGCCGTCGTATGACGGGGCTGGGGTCGCGTCCGGTGAAGGAGGGCGAGGCGCCGACGATGTCGGCTGGTACGGCGGAGCGGCAGGAGTTCGCCGAATTCTACGAGTCGTTGAATGTCGGCGGACGTGGCGCTGGTTTCAGGGAGCCGTCGCGTCAGATTATCAACGGGCCGATCACGTACATCGGGCAGGACGAGGTCAAGAAGGACATCGCGCTGTTCAAGGAGACGCTGGCGTCTTCCGGGGTGAGGCCGGAGGAGACGTTTATGTGCGTGCTGGCACCGGGCTGGCTGGAGCACTTCTTCTACAACGATTACTACAAGACGGACGAGGAGTACCTTTTCGCGCTGGCGGAGGCGATAGGCGAGGAGTACAAGGCGATCGTCGATGCCGGATTCGTGTTGCAGCTGGACGATCCGGGTCTGCCGGACACGTTCGACATGATCGTGCCGAACCCGACTATCGAGGACTATCGCAAGTTCGCGCAGCTGCGCATCGAGGCGCAGAACCACGCGCTGCAGGGCATCCCCGAGGATCGGGTGCGGTACCACATCTGCTGGGGCAGGTGGCACGGACCGCACACGCATGACCTGCCGTTGAAGCACGTCGTCGACCTGATGCTGCAGGTGCGGGCGGAGGCGTTTTCGGTCGAGGCGGCGAACCCGCGCCACGAGCACGAGTGGAAGGTGTGGCGCGACGTGAAGCTGCCGGAGGGCAAGATCCTGATGCCGGGCGTCGTGAGCCACGCGAGCAACGTGGTGGAGCATCCGGAGCTGGTGGCGGACCGCATCGTGCAGTACGCGTCGTTGGTGGGTAAGGAGAACGTGGTGGCGGGGACGGACTGCGGGATGGGGAATCGGGTGCACATGCAGATCGGCTGGGCGAAGCTGAAGGCGCTGGGTGAGGGGGCCGAGATGGCGAGCAAGGCGCTGTGGGGGTAACCTCTCCGGCGCTGCCTCTTCCGCTTTACGAAGGGCGGGCGGGCGACCCTCTCCTCGCGAGGAGAGGGTCTGAATACGTCGGAGCGACTGTCGGGGGACGGGGTCTGCAGGTTGAAACCTGCGGCTTTGGGGATAGAGCGCACATAGAGGTTGCTAGAGGCTGAGGCGGAAAGGCGGTTCGAGATGAATGGGACGCCAGAGGCGCGGAATATGCGCCTGATCAGTCACAACACGCTGAACGGATTCGGCAATGGCGGCGAAGGGCTGGCGCTGCAGCAGACGTCGGACGGGCGCAGGATTTTGTACATCGCGCATGAGTCGGCGCCAAAGAACTTCACCGTAGTGGACGTAAGCGACCCGACGGAGGCGTTCGTCGTGGCGCAGACGGTGCTACCGCACGAGAAGGTTCGGTCGAACTCGCTGGACGCGGTGGGCGACCTGCTGGCGGTGGCGTACCAGACGGCGGAGCCGGGGCTGACGCCGGCGGGTGTTGAGCTGTTCGATGTTTCGGACCCAGCGGAGCCGAGGTCGATCGGGTTCCTGGACCGGTCGGGGCCGCACTCGCGCGGGTCGCACTGCCTGTGGTTCGTCGACGGCGAGTACATCCATCTTTCCAGTGGCGCGGGGGATATGACGCCACGAAACCAGAAGGACGACCAGTTCTACCAGATCATCGACGTGCGCGACCCGACGAAGCCGACCGAAGTAGGGCGGTGGTGGCTGCCGGGGACGATGGAGGGCGACGCGGCCGAGGCGCCGGAGCGCCACGAGAAGTTCGACGCGGGGTTTCGAACGCACAACACGAACGTGTATCCGGAGCGTCCCGACCGGGCATACGTCGGCTACATCGATGGCGGTGTCGTAATCCTGGACATTTCGGACAAGTCGAACCCGCAGTTAATCAGCCAGCTGGACTACCACCCGCCGGCGACGGGGTTTACGCATACGGTGCTGCCTTTGTTCAGTCAGGAGACGCTGATCGTGAGTGACGAGTCGGTCGCGCAGGGTGGCGAGGATTGGCCGAAGCCGGTTTGGGTTGTCGACATGCACGACGAGACGCGGCCGATGATCACGGGGACGCTGCCGATCCCGCCGGTGGAGTCGTTCGCGGAGCGCGGCGGTCGCTTCGGGGCGCACAACCTGCACGAGAATCATCCCCTGGCGACGGCGTTGAGATCAGATGCGTTGGTGTACGGGGCGTACTTCAACGCCGGGGTGCGGGTGCACGACGTTTCGAACCCGTGGGCGCCGGTCGAGATGGGTTACTACATCCCGGAGGCGCCGGCGGGGTCGCGGTTCAGCGCGGCGCAAATGAACGACGTGTACGTGGACGAGAACGGGCTAATCTACGCGATCGAGCGGTTCACGGGCGGGCTGTATATCCTCGAGGGGACGTGGTGAGCCAGAAGTGATTCGAGAAGGAGCGGACTTTGGCGGCGATGAATCCTGAGGACGCGACACGGATGGTGGCGGAGGCGATGGAGGCGGGCGATCTCGATGGCGTCGTCGGTCTTTACGAGCCGAATGCCAGCCTGGTGATTGAGCCAGGCACGACGGTAACGGGCTCAGCAGCGATTCGCGAAGCGATGGCTGACTTCATCGGCTTGAAGCCGAAGCTGACCAGCGAACATCACCTTACGGTGGCGGCGGACGACCTGGCGTTGGTCTCGACCAACTGGAGCCTTGAGGGGACGGGGCCAGATGGCCAGCCGATGACGATGAGCGCGACGAGCACGGACGTGATGCGACGCCAGGCTGACGGGTCGTGGAAGGTAATCATCGACAATCCGTTCGGCGTCTGAGTTCGGGCCCCGGCCAGGCGACGTTTCCCTGCAGTCGGTTAGTTCGCGACGGGGACAGCCGTTGCTAGACGGCGGGCTGGTGCTGCGTGAGCTGGATGATGGCTTCCTCGAATTCGTCTGATTTGAAGCCGAAGGGGCCGGGAGCGCCGCGGTAGGCAATAGTGCCGTCGGCGTCGACGAGATAGAGGCGGTCGGGCTGGGCGTGGTAGGCCTCGTTGACTTCGTTGCTCATCTCCGTCGATCAGGGTCGGGATGCTGATGTCAATGCCGAGGGTGCAGGCGTGGGCCAGCTCGACGCGATCATCGTAGGTCTTGGGTTGAACGAAGACGATATCCTCCAGGACGTTGCCCACAGACTGCCACTCGTCTGTTGGATGGGCTTCGCGGATGTAGACGACGTAGAACTCGATGTCGTTGCGGAAGCGTCCGTAAATTTCCTCCAGGTGCACGGCCTGGTGACGGAAGGGCGGTCAAGTATAGGAGGCGAAGATCAGTCCGACGGTTTGCCGCGGAGGGCTGAGAGACGGACACGGGCGTCGCCCTCGAGCGCGGCGAGATCGAAATCGGGCGCGGTGTCGCCGACCTTCGGCGTCGTGGCCTCGCGGCCTCACGCTCCCTGGCGCGGGCCTCCATGGTGCCTTCAGCTTCAGGAAATGTGGCGATAGCGGAGAGGATTTCGGTTACGAGGCTCTTCTGCTCCGTTTCGGACATCGATTGCATCTTCTCGTAGACAAGGTTCTGGTAATGGTCGAGCGTTACTCGCAGAGCTCACGGTGGATGCGCAGCAGGTCCGGGATCGTGGCGGGATCACGTCGGCCGAAGCCGCACTCGGTGGCGATGTCGTAGTCGGTGATGTACCTGTCGGCGGCATGCATGCGCTTTCGGCCGCCCTCTACGCCGTCGGTGTAGTGGACGAGGCCGAGGATGAGCTTCGTCGTGGAAGGCCGCTTGAGAGCCTTGAGAGGCTGGAAGTAAGGCTCATCAGAGCGTTCTCGGGGGACCGCCATGTGCACATAGTCGATGTTGCGGTTGGAGCCGGCGGCGATGCCGTTGGCGAAGGCGACGGAGGTTCCGAGGTCGCGCGGCTCGACGATGTGCTGGTGACCAGGGTCGCCGTAGCAGAGGTGGATACCAAGCTCGACAGCCGATTCGACGGCGTTACAGAGGCCGACGACGCGTCGTAAGGAGCCCTCGATGAGGTCTGGATATGGAAGCGAAATGCCGCCATCGGCGCCGACAATCTCATAGCAGACATCGAACTGGATGCAGAGCTGGTCGGCGGGAATTTCGTCCTGGATGCGCCGTACGTCGCGCAGGATGCCAGCCTCGAGAGCGGGCTCGACATCTAGCTGAGCAGAGGGTATTACGAATCCGCAGACCAGTGCCACGGGGGTCGGAATCGAGATCTGGAAACGGGTGCCGTCGGCGATGCGCCCTTCGGCGACGAGGCCCTTGAACACCTCGTAGGACGCGATCGCCTCGGCGGCGTAGCCGAACTCACCGAGATCTATCGACTTCGGGTCTACGCCATCCCTGATTCGGTAGAAGGGGCGCTGAATGGTGTCGTTGAAGCCAGGTAGCCGGACGTCTTGCAGCTCCATCTCGAGGTCGGGTGATCGGTCGAAGGTCTGCTGCTGCCAGCGGATCCAGTAGCCTCGGGCGCCGGTTTCGCCGTCTGGGAGTCTGGCGCAGGAGTCGCCAAGGATGTCGGAGACGGTTTCGAAGACGGCGCGTGAGTCGGTGAGGCCGACGCTGCCGACGAGGTGAGCCTGACGTTTCATGGTGTCCTCCTGGGGTCGCGGCCATTGTCGGGCTGATTCTACAGGCGGGGCGATGAGCAGGCGTTAGTGGAGGGGACAGACGCCGACCAGGGTGTGCTTCCAGCCGGCGACGTCGGAATTGGCGGAGGCGGTGTTGAAGCCCGGCTGCTGGGCGGCAGCTTCGGCGGCGTAGACCTCGTCGGAGACAGCCCAGGCACCGAGGTAGATGAACAGGGCGAAGACGAAGGGCAGGAAGAGGGCGGCAATAAAGGCGATGAAGCCGGTGCTGACCTGGAAGGGTTCGGGCTGGCTCTGATAGTCGTACATGAGAGGTTCCGGGTCAGGCCGGCTGGGCTTCCAGCGCAGGGCCGTGGCCGTAGACGCGGCGGCCGGTGACGGCGAAGAGGCTGACGAGCATGATGGCGACGAAGAGCAGGCCCTCCCAGAAGAGGATGTTGGCGGCGCCGAACTGGTCGGCGAGGGAGCCGTTGAAGAGGTTGACGCTGGCCATCATGCCGCCGAGCGCAACGGTGTTGATGCTCGCGACGCGGCCACGGTACTCGTCGGCGGCAGTGGCCTGAGTGACGGCCTGGGTCATGGTCATGAACGCGGCCTGGGCGCCACCCATCAACGCGGCAGCGAAGATCGCAAGCCAGAGCACGGACGTCAGGGCGAGGATGGTCTGACCAAGCCCGCTGAGGAGGCCTGTGAGGATGAGGACGTTGCCACGCGCCTTCGAGGTCTGGATGCCGGAGATGAAGATGCTGGCGATGAGTGCGCCGCCACCGACGCCGGCCAGCAAGGGGCCGAAACCTCCCTCGGAAACGCCTAGGCTGTTGTTGGCAAAGCCGGGCAGGAGCGATTCGAAGGCCATCGTGAGGCCGCAGTGGAAGATCGCCAGCAGGATCATGAAGCGGATGACGGGCATGCTGTAGACGTAGGCAACGCCGCCCGCGAAGCTCGCGAAGAAGCCTTCTGGGATCTTATTCGGATCGGGACGCTTGGGCGTCAGCTTCATGATCTGGACGAGGCCGATGACGTAGAAGACGGTGCAGAGCAGGAAGGCTGACGCGGAGCCGAAGACGAGCAGCAAGGGCGTGACGATGCCGGGCCCGATGAGCCGGGAGCCGTGCTGCGTCGAAGCGTTGAGCGACAAGGCGTTTAGGAGCTTCTCGCGCGGGACGAGGGTGGCGGCCAGCGCTTGAGATGTGGGGAGCTGAGTCGCGCGGGCGATGCCGTTGACGACGGCGAGAGCGACGATCATCCAGACGTCGAGGACGCCAAAGAGGGCACCGAAGAAGAGCGCCACGTTTTGCAGCGCATTGAGTCCATAGCTAGCGGCGAGGATGTTGCGGCGGTCCATGCGGTCGGCGAGGACACCGACGATGGGCGGGACGATGAACAGCGGGGCCATGGCGGCGAAGGTGGTGGCGCCAACCCAGGCGGAGGAGTTGGTCTGGCTGAAGACGAGCTCGCCGCGGGCGACGATGAGGCCCCAGGCGGCGGCCTGGGCGAAGGCGTTGGCGGACCACATGGTGCGGAACTCAGGGTATTCGAGCGCGGCACCGTAGCGGCCGAGGAATTTCTTGGCTGTTGCATTCACGTTAGCGTAAAAGTTACACGGTCGGACATGTGGGCTTCAAGCATAACTGAAGCCGGGGACACCCCGCACCCCACTGAAGGCGGCGCCGAGGGCGTCTGGGTATAGGTCACGCCGGGGCGTTGAGGGCTTCGCGACCTGCACCCTTTCCTGGCGGGCGGGCTTGTGCGCTACGCCCTCTATTTAACCTAGACCTGAGGGGAGACCCCTCAGACTCCCCCCGCAGGGGCTGCGCCCCTACTGACCCTGCTTGGATCGAGTAACGACAACATTCCAAAGTGAACGACGGGGCGTTGAGGGATTTGCGACCTGCGCCCCTCCTGTCGGGCGGGCTTGTGCGCTTCGCCCTCTATTTAACCTAGACCTGAGGGGAGACCCCTCAGACTCCCCCCGCATGGGCTGCGCTCCCGCCATCCCTGGTGGCGCCGAGTCTGACGGAGTCGGTGGTGGACTTCGTTGGGGCGTTGACGGCTGCACTACCTGCGCCCCTCCTGCCGGGCGGGCTTGTGCGCTTCGCTTCCATGAGACGGTTCATCCGAAGGGAGATCCCTCGGGCTCCGCGCGCATGGGCCCTTCGGCGGAGCTCAGGATGCACTTCGCCCACGCTACCCTGCTTCTGATCGCTGAGACCGAAGCTCCGACCCAGATCCGGAAGGCGGGCCACAGTGGGCTTGGAATGAACGAGGAGTTTTCGTCTAGATTCTCGGTGACCCTCAGGTCAAACTGACGCGGATCTTCAGCGGCCGATTTTTGGAAGGACGAACGACTATGAAGCGACCCAACGTGCTGACGACGGGCGGCCTGTCTCACGAGGCGCGGCAAGCGCTGCTTGAGACGATAGAGCGGCGTACGGAGTTGCCCCTCCTGCTGCTCTCGATTGTCATGATCCCGCTGCTGCTCGGGCCGTTCTTGTGGGAGATGTCGGCTACGGAAGAAGCGACGTTCTTCAGCCTCGACACGATGATCTGGGCGCTGTTTGCGGTCGACTTGGGTACAAAGGTCCTCGTCGCTCCGGACCGTCTGGGCTATCTGCGGAGCCACTGGCTGGACGTACTCGTGGTTGCTGTTCCGTTCGCAAGGCCACTGAGGGTCGCGCGGATTTTGCTCTTCGGATCTCGCGCGATTGCCGGCGCGAAGCGGTTCGTTCAGCTTGATTTTCTGTTGGTTTATGCACTCGGATTGATCGTGATTTGCGCCACGCTTGTGACGGCCCTGGAGTCGGGGACTGACTCGACTATCGAAACGTTCCCGGACGCCCTCTGGTGGGCGGTGGTCACGATCACCACGGTCGGCTACGGCGACGTCGTGCCGCAGACGGCGGAGGGGAAAGCGATAGGAATGGTGCTGATGCTCGGGGGAATCGGGATCTTTGGAGCGCTTACGGCGAATCTGGCATCCCTCTTCGTCCGAAGCGATTCGTCACTGCCTACTCTCGACCAAGGGCTCCAGGAGCAACTCCAGGCCCTGCACCAGGAGCTTGGTCTGCTGAGAGAGGAACTATCGGCGGCAGGCCGGACTCAAACGGAGTGACATTCGCCAGGGATGGTGGGAGCTGATCGGGCAGGACTTTAACCGGAGGCGGAAGCGCAGAAGTCGAGGATGAGGTTGTTCCAAACGGTGGGTTGCTCCCAGTAGGCGCTGTGGCCGGAGCCCGTGATGACCTGGAACTGGGCGCCGGGGATGGCGTCGGCGAGCGCCTGCATGACGGGCGGTGGGGCGTGGACGTCTTCGTCGGCGGCGATGATGAGGGTTGGGACGATGATCCCGGCGATGCGGCCGAGCGTCATCGGCTGACGGTGCTTTTGGCGGGCGCCGTCCGGTTTGTAGCCGGAGGCCTCCATTTCGAGAAAGCGCGCGACGCCTTCAGGGTTTGAGGCGCGATAGGTGGTACCAAGCTCCTTCTCGACGGTCGGCCAGGAGGCCAGGTCGGGTGGGGCGTGAGCGGCACGCAGGGCAGCGTATTCGGGGTCGATAAGGCCGCCAAAGCTGGTCGAGAGGACGAAGCCGCGCAGCATCTCGGGGTGGTCGACGGCGAATTCGAGCGCGCCGAAGCCACCGTAGGCGGTGCCGACGAGGAAGAAGGGCTGCAGGCCGAGTTCGGCGGCGAGCGCGAGCAGATCTTCGGAGATCGAGCTTTCGGTGGCGTGGCCTTCGGCCGGGCTGTGGCCGAAGCCGCGCAGGTCGTAGGTGACGACACGGTAGCCAGCGGCGGAGAAGGCCGGGACCTGCTCCGTCCAGCAGTCGGAGGTGCCGGCGGCGGCGTGGATGAGGACGAAGGGCGGGCCGGAGCCGCCGTGGTCAGTGAGGAAGATTTCGGCGTTGTTGATGGTGAGGTAGGGCATCGAGGGAAGTATAGCGGGCGAATTATTGAAGCCAGGGATACCCCGGACCCCACGGAAGGGGCGACTTTAGCGTTGGGTGTGGCTAACGCCGGGGCGGGCAGGCTTTCACCTCTCCCCCGCTGGCGCGCGCCCCAAGGCTGTGGACGTTGCCGGGTTGATGGCCAGTCGTGGCGAGGCGGAGGGTGCAGGGCTTTGGTCCTTCGCGCGGCTCAGGATGACAGGGGACGCTGAGGATGACAGATGTGCGCTCGTGATGGCGATGAGCGGCCCTGAGGGTTGCGGGGCGGGAGTATTCTGGCCGTGTGGCCGATATGCAGCCGAGGAGGCGTGACGTGACGATTGCCCTTTCACACGGCGGACCGACGATTTACGAGTCGGGGACGCGATCTGAGGATGTTTTGGTTGGGACGGCTCGTGGGGTGGTGCGCCTGGCGCGGCAAGGGGCGGGCTGGAAGGCGACGGAAACGACGCTGGAGGGCAAGCACATCGGCGCGCTGCTGATCGAGCCGACGAGCGGGAAGATCTTCGCGGGGTCGTACAAGGACGGGTCGGTGGACGTGAGCGAGGACGGCGGGCACACGTGGCGCGCCTCCGATGCGGGTCTAACCGAGTCGAACGTCTACAGCCTGGAGTCGACGACTATTGATGGTCGCGTCCGGCTGTTCTGCGGCACCGAGCCGGCGAAGCTGTTCGTCAGCGACGACCTGGGGGCGACGTGGACCGAGCGCCCGTCGTTGCGGTCGGTGCCGACGGTGGAGAAGTGGTACTTCCCGGGGCCGCCGCACGTGGCGCACGCCAAGCACGTGAGCTTCGACCCTCTCGACGAGAAGACGGTCTACGTCAGCATCGAGGTTGGCGGCCTGCTGCGGAGCCGCGACGGCGGCGATACGTTCGAGGACATCCCGGGGATGTTCGAGGACGTGCACCGGCTGGTGATCAACCCGAAGCAGCCGAATCAGTGGTATGTCTCGGGCGGCGCCGGCCTTTGGCTGAGCGATGACAGCGGACAGACGTGGGAGAACACGACGGACGGTGAGCACGAAATCGGTGCGTACCCGGACCAGTTGGTGTATCACCCGGTCAAGCCGGAGTTGATGTTCGTGGCGGCGGCGAAGGACACGCCGAACAAGTGGCGCGAGACGCACAACGCGGGCGCCCGCATCGCTCGAAGTACGGATGCGGGGCGGACGTGGCAGGTGCTGACGGGCGGACTGCCGGACCGCATGCAGGGCAACGTCGAGGCGATGTGCCTTGAGGCGGTGGGCGGCGGGTGCACTTTGTTCGCGGCGACGACCTCAGGTGAGGTTTTCGTGAGCGATGACAGCGGCGATTCGTGGTCGTTGGCGGTGGGTGACCTGGCGCCGATCTCGAAGGGTGGGCATTTCGTTCCGTTGATGGCGGGGGCCAGCGCGGGATAATTAAAGCCGCCGGGGCATAGTTGAAGCCGGGGATACCCCGGACCCAACTGAAGGCGGCGCCTGGAGCGTGGGGCGTGGGCTTACGCCGGGGCGTTGATGGCGGCGCGTCCTGCAGCGTGGGCGAACTCTGCAGGTTGAAACCTGCAGCTTCGCTGACATGACGTTGAATACGAGGTGGTGACGGTCCGGCTTGGCGTCGGACTGCGTTGCGGTGTTGGCGGACGGAGCTGAAGCTTCGTCCCTACGTTGTCTTTGCTGCGCTCTTCGTCGGGCGGGCTTGTGCGCTTCGCCTCAAATGAAACGATTCATTCCGCGGGTGTCCCCTCGGGCTCCCCGCGTATGGGCTGCGCCCCCACTACGCCTGCCAGCGTTATTCGAGGTTGGGGCAGCCGTGGACTGCGTTGGGGTGTTGGCGGACGGAGCTGAAGCTTCGTCCCTACGTTGGCCTTGCTGCGCTCTTCGTGACGGGCGGGCTTGTGCGCTTCGCCTTCTATTCAACGTAGATCTGCGGGGAGACCCCTCAGACTCCCCCCGCAGGGGGGCTGCACCCCTATCGACCCGCTGAGGTTGGCCTCACTCGGTGTTCTTGCTTGTGAGCTTTTTTTGAGGGTAGGGCAGTTGAGATTCGGGTGATGCGGAACTGCATGGCAGCCTCGCCACCGTTAAAGGGCTTTGGTCCTTCGCGCGGCTCAGGACGACGAGTTGGGTGTGCTTCGGGTTAGAGGGCTTTGGCGGCGAGGACTTTGACGTCGGCTTCGGGGCGGGCGCCGTAGTGGGAGATGACTTCGGCGGCCATGATGCCGCCGAGCTGGCCGCTGGTGGCGAGGTCGTGGCCGTGGGTGTAGGCGTAGAGGAAGCCGGCGGCGTAGGCGTCGCCGGCGCCGGTGGTGTCGACGACTTTGACGCCTTTTTCGGCGTCGATGACGTGCATTTCGTCGCCGTTGACGATGACGGAGCCTTTTTCGCTGCGCGTGAGGGCTGAGATTTCGGCGTGGCCGCGGACGTGCTGCAGGGCCTCGTCGAAGCTATCGACCTGGTACAGCGAGAGGATTTCGGTTTCGTTGGCGAAGAGGATGTCGACGTGGTTGTCGATCAGCTCGATGAATTCGTCGCGGAAGCGGTCGACGCAGAAGGCGTCGGAGGTGGTGAAGGCGACTTTGACGCCGGACTCCTGGGCTTTGATGGCGGCGTTGCGCATGGCCTCTTTGGCGCGCGGCTGGTCCCAGAGATAGCCTTCGAGGTAGAGGACCTTCGAGCCGGTGATGTAGTCGAGGTTGACGTCGTCCGGCGTGAGCTGCGTGGTGGCGCCGAGGAAGGTCTGCATGGTGCGCTGGGCGTCCGGCGTGACAAAGATGAGGCAGCGTGCGGTGGAGAGTCCCTCGGTGAGCGGCGCGGTGTCGTAGGTGACGCCGACGGCGCGAATGTCGTGGGTGAAGACGTCGCCGAGCTGGTCATCGGCGACTTTTCCGATGTAGGCGGTGCGGCCGCCGAGGGCGGCGATGCCGGCGATGGTGTTGGCGGCGGAGCCGCCGGAGGATTCGACGCCGGGGCCCATGAGCTTGTAGAGGCGTTCGGCGTCGGTGGCGTCGATGAGGGACATGGCGCCCTTGGCGAGGTTGTGCTCGGTGAGGAGGGCGTCGTTAGCCTGGGCGAGGACGTCGACGATGGCGTTACCGATGGCGGTGACGTCGAAGCGCTTTTGATTCATGGGATGGGGCCTCGTGTTCTAGAAGGGTGGGCGGACGGAGCTGAAGCTTCGTCCCTACGGGCGTGTGGGCTCGGGTTTAGATTGTGGCGGCGCCTGCTGATGCGATGTCTTGATAACTAAAGCCGGGGATACCCCGGACCCCACTAAAGACGAGATAACGGCGCGTTGCCGGATCATGGCATGCGATCTAGATCGCAGACGCGCCTGCTGATGCGATGTCTTCGTCTTCCTGGGAGGTGGCGCCGGATGCGCCGATGGCGCCGATGACGCCGGTGCTGTCGGTGAGGGGGACGGCGCCCTGGCGGGGGACGAAGCGTCGGCCGCTGAGCTGGTTGGCGATGGCGTGGTAGGCGGGCGAGGCGTCGGCGGCCATCGTTTCGAGCTGGCCGGAGGTGCGGCCGGTGAAGGCGGCGCCGGTGGCTTTGCCCTCGGCGATGGCGGCGGTGTAGGCGGGGACGTTGCCGAAGCGCTCGAAGAGGACCATGGCGCCGGTGATGTCGACGATGGCGACGCAGACGGGCTTACCGAGCTTGGTGGCGGCTTCGCCGGCGGCGGCCATCGCTTTCTTTGCGGTGTCTTTGTCCATGGGGTGATCCTCCTCGGAGTTCTCGTTTGTCCGCTCAGTGCCGGTGGGGTTGCGAAGCAATGATAGCGCAGGAGGGCGAGGGCCAACGGCGACAGCGTGTCCGCCTGAACTGCGTATGCGATAAAATCATCGAATTAGGGTTTGGCTAGGAGGCACAATGAACGATTTTAGCGCGGCTGCCTTTAGAGATCTGATCCGCTTGCTGGAGCAAGCCCAACTGGGGTGGGTTGTGGAGGAGGTTCAAGAGACCATCTCAGAAGGTCAGTTAATGGCGAAGGTGGACGAGCCACGGACGGGAGGCTTTTCTCTGGTGGACGTTTCATCTGACGTTGGGAGCTTAGCCAGCAGAGGTCTAACGACTCAGCCATTACGTCTGATGAGCAACTTGGACTACTGATTGACGCAGTCCGACGAGTTTCATTGGATGTCCGTATGGTCGTGGACGCGACTAGAGAAATCCTTCAAGGCGAGGCTCGCGAATCGGATATTCAACCGTTGGTCTATTTCGTCCAACCTGGTCAGGAGGTGTCTCCCGAGACCCTGTTATTTGGGGATCAGAGCTCAAGTGCCGCATTTGCAGAGGCGTCGACGCAACTGGTCGAACTTTTGGAAGAGCAACGGCGAGCATGAATCAGGTTGTACAAGGCGAGATCCGCCGATTGACCGGCATCGCGATTGATCCGAAGCTAAGTTCTCAGATTAAGCTCTGGGACCTATACGAGGCTTACCTATTTTCAGTTATCGTCAGGTCGGCCCGACGTCAGTCTGCTGACGTTGATTACGTGACGGCCAGCGGTTCGCAAGCGCAACACTTCGTGTTTCGCACTAGTCCCGGTCAAATTTATTCTCGTAATCCCGAATACACCCACGCGGTCTTGCGATTTCAGAATCGCCCTCCTCTTGAGGTTCATGTGGGAATCATGGTGCAAGGAACCTCTCGTGTTACCCATGAATGCGATGTTGCTGTGCTCTATCAATCTGAGGCGGACTATTGCCGCACGAATCAGACTGTTCCGCGCAATACAGAACTTCTCCTAACGATTGAAGCGAAGTATCTGACTTCCCATCTGGGTATAGGCTTGGGTCGGAATTTCTTGGGCCTCCTTTCCGACTTGGGAGCCGGGGGAGAGAACTCTTCGCTTGTAGCAAATGTACCTGGCCCAAATGTTGAGAGACTTCTCGCGTCAAAGTCAAAAGAGTGGTTTACCGAGACTCTTCCGAATACTCGGCGCCTCACGCTTCTCGAAAGCCACATTGAGCAGGTTTTCCTTAATTTTCAACGTGGGGCCAGACGCTAGCGGAGACCTCACCGTGATGCGATTGTGGCAAGGCGTTCGGCTCGCTAACGTGGGGTGGCCTCGCAACGCCGATGAGTCAGGAGATGAGACGTGACGATTGATATTCATGCGCACTACCACCCGCGGGCATATCTTGCGGCGGCTTCGAAGGCGATGGGGCGGGAGATCGGGCCGTTTGTGCCGCACCCGGATACGGACGACGCGGAGCACATCGAGACGCGGCTGCGGGAGATGGCGGAGGCGGGCGTGACGCTGCAGGTGCTGTCGCCGGCGGCGGGCCGGGCGCCGTATGGCGAGGAGGAGTCGACTTCGGTCGAGGCGGCGCGGCTGTGCAACGACCTGACGGCGGCGTTCGTGGCGCGCTATCCGGACCGCTTCAAGGCATTCGTGACGCTGCCGCTGCCGCACATCGAGGCGTCGGTTGCGGAGCTAAAGCGGGCGATGGAGCTACCGGGGATGATCGGGTTGAACCTGCACATCTCGGCGCAGGAACGGTCGGTGGCGGAGGACGACTTCCTGCCGATTTACGAGGAGATGAACCGCCGCAAGGGGCTGATCTTCTACCACCCGTGCGGCAACGGGATCTGCTCGCCGATGATCATGGACTGGGGCCTGGGTGGGGCGATGGGCACGTCTTTGGAGGACGCGGCGATCGTGGCGCACCTGATCAAGAAGCAGATAGCTTGGAAGTTTCCTGACATCAAGATTGTAGTGCCGCACCTGGGTGGGCCGATCGCGATGCTGCTGGACCGTCTGAACAATCAGTACTCGATGAAGGCGCTGGGGCTGCCGGAGCCGCCGAAGGACACGGCGCGACGCTTCTACTACGACACGGTGGGGCACGCGTCGCACGCGGCGCTGACCTGCGCGGTGATGGCGTACGGGGCGGACCACGTGCTGGTGGGGAGTGACTACCCGGTGCTGCATTCGTGGGAGACATACGAGCGGACGATCAACTGGCCGCGCGACGTTGACCTGCCAGCGGGGGCGGTGGAGCAGATCATGGAGAAGACGGTGCTTACGGTTTTGGGGGATCGAGTCTGACAGCCGCGCTAGCCCGGGGTTAAAGCTTTAGGCGCCTTTCTTCGTGTTGCGGGGAGAGGCGCTTTGTTGGTGGCGGTTGTGGAAGTGAGACGGGGCGTTGAAGGCTTCGCGACCTTCGCCCTTCCTGGCGGGCGGGCTTGTGCGCTTCGCGTACTAAGAAGGGATTCATTCCGAGGGGACACCCCTCGGGCTCCCCGCGCATGGGCTGCGCCCCCGCTACCCCTGCTGGTGTTATTCGAGGGTGGGGCGGTCGTGGACTGGGTTTGGGTGTTGGCGGACGGAGCTGAAGCTTCGTCTCTACGTTGGCGTTGCTGCGCTCTTCGTGGCGGGGTGGGGTGGGCGCTTCGCCTACTAAGAAGGGATTCATTCCGAGGGGACACCCCTCGTGCTCCCCGCGTATGGGCTGCGCCCCCGCTACCCTTGCTGGCGTTATTCGAGGTTGGGGCGGCCGTGGACTGGGTTGGGGTGTTGGCGGACGGAGCTGAAGCTTCGTCTCTACGTTGGCGTTGCTGCGCTCTTCGTGGCGGGCGGGGTTGTGTTGCGCCTCTTAAGAAGGGATTCATTTCGAAAGGCCTCCTGTCCGGCTGGCCGGTTTGGCTTCGACGAGAGCTGGGGTCGAAAGCGGAGGAGACAACCAGACGCAGCGTTTTGATCCTTCGCGGGGCTCAGGATGACAGTGAGGGTGGCCGAAACCGGATTCTCGATGGGGACAGACGAGGCTTATGGCGTGGGGATGGTCAGGGTGTCGCCGGGCTGGATGAGGTCCGGGTTGGTGATGTCGTTGGCGGCGGCGAGAGCTTCGACGGTGACGCCGAACTGGGTGGCGATGACGCCAAGGCTGTCGCCGGCTTGAATGACGTACTCCCGCGCGGACTGCACTTCTTGAGTCGGCGCTGGGATTGAAGTTGCCGAGAGAAGCGGCTGCGTGGGGGCGATCTGGGGCGGCAATGTGGCCGTGGCTTCCGGGGCGTCTATGCCGCCGCTACAGGCAGCGAGCAGCAACGTGAGGAGGCTCGCGATGGCGAGCAGTGGGCCTTTATGTCCAAGAATTCGCAATCTGAAGAAGATGACTGTCATGGCGAGAATCCTATGCCCGCATCGGCCCGTTATCAAGGGCTAACATCGACGCTTCGCAAACTTTGATGAGAGCTAGGCTAGCTCGTCATCGTCGGTGAGGGGTTCGCCCTCTATGGCGGTCTTGAGGTTCGAGAGGGCGATGGTGAGCGTCATCTCAAGGTTGCGGCGGTAGTGCCCGAAGGTGGCGACCTGATACATGGCATAGCGCCAGCTCAAGGCTTCGGCGAGAATCGCGACTTCAGTATGTTCGGGGTGCGGTTCGATGCTGTAGGTGAGACGGCAGGGCATGCCACCGAGATCGACGAGCAGGGAGAAGGTACGGGGCCAGGCTGAGGACTCGACGTCGAAGACCTCGGAGTCGCCCCCAGAGAGATCGTGCCAGAGGACGTCCCAGATCGTCTCAGGGTCGGCGTTGATCGCGAATGCGCGTTCTATGGGAGCAGCCACTATTGAACTGTAGCAGTCCGAGGCTCCGGCGGGGCTAAACGATGCGTGCTTTGCGGAAGGCCGCGGGCGAGATGCGGGAGTGCTCCTTAAAGGCCTGAGAAAAGTGACTGCGGCTGGTGAAGCCGACACGCCGGGCGATCTGATCGAGGCTGTAGTCTCGTTGGCCTGATGCAGGATATGGGCGGCGCGGCGGAGCCGGAGGTCGTGGAGGAAGTGCATCGGCCCGGAGCCGAACGCGGCGTTGAAGCGCTCGGCGAAGACGGTGCGACTCATGGCCGACGTATCGGCGAGCGAAGCGACCGTGTGCGGCGCTTCGGGGCGGTTGAGCATCGCGTCGAGGGCGGGAGCGAGCGTGGGGTCCTGCAAGGCTGAGAGCCAGGTCAGGGGTTGATCTTCCTGAGCGGAGAGATGACGCATGAGGTAGACGAGGCACTGGCTCATGAGGGCCTGGGTCAGGGGTCCGCTGCCGGCCGACGGGCTGCGCTGCTCGGCAAGCAGGCTTTCGAAGGCAGTGCGAGCCTGAGGATAGGCCGACAAGTCGGCGACCAGAACCTCGTCGAGGTGGTGAAAGAGGCTGAGAGAGTCGCCGTAGGTCACGTTGATCAGGCCGCAGGCAACCTGGAGGTCAGGGGAGTCGCCGGGGCCAGCCGTGAAGACGTGGACCTGGCCCTCAGGCAGCATCGCGGCGTCGATCTGGACGAGCGAGGAGATTTCGGGGCCGCACTCGAGGCTGTGTTTGACGTTCCTGGGGATGACTGCGAGCCAGGAGGGGCCGATGGCAAAGGCCTCGTCGCGAGAGTTTCGCAGCGTGCCCTGGCCTTCCAGGACGAAGTGCAGCAGAACCTCCGGGGGGCCGGGCAGGTTTAGACGCCAGCCCGTGTTCACGAGGCAGATGGCGAAGGGTTCGACCTGAATAGTGACGTTTGCCAGGAGTTGGTCAAGGAGCACGTCACTATTCTGCACGCTTGGAGGAGGCCGGTGAAAGGCCTTGCTCGCCGCTGAATCTACGGACGCATCGGCACGCGGTGCGAACCATTCCGCACATTGTTAGTCCCATGCTGGCTTCAAACCAGAGGTTAGCCAAGAAAGGACGAAACAGCATGGACTTCAACGCCAAGGACACGGCAATCGTTATTACGGACCCGCAGAACGACTTCCTGAGCCCGGAGGGCGTCACGTGGGGACTCGTCGGCGCGAGTGTGGAAGCGAACGGGACGGTAGGCCACATCGAAGCGCTGCTGAAGACGGCGAAGGACAAGGGCTACGACGTGTTCATCTCGCCGCACTACTACTACCCGACGGACAAGGGCTGGCAGTTCGGCGGCACGGTCGAGAACCTGATGCACGAGATCGACATGTTCGACCGCAAGGGCGCGCTCACGACCGAGGGATTCCAAGGCTCGGGCGCGGACTGGTTGGAGCAGTACAAGCCGTACATTAATGACGGGAAGACGATTGTAGCGAGCCCGCACAAGATGTACGGGCCGGAGAGCAACGACCTGGTGCTGCAGCTGCACAAGCGCGGCAAGTCGAAAGTGATCCTAGCGGGGATGTCGGCGAACCTTTGTACGGAAGCTCACATGAGAGAACTGCTGGAGCAGGGGTTCGAGGTCGCCGTGGTTGCGGACGCGACCGCCGCGGCGAACCACGAGGAGCTGGGCGATGGCTACGCGACCGCGCTGACGAACTTCCGGTATATGGCGAACGAGGTTACGGACACCGACAAGGTGGTCGCCGCACTGTAGGTACTGCAGCGCGGGAGAGATTTGGGGAGCCGGGACGCCGCATGCGTCCCGGCTCTTTCGTGTAGAAGGCGCATCACCCCCGCTGCCGCGATCCCCTCTCCGCGCACGGAGAGGGGATCGCGGATGATGACGGATTCCCTGGCGAAGCGGGGCGTCGTCTAGCCGAGCACTTCGGTGGCGCAGCGGGAGGCGTTCACGCCGTTGGGCCAGCCGGCGTAGAAGGTGACGTGGGTAATCATCTCCGCGAGCTCGTCTTTGGTGACGCCGTTCTCGACGGCGCGGACGAGGTGTCCCTTGAGCTCGTCGGTGCGGTAGAGGGCGGTGAGGACGGCGCAGGTGATCAGGCTACGGTCGCGCTTGGAGAGCTCGGGACGCTCCCAGATGTCGCCGAAGAGGACGCTGTCACGGAGTTCACCGAGCTTGGGGACAAAGGCGTAGTTGCCGGCGGGACGTGGTGGGATTGTCATTTCGAGTTGTCTCCTTGGGCTAAAGCGGGGCGTTGGCTGGGGCGATTGTAGCGGGAGTTGGTGATGGCTTCTGCAGGTTGAGACCTGCTTTGGGTGGTAACCGTGAGGGGCTTGAGGCGATGGTGGGTGACGGTCACCTCACCCCCGCTGCTGCGCGCCCCTCTCCGTGCGCGCAGAGGGGCTGTGGACGACGGTGGGCCTAGATCTGGACTGGCCCAGCGGGCTGATGAAGAGGGCGCGAGAATGCGAAGATGGGGTCGCTGTGGACCGCACTGAAGGGTGAACACGGTGGGCAGATTGAGCAGATTCGAGGAGACTGAGATGAAGGTTGGGGTTATTGGAGTCGGGCTGGTTTGAAAGATGGGGCACGCCAGACCCGGTTGAAGTGCTGATAGCAGGCCGGGTGTAGCGACAAAGGAGGTTGAGATGAAGGTTGGGTTTATCGGACTCGGGCTAGTTTGAAGATGGGGATACGCCATGCCCCGCTGAAGCGTGTTGACGGCGGGTCGTTGGTAGCTGACAGAGGAGATTGAGATGAAGGTTGGGTTTATTGGGCTGGGGACGATGGGCGGAGGGATGTCGATGAACATCCGACACGCCGAGCACGACATGACGGTGTTCGACATCAACAAGGACGCGGCGAAGCGTCAATTGGACGCGGGCTGCGATTGGGCGGACTCACCGAGAGTCGTGGCGGAGGCGTCGGAGATCGTGTTCACGTCGTTGCCGGGACCGCCGGAGGTTGAGGCGGTCGCGCTGGGGCCGGGCGGGCTGCTCGAGGGGATGAAGCCGGGGTCGGTGTGGTGCGACCTGTCGACGAACTCGCCGACGCTGATGCGGCGATTGCACGGCATCTTCGCCGAGAAGGGGATCCACGTTTTCGATACGCCGGTGAGCGGTGGTCCGGTGGGCGCAAACTCGGGTCGTCTGGCGATCTGGGTCGGCGGTGATGAGGACGTGTTCAACGAGCACAAGCACGTGCTGGACGCGATGGGCGACCAGGTGAAGTACATTGGGCCGATCGGCGCGGGATCGATCGCGAAGCTGGTGCACAACTGCGCCGGATACGCGGTTCAGGCGGCGCTGGCGGAGGTGTTCACGATGGGCGTGAAGGCCGGCGTGGAGCCCCTATCGCTGTGGGACGCGATCCGGCAGGGCGCCGGCGGGCGACGCCGCACCTTCGACAGCCTTTCGGGCCCATTCATGCAGAACAAGTTCGACCCGCCTTCTTTCCAGCTGCGACTGGCGCATAAGGACGTGAAGCTGGCGACCGAGCTGGCGAAAGAGGTGGGCGTGCCGATGCGTCTGTCGAACATGGCGCTTGAAGAGATGACGGAGGCGATGAACCGGGGCTGGGGCGGCCGCGATTCACGGGTGGCGATGGTGCTGCAGAAGGAGCGCGCCGGCGTGGAAATCGAGGTCTCGGAGGAAGCGATTCAGGCGCTACTGGCGGAGAATCCTTAAAGCCGGGGCTGGATAACTAAAGCCGGGGCTCTGCCCCGAGACCCCACTAAAAGGCGGCGCCAGGGGCGTTTGGCGTGGCTGGATAAGTAAAGCCGGGGCTCTGCCCCGAGACCCGACTGAAGGCGGCGTTTAAGGCGTCGGGCGTAGCTGGATAAGTAAAGCCGGGGCTCTGCCCCGTGACCCCACTGAAGGCGGCGTCTAAGGTGTCGGGCGTAGCTGGATAAGTAAAGCCGGGGCTTGGCCTCGAGAACCTGAGGTGAGCGACGAAGAGATGGCGAAGCGGCGGAAGCGGCCACGGGAGTTTGGAGCGACGAACGTGAGGGGGATCCTCGGCGTCTATCAGCAGACGGCGCGGGCCGGTGCACCTCGGCGCCAATATGGAGTAGATAAGAGGTAGACAGAGCTCAGGCAGAGGTTTAGGGCGATTGGTGGACTGCGTTGAGGTGCGGATAGAAGACGAGGCGCTGCGGACCGAGCTGAAGCTCCGTCCCTACGAGGTGCTCGTCTTTGTTCGCTTGAATCCTGACGGGAGAGAATCATGACGATTGCAGGCAAGCAAGTGATCGCACTTGAGGAGCACTACTACGACGCAGCGCTGGTCGAGACGTATTCGATCGTCCTTGGCGGCGGCGGTGAGTCGGAGGTGCGAAAGCGACTGGATGACGTAGGTGAGCTGCGGCTGCGGGAGATGGACGAGGCGGGGATCGACGTGCAGGTGTTGTCGCACGGCGCGCCATCGACGCAGCGACTGTCGGGCGACGAAGCGGTGACGATGGCGCACGGCGTGAACGACCGGCTGGCGGCGCTAGTGGCGGCCCATCCAACGCGATTCGCGGGCTTCGCGGCGCTGCCGACGGCTGAACCGGCGGCGGCGGCGGACGAGCTGGAGCGCAGCGTGACGCAGCTGGGCTTCAAAGGTGCGATGGTGCATGGCTTGACGAACGGTGTGTTCTTCGACGACGAGCGATTCTGGCCGATTCTGGAACGAGCGGAGTCGTTAGATGTCCCGATCTACCTGCACCCGGCGGTACCGGAGCGGACGGTGGTTGATACGTACTATCGCGACTACCTGTCGAAGTATCCGGGACTGCTGACGGCGGCGTGGGGTTTCACGGTGGAGACGGCGACGCAGGCGGTGCGGATGACGCTGAGCGGCGCGTTCGAGCGGTTCCCGAACCTGAAGCTGATCATCGGACACATGGGCGAGGGCCTGCCGTTCTTGCTGTGGCGGATCGACATGGCGCTGCGACGTCCGGGTAACGCGCCGATCGATTTTCGGGAGCAGTTCTCAGAGCACTTCTGGATCACGACGAGCGGTAACTTTTCGACGCCAGCGCTGGTATGCAGCATGCTCGAGCTGGGGATCGACCGGATCCTGTACTCGGTGGACTATCCGTATGTGGAGAACCCGCCGGGGACGGAGTGGATGGAGTCTTTGCAGATCTCTTCGGAGGACCGGGAGAAGATGCTGAGCGGGAACGCGAAGCGACTGCTCAAGATGTAACAGCCTTTTCGAGTGAACGACGGCATCTTGCGGTGGACGTTGCGGGTCTGTGAAGGAAGACAGGGGCGCGGCGTGTGGCCCTTTCACGTGGCGGGCTAGGGGAGGGGGGCGATGACGACGTTGCAGCGGCTGGCGGTTGGGCCGCAGATGATTTCGAAGGCGGCGCGGGAGACGTCGAGATGGTTTCCGACGCAGCCAGGGCAGGAGTCCTGGCGGACGCCGATGATGCAGCTCGTGACGATACCGGTGGCGGCGTCGATGCCGCAAACGCCGAGCTGGGTGCCGCAAGGCCAGTCCTCGTAGCGGTCCGGGCTGACGGCGATGATCGTGACGTTTTCGGGGTCGTAAACACCGTAGCCGTTGCAGCCCAAAGGTAGGCCTTCGAAGAAGTCGGCGTAGTACGTCACTTCGCCGAAGAGAAGGCCGGGGTCGATAGGCACCGGAGTTGGGGAGAGGGTCGGCGTTGGCGGTACGGGAGTGGGGGGAATTGGTGTGGCTGTTGGCGGGACCAGCGTTGGCGTCGGCTGTGGCGGCGTGGGAGTAGGGGGTACGGGCGTGGAGGTTGGTGGAACCGAGGTTGGTGTCGGCGGTACGGGTGTTGGCGGCGGTTGGGTCGGTGTCGGGGGCAACGGAGTCGCGGTCGGCGGTTCGACGGCGGCGTTGAGCGATTGGGGTGTTTCGGTGGATTCGAGGGTTGGCGTCGGCGTAGGCTCCGCGGTGGCGGTGGTAGTGGGCGATGCGGTAGCTGAGGGCGTGGCGGTGACATCCGCGAGGGCGCGGTTCTGCTGAGAGCGAGCGCCGACGAGGGAGCTGCCGACTACATCAGCCGAAACGCTCTGGGGCGAATCCGACGGGCCATCGCCCGGCAAGGCGAAACTGGCCGCCATGTAGCCAGCGGTAGACATCGCCGTGAAGGCGATGAGGGCGAGGAGGAGGGCCTTGGGCAGGGTCACCGGAGGCCTCGTTTACGTAACGGCACGACAGACATGATAGCAAGCCTGGCCAGCCCTCTATACTGGGCGTCGTCAGGAGGAGCCCATGACTGCGAACTGGAACGACGTGCCGGCAGCGATGCCGAAGGACCCGGATTATGCGATGCCGCCGCGGGACGACGGCCGCCAGGGGCCGTATTTCATGGCTGAGGTGACGCTACAGGAAGACCATCTCAAGACGGGAACCGTGGGTGGTTTCGCGGTGCGTTGTGACGAAGGCGCGCGGTTGGGCGGCACGGACACGGCGCCGTCGCCCCTCAGCTACTTCACGATCGCCGTCGGGTTTTGACTGGCGACGCAGCTCGTGCAGGTTGCACGGGGTCTAAAAATCGAATTTCGCAACGTGAATATCAAGGTTCACGGTCTGTTCTCTCGGGAAGGCTCCGTCTTGGGCGGCGACATTGAGTCCTTCGCGGATTCGCTCACGACGGAGCTGTCGTTGGACAGTGACGAGCCGCCGGAGCGAGTGACGCAGTTGGTGAAGCTGGCCGAGGCGAGCTGCTACACGATGGCGGCGCTTCGCAAGCCGACGCCGGTAGAGCTGCAGGTTACGGTGAACGGCGAGCGCTTCGAACTGGAGTAGCGGGCCTAACCCTAGAGGGAGCCACGGGATGATCTGGTGCCGATTTGAGATTGATGGCGCGGCGCGATACGGGATCCTGGAGGGCGAGACGGTTGCGGAGGTGGATGGCAGTCCGTTCGGCGAATACAAGCTGACGGGACGCCGTCACGACCTGGCGTCCATCAAGCTGATGGTTCCGGTGGTGCCTTCGACGTTCTACTGCGCCGGGATTAACTATCGCGATCACGTTCGAAGGATGGCGGCGATGCGCGGCGTGGAGCCGGTGTTTCCGAGCCAGGCAGACATCGGCTATCGGGCGAACAACGCCCTGATCGCGCACGGCGAGACGATTGTCATTCCGAAGGACGCGTCGGAGCAGGTGCAGTACGAAGGTGAGCTGGTGGCCGTCTTCGGCAAGACGGTGCGCAACGTATCGCAGGAAGAGGCGCTGGACTGCGTCATGGGCTGGACGATCGGCAACGACGTCAGCGAGCGGGTCTGGCAGGCGAACGACCGCACCTTCTGGCGCAGCAAGAACACGGACACGTTCAAGCCGATGGGGCCGTGGATCGTGACGGACGTCGAGCTGGAGGGAATGCGGACACAGGTGAGGATCAATGACCGGCTGGTCGAGGACTTCGACACCAGCGACATGATCTTTTCGGCGGCCTTGTTCATTTCCGAGGTGTCGAAGTACAACACGATTTATCCCGGCGACGTGATGTGGCTGGGGACAGACGGGGTGCCGGAGAACATCAAGCACGGCGATATGGTGAGCATCGAGATTACGGGCATCGGGACGCTGAGCAACCCGGTGGTGCGCGAAGGCTAGATATCGTTTTCGAAGACTAAGAGGGGTTTGGCATGAAAGCAGCGAGGCTTGTAGGCCCACGGCAGTTCGAGTTTCAGGACGCGGCGATGCCGTCGATCAAGGACGGCGAGGTGCTGGTGCGGATGAAGCATCTATCCGTGTGCGGCAGCGACCTGCGGACGTATGACCGCACACTGCCGGAGGAGGACTATCCGCTGGCGGTGGGGGCGCCGTGCCACGAGTGCGTGGGCGAGATCGTGGAGAGCCACGACCCGAGGTTCCGTCCAGGAGAGACGGTGATCGCGCTGGCGGGCGGCCTGCTGGAGTACGCGGCGGTGCCGGTACACGAGATCGTCAAGCTGAAGGACGGCGTTGACCCGGCGCTGGCGGTGCTGTGCCAGCCGGCGGGGACGGTGCTGTATTCGTGCCAGCAGATCGGGACGATCCTGGGGCAGCGAGTCGTCGTCATCGGGCAAGGGCCAATCGGGCTGAACTTCACGGACCTTCTGGTGCGCGGTGGCGCGTTGCAGGTGATCGTGGCGGACCGGCACGACTATCGCCTGGAGCACTCGAAGCGGCTGGGCGCGACGCACACGATCAACGTGACGAAGGAGGACCTGCTGGAGCGAGTGCGCGAGATCACGGGCGGCGAGTTGGCCGACATCGCGGTTGAGGCTTGCGGCCGGCCGGAGGCGTTCAACCAGATGTTCCAGTCGCTGCGGATGAGTGGCACGGCGATCCTGTTCGGCATGCAGCACGACTTCGAGGGGCCGCTGCCACTGGACTGGGAGCGCATGTACGAACGAACTCCGCGCATGATCACGACGAGCAGCGCGCGTTCCGGCGAACGAGCGAAGACGGTGGCCGCCGTGGTCGAGCTGGTGTCGCGGGGACAGATGGACTTGTCTTATCAGGCGACGCACCGCCTGGGGTTCGACGACGTGAGCAAGGCTTTCGAGATGTACAGCGGGAAGGTCGACAACTCGTTGAAGATCATCATGGACCTCTAGACGGTCCACATGCTGTAGCCCCGCGAAGAGGCAGGAGGTTCACATGGCGGCCAAAGAGAAAGTTACGAGTCGATTCCAGAAATCGCTGAAGGACAAAAAGCTGCTGCTGATGCCGGGCGGTTTTAGCCCGATCGCGGCGCGCATGGTGCAGGAAGCCGGGTTGGAGTCGTTCTTCCTGGCGGGCTCGCAGACAGCGGCGTACGTGTACGGGCTGCCGGACGTCGGTTTCATGGGCCGCGAGGAGATGGCGCAGGTGGCGCAGCGCGTGACGGCGGCGTGCGACATCCCGATCTTCGTCGACTCCGACACGGGCTACGGGAACGCGCTGAACGTGTATCACGCGGTTCAGGGCTACATACGGGTCGGCGCGGCCGGGCTACACATTGAGGACCAGGAGTTTCCGAAGCGGTCCGGCACGGGCGCGGGGCGAAAGTGCATTTCGCAAGCCGAGGCGATCGGGAAATACAAGGCGGCGATGGCGGCGAAGGTGGAGCTAGACGCCGACTTCGTGATCTGCGCGCGCTGCGACTTGATCGGCGCCGAAAACGGGTCGTTCGAGGAGTCGGTTGAGCGCTGCATCGCTTACGTCGAGGAGGCGCACGTCGACCTGATCTGGCTGAACAACGTGCAGACGATCGAAGAGGTGCGAATCGCGGCAGAAAAGATACCGGGTGCGGTGATCCCGCACTTCGGCGGGCCACCACCGGCGCCGACGCTGCAGCAACTGGAGGACATGGGCGTGGCGGCCTGCATATTCCCGGGCATGACGTCTTCGATGGGCCTGCAAGCGACGTGGGACCTGCTGAACGAGCTGAAGCGGCGCGGCCAGGCGGCGCTGGACGACCGACCAGCACCGACGCAGAGCAAGTGGGGCCGGGTGCGCTTCGATACGTTCGCGGCGTTCAGTCATGACGACATAACGCGACTCGAGGGCGAGTTTCTGCCGACGGAGCAGCAGCGAGACTACGACAGCACGTTTGGACACTACGCTCCGCCTTCAAACCGAGGGCTAGAATGCGGCAACGGATAAGCAAGACAGAGGGAGTAGGCAATGGCTGATGCGATCGGCGAAGGACGCTTCAAGTATGAAACGGAAGAGGGCTGGGGCAAGTTTCCGGAAGGGTACGAGTTCCCCGACGCTTCCGGCGTAACGGTTGACTCGAAGGACAACGTCTACGTGTTGAACCGGGGGCCACACCCGGTCATCGTCCTGGACAAGGATGGTAACTTCGTGCGGTCGTGGGGCGAAGGGCAGTTCGACCAGCGGGCGCACGGTATTCACGCCAGCCCGGACGACTTCATCTGGACGGTGAACGACAACCAGCACTGCATCAAGAAGTACACGCCCGAGGGCGAACTGGTGGTGACGATCGGCATCGAGGGGCAAGAGGCGGAGAAGTGGAGCGGCAAACCGTTCAACCTCCCGACCAACATGGCGATCTCGCCGAACACGGGCGACATTTACGTCACGGACGGCTACGGCAACAGCCGGGTGCACCGCTATACGTCTGAAGGCAAGCACATCGTGTCGTGGGGCGCGCCGGGCGTCGATCCGGGCGAGTTCCAGGTGCCGCACAACGTGGTGATCGACGAGAACGAGGACGTCTTCGTGACGGACCGGGAGAACTACCGGCTGCAGGTCTTCGACAGCACCGGCAACCTGAAGGCGATCTGGCAGAACATCTACCGGCCGCAGGCGCTGTGCATGGACAAGGAGGGGACGATCTACATCGGCGAGCAGCTGATGGAGAACGAGCTGTTCGACTACGGCAAGGTGGGTCACCGGCTGAACGCGTACAGCAAGGACGGCACGCGGCTGGCGCACATCGGCGACCCGATGATCGGGGATGGGCCGACGCAGTTCATCGCGCCGCACGGCTTTGGCGTCGACAGTCAGGGCAACCTGTACGTGGGCGAGGTGTCGTTCACGGTGTACGGCCGGCGCCTGGAGCCGCAGCAAACGTTCCGTTGCTTCCGCAAGCTGCGCCGCTTATCGAGCTAGGCGGCGCTTCGCGCCTATAGTGTCCTCGTTAAGCGCCACTGGGCTGAAAGCGAGGGTGAGCTGTGCCGATAGAAAAAGGCTGGGAAGGTCGCTTCCTGGAGGACTTTAAGGTGGGGGCGGTGTACCGCTGCCGCTACGGACGAACCGTGACGGAAGCGGACAATATTCAGTTCACGCTACTGACGAACAATACGAACCAGATCCACTTCAATCGCGACTACGGCGAGCGCAGCGGCTTCGGCGGCTGTTTGGTGAATAGCTTGCAGACGATGGCGATCGTGATCGGGATGAGCACGGCGGATGTGAGCGAGAACGGCGTGGCGCTGGGCTTCGAGGACGTGAAGCTGCCGGCGCCGGTGTTCGCGGGCGATACGTTGTACTCGGAGACCGAGGTCGAGGAAGTGCGCGAGTCGAAATCGCGGCCGGAACAGGGCATCGTGACGGTGCGGACGCGGGGGTATAACCAGCGCGGCGAGAAGGTGATCGAATTGAGGCGCAGCGTGCTGGTCTGGAAGCGGGCGCACGCGCCTTCGCTCGACATCTTCCCCGTCGCACCGTAAGGGGCGTCAGGTCATGGATCTCAGCAGCAGCGAAGA
Organism: Dehalococcoidia bacterium; assembly: GCA_965225815.1. Classification (GTDB taxonomy): domain Bacteria; phylum Chloroflexota; class Dehalococcoidia; order DSTF01; family WHTK01; genus WHTK01. The sequence continues at coordinate 28,742 of CBDDBP010000006.1, forward strand.
GCAACGAGCGATCCGTGCCGGCGTGCGCGAGTTGTGCAAAGCGTTCCCGGGCGAGTACTGGCGCGAGACCGATGCCAATCAGCGCTATCCGGAGGAGTTCGTCCGGGCGCTGACGGAAGCGGGCTGGCTGGCGGCGCTTATCCCATCCGAGTACGGCGGGGCCGGTCTTAGCCTTTCCGACGCCTGCATCATTCCGGAGGAAATCAACCGCAGCGGCGGCCTGGCAGCCGTTGCGCATGCCCAGATGTACATCATGGGTACGTTGCTACGGCACGGCAGCGATGAGCAGAAACGCCGCTATTTGCCGGCTATCGCCAGTGGCGAGTTGCGCCTTCAGGCGTTCGGCGTCACGGAGCCGGACGCGGGATCGGAAACGACGCGAATCAAGACCTTCGCTCGCAAGTCAGGCGACACGTATGTGGTCAACGGACAGAAGGTGTTCATTTCGCGCGCCCAGCACTCGGACCTCATGCTGCTCCTGGCCCGTACCACGCCGTATGAGGAGTTGAGCGACAAGACGCGCGGCCTGAGCGTCTTCCTCGTCGACCTGCGCGAGGCGCTCGCCAACAAGCAGGTCGAGATTACGCCTCTCGACATGATGATCAACCACCACACGACGCAGATATTCATCGACGACCTGGAAGTGCCGGCGGCGAACCTGGTCGGCCAGGAGGGCGAGGGGTTCCGCCATATCATCGACGGCTGGAACGCGGAGCGCATTCTGATTGCCTCTCAATCGGTGGGTGATGGGCAGTGGTTCATCGAAAAGGCCGCGCGCTACGCTTCGGAGCGTGTCGTCTTCGACCGGCCGATCGGGGCGAACCAGGGCGTGCAGCATCCGATCGCGCAGGCCTACGCGAACGTCGAAGCGGCGGCGCTGATGCGCGACAAGGCGGCGGGACTGTTCGACGCGGGGGAGAGCTGCGGCGCGGAGGCGAACATGGCGAAGCTTTTGGCGAGCCAGGCGGCCTGGGCGGCGGCGAACGCCTGCATGGACACGCACGGCGGCTACGGCTTCGCGAGGGAGTACGACGTGGAGCGCAAGTTCCGCGAGACGCGGTTGTATATCACGGCGCCGGTGAGCAACAACATGGTGCTGAACTTCGTGGGGCAGAACGTGCTGGGGATGCCGCGTAGCTACTAGTAAAGCCGGGGGAACCCCGGACCCCCCTGAAGGCGGCGCCGAGTGCGTTGGGCGTGGCTTCGCGGGGCGTTTGGTGCGTTGCGGACGGAGCTGAAGCTTCGTCCCTACGAGGCGGTTTTGCCTCGCGTGACGTTCCCGGAGGCGGTGGCGGACTGCGGTGGGGTTGTAGTTGGGCGTTTGGTGCGTTGCGGACGGAGCTGAAGCTTCGTCCCTACGAGGTGCTCGTGCCTCGCGTGGCGTTCCCGAAGGCGGTGGCGGGAGTCGTGGCGAGGATGCGCACATGCGGCTGACGCTGCGGTATGGTTGGGGTCGACCTCGTGTCGAAGAGCGTCCTGGGAAGATTGATAACCGGGGCTCGGCGCAGGATGGAGGATGCAGGCATGGGTAGGCTGGATGGCAAGGTGGCGCTGATCAGCGGCGGAGCCAAGGGGCAGGGCGCCTGCGAGGCGCGGATGTTCAGCGCTGAGGGCGCGAAGGTGGTTTTCGGCGATATTCTGGACGACCTGGGCAGTGCGGTTGAGGCGGATCTGCGCGGCAGCGGTGCCGAGGTGACGTACGTGCACCTGGACGTGACTAAAGAATCCGATTGGCAGAACGCAATCGAAGTGGCGGAGCGGCAGTACGGCCGGCTCAATGTACTGGTGAACAATGCGGGGATCCTGCTATACGGCGGGATCGAGGAGACGAGCGAAGCAGACTGGGACCGGATCATGTCGGTCAACGTCAAAGGTGTGTTCCTCGGCACGAAGGCGGCGCTGCCGGCGCTGCGGCGCGCGGGCGGCGGTTCGATCGTGAATATTTCTTCGACGGCTGGACTGGTGGGAAGCGCGGTATCGTCGGCGTACGCTTCGACGAAGGGGGCGGTGCGGCTGTTCACGAAGTCGACGGCGGTGCAGCACGTGGGAGACAACATCCGCTGCAACTCGATACATCCGGGGCCGATCGAGACGGACATGATCGCCGAGATGCAGGCGGACGAGGCGGGCTGGCAGACGCGTTTGCGTAACCTGCCGATGGGCCGCGCCGGCAAGCCGGAGGAGGTGGCTTACGGCGTCATCTTCCTAGCGTCTGATGAGTCTTCCTACATTACGGGCAGTGAACTGGTGATTGATGGTGGGACCACGGCGCAGTAGCCTGGCGACCCAAGGAGGAGAGAAATGGCAGACAAGCTAGAGCAATTCGCGGCGGAATGCAGCAATGCGCTGAAGACAGAGCCGGGACCCGCGGGGCGGGAGAAGGTGCGTACAGCGCTTGAATCGGTGCTGAGCGACGGCGAGTTCGTCAAGACGTACCTGGGCGATGGCACCGGATCGCGAGATCTGCTGTACGAAGACCCGGACCTCGGGTTCTGCATCTTCGCCCACGCTTACGAAGGCGCCAGTCAGTCTTCGCCGCACGATCACGGCTCAGCCTGGGCGATTTACGGCCAGGGAGTCGGCGAGACGGAGATGACGGATTGGGAGCTGGTTGAGGCAGCGTCGGAAGACAAGCCAGGTAAAGTACGGCCGGCCAAGACCTACGCATTGAAGCCAGGCATGGCCTGCGTTTACAACGAGGGGCAGCTGCATTCGCCGCGGCGCGAGGACTCGACGCGTCTGATCCGCATCGAGGGACGGAACATGGACGGGGTGAAGCGACTGCGCTACGAGCCCATCGAGTAAGCTCGGCATCTAGTCTGATCCGGCACCAAGACGCGACGGCCGGCTAACCCCGGGACGGCTGCGAGCGCCTCTCGCGTGTGTCGTGTAGCGCGGGAGGAGACTTCTGTACCGAGGCTGGTGGATAGTCGTTACGGCCTACCTGGCGCAGTTCAATGCGACGGGAGCCAGCGGCTGGGTCTTTGGCGTGATGATCCTGCCGATGCAGGACGACCTGGGCTGGAGCCGCAGCGCTATCGTCGGTGTGCTGACGGTGGAGCGCCTGGTCGGCGGGGTGTTTGGGGCGTGGCTGGGTCCGCTGGTCGACCGTCACGGGACGAGAATCCTGATGACCGGGAGCGCAGTCCTGGCCGGGGTTTGCATGCTGACGCTTTCGCAGGTGCAGGACGCATGGCAGCCGTATGTGATCTGGGGTTTGTTCGGGCTGGCGCTGCCGGGACTCTCGACGCTGGCGCCGGTGGCGATGGTGTCGGCGTGGTTCGTGCGCAAGCGGGCCGTGGCGATCATGACCTACACATTCGGCGGCGCGACGGCCGGCCTGGTGCTGGCGCCGGCGATGGCGGCGGTGGCGAACACCTGGGGTTGGCGAACCGTGTGGGTGCTGATGGGGTGCTTCCTGCTGGCGGTTGGGCCAGTCGCCTGGACGGTGGTGCGGCGGCGCCCGGAGGACGTGGGCCTGGCGCCGGACGGCGATCCGCCGCGACCGACACCGGTAGAGACGCGACGCGCTGAGGCCGCAACCGGGCTGCCGGAGCCGGAGTGGACGGCGCGGCAGGTGGTGAGAAGCGCGACGTTCTGGCTGCTGACGGCGGGATTCACCCTGACGATGCTGCCAGCGTCGTCGATCTTCATCCACATGACGGCTTACGTTCAGAGCAAGGGCTTTTCGCTGGAAGAGGGCGCGGCGGCGGTCAGCATCTACGGGTTCGGCGCGATGGCGGGACGCTTCGTCTGGGGTTTCACGGTGGGCCGAGCGGGAATTCGCCGGGCGCTGGTGCTGTGGGGACTGCTCTACGGCACCAGCATCATCATCTACGCGCTGCCGACCTCGATCATCACGATATACGCGGCGACGGTGTTCCTGGGCATTACGGTGGCGGGTTCGTTGCAGTTCAGGGCGCAGACATTCCCGGATTACTTCGGGCGACATATCGTCGGGACGCTGGTGGGGTATTCGTTCGCGATCGGGACGGTGGCAGCGGCGACTGCACCGCTACTGGTGGCGTTCGCGTTCGACCTGACGGGGAACTACACGGCGATTTTCATCACGTTCGGGGCGTGTTGCCTCGCGGCCAGCTTCGGCTTCGCGTTAGCGCGACCCTGGATGTCGGAACAGGCGATAGCGGCGGGTCGATAGCCTGAAGGCAAGACGAGCTTAGACGGGATCGAGGGCGACGACCGGTATCTGACGGCTGGTCTTGGCGCGATACTCGCCGAAGACGGGAACACGCTGGGCCTGGATGTCGAAGATGCGGTCGCGCTCCTCGCCCTGCAGGACTACGGCCTTAGCCTCGATGACCTCACCGCCAGCGAGCTCGACCTTGACGTCCGGGTGGGCGACAAGGTTGTGATACCAGTCCGGGTTGGTATCGGCGCCGCCCTTGGAGGCGAAGATGATCATGCGCTGGCCGTCCTGCTGGAAGGCCAGCGGGTTGATGTAGGCCTTACCGCTTTTGGCGCCGGTGTGGTGGAGGAGCAGCAGAGAGTTACCGCTGAATTGCTCCACGTTGCCCTTGTTGGCACGGAATTCTTCGATAACTTTGCGGTTCCGGTCGTTGAAGTTGGTCATGGTTCGCTCCGATGAGATGAGGGCGTGGCGATTTGATATTGGATCAAGCGTAACTTGGCCGCGAGGCGAATGGAAACCTCGAGTGCCCGGTATGGCGGCTCACATCTAGCCGAAGGACGACTAAACTAGGGCGAATCAGGTGAGGAGGTCAGAAATGGGCGCGCTGGATCTATTCAAGCTGGATGACAAGGTCGCCATCGTTACGGGTGGGGCGAAGGGCATCGGGTTGTTTTACTCGGAGGCGCTGGCCGAGGCGGGCGCGCGAGTCGTCATCGCCGATATCGACCCGGAGGCGGTGAGAGAGTCGACGGCACGGCTGTCTGAGGAACACCCGAGTCAGGTCATGGGTTTGGAGCTGGACGTTTCGAGTCGCGCCAGTATCGAGGCGATGGTGCAGGAAGTCGACGAGCGCTGGGGCAGGCTGGACGTGCTGGTCAACAATGCGGCATTGTTCTCGGTGATTCCGCCGCGACAGTCGGCTTGGGAGATCCCGGAAGCGGAGTGGGACCAGGTGATGGCGGTGAACGTGCGCGGCGTCTACGACTGCACGGAAGCGTGCCTGGACCTGATGAAGCGCGAGCCGTACGGGCGCGTGATCAACGTGGCGTCCGGGCTGGCGTTCAAGGGGTCGGCAAATCTGATTCACTACGCCGCGTCCAAGGGTGCGGTGGTCAACCTGACGCGCAGCATGGCGGCCGACCTGGGGCCGACGAAGATCACGGTGAACGCGATCGCGCCGGGGGCGACGGACAGCCCGACGGTGCTGGCGCAGCGGGCGGCTCACGGGACGACGGCGCGGCGAGCGCAGCGGATCCTGGACCGGGAAGAGGTGCCGGAGGACCTGCTGGGCACGCTGGTATACCTTTCGTCTCCGGCGAGCGAGTTCGTCACAGGGCAGACGATTGTAGTCGACGGCGGCAGCTTCCTGCACTAGCGGGAAGAGGGAGAGCAAACGCATGAGTCAACGCGATGAGGAGCTGCGGGACCTCGTAATCGGAAACAGAGTGCTGAGTAACGAGGGCATTGTCGACGCGTACGGGCACATCAGCGTGCGCAATCCGGACGCGCCGGAGCGCTTCTTCCTGTCGCGGTCGCTGGCGCCAGAGTTCGTCGGACTCGAGGACATGATCGAGTTTGGCCTGAATGGAGAGGCGGCGGATGGGGATAGCCGCACGCCGTACCTGGAGCGCTTCATCCACAGCGCGATCTACGCGGCGCGACCGGATGTGATGTCGGTGGTGCACGCGCACGCCGAGGACGTGCTGCCATTCGGGATTTCGAAGCAGCCACTGCTGCCGGTGATCCACTCCGGAGCTTTCATTGGCGGCGAGGTGCCGGTTTGGGACATCGCGGAGCAATTTGGTGACGCGACGAACCTGCTGGTGACGAACACGGCCCAAGGTGAGGATCTGGCGAAGCGTTTGGGGTCGAGCCCAGTCGCCCTGATGCGGGGTCACGGCTTCGCTGCGGCGGCGGCTTCGATCATCGACGTGGTGAGGATGTCGATTTACCTGCCGCGCAACGCGAGGGCGTTGATCAGGGGCCTGCAGATGGGGGACGTGAAGCCGCTATCGGCGGGCGAGATCGGCGCGAGGACGTCTGGTACGGGATACCGGCCGAATTCGCCGGAGACGTGGCGAGCGTGGCAGTACTGGGCGTACCGGGCGGGATGCGGCGACATGCTGCCGGAGCAGCCGGGAGGTTAGCGGATGCTGAGCGAACGCGAAAACGACCTTATCACGCACATTGGCGCTGGGACGCCGATGGGCGAGCTGTACCGGCGGTTCTGGCTGCCCGTGCTGGTGGCGGACGAGCTGCCGACGCCGGACTGCACGCCGGTGCGGATGACGGTGCTGGGCGAGCGGCTGGTGGCGTTCCGGGACACGGAAGGGCGCGTCGGGGTGTTGGACGAGCGTTGTCCGCATCGCATGGCGAGCCTGTTCTGGGGCCGAAACGAGGAAGGCGGGCTGCGCTGCGCCTATCACGGCTGGAAGTATGACGTGGAGGGGCGCTGCCTTGACGTGCCGAACACGCCGGAGGGGGAGAGCTTTCGCGAGAAAGTGGAGCCGTTCGCGGTGTATCCGGCGGTTGAGATGGGCGGGCTGATCTGGGCCTACATGGGGCCGCCGGAGCAGAAGCCGGAGGTGCCGGACTACGAACTGAACGCGGTGCCGGCGGCGAACCGTTACATCTCGAAGATATTCATCAACGGGAACTGGATGCAGGGGCTTGAGGGCGACATCGATTCGAGCCACGTGAGCTTCCTGCACGGCCGAGCCGACAGTGCCGTCGCCGATCTGGCGAAGATGGGCCGGATGAACGCGACGATGTTCCAGGACAAGGCGCCACGATGGTCGTTCAAGGAGACCGGCTACGGGATCATGCTGGCGGCCCAGCGCACCGGCCCGGCCGACACGCTGTACTGGCGGGTTAACCAGTGGCTGATGCCTTCATTCACGATGATCGCGGCAAAGCCTGGGACGCCGATCCATTTCCAGGTACGGGTTCCGGTGGATGACGAGCACCAGATCTACTATCGGATCATCTGGCACCCGGAGCGGGCGTTGACGGAGTCGGAGCTGTACGCGGCGAAAGAGTCTGGCGTGAACTTTCCGGAGATCATTCCGGGGACGTTCTATCCGCGAGAGAATCGGGAGAACAACTTCCTGATCGACCGGGCGCTGCAGAAGAGCGGCACTTCGTTCACGGGGATCAAGTCGATCCCGGCGCAGGACTGGGCGATGCAGGAGGACCAGGGCGGGCCGATTACGAATCGCTCGATGGAGCATCTGGTGAGCGCGGACGGCGCGATTATCCAGGTGCGGCAGCGTTTGCTGAAGGCGCTGCGTGAGCTTCAGGAAGGCAGCGAGCCGTTGGAGCCGGCGGTGGTCGGTGAGGACGGCCGGGTGCGGCCGATCGACATCGAGCTGGCGAGCGACGTGGACGTTTGGGACGGCGCGGCAGATTACCTGTACGCGAAGACCTGGTAAGAGAGGTTTCGATTGCGAATTGCGTTTCTTGACCCGTTGGAGCAGCGGCTGAGCGAGTTCCCGAGCCAGTATCTGGCGGGACATGAGGCGATCGTGGCGCCGGAGGCGGGGAAGCTTCCCGAAGGCTACGAGAGTGCAGATGCGGCGGTGTGGTCGAACTACCCGGTGGATGCGGCGCTGATCGGTTCGATGCCGAATCTGCGGTTCATGCAGCGCATCGGCCTGACGCGGGCGAAGGGCGACGCGACGGCGGCGCTGAAGGCGGGCGTGCCGGTGAGCGTACTGCCGTACGGCGTGTCGGACCGGGTGGCGCTGCACACGCTGTCGCTGACGCTTGCGGTGCTGCGTCGGGTGGTGGACGGGCACCAGGCGGTGCATGAGGGGCTGAACCCGGAGGGACTGCCGGAGACGGAGCAGGTGGGGCCGACGCCGACGGTGAACTGGGTGCGCTGGCCGGATGTCGACACGTTGAACGACAAGACGGTCGGGATCATCGGATTCGGGGAGATCGGGGCGTGTTTCGCCCGGATGCTGCCGCCGTTCAACTGCCGGGTGCTTTACCACAAGCGGACTCGGCTGAGTCCGGAGCATGAGGCTTACTACGGCATCGAGTACGCGGGGCTGGACGAGGCGCTGTCGCAGAGCGACATCGTGGTCTCATTCGTGCCGTACTCAGAGGACAGCCGGAAGATGCTGGGGGCGCGTGAGTTCGGTCTGATGCGGCCGAGCGCGATTTTTATCAACACGGGCCGGGCGAACACGGTGGACGAGGCGGCGATGGTCGACGCGTTGCGGACAAAGCGAATCAGGGCGGCCGGGCTGGACGTGTTCCCGGTGGAGCCGCTGCCGCTGAGCAGCCCGCTGCTGACGCTGGACAACGTGGTGCTGACGCCACACACGGCGGGCGGCGTCTGGGGCTGGCAGAACACGTTCGAGCGCCTCGCGGAGAACGTGCGGCGCATCGAGGCGGGGGAGCCGGTGATGTATCCAATGGCGGCGGGCGACCCGGAGCCGTTTGGGTAGAGGGCCTGAGGCTTGAAGCGCGATCTCTGACCGGGGGTTGAAACCCCCGGCATGGCTGCGGACGAAGTTTTGGCCCGCCGCGACCGAATACTGGAGCATGGACCCGAGGCCGTACTTCCGAAGGGCCGGCGGCAGGTTAAGGCGACAAGCCGGCAGGATCTTCGCATCCCAATATTGTGCGAAATGACACTCGATCGGAACTAGCGAGGTGTGGGTATCTCGACCTGGCTGTCGTAGTCGAACATCAGGGATAGCTCGCCCGAGAGATTCGGCCCCTTTAGTGTCAAGATATATTCATACACGCGACCGCTTTCCGCGCCAACTATGAACTCAGCCTCGCCAGACACATCCCGGTACAGTTCCTTCGTGAATGCCTCGACATCCGGCGGAAGCTCAGCTGCGCTTGCGGACCTGCCGATGAAGTCCCCATACGTTGGAAGTTCGACTGCCAACCTGATTGTGCTCTCGCCGCTTCTTTCAGGCCCTTCGAACGTTTTCCCATCCGCCGAAGCGATCTGAGGTATCTGCGGGACAAACGAAAGAATGGTGCCACGAATCTGGCTTGAGTCAGCCGGGCGCCATTGACCCTCAGTCAGCTGCCACGCCTCATCACCGATTAGGACATACTCCAAGTCTTTAGTAACGATATGCCAGGAATCGGGACCCTCAAAGGAGATCAGATACTCCCTTGGGGCGTCCTGGTTCGGAACTAACGCTTCATAGGTGAAATTGATCACGTCGATGATTCGAAAGTGTTCGGAAGCGGTTAGCTCAGCGATTTCCAGTTTGCCGGTCGATTGGTCATCCCCTTCCGAACATGAAACCACAAGGGAGAGCAACGCTAACGCGAAAGGCACTACGCGTCTTACTTGGGCTACTACTACCACGATCCGCTCCAGATCCGCGTCGTAATCCGAATCGTGGATCACGCTGCTGCCGTCCATGAGGAGCACCGTCTACGCCGGCCACCCCCCACGTAGAGGTAGGTGCCGGAGCCACCGACGCTGCGGGCCTCCAGCTTGGCGATGCGGCCCGGGCCGAAGGTGTACTGCGCGTTGCCATCGTCCAATACTTGAGGTATCGACCGGTTGACGTCCCAGGTGAAGGTTGTCGTGTTGCTGTTGAGGGTGCGCGCGTCATGCGGACGTCGCTGTCAGCGTCAACCTTGGAGGACATAGGGATGGGTAGGCGGCGAGGGGCGAGGAGACGTCGCGGAAGGTGGGGTCGAGGGAGGAACCCCTAATTTACGGGCCTTTACTCGTCGAGCTTGCCAAAACCACGCAGAAGCATAAGTGTGCCAAAGAGGACGATGGGTGTCGTGATTACGACAATGAGGAGCCCAGGCAGGACGTCATCGCCTTCCAGAAGGACGCGCCAGACGTTTACCGCAGTGAATGCGGCTACGACGGAAATAACGAACTTTTTAGTTGGCCGCATCAGTTGAAGATCAATGCTAACGGCGGGGTTCCGGTACGAAGGTACCGTTATCCATCGCGTTCGACTACTTCAATTATCGACTGGTTGGCGTCCCAGGTGAAGGTTGTCGCGTTGCTGTTGAGGGTGCGCGAGGGACGCGAACGTCGTCGTCAGCGGGGTGGGTAGGCGGGCGAGGGGCGAGGAGACGTCGCGGAAGGTGGCGTCGAGGGAGGTTATGACCTCGACGACGGCGGGTTTGCCGACCTCGACGACGGCGGGTTTGCCAGGCGAGGGCTTTGTTGACGGTTTGGGTGATGTCGGCGGGGTCTTCGACGCGGAAGGCTTCGCAGCCCATGGCGCGCGTGATCGCGCTGTAGTCGAAGGCGTGGAAGCTTGAGGCGATGGGGCGGTCGCCCTGGCCGTGGCGCACCCAGCCGAGGGCCGAGTTGTTCAAGACGACGGTGACGATGTTGATACCCTCCTCGATGGCGGTGAGGAGGCCGTTCAGGGCGATGGCGAAGCCGCCGTCGCCGCAGACGGCGATGACGCCGCGATCGGGGTGAACCAGCTTGGCGGCGAGCGCGGCGGGGACGGCGTAGCCCATGCCGCCGACGGCGGCGGGCTGGAGGTACTCCATGCTGCCGCGGGTCTGGAAGTGATGCATCATGAACAGCCGATTCTCGCCGGCGTCGCAGGTGATGATGCAGTCGTCCGGCGCGGCCTTGCCGAGGTCGGCGATGAGGCGCTGGGGCAGGATGGGCCGGGCGGCGGATTCGGACTCAGGGACGTGGAAGGAAGCTAACTTACGGTGGGCTTCTGTCACTTCCAGGGGTCCGTTGACGCGGCCGGGGAGCTCTGCCTGACGGACGGCGTCGACGAGCTGACCGAGGATTGCTGTCGCATCGCCGATGAGGGTGTGCTGCACCGGAAAGGACCAGCCGGCGTGGCGCGGCTCGACGTCGATTTGGAGGAAGACCTGTCGCTCGGGGTCGAGCAGGGCCGGGTTCTCGTTGGCGGTGTCGGTGGGGCCGAGCTTGGTGCCGACGGCGAGGATGAGGTCGGCGTCGGCGATGGTTGCGTTGGCGGCTTCGAGGCCGAAGTTGCCGAAGACACCGAGGGCAAGGGGATGATTCTCCGGGAAGGTGGCTTTGCCAGATGCCGTGGTGGCGACGGGCGTGCCGAGGAGCTCGGCGAGCTCGAGCAGTTGCGATTGGGCGGCGCTCATACGGACGCCGTTGCCGGCGACGATAACGGGCTTCGAGGCTCGGGCCAGGGCTTGGACCGCATCTGAGATGTCGCCGGGGTCGGCGGTTTCGCGCTGCGAGGGGAGGTAGTGCTCCGTGGCGTAGAGGCGGGGCGTCGTGTCGGGGCCTACGGTGGCCGAGAGTGCAGCGCTGTGGAAGAGAAGTGCTACGGGGGGCCGGGTTGTCCCGTGGTGGCGTGCTTGAGGGCGAGCTGAGTGCTCTGGACGGCGGAAGCGGCGTCGCGGGCGACGAAGACCTCCTTGGTGTAACCACGAATCGTGTCGCGGGCGTCCCAGCTACCGAAGTCGCCGGTGCCAGACTGATAGGGGCCGTGCTGGGTGAAGGGGTGGCCGTCGCTGAGGTCGGCGATGACGAGCATTGGGCTGCCGGCGAGATAGGCCTCGACGATGCCCATGCCGGAGTTGGTCAGCATGAAGGCGGCCTGACCCATGGCGACGGCAGGGCGTCCGGTGAGGCGGCCGTGGGCGTCGGCCATGACGGCGGCGAGACCCTCTTCGCGGGCGAGGACGGTTCGGATGGTCGAGCGGCGGTCGTAGAGGGCGTCGTAGATCGGGATCGTGCGGCCGCCGGGCATGCCGAAGACGAAATTGACGCCGGCCTCTTCGAGGACCTGGACGATGGCCTGGGGGACGGAGACGGTTGCAGTGAGAAGGCGTCTGGCGGTCATGAGCTTGCCTCCCGTCCTAGAAGTGGTGGACTTAGTGTGAGGATTCTACCCCGGCCTGAAGGCCGGGGCATAAGGGGGCGACAACGCCGCGTCGCTAGAAGTGATGGGCGTAGCTGCCATCGATGACGACGTCGACGAGGGCGGGGCCTTTGTGGTCGAGGGCGCGCTTGAGGGCAGGGGCGAGGTCGGCTGGGTTATCGACGCGGTCGGCGGGAATGTCCCAGACGCCGGCCTGCTTCGCGAGGTTGATGACGGGTTCGCCGAAGTTCATGCCGAGGAAGCCGCTCTTGCGCTCGCTGGCGCCGAGGTAGCGCACCATGCCCTGCTTGAGGATACGGTAGCTGGCGTTGTTGAAGACGACGTAGGTGACATCGATGTTGTACTTGGCGGCGGTCCAGAGGCCCTGGATGCTGTACATGCTGTCGCCCTCGCGGAGGAGGCCGACGACGGGGCGGTCGGGCAGGGCCAGCTTGACGCCGAGGGTGCCGGGCAGGGGGAAGCCCAACGAGGCGTTGCCGTCGAAGAAGGAGTTGGGCTGGGTGAGCTCCATGAGCTGGGCGAAGGGGGCGCGGCCGGAGGTTCCGCCGGCGCCGACGAAGGCGGTATCGGCGGGCACGGCGTCGCGGACCTCGGCCATGAGGCGCATGGGGCTGATGGGGGTGTTGTCCCACTCCGCTTTGAGTTGTTCTTCCGCCTTCTGACGCATTTCGATGTTCGACTGCGTGATCACGGTGGCGCGCTGCTGGCAGTTGGTGCGCTGAGCCGGCGTGAGGGCGCGGTCGAGGGCTTCACGGACGTCGCGGGCGGCCCAGGCAGTGTCGGCGAGGACGCTCATGGTGACGGCGTAGTTCTTGGCGAGCTCCCAGGTATCGACGTCGACCTGGATGAATACGGAGTCGTCGGCGACGGGGCTGCCGCCTTCGTAGAACAACGGCATGAAGGGATTGCTGGTGCCGAAGGCGAGGACAACGTCGTGACTGGCGAGGGACTCCTTGGCGCCACCGAGGAAGCCGAGCGGGCCAACGTAAAGCGGGTGGTTGGTGGGGAAGTTCCACTGGCGACTGGCGGTCTGAGAGACGGCGCAGCCGGCGAGCTCGGCGAGGGCAGCGACGTCGGCGGCGGCGGAGGAGAGCGCCATGTTGTCGCCGCAAAGGATGATCGGGTTCTCGGCTTCAGCGAGGTAGCGGGCGATGCGAGCGGCGGCGGAGGGATCGGGGCGGCTGGACCAATCGGTGTGGACGGTGGGCGTGATCGGCTCATCGACCTCGCCATCGAGGACGTCCTGGGGGAGGCTGAGAACGACGGGGCCCTGCGGCGGCTCGGCGGCGACCTTGAAGGCGCGGCGCATGAGCATGGGGATGTCCTCGGCGCGGTGGGCTTCGCCAACCCACTTGGTCCAGGGCTCGGCGAAGCGGACGAGATCGGCGTAGAGCAGAGGCTCGGTGGCGGTGTAGCGGGTATCCTGCTGGCCGACGGTGACGACGAGGGGGGAGCCGTTCTTGCGGGCATTGTAGATCATGCTCATCGCGTTGGCGAGACCGGGGGCGATGTGGACGTTGACGACGGCGGGCTTGTGGGTGGCGCGGGCGTAGCCGTCGGCCATGGCGAGAGGGACGGTCTCGTGCAGGCCGAGGACGTATTCGAGCTCGGGGTAGTCCTGCAGGCCGTCCATGAAGGCGAGCTCGGTGGAGCCCGGGTTGCCGAAGACGTACTTCGTGCCTTCGGCCAGGAGTTGCTGCATTACGGCGTGTTTGCCCAGGACTGCCATGAGTTGGTCTCCTCTTCGAATCAGGGACGTTTGGTGGGACGATTATAGGCGGGTTGGTGGACTTCGTTGGATCGTCGACGCCTTCGCGTCCGGCGGTCTTCCTATCGGGCGACCTTGTTCGCTTCGTCTCGATAACCATCCAGTTCGAGGGGACACCCCTCGAGCTCCCCGCGCATGGGCTGCGCCCCCGCTACCCGGCTGACGGATAGCTGAGAGGTGGGTCGCAGGAGATCGTCTCTGTTTAGCAGGCCTCGCGACTTTAGGGGCTCACTTTCATGGTGAGCCAGGTGGCGATGTGTTGTTCGAGGACGGATTCGGCGCCGCGCCAGAAGTGATCGACTCCGGGGACGATGACGACTTCAGTGGCGTCCTGGGGACGAGCCTGCGCGGCGAGTAGGAGCTGCTCCGAGGCGCAGACGTGGTCGGCGTCGCCGGTGATGAGAAGCAGGGGGCCGGAGATGGCCTGAAGGATCGAGACTTTGTCAGCGCTGCCGGTTGGCAATGAGACGAGGGCGGCGGGCAGGGAGTCGTCGTGCGCCGACGCGACTGCCGCCGCGACACCGGCGCCGAAGGAGTAGCCAGTCAACCCGACGCGATCGATGCCTTCGAGGAATGCGGCGTGAGCGAGCGCGGCCCGGACGTCGTCTTGCTCGCCACATCCTTCATCGTGGGCACCCTGGCTGACGCCGACGCCACGGAAGTTGAAGGCGAGGGCTGCGACACCGGCAGCGTTGACGGCGTTGACGATGGCGGTGACGACGTTGTTGCGCATGTCGCCGCCACGCAGGGGATGCGGGTGGCAGACGACGACCGCGGCCGAGGCGCCGGCGGGCGCGTAGAGAAGGCCTTCGAGTTGAAGGTCGCCGCTCTTGAAGTTGATCGGTTGTGGAGGCATGACTCTTCCGTTTGCTATGGGCCAGGGACGGTTAAAGACTAGCAGTGATTCTTGGCCACGAGTAGCGGACGAGGCGGCGCACTCGCGGGCGCTTCTTGAAACCACGCCTTGGCCTGGGCCAGTATTGCCACGAATCGATGACTGTCGCCCCAGAAATCCAGTTTTGGAGGAGTCGAGCGTGATTATCCATCCTGACGACATGGCCGAGACTGCGCAGGAACCGCGGCCGTTGGTGCTCAAACGGCTCGTGAATGTCGACGAGCACAGCGAAAAGATCAGCGTGACGTGGGTGCGGATCTGGGGCCATCACGACCGCGTCGTCAATGACGCCAGCGACCGCGTCTACTACATCGCCAGCGGCTCGGGGCGGTTCCAGGTTGGTGATGGGGCGCCAGAGGCGGTGACCGAAGGGGACATCGTGCTGATCGACGCGGGTACGCCGTACGAACTCGAAGGCGAGATGACGTACCTGGTGATGAACGGTCCGGCATTCGCGACGAACTCGGACCGTGTCCTGCCGTCCGTGATGGGGGAATAATCGTAACGCGCACTGGCTCCTTGATTACGGATGATCGGCCGGCATGATCGATACTCCGGCGACCTGGCAGAGCCGCCTGCCGTTCTTTTACGGATGGGCGGTTGTGGCCGTCGCTCTATTCACGACGTTCTTTGGCATCGGCTTGATCTGGTCCGCGAGCATTTTCGCGAACTCGATGACGGAGGAGCTGGATTGGAGTAACTCGGCGTTCTTCTTCGCGCTGAGTTTGCGTGGCTGGACGGGAATCGTAATCGCGCCGATCGTCGGGCCTTACCTGGATCGTCAGCATGGAATTCGCGCCCTGGCGATCGGCGGTGGGCTGATCAACGTGGCGGCGCTGGTACTGATCAGCCAGGTACAGGAGGAGTGGCAGTTCGTCCTGCTGTTCGGCGTTGTAGGCGGGGTGGCCCAGGCGTTGCAAATGGGCGCCACGGTGATCATCCCAAAGTGGTTCGTGCGACGGCGAGGCATGGCGGTATCGCTGGCTTCGGCCGGCGGCGGACTGGCGGCGCTGACGTTGCCGACGCTTCTCGTCGCTGTCGAGAGCGCGCTGAGCTGGCGCAGCGGGTGGCTGTTGCTGGCGCTGCTGGCGTTGCTTTTCTCGACCCTCCCGGCGCTGCTGCTGCACCGTCAGCCAGAAGACGTGGGCCTACTGCCGGATGGAGACGGCAAGAAGGGCGAGAGTCAATCACAGGCGCCCAGGCGCGAGGAGCCCAGCTTTACGCGAAGTGAGGCGATCCGGACTCCTACGTTCTGGATGCTGATGGTCGCTGTAGCGTTTGGGGCGCTGGCCGCGAACGGTCTTCCGGCCAACATGACGAACCTGTTCGTCGACCGCGGCCTCGAACTCGACACGGCGGCGACGGCGCTGGTCTTTTACGGTCTGGCCTCGTTCATGGCGAAGTTCTTCTGGGGCTGGCTGGCGAACAAGTACGAGCTGCGACTCGTGATGCTGTTCTTGACGGGTTATGGGATGCTGGCGGTGCCGACGATCTTGCTGATTCCGTCTTCCGTGGGTACGCCGGCCATGGTCTACGGGGCGCTGGTTGGCTTCTACGTTGGGGCGTACATCCCGCTGCACTTCCTAGTCTGGGCGGCATACTTCGGGCGGGCGCACGTCGGGGCGATCAGCGGGGTGGGACGGCCGTTGGGGGCGATGCTGCTCGCCGGTGGGCCGTTCGTGATCGCGGCGGCGCGAGACGTTTCGGGGACTTATACGGCCGGCATCCTGATTGCAGCGGCGGGGATTGCGGCGGCGTTCGCCTGTCTATATTTCGTGCGAACTCCAACCCGGCCGGATCGAATGGCGGAGGCAGAGGAACAACTGACCACGGCTTGACGGCGCTTGGCTCGAGCCAAGTTTCACGATTGGGCGAGATGTGCTTCGGGGCGAGGGCGGTTCGGTCCCTGCGCCTCGACTAGGATGGCTTGATGAGACGGCGCATTTACTACGGCTGGTGGATCCTGGCCGCCTCGATCGTGGGCATGACCGTAGTGAGTGGCCTGGCGGCCTGGTCGCTGGGACTGTACGTGCGCCCCCTGGAGAAAGAGTTCGGCTGGTCCCGGGCGGAGGTGTCGATCGGGTTTTCGGTGGGGATCCTGGTCAGCGGGCTGGCAGGGCCAGGCATCGGGCGGCTTATCGACCGGTTTGGGCTCGCGCTTCGGTGATTATCGGCGCCATCCTGGCGGCGCTGACGTTTCAGCTCCTGGCCGCGACCGGTTCGCTCTGGCAGTGGTACGTGTTCTCCGGGATCAATGCGGCGGCGCGGCAGATGATGTTCTTCATCCCGTTTCAGGCGCTGACGTCGCGGTGGTTTGACCGCAGGCGCGGGGCGGCGCTTAGCCTGCTCGGAATTGGCTTTTCGCTGGGCGGATTCGTCGTACTTCCGCTGCTGGCTTTCGTGATCGAGCTGACGGGTTGGCGCGGCGGGTTCGTCTTTTCGGGGATCCTCGCGGCGGTGGTGGTGCTGCCGCTGGCGGTTTTCGTGGTACGAGACGATCCGTCGCCGGAGGAGTGGGACTCATTTGGCGAGGGGAGGGACCGGGAGGGTTCGACGCCGTCGAATGCGACCAGCATCACGCTATCGGCGGCGATCCGACTGCCGATCTTCTGGGTGCTGGCGTTTGGGCTGATGTTGTTCTTCTACGGCCTGATCGGATGGACGGTCCACCTGGTGCCGTTCTTTGAGTCGAGGGACATATCGCGGGAGACGGCGGCGCTGCTGGTGTCGGGCGCGTCGGGTGTGGGCATCATCTCGCGTCTGGGGCTGGGCATATTCGTGGACCGGTTCGAGCGGTTCGAGCGGATGGCGGTCGCCTTGATCGGATTGCTGTCGCTTGGGATGTGCGTACTGCTGCTCGATTCCGGCATATCAGGCGTGCTGATTTTCCTGGGCCTGTGGGTAATCGGGACGACAACCGGTGCGATAGCCGAGGCGCTGACGCTGACCCGGGCGTTCGGCATGACGCACTTCGCGACGATCCTGGGCGCGATCGTGGTGATCGAGACGATGGGCGAGATACTGAGCCCCTCGCTGGCGGGGTTCATCTTCGACACGACGGGGTCTTACGACTGGGCGCTGGTGATGTATGGCCTCACGTTCCTGGGATCGGCGACGATGTTTGCGATCGCGAGCCGTATGACGTACCCGGTTCGGTTGGCGCCGTCGGGCGCGTAGCTAAAGCTTTTTCTGCCGGTCCCTAGTCCCCGACTGACGGAATGGCGCCCACGGGCCCGTCCGTGGGCACCTGCGTCGTGCGCGCGGCGTGCCAGTCGGCCAGGGCTTCGTGCCAGACGACTTCGGCCGGCAGGACGGTAGAGCAGGAGCGGCGCCGGTAGGCTGTCGGGTCTTGAGAGCCGGGAGGAGGCGTACCGGCCTCGCGGAGCGCTCTGGCGGCGCGGATCAGCTTGCGCCGGGTCATGATGATCATCGTGTCGGTCGTGCCGAGATGCTCCTTATGCCTGGGGTTGATGGCGCCCATGCCGACGGTCATCGCCACGTCCTGGAGGCGGATGGTGGGGATGCCGGTGAAGTTCATCGTGCGCTGAACCTCGCGGTCCATGAGGTAGTCGTTGGCGTCGTCGGCGACGGGCCACCAGTCGGGGAAGGGCTTGCCGCCCTGGGCGGGCTTCATGGGCCCCATGCCGTGCTCCTCGGGGAGCTTGCGGACGTTCTGGTTGAGGACACGGGGGCCGTCGAAGGCTTTCGTGGGGTGCCAGCGCAGGCCCCAGTGCATCGTGGTGTGGTCGTCGATTGGGGTGTACATGTGCTGGGGTACGGTGCCGTCCGGGGAGCCCGGGAACATGGTGAATACGGGAAAGAGGTACTGCGTCGTACGCCAGTAGGTGCGGCTGGGACCGTCCTTACGGCTGGCGCCGTAGTAGATGCCGTAGTCGGTGTCGATGATGTCGAGGTGGGGCGCCTTGTCGGGGTGGTAGACGCCGTAGATGTCGGGCTGATCGGCCTCGAGGCGGGCGTGGAGGAGGAAGAGGTGGGAGGTGTCGATGTCACCTTCGAGGGCCTGCATCCAGTTGCATTCATAGATGCCCTTGTACTGGTGGTGGCGCTGCTCTTCGGGGACGTCGCACCATTCAAAACGGGGTAGGCCAGGAGGAGCGGCCTGGTCGGGACCCATGTAGGCCCAGATGATGCCACCTTGCTCGGCGGCGGCGTAGGCATTGGCCCTGACCTTGGTCTTGAAATTGCTCTCGGCGGGTTCGGAGGGCATGTCGACGCAGGCGCCGGAGACGTCGTACTTCCAGCCGTGGTAGACGCAGCGCAGGCCTTCTTCCTCATTGCGGCCGAAGAAGAGCGAGGCGCCGCGGTGGGGGCAGGCTTCGGTAATGAGGCCGACCTCGCCACTGGAGGTACGGTAGGCGATCATGTTTTCGCCGAGGAGCCGGACGCGCTGAGGCGGGCCGTCATTCTCGAGCTCCCAGCCGTAGAGGAGGGGCAGCCAGTAGCGACGCATGAGGTCGCCCATGGGCGTGCCAGGTCCGACGCGGCTAAGGGTTTGGTTGTCTTGGATAGAGAGCATCTGTTACCTCCGCGGGTGATGAGAGAGATTTTACAGCAGCCTGGCGACGGAATGGAGAACTGGAATACGCGCCGACAGGGCCGGCTGTTGCTAGAATTGGCGCACGCCCGAGCCTGAGCCGTTGATCGGCAGGCGACGGGACGACTGATCTGGGTAGCGCGCCTGGCTTCGGTTCAATGAAGCGGACGCAGGACAGGACTAAACATAATGAACGAACAGAAGGTCCGAGTGGCATTCATTGGCGCCGGCAAGCAGGCGAACTGGCGTCACTATCCGTCTGTGGTGAGCCAGCCGGACGTTGAGCTGGCAGCGCTGTGCGACTGGGATTCAGGCAAGGCGGCAGAGACGGCGGAGCGCTGGGGCGTGCCGAAAACCTACGACAACTACCAGAAGATGCTGGAGGAGGTCGATCCGCAGGCGGTTTACATCATCATGGGTCCAGACGCGATCCAGGAGCCTTTGACCTACGCTCTGCGACAGGGGCGCAACGTGTTCCTGGAGAAGCCGCCCGGACTGACACTGAATCAGTTGAAGATGTTTGCCTACCACGCGGAGCAGAACGGCTGCATCAGCATGGTCGGGTGCCAACGCCGCTTTGTGCCCGCGATGACCGCGCTGAAGGCGAGGGTGGAGGAGCGCGGACCGATCCACGCCGTTGCGGTTGCGAACCTGAAATCGACGCGGGATTTCGACCGGCCGGCTTCGATGGGGGTCTTGGACCAGCTGACTTCAGACGGGATGCACGCCGTAGACAACCTGAGGTGGCTGGCCGGAGGCGAAGTCGAGAGCGTGGCGAGTCATGTCCAGACGCTGTATGCGCCGGGGCCGGTGGCCAACGCGGTCTTCGCACAGGTGACGTTTTCTTCCGGGGCGGTGGGACACCTGCAGTACGACCTCGTCTCGGGCGGATCACCGATGACGGAAGGGGCGACGGCGCCAGCGATCTTCCGATCTGAGATCCACGGACGAAACATCAGCGCCTACGTGGACGCAGAGCGAGACAGCTACATCGTCGCGGACAGCCAGGACCGCGAAGTCTTCGAATCCAAGGAGTTCGGGCTGCCATTTGGTGACACGTACAACTATTGGCTGGGCTTCTGGCACGAGAGCCGGGAGTTCATCGATTGCGTGAAGCAAGGACGGCAACCGTCGAGCCACCTCGGCGACATGGTCAAAACGTGGGATCTGATTGAGCAGATCTACACATCAGCGAAGTCGTAACGAGAGAAGGGATAGACGATGCCGAGAATCGAACCGATATCCGACAAATCGCAGGTAGCGCCGGAGCACCAGGGCGTGGCGGACGCCGTACTTGAGACCTTCGGGGCTTTGCGCGGACCGCACAGCATCCTGCTGCACAGCCCGGCGATGGACAAACCGGCACTGGAGTTGGGCAACTACTTCCGGTACAACTCGGTGGTTAAATCGCCGGAGAAAGAGCTGGCGATCATCACGGGCGTGCGGGAGAAGGACAGCCTCTACATCTGGGCAGCACAGGTGGCGGCGGGCCGACGCGGCGGTCTTCGCGAAGAGGCGATCGCGGTGATCAAGGAGAAGCGCGATGTTTCAGAACTGGAGCCGTCCGAGGCGGAAATCGTGACCTACGTGCGCCAGTTGTTCCGCAACAATCGGGTGGATCAGGCGACGTACGATGCGTTGGTGAACCGTTACGGCGTGCAGTGGTTGGTCGAGATGACGACTATTGTTGGTTACTACGGGATGCTGGGGGGCGTGGTTAACGCTTTCGAGCTGCCAGCAGCGGCGGATGGAGACGTGCTGCCCGTCTAGTAGATCACCGAACGTCAGGTGATAAGGAAAAGGAACCGCCTCTCTACGTAGAGAGGCGGTTCCTTTTCTAGTTAAGTCCTGCTTTGCCGGCCTACACGAGTGCGGCCGACCGGTTGGCAGTGCTACGAGATGACCGGCTCGAAGAGCTCTTCGGGCTGGTGCTCGATGAAGGCTGCCTGGAGGCTTTCGGTGGCCTTACGCCAGTCAACGGACCGAGGCAGGATGACGCCACCAGAGCGGTAGTGGTAGATCGTCGGGTCGTCGACGCCGGGCGGCAGCGTGCCGTTGTCGGCCAGCGCTTTCGCTGCCTTGATGAGGCAGCGGCGGGTGCGTATGACCATCGCGTCGCTGGTGCCGAGGTGCTCGGCGGTACGTTCGGAGATGGTACCCATGCTCTCGGTGATGGCCTGGTCCTGAGTGTGAATGCCGGCGATTCCGGTGTAACTGGTGCTGTTGCTCTGAGCCTCGCGGTCGATCTGGTAGTCGTTCGCGCGGTTCTGAGTGAGGTGGAACTTGCCGGTCCAGTGGGACTCGTCCGGCAGGTACTGGAAGCCGGGCCGCTGACGCACGGGATTTGAGGCGTCGGCGCCCTTCTTCGCGGCTTCGGCGTCGCCCTGGCCGGCGCTGGCGTTATTGAAGGCGAGCGTGCTGGGCACGGCGAAGCTCCAGAACATCATGTGGTCGTCGTCGATCGGGACCCAGGCGCGAACCAGGATCTGCTGACCGAGCAATCCGGTGGGGATCATGGTGTAGAAGGGGAAGAGGAAGTGGGCGACGCGCCAGTAGTAGGTGTCCGCTTCGGCGGGCCGGTAGGTGCCGTAGGAGGTACCGAACTCGGTGTCGACTACGTCATAGCGGGGCGCCTTGTCGGCGATAGTGTAGTAGTCGAAGGACTTGGGCCTGGCTTTCTCGAGCGTGTTTGCTCCGAGGTGGAGGAAGGCGAGGTGGCTGGTGTCGATGTCGCCTTCGAGACCCTGGACCCAGTTGCAGTCGCGCAGGGCCTTTTCTACCTGGATGCCCTTCTCAGGAACCATGTTGGGCTCGATGTCCGGCAGCGGCGGCAGGTCGTTTCGGCTGCGGGTGCCCATGTAGGCCCAGACGACGCCATTGCGCTCGTGGGTGGGGTAGGCGTGGGCGCGAACCTTGCCCTTGAAGTTGGACTCGGCGGGTTCGGACGGCATGTCGACACAGTCGCCCGCGACGTCGTACTTCCAGCCGTGGTAGACGCAGCGCAGGCCTTCCTCTTCGTTGCGGCCGAAGAAGAGAGACGCGCCACGGTGGGGGCAGGCATCCGCTACGAGGCCAACGTCGCCGCTGGTGGTGCGGAAGCCTATGAGATTTTCGCTGAGGATTCGGACGCGCTGAGGAGGAGAGTCGGGGGCTGCCAGCTCGCTGGACATGAAAACGGGAATCCAGTATTGGCGAATGACGTCGCCCATGGGCGTCCCGGGTCCGACGCGGCAGAGAATGTCATTGTCTTGCTTGCTTAACATTCCGACCTCCATACGATTGGCTTCACATTGGCATAGATTCTACTGCAATTGGCGGCAGGTTGCTTAGTCAACTTAAGGGATCGAAGGGATTACTGGGCGCGAACCGGACTCGGCTTGAGTCCTATAATCCTGTAACACAGTTAGCGCAGCGGTAGGAGGGGTCTCGTGACAGTCGAAGGCAAGGTGGTTCTGATTACAGGCGCCGCCCGGGGTATGGGGCGCGAGATGACGCGCGCATTCCTGGATGCGGGAGCGAAGGTGGTTGCGACGGACCTGTCGTGGATACCGACGGGTGTTTCGAACGACGACTACGATTTCCGGGCCGAAATCGAAGGCAACGAGAACGTGGTGCTGGGTGTCATGGACGTGACGCTGCAGTCGCACGTCGACGCGATTTACAACAAAACGATCGAGAAATTCGGCACGGTCGATGTGATCATCGCCAACGGTGGAACCCGGCAGCGTGATCTCTATCTGGACACGCACGGGACCATAAACGTGCTGGATACCGACGTCAGCGAGTGGGAGAAGATGTTCGGGACGCACGTTTTCGGCAACCTGCGCGTGATCAAGAAGTTCGCGCAGCCGATGCTGGAGAAGGGGCGTGGCAGCATTGTGACCGTGGCTTCGAGCCAGGTGCTGAACGCCCACGGCGCGGGACAGGGCGAGGCCTCGGGCTACGGTTTGAGCCGGGAGGGCTCTTACCAGCCGGCGAAGCTGGCGATGTGCTCGATGACGACGTACCTGGCGCAGGAGCTGAAGGGGGCAGGCATCGCGGCGAACGTGCTGCTGCCGGGACACACGGCGACGACGGGATCCGACGAGCAGGAGAAGGTACGCAACGAAATCCGGGCGAGCAGCGGGCAGGCGCGGCCGAACTGGGTGCCGCGCCGGGTACGCGCCGACAACGTGGTGCCGTTGGCGCTGTTCCTGGCGGACCAGGACGCGAGCGGTGTGACGGGCCAGTGGGTCAGCGCGATGGGCTACAACGAGGAACAGGGCCTGGGCGGCTTCGAGACCTGGGGTTACGAGGCCGACATTGCGTCGGCGAAGGCAGCCGGGGCTCTTTAGGGGGTTTTAGCCTGCCGGATCGGTGCCCGCGACTGAGAGGCGCACCTTGTCGAGGAGGCGGCGCAGCTCGACCTGCTCAGAGGCGTTGAGTTGGCTGCAAGATGTCTGCATGAAATCGACCACCGCGGGTACGAGCCGTGCGGCCTTCTCGCTACCTTCCTGGGTTAGACGGGCGTGAACTACCCTTCGGTCGGTTGGGCTGACGACGCGCTTGACCCAACCTTCGGTGACGAGGCCGTCGATGAGCTGGGTGACGTTGGGGCCTGAGACGCTCAACACCTGCGCCAGCTCGCTCTGGGCGATGGCGTTGTCTGGGCTGAGGTAGAGGGTTCGAACAATGGTGTACCTGGGGCGGGTGAGATCGAATCCGAGGTTTTGAATCGCGGCCTCGATGCCACGCGTGAGGAGGGCGGCCGTGCTGGTAACAGCGAGATGAGCCGCCAGCGCTTCAACGTCGGCATCAGGGAACGCCCGCCTGTAGCTATCGAGCGTCCTTGTGGCCATCGGGGTCGGGAGTTGTTCGACACCGGCAGATTCATTCATCGCGTCCAAGGCTCCTTCGATTCCAATTCTGATTGTAAGGGATTAGTCTCAAGGCTTCTTGACAGCATAGGCGGAACGCTTATGATAACCGCAATAATTAAGCATCTTAAGTAATGTGAGATTCTAAGCTATGACAACAAATGAATCTGTAGAGACCTCTACGCCGGGAACAAACGGAACCAACGGTAAAGTTGCCGCGCTTGGGCCGGGCGCCATGACGGGTGCTCGCTACATTGAGAGCCTGCGCGACGGGCGCGAGGTGTGGCTGGACGGCAAGCGTATTGACGACGTCACGACGCATCCAGCGTTCCGGGACATGATCAAGTCGCTTGCTGACGTCTACGACCAGCAGAACAACGAATACCGCGACGAGATGACGTATGTCGATCCGGAAAGCGGCGTGAGGACGAGTCTTTCGTGGCTGCTCGCGACAAACTTTGAAGAATCGGCCTTGAAGCGCGTCAACAGCAAGTTGTGGAACAAACTGACCTGGGGCCAGCTGGGCCGCAGCCCTGACATCCTGGCGCCGTTCATCACCAACATGGTGCCGCGTCGTCACCAGTTCTCAGAGTTCAAGAACGACCACTGCGACTTCGGCGAGAACATCATCAACTACTACCGCTACTGCCGGGATAACGACCTGTTCCTGACACACGCCCTGGGCGACCCGCAGGTCGACCGCAGCACGCAGCCTCAAAACGAACGCCGGGCGACGCCGGAGGACGAAGAGATCGCACTGCACGTGGTGGAGGAGACGGCGGAGGGCGTCATCGTCAGCGGCGGCAAGCAGCTTTCGACGGCGGCGGTGCACAGCCACGAGACTTACGTTTCGCTTTCCGCGACGTTCTTTGCGCGCAACGACCCGCGCTTCGTGCTGGCTTTCTCGATTCCGACAAACTCCAAAGGGTTGAAGATCCTGGCGCGGGAGCCGGTGGGCCGCTGGTTCGGAAGCTGGGGGCACCCGCTACAGGGATTGGACGAGCAGGACTGCATGCTGTTCTTTGACCGCGTGCTGGTGCCCTGGGACCGGCTCTTCTTCCTATATGACTCACCTAGCCGGGTGTTTACAGCGGCGGGTCCAGGCGGCGCCACAGCCAACTTTGCGGGTTGGGCAAACCTGGAGCGCGCGCTGTTCCGCTATCGTTTGATGACGGCCGTGGCAACGATGATCACGGAGGCTATCGGTGTCAACGAGTACCGCGAGGTGAACTCGAAGCTGGGCGAGATGGCTACGAACTGCGAAATGTTGCATTTGGCGATGGACGGCCTGGAGCATTCAGGTAAGCGTTTCGGAACGCCGGCCGGGCCGATCGGCATCTGGATGGCCCAGACGACCTGGCGGATGACGGAACTGCTGCGTGAGCTGTGTGGCTCGGGTATCGTGATGCAGCCGAGTGAGAATGACCTGGCGAGTCCGGAGCTGCGGCCCTTCCTGGAGCAGTTCATGCGCGGCAAAGGCGTGGATGTTGAGTACAAGTCACGGCTGTTCCGCCTGGCGCATGACCTGGCGATGTCGTCCTTCGGCATGCGGCAGGACATCTACGAGTACTGGCACGGCGGCGACCCAAGCCGAAACCGGATTAACCTGCTGCGTGGTTACGACCAGTCAGACGTCATCGAGCAGATCAAGGAGATGATCTCGAAGCCGTTGGCGCACGGCGAGGTCGAGTAGAACAAGCACTCCGCGACTGAGAAAACAGCTCCTCGTTACGAGGAGCTGTTTTTGTTTGAGGGAATCGGAGAGCAGTCGGTGCGCGCTCTGAGATCGAGGCCTCGAGATGCCCAGTGCGAGGGGCTGAATCTGGTTAGAGGGGCTCTTCAAGGACGAGTAGCTGGTCGCTCTGGACGTCCTGGAGGCTCTGTACGGCGCCGGTCGGCCAGAAGACCTCTACAAGGTCGATGCTATCGGCGTCGCCGAGGCCGAAATGGACTGGGATGAGCGACTGCGACATGTGGCCCTGGGCGAGTCCGACTTGCTGGACCATGGTGACTCCATCGACGGTGACCTCTACACGGGCACCGGCCGCGAGCATGCCACGCTCGCCAGTGGTGGGCTGGACCTGGAGCCAGTGGCTGTCCGCACGGTTGGTGTTGACGAAGAGGCGAGAGATACCGGGCGTGCCGGTCATTGAGCCCATGTTGACGACGTAGATATCGAGCGCACCGTCGCCATTGAAGTCAGCTACGACGACTTCGCGTCCGGTGCCCGGATCGTCGGTGCCGGTGGCGGGAGACACGTCTGCGAAGGTGCCATCGCCTTTATTGACGAAGAGTGCGTTGGGTTGATTCGGCAGGTGGGAGCACGGGTCGCTGTCGATCTGGCCGTTGGTCATATAGAGGTCAAGCCAGCCATCGTTATCGAAGTCAGCGAAGGTGGCGCCCCAGCCTACAGACTGGCTAACTGCACCGTTTTCGGGGATGTCGCCGCGACCAGTGCCGGTTATTTCGGTGATGTTCTCGAAGACGCCAGCCTTGTTCTCGAAGAAGCTGCTGGCACCGATGTCGGTGACGTAGAAGTCGAGGTCTTTGTCGTTGTCGTAGTCGCCGGCGGCGAGGCCCATGCCGAACATGAGACGGTTGTTGATGCTAGTGGTCTCGGTGATATCCGTGAAGTTCCAGTCGCCGCCTTCAGACGGGCCGTCGTTGCGCCAGATGACGTTTGGGTAGAGCTCGTAACCGTAGTCGTTGATGATGAAGATATCGAGGTCGCCATCATTGTCGTAGTCGACGAAGGCGGGCTTGAACCCGGCGCCTTCGATCTTGTTCGGGTATCCCTGTCCATCGCCGAGCAGGGAGGTGGCGTCCTGGAAGGTGCCGTCGCCAGCGTTGCGGTAGAGCTTTAGGGAGCGCACGCCGCCATCGAAGTCGCGAGGTTCATAGGCGTAGTCGTGCGAGTCACTGATGGTGACACCTCTCGGGATCTCCGGATTGGCGTAGAACTCGTCGGTACGACACTTGCGGAGGAGGACAATGGCAGTGGTGTTTTCGATGGTGAAGAGGGGCCCCACCGCGTCCAGGTGCCGGACGATGAGGAGGTCAAGCAGACCGTCCTGGTCGAAGTCGCCCCAGGTGACGCCGGTGGTGCGATAGCCGGGTCCCGGGTCGGCCACGCCGGCGGCGTTGGTGACGTCTGAGAAGGTCTCGTCGCCATTGTTACGGAAGAGCTTGCTACTGCCGTAATTGGCGACGTAGAGGTCGGCGAAGCCATCGTTGTCGAAGTCGCCCCAGGCGACGCCGTGTCCCCTGCCTTCGGGGTCCAAAACGCCGGCCTGAACCGCGACGTCAGTGAACCTGCCCTGGCCATCGTTGCGGTAGAGGGCGTTGTTGCCGGCGGAATTGCTGACGTAGAGGTCGATCGAGCCGTCGTTGTTGAAGTCGGCTGCCGCGGCGCCGCCACCGAGGTTGAAGAAGTTCTCGTCGCGGGTATGCTCAAACGCAACGCCGGCCTCGGCGGCGACTTCGCGGAAGGTCGGCGGTTCGCGACCGAGGCTGCGTCGTGCATCAGCCACGTCGAGGCCGGTCGGGGCATTGAGCTGCACGTTATCAGAGCCAGGCCAGAACAAGGCACCGAGGACGAGGACGGCGAGGCCGCCGGCGACGCCGAGGCCCCAGGTTGCAGTAGCAAAGGTGGCTATGGCGCGCCGCGGGAGGAACTTGGCGAGACCCCAGAACGTGACGGGGCCTCCAGCAGCGACGGTGAAGAGGAGGGTGGCCGCCGGCGCGGTACCCATGCCGAGGATGAGGAGGACGGCGACGAGGGGAATCTCGAAGAGCAGCGGGACGTTGACGAGAATGCCGAAGGTCGCGGCGATGATGACGCCCTGGACGTCGTTACCCAGGTAGGTGGAGACGACGGACTCGTCGAGCAGCTGGATGGCGAGTCCGCTGACAAAGCCGGCGGCGATCATGATCGGCCAGAGTCGGAGTTGGTAGCTGATAGAAGATCGGGCCCAATCGCGGAAGGCTTCGCGCATGGACACCTTCCAGGTGTGCGCGTTTGGATCAGCGAAGGCATCGACGGGTGATTCTGGTGCTTCCGGCTCAGGCTCGTTGCTCTGTCCGACAGCCAGGGCAACGATACGTCCAAGGAGCATGGCGCCAATGAAGGCGAGGACGATTCGACTGAGGCCGAGGGCGGGGGCGAATACGACGAGGACCATGCCGATGGCGAGGAAGTTCATTGTGGCGGAGGACTGAACGGCGGCGATGGCACCTTCGATGCCGCCACCGCGGCGATGAATCGACGCCGAGATCGGGACGATACAGGCGGCGCAGAGGTTCATCACGGGCCCGATCGCCATGCCTTTGACGGTGCGCTGGAATCCGGTGCCACCGAACATGAGGCCGGATGTGCCGGGCGGGAAGAAGAAGGCTTCCATCATTCCGGCGACGAGGAAGGCGAAGGTCATGCCGATGGCGACGGCTTCGACGTAGGTCAGGGAGAAGTCGAGGACGCGCTCGAGGAAGGGCTCTGTAGGGTCCTTTTCGATGCAGAAACCCTGGAAGCACTGAATCGTCTGGCCAGTGACGGCGTCGACGTCGCCGTCGATGGTGTCGATCTTGGGGAAGCGGTTGAAGGCGAAGAAGAGGGCGAGGAGAGTTACGAACAGGAGAAGACCAACGACGCGCTTCTTGCCGATGCCGGTGGATAGAACTTCGACGACGCGATTCTCAGAAGAGTTCACGATTTAAAGATACGCCGCCGGAGTCTACTTGCAAGATCGTCCTCTCCGGCTCGGGGAGGCAGGAGGAACCAGAGGAGCAAGAGCCCGACGAAGACTGCTACCGGAATGACGTAATCGAGCGATGGGAGCACTGCTGGCGTCCTTGTGGGTGGTATCGGCGGAGTTGAGGATGCTGACTTGAGACAAAAGGGCCGCGGATTTGTTCCGCGGCCCTTTTGCTGAATCCGGTTTGGTGCGTAGGCCTTAAGCGAAGGGCTTCTGAGTCTTGTCCAACCAGATCTGGTATTTCCGCCAGACAACGGCGGCGCTGTTCCAGACGCCGAGGTTCTTGACCGCGGGCCAGGCGAGCGCGAAAGCGCTGGCCGTACCAGGCTCGTTGAGGCTCCACATCTTACCGGCGAGGTGGCGCTGAGCCTCGATCGCCAACTCCCGAGCGGCGTTGGTGTCGGTCTCGAACTTGGCCTTATTGAGGATCTCGATCACGACGGGGTCGCCCGTCTTGCCGGTGCCGCCGCCCTCGGAGTAGCCGTGGAAGGTGACGCCGGAGGCCGGGTGGTGCTCGGCGACGAGGGCGCTGATCGGGGAGATGGTGCTGGTGATACCACCGGTGACGGAGTGGTAACCCATGCCTTCGAAAACACCGGAGGCGTCGCGGTCGAGCGGGATGTAGCCCTGGGTGTAGTCCTCGTAGCCGTTGTCAATGACGGTGAGGCCGATCTGCTGGAGGTAGAAGAAGAAGGGCTCGACGACGTTGCCGCGGTCGAACTGGGGGGCGTTGGGGTAGCCGAACTTGACCTCGAAGCCGTCGGGGTAGCCGGCGGCGGTGAGGAGCTTTTTGGCCTCGTCCGGGTTGAACTGGAGGTTCTTGGCGTTCTCGCCGAACTCGCTGCTCTGGGGGTCGAGCCAGAAGCCGCCACCGAAGAAGGAGTCGCGGTAGGCGAGGTGGGAGTTATGGTAGCTCTCGACGGGCAGGCCGGCCGCGGCGAACTCCTCGGAGTTGTAGGTGACATCGATGCTGAGGTCGCGGTCGAAGGACATGGAGATTGCGCGGCGGACGCGCTCGTCGAAGTAGGGGACATTCTCGCCCTGGGTGCCGAAGGTCATGACCGACGCGGCGGGCCTGGTCTCCTGCTGCCGGAGCAGGAGGTCGGGCCTGTCCTTCTTGAGCGTGAGGATGTCCGTGGCGCGGGCGATGTTGGTGTTGTCGCGGGCGTAGTGGACGGCACCGGCCTCAAGCTGGGCATTGCGGGTGGCGTACTCGGGCAGGATGGGAAGGTGGATGGAGTCGATGAGCGCGTGATCCTGGTCCCAGTACTCCGGGTTGCGCGTCACGGTGAAGTCGACGGAGTTTTCGTGCTGCGAGACGAAGAAGGGACCGGTGCCGATGACGGCCTGGCGCGGGTCGTAGGCGCCGCCCGCTTCCTTGGGGTACATGAGCATCTGCCCGGTGACGCTACCGAAGGAAGCGAACCAGTTGGCGGCGTAGGCCAGGGGCTCGCTCAGCGGGACGACGACCGTCATTGAGTCGGGCGCGGTGGGCGTGCCGGCGAAGCCGCCGCCAGAAGTGGCGTTCCAAACCAAGGGCGACAACGGAGCCAGCTCCTGGTGGTGCCCGAGGCTCCAGAGGACGTCCTCAGAGTCCACTTCGCGTCCGTTGACTGGGTCAATGTTGTGCCACTTGGCACCGGGACGGATCTTGAAGGTGATCTGGTCCGGAGTGGCCTCCCATGACTCGGCGACGGCGCCGGTGAGTGCGTAGGCGGAGGCCTCGAGGTGGCCAGGCACCTCGGTGAGCAGGGTGTTCATCGTCTCGCCGATGAGGGTGTTGAGGTTGGCCTGCGGGTTGACCGGGTCAGTGCTACGGGGCTCGGCGGTCATGAAGTCGACGAGCTCGCCGCCGCGCACCGCCTGTGAGTAGGTGTCTTCGATCGTCGTCAGGAGGCCGCTGGCAGTCGCTCCGCCACCGGTTGAGCCGCCGCCAGTGGTGCCGCCCGTCGTGCCACCGTCATCGTCGTCGCCGCCGCAGGCAGCGAGGAAGGCGGCGGCAGCGGCCGTGGCGCCACCGACTTTGAGTGCGCGCCTTCGGCTAACGCGGTTGCTTAGTGTTTTGTTCCAGTAGGAGCTTTCCATACGTCTAGAACCCCTTTGGTTGATTGTTTTCCAGGCCCTAGCCTGGACTCTACGTGATTATGACCAGATTTGAAGTCTTATGGCTAGTCCAGTAAGTGTTGCCGGAGGACAGTGCGTCATCCTGGCGATTGGAGCCTCCTTCCGTCCCGTTCGTTTGAGAGGCGATCGACCTCACTCTTATTACGGTCGTGGGGCCTATTTCGATCTACAAGAAGCGTGGTTTTCGGAGACGGCAGGTCAGCCACCGAGATGGGTAACGCGTGGAACAGAAATCGCCGGATCTGGTGAGTTTTGTTCTAGCACTGCCGTTGTATCGGGCCAGTCCTAGAACGTTCCACGTAGCTGATTGACAAGAAAGAGGCCGTGGAATCATCCACGGCCTCTTGTAAGTTACGGTGTGGTCAGGTTAGGCAAACGGAGCCAGATCCTGGTCGAGCCAGATCTGGTACTTCTCCCACATTGCCGCTGCGCTGCTCCAAACAGTAAAGTTCTTGACGGCGGGCCAGGCCAGGGTGTAGGTACTGGCGGAGCCGGGCTCCGTCATGCTCCACATCTTGCCTGCGAGGTGGCGCTGAGCCTCATGGGCGAGGGCCCTGCGGGCGTCGACATCGGTCTCGACCTTTGCCTTGTCGAGGATTTCGATGAGGACCGGGTCGCCTGTCTTGCCGGTGCCACCGCCCTCGGAGTAGCCGTGGAAGGTGACGCCAGAGGCGGGCAGGTGCTCGGCGACGAGAGCGCTGATCGGTGAGATGGTGCTGGGAATGCCGCCGGTGACGGAGTGATAACCCATGCCTTCGAAGACACCGGATGCATCGCGGTCGAGGGGAATGTAGCCCTGGGTGTAGTCCTCGTAGCCGTTGTCGACGACGGTGAGGCCGAGCTGTTGGAGGTAGAAGAAGAAGGGCTCGACGATGTTGCCGCGGTCGAACTGGGCGGCGTTGGGGTAGCCGAACTTGACCTCAAAGCCGTCGGGGTAGCCGGCGGCGGCGAGGAGCTTCTTGGCTTCCGGTAGGTTGAATTGGAAGAACTTGGCGTTTTCGCCGAAGCTGCTGTCCTGAGGGTCGAGCCACCAACCGCCGCCACGGAAAGCGTCACGGCCAGCAAGGTGCGAGTTCCAGAAGCTCTCGACCGGCAGGCCGGCTTCCTTAAACTCCTCCACGTTGGCACGCACATCGATGTCGAGGTCGCGGTCGAAGGCCATGGAGATAGCCTGGCGAACACGCTCGTCAAAGTAGGGGACGTTGGTTCCCTGGGTGCCGAAGGTCATGACAGAGCTGTTGATTCTGGTCTCCGCGACGTAGAGCTGAAGGTCGTCGACGTCCTTCTTAAGGGTGAGGAGGTCGGTAGGGCGGACGATGTCGTTGCCAGGACGTCCGAAGTGTACCGCTCCGGCGCGGAGCTGAGTCTGACGGGCGGCGTACTCGGGCAGGATCGGCATGTGGATCGAGTCCACCAGTGCGAAGTCCTGGTCCCAGTACTCCGGGTTACGCGTCAGAGTGAAGTCGACGGAGGGCTCGTGTTGGGAAATGTAGAAGGGGCCGGTGCCGATTACACCCTGTCGCGGATCGAACACGTCGGGATCGGCGGCTTCCTTGGGGTACATGAGGATCTGGCCGGTCACGCTACCGAAGGCGGCGAACCAGTTGGGGGCGTAGGCGAGGGGCACGGTCAGCGGCACGACGACGGTCTGGGCATCGGGTGCGCTGGCCGTGCGGGCGAAGCCGCCGCCGGATGTCTCCTCCCAGACCAGGGGCGACAAGGGTGCAAGCTCCTGGTGGTGCGAGAAGCTCCAGAGAACGTCCTCTGAGTCCACTTCGCGGCCGTTGACGGGGGCGATGTTGTGCCACTTGGTACCTGGTCGGATCTTGAAGGTGATCTGGTCCGGAGTGGCCTCCCACGACTCGGCGACGGCGCCGGTGAGCTCGTAGCCGGACAGCGCGAGATGGCCGGGCTTCTCGACGAGGAGCGTCTGCATGGTCTCGGCGATGATGTTGTTGAGGCCGGCCTGGGGGTTGACCGGGTCGGTGCTGCGGGGCTCGGCGGTCATGAAGTCTACGAGTTGGCCACCACGCTTGGCCTGAGAAAAGGTGTCTTCAGCGGGCGTTATGAGACCACTTGTGGTCGCTCCGCCTCCGCCGCCACCGGTTGAGCCGCCACCGGTGGTCCCACCAGTGCTGCCGCCCGTCGTGCCACCATCACCACCATCGTCGTCGCCGCCACAGGCAGCGAGGAAGGCGGCGGCAGCAGCCGTGGCGCCACCGACTTTGAGTGCGCGCCTTCGGCTAACGCGGTTTCTCAGTGTTTTGTTCCAGTAGGAGCTTTCCATGTATACAGCACCCCTTCGGTTGCTTGCTCTTCAGGTCCTCGCCTGGATTTTGCGTGATTATGACCTGTTTTGTAGCCTTTTGGCTAGTCTAAATTTAATGCTGGAGGACCGTACCTCCTCCTGGCGTCTCAAAGCCTCCTTCCGCCCCTATCAATTCAGAGGAGATCGAGTTCATTCTTATTACGGTCTAGGAGGCCATTTCGATCTATGGGAGGCGCGGTTTTCGGCGACGCCAAGCCAGTTGTTAGCCGCGATGGAGTATTCAAGAGGAACCAGTGGAGCATTGCTCGCCCGATGTGGAGAGTTCGTTTTAGGACTGCGTTGCCCCCGAGCCATCTCAAGTCACTCGCGGGGTGAATTCACAGAAAAGGGGCCGTGGATAATTTCCACGGCCCCTTGCCCAGATAGGTTGCGGTGACGGTTAAGCGAAGGGCTTCTGAGTCTTGTCCAACCAGATCTGGTATTTCCGCCAGACAACGGCGGCGCTGTTCCAGACGCCGAGGTTCTTGACCGCGGGCCAGGCGAGCGCGAAAGCGCTGGCCGTACCAGGCTCGTTGAGGCTCCACATCTTACCGGCGAGGTGGCGCTGAGCCTCGATCGCCAACTCCCGAGCGGCGTTGGTGTCGGTCTCGAACTTGGCCTTATTGAGGATCTCGATCACGACGGGGTCGCCCGTCTTGCCGGTGCCGCCGCCCTCGGAGTAGCCGTGGAAGGTGACGCCGGAGGCCGGGTGGTGCTCGGCGACGAGGGCGCTGATCGGGGAGATGGTGCTGGTGATACCACCGGTGACGGAGTGGTAACCCATGCCTTCGAAAACACCGGAGGCGTCGCGGTCGAGCGGGATGTAGCCCTGGGTGTAGTCCTCGTAGCCGTTGTCAATGACGGTGAGGCCGATCTGCTGGAGGTAGAAGAAGAAGGGCTCGACGACGTTGCCGCGGTCGAACTGGGGGGCGTTGGGGTAGCCGAACTTGACCTCGAAGCCGTCGGGGTAGCCGGCGGCGGTGAGGAGCTTTTTGGCCTCGTCCGGGTTGAACTGGAGGTTCTTGGCGTTCTCGCCGAACTCGCTGCTCTGGGGGTCGAGCCAGAAGCCGCCACCGAAGAAGGAGTCGCGGTAGGCGAGGTGGGAGTTATGGTAGCTCTCGACGGGCAGGCCGGCCGCGGCGAACTCCTCGGAGTTGTAGGTGACATCGATGCTGAGGTCGCGGTCGAAGGACATGGAGATTGCGCGGCGGACGCGCTCGTCGAAGTAGGGGACATTCTCGCCCTGGGTGCCGAAGGTCATGACCGACGCGGCGGGCCTGGTCTCCTGCTGCCGGAGCAGGAGGTCGGGCCTGTCCTTCTTGAGCGTGAGGATGTCCGTGGCGCGGGCGATGTTGGTGTTGTCGCGGGCGTAGTGGACGGCACCGGCCTCAAGCTGGGCATTGCGGGTGGCGTACTCGGGCAGGATGGGAAGGTGGATGGAGTCGATGAGCGCGTGATCCTGGTCCCAGTACTCCGGGTTGCGCGTCACGGTGAAGTCGACGGAGTTTTCGTGCTGCGAGACGAAGAAGGGACCGGTGCCGATGACGGCCTGGCGCGGGTCGTAGGCGCCGCCCGCTTCCTTGGGGTACATGAGCATCTGCCCGGTGACGCTACCGAAGGAAGCGAACCAGTTGGCGGCGTAGGCCAGGGGCTCGCTCAGCGGGACGACGACCGTCATTGAGTCGGGCGCGGTGGGCGTGCCGGCGAAGCCGCCGCCAGAAGTGGCGTTCCAAACCAAGGGCGACAACGGAGCCAGCTCCTGGTGGTGCCCGAGGCTCCAGAGGACGTCCTCAGAGTCCACTTCGCGTCCGTTGACTGGGTCAATGTTGTGCCACTTGGCACCGGGACGGATCTTGAAGGTGATCTGGTCCGGAGTGGCCTCCCATGACTCGGCGACGGCGCCGGTGAGTGCGTAGGCGGAGGCCTCGAGGTGGCCAGGCACCTCGGTGAGCAGGGTGTTCATCGTCTCGCCGATGAGGGTGTTGAGGTTGGCCTGCGGGTTGACCGGGTCAGTGCTACGGGGCTCGGCGGTCATGAAGTCGACGAGCTCGCCGCCGCGCACCGCCTGTGAGTAGGTGTCTTCGATCGTCGTCAGGAGGCCGCTGGCAGTCGCTCCGCCACCGGTTGAGCCGCCGCCAGTGGTGCCGCCCGTCGTGCCACCGTCATCGTCGTCGCCGCCGCAGGCAGCGAGGAAGGCGGCGGCAGCGGCCGTGGCGCCACCGACTTTGAGTGCGCGCCTTCGGCTAACGCGGTTGCTTAGTGTTTTGTTCCAATAGGAGTTTTCCACGTGCTGCATCCCTTCTTGTGTGGTATTCCAGGCTCCGCCCCGGGTTTCTCCGAACCGCCGTGTGGTGGTCCGGAGTCCTGTTGGAGTGAGGGGGCCGGCCGACGGGACGAGTCCAAACCTCTTCCTATCGGCCATTGAGGCCCACCTCGACCTAGTCTCTAATGCCTCCTTAAACGCCGCCCGTTGAAGAGACGGCGATAGTCTAACAGAAGGTTAGCCGCCAGCGCCACCGCCGCCACCGACTGCTTCGATTGGCTCTGTCGGTGCGATGTAGGATAGCGGTTTCATTTCCCAGGCGACGGGTGTGTTGGGTCCTTTGCGGTACGCCTCGGTTTCCTTCACCCAGTCTGCGCCCTTGGGCAAGATGACTGTCGCGGGACGCACGGTGTCCAGGCTTGCGTTCTCAACGTTGGGCGGGAGCACACCTTCATCGCGGAAGGTCTTGACTGCCTTGATGACCTGACGACGGACGGCGATACACATGATGTCGAGGGAGCCGAGGTGCTCGCGCGAGCGGTCGTAAATACGCTCGCCGAACTCGTTCTGCATGAGCTCGGTCATGGCGCGGTCCTGGAGGTTACCAATGGCCGGTACGCCTGAGACCATTTGAGTCCGTTCCACCTCGTAATCGCGAGAGTAGTCGTTAAGGCGATTGGCCTTTGTCATGAAGTACGTTCGTGGGTCGCTGGTTCGATCTATGAAGCCGATTTCGGACTCCAAGGGCGTTGGCTTCGCATTGTCGGGGTCATACATTTGCTCTGTGAGGCTACCGCGCTGAGTGATCAGCATGGCCCAGTTGTCGTCCAGCGGGACGAAGGAGCGTAGTGAAGGACCGTTGGCGCCGGTGATCATCGTGTGGAAGGGGAAGATGAACTGGTTGATGCGGTGCCATTCGTAGGGTGTTTCGTCACCGCTGTGGCGCTCGTTGAACTCGTCGTCCCAATTACGGCGGGCCGAGTAGAAGACACCGTAGTCGGTGAGGCGAACGTCGAGCCGGGGCATCTTGTCGCTCCAGACGGCGAAGAAGAGGCCAGGCTTGGAGCCTTCTTTGGGCTTTTCGTCGAAGAGACGATAGCGGAAGGAATCGAGGCGGGAGTGGAGGTAATCGAGGTGGTTGGAGTCGGTGTCGCCCTCGAGGTTTTGGAACCAGTTGGCCTCTTCCATCATGATGGCGGGCGGCGCGACGTTCTCCGGCGGCAGAGTGTTGATCTCGAACTCGGGGAAGGGCGGAGGAACTTCGCGCGGCCCCATGTAGATCCAGACCA
Source organism: Dehalococcoidia bacterium (assembly GCA_965225815.1). GTDB lineage: Bacteria > Chloroflexota > Dehalococcoidia > DSTF01 > WHTK01 > WHTK01. Next base: position 65,542 of record CBDDBP010000006.1, read on the forward strand.
TGTGGTTGACGTCGCGGGCCGGGTAGGCACGAACGCGAACCTTGCTCTTGAAGTTGGACTCAGCCGGTTCGGACGGCATATCGATGCAGGCACCGGTTGTGTCGTATTTCCAGCCGTGATAGACGCAGCGTAGGCCGGCTTCTTCGTTGCGACCGAAGAAGAGAGAAGCGCCACGGTGGGGGCAGGACTCAACGAAACATCCAACGTCGCCGTTGGTGTCGCGGAACATGACGAGGTTCTCGCCGAGGAGACGCATGCGCTTGGGTGGGGAGTCGGGCTCCGCGAATTCGGCAGAAGGCAGCGCGGGTACCCAGTACTCACGCATGAGGTTGCCGAGCGGGGTGCCTGGACCAACCCTGGTTAGAAGTTCGTTGTCCTGTTTGTTAAGCATTTGGGTCCTTACTCCAGTTTGAAATCTTCAGAACGGTTTGTCGCCGATCTAACACACCTAGGTTATCTGCGTAAGCTCACCGAGCTTGCTGACGAGAGCCTTGGCCTTGACGCTGGCGATGGCTTCCTCGCGAGTGGGGCCGTAGGCAATTTCGCGGCGGTAGCAATAGGCCTCGGGGTGCCAAGGCTCAGAAGGCTCGACGCCATCGGCGAGCGCCCTGGCGGTTTTGAGGAGCCGTTGGCGGACGTGAATGATCATGTAGTCGTAGCTGGTCAGATGCTCGCGCCAGCGATGGGCGATGGGGCCCCACTGGTCTTCCATCATCGCGATGTCCTGCAACGGGAAGGTGCGGATGCCGGTGTAGTTCTCTCTGCGTTGCATGTTGCGGTCAATGTTGTAGCTGTTGTGGACGTTATCGACCGGGATGACGGTGCCAGGAATGAGCTGAGGGAAGTACCAGTCGTTGTTGCGGTACTCGTCTAGGTCCTCCTGGGGGATGGCGTCGTAGCTCCAGCGCAGGCGGAAGAACATGAGGCTCTTGTTGTCGATCGGGACGCGCATGTTGCTGCTGTAGGTATTGGGACCGGCGATGCCGGCGGTGCAGAAGATCGGCAGCATGACCGTGACCGCAAGGTTGGCCTGCCATTTGCCGGGCTCTTCCTCGAATGCGCCGATGGAGACAACGCCGGAATCGGTCTCTTCGATCTCCGCGACGGGCTTCTGGATGACGCGACGGTTGCCGACGATGCGGGGGAAGGCGTCTGTGGCAGCCTCGCGATCGGCGGGCGCCATGGGGTTGCCGGTGCGGCGGTTGGGGTCTAGCGGGCTGGGAATAGTGGCGTCTTCAAGCTTGCTGTGGAGGAAGCGGGCGTGGCTGGGGTCGTAGTCACCCTCCATAGCCTGCAGGTAGTTGCATTCGAGGCGGAACTTGCGAACGTAGCGGTTTTCCTTGGGGAGCTTGAGCCAGTCGAACTCCGGGAAGGGAGGCTGCTTGTCCTTGGGGCCCATGTAGGCCCAGATCAGGTCGCCGGCCTCGACGCAGGGGTAGCGGACGATCTCGATCTTCTCTTTGTAGCTTTCGCCCTCGGGGGCGCTCGGCAGGTCGACACAGTTGCCGTCGACGTCGAACTTCCAGCCGTGGTAAACGCAGCGGAGGCCGTCCTCTTCGTTGCGGCCGTAGAACAACGGCGCGCCACGGTGGGGACAGTAGGCGTCGACAAGGCCGACGCGTCCGTCCGTACCGCGGAACGCGAGGAGATCCTCATTGAGGATTCTGACTTTTACGGGCTCACCATCAGGGATAGCCACTTCATCTGCCAGGAGTACAGGCAGCCAGAAGCGCCGGAAGACTTCGCCCATGGGCGTACCAGGTTCTACATTCGTAACGAGTTCGTTGTCTTCTTTACTGAGCACTGGTATCTCGCTCTGCCAGCCCGCCGCCCCGCGTCAGCGTGAAAGCTTAAGCCCTTTAAGTTTTCTGAAAGCTACTATCGCGGTCTTGGATTGTCAATGTCGGTACTCCTGTAAGTCCGTTCCTGTTGGGCCAGAGTTAAGGGCTTGGTCAAGGGGCCGCGCTTGAGAGTTTGATACTGCCTTGCCAGCGAAGAATGGGCCGTCGCGCCGCCGTTGCTTCGTCGAGGCGCCGAACCGGCGTGTGGGTCGGCGCGTTGAGGACCATCTCAGGGGAGTCCTGGGCTTCTCCGGCGATGGCGAGCATCGCGTCGCAGAAGGCGTCGATGGTCTCTTTGGATTCGGACTCGGTGGGTTCGATAAGCATGGCTTCTTCTATAACAATCGGGAAGTAGACCGTCGGCGCGTAGTAGCCGTAGTCGAGGAGACGTTTGGCGATATCGAGGGTTTTGACGCCATTTCGCTTCTGGCGGCGCCCAGAGAGCAGCGCTTCGTGCATGCAGGTTCTGTTGTAGGGGACGTCAAAGGCATCGCTCAAGCGCGAAAGCAGGTAGTTGGCGTTGACGACGGCGTCATCCGACACGTTGCGTAGCCCATCGCCACCGAGAGCGCGGATGTAGGCGTAGGCTCGCAAAAGGACGCCGAAATTGCCCCAGAAGGTTGATAGCGCGCCGATGCTGCGGGGCGGCCGCGACAAGGCGAGTTTGGCGTCATTGTCCTGCGTCACGATGGGAGACGGGAGAAAATCGCGAAGGTCGTCACGCACCGCCACTGGTCCGGCACCGGGGCCACCACCACCGTGCGGCGTGCTGAAGGTCTTGTGCAGATTGAAATGCATGATGTCGAAGCCCAGGCTTCCCGGCGTGGCCCGGCTGACGATGGCGTTCATGTTTGCGCCATCGAGATAGAGCAAGGCGCCGCAGTCGTGGACGAGGCGGGCGATCTGGTCAATCTGACGATCGAAGAGGCCGAAGGTGCTGGGCAGCGTGAGCATGAATGCGGCGACGTCGGGACCGAGGCTGGCCTCCAGCGCATCGAGGTCGATGTCGCCGTCGGGGTTGGAGGCGACCTGAGTTACGGAGTAGCCGGCCATCGAGGCGGTTGAGGGGTTGGTCCCGTGGGCGGAATCGGGCAGGACGATGCGCCTTCGTTGCTCGCCCTCACCGCGAGACTCGTGGAATGAGCGGGCAATGAGGATCCCGGTGAGCTCACCCTGGGCGCCGGCGGCCGGCGCCAGGCTGACGGCATCGAGACCGGAGATGCGCTGCAGCAGGGTCTGGAGTTGAAACATCAGGCCCAGCGCCCCCTGGCGATCCGAATCGTCCTGTAGCGGGTGCAGATCAGCGAATCCCGGCAGACGGGCGACCTGCTCGTTGATCTTCGGGTTGTACTTCATGGTGCAGGAGCCGAGGGGGAAGAAGGTGGTATCGATGGCGTAGTTCATCTGTGAGAGGCGGGTGAAGTGACGCACGACATCGAGCTGCGAGACTTCCGGCAGGTCCAGGCTGTCCCGCAGAAGTTCAGGCGGGAGCGACTGCGACTGTACGCCGGACTCGGGTACGTCCAGAGCATAGCGGCCGGGGCGCGAGATCTCGCTGAGAAGGGGCTCTTCGTTGTTTTCGGACTGCTGCGTCATCGTGCTTGCCCCGCCTGGCTTGAAAGGGTTCGGACCAGCGCGTCGATCTCTTCACGCGTGTTGGTTTCGGTGCAGCAGAGGAGCATTCGGGGCTCGTCCGGTGTCGAGACGTCGATGCCACCGACGATGCCTTCGGCGCGGAGGAGGGCGTTTGCGTCTGAAACAGGGATTGGGCAGCGTATGGCGAATTCGTGGAAGAAGGGTTCGTCAGGAAAGGCGAGCTCGTAGCCCGGGATCTGGGCAAGGCGATCGGCGGCGTAGTGGGCGAGGTCATAGCAGAGCTTGCTGGTCTGACGCAGCCCCTCGGGCCCGAGGGTGCCGACGTAGGTGGCTACGGCCAGGGCTAGCAACTGCTCGCTGGTACAAATGTTAGAAGAGGCTCTCTCTCGCTTGATGTGTTGTTCGCGCGCCTGAAGCGTGAGGACGTAGGCGCGTTTGCCATCGAGGTCCTCGGTCTGACCGACGATGCGGCCGGGCATCTGACGGATGTGCTCCATCCTTGTAGTGAAGAGGCCGACGTAAGGGCCGCCAAAGCTGAGCGGCAGCCCGAGCGATTGGCCTTCGCCAACGGCGATGTCGGCGCCAAGCTGCCCGGGAGGCTTCAGTAAAGCGAGGCTCATGGGGTCGGCGCTGACGACGAATAGGGCGCCGAGGCTGTGAGCGAAGGCGGCGTGGCTGTCATCCCTGAGTGCGATGCGGCCAAAGTAGTCGGGAGACTGGATGGCGAAGCAGGCGTGCTCAGACGTGAGGCCGGAGCCATCCGCGGGCAGCAGGTCGATCTGAAGGCCTTGTGGCAGGGCGTAAGTCCGGACGACCTCCAGGTAGCGTGGATTGACGGCGGAGCTGAGGGCGATGCGCTCACGGCGAGTGACGCGGCAGGCCATGAGGCAGGCTTCGGCGAGGGCGCTGGCGCCGTCGTAGAGGCCGGCGTTGGCGACTTCCATGTCGTAGATCGCGGCGATCTCAGACTGAAACTCGAAGCCGGCCATCAGGGTGCCTTGCGAAGCTTCTGGCTGATACGGCGTATAAGAGGTGAGGAATTCGCCGCGACGGACGACTTCATCGACCACCGCGGGTGTGTATCGACGATAGACGCCGCCACCCCGGAAGAAGGCCAGCTGATCGGCCGAGGTGTTGGCCCCAGCGAGGGCCTGCAAGTGCCGGGAGAGTTCTATCTCAGCCAGTCCTGCTGCCATATCGCCAAGATCGGCGGCCTGAGCCGACGGCGGGATGTCGGCGAAAAGGTCGTCGACGGCGCTTACGCCTATGCGGGCGAGCATTTCAGCGCGGTCCGCGTCGGTCATCGGCAGGTAGGCGCTGCTCATGCACTCTCTCCGTGTAGCCGGGCGATGAGGCTACGGTAGCCAGCGGGGTCCATGAGTTCGTCCGAAGTCGGCGCCGTCAGGCGCATGGTCACGAGCCAACCTTCGCCGTAGGGATCGGCGTTGACGAGCTCAGGCGCGTCGGCGAGCGCCTCGTTTACGGATGTGACCTCACCGGCGGCGGGGGAGAAGATCTCGCTGGCCACCTTGACCGACTCGACCTCGCCGAGCTTGCCCATGAAGTCGACGGTCGTGCCTAGTCCGGGCAGATCGACGAAAACGATGTCGCCTAGCTCCTCCTGTGCATAGAAGGTCAGGCCGACACGGACGGTTTCTCCTTCCAGGAGGAGCCATTCGTGCTCCGATGTGTAAAAGCGATCCTCAGGGACGTTGTCGTCTTGGGTGACCAATCCCGTCTCCTCTCTGACCCGGCTACGTAGGCCGGCTTTGACTGCGGTAAAACGGCCGGCTGACTACGTGACAAGGGATCCCGCGCCCTCGCACGTCGATTTCGAACTGGGTTCCCGGTGCGGTGAGCGCATTGGGGAGATATGCCATGGCGATGCTGCGGTCGAGCGTGGGCGAGAAGCCACCACTGCTGGTGGACGAGACCTGGACCCCGTCTTGATTGATCGGGTTATGGCTTCGGAAGATGCCGGCGCCGTCGCTGATCAGGCAGGAGAGCTGGCGCGCTTCGGCGCCTTTTAGCGCGGCCAGGGCGTCACGGCCGGTGAAGTCGTGGTCGAGCTTCACGGCCCAGCCGAGGCCGGCTTCCCATGGCGTTGTGGTCTCATCGATATCGAGGCCGTAGAGCGGGAGGGATGCTTCCAGTCGCAGGACGTCTCGGGATGCGAGGCCGCAGGGGAGACAGCCGCGTTCAAGGAGCTGACGCACGAGGTTTTCGCCGGCGGCGGCCGAGGCCAGCACTTCGACGCCATCTTCGCCGGTGTAGCCGGTGCGGGCGACGAAGAGCAGCTCACCGTTGGCATCGATTTCGGTACAGCCTCGTGGCTTGAGGCCGAGCTCGACGTCGCCGAGGGTGGATTCGAGCGTGCTGACGGCATCGGGTCCCTGGATGGCGAGAAAGACGGTGCCGGGCTCGCCGTCCGTCAGGTCCAGTCCCTTCGAAGCCTGCTGGAGGATATCGCCGATGACGCGGACGTTCGCCGCGTTGCAGACGACGAGGAAGTTGGTAGCTCCGAGGCGGTAGATCATCAGGTCGTCAAGGATGCCGCCTTCCTGGTTACAGGCGAGGGCATAAGTGGCGCGGCCAACCGGCAACGGGCCTAAATCTCGGCTGAAGACGGTAGAGAGGGCTTCGGCGGCGCGATCGCCTTGAAGCTTGAAGCGGCCCATGTGGGAGATGTCGAAGATGCCGGCGGCCTGCCGGACGGCGTTGACCTCGTTGACGGCGCCGCTATACCAAAGCGGCATGCGCCAGCCGGCGAACTCGCCGAGGCGGGCGCCGAGATCACTGTGAAGCTTATCCAGGGGCAGGGTTCTCAGAGAGCCTGGCAAGCGTCTCCTCTTCCGGTCTGCATCAAGGCGAGGCGACGGACGCCGCAAGAAAGCGACTGACTGGCCCGCCCCTCAATTCTAGAAGCACTTGGGCCCGATCCGTACATCAAAAGGACTGGGGAACCTTATCGAGAATCCCTATTGTGGTCAGCCCACTACAGGAGGTTAATAGAGTTAGAGTAAATGCACAAATAACAAGTGTTCGAATAATTTCTACGAACCAAGGCCTATTTGCGACAGGATTGAGGAACCGTTTTGAGTGACGTTGCCAACCGCGAAGACCGACTCGCTCGGCTGCAGCAGATCCTGAGTGAACGCATCGCCATTCTTGACGGCGCGATGGCGACGGAGATTCAAAAACTGCGGCTGGATGAGGCAGCGTTTCGAGGTGAGCGTTTCGTTGACTGGGAGCGAGAGGTCAGGGGTAACTTCGACCTGCTCAACCTGACTCAGCCTTCGATAGTGGAGGCGGTGCACGAGTCCTACCTGCGAGCGGGCGCAGATATCGTTCAGACGAACACATTCAGCTCGAACCGGATCTCGATGGCCGATTACGGCATGGAATCGTTAGCGGGCGAACTAAATGTGGCCGGCGCGCGGCTGGCTCGGGCTGTGGCTGATGGGTACGAAACGGCGGATGGGCGGCCGCGCTATGTTGCGGGCGTAATAGGCCCGACGAATCGGACCGCATCGATCTCTCCGAGCGTGGAGAACCCGGCGCTGCGTAATGTCACGTTCCCGGAGTTGACGGAAGCATATTCCGAAGCGGCGAAGGGACTGATCGAGGGCGGCGCCGACATCCTCCTGATCGAAACCATATTCGACACGCTCAACGCCAAGGCGGCCCTCTTCGCGATTGAAGATGTCTTCGAGGAGCTAGGTATTCGCGTGCCCGTGATGGTCTCCGGCACGCTGTCCGACAGCAGCGGTCGCACGCTTTCGGGGCAGACGATGGATGCGTTTCTGACCTCACTGGCGCACGCGAAGCCGCTGTCAGTGGGAATGAACTGCGCCTTTGGAGCGGAAGACCTGGCACCCTTTCTGCGGGAGCTGGCGCGAATTGCGCCGTTCCACGTCAGCATGCATCCCAACGCCGGGTTGCCTGACGAGCTGGGTGAATACAACGAGCCCGCGGAAGTGACGGCAGCAACACTGGGGCGGCTGGCTCAGGACGGCCTGCTCAACATCGCCGGCGGGTGTTGCGGCACGACGCCGGCGCACATTGAAGCAATCGTGCAGGCGGTTGAAGGCCTGCGACCCAGGGTGTTGTCCGAACCGCCGAAAGCGCTGCGTTTGTCGGGAATGGAGGCGCTGACGGTCGATGAGACTTCTAATTTCGTCAACATTGGCGAGCGGACCAACGTGGCGGGCTCGGCTCGATTCAAGCGCCTGATCGTTGGCGACGACTACGAGGCGGCGTTGCGGGTCGCAAGTGACCAGATCGAGGCCGGCGCGTCGATCATCGACGTGAACTTCGACGAGGCGCTGCTCGACGGCGTGGCGGCGATGAGCAAGTTCCTCAACCTGCTTGCGGGCGAGCCGACGATCGCACGCGTGCCGGTGATGATCGATTCCTCGAACTGGACGGTGATTGAGGCCGGGCTGCAGTGCGTCCAAGGCAAGAGCATCGTCAATTCGATTTCGTTGAAGAACGGAGAGGCGGACTTTCTGCGACAGGCGAAGCTGGTGCGCCGCTACGGTGCTGCCGTAGTGGTCATGGCCTTTGACGAAGAAGGGCAGGCGGCGGATGTGGAGCGCAAGGTGGGTATCTGCGAGCGAGCCTATCGACTTCTGACTGAAGAGGCGGGCTTCGCTCCCGAGGACATCATCTTCGACCTGAATGTCTTCGCGGTGGGCACGGGAATTGCGGAGCACGATGCGTACGGCCTGGACTATATCGAAGCAGCCCGGCGGTTGAAGTCGATGCTGCCGGACTCGCGCATCTCTGGCGGCGTGAGCAACCTGAGCTTTTCGTTCCGGGGCAACGAGCCGTTGCGCCAGGCGATCCATAGCGTCTTCCTGTATTACGCGATCGAAGCCGGCATGGACATGGGCATTGTTAATGCGGGGTCTTTGGCGATCTACGAGGACCTTTCAGGAGACTTGTTGGAGCGGACCGAGGACCTCGTCCTGAACCGGCGCTCCGATGCGACCGACAGGTTGCTCGAGATCGCGCAGGGACTGGAAGAGAACGTGAGTGGGCAGGGCGCCGACGTGAGCTGGCGGGAGGAGCCGGCGGCGGAGCGTCTGACGTATGCGCTAGTCCACGGTATTAACGAGTTCGTTGTCACCGACGTCGATGAGGCCCGGACGCAGTTCGACCGAGCCCTCCAGGTTATCGAGGGCCCGCTTATGGACGGCATGAAGACGGTGGGAGAACTGTTCGGCAGCGGCAAGATGTTCCTGCCCCAGGTGGTCAAGAGCGCGAGGGTGATGAAGCAGGCCGTGGCGCATCTTGTACCCGTAATCGAAGCGGAGGAAAAGGAGAACGGCGAGGCGGCAAAGAAGCCGAAGATCCTGCTCGCAACGGTTAAGGGCGACGTCCACGACATCGGTAAGAACATTGTCGGCGTCGTTCTGCAGTGCAACGGTTTCGAGACGATCGACCTTGGCGTGATGGCGCCGTGGACGAAGATCCGGGAGGTGGCGATAGAAGAGAACGTCGATGCGATCGGGCTCTCCGGTCTGATCACGCCCTCCCTGGAGGAGATGGCGTTCAACGCGGCGGAGATGCAACGCGAAGGCTTCAATACACCACTCTTGATAGGAGGTGCGACGACCTCGAAGACGCATACAGCGGTGAGAATCGCGCCGGAATACGAGGGTCCGGTGATCTACGTCCCGGACGCTTCGCACGCCGCCGGTGTCGTCACTAACCTGCTTTCGGATAACCGCGAGCAGTTCGCGCTGGATGTGCGGCAGAACTACGACGAGGTGCGTCGCCGCAGGCTCGAGAGTCAGACGGAGCGACCGCGGCTCTCATTGAAGCAGGCGCGAGCGAACAAACTGAATGTAGACCTGAGCGTTGCGATGCCGACACCTCGAAAGGCGGGCGTGACGGTCTACAACAACCTTGAGCTGGGGGATCTGCTGGACTACATTGACTGGACGCCGTTTTTTCAGGCCTGGGAGATCCACGGCCACTTCCCAGAAGTGTTGAGTGACCCGGTGGTCGGCGAGGCGGCGCGAACACTTCACGAAGATGCGAGGGCGCAACTGAAAACGATGGTTGAGGAGTCCTGGCTGCGACCGCAAGCGATCGTTGGTCTGTTTCCCGCCGCGTCTGACGGCGCGGACGACATTCTGATCTGGCCAGACAAGACCTCGCGCCAGGGAGAGCCTGAAGCGGTCGTGCATACCCTGCGACAACAGATGAGTAAGACGAACGAATCGCCGAACTTCGCGCTGGCCGACTTCGTGGCACCGCTGGAGGCTGAAGTCGAAGACTGGCTGGGCATGTTTGTGGTGACGGCCGGCGGCGGACTTGAGACGAGAGTGGCCGACTTCAAAGCGAATGGCGACGACTATAGCGCGATTCTCCTGGAGTCGCTGGCAGACCGCGTCGCTGAGGCTTTGGCCGAGCGGCTGCACGAGCTGATCCGGAAGGAGCTGTGGGGCTACGTCTCGGACGAGATGCTCGACTTGAAAGAATTGGTGAAGGAGGAGTACACCGGCATCCGGCCGGCTCCAGGTTATCCAGCCTGTCCCGACCACAGCGAGAAAGAGACGATCTTCGAAATCTTGGACGCGTCGAATCGAATAGGGGCAGAGCTTACCGAGAGTTGCGCTATTCTGCCGGCGTCCAGCGTCTGCGGATATTACTTCGCACGGCCGGAGGCGCACTACTTTGGTCTTGGCCGCATTGAGAAGGACCAGGCCGCCGACTACTCACGCCGAAAGGGCATGGCGTTGTCGGCGACGGAGCGCTGGCTGCGGTCGAATCTTAACTACGAGCCGTAAGCCGTCGATTGTTCGACCAGGCCGTGAACACATGAACGCGCTATTGCTTGCCGAGGCGCTCCGGCAGGCATACCCTTACGCGTACAGAGCTTAGGAGCATCCCTTAGATATACGGCCTGCCAGCTAAAGAGACTGACAATCCGGACTTCTCCGGGTCATCTCTTGGTTTTGCCGTCCAGCGGCCATCTGATACCGCTCCACCTGGGAACGGACGAGGTCGCTGATGGGGTTGAGGGAGGCTAACATGACCACTAACCAAGAAACTACTCGGGATCGCGTACCTGAAAATATCGTGAAGGAACTGAAGTATCAGATCCAAAGCCTATCCAGGGCAGACCTTAGTGAGTACACGTACGAGCACAAGTCAAGCGACTACAAAGGCGCAAACGACGACTATTCGATCTATGACCCGAGCGGCAAGTTGATTCTCAAAGGGCGTGGATTCGGCAAGCGTAAGTTCTTCTGGACGCCGATAGCAGATTCGCGACTGGTCGAGGCCTAAGCCTAGCGTTCTAGACGGTCGAGGCACCTGGTCGCGAGACGTCGTGCAGGTGGTGCACGAGGGTGCGATTCGTGCTGATAAAGCTGACGTCGCAATAATCGATTCCCTGCTCAAGGCAAGTCTGACGCACGTAGGGCCCGAGAAGTCTCAGTTTGTTGCGCGGGCAGTTCGGGAACAGGTGGTGCTCGATCTGGCGATTGAGGCCGACCAGTAGCAAATCGGTCAGAAAGCCGCCGCTAACGTTGCGGGCGGTGACAACCTGTTGTTCCAGAAACGAAACCTTGGCGTCTTCCGGATACGTGGCCATGCCTTTGTGGTTAGGGGCAAAGCAGCTGGCCAAGTAAACGCCAGTCGTGATGTGGACGACCAGGAAGACGAAGAACGCCTTGTCGAGCGGGAAGAGGATGAATGGCCCGGCGAAGAGCACGACGATCGCGGGAAGGTAGATGACAAACCGGACGAGGTTGGCGCGGGAGCGATGGGACAAAAAGTACGTGATGCTGCCCAGCCGATTGGAGAAGCCGACCAGGGAGCCGAGCGGGTAGTAGTAGAAGGCTTGCCACCTGATCGTCAAGCGCTGAGCCGCGTCCTTTTCCTCAAAGTTCGCTCGTGTTAATGCCAGGAACGGAACCTCCATGTCGGGGTCGGCGCCGTGCTGGTTGGGACGCGCGTGATGGCGGTTATGCCGTTCGGTCCAGCTGGCGAGGACCATGCCGATCGCGGCGGTGGCGGCGATGCCGAGGATGTCATTGGCGCGCTTGGAGCTGAATGCGGCACGGTGACCGCCATCGTGCATGAGGCCGGCGAGCTGGGTGGTGAAGAAAGTGATACCGATGCAGGCGAGGAGCAGGGGAGCGACGGCGTTCCAGGCGACCACGGCCCACAGGCTGAGGGCGTAGCCGGCGAAGCTAAAGACAATCAGGGAAAAGTAGAAGGCGTAGGAACGGCGCAGGATGCCGGCGGCGGTAATGTCCGTCTTGAGGCGGGCGTAGGCGTCGGAGTGCTGCTTGAGGCGAAGTGCCGTGGCCTCCTGGCCGTTATCCGCTAAGGCAGGGGCGGCGGCGATCAAGACGGCCGATTCACGCCACGTGCGGCGGTTGGCTGGACGAGGGCCCGCTTGTAGGCTTCGAGCGCCGTGGGATCACCGAAGCCTGCGTCGCGCCTTGGCTTTGCCAAGCCGGAGTGAAGGGCGCACTTTTGGGCGCCAACCAGCGCAGGGAGTGAGCATTGCCGTTGCTTCTTGGTGGTGGCCGAACATCGTCTATCTTCGTCCACTGCGTAACCGTGGTCCAAACCGATTGACTCCCTAGCCTGGCGTTGAATTGCTTGTATTGAAGGAGGGACGGCACCTCTGGCCGCCCCTTCCGAGCGTGTGGTGCCGCTGGCGGCTACCAGCGACGATTGCCGCCACCACCACCACCATTGGGCCGGCGGTTGCCGCGGTCCTCGCGCGGTCGAGCTTCGTTGACCGTGAGGGTCCGGCCTTGCAGATCAGTGCCATTGAGGCCAGCGATGGCAGCCTGGGCTTCAGTCTGGTTGTCCATCTCGACGAAGCCGAAGCCTCGGGAGCGGTTGGTGTCTCGATCTGTAGCAATGCGCGCCGAGGTGACGGCGCCGTATGTGGCAAACGCGGCTTCGAGGTCGCGATCCGAGGTGTCGAAACTAATGTTGCCTACGTAAATGTTCAACTGGGCTCTCTTCTCTCTCAACTAAGCCAACAGGGCACTATCCGATACCGATAACGAAGGACCGGACCGTCAACGAGAGCCGAAGAGACGTGGAACGCAATACGGACAATTCGCGGTGGTAAGGACTCGTGTCGGTGAGCATCCGAGATGCGATTGAGGGAATCGATCAAGGGAACTCCGCCGCATCATATCAGATTGGGCGGGGCGCGAAGGTATCAATGTGGCACTCCGGGTAGTCGAACGTTCGCCGAGAGCGGACTTACCTCGGTCGGATGGGTCAGCGGACGCGGACGAACTTCCGCAGCGCCGGGTCGCCCTTTTTGTAAGTTAGCCCCCGGCCCGTGAGGGACGTCTGCGTTACTTCACCGACGTAGATATCACCTCTGTCGTCGACGCAGATGCCGTGCGGCGAAACGAGGTTGCCCTCGGCGCAGGGGTCTCCTGTCTCTCCGAAACGGCAGATGATTTTGCCGGTCAAGTCGCAGACGGTCATCTGGGCTGGTTGGTCTTCCGTCCAGGTTTGCCCGGCTATCGACATTGACCCCTTCTGGTAGTACATCTCACCGATGTAGACGTTGTCATCGGCGTCGATGCAAAGGTCTCCAGGCCGACGCACCGGCCAGGCGTCGAGGAACTCCCCTTCGGGGCTAAAGATCTGGACGCGGTCGTTCTCGCGGTCGCAAATGAAGACACGCCCATCGGTGTGGACCCAGACGCTGTGGGGCAGGTTGAATTGACCTGGTTCGGTGCCGGGCCCGCCCCAGGACTGAATCAACTGACCATCGGCGCTGAAGCGGTGAACCTGGGCGTTGCCGTAACCGTCGGAGACATATAGCTCACCGTCCGGCGCGACGCGCAGCCGGGTGGGCCGATTGAATGGCGCCGCGCCACGTTCGATGGTGGTGAGGTTGGCGGAAGCACTGCTGACGTAGCCAGTGTCGGAAGGTTGGTTGGCACTGCCCAGGGTCTGTAGAAGGTCGCCTTCCAGCGTGAACTTACGCACGGTGTGGTCGCCGTCGTCCACGAGGTAGACGAAGTCATCCTGAATTGTTATGCCGTGGGGTCGCGTGAAAACTCCCTCGCCCCAGGAGGAGAGATAGCGGCCGTCACGATCGTAAACAATCAACGGATGCTCGCTTCGGCTGAATACGAACACACGCTGAGCTGAATCGGTGGCTACACCTGCGACGTCGCCATGGACCCAGCCGGCGGGTAGTTGCTCCCAGCCTTCGGCAACCTCATAGCGGAAGTCACCACTGCCTACAATCATGGTCTGAGTCCTCCTCTGAGCCTGCAGAACTTGGGTTGACGGTGGTCTGTCCGGCCGTCGGCTAAGCGTTTCGACTACGGAGTTCCCGTGGGCGGCAGGCCAGATTATGAGCGCTTCGACGAACGGGAGTCATCCTCGCGAAATTAGTGGCCCATCTTGTCAGAGTCGATGGCCCCTTCACCGCCTTTGTTCAACCTCGAAATCTCTGCAATCTCTGCTTCGGTCAAAGCAAAGTCGAAGACGTCGAGATTTTCGACGAGTCGTTCAGGGTTCGATGTCTTGGGAATGGGAATGAGACCGAGCTGGACGTGCCAGCGGAGGACGACCTGAGCCGGCGTCTTCGAGTGCTGTTTCGCGGCCTCGACGATGACGGACTGGCGCAGGAGCTCGTTTCCTTTCGCAATCGGCACCCAGGTTTCAGTGATGACGCCATGCGCCGCGTTGTAGGTTCGTTCGCTGAGCCGCGGGATCCATGGATTTAGCTGGACCTGGTTGACGTGCGGGGCGACGCCGGTTGCGTCGATGAGACGGTCAATGTGCTCCGGCTTGAAGTTCGAGACGCCGATGGCGCGAACCTTGCCGTGTTCGAGCAGTTTAACCATGCCCTTCCAGGCATCGACGTAGCGATCCTGGGCTGGGAGAGGCCAGTGGATGAGAAGGAGATCGATGTACTCGACTTGCAGGCGTTCGGCGCTCTCTCTGCAGGCCTGCTGGACCTCTTCCTGGCCATGCCACTTGGCGTTGAACTTGGTCGTGATGAACAACTCGGCGCGGTTCACACCGCTGTCTCGAACCCCGAGGCCGACTCCACGCTCGTTGCCGTAATTCTCAGCCGTGTCGAAGAGTCGATACCCAGCCTGAATCGCCATGCCGATTACGGTTTCCACTTCGTCATCGTTCATCGGCGATGTGCCGAGTCCCAGGGCCGGCATTGAGACGGCGTTGGCCAACGTGACGGTTGGTGCGAGGTGGTCTGAGGTCATTCAAGGTCCCTTTCGGAGCTGATTGTAGAGTCTTCTACTAGCTGATCGACGACGTGTCGACGAAAGCGGGACCGCTCACTCTGGTGGCTACGGTGAGGCAATTCTTCCAACGGCCTGAGATTCACCACGGACGCGTGGAGATGCCCTTGCAGATTCATTTCATGATTGTGAGCCGGAACTAGGCTTGACGCAGGGCGATACCGACGACTCCCGGGCCGGCGTAGACGCCGACGACGACGCCGAGCTTGCCGACGATCGCCGGCCGGTTCGACAGGGCACTGAGATGGTCGAGCAAGCCCTTCAAGGTTTCAGGATGACCTTCCTGGATCAGGGCGAGCTCGGCGTAGGGCGCTTTAGGGCTGGCAATCTCTCGCAGCCTGGCGACGGCCCTGGCATGAGTACGTATCTTCTCGTAGGGATGCACCTCTCCGTCTCGGACGGTCAGGATCGGCTTGATGGAAATCAGGCTGCCGAGGAGGGCTTGCGCTTTGCCGATGCGCCCGCCTTTCTGCAGGTACTCCAAGGTATCGAGGATGACGTAGCAGTTGGTCTTAGAGGCAGCGTCACGCGCGACCGCAGCGACCGCTTCGGGCGATTTGCCGTCTCTGGCGGCTTCCGCAGTGGTCTTGACGACAAGCCCAAGGGCAAGGGCGGCAAGCTGGGAGTCAACAATGGTTATATTTGCATCGGGCAACTCGGCGGCGGCCAATCTGGCGGAGTTCAGGCTGCCAGAGAGTTTCTCCGAGATGTGCACGGAAACGATGTCGTGGCCCTGCTCGGCGAGCGACTTGTAGACGTCGACGAAGTCACCGATGGGTGGCTGTGACGTCCGGGGATGGACGGGGCCCCTGGCGAGACGGTCAAAGAACTCCTCGCGGGTGATCTCCACCCCGTCCTTGTACGCCTCATCGCCGAAGAGGACGGTCAGCGGCACGATACCGATGTCCAGGTCCTTGATGACTTCCTCAGGGAGGTCTGCGGTGCTGTCGGTAATGACTTTGACTGCCACGGGCTTCGACTCCTATTCGATCGAAACGAGGTAGTGGGAGTAGGGCTGGCCACCTTCCAGGACCTCGACTTCGACTTCAGTGAACGTGGCCTGGATCTGCGCTGCGGCCTCTGCGGCCGACGCTTCGGAATTGGCGCCGCTGAAGTAGAGAGTGATCAACGACCCCTCCATTATCTCGGCACCGTGAAGCATTTCAACGAGGACAGCGTTCGCGCTCTCGCCCACGGCAGTTAGCTCTCCATTGAAGAGTGCGATGAACTGCCCGGCTTCTACTTTTATGCCGCCTATCGACGTGCTCCTGACCGCTGTTGTGACCTCTCCAGCCTGAACCTCTGCCATCGCGGAGGTCATGGCAGCAAGATTCGATGCCAGGTCAAGGTCGGGTTTGAAGGCGAGCATGGCCGCGATTCCCTGCGCGACATTGCTTGATGGCGCCACGGTGAGCCCGCCGTCTGAGAGGCCGGCGGCTTGTTGAGCGGCCAGGACGATGTTGGCGTCGTTGGGCAGAATGATGACGTGCTCAGCGTCGGCGGCGCCCACGCCATCGAGTAACTGGGCTACGCTCGGGTTCATGGTCGGGCCACCGCGGACCACGGTGGCAGCGCCGAGGTCGCGGAAGATGCGGCTAAAGCCCTCTCCTGGTGCGACGGCGACGACAGCGAGGCCTGGCCGGTCTTCGCGGCGGGCTTGCAACGCCATGAACTCCTGGTGCTGACGATCCATGTTCTGAATGCTGACCTGATCGACCGAACCGAGGGCCACGGCCAGGCTGATCAGCGGGCCCGGGTCGGTCGCGTGGACATGGACGCGTACTAGTCGATCGTCTCCGACGACCACCGTAGAAGTTGCCAGGGTGGCCATTTGCTGGCGCATCGCGTCCACGTCCAGACTCTCACTCTCGATGACGAACTGGATGCAGAATCCGTATTGCTCATCCTTCGTGTGCTCCAGAAACTCGTGGCTGACGCCCGCATCTGAGAGGTTACCGGCTGGCGCGGTAATCTCGAGTGCGACCTCCTCACCGGAAGCGAACGCGAGCGCGCCGGCCAGGAAGGCAACGACGCCCTGGCCGCCGGCATCGACGACACCGGCCTCCCGGAGGATGGGCAACTGCTCCGGCGTGCGGGCCAGCGCCGCCTCGGCCGCCTCGTGAGCAGCTTGCAGGACATCGACGACGGAGTCAGTCTTGAAGGGAGTACTGGCGGCAGCGGCCCCGATCACCGTAAGCATGGTCCCTTCCACCGGATTGCTCACAGCGCGGTAGCTGGCGACTGAGGCGACCTTGAGGGCTTGGGATAGATCGGCTCCGCTCAATTCATCGCAACTTGAGAGGCCGCCTGAGAGGCCTTTCAAGAACTGGGACAGGATGACGCCGCTGTTGCCACGGCCGCCGAAAATCGCGCCGCGCGCCAGCGTTGCGCTGACCTGGGCCACGGTACCGGGTCCGTCCAAAGGATGATCCTGGCTCTCGAGGGCGGCACGCAGGGTGAGCCGCATGTTTGTGCCGGTATCGCCATCGGGCACGGGGAATACGTTCAGGGCGTTGATCGCGTCGGCGTATCGCTCAACGTAGCGTGTTCCTTCGGCCACAAGCGCGAAGAAGTCGGACCCGCTGAGTTGATGTAGGCCGGGGGCTTGGGGCGGCGTATCCTCCGCCGAGACGTGCTTTTCTGAAGTCATGCCTTCAGCAGCCCTCTACGTCCCAATGCCGCTCCAACGCGGGCTGCATCTTCATGTCCTGGAACTCGGCGATGGCGAAGTCGAGGTGCTCGATGGCGGCGTCGTGCTCGTCGGGATAGTGGTCGAGGAGCAGCTCGGCGAGGTGGGCGCGGGTGAGGGCCAGCTCGGGGCGGAAGCGTGCTCGTTCACACAACTCAATCGCTTGCTCGTAGTAGGCGCGCGCTTCTTCAGCCTGGCCTACGAGCGCCGCCGCGTCGCCAAGATGACGAGCGATGCAGAAGCTCATATTCGCTTCTGTCATGAGGTACGGCGCCAGTAGTCGCGTGCTGTCCAGAAGCTCGCGACAGGCCACCTCGTCTTGAGCAGATACGGCGCCCTCCAACAAGTAGCGCTGAGTAGCGGCGCTCAGGTGTTCATTCTTATCAATTCTGTCCAGGAATGCTTTCAGGATGTCACTAGCCTCACTTGCTCGGCCTAAATACCCCAGCAAGTAGGCTCGCTGGCCGGCGAACACTCCCCCGTTGACCATGATGTCGCGAACCTCCCGGACCGTTCCAAGGGCTTCTTGGTAACGGCCCAGGTAAACCAGCGCCCGCCTCACTTGCCTCCCAAATAATCCTCGACCTCCCTCAATGCCGAGTTGGATGGCCCGCTCAAGCGTCTGATTCGCTGTTTCCAACACCTCTTCCAACTTGCCATCCAGGATGAGGCGCAGGGAGTCGGTTGTCTCTCGCTGATTCAAGGCATTACGGTCGTTGCTCTGGTCGGCGAGGGCTCGCTGCCTGTCCCAGAGATCCTCAGCCCTCTCTCTTTGCCCGCTTGAAAGCAGTGCCCCACCTAAGACTGTGTAGTAGACCACGGCATCCCGTACTGAAGACGGACTCAGGTCACGCAGGCTTAGCTGCTCGGCAACCTCTGCGACACGGCCATACTCCTCCACAGGAGTCTCCGTCGCGTTGAGGATGTGCTCCCCTGCCAGGACCCGGCCTTCGTCATCGTCAAGTCGCTCTGCCAACTCAAAGTTCTCTACCATGAGCTGCCATGCTTCAGCCGGACTCGCTCCTCTGAGCGCGTGTGCTCTGTACATATCCGCGCGGATTCTCTCCACCGTACCCCTCGGCACATGTTGATCTGCCAGGGCAAGCCATCTTAGGCCATCTGGTGAACGGAGCCCGTCCTGGGTCAAGGGCACATGCGCGGACAATGCCAGCAGGCATGCCCTTGTCAGCAATCTGGCATCGCCGAGAGCCAGCGCCAGATCAAACGCCTCCGGCGCGATGCTTACTGCTGCACGACGAAACTCCGCTCCTGGCAGCAGGGCTTCTCCCAGGGACAGGAGCAGCCCGCAACGCTTCGCCTTGTCGTCGGAGTCCAGCACCTCCTGAACCTCTAGCGCTCGCTCCAGGTGGTTCACGGCCTCGCCGTAGGCGTATACGGCCATGGCGCGCGATGCCGCCAACTCGCCGTACTCCACCGCCTTCTTCAGGTCGGCCGGGTCGGAGGAGTAGGAGTAGTGCTCTGCCAGCTCGGCTGCGTGCTCCTCTACCCGCCGGCCGTAAACCTGCTCCAGCGCCCTGGCAACCTGCTGGTGCATGCGGATGCGTCTCGGCGGGCTCAACTCCTCGTACAGCGTCTGGCGGAAAAAGGCGTGCGTGAAGCGGTAAGAGAGGTTCGCCGGCATGCCAGAGCGCACCTCAATTACGGCGCGTTCCGTGGCCCGCTCCAACGCCTCGATCACTTCGTCCTCAGTGAGGTCGGTAACCAGCCGAAGAACGTCTAGCCTGAACTCGCGTCCGACCACGGCAGCGATGCTCAACACCTGATTGGTCTTCTCCGACAACAGCGACAGCCGTTTGCCCATGACATCCTTCAACCCCTCGGGGATGTTGCTACCGGGGCCTTGACCCTCGACGGGCTGATAGCGGCCGTCCTGCCGGACGACGAGGCCCTCCTCGACCAGATAGCGCAGGAACTCCTGGATGAAAAGTGGATTGCCCTCAGTCTGGCGATGAACCGCCTCTGACTGGGCCCAGGCACGCTCCTCCCCCCGGATAGCCGTGTACATGCGGTGTACCTCATCGACAGTAAGGCCGCGCAACGGGACGCGGGTGAAGGTCTGGTTCCTGCGCAGCTCGGCCAGGGTTCCGGATAGCGGGTGTGCTCGATCCACCTCTACATCCCTGTAGGTGCCGGTGATCAGCAATCGAGCGCCTTCCAGGTTGCGGGTCAGATGCTCCAGCAGGTCGAGGGTGCCCCGGTCAGCGTCATGCAAGTCTTCCAGAACCAATAGCAGCGGTTGCACCTGGCTGGCGTTACGCAGGAAATCTTTCACCGCCTCCATGAGCCGCCAGCGCTGCTCCTCAGGGTCGCCGCCTTCGCTGGGCGTCACGTTGACCTTGTCGCGCACCTCAGAGACGATGCGGGCTACCTCGCTGGCACCTGAGCCTAGGTCTGACCTCAGTCCGTCCGGGTCACGAACCAGCACGTAGGAGCGCATCGCCTCGATGAACGGAAGGTAAGGCAGAGAGAGGGAGCCTTCCTCGTAGCAGTGGCCCATCAGGGTCATTCCGCCTCGCAGCTGCACGTAGGTGGCTAGCTGGTCGACGAGGCTGGTCTTACCTATTCCGGGCTCTCCGACGACCATGACCAAGCCGCCCTGGCCCGACATCGCTGCATCGAAAGTCTGTTGAAGCTGCCTGACCTCGTGCTCTCGTCCGACAAAGGTGCGGCGGTACAGCGGGTTGTGTTCATGTGGCGCAGCGGCCTCGTCATGCACCGCGGTCGGCGCGGTAGAAGCACTGACCGACGCGAGGGCGTCCTTGACCTCAGCAGCACTCGTAGGCCGCTTTGTAGCGTCTTTCTCCAGCAGCCGCAGGATCAACGCCTCCAGCCCCGCGGGACAGTCCGGTCGGTGCCATGTGGGTGCTACCGGTGGTGTATTGAGGTGCTGCCCAATGATCGCTACGTGTTCATCACCGATAAACGGTGGCCTGCCACACACCATCTCGTACAGCATCGCCCCCAGGGAGTAGAGGTCACTCTGCGGTGTCACCTCTCCACGCATGGCCTGCTCCGGCGGCATGTAACTCACCGTGCCCACCATCATCCCCGCCTGGGTAAGACGGCTACGGTCTACGGCTACTGCTAAGCCGAAGTCGCCGATCATCGCCCTGCCGTCCTCCGCCAGCCAGACGTTTCGCGGCTTGAGGTCGCGGTGGATGATGCCCTTCTGGTGACTGAACTGCAGGCCCAGGCAGGTCTCGGTGGCGATCTTCACCGCCTGCTCGATAGAGAGCTTGTGGTCTTCGGCTTCTTCGATGACGCCCTCCACGTCACCACCGGGTAGGACGGGTAGGACGAGGTAGGGCTGGCCGTTCTCCTCACCGATGTCGTAGACGGTGACGATGTGGGGGTGGGAGCCCAGGCGTCCCATGGCCTGGGCCTCTCTGGTGATGCGCTGTCTGGCCTGTTCGTCCAGGCCTTCTGTCTTGATCAAGGCGAAGGCTACGTCGCGGTCGAGCTGTGTATCGTGGGCCAGGTAGACGCGCTTCTTGCCGCCTTCGCCCAGGAAGCGCTTGACCTCGTAACGGCCGGAGGCGAAGGAGGTGGGTTGGGGTGGGGCATCGAGTGTGTAGGGTGTCGAAGCTGGCGAACTGCCGGTGGGCGCTTCCGAGCCCTCCCCCATGCGCTCTGCTGAGCTAAGTAGAGTCAACGCGTCCTGGTTGGCAGCGTCGAGAGTCAGAACTTCCTTTGCCAGGGAAATCGTATCGTCCCATTGCTTTTCGTCGGCAGCGGTCTCTGCCTGGTCGAGCAGGCGCTCGATGCGTCTTTGTATGCGTTCGCTCGTCACGGTGCGGTGATTCTGTCGTCAGGGAGCAAGGGTGTCAATTGCTGCGCCAGGGACAGTGGTTCTGGTGGGTATGGGTAGGCAAACGCTTCCAGTCACGTCTCCAGAGGTCCACACCAGTCCAATGTTATTGGCGTCAAAACTGGCGTTATTTGGCGTCTCAAAACAGAAACACCCTCCGGAGAGGGCGCTTCTAGATTGGTTTTCTGGTGGAGCTGGGGGGAATCGAACCCCCTACCTTTTGACTGCCAGTCAAACGCTCTCCCAAATGAGCTACAGCCCCACGGTTCGAAGCGTAGCAGATGGGCTTGAGCTGTCTCAAGACTCTCAAGTTGTAGCTGGCAATGTACGGGCTGGCGAGTGGCGCGGGATGAGCGCGGTGAGCCCTGCTGGCGATCGAAATTGGCGGGGTTTAGCCGGCGAAGTTGAAGAGTTCGCTGCTGATGCTGGTGATGGAGTTGTAGAGGAAGATGCCGGGGGCGTGGGGTTCGACGCTACTGGCGCTGGCAGAGGCGAGCAGGGTCAGGGCGGCGGCCCAGACGAAGAAGCCGGCGAGATTGGATACGAGGACCCGGGCGGGATTGGCGGTGGTGACGCTGCTGATAGCGATGTTCGTCAGGCCGAACGCGAGGACTAGCGAGGCGAGGCCGATGGAGAGCGAGACCAGAGGGATGAACATCAGCACCATGAGGCCGAGCGGAGCGGCGGCAAGGCCCATGACGCGGAATAGTTGCTCGACATCAGCGCGCTCACGGAAGATCTGGGTCAGCATGAAGTAGACGACGCCGAGCCAGCCGACGGCCCAGAGGGCGACTGCGAGCATTGACCCTATGAGGGCGGAGTTGACGAGTACGTCTTCGGAGCGCGGGTAGTCTTCGACCACCCACCAGAGCCAGCCGCCAAGGCCGGACAGGAAGATGGCAATAGTTGCGACGAGAACGCCAGGGATGGTGGCGGTTGGGTTGGTCCGGATCTCATCGAAGACGCCTGTGTCGAGTCTGGCGAGACGTCTCAGCCACGCAAGAACCTCCTGCATGTCGACGATCTTGCCACCTCCATGCCCGAACCTGAGTAGATACGGAAAGCTACGTCCCTGGGGACACCTGCGGAGCCAGAGGATTCTAGCACGGAGATCGATTAATTCGATGCGACTACGGCGCGTGTAGGGGATCAGGGCGGCTCTGGCTGCGCGACGGTCTGTCAGGTGGCCACCGTGGGGCTGGTGCCTTCTAGAGAGGACGCTTGCTCGGAATGCCGGGTCGACGGGGAAGGTGCTCGGGGGTTGGTCCAGCCTTTTCGATGAGCACGACGGTCTGGGGTTGGCCGTGAGGCGGTTGAAACACCGGGGCGTCAGAAATGCGGCCATTGAGCTCGTTGAGGGCGCCGGCTGAGGCTTCGATCTCGGCTATGGCGTTGCTGCCTTTGACGGCAGCAAGTTGGCCACCGAGGCGCAGAAATGGCAATGCGTACTCGATGAGCGCAGGGAGAGGGGCGACGGCGCGGGCGATAACGAGGTCGTAGTGCTCCCGGTGGGCCTTGTCGTGGCCCCAGGTTTCGGCTCGTCCCTCGAGTACGGTCGTGTTCTCGAGATGGAAGTCACGAGACATCTCTTCGAGGAAGCGGCATTTCTTGCCGACAGACTCGAGCAAGGTGAGCACGATGAGCGGCCAAGCAATTCGTATCGGCAGGCCGGGCAGCCCGCCGCCGGCGCCAAGATCGAGAACCCGGGTGGTGTCGGGTAGCAGTCTTTGCTCGTCCAGTAGACGGCCGAGGGCGAGCGATTCGACCAGGTGACGAGACTCGACCTGATCGCGGTCGCGGGTGGAAGTCAGGTTGTGGGCGGAGGTGGCGAGCCGTTCCGCGTAGGCGTCGAGCTGCGCGAGCTGATCTTGAGACAGGTCCAGATCGAGACCTCTCACGGTGGCGGTAAGGTCAGCCGCCATTGTGGAATAGGAGAAGCGTCGTTCGACGAGGCATCGTAGCTAGATTTGACACAGATTCGCGGGGATTCCTAGAATCGCTTAGTGACCAACGATAACAGTACGATAATCGACGCGGCGAGACGCTTCGGACAATCGTTACCTCCAGAGAAGCACCCGGACGGCCAGGAAGCGCTGCGATTCGCGCGCTGGTTTGGCGATGACCGCCCCGCGGTGCAGATAAAGCCCTCAGATCTTGAGAATTACGTTGAGTCTTTCGGCAGCCACGCCCCAAACGCGGCGCAGCGAGCGGATTCACTGAAGGGATTCCTGAGCTACGCCCATAAGCAGAAGATACTGCCAGAACGCTTAGTGAGCCACGTGCGTGTACGGCGCACGGTGTCGCGGGCACGCGGCAACGCGCTGAGCGACATGGACCAGATCCAGCTGACGGCAGAAGGCAAGCTGACACTGGAGAAGGAGCTAGCGGAGCTGATCTCTCAGCGCCCGCACATGGCCGAGGAGCTGCACAACGCGCGTGCCGACGGCGACGTACGCGAGAACGCGCCGCTGGAAGCGGCACGCGAGGCGCAGGGGCAGCTGGAGGCCCGCATCCGCGAGCTAGAGGGTACGATGCGGCGGGCAGTGGTTGTAGAAGACGACGACGGCGCTATCGTCGACCGGGCGCGGATCGGCTCAAACATCGTCATTAGCAACGTACAGACCGGGGCCCAGTTGACGTATCAGCTGGTCGCGGCTGCGGAAGCGCGACAGGGTACGGGACGTTTGTCGGTCGAGTCGCCGGTTGGCCGGGGCGTGCTGGGCAAGCGCGCGGGAGATGAGATACAGGTGGAGGCGCCGAGCGGGCTGGTTCGCTTCAAAGTAGACAACATCGAATCGTAGATAGAGATTTCCAAACCGCGGCTGTGAGGTCCCCATAGAGGGGGCTTTTTTGTTGGCTGACGCCTGGAGGGATCGGGTCAGAAGCGAGGGAACATCAGAGAGGCGCTCTCAGTAACGAGAGCGCCTCTCTGGCTTGTCAAGAATTCGAGGGCTCAGCGCTTGTCGATCGGAACGAATTCGACATCCTTGGGGCCGACGTACTGGAGGAGGGGCCGAATCAGCATGTTGTTGTCGAACTGCTCGAGGATTTCGATGCACCAGCCGGGAATGCGCCCGACGGCGAAGATCGGGACGAAGAGGTCTTCCGGTAGATCGAGCAGGGCGTAGACCGAGCCAGCGTAGAAGTCGACGTTGACGAAGATTCCGCGGGACTGGTAGGGCGCCATGTCCTTCTCCACCTGAGTGAGGATCTGGTACCACTCGCTGTGGCCGAGCTTTTCGCCCAGGACGCGGGACTTCTCGCGCATGTGACGGGCGCGGGGGTCCTCGGCGCGATAGACGCGGTGTCCGAAGCCCATGATGCGCTCTTTGGCTTCGAGCTTCTGCTTGATGTAAGCCTCGGCGTTCGAGGGATCGCCGATCTCGGTGGTCATCTTCTGGACGGCCTCTGCGGCGCCGCCGTGCAACGGACCCTTCAAGGTGCCGATAGCAGTGACAATCGAAGAGTGCATGTCGGAGAGGGTTGAGGCGGTGACGCGAGCGGCGAAGGCCGATGCGTTGGCGCCGTGCTCGGCGTGCAGAAGGAAGTCGAGGTCCATTGCCTCGACGGCTTCGGGGCTCGGGTCTTTGCCGTCCAACATGTAAAGGAAGTTGGCGGCGTGCATGAGATCGTCACGCGGCGGTACCGGCTCGAATCCGCCTCGGATGCGGTGGTGGGCAGCGACGATCGTGGGGAACTGCGCGGTGAGGCGCTCCGACTTTCGGACGTTAGCCTCGCGAGAGTTGTCCTCGGTGTCGGGGTCGAAGGCTGAAAGGGCGGACGCGGCCGTCCTCAAGGCGTCCATGGGATGGGAGTCCTTGACGAGCCGAATGACCTCGATGACCTGTGGCGGAAGGGCGCGCTGTGACGTCAGGCGCTTGAGAAAGGCGTCAAGCTCTGTCCTGGTTGGCAATGCGCCGTGCAGAAGGAGGTAAGAGACCTCTTCGAAGTTCGAGTTTTGAGCCAGGTCATGAATTGAGTAGCCACGGTAAAGCAGTATGCCTACTTCGCCGTCGATGAAGCTGGATTCAGTCGTGTCAAGGACTACGTCCTTAAGACCTCGGGCCAGGCTTGCCTCCATGCCGGTGTCCCTCCCTTTCTTGAATAGTTCAAGCGTAAATGGACCTGGAAGACCAGGAATTGCCCCGCGCTGATCACGCGGCGCAGGTTGTTTCCATAGCATGTGCTTTCCATCGCTTTTATAGCAAGTGGTTGAGCAAGCTATTTACCTGTTGTGGTAATTGGCCGGTCGGGGATTCCTCTAAACCTGCGAAAACTGGCGTCAAGGGACTGGATTCGGTTCCCAGTCTGCCGAAATTCTCAATTGAACGACTTCTTTTCTCAGCCTGGTGGAGGGAATTAATGTCGACTGAGATGATTAACAAGGTAGTAGCAGACGTGAAGTGCTGCTTCTGCGGACACGTGAGCGGCCAAATCGTCGGGAAGCGACACCAACCGCTCAAGGTAACTGACTTCATTCCGAGGCCTGGCTACCAGGGTCCGGAGGTTCGGCCAGGGTCGCGTTTGCGGTGCGAACGGTGTCAGGGACCGGTATTTCTGGAGGACGCAACGAATTCGGCGTCGGTACGACCAGCGTCGTCTCGCAAGACCGAGGCGCGCGGTAAGAGCGTGGAGCGTCGTGGGCGCAAGGCTGCCTAGAGCGGCGCCTTACTGGACGACGAAGGCTCCGTTCATCGAATCGGTGTGGACATCGCAGCGGAAGAAGTAGTGCCCGGGGCTGCCGGCGCGGTCAACGTGTTCTCCTGGATGTCGGGACCGGTGAATAGCTCGCTACGGAAGATGAGCTGGCTCGCGCTGCGGTCCGTATAGAAGGCGATATTGTGCAGGACACTGCCGTCCCTGTTATCGACCGTGATGTTGAATTCGGAGCCCGCGTTGGCGGTCAGGGTCGAGAGGTCGAAGGCGAGGCCTTCGGCGACGATCGTGGCGCTGACCGGACCAGGCCCGACGGCGCCGCCCTGGCCGGCGCCGGTGTCCGCTGACGCTTCGTCCTGTTTGACTAGCTGGGCGCCAGCGTAGAGCGCGAGGGCTGAGATCGCGAAGGCGATCACCAGCAGAGGGACGCCGAGCTTGATGTTGATACCGGGCTTGAGCATCGAGGTCTCCTATAAGTAAAGCCGGGGCTCCGCCCCGAGACCCCACTGAAGGGGCGCCTAAAGCGTATGGCGCGCTTCTTGCCGGCTTCGCCAACACAGCGCTAAGCGTAACCAAGTCGGAGGCTAGGTGGAAGGTATGTTGGACGGGACACTGTCTCGTGCTTGATGATCCTGGTGTCTAGAGGATGAGGCGGTCGGCGACCATCGCGAGAAAGACGGCGGCGAGGTAGTACAGGGAGAAGTGGAAAAGACGCATGGCCGCGGCCACGGTGGCATCCTGGATCTGGCGCCAGGCGAACCACAGGAAGAGTGCGCCGGACAGCGCCGCGACAGCAAGATAGATGACACCAACATCTCCAGTCTCGTAGAGGAGGAGTGAGGCGACCACCGTGATCGCCGTATAGACGATGCTGCGCTTGCGGGCCTCGACGGCGCCATGCGTCACAGGGAGCATGGGAACGCCCGCTTTGGCGTACTCGTCCTGGAATCGAATCGCCAGGGCCCAGAAGTGAGGCGGCGTCCAGAGAAAGACGACCGCAAACATGAGGATGGGCGCGGCGTCGAGGCTATTGGTGACGGCGGCCCAGCCGCAGAGTGGCGGTACAGCGCCGGCCGCGCCGCCGATGACGATGTTCTCCACGGTCGTGCGCTTGAGCCACAGCGTGTAGATGAAGACGTAGAAGAGGATGCCGCTGACGGCAAGGCTGGCGGTGAGCAGGTTCACGGTCAGGGTGAGGAAGACGAAGGAGATGATGCTTAGCGTGATACCGAAGGCGAGTGCATTTGCCGGGCTGATCAGGCCGGCGGGGATGGGGCGACCGTGGGTACGGCCCATGATCGCGTCGATGTCGCGGTCGAGGTAGCAGTTGATCGTGTTGGCGCCACCGGCGGCGAGTGACCCGCCGACCAGCGTGGCGGCGATAAGCCAGAGGCTGGGAATACCGTCGGCGGCGACGACCATGGCGGGGAATGTCGTGACGAGGAGGAGCTCGATGATCCGGGGCTTGGTCAGGGCGATGTAGGCGCCCACCATGCGCCAGAAGCCAGCGCCGCCGCGAGCATCGATCAGGGTTGAGGTGGCACTCATGGCAGTGCTCCCGAAGCGAGATCTCGTGAAGCGGGCTGGCCGGATTGGCCGGGGAGCCATTCGTAGAGCGCGTGGATGCGAATGTTGAGGATGGCCAGGGCGAGCCAGAGCAGTGTCCCGAAGGCGAGATGCGCGGTCGAGACCTCATCGGCGACCTGGGTCCAGATGTTAGCGGCGCCAATCAGCACCTGTGCACCGTAGAGCGCTACGGCTGCTATTGCTAGTGAGGCAGCGAGCGGCGCTTCTCGACGCTGCCGCCAGGCAAGCCAGGCGAGCCCGAGAATGACCAGACCGAGGAGCCCGGCGAACATGCGGTGATAATAGTTGACCTGAATCGACGTAGCGCTGGAACCGGGGAAGACGTCGCCGTTGCAGAGGGGCCAGCCGCTGCAGGCGAGGGCGTAATCGGCGACGGCGACGTAGGCCCCGAGCAGCATGATCGAAATCGTACCGAGCGACGCAATGAGGGCGATGCGCCCCGTTCTCGTGGTGACGCGAGGCCGGGCCAGCGGTCGATCGCGGTCGATTGCGGTAATCGTGATCAGGGCGAGGAGGGCAAGGATGAAGAGCGCGGTCCCGAGGTGAACCATGACGATTTCGACGGCGAGGTCGTTGAGGACGGCGGCGCCGCCGAGTCCGGCCTGGAACAGGACGAGTATGAAGGTAAGGGCCGCCGGGTAGAGGATGCGCGGAACGTTGCGGTAGCTGCGCCAGGACCAGACTAGGACGGCGAGGACGAGGGCGCCGGCGACGGATGCTGTTGCGCGGTGGGAGTACTCGATCAGGGTGTGCTTGTCGGTCTCAGGGATGAGCCTGCCGTGGCAGAGGGGCCAGTCGGGGCAGCCATCGCCGGAGTCGGTGGCGCGCACCACGCCACCGAGGACGATGAGGCCGAATATGACCGCACAGGTAACGATGCAAAGCTGTTGAAAGCCAGTAAGTCCTGCCACGACGCTGTTTTGAGCCTATTGGCGACAAGTTTCTGAGTCAAGGTAAGAACGGCCCGAACGGGAGGGGTCGGCAACACGGACGCGTGGCCAAGGGCGGATTCGCCCGGGTCTCAGACTAGCGGGGCGACGTCTCGCATGAAGGTTTCGAGCTGCGCGTTGGGGTAGGCGATGGGCCAGATGAAGACGCGTTCGACGCCGATTTCGGCGTAGCGACTAGCTTTGCGGCGCACTCGTCCGGCGGGCCGATGAGTACTTGCTCGGCGACGGCGGCTGGCTCACGGTTGAGCATCGTGGCGAGCATTTCGAGCATCGCGGTGGCTTTTGGGGCGTCCGGCGTGACGTAGGTCCACATCGTGGCGAGGGAGATGGGGAACGTCGCGGCGTCTTTGTTTGCCTGCGCCAGGTGTGCGAGGAGCTTTTCGCGCCCTTCAGCCATCTGCTCCGGCGTGGTGTTGTAGGCGGAGGCGAGAGTCAATTAAGAACACCCAGAGGCTTCACTCAGAGGTAGGTGACCAGGCAGGGGAACTCTCAACGGCGGCATCGTTGGTGAGGCGGGTTAGTTCGGAGCCGTCAGCGTTCACGACATAGATGTCCCAGTTGCCGTCGCGGTTGGAGAGGAAGGCGACGCGATTGCCGTCGGGTGACCAGGCCGGATCGACGTCGGCGGGGGCGTTGGTGAGGCGGGTTAATTCGGAGCCGTCAGCGTTCACGACATAGATTTTGAAGTTGCCTTCGCGGGTGGAGAGGAAGGCGACGCGGTTGCCGTCGGGCGACCAGCTAGGAAAAGCGTCAAGGGCGGGACTGTCGGTGAGTCGGGTCTGGCCGGAGCCGTCTGCATTCATGGCGTAGATCTCCAGGTTACCGTCGCGGTGGGAGGCGAAGCCTATGCGATT
This sequence comes from Dehalococcoidia bacterium, assembly GCA_965225815.1. Lineage (GTDB taxonomy): Bacteria > Chloroflexota > Dehalococcoidia > DSTF01 > WHTK01 > WHTK01. The sequence goes on from CBDDBP010000006.1 coordinate 94,826, forward strand.
GCCGTCGGGCGACCACACTGGGGACTCGTTTCCGGACTCGGTGAGTCTAGTCACGTCGGAGCCATCGATATTCATGACGAAGATCTCGAAGGTCTCGTTGTACTCGGAAGTGAAGGCGATATGCCTACTGTCGGGCGACCACGCCGGGGAGGCGTTGATGGCGAAGTTCTTGGTGAGCGTCACCTGGTCGGAACCGTCGGCTTTCATGACGTAAATGTCGCCATAGACGTTGCCATCACGGTCGGAAATGAAGGCGATGTGGCTGCCATCGGGCGACCAGACAGGGAGCTCGTCCTTGGCAGGGTTGTCGGTTAAACGGGTCTGGCCGGAGCCGTCAGCGTTCATGACGTATATCTCCATGTCGCCATCTCGGTCGGAGGTGAAAGCGATCCGGTTGCCGTCGGGCGACCAGCTAGGGAAAGCGTCAAGGGTGGGACTGTTGGTGAGTCGGCTCTGGCTGGAGCCATCAGGGTTCATAACGTAAATCTCCGTGTCGCCATCTCGGTCGGAGGTGAAAGCGATCCGGCCTGCCAGGGGCAAAGGAGCCTCTGTTGGTGCCTCCTTCCCATCGTCACCGGCGCCGCCGCTACAAGCAGCAGCAAGAAGAACCGGAACGACAGTCAGCGCAATAAATGCGACTAGCTTTCGCATGGTGGGCGAATACTGGCGTTAACGAGGCAGGCTGTCAAAGGCCGGGTGTCAGGCCGAGGCCAGCGTTTCGGCATGTTACCGGTGCTCAGTCGAGGAGAGGCCTGACCTTGGTGGCGAAGGTCTCGAGCTGGGCGTTGGAGTCGGCGATGGGCCAGATGAAGACGCGCTCGACGCCGATCTCAGCGGAGCGACGTAGCTTCGCGGCGCACTCGTCAGCCGGGCCGATGATTACCTGCTCGGCGACGGCGGCGGGCTCACGGTTGAGCATCGTGGCGAGCATTTCGAGCATCGAGGTGGCTTTTGGGGCGTCCGGCGTGACGTAGGTCCACATGGTGGCGAGGGAGATGGGGAACGTTGCGGCGTCTTTGTTTGCCTGCGCCAGGTGGGCGAGGAGCTTTTCGCGCCCTTCGGCCATCTGGTCCGGCGTGGTGTTGTAGGCGGAGGCGAGCCAGCCGTCGCCGCGGCGGGCGACGCGTCTCAAACCGGCGTCGGAGCCCCAGGAGCCGATCCAGATCGGCGGGCCGTCGGGGCGGTTGGGGCGTGGCTGCAGCGCGGCGTTGGAGTTGTAGTGCTTGCCTTCGAAGGGCGGTGCGTCTGATTTGAGGTGGGCGCGCAGGACGCGCACGGCTTCGTCGAGACGGGGCCAGCGGTCTTCGAAGGGGACACCGACAGCTTCGTAGTCGCGGGCGGAGGAGCCGGGGCCGACGCCGAGAACGAGACGGCCGCCGGAGAGGATATCGAGGGCGGCGGCGGCCTTGGCGAGCGCGACGGGGCCGCGCACGACGGGCAGGGAGACGGTGGTGGCGAGCATCATGTCGCCGCTGCGGTCGACGACGCTGGCGAGGGCGACGATGCCGTCGAGCCAGGGCTTCTGGAAGACGAAGTGGTCGTTGGAGGCGATTGCGGTGAAGCCGGTTTCACGAGCCGTGTCGGTGAAGGACGTGAGGTCGTTGGCGGTGAAGCCGGTGGCGTCGAAGTCGATGGGGGAAGGTGGGCGCCGTATTGCATTTCGGGTGCAGTCTACCTCTCCCTCGCTGCCGCGCGTCCCTCTCCATGCGTGGAGAGGAACTGTCGACGGAGTGGCGTTTATGGAGATGATGCCGAGGCTGGAAAGCCTCGGCTACGTCGAAGTCGGATGGGGCGAAAGAGGATGAGGCGCCGGGATTGCTTCGCCGCGACCATTAGGTCGAGGGCTAGCGGTGTGGGCGAGAGCGACTAGTTGCGGTAGCGGTTGGTGATGGGGAGGCGGCGGTCGCGGCCGAACGCGCGGGTGGTGATTTTGACGCCGGGTGGTGATTGGCGGCGCTTGTATTCGTTGCGGTCGATGAGGTTGACGATGCGTCGGACGGTGGCTTCGTCGAAGCCGTTGGAGACGATCTCGTCGACGCTGCGGTCGTCTTCGACGTAGGCCTCGATGATCGGGTCGAGCACGTCGTAGGGCGGCAGGGAGTCGGTGTCGAGCTGATCGGGGCGTAGCTCGGCGGACGGCGCCTTGTCGATGACGTCGCGAGGGATGAGGTCGCGGCCGGCGTCGGCGTTGCGGTATTCGGCGAGCGCGTAACAGAGGGACTTTGGCACGTCCTTGATGACGGCGAATCCGCCTGCCATGTCGCCGTAGAGGGTGGCGTAGCCGGTGGCCATTTCGCTCTTGTTGCCGCAGGTGAGCACGGGTTGCCAGCCGAACTTGTTCGAGAGCGCCATCCAGATGTTGCCGCGGATGCGGGACTGGATGTTTTCTTCGGCGGTGCCGGGTTCAGTATCGCGAAACGGTTCATCCAGCATCTCGAGGTAGGCGGCGTGGGCCTCTTCGATGGGGATGATCATGAGCTTGATGCCGAGGTTGTCGGCGAGCTGCTTGGCGTCGGCGATGGAGCCTTCGGAGGAGTAGCGCGAGGGGTTGGAGACGCCGACGACGTGCTCCGGGCCGAGGGCGTCGGCGGCGATGGTGGCGACGAGTGAGGAGTCGATACCGCCGGACATGCCGACGATGACGGTCTCGAAGCCGTTCTTGTGGACGTAGTCGCGGGTGCCGGTGACCAGCGCCTTGTAGACCTCGGCCTCGTGGTCGAGGCGCTCGACGTTTGTCGCGGGCGGCTTCGCGGGCTTCTTAGCGTCAGAAGCGTCTGAGACGAAGACCTCGTCGACAGGGCGGGCGTATTGCTGCAGGCCGGGGTAGCGGCGCAGCGGGACGTGGAGGCGGCCGAGTCGTAGCGATTCGAGGTCGAGGTCGATGACGAGGAGGTGCTCTTCGAAGGCGGGGGCGTGAGCGATGAGCTCGCCCTCGTGGTCGAAAACCATGCTGTTGCCGTCGAAGACGAGCTCGTCCTGGCCGCCGACGAGGTTGCAGTGGGCGACGATGACGGCGTTGTCGGAGGCGCGCGTGGCGAACATGCGCTCACGGAAGTGACGCTTGCCGTGGTGATAGGGCGAGCCGCTGAGGTTGAGGACGACGTCGGCGCCGGCGAGGCCGAGCGATTGGGCGGCGCCTTCGGCGTACCAGAGGTCTTCGCAGATCGAGAGGCCGACCTTTGCGCCGGCGATGGTGAACATGCTGGCGCGCTGGCCTTCGAGGAAGTAGCGCCGCTCATCGAAGACGCCGTAGTTGGGCAGGTACTGCTTGTGGTAGACGCCGGAGACTTCGCCCTCGTGGAGGATGGCGGCGGCGTTGTAGAGGTCGTCATCGGCGTCGACGAAGCCGACGGCGGCGGTGATGCCATGGACCTGGGCGGCGACGTGCTTAAGCGCCTTGAGGTTGTCGTCGACGAAGCGGGAGCGCATGAGAAGGTCTTCGGGCGGGTAGCCGGGGAGCGTGAGCTCGGGGAAGGCGACAACGTCGGCGCCCTGGTCGCGGGCCTGGGCGACGTAGTCGAGGACCTTGTTAGCGTTGCCTTCGAGGTCGCCGACCGTGGTGTTGATCTGGGCGAGGGCTACTCTGAGGTTTTTCATGATTTTGGGTGTCGCCTTTAGTTAGTGTCATCATAACACTAAGTAGGCGTCAGGTGATTATCGGCCGAGGGGGCGCGAGGGGTCAATTCCGTGTTGCGGCAGTGCTCGTTGAGACGGGCCCCGCGGGAATCATATCGGCTAGGAGAGATGATCAGCTAAGAACTGAACAACGCCGGAGTGCATGCTCTCAACGTCGCTATTTGTGTAGTCGCTGAATTGAGCGTGATCGGCACCATTCCTGATGCGTATCCAAACAGCGATTTGGTCGCGCTTGAGGTTGTTGTAAACATTCCCCCTAGCGAGTGCTGCGTTGACGTCGGAAATGCCTTCGCGCCCGCCTAGCGAAACTTGCCGAGCATTTGCAATCCTCTTTAAGCCATCCTCTAGTACAGCACCGATTAGCATTGCCGCAGGATCCTTGTAGCCGTTATCCAAAAGATGGCGAGCCATCTCAAGAAAGTCACTGAAGACCTCGGCAGATATCAGGTTCGACAGACTCTGCAAGTATCCCTTTTTCAGGTCATCGAGCAGGCTGACCAACACCTGCTTCGCGGATTCCACGTAACTGACCTCCGTGTCCCTAGCAGCGCTCTCGAATGCCTTCGTGTAAGGATGAGCTTCGCTCACAAGGTCGACTAAAGCGGTGAGAGCCTGAGCGCGCCAGCCCTGGTATTGGGCGGAATCAACAAGATCGATGCGATCGTAGGTGCTCCTGTGTTTTTCTTGAATCAGTTTGTTGGCACGCTCGATGAGAGCCTCAAAGCGGGAAACTATAGTAGCCTCGCTGATCATTCCGTTTCACTCCATTGATTTGTGCATGCGCAGCGAGCTTACGATGTCTAGCCTGCTTCGACATTGTCGATGAAGGATAACGCTGACCGTGTGTGCGTATGCTACGGAGCGTCGAAGTGCAGCGTGGTAGCTAACGAGGAGATGACGATGATTTCGATGTTTGTGAAGGTTCGGATCAAGCCGGAGGCGCGCGACACGTTCCTCAAGGCGATTGAGGTGGATGCGTTGGGGTCGGAGCGGGACGAGCCGGGCTGTCTGCGCTTCAACGTGCTGCAGGACGCTGCGGACGAGAACGTCTATTACTTCTACGAGGTGTACAAGGACGAGGCGGCGCTGGAGGAGCATCGCAAGGCGCCGCACTACGCGGTGTGGCGCGCGGCGGCTGATGTGGCGCTGGACGGGCCGACGGAGGCGACGCGTTGCGCGCCCGTATTCCCATCCGACGCGTCGTACTGGGTCACTGCGTGACGGGTCATTGCATGACAGCGTAGGCTGCCGCTCTTGTTCGATGACGCCCGGGGCAATGAGGCGCGGTGTGGGTTCGATTACCGGGTCAGTAGTAACCGTGTCGCTGGAGTCGCGTAAAAGGACCCGGCTGGCCGGGTTCTTGCTCATTTCGGGTCGGGGCTAGTCTGCGTGGACGCTACGGTGCCCACGACGGGAGAGGTGCGACCGAAGCCCGCGTCCGGTGGCGCGCAGCGGGGTATCATGGCGCCCGTGGCGATCGAGACGGAACGAGTGACGCAGGTGCGGCCGATGCGGCTGCACGAGATCGAAGCGCTGGCGTATGGCATACCGGAGACGAGCGCGGCTCAGCTGGCGAATCGTTGGCGGGAGCAGGGGCTGGGCTATCGCGAGCTGCTGGCTGGCGAGCGCGCCGGCGAGGCGGTGGGGACGGTGAGCATCGCGGAGTCGATGCGGCCGGTTCGCGGCATGCACTTGTTCGCGCTGGAGGTGGCGGAGGCGGCGCGAAACCAGGGCGTCGGCGGCGACATCGTGCGTTGGGTTGAGGATGAGGCGCGCCGCCGGGGGCTGCGCCGCGTGTATCTGGAAGTGCGCATCGACAACCCGGCGCGACGGCTTTACCACCGGCTGGGGTATCGACGCGTAGGCGAGCCGTTCATCAACGCCTGGTGGCGTTTCGAGGACGACGGGACGCAGGTGCGCGTCCAAGAGGAGACGGTGCGGCTGGTGCACCGGGTCTAGATCCTGGTCCAGGGCGCTACTTTGGACTCAAGGAACCGGTGCTCAAAGAACCGCCGTCGACCTCGCGGAGGAAGTCGAGGACGACGCGATTGAATTCGTCCGGCTTCTCCCAGTACACGGAATGTCCGCTGTCACGGGCCATGTGATAGCGCGCCTGGCCGGGCAGCAGCTTGTGGCACATGGCGATGAGGTCGGCGGGGGTGATCATGTCGTGCTCGCCGACGAGATAGAGGACGGGAACGCCGATGGCGTGCAGGCGCTGATGCATGGGGATGCGCGGCGCGTCGCCGGGTTGCGGTGGGGGCGGGTTCGGCGCACCGAGGAAATCACTGGGCCGCTTCGGGTTGAGGCGCGAGATCTGACGCAGGAGGAAGTAGCCCTCGGGGTCGCGGTCTTTGTAGGGCGGGTGGACGGAAGAGGCTCCGAGGCCCTTGCCGTCACGGGCGGCTTCGGCCTCGTCACGGCGACGCCTGACGTTGGCATCGGCGACGGCTCCCGTGGTGCCGGAAAGGACGAGGGCGCTGACGCGGTTCTTGGGATCGCGCGTGGCGAGGGCGGTGGCGGGCCGGCCGCCCATCGAATGGGCGACGACGCGGACGTCCTCGATATCGAGGTGGTCGAGCAGGGCGATGGCATCTTCGCCGAAAGCGCGGCGGCCGCGGTTATCGAGGTCGTGGCTGAGGCCAAAGGCGCGGGCGTCGTAGGTAATGCAGGTGTAGTGCTCGGCGAAGGCCGGGACCTGCCGCCACCAAGAGAGGTGATTGCCGCCCTGACCGTGGGCAAAGAGGACGTACGGGCCGGAGCCGTGGACTTCGTAGTAGAGGTTGATGCCGTTGATGGGCGCCAGTGGCATGGCCCCAGTCTAACAAGGCGTGCCAAGGCTGCTTGTGAAGGCCTGAATGCGTGCCTAGAATGCAGGCACCCCGCGACCGCGGCTGCGTTGCCCCGAGCGACGTCGGGCAGGACAGCATTTGACAGGAGCTAGCGAGCATGGCTACCGAAGACATCCTGGCGAAAGTCGAACTGTTCGCCGACCTTGAGAAGACCGACGTCTCGCGCCTTGCCAAGACCGTCGTGACTCGCGACTTCAAGAAGGGCGAGGTGATCGTCCGAGAGAATGAGATCGGAGTCGCCTTCTACGTCATCGCCAGCGGCAGCGTGGAGGTCGTTAAAGGTCTCGCAACCGCGGATGAACAGGGTGTTAGGCAGGCTGAATGCCGGGACCTTCTTTGGCGAGATGGCGCTGTTCGACAACCACGTGCGTTCGGCGAGCGTGCGGGCGGCGACGGACTGCCAGTGCCTGGTGATTACGAAATGGGACTTCAACGCGGAGATGACGCAGAATAGCAGCATTGCGATCGCGATGCTGGCAGTGCTGGCGCGGCGGATCCGCAGCCTGAACGAAGCGTCAGTCACGCATTGATGAAGCCGGGGGTACCCCGGAGCCATTGCATGGCGGCATAGGGCTGCCGCGTGCTTTGGGCGCGAATCCCCTGCCGCTGATCCGGATGTCGGGCGCTCTTAGCCTCGCTTTGGTGAGAAGAAGTGGACGGCTTCGCCCGAGGTGGCGAGGGCGGCTTCCTTGAGGGCTTCGCCGAGCGTCGGGTGGGCATGGACGGAGTAACCGAGGTCGCTGGGCGTGGTCTCGAGGACGGCACCTAGAGTGGCCTCGCCGAGGAGCTCGGTGACGCCGTGGCCGATCATGTTGTAGCCGAGGACCTTGCGACTTTCGCGGTCGACTACGAGCTTGATGAAGCCGTCGGTGTCGCCCATCGCCATGGCCTTGCCTGATGCGCGGAAGGGGAAGCGGCCGACTGAGGTGTCGTGGCCGCGCTCTTTGGCTTGCGCTTCGGTGAGGCCGAGACTCGCGACCTGGGGCTGGCAGTAGACGGCGCGCGGCATGTCGGTGTAGTCGAGCGGTTGGGGATCGAGGCCGGCGATCTTCTCAATCGCGGTGACGCCTTGATGCGAGGCGACGTGGGCGAGGAGCAGCTTGCCGGTGACGTCGCCGACGGCCCAGATACCGGGGACGTTGGTCTGACAGTAGTCGTCGACCTGGACCCAGCCGCGATTGAGCTCGACGCCGGCTGCCTCGAGGCCGAGGGAGTCGGAGTTGGCGCCGAAGCCGACGCCGATGAGGACCTTGTCAGCGGTTAACTGCTGCGACTCGTCGTCTTTTTTGACGGTGACGGTCACGGAGTCCGCAGCGCTTGAGATCGATGCGACGCCGGTGCCGGTGAGGATCGAGATGCCCATCGCCGCGAAGGAGCGCTCCAGTTGGCGGGACACGTCTACGTCCTCGTTAGGGAGCAGGTGGGGTAGAAGCTCGACGATGGTGACCTCGACGCCGTAGGAGCGATAGAGGTAGGCGAACTCGACGCCGATGGGTCCACCGCCGACGATGACGATCGAAGACGGGATATCGCGAAGCTCCAGGGCCTCGCGGCTGGTGATGATGCGGTCGCCGTCGATGTCCACGTTGGGCAGAGACCGCGTGACGCCTCCGGTGGCAACGAGGATGTTCGTGGCCTCGATGAGGTCGCCGGAGGGCTCGACGCGGATGCGACCGGGCGCTTCGATGCGGGCGGCGCCTCGGATGAGGTCCACCTTGTTCTGCTTGAAGAGGGCTTCGATGCCAGAGACGAACTTCGTCACGACGTTGCGCGAGCGGTCGACGGAGACGCCGAGGTCGCCGGTGACCTCGCCGGTGGTGATGCCGAACTCGGCCCCGCGCCGGTAGAGGTTGAGGAGCTCGGCGCTGTAGAGGAGGGCCTTGCTCGGGATACAGCCCCAGTTGAGGCAGGTCCCACCGACGGCATCTTTCTCGATGACGGCGGCCTTGAGGCCGAGCTGGGCGGCTCGAATCGCGGCAACGTATCCGCCGGGTCCGGCGCCGATGATGGCTACGTCGTAGGGATCAGGCATCAGTATCGAGCTCGATGAAGGTGACGGGAGAGGGTGACGGGACTTCCCGAGACGTGGCGACTTCGGAGTCAGGGTTAGCGACGTTGCCGGCAGCGCGAGCCTGCTCGCCGGCGTGGTAGGAGCTGCGTACCAGGGGTCCGGCTTCGACGTGGGTGAAGCCAAGGCGCTGGCCGATCGTCTTGATCTCGGCGTATTCGTCCAGGCTCCAGAAGCGCTCGACGGGGAGATGATGGGTGTCGGGTTGAAGGTATTGGCCGACGGTCAGGAGGTCGACCTCATGGTCGCGGAGATCGGACATCGTCTGAGCGACCTCATCGAGGGTTTCGCCGAGGCCGACCATGATGCCGGACTTCGTGGTCATCGCCGGGTCGAATTCTTTGATCTTGCTGAGGAGGTCTAGAGAGCGTTCATAACGGGCCTTGGGCCGGACGTGAGCGTAGAGGCGCGGCACGGTCTCGATGTTGTGGTTGTAGACGACAGGCCGGGCTTCGACCACGGTGCGCAATGCATCCCAGTTGCCGACGAAGTCGGGCGTGAGGATTTCGACCTGACACTGGGGGCGGCGGTGGCGAATGGCGCGGATGCAGGCGGCCCAGACGGCGGCGCCGCCGTCCGGCAGGTCGTCGCGGTTGACGGAGGTGACGACAGCGTAGTCGAGGCCGAGGATGTCGACGGTTTGGGCGAGGCGGAGGGGCTCCATTTGGTCGACGGCGCCGGGCTTGCCGGAGGTGACGGAACAGAAGCCGCAGGAGCGGGTGCAGATGTCGCCGAGGATGATGAAGGTGGCCTCGCCGGCGTTGAAGCATTCGCCGATGTTGGGGCATTTCGCCTCTTCGCAGACGCTGTGGAGGCCGTGAGTGCGGAGAAGCGACTTGATCTCTGTGTAGCGCTCGCCGGCGGGGAAGCGGACCTTGAGCCAGTCTGGTTTTGGCTGACGGCGCTGCGGTGGGTTAGCGACCAAGGGGCACCGCAGGTTGAGAGGGTCTGGAGCCTTGCCGCGTCGAACTCACGATGAGCGCGGGGTCCGACCTCACCCCCGCTGCCGCGCGCCCCTCTCCGACATTCGGAGAGGGGCTGTGGAGGGCGTGTGGTTCGGTGGACTGGGTTGGGGCCCAAGTCTGTGGCTCGCAATCAAAGCTGGATGCAAAGGCGCTGATCAGGGCGTCCGTGGTGGATTCGAAGTCCGGGGTACGGCCGAGCTCGCGTTCAAGGGACGTCACCGTGATGCCTTGAAGACCGCAAGGGACGATGGCATCGAATCGGGAGAGGTCCGGGCAGACGTTCAGGGCGAGGCCGTGGGTTGTGACCCCGCCACGGACGCGGACGCCGATGGCGCCGAGCTTCGAGTCGTCCACCCAGACACCGGGGCGGCCGGAGACGCGGTGGGCCTCGACGCCGAACGACTCCGCGGTGCGGATCATGACGGCTTCGAGAAGACGAACGTAGGCCGCCGCGCCAAGGTGGCGACGACGCAGATTGAGGATGGCGTAGGCGACGAGCTGTCCTGGGCCGTGGTAGGTGACGTCGCCGCCGCGGTCGGACTCGATGACCTCGGCGTCGATTGGCGTGACGAGGAGGTTTTCGGCGTGAGCACGGCGCCCGAATGTGTAGACGTGGGGGTGCTGGAGCAGCGCGAGAGCTTCTTCGGCGCCGTCTCGCACAGCGGCGGCGGTGGCCTCCTGCCATTCGTAGGCGTCCTCGTAGGACAGAATGCCGAAGCGGTGAATCCTTAGGGTTTCGGGCATAGACCCGAGTCTAACAGACGGGTTTCAGGCGTCGTGAGTGAGCGTCGTCACGATGGCGGGCCGGGCGCGCAGGGTGCGATGGACGGGGCAGCGTCCGGCGATCTGCTCGAGGCGGGCTCGCTGTGCCTCATCAAGGTCGCCTTTGATCGTGACGTGGGAGCGGATAAGCGGTAGCTTGCCGCTGGTCCCAACTGCAGCGATGTCTTCGGGAGCGAAGTCGGGCTCGCTTGGGGTGACATCTTCCATGCTGACGTGGACGGAGACGTCATCGAGGGGCCAATCGTGGCGCTGAGCGTACATACGCAGCGTGATGGCGACGCAGCCTCCCAATGAGGCGACCAGGAGCTCTTGAGGCGTCGGGCCGAGGTCTTCGCCATCGGGCTCATCGGACACAAAGACGTGACCGCGGGCGTTATCGACCTCGACGGCGTAGGTGCGATCGTTCAGGGCGCGTACGGTGACCTGTCGCATGTGATCCAGCGTAGCAGACGAGAAGAGTCGGATTAGACGCCGATGAGGTCCGGTAGGCCGCCTACGGTTTCGAGGATCGCGGCGGCGGCGAAGGGGGCGAAATCGTCGCGTGTGGTGGGGCCGGTGAGGACGCCGACGAAGCGTAGCCAGGCGTTGGCGGCGGCCTCGGCGTCGATCGTCGTGTCGCCAACGTAAATCGCCTCTGCTGGAGGGACTTCGAGGCGTTCGAGGGCAAGAAGGAGTCCTGAGGGGTCGGGTTTGAAGGCGGGGACGTCTTCAGCGCCGAGGACGCAGGCGAAGGCATCGAGAAGGTCCTCGCGCTGGAGCACTTCTTCGATGCGATAGCGCAGCTTCTGGCTGACGACTGCGGCGGGGATGGCAGCGGTGTTGAGGCGGGCGAGGGCGTCACGCGTTCCGGGCAGGATTAGCGTAAGCGGACCCATGACCTCGTCGGCGCGGGCCTGGTAGACCTCTATGTACTCCTCGACGCGGCCGTCGATGGCCGGACCGTAGAGACGCGGCACCACGAGTGGGAGCGGCGTGCCGATGGTGCGGCGAACGGCGTCGAGCGAAGGCGCCGCGATGCCGATGTGCTCGGCGGCGTAGCTATGGCAGGCTTCGAAGCCGGGAGAGGAATCAGCGAGGGTCAGGTCGAAGTCGAATATGACGGCGCGAGGAGTTTCGATCACGGCGCGATGTCGGGTTGAGCCTCGAAGCCGAGGGCGGTTTCGACCCAGGCGGCAGCGCGGAGCAGCGCAGGTTCGGCGAGTGGAGCCGACATGAGCTGGACGGCCAGCGGTAGGCCGTCGTCGGCAATGCCGCTGGGGAGACTGATGGTGGGCAGGCCGGCGAAGCTGGCCGGGGCGCAGAAGATGCCGTTGCCGGTGGTGTCCAGGCCTGCGGGCGCTGGGCCCGGCGCGACCGGGAAGATCAGGGCGTCGAAGCCGGCCAGCGTTTCGAGGATGCCGTCTCGGAGGCCGGCAATGACTTCGCGCGCGGCCTCGTAGGCGTCCCTGTCGATGTCGCGACCGGCTGCCACGAGCGCCTTGATACCGTCGCGGTATTCGCCGGCGTGAGCTTCGTAGAGCGCTTCATGGGTTTGGGCGGCTTCGTACTTCATAATCGGGTCGCCGGCGGCTCGAATGACTGCGGCATCGGCCGGCATTTCGGCGTTTTCCACGGTTGCGCCGGCCATGCGGAGGAAGTGGATGACAGCGTCTAGGTGACGGTTCAGTTCTTCGCCGGCGTGCTCCTGGTAGTAGGAGCGGATGAGCCCGAGCCGGGGTGGGGAGGGCGAGGCAGCGGCGGCGATGTAGTCGGGCTCCGGCGCCTCGATGGAGTTGGCGTCGTAGCGGTCCTTGCCGACGAGGGCGCCGAGGGCAAGGGCGACGTCGGCCACGCTATCTGTGAGTACGCCGAGGTGGTCGAAGCTGGAGGCAAGGTTGGCGGTGCCGGCGTAGCTGATCAGGCCATACGTGGGTTTGAGGCCGACGCAGCCGCAGTAGGCGGCCGGGCGCAGGACGCTACCCACGGTTTGGGAGCCAATGGCGAGTGAGATAGTCCGCGCTCCGACAGCGGCGGCGGAGCCGGAAGAGGAGCCACCGGGCGTGTGGCCGCGATCCCACGGATTGCAGGTCGGCGCCGGGTCGAGGTAGGCGAATTCGGTGGTGTGCGTCTTGCCAAGGATGATGGCGCCGGCAGCGCGGAGGCGGGCTACGACGGTGGCGTCGCGGTCCGCCTTGTAGTGAGCGAAGGATGACGCGCCCAGCCGGGTCGGCACGCCCGCGACATCGACGATGTCTTTGATGCCGACGGCGACGCCGGCGAGGGGGAGGCTGAAAGGGTCGAATTGGGCAATGTCGGCTGCCTGGCGGAGGGCGCCTTTGCGGTCGAGTTCGACCCAGGCGTGGATCTGCGATTCGACGGCGTCAATGCGGTCGAGCGCTTGCTGAACGGCGTCGACCGGTGACAGCGTGCCGTTACGGACGGCGGCGGCTATTTCAGATGCGGTCTGCATGGAGGAAGTTTACGTGACGAGGTCTGCCGGCTCTAGATTGGAACTTCAGGCGATGGATTCGACAGCTGCGGCGATGGTGTCGGCGGCGAAGTCAGCTGAGAGGCGATCCGTGTTGATTGTGAAGTCGTAGTGGCTGGAGTCGAGCCAGTCGAATTTGTAGAGGCGCTTGAGGAGGTCGCGGCGGTCCTTGTCGGACTGCTTGACCAGGGACTCGGCCTTGACGAAGTCGACGCCTTGCTCGAGGGCGAGGCGTTGGGAGCGGCTACCGAGGGAACCGGTAATGAACACGCGCAAGACGTCGGAGCGATCGGCGAGGATGTGCTGCGCGGCGTGACCGACGATGACAGCGCTGCCTTGATTGGCGAGCTCCTCGACGACCTGTTCGATCACCTGCCGGTAGGCGTCCGAATTGAGGCTCTGGAGCGCGGTGTCCCAGACGGCTGGAGAGGGGTCCGTGAAACCAGGGCCACCTTCGACCGTCATGGCCGAAACGGCGCCGAGGCGAGCCATCATGCGCTCGAAGAAGCCGGGCGTGCGCTCGGCGGCGATGACGTCTGACGGGGCTACGCCGGCGCGATTGGCGGCCTCAGAGGTGATCTCCCAGTCGTAGTAGCGCAGACCCAGGCGGTCCGCGACTTGATGCGCCACGGAGTAGCCGCCAGAGCCGTTGAGGACGCTAAGGGTGATGACGTTAGCAGGCATTGGGCTCCTTTACGGTGTACAGGGTACACATTGGCGGGCAAGGGAGGAACTGATGATGAATCGCGGATTGGGAACCGGAATGAGGCGGGCTGACGGGGCTATTTCTGACCCGGCCGAAGGGACGCAACAAGGACGGCCATGTTGCCGTTGGGATGCTTGTTTTCGCGGAGCAGTTGGTGGGCCTGACCGACGTCATCGAAGGCAAACGTCCGCGTGAGGCAGGGGTCGATTTTGCCCTCGGCAACGAGGTCGTTGACGGCGCGGGCTTCCTTATCGGTTGCGAAGTGGGAGCCCTGGAAACGCTTTTGTTTGGTCCAGAGATAGCGCAGGTCGACGTCGGCGTTGTAGCCGGTGGTGCCGGCGCAGACGACGACCATGCCACCGGCGTCGCAGACGAAGAGCGACGTTGGTATGGTGTCCTGGCCGGGATGCTCAAAGACGATGCGCGGGGCGCGCCGTTCGCCGAGGATGTCCCAGATGGCTTTGCCGAAGGAGCGGAAGCCAAGCAGCGCCTTGGTCATGGCCTTTTCCTCGGTCCAATCAGGCAGGCGGCCCCAGTGGTCGAATTTAGTCCGGTCAATGTAGCCAGCGGCGCCGAGCTGCTTACAGTATTCGCCGCGCTCGTCGTTGGAAACGACGGCGATAGGGATGCCGCCAAGTGCCTTCGTTATCTGAATGCCCATGGAGCCGAGGCCGCCGGAGCCACCCCAGACGAGGACGACGTCATCTTGCTTGACCGTATGGGGTTCCCAATACACGAGCATTCGATATGCCGTTGCGGCCTCGAGGGTGTAGGCTGCTGCCTCTTCCCATGAGAGGCGCGGCGGTTTGGGCAAGCACTGGTGGGCTTGAACCCGGGTGAACTGGGCGAAGCTGCCCCAGTTGGATTCGTAGCCCCAGATTTTGAACGAGTTGCTGAAGGCAGGATCGCCGCCCTTGGCGATAAAGGGGTCGCTTTCGTCCCACATTCCGCAATGGACGACGACTTCGTCGCCGGGTTTGACGTTGGTCACGTCTTCGCCAACGGCCTGGACGATGCCCGAAGCGTCGCTGCCGCCGAGGTGGAAGCCTTCCTTGTCGCCGGCGTTGCCAGCCTGTCGATGCATTCGGACTACGTCCACGGGGATGCCGAGGGCGGCCCAGACATTGTTGTAATTGACGCCGGCTGCCATGACGTGGACGAGGACTTGATTCGGTCCAAGCTCTGGGACCGGGATCACTTCGTGCTGGAAGGCGTCCACGGGTTCACCAAAGCGCGCCTGGCGGATGACCTGGGCGTGCATGCTCCGCGGGATCTCTCCCAGGGGCGGAGTTTCCCCGAGGTCGTAGAGCTCTTTCGCGGCAATCATGAGACAGGGGGAGCATAGCCTCGCTGCGGATGGTGGGCAACGTGTCAGGAAGGCAATCAACGGGCCTCATTCATGGAAAGCAGGGCTGCACTTACTCGGCTTGAGCGACGTTGCCTCGAAGGCGCTAGAAAAATTGTGATTTGGGAAGCTCTCGAGGTGTCTCAGGATTTGAGGTGAGTTGACCGAGAAGTAATAGAGATGAATAGCCAAGGAAGCATAGGCCGCAATGTCTGAATCCCAGTCGAACACTGCCGCATCGATGGACAACAGGCTGGAAATGCTGATCGCTGAGGTGGAATCGAAGTTCATCGACACGGAAGGCGCGTTGTCTGAGCTGCGTCACGCTTTGCGCGAGCTCAAGTCGTACCGACCGGAGGCGCCGACCCAGAGCGGAGACGCGAGGCCGTCACTCGGCGAGGTCCAAGCTCGGGGGCCAGTTTCCGACGGAAGGGCATTCACCTCGAGTTCGGAGCCGCTCAGCGATGGGGCTAGTATTCCGCCGGTGATGAGGCGGCGGCTGCCCGGCCAAGCCTGGATGAAGAAACGGTAGGCGTGCCGTTCTGGAATGGTGGCCTAAAGGATGAGCCCGTTCCAGAACCCGAGTTGTCCAGGCGCGATTTCGGGATGGACTCCACGAGCGAGGGATCCTGGCCAATAGCGCGGCCAGCCACGAAAAAGGAACCCGAGCCGGCGGTAGAAGAGCCAGCCGAAATCGCGGCTCCCCAATCCGAGCCCGTCAGCGGACTGGCTGCGGGAATAGAGGACGAGGCGACCGGTCGCGATGACGTTGGGCGCATTGTTGTGGAGATGCGCGACTTTTCTGACGAAGCTTCAGAGTCGACGTCGATCGACGAGCCGGCCTCGGATGCGATTGCAGATTTAGGTGCGGAAGAACAGCGCCTCGATGTAGCAAGCGTGGTTTCGGACCTGCGAGGGAGCCTGGATCTAGAGCCAAAGGATGCTGTCGAAGCTACCGAGGCTCCTGAGGGTGACGATGACGAGGCGCGCCGGCAAGAGGTGGCACGCATGGTCGCCGAGATGCGGGCTGGAGACGCCGAGGAGCCGGAAGTAGAGACCGCTGCCGGTGAGAAAAGCGAAGCGCGAACACAAGACAACCGATGGATGAGTGCCCCGGTCAGAGCCGAAGGCTTGAGCGCCGCTGAGCCGGAAGTGGACGCTCCGGTTGAAGATGACGATGAAGCGACGCGAGATGACGTCGCGAGCATGGTGGCGCAGATGCGTGCCGAGATCGATGTCGGCGATGCCACAGATGGGGGCACCGTGTCGGAGGACCCGGATGAGGAAGTTCGGGACGAAGTTCGAAGAGCCGTAGAGGCGGCGCGGGCCGAAATGGCCTCCGGGTACAAAGACAGCAGTGAGGAAGACTCGTCCGAGGCCAGTCCCAGTGGCGACAAGAAATTCTCCTTCCCGGACTGGCAGTCATCGCGCATCGAGCCGTCCGGCCCACCGGTCATCGTGATCAAGGACTCAGAAGGCAGAGTTGAGCTGGCGCGGGTCTACGACACCTTGAGCCGCGTCGAATGTGACGAAAACGCGGCCTTGCTGAATTACACACCTCACAGCGTCACGGTTGGGTTAAACGCCAGGGCGTCAGTGCCCGAGGTTGAGGCACTCACCGACGCGGTGAAAGCGGTGTTTGGCCGCGACTGCGAAGTGGATTCCGATGGGGTGCGGGTGAACGTGCAAATTGGCAAAGACCTGAAAGGCAAGCACAGCGCGGCATGAGGCTGTTTTCGAAGGCGAAACCCGACGGTCTCAACCCAGAAGGCCTGAGGCAATCCACACGGACGGATCGCCCGGGGAATCGGGCGTTGAATCGAGATGAGGCCGTCCAGCAGGCGGACCGACTGCATGAGCTTGCAGTGCTGAGCCTGTTCTTACACAGCGCGGGGACGTTGGAGGAGATGCTTTCGTTGTTCCTGGAGCGGGCGCCGCGTGTGACCGGGGCAATTGTGTCTTACCCGCTGCTACTGGACCGGCGCCGCGAGGTACTCTCCTCCACGCAGTTGTCTTCAGTGGACGATGCGGGCCTTGAGCAAGCTTCGATCGCCGCGAACGAGAACATGACGGATCTGGAATTCCCGATGCCAGTGCGCAGCTACATGCGCGACGTCATGGAGAGCGGCGAAGTCACGGTGACGTCGAACCTGTTTGAGATTTTCGGCGACGTGTTGAGCAAAGAAGCCTGCGAGCAGATGCGAAGCGCTCTGAGCGTCAACAAAGCCGCCGTTGTGCCGCTGGTCATGGAAGGCGAGTCTTTCGGGTTGTGCGTCTTCTTGTTCTCAGAAGGCGAGCCTGACGTTGAAGTCCTGGAGCTGGCAGCAGGGCACTGCACACTGGCTCTGAAGGCGCTCATGGCTGGTGAGGAGACCACGCGTTTCGGCGGCATCGATCCGGTGACCTGGGCGCACAGCCGAGGGTTCTTCCTTGAGTCGCTGGAGGGGGAGGTCGTTCGGGCGCGGCGATTCGGCCGTGGCCTGTCCGTCGTATTCCTGGACCTGGACGACTTCGGAGAATTCAACGAGAGCTTCGGCCACACGATGGGCGACCGAGTGCTGCGAGCCGTGGGTATGACCCTGGCGAGCACCGTCGCGTTGCCGGAGATCGTGGCACGCTACGGCGGCGATGAATTCGCGATCCTGCTGCCGGAATCGCATCGGGCGATGGCAGTGGAGCTGACGAATGAGCTGGTCGACAAGCTGAACGCGCTGTCCGTCTTCGAATCAGACAAGGATGGCAGGACGGGCGTTTCTGCGTCGTTCGCCATTGTGTCTTATCCGGAGGACGGTGCGAGCCGTGAGGAGCTGCTCGCTGCGGCTGAGATGTCATTGGAGCAGTCGAAGGAAGAGCGCCGGGCGATGCGGATGCCGAAGCGGCAGCTGACGCCCGTGCAGCAGCTACGAATGTCGGGACGTCGCCACATCGCGTAGCCGTCGAGTCCCACAGCCCCACAGATCGCCGATCTGCCTGCCGATTCTTGAGACAGGCGGGGATAATTGCGCTATACATTGGCGAATTCGACGATCTCCGAAGAGGCGTTGTGCGAGATCCTGACGCGCCTCTGGCAGATCAAACTGCGCAGCATCGACCTGATGGAGCGCTGGTATCAAACCGCGAATGATACGGAGATTAAAGCCGGGCTCAGCGTCCAGCTCACCGAGGAATGGCGCCACCGCCGGCTGCTTTCGGAGGAGCTAAGGCGGCGCAACGGGCGTCCGACCACGGCTGTCGATCCCGTCGTGACGAAGGCTTTCCTGATGGTCGAGGCGCAACCGAAGGATGTTCTGAAGGTTTGCGCCTTCTATCGAGGAATCAAGGCTTCGACGAATCAGCGCTATTACAAGCTGCTCTGGTCGGCCGATCAGAACTTGCTGGCCGTGCTGGAGCAGATCATTCAGGACGATGAGCGCTTCCTGCGTTGGGCCGACATTCGACTAGCCAGGATGAGTGGTGAGGATGTGCGTCGCTGTACGCAACTCCTGGCGCGGATGTCGCAGGTGATGCGCGCCGTGTGGTTGAGACCGTGGCGCAATCTTCCGCCATCGCTGTTGTCGTACCTGGCGGGCTAGAGCCTAGTAGTCGCGCTCCAGGACGAAAGACATGAGGTCGTCAAAGGAGCGGCGGGAGTCGGGCGAGATGGCGGTCCGAGAGAGGACGCTCATGGCGCGCGATCGGTGGTCTTCAGCGAGACCCTGGGCGAAGTAGCGGCAGTTCCAGCGCTGCAGGATCGATAGCACTTCGTTGATGTCGTCGTCGTCCATT
Organism: Dehalococcoidia bacterium; assembly: GCA_965225815.1. Classification (GTDB taxonomy): domain Bacteria; phylum Chloroflexota; class Dehalococcoidia; order DSTF01; family WHTK01; genus WHTK01. Next base: position 113,413 of record CBDDBP010000006.1, read on the forward strand.
TCAGCCTTCGCGTAGGCCTCGGTGAGGACATCGTGGTCGGGGCCGACGACCTGCTGGAAGGCGTGCACGACGGGCAATGACTTTTTCTTGCGGGCAATATCGGCGCCGACGGGCTTGCCAGTAGCGCTGCCTTCGCCCCAGATACCGAGCACGTCGTCCCTGATCTGGAATGAGATGCCGAGCTCGCGGCCGAAAGTGTAGAAGCGCCCCTGCTCCTCCTCGTCTGAGCCGGCGACTAGGGCGCCGAGCTTGAGTGAAGCGCCGAGCAGAGCGCCCGACTTACGACCAATCATCTCGATGTATTCAGCCAGCGTGACGTCGTCGCGCGCTTCGAAGCTGATGTCCTGGTGCTGACCCTCGATCATTTCGAGGCAGGCGTCGTTGAGGATGCGGTGCGCCTCGAGGACGCGCTCCGGGGGAAGGTCGGCGTCGAGGGCGCGGTCGAGGGTCTGATAGGCGATAGACCAGAGGGCTACGCCGGCGAACACGGCGGGCTGACGCCCGTAGGCGTGCCACAGCGTGGGACGGTGGTGACGGATCTCGTCGCCATCCTCAATGTCGTCGTGGATTAGCGAGAAGTTGTGCACAAGCTCCACCGCAGCGGCGATAGGCAACGCCTGCCTTGTGTCGCCGCCGAGCGCATCGCAAGCGGCGAGGCAGAGCGACGGGCGCAGGCACTTGGCGAGCGACGGGAGTCCTTCGGCGGTCCAACCGAGGTAGGAACGCAGCATTTCGTCCACGGACGAGTCGGTTCCGGCCAATGAATGTCCAACTTCGCGCTCGATGGCGTCGCGGTGGCGATTGAGAATCTCGGGACCAGTCACAACAGAATCGTACGCGGAGCCGGGGAAAGATTAAAGCCGGTCAACTCTGAAGCCCGACTCGCGACATTGGTCCTGATATCCGGCCAATGTCGACGTTTGCAACGTCAGGCAGATCATCCGCGGCGGCAACTGAACGCAGGGTGACAGCCACTGCTTGAAGAAGAGAACAAACGTTCTATACTCAGGCCATCAAGCGCTGAAATGAGGTGCGTGTGCAGTGGCTGGACACATTGACGCAGGTGGAAGCGAGCGCCGGTTTCGTGCTGGCGGGCATGAACTTCCGGCAATTGATGAAATACGCGCGTACGGCACGAACGGCGGGGCGCAGAGCGGCGCCTCGGCGTTGGCCCTGGTCAGCGCTGCTTTCGGGCTGGAGGCGGTGGCGTTCCTGGCGAGCCCGGCGCTGGAGCTTTCGGCCGGACTGCGGGACGCGAGTGTCTTCGTGGTGCGCAGTTCGTTGTTGGCGGCATCGGCGGCGGTGAGCCTGCTACTGCTGCGGGGCCGCCGGTCGCGAGTGTAGGCGGCCTGGCCTGATGGCTCTGGCGGTCGCCGTCGAACGGCGTGATTGGGACTCGGTAGCGCTGTACCTACTGCTGGGCGTGACGGAGGCGGCGGCGCTGCTGCCTCCGGAGTCGTTTTCGGCGCTACTGGACATGCTGGGTGGCGCAGAAGAATCGGGGTCAGACGGTGGCGCAGGCACGATCGGCGGATAGAGCAAAACGGTTCTACGTAAATGCGCTGAAAAAGGCCGAACGATCCGACTTTCCGGTGGCCCTGGAGGTAGAGGGCGTCGACCAGGAAATCGCAGTGCTTCGGTTGAAGCTGCGGACGGCGCTTAAGGAGCGGCCGGAGGACCTGCAGCTGATGCTGCGCGGCGTGGTGATGCTGGTGCAGGCGCTGGCGGCGAAGTACCGGCTGCCGAAGGCGGACCAGGAGGCTATAGCCGATGCAGTTATCGCGGAGATTGAAGGCGATGCATGGCCGAGGGCCGAGGAATGAATGACGTGACGGAGGAGCAGGAGAGCGGACGGACACGCCGAGTCAGCGAGGCGGCGGCGTTCCGGGCTCGCGTCGACGAGCGGCTGCGCAGCCTTGAGAGTGAGATCGCTGAAGTAAAGTCGCGAGTGAACGGGCTGCTGTTCTTTATCGCGGCCACGGTGATGGCACAGGCGTTGCTGCGGGTGCTGGCGTGACGGAGTCGCGGGTGTTTCCGCCCCTGCGTCCGTATCAACGCGAGATCGCCGGTGCGGTGCTGGACAGCGTGCGGCGGCGACGGGGCTTGTCCTTTTCGGTGGAGATCGCGCGGCAAGGCGGCAAGAACGAGGTGTCGGCTCGCATCGAGCTGAATGTGCTGGCGCGGTGCCGCCGCATGGCGGTGACGTCGATCAAGGCGGCGCCGACGTTCGAGCCACAGGCGCGGATCAGCCGGGAGCGGCTGTGGGAGCGCGTGACCCAGGCGGGATTGGCGGGCCTGGCATCGAAAGAAGGCGGAAATTGCATCCGAGTGGGACGGGCGCGGCAGCTCTTTCTGTCGGCGGAGCCGTCGAGCAACGTTGTGGGACACACCGCGGACCTGCTGCTGGAGGTGGACGAGGCACAGGACGTCGACATCGAGAAGTTCGACAAAGACCTGCAGCCGATGGCGGCGGCATCAGGCGCGACGACGGTGTTCTACGGCACAGCGTGGGATGACGGAAGCCTGCTGGAGCGAGCGAGGCAGGCGCACATGGCGGCCGAACGCCGCGACGGTATTCGGCGCCATTTCGAGTTCGACTGGTCCGTGGTGGCGGCGAGTAACCCTCGCTACGGCGCCTTCGTCCGGGAGGAAGAGGCGCGCCTGGGCTCCGACCACCCGATGTTTCAGACGCAGTACTGCCTTCGGACGTTGCCGGGCGCAGGTCGTTTGTTGGGCCCGAACCAGCTGACGCTGCTGCGCGGGGCGCACGCCGCCCTGGACGGCCCTGTCCAAGGCGAGAGCTATGTAGCCGGCCTGGACGTGGCCGGTGAAGCCAGCGACGGCGGCGGCAGCCACGATGCGACCGTGTTGACGATTGGACGAGTCGTCGAGGCTGGCGGGCCGTGGGAGGAGAGCGGCGTCGAAGTCGTGCGGCACTACGAGTGGACCGGCGTGGCGCATGCGTCGCTGCACCAGTCGCTGGTGGCGCTGTTGGGCGAATGGCGAGTACGGCGGGTCACCGTCGACGCGACGGGCATCGGCGAGCCGGTGGCGGCCTTCATGAGCCGAGCGCTGGGGCCTTCGCGTGTGGAGTCGTTGAAGTTGAGTGCGGAATCGAAATCGAAGCTGGGCTACGAACTCCTGGCGGCCGTGAACGGCGGCAGGCTGCGGCTGTACGGCGGTGATGCGACCGAATTGCGGGAGTGCTGGCGTCAACTGGAGGTGTGCCGGGCGCAATACGCAACGAATCAAACAATGCGGTTTCAGGTCGATGAGCGTGACGGACATGACGACTACGTGATCAGCCTGGCGCTGACGGTCAAGGCGTCGGCCGAGACAGGACCGCGTCCGGCGCGCGGACGGTTACGAGACGAGTAGGCAGGGACCCCGGGAGGGTGCTGATGGTCGCGGTCGGAAGGCGTGGCGACGGGGAAGGTATTGAGGATGGGGGACACCCCCATGCCAGTAAAGACGGCTGGAGCGGCGCTTGTCTTGGGGAAGTGCTGGTGCGGCGCGCTCGTAGTGATGCGTTGCCGGAGAACCAAGACTTGGAACATAGGGGACACCCCCATAGCCCCGCTAAAGACGGCTGGAGCGGCGCAGGTCTTGGGGAAGTGTTGGTGCGTCGTGCCCGCAGTGATGCGTTGCCGGAGAACCAAGACTTAGAACATGGGGGACACCCCCATGCCCCCGCTAAAGACGGCTGGAGCGGCGCAGGTCTTGGGGAAGTGTTGGTGCGTCGTGCCCGCAGTGATGCGTTGCCGGAGAACACGAGGTATGTGGACACGGGGTGCGACGTGCACTCGAATTGCCTGACCTGCCCGCTGGTGCGATGCCGGTACGACGAGCCGGGAGGGGCGCGACGGATCAGGAGCCGGGGTCGCGACCAGACGATCGTGGCGCGGCGACGGGCTGGGGAGGGTGTCGAAGAGATAGCGAGCCGGATCGGGGTGTCGCGACGGACGGTGTTCCGAGCGCTGGCCAGAACGAGACGCGGCGGGAGGTAACTCATGGCAATGGCGGCGGCGGAGAGCAACCGGGCGCTGGTGGAGCAGTTGCCGCGGATGGACTCGGCACGGATGCGGAGTTACCGCGAGAACCTGGCGTTCTACAAGGGGCAGCAATGGCCGGGCAACGGACGCCGGCGCGACCGGCGGTTGGTTTTCAACTACGCCAAGACGCTGGTCGACAAAGCGTCTTCTTATCTGATGGGTGGCGTCAGTTTTGTTGTCGACGAGGAGGATGCGAGCGAGGAGGCGAAGCAGAGAGCGCGGCGGGCCGAGAAGGCGCTGCGTGACGTGTATGAGTCGAACGCGCTGGCGCAGCTCGATTTCGACAGCGAGGTCGACGCTTCGGTGCTGGGCGACGGCGCTTTCAAGGTGATCTGGGACCCGGATGAGCGCCGGGTGCGTGTCTCAGCTCCGGATGTGCAGGGCATCCACGCCTGGTGGTTAGGCGACGACGTGTCGCGGGTGTGGCGCATCGCGAGCCGGTATCGGTTGTCTGAAGAGGAAGCGTCGTTATTGTACGGGGCAGCTGCCACGAAGGGCGGAACACCCGGGCAGGCGACGCGCAAGCAACGTGCCGTGACCGAGGTCTGGACGGCCGAGCGCTTCGAACTGTGGCTGGACGGGACGCTGGTTGAAGCGAAGGCGAACCCGTACGGCTTCATCCCGTTCGTGATCTATCCCAACCTGCGCGAGCCGAAGCAGTTCTGGGGTGTCAGTGACATCACGCCGGTGACCGAACCGGTACGCGAGCTGAACCGGGCGCTGTCGCAACTCTCGATGATCCTCGAACTCTCGGGCAACCCGATCGCGGTGCTGGAGAACGTGACGGAGTCGCATGATATCGCGGTGCAGCCGGGCGCGGTGTGGGAGCTGCCGGAACGGGCGCGGGCGTATCTACTCGATCTGCTGCAGGGCGGGGGCGTGCGACTGCACGTCGAGTATGTCGAGCTGATCTACCGCACGTTGCACGACCTGGGGGAGACGCCGCGGACCGCGTTCGGCAGCGGAAACACGTCGCTGTCGGGCGTCGCGCTGAACATCGAACTGGACCCGTTGCTGAAGAAAGTGCAGCGCAAACGCCTGCTGCGCGAGGTGGCGTTGAAGCGGCGCAACGAGATGATCCTGCGGCTGCTGGAGCAGTACACGGGCGTGAGCTACGCGCCGTATCGCTCGCGGGTGGTCTGGGGCGAGCTGCTGCCGGTGGACCGCAGCCGGCTGGTGACGGACGAAACGCGACTGGTGGCGGCGGGGATCCATTCTCGGCGTCGGGCGGCGGACGAGTTGGGCGTAGCCGATCCCGAGGCTGAATTTGAGCGCTGGCGCGAAGAAGCAAAGAGTGAGGCGGCGGAGACTCCTCAAGATGCAGGTAAGGCGTCGCCGTAGAGGTGAGCGCGGCCGCCCGTGAACCAGGACCACGATTGGCTCGGCGCTATAGTAGGCCAGACTTCTGCTGAGGGCAGATCTGGTTCAGTTTGGCGAGAGCGGACGGCGCCGCCAAGTGATTGATTGGCGGTCGAGAGGGTCTCATGGCGGACAAGGTGAGGGTTGGGAACACCGAGATCGCCATGGTCTGGGACGCGGAGTTCGAGTACGCGCCGTCGCAGTTCCTGGCCAGCATGCCGGCGGAGAAGTGGGGCCCGTACCTGGATGGCGTGAGCCCGGACGAGATCCAGGAGTCGCGTGTGATGACGTTCCTGATCCGCAGCCAGGGGAAGAACATCCTGGTCGATGCCGGCGTCGGCGCGCACGGGCTATGGCGCTTCGGCGAGGGTCACCTGCCTGAATCGCTGAAGGAGCTGGACGTTACGCCGGAGGAGATCGACTTCGTGGTGCCGACGCACTTGCATATCGACCACGTCGGCTGGTTCACGACCTCGACGCCGCAGGGGCTGAAGCCGACTTTCGCCAACGCCAGGTACCTGGTCCAGAAGGAGGACTGGGACTTTTTCGTGGAGCAGGACTACTTCGCGAAACAGACAGCCAGCCCGCTGAACCCGATGGCGGCGAAGATGTTCGAGACGGCAGTGATCCCGATGAAGGACACGGGGCTGATGGACCTGATCGGTCCGGAAGCAATCATCACCGACGGGGTGACGATCCTGCACACGCCGGGACATACGCCGGGGTCGGTGTCGATCCTGGTGCAGAGCGGGTCCGAGGCGGCGTTGTTGATCGGCGACGCGGCCCACACACAGGCGCAGATGACGGAGGTCGAGTATTCGCCCGTCGTTGATATCGACCCGTCTCTGTCAGTCCGGTCGCGGCGCGCGGTCGTGGCGATGGCGCAGGAGAAGAACGCTTACGTGGCGGGGGCGCATTTCGGCCGGCCGGGGCATCCCGCGTTCGGACGGATCGTTCTGATGGACGGGCGTCCGATGTGGCAGGGAGTCAGCCTGTAGAGCTGTTGGAGGATCTCAGGCCAGCCGCCGTTGACCACGCCGTAGATGAACGAGGACCAGGAAGCAGACGGCAGAAGACCCGGTAGAGAAGGTGACGGACTCGTTGCTGCGCCGGGCGAATTGCCAGATGCCGAATAAGGCCAGCGCTAGTGAGCCAGGTAGTACGAGGGGCACGGTCTGGCCTTCGATGGCGCCCGCAGCCTGGAGCGAGCCGAAGCCGAGGATCGAGAGTAGAAGTAACGGGATCTCGGGCCGGCGCGGCAGGGACGATTGGAGCGAGTAGGGCGATGTGCAGCTCGTAGTGGCCGACGTTCTCGTCGAGGAAGCAGGCGGTTTGCCATGCCGCGTCAGTCTTCGTGAAGTTGTGCGCGATGGCGTTGGCGGCCAGGTGGATGGCGTGACCCTGGGCGAAGAGCAGGAGTAAGAGGAGAACCGCGGCGAATAAGCCGGGAGTCCGGCTGAGTTTGGCGTCCAGCGCCATACGGAGTAGCAAGGCGACCGGCAGGAGGACGATAGGGAAATCAATCAGGTCGCCCCAGGTGACCTTTGAAGGCGTTTTCATCCGAGAGGGCGACGGGTACGAGGTCAAACAGGGATAAGACCAGCGCAAAGGCGAAGACCAAGCGCGCCGCGGTTCGCCTCACCGGGACGAAGGGGTGGACCGCGTTGCTGCCGAGTACAGCGCCCAAAGGAGCCAATGCGAGATGGGCGGTTGGGATTGCGCTATGATGCGGGCGAAATCGGGAAAATCGGACGGAGGCCATTATGGGCGCGAAAGTCACCGGGCTGGGTCACGTTGGCATCTACGTGGACGACGTGGACAAGATGATCGACTTCTACACCGGTGTGCTGGGCATGACGCTAACGGACCGCGGCGGTAAAGAACGCGGCATTTTCCTCAGCGCCCGGCCAGAGCAAGAGCACCACGAGTTCGTCTTCGCCAAAGCGCAGGAGGGCGAAAAGACGATGGCGCAGCAGATTTCGTTCACGGTGGGGTCGCTGACCGACTTGAAGGAGATCCACGGTCGCATCGTCGACGCCGGGTGCCAGATCGACCGCATCGTCAATCACGGTATCGCCTTCGGGTGCTACTTCCGCGACCCGGAGGATAACCGCATCGAGGTGTATTGGCCGACTGGGAAGGACTACCCGCAGCCCCACGGCGACGCGCTGGACATCACACGGCCGGAGGCGGAGCTAATCGAGACACTGGAGAACATGCCGCCCAAGGAGGGGTCGAAGCCGCATATGTACGGCGACGACGTGGGGAAGCGGTTGCCAGCGACGAACTAAGGCCAGCCTTCAGCTAGCAGGACAGCCCGTTGTTGACGGGCTGTTTTGGTTTGCGTCGAGGTGGGGCGGTCCATCCACGTAGTCGAGGCTTTCTAGCCTCGGCGTCATCCGGTTAGCCACGTCTCGAGATCCGTCGTCGATGCCGGGTGAGCTGATGACCATGCATAGTCTTCGGCTCGCGCAACGAATCCCGCCTCGACCGGATTCGCTTCGATGTAGGCGAGCGTGGCTTCAAGCTGATCCTCATTTCGGATGACGCGATCGTAGAAGCTAGTCTGCCAAACGCGCCCCTTCGACGACCGGGACTTGTTAATTTCGCGGGCCGAGAAGCCTTTGACGGTCTGCATGAGCTGAGAGATCGTTTGCGGTGTTTCGGGAACAACAAGGGCGTGGAAGTGATCGGGCATGATTACGTAGGCTAGGAGGAGGGCGCGACGTTGACGGATGAACTGAAGGGCCTGCAAAAGAATTTCGTTACCAACTGAAGGGCCTGCAAAAGAATTTCGGCAAAGATCGGTTCAGCAAAGATCGGTTCAGCAAAGATCGGTTGGCGGTTTTTGGTTGCTGACGTGACGTGATAACAGTGCGAGTCGAGGTTAAAGCGTTTGAGCTTAAGGGTAGGAAGGGCGGACACCGAGGCTGGAAAGCCTCGGCTACGGTCAGTTGGGAGACTTCTACAGGCCACGGCGCTACTTCGCGGCGGCTTTGGCCTTTGGCGCGCGCTTCGTCCTGGCCGACGGCGTCCTGGTCTTTGGTTTCGTCGCGGCAGCCGCGTCGGGGGCGATGTTGATGGCGCGACGGGCGAAGGCCTCGCGGAGGTGGAAGGCGGTTGCGCTGGTGGGGTGGGCGGCGACCTGCTCCGGCGTGCCCTCGGTGAGGAGCTCGCCGCCGCGGTAGCCGCCCTGGGGCCCGAGGTCGATGATGTGGTCGGCGTTGAGCATGACGTCCATGTGGTGCTCGATGACGATGACGGTGTTGCCGCCGTCGACGAGGCGCTGCAGGACGCTGAGCAGGTTCTTGACGTCGTCGAAGCTGAGTCCGGTGGTGGGCTCGTCGAGGATGTAGAGGGTACGGCCGGTAGAGCGGCGGGAGAGCTCGGTGGAGAGCTTGACGCGCTGTGCTTCGCCGCCTGAGACGGTTGTGGCGGGCTGACCGAGCTTGATGTAGCCAAGGCCTACGTCGGCCAGGGTCTGGAGCTTGGTGCGAACCTTGGGGAAGGCCGTGAAGAACTCGAGGGCTTCGTCGACGGTCATGTCGAGGACCTCGGCGATGTTCTTGCCGCGGAAGAGGATCTCCAGCGCCTCGCGGTTGTAGCGCTGGCCCTTGCAGACCTCGCAAGGGACGGTGACGTCGGGCAGGAACTGCATCTCGATTTCGATGTAGCCCTCACCCTGACAGGCCTCGCAGCGGCCGCCTTTGACGTTGAAGCTGAACCGGCCCGGCTGATAGCCACGCAGACGTGACTCCGGAATCGAAGCGAAAAGCTCGCGGATCGGCGTGAAGAGACCGGTGTACGTGGCCGGGTTGGAGCGCGGCGTGCGGCCGATGGGCGATTGGTCGACGTTGATCACCTTGTCGAGGTATTCGAGGCCGAGCAGCGCGTCGTGCTGGCCGGGACGGTCGCGGGCCTGGTAGAGCGACTGGGCGGCGCGCTTGTAGAGGATCTCCGAGATCAGGGTGCTTTTGCCCGACCCGGAAACGCCGGTGATGCAGATGAACTTGCCGAGCGGGAAAGTAACGTTGAGCTTCTTGAGGTTGTTCTCGCGCGCCCCCTTTATCGTGACGTACTCGCCCGAGCCCGTTCGCCGGCCGGGCGGCATCGGAATGCGCTTGGCGCCGGAGAGATAGGCGCCGGTGAGCGACTTCTTGTCGCGCATAACCTGCGCCGGCGTGCCGGTCGAGACGACTTCGCCGCCAAGAGCACCAGCCCCGGGCCCCATATCGATGAGGTGGTCGGCGGCGCGCATCATCGTCTCGTCGTGCTCGACGATGATGACGGTGTTGCCGAGGTCGCGCAGGCGGGCCAGGGTGCGGATGAGGCGGGCGTCGTCGGCAGGATGCAGGCCGATGGTGGGCTCGTCGCAGACGTAGAGGACGCCCATGAGTCCGGAGCCGATCTGGGTTGCCAGGCGGATGCGCTGCGCCTCGCCACCGGAGAGTGTCGCCGTGGCGCGGTCGAGCGTGATGTAGTCGAGGCCGACCTCGACGAGGAAGTCGAGGCGGGCCTGAATCTCCTTGAGGACCTGATAGCCGATCGTCTGCTCGCGAAGGTTGAGCGGTGTGTTCTCGCCGCCCAGGACAGTGAACCACTGCTGCGCGTCGATGATGCTGAACGCGGTGGTTTCAGTGATGTTGCGGTCGCCGACCTTGACGGCGCGCGATTCCGGCTTGAGACGGGCTCCCTTGCAGGTAGGGCAGGTCACCGTCGCCATGTAGCGCTCGAACTCTTGGCGCATGTAGTCGGAGTCGGTTTCTTTGTAGCGCCGCGAGAGGTTGCTGATGACGCCTTCGTAGCGCGCCTCCCATTGGTTGGTGTGACCATGAGAGCTGTTGTAGGTGACGGTGACCTTGTTGGGGTCGCCGTAGAGGACGATGTCGAGTTGCTTCCTGGTCAGCTCGCGGACGGGCACGTCGGTCCGGAAGCCGTGCTTGGCGGCGGCGCCTTCGAGGATGCGGAAGTACCAGGTGCCGGTCATCGAGGCGCGGGACCACGGGACGACGGCGCCTTCCTGCAGCGTGAGGTCTTTGTTTGGGATGACCAGATCGGGGTCGATTTCCATCTTGACGCCGAGGCCGGTGCAGTCGGGGCAGGCGCCGTGCGGGCTGTTGAAGCTGAAATTGCGCGGCGCCAACTCACCGAACGAAAGGTCGCAGTGGACGCAGGCGAGGTGTTCTGAGTAGAGGCGCTCGTCTTCGCCTTCGATGGCGACTCGGATGACACCGCCGGCGAGCTTGAGGGCGGTCTCTACGGAGTCGGCGAGGCGGGAGGTTGATGATGCCGTCGAGGGGTCGGCCTCGGCGTCAGGCTGCGAGTTCGAGGAGCCATTTGAGGCGACCTTGCCTTCGGTTATCAGGCGGTCGACGACGACCTCGATCGTGTGGTTCTTGTAGCGATCGAGCACGATGTCGTCCTCGAGGTCGAAGACCTCGCCGTTGACACGGACGCGGACGAAGCCGGCACGGCGGGCGTCCTCGAGGACGCCGAGATGCTCGCCTTTGCGGTCCGAGATAACGGGGGCGAGGATCATCAGCCGCTTGCCCTGGGGCAGTCCGAGGATGGAGTCGACGATCTGCTGCACGGTCTGCTGTTCGATGGGACGGCCGCAGTTGGGGCAATGGGGACGTCCGGCGCGGGCGAAAAGCAGGCGCAGGTAGTCGTATATCTCCGTCACGGTGCCTACGGTGGAACGCGGGTTGCGCGAGGCGCCCTTCTGGTCGATCGAGATGGCAGGCGAGAGGCCCTCGATGAGGTCGACGTCCGGCTTTTCCATCTGGCCGAGGAACTGGCGCGCGTAGGCAGACAACGACTCAACATAACGCCGCTGACCTTCGGCGTAGATCGTATCGAAGGCGAGGGACGATTTGCCGGAGCCCGAAAGGCCGGTGATCACGACCAGCTTGTCGCGCGGGATCGTGACGTCGATGTTTTTGAGATTGTGCTCGCGCGCGCCGCGGACCACGATGGAGTCTAGAGGCAAAGCGATACTCGGGGTCTAGGACTAAGGTCTAGCCAGAATTGATCCAGGCGTCTATTGTATCGCCCGTAGGGAATGCGAACAAGGGTGCTAAGGTGACAAAACAGATCGATCCCTCCATCCGTGATGCTCTGTCAAAGATATTTGAAGGCGTGGAGGACCTTAAAGAGGCTTTCAAAGAGCAGGGGCGGAAATTCACTGTCGACGGAAGGTTAGTAGGCGATATCGGCGAGGTAATAGCCGCAACATACTACGACGTCGAACTCGATGATACTCAAGGGGCTGGCCACGACGGTAAAACTTCGAATGGACGCCTTGTACAAGTAAAAGCTACATTCAAAAACTCGCTAGCCTTCCGAACCGAACCAGATTACTGCCTTGGCTTGTGAGGCCGGAGTACCGGAATCGCGGTATCGGGACGGAGCTGGTGCGGCGAGCTAAAGGGGCGTCAGCTGAGGCAGGCTGCAAGTGGCTGCATGTCGACTACACGGCGGAGTTGGCGCGTTTCTACGCGGCCTGCGGCTTCGAGCCGACGCAAGCCGGATTGATCAGACTACGTTAGTGATCAGGCGCTGGCGGCGGCTGAAGTGGCCGCAGCGCTGGCGCGGCTGGTGCCGCCTGACGCTTTCTCGGCCTTCTTCTTCGCTTCGGCCTTCTTGCGGGCCTTGCGGTGCTTTTCCCAGGCTACGCGTTTGCGTTTGTTCATCGGTGGCAAAGCCTAGCGAGAGTTAAGGCGAGGGTCAATAATTAAAGCCGGGGCTTCGCCCCGAGAACCCCTACTGAAGGGGCGTCCGAAAGGTCCTCCTCGCTTCGCCGTATCGGCCGGGGCTTGGCCCCGAGACGCCAGGGAAACTAAAGCCCCGGCTTGGCCCCAAGACCCCTACTAAAGGGGCGCCTGAAGTGTCCTCCTCGCTCCGCCGTACAGGCCGGAGTGCTTCCCGACACGTCTCGGTGACTAAAGCCGCGACTTGGCCCCGAGACCCCTAGTGAAGGGGCATCCGAAATATCTTCCTCGCTCCGCCGGGATAACTAAAGGCGGGGCTTGGCCCCGAGACCCCACTAAAGGGGCGTCCGGGAGTCTTCCTCGCTTCGCCGGATGAGAAAGGATTGGCCCGAGACCCGCGCGAGGGATTCCAGCGTGCTGCTAGAGCTGGCGCGAATAGCGCGTGACGGACGCTCCTGAATAATGAAAGTCGTCGACGTTGTCCCGTGTCCAGTTGTGCTGCTCATAAAAGCTGCACCGATCCTGATCCTGACTCAGGGTCCAGACGATGGCGCTGCTGAAGCCGGTTTCAGCCAGGTGAAGCTGGGCGGCGCTGAGTAGTTCGGCGTCGATCCCCTGGCCCCAGTTGTCGGGGACGACGTAGAGCCCGTAGATTTCGGCGACGTCGAAGCCGAGCTCGTTACGGTTGATCCCGAAGTCGATCAGGCCGACGACACCGCTGTCCGCTTCGGCGACGAGGGTGTCAACGTGAATCGGGGTGGCCAGGCTTCGTAACCACTGCATGGTGACGTCTCGAGCGGTCAGCGTCTCGAGGTAGGCGGGGTCGATGTAGTCGGCCAGGCCGGTGCGCCAGTAGAGGACGTGAACCTCACCGATGCGCTGTGCGTCTGCTGTAACCGCTTGCCGGATGTTCATAATTAAAGCCGGGGCTTCGCCCCGAGACCCCTACTGAAGGCGCGTCCGAAAGGTCTTCCTCGCTTCGCCGTACCGGCCGGGGCTCGGCCCCGGACCCCTACTAAATACTAAAGGGGCGTCCGAAGTGTCCTCCTCGCTTCGCGGGACGTGCCGGGGCTCTTCCCAGAGACGCCTCGATAACTAAAGTCGCGGCTCTGTCCCGAGACCCCTGCTAAAGGGGCGTCCGAAGTGTCCTCCTCGCTTCGCCGTAGTGGCCGGGGCTCTTCACGGGGACCTACTGAGGCCCCACGAGCGTTTGCGTCGCGTAGCTGCCGAGGTCAGTCCCGCGCGGACGGAGCAAGGAGAAGGCCGGCTTGGTGCCGGCCCTCAGGTTCGCGTTAGTTGCCCCAGGCAAGGCCTGGACGAGGCTGGCCCCGTGGCTGATCCTCGTCGGGACGGATCTCGGGCTCAGTGGGTGGGGTGCTGGGCGGAGGCGTTGCCGGTTCCTCCGCGGCTGGGGGTTCTTCACCGCCAAGCAGCGCGATGAGCTGGTCGCTTTCGATGGTCTCGACAACAATTAGCCTTTCGGCCAGCAGCGTGAGCTTATCCTTGTTGTCGCGGAGGATCTGGCGCGCCCGCTCGTGGGCGTCGTCGATGATGTGCCTGACCTCATCGTCGATCTCTTCGGCGACTTTCTCGGAGTAGTCGCGTTGTTCGGAGATCTCGCGACCGAGGAAGACGAGCTCTTCCTTTTGGCCGAAGGTGCGCGGGCCAAGCCTCTCGCTCATTCCGAAGCGCGTCACCATCTGGCGGGCCAGCTTGGTGACCTTGCTGATGTCGTCGCTAGGGCCGGTGGACATTTCGCCGAAGATCAATTCCTCGGCGGACACGCCGCCGAGGGCCATGGCGAGGCGCTGTTCGAGGTACGCCTTCGTGTTGATGTGCCGGTCCTCGTTGGGAAGGGCCAGCGTGTAACCGCCAGCCATGCCGCGAGAGACAATGGTGATTTTGTAAAGCGGGTCGAAGCCGTCAAGCATGAAGGCGACGACCGCGTGGCCGGCTTCGTGATAGGCGACCATCTCGTTTTCGCGGGCGCTGCGAACGCGGCTCTTGCGTTCCGGGCCCATCATCACGCGGTCGATTGCTTCCTCGAACTCGTGCATTGTGACGCGCTTGCGGTTGACGCGAGCGGCTAGGATGGCGGCTTCGTTGACCAGGTTGGCGAGGTCGGCGCCGGAGAATCCGGGCGTGCGCCTGGCGAGGCTGTCCAACGAGACTTCCTTGTCCAGCGGCTTGCCCTTGCTATGGACCTCGAGGATGGCGACGCGGCCTTTGACGTCGGGCGCATCGATGATGACCTGCCGGTCGAAACGGCCGGGCCGCAGCAGCGCCGGGTCCAGGATGTCGGGCCGGTTCGTGGCGGCAATGACGATAACGTTGGTATTGGTGTCGAAGCCGTCCATCTCGACGAGGATCTGGTTCAGGGTCTGCTCGCGTTCGTCGTGGCTGCCGCCGAGGCCGGCGCCGCGCTGGCGTCCGACGGCGTCGATCTCATCGATGAACACGATGCAGGGCGCGTTGCGCTTGGCTTGCTCGAAGAGGTCACGCACACGTGAGGCGCCGACACCGACGAACATCTCGACGAATTCGGAGCCGGAGATGGAGAAAAAGGGAACGCCAGCCTCACCCGCGACGGCGCGAGCAAGCAGCGTCTTACCAGTACCGGGCGGTCCCACTAGTAGCACGCCGCGCGGGATGCGGGCGCCAAGCGCCACGAACTTCTCCGGGTACTTGAGGAATTCGACAATTTCCTCAAGCTCTTCTTTGGCTTCGTCGACACCGGCCACGTCCATAAAGCTGATGGTCTGCTTGTTTGCGGTGAACATTTTGGCCTTGCTCTTGCCGAAGCTCATGGCTTGCGAGTTGCCGCCCTGCGCTTGACGCATGAGGAAGATGATCAAGCCGATGAAGATCAAGATAGGAAGGAAGCCGAGCAGAAGACCGAGCCAGTCACCGAGGCCGCCATCACCTTTGATCTCGATATTGACAGCACCTTCGGCCACGCCGGCGGCAGCGAACAACTCGAAGATGCTGGAGCCTTCCTCTTTACGCGACTTCAGCGTCGCTTCTGAGCCCCCGTTCTCGGTAATCTCGAGATTGTTGCCCTGCACGAGGATCTTCTGAATCTCTCCACTCCTGGCCATGGCAATGACCTCGCTGAGGTCAATGTCCTCGGTGGAGTTCGAGCTCGGACGGAAGACCACGACCACGATGGCGACTACCGCCACCAGGATCATCAAGTAGACAAAGCTATTGCGCATCCAGCGTGAACCCATTACACCTCTCTACCGAAAACGCACTTCGCCAACTGGAATAACAGGCGCGGGCGATGTTGTTTCAATACCAAATGGCTTCCTTCACAAGCAAGTATAGCATTCAGCTTTGTCTCAGAAGGGTTAAGAATTCGTGCTCTTAGCTGTCAGACGCGAGGACTCCGGCTTGAGCCCAATCGTCCTTCTTTACATCGTCAAAGATGACAATGGTTGCCTCAGGAGTGGTCTTCGTGATGCTGACCATCGCATCTGTTATCGCCTTCGCTAGGGCTTTCTTTTGGGCGTGGGTGCGGCCAGACCACATTTCGACGTGGATTACGGGCATGTCGTGACTCCTTTAGGGGTTGCTGCGTAGAAAGGGACTAAAGCCATGGTACAGATTATGGCGTGTCCCAGTCCGGGGATGAAATGGCCAGCGGCCGCGTCGAAGAGAGGCTCGCGGCGAATCGGCTATGCACCCCATGACGAGGACTGCTAACATGCGGCTGTATGACGGCTGGAACCCGCCCTGTGCCGTCCACCCGGTTCGAGGAGGCCTTCTGGGCCTGCGATGAGACGCTGGTCGCCGGGGTAGATGAGGTAGGGCGTGGGCCTTTGGCCGGCCCTGTATACGCAGCGGCCGTCATCCTCGACCCAAAGTTACGCCCCTACTGGCTGAGTGAGGTGCGCGATAGCAAGGTTGTGCCAGCCGCCGAGCGCGAGCGGCTCGCGAAGGCGATCCGTTCCGAGGCAAGGGCCTATGGCGTTGGTTGGGCCGCTGTGACTGAAATTGACGCGTGGGGGATTACTATCGCGAATCAGGTGGCGATGAGGCGCGCCTTGCAGGGGCTGGGCACCCAGGCGCAGCGTGTGCTGATCGACGGGCCGCACACGCTGCCGGAGATGACGACGCCACAGCAGGCGATTGTTGACGGCGATGCCTTGTGCTGCACGATCGCGGCGGCATCTATCGTTGCGAAGGTCGCGAGGGACGAGGTGATGTGCCGGTTGGATGCCGTGTTCCCGGTCTACGGCTTCGCTTCGCACAAAGGCTACGCGACGAAGAACCATCTAGACGCTTTGGCGCAGCACGGTCCGTGTGCTCAGCATCGCCGCAGCTGGATTGCCGTGCAGAGACGAGGCGGGTCATGAGTCGGGATCACGGCGAGGAACGGATGCCGAATCAGGGCGGGTCATTCTGCATTAATAAGAGAGAGTCACTGGGTGCCTAGAGACAATCGGCGGCGGAATCGCAACTTCGGGAACTTCGGCGAGCGGGTTGCGGCGTCTCACCTCGAGTCGAAGGGCTACGAGATCCTGGAGCGCAACTGGAGTGTGCGCGAGGGTGAGATCGACATCATCGCCAAGCGGGCCAACGAGCTTGTCTTCGTTGAGGTGCGCAGCCGTCGCGGGCGAGGCGGCGTGGGGACGCCGGAGGAGTCAATTACGGGTCGCAAGGCGTCACACGTGAGAGCCGCAGCGGCCGCTTATGCGCAGGAGCACCCGGACGCGCCCGCCAACTACCGCATCGATGTGGTGGCATTGGAGCTTGACGCCAAGGGTCGCGTGTTGCGCGTGGAGCAGATCGAAAACGCCATCGAGGACGAATCGTAGAAGCGACCCAGGGCGACAGAAACGTCTGCTGACTGCTCTTTGGCGAGGCGTATCGAGAACACTACCGGTTGTTAGTCGCTAGAATCCGCCACCGTTTACGGTGACGCGTTGGCCGGTGACGTAACGACCGGAATTCGAGACGAGGTAGAGGATGGTCCCGGCGACGTCCTCCGGCTGGCAGATAAAGCCAAAGGGCGCGTCTTTCTCGTAGGTCTTCTTCTCCGCGCCGCGGCTGCTGAGAAAACCGTCGCCCATCGCGGTGTCGACGAGGCCGGGGGCGACGATGTTGACGCGAATGCCGTTCTCGCGCTCCTCCTTCGCCAGCGTTTGTGCCAGCGCTTCCATACCCGCTTTGGAGATGCTGTAGGCGCCCATCCGAACGCGTAGCGCCTGGGCCGAAAACGACGACACCATGACGACGTCGCCACGCGGCTGAGCGCGCATCTGTGGCACGACCAGCTGGCACATGTGGAGGCAACCCAGGGTGTTGTAGTCGATGAATTGCTGCACGTCCGCTGGATCGACCTCGGTGACCAGGGGCGTGCCGAAGGTCTCGTACCCGATGCCGGCGTTGTTGACCAGGATGTCGATCTTTGAGAAGTCGTTAAGCGCCGCCTCGACCATGCGACGACAGTCGTCTCGGTTGCGGATGTCAGCCTGGTAGATCTCGGCACGCCGGCCCAGGGAGCGGACCTCGCGGGCGACAGCTTCGGCCGCGTCAGGGCTGGAATGATAATTGACAGCGACGTCGGCGCCATTTTGCGCCATCGCCATCGCCGTGGCTAGCCCCGGTAATCAAGGCGACGCGGCCGTCTAGATCTGCCATGAGTCTCTCCTATACAGGCTGAATCGCTCTCCAGATCCGGTGCATCTGCTGCTTATACTGTGTGCGTGCCGGATGACGAGTCTACCCGTAGCGAGCGCGACGTAACCCTCCCGGTATCAGTGACTACGATTGATTTTCAGGTTTGCGCCTCCAACGGCGAAGGGTATTAAGCATGCGAGAACTGATCCCAGACATTGAGGCGCTGGCGGAGGCCGCGAGCGAGGAGTTCGTCGCTAAGAACGAGGCTCGTGAGGCCGGCCTCAGCCGCTGCCGTGATGCGATTCGCAACTCGGCGAACTCAATTCGGGCGGTGCATCGCGGCGATTTCGATACGGCGAAGACGTTGGCCGACAAGGCGGGTGCGCTGCTGGCGGAAGCAAAACAGGCGCTTCTCGACCATCCTGATATCAAACACGCCGGCTTCGTCCATGACTCCGAAAAGGAGTACGCGGAGGCCCGCATTACACACGCCTTCATTGCCGGCGCCGCGAAGCTGCCGACCCGTGATGAGCTTGACGTGGGGCTGGCGGCTTATCTCAACGGCCTGGCTGAGGCGGTAGGGGAGCTACGCCGTCACCTGCTCGACATCCTGCGGGCGGGCGAGGTTGAGCGCTGCGAGGAGTGCCTGGCGGTAATGGATGAGGTTTTCGGAATCCTGGTCACGTTCGACTACCCGGACGCGATGACCGGTGGCCTGCGACGGACGACGGATAACGTGCGGGGCATTTTGGAGCGCACTCGCGGCGACTTATCGCTGGCGGTGCGGCAGCGTGACCTTGAGAAGCGTTTGTCGGAGTTTGAGGGAAAGCTGGGCGGGTAGCTCGAACAGGTTCACCTTCAAGCAGTTGGTTCGGTTGTCATCCTGAGCCGTAGGCGAAGGATCTGGACGCTTCGTGCATGACGGGCGGTTGACGCGGTGCGGTAGGTTGCGGAGTTAGATGGCGGGGAGAGTCGCCGGGCGTGCAGGTGGCGCGGTCCTCAGATGACATCGAGCGTTTGTAAAAAACGCCCTGCCGGATTAGGCAGGGCGTTTTGTGTTGTTTGCGTGCCGAGGCTGTTTAGCCGACGAAGAGCGGTCCGAAAACGACCGCGACGATCGCCATCAACTTGAGGAGGATGTTGAGGGCAGGGCCCGAGGTGTCCTTGAACGGGTCGCCAACGGTATCACCGACGACGGCAGCCTTGTGGGGCTCTGAGCCCTTGCCGCCGAGGTTGCCAGCCTCGATGTACTTCTTGGCGTTGTCCCAGGCGCCACCGGCGTTAGCCATCATCAGCGCCATCAGGGAGCCGGCAATGATCGAGCCGACCAGGAGACCGCCGAGCGCCTCGGCGCCGATGAGCGCGCCAACAGCAATGGGTACCGATATTGCCAGGACGCCGGGGACGACCATTTCCTTGAGGGCGCCGTCTGTGGCGATCGAGACCGCCTTGGCGTACTCAGGCTCGCCGGTGCCTTCCATGATGCCGGGGATGTCGCGGAACTGACGGCGCACCTCGTTGACCATCGCCATGGCGGCGCGGCCGACGGCGGCCATGGTGAGGGCGCTGAAGATAAACGGCATGAGGCCGCCGATCAGGGCTCCGACGAGGACGTCGACCACGAGGAGGTCGAGCGTCGATATGCCGACGACCTGGGCGTAGGTGACCATCAGGGCGAGGGCGGTCAGCACCGCTGAGCCGATGGCGAAGCCCTTTCCGGTGGCGGCCGTGGTGTTGCCGAGGCTGTCGAGGGCGTCGGTGCGCTGGCGGACCTCTTCGGGCAGGTGGGCCTGCTCGGCGATGCCGCCAGCGTTGTCGGCCACGGGCCCGTAGGCGTCGGAGGCGAGCGTGACGCCGAGCGTTGAGAGCATGCCGACGGCGGCCAGCCCGATGCCGTAGAGGCCGGCGAGCTCGAACGTGATGTAGATGGCCGCGACGATGACGAGCAGCGGGATGGCGGTGGAGATCATGCCGAGGCCAAGGCCGCCGATGATGAGCGTCGCTGGGCCGGTTTCGGCGGTCTGGGCGAGCTGCTTGGTCGGCGAGTACTCGTAAGCCGTGTAGTACTCGGTTGCGGTGCCGATGAGCTGGCCGGCGACGAGCCCGATGAGGACAGCGAAGAAGAGCTCGGCCTCGAGCCCCATGATGGCGACGGCTATGCCGGTGCCGACGAGCACGAGGCCGCCGGCGGAGAAGATGCCAATGCGGAGGGCCCAGAGCAGGCGGCCCATATCGGCCTGCTCACCGGTTCGGACCAGGAAGGTGCCGAGGATGGCGGAGCCAATGCCGATGGCCATGATCAACAGCGGAAGGATGAAGGCGTCGGAATCGAAGTTGGCGATCGCGGAGGTGTCGAAGCGGGCGTGCTCGCTGGCGCCGACAACGGCGATGGTAGAGAGCGCCATGGTGGCGACGACCGCGCCGGTATAGGACTCGAAGAGGTCGGCGCCCATGCCGGCGACGTCGCCAACGTTGTCACCGACGTTGTCGGCGATGGTTGCAGGGTTGCGTGGGTCGTCCTCTGGGATGCCTGCTTCGACTTTGCCGACGAGGTCGGCGCCGACGTCGGCCGCCTTGGTGTAGATGCCGCCGCCAACGCGGGCGAAGAGGGCGATGGAAGAGGCGCCAAACCCGAAGCCCGTGAGGGGCTGGACGTTCTCGAAGACGATGTAAAGGACCGCGAGGCAGAGGAGGCTGATGCCGACGACGCTCATACCCATGACGGTGCCGGAGGAGAAGGCGACGCGCAGGGCCGGGTTTAGACCCTCGCGGGCCTTGGCGGCGGTTCGGACGTTGGCCTGAACGGCGATCTTCATACCGATGTAGCCGGCAAGGGCGGAGGCGAAGGCGCCAATGACGTAAGAGACGCTGGTCCGCGGTGCGCCGGTGAGGTTACCTGCCCCATCCCCAAAGCGATCAAGCACGTCGTAGTCGACGAAGACGACGAGCACGATGAAGACGACGGCAACGAACATGGCGAGATAGGTGTACTCGCGGCGAAGGAAGGCGTTGGCGCCGTCCTGGATCGCCGCGGCGATGCCGCGCATGGTTTCGTCACCCTGGTCCTCGGCGAGGAGGCGTTGAGCGGTGAAAAGCGCGAAAAGCAGCGCACCGGCGGCTGCAGCGATGGCGATGATTAGGGGCAGCATGGTACGTCTCCTGCAGATGCCGGGTCCCGTCAGGCGGGCCCAGTCCAAAGCTGACGCTACAGAAAGGGCGAGTTTCAATCAAGAACGAATGGGAAGGAATTTGAAGCCCCTGACTCTTTTGCACAGCAATCTACGGATCGAGTGAGTCCAAGCTGACTTGATCGCGCAGTGCTAGCTCTTTGAGCAAGAGACATGTCGAACACGAAAGGTGCTGAATTAGTCAATCCAAGCCTCTAGCTGCCGATATATAAGACGAGTCCTGCATCGACACGGACCCCGCCACGGTAGAGGTAGGAAAGATTTGAACGAAGTCCGCGGACAGAACGCCCTTCTTGGTGACGGCACGGTTGATCGGCCAGGGACACGAAGGCTGCAGCAACACACGATTAGTGGGCTGTTGATCCCGATGAGCCAGGCGCTCGACCTGGCTGAAGGCCGCGAACCGGGGCACGCGATGCGTGTCGCCTACATCGCGGCGTCACTGGCGGCAGCGACGGGACTCGATAAGGCTGACCAGCTGGCAGTGCTTTATGCGTCGCTGCTGCACGATATCGGGACTATTTCCGCCGGTGCTGACCTTGCGGGATACACGCGCGGCGACGAACGGTTGGTCTTCGCATCGCTACCCCTGCTAACACCAGATGAGGCCGTTGTAGGCGCATCTGACACGCCGGAGGCGATTGTAGACCGTGTGGCCGAGCACGTATCCCACGGCGCGAGAGCGGTGCGCGATCTCGATCTGCCTGACTCGGTCGCCAAAGCTGTAGCGACACATCATGAGCGATGGGATGGCAGCGGATTCCCGCAGGGGTTGAGCGGCGATGAAGTGTCGGTGATTGGACGCATCGTCGGGTTGGCCGACGTCGTCGAGTCGCTGATCGACCAGACGACGCCGCTGCTGGCGCGGCGCAACTTCGCCTACTGGCTGGGCGGATTCAGCGGCAAAGAGTGCGACCCGGAGATGCTGGAAAGTCTGCGTAGCCTGGGCGCCGGTGATGCGTTCTGGCTGGGCTTGTTTAGCAGCGATATCGTTACGGAACTCACTACACACAGCGGACGGTTGCGAGAAGCGAAAGCGATGCGTCTGTTGCCGCTCGCCGAGGGCTTCGCGCGCCTGATGGACTCACGATTCGCCTTTACTGTTGGAGTTTCGGCGCGGGTAAGTCGCTACGCTGAGAGCCTGGGTCGGGTGGCTGGATTGCCAGATGTGCGCGTGAAGCAGCTGCAGATCGCAGCCCTGCTGCACGACGTAGGCCAGATGTCGATGTCGGAGCGCGTGCTGTCGAAGCCGGGTATTCTCAGCGTCGAAGAGCTAGGCGCGCTTCATCTGCATCCGATCTACTCTCGCGACGTGGTCGCGGGCATCAGCGGGCTAGAAGAAGTTGCCGAATGGGTTGAGGCGCATCACGAGCGCATCGACGGACGTGGCTACCCCGAAGGCAGGACCGGCGAAGAGATCCCGTTTGAGTCACGCATCCTGGCTGTCGCCGACGCCTATGTGGCGATCACTTCAGAGCGGCCGCACCGGCCAAAGGTTGAGGGCGAAGAGGCGCGGGAACGCCTGAAGCACGCCGCCGGTACACAGCTCGACTCGGCGCTTGTCGATGCGTTCTTGAGGCAAGTCGTCTAGGAACCAGGGCTTCGAAAGCGCTATTCCGGGACGCCGTCCTCGTTTTGTGTTTGCTGGCTAATGTACGTCGTCAAACCGTAGCCGAGTGCCAGGCCGATCAGCAGCCCGAGTAAGAATCGCATCGTTGTCTCCTAGGCGGTCGTTGTCTTGTAGGACGCCAGCGCCTGCTTAAGCGCGCCGATGACCAGGGCGGCGGAATGCAGCTTGCTGGAGGGCAAGCCGCCGACGGCTTCGTCGATGTCTTCGTGAGTGAGCTCGTCGGCTTCTTCCAGGGTCATGCCTGTGACGAGCTCGGTGAGGATGCTGCTGGTAGCAAGGGAGGCGGTACAGCCTTCGGTCATGAATCGCGCTTCGGCGACACGCCCTTCCTGGATACGCAACATGAGCGAAAGAACGTCACCGCAGACCGGGTTCATCTGATAGCCGCGAGCGTTGGCATCCTCAAGGACGCCCTGGTTACGCGGGTTCTCGGCATGGTCGAGGACAACGTCGGAATAGTGCTCGCTCACGGTCCCTAGGTTATCAGGGATCGTCAAAACCTAAGCACGGTTTCCTGGACAAGGCCAGTTCTGCGATGCCTACGAGACGTCCTTTGCCTGCGTCAGGACGCGAATACGGCCGAGGCCGGCCGGGTCCGTGAGTTCCACGACGGCGCGGCGAAGCGCGGTGTAGGCCTCGAGCTGATTGCCGGCTGGCGGTTGCGCCAGCGCCTCGCCGATGCCGAGATTTGCGAGAAATTCGGACTGCGTTGCGAATTCCGGGGTGTCGAGGCCGGCCGCTTCGCCAGCGCTGATGACGCTGGTGAAATTGACGCTGGCGGTGATGTCCTGGCGTCCGATCCGGGCGAAGGGGTCGTCGGCGGAAGTGTGGCGAAAAAACGTAAGCAGGGTGCCGCGCTTGCGCCACGACGCGTAGAGGTCTGGAGCTTCGTAGCCGTAGTCCAGTGTCAGGACGTAGCCGCGTTTCAGGGCGCCGGCGGCGCGGGCGATCCAGGCCGGCGCTACGAGGTTGACCTCCGCGACGCAGCTCTCGCCGGGTAACAGGCCGAGCGCATCGAAATAGGCCTTGATGTCGGGCCGCAGCGGCGCTTCGACGTCGATGAAAGCGCTGTCTTCAAAGCCGACGAGCAGCTCATGCAGCTCGCCATCGTGACGACTGACGCGATGGAAGGGGAGGGCGTCGAGCAACTCGTTGCTGAGAATGCAGCCTTCGAGTTGAGGCGTCGAAGGCAAGGAGGCGGCGACCTCCACCTTGCCGGGTGAGATGCCGAGGTCAATCAAGCGGTCCTCGGCCGCCTCGGGGGCCAGCGTGACGTCTTGCATGACATAACGAATAGAGGCGTAGAAATCCGGTTCGGCGCTGCGCAGGTAGCGAAGGATGTCGGCGGCGAGGCGGCTCGTGGAGGCGCCGGCCTCGAAAACGTCGAAGCGCTGCGGGCTGTCGAGTTCGCGCCAGAAGGCTGCGAGCTTGCGGCCGATTGCGGCGCCGAAGACGGGATGAGTATTGGGGCTGGACTGGAAATCGCGCGTCGGGTCGGAGGTGAAGTAGTAGCCGTGGCGAGGATGGTAGAGGGCCGTCTCGTAGAACTCGGCGAATGAGATGGGGCCGGAGGTTCGAATTCGCTCGGCCAGCAGGTCAAACAGCGCCGGGTTATGCGACGTTTCCAGATCAGCAAGGTTCATGCCAGAAGATTAGCTCAGGTCAGAAGTTGTGAAGTGGTGTGACGCTGGCTAACAGCCGACGACGGTGACGAGGACCTGGCGCAGCTTGGGCTGGTCGAGCTCGATGAGGAACACGCTCTGGTACGTGCCTAGCTGCGGCTTGCCGTCGATGACGGGAATGGTTTCGCTGGTGGAGAGGAAGAGGTGCTGGCAGTGGGAGTGACCGTTGGCGGGCTCGTCGGCGTGCATGTTGACGGTGCGGCGTCCGAAGTCATTGTGCTCGTAGTAGTCGCTGGAGGGCGCGATCTGGCGCAGGGTGCGGGCCATGTCGCGCAGCAGCAGTGGCTCGTGCTCGTTGATGCGGATGGCGGCTGTGGTGTGGCAGGAGTAGACGGTGACGTGCCCGAAGTTAACGCCGGAATCCGCGACCACCGAACAGACTTCGGCGGTGATGTCGTGGAAGCTGGGCGCGGCCGTGGTTTCGAGCTCAAGCTCTTCGACGACAACAAGCGCTGTCTCTTCGCGACGGACCTTGGGCGTCCGTTGGACTCGAACGGGTCGGGTGGTCTGTTCCAGCACTAGAGCTGCTCCTCCGCCGGCGCCCCACCGGGAACACCCAGGTTCCTCAGGAGCGAGGGTGATTGCAGACAGTGTAGCAGGTGAGAGGCTAGACGAAAGCAGTGTTTGTCCGGCGAAGCAGAGAGTCCCTATAATCGCTACAAGATGCCAAAAAAGAAGCGATCTACCCGCGTCACCCGCCGCGCCCCGCGACGTCCGGAGTTCGCTGCGGGCCCGGAGCAGCCGGACGCCGAACCCGAGGAGCGCAACGACCTGGATGGCGAGCCGATCTTTGCCGACGACGCGTCGCTACCTTCGGCCGTAGGCGCCCTGGGAAACGCCACCGGCCCGGTGGAGACCCGTCCTGAATGGATCACACGGCCCGCTGCAGAGCAATCGCGGCGGCAGCCGGGGCGTCGCACGGCGCAACTGCGGCAGCGCGGCACTTCCGAAGGGGCGGCGCGGATCATGGCCGGCCAGCTGCCGACGTTCGAACGCTCGTTCATCGTTGATGAGCTGCGGCGCATCGCGATCATCTCGGGCGTGCTATTCGCCGTGGTCATCGTCCTCGCGATCGTGATGCGCTAGCCGGCGTACCGCTTTCTAATCAGACCCATTTTGAGTTCGTAACCCCGAAGGTCAGCGCGCCTGCGGAGGAACCGTGACGAGCTAGCCGGCCTTGAGCCTCACAGCGGCGAAGATCGCGCCGACGATGAGCAGGACGAGGTCGCCTTCACGGACGTGGCTGCGGGCCAGGGCAAAGGCGTCCTCGGCAATGAAGTCCTGAAGCAGGAAGGCGAGCCCGACACCAGCAATGGCAGAGACCTGTAAACCGATGCCGCGCTTGCGGTTGGTGGCGAAGCTGACGGCCTCGCTGACGGCCCATCCCGCCGCGAGGCCGAGCAGGGCAGCGAACAGGAAGCCGAAGCCGAGCGGCCCTTTGACGAGGCCCCAGATGCCACCGACGACTGCTCCGGCGACCATTGCGGCCGCGAAGCCGCGGGCGAAGAAGACGGGAGTTATGTCGAAGGTCGGCAGGCGGCTGATGTTGGCGCATTCGGGACAGCGGGCGCCAACCGGCGTCTGAACCAGGCAGCGCGGGCAGATCGGCGTGTCGCAGCGGCCGCAGCGCAGGTAGGTTTCGACCTGCGGGTGGCGGGCGCAGTAAGTCGCGCCCTCGGAGGCGTCTAGCTGAGGGCTCCGGTCGGTACCCAAGGTAGCTCTTTCTCGAGGAATTGTTTCGCCACGCTGTCTGGCAGCGGGATATCGCCGGGCTCGCGCTCGCCCGGGTTGTTCAGGGCGTGGTAGTCGCTGCCGCCGAGGGGTAGCAGGCCGAACTTCGCCGCTTTGTCAGCCAACGATTGCACCGTCTCCGCGTCGTAGTTCTTGTAGTAGACCTCCATGCCCGCGAGGCCGGCCTCGACGAGGTCAGGAACGACGTCGTCAAAGCTCTTGGTGAAGCTGGGGTGGGCAAAGACGGCCGGCGCGCCGTAACGGTGCAGGGTTTCGACGGCCTGCTTTGGCGTCATCTTTTCCCGTTCGACGTAGGCAGGGCCGTTGCGGCCGATGTAGAGGTCGAAGGCCTCCGGAATGGTGGCGACGTGGCCGGCCTGGACCAGGGCTTGAGCAACGTGAGGGCGACCGACCGAGGCGTCGCCGGCGATTTCGAGGACGCGCTCCCATTCGATTGGCTTGCCGATGGCGGCCAGCTTTTCCGTCATGAGACGACCGCGTTCGAAACGGCCGGCGCGGAACTCCGTGAGCTCGGCCTGCAGGTCGGCGTTCTCCAGCATCTCGAAGGTGAAGTAGCCGAGCATGTGGACTTCGTCGCCCTCAATGTCGGTACTGAGTTCGACACCGGGGATGAGAAAGAAGTCCTCATGCTTCGCCGCGGCGTTCCGAGCCTCAGCGATTCCTTCGGTGGAGTCGTGGTCGGTGAGGGCGAAGATCTTGACACCGCGAGAAGCGGCGAGGTCGATGAGTTGGGTTGGGGTTAGTTTGCCGTCAGAGGCCGTGCTGTGATTGTGGAAGTCAGCTTTCGCCATTGTCTTGCGGGGAACCTAGTCCGCTGTGTCTCCTTTTTCCTCTGTGTCCGCGAAGGTGTGCTCGCGGTCGATTCGTTCGATGCTCAGAGCTTTGCCGGTGCTGTCGTCGATGTCGATGAGGACGCTGTTCATGACCACGGTGGGGCATTTCTCGGCCACAGGCAGACGTGTCGGCATCTGAGTCAGGAAGAGGCGATGGGACGCCGAGACTTCGAAGCCGAGAACGCTGTCGCGCGCGCCGCTGAAGCCGGCGTCGGTGACGTAGGCGGTGCCGCGGGGCAAGACGCGCGTATCCGCGGTGGGTACGTGTGTGTGTGTCCCCAGCACGGCGGCAACGCGACCGTCCAGGTACCAGCCCATGGCCTGCTTCTCGCTGGTCGCCTCGGCGTGCATATCGACGACGATCGGTCCCTCGGGATATTCGCCCAGCAGGGCGTCCGCGGTGCGGAAGGGACAGTCGATATTCGCCATGAAGGTGCGGCCCTGCAGATTGACAACGGTGAGGCCTTTGGCCCGCAACATGCCGCGACCGGGCGAGCCGGGGGGATAGTTGGCCGGGCGCAGGATGGGCCTATCGGTGTCCATTTCCTCGACGATCTCGCGCTGGTCCCAGATGTGGTTGCCTGAGGAGATAATGTCGACGCCGGCTTTGAAGATTTCCTTGGCGGTGCGCAGGGTCAGGCCGCGGCCGTTGGCGGCGTTTTCGCCGTTGGCGATGACGACGTCGAGGTGGAACTCATCTCGCAGGGAGGGCAGCATGGTGGACAGGCCTCGACGGCCGGGCCTGCCTACGACATCGCCGATAAAGAGAACTCGCACCCAAGCATCTTACCGCGCGACGTCCGTGGCGCGGGTTTCGCGCACCACGGTGACCTTGATCTGGCCCGGGTACTCCATGGACTCTTCGATCTTCTTGCTGACGTCGCGCGCGAGACGCATGGCGCCGAGATCGTCGACCGTTTCCGGCTTGACGAGGATGCGCACTTCGCGACCGGCCTGGATGGCGAAGGACTTGTCGACGCCGCTAAAGCTGTTGGCGATGCCTTCCAGCTCCTCGAGGCGCTTGATGTAAGACTCCAGCGCTTCCATACGAGCGCCGGGGCGTCCGCCGCTGACCGCGTCGGCGATCTGGGTTAGGAGCGCTTCGATGGTGCTGGGCGTGACTTCTTCATGGTGCGCCTCGATGCAGTGCGCGATGGGATCGGAGATGCCGTTACGGCGGGCCAGTTCGGCGCCGAGGATGGCGTGCGTCCCTTCGAGCTCCCGGTCGATTGCCTTGCCGATGTCGTGCAGCAGGGCGCCGCGGCGCAGCACGTTGACGTCGGCGCCGATTTCGCGCGCCAGCAACGTGGCGATCTTGGACGACTCGACGGCGTGCATGAGCTGGTTCTGTCCATAGCTGGTGCGGTACTTGAGGCGGCCCAGAGTGCGGACGAGTTCCGGATGCAGTCCGGGGCAGTTCGCCTCCAGCATCGCCTCTTCACCGGCCTGCTTGAGTTCGTTTTCGACGTCTTGACGCGATTTTTCGACGATCTCCTCGATGCGCGTCGGATGGATGCGGCCGTCAGACAGGAGCCGCGTCAGGGCGACACGAGCCACTTCACGGCGGACGCCATCGAAGGACGAGAGCATGACCGCGTCGGGTGTGTCATCGATGATCAGGTCGACGCCGGTGGCGTGCTCGAGGGCGCGGATGTTACGGCCTTCGCGGCCGATGATGCGGCCCTTCATATCTTCTGAGGGAATCGGTACGACGGAGACGGTGGATTCCGAGACGGTCTCCGTGGCGATGCGCTGCAGGGTGGCCGTGAGGATCTCGCGAGCCTTGGGGCCGGCGTTTTCCTTGACGTCCTCCTCGATCTGACGGACGAGGCGATTCGCCTCCTCGCGCACTTCCGCTTCCATATCAGTCATGAGAAGGGTGCGGGCTTCGGTCTGAGTCAGGTGTGAAACACGCTCGAGTTCGGCAAGGCGCTGGCCCTGCAGTTCCTCGATGACGTGCCGGGCTTCTTCAAGCTTGCCCTCGCGCTCGGAGAGTGACGAGTCACGACGGTCGACCGCCTCCTGTTTGCGGTCGATGTTCTCTTCACGCTGGGAGACGCGTTGTTCAAGACGCATGACGTCCTGGCGCATCTCCTTGGCCTCGGCTTCGGCCTGAGTGCGGACACGGATGGCTTCTTCTTTAGCTTCGAGGAGGAGCTCTTTTTCCTTTGTCTGGGCTTCAGCGAGCAGTCGAGCCGCTTCGTCTTCAGCGCCCGCTAGCTTGGTTTGTTCCCTTCTTCGATAAAGCGCCAGACCAATGAGAGCCCCTACCGGCAGCGCGATCCCGATAACCAGGACCACGACAATCGCCGTGGACATTACGAAGTTCCTTTCCTATCACGAGAGACAGATACATGCGTACAAACCTACGGGAGGTTATTTATGGATTCTTACTCTGATATTAGGAGCGGCTTTCAGGCAGTGTCAACGCGACACGGGATCGAACGGCTGCTATTTCGAAACCGCAAATCGTGGCGCAGCGGGGCATTCTGGGCGCAGTGGGCAGGCGGCGCAGTCCGGGGAGCGGGTCGTGAGGCGGATTCGACTTGCCTGGGGGCTTGCCATGTGCGGAGGGAGGCAGCAGGGGTAGTATCACTTCACACGATTGGTTCTTGTCGAATCTTATCGTAGCAATTTAAAGTGTAGGACGATTAGAACGAAAGTCGAGGACAGAGAGATATGGTCAGGGCTCGGCTCCTGCTGGCGCTTCTTATGGTTGCCAGCCTCTTGTTCGGCGGCCTTGTCGTGTCGGGCACGTCCGACACCTTTTTCGCCGCGGCGGAGCAGGCTTACGCAGAGGACGATGAAGACGACGATGATGACGATGAGCCTGGGCCTCGCGCCTTCGTCACCATGAGGAACGACAACAGGATTGTCGTCATCGACACGGACACTGATGAGGTGATCAAGACGATTGACTTAGATCCGGTGCTGGGATTTCACCCTTCGTCGGTGGCGATTCACCCGACCCGGCCCCTGCTCTACGTGGCCGGTACAGGCTCAACCGTTGCGGTCATCGATCGGGACACCTACGAGATACTGAAGTACGTGAACATACGGCCATGGCCGAGTCAGATGGTCCTCTCTCCGGACGGCTTGAGGCTCTACGTCGCAAGCACTGGCCCTTCGGTAGGGACAGGTGGTATCCAGGAAATCGACACCGTTAACAACCTGGTTCTGAATACCTGGGTCCTTGGCACGGCGCGGCCGTTCGGAATCGCCGTCAGCCCCGATGGGGACAGGCTGTTCGTCTCCAATCCCGATGAGGACAGCATCACCGTGGTGAGTACAGCTGACGGCTCGTTGCTTGACACGTATAAGGCCGGCATTTCGACCGAGCCAGGGCATCTACTTTTGAGTCCGGACGGAAAGCGTCTGTACGTATCGGATGCGACTATCGGCAATCCTGTGGCGGTACTTGACGCATCAAGCGGCGCCTTATTGGCGCACTTAATCACGCCAGTCACGGGTCAATGGGGCAAGGCCTTTAGCTCGGACGGGAAGTCGATCTTCGTTGCGGAGTTGGAGTTTGGCATCCGGGAGTTCTCAATGGAAGATTTTAGTTTGTTGCGCGCGGCAGCCACCGGCACGTGCCAAACATTCGCCTGTAACAATGCGAGTGGCATCTCACTCACCCCAGACGGGGAAAAGGTCTACGTAACCAATCATTATGATGGGACAGTCACCGTCCTGAATGCCGCCGACCTCTCTACTAGAAAGGTCTTCGATTCCATAGGCCGGTCCGGCGATCATATTTCGGGGAGCTGGCCGAATACGGTCGGCGACTTTATCGATAAAGTCGCCGATGACAAATTGGACGACGACGATGAAGACGATGACTGATCACCGACGGTGGCGAGAACTGACATTCACAATCGATTGATCTAACGGCATCCCTGGTAGTCGGAGTGCAGCTATCAACGCGAGGCGTCAGATACAGAGGTTATTTCGAAACCGCAAATCCTGGCGCAGCGGGGCATTCTGGGCGCAGTGGGCAGGCGGCGCAGTCCGGGGAGCGAGCACTGCAGCAGTGGCGGCCGTGGCGGATCAGCAGGATGTGAAAACCGAAATGGTCCTCGGGCGGGATCAGGGCTTCGAGGTAAGTCTGCGCCTTGTCCGGGCCGATCTTTTCTTCGACCAGGCCGAGGCGCGACGCGACGCGGAAAACGTGCGTATCCACCGGCATCCCCGGCATTCCGAGGCTGAAAAGCAGGACGCAGGCTGCTGTCTTCGGTCCCACCGCCGGGAGGCTGCGTAACCACTCTCGGGCCTCTTCGACCGGCATGTCGGCGAGAAGTTGCAGGTCAAAGCCACCAGTGCGGGATTTGACCTCAGCCAGCATCGCCTGCAATCGCGGTGCCTTGGTCGGCGCGAGACCACCGGGACGGATTGTGTCCTCGACCTCGGAGAGCGGCGCTTCGATGACGGACTGCCAGTCGGGGAAGCGCTGCAGGAGTCGCGAGAAGGCGCGCCCTGAGTTGGAGTCCGACGTGTTCTGGGATAGCAGAGTGAGGACGAGCTCAGCGGTGGCGTCGTGGTGGGGGCGCCACAGGGGCTCGCCGTAGAGGGTCCGGAGGCGGGCGATGACTTCGGCCGGCGCGAGTGTCTTCGGCTTCGGTTTGGTCTTGATCCGCGGCATCGTCACATCGCCCGCAGGAGGCGGATGCGGTCTTCGATTGGGGGGCGACTGGAGAACATGCTGTTGGCGGCGCTTTTGTGGGCCGAGAGCGGATTGACGAAGTAGAGGTGCTCGGTGGCCTTGGTGGCCTGATCGAGCGGGTCGGTGTCGCCGCTGATCTTCTCCAGGGCTGATGCCAGTCCTTCGGGGTAGCGGGTGAGCAGGGCGCCGGAGGCGTCGGCGAGGTACTCACGCTGGCGGGAGACGGCCATGGCGATGATGCGCGCGATGATCGGCGACAGGATGACGAAGACCAGGGCGATGATGACGATGAGGCCGGAGCCCTTGCTGTTCTTGCCGCTGTAGCTACGCCGCGTCCCGGCGCCGAACCAGGTGAGACGGAGGCCGATGTCGGCGAGCAGGGCGAGGATGCCGATGAGCACGACGACGGTGCCCATGACGAGCGTGTCGCGGTTGCCGATGTGAGACAGCTCGTGGGCGAGGACACCTTCCATTTCTCGGCGTTCCAGCTTGCTCATGAGTCCGCGTGTGACGGCGACCGAGGCGTGGTCCGGGTCACGCCCGGTGGCGAAGGCGTTCATCGAGCCGTCCTCGATGACGTAGACCTTCGGCAGCGGAAGGCCGGAGCCGATACAGAGGTTCTCGACGAGACGATAGAGGTCGCGTTCATCCTCCTCGCCGACCTGATGCGCGCCGGCAACACGCAGCGCGACGCTGTCGGAGCCGAAGTAGCTGAAGACGACGAACCCGGCGACGAAAACTATTACGATGGGCGCGAGCCCCGGCGGCAGGCCGGGGACGATGCCAACAGCCGTGGCAGCGGCGGCGACCACGACGAAGAATACGGCCATGAGGACGAAGGTACGACGGCGGTTGGAGGCTATACGGTCGTAGATCAGGACTTGTTCTTGCATTAGAGCGCGTCCTTGAGGCGGCGCGATGCACAGTGCAGGCCTTCGTTGTCGGGGTCGAGGTACTCAGCGAGCAGGCGCCAAGAGTCGCGCTTGCTGCCGGGGCCGGGGAGGAAGGCCACGCGCGCCACGGATGCTAGTTGCTGGGAGCAGGTGGCGCGAAGCTGACGGTCACGTCCTCGCGGGCCTCTTCATCCGCCTCGAAGAAGTCCTCTGCGCTGAAACCGAACATGCCGGCGATTATTGCCGTGGGGACGGTCTGAACCTTGCCGTTGTAGGACAGCACGTTGCGGTTGTAGAATTGCCTCGCGTAGGCGATCTTGTCCTCGGTGTCTGATAGCTCTGATTGCAACTGCTGGAAGTTGGTGTTGGCCTTGAGGTCCGGGTAGGCCTCCGAAACGGCGAAGAGGGAGCGCAATGTCTGGGTCAGAAAGTTGTTGGCCTGGGCGGCTTGCCCAGCCGTGCCGGCGTTATCGAGCTGAGCGCGGGCACGCGTGACGTTTTCCAGTGTCTCGCGCTCATGAGAGGCGTAACTACGCACGGTTTCGACCAGGTTCGGGATCAGGCTGGAGCGGCGCTTGAGCTGAACATCGATGCCCGACCAAGCTTCACGGACGCGGAGGCGGGATCGAACCAGCCCGTTGTACATGCCAACCAGCAAGATGCCGAGCAGCACGACGAGGACGACTACGACGATAAGGACAATCTCCAACGGGGGCCTCCCTTCGACCTCAAATCAATTTTAGCACCGACCAGAGAGAGTATTGGCAGAGAAGGTATCAGGGCTCAGGCGACAGGTTTTCGAGGGCGATGAGCGCGGCGCCGATGGCGGGCGCTTCGTCGCCGAGCTCGGCCTGGACGACGCGCACGTCGGCGCGGTGCTGGGCGAAGGCCTCACGGTCGAGGACCTCTACGGCGCTGCGGACGTAGATTTCACTCTTGCGCACGCTGCCGCCGATGACGACGACGTCCGGGTTGAGCAGGTTGGTGAGGTTGGTCAGGCCGGCGCCGAGGAATCCACCGGCCCGGGTGAGCGCTTCAATCGAGGATGCGTCACCGGCGGCAGCCGCGAGATCGAGGATTCGGGCGTCTGGCTCTTCGCCGTCGTCGCGGGCAATGCGTGCGAGGGCACCGTCAGGCTCGGCGGCGGCGATGCGCAGCGCGGCCTTGTCGAGGGCGCGGCCGGCGGAGACCGCCTCAAGGCAACCGGAACGGCCGCAGCCGCAGACAGCGCCGCCGGGATCGACGATCATGTGGCCAACCTCGCCGGCGCCACCTGATGCGCCATGATAGAGTGCGCCGTCCAGGATGAGGCCGCCTCCGACTCCCGTGCCGATGGCAATGAGCACCATGTGCCGCGATCCGCGCCCGGCACCAAGGCGATTCTCTGCGAGGGCGGCTGCGTTGGCGTCGTTTTCGATCCAGGCCGGCAGCGCCAGGAGCTCGCGGATGCGTTGCTGCAAGGGGATGTTGATCCAGCCGGGGAGGTTGGGCGCTTCGGTGACGATGCCGCGCGCGATGACGAGCGGTCCGGGAGCGGAGACGCCGATAGCACGCAGGACGCGCCCTTCGGAGGCCGCTAACACGGATTTGACCATGCGCGCGATAACGGCCTCAGGCCCGTCCTCCGCCTTAGTCTCGCGGTAGTCGCGGCCGACCACACTGAGGGAGGCGTCGAGGCAGACGCTGAGGATTTTGGTGCCGCCGAGATCGAGGCCAACTACGAAGCCAGAGTCTTCGGGTGTCATGTGTACCGATTGTAGGGCCAAGGCCCGGTTAGGTCGCGCCAATTCAGAGATAGAAAAAGGGAGGCTCCCGATTGGAAGCCTCCCTGATGATTCGCGCCGTCTGAACTATTCGCAATTCTCGGTGAACCAGGCGTCGAGGTTGTCGGAAGCCTGCTCAAGCTCGGCGGTGCCGAATGACTCGACTGCAGTTTGGAACTGAGCCAGCTGACCGGCGTCCAGTGTGGCGAAGGTGGCCGGGTCCGAAAGATCGACGCCAAGCTCTTCGAGTGCCCCGTAGAAGTCCGCGAATGCGCTGGCGAGAACCTGCATGTCGGCCTGGATCTCCGAAGGCGCGTTGTCGGCCGCGTTCTGGAAGATATCGACGGCGGCCTCGAGGTCGTCATCGACGTTGCCGGCGCCTGGGTTGGCGAAAGAGCCAGCCGTGAAAGCGCCGAACATGCCGAGAAGCTCGGGGCAGTTGCCGAGAACCGTCGAGGCGTCTGTGCTGCCGCTGCCGCCACTGCTGCCGCTGGAACTTGAGCTGTCGCCAGTGGAGCCGCCAGTTGATCCGCTGGAAGAGCTGGAATCGCCAGTGGAGGGTTGGCTGCCGCCGCCTCCGTTGTCGCCGTCATCGTCGCTGCCGCTGCTGCAGGCGACCAGGAAGACGAGTAAGGGGAGTAAGTACGAGGGCGAGGAGAGTGCGGGTTTTGGGCATTGATCCTCCAAAGGATAGGTGTGATTGTCCGCGAGCTGGACGCGTCGAGAATACCCCAGCCGGCGGGAATGATCAGCTTTTGAGTCGGCAGGGGAGAAAGGAAAGGGCGTGGCAACTGCCGAGTCCTATTCCGAGTCTTCCTCCTCATCCTCGTCGTCGCTCTGGGGAGGCCAGAGGATAAGGCAGTGCTCGCCCTTGAGCAGCGCGAAGGTGGCCTCACGGTCGAGGTTGTGCAGTTGTTTGATCGCCAGGTCGCACTGAACCGCGACCTCGTTGTCGTAATCGGCGCTGACGGCGCTGCGGATGCGGTTCCAGATGCCGGATTGCACCATGAAATCGGGAGAGTGAGGCCAGGCGAAGAAGCTGAAAGCCTCGGGTGCGCCCAGCGAGGGGCGGCGGCGGCTGAGCCAGACCATGCGGTCGCGGGCGGACCTCGCAGGCTCGACGACCTGGATCATCGGCGTTTCCCGCTCATTGGTGCGCGTATCGACGATGAGCCGCTCCGGAAACGTTGCGAACCCCACGGCGAATACGTCTGCCGTGCCGAGGAGTTTGCTGATCTCGTCGAAGTCGACGAGGACACCGTTTTCGCTGTACATGCTTGCCTCCTCCCCTGGATTATCGTCCTTTTTTAGAGGACTGCGCTACACAAGGGCCGGAAATGGAAAACAGGGAGGTGTGAAACAATCCACACCCCCCTGTCAGGTTGCGATTTGGGCTTTAGTAGCCCGGTGCTCCACCGGCCTTGCCGTCGGGCAGGTCGGTGACCAGACAGTTCGTGGTCAAGACCATACCGGCGATGCTGACGGCGTTTTCGAGGGCTGAACGGGTGACCTTGAGGGGGTCGATGATGCCGCGCTCCAGCATGTTGCTGAAGTCGTCGCGAGCGGCGTCGTAGCCCTGGCCGGCCGGCAGCGTGCGGACTTCCTGGACGATGACCGATCCGTCCTGGCCGGCGTTGACCGCGATGCGGCGCAACGGCTCTTCCAGGGCACGGCGGAGGATGACCACGCCGGTGCGCTCGTCGCCATCGAGGGCGAGGGAGTCGAGTATGTCCTGCGCGTTGATGAGGGCAACACCACCACCGGGGACGATGCCTTCTTCGATGGCGGCACGCGTGGCGCTGAGGGCGTCCTCAACGCGGTGTTTGCGCTCGCGAAGCTCGACTTCGGTGGCGGCGCCTACCTTGATGACGGCGACGGAGCCGGCCAGCTTGCCGAGGCGCTCCTGCAGCTTCTCACGGTCCCAGTCAGAGGTCGTGTTGTCGAGGGCGCCTTTGATCTGGACGATGCGGCCATCGATGTCCTCACGGGTGCCGTGGCCTTCGACGATTGTCGTCTCGTCCTTGGCGATGACGATGCGGCGGGCGCGGCCGAGGTCTTCGACCTCGACAGAGTCGAGGCGGCGACCGAGGTCGTCGCTGATGACCTTGGCGCCGGTCAGGGCCGCAATGTCACCGAGGTTCTCCTTGCGGCGGTCGCCGAAGCCAGGGGCCTTGACGGCGACGACGTTCATCGTGCCGCGCAGCTTGTTGACGGCTAGCGTGGCGAGTGCCTCACCATCGCAGTCCTCACAGATGATCAGGAGCTCTTTGGTTACTTTGAGCACCTTTTCGAGCATGGGGAGGATGTCGGCGATGGCCGTGATTTTCTTGTCCGTGACGAGGATGTAGGGCTCTTCGAGCTCTGCTTCCATCTTGTCGGAGTTGGTGACGAAGTAGGGCGAGATGTAGCCACGGTCGAACTGCATACCTTCGACGTACTCGACTTCGGTGTGGATGCTCTTCGACTCTTCGACGGTGACGACGCCGTCCTTGCCGACCTTCTCGATGCACTCGCCGATGAGCTCACCGACGGCCTCATCGTTGTTGGCGGAAATCGAGGCGACCTGCGCCATCTGCTCGCGCTCGGTCACTGGAGTGGCGAGCTCACGCAGGCGGGCGACGACTTGCTCGGTGCCTTTTTCGACGCCGCGCTTGAGGGCCATGGGGTTGGCTCCGGCGGTGACGTTCTTGAGGCCTTCGGCGACGATGGACTGTCCGAGGACGGTCGCCGTCGTGGTGCCGTCACCGGCGATGTCGTTGGTCTTGGAGGCGATCTCCTTGGCGAGCTGAGCGCCGATGTTGGGGAAGGGGTCTACGAGCTCAATTTCTTTGGCGATTGTGACGCCGTCGTTGGTGATCGTGGGAGCACCGAAGCGCTTGTCGAGGACAACGTTGCGTCCCTTGGGGCCGAGAGTGATCTTGACGGCCTCTGCCAGGGCGTCGATGCCCTCCTTCATGGCAGCTCGGGCTTCCTGGTCGAAGAGTAGCTGCTTTGCCATGCCGGACCTCCTGCATATGTTGGCTGATTAGATAATTCGGGGTTTAGCACTCAACCTTGGCGAGTGCTAAAGGCATTTTGGGGCAAAGTGGCGGCGAAGTGCAAGAGGGTGTCCAACGAGATTTCGCTTCGTTGACATCTTTAGGTGCATCGAGAATGATCAACCCGCTTCCGCTATGTGTTGACGAAGGCTTCTGGAGGTCGCCGTGCAGTGTACGGCTTGCGGTCGTGAAAACCCGGATGACGCGCGCTTTTGCGCGGGCTGCGGCACCCGTCTGGCACGAGAAGTTACCTGCGCCCATTGTGGCAAAGAGAACCCGAGTGACGCGAGCTTCTGCGTGGAGTGCGGCAGCGAAATCTCGGCCACCGGGGCTCCAGCAACCTCTGTCGACCGTTCCACAGCCCAACCCCAACCCACTTCCTTCGCCTCCAGTCGCTACGAGGTCAAACGCTTTCTCGGTGAGGGCGGTAAGAAGCGCGTCTACCTGGCCCACGACGCTCAGCTCGACCGCGACGTCGCCTTCGCCCTGATCAAGACCGAGGGCCTGGACGATGCAGCCAGAGTACGCATCACCCGCGAAGCCCAGGCCATGGGACGCCTCGGCTCCCACCCCCACATCGTCACCGTCTACGACATTGGTGAGGAGAACGGCCAACCCTACCTAGTACTGCCCGTACTGCCCGGTGGAGACGTAGAGGGCATCATCGAAGACGCTCCCGACCACAAGCTCTCCATAGAGCAGGCGGTGAAGATCGCCTCAGAGACCTGCATGGGTCTGGAGTTCTCACACCAGAAGGGGATCATCCACCGTGACCTCAAGCCAGGGAATGTCTGGCTGGCCGAGGACGGTAGGGCGATGATCGGTGACTTCGGCTTAGCAGTAGCCGTAGACCGTTCTCGTCTGACTCAAGCCGGAATGATGGTGGGCACGGTGAGCTACATGCCACCGGAGCAGGCCATGGGGGGAGAGGTGACACCGCAGAGTGACCTCTACTCCCTCGGCGCGATGCTGTACGAGATGGTCTGCGGCAGGCCACCCTTTGTCGGTGACGAGAGCGTCGCGATCATCGGCCAGCACCTCAACACACCGCCGGTGGCACCGAGCTGGCACCGGCCTGACTGCCCTCCAGGGCTGGAGGCACTGATCCTGCGTCTGCTGGAGAAGGACGCGACAAAGCGACCCGCGTCAGCCAGCGAGGTCAAGGAGGCACTTGCGTCCGTGGACCTCAACACCGTGGGTGCGCCTTCTGAGTCGACTGAAGCGCCACACGAGCATGGCCCGCTCTATCACCGCATCTTCGTGGGCAGGGAGAACGAGCTGAGACAGCTGCAGCAGGCGTTTGATGTCGCCATGTCGGGACAGGGTGGTCTGGTCATGCTGGTGGGCGAGCCTGGCATCGGCAAGACGGCGCTCTGTGAACAGAT
Organism: Dehalococcoidia bacterium; assembly: GCA_965225815.1. Classification (GTDB taxonomy): domain Bacteria; phylum Chloroflexota; class Dehalococcoidia; order DSTF01; family WHTK01; genus WHTK01. The sequence continues at coordinate 151,983 of CBDDBP010000006.1, forward strand.
CGCCACGTACGCCAGCCTGCGTGGGGGTCAGACTCTGGTTGGTCACTGCTATGAGGAGGGATCTCTCTCGCTGCCCTACCTTGCATTCATCGAGGCGCTTCGCGGCTACGTGCGCAGCCACGACAGGGATGTACTGCAAAAGGAGCTAGGTAGCATGGCTCCACATATTGCACGGATCCTCTCCGAGATACGTGAGCGGGTCCAAGTACCAGAAATCGAGCCGGCTAGCCCCGAAGAAGAGCGCTACCAGTTGCTGCAGGGCGTTTCCGAGTTCCTCAGCAACGCCGCCGCGGCCCGCCCAATGCTAATCGTCCTGGAGGACCTGCATTGGGCTGATAGAGGGACCCTCGACCTTCTTCTCCACCTCAGCCGAAACCTGCAGGGAGCGCGCATTCTCGTTCTCGGTACGTACCGAGACGTGGACCTTGAACGCTCCAGCCCCCTCTCTTCGACGCTGGCGGAGCTGCGTCGTATTGAGAGTTTCCAGAGAATTACGCTGCGCGGCCTGGGAGAAGGAGAAATTCAGCGACTTCTCACAATGGCCCACAGCCAGTCCCTCGCCCCAGATCAGGCCGCACTGGTCTATCGGCAGACGGAGGGCAATCCCCTGTTCGTTCAGGAGACGTTGCGCTATCTGGTCGAAGGCGGCCTCGTAGTTTCCCGGAACGGGCGTTATGTGGGGGCTTCAGAGTTTGTCCTGGAATCGGTCATGCCGGAGGGACTACGAGAGGTCATCGGAAAGCGGCTCAACCTTCTCTCGGCCCAGTGCAATACAGTCCTTTCGACAGCTGCCGTAATCGGTCGCGATTTCCGGCTCTCGACTCTCCAGGCCGTCGCAGGCGTCTCGGAAGAAGAACTCTTAACCGCAATCGAGGAGGCTGTGCACGCATCGATCCTGGAGGAGCATCCCTCTCTCGGGACCGTGCAGTACCGCTTTGTACACGCTTTCTTTCGGACTGCGCTTTACGAAGAGTTGGTCGCTCCCCGACGCATACGTCTGCACCGCGAGATCGCCAATGTGTTGGAGACCGAGTTCTCCACCCGACAGTCGGAGCACGCCGCGGAGTTCGCCTACCACTTTGGGCATTCATCGGACCGGGGCGATCTTGTCAAAGCCGTCTCTTACGGCCGGGAGGCCGCCCATCACGCTACGTCGGTGTACGCCTTTGGGGAAGCGGTGCATCAGCTAGAGCGGGCACTCCAGGTGCAACAGGCGCTCGATCCAAATGACGGGAACGCCCGATGCGAACTGCTGCTCGACCTGAGTGCTGCGCTCCTCGACGCTGACGAACCAAGTCGTATGGAGGCTGAAGTAGCCGAGGAGGCCTTCAATCTGGCGGTGCATGACGGCAACAGCAACCAGGCCGCTCGCGCGGCCGTGAGCGGGCTCCTCGCGCTAACGCCTTTCTATAGGCAGCGGCGGCGGGCTCCCGCCACGCTTCCGAGAATGGTTTGCCCGCGCGGATCAGTATGCAGAGGAAGGATCCGTGGAGCGCGTAATGACAGACGCGGCCTCGGACGACTCTGAGCTGCGCCACCGAGCCCTTGAAAGTGCTCGCGGACTTGATGACCCAGGGGCATTCCACTTCGCGGCGTTCATGTGCCTTAATCGCGTACCGAGCTGTTCCTCGACCACTGGGCTGGACGCCAACGAAAAGGCGACCCTGGTTGAGGAAGTCATTCAGCGCTTCGACGATCGCGCCGAAGAAGGCTTTGACCGCTGCTAACGGGGCCGGCGTAGAGCCCTGAAGGCAGCCCACAGCAAGGATGAGTGTTATCGCCACACCAATGGTTCGTATGGCAATACGGTGCCTATTGTCTACCGCGCTCATGGCAGATGAATTGTAAGAGATAAGCCTCGCTCAACAATTGGCATCAAGTACATAGACTTCGCCAATCTCCGAGTTCCAGGACGTGAGGTTGCAGCCAGCGCGGGGGCGCCGGGGGTTACAGAAGGCGTGAGGAAACCGCTAGGCGTTGGTTCATTTTTACTCACGGTCCGCTTTCGAGAATATGCCGAAACGTGCCGTTCGGCCTGATACAATCTGAGAGTTTTTCGGTAGATGCTTGCAGCAACGCTGATCGCCATAAGGGTGCCGTATTCATAAGGGTGCCGTATTTAGGTAAAGGAGAGTTGTAATGACAACCGAGAAGAGGTACGTGGCGGACTGCAGGGAGTTTCCAAGCGAAATGAACTGCTCGCTGGCCATTTCGGGCCGAGAAGAAGAAGTCCTCAGCGCAGCCGTAGATCACGCCGTAAGCGCGCATGGACATGAGAGAACATCCGGACTTCGAGAGCAAGTCCGTACGATGCTGAAAGAGACCGTCGGCTAGGTTATTAGATCGCACTGCGCGTCTGAATCGCGGAACTAGTAGGTTTCCTTGCCAGCTTCGTTATCGCAAGGGGAATCGGACATGAAGCGACTGCTAGTTGCTGTTGCGGTTATGGGCCTTCTCTGGCTCTCTCGCCGGATGCCCGATCATCTGACGAGGCTCATGGAGCGCATGCTGGAGCAAGTTATGCCGAAGATGATGGACGCTTGCTTCGCACGGATGGGTCCCGAGCGACGCAGGTCCATGCTATACCACTGCCGAAGCATGCTCGACAAAATGCAAAGCAAGTACGTAATAGCCCAATCCCCATCAGCGGAGACCACGAGCGCCTAACATCGCCGAGTCCCAGGACGTGAAAATACAGCCAGCGCGGGGGCGCCGGGGTTGCAGAAGGCGTAGGGCGAAAAAGATCTCGGGCAGGCGCAGCCACTTGCTGGGGTTGAGACTGCGTGGATTCGCCAGAACTTGACCTGCTCCGTCTGAGCCTCGATTGTGCACGGTACGAATCCTGGACCGTGATACACAGTTTTAGGCGAGGAGAACTGAGCCATGAGTTACTTCCCCCTCACCGAGGAACAAGCAGGTTGGAAGGAAAAGGCAGCGCTGGTTGCGGCGCGGGAGTTGGCGCCTCGAGCGGAACAAACGGACCGCACCCGGGCTTATCCGGAGGAGTCGTTGGACGCGCTGCGAGATGCCGGCTTCTGGGGCCTGCGAGCATCGAAGCAACACGGCGGGCAGGGTGCCGATTTGCTAAGCACCTTACTCGTCGTGGAGGAATTGGCGAAGAAATGTCCTTCGACGGCTATGTGCTACAAGATGCACCTGGAAGCCTCGGAGCTAATTTGTCGGGTTCCGACCGACGAACAAGTCGAGCGCTTGGTGCGACCCCTGGCAAGAGGGGAAGTGCTGTCCACCGTCGCGGGCTCTGAGACCTGGACCGACGGGGACAACTGGACCAGCACGAGAGCTTTCTCGCCCGTGATTGCGGTTGAAGACGGCTACAGGATCGACAACGTTCGCAAGTCATACGTCACCTCCGCCGGTCACGCGACGCACTTCTTCTTCCTCTGTCGTATTGGCGCCGACACCCCGCTGGCGAATGTCAGCCTTCTATTCATCGAGCGGGACAAGATTGAGGCCGAGATTTTGGAGCCATGGAGTGGCATGGGTCTGAAGGGAAACGAAAGCTGCCCGGTCCTTTTCAATGGGACCGTGCCGAAGGCGAATCGAATCGGCAGTGAGCACACTGCCATGATCGAGAATGCCATGTTGTTTCAGCCTGTCCTGGGCCTGACCTATGCCGCTGCCTATCTGGGAACCGGCTCAGGTGCGTTCGAGGCTGCTCTGGAGCACGGCGTGCACAAGTTCGCGGACGGTTCGCGGCGGCTGGACAGCGCTGTCAATCAGCGGCGAATCGCCGAACTTTCGACCCGTATCGAAGCGGCTCAGACACTACTGCATTCGGTCGCCGCCCGCTTCGATCGTGGCGAACTGAAGTCAATGCGGCCCGTGTTACAGGCAAAGGTTACCTGCTCAGAGACGGCTGCTTACGTCACCCAAGAGCTGATGACGATGTTCGCCGGAACCGCGTTCGCGGCAAGGCTGCCCTTCGAGCGCTTTTTCCGCGATGCCCGCGCCGGTCTGATCATGGCGCTGCCAAACGACGGCGCCTACGACACGATAGCGTCCAGCCTGGTGCCGGCGAAGGAGTAGCCCGCGAATGAACCGGCCACAACACGCCTGGAATCATGCGATTTCGCGATCGCCGAATTCCAGGACATGAAGATGTGTCTGCGCTTCAGCGGGCGCTTGGGCGTCGGGCGCTGCTGAAGGCTTAAGCACAGGGAACAGGGAACAAGGAACAGGAGGGATAGCACATGACCCAGCAGTCTTCGCCGCAGAATCCTGCGGAAGCGTACGAACATTTCATCGCCCAGACCATCTTCGTCCCGTGGACTGTCGACATACTGCGACGAGCTTCGCCTCAGAGGGGAAGCCGCGTTCTTGACCTCGCCTGCGGAACTGGCATCGTGGCGCGACAGGTCGCGCCTCTTCTCGGGCCCGACGGCAAGTTGACGGGTCTAGACATCTCACCGGGGATGCTGGACGTGGCAAGGCGCGTGATGCCTGCCGGCGAGCCTACGGTTGAATGGCAGGAAGGCAGCGGAACTCAGATGCCATTCCCAGATGCCAGTTTCGACCTGGTGCTCTGCCAACAAGGTCTACAGTTCTTCCCTGACCATCAAGCCGGAATGAATGAGATTCATCGGGTGCTTGCACCCGAAGGTCGCGCAGTGGTTGCCGTCTGGCGTGACATGGGGGAGATGCCCTTCATGCAGGCAGTTAACTCCGTGGTTGCCGACCATCTAGGGGATGCTTTCGCTGCCCCGTTTGCACTTGGCGACGAATCCCGCCTCGGAACGCTGGCCACTGCAGCCGGCTTCAATAGGGTTGAGGTTCAAAGGGCGGAGCTGTCCATACGGATCAGGGACTACGACTCAGTTGTACCGATGATGTTGCACGGCGCAGCCGCAGTGCTGCCTCAGTTTGCAGCATTGTCACCGGAGGACCGTCAGGTCATCATCGAGCGGATGAATGCCGAGCTCAAAGACGCTATCCAGCCGCTCATCGATGGTGATGAACTGGTCTACGACTCGGCCGTGAATGTTCTCAAGGCGGAACGGTAGCAACGGCCACGGACGTGAGGATGCAGCCGGCATTGGCGCGTGCGCTGGAGCGCCGAGGGCTGCTGAAGGCGTAGGTGGAAGCAGACCATGTTCGAGCGGATTAAGGTTGGCTGAAGTGGAAACAAAGCCGACCTTTCAGTTGCCCGATCCTAGCTACGAAGCCTATTCCTGGAGACTCCAGGATGAACATGGCCCGACTTCCTTGCCGCCACTACTCCAGAGCCAGCGTACGCACCGTTTTATGCGGAGCGACGGTGACCTGCCTAGAGCGATAAACATCAACGGATACACATATGTGAGAGTGAATTCGGCGAATAGTTCGGGCGGATCAAACCAAGCTTTGAGCTCGCCTTTCAAGCCCGAGAATGTGGACGATATGAAGAGCTGGCGCCAGGAATGGTTGCCGCAGGTTGAGACTGTCGTCAGATTGCTTGAGGCTTTCGAGCCCTCCTCCGTCGAAGCGGGCGAATGGGAGGCTACGCTGGCGGCGCAGACCGTGGCGTACCAACGCGTCTTTGAGGGTGTGCATCGCACGGCCGCCATTGCTGCTGGTACGGTAGCCCGACGGTTTGGTGAGTCGTTTACTTCCCTCTTTGGCGCTGACAGAGAAGGCGAATTCCTCACCCTCCTGCAAGGGTTCCCCAACTGCTCGCTCGACCGGGCAAGTGCCCTCTGGGAACTCAGCCGCTTTCTCCTCCTTCATCCGAACTTGATTGAGGCTCTTGATCGAAGCTCTTCTATGCCGGATACGGCGCCGGCCCGGGAGTTCGAATCACGATTCGCTGCCATGCTGGACGCCTACGGATGTACTTCCAACGCGGAACTCGAAGACATGCCAACGTGGCGCGAAGACCCCGCAATTCCATTAGCCGTCATCCGTGGCTACACGCACCAGCCGAACGAGCGTAATCCGTCTGCGGTCGCGTTAAGACAGCGAGACCAACGTCTCAAACAGGAAACAGAGCTACGCGAGCTCGCAGAGAGCGATTCGGCCGTTGCGGAGTTGATTCCTCTAATGGAGATGGCTCAGCAGATTGTGCCAAATCAGGAGGATCACAATTTCCTCGTCGATCAGCGCATGGCGGCTGCGTCGCGCGCCCGCTGGCTCTCAATCGGCCGGCACCTTGAGTCTGCGGGAGCTCTGGCCGGTGCCGAGGACGTGTTCTATTTCCATCTGCCAGAGTTGATTCGCCTGCTCGAAGGCCAAGGTGATGTGGCCTCAGAGGAGATCGCAGCGCGTAAGGCCTTGCTTCACGCCTGTCGCGCTATGGTGCCACCCGCCGTTATCGGTGCGCCGCTTCGATCCTCTGCTGACTCGGAGGGGTTGGCGATGACAGAAATGACGGTTCTACGGGGCGTCGCAGCTTCGTCGGGAAGCTTTCGTGGACGGGCGCAAGTGATTGAGACCCTGGGAGAAGCAGCCCGACTCGAAGCGGGCGATGTCATGATCTGTCGAACAACGACCCCTTCATGGACGCCTTTCTTTTCCATCATCTCTGGGCTGGTGACCAATTCGGGCGGCGCGTTATCTCACGGCGCGCTTGTCGCGCGGGAATTAGGACTGCCTGCGGTGGTTGGGACGGTAGACGCGACCAACCGAATTCCAGATGGCTCGACCGTTACCGTAGATGGTACGAATGGAATTGTGGTCATCGAGCCGTGAGTGCCGGGTCTCCCCTGAGGTTTATGAAGCGGGCGTTGAGCCGCTGAGGGCTCTGAAGGCGTAGCGAGGAGAGGCGCGTGTAAAAGATCGACCAGCAACTCATAGTTGTGTTCTTCGATCTTGGAGCCAGTCGTGAGTAAAAGAAACGGCACAGTCCGTAGGGCGTTAGAGAGGCGCACGTGGAGCTAACCGACGTAAAGCGAGTAGGGGTCGTGGGGTCGGGGACGATGGGTCATGGCATTGCCATCAACTTTGCCTTGTCCGGTTACCCGACGGTTATGAGCGACCTTAGCGACGAGATCCTGGGGAAGTCGATGGCCAATGTCCGGGCTGCTCTCGACCTGTTCGTCGAAGGGGGGCTCATCAGCAGGCAGCGAGCAGACGAGTCTGTGGAACTCATCACCGTTACTACGGACCTGCGTGAACTTGCGGAACACAGCGATTTCATCACTGAGGCGATCGTAGACCGGTCTTCGGACAAGCGCGCGATGTTCAACCAGCTCGATGCCATGTGCCCGCCGCAGACGATTATTGCCAGCAACACGTCGAGCCTTGTCCTCAGCGACTTCGGGTCAGATGTGAAGCGTCAGGACAAGCTGGTGCTGACTCACTACTTCGCTCCACCTCATATCGTGCCCGGAGTGGAAGTCGCAAAGGGGCCGGATACGTCCGATGAGACTTACAAGATCACCTGCGACCTGATGTCAGCCGTTCGAAAGATACCGATTCGCCTCCACAGGGAGCGTCCGGGCTATCTCCTGAACCGGATTCAGCGTGCGATGAGTCAGGAAGCTCTGAGTCTCTGGGCTGAGGGTATGGCGAGCGCGGAGGACATCGAGCTCGGGGTCATCTCGACGTTCGGCTTCAGGATGCCGCATGAGGGCCCGATGAAGCACTATGACCTGGCGGGCATCTGGCGATGGCCGGAGGACGTGCGGGACCCTGCCGCCATTACCAACGACAAAATCAGGGAGCGCATGTCGCAGGGCACGCCGTGGTTCGTCGACCCTGACCATTTCGACGAGGCGGTTGAGGAGCGGGATCGGGAGTACATTCGAAGGCTAAAGGCGCTCTACTGGCCGGAGACGCTTGCCTAGCTTCTGCCCCGAGTTCGAGCCGACGGAGATCAATCGACGCTGGGACGCAGAGGGCTGCTGAAGCCTTAACATCATGCTCAAGTGTACGGTTCACTTGATGGACGGCGAAGACCGCTGCTTCGGAAACGGAGATCGCTAATGCGGGAGCCACATGGCAAGTTCGAACAGCTCGTGGAGTTGACGCTTCGAGACGAAGGGGATAACTCTTTCGGCGCACTGAAGTACCACGGTACTAGGCTGAGAGGCCACCGAAGGTACCACTTCCTCAGTGGAGACGAAGGGTCGCTAGAGATCGCTAGCATCCCGGTCACCGACGATGCGGAGTGGACTTTCGTTAACCCTCACTGGGAAGACCAAGACCCGTCCTGGAATCAGTTCCAAGCCGAGGAGCGCAATGAGGCCTTCATCCGATCAAAGGTAAGGGAGCTCCGGGTTCGACTAGGAATGCCATGGGGCGACGCTCAGAAAGAGTGAAGGCGAATTGGCTTGAACCTGGACGCGACTGCGAGCTTCGCTGCCGCGACTATCAGCGTACCCAGGCTCGTCCGCCCGTGAGGTTGCAGCTGCTTCCGGATTTCAGGCCATGAAGATGCAGCCTGCGCTTGAGCGGGCGCTAGGGCGTCGGGCTGCTGAAGGCGAAGTGACACTATCGCCTGATCGTGTGACCTGTACCCTTCGCATCGCCGGGGACATGAGGATGCAGCCGGCGCTGTGCCGGCAGGGCTGCTAAGGCGGCCGCATGCTACTTCTTGGGCCCTACGTCGCTCACCACTTCGAAGCACTCGGTTCGGAGCATATTGACGCCCTCAGGTGTGCTCAGCATGAGTTTGCCGAAGTCTGAATTATCCAGGAGAGCTTCGTACACGTCCCGGCTCTCCAGTCGAGCGACAGTCAGCGCTTGGCTGGGGTCGGCAACCCGGAACTGATGAATGGACTCAACGCCTCCAGGTGCAAGCGCTGCCTGGAGCAACTCTCGCTGGAAGGTCATGAAGGCATCCCATGCCCCTTCCGGCACTTCACGCTGAATTTTCACGAGAAAGTTTCCCTTGACATTGCCGCTTGCCTCGGCAAAGCTCTCCCAGCGCGCCACGACCGGCTCATTCCAATAGAGACCTTCAGGGCGGTTCGCGCCGTAATTGCCGTCTGGTGTTTCCCGGAACCTCTGGAAGGCATCGGCGCTGTCCCATAGGCGGAGCACGGTGTGTCTCGTGCTGTCTCCCTGGTATCTACTGACTGACGCATGAATGAAGCCAGGCTGCGGCGCCATGAGATTGTGGATCCACCCCAGCCGGTCAAGCCCCTCATGTCGCCTGCCGGGAGTGAAGACGAGGATCTCATTCATCAGGTACATCAGCTTCTCCTCTGGCACTACTCTGCTAATTGGTGTGGATGACGTCGGAGTGACTGGTCGTATCGCACGGCCGAAAGCACACCTTGGATTGCAGCAAATACTAACGGTCTTCGCGGTAAGAAGGCGAACCTAAGTCATGAGCCTCAGTTGCCACGTCCATCTTGCGGTCGCTGAGCCTTTCGATTGGAGATGCTGCCTGTGCTGGGTCGGCGGGGGCTGCTGAAGGCGTAGGCGTTCTCAACGTACTAGCGGACCATGGCGCGCCGACGATTTAGCACTAGACTTACGTTGGCGAGCAAGTTCCGCGAGGAGGACGACATGACGACTGCGACCCAGACTCTGAAGACCTCGATTGGCAGCTATGGACATCACGAAGGGCTCAAGGCGGGCTCGATCCGCCCGGATGGGATCGAGTTCGAGTTCATCGAGCTCAGCCCCATCACGACGGCGTTCCGGCGCATGTGCCGCCAGACCGACCTGGACATCAGTGAGATGGCGATCACGACCTACCTCACGGCGAAGTCCTACGGCCTGCCATTCACGGCCATCCCGGTTTTCCCCGTGCGCCAATTCCACCATGGCGCGACCATGGGCAATACGGATGTTGTCCAGAATCCGAAGGACATCGAAGGCAAGAGGATGGGCCTGCGCGCGTACACCGTCACTGGGGGCGTCTGGGCACGCGGCATCCTCGCCACCGAGTATGACGTCGATCTGAGCAAGGTCACTTGGGTCCTCGCCGACGAGGAACATGTGGAGCAGTTCCACAAGGATGCGCCGCCAAACACGACGTACGAGCTTGGCGCCGACATCGGCAAGATGGTCCTGGAGGGTACGCTCGCCGGCGGCATCGGCCTCGGCCGCATCGACTCGCCGAAGGTTAAACCGTTGATTTCGGACGCCCGCAACGCTCAGGCAGAGTGGTACAAGAAGACAGGCCTCTACCCGATTAATCACACGGTTGTCGTCAAGGATGACTTACTGGCGAGCGATCCCTCGCTGGCCGGCCGGCTATTCCGCGCCTGGACAGAGGCGAAGGAGCAGTGGCTCTCGAAAGCAACGGCGGAGGAAAGGGCGAACGCGGGCGCTAACATCGTCGAGGATGACCCGATCCCCTACGGCATCTCGAAGAATCGGAAGGCGATCGAGACTATTATTGGCTTCGCGCACGACCAGAAGATCTTGCCACGGCGCTTCTCGGTCGAGGAGGTCTTTGCGAAGGGGACAGAAGACCTCGAGTAGCTCACCGAGTTCCAGGACATGAAGATGCAGCCTGCGCTGGAGCGGGCGTTGGGGCGTTTGGGCTGCTGAAGGCGTAGGCGGGTAGGATTTCGCCAGGTTCGTGCGGGCAATGTCCTGGCTGATAATTCTGCTTGCGGGCTTTTCCTGGTTCACTCGGTTGCATTTCTGACCGGGGCCCCAGGCTGGTTTGCTGTCGCTCGGGCCAAACGGTTCGAGCAACTACGGCGAGCGCTGAACTCGGGAGTGTAAACTCCGAAATGCAGAAGATGCAGCCTCGCCGCTTCACACCCCGACGAGTACGGAACAGGCATACGCCGAGGCCAGTGAATACGAGACGACCTCTCGGATTTATCAGGACGTGAAGAGCATGCTGCCCAGCGCTGTCCTCGTTAGCCCAGAGCGGACCAGTAGCTGTGGATGAGTAGTCCAACCGAGCCTCGCTCCCAGCGACGCCACAGGATCTTCTATGGCTGGCGGATTGTGGGCTACGCCACGCTGGCAAGCACAATTCAGACCGCTGTATTCAACGCCGGCGCCCAGACGCTTGTGCTGCCTCTCTTGCGCGAATTTGGCACCACACGCGCCGCTATCAGCGTCGCTTTCTCGTTGCGGCGGCTGGAAGGGGGCTTAACGGGTCCTCTCGAGGGTTACCTCATCCATTGGTTCGGCCCGCGACGCTACATGATGGCCGGCTGGGTGCTCTTTGGCCTGGGTTTCATAGGGGTTGGGCTCTCCCAGAACATTTACCATTTCTACGCTTCGTTCCTGTTGGTGACACTGGGCCAAAGCGTCGCCGGCTTCCTACCGATAGTTACGGTCCTGGTGAACTGGTTCGACCGGCTTCGCGGCCGTGCCATCGCGATCTATCAGCTGGGTAATAGCTTCGGGGCCTTGCTGATCCCCGTGCTGGCCTGGTTTGTGATTAATGCCGGCTGGCGGCCGACGATGATTACCATCGGTGTAATCGTTATCTTCATCGGCGTTCCTCTGGCGGCGATGATGAAGTCGCGGCCCGAAGAAATGGGCTATCTTCCTGACGGCGTGGAGCCTGAGAAGGGAGCCGATGAAGACGGCGGCGGAGTGTCCGCCGAAGCGACCATTGGCCTGACGAATGAAGGATCAGCTCTTACGGTTCGTCAAGCGCTTCGCAGTCAGAATTTCTGGTTTCTTGGACTAGCTCACTCTGCTTCACTTGCAGCCTGGGGTGCCCTACAAGTCCACCTAATTCCGGCGCTGACGGACATCGGAATGTCCGAGCAGCTAGGCGCAACGATTCTGGCCGTAACGTTGATTGTTGCCGGTGGCGGTCGCCTCATCGGCGGTTTCCTTGGCGACATCGTTGGTCGCCGCAAGATCTTGATCCTTGCCTACTTGGCTCAGGCGAGCGGCGTCGTCATCTTGGCATTCGCATCCAACATTGAGCATGCCCTCATTTTCGCCGTTGTGTTTGGTCTCGGTTTCGGGGCTCGGGGAACGTTGATAACCGTGCTACGCGGTGATGTGTTTGGTAGGGAGAACTTCTCGCGCCTGGCAGGCTTGATGGACCCGATCAGCAGCGTTAGCGTCATTTTGAGCCCGATTCTCGCCGGTTGGACCTATGACACTTCGGGAAGCTACCAGACTGCCTTCGTCTTACTGGCAGTCGTTAATGCGCTCGGGGTGTTGTTTGTCCTGGGCATTCACCTCCCCAAACAGACGCGCTCCGGCTTCGATTGAGCGACGGAAGCAGACGTACTCTCGCTGTTTCGTTCGGGCAAGGGGTAGCAGGCCTTACCGCTCTCAATTGATTCAGAGGAAACAGCTTTTCGAAGCCGAGGAAGCTGATTCTCGCCGAGCTGCTACTCGACCACTATCCTGACGAGCACGACGCTGCCATGGAGCACTTCGACTTCGCCATCGCCGAGTTCCAGGACATGAAGGTGGCGCCGGCGCTAGGGCGGGCGTTGGAGCATCGAGGGCTGCTGAACGCGTAAGCGCCCAGGGAAGCTGAACCAGAACATGACATGGATACGAATTACCTATTGACGGGCACCCGTTGGGCCGAACATTAAAGGAGAGCTCTGAGCCACCGGGAGGTGGTCGGGCGTTAGGAGATTGCGACGGGCGAAAACGAGCGGCCGCATCAACTACACAAAGCACACCCCGCAGGCGCTGCCTACGACGAGGGCGACGGCCTGCTCATGGTCAATGCCTCGGGCGTCATGACGCCGGTAGACGTCCAGGCCCTCACTCGAAGGAACAAGTCGCTATCCTTCAATCAACGCTTTACTCGGATGTGGGAGATTCCAGCGAACACGCTGGAGCGAATCAAGCTTGAGCAAGAGATCCGCCGTGGCCTTGAACGCGACGAGTTTGAAGTGTACGTGCAGCCTCAGGCCGATCTGAAGACCGGCAGGGTCGTGGGTGCCGAGGCGCTCGTGCGGTGGCGCCATCCTGAACGGGGCCTGGTTTTGCCCCTGGACTTTATTTCGGTTGCCGAGGAATCAGGTCTCATCGTGCAACTGGGCGAACGCGTGCTGCGAACCGCGTGCGAGCAGGCAGTGCGCCGCGAGAAGCAGGGTTATCCGTCGCTGCGCACCGCGGTGAACCTTTCCTCTGTCCAATTTCACGAACCCGGTCTCGCCGGGATGGTCTCGAATGTCTTGGATGAGACAGGGCTTGATCCGCGCCTGCTCGAGCTCGAGATCACTGAGACCGCGGCAATGCAACACGCTGCCGCGGCCGCGGAGATCATGCATGATCTCGCATCAATTGGCATCGCTCCATCGCTTGATGACTTCGGAACCGGTTACTCGTCACTCCAGTACCTGAAGGAGTTCCCGATTCACGGACTGAAAGTGGACCAATCATTTGTCAGCGGCATTACGTTCGACGCCAACAGCAAGGCTATCGTAGCGGCGGTTGTTGCCATCGGCCACACTCTCGGGCTCAGAGTGATTGCGGAAGGTATCGAAACAAACGAGCAACTGATCTCGGTGAAAGAGCGAGGCTGTGATTGGTATCAGGGCTTCCTGCTCGGTGCACCGATGTCCGGAGAGGCCTTCGACTCCATACTTAGTCACCGGGCGGCATAGGAAAGACTTATGAATGCACTGGACATCATGAACACGCCGATCATTGCTGCCTCGAGAAAGGCATCGGCCAGAGAGGTCGCGTTGTATATGCTCCTGGGCGGCTTTAGCGGAGTGCCGATTGCCGAGCCAGATGGCTCGCTTGCGGGCATCGTCACGGAGTTGGACTTGCTGCGTGTCATCCGTTTAGGGAGATCATTGGAAGCGACCATTATGGAAGACATCATGACGACAACTGTCCTCGCCGTGGACGGTGAGGACAGCCTTGAGGAAATTATGGAGATCTTAGACACGAACCGGATCCAGCGTGTTCCCGTAACCACCTCCGGCAAGCTGGTCGGCATCGTGTCTCGACCGGATGTGATCCGCGCGGTCGTTCAGCCACAGTTCATGCGCGTCGGGTAGGTACGCCGCAGGCATCGCACTTACGCGACTCATCCTCGCCGTACTCCTCCTGGACCCTGCGCTGACGGCCACGACGCTGCCAAGGAGCATCTCGACTTCGCCATCGCCGAGTTCCAGGACATGAAGATGAAGCGGGCGCTGGGGCGCAGAGGGCTGCTGAAGGCGTGAACGCGGTTGATTCGTGGTGTTACTGGCGCCACTTGACACCTTCGGCAGGTGAAACCACCATTGCCCAAAATGTCGATCCTAGTTGGCGTAAAAATCCCTCTTGCCAGGTCAGCGAGTTAACCGACTGCTCGGCGGCCGGCGCCTGCGCCTCCGGGCGCCGCAGACGTTCACGTCGCTGCGCCACCCTAACTTTCGCTTACTGTGGACCACTTCCGTCCTAAACGGGGGCTCTAACTGGCTGCAGCAGGTCACCTTGGGCTGGCTGGCCTTCGATCTCACGGGGTCGGCCATCACTGCGGCTATGGTCTTTGGTTTGCGCTCCCTGCCCGCCCTGCTCATGGCGCCTCTCGGCGGCGTGCTTGGCGACCGTTTCTCTCGAAAACGGATGCTCCAGATTAACTCGGGTTTTATGGCTGTGGCGGCGCTCTGGTTTGCCGTGTTTCTCGCGGCGGGACTAGTCGAGGTCTGGCACATTCTCCTCTTCACCCTGCTGCACGGGCTCGCCCAAGCGATGGTACAGCCCGTGCGGCGGGCGATGGTGGCGAATACAGTCCCGCCGGAGGACTTGACGAACGCTATTGCGCTCGATGCCTTCGCGATGAGCACAATGCGCTTAATCGGCCCGGCCGTGGCCGGTCTGCTCATCGCTTTTTCCGGGCCAGCTCTAAACTTCGCGATCCAAAGCGGCGCCTATGTACTGATCTTCCTCCTCGTCTTACCACTACAAAGCCCGTATGGCGGCAGGCCTCGGCGTCGCGATCAAGTCTCCCTCAGTAAGGACTTCTCGAGCGGTCTAAATTACGCTGTCCACCAGCCAACGGTCTTCGGCCTGATCCTGCTGGCCATAGCGCCCGCCTTTTTTACGACGCCTATTCAATTAGGCCTGCTGCCGGTTTTCGCTCGTGAGGCTTTGGACGTAGGGTCAGAAGGCCTGGGTGTGCTTTATTCCATGCAGGGCGTCGGCGCGGTCGTCGCGACGCTCGCCCTCGCCTCGTTCAGCAACTTTCGCGGCAAAGGCCTGCTGCTTTCGGCAGCTATCCTTTGTCAAGCCCTCGCTGTAATTAGCTACTCCCAGATCACGCTGTTTGTCCTCGCGCTGCCGTTCTTGGCCTTGGCTACGTGCGCTTGGACAACCTTCAATACGCTCAACCAGACGATCCTTCAGACGATCACGCCGGACGAATACCGTGCCCGCGTGATGGGCCTGCGTATGATGGACAACGGCGTCACGCCGCTGGGCAGCCTTATATTTGGTGCGGTGGCTGAAGTCTTTGGCATTTCGACGGCTATCTTGATCGCAGGCGTCTGCGGGCTAGCTGTAGTCCTGGTGATTCTTGTCCGCTTTCCAGCCATCCGCACTTACCGTACGGGCGTCTTAGCCGAAGCGCTGATAGAGACCGCTGATGTCCGAGACAGCGAAGGCGGTGGCAGAAGTTCCAGGACATGAAGATGTGGCTGCGCTTCAGCGCCGCTAGGGCGTAGAGGGGCGCTACTGAAGGCATAGCTACGCGGCGGGCTTGCTCATGACGGAGGACTCGGTTCTTCTCGGCGGCCCAGGCATCTACTCGGCGACAACTAGGTTAGTTACCATATCCTGCTAGATTGAGAATCTCGTCTGCTGAAGTCAATACAAGATCGGCGGACGAATGGCCACTGGCAACCATTGCTTTGTCGTCGACGATGAAGGTGCCAGCTCGATAACCGATGTCCCTTCGCCCGTCTGGATGCTGAAACATCCAATGATCGCGGTTAGCCGTTGCCGGAAGGTCGAGCAATTCCTGAACCCAGTCCTCCACTTCTTCCCCGTATTGGCCGTAGGGCGGGGTCGACCCGCTGAAGTCGCGCTCGAAAGCCGTGGCAAGGCCTTCAGGAATCACCCCACGGATGAATCGCTCGGGGTAGATGCGAGGAAACACTACCCAGCCTCGAACCAGATGATGAAACTCGTGGAATAAGCCGTGCCGGAGTTGCGTTCGCGCCACAGCCGGCACGCCCCCTGGTCTGGATGGGTCAACCATCCAGGTGACGCGATGACGTGTGCTTGCCCAAGCTTCGGTACCGATCTCCGGGATGACCATGTCACTGTCGCCGGTTTGGGTCTACGGTCTAGTAGAAAGAGCTGAAAAGCTGAAATTCATTAGAGACGTTGCCTGTTTCCTAGGATAGCTAAAGGGAGTTTGACTAACTCGACTTCGCCATCGCCGAGTTCCAGGACGTGAAGATGCAGCCTGGGTTGGGGCGTCCGGGGGCTGCTGAAGGCGTAGCGGCGACAGGGCGTTCGACGCTTCTCGCCGGTTCACCCTGTACGCCTTGACTTCGACGACTGCCTCGTCGTCGGCTGGCTTCGGCTCCGGCAGGTCGGTGGCCAGCCTGAGGCCCTCATCGTCACCAGCGTCCGTGATCCATCCTCGCATCATTGCTTGTCTCCTTCTCTCCGGCTCGCGCAGTCCAAAGCGTCCTTGGGGATATTCAGAGGGGATATTCAAAGATCCCGAATAGACGGAATATCCCATCTATTGGAGCCGCAGCAGAGTTGTGGGTTAGCCGGGCTTGCCCACGTTTGAATAACAGTAAAGAAGGCTAGCGGGCGGAGGCGAGGTCATCGCTGGTCTCAAACAGGCGGATGCTGCGTCCCTGTACGGCGCGAAGCTGCTTGCGCCGGAAGGGCCACGCCAGCTGACCGAAGAAGTTCTCCGGCACTCGCTCTCCGCGGACGCCGAAGTCCTCAGGCTGTCGGTTCTTGGGTAGATAGAACGTGCCGAAGAGCATGTGCAGCCAGACGACGCCGACGGCAAAATTCTTGTCGAGCCCTTCGGTCTGGCTGGTGTGGTGCCAGCGGGGTCACGACAACGTACTTCAGCGGTCCAAAGCCCCAGGGTACGTTGGCGTGAGTCAGCACGGCGTAGAAGGTCAGGAATGTCGCACCCAGGAAGAAGCCCGACATATCAAAACCCAGCAGGATCGGCGGTATGCCGTAGAAGAGCTTGATCCACAGGCCGTCTAAAGGATGAATGCGCTCCGTCGTCATCCAGGTGACCTTCTGGGCGGAATGGTGCACGGAGTGGAAACGCCAAACGGCGCCTATGCGGTGCGAGAGGCGATGCCCCCAGTAGCCGAAAAAGTCGAGGCAGAAGGCGACCTCGATCGTCTGCAGCCAGAGGGGCTGCCGGCTGACGAGCGTGTCTCGTTCGAAGAAGCGGTCAATGCCCGAGCCTTCCGGGGCGCCGAAGAGGACCGTAATGAGGCCTGCGCCGGCTAACCCGACGACGGCAATGCTGCCGAAGGTCACCCAGGGTTTGGTCAGCCAGTAGCCTACGTCTGTGAAGAAAGTGCGTAGTGAGTAGGGCCGGCGTATCGCCGGGAAAAGGCTCTCCAGCAATACAAACACCACGGCCATCGCGGCGATTTCCTTGAAGTAGGGGGTGACGGGTACGCCGAGAATCATCGTTTTCTTTTACTGCACTCCAGCGGGTTTGCCTAGCTTAGCCGAGGAATCGCTTGCTTGCGGCGGTTGCATGCTGTTTAGCCCTTGTCTCGAACAGATGCGCGCCTCGACCTATTGCGCATCAGACGCCATCAACGGCTTGTCGCGTCATCTAATACCATTCTCGGCTTGGCCGTGTATGGTATCGCGCATGAAGTTATAGCGACGAGGAGGCTGGAATGACTGCACCACAAGCCAAGATGTTTGCCTATCACCTGGGAATTGTTGTGCGCGACCGCACGGCGGCTTGCGAGCGCTACTCAGAGTTGCTTGGCGTACCGGAGTGGCACTACAGCGAGATCGAGCGACCGGGCGTGCCAGTCAACCCCAAGACGGCGGGAGGGCACGGGACTCTTCACATCGCCTTTGGCCGCGTTTCCGGTATGACGTTCGAGCTAATCGAGCCGGAAGGGCAGATTGCCCACAAGGTCTTCCTCGACGAACGAGGCGAGGGCGTGCAGCATATCGGCATCTGGACGCCGGACGTCCAGGCCGCCGTGCGCGAGGCGGTGGCGAAAGGCTGCAAGGTCACGCATGCGGCACTTAATCAGGACATTGCGACGATCGATCTGACGCCGGACAGTCCAGCCGACGCGATCATCCCGTTCCTGGGGAACATGGGGTACGTCGACCCAGGGATGGGCGGCTTCCAGATCGAGTTCATCGGCGCGGTCAATCCCGAGCGGCACCGTGACATGTTCCAGGAAATCACGGACGAGTCGATCCCGCTGCCGCCGTGGTACAAGCCCAGCTAACAAGTGCTGGCGGGAAGAACTTAGTGAGGCTTGAGGTGCTGTGTCCGATTCGAGGCGTTGTGCTAGCCCCAATGGATACGGGTCACCATCCCCCCACCATGCCACGACCCACTTGTCTTGACGAATCTTGAGCGGGTCGCCTGGGTTCAGGAATATGGCTCGAAGGGCTCAGCCCTTCTGGATGTTACGAAACGCGTTGGAGCCTGCAACCATCGCCGGCAGTCCACCCATCAGGTAGGCAACGCCTAGCGCCTCAGTAATTTCCTCCTCAGATGCGCCGAGGGCTCGGGCGCGATTGGCGAGGTTGGTCACGCCGCTCTCATGGTTGAGCAAGGCGTCGCAGATCATCATCATCAGGGTCTTCACCTTCGTAGAGAGGGCACCCTCGACCATGATGGTGTTGCGAGCGTGCGCCACGACAGCGGCCACACTAGGAGCGTTTTCATCGATCAACTGCTGGAATCCAGCCGGTTCTGCCTGAGTCATCGCATTTCCTCCGAAGATTGAGTGCTGTTGGCACAGCAGACTAGCAAAGCGAGTTGGGGGAGTCCAGAACGTGAATGCGGTGGCGGGCTGAGTTCGGGGCGCGAAATGCAGCCTGTCCTGGGGCGGGCGCTGGAGCGGGCGCTGGAGCGGACCGCTGGGCCGGAGGCTGCTGAAGGCGTAGCCTTGGATCTGACGGCTTGAGTATTTCGGGCAGACTATCGGTCGCCGGCGTTATCGCCTTGACACACGCATGACATCGCTCCCTTCGACGCTCGGATCATCCTCAGCTTTAGCGACTGGCGTTGAGGTCGTGGTTGGCGCAGTTTCGGGCGGTCCTCCTGGTGAAGCGTTTGTGTTGGCAGAGGTCGGTTCCGGCTCTGTCTCGGCTCCGCCGCAACCCAGGATAAGGAGCGTTGATGCGGTGAGAGCGATGCTGCCAGTTGCCATAAGACTCCGACTGAGGAGTTCACGTCGGCTCATTCTGCGTCGTTGGTACTCCTCTGCAAATTCCTCGATTAGATATTGCTGGTGAAAGTTCGGAGTATTCATCCATCGTCCTCCTGCTGGTCTCTACGAACTCTGATGTCCTGTCGGATGAGCGTTGCACCGGCTCAGCCATCTTCTATACGACTTTGGGCTATACGACTTTGGGATAGTCGCCAGTGAATCGGGCTCATCCTTGCCAAGTTCCAGGTCACAAACATGCCGCCAACGCGGGGCGACCGAGATGATTGTTGGGCGTTGGGTGCGGCGAAGCTTGTAATGTGTACCGGCAACGAGTGAGCTAGTCTTCGCAGACAGTTCGAATGATTAAATCAGGTCCCCGGCGGCGGGTAGCGAGAGGTGACGCATGTTTAAGGTGAGCAACGTTAGCCACATTACTTATCCCACGACGGACTTCGACAAGACGCTGGACTTTCTCACCAACACGATGGGTTTCTACCTGCAGCAGCGCGGCTCGACCACTTACGCCGGGATCGGCGATACGCTCTTCGAGCTCTCCCGCCACACTGAGATGCCAGTCGACGCGGAGCACCCAACCGCGTACCTGCTCGGCGTCGTCGTCGACGACCTCGATGCGGCGATCACGGACCTCACGGCGAAGGGCATCGAAGTGACGCGACCGATCTGGAAGGCGCGCACCTTCTATGGAAGGCAGGCCGTGATCCGAGACCCCGGCGGTCCGCAGCTCGCCTTGCGCGAGTATCGAGAACCTGACGGGCCGCACTTCACGGGCTGGCAGCCGGAAGAGTAAGGCGGGAGGCGAGCCATGGCAAAAATAGTGGGTGGAGCGGCGATACCGCGGGGCCCGATGTTCACCATGCTTCCGGAACGTTGGCCCGCGCTTAGTGAGCGCGACAAGACGAACCCGTGGCTGACGAACCTTGACGGTTCGGCGACTTCTTACGAAGCCTTGCTCAGCCAAGTCGATCCTGCAATCGAGGCCCAGCTCACGCGAGTCGCCTGGCAACGTCGATTCACCGAGAGCCAGGCGGCGTACGCCAACGTCCTGGACGCCTTCCATCGCGTAGAGCCTGATGTCGTCCTGGTCATGGGCGACGACGAGAACGAGTGGTTCGAGGGCGCGGCGACACCACGGCTGGCCGTGTTTCGTGGCGCTACTTGGAACTGGGGCCCAGAGAAGACGGCCTATCCGGTTGCGGTGGAGCTCACCGATTACGTCACCGAGCATCTGCAGAAGGCCGGATATGAGGTGGAGGTCTTCGACACGCCGGTAGACGGCAAGCTGATGCCGCATTCGTTCGGTCTGCACTACGACAGACTGTTGAAGAACTCCATTCCCATGGTGCCGATCATGGTGAACATTCATTTCCCGCCGACACAGCCTTCAATGGTGGAGCAGTATCAGTTGGGCCAGGAGATTCGCAAGGCGATAGAAGCCTGGCCTGGAGATGAGAAGGTGGCGGTGCTGGCCGATGGCGGACTCAGCATTGGCGTCGTTCGTGAAGACATGGACCGGCGCTTGCTAAATGCATTGCAGGGCCGCGATCTGGCAGCGCTGGCGGAGATTCCGTACAAGTGGATCCAGGGGCCGTGTGGAGAGATCTTTAACTGGATCGGCGCCGCCGGGGCCCTTGAAGGCCTGGAGATGAAGGTCTGGGACTATGTGCCGACGTACCGGAGTCAGGCGGGGACAGGCTGCGGAAACGCATTTGCGACCTGGTTGTAGCACCGCTTAGGGAATCGTAAGTAACGATGAATGAACCGTCACGGGACGAACTTGTTGAAGCAATCAAGGCGGCGAGCGCGGCGCACCATGAGTACGAGACAAACGCCCTCCGCGGTGAGCGCGACGAGCAATGGGCGGGATGGTACGCCGGGTACCTGCTGGGTCGCCTGGGCGATTTCGCGGCGCCCAGTGCGCTGGCGGAATCGCTGTCAACGGCGCCGAGCTCCGACGATTGGGCAGCCGCTGCCGCGGCACACATCGAAGTAGCTCAGCGGGCACGATGACGGGGACGGCGTTGCTGGACGTACCGGAATACGGAGCGCATAAGAGGCCGCCGCCGGCAATGCTATCAAGCACCTCGACTTCGCGATCGCCGAGTTTCAGGACACGAAGATGAAGCCTGCGTTGGAGAGGGCGCTGGGGCGCCGGGGGTTGCTGAAGGTGTAGGAGGCATCATCACTTGATAGTGGTCCCACGGACGCCAAGCTGACAACAACCTAATGTCGCGGAAAGGGCCGGCACAGACTCAATGTCTTGGGGTTGGAACGCCTCGTACCGCCGGCGTTATTGAACCAGGAAGCTTCCGACCATTTCGGGGTGGATACTGCACTGGAAGCTGTAGCTTCCCGCCTGGCCGCTATCGAAGGTAATTGAGGCGCTGCAGGGTCCAAAACAGGTCTCGGAATGGGGCACGAACGGTACGCTGACGCCGAAATCATGCGGGATAGCCGCGTCGTTGTTGGTGAAATTTACCGTGATCTGCGTGTTAGCAGGCACTGAGATTGCGGCTCGGTCGAATGTCAGGTTCTCTGCGCTCACAACTATGGTGATGGGATCTTCCGCCTGGGGCGTCGGCGCAGGATTGGTTGGCAGCGGGGACTGCGTTGCCGTTCCCGGCACTGTTGGCGTGGATGTGGGCGGGACCTCGGTGGGCGTAGCCGTCGCAGGCCGGAGGGTAATGCTTGGGAGGACCGTAGACGGTTCCACTGAGCTAGGCGTTGATGAGACTGCGGTCGCTCCTCGAGTGGACGACGCAGTGTCTTGACGCGCCGAGTCACCGGCGCTGCTGCAAGCGATCGTAAACGCGAGCAGCAGCGGTGCTATCAAACCCCATGACCTGAAGCGAGGGACCATGTGCAGTCAGGAGGACCCGCTTGATACGGGCCCTCCTCTGCTGAAATCGTTACGCACGTCGACGGGCGAAAATGAGACTTGCTCCGAGGCCTAATGCCACCAGGCCTGACAGCGCTAGCCATGCCGTCGAGGTTGTCTTGTCAGCAAGCCCGGCATCTCCGGTGCTTGGAGGCGTCACCGTGGACCCGGAGGCGTCTGTCCCTTCGAGTCCTGGGAAGACGATCTGCGCCCGCGCGAAGCCACCTGGGTTGGTCAGGGAGTGGACGTTGAGATAGAAGTTTCCCGCCGAAAGATCAGCGACGTCCTCTGAAGTCAGCGCTATGGAGCCAGAAGTAATCGCGAAGGGCCCGGTCGAGAGCGGGTAGGCCACGGGTCCGTTTGTGCCGGCGCCGGCTCGATGGATGTGGGCGGCGGTTACCTGCGTCTGAGATATGCCGCTGACGGTAACGGCATAAGTCAGCTCCTTGGTATCTGTATCAAACGTGAACCGCGCGATTGCGCTTCCAGCCGAGGACACGGCGGGATTCTGTTCGGCACCGGTTCCAACGACATCGATACTGAGCGTTGCCGCTCGCGCCACGCCAGGGCCGGCCAAACTGAGCGAAGAGCTGGCGACCAACAGGCTGAGAACGGCTAGCAACGGTAATAAGCGTCTCATGTATTTTCTCCTGGCTATTCCAACGGCGGAGTACTAAGTCCGGGGCTGCATCTAGGTATAGCTCGCAGCACCCAGCCCGTTAGATCACGCGATTCGAGAGAAAGTTTTTCGGAAGTGTAAAGAAGACTCACGAAGAGCCCGCCTCGCCGAGCTACTCCGCGATGACTATCCGGACAAGCCTGAGACCGCCATGGCCCAACTCGACTTCGCTATCGCCGAGTTCCAAGACGTGAAGATGCAGCCCTCGCTGGAGCGGGAGCTGGGGCGGGGGCTGCTGAAGGCGTAGGGCTTGCGAAGCAGCTGAGCGTGGGAGCAAGGTCACACACCTAAAATGACCCGATGAGCGGATCTGAGTCGCCTCGAGCTTTAGGCTTCCGGCCAGGGGCTGCTGTGGCCGCCGCAATCGGCGGAGTTCTGTGGACTGTCAAGAGTTTGACCATCTTAGTGGTGGGTACACAGCCCGATTACACCTTCGAGATTGCACCGTTCTTCTTTGGAGTCGCAGCTGTAGGTGTGGTGCCGGCATTTTGGCTGGTGGACAGTCGTCCCTCCAGCAGACGGTCGAAGAGTGCGGTCGCAGAACCCGTAAGCCCCACAATCAGCCCGCCTTGGATCGCAGGCGTTTTTTTAATATTGGCTGGAGCCGCCACCGCGTCGGCAGCGGTACATCGGTACTACCCATCAAGCATGTTCGGTTCGTTCTTGGGTCTTGAGCAGCTTCGCGTGCTGGGTGTGGTCGGCGTGGTCGGCCTGGCAGTCTTTGGGGCTATCGACCTTGCAGATGAGGTCGACCGCATCATTGCAGCCTGAGGTGACGGGACATGAAGATGCAACCCGCGCTTGAGCGGGCGCTGGGGCGACGGATTTCTGAAGGCGTAGCTGCTGTCCTACCAGCCAATACCACTACTGCTGAGATGGGCATGTTCCTTCAACTCGGATAAATCCGAAGGGCTGCTCCTTCGGACGAGAGGACAACGCTGGTCAGGAGATTCCCAGCTCCTGTCGAAGGTCTCGAATCGTCTCACCCCGGCTGCGTCTCGGCTGAGATGTGCGCATTCCTATGGGAAGATTCTCGACTTCGGGTACGACCTTGATCGCGACGAACACGGGGCCCGTCTCCTGCATGATGCCTTCGAGGCTTGTCACGAAGTCCTCCAGGTCAGTGAAGGAGTGCGCACTGGCATAGCCGGCTGCCCGAGCGAGCCCGGCGTAATCGATGTCCTCGGCATTGGGAACCGGCTGGCCGCCAGTGGTCGCGTAGCATCCGTTGTCGAGCAAGAAGTGAACAAAGTTTTCCGGCTTCTTGCCCGCGACGGTGGCGAGGACACCGAGGTTCATTAGAAGCGCACCCTCCGAGTCGAAGAGCACGATCTTCTCGTCCGGCAATCCCAGGGCGAGACCAAATGCCGCCGATGTCGTTTGGCCCATAGAACCGCCAAGGCTAATGTCCCGAGTTGGGCTCGTCGTGACTTCACGCCAGTGCCCCCCAGCTATACCGGAAGTCGTGATGAGGGCGCTCCCACGGTAGGGTTGGAACGCCTTAAAAACATCGAGTGACTTAATCATGTGATCTCCAGTTCGTAGCTGTACTCCGAAAAAGCAGAGCCAAGGTCAGTTCCCCATGGCTTGCTGCGAATCGATCTAGCGGTTGAACCCGTGATATTCGTCGCCGATGAGCACCACGACTGGACGCTTGGTCTCCCGGCTTCGCCTAAAGGCTTCCGAGATTCGAGGTCCGTCCTCGTCGTGTTCGACCAGGAAGTACTCCAAGCCGAATGCGTTCAAAAATGGCTCAGTGTAACGAGCGGCCGAGTCGGGAGTGATGCCCCGACGGGTCCATCCCCTGTAACCGATTACTGCCACTAGCGGGAATCCGGCATCGAGGGCCATGCCTCTTAGTGAGTCGCCCGACTCCATCATTCCGGTGTTTTGAATTAGAACCACTGGGGTTTTGCCGGCCACATTGAGTCCCAAGGCCGTCGACCAGCTCTCCCCTTCACGTGAAACCGGGATGATGTCCATCCAGGGCTGCCTCAGCATGAGCTCGTAGAGGTAGTTCGTCTCGCTGTCAGGGATAGTAATTATGTGTGTAACACCGTTCTTCTCGAACTCCTCGACCAGCGTCTCTGGACGCAGAACGGGAATCTGCTGCTGAGTCATCCTATCCCTCCAGTAGTCATGCTAGGAACTGGCTTTTGACATTCCATTGATCCCTCTGCGGGTTCTTGGAGCGGCGGGATCATATCATTGGCTTAAGCCATTAGTAATGGATCCTCATGGATGCCATCGTGAACCTTGAGTTCCAGGACATGAAGATGCAGCCGGCGCCGAAGCGGGCGCTGGGGCGCCGGGGGCTGCTGAAGCCGTAGCAGTACGGTGACGAATCGTGTTGTTCAGCCTTCTCCGGGTTCGCTTAGTCTCTATTGGCTGGCGGTTCGGACACTGCGTACAGGATGCGATACAGTTCTGTCATGCCGTCAGCAGACAAGGTAGACGTTGAACCGAGAACCTGCTGCGTCCGGAACTGCCCGAGGCTCGGTGACGATCACGTGGAAATCTCGCAAGGCAGGGTCGATTCGAGCCATGAGGTCTTCTCGGTTTACTGGTTCTGCAAGGAACACCAGGCCGTTTGGCCGTTTGAAGCGACGATCACGCTTGAGACCAGCCGAATCGAAACCATAGTCAAACGGCTGGACGGCTAGTTGGGGAGTCGAGCCTCACTTTCGAGCGAGCATCGCTTCCCGTTTGACACTTTGCTCCGCCCGCTACAAGATCGCGGCCCGTGCTGTGGCGCTTTTAGCCCGTCAGCGAAAAGGCGAGCCGACGAGGAAGGTGAGCTATGACTACGACCGCCCTGGATACACGCCGAAGCGTGATCGGCCGATCGCGTCGGCACGGGCACTCGATCCGGCGATTGCTGAAGGCAAGGCAACCGGACCACGACGCGCCATGCTGGAGAACGCCATGAAGGGGCTGGCCCAGCCGTTCAAGGGCCTATCCATCGCTGGCGAAATCGAGCAGGGCCTGTACACGATCGCGCCAACCGGCGTCTCGACCGCGCCGGTGCTGCAGGCGGCACGGGCGTTCCTCGCTACGTTGTCGGAGGAGGAACGCGCCAAGGCCAGCTTCGATGTCGACGCCCAGGAATGGCGTTCCTGGAGCAACGTGCATCCCTTCCTGATGCGCCATGGCCTATGTATTGATTTCATGACGCTGGCGTCGCGCGAGGCGGCGTTGCAGCTGATGGAGGCTTCTTTCAGCGTCGCCGGTTACAAAGAAGCGCGTGACGTGATGCGGCTCAACTATACGATCGGTGAGGTCACTAATCGCCTCGGCCCCGAATACGACGAGTACGGCGAGTGGCTGTACTGGGTCAGCATCTTCGGAGATCCGTCTGAGGGCGGCCCCTGGGGCTGGCAAATCGACGGCCATCATCTAAACGTGAGCATCTTCGTCCTCGGCGACCAGATGGTGTTCACGCCGTTCTTCGATGGCTCTGAACCGGTGCTCGCGCCATGGGGTGAGTTCGAAGGCACGCGGGTGTGCGAGGCGCAGGAAGCCCAGGGCCTGGCGCTGATGCAGTCGCTGAGTGACTCGCAGCGGCAGGAGGCGCTCCTGAAGGAAGGTCCGCCGGGCGAGATGTACGCCGGCGCTTTCAATGACAATCACGTCATGGCCTTCGCGGGCACACCCTACTCAGAGATGAGCTCGGCACAGCAGGGCCTGTTGAGGCAGCTGGCTGGGACTTACGTCATGCGGGCGCGGGACGGTCACAACCAGGTATGGATGCGAGAAGTCGAATCGCAGCTACAGCGGACGTATTTCGGCTGGATCGGCGCGAGCGACGATGACGCCGTCTTTTACTACCGCATCCACAGCCCGGTGGTGCTAATCGAGTTCGACCACCAACGCGGGGTTGCACTGGACGCGCCCGTACCGACGCGCAATCACATCCACACGATAGTCCGCATGCCTAACGGAAACGATTACGGGAAGGACTTGCTGCGCCAGCACTACGCGACTTCTCCGCACCACCGCCCGGTCTAGCGCCGGAGAACCCGCTCGAGGTGATCACCCCTTTTGGGGGGCAATGTCGCGTCGCATGTGAGTGGGTTCCAGACTATATCCGGAACCGAATGTTCCAAAGGGCCTGACGACCTTCTTTCGTTGGTAATTGGCATTAGGTTCTGTTATTCGCCTCGTGTTGCATTAGGCGCCAGGGCAGAAGGCGTTAGAGAGAGTCACTGGCTTCGTCGAAAAGCATTGGGTGCCGGATATCCGGCCTTGCCCTTACGGCGTCGCCTTCCGAGTGCTAACGGCGATGATGTCGGCGAGGCCGAGGGTGAACCTCCTGCCATCCTCTCCCGTGATTTGGAGCAAGGGCAGGCCATCGAGAGGCGCGACGCCCGGGCCGATTTGGTCGACCGTAAACCACTCGTCTTCGCCGTCGAGGATTATGACGCGATCGCCGGGCGAGATCGTGGCAGTCTTTTCGCCACGTTTCCAGACTACGGAGGGTTGATTCGCCATTACCAGAGAGATTCTAGCCCGCTCGAACGATTGCTTCACCATGCGTCAGGAAATCGAAGGCTGGCTTCTTGTCCGAAGGTCGCAGAGGGCGTGTCTCGGCCCTTCAGCGCCATCTGTCAGTACTCCCCTAGCGCGTGATGGTAGGCCAAGCAAACCATAAGCGGAGCTCAGGAACTCAAGTGCGACCGACGCCGGAGCTTTGAGCTACTGTAGGCGCAATCAGGAGGCAAGACCATGACGGACAGTGCGCTAACAAAAGCGGCGAACGCCATCAGCGACTCGATCATCGCCGACCGGCGCGATATCCATCAGTTCCCCGAGCTTGCTTACCACGAGGAACGCACGTCGGCCAAGGTTGCCGAGAGATTACGCGTACTCGGTATCGATACGCGGACGGGCCTGGCGCAGACCGGAGTGGTCGGTGTGATCGAGGGAAGCGGAGAGGGGAAGACCGTTCTTCTGAGAGCAGACATGGATGCGTTAGCGATGCAAGAAACCGGCGAGGTCGAGTACAAGTCGCGGAACGACGGCGTGATGCATGCCTGCGGACATGACGGCCATACAGCCATGCTGCTGGGGGCGGCGAAGCTACTTCAAGACCGCCGCGATTCCTTCAAAGGCCGCGTCAAGCTCATGTTTCAGCCCGCGGAGGAAGGTGGCGCGGGCGCCTTGCGAATGATCGAAGACGGCCTGCTGGAAGATCCGTCCGTGGACGCTGGCTTTGCGCTGCATGTCACCGGAATCCTGCCGGCGGGTCACGTCTGGGTGTCGGACGACAACGTGACCGCATCATCGGATCGATTCACGATCACGGTTCGGGCCCACGGCGGTCACGCCGCTTCGCCGCATCTCGCCGTGGATCCCGTGGTGGTGTCGGCGCACATCGTGACGGCCTTACAGACCCTCGTGAGTCGCGAAGCCGATCCTCTGAGTCCAGCCGTAGTCACGATCGGCCAACTCACTGCTGGGACCACATCAAACGTCATCCCTGATACGGCAGTCATGCGCGGTACGGTTCGCACCTACTCGACGGGGCTACAGGACCAACTGGAGCTTCGAATCAGCGAGCTTGCCAGGGGAATCGCGATGGCGATGAGAGCGGAAGCGGAAGTTGAATACGTCCGGATGTACCCGCCGACGGTCAACCACCCGGCAGAGGCTCAGCTCATGCGCGATTCGATCGCTGCGACGCTTGGCGATCAAGCCAACGTCAGCCTGGACATCTCGGTAACTAGGACGCGTGCGAAGACGCGGACCGCGGTCCTCGCTTCGACCGCGCTTCGTTTCCTGGGCGCTGAATCGTAGCGACTGGGGTCGTGACGGTGTTTGCGTCAGAGGGTCGACAGCGGGTGCCGTGTTCGCGATAGTCTACCTGACGGGCTCAAGTGTCATCTCGTCCTAACACTTGGACCAAGCAGGACCGTAGCGTTAGGATTACCGCTCCAGGTTTGAATGTCGGAAACCAAGTCAGGAAGTGGCGACTGCCGTGGGACTACGCACCTTCACTTCCTCGGAGGCGCGAGGCAAGACGCGGATCTTCGCGGAGATCCTGCACGCAGGCGACGAAGCGCCCGACGAGATGCCGACGCCGGACGGCGATCGTACGGCTCTCCGACTTTCGAGGTGAGAAGCACGTCCGCTGGAGTTCGCAATAACTTGACCGCCGTTTGTGGGCGAGGTCTCGCCCATGAACCGACGCCGACTACCGTGACAAGGGTTTCGAGTTTCTCACGGTTTACGTGCGGGAGCCGCACCCGGGCGCCGGAACACCACACGTGGGACCAGAAGCTTCAGTCTCACGAGATCAGGACAACATCCAGACGCCGATGGTCATCGACGACCTGAGCGGTTCGAGCACTGCCTACGGTGAGATGCCGACAACATCATCGGCAAAGACGGTCGCATCGAATCGATGTGCAGGAGGTCGAGAGCGTCCTCCAGGACTTGGTCCGAATGGACGCGGCGGCGGAGAAGGGCGAGCGACTGCGTACCTCTTCATCACGCAGGGTACGGCAGCGAGGTCAGCAAGAAGGTGTTGGGTCGTGCCGGCCCGAAGGCAGCGGAGGACATGAAAGCGGCGTGCCGCTCTCGCTCAGCCTTACCTCCGCTTCGGACGCGAGCGTGGACCGGCGCATTTCGAATCGCGTCATGCTTGAGGCACGGCAGGAGAAAAGATGGCGGAGCTAACGTCAGGGACAGTTTCTGCGGGACAAAATCGTCTCCCAGCTACGCGGGCGGGCGGAGACGCCGAAACGTCGTTACCCGCTGCCTCAAGGGCCTATTCCCGCCGAATTTTCTTGCCGAGCCTGCCTGACAACTTCCCTGAAATGCTCAAGGAGCAGGAACGACGAATCATGGTGGTCACGCCGGAGAAGGTGCTGCTCAACTTGAACGTGCGACGCGCTGTGCCCAGGGACAGCTGAAACCCAGCTACGCGGGCGGGCGGAGACGCCGAACGTCGTTACCCGCTGCCTCAAGGGCCTATTGAAGGAGAATTATGCCGGGAGAAGCACCACGCGAGACTGTACACCAGGTTCAACACCTGCTACTGGATGGGTTGAGGATTCTGCGCAGCCGCACGCCGGCGGAGGCACTTGATGCCGAGGCAGCTGCCGCCCTCGACAGGGCGATCGACGAATTGATGCCGATGGATGGCTTCCCGATTGAGCCCGTGGAGGCTCGACTATACGGCCTGGCTCACGGCCTTCGGACGCTGGTGGAGGACATCAGGCCGTATCTCGCGGGCGGTCCCGTCGACCCGGCTGGGTTCCCAGGCGCTCTCAAGACGGTCGAGGACGCGCTGCTTTGGGAACGGGATAAGAAAGCGTCGCAGAAGCACTGATCGCCATCGCCCGCACCTCAGTGGCCGCCCGTAGCTACTTGACGACTGCTTCAGCTCCTGCCGCGGCAGCCGCCAGTGATGGCGGCGGTTCGACGATGAGCGTCGAGTGCGGTACATCGGAACGGTAGGTGCGTATGGCCGGGAAGCGCGCCAGAATGAAGAGCACGGTTATCAGCCCGCACAAGCCGGCGATAAACATCGCCGTCGAGACGCCCCAGACTTCGGCGACGGTGCCGAAGATCAGTGTGCCGAGCGGCGTCAGCCCGTGATCCATCATTTGCAGGCCCATGACGCGGCCACGATATTCGTCCGGCGTGATGGTCTGAATGATCGTGTGGTTCATGGTCTGGTAGGTCATGAAGCAACAGGTGCCGATCGCCAGGATCGGTATGGCCACGAGAAACACGGTGACCTGCGAGTAGAGCGTGATCGTTATCGCGAGGGCCGTGGCAGCTACCGACAGCAGGAGCCCCTTGCGGGCGAAGTTGCCCATCGAAGCAATGACGAGCGTCCCAATTACGGCGCCGACGCCCTGAGCTGAGTACAGGATGCCCAGGCCTTGCTCGTCGACCTCGAGGACGTCCTTGGCGAAGACGGGGAGAAGGCCGAGATTGATCGGCGTCGTGAAGAGCGTTGGCACCAGCGTGATGAGCATGAGGCCCAGCAGCGTCGGCTGCCGTCTGACGTAGCTGATGCCGCCGAGGAAGCTCTCGCGAAGAGGCAGGTGTTTGCGGTTACGTGAAAGCGTCGTATACGGTGTCCTCAGAGGGATAAGCAGCAGGAAGATGACTACAAACCCCGCGCTCTGCAGCCCGAAGTTCAGGGCTGGGCCCGACAGGGCGATGAGGACACCGGCTACGGCCGGGCCAACGACGCGCATCGCGGTTTGGGCCAGAGAGTTCAGCGCGATGGCGTTCATCAAGTCTTCTGGCGGCACGGTGTTCGCTACCAGGGCTTGCCTGACGGGCTGAACCATCGCCTGACCGGTGCCCTGAAGGAGCGTATAGACGACGAGATGCCAGGCCTGAACGTTGCCTAAGGTCAGCAGCAGGGCGAAGCCCATAGCCAGCATGGCCATATAGCCGGAATTCACCATCAGGACGTGCTTGCGGTCGAAGCGGTCGCCCAGGACGCCGCCGAGGGGACCAATGAGGAGTTGTGGCAGCGAACGCACGCCGAAGACAATGGCCGCAACCAGCGCGGAGCCGGTGATGTCGTAGGCGAGCCAGCCCAGGGTCACCTGCTGTAGCCAGTTGGAGCCGGCATTGGCCAAGGAAGTGAACCAGAGCAGGCGGAAGTCTGCGTGCTTCAGAGAGGCAAACGTGGCCGGAAGCCGAAATCGTCGGCGTCTGGGCGGTGCTACGGGTTCAGCCAAAGTCTCAAGGTCCCGACGTCGGAGAGTGACACGATGAAAGCATTAACGAACTGCATCAACTCGCATTCTAGCCCTGAAGGAGGAGGGTTAGGCGGAGTCCAGCCAGATGACGGGCTTCGACGGCCATCCAGGAGAGCGGCTTAGACGTAGGATTCAGAGCAGCAACAGCTACAACACGAGACACGATTTCAAGGAGTCTTCTACGGTGATGAGTCATTTAGCCAAGGCGTCAGGATTCGCCGCAATCGCTACCGTTCTTTTGCTGTTCGCTGCCTGTAGTGACGGCGATGAACCCTCTGCTTCTGGAGACGTACAGCCCACGAGCGATCAACCGGCGAGCACGGCTACGGTGGCACCAGAAGTGGAACCGATCAGCTTTGAGTTGCTCGACGTGTGGGGCGACGATCCGTCGGAACCCCAGTTCATGGGGCCGAACCACATGGCGATTGGGCCGGATGGCAATCTATACGTCACCGAGTTTCGCGGTGGCCGTCTGTTCAAACTGGCGCCGGACGGGACCGTCCTCGGTGAATGGGCCGGTGACGGTGAGTTGGCGGGCGAATTGGGGGCTCCAACCGGCGTCTACGTCGATTCGGATGGCTTCATTTACGTCGGCGAGTCGGGCAATAGCCGGGTGCAGAAATTCTCGCCTGACGGGGAGTCGGTAGCCAGTTGGGGTGAACGCGGCCAGGACGCGGGTCAGTTTCTGTCGGCCATGGGTATGGTGGCGGAAGACGGGAAAGTCTTCGCCGTGGATTACGGCAATAGCCGGGTCCAGGTGTTCACTTCGGATGGGGAGTACCTTTTCTCTTTCGGGGAGCCAGGTAGAGCAGACGGCCAGCTACAGAACCCTATCGGCCTCGATAGTGATGTCGATGGCAACCTCTACGTGGTCGATGCCGGTAATCGCAGGGTTCAGAAGTTCTCGTCTGATGGCGCGCATATCGCCACATTCAATACCGGCGCCCTGGTCGGCGAGGTCGCGCCTCAAGTGATTTCGCTGGACCCGCGTGGCGTCTTCTATCTCAGCCATCCCGGCAGCGCACTTGTCCTGGCGTTCGACCTCGAGGGGAGGCGTTTGGCGGCGCTCCCGACGGCCGGCCTGCGAGGGACGCACGACACGGTGGACGGCAGCAAGGGAATCGTTCGGATCGAATCCTGACCCTGACTCCCTGAGGCGACGATGACTGAAAAGCGCAGCAGGTAGGCCCGCTTCGAAAGCAAACCAAAGCGTAAATTACGGCGTCCTGGTCGCGACGGTAGCCATCGCGAACATGCTGACGCCGCTCAATTCCACCATCCTGGCGGTGGCGTTGCCAGAAATCCGGGACGACTTCGGGATTAGTCACGCCGAAGTCGCCTGGATTGTTTCGGCTTACTTGATCGCCATGGTCGTGGCGCAGCCGCTGGGCGGCCGTATCGGCGACCAGTTGGGCCACGCCAGGACGCTGCGCCTGAGCATGTTAGCTTTCGGGTCGTTCTCTGTGGCCGCAGCCCTGGCGCCGTCCTTTTCACTTCTCGTGGCGTTTCGGGCAGGACAGGCCCTCGCGGGCGGCGCACTGGCGCCGGTCGGTATCGCGATGCTGCGTACGACGGTCGACTCGAGTCGCCTCGCACGATCAGTCGGTATTACGAGCTCGGTCCTGGGTCTCTCAGCCGCCGTAGGGCCCCTCGTGGGGGCGGTGCTGCTGGGCGTCGGGTCGTGGCGCTGGGTGTTCCTGGTCAACCTACCGATTGTGGCCACAGGGTTGGGTTTCCTGTGGCTGCTGAGGTTCAGTAGCGATCCGAGACGCGGCAAGGTGGACCTGGACGTAGTCGGAAGCCTGAGCCTGGCTGCCGTGTTTGCGGCGGGAACCTATCTGCTTGGCCGAGGCCTTAACTCGGGAGCCGTCGCGATCGCGGTAGGATTCGCGGGCCTGGCGGCGGCGGCAACGGTCTTCTGGTGGAGCCAGTCGAGGGGCAAGCTCACGATCGCGGAGTGGAGCCTATTCCGGTCGAGGTCGTTCTCCGCGTCGACGCTGTATGTCATGGGCAGTTACCTGGTGCACTACACGCTGTTCATCTCGATTCCGTTCTTCGTCAAGGAGGTCCACGGAGGCAGCGACGCCACGGTCGGCCTGGCGATCTTCGCGATGACGATGACGATGGCGCTCTCGGCCCCGATCGCGGGACAGGCGGCGGACCGATTCGGCCGCAGGATCCTGACTTTATTCGGGGGCGTCTTCCAGGTCATCGCCTGTTTATCGCTAGTGGCCGCGGCATCGACCGACCAGTGGGAGATATTCCTTGGCTTCGCGTTGATCCTGATCGGGGCGAGCGTAGGCGTGGGTATGAATGTCGCCACCGTAGCGGCGGTGGAGTCGGCACCGAAAGAGAATGCAGGCTCGGCGGCCGGCACCACGTCATTGCTTCGTTACTCGGGCAGCATTATCGGCGCCGGGTTACTGGGACTGATTCTGAGCACGGACTCGACGACACCGAGCACGGATGTCTTCAGGCTCCTCTACACGATCCTGTTGTTGACGGCCGGCGTCGTGACATTCCTTTCACTTTCGATACATCGTTTCGTCGAGGCGGACGTGGCCGAGGGCGAAGACCTGGCCGTGGTGAATTGAGGCGCTGTGCGGAGCGCTAAATCCGCGGGGCATTTCTTGGCACCGTCCCGTCGCGGACGGTTGACATCCGACGCGGGAGTGATACTTTGAGGGCAGGACTCCGGAGTTCTGAATTCACCCATTTTCAGTAAAGGAGGGTGAGATGACAGACAGGATTCGCTGGGGAGTTTGGCAAGTCGACAGATAACGCCTCGTCGGGCCGACGAGGCACAGCTGACCCCGAGTTCTGCATAATCGGAAGAGTAAGAAGGCAGGACACGATCCAGCCCAATCACGGGTACTAACCTGGACGCAGAATCGGCAAACATCGACCCAATAGCCGGAGGCCAAGCAGGCCTCCGGCCGTTTTGTGAGTAAATGACACTTTTTCAAGACAGCAACTTATGGCTCGCTGAACTGCTATGGCGCCTCGGGGCTGTGCAGTTTGGCGAATTCACCTTAGGGCGCACAGCCGTGCGCTCGCCGATCTACCTCAACCCGAGGAAACTGATCGGGCACCCCAGCGCTATGCGGCGAGCCGCCGGCGTGATCGACGCTGAGATCAAGGCGCTCCAGGCGATGCGTAACCCGCAGGTGGCGCCCTTCGACCTGGTGGCCGGAGTGCCGCTGGGCGGGCTTCACCTGGCGACGGCTTATTCGCTGGAGACCGACGTACCGATGATCTATCTCCACCCGGGCCGGGAGGAAGTCGCTATCGAAGGCGTTTATGAGCCGGGCCAGACGGCGCTGATCATGGATGACCTGGTGACGGGTGGCGGAAGCATCGCATCGACGGCGGAACGCTTGCGCGAGGCGGGCTTGCTGGTGCGGGATGCCTTCGTCCTCGTCGATCGGCAGCAGGGAGCGCGCGAGCGGCTACGAGCTGAAGGCGTCAACATGCGGGCGGCGTTGAACTTGCAGGTTATCCTTAATCATCTGAGGTCTAATGATTTCATAGAGGATGACTGGTTCCGGCGCTCGATGGCGTATCTTGAAGCCGAACAGTCCTAGGCAGTAATTAAGGGACGCCCCGCGTCCGATAATTGTATTCGGAGGCCCTGATGAGAAAAATACGCTGGATCCTTGCGCCGTTCGCGGTGAGTTTGATCGTGTTTGCCGTGGCCTGCAGCGGCGGCGACGGCGACGACAGTAAGAGCAGTAGCGACGGATCGGCTTCCGGCAGCGGTGGCTCCGTGAGCCGCGAACTGAACCTGGCTCAGGCAGCAACCCAACTGCTGGAGCTGCGCAGCTTCCGATTCAACCTGTCGTTCAGCCTCGATATTGACATCGAAGGCCTCGGTGACTCGGGGACTCCGCAGGATGGCGATCAGTTTGGCGCGGCCTTTGCGGCGGCGTTCCTGGCGCTTTTCTCAGACATCTCGATGGAGGGCGCCTACGTGGCGCCGGACAGCTTCGACATGCAGATGAGCATTGCCGGCGAGGAAGTTCGTTACGTCCAGATCGGCAACGAGGCCTGGGTCAATGACGGATCGGGCTGGATAGAGACTGAGCCGGACGGCGGTGACCTGTCGTTCCTGGGCAACCCCACGACATTCGCGACGGACATCTTGCCGGATGTGGTGTTGCAGAATGCCGAAATCAGCGACGACAAGGTCGGCGGCATGGCGGCGACGCGCTATCACTTCGACAAAGCGTCGCTGGAAGCAGTGGCGGCGGAAATGGGCGAGGACACCGCCGACTTCGCCGAGATCGATGAAATGGAACTCGACATCTGGATGATCGAGGGCAACGTCCCGGTGAAGTTCGTGGTCAAGGTGTCGGGCACCGATGCGGACGGCCTGAACATGGGCCTGGAGGCCAGCTTCGAGATTACGGACATCAACGACGACATCAGCGTCGAGCGGCCGATTCCGTAAGCGGGATATGCAGTCCGGGTAACTAGAGCAGGCGGCGTAGTGGTTTGCGGCCGGGTCGCGGGTCGTAGTTGGCTTTGAACATCTCGAGCTTATCGCGCTCAATCAGGTACTTGCCAGCGAATATGACGGCAGGTACCTTTTTTTGCTTGATCAGGCGACGCAGGCTCTGCGGGTGGATGCCCAGAATCCGGGCTGCTTCCACCAGGTCCATGTAGTTGTCAAACGGATCGCTAACCATTGCGTCCTTCCCGGAAGGACCCCGCCTTATTCGAGTTGGATTTGACCGTCCTCTCCAGAGGGCGACCCAAGGACTATAGCATGATTGGTCAAAAGCTTAAACCTTTGACCCGTTCTTCTGATCCTGGCTTGATGCAGGACTCCTGGCGGCCCTGAGGCACTTGAGAATGGCATCGCGATAGACGCGTTTGATGGCGGCGCCATGTTGCTTCTGACGTCTTCGTTCGGTGCTTCGGCGGCGCTCGCGCCGCTGCCAACGTCCGCTCCGGCCGCGACCGTTGCTTTCGCTCATACTCCGATGGTAGCGCGACTCGCAATATGGGGCGCAGTTTGCATAGAATCGCTGCAGCCCGAGAGGAGGACCGCTCATTCCAGACGCAACCTTTCCGCTGACCGGTATCAAAGTTGTCGCCTTTGAACAGGCCGTCGCCGCGCCGCTCTGCACGCGACACCTGGCAGACATGGGAGCCGACGTCGTCAAGATCGAGCGCATCGGTGAAGGCGACTTCGCACGAGGCTATGACAGCGCGGTGAAGGGTACGGCGACCTGGTTCGCCTGGCTCAACCGCGGCAAACGCAGCCTGACGTTGGACGTGAAGCAGCCGCAGGGGCGTGAGATCGCTGAAAAGCTAGTGGCCGGCGCCGACGTGGTGGTGCAGAACTTTGCGCCCGGAGCCTTCGATCGTCTCGGCCTGGGCGTGAGCCAGCTCCACGAGCGCTATCCGAGACTGATCGCAGCGTCGGTCACCGGGTACGGGGAGGACGGCCCTTATCGCGACCGGCGGGCGTACGACCTGCTGATCCAGGGCGAGACGGGCGTCATTTCTATGACCGGGACGCCGGAAGAGCCGGCGCGCGCGGGGATTTCCGTCGCTGACATCGCGGGTGGCATGTACGCCTTCAGTTCGATTCTCGCAACGCTGTACAGGCGCAAGGAGACGGGCGAGGGTGCGGCGATCCGGGTCAGTTTGTTCGACTCTTTGATGGATTGGATGAGCCCCTACAGTCTGATGGCGACGCATGGCCGGCATCCGCAACGGGCCGGCGCGAGGCACACCAGCATCGTGCCGTACGGGCCGTTTCCGGTGGCGGCCGGTAAAGAAATCATGCTGGCGGTGCAGAACGAGCGCGAGTGGGTCCGCCTCTGCGAGCAAGTCCTGGGACGGCCTGACCTGGCGTCCGATGAGCGATTCACCGGCAACGAAAAGCGGCTGGCGAACCGATTGGAGTTAGAGCCGATGATCGATGCGGCGCTGATGCAGTTCAGCATCGAGGAAGCCGAATCAAAGCTCGAAGCGGCGCAAGTGCCGTACGGTCGAATGAATGATGTCGCCGACGTACTTCAGCACCCGCAGGTCGTATCCCGAGGCCGACTGATCGAAACAGGCCTGCCGGGCGGTCAGCGGGCGGATTTGTTGCGCATGCCGTTCAACATCGAGGGACTGGAAGAAACAGGCTCCGAGGTACCGGAAGTCGGCCAGCACACCGATGCGGTGCTGTCTGAGCTTGGCTACGCCGCGGCTGAGATCGTCGCGCTGCGGGAAGCGGGCGCCGTATGACGCAAAGGGCGGAGATCTCTCACTGTCCCTAACCGGCGTGAATCGAGTATGCATGACCGTCAATTCCGGAGACCGAGAGGAATCGGGAAAATCAATATGAGGGTGCGGTTGCTGACTATGCTCCTGAGCTATCATGGCTTAGTGGACGGTTTATCAGAGGAGGGCTAAATGTCCCTCGAAACACCCGCAAACAAGCCTTTAAGAATCCGTGGCCTCTCCTTCGACGTAGACATAAAGGGTAAGAGGCGAGGAGCCTCGCGCGAAGACCGCTCGCTGGACTACAAGGCTGCGACCGACGAACAATTGGTCGCCGCCCTGGACAGCCGGGATGAGCGGGCTATCGAGACTCTCTTCGATCGACACGGCGACTACGTCTACTCGGTCTGCCTCCGTATGGTTGGGGACGTCCAGTTGGCGGAGGACCTCTCTCAGGAGGTCTTCCTGCGTCTTTGGCGCCGGCCGGACCTCTTCGACGTAAATCGGGGCCGCTTCCTGACCTGGTTGCTCAGCGTGGCGCGCAATCGTGCTATCGATGAGCGGCGCAGCCGAGGCAGGCGATTTCGCTTCGAGACGCCGCCGAACGCCAACACGGAGGAGGTGCTGGCTCTGGCGCCGACCGACGAAGAGCGGGACGTCGCCGTAGTCAGCGAGGAGCGAGTCATCGTGCAGAAGGCACTGGCTGCGCTACCACCGGAGCAAAGGCTGGCGATTCAGTTGGCCTACTTCGGGGGCTATACACAGCAGGAAATCGCCGAGGGGCTGCATCAGCCGCTCGGTACGGTGAAGACGAGGATTCGACTGGGCCTGCAAAAATTACGAGGGCTGCTCATGGAGCAGCACGGAGGAAACGGACCGCTTTGACCTGCGAAGAGCTTCGCGAAGACCTGGAGGCCTACGTCCTCGGCGCGCTGGACGCGATGAGCGCTCGCGGCGTTGATGCTCACCTTGCCGAATGCATCGAGTGCTCGGACGCGGTGGGTGACTACCAGTACGCCGTGGAGCACCTGTCGCTCGCCGTGCCGCTTTACAAGGCGTCGCCGCGGCTGAAAGCCCGGGTCATGGGCGGCATTTCGATGAACACGGTATCGCTACCGTCGCCGTTGCGCAGTGGTTGGCTGATGGCCACGGCTGCGGTCCTCCTGATAGGCATCGCAATTGGCGGGGCAGTGTGGGCCAGCATCGTGTCTTCCGAAGTGGGCGAATTGAAGCAGCAAAACGAACGTCTCATCACGATCTCGGAGCTCGACGCGGGACAGCGAGCGGCGCTGCTGCAGGTGCAGAATCAGCTCAACTCGGCGCGATCGGAACAGGAGCGGCTCTCGACCACCCTGGACGAGTACGCGACGCTGGTGCAGATCGCCCTGGACCCTGACCTGGTCCCGACCCAACTGCAGGGCACACCACTGGCGAGTGCCGCATCTTGTAGCTACGTCTGGAGCGTCAAGCAATTGATTGGCGCGCTAACATGCAAGAACCTGCCGACAACGAGCTTCGTCAACAGCTACGAATTGTGGGCTGACAAGGGCAACGACACCCTCGCTCTGGGCAGCTTCGTACCTCGCAATGACGGGAGTGCAAGCCTGCTGGTCACGTTCCCTGGCTGGGCGACGGGTCCGATGACGAACCTCTGGGTAACGTTGGAACCAGAGGCCGGTTCTCGGGCCAGCGGACCGAGCGCACAGGTGGTCCTGCAGCCGGCTCCGGCGCTGCAGGCACAGCGCTAAGGACCAAGAACCAGGGGAACTTGTAGTAAGATGCGCCCGTGACAACGAGTCGCCTGTTCGATGCGAAACTGGCCCTGGACGAGGACTCCGAGTACTGTCCGGTTCGGGCTACGCTTGCTTTGCTTGGCCTCAAATGGGTACCGCGGATCATCTATGAGTTGATGGACGGGAAGCGCCGCTTCAATGAGCTGGCCTGCGCCGTCGGTGGCTGCAATTCTCGAACTTTACGAGATCGCCTCAAGGGCCTCGAGGACCACGGCATCATCGAGCGCGAGGTAATCGCCGTGATGCCGCCGTGGGTCGAGTACGCCCTGACGACGAAGGGACGGGAGCTAGGCTCCGCGTTGCTGCGGTTGGAGGAGTGGGGCCGATCCCACATGTCCGAGCCGATTCCCTAGCGTGGTACTCACCCTCACAGAACTACCTGCGGGGCATGAATTCGAAGCGATCAGCATCAAACTAGACGCAGCGCGTTCGAAGGCCTATCGCGACGCCACAGGAGACCCGCTGGCGGTTTACGACGATCAATCCGCGGTACCACCGCTTGCAGTCGCGGCGTTCGCGCTAGGTGCGCTGCTGGAAAGCGTCGGACTGCCACCAGGCACACTACATGCCAACGAATCCGTCAGGGCGCACCGCATCGTGCCGGCAGACGCCACGGTGGAGTGCCGCGCGCGTGTGGCGCAGCGCTCGCTACGAGCGGGGCGCGTCTTCGTTGTGCTGGAGTCCGAAGTCAGGCTGGACGGTGCGGCCGCCGTGACGACGCGCGCGACTGTGCTTTGCGAAGCGGAGGCTTCGTGAACGGGCCTGAGGTTGCTCCGGTCACGCGGCGGCTGACGCAACCGATGCTGAACGCCTACGCGGACGCCAGCGGCGACCATAATCCAATCCACATTGATGAGGTATTCGCCAAGGCGACGCCGATGGGCGGGACGATCGCGCACGGGATGCTGGTGCTGTCATTCATCTCCGAGATGATGGCGGGCGGGTTCGGCGAGCGCTGGCTGACCTCGGGGTCGCTCGACGTGCGGTTTCGGGCGCCGGCGCGACCCGGCGACACGGTGACGGCGCGAGCGACGCAGCAGGATCCGAAGGACGGACGGCTGCGCTACGCGGTCGAGTGCGTGTCGCAGGGCGGCGAGGCGCTGATCACGGGTACG
Source organism: Dehalococcoidia bacterium (assembly GCA_965225815.1). GTDB lineage: Bacteria > Chloroflexota > Dehalococcoidia > DSTF01 > WHTK01 > WHTK01. Next base: position 192,607 of record CBDDBP010000006.1, read on the forward strand.
GCGGAAGTCGACGCGGCTTAGATGCGGTTTTGTCTCCGGCCCTCGTGGCATATGCTCTAGTTCATGACAACTGAAGAAAACGGTGGACGGCCGTGGGCGCGCGACACCGACCTCGCTCGATACTGCTACGCCTGTGGCGACCTCAACCCGCTGGGCCTGCACCTCGAGTTCAAGATGGACGGCGAGTGGGCGGAAGCGCAGTTTGTGGCGATGCAGGAGCACCAGGGCTACCCGGGCTACGTCCATGGCGGCGTTGTATCGACGCTACTGGATGAGGCGATGGGCTGGGCGACCTACGGCCGTAGCATCTGGGCCGTGACGGGACGTTTAGAGACGCGCTTCCGCGACATCGTGCCGACGAACGAGCTGCTGACTGTGCGGGGCAAGATCGAGAACGACCGCGGCCGCACACTGGAGGTCATCGCTGAGCTACGAGATAACGACGGCAAGCTGCTGGCGGAGTCGAAGGGGCTGATGTTCCGTGCGACAGGCGAGCAGGCCCGCCTGATCGAAGAGGCGGCGCGCGGGATGGCGGAGCGAGGCTTCAAGGCGCAAGACTGACTTCCGAGCCAAGTTGAGGCTCGCGAGTTCTTTGTGCCGTGTGCGGCCACACTGCATCGCCACTACAGCTCCTGGCAACTTGTTCTAGGCGGACGCGGCTTTGCCGGCTGTGACCTGCTTGTAGACGTTGCGGATGTTCATCTCGTCGACCATGGCGTTGCGCGGGAAGAGGCGCTGGCCGATGGGGAAGGGGTCGACGGGTGGGCAGGGCTGCTTGACGGCCTCGTCCTCCGTGATGCCCTTCGCGATCATCGCTTCGACGACGCCGACCCAGTCGTTGATCACCTGCGCCTGCACGTCGAGGTATGACTTGTCGCAGGGTTCGCCGTGGCCGGGAACAATGGTCTCGATGTCGAGGGTGCGGATGCTCTCCAGCGCTTCCAGCCACTGCCACGGGTTGCCTTCCTGGATCCAGGTCCGCGTCTTCTGGAAGACGTTGTCGCCGGTGAAGACGATGCCCTCCTGCGGGATGAGGACGCTGGTCTGAGGCGCCGTGTGGCCGGGCATGTGAATGAACTGAACAGTCTGATTGCCGATATCGAGCTTCAGCTCCTGTTCGAAGGTGCGGGTGACCGGGTTGGCGGGATAGTCGGCGTGGCCGATGAGATGGACGCTGTCCGGGTCCTCGGTCTTCGTGCGCTCGATTGCGTCCTCGATGAAGAACGACGGGGCCAACTGGTCGTAGCGGGCCTGCAGGCCGATCTGGCCCAGCACCTCGACTTCGGGATAGAAGGCGTTGCCGCGAATGTGATCCTGATGGGGCTCGGTGTTGATCAGGTATCGCGGACGTCCGTGCTCGTTGATGCTCTCTTTCCAGCGCAGGGCATCGATCGGCTGCTGCGGCGTGTCGATGAGAAGGACGCCGTCGCTGGTGGTGAGGAAGCCGGGGTTGCAGCCCCAGAAGTAGATCTCGGTGTAGACGTTGGCGCTGACGCGGCGCATGCGGTCCTCACTTTGAAGATGGGGACACCCCATACCCCGCTAAAGGGGCGAATGAGGCGTCGGATTCGGTCTGGTGACGAAAGGCTAGAGGAAGCCGATAGCCTGCTACAAGCCTCCGGCTTTGAAGATGGGGACGCCCCGTATCCCGCTAGAGGAAGCCGATAGCCTGCTACAAGCCTCCGGCTTTGAAGATGGGGACGCCCCGTATCCCGCTAAAGGGGCACATGCGGCGTCGGGTTCGGTCTGGTGACGAAAAGCTAGAAAGCCAGCAGCTTCGACAATCTGGCGTTAGACGGGGGAGTTTGTAACGAAGAGGAGGCCGCGGCCGAGGGCCTCACCGGCGAGGATAGCGCCGACGGCGATGTAGAGGAGGCCGGTGGCGGACATCATTGCACGCTCTTTGCTGGACGTGTAAGCCATGTATGCCAGGGCGATGGGGAAGATCAGGCCAACGCCGACGCGGAGCCAGAAGCCAGGGTTCTCCGCCAGCGAAATTGCCAGGATGGCGTCGGAGTCGATGGCTGCTCCGGCGGGAATGATGGCGTTGAGCGCGGTGATTACGAGCTGCACGCCGAGGGCAGCAATCGCGATGAGGGTGAGCTCGTTCAGGGGCTTCTCGTCCAGGCTGGGTTTGACGAGGTACCAGTGGCCCCAGATCATCGCGACCATGAATGCACCCAGGGTCAATGCACCGGCGAAGAGCGTCAGCAAGGGCCCAGCAATGCTCCAGGTCGGCAGGCGCACGAGCGTGGCAAGAAAGACCAGCATGACGGCGCCGAGCCCGACCATGGTGGCGCCGGAAGCGTTGGCCAGGAAGGCCTCGTCATCACGGCGCAGGTAGAACCAGTGCACCGCGGCGAATAAGAGCAGTGCCATGGAAGTGGCGCGAATAGGGTCGAGGACGTCGGGGTCGAGTGCGAAGCCGCCGGCGTCCGTAGCGGGGTCGATGACCAGCGCCGCGATCATCAAGAACAACGCGCCGGACAAGGTCATCCAGCTGCAGACGCGAATAAAGGCGATCTCATACGTGCCGCGCATCTGGGTGTAGACGACGAGCAGCGCTACACCGGCCGTGAACTGGGCCAGCAGAAGGAGCAGCGTGTAGGGAAGAGATTCGACGCTCAAGTGGCCTCAATCATCCCATCGCGGGGCGGTAGGCGCCACCAAAGGGGCCTCAAGGGTGATAACGCGTGTTGCCAGCCGGCGTTTCGCAGCTAGGACCGCCGAGCGACGGTGATGATCTCAGGGCTTGTATCGGTCAGCCGACTTCGATCCCAGTCGCCGTACTGCGCTTCGACGGCCAGGCCAGCTTCGGACAGGAAACACGATAGAGATGCTGGGTCGAGGAATCGCAGAGTGCTCTGTGAGGTCTGCAATGCGTCCCAAGCAGGACTGGAGTAGACGAGAGTGAAGGTGAGGTACTCACCGTCGATCTCCGGCTTCTCCTTGTGCGTCATGCGAATCGAAGTTCCAGCGTGATTGATTTCGACTGCATTATCGGGAGTCCAGTTGTCCCACTCGCGAGCCAGCGGATTTCGCGTCTCGAACACGAAGCGGCCATCCTCTGCGAGGGCGGAGCGAATCGCGGCGAGGGATGCTCGCAGCGCCTCATCCTCGAGGAAGACCTGAAAGGCGTGCCCGGTCATCACGATGAGGTCGAATTCACGATCCCACGCAGGTGTAGAGAGATCGCCCACGATCCATTCAATGTCCATTCGGCGCCGCGCCACATCCAGCATCGCTTCAGCTGGGTCAAGGCCCCAGAGACGGCCCGTGTGGCCTTTCTGGCGTGCCAGGCGCAACAGCTCTCCGGTACCGCTGCCGACATCAAGCACGTTTTGATTCGACATGACCAGGGAAGATAGAAATCAAAGTCAGGTCTACCGGCCCAGAACTCGTCGTATAGCTCGGCGAGCCTGGGTTCGGAGAACAATCGATCGACCATAGCTTGGAGTATGGCAGAAGGGCGAATCGTCCACCGGCTTCTTTCGGGGCCTCCTGAGGAGAGATGAGTCGCTGGTAGCATGGCGTCGTGAATCAAATCGATTCGTTAGATGTCGTAGTCAGTGACGTGCAGGCGTGCTTTGCCTGCGAATCGATGGCTCACTGCCACACGCTGGGCCCGAACAATGGGTCGATGGGAGCGCGCGTGCTGTTCGTCGGGGAGGCGCCGGGCCGCTACGGGGCGGGCCGAAGCGGCGTGCCGTTCCAAGGCGACGAGTCGGGCCGGCGATTCGAGATGCTCCTCGGGATTGCGGGGCTGACCCGGGCCGAGGTGTTCGTGACGAACGCCGTCCTCTGCAATCCTCTCGACGTCTCAGGGCGCAACCGGCGTCCGAAAGTGTCAGAGGTCGCGAAATGCGCCAGCTTTCTGCGCCGGCAAATCGAAACCGTCCAACCCGAGGTCGTGGTCGCGCTAGGGACCGTGGGCCTGGAAGCGCTGGGACGGATGAAGGCGCACGGCCTGACGCTGCGTGACGGTTGCGGGCGTTCGATTGAGTGGATGGGGCGGCGTCTCGTACCGCTGTATCACCCCGGGCGTCGCGCGCTGGTGCATCGGGACGATGCCACGCAACAAGGGGACTGGCGGCAGCTCGGAGCCCTGGTTCAGGCGACGGCGTCGATGGCCGGTAAGAGGCGGAAGTCCAGGCCGATGCCGTTTTCGGGCGACGCCGGCGTGATACAGGTCACGAAGTAGCTACCGGGCGCCGGGATGGAGAACGGGAAGCGTAGTGTCTCGCGCGGGACGTCGTCGCCGGGAGACGCTGCGTCGGATGCGGGCAGGACGCGCTCGCCAATCAGGGTTGCGCGTTCCTGGAAGGCGACCTTCGCTTCAGCTTCACTGAGGTCGTCGGGGTCTTCGTAGTAGCAGGCGACACGTACGGGCACGGAATAGGCCTGATTGACCTCGAGGACGAGAATCAGCTGCCTATTGGCAAAGAGGTCGCCTTCGATTTCGAGGTTCTTGAAGATTTCTGAGTCTTCGGACGGGCTGTTGAACTGCACGCCGCAAGCCGGCAGCAGAATGACCGCGGCGACGAAGACGAAACGGCGGAGGACAGATTGAGGGAGCAAGCTGGAATCGATGATAGCATCGCGCGCTTGCTAGAATGGATCGAATCAGATTTTGAAAGGTAGTCACCGTGGACGAACGCCTCGCCTCACTCGCCGCACGAATCTCCGACGCCATGGTGCGTCTTTGACATCCCGAACCTAGAAGCTGAAGCCTCCTGTATCGAAGCCGAGACCCAGAAGCCTGACTTCTGGTCGGATAATGTTGCAGCGCAAAACGCGATGCGGCGCCTCGCACAGGTCAACGAATCGTCCGAGACGTGGAGAGGGCTGGAGAAGCGCGTGCGGGAAGCCTCCGAGATGGCAGAGCTGGCCGAAGCCGAGCCCGACGAAGAGATCAACGCCCATATCGAAGAGGAGACGGCAGCGCTGGAGCATGACCTGGACAAGCTCGAGTTTCAGTTGTCTTTCAACGGCCCCTACGACGCACGCAACGCCATCATCGCGATCCACGCGGGCGCCGGTGGGACCGAGTCGCAAGACTGGGCCGAAATGCTGCTCCGTATGTACTTGCGTTGGTGCGAGAACCGCGGCTTCGCGACGGAGGTGCTGGATTCGACCCTGGGCGAAGAAGCGGGCGTGAAGAGCGTGACGCTGGAGATCCAGGGCGCGAACGCGTATGGATATATGCGCAGTGAGCGGGGCGTGCACCGCCTGGTCCGTCTCTCGCCCTTCGATAACGCGCACGCGCGGCACACGTCCTTTGCGTTGGTGGAGGCGATGCCCGAAGTGGAAGCAGCGGCAGAAGTTGACATAAAAGAGGACGACTTACGCATCGACATTTACCACTCCGCGGGTCACGGTGGCCAGAACGTGCAGAAGGTGGCGACTGCGGTGCGGATCACACACATACCCACGGGGCTCGTCGTAACCTGCCAGAACGAGCGGTCGCAGGGTCGTAATAAGGAGTCAGCGTTGCGCGTCCTGGAGGCGAGGCTGCTGGAGAAAGAGCTCGAAGCGCGGGCGGAGGAGCAGGCCCGCCTTAAAGGCGAACACATCGAGGCCGGCTGGGGCAATCAGATCCGGAGCTATGTCCTGCATCCTTACAAGATGGTCAAGGACCACCGGACCGATTACGAAACCTCGAATGCGACGGCCGTCCTGGACGGCGATCTGGACGACCTAATCCAGGCGTATCTAAAGACAACGATGGGAAGCCACGAATGAGACTGAGGCTGGCGTTGCTCCTGATTTTCGCTGCGATTGCCGCCAGCGGCCTTCCGAGTGGCGCTCCGACGGCTTCCGCCGAGATCGAGATCCGTTCCGTCGCGGCGCAGAACCAGTTCCCGGATGGAATCCGTTTCTCCTTGTTCATGGCCAGCGATGCCGAAATTACAGAGGTCCGGCTGCGCTTTCGCATTCTGCCGGGCGGCGTGAATGCTTCCGTGATTCCGAATTGCACTGGTGGTACTTCGTGCAACGCGGTGGTCGGCAGCACACGCAACAGCTACATGGTGCCCGGTGCCCAGGTGGTCTACTCCTGGGAACTGAGCGACTCGGCTGGCGCGCAGCTGAAGACAGAAGAGCAAATGGTGACCTATGAGGACACGCGATTTGACTGGCTGGAGCTGACCGAAGGCAACCTGACGGTTCACTATTACTTTGGCGACGAGGAGTCGCAGCGGGCGGTGCTACGCGTGGCCCAGGAGACGATCGAACGCTTCGAGCGCCTGGAGCGCACGACTATCGACTTCCCGATCAAGGTGTGGGTTTATCGGACGGCGGCAGATATGGCGCCCGCAGTCGCGAGCCGACGCGGCAGCGGTCCCGACAATAGCGTGCGTACGCTGGGCGAGGTGGGGGCAGATGATACGGCGCTGGTCTCCCGGGACACAGACTTCCTGAACATCGTGCGTCATGAGCTGGCCCACGTCGTGACGAACCACGCCACGGCGCACCACCTGACGGACGTTCCAACCTGGATAAACGAAGGGCTGTCTACCTACGCTCAGAGCGAACTGCTAGAGAGCGAGGCGACGGCCCTGGATCTGGCGATCCGACGCAACGCGGTGCTGCCGATCACGAGCCTGGGGGCTGCAGCGAGGGGCACCGCCAGCAATGTGTCGATCTTTTACGCGCAGTCGGGTTCGATCGTGTCGTACATGGTGGACCGGCTAGGCGAAGCGAAGTTTGGCGACTTCCTGGATGCGTTGGCTTCTGACACGGTTGACGGCGCACTGATGGAAGTCTATGGCTTCGATGCGCTGGGCCTGGAGAACGAATGGCGTGAGGCGGTTGGCCTACCTCGCGTCGAGGACGGCGCGAGCGCTAGCTCAACCTCTGAACCGCGACCGACGCTGGTGCCGTTCGGCTCCGGTCAGAGCTCAGCACCGCAGAACACGCCAGAAGCGGACGACACGGAGACGGTAACGGCGGCGGGAGATGAGGACGACTCGTCCAGCTATACGATGCCGATCCTGCTGGGGGTACTCGTCCTGTTTGTCCTGGGCGCCGGCGCGGTCTATTTGCGACAGACGCGCGGCTAGCGGTCCGTTTCGCCGGTACCCCCGGAGATCGAGGGCACGGTCTGGTCGAGAGCTATGAACGTGGCGCCGAAGAGGGCAGGACGGTAGTCGTAGAGCGCAACGGTGCTTCCGGCGGCGTCGGGCACCATGAACATGGCGTAACCCTGACTGCGCAGGGCCAGAAACGATTCATAGGTCAGCAACCAGACGTAGCGGACGTCGCGTTCAGCGTCGACTGCCTCGCCGCGGTCTGAGAGCATGCTGATCGCGCCGTAGTCGCGATGGAGGATTCGAGCCTCGAGGCTGTCACGCTCACGGACGGCGAGTTGGGGGAAGATGAAGCCCGTCATGACCACGGAGCGGCCGGGAACTTCCGCCTCAACGATCTCGTCGACGAAATCGCGCTGGGCCGACATCGTGTCGGCGTTGGACAGGACGAGACCTTTGCCGACGGTTGCTGAAGCGAGCCCGAGGCCCCGGTCTGGCGTCGTGATATCCACTGCGCCGGCTACCAAGACAGCGCTAACCGCGACGGCCAGCGCCGGGCGCGTGAAGTAGCGTCCCATGAGCAGGAATCCGAAGGGGAATACGGGGATCAGATAGGCGATTTCATGGGGTAGTCGTAGGAATGAGAAGAAGTAGACGCCGATCAGTAACAGCCAAGCCCCGATGGTGGGGTCGATTCGGAGATCGGCGGGAAGATTGCGGAGGCGCGGCAGCGAAATCGCGAGGCCGGCCAGCACTCCGAGGCCACCGATGATACCCAGGGCTTCCTTGCCGATTAGGCGCAGCACGTCCTGATAGCCAACAGACGCATCGAAGTAGTTGAAGAAATCGAGGCCGTAAACGACCAGCACAGGGGAGTAGGCCAGCAGCGCCACACCGGCTGCAGCCGCCGTCATGGGGCCGAGGTCGGCCTTGCGGCCCAATCGCCAGGTCAGGAAGGCCAACGGAAGCCATATGGCGGCGCCCTGGAGACGAAAACCCGCCGTGACTCCGATAAGGACGCCGGCCCAGATCGACCGGCCGGTCTGAACGCTGTAGTACGCCCCGAGCATGGCCGTGAGGGCCCACATGTAGTCCAAAGTTGCGATGCTGTTGATTAGCAGTAGCGGCGTGAACGCGAAGCCGACGACGAGCACGGCAGGATCCGGCAGAGCGTGAAGTTTGACGATTCGGCCGAAGAGATGAACCCCGATTAGGGATACAACCGCTGTCGCGAAGTTTGTTGCGAGCCAGCCGCCTGAGATCAACAGCGTCGTGACGAGTTCGTGCAGGGGATTACCGGGGAGTCGAGACGGAAAGTAGTCGCCAGTGTCGAGCAGGTAATGGGCGCTTAGCGCGACCCGCCAGGCATCGGGGTCGGTGCCGTGGCCAAAGCCGATCCAGGGCAGTCGCATAGCGAAGAAGACGATCGCAAGCAATGCGAAAGGAAGGGGACGCGTCAGGTCGGTGGCTGCGAGCCCGCGGTAGGTTTCGAGCATGCTCTAGCGGGGCAGAATGAGTCCGCCGGGTGTGCGGCGCGGGCCGGGCTGTTGCCGGCGCTGCTGCGGTTTCACGAGCATGGTGACCGTGTTGGGCCGAGACTTCACGGTGACATCCTCTCCCTCAGCAGCCTGGAGGATGGCCTGCGCCAAGTCGGTCTCTTCGAGCACTCCCGGCGTGGCGTAGGAATCGTTGATGACCGTCAATGGCACGGCAGGCACGCCGACGCGTTGCAGCACGACCGGAAACTGAGCGACGTCGATGATGTCGACCTTGATGCGGTTGCTCTGCAAGCCGAATCGCATCGCGTTGAATGCCATGGCAGGTGAGAACGCGCAGTGAGGAGCCACGAGGACGCGGACGGTGACATCATTTCGCAGCTTGCGCAGCAGCCGGGTGGTCTCTGCCTGGAGTTCGGTGCTCTCCGATGAAGCTGCCGCGAGCGTCTCGATAAGGACCATGAACTGCTGTTGGGAAGGGCTACCGAAGTAACGTAAAACTCGGTTCGTCGGGTTGCGAATGACGATAGCTGGTACTTTGTTGGCGCCGAGCTTTTGGGCCAGCTCCGAGTCTGCCTCGATATCGTGAACCTTCAGCGCGATGCGGGGGCTAACCGCTACGATATCCTCCAGCATGGCCTGAATATCGTCGCAGTGGGCGCATTCGCGGCTGGATTCTGCGAGTTCCCCCTGCTTTAGCAGTGTGAAGAAATCGACCCGGACGCGATTCTTGAGCTGGGCAAATCGAGTGCGAATGCGGTTGAGCTCGCCGGGCGGAATCATGTCGTGCTGCCTCCCTGGTCTGCCTCGCGGAGCCGCTGGTAGGTCACGAACAGACGCTGGAGTGTCGTCAGGGCGGTCATCACGGCGAGAATCCAGAGCACGATGACGACTTCTCCGACTATCAGTCCGGCAGCGAGCACGATGATGCGAACGGCACGGGTGAAGAGGCCGTCGTAGAGCTTGATGCGCTCGACCTCGGCCCGGGCACGGACGTAGCTAACGCTGAGTGAGCCGATGGCGGCGACGAAGACCAGCATGCTCTCGTCACGAAGGCCGAGCTCCAGGTAGTACCAGAGCAAGCCGCCAAGAACGACTGCTTCGAAGAGGCGGTCGATGGTCGAGTCAAGGACGCCGCCGAAGCGGGTGACGCGGCCCGTGGTTCGGGCGAGCGTACCGTCGAAGGCGTCGAGTGCGGCGGCGGCAAGGACTGCGACGCCGCCCCAGACCAGCTCTCCTTCGGCGATAAGAACAGCGGCCGCGATACCGCCGAGCAGCTGGGCGATGGTCAGCATGTTGGGCGTCACACCGAGTCGGGCGAGGACCGCGGCCACGGGGCCGGTGACTTGCGATGGTAGGGCGCGAGGCACTGTGAACACGCTAGGCATGGTGAACACGCTTAGGCCTCCACCATTTTCGGTGCGTCCAATGGCATGGTTCCCTTTTCGAAAGCAAGCCGCTCGTAATAGCTGAGGACGCGTTGCGAGACTCGGTCCCAGCTGAAGTGCTGGGCTCGTTCGGCGGCTTTGATGCCGATGTCACGGCGCATGTCCGGATCCTCGACCAGCTCGAGCAGCGCTTCCGCCAGGGCCTCGGAATCCTTGGGCCGGACCAGGAGCCCTTCGACGTCGTGTGTGATGACGCCGGCAAAGCCAGCGATATTGGACGCAACGACGGGACGGCCTGCAGCCATCGCTTCGAGGAGGATGATTCCCTGGCTCTCGTTGCCGGTGTTCGGAGCGCAGAAGATGTGCGACGAGTGCTGATAACGCGGCAGCATCTCGTTCGGGACGTAACCGACGAACTCGACATCACGCAGGCCGGCGTCATTGACCCAGCGCTCGTAGCCGCCGCGCTGGCGTTGGTCGTAGCCGCCGGCCACGATCAGACGCGTGTCGGGATGCTTCGCTTTGACGCGCGCGAAGGCGCGCAGCAGGTAGCGCAGCCCTTTGCGCTTTTCCAGACGGCCCACGAACAGAATGTTGATCATGCCGTCGTCCAGCTCAGGGATCGATGGCTGCGGCGCAGAGAAGCGCTCGACTTCGACGCCGTTGGGAATGATGTTGTAGTAGCCGGGGAAGTTCTTCTGGATCAGGTTTGCGGCGGCTTGAGAGACGGCGATCTTGCCGTCGAGGTGGCGGAAGCCGGGCATTAGCAGACGCCTGGTGTAGGAGTAGAGGCGGGCGCCGCCTTCGCGAGCGGCGTGGAAGGTGCCGACGTTTATCGCGTCGGAGAAACGCAGGAAGGCGATCGGCAAGAACGAGACCAGTGGCTCGTGGACGTGGACGACGTCGAAGGCCTCCTCCTTGAGGATGCGGCGGACCGGTCCAGCTAGACGGGGCGACAGCGACATGCGCGCGACGGAGCCGCCGGCAGGGACAGAGCGTGGGGTGCCGAGGACGATGGCGCTGGGGTTGATTCCCGTGAGGCGCGACGAAGGGGCGATGATGCGAACTTCGTGGCCCATGGCGGTGAAGTGCTCCGTCAGGTGTTCGACGTGGTTGTTGACGCCGCCTGGCGCCGTGAGGTCATAAGGGGAGACGAGTCCGATTTTCATACGTATCGGCTCACGAAGCTCCAGGCCGTGCGCCTCCAGCCGAGACGTCGCGGCGTAGCACCCAGCCCGGCGATGGCGACGGACAAGGCTCGGCGGAGACCGACGGTGCGCAGGCTGGGGAAGTGATCGGCGTGGCCTGCGAGCTCGCCGCTAGTGAACGCGGCGCGGAGATTGAGGGCTGTAGTACCGCTGAATCGGGTGTAGGCGCTGCCGATGGCTTGAACGAAGTGGGCATCTGAGGTGCCGATTTCCGGCAAGTGGTATTGCGCGTCGTTTAAGCGCCGGGCCTTATCGAGGTGAAGGCGAGCCGTTGGGCTGGCGGAGGCAAGCTCGATGGCGTCGAAGTGGAGGCCGGCTTCAGCAACGCGCTTGAAACTGCCGGGGCCGATGCTACGCGTGAGCCAGCTCATGGGGTGAGGGACGAAGCAGACCCCACCCTGCCGCCGCACCGCTTCAAGCGTTTCCTCGACTCGACGAAGGCTGGGCAGCGGCTCCTCCACGTAGAGCGCGACAACGTGACCTTCGAGTGTTGTGACCTCGACGCCGGGGACGAAGTCGAAGGCGAAGTTGCCGCGAGCCCAGAGCTCCCGAGCGTTGAGCGCGGTTTCGAGGCTGTCGTGCTCAGTGATGGCGATGACGTCGAGATCTGCCTTCGCTTCGACATATTCGAAGATGCGCTCGACAGAATCGATGCCGTCGCCATGATGCGTGTGGATGTGGAGATCAGCTTTGCCCATATGCTCTGGCTATTTTAGCCTGCCGATTGCTTGACGAGTGGTTCAGGCTGGGTCGGCACCTTATTGGGCCAGATTGCCTCGAGCGGCATCCACTGGCCGGGATCGGCGCTGATCCAGGATTCGACGCGTTCCAGGAGCTTCTTCGTGTTGGCCAGGGCGTCCTGCTTGGAGTCGCCGGTGTCGGTGAGTTCCAGAGGCTCCTCAAAGTAGATGTCGAAGCCGCCGTCTTCGGCGCGGCGGCAGTAGCCGGGCATCAGCGCTGCGCCGGTACGGGCGGCGATTTCGGCGGCGCCCATCGGCATCCGCGTTTCGACGCCGAAGAACTCGATCAATTCGCCGTTGTGCTGGATGTCGCGGTCGCAGGCGATGGCCAGCAGGCCCCCACCCCGAAGATGGCGAATCGAGTTCATGATCGTTGTAAAGCTGACGTCCTCGTAGCGAGGGCCGAAGGTGGAACGAAGGCGGCGCATGAGATCGGCGAAAGCCGGTGGCTGCAGCGGTTCGGCGAGCACCAGGCTGTCGAGACCGATAATGGCGCCGACCTGCACCGCGAGCTCCATGCTTCCGAAGTGGGCCGTAGCGACAACAACGCCTTGTCCCGAATCGAGTCGCGACTTGAGCTGTTCGAGGCCGTGCAGGCGAACTTGTTTGCCGATCATGGTTTCGAGGTTCATACGCGGGATGCGTATGAGGTCGACGTAGTAGCGCGCGACGTTGCGAAACGCCTCCCTCGCCGCGGCGTCGACAGCTTCTGGAGGTGCACCAGCGCCCATGACGTGGCGCATGTTGTCCTGAACCGCTGCGCGCACCTCCTGACGGTGGCGATACGCCAGGTCAGCGCCAAAGCGGGCAATAGCGTAGGAGGCGGCGCGCGGGAGGACACTCCCGAGCCTGATGCCAGCTTTGAGGGCCCAGATTCGCCAGCCGCCGTTCGTGGGCGCAGTTGAGACTGCTGTCCGGTCTCCCGAGGGACGGAAGGCGAACCACTGGTCGGGAAACTCACGAACGCAGCCTCCCAGTGAGGTCGCGATGAGCTGCGTCAGGGCCTGGACGTCGCTCTCTTCGTCCCCGGTAGGTTCGAAGTGGAGGCCGAAGTCAATTTTCGGTAGCAGTTTCATACGGTTGTGCGGGGCGCGGGCGACGACGCCGGGCATGACGCGGGCGCCGGTGCGGATGGCGATTCGAGCCGGTGCGCTGGAGAACTCTACGGGCGCGCCGCAGAAGTCGACAATGACGCCTTCACCGGGCTGAATCACGTCGATCATCATGCAGAGCGCTTCACCGCGGTTGAGACAGCGCAGGACGCCTTTCGTGGCCTTGTTGGCCGGAATGACGTTCATGCCGAGGTTGCGGCGCAGGCCCTGGATGAACCGGTCCATCGGCGGGTAGTCGAAGGTCTCAGCGATCGCGTTTGGCGCGTGGCCGTAGGCAGCCAGGGCGCCGGCGCCAAGCTCAGCCTGGCCGAGGTGAAGCGTGATGAACAGGCCGCCAGCGCCGGGCTGAAGCGCCTCGTTGAGATGACGCCAGTCGTGAAACTCAATGCGATTGCAGAGCGCATCTTTGCTCAGCGACGGCAGCTGATAGAAGTCGATGACGTAGCGAGCAAAGTTGCGAAAGACACCGCGGGCAGCGGCCGGCGCCGCCTCCGGCCCGACGACGCGCTGCAGGTTCTCCTGCACGACGCGTCGCCTCCGCCGCATCGTGAGGTAGCAGAGGTCTGCGATGGGGTCGGCGAGGGCATACCAGAACGGAGCGGGGACATATCGGCCGAAGAAGACGCCGGTCCTGGATATCCAGTAAGCCACGAACCAGCGCGCGTTACGCCAGGGAGCGCTCATTGGGAACAAGTATGCCGTGTTTGGCGGTTATGCGCCTGCCCGAGCGACTCTCAGAAAGGTTGGCTCGCCCGGACGAGGCCCAGCAACTCCGCGTGGAGCTCCGGCGTCGCCGCCACCAAAAGTGAGTCGGAGTTGACCGTCCAAGTCTGGCCTGCGATGTCAGTAACGGTTGCGCCGGCCTCTTGAACCAACAGAGCGCCAGCAGACCCATGGACCGATGTCGCTCGGAAGGCGATGTAGGCGGCAACGCGGCCAGCAGCCAAGTACGCCATGCCAAGCGTCGTGCTTAGCGACCGGAAGTCCCAACGATCAGAGGACATGACTGCGGCCATGAAGCTGGCGAGATGAGCTCGTCGCGGTTCCCGTGCTTTGACCTCTTCGACAACGGTGATGCGATGACGGTCGCTCGCAGCAAGTCGTTGGCTCTCACTGGCCTTCAGCGCCCACGCCCCACGGCCTGCCTCGGCGACGCAGATTTCGCCCCGGGACGGGTCTCCCACTACAGCGCATGCAGGGCGACCGTTCTCGGCCAGAGCGAGGTTGACACTGTAAAGAGGCAGCCCAACTGCGAAGTTCGTGGTCCCGCAGATAGGGTCGAGGAGCCAGTAGGGCGAACCGTCTGCCGGCGGCGCTCCACCTCGTTCCTCACCGACAACCGGGTAGCTGAACGATTCGCCAAGGGTTTTCCGGATAGTATCCTCTGCATCGATGTCCGCAGCGGTAACGAGGTCGCGATCACCCTTCGTCTCGATCAGATCTTCCGCAATGCCATTCGCCGCAATTTCCAGTGCAGATTCGACGGCGCCAATGGCTAAGAAGAGTCTCAGGCCTCAGGCCCAGATCAGCGGGAACGCGGCGATTCATCGACAGGGCCGCTAGACGAGCGAGATCTCGGATTCGCCGCGAATGAAGGCCTCGAGATTCTCGTGGCCTTGCTCGTCCGTGAACTGCCTGGGTGGCGATTTCATGAACGTGGCCGAGGGCTCGGCGATGGGTCCCTTGATACCGCGGTCGAGGGCGAGCTTGGCGCAACGGATGGCGTCGAGGACGACCCCGGCCGAGTTGGGGCTGTCCCAGACCTCGAGCTTGAGCTCAACGTTGAGGGGGACGTCGCCGAAGCTGGTGCCTTCGAGCCGGATGTAGGCCCATTTGCGGTCGCCGAGCCAGGGCACGTGGTCGCTGGGGCCAATGTGGACGTCGTCAGACATCATCGGGTAGTCGATCTGGGAGGTGACGGATTGTGTCTTTGAGATCTTCTTGGAGATCAGGCGGGTGCGCTCCAGCATGTTGAGGAAGTCGGTGTTGCCACCGAAGTTGAGCTGGTAGGTGTGGTCGATCTTGACGCCGCGGTTCATAAAGAGGTGGGCCAGGGTGCGGTGGACGATTGTGGCGCCAACCTGCGACTTGATGTCGTCGCCGATGATTGGGACGCCGGCGTCGATCAGACGCTGGGGCCAGTAGCCGGTGGGGTCTGAAGCGATGAAGACGGGTATGCAGTTGATGATGGCGCAGCCGGCCTGCATCGCCTGCTCGACGTACCACTTCGTTGCTTCTTCAGAGCCGACAGGCAGGTAGTTGATCAGGACCTGGGCATTAGAGTCTTTGAGGACCTTAACCACGTCGGCGGAGGGCGGGTCGGCCTTCTCGATGACCTGATTGAGGTAAAGTCCGAGGCCGTCCAGGGTACGGCCTCGGTGGACCATAACGCCGGTCTCTTTCGGGACATCCGCGAATTTGTAGGTGTTGTTCTGGCCGGAGAATATCGCCGTACCGAGGTCTTTGCCGACCTTTTCCTTGTCGACGTCAAAGGCGGCGACGAAGTTGATGTCGCGGATGTGGTAGCCGCCGAGGTTGACGTGCATGAGGCCGGGAATTTCGGCGTCCTCATCGGCGTCTTTGTAGTAGTGCACTCCCTGAACCAGCGACGAGGCGCAGTTTCCGACGCCGACGATTGCTACGTTGATAGGCTCCATGGGCGAATCTCCTTTGGCTGCGCCGTCCGCGGCGGGATGGCGCTCGGCGCGCGAGGAGGCGCCGGGCTCGTCGTCGTAGAAGAGGTCTGACTGGGGTAGGCCCACGATCTCGCTGGAGAGCGCCATGAAGCGCTGCGACGGCGACTTGGTGCCTGCCTTAATCTGGGAGAGGTAGCTTTCGCTGAGCTCGTAACCGCGGCGCGCGAGCTCGGTCAGGAGCCAGCGTTGTTTCTGGCCGCGTTGGTCGAGGACGTCAAAGAGATGGGTTTTGAGCATAGATAAAGCTTTCTTCACAGATATTATCGACCGCGGTGCGACGATCCGTCAAGGTTAAGTTTATTACTTCAATTCTGTGAAGTGCTGATAACCTGATCCAGTGAATCAAGGTGTTCTTTCGCCCGAGCGATTTTCAGGCACGGATTCTTGAGATCAGCCATGAGCATCCTCGCCTCCGAGGGGTTACGACAAGCTGAAGCCACACAAAGAACCAAAAGAGATGTTACGCGGGGTTTCCCGCAGGCTCGAAGTAGTGCGTGGCAGTCTCTCGGTGCAGGGAACCTGCCTGCCTAGATCAGGGTGATCTCTTCGCCGCCGTCTACGCCGAGGACGTTGCCGGTGAGCCATTGCAGGCGCTCGTCCGAGAGCACCGCGATGGTCTGGGCGATGTCTTCCGGGGTGGTGGCGCGGCCCATGGGGTGGCTCCCTTGCACGCGCTCCAGCAACGAGACGCCCTCCGGGATGCGGCGTAGGGCGGGCGTGTCGGTGACGCCGGCGCGAATCGCGTTGGCGGTGGCGCCGATCGGGGCGAGCTCGAGGGCGAGTTGTCGCAGGTTAGACTCCAGGGCTGCCTTGGCGGCGGAAATGGCGCCGTAACTCTTCATGACGCGAGTGGAGCCGGAGCTGGTCATGGCGAAGACGCGGCTGCCTCGACGAATGAGGTTGGCGGACACGAGGTCCTGGACCCAGTAGAGAAGGCTGTTGGCCATGACGTCGAGGGTCATTTCGAGCTGGCGCTGGCTGAGGGATGACTTGGGGTCGTCGCCGATGACGGGCTGTAGGGCGCCGAAGGCAAGCGAATGCAAGACGACGCGGACGAAGGAGCCGTCTTTGGCGGTCTCTTCGATGACTCTCTGCATCACGACGGCGCGTTTACCGGCATCGGCAGCGTTGACGTTGAAGAAGATGGCGCGTCTGGCGGCGGCCTCGATGTCCTTCTGAATCGCCTCGGCGTTTGGCAGCGTGGCGCGCATGTCGAGGTGGACGCCGAAGACGTCGAAGCCGTTCTTCGCCAGCTCGCGCGCCGTGGCGCCACCGAAGCCGCTGGAGGCGCCCAGGATCAGCGCCCAGCCTTTGCTCTCTGCGCTCATTGGTTTCTCCTCTAGTCGGCTGCGGAGGAATCCGCGGTCGCTGCTTCGGCTTCTGGTTCTTCGGATTCGGGTGGTGTGAAGGCGCCTTCGGTTTCCACAAGGCGACGGAGGAAAGCCTTGGCATCGCCACGACCCTCGAGCTTGTCACGTACGGCGTCGAAGAGGTCGGCGGCGGTGAGGACGCAGTAGCGCATGCTCTCGGCGGCGATGCGAAGCGAATCGGCGTACTGGCGCTCGCGTTCTGCAGGTGCTATTTCGTTGTGGCCGTTGATGACGATTAGACCGAAGGCGCGCCGCTTGTCTTTGACGATGCGGGCCTCGAGACGCTCGCGGAGGCGGTAATGCGGCTCCATGCCGACTTCGCCAGGAGCAGATTCGGCTTCGACGAAGACAGTCTCCGAGCCCATGTTGAATACGGCAGGCTCGTCGGACTGGGCGTAGCTGGAGGCGCCTAGCAGTACCAGGGCATCGCGGACGGGAAGCTCGAAGCCGTACTTGCCCTCCTGCCAGAGGATGCGACGATAGCGGTCGAGGCTGCGGTAGTCGTTGCGGGCGGCGTCGAGTTCGGCCTCGAGTTCGTCCAGCTTTGCCTCGGCGTCTTCCATCCGCGTCCGGGCGTCTTCGATGCCGGGTAACGACAACTCCTCGACCCAGTCGGGCGCCGAACCCTCGGCCTCGGTCAGCAGGCTGTTGCGGATGGCGGCCGCGAGCGCCGTCGCGATTTGCGAGCGCTGTTGGCTGGTGACGTTCACCGCGAGTGCCGGGATAAAGATGACGCGCCCGCTCGCCACGGGCAGTTCGACGGCCACGGCCGCGCCTCCGGGGCTGCGGGCAAGGACCTTCGCGCCGGGGAAGCCTGCAGCGCCTTCGGCTATCGACGCGCGGTAGAGGAATGCAGTGGTGCTGTCGAGGAAGCCGGCGAAGGGATGCTCCCAGTCGACGACCTTGACGGAGCGTCCGCTGGCCGGCTTGAGGTACTCGAGCCCGTAGTCGGCGCCTTCGGGCGCGGGCAGCCAGTGGTAGCGATGAAAGCCGGTGAAACCGAGGACGCGGCTGTGCGCGACGTCCGGGTAAGCAAAACAGACGACGAGCCCGCCACGTGTAAGGAAGCGCTCTGTCTCGTCCCTACGCTGCCGCAGGATATCGACGACGCCGACGGCGTCCGCGTTGGTGAACCCCTCAGCGACGGGAAGGTCGTCGTAGGTCTCGTATTCGCCCTCGCCGCGCGCGACATCCTCGACGAACTTCGAGACGCCCAGCATCGGATCGATGAGCAGCGCATCGTAGTCGAAGATCGAGAGGGCGCTGGCCCAGTTGTAGTTGTCCACGGCCTGGTCCGGCAGGCCCTGGCCGATCGAGAGAATACGCATCAGACCTCGCCGTCCAGATTGAGGCTACGAAGATATTGGCGCAAGCCGGGTCCAACATCGGGACGCCGCAGGGCCAAGGCGATGGAGGCGCGTAGAAAGGCGATCGGGCGGCCGGTGTCGAGCCATTCGCCTTCCAGCCGACAGGCGTACATGCCTTCTTCGGCAGCCAGCATCTGCAGCGCGTCGGTGATCTGGAGCTCGCCACCCCAACCCGGCTCGAGTCGATCTATGGCGCCCCAAATTGAGGGAGTCAGGACGTAGCGGCCGACGATGGCGAGGCGGCTGGGCGCGTTCTCGACAGCAGGCTTCTCGACCATGTGGGACAGCTTCATGACGCGGTCGTCGAGCGCCTCACCGGCGACGATGCCGTAGCTCGAAACGTCCGCTTCGGGGACCTCGTAGACCGCGACGACACTGCCTTCGTGTTGCTCGTAACAGTCGAGGATCTGGCGGGTCGCGGGCGTGTCGGCGGCGACGATATCGTCCGGCAGAATGAGGACGAACGCTTCGTCGCCGACCTGGGCTCGCGCCGTGTTGACCGCGTCAGCGAGCCCGCGAGCTTCCGGCTGCCTTACATATGAGATGTCAGCCATCTTTGAAACCTGTCGGAGCTGCTCCAGGCGCTCATCGTCGCCCTTCTTCTGCAGCAGGTCTTCGATGTCACGAGAGCGGTCGAAGTAGTCTTCGATGGCGCCTTTGCCCGCGGCGGTGACAATGATGATCTGATCGATACCGGAGTTAGCCAACTCCTCGACCGAGTAGTGGATTATCGGCCTGTCGACCAGCGCGAGCATCTCTTTGGGTAGCGCCTTGGTGGCGGGGAGCATGCGCGTGCCGTAGCCGGCGGCCAGGATGACTGCCTTGCGGACTGGATGCAGGGCGCACCTCGTAGAGCCTAGATTCGACCCGGATTGTAGCACGGAGGCCGACGGGGACAGAGTGCCGTTTTTCCCCCGAGGGCTTGGGGCTCCGACAATGCGGCCGGAGGTAAGCATGCCATTTCTGGAACGCGAAGGCGTGAAGCTCTACTACGAAGAGGCGGGCACCGGTGAGCCGGCGATGCTGATGATTCACGGCTGGACCTGCAATCACACGCACTGGGCGGCGCAGGTTGCGCACTTCTCCGGAACGCATCGCGTGATCAGCATTGACCTGCGAGGTCATGGAGATAGCGACGCGCCACAGCAGGACTACACGCAGGAAGGCTTTGCCGACGACGTGGCCTGGATGATTGACGAGTTGGGACTGGACCGGCCGATGGTTTGCGGCCACAGCATGGGCGGCTTCGTGACCGTGATGCTGGGCAAGAATCACCCCGAGAGCCTGCGGGCGCGGATCATCGTTGATTCGGCGGTGGTGGCATCGCAAGAGTTCATCAACCGTGCTGGCCCACTGATCCAACGCTTGGCCGGGCCCGAATATCTTGGCCATGCGAAGGCATTCATCGACGCCATGTTCACCGACATGGACTCTCCCGAAACGCAAGCGGAGATCACGTCGCAGATGTTGACCACGCCGCAGCACGTACTGGCTTCTTCGTTTGCCAGCATCGTTCAATCTGAGCCAGATAAGGCGGCGGCGACCGCTGCGAACAGCGGGCCATTCCTGGCGGTCTTTGCAGGGCGATCGCCTGTCAACCTGGCAGAGGTACGCGCACTGGTGCCGGGTTCCTGGGTCGGACAGACCGTCGATCCGGACACTTCAACCTGGTCGCGGTGCCGGAGCAAGTGAACGCGATGATGGAACGCTTCCTGGAGAAGTGCGTCGACTAGAGTGGAGAGTCTGTCGCGCGGAGGGGCCTTGCGCTATGATCCGGAGGTCGCCCTTCGGGGTATCCCGCCTTCGTCCAGCGATTAGCTTTCAGGAGTAAACATGAATCGTTTCGCCAGCCCATTGATCCGGTTGATCGACCGCGTTTCAACACCCGAGACGGTCTCGGCACATTGCGACATTCCCTGCGGTATTTACGACCCCCACTCGGCCCAGATCGCGGCGCTTACAGTGCTCCGGATGAACCAGCTGATGTCCGCCATCGAGCGGCCGGCGCAGGGCGCTCCTGCGGCCGACGTGCTCGCGGCACAGAATTCGCTGAGCCGGTACGTCAAGGCGAAGGAAGAGCACGCCGAGCTGTGCAAGAGGGAAATCGACATCCTCTGGCACGACTACTTCCGGCCGGAACACGTCGAGAAGTACCCCGACCTCCACACCAAGGTGTGGAACGTGAACAAGCTGGCCTCGCGTAACAAGCAGGTCTCGGACGTTGCGGTAGCGGAAGAGCTGCTGGCCGCTGTACGTGAGATCGCGCAGATTTTCTGGGAGACCAAGGGCGTCGTGACTCGCGTCGCCGGGTCTAACCAGGCGGTCGGCGGCGAGCTCGTTTACGTCAGCTAGCTTCGCAGCTCAGACACAGAAGAGGCCGGGTCATTCGACCCGGCCTCTTTGCTTGGCGTAAGGCTGAGGCAAGGCAAGACTGGGAACGAATGAAGAAGTTAGTGATTGCGATGCTGGGAACCGGCCTGGCCATGAGCGGCGTGCTTTCGGGTCGTCTTGTGCGCCGCTATGTTGTCGAGGGCCGCAGCATGTTGCGCGCTTTCGCGCCCGGGAGCCGACTGGTGGTCGAAAGCGTGAGTTATCGGTTTCGAAAGCCGCGTCTCGGCGAGGTCGTCGTGGTGCGACAACCGGGGTCTGACGGCCGATTAGACCTCAAGCGCATCGTTGCCGGGCCGGGCGCGGAGGTGACGGTCCGCGGAGAGGCCGACTTCCTCGGCAGGGACGAGTGGTACGTACTGGGTGACAACCTGGACGAGAGTACAGATAGCCGCGAGCTGGGTCCGGTGAGGACGTCGGACATCGCCGGGCGGGTCTGGTTTAGGTACTAAGTCACCTCGGTCAGACTAACAATGTTGCCATCGAAGTCTGAATAGCGGACGGCGCGGCCCCAGGGCTCCTGAAGCGGTTCATGGATCACGGGCGTCAGCTGCGAGTGCTCTTTGGTGGGCTTCATCGAGGTTCTCAGTCAGAAACCCGACCTGCGTCATAGTGGTCGGTTTGTCCGTCTTGGCTTCGTAGAGCGCGAAGTGCAGATACGCACCTTCGCGCCAGGATATCTCTGCATGAGTGCCGCTAATCCAGCGATCGTCGCCTGCCATGTTGTCGGCACCCTCATGCAAGTCGAGCCGAAGCCGTCGCGATACAGAGCCTTAGATTTCTCTAAATCGCTGACTTCTCGAACTATGGCAGCGAGCCGATTTGGTTCACTCATCGGAGCCGGAAGTCTAGCGACTTATCGCTACGACCGGAAGTAGCAGCGGCCGTCTGGTCGCAGGTTGAGGGGAGTGGGGCAGGTCCAGTCCGGATCGCTGAGCTGCTCGGCGTTGAAGCTGCGCTGGCAGTAAGCGCACTCGAGCTGACGGTGCTGGGCCGGGCCGGTGAAGGGCGGGAACAGCGACTCGAGCTCGAGGCGAATCGGGTCCTCCGGCGGCAGGAACTGGGAGAAATCACCGGCCGGCTCGGAGCGCGTGAGGCCGCCGCCATGCCCCTTGCGGATCTTCTCCTGAAGCATCATCAGCCCCGTGAGCAGCGACTCCGGCCGCGGCGGACAGCCGGGAACGTAGACGTCGACCGGGAGTATGAGGTTGACGCCGGGAAGCGTGCTGTAGCCGAAGGCGAAGGGTCCACCCATCGTGGCGCAACCGCCGAAAGCGATGACCCACTTGGGCTCCGGCATCTGCATGTAGACGCGTCGCACGGCCGGGGCCATCTTCCAGGTCACCGTGCCGGCGACGATCATGAGGTCGGCCTGACGCGGGGAGGCGCGAAACACCTCGGCGCCAAAGCGGGCGATGTCGTAGCGAGAAGTGGCCGTGGCGATCATCTCGATGGCGCAACAGGCGAGGCCAAACATGGCCGGCCACAGCGAAGAACTGCGGGCCCAGTTCAGCAGGTTCTCGACGGAGCCAAGCATGAGGTTCTGCTCGAGGTCCTGCTCGACGGTCGTCGCCTGGGGCTGGTACATCGGAATGCTGAGGTCGTGTTCGGCCATACACGACGATCTTAGGGGCGTTCGACGGGTTCGTACAACCAGATACGGCTGGTGAGTGTGTACCGGCGTCCTTAGGGGTATTTAACGAACGGGTCGATCGGCTCTTGAGTTCGAATTTCTGCGCGATACGATGCGAACCGATGGGGTGGCAGAATGCTTTCATCACCGGTAGCAGTCGTTGTCACGCTGGTTTTCGTCGCCGTTGTTGGCGTCGTGGTCGTAGCGGTCGTTAGCGCTGGACTGGCGATCAGCGGCGGACCGGGCGATTGCACGCCGGGTGGCGGGCCGATCTCCGTCAGCGCCGCAAATGCTCAGGCTTTCCAGCTGAAATGGGACGCCTTCGATCAATTGCTGGACGCGGGTTCACCGTCCTCAGTGAGCTTCTCTGAGAGCGAGGTTTCATCTCGTGCTGACCAGTTTGTCAGGGAGGAGACGGACGTGGATGTCGACGACCTGCGAGTTTGCTTTCATGACGGATTTGCCGAGGTTTCGGGCAAGCTCAACAGTGGAATCGGCATCAACTCCGAGGTCCGGATCAGAGGCTCCGTCGACCTGAGCAGCGATCCCGCCACGGCCAGTGTGGTCAAGGTGGAAGTGGGATCCGTTCCCGGCGTCCTCATCGACGTGGCGGAGACCGTCGGTCTGGATGCCAACGATGCGCTCAACGAGGCACTGGGCGAGTTGACCCTGGAGCACAGCTATCAGGTTGTGTTCAGCGAAGGCACAGTCGAGGTTTCCGGGCAATCCTGACCAGGCTGGGATGCGGCCGGCTAACCCGACAAATAGAGCAACGACTCGATAAAGAGGTTCAGACCGTGGCTCGCGGTGCGAGGGCACGCAGCTTCTCAACCGCGCCCGGTAGGGTCTGGATCAGCCGGTCGATGTCCTTGGTGGTGTTGCCGTGACCGAGCGTGATGCGCAGGCTGGCGCGCGCGAGATCGCTTGGAACGCCCATCGCGGTGAGGACGTGAGACGGCTCGAGCGAGCCGGTGGTGCAGGCGGACCCGCTGCTGGCGCTGATTCCGTTGAGGTCGAGCTGGATCAAGATGGCTTCGCCCTCGACGCCTTCCAGGCAACAACTGAAGCTATTCGGCAGGCGTCGGGTGAAGTCCCCGGGGCCGGTGAGCCGTACGCCGGGCATATGGCGCGGCAGCTCGGCAGCAAGGCGGTCGCGCAGGCCGGCGATGTGGGCCACGTTGGCCTGCCGTTCGGCTTCGGCGAGCTGTAGCGCCCTGGCGAATCCGACTGCGCCCGCAACGTCTTCTGTGCTGGCGCGGCGATTGCGCTCCTGCGAGCCACCGAGGAGTTGGCCGACGAAGGGCGTTCTGGGACGGACGTAAAGCACGCCGACGCCCTTCGGGCCGTGGAACTTGTGCGCCGCCAGCGACAGCGTGTCGACGCCGAGCGCATCGACATCGAGGTCGATGGCTCCAGCGGCCTGGACCGCGTCCGTGTGGAAGACGATGTGGCGGTCGAAATCTTTGACGACGCGGACGAGCTCAGCAATGGGCTCGACGGTGCCGACTTCATTGTTGGCGTACATCACCGAGACGACCGTGGTGTCGGGCCGCAGCGCAGCCGCCAAGTCCTCCGGGTTGACGAAGCCCTCGGAATCGACCGGCAGGTACGTGGCGCTGAAGCCTTCGCGCTCTAGCTGCTCGACGGTGTGGAGGACCGCGTGATGTTCGATGGCGGAAGTGATGATGTGCTTGCCGCGTCGCGTTGAGGCGAAGGCAGCGCCGCGGATCGCGAGGTTGTCTGACTCGCTGCCACCGCTCGTGAAGACGACATCGTTGGGTCGAGCGCCGAGGACTTCTGCGACGTCACGGCGGGCGGCATCGAGGGTGCGGCGCGCGTCGCGACCTTCGGCGTAGATGCTGGACGGATTACCCCAGGTCGATTCGAGCACGGGACGCATCGCATCGAGGACACGCGGGTCGAGCGGAGTGGTCGCAGCGTGGTCGAGGTAGACGCGGCTCTGATTCGCCATGAGGTTTTGAGATTAACACGGGAGGCACACCCGCTGTTTCTGATACCTTGTCTTGCGATGGATGGCACCAGAGCGGGCATCGTGGAGCTGCTGCAACACAACAAGGGGCTGACGGTCGATGCGCTGACCGATTCGTTAGGGCTCGCCGCGGCGACTGTGCGCCGTCATCTCGACGTATTGCAACGAGATGGACACGTTGAACACGAGGCGGTGCGTCGGTCGACCGGCCGGCCGCATTACGTGTTCAAGCTGACGCAGGCCGGGCGTGAGCTGGTGCCGGGCCATTACGCCGGCGTGGCTGAGCTCGTGATGGCGCAGCTTTTGGAACTGACGCCGGCGGACACTCAAGGCAAAGATGGCGCTTCCGTGGCACTCCTGGCCTTTGAGCGGATGAATGGAGTGCTCCTGCAGGCCTGCGAGGGTCGTGTCAACGCGCCGGGCCTGGAGGAACGCCTGCGACAGGCGGTTGAAGCGCTGTCTACGGGCGGCTTGATGCTTGAGACGAGCCCGAAGCGCGACGGCTTCCAGGTTACGGTGCGTGATTGCCCCTGCCGTTGTGCTGGATCGGCTCAGGAAGCCGTGTGCCAGCGATCCGAGGCGATGCTGGGACAGCTTCTGGGCGCCAGATTGCAGCGTGATGAGACCGCGGAGGCTTGCAGTTACTTGGTCCGAATCTAGGGCCAAAGGGCCCCAAGCTATTGTCAAACGCCGGGAATACGACGATACTTACTAAGTTATTTCTACTGCGCCCCTAAAGGAGCAAAAATGGTTACTGGCAACGCAATCGTCACCGTTACCGATAAGGCCGCTGAGAAGGCCAAAGGCATTCTGGCAGAACGCAGCGTCGAAGATGGCGCCCTGCGTGTATTCGTAGTTGCCGGTGGCTGCTCGGGCTACTCGTACGGCATGGCCATTGCTCGCAGCCGCGAGGAAGGTGATATCGCCATCGAGGCTTCGGGCATCACACTACTGGTCGACGCCGAAAGCGCGCCGCTGTTGGAAGGCGCCGAGGTCGACTACGTTGACGACCTGATGAAGAGCGGTTTCACGATCTTCAACCCGAACGCAACGCACAGCTGTTCCTGCGGCTCCAGCTTCCAGACGGCCGACGGCTCAGGCCAGGCGAAGTCCTGCTGCTAAGTCAGAGAAACTGAGAATAAAGCGCCCCTTAACCGAGGGGCGCTTTTTTCTTTCCCGTTGTAACGCAAAAAGGGAGGCAAAACGTATGACTAACTGGATCGTGGTGGGTTCGGCGGAGAACTACGAGATCGCGCGGGAGCGTGGATTCGACATGTTTGGTTTCAAGAGTACGCGCCGTCGCGATGCGGCGACGATGCAGCCCGGCGACAAACTGATCTTTTATCTCATAGGCATAATGAAGTTTGGCGGAATTGCCAACGTCGAGTCGGAGGTCTTTGAAGACCACACGCCGGTCTTCCGGACGGAAAAGAAGCCGGACGAAGATTACCCGTTCCGGGTTAAGACCTCACCCGACACTCTGCTGGTCGAAGGACAGTGGCTGGACGTCAAAGAATACGCGACCCGACTTGAGATGACGCGCCGTCGGGGCGAGTACTGGCGACTGGCGTTCCAGGGCAACCTACACAAGATCAGTGACGAGGACTACAAGACGATTGCTGACGACGTGGCGGAAGCCGCGAAAAAAGTTGCCGTCTAATTAGACTTAGCTAGAAGGAACCGAAATGGAAGTATTCGAGGCGGTGCGTACCGTATTGGCGGTGCGTACCTATCAAGACAAGCCCATACCCGAGAACGTGGTCCGCAAGATCGTCGATTCAGCGCACCTGACCGCAAGCAGTCGCAACGGACAGCCGTGGCACTTCATCGTGGTCCAGGATAAGGAAACGGTGCGTCGCATCACGCCACTGGCCAAGACCGGCGCTTACATCGCGGAGGCGCCGATGGCCATCGTGGTTGGGTACGACAAGAATTCACCATTCGGACTGTCGGACACCAGCCGCGCGATCCAGTCGATGGTGCTCACCGCCTGGTCAGAAGGCGTGGGATCGAACTGGGTCGGCTTCGACGGCATGATCGACGCGGTTGGCGCCGAGTTGGGCCTGCCCGACAGCATTCAGTTGGTCGGCGTGCTGCCCTTCGGTTACCCGGTAAAGAAGCTCGGTAAAGGCAAGAAGAACCGCAAGCCGTTGGGCGAAGTGGCGCACAAAGAGCGTTACGGTACGCCTTTCGGCAGCTAAATAGGCTTCGCCTACTCGGGTAAGCCATGTAAGGCTGGCCAGGCGCGAGTGAACTCGGATCGTTCTGGGAGGTTGAGCATGATCAAGGCACGCATCGGCATCATCAACAAGACGATCAACATGCTCGACTTCCTGCTGGCCGAAGATGCCGGATTGTATCGAAAGCACGGCGTCGATGTGGAATTCGATACCCTGGCTGGTCTGCGCAGCATCAGGGCGCTCGAAGCGGGCGATCTTGATGTCGTCGTCTCCATCGGGGCCTCTGTGCGAGCCAGGATGCAGGAGCAACTCCCTCTGAAGGTGCTCCTGCTGATCCACCGCAACGGTCCGCACTGGGTGATGGGCCGGCCCGGCGTCGACAGTGCCGGCGATCTGCACGGCGGCTCGGTGCAGGCCGGCGACAAGGGCAGCGAGCCTGACGTCCTGGTGCGGCGTTGGCTCGGGGAAAACGGCCTGGAGCCTGACAAGGACGTCACGCTGACTTACGAGCGGGCACACTCCGATTGGACGGACGACGGCCCATCTCCGGTCGAAGACGCTGCTATCGCGCGAACGCTGGAGCGCGAGGTGCTGGAGGCGCGTGGTTACAAGGCACTGGTGGAGCTTTGTACCGCATTCCCGGACTCGCTGATCCATGGCCTGGTCGTCTTGGAGAAGACACTCACCGAACAACCGGAGCTGGTTTCCGGTCTGGTCAACGCGCACACCGAGGTGTCGCAGTGGATTGAGGAGGGGTGGCCGGAAGCCGTCAACTTCATCCGCGACCGCTGGGGCGTCAGCGAGGAGCGCGCCAGGAGTGCCGTAGCATCGTTATCAGGCGTGTTCGTCGCGAGACGCGAACCGGCGGACTTCAGCACGGTGATAGCTTCCTCGGCCACTGCGCTGGGACCGCCGCCGATCGACGTGGCGGATCTTCTCTAAGGCCTATTCCTGGTAGAGGCGCCAGTTCGTGGCGTGGTTGGCGAGTGCGAACCAGAAGCTGTTGTGCCCGGGTAAACGCTCGAGCGTGGTGCCGTCGAACGCAACCAGCGCGTCTTCGGTGAGGGTCCACTCCCTACCGTCAGCGCTGGAGAGCGTGCCGTCCTGGGCGTCAAGGGATGTGAAATTGACTTCGCCTCGTTCGTAGGCGCGACCGCCGTTGCCATCGGCGCTGGCGATGACGACGATGTCCCGGCCCGCGACCCGGTCGGAGATGAGGCCACGCTCGGCCAGCAGCTCGATAGGGTAGGCGACGGTCTCGCCGCTGAGGCGTACCGTATATACGACCTCCTTGACCGCAAGGGGGCCTTGCTCGTCGGGAACCGGGAAACGCAAGTCAGGGCTGGCCCAGTAGTCGGCGTATGCGACGCCGGAGTCGTAGTTGCGGCGGAAGCCGGTCTCGATATCGAGAACGCTGGTGTCGGGGTGATCGGCGAGCCATTCCGCCCAGGTGACGTGGACGGCGGGCAGCACGTCCAAATGGACACCAGAACCGACGAGGTCACCCCAGACAGGCTCGCCGGTGTACTGCTCCCAGAGCGTCCGCGTCGTCCTGTCATACATCAGCTTGTTGGAGCGGTAGAGCAGCCCGCTGGTGCCGAACTGAAACACCTGGTCGCCAACCCGACCGTCGTAGAGAATGGCTGAGCCGCAGAGGGTGCAGTAAGCGAGCGATACCGGCACGCCGCCGACGGTGTCGTTGACCATTTCGTGCCAGTCGATGATGCGGCGAGGGTAGGCGCGCGCTTCGCCGTTTAATTCGATGCCGATGACGAGGTCGGAAGGCAGAATCCACTCCGAGGCGGCGGTGGCCGTGACGACAGAGGGATCGTCGAGCGGAGGGATGCCGTCGACGGCGATACCACCCCAGATCACCTCCTGAGCTGAGATAACCCGAGGGGCTGCAGGGCTGAGAAATTGCTCGAAGCCGGGTTGAATCGAACCCAGAAGCAGCGCCTTGAATTCGACATAAGAGACGAGATCGTCTTCAGGTAGCGCTGGGCCGAGGTCGCCGAACAGGGACCAGATTGCCTCCGGTGAGAACGTCTGGCCGGTTTCGAGGAGCTCCCAGGCGAGATCGCGATAAGGTGATGGGTAGAGCGCTAGTTCGACCAGGATAGCGCGGTAACCCGGCTCATCCTCGGCGGCGATGGCGATGGCTTCGAGCATGGCTTCACGCCGTGGGCCGGGATTGTTGCGAAGGTTTGTCAGGCCGCCATAGAAGCTGTCCCAGTAAATCAGTTCTGTCGGTTCGAAGTCCTCGATGGAAGGGATGGGAACGGGCCCGCCGAAGGCAGCCGTGGGCGAGACGTCTGGAGGGTTATCACTGCTGCAGGCCACGAGCAGAGCAGCCGCGGAAAGGACTACTACTGGTAGCAGCTTCATGCACTCATGATAGACGACGGTTCTTACGGAGTGCTTAAGGAGGCGTAAACGAAGTCCTATACCGTTTGGCGAGAAGATGCCGAGAAGAAGGGTCTCAGGGCTTGATGGCGATGATTTCGAGCCAGGTTCGCGGCAGATACTTCATCTGCAGGTCGTGGAAGGTTTGCTGCACCGTGGCCTGCAATGCCTTGGCGGCCTGTTCCGCATCCTCGTCGGTGGCGTGCAAAGCGCCCATGGCGAAGTCCTTGTAGGAGCTGATGGCCCGGACTGCAGCCTGGCTGAGCATGACGCGGCGCTCGCGCGACTCGACGATCTCGAATCCAGAGCGGTTGATCAATTCGCGGTAGTCGCTGCCGGTGAGGAATTCCATTGCCTGGACCTTCTCGCCCTTGTCACGGCCAGGCAGGCGCTGGTTGATCTCGACGATTGAGCGGCGGATCCAGCGGCCGTAGAAAGGCTTGCTCTCTTCCGGGTAGGCGCCGTCGAAGAACGTCGAATTCATCGCGAAGAGGCCGCCGGGCTTGAGAACCCGATAGCTTTCCTTGAGCGCGCTCTGCTTCGAGTCAGCATCCAGCAGGTGGAGGCCGTTGGCGAAGAACACAGCGTCGTAGCTCTGCGGCCCAAAAGGCAGCGAGCTCGCGGTGCCGTATACGTAAGTCGCGGAGTCCTCATCGACTTCAAGTCTGGCCTGATAGAGAGCGGGAAGGTCGAGGTCGAGGAGTGTGCCAACGAGCTTCGATCCGGCTGCCCTGGCGCGCTGATACATGAGCGCCGTCGGTAGGCCGGTGCCGGCGGCCAACTCAAGAAGCCGAACTGCCTTGGCGCCGCCGAGGTGTTTCATGACCCGGTCAATGAGCTTTTCGTTGACGTGGATATAGGCCAGCTCTTTGGCGAACGGATCGAAAGTATGGACGTCACTCACAGTGCGGCGGAGTCACTTTCGTACGCTTGGCGGAGCAAAGCGGCTAGACCCGATGGCAGGCTACCCAGTGGCCAGGCTGCATCTCACGCCACTCCGGAAGCACCTCGCGACATTCGTCGATGGCGATGGGGCAGCGGGTGTGGAAAACACAGCCTCGCGGTGGGCGCAGGGAGCTAGGTACGTCACCGGTGAGGATGATGCGCTCTCGTTTGCGCTCCAGGACCGGATCGGGAATCGGGACGGCGGAAAGCAGCGCTTTCGTGTAAGGGTGAAGCGGGTTGTCGTAAATCTCGTTCCGGTCAGACAGCTCCATCATCTTGCCGAGGTACATGACGGCGACGCGGTCGCTAATGTGGCGGACGACCGCGAGGTCATGGGCGATGAAGAGGTAGGTGAGTCCGAACTCGTCCTGGAGCTCCTCCAGGAGGTTGATGATCTGTGCCTGAATCGAAACGTCGAGCGCGGAAACAGCTTCGTCACAGACGATGAAGTCGGGCGACACGGCGAGCGAGCGAGCGATACCGATACGCTGGCGCTGGCCACCGGAGAACTCGTGGGGGAATCGAGTCGCGTAGTACGGGTTGAGGCCGACGATTCGAAGCAACTCAGCAACGCGCTCGCGGCGCTCAGCCGGATTGCCGAGCTTGTGAATGACAAGCGGCTCCCCAACGATATCGCGAATCGACATACGGGGGTTCAAAGACGCGTAAGGGTCCTGGAAGATCATCTGCATGCGACGGCGCGTATGCCGTAGCTCTTCGCCGTGGAGGTCCGCCATGTCCTTGCCTTCAAACATGATCTGGCCGCCCGTGGGTTTGTACAGCTGCAGGATGGCACGGCCGGTGGTCGACTTACCGCAGCCGCTTTCGCCCACCAGGCCCAAGGTTTCGCCCCGCTTGATGCTGAAGTTGATGCCGTCCACTGCTTTGTTCGCGCCGACCCTGCGGGAGACGATGAAGCCGGCATTCACAGGGAAGTGGACTTGCATGTCCTGGAGATCAAACAGAAGGTCTTCAGAACTTTGTGCTGCGCCGCCCGGTACTCCAGCCGTCTCAGTTGTCATTCTCGGCCCCCTTCGTCTCCGTCACGTCCACCCAACAGGCGGCGTAGTGATTCTCACTCACAAGCGTTAGCGGTGGGTACTCCTCGGCGCACTTATCGATACGGAAGGTGCAACGCGGGTAGAAAGTACATCCTTCTGGCAGGTGGCCCAAGTCCGGCGGCAGCCCGTCGATGGGGATCAACTTCTCACTCATTCCCTGGTCGAGTCGCGGTACTGAGCGCAGCAGTCCCAACGTGTAGGGGTGTCGAGGATCGCCATAAACGGCCTCAGCGGTGGAAGTTTCAATGATCCGGCCGGCGTACATGACGTTGACGCGGTTGGCGTAACGGGCAACTACGCCTAAGTTGTGCGTGATGATAATGACCGCCGTGCCGAATTCGTGACTAAGGCGCGCCATCACTTCGAGCACCTGGGCCTGAATTGTCACGTCGAGAGCCGTCGTGGGCTCGTCAGCAATGAGTAGCTTCGGGTTACACGCCAATGCCATGGCGATCATGACGCGCTGTCGCATACCGCCGGAGAACTGGTGAGGGTAGTCCGTAATACGGCGCGCGGCCTCGGCAACCCCGACCATTTCGAGGAGCTGCACGGCGCGTCCGTTGGCCGCGTTGCGGTCCATTTTCAGGTGCAGCTGAAGTGCTTCCGTCATCTGCTTGCCGATGGTCAGCACCGGGTTGAGCGATGTCATGGGCTCCTGGAAGACCATCGATATGCGGTTGCCGCGGATCTTGCGGATTTCGGATTCGTCGAACTGGAGGAGGTCGTCGCCTTCAAAGAGGACTTCGCCAGACACGATGCGGCCAGGTGGGATTGGTATCAACTTGAGGAGAGACAGAGCGCTAATGCTCTTGCCGCATCCACTCTCGCCTACAAGTGCCAGGGTCTCGCCTTCCTCAACGTCGAAAGTGACGCCATCGACGGCCTTGACTAACCCCTCTTCCGTGTAGAAGTACGTCCTTAGATCTTTGACCTGCAGCAGTGGCGGCATTACTCCCCCTTCATCCTGTTAAGGAGTCCCGTACTTACCGCGGGCTGAGTAGCTTCCGCGGACTCCAAACCTACTGATTGCGAGGTGGTGGGGAAGAGGAGACTCGAACTCCTACGCCTCGCGGCACATGATCCTAAGTCATGCTCGTCTACCAATTCCGACACTTCCCCTCGCCGGTTAGTTCACCGGCCGTTGCTAATTTTGGTGAGCCGCCCCGGACTCGAACCGGGAACCGGATGATTAAGAGTCATCTGCTCTGCCAATTGAGCTAGCGGCCCGAGAATGTTAACTAGTAGGCGTCGCCAGCAACCCCAAAATCCATACTACAGCGAATCTCCCCGAAGGGGCCGCTAGCGGCGGCAACGTAGCATAGGCAATAAGTGGTGTCAACAAACTTGGGTTCAGTACAAGGCTGCAAGTAAACGACCCGGAAAAGAACACTTCTTATTCGACTAGATATTAGGATTTAGATCATGCCTTACCCTTCGATCTTGCTGATCCACGGAGGAGCCACCGCTGCCTGGATCTGGGACCTTTGGCGAGAGCAGTTAGGCGCCCTGGGCTGGGAAGTCAACGTGCTGGATTTGCGTGGCCACGGGCATAGCCTACCGGTCGATTTTACGACGATAACGATGGAGGATTACGTCGGGGACGTTGCGTCAGTGGCGGCGCAGATCGGTGAGGCTCGGGGGCGCCTTCCGATCATTGGCGGCTGGTCCATGGGCGGTCTTGTGGCGATGCTTTATGCCGCGACACAGCCGGAGCTTCCGGGGCTGTTGCTCTTCGCGCCGAGCCCGCCTCTAGAGGTCGCCGGTCACGGCGAGCCGGAGACCGTGCGGGCGACGCCATCTGGGCCATTTGGCCCGGAGGCCTACGGCCTATACCCAGACGACCTGGAGGCCTCGCGTCCAGCGCTGCACGATTTGAGCGATGTGGAGGCTTGCGCCTTGCTTGAGCGCGTGCGAGGTGCCGAAGAGAGCGGAATGGCGCGAAGGCAGCGCCGCCGAGGGGTTTCGTTGACTCCTGAGTCGGTTCGTGCGCCTTCGCTGACCGTGTTCGGCGAGCAAGATGGTGATTTTCCGCCGTCTCACTACCGGAGCGTGGCAATCTACCTGGCAGGCGACGCAATGGCTGTGCCAGAGACCGGGCATTGGGGTATCGTTTGTCACCGTGAAGCTGTGACGCTCACGGCGCCCCGAGTCGATGATTGGCTAAAGGCCAACGTGTCGCAGGAGTAGGGAGGCGAAGATGGTCGCTGCAAAACGGATCCTGGTTATCGCTTCCATGTTGTTCCTGTTCGGCGTCGTGCTGCAGTTCTTCTTTGCGGGGCTGGCGCTTCTTGGCGGCGAGGATTGGGAAATGCACAGAGGCTTTGGCTGGTCTGCGCTGACCCTGACACCTGTACTGATTCTCGTCGTGGCGTATCTGGCGAAGGTGGGACGGGTGACGCTGTTCCTCTCTGTAGCACTGGTTATCCTGGCGGTGATTCAACCCTTCTGGGTCTCTGAATTTGAGGGTGAGTTCCTTGGCTCGATGCATGTTCTAGGGGCTTTGGTCATATTCACGCTGGCGCACCACGTGGCGCTACGAGCGATGCGCGAGATGCGCGGTGCGACTACTTAAACCGCACGTTTTCGTCACCCGTCGCCTGATCGGCGAGGGTGTTTCGCGGCTTGAAGCCGAGGCCGACGTCGAGCTTTGGCCGGGTGACGACCCGCCATCGCCCGATTCACTACGCCAGGCTGTCGTCCGGTCGGACGGGATCCTTGTCAACATTGCAGATCGTGTCGATGAGGACTTGATCGAAGCGGCGCCTTCGCTGCGAATCGTCAGTCAGATGGCGGTTGGATACGACAACATCGATGTCGCCGCGGCGACGCGACGCGGGGTGCTGGTCACCAATACCCCTGGCGTCTTGACCGATACGACGGCCGACATGGCGTTTGCCTTGCTGCTGGCGAAAGCCCGGCGTCTCCCAGAAGGCGAGCGCGCGATCCGGCGAAGCGAGTGGGGCGAATGGAAGCCGTGGTTCATGTTGGGTCACGACCTGACGGGGAAAACGCTCGGCATTGTCGGGCTGGGTGCGATAGGAGCGGCAGTGGCACGGCGGGCAGCCGGCTTCGGCATGCATGTCATCTACAACTCGCGCCATCGCAAACGAGACGCGGAGACGGCGCTTGGCGTCGAGTGGCGCGAACTACCGGCGTTACTCGCAGAATCGGACTACGTGACCCTCCACGTGGCGCTGAATGATGAGACGCGAGGGATGATTGGAGCCGGCGAGCTGGCTCAGATGAAGCCCGACGGCGTACTGATCAACACAGCTCGCGGTGGTGTTGTGAAGCAGGCCGCGTTGGTGCAGGCGCTGCGCGATGGCGTCATCGGCGGCGCCGGGCTTGACGTGTTTGAGATGGAACCGTTGGCGGCTGACGATCCACTGATGGAATTCGACAATGTCGTCGTGGCGCCTCACCTCGGCAGCGCGACGGTGGAGACGCGGACGCGAATGTCGGACATGGCGGTTGAAAATCTGCTGGCGTTTCTTCGCGGCGAGAGGCCGGCGAGTTGTGTGAATGCTGAGGTGCTTACGCCCTAAGTCGGGCTCGTGTTTCCTTGACCCTTCGAGACTGGCTTGTGATAGGATTCGCACGGTCGTGCTAGACGGGGAGCTAGCGGTGCCCTGTACCCGCAACCCGCTATAGCGGGGTTGAATTCCCGTTCGAGGTCTAGGCTAACGGGGACTGCCAAAACTCAACGGTGTTGATGGCTTGGCCCTACGCGGCGAGGAACTGCCGAACCCCGTCAGGTCCGGAAGGAAGCAGCGGTAGGTAGACATCTTCGGGCGCCGTGGGAAAACCTGGCCTGAGCTGTCGAGTGGCGGCAAGCCTGTAACCGGATCGACAACGGGTGCACGACCAACTCAGGGATCGGATGCCTTGAGGTAGAAGTGACTCCAAGGAGGTAACGTTTGGCGTATTGGCTGCCAAGCTTGCGCCTGCGTACCGGGGCACACCCCGTAACCCGTCTTCCCTCAGCAGAAGTTCAACGGTTGGTCACTTCGCGGGCGCGGCTTCGCCTGGCACTGGTGGCCACGCTTGCGATCGTCGGGCTACTGGCGTTCGTGGTGTTTCCGCCTCGAAAGCTATTGGTCCAGGCCGACGGCAAGCAGATAACCGTGGTCAGCCGTCAGCAGGACATCGCGACTTTACTCGGCTCGGCGGGAATAGCCCCGGATCCCGGTGACGTATTCGTCGTGTCGAGCAGCTCGATTACGGTCGAGCGTGCCATTCCTGTCGTCGTGGAAGCGGATGGGGTGACGTTGTCATGGCGTACTCGCGCGATCAGCGTCGAAGGGCTTTTGCGAGAGCTGCGAATCGACGTTAGCCCGCACGACGCGATCTTCTATAACGGCTTGCGTGTGATCGCGACGGACCCCGTGTATCCGAAGCCGATCAACACGTCCTCGTTGGCCAGCTACGGCATTTACAACCAGACGCCGGGCGACGTTCAGGGCATCATCATCGAGATCAGACGCGCCGTGCCCGTGACCGTCGTAGAAGACGGTCGCTCGGTGTCACTGCAGACCAGCGTCGAGTCGGTGAAGGATGCGTTGGCGGAAGCAGGAATCAGCCTGGGGCCCGCCGATGAAGTGTTCCCACCGCCGGTTACGGCGCTCAACTCAGGCATGCAGATCGAGGTCAGCCACGCCAAAGCGATCAACCTCCGACTGGGGGAGCATGCGCAGCTCATTTACTCCCAGGCAGGGACACTGGGGGAAGCGCTCCTCGAAGCCGGCTACAACTTCGGTCCGGAGGATCGCGTGGAGCCGGCGCTGGACGTGGCGGTAACCAACGACATGGTGGCGCGGATTGTGCGTGTTTCAGGTCAATCCTTCTTCGAACGCGAGGACCTGATTCACAAGACCGTATTCGCGCCTGACGACGGGTTGAGTGGCCTGGAGACGCGTCGGATCGAGGGTCACGGCGGGGTGCGCATCACCGAATACCAGATCGTGATCGAAGACGGGATTGAGACGGAACGGACACTTGTCGCTGAGACTTTCGATCCCGAGCCGGTCGACACGGTGATTTACTACTCGGCTTCGGCGATTAACTCCACCGGCGAGTCACCGAATCTGCGGGTCGCGAAGACGATGTCGATGTACGCGACGTGGTACAACGCGGAGAGCTCCGGCAAACCGGCAACCCATCCCGCTTACGGCATCACGCGGTCCGGAGTGCCGCTGACTAAAGGCATTGTGGCGGTGGACCCGAATGTGATCCCGCTGGGTACGCGCCTCTACGTTCCAGGCTACGGCTTCGCGGTGGCGGGAGACACCGGCGGCGGCATCATCGGCGACAGAATCGACATGGGCTATCCCGACGGCGTCGCGGTTGACTGGCACACGGGCTGGGTTGACGTTTTCATCCTGGAATAACGACTCTTCCGCCGGCCTGCGGGCTCGCAGCCGCTCGCCGCGACCTTACAGGCCGCGCGAAGTACGGGCAGCTGGCGTCAGCCCAACCAAATCCCTGGGACAGCACTTCCTCAGCGACTACAGCGTGGTCAATCGCATCGTTGCCGCCGCGGACGCGGGCCCGAAAGATACGGTGGTCGAGGTTGGGCCGGGACTGGGCGTACTGACGGAGCGCCTGGCGACGACGGCAGGGCGTGTCGTAGCGGTCGAGCTCGACGCGAAGCTGGCGTCGCGCTTGCGGGAGCAGTATCGGGGCCAGGATCACGTGACCGTAATTGAGCGCGATGTCCTGGCCGTGAGTCCGGGCGCTCTCCTGGCAGAAGCGGGGGCGGTCCAAAGCGCGGCATATTCAGTCGTGGGAAACCTGCCGTACAACTCCGGAGCTGCCATTTTGCGTCATTTTCTTGAAGCGGAGCACGGGCCGAAATCGATCGTCGCGATGCTGCAGCGAGAGGTGGCGGACTCGATCGTGAGCGGGCCAGGCAAGATGAGCCTGCTCGGCGTTTCGGTGCAGGTCTATGCGAAGGCGCGAAAGTTGTTCAACGTACCGCCTCGAGCCTTCTACCCGCCGCCGCGTGTTACCTCCGGCGTCATTCGCCTTGATTTGCTGGAGACGCCGTTAATCACGCCGTCTCAACGTGAGAAATTCTTCAACGTCGTCCGCGCCGGCTTTGCCGCCCCTCGCAAGCAGTTGCGCAACACGCTGGCCCAAGGGCTGGGCGTGCCGCCGCCGGAAGCTGCACGGTTGGTAGAGGCGGCTCGGTTGGAGCCGACGTTGCGTTCACAGGATGTCCCCCTGGAGGGCTGGCTGCGGCTTGCGATGGCTCAGCAGGGAGACGAACCTCCAGGCATGGAACCCAGGTAATGTTGAAACTGATCGCTCCCGCGAAGCTGAACCTCGTTCTCGAGGTGCTGGCTCGGCGTGCTGACGGCTATCACGACATTGCCTCCCTGATGCAGACCATCGACCTCGCAGACACGGTTCGTCTGGAGGCGGCGGGATCGATTGAGATTGAGGTCGCGGGTGAGGCGCAGCGAGGCGTGCCTCTAGAGGGGCCGCGCAACCTGGCCTTTAGAGCGGCGCATGCGCTGGCCGAGGCGGTCGGCCAGGCGGAGCTTGGCGTACGAATTGAGCTGGAGAAGCGGATTCCGGCTGGCATGGGCTTGGGCGGCGGCAGCACTGACGCCGCGGCGGTCCTTCGCGGCTTGAACCGGCTCTGGGATCTCGATCTGACGCCGGAGGAGCTGAACAAGGTTGCAGCCTCGGTGGGGTCGGACGTGGCGTTTTTCCTCTACGGGGGGACTGCGGTGGCCGGTGGGCGCGGTGAGCAGATAGAGACGCTTCCGGATCTCGAAGCGCTGAGACTGACGCTGTTTTTCGCCGACGTCGACCTGGCGGACAAGACACGGCGCATGTACGGATTGATGAGCCCTGTCGACTTCACGGACGGCGAGAAAACCAGCAATGCGTCCGATCTCGCGGCTCACGGCTTGCCCTTGAGGGAGGGCGACTTGCACAACGCTTTCGACCGCCATGTCGTCGAGGTCGCTCCCCAAGTGGCTTCGGCGATGGCGCTTTGTCGAGCTGAGAAACTCGCCGTTTTTGCCGCCGGCAGCGGGCCGGGATTTTTCACGCCGGTCGGCATCGACGCCTTGCCGCCGTTGTTGCTCCGAGAACTCGAGCGCGACTGGGGCGTGAGAGCCGTTGAGTGTCGGACGCTCAGCCGCGACGCCGCAACGTCGATTCTGGAGCGCTGAGTTGGCTGAAATCTTCGCTGGTTTCGTGACGGGCTATGCCATGGCGGTACTGACGACCCCCTTGTTGTCGTTCTGGCTCTTCAGGTTGCGAATGCAGAGCGCTTTCATGGCGCGCTTATTGCCAGAGGGCGCCAGCGCGGTATCGATGAGTGTGATCTTGCACGGCGCCCTGGTGATGTTCTGGACCGGCATCGGATTGGTGCTGGGGCTGGTGCTGTATGGGATGCGCGGTGCGGGCGAAGCGCTGGGCAGCCTTAACGTGCCGTACACGCTCTTTGTGGCGGGACTTTTCGTTGCCTTGGGCGCGCCACTCGTCATGTTGTTGCCACCGTGGAGGCGACTGACGGTGCCGGGTCTCCTCCTGGCGATCCTGGTTTTCGGGTGGCTGACGCCTTACCTGGCGGACTGGAGCAGCTTCGAGTCCTGACAGGCTGGATTTTCTTGTCCCGGCACCGGGGTTCCTGTACGATCCGCCCATCTGTTCGATTACACGGAGGCAAGGTGACCACCCGCTACGTCGCCATTGACACCGAGACCACCGGACTCGACACCGAAAGCGACGAGATCATCGAAGTTGCGGCGATTGCCTTCGACTGCGAGGGGGTGCTGGACGAATTCCGTACGCTGGTCCAGCCGGTTCATCCGCCACCGTATCGCGTTGAGCGCCTGACCGGTATCCAGGCCCACGAACTCAAGACCGCGCCGCATTTTTCGGCCGTCGCGTCAGAAATCGCGACTTTTGTCGGTGACAGCCCAGTCGTGGGCCAGAACATTGAATTCGACACGACGTTCCTGGCGCGAAGCGGCGTTTGGGTACCCGGCGCCCAGTACGACACGCACGACCTGGCGCGACTGCTGGTGCCGGGATTGCACGATTTCAGTCTCCGAGGTATAACCGAGCACCTTGGTATCGAGTTTCCGGTTCGGCACCGCGCTTACGCCGACGCGGATGCTACGCGATCCGTGTTCCTGGCGTTGCGCCAAAGACTGGCCGAGCTGCCAGTCTGGCTATTGAATGAGGTGCAGCGACTCGCGGCAGCGGGTGAATGGCCGTTGTCGTCGCTGGTCGGTGAGTTGTTGGCGGAGAAGCCGGTCGGCGTCGGGGCGATCGGCCTCGCGTCTGAGTTGCTGGCAGCGCCGGACGATGCCGGTAAACCACTCACGGGCGGGGGCGCCGGCACCGTGGAAGACGCCGAGGTCGTCGAACTGTTGCGCCGTGCGGGCGGCCTTTCCGACCACTTCACCGACTTCGAGCAGCGCCCTGAGCAGGAGAAGATGGTGTTGGCGGTGAACCAGGCGCTGACGCAGGGCAACCACCTGCTGGTTGAGGCGGGCACAGGCACCGGAAAGTCGCTCGCTTATCTGCTGCCGGCCGCTTTGCAGGCAATCCGAAGCGGTGAACGGGTTGTGGTCTCGACGGACACGATCGGACTGCAGGAACAGCTGATTGAGAAGGACCTTCCGGCTGTCGCCGAGTTGCTAGCGGGTATGGAGTCGGAGCCCCTACGCTCGGCGTCCTTAAAGGGGCGTCGCAATTACCTCTGCCTCCAGCGTTGGGCGGCGCTACGCCACTCGGAGCCAGCCGACCAGGAAGAGGCCCGTCTGATGGCTCGGTTGCTGGTATGGCTGCAGCATACGCAGACCGGGGACCGGGCCGAGCTCAATCTCCCGTTCAGCGCTGACGCGGCGTGGTCTCGGATGACGGCTGAGAATACGGCCTGTTTGCAGACGGCGTGTCCGTTCGTGAAGAACGGGACCTGTTTTCTCTATCGGGCGCGAAAGCGAGCCGACGCCGCCCACGTCCTGGTGGTCAACCACGCACTGCTGCTTTCGGACATCGCGACCGGCGGTCACGTCCTGCCGCCGTATCAGCGGCTGATCATCGACGAGGCGCATAACCTGGAGGATGAAGCGACGTCGCGATTGGCGTTCTCGGCCACAGAGGCCAACTTCAACGAGTTCCTGGACCGCATCGGGCGGCGAACGGGGGAGAGGGCCTCCGGGCTGGCCGGCTCGATAAACGAAGCATCACGTGGCGCCGCGGGAGACCTGCTGGCGCCTGGGGCGTATATGGCGGGTGTTTCGGCATCGCTCGTGACCGCGACGGCAAGGGTGCGCGCCAGGGTGAGCGAGCCCTACGGGTTACTGTCGCGAGTCCTGACAGAGTGCGGTCCAGATGACCGAGGGCCGGGTGACGGCCGCCTGCTCATAACGCGGTCGACCCGGGTGCAGCGCGTGTGGTCGGACCTGGAAATTTCGGCCGACAACCTGGACGCGGCGATGACCGACTTGATGACGTTGCTGGACGACGTGCGCGGCATGTTGGAGCTCAGTGATCAGGGCCTGCTGGAGCAGGATGCGATCGCGTCGGAGGCCGCCGACCTGTGCCAGATTGGCGGCGAGCTGCAATACGGCTGGTCGCACGCGTTGCTGGAGGAAGACGCGTCTCTGATCTGCTGGCTGGAGCGCGAGCGGCGCTCCGGTGACCTGGCGCTTCATACGGCTCCGCTAGAGGTAGCCGATGTGCTGCGGCGAGAGCTATTTGAGGCGAAGGACAGCGTGATCTTGACCAGCGCCACTCTGAGTGCGGACGACAGCTTCGATTTTCTGCGCGAGCGCGTCGGAATCGATCAGGCTGAGGAGTTACTTCTCGGATCGCCGTTCGACTTTGAGGCGTCGACGCTGATCGCCCTGCCGACCGACTTGCCGGACCCGAACCAGAGCGAGTTCGTCACCAGCGTTGGCGAACTCCTGGTCGAGACGCTGAGGGCAAGCCAGGGAAGAGCACTGGTGCTGTTCACGTCCTACGGGGCGCTGAACGGTGTGTACGAGAAGATTAAAGCGCCGTTAGAGGCGGAAGGCATTCTTGTGTTGGCCCACGGCAGCGACGGTTCGCCACGACAGATGCTGGCGGCGCTGCGGGAAAACCCACGCACCGTGTTGCTGGGCACGGCTTCCTTCTGGGAGGGTGTCGATGTGGTAGGCGAGGCGCTCTCGCTGCTAGTCATTGTGCGACTACCCTTCGCGGTGCCGACCGACCCGATTTACCAGGCCCGATCGGCGTTGTACGACGAGCCGTTTGAGCAGTACGCGGTGCCGAACGCGATCTTGCGCTTTCGCCAGGGCTTCGGCCGTCTGATCCGGAGCAAGGCCGACCGTGGCGTCCTCATGGTGCTCGACCGCCGCCTGCGGGCGCGCGCTTACGGCGACACGTTTCTGCGTTCGCTGCCGCGCTGTACGCTGCGAGACCTGGCCTCGCGTGAGATTGCCGGCGCGGTTGAAGAATGGCTGACACCGCGAACGTGAACCAGCCAGCGGCTTCGGAACGTATCGCGCTATCGGAGCTTCAGACCGACCTGCTGGACTCGATGACCTGGCTCGATGCTGCGCTGGCGCCGGAGTGGACGCGTGCCGAACTCGAGGCCGCGGTATCGGCGGGAAACGGCGTGCTGGTCACCGACACGGAAGGTTCTGCGATCGGTGTGGCCGTTGTCCTGAGAGATCTGCCCGAGCCGGGAGCCGCCACGGTGGCTTTTCTGGCCATAGCGCCTGAGAGAAGGTTCAGAGGCCTTGGCGGCGAGGCGGGACTGGCGCTCGATGCTGCGCTGAGAGCGGATGGCTTCACGAGAGTCTACGCGCCGGTGCCGGATGGGCGCGGGCTGGCGGTGTATTTCTGGCTTCGCCTGGGATTCCGGCCGCTGACGACACTGGATTCGCCGGGAGCGCTCATGGGGCTGTCGGACCAGCCGGTGCGCGGCATCTGGATGTTGCGAGACGCGCTATAAGGCAGGCGACAAGCGTCCCGTCGTCTGAGATGATGCCTTCGTGAGCCTTGAAGAAGTCTTTAGCTACATAGACGAGAACCTGGAACGGGCGCTCGCCGATGTGGTCGAGTACTGCAAGCTGGAGACCGTCAGCGCCCACGGCAACGCGATTGAGGAGACGGCGCAACACACGCTGCGTCTCCTGGAGGCTGAAGGCCTGGACGTGCGCATCTTACCGAAGTCGAATGGCGCGTTCCCGGTGGTTTACGCGGAACACGCCGGCAAGAGCCCACGCAGACTGCTGTTCTATAACCACTACGATGTGCAGCCGCCTGACCCGCTGGACGAATGGACTTCCGGGCCGTTTGAGCCGCAGCGACGCGATGAGGCGCTTTACGGACGTGGCGTGTCGGACGACAAGGGCAACATCGTCTCGCGCATGTTGGCGATTCGGGCGCTGAAGCACGTATTTGGCGAGCTGCCGTGCCAGATCAAGTTCTGCATCGAGGGCGATGAGGAGATCGGCAGCCCGCAGATCGCGCCGTTCGTGCATCAACACCGTGACTTGCTGGCGGCGGAGGCCTGCATCTGGGAGTGGGGCTACGCGCTGTGGGATGGCAGTCCAACGCTGATGCTCGGCGCTAAAGGCTTGGTCTGCGTCGACCTCAGCATTGCGGGGCCGAACCGAGACGTGCATTCGTCCTTCGGGACGGTGGTGCCAAATCCGGCGTGGCGCCTGGCGTGGGCATTGGCAGGGATCAAAGCGCCAGACGAACGGATCCTGATCGACGGCTTCTACGACGACGTCAAGGATCCGACGGAAGAAGAGCTGGCGACGCTGCGCATTCTGCCGGACGAAGGCACTGAATTTCTCGCCAGCCTTGGGCTGCATGCCGCGGTGCTGGGCGTGAAGGACGTCGATTACCGGCGACGGCACATCTTCGAGCCGACGGCAACGATCAACGGCCTGACGTCGGGCTATCAGGGGTTCGGGACGAAGACGGTTCTACCGGCGCGCGCTTCGGCGAAGCTCGACTTTCGGCTCGTCGATCAACAGGACCCGGAAGACATCGTCACCAAGCTGCGAGCGCACCTCGACCGGCTGGGTTTCGAGGACGTGGAGATAAATCGCTCATCGATGGAGAAGCCGGCCCGCAGCGCCATGGACGACCCCTTCGTCGAGGTGGCGCAGACGGCGGCGCGTGACGTTTACGGCCGGGAGGCCTACATCGTGCCGAGCATGGCAGCGACGGGGCCGATGTACCACTTCGTGCACGACCTCAACCTGCCTACGGTGATGGCGGGGATTAACTACGTCGGCGGGCGAGATCACGCCCCGGATGAGCACATCCGCATCGAGGATTTCCGGCGCGGAACGAAGCACATCGCGGCGATCATGTACCGATTCGGGCAGGAGCCGTCCTAGCGGCGTCTGCGGTGGCGTCGGCGGGACGCCTGCTCGTTCTCGAGTGAGGCGGCTTCGCGCTTGGCAAGGGCGCGGCGTTCGCGCTCCTCTTCATCGGCGCGCTGATTTTTGCGATCGAGCCGGCCGCGCATCATCCAGCGGCCCATCAGGTGGGTCAGTCCCCAGGACACACCGAGAGTCGATGCGAGAAGCAAGACCGGCCAGACGAAGAGCGATAGCACAACCGTAATTAGCGAGCCGATGGCTAGCGCGAACCAGACCTCGAAACGAAAGAAATCGAAGTCGCGGGGTGCTTCTTTGGGGCGGCTTTTTCTAATCGGCACGTGTCGGACCTCCACCGGGTAGCGCGGCTCGCACGAGTTCGATCTCCTGGTCTCGTGTCATTCCATTTACCTGTAGCTGCGCTCGGCGCAGTTGCTTCAGCATTTCGCCCACCGCAACGCCGTGGGTCACGCCCAGCGCCAGCAAGTCATCGCCATCAAGCAATGGCTGCGTGTGTCGCCATTGCGAAAGGTACCGGCGACACACTCCGCCGGCAGCGCCACCGTCGAGGACCGAGAGGGCCCAGATTGCGGATGGCGCCTGGTGCTCCAGCAGATCGACAGCGATGGCGGGCGACGTCGCTGCTTCGGCCAGCTTATCTGAGAGCCCTCGTAGGCGCACGAGGTCATCCATTGCTCGCTCTACGCGTCCAGTGAGGTGAAGCCATTTTGTGACGGAGGCGACGGTAGATTCTTCTCTCGGGTCTGTGACGATGCAGAAGCCCGTTTCATCCAGCGGCGCCTCGTGAGGCAGGCTCATGGCTTCGACCCAGCGGCCGGCGACGTCGTCGTGCAGGCCGAGCGCAGGATGAATCGCTTCGAGAATTCCCAGACGCCGCGCCAACTGCACGCCTTCGACGGCGTTCGGTTCTTGGAACAGAAGGCTGAGGTCGCGTCGCAGGCGAGGTCCGCTGACGCGCTTCAGGTACCGCAAGTCACGCCGCAGCAGGGCTTCCGTTTCGTGCTGCAGCTTGAAGCCGAAGCGAGAAGCGTACCGGACGCCGCGTAGCATTCTGGTCGCGTCATCTTGGAAGCTGCGATCGTGGAGGACACGGAGGAGACCACTGCGCAAGTCATCGACGGCGCGAAACGGGTCGATGATCTCGCCCGCTTGCGGTGCCAGCTGCATGGCGAAAGCGTTA
This sequence comes from Dehalococcoidia bacterium, assembly GCA_965225815.1. Lineage (GTDB taxonomy): Bacteria > Chloroflexota > Dehalococcoidia > DSTF01 > WHTK01 > WHTK01. The sequence continues at coordinate 237,169 of CBDDBP010000006.1, forward strand.
ACGGCGAAATCGCGCCGGCCGAGATCTTCGGCCAGCGTTGCGGGCTGAACCTGCGGTAGGGAGCCAGGGTGTGGGTAGGTCTCTCGGCGAGTTCCGGCCAGGTCGAACTGGAAATCGCGGCTGGAGAGTTTGGCCGTGCCGAAGCGCTGGTGCAGCACGACTCGAGCGCCGAGCTGGACGCCGACGAGTTGGGCTATGGAGGGGACGTCGGCGCCTTCGATTGCGAGGTCAATATCGAGCGGTTCGCGCTCAAGAACGAGGTCGCGCAGCGTGCCGCAAACCAGGTAAAGCCGGGCGTTATTCTCAATGCAGGCTTGCTCGATTGCGGTCAGCGCAGCCAGTCCGGAAGGCTTGAGGTGTTGGTGCAGCCGAGAGAGCAGCTCGGCGCCCTGGGCGGATTCGGTCATTAATTGTCAAACCGCCTACTCGTTTGACTATGAATATCTTGACACTCTATTCGGGCCAAGCCTATCATCGAATCTAGTTTGGGGCCTGTGCGGGCGGCTTCCCACAAACGAACTAAGGCTTTTCTGTCCCTCAGGCTACCACCGATGTTGGAGAGGTGCCCTCCCCTTGGTTGAAGGAAATCGGGCGACTCACACGTCCGAAATGCACACCAGATCATTGCTTCGAAACCTCACTTTGGCGTGGCGTGAAATGGCCCGCCAAAAGAGCGGGAACCGCAGCCGATGATGGCCTTCGTCCAGGAAGTGGAGGAGCGGATCGGCGTCAAGTTCAAGAATGCCGAGACGCTTCACCAGGCATTCATCCACCGCTCGTATCTCAACGAGAAACCGACTCCCGGAATGGAGTCGAACGAGCGTCTGGAGTTCTTTGGCGATGCCGTGCTGAGTTACGTGGTCGCGGAGCGACTGTTCCGCGATTGCCCGGAGTGCCAGGAAGGCGACCTCACCGAGTGGCGCGGTTACCTGGTGCGCAGAGACAGCCTGGCGCAATTCGCTCGAGTCAAAGGTCTGGGTGACTTCTTGCTGCTGGGCAACGGTGAAGAAGGTGCCGGCGGCCGCCTGCGAGCCCAAAACCTGGCCAGCCTCTTCGAAGCCGTCGTGGGCGCTATCGCCATCGATCGAGGGCTAACGGCGGCGCGGCGCTTCATCTTCGACGCGATCGGTGAGGAGATGAACCTGGCAGGACGTCCAACGCCCGTCGACCCGAAATCGCGGCTACAGGAAGTCGCGCAGGGCAAATGGCAGCGGGCGCCTAGCTACCGCACCGTGCTGGAAGAAGGACCGGAGCACCGGAAGGTGTTCACGGTTGAGGTTCAGGTCCACGGCAACGCGTTGGCGCAGGGCATTGGGCATAGCAAACAGGAGGCGGAGCGAGAAGCGGCTCGTAATGCGCTGGTAGGGTTCGAAGCTTCTGACGGTAAGACGTTGGAAGGCGTGGGTTAGCCGATGTACCTGAAGCGGCTGGAACTGCAGGGCTTCAAGAGCTTCGCGAACAAGACGCTGTTCGAGTTCGGGCCGGGTATTACGTCGGTCGTGGGGCCTAACGGCTCGGGCAAGAGCAACGTCGCGGAGTCGCTGCGCTGGGTTCTGGGTGAGCAGCAGTCGCGCAACGTGCGGGCACGCCGGCTCGAGGATGTGATCTTCTCCGGCTCCAGCCAGAGGGCAGCGGTCGGAATGGCCGAGGTCTCGATCACGCTGGACAACTCGGAGGGCTGGCTGCCGGTCGACTACAGCGAGGTAGTGGTTTCGCGGCGCGCCCATCGCAGCGGCGAGAGCGAATACCTGATCAACAAGAACAAAGTCCGGCTACGGGACGTTATCGACCTTTTCATGCGGGCGCAGGTGGGCCAGAACAGCTATGCCTTCATGGGCCAGGGCCTGGTCGAGGAAGTCCTCGTGATGCGGCCGGAAGAGCGCCGCCGTTTGCTCGAAGAGGCGGCGGATGTGCGCCTGCTGCGCCAACGCCTGGACGAGGCGCGTGACCGCCTGGCGGCGACGCGGGAAAACCTCGAGCGGGTCAATCTGCTCCTGGAGGAAATCGGGCCGCGGCTGCGACAACTGGAGCGCCAGGCCAACCGCGCCGCAGAACACAGCCGATTAGCTGCCGACCTGCAAGAAACGCTGCGTGAGCTTTACGGACGACTCTGGCAAGAGGCGCAGGACAAGGTGACGTCTTCGCAGGCGTCTCTGGATCAGAAGCAACAGGAGATGGCAGTCACCCAGAACGAGGTCAAGGCCTGTGAAGAGGGCCTTGTGGCGCTGAGTGTTGCCGTCGAGGAGCGAGAAAAAGAGCTTGCCGACCGCCGCACGCGTCATCGTGACCTGATTGACCGGGTTCATTCGCTGGAGCAGCGGCGGGCATTTGCCAACGAGCGGCTTGAGGGCCAGACGCAGCGTCGCGCCGAAATCGAGGCGGAGCTGCAGTCATTACGTGACGAGCGCTCCGACCTGCAGGCGTCTCAGACGCAAGCGCAGGCGCGCGCAGTCTCTATCCTGCCCGAGATCGAGGCGGCCAAAGCACTGATCGAGGCGCGCCGCCAGGAGATGAATGAGCTGGAGCAGGAGTACGCCTTACTACGCCGGCGAGTGACCGAGAGCGAGGAGCGAATCGAGCGAGCCCAGCGCGGAGCCACCGAGGCTGAAGTGTCGTTGGTTCGCCTAACGGAAGAGGAGGCGCGAGCCCAGGGGCAAGCGTCTCAGGGTGGCCTGCACCAGGATCAGATTGCTTTGGAAATTGGAAGCCTGGAAGAGGCCGAACGGGAGTATGAGGGCCGGATCGCTCGGCTGGACCAGGAGATTGCCGACGCGGAGGAAGACCGCGACGGATTGCTGACTGCTACCGAGAGCGCCCGAGACGCGGTGCTGCGGCTGGAACGCGAGGCGATGCAAGCCGACGGCCAGATCGGGCAGATGCGAGCGCGAGAGGCGATGCTACGGGGCCTGCAGAGCGCCCAGGAAGGATCGAGCTCGGGAGCGCGATTCTTGCTAGGCGAAGGCGGGGATGGCGATAACCATGTTGCCATCGAGGGTCTCGTGGGTCTGGTACAGGACATCGTGCGGGTGCCGCCGGGGCTGGAGCGCGCGATCGAAGCCGCATTGGCCGAAAACGTGGAGGCGCTTGTATTCGAGAACCTACCGTTGGCTTTGCAGGCGATCGACGCGCTAGAGCAGCGCGAGGCAGGCCGCGCGATCATGTATCCGCTGGACACGATCCGTAACTCACCACCACTCAACCTGATGCGCGAAAAGGGCATCATCGGCGTCGCCGCACGGCTTGTGCGTTGCGAGAACCGCTTTCGCCCGCTCGTGGACTCGCTATTGGGACGTGTCATCGTTGTTGAGACCGTGAGGTTGGCGCAGCAGGTGTTGCGCCGGGGCCTCGGCTCCGTCGTCTCAATGGATGGCGTCCTGTTGAGACCGAACGGTGCGCTCGCCGGAGGCGTGACCCGGACGGCAGGCCAGTCATTCAATCGCCAGCATGAATTGGAAGAGCTGCCGGCTGAGATCGCGCAGGCGGAGGAGCGCAAGGCCGACCTCGACGTAGCTCTGCGCCGCGAACAGGAACGCCAGACCAGCGTGAGCGAGGAACTAGAGGAACTCGAACCCCGTCTCTATGAACTTCGGGAGGAACGCTCACGCCGCCAGAGCGAAATGCTGGAAGGACGCGGACAGCTCGTGCTGCTGCGGAGCCAGCGAGAGGCGCTGCAAGCGGAGGAGGCTCGTAGCGGCGATCAAACGGACTGGGTCGGACGCCGGGTACGGCTGACCGAAGAAATAGAGCATTTCCAGGCAGAGGCACGGCAACTGCAGGAGGCGATTTCCGGAGAGAGAGAAGCTCTGGCGCCATTGACGCCGAGACGCAGCGCGGGTATCGATTCGGTGACCGAGGCCGCAGCGGCACACGCCGACCTCGAGGGCGAGGCACGCTCGCTGACGCGGCAGCTGGAGCTCGTGAACGCCGGCGTGTCACGAGCTGAGGAGCGGTTGAAAGGCCGTGGGGAGTCGCTGCGAGCCCTTGAGGCCGAGATCGTCGAACTGACCCAGCGCGGCGCCGGAAGTGAGGATCTGACGACAGCCCAGGAAGAATTGTCGGGCTTGCAGGCCGAGATGGAGCCGGCCGAGGGTGAGTTGCAGCACCTCGCCGGCCGCGAGCGGGCTATGCGCGAGCAACTCAACACGGCGCGGGCACGCCTGCTCGGTGCGGAGAGGGCGCAACTGGAATCAGAAGCCGCCGTGAAACTGCACCAGGACGAAATCGAAGCGCTTCGCGAGACAATCGAAGGGGAGGGCTTTCGGACCGACGGCGACCGGGTTTTGCAGGCAGAAGGGAGCCCGGTTTTGGAGCAGCAGGGCCGGATGCCGCCGATCCGGGGTGCGTCAGAGGTCGACACAGACACGCTGCGGACCCGAGTCGGCACGCTTCGCGCTTCGATCCGTGGTCTTGGGCCGGTCAACGAAGAGGCGGCGGAGGACTACAACGAGAGCAAGGAGCGCTTCGACTTCCTCCATGGTCAGGTGGACGACCTGCAGGGCTCTGAGCAGACGCTGCTCGAGGCGATCGAAGAGCTTGAGGCGAATATCCGCGAGCGACTAAAGGCAACTTTCGAGGTAGTTGACCGGGGGTTCCAGCGCTACTTCGAGGCCTTCTTCAACGGCGGTCGGGCGCATCTCAGTCTAACGCAGCCGGAGGATTTCGCGAATACGGGCGTCGACATCGTGGCGCAGCCGCCGGGAAAGCGCGTGCATACACTGGCGATGCTTTCGGGCGGCGAACGAGCGCTGACATCACTGGCGCTGCTGCTGTCATTGCTGGAGGCCAACCCGTCGCCGATCTGCGTTCTGGACGAGGTGGATGCGGCCCTGGACGAGACCAACGTGGGACGCTTCGTCGAAGCGATTCGGGCGCTGGAGAAGAAGACTCAGTTCATCGTCATCACGCATAACCCGAGAACGATCGAGGCGGCGGATTCGATTTACGGTGTCTCGATGGGCGCCGATAGCACGTCCCGGATCCTTTCGCTGCGCCTGGATGATCTGAAGAATTAGACCCAGAGCATGAGTCGCTGCCTGCTAAGATCGATTCGTTCCACTAGCTAGCCAGGAGCCCCGTCTTGCCGCTATTCAGACGCGCTGCGCCGCAGGAGCAGGTCGAAGAAAAGACCGAAGCGGCTCTGACGCGTACCCGCCGCAGCTGGTTCGGGCGCATCGGCGGCATCCTCGACCGCGGCAAGATCGACGACGAACTCTGGGATGAACTGGAAGAGGTTCTTCTGGGCGCCGACGTGGGGCTGCACACGGCGGAGAAGGTCCTGGATGCTATAAAAGCTCGCGTTAAAGACGAACACGTGCGCGACGCTGAAGACGTCCGCGACCTCCTGAAGGAGGAGCTCATCGCCGTGCTGGAGCGAGTGCCGCTGAAAGGCGCCCTGTGGGGCGAAGAGGTTGAAACGCCACCGCGCCCTGGAGTCATCCTCGTCGTCGGCGTGAACGGGACCGGCAAGACGACCAGCATTGGGAAGCTGGCCCATCTTTACGTCAGCGAAGGCGAGAGCGTCGTCATCGGCGCAGGAGACACGTTCCGCGCCGCGGCTATCGAGCAGCTGACCACGTGGGCGGAGCAGGTGGGTGCACAGATCGTGGCGCATAAGGAGGGCGCTGACCCGAGTGCGGTCGCCTTCGACACGATCGGTGCGGCGCAGAGCCGCGGTGCGGCGGCGGCGATCATCGACACAGCTGGAAGGCTGCATACAAAATTCAACTTGATGGAGGAGCTCCGCAAGGTGTGTCGCGTCATCGAGCGGCGCGACCCAACCGCCCCCCACGAAGTGCTACTCGTCCTCGACGCTACGATGGGACAGAACGCCTTGATCCAGGCGAAGGCATTTGCAGAGACGGTCGATGTGACCGCGATCGCTCTCACAAAGCTGGACGGCACGTCGAAGGGCGGCATCGTGTTCGCGATCAGCGATGAACTAGGCCTGCCGGTGCGATTTGTCGGCACTGGCGAGGGACAGGATGACCTCAACCCATTTGACCCGCGTGCCTTCGTCGAAGCCCTGTTCGAGTAGCGAGATGGCAGGCTCGGCAGCGCTAACCTGATGATCGCCGAGACCTTTGCCTGGTGGCTGGTCATCGAAGCGTTCGGGCTGATAGCCCTGCCTATCGCGTTCGTCCTGTTACGGCGCTTGCCGGGTGCGGGATACGCCTTCGCGAAGCCGCTTGGGCTGCTGCTCACGGGCTATTTATTCTGGCTCGCCCTTACGGCGCATATCCTGCCCAACCGTCCGGGAAGCATCGTCTGGGTTCTCTTGCTGCTCGTGGCGGTCGATTTCTTCATCCTGAGGCGGCGTGGAGCCGAGATTCGTGAGGTCCTGTCGAGCCGAATTGGCCTGATCGTCGCGGTTGAGGCCGTGTTCTTCATCGCCCTCTTCGCCGGCGCACACGTTCGCTCCTTCATCCCGGAAATCGCAGGCACGGAGAAGCCAATGGACTTCATGTACCTGAATGCGGTTGACCGTAGCCGCTTCTTTCCGCCGGAGGACCCGTGGCTCGCCGGGTTCGACGTGAGCTATTACTACTTCGGCTACCTGATTCAGGCGATGATCGGCAACTTGGCGGCGGTGAAGACTTCCGTGGCATTCAACCTGGGTCTTGTCAGTACAGCAGCGCTGGCTGCCACGGCGGCGCTTGGCCTGGGATACGACCTGGCGCTGATGCTGCGCCGGCAGGCGCCGCGAATGGCGCTGGGGGCCGGTATTGCCGCGGCCATTTTCGTGACGCTCCTGGGCAACCTCGAAGGGACGCTAGAGTTCGGCGTCGCGAACGGGGCGTTGAACGAGACAGCCGTCGAGCGCTTCGACATCGCCAACCTGGATTCGGCGCAAGAGAGCGAATCTTGCCTGGTGCCGGTGGCCTGCATCAAGTATCCGGACGAGGAGTCGGGCTTCTGGTGGTGGTGGCGGGCGACGCGTATTTCACCGGACGCCAACAGCATCACGGAGTTCCCGTTCTTCAGCTTCATCCTGGGTGACCTGCACCCGCACGTGATGTCGATTCCTTACGTTCTCACCGTTTTCGCGCTCGGCCTATCGTTCTGGTGGTCGGAAACACGCTTGAGCTTCGATACCTGGCACAAGCGGCCGTTGATCCTGTTGCTCAGTGCGATCCTGATCGGCGGGCTGGGTTTCTTGAACGCCTGGGATCTGCCGACGTTCGGCTTCCTGGTAGCACTGCTCGTGCTACTCCGCAACCTGAGCGGAGGGGAAGTCAGGCAGGGGCTGAGGGATACCGCTGGCTTTGTGGCACCGCTGGCTGTGCTTGCGGTGGCTCTTTACGCACCGTTCTATATCGGCTTTGGTTCGCAGGTGGACGGCCTGGCCGCGGTAGGCGATGGCGCGACACGGCCGCTGCATGCTGCGCTGTTCTGGGCGCCACTAATGGTCGTGGCGTTGCCTCTGCCGCTGATTCACCTCGTCAAGGACGCGGCGGCCAGGACGATGCCGCGCATTGCGGTTTGCCTGGCGCCATTGCTGGGCTTGCTGGCGTTCTGGGCACTGCTCCTCGCCATCGACGACCGATCGATAGGCGATGCAGTGGCGGCACGCAGCTGGAACTGGGTGACGGCACTGTTTTTCGCGGGTGCGCTCGTGATCACCTTGCTGGCGCTCTGGCGCAGTCTGGAATTGACTAGGGAGGAGTCCGTGGCGCCCGCACTCGCGGCAACGAGCGTCGCGTTGTTGCTGATCCTGGGCGCCGAGTTCTTCTTCGTACAGGACCTCTTCGGGACACGCCTGAACAGCGTGTTCAAGTTGTACTACCAGGCGTGGTTGCTGCTTGCCGGGTTTGGTACCTGGTGGGTCCTGCGGCAGATGTCGCTTACATGGACCCATCCATGGGAGAGATTATCGATTGGGCGCGGCGTGGCGGTCAGCCTGGGTGCGCTGATCATCGCGGCAGGACTGCTCTACCCACTGGGCGCGACACTATCTCGAACCGGCGGGCTGGGAAGCCAGGCTCGCACCCTGGACGGCCTGAGCTTCGCGTTGGCGGAGGCGGGTGACGATTATCACGCTATCGAGTATCTGCGGAGCAGGGCAGGCGAAGGAGAGCGCGTCATCGAAGCGGTAGGGAACCCCTATTCGTCCGCCGGGCGCGTGGCGGCTCGAACCGGAATCCCCACCGTTCTGGGCTGGGCCGGCCACGAGCTGCAATGGGGGCGTGACGGCGATTTCCTGGCCCAACGCCAAGCCGACGTCGATCGCGTCTACGCGACGAATTCGCTGGAAGAAGCATTGTCGATTCTGCAACAATATGAGGTGACTTATGTCTTCGTCGGACAAGAGGAGCGACAGATGTATCCGCCGGAAAGCTTGAGCAAGTTCGAATCTGCACTCCAGGCCGTCTTCCGCTCCGGCGAAACCGTGATCTACCGGACACCGGTCGGCGAAGTGATAGAAACACCAAGATGAGAATGAAGGGACCCCGTCGCGTTGGCTGAGACCACTCTAGGTAGCCGGCTCTACGCGCCACTTCGCAGTGAGGGCGCCGTTGACTGGGTAGTCGCGCACAAGGAGCTGCTCGCGGTCGGGGCGTTGATGCTACTGGCGGCCGGCCTGCGATTCTGGGGCCTCGGCGCGATGGCGTTGCATCACGACGAGAGTCTGCACGCCCGTTACTCGTGGCTGCTCTTCGACGGGCAAGGTTATCAGCACAACCCGTTGATGCACGGTCCGTTCCTGTTCCACTCCGCGGCCCTTAGCTTCTTCTTCTTCGGCGATTCAGACGCTACGTCACGCTTCGTGCCCGCGATCTTTGGCGCGGCGCTCGTGGGCATGCCTTACCTGCTGCGTAAGCAGATTGGCATGCCGGCGGTGATTATCGCCGCGGTGCTGTTGACGTTCTCGCCGTCGCTGCTCTACTTCAGCCGCTTTTTGCGCAACGACATCTACATCGCCGTCTGGAGCCTGGCCCTGGTGGTCGTCGTCTGGCGCTACCTGGACGAGCAAAAGGAGCGTTACCTCTACATCATGGCCGCGGTGCTGGCGTTCAGCTTCGCGACGAAGGAGGTCACGTTCATCACGGTGGCCATCTTCCTGCTGTTCCTCGACTTGATGATGGCGATCGAGTTCGGCAAGCGGCGCGAGGGTGAGGACATCTCGAGCACCGGTGTGGTGCTAAGGACGACGCTCATCGCACCGGTGGCGTGGCTGATGACGGCCCTTGTGCCGCTATTTCCGAATCGCATCCTTGGGTTTGCCAAGTTGCCGCCGGTCGGCGACGTGCTCATGCTGATGGGACTACTGGCGCTGCCGCAGTTCGCTGCCGCGATTCAGGTCTTACCGTTCGTGACGAACCATGGCTATGCCGCCGACGAAGAGTCCACGTTGCGGGTCGTCACTGTCGTCGCGCTGCTGGTGCTGATGGTTTACGGCGGGCTGCTGTGGCGCCCCAAGGTATTCCTCATCGCTGCGGCGTGCTTCTTCGTCCCCTACGTCCTGTTGTACACGACGTTTTTTACGAATCAGCCCGGGCTCTGGACCAGCGCCTTCTGGAACGGCGAAGGCGGTTTCTTCAGCGGGATATGGGGTTCTCTGGACTACTGGCTGGAGCAACAAGACGTCCGGCGCGGCAACCAGCCAGGCTACTACTACGCGTTGGTCACACCGCTCTACGAGTTTCTGCCGATGCTGCTCGCATTTGGTGGCGCAGCCTGGCTGCTTCTTCGCGGTGACTCGCTGCGGCGCTGGCTGTTGTTCTGGCTGGCCGGCACGTTTGTTGGATTGACCCTGGCAGGCGAGAAAATGCCGTGGCTAGAGACGCATATCGCCCTACCGCTGGCGTTGATCGCTGCGCTAGGGCTGGCGAAAGCGATCGACGTTCTCGAGTTTCGGGGCCGGCACTGGCTTATGGCGGCAGGCGGCGCTGCGACGACAGCTGTAGCGGCGATCCTGGTCGTCGAAGGTGACGGCCTGGTCGAAATCGCCGGTGCTGGGCTTTTTGCCGGGCTCGGTGTCTGGCTGCTGGCGAGCCTAGTACGAGAAATGCCATTGGGCTTCGTCAAGACGCTACCCCGTGCGCTCGCAGCAACCGAGCTGCAGGTAACAGTAGGTATTGGCGTCGCAGCGACAGTGCTACTGGCCTTGATGGCGGTTAGCGGTGCTTTTGGCGTAGAACAGTTCGCCGCGGTCTGGGCTGCTGGCGCATTGCCCGTCGTGCTCGTGGCCTACGTCATGGCGCATCTGATGACATTGAGCAAGTCGTTCGGACGGGGACTCCTCGTGGTTACGCTGGCGGTGCTGATGACGTTGACGGTTCGCACTGGGTTCAACGCCTCAATCAACAACCACGACACGCCGGTCGAGCTTCTGGTCTACACGCAGACGTCGCCGGACATCCCACAGATACGCGATCGCATCGACGGACTGGCCGAAAAGAGCGGGCTTGGTCTCAACCTGCCGCTGGTGGTCGACAATGCGGACAGCTTCGCCTGGCCGTGGGCCTGGTACTTGCGGGACTATCACGAGGTCGCCTTCATCGATATCGACGGCGATTACGAGCCTCTTCTTGGGGCGGTCTTGCTGGTCAATCGCAGCAACGTGACGCTGATCGATGAGGCGCAGTACGCCTCTGCACCGTACAAGCACCGCTGGTGGTTCAATGAGACGTATCGCGATCTTTCTTTCGAAGACGCGTCGGAGCAGGTGACGGAATGGGGCAGCGTCGAGGCCCTAGGGCGCTTCTTCCTGCATCGTCGGCCGGCAGTGTCTAACACCGGGTCGGTTGACGGCGTGGCGTTTTTTCCTCTGACGCTTTCAGCCTTCGACGTATCGCCGGGACCGGCGGCTGAGCCACAGCCGCCCGTGACACTGGCAGACGGACGCATCGTCATCGGAGGCGGTGGAGAAGCGGGGAGCGCGCCGGGCGAATTTCGTCAGCCGGCTGATCTCTTCGTTGATCTCGAGGGCAATCTCTGGGTTGCAGACGGCCTGAACAACCGGGTGCAGAAGTTCGATTCCGCGGGCAACTTCCTGGCGCAGATCAACAGCGCGGGCGCGGCATCGGGCGGTATCGATGAGCCGTGGTCCGTCGCGGTGAACGGCGAAGGCTTCGTCTACATTGCCGACACGTGGCACCACCGGGTCCAAAAATTCTCACCGGACTTGACCTTGGTGAAAACCTGGGGTGAGCCAGGGACGTCAACTGACGACCCTTTGATCCTTTTTGGTCCGCGCGACATCGCGGTGGCAGGAGATGGGACTCTCTGGGTGACGGACACCGGCAACAAGCGCCTGCTGCATTTCACGCTCGGAGGCGAGCCGTTGGGTCAGATCAGCGGACCGAGCGACAGCGAGACGTTCAGTGAGCCCGTAGGCGTCATCGCCGGCGCTAACGGAGAGTTGCTCGTTGCGGACGCCTGGAGCGGCAGGCTGCTGCGCTTCGGGCCGGGGCCAGAGTTCGGCTATAGAGGCGATATCAGGACGGGTTGGACGAGCAAGGAAGTTCTCCACAAGCCCTATGTCGCGGAGCTTGCCGACGGTCGGATTCTGTTTTCGTATCCGGAGGCCGGCCGTCTGGTGCTACTCTCCAGCACCGGCGAACAGTTCGGCACCTGGCAACCGCTCGCGGCTTCGGTCCCCGTTGGCGTAGTCGCGATGCCCGATGGTGGCTTCGCGTTCAGCGATGTTGGAATGAACCACGTTCAGATTATCCCGGGCAGGCTGGTCGATAGCCTGTTCGAGTAGCGATTCATAAGGCCGATACCAGGAATCAAGCAGCGCGTTGACCGAGCCCAGTGACGCCACGATAATGCCAATACTCTCGCATCGACCGATTACCCCGCTGCCCGGAGCAACCCTTGGCTGAAGCCGACGCCATTCGTACTCGTGCCCTGTCAGGCCTCGCTGGCGTGGCGACCTCAGAGGAGCTCGCCGTCTGGCGAGGTACCTACGTGGGTCGCCAGGGCGCGGTGACGACGTTGCTCCGTGGTTTGGGTGACCTGGCGCCGGAGCAGCGCCGTGTGGCCGGAGCCGCGGCGAACCGGCTGCGTACCGATCTGGAGGCGGCGCTTGAAGCGCGTCGTGCTGAGCTGGAGCAGAGCGCCTTCGAAGTCATGGAATCTGACTCTATCGACGTCTCGTTGCCGGGTCGTCGAGGATTTGTCGGGCGGTTGCATCCGATTACGCAGACGGTTCGCGATATGCTCGCCGCGCTCAGCGAAATGGGATTCCAGGTCGCCGAAGGGCCAGAGGTCGAGTGGGAGCACTACAACTTCGATGCGCTGCGCATTCCGGAGCACCACCCCTCGCGTGACACGCAGGATACGTTTTGGATGGACCAGCCATCGGAGCAGGGGCGGCTATTACTGCGCACCCAGACATCGCCGAATCAGATCCGCTTCATGGAAAACCACGAGCCGCCGATCCGAGTCGCGGTGCCCGGCAAGGTGTACCGCTACGAGGCGACCGACGCCACCCACGAATGGATGTTCTCGCAGATCGAGCTATTGGCAGTGGATGAAGGTATCAACATGGCGCACATGAAGGGCGCGTTGACCCAGATGGCGCAGACGATTTTCGGACGTGATCGCCCGGTTCGTTTCCGTTGCCACTACTTTCCTTTTGTGGAGCCAGGCGCTGAAGTCGATATCCAATGCGACCTTTGTAGTGGAGACGGTTGCCGCTCTTGCGGGAACGAGGGTTGGCTGGAGATTGCCGGCGCCGGGATGGTGCACCGCGAAATCCTTGAGAATGTCGGTTACGATGCCGATCGGTATACGGGCTTCGCTGCTGGCTTTGGCGTTGAGCGCGTCGCTATGCTGCGGCACGGCATCGATGACATCCGTCACTTCTACAACAACGATCTGCGCTTCCTGCGACAGTTCTAAGAGGGGAGAATCTGAGCCCATGGCGCCGTCAGGGGCGCTCGAGGGTGAAATCGCATGCTCGTTTCGCTGAAATGGCTGTCTGACTATGTTCCTCTAACGCTTCCAGTCAAAGAACTGGCAGAGCGTCTTAGCATCTGCGGCGTCAAAGTGGAGCGTGTCATGGCCCGCGGCGACGATTGGCAGGGTATTCGCGTCGCGCAGGTACTTGAAGTGAACCCTCACCCCAACGCCGATCGCCTGCGCCTGGTGACCGTCGACGTGGCGGATGAGACGAACCCCACAGTGGTTTGTGGCGCGCCCAACGTGGCGGTCGGGCTAAAGGTGGCGTTTGCGGCGGCGGGTACCCGGCTGCGTGACGGACACAGCGGAGAGTGGGCTGTCCTCAAAGCGTCGAAAATACGTGGCGTGGAGTCGGCCGGGATGGTGCTGTCTGAGAAGGAGCTTGGAATCTCAGATAGCCACGAAGGCATCCTCGAGCTGCCGGAGGACGCGCCTATAGGCGAAGGTCTGCAAGACTACTACGGCGACGCGATTTTCGAGATTGAAGTGACGCCGAACCGGCCAGACCACATGTCGATGCTGGGTCTGGCGTGGGAAGTCGCGGCCCAAACGCACGTCAAAGTACGCGAGCCGGAGCGTATGTATACCGAATCCGGTAGCAACGTGGCCACTTCCCGGACCTCCGTGACGATTGAGGCTCGCGATCTTTGTTCTCGTTATCTGGGAGGCATCGTCGAACGGGTGAAGCTGGGCCCGTCGCCGGAGTGGATCCAGGAGCGGCTAACGGCGGCGGGGATGCGGCCGATCAACAACGTTATAGACATAACAAACTACGTCATGCTTGAGACAGGTCAGCCGCTGCACGCGTTCGACCTCCGCAAGCTGGGCGGAAACAAGATCATCGTGCGGCGCGCCAAAGAGGGCGAACGAATTAAGACGATCGATGACGTCGAGCGGCAGCTTACGCCGGAGATGCTGGTGATCGCGGACGCGAACACTCCCGTGGCCGTAGCCGGCGTGATGGGCGGCGCGGACAGCGAAGTTGGCGAGGGCACTACGACGATTCTGCTCGAGTCGGCGAATTTCGATGCCGTCAACGTGCGCCGTACGAGCGGGGCGCTGAACCTGCGAACCGAGGCATCGATTCGATTCGAGAAGGGCTTGCATCCGGAGTTGGCGGCGACGGCGATACGTCGGGCTATGAAGCTCCTGGTCGACCACACGGGGGGCCGAGCAGCCAAGGGCATTATCGACGCCTACCCGTCGAAGCGGGCCGACACGCGAGTCGTTGTGACGCGCGAACGCATCGAGCGGGTGCTTGGCATGGACCTGAGCACGACACAGGTACGCACAGCCTTGACGGATCTTGGCTTTGGTTGCCGTTGGGTGCCGCCGGACCGTTACGTGGTACGAGCGCCGTACTGGCGCACGGATGTAACGCAGGCAGACGATGTCGCCGAGGAACTGGCTCGCGTAGTGGGCTATGACCGGCTAGAGTCGCTGCCACTCGCCGGGGCGATACCCGAGCCGTATGTCGATCCGGTTCGCGACCTGCGTGAACGCCTGCGGGATGCCGCGGCTGCCGCCGGCCTTCAGGAAGTCATTACCTATCCGCTGACGTCTACTGAGATTCTGCTCCAGGTTCAGCCACCAGAGGCACTGGAAGTCCACCCTCCGCTCAAGGTGCAGAATCCGCTGAATGCAGAGCAAGCAGTAATGCGGACCTCTTTGCGCGCCAGCGTCCTGCAAACGGTTGCAGCGAATTTACGGCGAGAGCGTGGCACCGTGGCGATCTTCGAGGCGGCACGAGCTTACTTGTCGCTCCCGGGTGCGTTGCCGCAGGAGCGGGAGCTTATCGTGGGCGCCGTGGCGGGCGTGCGCCAGGGACGCTGGGGTGAACCGACGACGGATGAGGCCGACTTCTACGATGCGAAGGGCCTGTTGGAAGAAACGCTCGAACGAGTTGGCGCATCGGTCGGCTTCGATGCTACTGAGGAGTACGCGCTACTGCGTGGTCGGACGGCAGCAATCGAAGTAAATGGTGAGCGCGTCGGCGTCCTGGGGCAGGTCCACCCGCAAGCAGCCAGCCAGTTCGAAATCGACATCCCGGTCTATTTGTTCGAATTGGACGTCGAAAAGCTGCTGCCGGCGGTCGAAACAACGGTGCGTCATCAGGCGATGTCGCGCTTCCCGGCCGTGATCCAGGACCTGGCGCTCCTTGTCGATGCGTCGGTGCCGGCGGCGAAGGTTACGCACTCGATCTCCACGAGCGCACTGGTGGCGCAGGCGACGCTGTTCGACGTGTATGAGGGGCCGCCACTGCCCGAGGGCAAGCGTTCGCTGGCGTATGCGGTGCACTTCCAGTCGCTCGATAAGACGCTGACAGATCAGGAAGTGGCGGATGCGCGGGGCAGAATTGTTCGGCGTTTGCAGCACGAAGTCGGCGCAGAACTGCGCGGCGGTTAGACCACCAGGCGAACCAGTAACAATTTCCATCATGAGTAGCACGAAGTGGCTGCTTGACCTAATCTGGAATCGTCCCTTTGAACCAGAAAGGAATCCCCATGAGTCTTCGCCTGCCCTTACTTTTAGCCATGTTCTTCGCGCTGGTCGTTATCGGCACCACGGTTGCTGGAGCCAGCCGAGGCCTGATCGCAAGGGCGACGTGGTTCGAAGACCCGCAACAGGAATCAGGCACAGTGGTTCCTGGCGGCTATGCCGTTCAGCAGCGCGGCTACTTCAGCATGACGGCCCAGATGCACCTCAAGGCCCTCACGCCTGGCCACCGCTACACGCTCTGGTGGGTGATCTATAACAATCCGTCTCTGTGCGCGGAGGGTTGTGATTTCAACGACGTAACGACTGCGGTCGAGACGGGTGCCAATCCGGCTGGAATCGGCGTGCACTTCGGCGGCAGCTTCCTGGTGGCATCTACAGGCAAGCTCGATGTCGGCACGCGGCTACTGGAAAACGCCGTTGGGGGATGTCAGAGATCGGTCCCCTATGTGGCGCTTTGCGAGGAGTTGATCGACGCGGCCATCGCCGAAGCAACGATCCTGGTCCACGATCACGGGCCGATTGCTCCGACCGATCCAATGGTAGCCGCCGAAGCGTTTGCCAGTGGCTGCAAAAACTACAAACGACTCGACACCGTGGTGGCGACTTACGCGGCCACAGGCTACGAGTGCTTTAGCCCACAGACTGTCTATCTGCCGTAGTCGAAGGGAATTCAATAGAAAGGCCGGGCATTGCCCGGCCTTTCTATTCTCGGATGTAGCGCTTATGCGAGGGCGGCCTTTGCCCGGGAAGCGAGCGCGCCGAAGGCGGCTTCATCGCGCACTGCGAGGTCGGCCATGACCTTGCGGTCGACGTTGACCCCGGCGAGGTTGAGGCCGTGGATGAACTGACTGTAGGAGATACCGTGCTGGCGAATCGCGGCGTTGATCCGCACGATCCACAAGCGGCGGAAGTCACCCTTGCGGTCGTAGCGGTCGCGTGTGGAGTAATCCATCGCGTGCAGAACGGACTCGTTGGCGCGTCGGAACAGGCGGTGGCGTTGCCCCTTGTGGCCCTTAGCGAGCTCAATAATCTTCTTGTGACGACGGCGGGCGGTGACGCCTCTCTTGACGCGGCTCATGCTGGCTCCTCAGTCCCGGAATTTCGGGACGGTGTTCAGATTATCAGGGTAGGCCGTTAGGCAACAGCCGGTGCACGCGCTTCTGCATCGGGGCGGCGGCCATGACGTACTTGTCGATTTGACGGCGAGAATGCTTCGACTTGCGATCGCGCAGGTGGCTGATGCGGCCTTTGCGATGCATGATCTTGCCGGTGCCGGTGATGTGAAAGCGACGGGCGGCGCCCTTGTGAGTCTTGAGTTTAGGCATTCGTGGTTTCCTGTTCGCTGGCTGGCGCAGGCACATCGTCCTTGGCGCTCTTGGTATGACCGGGAGCCAGGATGGCGGAAAGGAACCTTCCTTCCATGTTCGGAGACTTCTCGATGACCGAGACATCCTTGAGTTGTTCGGCAACCCGCTCAAGTATGGCGCGTCCGATCTCAGGATGGACCATCTCCCGGCCGCGGAACATGACCGTGACTTTGACCTTGTCGCCGCTCTTGAGGAACTTCTCCGCGTTACGGGCCTTCATCTGCAGGTCATGCGTATCGATTTTGGGCCGCATGCGGATTTCTCGCAGGACCGACGCATGCTGCAACTTGCGCGAATCGCGCTCCTTCTTAGCCTGCTCGTACTTGAACTTGCCGTAATCCAACAGGCGACAGACAGGCGGCACAGCAGTTGGCGCGACTTCTACGAGGTCGAGGTCGGCTTCTTTCGCCATTTCCAGCGCCTGCGCTAAAGGCATCACACCATGACGCTCGCCGGTGTCATCAATAACGAGGACTTCTCGGGCTCGGATGCGGTCGTTGACTCTAAGTTCGCGGGCTATAGCAAGCAGCCTCGATCGACAAAGCTAGATTGGCGCTGAATATAGCACTCAGCGCCTTGACCGGTCAATCGGGAGTGGGACGTCCCGATGGCTAGTTGTACGCGCTTCGGCCACTGCCTCCACTGGGCCGGCCGACTCGCTCGAAGCAGTCGCGGCAGTAAACCGGCCTGTCGCCGCGCGGCTGGAAGGGGACTTTGGTCTGCTGGCCGCAGCTGCTGCAAACGACGTCGAACATCTCACGCTCGACCCGCGGCCCGCGGGAAAAGCCGCCATCGCCGCCGCCTGAACCCATCTCACCTTCGCGCCCGTTACGACGTTGCGTGCGGCAAGAGCGGCAGCGCTTGGGGTCGCTGAAGCCGCGAGTGGAGTAAAACTCCTGGTCGTCGGCACTGAAGGTGAACTCCTGTCCGCAATCGGCACACACCAATGTTTTTTCTGTGAACGGCACCGCAAAAGCCTCCTGTGCGTGTTCCTAGTTGGAGTCGGCCTTTGGGTTGCCGGGGGCGCGGCTCAGCTATGGTTGCGGCGGAAAGGATAGCACAATTGAAAAGGGCGTCGACTGGCGCCCTTTTCTGAGCTGGCTACGCGGAGCGGGCGGCGTTGACGAGATTGCCGGCAGCCTCACCGGCGCGGATCACGAGGACTGGCGCCGGGCCGTGGAGGAGCCGATCGGTCACGCTGCCCAGGGCAGCGCGCTTGAAGCCAGAACGACCGTGCGAGGTCATCACAACAAGGTCCACGGGGCGGTCCGCCATGTGCTGGTAGAGCGTCTCTCCGGGACTGCCGATTCGCATTGTAGTCGTTGCGTTCTTACCTTCAAGCCGAGAGCTGATCTCTGCCAGGTAGCCACGCACGGCTTCTTCCATCGAGTCGATTAGGTCTGCCGAATAGACGCCCATTCCCGGGTCGTAGGCGACCGGCGTCAGGGACAACGAACGTACCACGTCGAGTTCGGCGCCGGTTAGTCCGGCGATCCAGGTGGCGACGGGTAGGGCTTCTTCGCCTTCAGGGGAGCCATCCAACGGCAGCAGAACGCGATTAATCGAAGGGGCCAGGTCCTCGCTAACATTCGGGCCGATTACCATAACCGGGCAGCCAGCTTCCCGAATCACGAGATCGGCTACGCTTCCAAGCCACCAGCGCGCAACGCCGGTGCGCCCGTGGGTCGCGATGAGCACGAGGTCCGCACCAGCGCAGGCCTCGAGGACTTCGTCAGAGGCTTTGCCGACGCGGACTTCCGTCTCGGCCTTGAATCCGTCCTGGTTGATCCTCTCCGCCTGTTGCTTGAGATAGGCCTCCAGGTAGGCGCGGCCCTTCTGCGTGGCCTCGCCAAACTCCTGCTGCTTGCCGTTGTCCTCGGTTTCTTCCCAGGCACTCTCCCAGACGCTGACGAGGCGTATTTCCTCTACGCCGATCGTCTTGAGCAATGGCAGAAACTCGTAAGCGGTTTCCGACAGTTTCGTCCCATCCAAGGGAATTAAAGCTTTTAGACCGGCCATCGTGACCTCCGAACTCAGAAGGAAACACCAGAGGCACAGGAGCCTCTCTTAGCACATTAGGTCACAGCGGATGGATAGGTCTAGGTGCCTTAGGTCTACGCTACAGGCCGAGCTTGTCGGGATTGAGGATGCCCTCCGGGTCGAGGGCCTTCTTGATGCGCTGAAGTACGGTCAGCGCCTCGCCGTGCTCGCGCGGCATGAGGTGAGCCAGGCGGCTTCCGGCGCCGTGGACGTATTCCATGGAGCCGCCGAGGTCCTGGCACGCTTCCAGTAATGTATCAATGACGCCGCTGAGAACGTTGTGCCCACCACTCTCTACGGGGAGGGCGAAGACGGCCGAAAAGAAGTCAGGCGCCGTCCACAGGCCGCACTGCAGTAATGCAACTTCGTTTCGCGCGGTTTCGGCGTGGCAGCGATTGCGAAACGTCAGCACCTGTGATGGCGGCAGGGAGACGTGCATGTAGTCGTAGGCGACACCCGGATCTCGAGACTGGCTATCGCGAGGATTGCCCCGAGCGAAGCGTTGCGCCACAACGTGGCGGCGCTGCCAAAACGACCGTGCCTGCTCGCGAGGAAGCTCCCGGCCGTGGCTTGCTTCGATAATCGCCAGAGCCCGATCGATCGAGAAGGCGACTTCCTCACGCAAGCCTTCGAAGCCGAGGTAGAGCAAGGGTGGCTCGTCCTCACGGGGAACCAGCTGAGGCCAAGGCGAGGCGTGCTCCTCGCCGTAGTCGAGCAGTGAGGGACGAAGTCCCAGTCCAGCGATAGCATCGACGGCCGCGAAGCCCGCTTCGAAGCTGTCGAAATTGAAGGCGCGCAGATCTTGCGCCTCAGGCACGGGATGCGCTTGCAAGGCCGCGGCCGTGATTACACCTAGGCTGCCCTCGGCGCCGATGAAGAGGCGCGCCAGGTTGGGCCCGGCGGAGTGGCGGCGGACGGCGCGCGTGCGGAACAGGGTGCCGTCGGCGAGGGCCACTTCCAGGGCAAGTGCGTGATCGGCCATACCGCCGTAGCGTCCGCCTTTGTAACCGAGGCTGTTGGTGCTGAGCGTGCCGCCGACCGTGGCAACCGGGAACGTCCAGGGGTCGTGACCGAGGCAGAGGCTGTGGGGCGTCAGGTGGGCATCAACGTCTTGCAGGATGGCGCCAGACCCAGCCCAGACGAGCCGGTCTGCTGGCTGTAGGTGGACGGAGTTGAGGCGGACCGTGTCGAGCACGATGCCGGGGCGATAGGTGCGGGCGCCACCCATGAGCCCGGTGCCGGCGCCGTAGGGGACAACGGGCAGGCCGTTTCCGGTCGCGAAGCGCAGGAGCGCCGCGGTTTCTTCGGCCGTGCCCGGGCGCACGACGGACAGGGGCGCGACGGCGGCCTCCACCGCGCCTCGGCCGCGCAGGGCATCTTCGGCGAAGTAGGCCAACTCTTCGGCTCCGGTTTCGACTCCCTCAGGCCCGAGCAAATTGAGGAGCTGGTTGATAAGAGTGGCTTTCGCAGCCTGCGATGTCATGTCTAGAGGATAGGCGATGAACGTCGCCGCCTATAATTAGGAAGATGTCTGAGACCGAGGATAAAGTCGAAAACTACCGGCAGGCGTACGAGACGTGGCAGGGGCACCTGGCTGCCCTGCACGAGTTCTTCCTCGACAAGAAGCGCATCGACCCGTTGCGACTAAAGGGAGTGCTCAACCGCGAGGATCGCTCGAAACGTAGGTACGACCAGGCGCGCCTGAGATTGTTGGGCATCGAAGAAGACACTCCTCTGATCGACGATGACGATGACGAAGCGGACTAATAGCGACGCCGACGGGTGTCGCGATGCCCGGGCCTGACATAGAATTAATACCCGTGGAAGACGACCTAGGCGTAGACCTCAGCGAGATTTTGAACGTGGTGAACACGTCGGATGTTTTCGTCGTCATGTTTCACCTCTTTGAGCGGCGATTACTGGTGGACGCGCGAACTTCGGAGCATGATCTGCCGTTGATCCGCGTCGTCGACCGTGTTCGCAGTTCAGACGAGCGCTTTCGCGAGCTGATGCGGCTGCGGCCGAAGCTGACTTCTCCCGAGAAGATCATCGCTTTCCAGTGGCCTCGGACGGTTCGGACTCTGGTTGAGGCGGGGGCTTGGCAAGCGATTTCCGACCGGCTGGCAGCGCTCGGCGTTGCGGAGAGCTCAATGCTCGCTGTATTGCACGAGCTGCAGTGGGAAGAGCGCCGCGAAGAAATCAAAGCGGTCCGTGGCGAGGAGCCGTACAGGACGCTCAAAGGAACCCAACTGAGTTGACTACATCAATCCGCGCCGTTGACCTGCGATCCGATACTGTCACCCACCCAACCCCCGCGATGCGCGAAGCGATGGCTAACGCTGAGGTCGGCGACGACCTGCTGGGCGACGATCCGACGGTAAAACGCCTTGAGGCGATGGCAGCCGAACGCCTGGGTAAGGACGCCGCGCTTTTCGTCGCCAGCGGCACCATGGGGAACCTCGTGTCGCTGCTGACGCATTGCCAGAGAGGTGACGAGGCGATTGTAGGCGACATGTCGCACATGGTGCAGGCGGAAGTAGGAGGCGCGGCCGGATTGGCCAGCGTCAACCTGCGACAAGTAAGGAACGACCAACAAGGCCTGATGGACCTGGATGAGTTCAAAGCGAGGGTCCGGCCGGCCGGCGGTGCGGGTCCGCGCACGGCGCTGATCTGCATCGAGAACACGCACAATTACTGTAATGGCTCCGCCTTGCCCGCCAGCTTTACATCCGAAGTCGCCGCGATTGCCCATGGGGCCGGGGCGGCGTTTCACATCGACGGTGCGCGCATCTTCAACGCCGCGTTGGCCCTGGAGACGACGCCAAAGGAACTGGCGCGAGAAGCAGATTCCGTAATGTTTTGTCTGTCGAAGGGACTCTCGGCGCCAGTCGGGTCTGTGCTCTGCGGCAGCGCCGACTTCATCGATCGGGCGCGACGCAACCGCCGGATGGTCGGAGGCGGCATGCGACAGTCCGGCGTGCTGGCAGCGCCTGGAATCGTGGCCCTGAACGAGATGGTGGACCGCCTGGCGGACGACCACGCCAACGCGCGCTACCTGGCCGAAGGTCTATCGCGCATCCCGGGCATTGAAGTCGACCCATCGCTGGTCCAGACGAACATCCTCTTTTGCCGGCACCAGAGCGTCGATACGACGAAGCTGGTAGCAGGCTTGCGCGAAAGAGGCGTGCTCTGCAGCATGGTCCAGGGTCGTGTTCGGATGTTGACTCACTACGGCATTGAGCGAGACGACATCGACTACGCACTCGATACGATACGTGAGGTGACGGCGTCGCAAAGCTAAGGCGCCCCTCGGCGATATTGTTCGCGTTCTTCCTGACAGTAGCGGCTCTGGCGTGTACGAGCGGCGAAGCAGGTCCGCCTACTTCTGACGTGGCCGGACCCGCGCCCTGGGCGGACGGTGAACGTCAGGCTTACCGTCTGGTCAATGAGGACGGCGATGAGCTTGGTGAGGCAGTCCTTAGCGTCGCTATCGATGGCGAACTGACGACCCTTGTGCAAGAGTTCCTGAGCGGCGAGGCCGCAGACACGACGACGGTGAAGGTGGACAGCGTTACTCTGAAGCCAGTGACTTCAGAGCGCGACATACGTGAACCGGATGGCGACGAAGAGCGCATTGAGGTGGAGTACACCGAGAACGACGTCTTGATCCGGCAAGGTGACGACAAGCAGAGCGGCCTGAGCGTGCCGGAGCATTCCTACGACAACGACACGTCGCTATTCCTCTGGCGCACGCTTCCGTTCGCGGACGGGTACGAGGGTAGCTACAACACGATCATCACGAACCACCGGACGAAGCAGAAGGTGAACCTTCGGGTTGCTGGGTTGGAGAGCGTGACAGTGCCTGCCGGCACCTTTGAGGCCTGGCGACTGGTCATCACGACGAGTAACGCGCGTCAGATTGCCTGGTTCACGAACACGCCGGAACGCCAGCTGGTGCGTTACGACAACGACCGCGACCTGATCTTCGAGCTCAAGTAGACCGTAATTCACGGCGTCCAAAGACAGCCCCGTCCGGCGGCCTGGGCCTCAGATTCCAGCGCGATGATCTGGTCGCGATAGCGGCCGTCACGCGTCCAGGCTTCGCCAAAGCCCTCGGCGACCAGCGTCGCGTCGAGCGACGTGCCATCCGGCAGGAAGACGTAGCGCAGCAGGCGGCCGAATTCATCCTCGGTGCGGGCGTCGGGCAATAGTAGGACCGTGTCGCCCAGCAGCGTCTCGTTGCGGTCTGTCGCCTCGCGATAACAGGCTCGTCCGCGTTCGGGCGTGTCGACGCCGAAGTAGCGAATGCGGGTCTCGATTCCGTTGATGCGCACGTCGATCGTGTCGCCGTCGATCACTTCTTCGACCTCGACTTGTCGCAGGCTCTGGAGTGTGAAGCCGTCCGGTAGCGTGAGAGAAGTGAGTTGCTCTTGCAGCGGTGGGCGCTGGGCGTCATCGCTGGCAATCAGATAAGGAATGCCGGCGACGGTGCTGACGATAGCCAGCAATGCGAGGACGACAAGCCAGCCGCGGCGCGACCGCCTCACGCCAGGGTCCGGGCGTTGCCGGCGATCTGGGTCATTTTGAGTTGAGATGTTTGAGGGTTATCGATCCGAAGCGGAGTCGGCCCGAACGCGAGCGCGGCGCCACGATAGAGCTGCTTCTCTCCCACGGCGAGCCCCACGTCGCTGGTGCCGCCGCCGAGAGTACCGCACCAGGCTTGTAACGTGTCGCGTACCTCCCAGTCGTAGGTCTCATCTGGCGCCAAAAGCGCAGCGCAGGCGGCGTACTCGCCGCCGGCCTGGAAATCGGCCTCGAGGCGGACATCGGCGCCGGCGAAGGCCTTGAGTCGAGGCGCGACGGCGCCCTGGAGGAAGCTGGCGTAGCGGGAGTCGGTGCCGAAGGGCTCGAGGGCAGCGAAGTCGCTCAAGAGGAAGTAAAAGACCAGGTCGAAGTCGGACTGGGATCCGGGGTCAGCTTCGATGGCGCCCAATGATTGGACCTGAGGCAGCACGGAGAGTTGGGCAGCCGCCTTCAGAAGGTGCTCGCGATCGCTCGGGCCGGCGGCCTGGCTCAGGGCGATGAAGTCTAGATGGAGGACCTGCTGGCTCACAGAGGCTCGCGGGGTGATGGAGGTGGTGTGTACGGCGCTCGGCGCTCCTGCGGCGAGGGGCGGCGCCAGCCACGTCGGACCGCATCCTGGCCGGCCGTATCTCCCGCGGGCTCGTCTGGTTTGACCGGATCGTCCGCGTTCCAGGCCTCCGGTGGCTTCCAGGGCACGGAGATGGCTTCGTTGCGGTCACGCTCGAAGTAGGTCGGGCCAGTCAGGAGCTCCCCGTCCGCCAGCTCAATGACGCGGCGCGCCTTTTCCATGACGAGGCGGTCGTGCGTCGTCGTGATGATCGTCACGCCTTCTTGGTCGATGATGTCCAGCAGTAGCTGGAATATCTGAGTCGCTGTGGTCGAGTCGAGCTCACCGGTCGGCTCGTCCGCCAGGATAAGGCTGGGCTTGTTGGCAAGAGCGCGAGCGATGGCGACGCGCTGCTGCTCGCCACCGGACAATTCGTAGGGCCGGTGGTGAGAGCGCCGTCCGAGCCCGACGAGGTCGAGGAGTTCGCGCGCCCGCGGTCCCCGTTCACGGATCGAAGCTCCGGCTATACGCAGGGCGACTTCGACATTCTCGTAGGCCGATAGCAGAGGCAGCAGGCCGAACGACTGGAAAACGAAGCCAAGTCTGTGGCGCCTCAGCTCCGTGAGCTGCGAGTCGCTCATCGTGGAGACATCTTGCCCGGCAATGTAGACGTGGCCGCTGGATGCGCGGTCGAGGCCGGCGATGACGTTGAGCAGTGTAGTCTTACCGGAGCCGGAGCGGCCGATGACGGCGACGAATTCGCCCGCCGCCACATCGAACGTGACGTCCTTGAGCGCGTTGATGATTTGGCCGCCAACCTCGAAGCTGCGGCTGACGTTCTCGACGCGGACGAGCGGGCCGCTGCCGGCATTGGCAGTCATGAATCGTCCTCCGGTCCGGCATCTTCGGGCAGGACTTCGACCATCCCATCGGCGAGCTTGAGACGGGCCCGCTCCTGGATGTCGACGCGCTCCAGGTACTCCTTCGGAATTTGCAGCCTTCCGGAACGGTCAACAACGGCGTATTCGTCGTGATAGACGTAGGTTTCCCGGCCTTGAAACGAGACGCGGCGGAAGCTCTCGGTGCTGATGCGTCCGTCTCGGATCGCGACGATGCGGTCGATCTGATTGGCAATTGCGGAGTCGTGGGTGACGACGACGATAGTGACGCCAAGCTCCTCGTTAAGGCCGCGTAGCACGCCAAAGACCTCGGAGGCGGTCTGGGAGTCAAGCTCCCCGGTAGGCTCGTCGGCCAAAAGCAGGGGCGGGTCATTGGCGAGTGCTACCGCGATGGCAACGCGTTGTTGTTCACCGCCGGAGAGACGGTCCGGGCGCAGGTCGCTGCGGTGGCTGAGGCCGACCATATCCAGAAGTTCGTAGGCCCGACTGCGTGAAGTTCCGGGATCGCCGCCTTCGAGGATCATCGGCAGTTCGACGTTCTGCACTGCGCTCAGGTAAGGCAGGACGTTGCGCGATGCCTGCTGCCAGACAAAGCCCACCTCGTTGCGGCGGTAGGTTACGAGATCGTTGGGCGCCATCGTCAGCAGGTTGCGTCCGCCGACCAGGCACTGGCCGGCACTGGGTAGATCGAGCCCCGCGAGTATGTTGAGGAGGGTCGACTTACCGGAGCCGGAGGCGCCGACGATCGCCATCAGTTCTGCACGCTGGACCTTGAGGTCCAGGCCGCGCAATGCGACGACCTCAAGATCTTCCTGTTTGTAGATCTTGAAAAGGTCCTCGCAGAGGATGTAGGGCTCGGAGTCGCCAATCAGCGGCTTATCCAGGTCTCTGGTCACAGGTTAGGTCTCACCGATCCGGAGTACGCGATGCAAGGCAAGGCGTGAGTAGAGTAAGACGACCGCGGCAATCGTGACAAGGAACACAACCCCCAGGGCGAGCCAGGCGGCGCCGACCGTGAACCAACTAATCTCGAGCTGCATCGGCGGCAAGACCTCTTCACCGGTCTCCGTGAGTCCCATGTAGCGAATCATCAGACTGCCGAGGCGCATGCCCATCAGCGTTCCGGCCATCATGCCCAGGCCAATAACAAAGACCTGCTCGAACGCAACGACGGCCGCGATCTGGCGCTTGGAAAAGCCCATCGTCCGGAGGACGGCGAATTCGAGCATGCGTCGCTGGGCCGTGAGGTAGGAGTAGATCAGGAAACCGATGGCGCTGAGGAGGAGAATGGCGGCAAAGCTGATGAAGAGAATGCCTTCCCAGCCGGCCGCGACGAGCGGGTCGCTTTGCTGCGCTTTCTGAAGCTCGTCGAAGCTGCTAACTCTGCCCGCCAGCGATCCTTCCTCGATTAAAGCGCGCACCGTTTCCGGAAGAGCCTCGCCCCCCTGGAGCCAGACTTCGTTGGGGTATTCCAGCGGACCGACTGGATTCGCGTTGATCACGGCCGCGATAGCGGCGCCGTCGCCGACGAGGGATGGTTCCGCCCGGGAGTCTCCTAGAGTCGGGAAGAGGTCGTAGGTACCGACGATTTCGAAGTCGAGATAGATGGCACGGCTGAAGACTCTCGTGGTATCCCCAACCTGAAGTCCGCTGTTGCGCATGAAGGATTTGCTGGCGAGTACAGGAAGCGGCTCGCTTGTGGCGGCGAATTGCAGGCCATGTGTAAGGAGTTGCCCTGGCTGTGGTTGCCAGCTCAGCTCGACTCCAGTGTGGTTGCCGTCAGTCACGCTGCGGGCCTGATCGTTGAGAGGGACCTGGGACAGGCCCTCGAGAGGAATCCAGTCGCCGAGATTGTCGAAATCTACGAGTGGCGTAGCGTTGGGCAGCGAGTTGGCAGCGCGAGTGGGGTCGTAGAGGCGCTTCGTCTCCATGAGGCCGGCAGCGAGCTCCTGGTCGCTGCTGGCGTGCAGATTATCGAAGATGATCCTGCCCGAGGGCGCCGCGAAACGAGTCGGTGCGCGCAGGGTCAGTGACGTGATGGTTATCGGCGTCTGCGGTGGGAGAACCGGGAATGGGCCGTTGTTGCGCTCGAAGCTTGCGCGGCGACTGCTGCTGGAGAAGCGACGTTCTCCAAAGGACGTGCCCGGTCGTTCAAGGTCCGAGACGAAGAGCGTCCAACCGGGAGGCATCTCTTCCACGAGGTCGGGACCAAGGAGATAGCTAAAGTAGCGCCCCGTCGCATCGACTGCTTCGAACTGGAGGCTAAATCCGCTGGGCATATCGACCGGGTCGACCCATAGGCCAAGCCAGCGGGCATCCGGCGGTAATGTCACGCCGACGGAGGTAGGCCGGCTGCCGCTCAACTTGCTCATGAGCTCGGTTAGCGATTCATCGGCAAAGTCTTCGCGGAAATAGGCGATGTTCGCGAAGGCGTCGGCGTCAACTCCGAGTATTTCGATGTTCTGGCGAGCAGAAATGAGCCCCTGACCGCCGGACAGCCTGAAGGCTGCGGTCGCTTCTCCTGCGCCAACAAGGCCTTCGGTTGAAGCGGCGACATCGATTGGACCGGAAGCCTGGAGTTGGCGGACCTCGGTCAGGCGGAGCTGGGCACCGGATTCGTAGTGGGCGCGAGCGGCGTAGCTAGAGTCCAGCGTGGCGCCGAAGCTGGCGGCGAACATGCCGACAGCGGTCGCCAGCATCAGGAGCAGAACGAGACGAGAGTAGTGCACCGGGTTACGCACGAGCTGCCACATCCCGATGATGACGGCAGCGCCCTGGGCCCGGGCGACGGCCCAGGCCAGCACGCGCAGCACGAGCGGGAACAAGCGGAGGAAAACGATGCCGACCGTCAGGATGAAGAAGGCCGGCGCCAGGAGCAGAATGGGGTCAACCGACCGGTCGCCGAAGAAGCCAGTTGTGACCAGTCCGTCACGCCGGTCGAGTTGATAGAGCAGCACGCCGCCGGCGGCAGCGAGGCCCAGGTCCAGGTAGTAGCGCAGGAAGAAGGGCTGCTGCGAAGGCCGGGCACTGGCTGAACGCTGATGGACAATGGTGCGCCGAGTGGCCAAATAGGCCGGGCCGAGAAGCGTAACGAGGGCGAGAATCGCGCCGGCGGCTGCCCAGAGGTAGGCCCCCGGGGTCAGCGTGACTTGCAAATTGGAGCCGCCGGTTAGATCTATGAAGGGCGGAGTCTGGCCGAGCAGACTGATGACGGTGGCTGCCAGCGGCGGCCCGACGAGGATCGCAATTGCCGAGATCGTCAAACCTTCCATGGCGTAGATCTTCATGACTTGCGACGTTGTGGCGCCTCGACTCTTTAGCAGCGCGATCTCACCGGCCTGGCGTTCGACGAGCATGGTTGAGACCATGAACAGGTAGTAGAGGACGATGGCGGCAATCTGCAGCACGAGGACCAGAAGCGGTATTCGCGTAAAGAAGAGCTTCTCGTCGAAGCTGGCGAGTACTTCTGGCAGCTCCGACTGGACGGAGGTGCGCACGATGTTGCCGCTGATTCCAGAGTCGAATCGCCGGAGAGCCAACGAAACCGAGTCAGCATTGCGGGCATTTATCGAGCTGGTGTCGACATAAATCAGCGTTGTGTAGTCGCTCACCATGTTGGGCAAGTAGGCGGAGATTTCGCCGAAGAAAGTTTCCCTGGAGATCAGCATTGGGATCGTGTCCCAGGACGTGGTGTGGAGGCTGAAGATATCGTCCTCGTTGCCCCAGAATTCGGCATCCGGGTCGGTGGCCTGAACCAACCCGACGACCGTTACGCGAATCGGTTCGAGGTCTTCCCGCCAGAAGGGGTGGAGGTCGAATTGCCTGCCGAGATCGATGCCGAGTCGCTCCGCTGTTTCGGCGCCGACGGCGACTTCAAGATCGGGTGTTCCTGAGGAGGAGGAGACCGTGTCTGGCAGGCGACCCTCGGTTATCTGGATCTGCTCCTCTGCACCGGTGACGAACTTGAAGTGGGCGCGAAGGCGACCCTCGTCTTCGCTGACGGCGCCACCCGGCGGCGTGGGAAAAAAAGTGCTGCTGCGGGCGATCGATGTGGTCAGGTCGGTCAGGATGGGTTGAATGGTGGCTTCGGCGGTGTCCTCGATAAAAGCCTGGTTGCTTTCGAAAGTCTCAGGAAAAGAACTCTGTGACGTACTGCTGATGCGGTAGTTGATGTCGTCTTTGCTGCGGTCGTTCAGGGCGAACTTGAGGCCGAGGTCGCGGATTGCGTCGGTATAGATGGATGTAGTCGACATAATCGCGGCAGCGAGCACCGCACCGATCACCACGGCCAGCAGCAACCGAGCGTTGGCTTTGACGCGACTGATGACTATGGGGATGACGCTGATAAATCCAGCCATGGATGGAGTCATTTTAGGGCACGGCCAACCAGACGGGCGTCCGAGTCCGGATTCGAGCCTTAAACGTGAGGTTGGCAGGGCTTGTGACGCGTATAATTCGAGCGTGGCAGACCCTGAACCCAAACCCCTTTTGGCGATCCTGGATGGACACGGAATCATTCACCGCGCTTACTACGCGCTGAAGGATGCGCCGCTTGTCGCCAAACGCACCGGCGAGAACACGAGCGCCGTGTTCGGGTTCACGAACACGCTGCTTGCCGTTATCGACGATCTGAAGCCGACGCACCTGGTCGTCGCGGTTGACCTGCCGGGGCCGACCTTCCGTCACGTCCGCGATGCCAGCTATAAGGCGACACGATTCGAGAACGTTAAGGCCCAGGTTGCGAACGCCCTGACCACGGTCCCGGACCTGGACGAGAAGGTGTTATCGGGCATCGCCGAAGCCGTGGCGGCAGCTGAGAGCCGCGACCAGATAAAGGAAGGCGTTTACGGGACCGCGGAAGCGGCGGGAATCGACGCTGAAACCCGGCTCGAGATCGAGCGCGCCTTGTCGCCGGTCGAGTCGAGTTGGGACCTTGGGCGCCAGATTGGGCGTTGCCTCGAAATGATGGAGGCGTTCAACATCCCGGTCTTCAGTGCCGAGGGCTATGAGGCTGACGACGTCATCGGCACGCTGGCGGTCCAGGCTGCGGCTCAGGGGATCGACACGCACATCGTGACGCTGGATTCGGACCTGGTGCAGCTGATCCAACCGGACGTGACCCTGTACATGATGCGGCCCTATCAGCGCGATCACGTGGTCTATGACCGCGAGTCCGCGATTGAGCGCTACGGCTTCGAGCCAACTCGTATGACCGACTACAAGGCGTTGCGCGGCGACAGCTCCGACAACATCCCAGGTGTGCCCGGCATTGGCGACGGCACGGCAACAAAGCTGCTGAAGCAGTTCGATGGGGTGGACGAGATTTACGGCCACATTGAGGATGTGAAGCCGGACAAGTTGCGCGAAAACCTGCGAGTGCACGAGGAGCAGGTCCGCAATGCGCTGGACATGGCGACGATCCGCCTTGAGGTGCCCGATATCGCGCTTGATATGGAAGAGGCGGTCGTCGGGCGCTATGACCGCCAGCGCGTGCTCGATCTGCTTCGAGACCTCGAGTTCCGTACCCTGGTGCCACGGCTGCCCTCGGTCGAGGAGGGCTTCGCACAAACACCTGCCGGCTCGGCCGAGGCAACGCCAACAGAGAAGAAATATCGCCTGATCACGGACGAAGCGGAACTGGACGCGTTCGTGAAACAGGCTCAAGATGCCAAGCGCTTCGCGTTCGACCTCGAAGCGGTCGGTAGCAGCCCGTATCATTGCCTACTCGTCGGCGTCGAGGTTGCTACCGGGCCCGGCGACGCGGTCTACATACCAATTGGCCACCAGCCGACGCTGGACGGGCCGCAGCAGCTGGCGCCGGACGTCGTCTTGGGCAAGCTGGCGCTGCTCTTTGCCGATGACGGAATCGAGAAGGTCGCGCATAGCGGCAAATTCGACATCGCTCACCTGGAAAGCAGGGGCTACCCGGTGCGCGGCGTGGCCTTCGACACGCTGCTCGCCGCTTACATTCTGGGCGACGGCGCCTTGAGCGACGTGTTCCGGGCCGGCGCCGGCTCGCTGAGCCTGAAGTGGCTGGTCTCGCGGCGGCTTGGCTTCGAAATGCGGGAGGTCGTTGACCTTGTCGGCAAGCCGGGTGCGAAGCAGCAGGCCGTCGACCAGGTGCGAATCGAGGACTTTCTGCAGTATGCCTGCGAGAACGTCGACTACGCGCTGCGTTTGCGCGAGCCGATGGAGAAGGAGCTGCGAGAACTCGAGATGTGGAGTCTCTTCGCCGACGTCGAGATGCCGTTGGTGCCGGTGCTGGCACGGATGGAAGCGCAGGGCATCGCGCTCGACACGTCGGTGCTGCGCGAGATGTCGGTGGGACTCAACGAGCAGGTCGATTTCCTGGAGTCGCAGGCCTACCAGTCGGTCGGGCACGATTTCAACCTGGGATCGCCACCGCAGCTATCACAAGTGTTGTTCGAGGAGCTGGGCCTGCCCAAGACGCGCAAGACGAAACAGGGCTACTCGACAGACGCGCAGGCGATCGAGGGGCTGCGCGGCGTACACGACATCGTCGAGATCATCCTGCGCTGGCGCGAGCTGACCAAACTGCGTTCGACCTACATCGAAACGCTGCCGGGCGCCGTCGACCCGCGCGACGGGCGCATCCACACGACGTTCGACCAGGCGGTCGCGGCGACGGGCCGTCTTTCGTCTAACAACCCAAACCTGCAGAACATCCCGGTGCGCAGCGAGCTCGGCGGGCAGGTACGCCGCGCCTTCATCGCCCGCGACGTCGGCGAGGGGCCGGTGCTGCTCTCGGCGGACTATTCGCAGATCGAGCTACGCATCCTGGCCCACATGTGCAAGGACGAGAGCCTGTTGGAGTCATTCCACAACGACGAGGACATCCACGCTGCGACGGCGGCGCAGGTCTTCGGTGTGCCACTGGATGAGGTGACGCGGGTGCAGCGCAACCGCGCCAAGGTGTTCAACTTTGGTGTGCTCTACGGCCTGACGGACTTCGGCCTGGCGCAGCGCGAGGGCATCAGCCGCGAAGAGGCAGGCACCTTCATCAAGCGTTACTTCGAGAAGTACGAGTCCGTGAAGGCGTGGCGGGACGAAATCGTGGCCCAGACGCGACAAGATGGCTACGCCGAAACGCTGGTCGGGCGGCGGCGCTACATCCCGGACATCCACTCGACCAACTTCAACGTGCGCATGGGCGCCGAACGCATCGCGATCAACATGCCGATCCAGGGCACGGCGTCCGACATCATCAAAATCGCGATGATCCGCATCGACAGAGAGTTGACTGAGAAGGGCTTCGTGACTCGAATGTTGTTGCAGGTACACGACGAGCTGATCTTCGAGGGGCCGTCGTCGGAGCAGGAGGCGCTGCGAGAGATGGTGCTGCGCGTCATGCCCGCGTCGCTCGAGCTTGCGGTGCCGTTGAAGGTGGATGTGAAGGCGGGGCCGAATTGGGCGGACATGGAGTGAGGGGACGCAAACGCGATTCCGAGGCCAATCGCCACTAAGAACGATGAAATCCGCGCCTCGCACCGGGAAGCTCAGGGGCTACGGCTGCCACAGGGGCGTGCGTGGCACTTGTTCACGGGGTGCAGATGGTTGCGCTGTGTTTCAGCGGTGCGAGTGGCCGAGAAGCGCTCAGGCACGCGGTTTGGTAGGAGCATGCCGGACCGCTTCTCTGGCCTGGCGATCTCCGATAAACTGCTTGGGGCGATAGTTACCTAGCGCGGAGGTTATCTTGCGATTAGCTACCTTGTTGGTAATTGCAGCGGCAGTGACGGTCATCGTAGCCAGCGCGGTTTCGGTCATCGCCAGGGACACCCCCTCCCGCTTCGCTGTGAGCGTCGAGGGGCTTCCCGGCTACGTCTATTACGACCGCGCCTACGACATCACCATCACGTATGAGAACCAAGGCGGCGCCGTCAACGGCCCAGTCGAGCTGTCGGCGTTATTGCCGGAGACGTTTGCGCTGGCCGAGCACATCGACGACCCCGAACGACACGGCGAGCGCCTGGTCTGGAGGCTGGACGGCCTCGGCGCCGGCGAAAGCGGTTCGGTCCAGATTAAAGTGCAGGGCACGCTCCCAGCCGACCTTTCCGAGGCCGTGTTCAACCTGCCAGGATACGTTGGCCACACCGCCTTCGTGGAGGGTTTTGAGCTGACTGTGACACTAGCAGCGGGCTCAAGTACCGTGTCTGCACTTGCCATATCTGATACGGGCGGTTTACCGCCCCCCCCCCCCCCGCATTCAGCAAGGTTTTCATTCCGGATCAAATCGATAGCGGTGATGTGAGCACTCTGAGGTTCACCATCGACAACAGCGGGAGCGGTTCTCCGGCGAGCAGCCTGGACTTCACGGACAACTTACCTGGAGGAATAGTCGTCGCGACGCCTCCGAACGACAACGCTACCTGTACAGGTGGGACACTGACCGCCGCCGGTGGCAGCAGTGTAATTAGCTACACCGGTGGTAGTGTCGCTGCGAGTGGGAGTTGCACCATCGACGTTGACATCACCAGCAGCACGCCAGGCATGCACGTTAACCTCTCGGGTGACCTGACATCCTCCCTAGGCAACAGCGGGACGGCGAGTGACACCCTCACTGTGGTCGCACTGCCAACCCCCACTCCGACGCCAAAGCCATTTGTTCCAGATCCTGACCCATCGCAGTTCCCGCAGCTTGGCGGCACACCTGTACTTCCGGCGACCGCCACGTTGACTCCCGAGCCGGTCGAGACGCCGGAGGCGCCAATCTCGCCACCTTCGACCGGCGACGCGGGCTTGCTCCCCTAACCCGGTTCCGGGAGTAGGAGTTGGGTCACCGAGCCCGCGTGGCATTCCTCGCACGGGCCAGTCGCGGTCTGTCTCCCTTAGCAGTGACGGCGACAAGGTTGGCGTGTACCTCGAAGACCTGTTCTAGTAGCAGCCGTTAGCGGAAGATCGCCTCGGGGAGCAGGGCGGCAACGGTGACGTTCGGCAAGTCGACGAGGTTGCTGATTCGGAGGTCGACGGCGACGCTGCAGATAACGTAGGCCTGCGCCTTGCTGAAACCGCGGTCCTGCAGCAGGTCGATCATGTCGAGAAGCGCGTTACGGGCCGCCAGATTGACGTTGCCTCCCTCCTGCGTCCCGTCCGGGTGGACCGGCATGCCGGTGGTGGCGATGAAGTCGCGCGGAGCAGCCCACTCCGGTGGCAGGAAGTAGCCGGGGTGAGCAATGCGAGGCCAGCGGATGTTCTTGCGCTCGGCCTCACCCTTGTGGAGCTGGAATCGGACCGTAGCGGTTGCGGCCATTTCGATGGCGGTGAGACAAACTTCGCCGTCGCCCTGGGCGAAATGCCCGTCGCCGGCCGAGTAGAGCGCGCCGGGCACGAAGACGGGGACGAATAACTTCGATCCCTTGGTCAACTGCTTGGCGTCTATGTTGCCGCAGTTTTCGCGTGGCGGCGCCGTACGCGCTGCGACAGCGGCGATCGCTTCGTTCGATGGCACCGCGTCCTCGATCTCCGGCGGTATGGCGTGTCCGCCGCGGGATACGAGGTCCGCCTCGCGTTTGTTCCAGGCCGCGAGCAGCTCATGGGACGGAGCGACGCCAGCGGTGCCCATGAAGGAACCGTCGGGTATGCGGACGCCCGGCATCTGCTGGGACGTGGCCCAGCCGTCTTTGATGTCCCAGAACACGGTGAAGGGCTCATCCACGGCATCGGGAAGAAAACCGAGGCCGGGCCCGCAGCGCGTTCAACCCGTTGGTTGGGGCGCGACGTCCAGGTACTCGATTTAGAGCAGGTCGCCGGGCTCGGCGCCGTTGACGTAGACCGGGCCGGTTAATGGGTGGACCCTGCCACGGCCGCCTCGGAACGGCCCGCCGGGAACGGTCTGGTTGTCGGAGGCGTCGCGGGTTTCCAGAACGACCTCTTCGCCCGAGTCCGCCGCAAGCACCGGCTCGATGTCGGGATGCCAGCGGTTATGACCCTTCTCCGGCTCCTCGAGTAGCGTCTTGGTGCGGTCGATCTCGATGCGTTTCATTTTGGCCTACTTCCAGAGCGCTTGAGATGCCAAGGCGGCACCTTCGCTGAGTGCTTGCAGCTTGGCCCAGGCGATCTGGGGGTGCGAGCGGCCACCGAAGCCGCAATCGGCGCCGGCAATGACGTTTTCCTTGCCGACAACGGAGGCGTAACGCTGAATGCGCTGCGACACGAGGCCCGGGTGCTCGATGAGGTCGGTCGAGTGCGTAATCACACCGGGTATGAGGATCTTGCCGTCCGGGAGTTTGACGTCGCGCCAGAGCTCCCATTCGTGTTCGTGGCGAGCATTGGCGCCCTCGACGAGGTATGCCTGTGCGTTGACCTTGAGCATGACGTCGACGATGTACTTGAGTTCGAGGTCGTAGGCGTGGGGGCCGTGCCAGCTTCCCCAGCAGAGGTGGTAACGGATGCGATCCTCCGGGATGCCGCGAATCGCGTGATTTAGCACTTCGACGCGTAGTTCACAGTAGCCGCGAAACGCCTCCATTCCCATGTCGATGCCGATGCGGTCCCAAAGGGCAGGCAGCCAGGCGTCGTCGATCTGCAAGATGGCGCCGGAGTCGGCAATCGCCACGTACTCCTCGCGCAATGCTTCCGCGAAGGCGTAGAGGTATTCTTCATCATTCTGGTAGTAGTCGTTACGGCGGTAGACTTCGAGGCTGGCAGGCGCTGTCGAGGTCAGAAAGACCTCTTCTCCGTTCGCCGCTTCCTGGAGCAGCGCGATCTCTCGGGCTAGCTCCGTTTGGCCTGTGTATGTGATGGGCCCAGTGCAGACCCAGTACGGGCGACGCGTCGCAATCTGTTGGCCGGGCAGGAAGAAGAGTGTGCCCTGCTTGGTCGCGTAGTCGTAGAACTCGGAGAACGTCTCGCGGTCCTTGCCACGAGCTACGAGTGGCACTTCCCCGGCCGGGCGCTCCTTTTCCTCGAAGCCACCAAAGCGTGATTCGATGAACGAAAGCCAGTCGCCGCCCTTGGTGTACTCACCTTCGTTGACGATATCGATGCCGACGTCGCGCTGGCGACGAACGACTTCGTGGGTTGCCGCTCGCAGCTTCGCGTGGTCCGTAAACGTCGAGCCTTCCATGTCGGGAAGAAACGGCAGGCTGCCGACGTGGGTGGTAAGTGTGCGTTTCGTGCTGCGCCTCACTGAGGCCTCCATTCGAGGTGTCAGCGTAGCCTACACAAAGCCAAACACGCTGTCGCGGCAGAGAAGAGGATGGGAATTTTCATTTCCAGTTTGCAGTCGTATTTGGACGCGGGCCGCAAACCCACAGTAGCTAATCGGGACCGGTCAGGCGGCCGAGAAGTGCGTTGCGGATCGCCGGACGGGTGCCAAAGACCTGGAGAAAGCCGGCTTCGCGCAGCAGGCGCTGGGCGTGGCGATCGGGCAGAAGCGAGGTGCTGCCGTGGGCAACGACGAGCGCCCCGGCGGCTCGCCAGGCCAGTTCCGCCGCTACGGCGCGGGCGGCGGCCATCGTCTGGTCGCTCGCCTCGTCGAGCTGGCGCCTGCCCGCATCGAGTTGGGCGTCCAGCGGGCTCGGGCCGATCAAGGCGCAGCAACGCCGGGCAACGCCTAGCGCCAACGAGCCGTTGTGCCGGCCGCCACCGTCGTAAAGCGGTGGTGAACGGTACGGTTCGACGACGACAACGCACTCGTCGGGCACGAACAGGTCTGTAAGGCGCGCGGCCACCGTGTAACTCGCGTTTGTCGCCAACAGCTTGAGGCGTTCGACGGCGAAAGCGGCCGAGGCTTCAGCCGGGATCAATGCGGTGATAACTTCCGGTTCAGGGTCGGAGGTCCGGGCGGCGACGAAGAGGAGGTCGATGTGATTCCATCCCGTGATGTAGGGCACTTCTCCGTTCAGGATCCAGCCTCCGGCAACACGTCGAGCATCGATCTGGGTCGGACCGGCACGAAGGCCGCCGAGTGCAATGCCGGCGCGCTGCTCGCCGCTGCATAAGGCGGTCAGCAGCTCTTGTCTCAGCGACTCGTTACCCGATGCGGACAGCGCCCGGACAGGCGTCTGGTGCTGAATCCAGACGAATGTGGTGCTGAGGCAACCTGCAGCGAGAGTCTCAATCACAGTGCTCAGGGTGCTCCGGTCGGCGTTGAGGCCGCCGCAGTTAAGTGGACCGGCGATGCCGTACAAGCCGGCTTCAGCCAGGGCATCGAGGTGTGCTGCTGGTACCTGGTCTGAGGCGTCAGTCTCCATCGCCGCAGGGAACAGCAAGCGCTCAGAGATGTCCTCGGCGCGCCGGATGATCGAGTCTGAGTCTGGCACGCGGCCAGTCTAGCAGCGCTCAGCGGTAACGTCGCGGCTGGGCAGGGGAACGCGGCCTCAGGCGGTGGCGGAGTCTATTACACGTTCGGAATCCTTCATGGCGTCACTATTGTCAGCAGCACGATTAGTGAAAACAGGGCAGAGGATGGGGCTGGCGGAGGAATCATGCAGGACGGCGGTGCAATCGATTTGAAGGACACCATCGTGGCTAACAACCCATCGGAGGAGACTGCGTTTCTGTCGGCGCTCTTTTCTCTGGGCAACAACCTCGATGGCGACGGGACCTGCAACCTGGCTCCAGGATTGGGTGACCTCGTAAGCACCGATCCGAGGCTAGGCCCTCTGGCCGACAACGGAGGCCCGACGGAAACTCATGCACTCTTGGCCGGAAGCCCGGCGATTGATGCGGGCAGCGATGACTGTCCTCCTCCCGCGACTGACCAGCGGGGCGTCGCCAGGCCTGATGGTGCGGCGTGCGATATAGGCGCTTTCGAGTGGACCATTATCAAAGTAGCCAAGGTGAAATCGACGCCAACACCGGCACCGAATCTTGGAGCGATTCTCGGCCCCATATTAGCCGCGGATTCCCGCCGTCCGACCAACGAGCCTGCTGCAAGCAT
The DNA here is from genome assembly GCA_965225815.1 of Dehalococcoidia bacterium. Lineage (GTDB taxonomy): Bacteria > Chloroflexota > Dehalococcoidia > DSTF01 > WHTK01 > WHTK01. The sequence goes on from CBDDBP010000006.1 coordinate 274,915, forward strand.
TAGGCCGCCCAATACGGGAAACGCAGGCCTGGTCGATTTGGAACGCTGACCTTCAGCGAGGATGAGCGCCGGTAAACCTAAAAGCCCTGGTGGCGGACTGCGTACGCACGACGGTCAAACTTCACCACGGCCGGCGCTGAAGCGTCAGGGGCTGCTGAAGGCATAGTTAGCGCGGTTCGGCGGCAGCGTCCTGCCGTCATGCAATGACTGGTGCCCCCAAGGGGATTCGAACCCCTGTTTTAGCCTTGAAAGGGCCACGTCCTAGTCCCCTAGACGATGGGGGCCCCTTTGCCCTGCGCGGCAACGCCTTACACGACGAGCGCCATCGTTTTGACCGCCGGTCGGAACGTCCCTAGCGTATCATCCTCGCTCGCTTGGCTGGAGCTGGTTTGCGCCTGGATCGGCAGGTGAGGGACAGGGCGGGAATCACTTGATATAATGTCTCAGGTTCGGCTCAGCTGTGGCGGTCTCGGTCGAACGGAATATATGACAAGAACTCAAGTGCGCGCCCGCCCCAATGGGCGCTCTCCCCGCTCCCGCAGCGGCTGGCAGGCAGTTGGCCGCAAGCGCCAGGGCCCTTCAGCCGTTAGCCTCACTGTAGCCTGGTTGACTCGACTCGAGACCGGCGGCCTCTGGTTGCTGGCGTTCACGCTGGTGCTATCCGTATGGCTCGCCGTCGGCCGTGGCGCCGGTCCGATTGACGCCGTGGTCGAGTCGTTTGGCCTGCTCAGCTACGCATTTGCGGCCCCGCTCGGCCTCATTGGAGTTCTGGTCTGGCGCCGTGACCTCGGTATGTTGCTGCGCTATCCCAAGGCCTTAATGCTGGCTCTGCCGATCTTCTTGTTCACGGCGGGCATCCTGGGCCTGTTTTCGCCCGCCTTCGATTTCGGCGGCTCATCGCTGGCTGAGATCACGGCGGGAGGCGACTTCGGCCTGTTCCTGACCGATAGCGTGCTCGGTGTACTGATCTGGGTTGCCGCAGGCTGCGCGATTATCGTCTTTATCTGGCCTGAAGGTACACGAACCGCATTGGAGAGCACGCCGGGTGCGATGGCCACGGTCTGGAGTTGGCACATCCCGCATCGTTTCCTCAGCGGAGTCGCCCTGATCGTCGACTTTGCCTTCCCGACGAAGCCGCCGCCGGACGAGGCGGCCGAAGGCGCGCCGGCCTGGCTACCCGAAGAGGACGGGTTCGAGGACGACGTGCCGGAACCCCTGCCGGTGGCCGTGTTGGCAGAACGCGAGCCCGAGATCCTGGACGCGCGCCTTTCGCAGGCGGAGCTGCCGGTTAACTGGTGGGCACCAGAAGAAGACGATGAGGAAGAAGAAGCACCCGAGGCGAAGCGCTCCGGGCCCGCATGGAAGATGCCGCCGATGGACCTCCTGGCCGGGGTGGCTCCGGCTGACGAATCGGCGCGGCCGGACAACAACCTGCGCGCGAAGCTAATCGTCGATACGCTGGCCAGCTTCGGCGTAGATTCGACCGTCGCAGCATTCCACGAAGGCCCCGTCGTCACGCAGTTCGACGTTGAGCCGGGTTGGGAGGTCAAGTACAAGCAGATCCAGGAACGGGACAAAGACGGCAAAGCGAGCCTCGACAAGGATGGCCGTCCGCGAGTTCGCCAGGAAGAGGTTTCGCGTACTCGCGTGCGCGTCAACCAGATAACAAACCTTTCTAACGACCTCGCGCTTGCCCTGGCGGCGCCTTCGCTTCGCATCGAAGCGCCTGTGCCGGGGCGCTCCGTCGTCGGCATCGAGGTGCCTAACAGTTCGGCTTCCGTAGTGACGATGCGTAGCGTTATCGAGACACCGGCGTTCCAGCGCATGGCGACCCGCACCAAGCTGACCCTCCCGCTGGGCAAGAGCGTCTCAGGCGAGCCGGTGGTGGCGGACTTGACGAAGATGCCGCACCTGCTGATCGCGGGCGCGACAGGCTCCGGCAAGAGCGTTGCGATCAACTCCATCATCGCCAGCATCCTGATGCAGGCGGAGCCGGAGGACGTGCGGTTCGTCATGATCGACCCGAAACGGGTCGAGCTGGCGGGCTTTGCGATGATCCCCCACCTGGCGTTCTCCAACATCGTTGTCGACGTCGAGAAAGTCGTAGGGACGCTAGGAGCGGTGCTGCACGAAATGGAAGCGCGCTACAAGAACTTCGCGACGCTGGCGGTGCGGAATATCGATTCGTACAACAAACACCCCAGGGTGAGCGAGAAGCTCCCTTACTGGGTTGTGATTATCGACGAGCTTGCAGATTTGATGATGGCAGCTCCTTTCGAAGTCGAGCGGCAGATTTGCCGGCTGGCCCAGCTGGCACGAGCGACCGGAATCCACCTCGTCGTTGCGACTCAGCGACCGTCGGTTGACGTAATCACAGGTCTCATCAAGGCCAACTTCCCGACTCGCATTGCGTTCGCAATGACCTCGCAGGTCGATTCCCGCACCATCCTCGACATGGCGGGTGCGGAACGACTTCTCGGACGCGGTGACATGCTATACATGCCGACCGATTCGTCGAAGCCAAAACGCGTCCAGGGCGTCTACCTCTCCGACCAGGAGATCGACCGCCTGGTGTCTTTCTGGGCCCAGCAGCGGACGAAGCGATCAACGCTGGTCTACGACCACCTGCTGGACCAGGCGATGCAGGACATCGAGGAGGCAGAGGACGCCGACCCGATGTACGAGAAGGCGAAGGCGTTGGCGGAAGAGCACAGCCGTATCTCGACATCGCTGTTGCAGCGACGACTTCGAATCGGCTATCCGCGAGCGGCGCGCATCATGGATCGTCTTGAGGAAGAGGGGATCGTTGGCGGCGGGTCGGGCGGCTCTCGTGACGTGGTCGTTATGGATCATGACATCGATGCTGGAGACGCGTTGGATGATGGCGAACCGGGCTTCCACGCACCGAAGCACAACCCCGGGGAAAACGTTTAGGCCACGATGTCGCCGAGCAAGATGGGACTGATCTTTGGGCTCGTGGCGGTGAGCGCAATCCTGGCAGGTATCGCGACAGGCTTCCTGTTCAAAGCTCTCTAAGGACAGCTTTGAGACGGGCGATCCGTATCTAAAAGTACCCTGCTGCGTGTTAGCCCGTTATGCGGTCGGCAAAGAACTTGGTTGGCGTCATGACAACGTTGACGCGCTGGCCGGTTGGCACCTGTCTCGGCGGGGCATTTGAAGCCTGACGTGGCGTGGCGCGAGGGCCGAAGCGCTCCTGAAGTTTCGCCATCTCGGCCTCGTCCTCGATCACCTCGGCGGTGCCGTAGACCAGCAGAAAGCCTCTGTCCGCTGGGACGAGTAGCGAGCAACCGGGATTTCGCCGCAGGTTCTTCATCTTGAACGAGGACGCCTGGCCGCCGAGCAGGAACTGCTTGCCGTCGAACTGGTAGCCGATGTAGGACTGCTGTGGTGAGCCGTCCTTACGGCCTGTGGCGAAGGCGCAGAGTCGGTGATCCTGGAGAAATTGGGTGATTTCGGGCGTGGATTCGGCCATTTTGAGTCTCCTATTCCAGATTTGGCGGGAAGAAGCTACGTGGCGTCAAAAGCAAAACGACACGCTCCTCACGCTTCAGGCGTTCTGCCAGCTCATCGTCGGTTTCCTGACGCAGGGCGATTTGACGGATGCGCTTACGGTGCAGTCTCAGGACCTCTGTCTCGTCGCGGACAATCGTAGCCGCTCCGTAAACAATGAGCTGCTTCTGGCCGTCGATGACGGCTAGAGAGACTTCCGGACGAGCGCTGATGTTCTTCGCCTTCTGAGTCGGGGCGCGTGTGCTGATGGCGAGGTCAGAGCCATCGAAATGGTAGGCGATGAGGGTCAATTGCGGCGCCTCGCTCTTCTTCTGCGTCGCGAGGACGCCGGTACGATGACCTAACAGGTAGGTAGTAAGCGAAGCGGTTATTTCGCTCATGGGCGCCTTTCTGATGCTAGGCGCAGTTTACGCCGTGATACGTGAGGCTGCGAGACAATGGGCACATGGGAGCCTCGGGGAAGAGATCCGAGGTGTATGGATCGGGATAGGGCTTAGCGGCGGTAGCGGGTGCCTCGACGGCCCGGCTTGTGCTGCATACCTCGCGAACGCGCCGCGTCTGCCGCCCTAGAATCGGAGAAGGGCAGTTTGCCGTCCTTGCCAGCGACAGAAGCCAGCTCTTTCAGCGCTTCGGTATCCGAAACGAGGGCTTTGCGCAGTTCTACCACCTGATCGCGGAGCCCGGCCGCTTTCTCGAACTCGAGCGCTTTGGCGGCCTGCTTCATCTGCTTCTCGAGCTCGAAGACCATACGGGTCAGTTCATCCCGCGGCAAGCTGCCGTCGACGCTGTACTCCGACTTTTCCTCCGCCACCTTGCGGACCTGGTCAGTGATGTCACGAATCGCCTTCTGAATGCCGACTGGCGAAATGCCGTGCGCCTCGTTGAAGGCCGTCTGGATGGTGCGGCGTCGGTTGGTCTCGTCCAGCGCCGTTCGCATCGATTGGGTAACCGTATCGGCGTACATGATGACGTGGCCGTTGACATGACGTGAGGCGCGTCCGATGGTCTGGATCAGCGAGCCGCCAGACCGTAGGTAACCTTCCTTGTCAGCATCGAGGATGGCGACGAGGCTGACCTCAGGCAGATCGAGGCCTTCGCGAAGCAGGTTGATGCCGACGACAACGTCGTGGACGCCGAGGCGCAGGTCACGCAGGATTTCGACGCGCTCCAAAGTGTCGATCTCAGAATGCAAGTAATTGGTCCGGACGCCCATTTCCTGCAGGTAGTCGGCGAGGTCCTCGGCCATCTTCTTGGTCAAAGTCGTCACCAGGGTGCGCTCGCCACGGTCGACACGAAGACGGATTTCGTCAAGGAGATCGTCGATCTGACCTTTCGTCGGCTTAACTTCGACCTCGGGGTCAATCAGGCCGGTGGGACGAATAATCTGCTCCACGGTCTGTTCGGCGTGCTCCTGCTCGTATGGGCCGGGCGTGGCTGAGACGTAGATCACGCGATCGAGGTGTTCAGAGAACTCCGTGAAATTGAGCGGCCGGTTATCCAGCGCCGAAGGAAGACGGAATCCAAAGTCGACCAGCGTCTGCTTGCGGGACAAGTCGCCAAAATACATACCGCGCGCCTGCGGCAGGGCAATGTGCGACTCGTCGACGAATAGCAGCCATTCGTCGGGGAAGTAGTCCAGCAGCGTCCACGGCGTTGAGCCCGGGCTGCGGCGCGCCAGGTGCCTCGAATAGTTCTCGATACCGGAGCAGTAGCCGGCCTCGCGAAGGCTTTCGATATCGTAGCGAGTGCGCTCCTCCAGCCTGGAAGCCTCGAGAATACGGCCAGCTTCTTTGAGCTCTACCAGTCGCTGTTCCAGCTCCGCCTGGATGTCGTCGATTGCCTGTTCGAGCTTGTCCTTGGAGGTCACGAAGTGCTTGGCGGGATAGATGTCGAGTGAATCGCGCTCGGCCAATAACTCACCGGTCATGGGGTCGATCTCGATGATGCGCTCGACCTCATCACCGAAAAAGTCGATGCGCACGGCGAGTTCCTCGTAGGCCGGCAGCAGCGTCAGGCTGTCGCCGCGCAGGCGGAATTTTCCGCGTACCAGGTTCGTGTCGTTGCGCTCGTACTGCATGTCGACGAGGCGTCGCATGATCCGGGTTCGCGGCGCAGGCTGGTTCTTCTCGAAATGGAGGACGAAGCTTTTGTACTCCTCCGGCTCTCCGAGACCGTAGATGCATGAGATCGAGGCGACGATGATGACGTCTTTGCGCTCGAACAGCGCCCGCGTCGCGGCGTGACGCAGCTTGTCGATCTCGTCGTTGACGTCGGCGTCTTTGGCTATGTAGGTGTCAGTGCGCGGTATATACGCCTCGGGCTGGTAGTAGTCGTAGTAGGAAACGAAGTACTCGACGGCGTTTTGAGGGAAGAACTCCTTGAACTCGGTGCAGAGCTGCGCCGCCAACGTCCGGTTCGGCGCGAGCACCAGCGTGGGGCGCTGCCAGCGCTCGATGATGTTCGCCATCGTGAACGTCTTGCCCGAACCTGTGACGCCGAGCATCGTCTGTTTGGTCAAAGACGACTCGAGGCCCCGTACGAGGCCCTCGATCGCCTCCGGCTGGTCACCGGTGGGCTGGAAGTCAGAGACGATCTTGAAGTCAGGCATACGTAATTATCCCACGCTCGAGGTGCGTGTGCGGTGAAGTCGCAAAGCCTCCTGACACTTTCGATCAGTAGACTCGGTATCGATTGTGGGAGCGCTAGGAATCCGGGACGAGGGTCGCTTGCCAGGCCGCCAGCCGCCATTTGCTATCGCGCTCGATCCAGGTGTTCATGAAGCTGGACTTGAGTTCGAACAAGCTGTCCGGACGCACGATGATCTCCTGGTAGCCGCGACCGACCATGACGGCGGTTGAATCGTACAGACTCACCGTGACATCGGAGATTGTCCACGTCTTGTAGCGGCGGCGGCCGGAGCGGAACGATTCGAGCCATTCCTCGCGAGTGTCGGTAATCGCGGTTGTGGCGTGTGTGAAGGTGTAGCCTTCTTCCAGCAGCTCATCGAGTGCATCGGCGTTTGCTGCCACGGTCGCGTCTAGCCAGCGCTGCGTCACCGCACGAACCACGTCTTCCCTGTCGTTGTCAGTCATTCGGTCGCCTCCGTCGGATGGCAGGTTAGCACCCGTCGGTGAGAGGAGCCTTGAAAGCGCCACGCGATCTGCGTCGACTCCGCCAGCAGATGTCGGCGAGATCGCATAGCGTATCCGAATATCGTATCCGAATATCGTCAACCGTAAACTCGGGTTAGCAGATTTGACGATCTGATTTTGGGGCGCTACCATCCGTGGCAGGAAAGGAGGTGATGCGGATGGACCATCAACGTTGTAAGGCTGATCGCCTGGCCATCCGTCTAGTAACTTATGCATAGAGGTGTCTCTGCCTAGTTATTAGGCGAGCGTCAGGCTTTCAGCCTGGCAACCGATCCTTCTTTTGAAGGAAACACAGGCCGCCCCGGACACGTTCCGGGGCGGTCAACTTATAATCCAAACCGGAGACAGCGCGCTTGTCCGAATCCTTCTTCGAACGCTTCCGCCAGCAGATGGACCTCATGGACTTTGAGACCCTGCCGCTGTTTTCAAAGCCGCTGCTGTCCTGGAACCTGCATACCGATTCCGTCGGGCGGCGCTTCATCTACCGCCCCAGCACCGAATCCACAATGGACGACGCGCGCAACATGCTGGAGCGCTGGAACGTGCAGCACGGCGCCGTCCTGCTGGCCGAGACGCAAACCGCGGCGCGGGGACGGGAGGGACGCGCTTGGGTCTCGCCTCCGGACGTGAACCTGCACTTCACGCTGCTGCTGCGCATCGGCGACCACAACCCGCGACTGCTGAGCTACGTCACGCCGCTCGCTATTGCCGAGGCGATCGAAGAGGTGTCGGTGAAGCACGGCGCGGAACTGCATGTCGACCTGAAATGGCCGAACGATGCGCAGATCAACGGCCGAAAAGTCGCCGGGGTGCTAATCGAAACCGCGGAGAGCGAGGAAGGCGAATCCGTATTGCTGGTTGGCATTGGAATCAACGTCAACATGAACGTTGGTCAGTATCCCGAGATCGCTGAGATCGCGACGAGTGTCAAGCAAGAGTTGGGCTTCGAGTTGCACCGCGAACTGGTGCTGGCCGCGTTCTGCGACCACGTTGAACGCCTCTATGAGGAGGCGGCGTCAGGGAGCATGCGACCCTTCGAGGCCTGGAAGCAGCGCCTGATCACGCTGGGAAGAGAAGTGGTTGCGTCCGGTGGTGGGCAGTCGCTTCGCGGCACCGCCATCGACGTTACAATCGATGGGGCGCTGGTGATCGAGACGTCTGACGGCGAGCGGCACAGCGTTGAAGCCGGAGACGTGACGCTGAGCGGAGGTCGGTCATGATAAAGACACAAGGACTAACCCACATTCACCTCGCCGTGCGCGACCTGGATCGTGCCTTAGCCTTCTATAAGGGGCTCTTTGGCATGGAAGTAGATTCTTCGCGAGGCGATGACACGATGGCCTTCCTGCGGACGCCAGGAGCGAACGACACACTTACGCTGCGTAAGGCGGCGCCCGACGAAGTTGTAGGCTCCGGCGGCGGTGTTGATCACTTCGGTTTTCGTCTGCAGAACCGTGAGGACCTCGACGAGGTCGTACGACAGGTCGAGGCAGCCGGTGGCAGGCTGCTCGAACGTGGCGAGCACGCCCCTGGCGTGCCGTACGCCTATGTCGCCGACCCCGAAGGATACGTACTCGAGTTCTAGCTAGGTCTGCTGCGAGAAGATGCGCTCCATCTCGATAGAGTAGATGTAGCCGGGCCAGCCTTCCTCGATCAGGTCGCGCATAAGCTTGCTGGTCTGCGGTGCGATGCGCTGCATCTCGTGGCCTCGGCCGGCGAGTTGCGCTGTGCCGCGACCCATGATCCTTTCTGAGATCGTAAACGCGATCCTGGCTTCGCGGCGCAGGTTGCCGAGCATCGCTGACTGCGGCGACGCGGTGAAGTAGAACGTCCCGTCGACGCAGCCGGCGATGACGACCGCAGCGTGCGGCCCGCCATCTTTGCCCACCGTTGCGACGGTCATGCTGCCGTCCTGGTTGACGAAGTCCTGCACCTGCTGTGCCGACCAGTGATTGTTCTCGAAGATACTTCGCGTCAATGAGCCGGCGGCCGCGATCGAGGCGTCGATGGTGCGCTGAAGGTCGTCTAGAGACATCTAACTCTCCTCCGCCATACGGCGCACGCTGTCCAGCGAGCGCCCAAAGACGCGTTTCAGGTGCGGCCCGACGGCTGCGGCGAAACCGAGCTCGCCTAGCGGGCCCAAGGGTGGTTCGAAGTCTTCGATCCAGCTCAAGATGCTGCCGCCGAGCGCGGGCTCGATGACGAAGGAGCCGGTGCCGCTGAACCCGCCGACGTGTTCGACGTCGAAGCGGTGCGACGACTCCCACGCCGTTATCCGCATCGTGTCTTTGATCAGGGGAAGGCCGAAGAGCTCGCTGGTCACCTCGATCACGGTGCCGACACCGCTGCGCTGCTGACTCGTCACCTCGAGGCGGCGGACGTCGACCATCCAGGACGCCTGGGCCGGGACGTCGCTGATCACTTCCCAGACGCGCTCCGGCGTGGCCCTGATGAAGACATGGACGTCGATATGCGCCATGCGGTCAGATTAGCGCAGTTCCAGGAAGGGGCGGGTCAGTTCTGGCTGCCGGTCGTGACCGTGCCTTCTTGTCCCTCGGCGGGGTCGCCGGCGGTCAGGAGGGGGATCGAGGCTGGGTCACGCTTGACGAAGAGGTGGAAGCCTCGCGTGCCGGAGACCAGGATTGATGTGCCATCCGGCAGTGGCGGGTCCTCCGCCGTGGCGTCCCAGCGTTCGCCTTTGACCCAGACGTGCCCTCCCGGGTCCAGTTTGTCCTGGGTGATCCCCGGGGAGCCGACGAGCGATTCTCGACCGTAGTTCGAGGCGATCTTGCGGGAGCGCAAGAGGATGCCGAAGAAGCCCAGGATCAAGGCGCCGAGGCTCAGTACGGTGCCGAGGATCAGCCCGCGCGAGACCTGAAAACCAGTCTCGCTGCTGCCGGTCAGGATCAGTCCACCCAAAGCGATCGCAATGATGCCCCCGATGCCGAGGACCCCGAAGCCGGCGACGAAGATCTCAGCGATCAGGAGTATGAATCCAAAGCTGATGAGGCCAACACCGGCCCAGTTTGTTGGCAGGGAGCCGAGCGCGAAGAACGCGAGAACCAGCGCGATGACGCCAAAGATCCCCGTGACGCCGTTAGTCGTGAAGATCTCCGCAACCAGCGCCAGACCACCGAATGAGATCAACAAGAAGGCGATGTTCGGGTCGGCGATGACGTAAAGCAGATCTTCGAAGATATTTGTGCCGTTCTCGTAGACCGGCGCGTTGACGACGGCCAACGTCATGTCGTCAATGGCGCCTGTTTCGTCCGGGACCTGGACAATGCGGCCTTCAGACTGCGCCAGGAGGTCGGTAAGACTTTCGGCGATGAAGTCGACGACGTTGAGCTCAACGGCCTCGGTCTGATTGACCGCGACGGCTTCGCGCACGGCAGCCTCGGCCCAATCCGGGTTGCGGCCGCGCAGTTCGGCGATGCCTCGGATGTAGGCCACGGCATCGTTTTCGATCTTCTTGCCCAACGTGCCGTCGATGTCGCTGCCATCTGAGTTGATCGCCGAGGCGGCGCCGATCGTCGTATTGGGCGCCATGGCGGCGACGTGACCGACCATTGTGATGAAGGTGCCGGCGGATGCGGCGCGCCCACCGGACGGCGAGACCCAGACGAGGACTGGGACGGTGGAGGCCTCCATGCGCTGAATGATGTCGCGCATTGAGGAGTCGAGGCCGCCGGGCGTGTCGAGGCGAATCACAACGGCGGCGGCGTCCGAGCGCTCCGCCGTGTCGAAGCCGCGGTCGATGTAGCGCTCCATGACCGGATTGACGATGCCGTCCCAGGTCAGGACGTGCACCTGGCCGGCGTCCTTCGTGGAGTCACCGCCACAGGCCGCCGCAATGGCGCCGAGAAGCATGAGCGTCACCCCGAGCGCCATTCGCCGAGGGTGTCTTATGTAGCGCATATCTAGATTATACGTTCTGCGGCCAAGCCTTGCTGGTAGACCTGGTTCTGCGGCGAGGAACTGCAGGGCCCCGCAAACGGCCTATCGGTAGCTTGATTCGATTGGCCGACTTACCGTCTGATTACCCTAGAATTGGGCAACAAAGCACAAGGAGGCCATCCGCTTCATGACGAATCAATCCCCACTCGAGGCCGGTGAGTGGTTCAATTTCCGGGGCGTCCAGACGGTCGATATCCTCGGCCATACCAATAACATCGTTCGGCTTCGCTTCGACGATGGGGCCGAGGACGTAGTCAAGCTGGCGAATACGGCCCAGCTGAGAACCTTGAACGAGATCCTCGAGACGAGGCGCCACCCGGCGCCGCCTGAGAGCGGCGGTACGGGCCGAAAAGCAGGCTCCTGGGTCAACCTCAGGGGAGTGGTTAGCTCCAAAGAGGGCCCTCAGACCCCCGGTACGGAAGACCGTCTGCTGTTTCTCAGCTACGCCGATGGCGTCCAGGATGACGGCGTGATCTTCAGCCCAGACCAGGCTAAAGACGTGGCCGGGCAGTTCCCTCCGGCGAGCTAGCCGGCGACCGCGTCTGACACCGAGACTCCAGCACAGCATGACGGGCGGTTTGCTCGCCGAACTCAACGCTGCCGCTTTGCGCCGCTGAACCGACTTCCCTACCCCGGCCTTTCGTAACCGAGTAGAGTGCCCGTGACTGACTTGGCGTGAGATCGAATAAAGGAGCATCCCAGTGAACGAGCAAGGAAGCATTCCTCTAGGCGGGGTCCTACGAGTCGCTTATTTCCTGGCGCTGGCGACGCTACTCATCGTCTTTACCACCTCCGCGATCACGGAGATCTATCCCAGGCCATCAAGCGACGAAACGTTTGATGGCCTCAGGGGCGGCGTGCTCGATCAGCTGGTTGGATCGGTCGAAGATCAGCAGGACTACGACCGGAATCTCGGCGTCATCTTCTCAGTCCTTGGGGGCGCCGTTATGGGGGTCGGGATAGCCGGTCTTTCCAAAGCGCAAAACGGCCTCCGGTGTGGAGTATTCGTCGGCGGGTTTATTGTGCACGCCGTTGGGCTCGTGAACGCGGGGGAGGGCGCGAACGACTGGCTGTTGTCGGTCTGGAGTCTCGTAGGTGTACTGATCCTTCTCTGGGCGGCGCGATTCCTGGAGAACGGTACAAACTGGGGAAACGACACCCTGGCCCGATTTGCCAGCCGGTCCGCGTCTTAGGCGAGTCGAGAAGGGATCGTCGACGCACTGCGCGACTTGGCCGCACTATCGGCGCCTGCTCACGACCTGGTCGAGCCTGACGAATTCTGGACGAGGGATTCCTCTATAGGCCCGCGTTTGAATCTGTGCTATCGTTTTTGGCGTGAACATCACGTCGTTCTGTCCATATCATCGCCACTAGCGGCGCTCAGGCGCGTCCGTCTGGACCGCGCCGTCCTTTCTTTTTTCGGATCGTGACATGACAACAACGAAGGCCTCTGGCAACGCACGCCGGGCCTCCGATGTGTCGCCCGCTAGAGGAACCTGACATGACAGAACGCAAAACCCTCAGACTCGCCGTCCCGAATGGAAACCTGCAACAAGCCACGGTCGACCTCTTCTGCAAAGCTGGCTACAACATGGTCGTACGGGACCGCTCCTATTTCCCCAGCGTCGACGACGACGAAGTCGAGTGCATGCTGATCCGGCCCCAGGAGCAGCCGCGTTACGTGCAGGACGGCATCATCGACGCTGGAATCACCGGCTACGACTGGATCAAAGAGACCGGCTCCAAGGTCATCGAAGTCGCAGAGATGAAGTACTCCAAGGTATCGCGCCGGCCGACGCGTTGGGTTTTCGTCGTGCCAGACGACTCGCCGGTGCGTACGATCAAGGACCTGGAAGGCAAGCGCATCGCGACGGAGCTGACGAACCTGACGCGCGACTATCTGGAGAAGAACGGCGTGCAGGCGCTGGTCGAATATTCCTTCGGCGCAACGGAGGTGAAGCCGGGTCTGCTGGCCGACGCCATCGTAGAGGCGACCGAGACGGGGAGCTCGCTGCGCGCTAACAACCTCCGCATCGTCGACACGCTGATCGAGAGCACGCCGCGGCTGATCGCCAGCCCGCAAGCGTGGGATGACCCGTGGAAACGTCGGAAGATCGAAGACATCGCGCTGATGCTCAACGCCGTGATGGCGGCTGAGGGAAAAGTCTGGCTTTCGTTGAATTGCAAGAAGGCCGACATCGCTGCGGTGGTTGAGAACTTGCCGGCGTTAGACAAACCCACCGTTAATGAGCTCACTGACCCCGAATGGTGCGAAGTGACGACGATCGTGGACGAGGACCTGGTGCGGGTCATCGTGCCGCGTCTCAAGAAAGCGGGCGCCCACGGCATCGTGGAGTATCCGCTGAACAAGATCATCGAGTAGCTGGGCAATGCGAATCGTTGAAGGCGCCAGTGAGGCGCGACGAACCATCCTCAAGCGGGGGTTGACCAGCGAGGCCGAGGTGTCGGCCGCCCAGGTGGTGCACGACATCATCGTGGACGTACGAGCCCAGGGGGACGCTGCCGTGAGGCGGCACACCGAGGCTTTCGACGGCGCGATCGCCTACGAGGGCCTGGAGGTGCCGCAGTCCGAGTTGAACGCAGCTCTGGGGCGCATTGAGCCCGAGCTGCGAGCGGCGCTGGAGATGGCCGCGGGACGCATTCGCCGCTACCACGAGAAGCAACTCAAGCGCTGCCTGACCTCCTATGTCGACGAGGACGGGCTTGGTGTGCAGGTGCGCGCTATCGAGACCGTGGGCTTCTACGCGCCCGGTACGCAGCCGGCCTATCCCTCGTCAGTGCTCCACACCATCGTGCCGGCCAAGGTTGCGGGCGTGGAGAACGTCATCGTAGTCAGCCCGGCGGGACCGGACGGGCACATCCCCGACGTCAAGCTGGCCGCCGCGGCGGTTGCCGGCGCGGACCGCGTGTTTTGCGCCAGTGGAGCTCAAGCCGTCGCGGCTCTGGCCTATGGCACGCAGACTGTGCCGCGGGTCGACAAAATCTGCGGGCCCGGTAACCTGTTCGTCACGCTGGCCAAGCGAGCCGTTTACGGCGACGTCGGAATCGACTCGATCTATGGCCCTACCGAGACTGTCATCGTCGCGGATGAGACGGCGGACGCCGCGATCTGCGCCGTCGACCTGATAGCGCAGGCGGAACACGACGAACTGGCGGCGCCGATCTTCATCACGAATTCCATGCCGCTGGCAGAGCAGGTTGTGGCCGAGGTGGAAGATCGACTTGTTTCGCTGCCGCGGGGCGCAGTCGCCGCCGCGTCGCTCAATGGACGTGGCGGTGCCGTGATTGCCGCGAGCATGGAAGAGGCGGTGAGGCTGGCTTCGGAGTACGCGCCGGAGCACCTTTGTATTCTGGCCCAGGACGCTCGACGGCTGGCCGGGCTGGTCAAGAACGCTGGCGGCGTCTTCATCGGCGAGGGTTCACCGGAGGCGATCGGCGACTATACGGCAGGGCCGAGCCACGTCATGCCCACGGGCGGCGCGGCACGTTTCGCTTCACCACTCAGCGTGCAGGACTTCCTCAAATTCAGCACTGTTATCGACCTGGCAGATGACAGTGTGTTCGAACTCGGCCCGGCCGGAGCGATCATCGCCCGCGCCGAAGGCCTTGTCGGTCACGCGCGGGCGATTGAGGAGCGACTGCCGAAATGAGTTATCCAGACGCTTCAGATTTCATCAACCGGATTCAACCCCACCTGCTCGCAACGCCTCCGTATGTTGCGGTCGAGCCCCCTGACGAGGTCGCGAAGCGCATCGGTCTGCCCCCAGAGCGCATCATCAAGCTGGACGCGAACGAGAACCCATACGGGCCGTCGCCCAAGGCGCAGGAGGCCTTAGCCAGGGCCCAGACATATCACGTGTACCCGGACCCGGAGCAGCGCAAGGTTCGCGCCGCCCTGGGTCGCTACATTGGCTTCGAGCCCGAGTGGATCATGGCGGGCGCCGGTTCAGACGAGCTGCTGAACATGATGATCCAGATGTTCGTGCCACCGGGCGGATCGTTCCTCGACTTCCCGCCGTCGTTCAATTTCTATCCCTTCCTGGTGGCCCTGCAAGGAGGATCGGTCATCAACCTGCCGCGACGTGAGGATGATTACTCGATCGACGTTGCAGGAGCGCTAGAAGAAATGAAGGGCGCGAGACTGACGGCGGTCGCGTCGCCGAACAACCCGACCGGCAGCTTCTTCCCCACGGAGGATGTCGAGACGTTAGCGCGGACGGGCCAGCCGTTGATGATCGACGAAGCGTACGCCGAATTCGCCGGCGAGAGCTGCGTTGAGCTGGTTCGCCAGTATCCAAACCTCATTGTTCTGCGGACACTCAGCAAGTGGGCCGGACTGGCCGGTCTTCGCATCGGATATATGGTGGCGCACCCAGCGCTGATCGATGTCGTATTGCGCATAAAGGACCCCTATAACGTCAACGCGGCGGCGGCGGCGGCGGTCCTGGCTACGATGGACGACCTGCCGTATCTACAGACGAGAATCGCCGCGATGATGACGGAAAAGCAGCGAATGGAGATGAAGCTGAGCAAACTGCCGGGCATCGAGGTAACGCCTTCGCGGGCGAACTTCTTGCTCTGCAAGCTGACAGACGTCAGCGCCAAAGAGGTTCACGCCAGATTGCTGGAACGCGGCATTCTGGTACGTTATTTCGATACACCTATGATGCAGAACTGCCTGCGGATTAGCGCCGGACGACCAGAGCAGACTGACGCGCTGTTGGAAACACTGCGGGAAATCCTGGCGGACGCGATGTCCACGGAGAGGGGAGCCATGAAGTGACGGCGCTCCCTATTGTGATGAAGCGTCCAGGGACGGAGGCTGTGCTGCTATGAGCGATCGCATCGGCACCTGTAAGCGCGAGACGAAGGAAACCTCGGTCGAGGTGAGTTGGAACCTGGATGGCACCGGCCAGGCCGACGTGTCCACGGGCATCGGCATGCTGGACCACCTCGTCTCACAGATCGCGCGTCACGGCATATTCGACATAACGTTAAAGGCCAAAGGCGACCTCGAAATCGATTCGCATCACACGGTCGAAGACGTGGGGATCAGCCTCGGACGGGCGCTGGCCGACGCGTTGGGCGACTCAACTGGCATCGTCCGGATGGGTGACGCTCTGGTGCCGCTGGACGAGGCGCTGGCCCAGGTGGCGGTCGACCTTTCGGGCAGGGCGTACAGCGTCATCAGCGTCTCGTGGACCGACTCGCGTATCGGCGAGCTGCCGAGCGACCTCGTAGAGCATTTCGTCCAGTCGATGGCGCACGAAGGGCGCTTCAACCTACACGCGCGCGTCCTCGCCGGCGTCAACGACCATCACAAGGCGGAGTGCATGATGAAGGCGCTGGGCCGCGCCCTGTGCGCTGCGACACGCCTTGAGCCTCGCCGAGCCGGACAGACGCCGAGTACAAAAGAGGCGTTGGGCTAAACAGCCTGACCCGCAGCGTAGCCTGAGGCCCAGGCCCACTGGAAGTTGTAGCCGCCGAGCCAGCCGGTCACGTCGACGCATTCGCCGATGAAGTAAAGGCCGGGCGCTTTCCGAGCCTCCATCGTTTTCGAGGACAACTCCCGCGTGTCGACGCCGCCAACCATGACTTCAGCCTTCTCGAAGCCCTCAGTGTCCTCCGGCCAGAGCTGCCAGGCGTTGAGGCGCTCGGCGATCTGACGTCGCTCGCGTTCTGAAAGTTTGTCAATCGTGAGGTTTGGAGCGTAGCGGTTGCACCAGGCTTGCGCGAAGCGGCGGGGCAGGCGTTTAGCGAGGAGCACGGGTAAGGCTCGCGTATCGTTGTTCGCGGCTTCGAGTAGCTCATCTGCAGACTCGCCGGGCAGGAGATCGATCTCGATGGGCTGGCCTTCGCGCCAGTAGCTTGAGGCCTGAAGGATCGCCGGTCCGCTTAGTCCGTGGTGGGTGAACAAGACGTTCTCGCGAAACGAAATGCGCCCGCAAGTGATCTCCGTGTCGAGCGACACACCGCTGAGCGCGGCGCAGAAGTCGCGCACTTCGTCCGGAAACGTCAAAGGTACAAGGCCGGACCTTACTTCCGTGATTGCGAGGCCAAACTGGGCCGCCAGGCGGAGAGAGAAATCCGTGGCACCGATCTTGGGGATTGTGCGGCCACCCGTGGCCAGCACCAGGGAATCGCAATCGAACTCGCCGTGGTCGGAGTCGAGGCTGAAGCCACTCCCGTCCGCCGTCTTAATATCCCAGACCTCGCACTCAGTGAGGATCACGACTCCCGCCTCCACGCACTCGCGCTCCAGCATATCGACGACCAGCTGCGCTCTGCCGTCACAGAAGAGCTGGCCAAGCTTCTTCTCGTGGTAGGCGATGCCGTGCTTTTCGACCAGAGCGATGATGTCGTCAGGCGTGTAGGCGGCGAGTGCCGAGCGGCAGAAGTTCGGATTATCCGAAATGAAGTTCTCTGGTGTGGCGTAGAGGTTGGTGAAGTTGCAGCGCCCGCCGCCGGAGATCAGGATCTTGCGCCCAACCTGGTCGTTGCGCTCGATGACCAGGACGCCGCGGCCGCGCTTGCCGGCTTCGATGGCGCAGAGGAGGCCGGCAGCGCCGCCGCCGATGACGATGACGTCGTAGTGCATATTGGGTCAGGCTAGCAGCCTAGGCCTCGACGAGCTCCTCGACGTCGTAGCGGTAGGTCTCGATGATCGGGTTGGCGAGCAGCTTGTCGCACATTGAGTCGACCTGCTGGCCGGCCGCAGCGGCGTTAGATACGGTCACCCGTATCTCGATGTACTTGCCGGCGCGCACGCTTTCGACCCCGTCGAAGCCCAGGGAATGCAGGCCATCGGCGATCGTCAGGCCCTGCGGGTCGTTGACGGTCGGCTTCAGGGAGACGTAGACCTTGGCCAGAAACGTGGGCATCAGAACTGCATCAGATCACGGCCGGTGAGACGGCGATACGCCTCGTGGTAGCGCTGGCTTGTCTTCTCGATGATGTCGGCGGGCAAACTCGGCGCCGGCGGCTCTTTGTTCCAGCCTGACTCGGTCAGCCAATCACGGACGAACTGCTTGTCGAAGCTGGGCTGTCCCTGCCCGGTCTTGTATGCGTCGGCAGGCCAGAAGCGCGACGAGTCTGGCGTCAACATCTCGTCGATGAGGATCGGCTCGTCTTCGACGATACCGAATTCGAGCTTCGTGTCGGCGATGATGATGCCGCGTTCGGCGGCGTACTGGGCGGTGTACTGGTAGATCGCCAGTGTGCGCAGCTTGATCGCGTTGGCAACCTCGGCGCCGACCTGGTCGATGAGCTCCTGGTAGCTCATGTTCTCGTCGTGGCCGACTTCCGCCTTGGTGGTCGGCGTAAACAGGGGTTCTGGGAACTGCTCGGACTCGACCATGCCGGCGGGCACGGGAAGACCGCAGACGGTACCCGTCTTCTGGTATTCAGACCAGGCCGAGCCCGTGAGGTAGCCGCGCGCGATGCACTCGACGTCGAGCCGTTGCGCTTTCTTGACGATGGTGCTGCGTCCCAGGAGCTCGGCGGGGAGCTCGAACGGAAGCTGATCGGCATCCGATCCGTCAGCCAGTCTCAAGAAGTGGTTCGGCACAACGGCATCCGTGAGCTGGAACCAGTAGGCGGCCATCTGGGTCAGAACGGCGCCTTTGTCGGGAATGCCGTCCGGCAAGACAAGGTCGAAGGCGCTTATGCGGTCCGTCGCGACGATGAGCAGGCGGCCGTCGTTGAGGTCATACGTGTCGCGGACCTTGCCACGGTGGGTGCGGTTAGGGAGTGGCGTATCGATCAGGACTGATGCTGTCATAGCGGGCCTTTCCAATCTTCAAATCGAAGTACATCAACGTTGTGCTGATTATGCCGTAGGGGACGGTGACAAACACTAGTCCGGCGCCAACAAATACGGCCATTAGCGAGGGCAGGGCGGCGTTGGCGAATCCGGAGGCGATAAACGTGGGAATGCCGATCACGAGGCCGGTTACCAGAAGTCTGATGGCGGTCTTCCACCAGAAGCCTTTGACCAGCTCGGCACTAGTCGCGAGGACATCTTCGCCTCGCTTGCCTTCGAGCATGATGACTTGACTCAGGAATGCCCACCTGACGAGACGCATGATGGCCCAGGGAATACCAATGAGCGTGACGCTGAGTGCCATCACAATGAGTGATGAGCGGAGAGCAGCACCGCCAATGATCCCCAGCCGTTGCTGAGCCTGATCGAGTGATTCCGCCGACGGAATTGTGTCCAGGCGGTCGAGCCTGTCCAGATAAACAACACCAGCCGACCTGACGATCTCGAAGACTACAAACTGAACTATCAGTGATACGACGAGGATGAAAAAGAGCGCCAACTCATTGTCGATCGCTAGGGCGAGAAGAGAGAAAGCAAGGCTTGTAACAACAGCTGGAAACACGATAGCGGCGAGCGACCCGAAGTGCGCGAATATGAGGGCAAAAGAGTCTCCAATTATCGCGCTGAGGGCACGTTCCCGCCGCAGCGGGAGGTTTTCAGTCACCCATCAACCCCAGACGGGCGAAACTCTTGTCTACTTCACGGGTGTAGTAGGCGTAATCGAAAATCGTATCCAGGTCCTCAGGTGACAGATGATGGGTCACGCCGGTCTGCTCGGCGATAGTTTCGCGGAAGGGACGCTGCTCGTCGAGGGCGATGTGGCCGGCGGCTTGGACCAGCAGATAGGCATCCTGGCGTGAAATGCCTTTTTCAACCATTGCCAGCAAGACGCGCTGAGAAAAGACGACACCGAATGTGAGCTCCATGTTGCGCCGCATGCGTTTCGGGTAGACCTCCATCCCGCTGACGATGTCCGTGAATAGCGCCAGGATGTAGTCCAGCGCCATGCAGGAATCGGGCAGGATGACACGCTCGACACTTGAGTTGCTGATGTCACGCTCGTGCCATAGCGCCACGTTCTCCAGCGCCGCGATCGAGTTGGCGCGGAGGATTCGGGCCAGGCCGCAAACGCGTTCGCTTTTCTCCGGGTTGCGCTTGTGCGGCATGGAGCTGGAGCCTTGCTGTCCTTTCTGGAACGGCTCCTCGGCCTCACCGACCTCGCTACGCTGCAGGTGTCGCACCTCGGTCGCGAAGCGTTCGAGGGAGGCGCCGATCAGGGCCAACGTCTGGACGAAGTGGGCGTGACGATCGCGCGATACGACCTGAGTGCTGACTGCATCGACACCGAGGCCGAGGCGGGCGCAAACGCGATCCTCGAGCTCCGGCGGCACCGTGGCGTGGCTGCCGACGGGACCGCTGAGTTTGCCGACTGCGATGTCCGCCTTCGCGGCTTCGAGCCGCACGATGTTGCGACGTACCTCATCGAGCCAGTTGAGCAGCTTGAGGCCGAACGTGATTGGCTCGGCGTGCATGCCATGGCTGCGGCCCATCATCAGCGTGTCTTTGTGCTCTAGGGCGCGTTTGGCGATCGCGGCGTCGAGGAGTCGCAGGTCTTCGAGCAGGATGTCGGCGGATTCGACGAGGCGCAGTGCCGTGGCAGGGTCCTCAGTGTCGTACGAGGTCAGGCCAAGATGGACCCAGCGCGACTCCTCGCCGAGGCTGTCGCTGACCGAACGCAAGAACGAATTGAGGTCGTGATGCATCTCGCGCTCGTAACGGTCGACGTCTTCGATGCGGAACGCCGCGTTGCGCGCGATGAGGTCAGCGGCGTCACGCGGTACGACGCCCATGTCGGCCCAGGCCTGCACGGCGGCGACTTCGACGCGGAGCCAGGCGGTGAACTTGTTCTCCTCCGACCAGACGCGGGCCATTTCGGGACGGGAGTATCTTGGTATCACGGCTTAGTCTAAACCGCCTCGCCGGAGACGGACAACGGTTCCGTTGCTGGGTGACCGACCGATTTACTGACCAGGGGCGCGGTAGGCTGGTGACTTCTTGCTCGCTGCGTCAATGTCCGCCGGCGTGAGCAGCTGAACGATCTCAGTGCTGGCGCCACCTGCTGCGCTGACCGTTAGCGAGATTGCCGCTGCGGACACAGAGTCCGGCAAGTCGAGGATGACGAAGCCATCTTCCGCGCCGAAGGCAAAGTAGAACGATTCGAGTGTGCCGCCGACGGACTTCAGGAGTTGATTGACGGCGTCGACGCGAGCTGTACCGCCGTCCTTGAGAAGGCCTTGCAGACCGTCCTGTGTGTACTTCACTTTCGCCAGGTATTTCGCCACGTCAGACTCCTTTCGCTGGTGACCCAAGGGATGAAGTTTTCCGGTGCGAGGAGTTTAGCAGAGCGCCGCTATTCCCATTCGATGGTGCCGGGCGGCTTGGAGGTGATGTCGTAGACCACGCGGTTGACGTCGCGCACCTCATTGACGATACGGCTGGAGATGCGTCCCAACAGGTCGTAGGGCAGGCGGGCCCAGTCGGCGGTCATAGCGTCGTCGGCCGTGACGGCGCGCAGTGCGACGGCGTAACCGTACGTCCGGTAGTCGCCCTGGACGCCAACCGTGCGCGTGTCCGTCAGCACCGCGAATGACTGCCACAGCTCGTTGTAGAGGCCCGCGGCCTCGATCTCGTGCATGACAATGGCGTCCGCGGTCTGCAGCGTCGCGACTTTGTCCGGCGTTACCTCACCGATGATACGAATCGCGAGTCCGGGGCCGGGGAACGGCTGGCGGTCGACCATTTCGTCCGGCAGGCCAACCTGGCGGCCGACTTCTCGCACCTCGTCCTTGAACAAGTAGCGCAACGGCTCCACGACGCCGAGCAGCATGTCGTCCGGCAGTCCGCCGACGTTGTGGTGCGACTTGATGACCTTTGCCTCCGAGCCTTTGGACGCCGTATGGCCACTTTCGATCACGTCTGGGTAGGTCGTGCCCTGCACCATGACGTCGATATGGCCGAACTCGGCGGCGGTCTCTTCGAAGACGCGAATAAAGGTCTCGCCGATGCGCTTACGCTTGACCTCCGGCTCCGTGACCCCGCTGAGCTGGTCAAGGAAGCGGGCAGAGGCGTCGACGTAGTGGAGCTTGATGCCGAGATGCTTGCGGAACGTCTCCTGAACCTGCTCGGGCTCTCCCTGGCGCATGACGCCGTTGTTGACGAAGACGCAGGTCAGGTTGTCACCGATCGCGGCGTAGGTGACCGCCGCCGCAACCGCCGAATCGACGCCGCCGGAGAGGGCGCAGATCGCCTTGCCATCGCCGATTTGCCGGCGCACGTCCTCGACTGCCCGGTCAAGAATTGACTGCGCCGTCCAGCCGCCCTGGCAGCGGCAGATATTGAACAGGAAGTTGCGTAAAACCTCCACGCCCTGCGGCGTGTGGACGACTTCGGGGTGGAATTGGATGCCAAAGCGCGTTCGGCCGTCCGAAATCACGGCGTGAGGTGAATTCGAAGAGTGGCCCAGCGTCCGAAAGCCAGGTGGCGGCTGCGAAATGCGGTCGCCATGGCTCATCCAGACCTGAAGCGAGGAAGACAGGCCGTCGAACAGGGTGCACGGCTCGTCGATTTCGAGCACCGCGTTGCCGTACTCGCGCTGATTGGACGGATCGACGGTCCCGCCAAGCTGGTGCGCCATGAGCTGCATTCCGTAGCAGATGCCGAGAATGGGCAGTTCAGACTCGAAGACGTAGGAGGGCGCCATCGGCGCGCCGTCCTCGTAGACTCCTGCAGGACCGCCGGACAGAATGAAGCCCTTCGGGTTGAGGTCGGCTACGGCGTCGAGTGGGGCGTCGTGCGGGAGAAGCTCGCAGTAGACGCCGCATTCACGGATGCGCCGGGCGATCAGCAAGCTGTACTGCGAGCCGAAATCGAGGATTACGACAGATTCCTTGATACGGCTGCGATCGGCGGCCTTGCGGGCGGCGGCCGCGGCGCGCCAGCTGTCTTCGCCAGGGTCGGGCCGCGTGTCTTCTGGGGTGACTGCGCTCTCGCTCAACTGCTTAAGCTCTTGGCTCTATGTCGGCTCATACGTCATGCTACTATACGGCGACAGACGAGGCGACTTCATTTGATGACAATCCCTGCAGCGCTTGACCAGGTCGGCAGGGCCGCGAGCGTCCTTCAAAATGGCGGCGTAATCGCGATGCCTACAGATACATTGTATGCGCTGACCGCGGCAGCGGACGACGCCTCCGCGGTACGACGGGTCTTCGAGATCAAGGGGCGTGAGGCAGGCAAACCGTTGCCGCTTTTCGTCAGCAGCCTGGAGATGGCGTCCCGTATTGCGGAGCTGAGCGAAGAAGCCGAGAAGCTGGCGTCACGATTCTGGCCGGGCCAACTGACAATTGTCGTACCGAAGCGACAAAAGTACGATTCAGAGGCACTGGCAGGCAGCCTTACGGTTGGACTGCGAATGCCAGCCAATGAGATTGCGCAGGCGGTTCTAATGGCGTTGGATGGCCCCGTAACAGGGACCAGCGCTAACCTCAGTGGCGGCCCGGATCCGGTCAGCGCGGAGGATGTTCTTAGCCAACTAGGCGACCATGTTGACTTGATTCTCGACGCGGGCCCTTGCGAGCATGGCATCGGATCAACGATTGTCGATTGCAGCAGAGATAAGCCGGTCATTTTGCGCGAAGGCGCTATATCCAGCGATAGTGTCTTCGCGGCGCTGAGCAACTAGAAGAGGGGCGGCGATTGCGAATCGCTATCGGCTCTGACCACGCGGGTTTTCAGTTCAAGGCGATCCTGACCAATGTCATCAAAGGCATGGGCCACGACGTGAACGATTTCGGCACCTACTCCGAGGAGGCCGTCGACTACCCGGACTACATACGTCCGGTGGCCGAGGCGGTAGCGCAAGGTGATTTCGATCGAGGCGTTGTCCTCGGCGGCTCCGGCAACGGCGAGGCTATCGTCGCGAATAAAGTAAAGGGCGTCCGGTGCGCGCTGTGCTGGGACGTCACTACGGCTCGACTAGCGCGGCAGCATAATGATGCCAACATAGTCTCACTGGGCCAGCGAGTTGTCTCGCTGGAGGCGGCGAAAGACCTGGTCGCTGTCTTCCTGAGTACCGAGTTCGAAGGCGGTCGTCACGTAAGCCGAATTGAGAAAATCGCTGAGCATGACTGCACCCCCTGAAATCGAAATTGAAGACCTGCGTCGCGTTGTCGTCGAGGGTTTGCAGCGCGCTGTTGACGGCCTTGTCGGGGGGTATGCGGCGCCTTTGCGGCGTCAACTGCGGGCAGAGGACGACGCTTACGAAGCGGCGGTCCTTTGCCTCGGATTCGGGCGTATTTTCGGCGGAGAAACGAAAACGCTACCTTGCGCCCTGACTCTGGGACTGCTGGAGGAGATGGGCCGCATTTTCCTTGGCCTTGAGGGCGGTCCCAGCGTGGTCGATGCCTGGGGCATGCCACGGACGCTCAACGCGGCTGACGGTCTGCATGCCCTTGGTCGCCAGATTCTGCTCTCGGATGAAGCGCTAGATCCAGAATCGCGACTTTCGGCTTTGGCCGACTACGCAACCGCTGCCCGTGGTTTCGCCGAAGCATTGCACGCCTGGGCGCCGGAAGGCGAAGGCGCGCTGCGAAAGGCAGGGCGATCTCTGTACTCCGCATCGGCCGCATTCGCGTCGCTGTGCTGTGATCTGGGTGATGAAGACCGGACGGCGCTGGAAGCTATGGCCGAGTCCGGCTCGATTGCGACGGCATTGGCCACTGCATCCAAATTGCCCTTGCACGAGTCCTGACGCATCGTCTTAGATAAGTCGTCTTAGATAAACGGGGAGCATCGCGATGAAGCAGTCCGTCCGCGATATCGACGTTGCCGGCAAGCGAGTGCTGATGCGCGTGGACTTCAACGTGCCGTTCGGACGTGACGGCAAGATCGCGGACGACAGCCGGATCAGCGCTGCGCTGCCCACCGTGAACTACCTCCTGGAACATGGCGCTTCAGTCATTCTCTGCAGCCATCTCGGCCGGCCCGACGGCAGGGTGGTCGAATCCATGCGCCTGACTCCCGTGGCTGATCGTCTTGCGAAGCTGTTGGGCAAAGATGTGCAGACGGCGCCTGATTGCGTCGGCCCGCAGGCCGAGGCCGGGGCGAGCGCCCTGTCGGCCGGCGACGTCCTTTTGCTCGAGAACCTGCGTTTCCACGCCGAAGAGGAAAAGAACGACCCCGGATTCGCGAAGTCGCTGGCGTCGCTAGCCGATGTCTACGTAAACGACGCCTTCGGCACGGCGCACCGCGCTCACGCTTCGACGGCAGGCGTGGCGGCCTATCTGCCTGCCGTAGCCGGTTTCCTCATGCTCAAGGAGGTCGAGGAGCTCGGCAACGTGCTCGGAAAGCCGGAGCGCCCGATGGCGGCGATCATCGGCGGGGCGAAGATCAGCTCAAAGCTGGGCGTTGTGAAGAACCTCCTGCAGAGCGTCGACTGCCTGATGCTGGGCGGCGGAATGGCGTCTACGTTCATCAAAGCGCGAGGCATGGAGGTTGGCGACTCGCTGATCGAAGAAGACATGCTGACTACGGCGCGCGACCTGATGTACGAGGCGGAGCGCAAAGGCGTGCCGCTGCTCCTACCAATCGATGCGGTCATATCGGACGCATTCGATGCCAACGCGGCTTATCAGACGGTGCCAGTGAGCTCAATTCCAATTGACTGGCGCGTGATGGACGTAGGCCCCGACTCGGTGGCGACGTTCCGCGACGCGCTGGAGGACTGCGCAACGGTGTTCTGGAACGGCCCGCTGGGCGTGGCGGAGTTTCCGGCCTTCGCCAAGGGGTCGGAGGCGATGGCTCAAGCGTTGGCTGACCTTGACGCTCGAGTGGTCATCGGCGGTGGTGAGACGGCGGCTTTGGTGGAGCAGATGAGCCTGCACGAACGCTTCACGCACGTATCCACCGGCGGCGGCGCGTCATTAGAGTTCATTGAGGGCAAATCCCTTCCAGGCGTCGAGGCGCTGCTCGACAAGTAACCGACAGGCTCTGGAGCGCGACGCCGCGCCGGTCTAGAATCGAATCATGGACACTGAACTGCTGCGCAGGTTGGCAACGCCTAACACGACCAAGATAGTGCTTAGCGTCGTGGACGGGCTCGGCGGGCTTCCCGACGTTCGCACCCACCGGAGCGAACTGGAAACCGCTAACATCCCGCAGCTCGACAACCTGGCTGGAGATGCCGTCTGTGGCCTGACGATCCCGGTCGACTACGGTGTTACGCCGGGCTCCGGTCCGGGCCACATGGCGCTGTTCGGCTATGACCCATTGCAGCACGAGGTAGGACGCGGCGTTCTCGAGGCACTGGGTATCGATTTTGACCTGCAGCGCAGCGATGTAGCGGCGCGTGGTAACTTCTGTACCCTGGATGCAGAAGGCAGGATAATGGATCGGCGCGCCGGCCGCATCCCCACCACTCTCACCGTCGAATTGAGTGAACGACTCAGCCAGATAAAGCTTCCCGGCGTCGAGTTGCTCGTCGAGCCCGTTCGCGAGCATCGATTCGTCCTGGTACTGCGCGGAGAGGGATTGGAGGACGATCTGGCGCAGACGGATCCCGAAAAGGAAGCCGTTGAGCCGCTGCCGGTTCGAGCCATATCGGAGAAAGCACAGGCGACCGCCGACCTGGCAAACGAGTTCGTGAAGCAAGCCCGGGAAGCGCTGTCGGACCAGAAGCAGGCTAACGGCGTGCTGCTGCGCGGTTTCGCCAAGTACCCGGACCTGCCTTCGTTACCAGAAGTGACGCAGATGCGTGCCGGGGCCTTTGCTGTCTATCCCATGTATCGAGGTCTGGCGAAGCTGGCCGGCATGGAGGTCTCCCCAGGTGGAGGCACGCAAGAATCGCAGCTTGAAGCGCTGAAGGCGCGCTGGGACGACTTCGACTTCTTCTTCTACCACTTCAAGCGCGCCGATGCGGCCGGTGAGGATGGCGACTTTCACGCCAAGGTTCAGGCGCTGGAGGAATACGACAAGCTGATCCCGAAGCTGCGCGACCTTGGCGCCGACGTGCTGATGGTGGCTGGTGATCACTCGACGCCATCGCATTTTGCGGCGCATAGCTGGCACCCGGTGCCGTTTTTGCTGTACTCAAAGCACGGCACGATCGACCGTGTCGAGCAATTCAACGAGGCTGCCTGCCTCAATGGGGCGATGGGAACGTTCCCGGCGCGTCATGCGCTGTCGCTGGCAATGGCGAACGCCGGCCGCCTGATGAAATACGGAGCCTGATTACATGCCGAGAACGCCGATCATCGCCGGAAACTGGAAGATGAACACCGATGCGGCTTCGGCGCGGGAGCTGGTCGAGGGCATCAAGGCCGCGGGCGTTAGCGACGCGAAGGGCGTCGAGAAAATCCTCTGCCCTCCGTTCGTCTATCTCCCGTTTGTCGCCGAAGCGGTCAAAGGGACCACGCTGGCCATCGGAGCGCAGGACTTGCACTGGGAGGAGAAGGGCGCCTTTACCGGCGGGGTCAGTGCCACGATGCTGCGGGACTTCGTGACCCACGTCATCATCGGCCACTCGGAGCGCCGCCAGTACTTCGGTGACACGGACGAAAGCGTCAACAAGAAGCTGCGGGCTGCGTTAGAGCACGGGCTTACGCCCATCGTATGCGTCGGTGAGACGGGGCCAGAGCGCAATGCCGGCAAGACGCAGGACGTCCTGCGCACGCAAGTGAAAGGCGCATTAGCTGACATAACGTTGCCTGAATCGGCGATCATCGCTTATGAACCGGTATGGGCTATTGGTACGGGCGTGGCCGCGACGGCGCAGGACGCCAACGATGCCATCGGCTTCATCCGCGGCGAAATCGCCGCCTCCCAGGGTGACGCGATGGCGCAGGCGGTGCGCATCTTGTACGGCGGAAGTGTCACGCCGGCGAATGTGTCCGAGCTTGTTGGGCAGGCCGAGGTAGACGGCGGCCTTGTCGGGGGCGCGTCGCTGGTCGCAGAGTCGTTTGCACAGATGGTTCAGGCCGTCGCGTCGAGCTAGCGTGTCGAAGAGCCCCCTGGTTGCTGTCGTCGGCGCCACGGCGATCGGCAAATCCGACGCCGCCATCGCGATAGCGGAAGCCTGTGACGGGGAAGTGGTCAGCGCCGACGCTTACCAGGTCTACCGCGGGCTCGACATCGGCACAGCCAAGGCGGACGTGCGAATGCGAGTTCGCGTGCCGCATCACCTGATCGACATCGTCCATCCGGAAGACCAACTGACACTGGCGCGATTCCTGGACGCGGCGCATGAGGCGCTGGACGAGATCTGGACGCGCAAATGCCTGCCGGTGCTGGCGGGTGGCAGCGGACAGTACGTCTGGGCCTTACTGGAGGGCTGGAATGTCCCGCGCGTGCCTCCGGATCTTGAGTTGCGGGCGGAGCTGGAGGAGCTTTCGGCGCGTGAAGGCAGCTCCGGGCTCGTGGCTCGCCTCGCGTCTATCGACCCGGACGCGGCGACGCGACTCGATCCCGGAAACCCGCGGCGCCTCGTACGCGCGATCGAAGTTGTAACGCGAGAAGGGCGGCCACTGGCAGCGTGTCAGACCCGGAGCCCGATCGAGGCTGACTTACTCGTTTTGGGGCTTCGAGCAGCCCGATCCGAACTATACGAACGCCTCGACGCTCGCACAGACGCCATGATCGCTGCCGGTTTTCTGGACGAGGTGCGACGTTTACGCGACGAAGGCCGGGGCGATACCGCGCCGGTACGCGGCGGGGTCGGTTACAAGGAGATATCTCAACACCTCGACGGTGAGTTTGACCTGGAAGAAGCGATCCGGCGACACAAGAACGCGAATCACCGGCTCGTCAGGCGACAGAATGCGTGGTTCAAGGAGTCTGACGCGCGAATTACCTGGGTCGATGCCGGGCCAGATGCCACCCAACACTGCGTAGACCTGACACGAGAGTGGCTGTCGAGTCGTGCGTCCTAACGCTGGACTGTCGATACCTCCGTGGACATAATTAGGTTGCGGAGGCGTTCTTGAGGTTCTCGAAGTATCACGGTGCAGGCAACGATTTCATTCTCGTCGACGGCGCTGGCCTCGACAAAGACTGGAACGAACTGTCCTTGGCGATATGTGAGCGAAATCTCGGTGCTGGCGCGGATGGACTGATCGTGGCACTGGCATCTGTAAATGACGCTCACGTTCGTATGCGGTTGTTTAATTCGGACGGCTCCGAGGCGGAGATGAGCGGCAACGGCGTGCGCTGCTTCGCCAAGTTCGTCGTCGATACCGGCCTGGCGAAGCCTCAGGGCGATGAACTCCGCGTCGATACACGCGCGGGCCCTATCGTCGTCAAGCTGGAGCGAACCGGTTCGGCAGTGACGGGCGCAACGGTTGACATGGGCGCACCCCGATTCGAACCGGAGCAGATTCCGGTTGCAGTTGAGCGGACAGCGCCGGTGCTAGACCTCCCGGTAGACGTCGACGGCAGCGATTACGCCGTGAGTTGCGTTTCGATGGGCAATCCTCACGCTGTGCATTTCGTCGATTCCGCGGTCGCTGGGTTTCCCCTGCGCGACGTGGGGCCGAAGATGGAGCATCACGAACTCTTCCCGGCGCGGGTTAATTTCGAGGTGGCGCAGGTCGTAGATCGAAGCCACATCGTGTCGCGTACATGGGAGAGAGGCGTCGGTGAGACTCAGGCGTGCGGTACCGGCGCATCAGCGATAATGGTTTCGGCCCGCTTGCACGGCTGGGTCGATGATGTCGTAGAAATCAACGAGCCGGGCGGCGTTTTGACGCTGCGATGGAACGGCTCAGGCAGCGTTCTTCTTACAGGCCCCGCGGCCTTCGTCTACAGCGGCGATTGGCCCGACTAGAGAATAAGAGGCGGATAGAACATGGTGCAGTTTCGCAGGCTAGATCCCCTGGCTAACGCCAGTCCGTGGCAGCGTCACGTCAAGCGAGCTATAAAGACGTTTACGTTGACCGAGGCACAATACGCGCGAATCGAAGAGAAGCGGCGTGAGTTCATCATCATGGAGTACGACCGCGTCGTGGTGGGTCAGCCGCTGCGAGACTTCCTGGTCATGCACTACGCCTATCCGGAGATCGGCGAGTTCAGCGAGCACTTCAAGCGAATGTTCGACCTCTGCACCTTCGTCTCGAACAAGACGGAAGCACCGCGCGGCGTGATCCTCAGCTTCCGCGATCGGCCGAATCGTTCGCGCGCGGAGGTGATCTTCTGGGAGTGCGCCCTGACTGAGGGCGGCGAGTGGGTCGAGATGGACAATCTATCGGTGCCGGAGCAGGAAGACCCTGGAGACCACATCGAAGGCGGATTCCAGGTTCGCGATGCCGGTGCCGCCGATCGCGAGACGATCGCGAAGCTCGAAGCTGAGGTCATGGGTATGCCGCCGTTGTCCGAGGGTGGCGTCGATTCGCTGTACGAGAACTCGGATTGGCTCAAACTGGTGACGACGTCTTCCGGCGTGCCCGTCGGCTGTGTCGTCCTGCGGCGTGAGCCTGGCGGCTGGGGCATCATCGATCACGTCTTCTTGCTGCAGGCCGTGCGCGACCAGTTGCTTGAGCCCGTAACGCGCTGGACCATCGCCTTCCTGCGGAATAACGGTGGACGTCGTCAACGGCGACGCGTCTACATGGACCAGAACGAAGATGTCGCGCTGATGCGCAGCCTGGAATTCACTGCCGGGGAGTCTGGCGTGGACTTCATGCGCCCCGTCGAGGCAGCAGAGGTTGAGCAGCAGATCGAAGAGCGCAAGCAGCACGGGACGATCATCAAGTTCGGCAACTGGCGCTAGAGGCTATTCCACGACCCTGACGATGCCGCGCATGCCGTAGGCCTCGTGGCCGGGCAGGTGGCAGATGAAGGCGTATTCTCCGGGTTCGTCAAACGTCACGACCGTGGTTTTGGTCTCGAAAGGACGTAGCGTCACCTCCGTCGGCACCTCATTGTGGTAGGGTTCCGTGCCCAGACGATGCACTTCGTGGACTTCGTCCTTACCGACGATCCATTCGTGCTCAATGGGATCATGGTTGACTAGCTCGAACGAGACCGGCGTGCCGGCTCGCACCGTTAGCAGCTCAGGCTCGAAGCGTGAGAAGTGGATTGAGATCGTCTGCTGGTCGTCCGGGTGGTCCGGCGCGTCGGACCACCCCATGAGTAGCGCTGCGTTCACGATGATGACCACAGGTAGACCCAGAAGCCACAGTCTCACGACCGGATCCTAACGACGGCGCCGAGGAAGACACCCAGCGCGAGGGCAGTCGCTGCGACGCCAACGATTGCCCATTCCGTCGAGAGTCCAGAGTCCTCATTGACGATTTCGAGCCCTGCCGCGAGATGCGACGGTTGACCCTGCGGACTGGCGTCCACGGCCAGGTCGTAGGTCAGGTCGGCTGCTGCGGCGTCGATGCTCAGCTTGGTCAACCAGGCAGATGTCGGTATCCATTCCATGCCGTCGTCGGAGCGCAGGTCATCGAGGAGTCCTGAGGTTGCCGGCTTGCTGTGGGTTAGCGACATGTCGTCATTCGGTGCTGGTAGCAAGCTGGGGCGCTGATCGGTCAGGAGATAGACGTCGGCATCGACTCGATCTTCGGCTTGCTTTCCGAGGCCGAGGATACGCAGCGGCACCCACGGATTCGTCGTCGGAATCGTGATGTGGACCGGCGTTCCGTCTCCCACCTGCTGACCGCGCTCCAGCGCCGCGTCCCCGTCGAAGATGGCGGCGAGGAAAATCGGGCTGCGCTGGGCGTAGAAGTCGAGTACCTCGGGCGCGTCAGGCGAAAGCCGGAAGCCGTGCTCCGTGGCCCAGGCTGCCACGCTCTCCGCGCCGCCTTTAAGGACCGTGACGTCCAGGGCATCGATTCGAACTTCGAGTAGCACCTGCGCGTCCTCAGCAACGGCGCTAGCGAGGGCTTCGTTTCGGAAGAAGGCCGGCGGCGGCTCAGTCTCCAGGATTAGCCTCTGCAACGTCCAGGCGCCGCCACGCTCAACGTCGGACGGCACGCCGGGCAATGGGATCAAGGTGCCGAACTCACCGCCGCCGCCGAGGAACTCAAAGGACGTGACGTAGTGCTCCACGCCTTCGTGGTACGCCGCGAGGGTTGTCGTACGCCCCAGATTGACCGCGCCGTTGGAGCCGATCAGCCCCGCACAGGCGTCAACCAGTTTTGGCGAACCGAACGTGACCAGCACAACAGCCAGTGACGCCATAAGGAATCTTCGCATCGTGTTGCCTCCTACCGGATATGCCGGTTACGAGCCAAGACGATGAAGCGTCGCGTTTAGTTCCGCGGTAACCCTTTCTAGCAGTTCTAACTCGTTGGCCGAGGAGCTTCGCGACATGCTGAAGGCGCTGTTTTCGGTTGGCATTCTGCGCGGCGATGCGACGACTTTTCAGGCCGCCTGTCGCGATCTGAACGCAGTCGTCGACCGACTTGGACTGGAAAAGTTCGCCCTGCTGCGACTTCCCAGCAGCGGTGACCTTCCGTTCGCTTACGCGGCACAGAATCCCGAACGCGTCTCTCATCTCGTAATTTGGGAGGGCCACTCGGTTCAGGACGACCTCGACATGCCGCGTCGAGGGCAACTAACGGCGATCGACTCGGTGATGGATCAGGACTGGGACCTTTACGCCAGGATCAGAGCTCGCGTCATCGCCGGCTGGGACGGCTCGAATGCGCCGATCCTGGAATCAATTCTGCGCGAGACTCACACGCCGGAGTCGATGAAGGCGATGAACGAGGTCCTGATGAGCTCGAATCCGGGGCCGTATTTCGCTTCGATCCAAGCGCCGACGCTTGTTTTGTACGGAAGCGGTATCCGGGCCCGGGACAACAACGCTCGGCGTTTCGCTTCTCGTATCCCTAACGCCCGCCTGCAGACCATTCGTGAGCCCTCCATCGGCCCTTATCCGAACGAAGAAGGCGTTAATGCGATGCTGGATTTCGCGCGACTCACCAGGTACGCGAAGAAGTACGAGACCATGACCACGAACACAGCGCGCTGAGGGTCATCCTGTTCTCCGATCTCGAAAGGACGACATGATGCAGCGTCTGGGCGACGAGGCGGGGCGTGCCTTGCTGCGTGAGCACGAGATCATCACGCGGGAGGCGCTCGCCGCTTACGGTGGGACCGAGGTCAAGACCATGGGTGATAGCTTCATGGCGGCTCTGCGACGCGGGCCCTGGAGTGCGCTACGGCGCTGCAAAAGGCCTTCGCCGACCGCAATGCGACGACTGAAGAAGCGATGCACATTCGCGTCGGACTCTGTGCCGGTGAGCCAATTGCCGAGGACGATGACCTGTTTGGCGCTGCTGTGATTCAGGCAGCTCGCATCGCGGACCAGGCCAACGGTGGCGAGATCCTGCTCGCCAACGTCGTGCGAGAGCTGGCGGCGGGCAAGGGGTTCATGTTCGCCGACCGCGGCGAGATCGAGCTGCGCGGCTTTGACGACCCGGTGCGCCTCTACGAGCTGCGGTGGGAACAGCAAGCCAGCGTCGCCTGACGGTGACCGTTACGCCTGCTTCGCTTAGGATGGGCCCCTAACCTCGTCGAACTGTCCGGGAGTGTCCATGCGCCTGTCCAAGCGAATCGCCAATATTCCGCCGTACCCGTTCGTCGAAATCACACGCAAGATCAATCAAAAGCGCTCCGAGGGCATCGACGTGATTACGTTTGCCATCGGCGATCCTGATATTCCGACACCAGACCACATCATGAAGGCGATGCATGAGGCGGCGGACGACCCGGCGAATCACCGCTATCCGGAATCGGACGGCCTGCCAGAGCTGCGAAAGTCGATGGCCACCTGGTATCAGCGACGCTTTGACGTCAGCCTCGATCCCGATAAGGAAGTGCTGCCGCTTATCGGTTCGAAGGAAGGCATCGCAAATATCGCTTACTGTCTTGTCGATCCAGGCGACATAGGCCTCGTGCCGGACCCGGGTTACCCGGTTTACAGCATGGGGACCATGTTTGCTGGCGGCGAGACTTTCTACATGCCGCTGAAGGAAGAGAACGACTTTCTACCAGACTTCGCAGCCATCCCAGAAGACGTTGCTCGTAGGGCAAAAGTCCTCTGGATGAACTACCCCAACGCCCCGACCGCCGCGGTCGCCGATGTCGCGTTCTTTGAGGAGGCGGTGCGTTTCGCGAAGCAGTACGACATCGCTATTTGCCACGACGCGCCCTACACGGAGGTCGCCTACGATGGCTACAAGCCGATCAGCTTCATGCAGGCCGAGGGTGCGCGCGACGTAGGTATCGAGTTTCATTCCCTCTCGAAGAGCTTCAACATGACCGGTTGGCGCATTGGTATGGCGGTGGGGAACCCAACGCTTATTGACGCCCTGTTTCGCATCAAGAGCAATGTTGACTCGGGGATAAACCAGGCGGTTCAACGCATGGCAATTGCGGCATTGGACGGCCCCCAGGACTGCATCGAGGACCACAATCGTATTTATCAGCACCGCCGTGATGTCCTGGTCGAGGCGCTCCGAGCTTGTGGCCTACGAGTCAACGAACCGAAGGCCAGCCTTTACCTGTGGGCGAAGGTGCCCACGGGTTTCACCGCAACCGAGCTTGCCGCGCGCCTGATCGACGACATCGGCGTGGTTGTGACGCCGGGCAACGCCTTTGGGCCCTCTGGTGAAGGATTCGTGCGCCTGTCGATCACGACGCCTACAGAGCGCGTCGAGGCAGGCGCCAAACGCTTGCTCGAGTGGGCCAAGCAGAACACCTAGCGCTGTTTCCTGGATAAAGGCGTACTCATTAAAACGGCGGTGTTGTGCTTGACGCCTCAGCCCCAGGCGTCAGCTACGATGAGCCCGCATGACCTCTGGATCGGACTCATCAGACTCTGCGGAGTCGTTACAACCTGACGTCACCTCACCAGCCGGGCGGTTAGCGAGGCGGCTGCCGTTCTTCTACGGCTGGGTCATCGTCTATATCTGCTTCGCCAGCGTGTTCATGATGGGCGCCACGACGTTCTGGGGCATCCCGGTCTTCGTCGTGCCGATGAGCGACGACACGGGCTGGTCGCACGGCGGCATCCTGGGTGGATTGGGTGTTCGAATGATCGTGGGTGCCGCCACTGGATTGCTCCTGGGCCCAGTGGCCGACCGCCGCTGGGGAGCGGCCAAGCTTCTCCTGATCGGCGTCTCGATCGACGTCCTGGCGCTTTTCTCATTGCGTTGGGTCGAAAGCCCGCTGCAATTCATCCTGGTTTACGGCGTGGTGGGAGGCATCGGTAACACCGGAATACGGCTGGTGCAGGCGACGCTAATCCCGAAATGGTTCGTCGGCCGCCGGGGCACCGCGGTGGGATTCGCCTCTAACGGAGGCGGCGTCTCGGCTCTGGTGATGGTCCCGATCGTCGCCCTGCTAATCGACCAGCTGGGCTGGCGTGATGCCTGGGGCGCCCTCGCTATTATCATGGCGATTTCGTTGCTGCCTCTGGTGCCTCTTGCACTTCGAGCTCCAGAGGACATTGGACTGCTACCCGACAATGGCGCTCCACCGCGGCGCAAGCGGGGCGTAGCGGTAGTCGAAGAGCGTAGCTACAGGCTCTCTGAGATCGTCCACACCTGGCAGTTCTGGCTGCTGATGCTGGCGACGCTCTTCGGCATGTATTCGCTACAGACTCATACAATTGTGATGGTCCCTTATTTCAAGGAGATTGGCTTCTCTTCCGGTGAGGCCGCGGCAAGCCTCTCTGTCTATGGCGCCTTTTCGATCGTGCTGCGATTCGTCTGGGGATATATGGCGGACCGCTACAGCGTGCGGCGAACGATCATCGCTCAAGCGATACTGACGGGGATCGGAGCCTTACTGATCCTTCAGGTCGGTGGCTTGACGAGTCTTTATATTGCCATGGCGTATCAGGGCATGATGCTGAGCGGGCACCCCGCGTTGCAGATACTCCGGTGGCCCGAATTCTTCGGACGCGGGCATATCGGCAGCATCATCGGCGTGACGCAATTCTTCGGTACGATGGCGGGCGCGATCGGGCCGGTTGTCGCCGGGGTTGTGTTCGATCAAACCGGCAGCTACGAGTCGGCCTTATGGCTTTTGTTTGTAACCTGGCTGGCGTGCGCCAGCTTGATGTTTATCGTTCGCCCGGCGCGGAACTCTTCGCCGCAAGTCCCAGAGACGGCCTGACGCGATACAATTACCATGAATGGCAAGACAAAGGTCATATCGAAATACCAACGGCCACCGGGGGCCCGGATTGCACTCAACCGCCCCGGTCCGAGAACGTGCCTTTCTGGTCGCAGTCCAGGTTCGAAGCCTGCAAGGAGGCCTCACCGCGGAGGCATCGCTGGATGAGCTGGCATTGCTGGTTCATACGGCAGGGGCAGAGGTAGCCGGCCGGGCTGTGCAGCGCCTCGATTCGCCGCATCCGGCGCTCTACATCGGCAAAGGCAAGCTGGAAGAGATCATGGAGAAGCGCGATGAGTGCGGATACTCCATGGTCGTCTTCGACGATGAGCTGAGTCCGTCGCAGCAACGGAACCTTGAGAACATGCTGGGCTGCAAAGTCCTGGACCGAACGGCGCTGATCATCGATATCTTCGCCCGCCGCGCGAAGACGAAAGAGGCACGACTGCAAGTAGAACTGGCGCAGACGGAGTATTTGCTACCCCGCCTGGCAGGCCAGTGGAGCCACCTGGAGCGCCTTGAGGGACGGATTGGGACGCGAGGTCCCGGTGAGACTCAGATCGAGACTGACCGTCGGCTGGTTCGCACCCGGATCACCCGTTTGCGCCGCGAGATCGAGGAGGTACGGCAGCAGCGGGCCATGCACCGACGCCGCCGGGCCCGGCAGGGCATGCAGGTCGTTGCTTTGGTGGGCTACACCAACGCGGGCAAGAGCACGTTGCTCAGGGCGCTGTCCGGCGCCGAGTTGTTTACCGAAGACCTGCTTTTCGCCACGTTAGACCCGGTGACTCGCCGCGTGCGTCTACCGTCCGGCCACGAGGCGTTAATGACAGATACGGTTGGATTCATTCAGAAGCTTCCGACACAGCTTGTTGCCGCGTTTCGCGCGACGTTGGAGGAGCTGGCGGATGCGGATATTTTGGTCCACATAGTCGACATCACGCATCCCAACGCGGAGGAACAGCACGCCACCGTGGAACGGACCATCGATGACCTGGGGATGGCGGACAAGACACGCATCGTGGCGTTCAACAAGCTGGACCGGCTTGCGGATGCGGAAGGCGATCCCGGGGCAGTAAGCGACATAGCGAGCGTGCTGCGACAGGAGCACCCGGAGGCCGTTCTGGTCTCGGCCGCCAAGGGCTGGAATCTTGAGTCGTTGTTGACGGTTATCGAAAGCCAGCTCGCAGCGATAGACCGGCGCGACACACGCCGGCCCGCTTCGGCTTAGCAAACGGGCACGGGCGGCGTGCTAGACTCGGCTGGCTCATGAACGGGCTCCTCAGCATCGGCCCGCTAATGTGGCAACGATTGTTTGCCAATTGGCGACTACTCCTTGTCCTGGCGTTTGGAATCCTGGTCGCGGCCACGTTGATGGCGATTTCGCCTGTCTATACGCGCGTCATGAATGACCTGGGACTCCAAGAGTCGCTGCAAGACCGGCTTCAGAACTCTAGCCGTAACGGGTTCGTTATGGTTCCAACGCCGCTGGGCGATGCCGCAGCGATTCGGCGACAGCAGGAGCTGGCGCAGGCGATGTCTGAGGAGATCGGCTGGTTCGTCGATGACGAGGTCCGCCTGGGGAGGCTGCCAGATATGGGAGTCGAAAGGGCAGGAAATCTACGCGCGACGCCCGGGGACATCTTCCTGCTCAGGTTCACCGGCGCTTCTGGCCTTGAGGAGCGCGTCCGCATCGTGGAAGGGCGCGCGGCCATTCCCACCGACGACCCGGCCAGTCTCGAAGTCGTCGTCCCGGTGGAGACCGCGTTACGCATGGACGCGTCGGTCGGCGACAGCGTGGAATCGGTCTTCGTCTACGACGACTGTAATCGGCCACTCGCGACTGATGACCCGGAGCAGACTCGAGAGAACCGGAGATTCGCTTGCACGCCACAGACCTTCGTCGACGTCCACCTGACTGCCACGATCGTCGGATTCATCGAACGACTCGATGCCGAAGATCCATATTGGTCCGCGACCTCGATTAACTTCAGCCGTCCTACGGCGGACCCGGTTGGACTGGTCAGGCACGTTACTTTGCCTGTTGTCCTGCCAGAGGAGTCCTTCTTCAACGCGTTACCCAGGATCCTACCGTCATTTCCGTCTGAGTTTCGTCTGGTCGGACTGATCGACCCGTCGCGCCTCAATTCCGCCAATCTTGATGAGGCACGCGAATCGCTGAGTCGGCTTCGTAGTCGTATCGAGGAGCTGGGAGCGATTCCAGACCTTTCGACGGCCAACTCACTGGCCAGCTTTCAGAATCGGGCATCGTTCAACCAGGTAACGCTGGTGCTGCTGCTAATTCAGGTCGTCGGCATCGCTGTTTACTACGTGATCTTGGTCTCGACGTTGCTGGCAGAGAGGCGTACGGAAGAGATTGCGATGCTGCGCAGCCGCGGCGCCACCGTGGGCCAACTGGTGGTGATGTCGGCGGCGGAGGCATTCACCTTGGGTTTGGTGGCCGCGTTGATCGCCCCTTTCCTTGCCAGTGGCGCCATCGCAGCGCTGGGAAAGACCGGGACCTTCGAGTCGATCTCGGGAGGAGAGTTTCTTCCTTTCATCATAGTCCCGGCGGCGTTTCTCTTCGCGCTAGGCGGGGCTGCGATTGCGGCCGTCGCGGTCATTGTCCCGGCGTTTTTCGCGGCGAGGGGCGGCATGGTGCTGTTCCTACGATCCTCGTCGCGCCCCGGGGTACCCCTGCTCCAGCGGTACTACCTCGACTTCGCTATCGTCGGACTGGCCGCGTTCGCGCTGTGGCAGCTTAGCCAGCGAGGCAGCGTCTTCGATCCGGGTGGCGTCGGAGGCTGGTCCGCCGATCCATTGTTGTTGCTTTCGCCACTGCTTCTGATCCTCGCTGTCGGCGCGATGATGTTTCGCTTTCTGCCGATTCTGCTTCGGCTTGTGACGAAGCTGTTGGCCACAACGTCCGGTCCTGGAGTCACACTGGGACTCTGGCAGCTGACACGAAGCCCCGCGCGCTATACGCAACTGGCGCTTTTGGTCGTCATGGCTGCTGCCGTGGGTACTTTCACGGCGACCTATGGTGAGACGACGGACCGCAGTCAAGAAGAGCGAGCGCTGTACGCGGCTGGCTCAGACATACGCCTGACCGGCCTGGGAGAGTTGCAACGGGACCTGGGTCCGGAAGCTACGAGGCGGCTGGAGGAAGTTGAAGGTGTGGAAAGGGCGGTGACCGCGACACGCCAAACGATGTCCCTGGGGCCGCTCCCGGTGTTCGGCGCCCCGGTCGATGTCCTGGGCATCGATCCTGAAGGCGCACCGGAAGTGATGTGGTGGCGTGAAGACTTTTCCGAGCGCTCCCTGGACGAAACCCTGTTGCGCTTGCAGGGTTCACCGCTTCAAACTCACGGACTGCCATTGCCCGGGGAACCTATCAGCGCCTCTATCTGGGTAAACCCAATCGGAGCTCGGCCAGATAGCACCCTGTGGCTGCGCACCGTAGACGCCAACGGAATCTTCCGCTACCACCAGTTTGGCCCGCTCGACTTCCAGGGATACCAGCAATTGACGGCCAATTTCGACGCCAAGTTGCGGGGAATCCAGTTTCCGGTCTCGGTCGTGGCGATCATGATGACGCAAATGCGTTCCCTAAACGACGTTAGTCGAGACATGTTCCTGGATGACCTGACAATTCTGTCGGCTTCAGGCGAGGAAGTCTTGATCGAGGACTTCAATGACACCTTCCCATGGGAGGTAGTGCGAACTGCAACACGCGAGCGTGACAAGGTCGAGCAATCGGCTCAGGGGGTCCATTCCGGCGCGGGTGCGGCTCATTTCAGATTTCTAAGCGGTACAGGCGCTGAACTGCGCGGAATGACATTCGCGGATGCAGGCTTTCCGTTGTCAGCGGTCGCCAGTAACCAATTTCTGGAGCAAACCGGGTTCGAGATCGGTTCTGAAGTCGAGTTGGTATTCGGCAAGTTGCTGGTTCCTTTGACAATCCAGGGTGTTGTTGATTACTTTCCCACGATGTACGCCAGAGGCGCGGGATTCGTCATCGTCAACCAGGATGACCTTTACTACTACGCCGGCGTTACAAACCAGCTCGTCGCGGCCAGGGCACCGACGGAGGCGTGGCTGCGACTGACAACCGATGAGGCGGTGCGGGAGAATGCGAAGTCCACTTTCCTCGATAGCTTTGGCATCCCATCGGGCCAGATCATCGACGGTCAAACCATCCTGAGCGAGGTCCGAAGCGACCCCATCATCAGGGCCGGGGGGAGCGGCATCCTTCTCGTCGCGCTGGTCGCTGCTTTCGCAATTCTGGCGTTGGGTTTCGGACTGACTCTTTACCTGGGAGGCCAGGCGCGCACAGTCGAAATCTC
This sequence comes from Dehalococcoidia bacterium, assembly GCA_965225815.1. Lineage (GTDB taxonomy): Bacteria > Chloroflexota > Dehalococcoidia > DSTF01 > WHTK01 > WHTK01. The sequence continues at coordinate 314,925 of CBDDBP010000006.1, forward strand.
GGTGATGCGAGCCGTAGGCATCTCGCCACGGCAGCTCTTAACGATGATCAGCCTCGAGTATCTGCTGATCGCGGTCATCGGCCTTGCGATCGGTGCCATTGCCGGCTTGCGCATATCCGAAACCATGCTGTCCTACCTCAACGTTACGGATTCGGGCGGGCGGGTTGTGCCAGAGTTTGACCTGATTACGCGTTGGGATACCGTCGCGATTGCATTTGGGGCAGTTGGGGTGGCTTTTGTCGTGGGTGTACTGGCGCTTGCGGGCTACTTCCTGCGTTTGCCCGTCAGCCGGATCATCCGAATCACTCGCTAGGGTAGTGACAGCACCAGGACTGCGGCGGCGACGCCTTCGGTCTCGCCGAGTCTAATCATTACGGTGGCCCCAGGAAGCAATAACTCTCGCCCGCCGGACTCAAGTCGCTCGATCCTCGACTCGTCCCCCAGCCGGAGTTGGGTTTGCGCGCCGCCAGGCGCCTCCAGAGTCACGCCCTCCGATGTGAGCTCCACGATTTGGCCACCAAGGACGGTTCGAGATCCATCAATCAGGTCCTCAAAGCCGGTAAAGCCACCTGGACTCATAGCCGCCAGGTCACGTAATTCGCTACCGAAAGCAGGTGCGTTGACATCGAAGACATAGGCAGGTGGCTCCGCAGGTTTGAGCGTTGATCCAACGAAGAAGGCCACAGCGGCGGCGGCGACGGCTGTTACGGCCCACAGTCCGAACTTGAACTCACGGTTCAGGTTCATGGCGCCTGAATCACCGGATCGGAAATCAGCACCAGACCAACAAGGGCGAGAATGGTGTCTGGGTGTGAAATCGCACCGCCGTTGATCCAGTCACCGATCATGAGATCGTCGCGAGAGATTGTCATCAATCGCTCGATGGTCGATTCGCCCGGCACTTCGTAGGTCGCCGACGTGCCATCCGCCAGAGCGATCGTCAGTCTATCGTCGGAGAAACTCTGCACTGCGCCTATGATGCCCGTCTCGCGAGCCGCTTCAGGTGGCAGGGGCGCGGTCTGTTTCGGCTCAACACCGGCGGTGAGATAGCCCACACCTCCCGCAATCAGCGCGATGACGACGAGCGAAAGCCCGGCCACGGCAAAACGCGACAGCGAGTTATTCAAGGCCAAGTCCCTGTATGGCGCGGATTAGTCGCCCAGGGCCGTTGTGTAGCCGAGGTTAACGACCTCTTCGACGTACTGTGAGCGCCATTCAGGCTCCGGCACGGGCATGTGGTGTGTGCGGAACCAGCGATGATAGGTGAGGTACTCCTCTTCGAGCCGTGAGCGCCAGGATGTCTCTTCCTCGAAGACGTCGGGAGCGACATCCTCCAGTCGAGAATCGGCGTCCTCCGGCGGCAAGTCCAGGTCTTCCTGCCAGAACTCGGCGAGGTAGTCGAGGCACTCTTCGAGATCCTTACGGCAGTCCTGAACCAACAGCGTCATCATCTCTCGCTGGTCGACTGGCCGGGCGCGCAGGCGAAGCTCCCGGGCGCAGGCGGCGCAGAGAAAGATCAGCTTGCGAGATTCGCAGTCTTCCTTGTTCGTGCAGCTCTGGCAGCGAGGTGCGTACTCGGCGCCCCAGGGTGCGCGGGAATAGCCGGCGAGCAATTGAGGCGTGAATACTCCGCAGCGAGGGCAGGTGACTTCATTCTCGAAGATGTCTTCAATCGTCTGAGCCCAGTCAATCTGCATCTAACTTCTCCCCAAGGAATTATCGTCATGATATCCCGCGCAGTTTTGGGGTTCAATCGAAGCGTCGAACTAACCAGTTACCACTTCGTATCCGGAGGTACGATCGTGGAGGACAGGCGGCTATCATGTGTTCGGTTTGTTAAGGCGTACTGATCCCGCCATCGCCTACTACACGCTGAAGTGCGGTCACGCGTTGTTCTTCACGCTGGTCGTCAGCGTGAGTCTTATCTTCCAAACCACCGAAGTTGGCCTCTCGGCCATGCAACTACTGCTGGTGGCCGCGGCACTGCAGGGCGCGATCCTGGTCAGCGAGATGCCGACCGGCGTTATCGCCGATACGTATGGTAGAAAGTAGTCCGTCCTTGTTGGCCTGCTCTTGCTCGGCTTCGGCATAAGCCTGAGCGGCGCGTTCGCTAATTTCTGGACTATATTCGCGGGTCACCTAATCTGGGGCTTCGGCCACACTTTCATCAGTGGGGCTGGTGAGGCCTGGATCGCCGATGAAGTGGGGGTTGAACGGGCTAGCCGTATTTACTTGCGAACAGCTCAGGTCACCAAATTCTTCTGGATTGTTGGAATTCCGAATTTCGAGCTTGCCGACATTCTCTTTTGTTTTGTCGACGTATTGCTTCATCGATAGGCGCATCATGATCGCCGGCGCCACGAAGGCCAGAATGCCCACGACTCCGAGCGCGAGATATGCCGCGCTGAGCGAGAGACCAATCATGCCGAGAGCCAGGAAGTTGGGGCCGATCCAGGCGTGATCACTCCAGAAGTCGGGCAGCGGTTGCTCTGTCCTGAGTCTGTTTTCCGTACCAATGAGCAGGACGCTCAGCAGGAAGGAGATGACTGCCGCAAGAAACACGGCGGGTATCATCGCCAGATCGAAGGAATCAGGAGATGTAGCGGCGAGACCTCCATAAGCCCACGCCGCGATGGCGTAGACGATGGTGAGTAGCGCGGCGCCGTGCGCCATTCGCGTCGGCTTGAAGTGATGGCGGCTGATACCAAGGGTGGCCTCTATTGGCGCTGCTATGACAGCACCGGCCGGGCCAAACACGATGATGATCCCGACTACCAGGGCGAACCCGGGCGTTCTCTGGGAGCGACCGTAGATATTAATCGGTGTCAGTTCAGCCAGCGCGTTAAGGGCAACGAGGAGGAGGAAGACCCCTACTGGGCCTTCGAACTGTGGCGCAAACCAGACGAACAACGCACTGGCGATGACGATTTCGATCGCATAGAAGGTTGCGAGACTGCTCGGTACGAACCCGCGCTTACGTGCAGGCGACGCAGAGTCGGAGGCCTCATGCGCGCGATTTAGCCTGAAAGGGAAGCCAATGGCCAATTCATGCCCTCGCAAATGTAGTGTCTTCCTAGTTATCGACAGGTTTTCGCCGACTACGCAGCCGCCTCCATGTCGTTCTTGAGTCGTTTGTTGAGACTGTTCAGGATTCGCTTTTGAAGCTGGCAGACTCTGGACTCGGAGAGGTTCATGGTCTTGCCGATCTCATGGAACGGCATCGCCTTGAAATAGCGCATCTGGACGATTTCCTTGTCACGGGTCGAAAGCGAACTCAGCGCTGAGCCGAGCAACTGCAACACCGCTTTGCGATCGACTACCTGGGCGGGATCAGGGAACTCATCCGGGTCGGCCATTTCCCACGGTCGAGTGGCTTCAGTGGAGTCGCCAAGCATCTTCTCCAGTGAGAAAACGCGAGTCCCGGTGTGGCCCATGGTCGATCGGACCTGGTCGAGAGGGATGCCGAGTTTTAGGGATAACTCCTTGGGCGTTGGCCATCGTCCGAGCATCGTGGCAAGCTCGGTATTGGCTTTCTCGAGCTCACGGGTGCTCTTGCGCAGCGATCGCGGCAGCATGTCCATGCGCCTGATTGCATCGAGGACCGAGCCCCGGATGCGCTGAATCGCGAAACTAGCGAACGTCGTTCCACGGGTCACGTCGTAGTTGTCGACCGCCTGTATGAGCCCCTCGGTGCCGTAGGCTATGGCGTCTTCGCGTTCGATAGGGGAGGAGCCTGCTTCGCCGGCCATCTTGTTCACCACAAAGGTGACGAGCGGCATGTTCTGGACGATCATTTCCTCGCGATTGCTGCTAACTACCATATTCCCCCGCCTTTACGGTGCGAAACATGGCGCGAGCGCGAGAGTCACGGACGCGACGACTGACCTTCGTCAGTGGGAGGGCCGCAACAGCCCAACCATGCTTCGCATCCGTGCTAAAAGCAGCCCCGATCCCAGTGGGGCCTTACTGCATCAAACGCGAACATGGCTTGAGCGTTACGGGTTTCTGGAGAAAAATTGTAATGCTCTAGTAACGTCGTTGTGATTCCAGGCGTACCTTGACCTGCTGACGCTTTCGGGTTTAGTCTTTTTACGTTAGCGTGAGGGTTGCCTGATCCCTTTAGTTGAATTCAATTACTGTGAATAACGAAGCATTCGTCTCGATTGCCCGACCATCGATCGCGGAGCGTCTGCGTCTCGTTGTTAGTTCGAGATATGCTCGCGAACCAGTGATCCTCCTGGCGGCATACCTCTTTTATTACATGGCCCGCAATTTAGCGGCCGACGCTCAGCCAGCCTTCGAGAACGCGCGGTACTTGATGCGATTGGAGGCGCACCTGGGGATCTTCCAGGAGATCTCACTGCAAAGCGCCACTATTTCCTACGATCTAGTGGTTCATACCTTCAACCTGATTTACTTCTACGCCCACTGGCCGGCAATCATCGCCTGCGGGCTATTCCTGTTTATCACCAGACCGCACATCTACACCGTTACGCGCAATGCGTTCCTGATCTCGGGGGCTATCGCGCTCGTATTCTTCATCCTGTTTCCTGTTGCTCCGCCACGACTGGCAACGGTCGGCATCGTCGATACGTTGGGAATGACCGTTCCATTCGATTACGACAACTCCCCGCTGGTTAACCCATACGCCGCTTTGCCCAGCATGCACGTAGGTTGGGCGCTGGTATTGAGCCTTGGCCTCTATCTCTCGTCGCAGCGGCGGAGCATACGGGTGCTGGCAATTTCGATCACGCCGGCGATGTGGATCGCCACTGTGATTACGGGCAACCACTTCATCATCGACGGTCTGTTCGGCACCATACTGGCCGGCATCGGCTTTGCCTGTGCCCTCTGGCTTAACCACAACTGGCTGGAAATCCGGGCTGAATTGAACCAAAAACTGCACCGATTCAAACGCCAACCGGAAGCCGGCTGAACCTCAAAGCGCTAGTTGCCTGTCGTTGCCCCCGCTGCGGTATGGGCCGTATCTTCGACTCTTCACTCAAGGGTCACATTGGCTTCATGGTGGAGTTGTGTCCAGTCTGCGGGCTGCAATTTCTCCGCGAGGCTGGTTATTTCCTCGGTGCGATGTACATTAGCTACGGTCTCGAAGTGATCACGATCCTGCCCATAGCGGCAGTGCTTGCCGTGGTGGCGGATTGGCCCTTGCCGCTCGTCTTACTGATTGCGCTGCTGCAGACGCTGATGAGCGTTCCCCTGTTCTTTCGCTACTCGCGCGTGATCTGGCTGCACGCTGATCAGCTATGTGATCCGCGTTGAGGCGAGAACCGGGAATCCCATGGTGCTAGCAACGTCCCAGCAGAACGCTTCGGCCTACGCCTTTTCTGACTACCTGGGAGCCTTACCGAATCCGCGCATCGGCCGTTGTGGACCAGGACTCAACGATGATTCGCGGATAGGCGAGCCGATGTTGTCACTTAGCACGGTCCGCCCTATATAATTTGAGGCCCAACGGTAAGAAATACAGCAGGAGGCGATCCACATGACGCAGCAGCAAGCGCCTGAGCCGCTGACGGAACTGAAGCTCACCGACGACCTCAAGGAGTTGGTTAACACTTCTTTCACCACCGGCAAGCCGATCATTCTCGCGTACACGGACGGGGATGGGGCACCAAGCCTCTCCTACCGCGGTAGCGCGATTGCGTACAGCGACACACAGCTCGCGATCTGGGCCCGAAACCCGGAAGGCGGGCTCCAGAAGGCCCTGGCGGCCCACCCTCGAGTCACGATGCTCTATCGAAATCCCGGCCCGGATGGGCGCGCCATGCTGCAGTTCCGCGGCGTGGCTCACATGGAGACGGACGACGCGACGCGAGAGCAGGTTTACAGCAACATCCCGGAGGCAGAGCAGAACTCCGACCGCGAGAAGAAGGGTGGTCCGGTTATACTCGACCTCGAGCGCGTTGATGGCTTCATGCCCGGTGCACGCGTCGCGATGCGCAAATAACAGACCAGTAACAGAGGAAAGAGACCGGCTCAACCGAGCCGGTCTCTTGATTTCTCGGATGCTGGTTTCTCTAGTTCACCCGAACCGCATGTACGAGACGTCTTTGGTCGTAGCGGCCCGCGCTCTGGTCGAAGCGGCCGTTACATGTGATCAGGATCAACTCATCAGGCCCTCGGTTGACGAGGTATGAGTTGAGGATCTGATCGAACGACACGTCCTTGACCCAATCGACTCGGTATTGGACAACCTGTCCGTCAGCACGATGGTACTCGAACGTATTCCCCGGTTGAGCCGAGCGCAGCGGCGCGAATACGGCAGCGCCCACGGAGTAGAAGTCCACGTGGCCACCGATAACGCTTACGCCACCGTCGCCTGGATAGCCTCGGAGCTGCGGCAGGCCAACAAAGTTGTAGCGAACGACGTCGTAGGCGCCGGACGGGTTGCCAAGGAACCCATTGAAGCCGACGTCACGAACGTTGACCGGGGCGTTGATGCCAAGGCTGGTCGAGACGAGACGGTCAGAAGAGGGATAGAGGAAGGGGTTCACCGGCTCGACCGTGCAATCAGGCACGAAAGATGCGGTCTTGGTCGCGACGCGGGTTCCGTCAAAGCCTTCCCAAACGATGCGGAAGAAGGTGCGCTGGTCGATCTTGAAACCACCGCGTCGGTAGTTCTGGGTGGAAGGCGCCAGCGGTCCGACACTGGCGGTGTCAGTACCGAAGTCAACCGTGCTGCTGAGTTCCAGGTACTGATAACCAAGCACGTCGGCACGTGGCGCCCAGTTGAAGTCCACGGCGGCCAGCGTTGCAGACTGGCAGAAAGTCGGGCCCCAGAGCAGCAGAGGGCCTCAAGCCACTGCTCTACGACTTCAGCCACGGGATGCCAGTTGAAGGTCAGTTGCGCCGAGTCGGTGCTGCAGTCGCTGGCGGGGAACCTGAGCAGCGCCCCTTTCGCTTCCGCGGCCTGCCGCCCGTTGGAGTGCAGGGCGCCGGCCACAGCTAATGCTGAAATCAGCGCGACCAGGGCAATCCGAAGCGTCGGGATCCCGCGTCCCTTAATCATGCGCACGTCATTCAGGGGAATTCGTTCTGAGCCGAAGCCGCCCAGGATCGGCCGGGACTGGTTGTGCCTTTCGATCATGATATGCAGGCAACGGTCCCTCGTACAAGGCTTCGGCTTTCGATGCGGCTGTATCCATTTAAAACGGCTTGTCGGGTGGGCAGTAGTTCCGCGAGGTCCCGATCACCTTTTCACAGAAATGCTCTTCGATCCGCCGCTGTTCCTCCTTCGTACCGGAGGCCACGAAAACGCGGAGGAGTTCCTGGTCACTCAGTGACTTGGTGCGGATTTCGCGCACGGTGCCAATGAGGCCGTCGATGCCGTTCTTTTCGTAGACTGAATTCATGAACAGGAAGCCCTGCATGCGCTCGGCCAGGTAGCCTTCCAGACTGGTATCTCGGTAGAAGCCAACATAAAGGGCGTCGTCGAAGCCGAGGTAGGCAAGGTCTTCCTGGTTGCTCGCTACGCCTTCTGGCAGCGTCTCCGTCATGTAGAACTCGACAAAGTGGGCGAACCCTTCTTCGAACCAGGTTGGGAAGGACCCGTACATGGTGGAGTGGGTCAGTTCATGGACGATAGTTTCGTCGTCCACGTAGTCCGGGCCGATCGCGATGAACTCGTCGTAGGAGAGGCCGGCAAAAAACTCATCAAGGTCAGTCACCATCAGATGTAGGAACGAATAGGGGTAAGCGCCGACCAGTTCCTCGATCTGCGGGAGCCAGGCGACGGACTTCTCAATCACGGTTCGGCCAACCTCCGGGTCCTCGGCAGAGACGACAACGACGAGCTCGCCTGCCTCCAACTCGACGGCTCGAAGAGGCCGAACTCGAGCGTCGAGGCGAGGATCGGTCCGATGGTGGGGCCGTATTTGTTGGTTAGCGACTTCTCGTAGGCCTGGAAGGCTCCGCGCAGGCCTCGTGCTTCCGCCGGGTCCAGGCCGTCGGAATACCAGCCCTGCTCCGAGGCGAAGGTCAACATGTCGAAGACACTGTCGGCCTCACCCTTCGCGCTGGCCGCGCGTTCCGTGCGGAAAACGGCCCCTATCAGGTCGACGTAGTCTTGCGTCAGGTCCTCGAACCAGGTTTGTGACCTCACGAGCTCGTTGAGCTCGTCCGACATGTTTACTAGGTACTTGCCTTCAGCCGTGTCGATGAGCTGACGGGCGGTTTCGGTGGCGCTGGCGGTTGGCGCCAGCGGCGCATTGGGGGCAACCGTGGGCGCTACTGGCTCGCTGCCGCCGCCGCAGCCTGCCAGTAGAAACATGGCCAGGGTTGGTCCAGCGGCAAGCACGGACAGCCGGGACAGGAAGGGCTTATGCATTCCGTAACCTCTACTTCATTCTCGACAGAAAGTTGTCTGTCCATGACTATCCGTGGGCAACGTTTCAGTAAGATGGAGTCGAGGTCAGGTATGACGAGATTCGAAACGATGACGCTCCCAATTCAGCCAGACGTCCGAGCGCCCGACGACTCACAGGTGCGAATCCTGCTGCGTCTGGATCCGGGTAGCATGGCTCACTTCCGGCTCGAATCCGGCCAGATATCAAAGGCTGTGACGCACCGCAGAGTGGATGAGCTCTGGTACGTCGTCTCGGGACTCGGTGAGATGTGGCGTAGCCAGGGCGGCGATTCGGAGGTCGTCCAGCTCTCTGAAGGGCTGCTGCGTGAGTATTCGGCTGGAACCTCGTTTCAGTCCGCTGCACAGGGGAAGAGCCCCTGTGCGCTGTCGCGGTGACGATGCCGCCGTGGCCCGGGGAGGGTGAAGCATTGTTCGTTGATGACGCCTGGCAGCCAAGAGCAAGCTTGTGAGTGACGACCTGCGAGCCTTTATCCGAGAGGTACCCGACTTCCCTCAACCGGGGGTTCTGTTTCGCGATGTGACGCCGCTCCTGAAGGACGCCGGTGCCTTCAACGCCGCACTTGACGCTATGCAGGCGTACGTCACCTCTCGCGGCGCGGACGCGATCATCGGCATCGAGTCGCGCGGCTTCCTTTTCGGCGCTCCATTGGCGGTTCGCCTGAGCCTTCCCTTTGTGCCGATCCGCAAGCCCGGAAAGCTGCCCGCAGCCCATATGTCGATTGAGTACGCGCTCGAATATGGGGAGGGCCAACTCGACATCCATAGTGACGCGCTGTCAGTCGGGGATTCCGTGGTCATCGTCGATGACCTGCTGGCCACCGGGGGCACAGCAGTCGGCGCTGCCAAGCTGGTAGAGCTGCTCGGTGGGCGCGTTGCCGGCCTGGCGTTCCTAATCGAATTGAAGGGACTTGAGGGTCGAGAGCGCTTGCCGGGCTACGATGTGTTCGCGTTGCTCGACTACACCTGAAGCGCTGCTGCCGAGCCGCCATGAAGGCGTCTTGCCGTAGAATTGGTGACGAAATAGTCCTTCGCCTCCTGTTAGTTAGAGAGAGTCTCACTTATGGCAGTCGTAGCGCTGGACAACCGCCTCAATGACCTCGTTGAGCCCAACGTCGAAGTCGAGCAGATAGCGACCGGCTTCGTCTTCACCGAAGGGCCGCTCTGGAATAAACGCGACAAGACGCTGCACTTCAGCGATGTGCGGACCGGTATCCTGCGTATCTGGTCGGAGAAGGACGGTAGTGTTTCCGTCGTCCGAGAGGGCGAAGCCAACGGCATCAGCAATGGCAACACATGGGACAAGGATGGCAATCTCCTGACCTGCGAACACCAGGGCAGGCGCATCAGCCAAACGCTGCCGGATGGCAGGGTTGAGACCCTCGTCGGTCGCTGGGGTGAAGCACTACTCAACAGCCCGAATGACGTGATCACCGCCCTAAATGGCGACGTGCTATTCACCGACCCGGCATACGGCTTACGGCAACCGGACGGGTCTTTCGGCGAAGGGGAGTATGGCTTTCGCGGCGTCTTTCGTTACTCAGTCGCCAACCAGACCCTGGAGCCGCTCTTGCGTGAGTTCGAAGCGCCTAACGGCCTGGCGCTGAGTGACGACGACTCGTTGCTCTACGTCTGTGACACACAGCAGGGCGTGATCCAGGCTTTCGACGTTGGCGCCGGCGGCACGCCGGGGAACGGGCGTATCTTTTGCGAAGTCCAACACGCCGAAACGCGAGGGCGCCCAGATGGCATGAAGCTCGACTCTCAGGGCAACGTTTACGTTGCCGCGAACACGTCGGAAGGCGTTTGGGTCTTCAGTCCGGCAGGCAGCCTGCTCGGCTTCATCGACATCGGTGAGAGCCCGGCGAACCTGGCGTGGGGCGACGACGACTGGCGCACGATGTACATTACGGCGCAAACATCCGTCTACCGGTTGCGCATGAAAGTACCCGGCCAGCCCGTGCGCTTCACGCCGCAGTAGATACGGCGCGAGGGCAGCGCTGATTCTCGGTGGCGGCAAGTGATTGCCCAGAGACACCGGGCACCACTACGCTCGTACGAGCCACAACGTTCCTTCTTAAGTCGCAATGTGGCCGCCTGAATGCGGTTAAAAGTACCGCGAGCCGAGCGTGATCCCTCCCGTGAAACATGGTTTAGGCACTCGGTTTCATGAGTGAATAGCCCATTGACGCACCAAATTATACTTATAGACGAAACAAACGGCGGGCGAAGTCAGGAGGGTCTCCTCATGCAGTACGCCGGTAGTGCCAACTGTCCCAGATGTGAGACGCCGCTTGTCCACGAATTTGAGCCTTCGGGGGACTGTCTGCCTCAGGATGCATTGACCCAGGCAGAGCAGCGCATCGTGTGCCAGAAGTGTGGTTACAACCGCCATGTTGCGTACGTAGTGCCGAGACGGAGCCCTGGGAAGCGAGGCCGGATCACACTCTAACTGGCGGCGTCTGGGTTCCAGAGCCGGGAAAATTCCTCCTGAAACGCATTGGACGTCATGCCCGCAATCTCGGCCAGCCGGCGCGCCCTCTCTCCGTCTTTGAGGTCTTCGGGCGTGAGCCTGATCATGTACTCGTGAGCTACTTGATAGAGCTGAGAATCGATGTCCACTAGTCGGACTTTGGTTCGTCCCGTATCTGGATCCTTCAGATCCTCGAATGGCATGGTGCGCAAGTTGGCGCCATCCAACGTGACGAACCCGCCTTGCTCCAATCTTGCGTCGGACGGCGGGTCGAGCAAGTAGCGTACAGCACCCCAACCCAGGGTCCTCGTGTAGTCGATGTCGAAGGGCAGCGGCGCGGCGCAGCGTAGCTCGTAGCCAAGTGTGATATCGGTCAAGGCTAACTTCTCACCGCGTTCGGCGAACCGGCTGACCAAACGGTGCTTGATCATGGCTGCCAGCGGGATTTCCGCCAGCGAGATGTGGCCATGCGGGTCGTAGGCAATGTCGATCCCTGCGCCGCGACGCAGTTCTTCCGGATCGATACGCTCGCCGACGCCTTCACCAACGACCACAACGCCGTAGTTCTGCCCGGTCAGTCGTCGCTTGTAGATAGAGCCTTCGATCACACGAGCAACGTCGTCCATCGTGATTTGCTTGGGGAACTCCTCCGGAATCACGGTCAGCGTCGCGCCCGCGGCCTTTCCAACGCCGAGCGACAGATGTCCGGCTTTGCGGCCCATCATGACGACAATGAACCAGCGATTGATCGTCCGGGATTCCTCCATGATCGTCAGGACAAGCTGCGTGCCGACGTGGCGCGCCGTCTCGTATCCGAAAGTCGGCATGCCGTTGGGCAGGGGCAGGTCGTTGTCTATCGTTTTCGGTACGTGGGCCACGCGCAGCGCGCCGTTGGCGTGCTCGGCTACGGACGCGGCGGAGAAAGCAGTGTCGTCGCCTCCTATGGAGAGGAGGTGAGTGATTCCGAGCTGCTGCAGTGTCTGCACCACGCTCGTAAGCATTTCCGGGCTCTTCGTCGGGTTTGCCCGTGACGTACCCAGTATGGAGCCGCCTTGAAAATGAATCCGTGATACGTCCTCAATCGTGAGTTCGCGCGTCTGCGAAGAGTCACCAGCGACGAGGTGCTCGAAACCGTCCTGAATACCAATGACAGACATGCCCGAGTTGCGCGCTTCGATCGTCGCTGAGCTGATGACGCTGTTAATCCCGGGCGCGGGTCCGCCACCTGCCAGGATGCCAAGGGTGCCGTTGCTGGTCATGACCAAACTCCTCCACGGCGAGCCGCTCGCGGTTTGTTTGAGGACGTTCCTGGTCGAATTAGGGAAATTGAGGCACAAGAACGGTCGCGCGCGAGCCTGCTAGCGAGTTCTAGTGTAGCGAATGGTAGCCGGTCTAACGTCCGGGTAAACCAAGGCCGCCTTCCAGTGGCCTCATTTGTACCAGATCGGCTGGCGCTTGGAGTTTCCTGAAGCAGTGCAAACGTCGCCACGAGGCTCATTCTTGGCCAGGTCAAGCATGTCTGCAGTGCGATCGCTCAGGGCGGCCTCCGCCAATGTGACGAATAACTCCAAAGGCCCTCCCTGAGCCCTGACAGCCTGAGATGGGGGAAAGTCGCAGACCAACGTGAACGCCTCGACACTGGCCTTGCAAACGCCGCTTCCAGGGCCGCAGACGAGGCTCAGGCCTTGCTCTGAGAGGTCGATGTGATTCGGGCCGCAGCCGGGGCAGCCGTCGACGCGTTGAGCGGCGATGCAGCTACCGGGCCCGCAGATCCGTAACACGGTGCCGCAGGGCCACTCCGAATAACGTGACGGGCCGACGGCAACGATGCTGGCGTCTTCGGATGAGTACAGACCCGTATCGCAGCCCAACGGTTGGCCGTTGAAGGATTCGCCGTAGTGAGTGACCCACGCTCCATCCACAGAACTGATCCTGATCAGCCCCTGGGTCGAATGCTGGACGCCGTCGGCGAGTAGTGAGACAGAATCGATCAGCTGATTGGCCACGACCTGCAGCCCGGGTTCCGATGCGTCTACTTCAACGCTGGTGCTGGTGTTGACGGGTGTTTGCGAGCTGACTAGTTGTCGACTGCTGGTAAGACCCCCTGCAATGAGCGCTACGACGAGGAACCCGATACTGACGAAACTGCGGGGTCCAGGTCTTTGGTAACTCAGTGATATACCTTCGCCGACATCAAGCCTCCTCAGCGGTCAGCTTCAATCGCTTGCAAAGAGAATAAGGTGTGATTTCAGGCTAAGGCGACGGCGCCTTATGGTAAAGCTATAACAAAACCATAAAGGCCTTTAGCTACGGGACCAAGGCCGTCCGTGAGCTGCCTGGGTCAGGTCCGACATCGCTGAATTATCCTTCGGCCGCAAGCCGGAATGTCTCGATGGCACACCGTCACCCTGCCCCCGGTGAGCGCTAGAACAAATCCTGGGCTGGCGGATTGGCGGCGTGGCTACCGGCTCATCTGTAAACGGAACCCGGGCATGATTCCGGTGATGCTCTCGAGGTCAACGACGATCGCAGTGCCTGTCTTATCTTGATCGGAGTCGCGCTCGCGTTGCGCCATCGTGCCGTAGACCTGGTCACGCAGGGGACCGTCCTCGACTCGACCCTTGCCTCGGAAAGTTACGATCGCGGCCGAACGGCCGTGGTCAGGCGAGGGCTCACGATAAACGAGCGTCAGGTCCGGGTTCTTCGCCAGAGCGTTCACGGTGCTGCCTTCGGCGTTTCGGGCCCAGAAGCCGAGCTGAGTCTCACTGACTACCACGACGCTGCCGCGAAAGGACATTCCAGGCCTCCCCTGGTCGTCAACGTAGGCAACCATGATCGGCCAGTCGTTCGGCACGTAAGCTTCCATGACCTTCTGCTTCAGCGCTTCGTTAATCCGCAGCTCGGTTAGAGTTTCTGGTGTTGGCGGTGTGGTCACCGTATCGATCTCCTTGGTGCGTACTTGTCATCCGTCGGGCATTGTAGCGGCGTGACGAGGGGTGCTCCAGTTCCCGACTCTTTCTGACTTATCGGACCTGACTCCAAACCTGACACATCTCGAACCTTGCTCCGTTATTAGGAGTGCAGGAAGCAGGCCCAAAAGCGGCAAGGAGAGCTGAAATGCAAGATGAAAAAGGCCAAACCACCACTGAATACGGACTAATCATGATGATCGTGTCGATCGCCGTCATAGGCATCCTGGTTATCGCAGCCGGAAGCCTGAACGACCTGTACACGACTGCGGGTGATGCGGTCCATGCCGCTGCCGAAAACATCGCCTAGTCGAGAGGCTGAGCCACAAATGATTTGGCTAATAGGAGCCAAGAGTCGCTGCCCAGCGCTACTCTTGGCCGGTAGCGCGCCTTAGAACGGCAGATGCATCGGTAGGTGCCGTATTTCCAGCCCAGGCGACGTACTGCTCTGGACGTACCAGCACAAGATTTGCTGCAAAATCGGCGCGCTCTGCTTCGAAGGAATCACGGATCGTCTTCAAAGGGATGCCCAATGACTTCGCGGCGTCCTCGAATTTCGCGACATCGGCTTCTTCCGCACCGAACGCCAGGAGCGTGAAGCCGACGCCTAGCGCCTCGAAGGTGCTCTTGCCGTCCGAAAGCATCCTGGGGGCAAGGTGATGACCGGGGCGCGCGGTGAGGGAGTGCTCACCGTGAATGCCACTGGCGCCTCCCGGCGGACCAAACACGATGGACGAGCCTTCATAGTTCGGTTCGTAAACCTCGCGCCGCTGCACTGTGCTGTCGTAGAGCTCCTGCCAGGCCTTCTCGAATTCGGTCTTGTCGCGCGTCGGGTTATAGCGGTCGAGGAAGACCCGATCGGACTCGATGCCTCCGGCGATCATTAGCTGACCGGTCTCGACGAAGATCGGACGCCGCTCCTCGCCATAGGAGCCGAGGAGCGCATCTCCTCCCCAGCCCTCGAGGACCGCCGTGAGCTTCCAGGCGAGGTTTGCCACATCCTCCAGACCCGAGTTGAGTCCGAAGCCGCCATAGGGTGGGTGACTGTGAGCAGCGTCTCCGGCGATGAAGACACGGCCACTGCGGTACTGGCTAGCGACGGCAATGCGTAGGTCCCAGAAACCAACGTGGTCGAACTCAATTGGAAACTCGAAACCGGCGGCCGAGTAAATCAATGCCGCAAAGTCGTAGTTCTCTGGTGTCGTGTCGAGGGGCACCGGCGCGTGGAAGAACCATCCCTCGCCAACGTCGACGCGGCCAAAGAATTGCCAGTAACCCTGCAGCTCTGGTCGCAGAACGCGGAAAGTCGTCCGGTCAGGGAAGCGTTTCAGTCCTTCGTGCAGCTCGCGCGATCGAAAAACAGCCAAGACCATGCGCTGGTCGAAGTCCTCGCCGCCGCGGTCGATGCCGAGCCCGTCACGCACCAGCGATCGGGCGCCATCGCAACCGACGAGGTACTCGGCTTCGAGGCTTCGCTTTTCGTTGCTGTCCGCATTCGAGATCGTAACGCTGGCGCCGTTGTCGTCCTGAGTGAAAGACTCCATCGACCAACCGAAAAGGCAGGTGACATTTTCAAGTTTGACGACATGGCGCCGCATGACTTCTTCCGTAAGGTACTGGGGCAGACGTTCGTTGCGGCGGAAGAAGAAGGACCTTAGACCCTCGCCGCGACCCGGCCCATCATTTGCCGTGTACCAGTACTCGCTCATCAGGTTGTCGTATGCCGTGACGCCGCCGATGGGATAGCCTTCGGGCAAGAGACGTGCCGCGTGCACTTCCTCATCGATACCCCAGAAGTACATCAGCTCCATGGTTCGATTGGTCAGGTTCTGGCCCTTCGGGATGCGTTGGGGCGTGAGGTGCCGCTCCACGAGGGCCGTGCGTACGCCGCGACGGCCCAGATCAAGTGCCAGCGCTACGCCCACGGGGCCACCGCCAACGATGACTACCTGGTAGCGATCTGAGTCAGGCATATTTCTCCAGTACATTACCGTGACTCAGCCTTTGTGTCTTGCCGGTCGCGAGAGGGATCTACTTGCGCCAGAAAATGCTGCATGCAGGGTTTGTCTATGCAGACTAGAAGGGCAACGTCTCGCCACCACTGACCGAGATCACTTCGCCTGTTACGTAGGATGCGTCCTCGGAGGCGAGGAAGGCTATCGCCGCAGCCTGTTCTTCAGCGGTGCTGTCGCGCCCCAGGGACTCCCTCAGAGGCTGTACCGAGCGGCGCTCAAACTCCCTGTAGTGGCGCTGGAGCGCCACTTCCTCCTCGGGCAACTCGTTACGCTGGGGCGCCACGTTGTGGTTTCGCGGCGTGACGCGGTCAGGGGCGCTGACGGCCGAGGGCGAAACGCTGTTGATCCGGACACCGTATCGACCCAGCTCCTTCGACAGCGAGGTCGTCAAGCCGACGACACCGGCTTTCGCGGCCGAATAGGGAGCGCGGAACTTGCCGACGACGGATTGCGAAGCCATCGTGACGATGGCGCCGGATTGTTGTTCGACCATGTAGGGCAGTACGGCTCGGATGCACCAGAGCGGCGGCCAGAGCGACTTATCGATCTCCGCGACGATCTGTTCCGGCGAGTAAAGCTGGAACGATTGGAAGAAGATCGTGCCGCCTACGACGACGACCAGCACGTCGATCCTGCCATAGTGCTGCTGCGCGGTGCTCATCAAGCTCTCGCAGGCTTCCCAGGTCGAATAGTTACCGGTGTGAGTGATCGCAGCCGTACCGAATTCCTGCACCTCAGCGGCAATTCGCATGGCCGAGTCCTCGACCCAATCACCGAGGACGAGCGAGCCGCCTTCCTGGGCTAGGCGCCGGGCGGTTGCGCTGCCGATACCCTGACCGGCTCCGGCGATCACACAAATCTTGTCTTGAAATCGTTTGGCCCCGGCGGCGCGAGGATCAAGTTCTCTGGCGTCTGTCATTGCATGTCCTCACTCGCTAAACGCGATGGCGTACGACTCAGACCTTGCTGCAGTAGGCGAAGCCAGCTCCGATGGGCGACGCGTATAACGGCACGTAGTCCAGATTGACGAAGGCTTCACCATCCGCGGTAGCGGCGGCTGCGATCCAGTTGCAGATCTGCCGCGTGCCGCCTTGTGGCCCATCGGAGATTGGCATGCCGGTTGAATTGCTGCCGGGAGCCTGGCTGACGTCCTGAGGCGGCGGAACATAGGCGTCGAAGTAGTTCGCCATGGCCTTGATATCGCCCGTTTCCAGGTGTGCCAGGATTTCTCTATCGAAGTCCTCATCCAGATAGGCTTCTGGCGCGCCGGGCGTATGCCAGAGGCCGCCGGTCCCGACGACGGCGACCCGCAAGTTGGAGTCGTCCTCATCGATGACCTGACGGAGCGCTTTTCCAACCTCGTAGCTGCGCAGGGCGGTGATCTGGGGCGCGTAGTGGCAGTTGAGGAGAATCGGGACGATTGGCGTTGTCACGCCGGTCATCGACTCGGCCTTCCAGATCAGGCCGTGGGCCAAACCGCGTTCCGGGTTCGGCATGTCCATACAGAAAGCAGGATCGAGGCCATGGCGCATCAGTCCGCGAAGGACGCGGGTTCCGAACTCAGGGTGTCCCCTTAACCGAGTCCTGGTCGGCTGGCCGGCATTCTCGCGGGTGTTTGTCGCCGATGAACGACCTTCGAACGCCTCACCGAGGTAAACGGCCAGCCGGGGGAAATTGCGGAAGTCGAAAGACTCCAGCTGATCGCTGGCAAAGACGATGACGACATCCGGCTCCGCTTCCGCAATCATCAGGCGGAGCTTCTCCAGCGAGGCGTGCAACCGCCCCGACTTTCTGCGGTTCTCCTCCAGGTCGTCAAACGGCACGTCCTGTCGCAGGCTGCGAGCAGCCCTCGTCTCGTTCCAGGTTTCCGGTTCAGCGAAACAAAAAGGGGTGTGTGAAGCGTTGTAGACGCCAAGAAATGTTGCCACAGGGCTGCCTCCAGGAAGGCCTATCTTGCTCGCGTAGCCTCCAGGGCTTCGCGTGTAGTTGGCTTGACCGCGCCTGAGGCTACTCCGGATGAGCGATTTTTGCTAGCGAAGCTCGTGCTCTATCTTCCGGAAGCGATCTGGAGGCGGATGGCCTAGCGGATGCCGGTGTCGTAGCTGATATCCACAGTGAGCCACTCCTCGGCGCTGAGGACGACCGTGACGGGGCTGGCGACCGGGAGGATGTTGTTAGATGGAGTCAGCGGCACGAGCCTGTAAGTCCCGGGCTGCAAGGCCTGACTGTAGCGGCCATCCGGGCCGGACATGGCTCGGGCTACCTCCTTGCCGGTGGCGTCCTCAATGACGATTGTCGCCTCGTACGGTTTGTCAGGACAGGGCTGATCCTCACGGGCTACGGGACACAGTGGACCCAGCGTGACCATGCCGCGAACACCGGATTGAGTCTCGGCAGCCAGTCGCTCCACGGTAACCTCGACAACGTAGTCGGCGGCTGCAATCGACGTCGACGACCGAGGCTCCGGTGACACTGCGAGTAGCGTGAGGGAAAGGGCGCCGAACAACGTTGTCGGGATTGTACGCGGCCCAAGCGTCACTTCGAGCTGGGTCGCGACGCCATCACTGTCCGAGGTCGAGAACTGCGCTGTGACCTCCCCGGCCCAAATGCAGACCACGTCCACCGGGCAGCGTGAGTCATCCGAATGCCTTCGAACCGAAGCATCCAGCCGCTGTCCGCGAGCCTGACGGCTTCGTCGAGGGTCAGGACGAAAGGGGCACCGAGCGGTTTCGCTTCTATACCTGTCGGTTGCGGGCTGGGCGTCATGACCGGCTCTGCTGTCGACGTGGTTGGCGGAGTCCCGACTTGCGTCGGCGTCGAACCCGTGCCGCCCGGCAGAGCGAAGCATCCCATGAGTAGAGCGGCAGTCGTCAGCACCAGCAGGGCGCTCAGCAGCGTTTTTGTGGTTCGAAGAGCGGTCATATCTCAATAAACGTCAGCAGCGCCCGGTTAGTTCCCCTGTTGCTTCCATGCGATTGGCCCCACGCGGCCGGTCTTCGTTCCACTGGCCTGACTGAGCCAGGATGACCTCTACCATCGAGCTATAGTTGGCAAAAGCATGACGAAGGAGAGGATCAATGCTCGAGATATTTCGCGTCGGTGAGGACGATTCGATACGCATCATGCCGAACGATATGCGACGCGTGGTGCAGTCGATTTTCGAATCTGTCGGGGTGGAGACCGATGACGCGAAGCTGGGCGCAGATGTCCTCGTCACCGCGGACGTTCGCGGCGTCGATAGCCACGGCGTGTCGACCATGCTTCGGACCTACGTCCAGCGAATCCGCGACGGCGTAATCAATCCGAAGCCTCAATGGCGAGTCATCGAAGAGCAAGCCTCCACGGCAACAATCGATTGCGACACGGGCCTCGGCGTCATGGTGGCGCCCAAGGCCATGGCCATGGCGGTGAATAAGGCGAAACAGACGGGCATCGGCGCAGTCGCCATGCGGAACGCCAACCACAGCGGTATGGCGTCTTATCACGCGATGCTGGCTCTGCCGCACGACATGATTGGGATGTGTTTGACCGCGGCCGGGCCGCAAGTCTTGCCCACACACGGCGCGGTGCCCCGCATCGGCACGAATCCGTTCTCGGTGGCTGTTCCAGCGAGGAATATGCACCCCTTTGTCTTCGACGTAGCGACCAGCGTAGTTGCGGCGAACAAGCTGCAGCTGGCCAAGCGGTTGGGGTCTTCAATCCCGGGCAATTTCCTGGCGGATATGGATGGACGGATCATCTCTGAGCCGGGTCCGCTACCGGACGATTATCAGCTGCTGACGTTCGGAGGCACTCGAGAATTAGGGTCACACAAGGGCTACGGCCTGGCGATGTTTATCGACATCATGTGTAGCGTGCTGGCAGGGGCCGCCCCTGCGGGCTTCAGTGGAAGAGGGCCAGGAAACCACTTCGTGGCGGCCTACAACATCTCCGCGTTTACAGATGTCGAAGAATTCAAGGACCGGATGGACTGGTATCTCGCCGAAATGGAGGCCACGCCTCCGGCTCCGGGCTTCGATCGGGTGATGACGCCCGGACAGGAAGAAGCCGAGATGGAGGTGGAGCGGAACGCGAAGGGCATTCCGTTGCACACTGAGGTTGTCGGCTGGCTGGAATCGATCTGTCAGGAGCTGAATGTGCCGTTCAGCGCGCCGGAAGCGCCGACACCGATGCCGTGAGACGACGCCCGCGACCTCGCGAACCCCTAAGGTTCGCCTGTGAGGCCAGCCTCGGCAAGGACGCGAGCGTGGCGCGCCTCTTGCTCGGTAATCGCCGCGTGGTGAGTCAGCAGGTTCTCAGCCCGCCTCACGACCGGTGTGTCGATCATCTTGCCGTCGAGCGCAAACGAGCCGCGGCCGGAGGCGATTGCTTCGTCGTTTGCCGCGATGACGCGCGATGCGTAATCGACCTCTTCCCGGCTGGGACTGTACTCCTCATTGACGATGGCCACCTGGCCCGGGTGGATGCAGGAGGCTCCCATGAAACCGAAGGCGCGCGAGCGGCGCACCATGGCGCGGAAAGCATCCCAGTCGCCGAAGCCGGCAACGCTGGCGATGAAACCGAAGGGGAGGATGCCCGCCGCGTTCGCGGCAAAGATCATCTGCTGCTTGGGGTAAAGCAGGGCCTCCTCGCTGGGCTCCATGTGGTTGTTGAGGGCGAAGTCCTCGCCGCCGATGTTGATGCCGACCAGCCGGTCCGTTGCCGATGCTATCTGCTCGATCTGGAAGAAAGCTTGTGGTGTCTCCACCATGGCGATGAATCGTGTGTGGCCCAACGGGAGGCCGCACCCGTGCTCCAGCTCCGCCGCAACTTCGTCCAGCAGCCTGAGGTGAGACGCGCTCTCCACCTTGGTGACCGCGATGCCAACGATCTCCGGCGAGATAACGGCCTCGATGTCTCTGATAGCGGCGCGCAATGGCCGGTTGATTCGGACTATGACGTCGGCCCCGCCCCGGCTGACCTGCCGTGCCGCACTCACCACCAGCCCGCGGGCGCTGTTCTTTTCGGACTCAGGGACGCTGTCCTCGAGGTCTAGCTGGATGCAGTCAGCACCACGAAGATGGGCCTTCTCGACAAAGCGCTCTACGTTGACCGGCACATAGAGGAGAGACCGCCATACGGGTAAGGCCGCGCGCTCGGGCATTATCGGCTCCAACTAGGCTTGTTCTGCTGGGACGTCCGCGGCCTTAGAGGTCAGGACACATCGATTCTGAACCAGATCGTCGATTTCCGTCTCAGCGTAACCGATCTCTTGCAGGACCTCACGGGTATGTTCGCCAAGGCTGGGTGCGGGGCGTTCGATCAGTCCAGGTGTACCGGAAAGCCGCACGGCTATGGCGTGCATCGGCACCGTTCCCATGTCTGCGTCAGGAAAATCTTCTAGCAAGCCACGAGCCTGAACCTGAGGATCACCGACGATCTGTGAGATGTCGTAGATCGGGCCAATCGTTACCTCCGCCGCCCCGAAGAACGCGACGTTTTCCTCCTGGGTTCGGGACCGAATGAACGCGGCGATGATTTCATCGAGTTCGGCGTTGTTTTTCAGCCTGTCGGCGTTGGTGCGAAACCGCGGATCGTCGATTAGCTCGGCCCGGTCAATCGACCTGAGCAATCGCTCCGTCATGCCTTGGGTCGAAGCAGAGAAGCAGACCCAGCGTCCATCGCTGGTTTCGTAGGCGTTCCGTGGCGCCGAGTTCGTCGATCGGTTCCCGGTGCGTGGCCTGGGCTCGCCCGTGAGCTGATAATTTGCCGCCTGCGGACCGAGGATGCTGAACAGCGGGTCGAACAGCGGCAGGTCGATAACCTGGCCTTGCCCGCCGTTCATCTCGACTTCACGGAGGGCGATCATCACCGCGCCGACGCCCTGCAGCCCGGCGACGCTATCTGCCATGTAGATCGGCGGCAGCAGTGGTTCGCGATCTCCGAAGCCATTCATGGACGCGAAACCGGACATGCCCTCAACCAGGGTTCCGAACCCAGGGCGACGCCTGTAAGGCCCGTCCTGGCCCCAGCCTGAAATCCTCACGATGATCAAACCAGGGTTGGCCTCGAGTAGCACCTCGGGAGCGAGCCCCATCTCCTCCAATGTCCCCGGGCGGAAGCTCTCGACCAGCACTGCCGAAGATGCCACAAGATTCGCGAGAATGCTCCGGGCTCCTTCGTGTCGAAAGTCGAGGCAAAGACTTCGCTTGCCGCGGCCGTAGATTTTCCAGTTGGTCTCGACTCCCTCGACTTTCCAAGCCCTAAGCGTGTCGCCGGCGACAGGTTCGACTTTGATGACGTCAGCACCAAAGTCGGCGAGCATCTGTGTCAGCGTGTTTCCTGCCACGAGCCGGGACATGTCGATGACGCGGATACCCTTCAATGGTAGACGTGCAGCCCCGTTGCTTCGACCGGTGTTGGGAGCCTCTGGTGACGTCATAATGGTCGGTCCAGGCTCCTCGCTGCGTACTCCACGTATTTCATCATGATCTCCACGGCCGTCGCCCAACCAGCGGCGCTACGGACTGGTTGTCTCGGCAAGCTGTCCAACGGCCGCCAGAATGGCTTCGATCGCAGCTTCCACTGGGCTCCTATCGGAATTCACTGTGAGGTCGTACATCACGGGTGAAAACGGATCGACGCTATAGGCCCGCTCATAGAGGTCGTGCTGATCGACATCTGATCTTCGGACGATTCGCAATGCGGCATCGACAGAATCACCCGTCTCACGGGCCAAGCGTTCGGCGCGGCGGGATTCTTCCCCGAAAACCAGGACGCGGATAACTTCCGGGTCATCGCGTAGCACGACCTGCGCGGCGTGACCGACGATCGATCACAGGATCGCCTTCGGTGCCGAGTTGTCCAGAGAAGGCAATCGTTTTGACCCTCATGCTGCACCTCTTTTACCCGATCTTACAGAACCGGAAGCAAGCAACAACGGGCCTGACAGCCCTTGGCGCTAAGCGACATTTGGTGGAACCTCTGCGAAATGGTGAAACTCTCAGACCCTAGTGAGGACAAGTCAATGCCGGCGTCTGGCGGCCTAGACCGATGAGGCGCCAGGAGAGCGATAGTTCCGGGCGAAACACGACGAGGCAAGCTCGTCTCCCTTTCTCCTACGGCTGGGTCATCGTCTCGGTGGTCTTTCTACGCGCTTTCGTGACCGGCGGGCACCACGTGGGATTCGCTGGGAGTGCGCGCCATGCCCATGCACGACGACCTCGGCTGGAGCCGAACCGTGATCTTTGCGGGCATGAGTGAAAGAACTCTGGGGGCCGAGATGGCCGGCCTCTTATTCGGCAAGTACCTCGATCTGCCGGGCGGTCCATGATTGCTCGGTGTCCTCAGCGGTGTCGCGGCTGGCGTTGCCCTCTTTGGCACAGCGCTGGTGCAGGAGCCGTGGCAGTTTCCTTTTGATCTTCGGCCTGATGGGAGGATTTCTCGGCACCGGCCCCGCGGCCCTAATGATCGGCGCCCTTATACCGAAGTGGTTCGTTCACAGAAGGGGCCGAGCGGTCGCGACCGCGACGATGGGGACGGGTCTGGCAGGTTTCCTGTTGGCTCCAGTTGTCACCATCATCAGCTAGGCCTTGGGTTGGCGTTTGTCTTGGGCGGTGCTTTCCGTTATCAAGGCTGGTTCAAGTCGTGAAGAACTGGTGTAGCTGCTGATACGTCTGATCCGGTGCTTCTTCTTGAAGCATGTGTCCACAATCCAGAGGCTCGCCGCGAACGTCGTTGGCCCACTCACGCCATACCGAGAGGACGTCGAACCACTGACCCAGGCGCCCTTTACCGCCCCAGAGCACGAGGAGGGGGCACTCGATTTTCTTATTGCCCTTATCCGCGATGTCCAGCTGGTAGTCGTAAGTCGAGGCGGCGCGATAGTCCTCGCACATCGCGTGTACGGTGTCGGGATTGAGCCCGCAGCGCAGGTAGTCGGCGGCGACCTCCGGGTCGGCACCCGGCAACGGCGCTCGACGGAAGAAAGAATCCGGGTACGCCTCGATCATTTTCTCCGGTAAGGGCGCCGGCTGCGCCAGGAAGAAGAAGTGCCAGTATCCGAGCGCGAATCCCATGTCGACACGATTGAACGTGTCGCCGGTCGGAACGATGTCCATCACGGCCAGGCGCGACACCTTCTCCGGGTAGTCGAGGGCAAGTCTGTAGCCGACGCGGCCGCCGCGATCGTGACCAGCCAGGGAGAATTCATCGAAGCCGAAACGGGCCATGAGCTCAACGAAGTCGCGCGCCATGGCCCGTTTTGAGTAGGGTTCGTGGTCAGGCGTGGTCGGCGGCTTCGAACTGTCACCGTAACCGCGAAGATCCGGCGCGATGACGGTGAAGTCGCGCGCCATTTGCGGAGCCACCTTGTGCCATGTGACGTGAGTCTGGGGCGCACCGTGGAGCAGGAGGAGCGGCGGCCCGGAGCCGCCGTAAGTTACCCTCAACGTCGCCTCGCTAAGGGCGATTAACTCGGTTTGGAATCCTTCAAACATTGCTCATTGGCCTGCATTGGCTTCGTCAGGTGGGCCCCAGGCAGATCGAAGGAGCCATGCACAGTCTACACAGCCTCATCGGTGGATCCACTGGCCAGCAAATCGACTCGGGCGACTTCCTAACAGCCTCTAGTCGTCCGAGTTGCCCGTGATTCACGATTGCGAAGTGTAGTCAGCCTTGACTTGAGGGGCGCGGGCCAAACATGATGCCGCGGGTTCCAAGGTGAGGCAAGAAAGTCTGCAGCGTAAGTTCCCGCGGGAAAGCGAAGGATTCTGAGATGGTCCAGGAACGAAATTGGGCAGAAGAGGCCGATGTTGTGGTCATTGGGGCCGGAGCGACAGGTCTTCCGGCGGCGATAGCGGCACGCGAGGCCGGCTCGTCAGTCCTTCTGATCGAAGCTAACTTCGACGTCGGCGGACATGCCTCGATCAGTGGCGGAAACGTACCCCTCGGCGGCGGCACAAGCGCCCAGAAGAAGGCCGGAATCGTTGATTCGCCCGACCTGCTGTTCTCCGACCTGACCGACTGGTCGGTAGTCCAACCCAGCGGCTTCCCGGACTATCGCTACAACGACCGTGAGATCATCCGCGCCTTCAGCGACCTGAGCGCTCCGACCTACGACTGGCTGCTGGAGAAAGGCGTCATTTTCATCGACCAACCCATCGATAACCGGGGCGCTGGTGGCACCGGGAATTCGGCGCCCAGAGAGGCGCATCTCGCCGCCATGGACTGGGTGCAGTTTCAAACCGGGAAAGCCCAACCTCCGGAACGCGGGCCGATTACATCCTCTGGAATTGGCCTCACTCGCCCGTTGGAGGCGACAGCTCGCGAGATGGGTGTACGCATCCTGCTGAATCACAAGATGACGGACCTTATCCGCGAGCCAGGCGAATATGGCAGGGTCATCGGCGTCGTCTGCCGGAACGAGGAAGGCAGCCTCGAGATCCGAGCCCGCCAGGCGGTGGTCCTCGGAACCGGAGGCTCCACCAGCAACGTCAACTTCCGGCGCATCTTCGACCCGAGGCTAACAGAGGAGTACTGCGGGACGGCTGGAGAGCCTTTCACGGCTCAAGATGCCAGCGGCGAGCTAGCTGCGATGGCCGTCGGGGCTTCGCTCTGGGGTTCTTATAACCAGAGCGCTGAATTCGGTATCGCGCTGAGCAAGGCCATACAGATTGGCTGCCAGTACGGCTACGGCCCCTTGCAATGGCAACCCGGCAGCCCGGTTTTCGAGAAGGCCAGGGCCACAGGACTGCGCGTCACTGACTGGCACGACGTCATCCTCGTCAATCAGGCCGGGCGGCGATTCTACGACGAGACCGTTGGCCAGTATGCAGCGAACAGCCACGAAGCCATCCCCGACTATGTGCCGGGCAGCTGGCGAAACGTCAAGAACGTCAACTACAACCCGCTTAACTTCCTTAACGCCGCGCTTGCGGGCACCGGTGAGCCGAGAAACGGCGGCGGGCCAATCTGGGCCATCTTCGATTCGCAAGCCATCGCCCGGGAGGGCTGGGACCCCAAGCCCCCATACGTCGATATCGATCAGGGTTTCTTCTTTAGCGGGAACACGATCGCGGAACTCGCTGCCAACATCAAGAACCAGTTCCAGCGTGAGCCAATGCCGGCGAGCGTCCTGGCCGAAACCGTGGCCCGCTACAACAGCTTCGTCGACTCGGGCGAAGATCTGGACTTCGAAAAACCTTCACCCCAATACAAAATCGAGACGCCGCCGTTCTATGCAGCCTGGTCGACCCCCGTGATCCACGACACTCGAGCCGGCTTGCGGATCAATGGTCAGTGCCAAGTCGTCGATCTCAGCGGCGAGGTGATTCCCGGTCTGTACTGTGGCGGCGAGTCGGCGGGCGGATTCAGCATGCACGGCCTGGCCAGGTGCATTGTCCAGGGACGTATCGCGGGCATGAGTGCGGCCGCAGAGAGCGTCTAATCAACCTAGACGAAAGCGATGCTCTCTAGGCATTCGGGTTGAATCGGCCAATGACTACTTCGTTGGGACGATCTCGATGTGCATGCCGTAGGACTGGATCATTTCCGTGAAGGCCTTCCTGGTGCCCTTGAGGTTTCCTGCCACGACAGGTCGTTTGGCCGTCGCTGCGATCAGGCCGAACCGAAGGACCTGGCTCAAGAGGGCTGGTGACATAACCTGAGGATTGTGAATCGTTACGTGTTGCGAAGGCTCGTCATATGTGCCTTCGAAGGTTAGCTGAACTTTCTCTGCCATCCGGTTTGTCACACTCTTCCTGTCCGAGTTCGATCGAACCGCGCCCGAGCCATCGAGACACGCTAGCAAGCGATGAAACCGGAGTTACTTTGTAATGGATGTCGGGTTTCAACGACCGTTCCACCTGAGGGGGCAACTCACCTTAGCACCAATTCCAATTCGAAACGGCGAATAACCGTCCGAACTGCGGGAACCAAAGCGCTCGCCGGTGGTGCGAGTGCTGAGTTCAGTGTTTCGGCGTGATGAGCGTTGCTCCTGGTATGAGCTCAAAGCGCCCTTGAGCAGTCCGACGATCGACCGCAAGTTCACCGTCATCTACATGCTTGCGATGGTCTGGACAGAGGCTTATAGCAACGGTCGTCCCGTCATCTACAAGCCGGTGCATCGAAGGCGCGCCAGCGTCGGAAGCACATCCCAAGACTTCACATCGCATGCTCATCGCTAATCCTCAGTTGACAGTTTACAGGGTTTGGCAAGCGCAGGCGTCGGATGCAAAGGACACCGAACCGTTCGAGCGACTGCAAGATGCGTTTCAGTCGCCCCTCTGGAGGGCCTAAGCTCTTCCTGCATGAGAGATTTTCGACGCGCTGCGCGAGACGGTGAGTCGCGCCGGCCTGAGCGACCCGCCTGGCCGACCTTTCGTCGCGCGGTCTTGCTTCTGTCGCCTCATAAAGTCTTGCTCAGCGGATTCCTGGCGGCCATCGCACTGGCATCTTTGGTCGGCCTCGTACCGCCTCTGCTGATTCGCCAGATCATCGACAGCGCCATACCCAACGATGACGGCGGGGAACTGAACCTGCTGGCCGGCGTCATGGCGGCACTCATCGTCCTTGGCGCGTTCAACACGGTGCTCCAATCCTGGCTTAGTAACTCGATCAGCCAGACCGTCATGCTGGACCTGCGAACACGTTTGTTCAGGCACCTCTCGTCGCTGTCATTAGGCTGGTTCACGGCCAACCGCAGCGGCGACACGCTCTCCCGTGTCAACAACGACGTCGGCTCACTCCAATTCGTCGTAAGCACGACGCTGGGAGAGGTAATCGGCAATCTAATCACCTTGATCAGCACCTTCGCCTTGATGCTGGTGCTGGACTGGCAACTCGCGATGTTTTCAGTTGTGCTTATTCCTATTTTCGTCATCCCGGCGCGGCGAGTCGGTAACCTTCAGCGCTCTCTACAGGGTCAGACTCAAACCGCAATGGCAGCGATGACCTCTCAGATGCAGGAGACGCTATCGATTAGCGGTGTCCTGCTGATGAAGACCTTTGGACGCGGCGAAGACGAGTCGCGTCGCTTCGAGGACGTTGCCGCGCAGGTCAGAAGCCTGAGCATTCGCCGCGTCATGGCCGGTCGCTGGTTCGCGATGGCGATGGGAATGTTCGGGGCGCTCGCCCCTGCCGTTGTCTTCTGGTACGGCGGTCATCGCGTCCTTAGCGGAGATGTCAGCCTCGGGACTGTGGTGGCGCTGGCCGCGTTGCTGCCACGCATCTTCGGGCCAGCCGCCGCGCTTCTGAACGTACACGTGTCGGTGCTTAGCTCACTGGCTCTGTTCGAACGCATCTTCGACTACCTTGATCTCGAACCGGAAATCGCTGATAAACCCGGCGCAATCGAGTTGTCGGATGTGCGAGGCAGGATTGCATTTCGCGACGTTAGCTTTTCCTACGTCCAGGGTCAGGAAGTGCTTCACTACGTTAGCTTCGACATCCCAGCGGGCCACTTCGCCGCCTTCGTGGGCCCGACGGGAGCGGGTAAAACAACGATCGCATATCTCATACCTCGCCTTTACGACGTCAAGCAGGGCCAGGTGCTCATCGATGGGCATGACGTTCGGAACGTGACGCTGGAGTCGCTCACATCGAACATGGCCATGGTGAACCAGGAGCCCTTCCTGTTTCATGAGTCGATTCGTGAGAACCTGCGCGACGCCAGCCCTGATGCGACTGACGTCGAGATTGAGGCGGCCTGCCGGGCGGCCAACATCCACACGCACATCGCAGGCCTTCCTGATGGCTACGAAACCGTGGTCGGAGAGCGCGGCTATCGTCTATCAGGGGGCGAAAAGCAGCGCGTTGCTATCGCGCGAGCGGTGCTCAAGGATCCCGCGGTGCTCATCCTGGATGAGGCGACATCCGCCGTCGACAGCGTCACCGAGCGCGCCATCCAGGATGCGCTGGAGACACTCAGGCAGGGCAGGACGGTGATCGCCATCGCCCATCGCCTTTCGACCGTCATCGGAGCCGATGTTGTATTCGTCATCGAGGAGGGAAGCGTGGTGGAGCAAGGCACGCACGCGGAGTTGGTAGCCGGCAATCAGCACTACACACGCCTTTACGAGCATCAACTGCTGACACCAAAAACCTCCGACCGTTAGTGTCTGGAGCTTGACGCCTCCACGGGCGTCTCGCGGAAGCGTCAAGCAGAGGCAGAACTAGCCCACAGCTGTTAAGGGTCGGACTCTCTGCCTGAGTGTTGAGCCTGGAGGGCGAGGACGGTCCGCTGGAGAGTCCCTTCTTACTTGCGGCGCAGACCGCCCAGTCCCGCCTGGCCTCTGCGGCTTCCGCGGCATGCTCCAGGCCATGGAAGTAG
Organism: Dehalococcoidia bacterium; assembly: GCA_965225815.1. Classification (GTDB taxonomy): domain Bacteria; phylum Chloroflexota; class Dehalococcoidia; order DSTF01; family WHTK01; genus WHTK01. The sequence continues at coordinate 344,074 of CBDDBP010000006.1, forward strand.
CAGAAGGCACCATCGGTGGGAACCGGAGCTAAGCAGCGCTCGCAGCCTTTGATAACCCCAAACGTTTAGTTCTTGCTACCAATCCCCACCTCTGAAGCATGGCAATCGCTCTCAAGACGGACGTAGGAGGCGCTGGGCAAGGAACCGCGTTTGGGCAGTCGATGCTTGTTCAAACTCAGGACTCGGGAAGTAAAGCAAGCCAAAGTGACCGCCGTCGATGTCCAGCCATTCCTTCGGCCCTGGGACTCTCTCGTAGGCGTCGCGGGCGACGGACGGCACCGAGCCAGGCATTTCGTCCTGCGGCGAAACCAGGAACAGGGTTGGGCACGAGACATGGCTCGCAGTGAGTCCTGGATGCCAGGGCGCCGGCGTCTTCGGTCTAGCACGCGTCACGTCGTTCACCCATTCCGAGCCAAGCCGTCCGCCATATTCAATGAACCAGCGGTACGCAGTTAGCGGTTGAAGAGCAGATGGTCGGCGAATCTGATCGTCGGACACGACCGGCATTGGACCAAGCACTTCATCTTCAGAAGGCTCGATTGACCCCGAGAGGATCGTCTCCTTGAACGCCTCGTACAGTGAACCATCGTCATCGGCGGGTGGCGGCTGAGCTCCAATCGCAGGTACCTGCACCACGAGAGCTGCGACGCGGCTGTCGATCCCGGCCACAGCCAAGGCTACGCCACCGCTGAAACTATCGCCCCCAATTGCAATCCTTTCGGGATCTACTCCTTCGAGAGTGCTCCCATATGACACTGCGTCCCGGTAGCCCCGCGCCTGGACCCAGGCGTTGAGTTGATGGCGTGGCTCCCCTCCACTTGAGCCAAAGCCGCGATGCTCGTAGAGCAGAACGGCGAAGCCAGCCGAACAGATCACTTCGGCATACTTGTCCGCTGTCATGTGCCGTGTTGCAGAGAACCCGTGAGTCATAACGACGAGGGGCCATGGTGATTTCGATTCAGGCGTGTACAACCATCCGCTGAGATCGGCGGCTTCCGACCTGAACGTCACGTCTTTTGTCAAGAATCCAGGACTCGTCCCACCGATGCCTTGAGTCGTGGCGTAGCAGCCGGTCTCGTCTCCAATTGCATCCCCTCCGTCATTTCACCGTGATGCGTTAACTCGAAGCAGTGCGCAGGGCCAGAAGACCTTGGTACTGAGTACACGGCCAGTGATGGCTACGGCGCCGCCTGGTCCTACTAAGTCTACTTTCGCAAAGATGAGTATTCGCTCATGGCCTCTTCAACGGGATCGTCCCTGCGCCAGTATGGCTTTCTCAGCGAGCCAACACGATGGACGCATAGTGGGGGTCGATCGCGACCCCGTAGCAGCTCCGACCGGTGCGCTCCGCAGCGAACAGGGTGCTGCCAGGGCCGGGAACAGGTCGCCGGGGCGTGCTTACTCAGTAACTGCCAATAGGTGGTCACTTACGTGGTCAAAGGCACGAAAACGCCCCTCGAATCGCCCATCTCAGATGCAAAGGCGGTGAGTTCTTGGTGGAGACGGGGGAGAATCGAACTACACTTAGTTCCGTCGACGAGGGTCGCCGACAGTGGACTTCAGGTTCAGAACTCCTCCGTTTCGTCTCCGATAGTCGGCATAAGTCGCTGTGATAAGCCGTCAGATACGTCGTCAAGGTTCTGGCGCTCTCCTTTTGGTATCCCACGGCGCGCCCCATCGCTCTGCCCCTACTGCCGGCTTGGCCGCAAAGGGCCACGGATTCGGAAGCAGCGTTGACACCCCCCTCCTTGACGGCAGAATCACGGCACCATGGCGAGCGAGCACAGTCCTGACAATCCCGACCTCGCGCCTCATCCAATCCGCGAGCAATCACCTCTGAGGCACCTTGAAGCGCCAGCCTTTCGAGACCGCGCGGGCGGTCGAAAGCCTGGGTTACTGCGCGCCTGGCTGCTAATGGCTGTGGCGCTCCTCGGACCGGGCCAAATTCTGGTTGGCTACATCGTCGTTTCATCGGGACTTACGCAACTTGGTTTATTTCTTCTCGTAAGCGGTTTGGGGATGATGGGGTTGGTCATTCTGGCATTGATTCTGGTCGGATTTCTGCTGGTCACTCCCGGCCTTTGACACCCCCCTCACCAGCGACAGGATCCGTTGGTGGCCGTCCTCCTTTGCAATTTTCGATGAGATACGCGGCCAGGCGGGTTGCAGTCCTGGCTGCCTCACAGTAGCTGCTGGCCAGTCTGGGTGCCTAACAAGTAGGCTGCTGCTATGCTTGGCGTCGCTCTAGCGCTGCTCTCCGCGTTGTCGTTCAGCCTCCAGAGCGTCATGGCTCGACGCGGCATGGCGCAGGCCTCCCCCACCGCCGGAGCATTCATCACGATCTGGCTCGGCGTGCCGATCTTCGCGATCGGAGCGCTCGCCAGCGGTCAGCTGTTCAATGTCGATGGGCTCTCGCTGAAGGCTTACGGATTCCTCGCCGCGGCGGGCGCCATCCACTTCGTCATCGGCCGCAGCTTCGGCTACCGAGCCATCGCTGCCATTGGCGCCGCCCGCACCGGGCCGATTACGGCCCTCACGACGCCCTATAGCATTCTCATCGCGATCGTGTTCCTGGGCGAGAACATCTCCCCCCTTATGGCGATCGGCGTCCTCTGCATCCTTGCCGGTCCCGTGATTATGATTGAAAGACGGCAGCGCCAGCCGGTAAGCGTCGGGGCCGGCGCTCCAGCCGGCGAGGAAAAGGCCTTCGAGTTCAAGCAAGTGGAGGGCTACGCCTCCGCCGGCATATCGGCGATGGCATACGGCACCAGTCCCATCTTCATCCGCGCCGCTCTGGAGGGCGAGGCGGGGCTATCCCTCCTCGGCGGCCTAGTGTCCTACACGGCGGCGGCGCTCCTTATGCTGGTCGGCGTCGGCCTGACCAGCCGGCGTGATCTGGTTACGTCGCTGCGTCCGGAAACCGTCCGGGCATTCGTCGGGGCAGGCTTCCTCTCCGCGATCGCCCAGATGCTGCGGTTCGTCGCTCTCTCGGTCGCACCGGTCGCCATCGTGACCAGCCTCAACCGCGCCGGCAACGTCTTCACGCTCGGGTTGTCGTGGCTCTTCAATCGCCGCCTCGAGTTCATCACGCGTCGCGTCGTAGCCGGCGTGTTGCTTTCGGTTCTCGGCGCCATCGTCCTGGTGATCGGCAGTCAGTGAGCCGTGAGCCTGATCGCGCTAGGCGTCCAGCAACTCTGACGCAGCCACCGGCGAGCAAGCGATGCGGTCTGCGCTGCCTCGGCGGGGTCGCCTCACTCTCAAGCAACAATCACCCTACTCTGGTCAACCGACTAGGACTAACCACCTCGATTTCGCCATCGCTGAGTTCCAGGACATGAAAACGCAGCCGGCGCTGGAGCGGGCGCTTGGGCGTCGGGGGCTGCTGAAGGCGTATCATTCTTAGTGCGTTGGTCACTGGCCTTTGAATTCTTGCCTCGCCAGCGACAGAATCACAGCGCTTAGCATCGTCTCATCCCGACTACTCGGAGGTAAGGAGCATCCTGTGTGGCGTCAGAGCCTGGGCAGCCAGTCACCTGCAGGCAGTGCAGCTCTGTCTTCTTCAGTAAAGAGGAACTCGATAGACACCTAGCCCAGACGGGCCACTCGTCTCAGTCTCACCTTCATCGCTATGGGCGCTATCTCCCTCACGCTACCGCGGGTCTTGGTTATCTTGTCGTCGGACTCCTTTCTGATTTCGGAAGTGGAACTTTACTCATTGGCGGGCTAGGTGGTTACTTCACAGGCTGGCTCATTGCAAAGACGCTTGGCGTCCCAATGGGCAGGGGTGGTCGAGGCGGAGGGGGCTGGGGGGGAAGTGGAGGAGGCGATGGCGGCAATGGAGGCGGAGGTAATGGTGGTGGGGGCGGCGGCAACGGAGGCCCTTGAACGCTTAATCCTGGCTACGTTACGCAGGAACGTTGACGGTATGCAGCATCAAGCCTTCGCCATCGCCGAGTTCCAGGACATGAAGATGCGGCCCGCCCTGGAACGGGCGCTGGGGCGCAGAGGGCTGCTGAAGGCGTAGCCCGTGTTTCCTGGCTTACTCACTAACGGATACACAGACTGTGTCCCGCGTAAGCAGACCATTGACAGCCACCGACGGCAGAATCATTATCCCGCGAGAAGCACGATACCTGAGTAAGAAAGGGAGAAAATCAATGGCAAGTCAGACCGATGTAGCAGGCAGAATAGCTCTTACGGTTCCTCAGTTCTCCTGGGATCATCCAATTCCTTTGGGTGTTCGGCTCGGCAATCTGGTTATCTCGTCCATAATTCCGCCGCGCGATCCGGAAACCGGCGGCACACCATCGGAAGTTAAGCGACAGGTTGAGCTCGTCTTCCAACACATGAAGGGGCTGATCGAGGACGCCGGCGGCACAATCGATGACATCGCGCGCGTAACGTTCCTCGTCAGGAGCAAGGCAGAACATCGGCCACTCATCGACGAGGAGTGGAACGCAATGTTCTCGGCAGCTGGAGTTCAGCCGGCCCGGCTCGTCATTGAGGTTCCACCGCAGGGCGGACCATCCATCCAGTGCGAGTTCATCGGCATGCTTGGCTCGAAGCCCTAAGACGTACCCCGCAGATCAGGGAGTATAAGAACGATAGCCGCCGTTGGGTCGTCAGGGGCGGCCATCGGCAGCCTTGGAGCGTCGCGACGCCGCTTCCGAGCACCTGGACTTCGCCGTCGCCGAGTTCCAGGACATGAAGATGGAGCGTGCGCTGGGATGGTGCTATGAATACTGGACACTACCTCGAACCGATGATCGACGACTCGGAACAGGAGTGCGTGTTTTGCGGAGACCCGGCTGAGCATCGACTGCTCTGGACGGGGCCAGGATTCTTCGATACGTCTCAAGAAAGTGAGCATCAGGCAGGAACGCACTACCTCAGAGAGATAGACGAAAGCGTCTGCTCCGAGTGCGGGCAACTACCACTGGATGAGCTCCTGAATCGCCTCGCCTAGAAGCTCAGATGAAGGCTCGCCAGAGAGGCAGCCTTCATGGGTATCGAGCAGCCTTGATTTCGCTATTACCGAGTTCCAGGACATGAAAATGCAGCCGGCGCTGGAGCGGGCGCTGGGCCGCAGGGGGCTGCTGAAGGCGTAGGGGGTTGGCTCCATCGCCCGCACGGGCCTAGGGTTCTTGCGCGTGACTATTCGCTACTTAGCAATTGCCAGCTTTGGAACCGGGCTAACTGCGCTGGTCGGGTTTATGGTGGGACTGGCCGATCCTGCGTATTACGCTCCCGAAACCACCCTCGACTATGCGGCCGCCACACTCAACACCCTGGGGCCGGTCGCCGCCGCGGTAGCCCTGTTCATTTGGTGGAAGGTGGTGCAGGTCAGGAGGGGTGTTTTTCTTATCCTGATCGCGGCAGGAAGTGGCTTGGGGTATGGAGTTGGTAACTTCCTCGGAGATATTGCTGGCTGGGAGCCGGGAGATGACCTGTTCTTTTATGGAAGCGCTGCGTTCTTCTTTGCGTCGTTCGCCGCCGGCGTCGTGGTTCTTACGGTGCGAAGCAATTGGCGATGGTCTGGGCTATTTCTGCTGGCTGTTGCCGCGGGCGTCGGTGTCGACTCAGCCCTGGTCTCGGCCATTGGCTGGCTCGCTCTCGGGGTAGTCCTGTGGAAGGGCCTCCTCGGCCAAGCTGAGACGTAATTTCGGCGGCGGCTGAGTGCCTGGTTAAAGTTCAAGGTTGGCACCCCAGTCTGCATTAGAGCGAGCGCTGGGGCGTCGAGGACTGCTGAACGCGTAGGGTCACCTGCCGTCTGGCCTTTGACACCCTGACTCGCCAGCGACAGAATCACGACACCGTGACCAGTCACGGGATTGAGCGCCCCCGGCGAGCACCCAGCCTTCATCATTGTCGAGTCCCGAGATATGAAGAGGCAGCCTGGCCTGGAGCGGGCGCTTGGGCGGCGCGGGCGCGGTAGCGGGCCGTCGTTCTGTGCTCCCTCACCTCGCGGCGCTGAGCGATCTGTCGTCGTAGACCACCACGCCTCCGACGAAGGTCATTGCTGCGGCGATGTCGTCGATTTCGTCCTCGGGTACGTTGAGGAAGTCCGCGTTGAGGATCACCAAATCGGCTAGCTTGCCGACTTCGACTGATCCGAGTAGGTCTTCTTCGAGCGCGCTCCAGGCGCTCCCCATGGTGTACAGACGCAGGGCCTCGAGGCGTGTAATCTGCTGACCATCGTTGACCAACGAGCCCGAAATCGTCCGACCCGTGACCATGTAGTGGATGCCCTGCCACGGATCGAGCGGTCCGATCGCTCGTCCGTCAGAACCCGCGCCAGCCGTCACCCCGGCATCGATGATGTCCCGAAAGGGTGCGCCCCCGCCAAACGAACCGTAGTAGGCGAAGTTGTGCACGCCGACACCGGCGCCCAGCTCGGCCAGACGGGCCAGGTGCTCGGGCGAGATCTGATTGGCGTGGTCCAACGACCAGTGGAGGTCGGCCAGTGGCGTCGTGGCATCGACCTCTTCAAACGCGCTGATATGGGCGGCGTTCTCTGCGGATCGCAGCGAGTGCTGCGCCAGCGGCCAGCCTAGTGCCGCGATTTCGGACCATCCCGCCGCGAAGTCGGCGGAGGTATCGCCGAAGCCTCCGACCGAGAACTCACCGACGCCGACCACGCGCAGCATGTCGTCGCCATCGCCTGCACGCCCGAGAGCATCTTCAACCGCCTGAATCGTCGTCTCGATCCCGCCGAGGCCGCCGAAGCGGAGACGCATGCGCACGGTGAGCTGCTCGCTCTCCCAGAGTCGGTAAGCCTGTTCCCCGTTGCCGGTGCTCGTCATGTCGATCACCGTCGTGATACCCATCGAATTGGCCCAGGTCATGTACTCCTTGGCGGCCCGCTCGGCGTCAGCGTCCGTCTGCTCGCCTTGCAAGATCTGGACGGCGCGCGGCGTCCTCTGCTGGTCGATCGGGATGCCGCCATCGGCGGCAATCGTGCCGACGCCGTTTGCCTCTAGATGCGCTTTGGCGAGCGAATTCACAGCTGCCGGTCCGCTGAAGGAGGCCTGCAGGTAGACCGGATGGTTCGGCGCAACGGCGTCGAGCTCGGCCAGGGTTGGCAACGGGAACGCCCTGGTGGGATAGCCCCCGATGACGGTGATGTATTCGCCCGCCGGGACGGTTTGAACCCGCTCGCGAAGCCCGTCGAGAGCGTCTTGGGTCGAACGAGCCTCCTCGATCTGCGACAAGAAGTGTCCGGGCCGGACCCAGTCTCGCGTGAAATGCACATGGGAATCGATGAAGCCGGGAACGACAGTGCGGCCAGCGAGATCGACCACGCAAGCGCCCTCTGGGATCGTGATTGAATCGCCGACGGCGCTGATGTGTGAGCCTTCGAGCAAGACCGACGAAGCTTGTGAGTCTGTCGCGTCGACCGTGAGAATGACTCCGTTGATCAGGGCGATCACGGTCGAATCGGCAAGGCAACCCGACGGCGGTTGGTTGCTAGCTTCGCTAGCCGTCCCGGTGCTGGGCGTTTCGCTTAGCCCCTCAGATTGGGCCCCGGTGGTGCCTTTTTGGTTGGGCGTGTCATCTGAGCAGCCCGCCAGGAGGATGACGCCAGCGACGACGATGGCGAGAGCTTGCCACCGCGTTATCTTCATCGGTCCTCCTCAGCCAGCAGGAGGCTGGCCCTCATTCCATCGAGCCGACCCACTCCGTGACGTGCCCGAAACCTCATCCTCTCGTTTAACTGCTAGCCGCAGCGTCGCACCAACCATACGGGCACGCCGGTTAGTCCGACAGCACCAAGCCCTGTGCCGCGTAGGAGATGCCGGCGGCTGAGCACTCGCTGCTTCCACCTGTGCTGCAAGCTGGCCCTTCCTGGCTACCGGCCGTGTTCGACTCGGACCAGATTATTGATCACGACATTGCTATGCGGCGTTCCAGTGCGACTCGCGTTCCCTTTAGATAATCTCTCTTCGGCCAGCGGAGGTTACGGCCAGAAACCAGAATCCTGACTAAATTTCTCTACGGGCTAAACGAATGTCCAGTGCGGCAACAGGCAGCTCAGCCAGGATACCAAGGAGCATCACCGGAACATGGTTTCCTTTCAGGACACGACGCCGCTATCGAGCTACTCGAGTTTGCAATGGCGAGTCCAAGACATCAAGATGCGGCCGACGCTGGGGCGTCGGGGGCTGCTGAAGGCGCCGTCACACTATCGCCCGATCGTGTAACCATCTGGCCTTCAGTCGCTGACTGCAAGGACATGAAGATGCAGCCTGCGCTGGAGCGAGCGCTGGGACGTAGGGAGCTGCTGAAGGCGTAGAGAACCGCAACTCGCCGTCGATGAAGGCGTAAAACAAAGCCCGACATGCTGACATGGTTACCTACCACCGTCAGAGGAAGAGGCTGGAGCCGGTTTTCAGACGTGGCATCCCTGACACTACGGATCTCGATCCTCGCGGTGTCGCCGACGGCGATCAGCCAGAGTCGTCCGCCACAGGCTGTAGACGCCGCGGCGGTCTGGCGAAGATGACCACCACCGCCGCGATGCCTGCGGTCGCGGCGAAGGCGAGGAAGGCTGAATCGTAGCTGCCAGCGGCATCATAGACACGGGCCGCGAACTGCGGACCGATGGCCGTCGCCACCGCGATCAGCGGCAGGGCGACGCCTCGCACCTTGCCGATGTTGACCCGCCCGTAGTACGTCGCCCAGATCAGTTCCTGCAGGGGAACGCGACCGCCGAAGCCGAGACCCCAGCCCACAAGAAAAAGATAGAGCACCAGTGAGCTGTCAGTGTTGAGGGAAAGGACGATGCCAGCCGTACAGACCGACATCAGACCGAAGCTGAAAGAGGCGCAGAAACGCGGTGCGAAGCGCTGCATCATCGCTCCCCAAATCGGGCGTGATAGCGCTGTCGCAAGCAAAGCGGTGCTGAATCTCGCAGCTCCGGCCTGAGAAGAGAAGCCGGCGTCTTGAACGTTGCGATGAAGTGGAGGAAGAAGGCGCCCGTGCTGAAGCTCGCCAGAGCAAACGAGACGATAAGCAGCCAGAACGTCTTTGTGTGAATCGCCTCTGCTCTGGTCCACTGCTCCTCAGTAGCGGCCGTAACGACGAGTCTCCTGCCCGGTGTGGCTTGGATGTCCGCTTCGTCGGTGTCGCCGTCTGGCATGAGGCCGTAGTCCTCGGGACGTCGTCGCATGACTAGCGCTGCCGGGATCGCCAGGACCAGGAGGCCCAACCCGAGAATCATCCACGAGGTCTCCCAGCCAAAGGAGTCCACAAGCGCGGCTACAATGCGCGGTGTCACAGCTCCGGAGATCGACAGGCCGGTCGTGGAGATCGTGATAGCCCAGGCTCGTCGGCGCACGAACCACTTGGAAACCGTCGTGTTGGCGACCAGGTTGCCCAGCATCATCGCACCCAGAGCGATACCGACGCCCCGTAGCAGCAAGAACTGCCAGATGCTGTCCACCTGGCTAAGGCTGACAACGCTGGCCGACATCACGACGGCCCCAACCAGCATGAAAGGACGAGGGCCCTTGGTGTCGAGATGGCTGCCGACCAGGAAACCGCCGCCGCTCATCACCAGCGTCCCCAGGGTCTGGGCCCATGTGAAGTCAGTTCGGGACCAGCCAAGGTCAGTCGTCATCGGCTCCAGGAAGACGGCCTGAGCGTGGCTCTGTATCGCTACGGCCGTCATCTGGGCGCAGAGAGCCGCCACGACTATGTACCAGCCGTAGTAGACCTTACGCGGACGTGCGGCTTGGAGGCGACCAATCAGGCGATTGCGAGCGCGAGGTGGCTCCGCCACGGTCTGACGCACGTCAGCGCTTTCCGGCCCTGAGCCAGGTAAGCTCATCTTGCGGCAATACTAAAGGCTGAGCGCTTGCTCCGTTGATGGTGCCATATTGACCGAGGACCTTTTAACAGTTTGCGCCGCCATGTGTAGCGGTTTGGAACGTCAATGACACTCCAGTGGCCGTCGGGCCTGACCCAGAGCTTGCAAGCATTACGATCTGACCATCGCCGAGTTCCAGGACATGAAGATGCAGCCTGCGCTGGAGGGGGCGCTGGGACGCAGAGGGCTGCTGAAGGCGTAGGTCACACTATCGCTTGATCGTGTGACCACCTAATCCCCGCACTCGCCGAGATCCGGGGTATGAACATGCAGCCTGCGCTGGAGCGGGCACGCGGACCGGGGCGCTGAAGGCGTAGCTGGTTTAGCCTAGGAATCTGTCGCTGGCAAACAAGTGTATTAGCGCAAGGCTGTATCGAGAGGGATGGCTTTCAGAAGGGAAGCGGCCCCACGTACTTCCCTTCTGAGCCGCCCCAATGAGGGCTCGGTATTAGGTGATTGGCTCGTAACCAGGCCCAAGCAGCGGGCACATGAACCGAATGCCACTCCCCATGTCCCAGCGCCCACCAACATAGCCGACGTCACCGGGTCCGAACTCTGTGATCAGGCTACCTGCACCACAGTGATTGGCTGCGTCGGGGTCAGGTGCCAAATCTTGGAACGGCCCCTTATTAGGAAGGTTCTGTGCCGTGACGACGGAGTCATAGCAGAGGTCCTGGCTCTCAACGTAAACCACTACTCGTGGCAGAGGCTTCGGCGGCGTCGTGGCATTAGCCACACCCGTGAATGTAAGAATCGCCATGGCGGCAGCAGCCACCACAACACCTAGGGTCATCAGTCGTTTCATAGTGCTCCTCTCCAACTGTTGTTTGGGGCAAAGCACAGCGTGACGATCTTGGCTTACAGGCCGCTTACGAAGATTACGCTTTGGAGGCATTCCCAGAATCCACGAAGTGCGGGCGCTAGGACGCCGGGGGGCTGGAGGTGTAGGTCACTATTTGGTCATAGTGTCTGTGCGCCAGCAGGCGAAGAGAGCGTCATAGATGAGGACGTAGTGGCTGCGACCACCCACCGGAGCCGGCCCAAGTTCCCGATGCTCTACCTGGCGCTCAACTTGACCATGGACCTGTCCCTATACTGAAGTCATGAGACCCGTCCTCGTTCTCTCGCTCATAGCCTTGGCGGCCTTCGCTTCGGGAGTGGGTTACTTCATGCGGACTGCAATCGAGTCAGGCGACTCCATGGCGCCTGTCGCCCAACCTGCAGAAACACCAGTACCCACTATTCAACCTGCCAACTCGGCACTCCAGATCAGAATGGTGACGCTTCGCGAAAGCAGTCCGGAGTACTCGATCGACGTGGTTTATCCTCAGCTGGGACTATCCTTCGACTCGGAGATTAGGGATCTCTTTGACGAAAGTAGCGCTCAGATCAGGAATCTGGCACGGGACTATCCGCCGGATTCCGTGAGTCCAGGGCCATACACCCTGGCCAGCACGTTGCACTCCGTCTACGTCGATCCTGATGTCGTCAGCATCCGACTATCTATTTACAGTTATACCGGTGGAGCCCACGGAGGCTCGGCCACCTTCGGATTCAATCTGAATCGTGATAGCGGTACAGAACTCACCATTGATGAGGCCCTTTCGCTGATCGGGTTGTCTATTTCAGAAGTCGCAGACCAAGCACTAAGGCAGTTGAAAGCGGAACTCGACTTCGCAGTATTCCAGGATGGGGTGTCTGCGCACCCAGGGAACTTCCAGACATTTGTGGTCAACGCTGACGAAGTCATCTTCATCTTCCAAGAGTATCAGGTGGCTCCCTACGCAGCTGGACCACAGGAGGTCTCGTTTCCCAGAGTGCGAAGACTGCCTTAGAAGCTGGCTCCACGTTGCACTATGAGGACATCGTGTCACCCGTTTGACAGCACTCTCTGCTTGCTGTGTCTGCATTCAGGGCGTATCGTGAGCTTGTCGTTCGGGGTGGTCCCGGCAATTTCGGGGCCTGAGAGCACACCCGCGGACCTGATCCGGGTAATGCCGGCGTAGGGAAGGCGATGACATTCGCAGCCCAGCTGTTTCCAGCAACGTCACCGTCTGATTAGGTTTCCGTGACTTGGCCTACCGACCCGGCGGCGGAGGGAACTTCTGGTACACGCCAAACTCGGGCGGCTCCACGTAATTACCGACGAGGTCTTGCAGACCCGCTACTCCCACGCGGAGATCGCGACATTTGCCGTTCGCGGAGGCGCCGACACCGTGCAGTTCCGAGAGAAGCGAACGCGTCTGACGCGCGAGCTGATCGACGACGCCGGAGCCGTCGCACGAACGTGTCATGCGACCGGCGCCTCCTGCATCATCGATGACCGCGTCGACGTGGCTGCGGCCGTGGGTGCCAGCGGTGTGCACTTGGGTCGGGACGATTTGCCGGTGAAGGTTGCACGCCAATTCTTGGGCGCCGGCATCCTGATCGGCGGCACGGCAAACAGTATCGAAGAGGCACGCCGCGTCTGGCAGCAGCCCATTGACTACCTGGGCGTGGGACCCGTTTACGGCACGCAGTCCAAGGCGAACCCGGCGCCCGTGCTTGGGATCGAGCAGCTTGAGGGGATAGCCAGGGAATGCCCCGTGCCCGTGATCGCGATTGGCAGCATCACGGCCGACCGTGTCGGTGAGGTGCTGGACACAGGCGCATTCGGGATGGCTGTCCTGTCCGCGATCACCTGCGCCGGCGACCCCGAGGCCGCGACCCGCGGCTTCGCCGATGTGATCAGGGGCTGGCTCGCGGCCCGAGAGGTCGGCAGATAGTGAAGCGGAAGCTGGCAGCAGACGTCGCTGTGATCGGTGGAGGCATCATCGGGCTCGCCTGCGCCAACGAGCTCGTCACACGAGGCAAGCGTGTCGTCGTCCTGGAGCGCGACCATGCTGGCGCTGGCGCCGGTCATGTGGCTGCGGGGATGCTCGCGCCGGCGAGCGAATCGGAGGCGGAGAACGAGGCGTTCGTCGAGCTGGCGCTCGCGAGCTGCGCCATGTACGAGGAATGGGTTGCCGATGTAGAAACCGCGTCCGGCTTGAGCTGCGGCTATCGCAAAGAGGGGACTCTGCTCCTGGCGTTGCATCATGACCATGAAGAAGAGCTGCAGCGACTGATGAGCATCCAACGCAGGCTGAATCTGGCGTCAGAGACCGTGACCCGGGCAGAGGTGCTCGAAAAGGAGCCCTTCGTTTCGCCGAGGGTGGTGAGCGGCCTCTCGGTGACGAATGACAGGCAGGTCGACCCGAGGCGGCTAACGCGGGCGCTGAGCGCGGCCTTGTCTGCCAGAGGCGGAACGATGGTTCAAGGGCAGGCAGCGGAGCCGGTAATCGACGGCGGTCACGCGGCTGGCCTCAGGACAGAAAGCCTGGAGATCAACGCCGAGGTCGTGCTGATCGCGGGTGGTGTTTGGAGCGCCGCGGCTTGGCCGGAGGCCGCAGGGCCACTGCCACTCAGGCCGGTCAAGGGACAGATCATACGCTTGCGGGGCGCTCCTCTGATCCGGCATGTCGTTCGGACACCTGACGTCTACCTGATCCCGCGCGAGGACGGCGAGCTGGTGGTCGGTGCGACAAGCGAGGAGCAAGGCTTCGACACAACCGTGACAACCTGGGCCGTCATGGACCTGCTGCGTGAAGCTTGGCGCGTCCTGCCGGGCATCGCGGAGCTGGAAGTGGCGGAGCTGTCCGCCGGCCTACGGCCTGCGCTGCGCGACCACATGCCGGCGATCGGCGCAACCTCGCTCGAAGGGCTGTTCCTTGCGACGGGCCACTACCGTCACGGCATCATGCTTGCGCCGATAACGGCGAAACTCATCGCAGATGCGATCGACGGTGTGAGCTCGGAGATGTTGCGCGCCTTCGACCCGAAGCGGCTCGCCGAAGCCAGCGTGGGCCACGGCTGATGCACGCGACGGTGAACGGAGAGGAAATCGTGCTGCAGGGCCCGAGGACCATCGAGGCGCTGGTCGCGGAGATTACGGGTTCCTCGGAGAAGCGCGGTGTCGCGGTGGCGCTAAACGGTGAAATCTTACGTCGCGACGACTGGTCTCAGGTCGTGGCTGAGGGGGACGAGATCGAGATCGTGAAAGCGGTCCAGGGAGGCTGAGACATGACGGAGACGGATAGCTGGATACTAGGGCCGCTAACGCTGCAGTCGCGGCTGCTGCTGGGTAGCTCACGCTACCCGAGCATGCAGATCATGCTCGACTCCCTGGACGCGTCCGGGACCGAACTCGTGACCGTGGCGCTGCGGCGCGTGCGCTCGGGAGAAGACGGCGGCGAGAACCTCTACGAGCTGCTGAAGCAGTGCGGCCTCCACATCCTGCCCAACACGGCTGGCTGCTACACCGCCAGGGAGGCGGTGCTGACGGCCGAGTTGGGCCGCGAAGCTCTGGAAACCAACCTGGTCAAGCTGGAAGTGATCGCAGACGACGAGACGCTTTTGCCAGACACGGAGGAGATGTTGGCAGCCGCCCGCGATCTGGTGAAACGCGGCTTCCAGGTGCTGCCCTACACCAACGACGACCCGGTGACGGCGCAGAAGCTGGAGGGCATCGGCTGCGTAGCCGTGATGCCGCTCGCAGCGCCAATCGGGACGGGCTTGGGCATCCGCAATCCCCACAACCTGGAGCTGATAAAGGCTCGCGCCCGTGTGCCGGTGATCGTCGATGCTGGCGTCGGTACGGCTTCGGACGCCACACTGGTCTTCGAGCTGGGCTGCGACGGGCTGCTGCTCAACTCTGCGGTCTCGAGGGCGCAGGATCCGGTGCGGATGGCGCGCGCCATGAGGGCCGCCGCCGAGGCTGGACGCGACGCTCACCTGGCAGGCCGCATGCCGAAGCGCTTCCTCGCCGAGGCGTCATCGCCACTCGAGGGACGCGTCGGGGGACCTAGAGCGTGAGCACGGTCGACCTCTACGTCTTTGTCGAGCGCTCGATCTTCGAGACGGATGACGAATGGCTCGCGGCGCTTGCAGCGCTGGCGGAATTGGATGTCGAAGGCTTGGCAATCCAGGTCCGCACCCGAGGCGAGGCGCCAGAGCGGTCTGCATATCTGGCGCGGCAGGCAAGGGTTGCAACCAAAGGTGCTGTCGTTCCGGTGTTGCTAAACGGGATGTCCCAGCAAGCGCTTGAGCTCGGCTATGAGGGCGTGCACTGGCCCGAGGCTGTGATCCCGCAGCGTGATGAAGGTATGACGCTACTGCGGGCTGCATCCGTGCACTCCCCAGAGGCCGCCGCCCGCGCAGAGGCAGCAAGTGCGGACTTCCTGGTCGCCGGGACCGTATTCGATGCGGGCTCGAAGCCCGCCCCAGGCATCGGGCTGGAAGCCCTGAGACTCATAGCGGGCTCGACGGGCCGTCCAGTGCTCGCCATCGGCGGCGTCACGCCACAGCGCGTCGCCTCCTGCATCCAGGCCGGCGCCGCAGGTGTCGCGGTCGTAACCGCCGTTCTGCGTGCCCCGAACATGACCGCTGCGGTGCGCGACCTGCGGGAAGCGCTGGACGCTGCGAAAGTCCCCGGCAGGCCACGTTGATGGCCACCTACACGCGTGCCCTGACGATCGCGGGTTCAGACTCGGGAGGCGGCGCGGGCATCCAGGCCGACCTCAAGACGTTCTCAGCACTGGGCTGCTATGGCATGTCGGTGATCACAGCGATTACGGCACAGAACACGCGTGAGGTCACGGCGGTGCACGCGGTTCCCGTGGACGTTGTTACCGCTCAACTCGACGCTGTACTCTCTGACATCGGCGCGGACGCCATCAAGATCGGTATGCTGTACAACGCCGAGACGACGGCCGCCGTGGCGGAGGTCCTGGGTCAGCGGCGGGTCGCCCCCATCGTCCTGGACCCGGTGATGGTGGCGAAGAGTGGCGATAGTCTGCTCACCGAACCGGCGATCCAAAGCCTGCGGACGCGGATGTTCCCTCTCGCCGACCTGATTACGCCGAACCTGCCCGAAGCGGAGGCGCTGCTCGAGCGGAGGGTTAGTGACCGTGATGACATGGAGGAGGCGGCGGCTGACCTGCTGGCAATGGGGCCGACGGCCGTACTGCTGAAGGGAGGACATCTCGAGAGCGAGGTGGTCAGCGACATCCTGGTGCAACGCCGTCACGACGGCAGTGTCGAGAGCCGCTGGCTTGAGAGTCGGCGGGTTGAAACGCAGAACACCCACGGCACGGGCTGTACGCTCTCATCAGCGATCGCGGCTCACCTGGCGCGTGGCGCCTCGATGGAGAATGCGGTAGCGGCGGCCCGACAGTACGTCCAGGACGCAATCGAAGCGGGGGCTGAATACGAACTGGGGCATGGGCACGGGCCGGTGCATCATTTCCATGCCGCCTGGCGAGAGTAGACGATGAGATTCACAGACGAACTGTGGCAGAGCACCCTTCCCGTCTACGAGGAGATCTTGCGCCTGCCGTTCATCGATGAGCTGACTGATGGCTCGTTATCGCGGGAGCGGTTCGTCTTCTATATGAAGCAGGACGCCTTGTACCTGCAGGACTTCGCGCGCTCGCTCGCCATTACCGGCTCGCGCCTGCCCGAGCCGGAAGCCGCGCAATCGTTCATGGGCTTCGCGCACGGGGTCTTTGCCGTCGAGCGCCAACTTCACGAGACCTACTTCCGTGACTTCGGCGTAGAGCTGGACACAGATAGGGCGCCAGCCTGCTTTGCGTACACGCAGTTTCTCCTGGCGACGGCGACCACCGCGACCCACCAAGAAGCCGCTGCGGCACTGCTGCCGTGTTTCTGGGTATACCGGGAGGTGGGCAACGAGATCGTCCACCGCGCGCAGGAAAACGTAGCGTCCAACCCGTACTCGCGCTGGATCGAGACGTACTCCGGCGAGGGGTATGACGAGAGCGTGACGCGCGCCATCGAGATCGTCGAAGCGCAGGGGCAGTCGACCTCTAAGTCGGGACGCAAAGCTATGCAGCGAGCATTCCAGAAGTCAACGCGGCTGGAGTGGATGTTCTGGGACAGCGCCTACCGCCTGGAACAGTGGCCACCCGGACCAGGTCAGAGTTAGGCCAGGCCCCACGATCAGGCAATAGTGCTATGGCCTGCTTTGGAGCCAAATAGATTCAGATTGCGTTGCCGCGAGCTCCAGGAAGCCCACAGCTTCGATTTCCACGAGGCAGTCGGGGCGCCCACCAACCGCATCAACTTGCACCAACGTCGAAACGGACGGCCGGGTCTACGACTTGATCACACTATGCCGGCATCGTGCCAGGTTGCGGACGCCCTGGGCCGTTCCCTCGAAGAACGTGAACACCTCCCTCCAGTAAGCTGAGCAGGTTACTCTCGGAGGGGAAATGGCGATTACCGGACTCGACCACATCATCTACGCGGCGCCGGACCTGCAGCGCGCGATGGAATATATCAGGGCTCTTACAGGCATCGAGCCCATACGTGGTGGAGCACATCCCGGTCGTGGCACCCAAAACGCCCTGGTGTATCTGGGTTCGGATACCTATATCGAAATTCTGGCCCCAGATCCGACTCAATCTGCGGAAGCTCTGGCGCTTGCCGCCGACCGGATTCCAGCGACAGGTCGAATCATTAACTGGGCGGCCAAGTGCGACGATCTCGAGGAGGCCTTAGATACGGCTGCCCAAAGCGATCTGGACCTGGGACGCATCGAGCCCATGTCGAGGACGCTCCCCTCAGGAGGTCAACTTGCTTGGCGGCTGACGCGCGGAGATCCACCCGGCGACGGCCTGGTCCCGTTTCTCATCGATTGGAGCGAGTCGCCACACCCAGCACCCAGCGCTCCTTCAGGCTGCGCCCTTCATTTCTTCCGAGCTGAGCACCCCGATCCTGGCCCCATCAGAGATTACCTGGGCCTGCTCGGCCTTCGGGATGAGCTGGAAGTTTCGCAAGGTCCGGTGCCCCGCATACTCGCAGGCCTTGTGACGCCAAACGGTCCTGTTGTACTCAGCTAGGCAGCTGGTCGGAAAGCACCACATCGTCAGCCGAATCTACGAGCAATGGCCCGAAACCGCTCTCGCAACCAATGCCATCGTTGTCGCTGCCGTCGAAGCGTTGTAGGTCCGGCAAAACCGTAAAGCGTCGAAAAGCGATATCCCCACAGTCAATGTCGGGAGGCGGCGACTGAATGCAGACCGTCGGATAGGCCCGGTCGCAATCGCCCAGCGACGACAGCTAGCAATTTGGCCACTACTTTGCCGTCAACCCAGTTCTTTGAGCGAAGCGTCTTCAGACTGGCGTTCACGTCAGCAAGTCGCAGCGACAGCGAGCAGTTGAAGGGCTCCCTATTGGTCCGATTCCATTTGGGTACCTCTCGATAGACCCTCGACGGGCACCGGAGCTGATAGCGACTGAGGCAGAGGCGCTGCAAGAAGTCCGGAACTTCGCAACAGACTGAGGAAGTTGGGCGTGGCCTACGTTGAAACCGGCATGTCAGATGCCCGGTACAGACATCGAAAGGCAGAGTTAGAAGATCAGATCAAGGCAGCCAGTGCGGTCGTGCCGCCTTCTTATGAAGAGGCAGCGGCTCTACTCTTGGATTTGGAAGCACTCTGGAAAGAGGCTACGCCGGAAGAACGTCGAAAGCTCATCAGCCCGCTGATCGAACGCGTCTACGTGGACATGGAGCTAAAGCTTGTGGGGGCGATCACGCCAACGCCGGCATTCAGGGCTCTACTGCGGTGTGCGGTACAAAGAGCGGCTCCAACATCATCCTGGTCTCTCAAGAGGACATGCAAAGGCCGGTGGTTTCTTGGTGGAGACGGGGGAGAATCGAACTCGGCGGTAGAACTTCCACAGACGTCCGCAGATGACCTTCATCGAGTGCCGTAGATTCAATATGTTCACTCATCAGTCCGCTAACGGTTGCAGAAGGTCACCAAAATCCGCCGGTGCTGTTGTCGGAACTGTTGTCAATTCAGGGATCGATAGTCTCTGAGAAGCGAAGAACTTAGGTGCAATTGGAGCGATTCTAACCATGCCACGGAGGCAGCGTGCGGGCCGGCCCTGCATCTGGCGCTGGCAAGTGAAGTCAGAAGTGTAGGAGAAGGGTGGGAAGGAGACTGCGGTGAGACTCTTGGGCCAGCCAAGTGAGCATGACTCTCGACCTCTACAGCCATGTCACGCCGATTATGCAGAGGGCCGCGGCCGACGCGATGGAGGAAGTCCTGACCTCAGGCTGACCCGAAACTCCGAATCCTCATCTTGGGACCGACGGATTAAAAGTAGGACGGTGGTGAGAGGCCCCAGAAGGCCCCGTCTTGAATCTGAGTTACTCCCGTTTCGAGCATCTTTCTCGGCGAGTTCGTTGGTCTGCCAGCCGATTAACTCTCTGGTAATTCCTTGGAATTCGCAAGAATTCGGATTAACTGGAATTAATTCAAAGACACGCAATTTTCTCACTGGATCCGGTGGGGCGGGTCTTCGACAGAGCCAAAGCGAGTCGAACGACAAGCGATTCAAACGGCGAGCCTTTACGGGTGATTCGTCACGACGCTGTGACAGAGACACTGGAACAGAGCGCAGCCCACTGGAACAGAGCGCAGCCCCGTTGTCAGTTGCGACAACGGGGCTGCGTCCTTCTCAGACCTGTGCGAGCTGAGGAATGACTTTTGCAGGGTTGTGATGGAAGATCTTGATCTTCTCTTCTTCACTGAGCCAATCAAACGCGGCGATAACAGGAACAAGATCATCTCCTGGAACACCGTTTTCTGGGCGTGGGTGTCGACTAGATCCTGGAGCCTCGACACCAAAGCACATCTGGTCGACTCCTTTTTGTCGAATCGCTGCAGTGAGGTAGTTCACCTCAGGTGCATTGGTATCGAAGAAGAGGTTCTTCGTCGTATCCCGAGACGGTAGGTGTGGATCACCCTGGACAAAGCGGTCGAGTGCTCCACCGCAGTGACAGATGATGAACTTGATATTTGGAAAGCGATCGAAGACGTCTCCGTGACCGAGCAGCTGCGTAGCGAAAAACTGCTCGACGTAAAATGCCATCTGGTAGTTCTGAGGAATAATTCTCAGCCGACGGTCCAAGACGTTCGATGCATGGACGATGATCGGGATGTTGCGTCCTTCGCACTCTTCATAGAGCGGATACCAGTAGTCTTCGTGCATTCCTGGCGTTTCACGCTTGCCACCTGGGTCGGGGTTGACATAGGTCGCGACGAAGCCGTACTCGTCAATGCATCGACGAAGTTCAGGCAGCACGTTTGAGGTGTCTTTGTACTCTGAGACGAATGGTAGCTGCGATGCGCCAAGGAATCGATCAGGGTAGTAGGTGCACTGCTGGTAGATCATCTCGTTGACCTCTCGGCACCAACTCTCCAGCAGATGATCTTGCATCCAAGCCATGTGGTTAAGTGGGCGAGGGCCAATGACTTGGACATCAATGTTGCGGTCGTCGATGTACTTCACATGGTTTGCAGCGGCCCAGCGAAAGTCCTCATCAGTGATTCGGAAATTTGCGGGCAGTCCCTTCCCTGCCTTTAATACCGTGCCAGTTCTGGCAGTGTTTGATCCAAGTAATTGCACAAGCGTTGCGTTCGCCCCAGTTGGCACGCTGACGTGTGCGTGCACGTCAAGAACTTTGATCCCGTTGTACATACAGCCCCCTTAGTGGTGATTCCTATCCCCGACATTCCCCATATCAACTGGCTTGGCGGCATCGGGTATGCCTCCCGCCACCTGAAAAGTACGTCCTCCCTGGCAAACGGTCAAGACGCCGAAGAACTGATCGCGCTGGCGGATTCGATCTTCGACTACCTGTACGTCATCCCCGCCGAAGTTGCCCGCAGAAGGGCGCGGCAGGCCGGTAGCACCCCGTAGCTTCTTGTCGTTGCTTCTCGACGCACCTGGTCGATTGCTGCCGCTCCTAGACTTGGTTGACAGGTTACGGAAACATCGGCTCTACTCTATCGATGGCCGTAAAAAGCGACATTGAATGGACGGATGCGAGCTGGAACCCAGCAACCGGGTGCACACAGCTATCACCAGGCTGCGACAACTGCTACGCCAAGACCTTTGCTGAACGCTTCCGGGGCGTACCCGGACACCCGTACCAGCAGGGCTTTGACCTCAAGCTTTGGCCTAGCCGCTTAGACCTTCCGCTGCGTTGGAAGAAGCCGTCTAAAGTCTTCGTCAATTCCATGTCCGACCTGTTCCACGAAGACATTCCAGATGACTTCATCAGTCAGGTCTTCGACGTGATGGCCCAAGCTGACTGGCACATCTTCCAAGTGCTCACGAAGCGCCCCCGCCGCATGGCACAGATGGCCGGGCGTCTACCGTGGCCCGATCACATTTGGGCTGGAACGTCGGTGGAGCTAGACCGGTACGGCTGGCGAGCTAACAGTTGCCTTCGTGACGTTCCCGCTGCCGTCCGCTTTGTCAGCGCAGAACCGCTCCTAGGTCCGCTACCGTCCCTGCAACTCGACCAATTGCAATGGCTGATCACTGGGGGCGAGAGCGGTCCCCATGCCCGGCCCTGTGACCCCGCGTGGATTCGCGACCTTCGCGACCGCTGTCAGGAATCGGGCGTCGCCTTCTTTCACAAGCAGTGGGGCGGGCGCACACCCAGAGCAGGCGGACGACTGCTAGACGGGCGCACATGGGATCAGTATCCGGTAACTGCGTGAAATGGCTAGCCTGCCGCCAAGAGAAGAACGAAACGATTTCTTTGCCTCTATCCGCGAGTGGTCACGGCGCAAGCATGAAGTCCTGTTCAAATACCTCAAGCCATTCGCGAGAATCCTTCACAAGGTCTACGTCATTGATGGCTTTGCTGGCCGGGGCTATTACGGGGACGGTGAGGAACGAGAGGATGGCTCACCGCTAGCAGTTGCTAAGCTGGCCCAGGAGCTTGCTCCACTTGAAATCAGTTGTATCAACGTTGAGCGCGGGGCGACGGAGTTTTTCGACCTACAGGAAGCGACTCTGCCCTACGCCGACATTGTTGAGAACATTCACGGCGACTTCGGTGAAGAGGTCGACTCCATTTTGGAGAAGATCGGCAATGCGCCCGCGTTCTTCTTCGTCGACCCGTTTGGCTTTCAGGGCCTAACCTGGAAAACCATCGCAAAGATTGGTCGGCGGAATGCCAAGACGGAGCTATTGATTACCTTCTTCGCGCCCGCTTTCAACCGAGAAGCAGCTCTGGCAAGGAGCGACGAGGAGATCGGACGTTCGTACGAAAGACACCTCCGACTGGTAATGGGAGACGACCGGTGGAAGACTATTTGGGAAGACCCGTCCTTGAAGTACGAACAACGCGGCGCTAGGGTGACTAACCTCTACTGCCAGGCGCTCCAAGAGGATTTGGGCTTCATGGCGAACAAGTTCCCCATTCGGGAGCAGGTGGATGGGAGGCTCAAGTATTACCTAATCTTTGCCACCCGCAACCGCACAGGGCGCAAGATCATGAGCGAAGTCTTCTACGGGGTGTACACAAGGCACCTACGACTTCGCGCAAAGCGCCAGGAGCAGGAACGCCTAATCGAGACCCGGCAGTCAGTTCTGCTTGGGATGGAAGGCGTCCTAAACCCCGAACCTGTTGAGGAAGTCGAGGCCTGGTACATCAATCTCTTGCGTGATGACGTTGAGACTCTGCTCCGAGAACGAGGCGAGCTGACTTTCCTTGAAGTCCATGACGAATTGATACCGGACTGGTTCGGCCAGCTCATCGGAAGGCACTACAAGCAGGTTTGCCAAGAACTCCGAGCGCGAGCGAAGATCGACTACGACAGAGCCAAACGTCTGCCCAGCGATGACACCGTGATTCGCTACATCGGGTGAGGATGGTTCCTAGAGGTAAACTCCGCGAAATGATTGAGTGGTGGCAAGCCTTGGCACTGTCAGCAGTCACGGCCTCGATTACGGGCCTGGTCGCCTACGTTATCGCCCGCGCCCAGCATCAATGGTCAACTGGAACTGGACGGGAAGCCGAAGAAAGGGAAGCCCGAAGAGAACACAGGCGCGCACAAGTTCAGCCTGTCTTGCCGTCGCCCTGAACCAAAGGGCCAGTACAAAGTCCTACGCCGTGCCCCCATCTACCTCCACCTTGCCGTCAACGGGCCTTCAACAACGTCAGACCTGGCAGCAGCAGCAGGCGTTTCCGTTCCCACTGCACGTGCCTACCTACAAACAATGGAACGTGGCGGGGACGTGGCAAGCGAGAGGGCAGGACGCCCGGGCAAGCGTGGCGGCAGCGTCATCGTTTGGCGGTTGTCGAATGACAAACTGACATTCCAGTTACTTAGTAGTTTTTTCATTCAGGGATCCCGGCAGCACCTGTGTCCCCAACTCAAGGCAGGTAACAGGTAACGTCAAAGACTGTATTGAGGGGCGCCCACTTGTATCCAGCCCGGTCAGTCGGAGTTTCCTTCGCTCATGATTAAATCCTTGCCCCTTTGGGGATTTAATCACTCGCTTCGTCAACACCTCTGACGCGGCCTTGTTGGCTCAGTCGTCGCCAGCAACTTGTTGCCGGCTCGGGTGAACTCGCCGAAGAAAGGGAGTGCTTCTCCGGATCGAGCTTCCTGAGCAGGCGCATGGTATACCATCAATTAACCAGACTTCGTAGAACACGCCTTCGAAGGTGACTCTCCGGGTACGGCGCCGGCAGTCAATGCCTGAAGTAGAATTGCCCTCATCACTGGCACACCCGGAAAGTGTGGTAATCGTCTGAATCCTGAAACCCACAAGGGAGCGGAGCAGAACCCGTGCCACACACCGGAGTTCGCTTCACCAGAGATTCAGGCGTCGTTCCCTACCTCCATCACCATCGTCATCTCACCGCCGTCGTTGGTAATGATCTTCACGGCGACCTTCCCGTTGGCAGGCCGGGCGAACGGCGCCGATCTGCTCGACAACGCTGCCTCCCACTCGGCCGGATCGCTGCAGAGACCCACTGGTCCACCCGCTGCTCCAGTTCAGCTGCCGTGCCGTGCTCGCGCAGCATGTCCTGATAATCGATAGGCCACTCATGCCCAGCCTCGGCAACCATTAGGATCTTGCGGCCCATGCCGTGCGCGAGTCCGGCGACCAGCGAGCCGCGTGCGTTGTGGATTTGCCAGCCTGTTTTGTCTTCCGGGCAGAGTCTCGCATGGTTCGCCTATGGAGCGCGGCCTGAAAGCCAACCACGCAAAAGGACCAAGTACCCTGGGCATACGGCGTTAGCTTCCCAGGAGGGCGATTCCACTGTCTGTCTGGCTAAGAACCCAGCCCGCGGATTCGCGCGGCATAATGAGCTAGACACAATGCCGAGACGAAAGCGGACCAGATTTGGCAGCGGTCGAGAGCTACGCGAAGCGGCGCAGAATGACTTTGGTCGTTCGCTCAGTGCCGAGGAGTGGTCCCGGGTTGATCCCGCGAACACCTACGGGCATGACGCCGAGTACGAAGTAGCGGACTTGGATGACCTGCTGGAATTGATGCGGTCACTTCCCGGATGCGCTTCAGCGGGTGTTGAGCGACCCAGAGCGGATCATCGCAGAGGCACGCCGGATCAATTCTGTGGCGCCGCATCACCAGCAGTTAGGTCATGTCTTAGCTTCACTGAAAGAGGTTGAAGCACGGCAGCGCCGTCTCATTCGCCTTTTCACGGAGGGTGAACTTCCCACTGCAATCTTGGAGGAACAGCGAACCGAACTCAGCACAAAGCGAACGGCATTGGAAGTGGAACGGCAGCCGTTGCAGTCGCTTGGCACTCAGGAGATCGACATTCACCGCATCCAGCAGAACTTGCCCAGGGTCATTCAAAGGAAACGTACCGGCCAATGAGGCCTTCATCGCTGACGATTTAGCTACCATTGAACGAACATCGGCATCTATGTTCAATGGCGGCCAAATCGCATGCGTGCCACTCGAGATACCCCTGGCCTTGAGCGCTTGACGGGCACAACGATTTCATCGGTGCCGGCGGCAAGGAAAACTGCATCCGCCACCTGCGAGCTCTGGTCAAAGATGGATACGCCAAGATTCCGCAGACGTCGAGAATATATTCTCGCCTGGGAGCTTATCAGGAGCCATGAGGGAGCGAAACGTATACGCGCGAGTGGTATGAAGGAATCCTAGAGCGCCGTCGTCCTCGCCCCTTCTGGAAATGTTTGGATTGCCCTATCCCCAGGACCCTGACGCTCATGGTATGAGAGCTTACCGGCTTCATCCATGACCGGAACAGCATGGGGCGATTTCGCGATTCCGAGTATCAAGCAGGCACGACGCTCTCCAGCCTCGTCATCAAGCAGAACCTCTTTCACCTTCATGCCGGGGGCGGCGATGTCCAAATGGGAATGGATGGAGCTGTAGATGTGCTTGATTCGATTCTCAGCATCCTCAACGCCGAAGACTTTACGAGGTGCATCGCCTACGCCGATAACAATAACCCCACCCTCCGTGTTCGCGAATGCCGCGACACGCTTACAGAAGTCCTGCTCTTTGCGGCGCTTCTCTGGTCCCTTCGTGGACCACATCCCTAAGCTTTGCTTGAGGTCCCACCAAGTCTCCTCGGTGCGATTTGTCTTCACAACCTCTCGAACAAAAGCTGGCCAGAAGTCCTCGCTATCGAACAACGCACCAAGCTCCTCGGCTTTTCCTATCTCGACCACAAGGTCTCGGCACGAGTTCCTGAGGAGCTCAAAATAGGTCACGAGGTTGTTTGTCACCGCCACAGCGACTCTAGGACGAATATCCTCGTATGGAACTTCGATAGGGCCTGAGTAAGTTTCCGGGTCTATCGAGTTGGCCTTGTCCTCGGTTACATCCATCTTAACTTTGTTAAGCGTGTTGCTGAATCTCGTGCGAAACCCTAAGGCATATTCAGTGCAAATGCGCACTTGCTGGTCGTCGCTAAGGTCCAGGGCGTCGCCGGGGTCCCGCTCCGCGAGCCTGGTCGAACCCCAGATCTTATAGGTGAAGAGGATCGATGGGCCTCGCTCGTCGCACTCTTGGAGCCATTTCACAAAGTCTAAGAAGGTGCCAACCTGTGGAGTTCTAGAGTTGCACAGATTGGCCACGGATTCCACGAGGCCGAGATATGTCGCCGGAGCGTCCTTGGATTGAAGAGCCTTGGCATCGTTCAGGAGCTTCTGAAGGGCCTCACGAGCCTCAACCGTCCTTGCTTTCAGGACGTCGAGGCTATCGATTCTCTCCCGCACCCACCAGGCGATCTCGTCTTCGGCGACCAGTCTGCCAAAGTCAGTCCGGCGGGACGACTTGAAGCCATGCTCGTTCACTGTTTCCTCGTGAAGTGCTACGTCCATCTTCCGCGCGGATCGAATGATGCGCGCATGAGCCTCGCCGAGCTGGCGAAGGGGAGCTTGGCTTAACATTTCGTCGTAGGCTGCTTCTTCCAAGACCTTCATCCTCCAGCTCCAGCAAACCTTTTGTCTTCTTCTTCGTCTTCCTCAAGATCTTTAGCATACTGACCGGCGACCGGAACGCGGTGATCTTCGAGAATACGGAACGGTTTTGAGCCGGTGTTCGACCGAAGCCATCACATCCACTCGACCGCAAACATGCCGACGTGGTACACAGGTAAGCCATGCCACTTCACGAACCGCAGGTCGTCGATGGCCCCGGAGTTGATGTCGGTAAATCGATCGGCCCGGTGCCGCTCTAGGAACTAAGCAAAGATCGACAGTTCCAGAGGGGGCCCAGACTCCGAAGATCGACAGTCAGCCTGTGCAGGGCGGTC
Source organism: Dehalococcoidia bacterium (assembly GCA_965225815.1). GTDB lineage: Bacteria > Chloroflexota > Dehalococcoidia > DSTF01 > WHTK01 > WHTK01. The sequence goes on from CBDDBP010000006.1 coordinate 370,620, forward strand.
TGCCCGGCTTATTTGAGGACAAGTTGATGCGCCCCAAAGGCGCCGGGCGTCAGTAAAGTCATTGTCGGCCGTGGAGCCACTTGTCGCCTTCTACGACAAGCGAACCGCAACTCGGTGGACAGCACCTACTCGACAGCAGTATCGCTGGCTGCTCCGCAATATGTTGGAACCTAGCAAGCAACTTGGCAGGCCGCAGCGTGGGCCTACTCGAACTCCTGCAAACCGAACCGCTTCTCGGCCAAACCCTCGCAACCGCTACAACCGCTGTTGCAGTAATTCTCACTCCGTATTCCAGCCTGCAGATATACATCGAAGTCAAAGGCGTCGATTATAGAATCGGGGTTCCACCCAACCGATACCTCGGCTCGTCCACGATCATTGTTCCAGACGTATATCCACAGCACTGCGCGTTCGACATCTGCAAGATCGACAGGGACCGGCGTTGCAGATGGTTCCGGTGTTGGCACAGGAGTGCGAGTAGGGACGGGACGCGGCGTAGAGGTTACGGACGGCCCCTGGGTAGGGGTTGGAGCCAAGGTGCCAATCACGACCGGCGCATCTTCATCTGGCGGCTCACCCCCGCCACAAGCCGCCAGAGCGATCATCGCGGTCAGGAGTACCGCCGACCTTAGCCATGTCACGAATGATGCCCCCTTGTAAGCTGAATCAGGCACTGACAAGTTGGAACACCAGTCCGTTACCTAGGGCGCAAACAAGGGGGCACGCGTGCCGTGCCCTTTGGCTTCTAAACGCCCTAGAGTTAACGGTAGATTGGTGTTCCGCGGAGACTATGGACGACGTGAAGGTTTGAAGTCAACCAAACCTCGGGGGGCCTTCCGTGATTATGGGGCGGTTAAGGAATGCTAGAAGCGCGGCGGCTGACGGGCTTTCGTTCGCTTTGCTATATCGCTGTCCTTCTACATCGAGAGCTTCAACGGGCGGCTGCGCGACGAATGCCTCAACGAGCATTGGTTCATGAGCCTTCCCTTGGCCCGAACCATCGTGGAGAGCTGGCGGGACGACTACAATGCCCTTCGGCCCCACAGTGCTCTGGGCAACCAAACGCCCCAGGAGTTTGCACAACAGATGGCTAGGAAATCCCCAGTCGGATTCTAGGAATCCTTGGACCTAATCCGGGGAGCAGGTCAATACCCTTGTCAGGGGTTACACCGGGGTTTCAGCAGAATGGCAGACCGCCCAAGTCGGTATAGGCCCTTTCCAACTGGCCTTGCAGGCTGCTTGGCACACACCCGCTCAACTGGTTATCGCTTAGGTCCAGCACTGTCAGGCTGGCGAGGTAGTCCAGTTCCGGGGGTATCTCCCCGCTCAACAGGTTCACGCGGAGGTCCAGTGATTCCAAGTCGGCCAGGTGCCGAAAGCTCCGGCCACCTTGGCACCCTGCTCCAGGCAGGCAAGCGGATCGTCATCACCACCGTCCAGAAGTTCCCGTTCATCCTCGACGCCATCGGCAACGAGCACCGCGGGCACAAGTTCGCCATCATCATCGACGAGGCCCACTCGAGCCAGGGCGGACGTACTTCGGCGTCTGTGTCTATGGCGCTGGGAGAAGCCGGTGCGGAAGATGAAGAAGACACCACAGAGGACAAGATCAACCGGCTGATGGAGTCAAAGAAGCTTTTGGCCAACGCCAGCTACTTCGCCTTCACGGCCACCCCCAAGAGCAAGACCCTGGAGATCTTCGGCGACCCGTCGCCCGAGGCCGGCAACACCAGGCATCTCCCCTTCCACTCCTACACGATGAAACAGGCGATCCAGGAAGGGTTCATCATCGACGTGCTGGAGAACTACACGCCGGTGGACAGCTACTACCGGCTGGTCAAGACGGTGGAAGCAGACCCAGAGTTCGACACCAAGCGGGCCGGGAAGAAGCTGCGGCGCTACGTGGAGGACCATGACCAGGCCATCCGCCTCAAGGCCGAGATCATGGTCGACCACTTCCACGAGCAGGTGGCCGGGCTCCAGAAGATCGGCGGGCAGGCGCGGGCCATGGTGGTGACGAGCAGCGTCCAGCGGGCCGTCAGCTACTTCTACGCCATCCGGGGCTACTTGGCGGAGCGCAAGAGTCCCTACCGGGCGATCGTCGCCTTCTCCGGCGAGCACGACTACGACGGTGAGAAGGTCACCGAGGCGTCCCTCAACGGCTTCTCGTCGAACCTCATAGCAGACAGGATTCAGGAAGACCCCTATCGCTTCCTGGTCTGCGCCGACAAGTTCCAGACCGGCTACGACGAGCCGCTGCTGCACACAATGTACGTGGATAAGATTTTGTCCGGCGTCAAGGCGGTTCAGACGCTATCGCGCCTCAACCGGGCCCACCCCAAGAAGCACGACGCCTTCGTGCTAGGACTTCAACAACGATGCCGACACGATCCAGGACGCCTTCGCCGACTACTACCGGACCACGGTCCTGGCGGAGGAGACCGACCCCGATAGGCTCCACGACCTCAAGGCGGCGCTCGACGGCCATCAGATTTACAGCCCGGCGCAGGTGGACGAGCTGGTGGAGCGCTATCTCTTAGGAGCCGACCGCGACCGGCTCGACCCGATCCCTAGACGCCTGCGTCTCGCTCTACCGGGAACAGTTGGACGAGGACGGCCAGGTGAACTTCAAGGGCAAGGCAAAAGGCGTTCCTCCGAACCTACGGGTTTTTGGCAGCCATTCTGCCCTATGGCAACGCCGAGTGGGAGAAGCTCTCCATCTTCCTGACCTTCCTCGTTCCCAAGCTGCCCGCTCCCATCGAGGACGACCTGTCGAAGGGAATTCTTGAGGCCATCGACATGGACAGCTATCGGGTGGAGAAGCAGGCAGCGCGCGACATCCAACTTCCCGACGAGGACGCCGAGATCGAGCCGGCCTCCCCAAGCGGCGGCGGGCAGAAGCCGGAAGCGGAGATGGAGCGGCTCTCCAGCATCATCAGGGAGTTCAACGACCGATTCGGCAACATCGAGTGGAAGGATCAGGACAAGATCGAGAGGGTGATTGCCGAGGAGCTGCCCGCGAAGGTTGCCGCCGACAGGGCGTACCAGAACGCGATGGCCAACTCTGATAAAGAGAACGCCCGAATCGAGCACGACAAAGCCCTGGAGCGCGCCATGACCGAGCTTTTGGCAGACCACACAGAGCTATTCAAGCAGTTCAGCGACAACGAGTCGTTCAGCCGGTGGCTGCGCGAGATGACGTTCGCCGCGACCTACCTCGGGGCTGCCGGTTCTGCCACTGGGCCTGGAAGCAAAGTGGGCTGACGGCTGAAAGCCGCGTTGACTCTGACCTAACACGATGGCTGTATAGCGTGACCTCTCTTATGAAGGAGCACGCCATGCCCAATGCCGTCGCCTACCTCGACGAGTCCACTGCCTCGGTCTGGGAGCGCACCCACGGGGAACATCCGAGCGCTTGTGTTCATATCTTAGGTAAAGTCCGTAACGGCGAGAGCGCAGATGAGCAAGCGAATTAGCGTGGCGGCTATGGCAGTGGCGGTTCTTGTCTTCATCGCAGCGTGCGGATCCGACGCAACCCCCATGCCCACACCCGCATCCCCGGCGGCCACCCATACGCCCTCAACGGCGACTCCTACGGTGAGCGACCCTGACTCGGTTCAGGCAACTCTCCTGCGGTATCAGGACCGTTGGGAGCGTTCCGGCATCACGGATTACGACTACACGGGCGCGTGGTCCTGCTTCTGCCCCCAGGAGTATCTTGCCGACGTGGCAGTTACCGTACGTGGCGGGGTTGTCACGAGCGTTGAGTTTGCAGGTGAGGAGTTCACGGTTGTGCCCCCGTTGCCGGAGCGATTCGTTCCCGTCGAAGAGCTGTTCGCGCTCCTGCAGGACGCTGTTACGCGAAACGCCGCGCGCATCGAAGTGTCCTACGACGAACGCTACGGCTACCCCGCAGAACTGTTCATCGACTACGACGAGCGCATAGCGGACGAGGAGACGAGATTCGTCATGCGCGGGTTTACGCTCCGGTAGCCACCACACGCGTGTAACCTATGCCCATGCCAGCCCATGGCATGCGGAGCGACCAGTCCCTGTTCGAACACATGCGGCGTCAGCGCAAGGCTGAGAACGCGCCCCATCTATCGCTCACGCTCTAGGGCAAGGCCGGCTTGAAGCAAACGGTGGATACTGATCTTCCATTCCATTGGTTCGATCCGCGCCAATGCCCGCGAGCTCGATATCCAGTACTTGCTTGGTCATGCAAGCCCGATAAGAGGCGCATGGGGCGACGAGCGACCATCGCCTGCAGGCAGTAGTGGGCCGGCCCACGTCTATCTCTTCATGGGATGGGTGCGGGACCGCGGCGTGAAGCACCGGTACTCAGCACCGCCGCCAGCGTGAGGTCAAGGCGTTCTTCTCCTGGTGTCGGCGCATGGACTACGTCGAGGAGAACCCGTTCATGCGGGTGCCGATGGTTCGGCGCGAGCAGAAGGTCGTTTTGCCGTTTACTAAAGACGCCGACGTTCTGCTGGCCGGTTACACGTCGCTGGGGTACGAGCTAGTTGTCATCTCAGCCGACATAGAGGAGGGCGAGGGCGCTTGGCGATCAAATCAGCGGCAGGCCTTTCACTACGATGACTTCCTGGGCCGCGTGACCTACGGGGAGCTTCATCTAGGGAAGAACGAAGAGTCGCGACTAGCACACTTCATAGAGCGAGTCCGGAATAGCACCGACAAGAGGTTCATTCTAACAACGAGGGAGTACATTCTTTCCGAAGCTCTGAGTGGTTACGAGCGACTCTCTGACGTTGAAGTCGGGGGTTACAAGAGCATAGTGTCTACCAAGGGCTCGGAGCCGGATTCGTTGACGATAAGGAGCGCGACTCGGAGGCGTCATTGGCGCAGAGGCGAGAGGGTGGGCTCAGCGCCCCTCGACGAGTTCCACTTGCGAGGTCGGCCGCCAGGCGAAAGCGCTACGGCCTCCCCAACGATCATTTCTGGACGCGGTGCTCGTAGGCCTCGCAATCACCCGGAACAGCCGACGGGCCTAATCATGTAGATTGGCGTGCGACCTCACGACCTAAGCGCTCAAGGCAAGGATTCGCTCGAATGGCACGTATGCGATTTGGCCGCTATTGAACAGTGATGCCGATGTTCGTCCAGTGGTGAGTAAAGGCTATCCCTTTTTGCTGACTGTTGCTTTGCCGCGCTAGCTCGCGGAACGGTATGCTCGGCTCTGGTCACCGCGGTGGCTTTCGATGGGTAACGCCATGTCTTCACCTAGACCAAAGCAGACCATCTTGTACGGGCTGACTGCCGATCTTGGGAGTCTGGGCTACCGACGTGACAGTCGATCTTTGCTTAGTCCTTAGTTCCGTCCTCGTCATCTCGCCAGCATGATGAGCGAATGCGGATCAATTGACAGCACCCGTCGCCGGCGACAAGCTTTGTAAAGCTTGGCCAAAGATCAGCCTACCCACCGTAACACCTCGTATTCCTCAACTTGGTTCTACTTCGTGGCCGTGAGGCGCGAGCTGAACCGCGTCCTGTTGGTCTTGCTTGCCATCGGTACCTTGGGCGCGCTAGCTTGCTCCGGCGGCGATGACGACGCGGCCGCTGGCACTCAGGCGACGCCGGCCACCCCAGCGCCAACCAGCACTCTGGAGATAGCACCGACTCAGGCACCCTCCGTCGGACCAACCGATACCTCGCGTGACCTGACCGGCTTCCCGTTCTCGACCGCCGACTTGCGTCAGGCAATCGAAACGGCGGGATACTCACTTCGCTCCACGGACGAACATCGCCCCCATCTGTCCCCAGACGTCGGTGCCTGAGCAGGCCTTCTGGTCTGTCAACCTCACCGACGGCGACTCTGGGCCGATCCTGGTGCTCTGGGTCTATCCCAACTCTGAGACGCTCAAAGCCGATTGGCAGGCAGAACCGGGACAGGCGCCGCAGTCGCTTCTGTCCAAATGCGGCCTGCCGAGCGGGTTTGCTTATTGGAACGAGAACTCAATAATGGTATTCGCGGCTTGGTTCAGCCTTGGCATCGAATCGGCGACCAGCCCCGATGAGCAGAGCCCCGGCCAACATCCAGCAGTGCAGGCCTTCCTCGAACTCAGCCCTTGAGCATTGCTAGCTAGATAAGATGGAGCCTGGAGGAACGTGACCAATGAATCTGTTCACACGCTATCGACGCTGGTTAATTGGTCCCAGTGCATGGTATGCCAAGGGCCTGGCACCGAAGCTCGCAACAATCCGCGACCGGGGCACATCGCCGGTGCCGTCCATCTCGAATGGACGGAGTTGCTAGACCCGGAGTCGCGGACCTTCAAGCCGGCCGATGAGCTGCGGGCACTGCTAAACGGGCGCGGCATTACGCCCGAAAGCGAGATTAACTGCTACTGACAGGGCGGCGGACGCTCGGCGGTCGCCGTGCTGGTACTGAAGCTCCTCGGCTACGAAAACGCACGCAACTACGCTGGGTCCTTCGGGCAATGGTCTGGCGAGCGGAACACTCCAATCGACGCCTGACCAAGCCTCGGTGCTGCCAAGCAGCCGTAATGAGTTCCAGGAGATGAAGATGCAAGATTGACACTCCCAAGGGCCTGCGGCTGTTGGTGAACCGTTGGTACGGTAATAGAACAGGCGTGCTATGCTGCTCTCGCTCCTAGGGTTATGATGCTGCATTCATGTGAGTGGCAAGGCAACCGGCCTGTAGCATGGGACGCCAAACTTCTGAAGTCAGGCGAGCATTTGCCAGAAGATGTCAAGCGAGCTCTCTTGGGGTCAAGGCGGAGAATCCTATTCGTGGAGGGCACGGCCAACAGCCTTGACCCTGCCATTGTATGGAGCCTTGCAGGGCGGTCAGGGGCTTACGCAGCTCCGACGAATTTCACCACGTTGAGGCAATCTGATTGATCGATAGAGACGACCGTACTGAAGACGAGGTCGGAGAGCTCGTCCAGGACAGCATATTTTGCTTTTGACGTGTACTCCGTGGAATCGCTGTACTACTGTACGGACGCCATCAAAGCCGTGGCTCGCAGGCAGGCGGATTCCTTGGGCAGCAATTCTGATGAAATGATTTCGACGGCAACGCAGAGTGCACTGCGGGTTATTGCTGATACTAGCGACCTCTCCGAAAGAATGGCCGCAAGGCGGAGCGAAAGGCTCGTATACTAAGCAAAGATTGCCATTACTGGAGGGGGCCCAGACTCCGAAGATCGACAGTCACCTCTTCCAGCCGGGGCTTGCCTGGGCCAAGGCGAAAACTCACTGAGGACAGTGCGCGCGAGTCGCGCTACTAGGTTGTGGGCGACGAAAGTGCCGATGGCCAGGGGGCATAGTGTCGGATAAGAAGCACCTGCGCAGGCGCCCTCGCACCTGCGTTCGGGTCAGCTGAGGCTCGATTTGCGTGTAAAGGTAGGCGGTCGAAAGATACGGTAAGAGTCTTCCGTCCGGTGTTAACCGCAACGGACGGATTGAAGATGCCATGCGGATGCTGGCCTTTCTCAGAAAGGCGGTGAACAAGGATAGGACCATGCACGCTTGCTTGAAATTCGCTCTCGGCTTTTTCGTGCTGTTCTTGTTCGTGGGGTGTAGCGAATCCAAACCGGAGCCGCCCACTGATGAGAAGGTCTTGACGATTCTCTACTGGCAGGCTCCATCCCTACCGGGCCCGTACCTGTCGGGCGGCGTGAAAGACGTGGACGCCGGTGCAATTACCCTCGAACCACTAGCCAACTACGGCCCCGATGGCAACCTCGTTCCAAAGCTTGCCGTGGAGATCCCGACGCTCGAGAACGGCGGTTTGTCACAGGATCTGATGTCGATCACGTGGAAGCTGAGAGAGGGCCTGAAGTGGTCGGACGGAAGCGACATGACAGCCGAAGATGTAGAGTTCACGTGGCTGTACTGCACAAATACAGACACCGGCTGCACGAGCAGCAACGCATTTACCGGCATCCGCTCCGTGCGTGCCCTCGACGATGTCACCGTCAAGATCACATTCGACGCACCGACGTCGTACCCGTACAACGCCTTCGTTGGCGCTGGTACGCCAATCATCAGCAAAGCGCAGTTCAGCGCCTGCGTCGGGACGGCCGCACGGACCTGCGACGCACAGAATACGGCCCCACTAGGCACTGGCCCCTATCGCATTATCGGATTCAAGGCAAACGAGGAGGCCGTCTACGAGCGTAACCCGTTCTACCGCGGCGAGGCGCCCTACTTCGACCGGGTGGTCCTGAAGGGCGGTGGCGAAGCGATTTCGGCAGCCCGCTCCGTTCTGGAGATGGGCGAAGCCGATTACGCCTGGAACTTGCAAGTGGCGCCGGAGACCCTTGCCCAAATGGAAGCGTTTGGACTGGGCAAAGTGATCTCCGCGTTCTCCAGCCTGGTCGAACGAATTGTCGTCAATCAGACGAATCCGGACTCCGATTTGGGCGATAACCGCTCGGAGTACCTGGCTGGACGAAATCCCCACCGGTTCCTGACCTTCACTCCGATTCCTAAAGCCATGTCGATGGCCATCGATCGCATGCTCATATCGGAGCAGCTATACGGGGTTACTGGTAAGCCTATGTGTAATTTGGTCGCGGGCCCTCCGCAGTATGTTTCGACCGCAAACGATGAGTGCCTATCCCAGGATCTTGAAGGCGCCAAGACACTGCTGGACAATAGTGGCGTCCTCGACACCGACGGAGACGGCATCCGTGAATCCAACGGCGTTCCTCTGCGGATCACCTTCCAGACCTCGGTCAACTCTATCCGGCAGGACACCCAGGCCCTCATTCGCGACTGGTGGCGTCAGATAGGAATTGAGACCGAACTGGTGCAACATGACGCGAGTGTCTTTTTCGGCGACGACCCCATCGTCGACAAGGAGGCGTCGTATCGCAGGTTCTTCGCGGACGTACAGATGTACGCCACCGGTCCCGGCATCGATCCGCAGCAGTATCTGTCCGGTCAACTCTGTAATCAAGTCCAGACCCGGGACAACAACTGGGCCGGCGAGAACAACGCCCGCTCGTGCAATGCGGCGTACGATGAGCTCTTCGCCGAACTTGCGCAAACCCCGATCGGGTCGGAGCGCGCGACGCTGATTAGGCGTCTGAACGACATCCTCGTGCAGAGCTATTACGAAATTCCGCTCGTGGTTCGGGGCTTTGTCTCCGCACACCTGAACACCCTGCAAGGCGTTCATATCAACGGTTGGGATAGTGAGATGTGGAATATTGCCGAGTGGCGCCGGTGATTGCTCGCGGCTCCTATTCCCTTCCGAAGACCACTCCTCGGCCAGCAGGTAAAGGTCCTTCGCCAGCCCGGGCTTCGCTCTATCTCTCCCATGCGGACTTTTCGCCATAGCGCATTGCCGACCTCCGCTGCCATCAGCCGAGGAGCAAAGAGCTCGTGGTTCCCTTCGAGCAGGCGATCGGCGGCACCGGAATATTTCTCCTCGACAAGCCACTTGACGGTGACGCTGGCGTCAACTAAGCAAAGATCGGCGGTCACGTGGGAAGCCCAGACTCAGAAGATCGACAGTCAGCCTGTACAAGGTGGTCTGCTTTGGTCTAGGCGAAGACATGGCGTTACCCATCGAAAGCCACCGCGGTGACCAGAGCCGAGCATACCGTTCCAGTCACTCGACCGCGAGCTAGCGCGGCAAAGCAACGGTCAGCCTAAAGGGATAGCCTTTACTCACCACTGGACGAACATCGGCATGATTACAATCCGGTGCGTACTCGGGAATGACACCCGTAACCTCGCTTTGGTCTTTGGACGCAGAGACCGACAGCTGCAAGCCGCGCCCGATGAGAGGAAGCTCTTGCTGTCCGTGACTCTCAACCCACGTACGCACGCGGTCACACAGTTCAGCTAAGTCGGCTTCACTGGGTATAGCCATCCGTTTTGGCGCAGCGTCCGGCAAGAGTGAGAGAAGCCTCTCCCGCTCGGCCTTCAGGCGAGCAGACTCCCTCTCCAGGTACTCGTCGTCTATCTCGCCCAACTGATAGAGCCGGAGCAAGCGAGTGCGCTGCTGCTCCAGCCCCTCCAGCCGGGTACGAACGTCCTCAGTCGGTCCCTTCTCTCCTGAACCCTCGCCCACCCGCTTCAACTCACCCAAGATGAGCGCATTGCCGACGAGGACGGCCTGGAGAACGCTACGTTCAGCTACCAGTGGATTTCTAACGATGGGACGACGGACGCCGATATCCAGGGGGAAATGGGCGCCACCTACACCCTGGCATCTGCCTACGTGGGCAAGACCATCAAAGTCAAGGTCACTTTCACCGACGACGCTGACAACGAGGAGACGCTGACCAGCCCGGCGACTGCCGAAGTGGCCGCTGGAGTGCCCACAGATCCGCCAGCGAAACCTCGCAACTTGACGGGCACCGCCAATTGGGATGGCACGGTGACCCTCCGCTGGGACGCCCCCGACGATGACTCCGTTATGGGCTACCAGATACTTCGCAGGAGGCCCACCGAGGGAGAGCGCACCCTCCTGGTCCACGTAAATGACACAGGAAGTTACTCCGCTATGGACAGGGGCGGCCGGACCACCTCCTCCAGCTTCGTCAGAGAATCCATCGAAGCGCTGGCTCGCATCAGTGTGCTATCCACCTAGACCGGGCCTTCCTCTAAAAGGCCAGCCTGCCGGCAGAGCTCAATCGACTGGCAGAAGAACTCCTCGAACACTTCGCTGTCCAGCCGGGTGCGTGCCTTGGAGAGGACGCGAGGACGCTATGGTCTGGCGTTGACACATCGAAGTCGTAGCCCAGAAACCAGCGGTAAGCCAGATGCAGGCTCACCTCCTGAGCCAGGCGCCTTTCCGAAGTGATGCCGTAGAGGTAACCGATGAGCAGCATCTTGAAAATGACGACAGGGTCGACCAGAAGCTCTCCGCTGGGCCCCGGGAGTGCAACCGTAAGGATGTCGTCCCTCGGCCCGACCTCGGTGAACTAAGCCTCCAATGAAGGCGTCGAGCACCTACAGCCCGGCCAGCCTAGGCTTGTCGCACAGCAGAGGCCGTGCGAGCCACCCGAGCGCCCATGCGAGACGCGCCGGTTCATTTACAGCTGCATCGCCGGACTGAAGGCAGCATGCGCTGCCGCCGCCTGCTCTGAGTCATATGTCGCAGAGTAGCGACGGACCATCATCGGGCTTGAATGACCAAGGAGGTACTGGACATCGAGCTCGCGGGCATTGACCCGAATCGCCCAGGTAGCGAAGGTGTGACGGAAGCGGTGGGGGTTGACCTGTCTAACCCCAGCTCTCAGGCCGTGACGGGTGAACATGACGTTCATGTGATGATTGCGAAGCGGCCCGGCCGTCTACGGTCTGGAAGAGGTGGCCTTCGCTCCAGCCCCGATAGTCCTCTAGATAGGCCCGAAGCGAGACCAACGCTACCTCGCTTATCGCCGTCCAGCGCTGCTTACGTCCCTTGCCTTGAAGGACGCGGACACGGCCCTCGTCGAAGAGGACATCGCAAAGCTCAATCGAGACGAGCTCGCTTGAGCGCACGCCGGTATCTAGGAGGAAGAGGATCATCGCCCTCATGCGAGAGCCCACGTAGGTCTTGGGGATTGCAGGCCGCAAGCAAGGTCGTTCGGTCGTCCTTTGAGAAGGGCTGGACGACCTTCTGCTCGCGCCGGACCATCGGCACCCGCATGAACGGGTTCTCCTCGACGTAGTCCAGGCGCCGGCACCAGGAGAAGAACGCCTTGACCTCACGCTGTCTCCGGTGCTGGGTACCGGCACTCACGCCGCGGTCGCGGACCCAGCCCATGAAGAGGTAGACGTGGGCCGGCCTGAAGGCTGCCACATCCTCCGGCAGGCCAAGCTCGCGCCCAGCGCGCCGGAACTGGCGCAGCGTCTCTGCGTAGAACTGAACCGTGCGGTCCGTCTTGCCCTCTACTGTGCAGGCTGTGAGATAGAGAGGGATGAGCTGGTCGAGTATTGGCAAGTGCAACCTTCTTAAGTCCGGTGGTCACACATCACTCCCTCTTGTCGGGGATGAAGTCAAGCCAAAGACCGGTCAGTCTCTCAGATGCGGAAGAGTTGCTAGCGGACGGCGAAGCCTAGCGCTCTGGCCCAGATGGCGGCAATGTGCAAGGGAGGCGTTATCCCGAACCCCGCACGCCGGCCGTGAGGCGTGAACATCACCTTCATGTACTCTTCAGGGGGCGGCGTACGCTAGCGGATATAGGGGAAGGCCGAGGAGCATCGATGGAGCGACAGACGCTTGTATTTGTCACGGAGCGGGAGACGAAGAACACCGTCCGGTTTCAGGAAGAGGCAAGCGGCAAGCCACCGGTTATCGGCACACTGTATGTGCAGCGCTGGGCGCTCGGAGAACCCTTGCCGCAGCGTCTGACCATGACAATTGAGGCCGCGAGCGCGTAAGTGACGCCCTGAACGACCGCAGGCTTGCAGAACCGGCGGATCGGCTAGACCGATTCCAGCTCACTATGACCAGCCCTGCGTGTGCCTCCAGGAACCCGGATCACTGAAGGGCACTACGAGGCAGAACGCGACTCCTGGCTACGTGAGCATCTGCGGTCGCGGCCGTCGCTCCTGACAGCTTGGAGCTGGTGAAACTCGAGCACGGCAAGCCCGACCACTACGCCCACGCCGAAAACTACTGCCTGCAGGCGATGGTCGCTCCTCGCCGCTGGCGCATGTCTGCTGGCTAGGACCCCACATCGCCGGGCTGAAGGTAGCGGGCGCCGCCGCCTGCTCTGAGTCGCGATTCGCGGAGTAACGACCAGGGACTGGTCGCTCCGCATGCCATGGGCTGGCATGGGCAAGGGGATACCACGCACGGCGTCGGCTACGGTGAGCATCGTACCTCTTAGCGCAAAGGCTATCCTTGCCGGTGCTGGTTGGCGGCGTGGTGGTCCGGCTAGCCTTCATTGCGCCGGTTGGGACCAGCCTCCGGGTGTTGTGGGACCTAGTTGGCGGCGGAGCGCATGGAGGGCCGCCGGGTGCTGGTCTACATCACCCACACGGGCATGCGGGAGACCACCGGGCGGATGGATGACATCCTCACCCGGCACGGCTTCAGGATGGTAGTGATGAAGGCCGTCGCCGTGGTCCCCAGAGGCGCGGGGCGTGGGTCGTCTGCTGCTCCTGAGCGCCCAAATTTGCGCGCGTTTTTGGCCGTAAAGTGGCCTTCTCTCCGTCTTTCCCCGCTTCTTCACCGTTGGCCCAATAGTTGCGGTAGACTTTTGCGAACAAGCATGGGATCGGCGTAAACGCTGCGTCGCTGTGCTATTGAGCGCGGGCACTGAGAGGCCACATGAAACAACAGGATCAACTCGATGCAGGCGCATTGCAAGCCGCACTCGGCGTGACGGAGCAGTGGTTATCGGCGAACCAAGAAGCGCTGAACGCAATCAACGTGTATCCAGTCCCGGACGGCGACACGGGAACCAACATGCTGTTCACACTACGGGCTGCACTGGCAGGTGCGCCGATCAGCGACAACGCCACGGTTGGTGCGTACCTACAGCAGGTCTCGCGGGGCGCACTGCTAGGTGCCCGCGGCAACAGCGGCGTCATCCTCTCGCAGATCCTGCGCGGCTTCGCGGAGGGGCTCCACGGCTGCGATTCCCTGGACGGTGCCGGACTGGCACACGCGCTGACTACAGCCTCCCGAGTTGCCGACGATGCTGTCACGGAGCCCGTCGAGGGCACGATGCTGACCGCAATCCGCGATGCGGCGGCAGCCGCGCGCGAAGCAGCTAACGAGCCTGCTTCGACGCTCGCCTCCGTTCTCGACAAGACGGTTCGCGAAGCCGATGCCAGCGTCGAACGCACGCCGGAGCTCTTGCCGCGCCTGCGGGAGGCAGGAGTCGTGGATGCGGGGGCCGCCGGGATGGCCGTCGTATTGCACGGGCTGCGCTACGGCTCACGCGGCGAGCCTTTGCCCGCGCCGCCTTCGCTGCAGGCCGGGGAGATCGATATGTCCGGTGTCGAGCACGAAGGGCACGGCTACTGCATCGAGTTCGTCATAGTCGGCGCGGAGCTCATCCGCGAGGAGGTAGAGCGCGCGCTGCTTGACGCCGGGGGGGCGTCGTTGATGGTCGTGGGGGAGTCGGAGATGCTGCGTGTTCATGTGCATTTGGCCGATCCGGGACCGGCGCTCTCCGTGGGCGCTGCGGCCGGGTCACTCGCCTCCGTGAAGGTCGACGACATGCAGGCCCAACACGAACGCTGGACGACGGAGCACGCGGCGGCGGGTCGGTTGCCACGCTTTGGCCTCATCGTGGTCGCCCGAGGAGCGGGGATAACGCAAACGTTGCGCGACATCGGCGTGCGGCTCGTGGTGGACGGCGGACCCAGTGCTAATCCAAGCGTCGAGCAACTGTTGGACGCATCGCGCCGGGCAGCGAGCGAGCATGTATTTTTGCTGCCGAACGATGGCAACGTCATCCTGACCGGTGAGGCGGCCGCAGCCGCCGAACCCGGTTTCCTCACCGTAATCCCGACGAACTCGATCGCGACTGCATTCAGTGCGGCGGTCGCGTTCGTGCCAGACGGCGAACCGTGCGAAATCGCCGCTCGCATGATCGAGGCGGTGAGCACCACCCACAGCGTGGAGGTAACGCGCTCGACGCGTGATACGAGCGCGGACGGCGTCGCCGTCTCTGCGGGTGACGCGATTGCACTGGTCGATGGCACACTTGTGGCTGCCGCAGGGACACTCGAAGGGGCGCTCCTCGCAGGGCTCTCACGCGTAGTAGAGGGTGCGGAACTGATCACGCTTTTCGTTGGCGAAAACGGCGACCGGCTAGAGGCGGAGAGGCTGATCGGCGAATGGTATCCCGACCTGAACGTGGAGACGATCGAGGGTGGGCAACCTCACTACCCGTACATCGTCGGCATCGAATAAAATGTCGTCTGGGACCCTCCGCATCGTCACAGACTCCACCTCAGACCTCGAACCAGAGTTCGCGATGATGCACGGCGTCACGGTAGTCCCGCTGAGCATCCTATTCGGCGACGAGCAGTTCCTTGACCGCGTGGATATGACCTCGGAGCAGTTTTTCGCGCGCCTCAGCAGCGGGACGGTTTTGCCGACGACCTCGCAGCCGACTCCTGCGGCGTTCCGCGAGACGTACAAGCGACTGATCGCAGCGGGCGCAAGCGAAATTCTCTCGCTGCACCTACCCGCCAGCCTGAGCGGCACCTACGCCTCCGCCAGCCAGGCGGCGGAGGGGCTCGACGCACATATCGAGATTGTGGATAGCGGCGGCATATCGGCGGTGCTCGGTCTTGGCGCGGTGTCGGCTGCAGAGATGGCAGCCAATGGGGCCGGCATCGACGAGGTACGTACACGAATCAAGGACCAGTTCAGCCGCAGTAGGCTCTTCGTGGCGCTCGAGACACTGGAGTACCTTCGACGAGGGGGGCGCATCGGCCGTGCCGCAGAGATGGTTGGCTCAGCCTTGAGGCTCAAGCCGATCCTCACGATTGAGGGCGGCGGCGTCGTGCCAGTCGGCCGCGTGCGCACGCGCCCCAAGGCGATCGAGAACTTGATCGAGCGCGCTGCTGCCCTTCGTCCCATCGAACAAATCGTCGTGATACATGCAACGACACCCGAGGACCTCGACTACGTGGCCGGCCGCCTGCGTGGCTTGGCGCCCGATGCCTCGCTTGTAACTGGTACCCTCGGGCCGGTGCTCGGCGTCCATACCGGCCCGGGCACCATTGGGGTCGTCACCGTCTCCTCAGCTACGGCCTCAGCATCGACGCCAGGATAACCTCCTCCCAATACGGCGTAACGGCGGACTTCGCCGCGCTGGCGGGTGAACTCGAGCACGGCCGTGACGCTCATTGCAGCTAGCGCCTGCTGCCAGAAGCACTGTACACATGGATTCGAGGTACTACGCTGAGGCCACCACGATGTTCGGGGAAGCAAGCGGACTGACAGGGGCCAATCTCGTCAAAGGGAATACACCCTATCCGATCTTCCTGCCCTACGTGGTGCGTTCACTGATAGATGCCTACAGGTTCTACTCCGGACCCGAACGACTGAAGCGATTGGGAGCGGACCTCAACGAAGACCGAGGCGAACGCGACAATGACAATCACGGCGAATGGAGCTTGGTGCCGTCCTCTCTGGGCCTCGTTGTTGTGAGGGTGCTTCAAGCCAAAAGAAAGGGTTTTGGTGGTAAGGAAGTGAGAAACCTTTACCGAGTTCAAGCGGTTGCATCCAACAAGTTTCATCGGCTGTGTTGGCGCCACCGCGCTGCCTCTGCTCGGCCACCCTGGGGACTGGGCCGCGCGCGACGGTGGCCACGCCAACGGCGTGCGGCGCTTCCACCGAAGTCACCCTCCGCCGCTTCAGGTCTTCGCGTCACTGCCTCAGCCCGGCGGTCAGAGTGTCGATCTGCCCGTTCGTGGTACGGATGGCGGTCCGCAGGTCCTTGCCCTTTGCCTCGTCCTGCCCTTCAAGACGCTGTGCTTGTCTAGCCCGCCTATGACTTGCATATGGACGCCCGTCTGGGCGCTCGTTTGCACGTTTCGCATAGGGTCGGCCCTCGGAGCCCTTGGATCCTCGGAGCTGATAAGCGTGATGTATGCCAGATAGTCGTCAGCGGCGATCCTGCTTTGGCTGTGTGTCCTCGCTGCTTTCGTACTCTGGCGGTCCGATTCGCGCCGTGGATTGGGTGACGCTGCGAGGTCGCTCACCGACCCGCAAATCGCGGGGATTATCCTGCTTTTTCTCGCAACGGTAGGTACTCTCTGTGTCGTCGGCACGTACATCGATCTGTGGAATCCTGCACTTGCGACGGACACCGTCTTCTGGTTCTTCGGCGTGGGCATTGCCCTGCTCTTCCGAATAGATGAGGCCGGCGATCCTAGATTCTTTAGGGAGGCGGTCGCGCGGACCTTAAAGATCACGGCGCTTATTGCATTCATCACCAACCTCTTCGTCTTCAACCTATGGGTAGAGCTTGTCATTCAACCGCTGCTCCTCGTCTTCGTTGTGGGTGCCTACAATTCCCAAAACCCCTCAGCGAAACGAGTGGGTGAATGGGGACTCGCTCTTGTAGGAAGCGGCATGCTCGCCTTCACAGCGATGCGTCTTGCTCAGGAGTGGGGCGAAGTCGATCCCTTGGAAACGTTCCGGGGCCTGCTGCTTCCTGTTTGGCTGACGCTCGGCATCCTCCCGTTCATATATTTCTTTGCTTTGCTATCGGCCTACCAGGGCAGGCTAAAACGTATGGGCTTGGCATTGGGGGAACAATCCCCGTCCTGGCCAGTACGTTTCGCGATGCTCGTCAGTTTCCATGGGCGGCTTGCTGAACTGGAGTCGGTGGACTGGAGGTGGCTTTGTAAGACCGGCACCGCATCATCGTTCCGGGAGGCTCAACGGAGGATAGCAGAGTTCAGGGAAGACCAGCGATCCATAGCAGCAGAGGCGAAAGCCGCGATTGATCGACTAGAGAGGTTCGCAGGCGCCTCAGGCACCGACGCCGACGGTCGCAGACTTGACCAGCGCGAGTTCAATGCGACCAAGAAGGCCCTTGAGCTCCTAGGAAGTGCGCAAATGGGCTGGTACCGGAATCGCGGCGGGCGATATCGGACCGATCTCGCAGAGATCTTGAGTTCTAGGTTCGAAGAGGGTGGATTGCCCCAACCGCATGGCATCGATATCGACGTATCTCAGGGCGGTCAGTCGTGGTATGCATCGCGCCGCACCATATCTGGATGGTACTTCGGCATAGGAAGCGCAAACGCTCCTCCAGACCAGTGGTTCTACGACGGACCTGAGCCGCCCAGTGGATTCCCAGGGGGTGCTTCCGCGTGTGGAGTGAGTTTATCTGGGAGGCGAAGAATTGGTGAAGTAGGTCCACTGCGGCCGGCAGGCTAACACCTTTGTGTGGGTTCGAGTCCCACCTTTACGCCTAAGATGGCTGATCATCAGCCATCAACAAGAGAGTGAAGGAGGTGATAGCGAGATGGCAGGGCAGAGCAAGAGCAAGGGGAAACTAAGCAAAGATCTGGAGGCGGCCCAGACTCCGAAGATCGACAGTCAGCCTGTCCAGCGGGGCCTGCCCGGCTTAGGTGAAGACAAGGCGATCACCCCTCGAAGGCAGTTAGTTCTTAGCCCGTCCTAGCCGTCAATATTCTCAGCTAACCGTCCACTCCGCCGACAGGACCTCGGCCTGCTCCAGCACCGTCAACGTGGCCTTCTCCTGCTTGTCCGGTGGATAGCCGTGGCGGTTCAGGATGCGCCTGACCGCCACCCTCAGCCCCGCTCGCACGTTCTCCCGCAGCGTCCAATCAATGGTGACGTTGCTACGAACGGTCTCGACCAGCTCCTGAGCGATCGTCCGTAGCGTCTCATCACCCAGGACTTGCACCGCGCTGTCGTTGGTCTCCAGCGCGTCGTGGAAAGCTAACTCGTCCTCTGAGAGGCCCAAGCTTTCGCCTCTGGCGTTGGCTTCTTGCATGTCTTTCGCAAGCTGGATCAGCTTCTCGATCACCTTGTGCCGCCTCTATCGACCGGTTCTGGTAACGGCGAAGGGTCTGCTCCAGCATCTCGGCGAACGAGCGCGCCTGCACAACATTCCTCTGCCTCTGGGTGGAGAGTTCGCCCTGATCAGCTTCTGCAGCAGGTCCACGGCGAGGTTGCGTTGCGGCGTTCCGCGCACCTCAGACAGGAGCCGCGCTCTGGTGGACTGCTGCCATCTGTTCGCTCGTGACTCATCTGAACCTCGAGAAAGCACCTTGGGAGTAGGTAATCCGCAACTTGCTGCCACCAGGCAGGAGCCGGGGGCCCATTTTACGGGCTGCAAGCGCGGTTCTGGTAGGCAAGCGGTGAGTGTCTGTTTGCCGAGGGCGGCTCGCTGGATTGGTGCGTAGCGGGTCAGCGCTGCCAGTGCCGGAAACCAGAGTCTAAGTGGACTCGCTTGGCCAGCCGTCCACGGATCGTCAGGCTGCGATCACGTTTCCGGTGAGCAGTTATACTGCCGCTCGCATGGTTATCCGTCCTCTGATGGGTGATGGGCACTCGACACAGATCGATTGTTGCAGTCTGATGACTTCGAAGCCTCCCACCCCGAACAGGCGGATGGCCAGGAAGCAGAAGCTAGGGAAGGGCAGGAATGACCATCAAGGACGCCATCCTCGCTTATATGAGCGCCTCTTCGTCAGGTGTGACAGATTATAGTCCCTCCGTTAACATCGCTGGATTGTCAAGATGATCCACTGAGGCTACCGTGGATACGTGGCACGGCAGCGTTAGCATGGAGATGAGCGACTTCCAGCACGCCCCCTTTAACCAGCAGGGCGGCCTGGGTAAAGCATACGAGCTGTTTGGCAATGAGTTGGGCGGACTTCTTGAGGAGTTGAACGGGGCCCTGGTAGGGTAGCGCCTGGGCCCCGTGGCGCAATCTAAAAGCACAAAGCAAAAAGGAGGGACACCATGACGACGGTAACGGAACTGCAAAGGGCCATTCTGGGCCTATCCGAGACCGAGTACACCGAACTGCGCGCGGCCGACCGCTGCCCTCTCGACATAGGGAAGTACGAACGTCACGCGGAATGGGAGGCCGACCGCCGCAACGTCGTTTATTAACGATGAACACACATACCGATGTTCGTCCAGTGGTGAGTAAAGGCTATCCCTTTAAGCTGACCGTTGCTTTGCCGCGCTAGCTCGCGGTCGAGTGACTGGAACGGTATGCTCGGCTCTGGTCACTGCGGTGGCTTTAGATGGGTAACGCCATATCTTCGCCTAGACCAAAGCAGACCACACCTTGTACGGGCTGATTGTCGATCTTCTAAGTCTGGGTTCCTGCGGGACTGTCGATCTTTGATTAGTAGTAGTTGATCCTTAGCCTTGCCGTAGCTTCGTTCATGCTCTATCTCGCACAGGGACACGCCGCCCTCTGGGAGGCACTCTCCAGAAGCACATCCTGCAACCTACACACTCTAGATTCCCTACGCCGTAGGCTGCGGCTGGTAGCGCTCGACCTGTATTCGGTCTTCACCCTTGCGCGCTTGCGCTAGGTCGTAGGAAGTCTGCCGTCGCAGCCAGAAATCCGCGCTGGACCACCCAGCCTTTTCAAGGCGAATGGCCATGTCGGGCGAGATCGCCGCGTGGCCGTTCAAAACCCGCGAAAGGGTGTGACGGGCAACGCCCAAGACCTCCGCTGCCTCTGTGACACTCAGGCCAAGAGGATCCAAGCAGTTTTCCCTGATGCTGCCGCCAGGGTGAGGTGGATGTTTCATAGTCATGGTCTCTTCCCTCTTACTAGTGATAGTCGACTAGATCGACGTCGTACACGTTGCCATTTTCAAACCGGCACGTGATCCGCCAGTTGCCTGAAATCGAAATGCTCCACAATCCTTTCAGATCAGAGGGGATGCAGTCTGTATCCCGGCAGATCGACGTCGCTCGGCTTGCTGGTTGCATCGAGGTCTGCTAGGGCGAGAGTAATCCGATCCAATTGGTTCGCACCTACGCCGCTGGGGTCGCCTCGTTCATAGAGCCGCCTTAGACCCCGATGGTGAAACGACCGGATCATAGAAAGAACATACCGTGTGCCGGTACACTTATCAATAGCCTCACTACTGTCTCCAACTCTTCGAGACCGCCTTGCGTTTTCCTGCAATGCCCCCACATGCCGCTCTAGGGACTCGCTGGCATCCCAGTAGCGTCTTGCTGCCGTAGTAGTGTCCCCCTGATGGTTGCACCCACCCTTAGTGGTAGATGAGGATTGAAACATGCAGCGCACGCGATGCTTCCCTCGTGGAGACGGTATCCGGCCTCGTGGCGGGGCGCGGCGAAGGAGTGTGAAAAGGCCCTGAAAGCGGCGCGTTTATGCCAGTTACACACAAGCAAAGCCGGAGGGCCAGAATGTCAGCCAACAGTTCTTAGAGTGGACGGATGCTACCTGTAACCATCTAACGGGCTGCACCAAGGTCAGTCCTGGATGCGCCCACTGTTACGCCGAAGCGCTCACGCTGAGGTTCAAGAGTGGTGGCCCGTATCCTCGGGGAGTAGGCAGTGTCAAAACGCATCCCGAGAGGCAGACACTCCTTACGATGGAAATCACCTCGCCGAATCTTCGTCAACAGTATGAGCGACCTCTTCCATGAAGACGCGCACTCACGATGACATTCCCACGGCTCAGGACGCGGTTAGGGCAGTTGGGTCGGCGTGGCGCAATCCCGACGCTCTGGAGCCCACCTATGCCTTCGCCTGACTTGCTTAATACTCGTTGCTCTCCCGGGCCGGTTTTGGTTAGGTCGGACGATGACCTTGGCGCAAATCGCCGTCAGCCGTTTCCGCCGTAGCTTGCTTGCCCGGCGGACCGCCACAAAGAAATGGCTTCGAAGGCCAGGATGACAATGGCCAGGGCGGTCAGGTGGCCCCATAACCCGGCGGTAGCTTCATGATTAGGGGCTATCTTGTCGGCGTATTGCATAAGGAAGCGGACCCACACGACGGCCACCAGGGCGGTGATCACGTCCCGGGGCATCTGAGTCAGGTGATTGCCGGCCCGGCTGCGAATTCTCAGCGAATCGCCCACGTTGACCAGGACATTGAAGCCCATGACTATCAGCGCCGCCGGATCGGCGATGTAGTCCCAGATGAACCCGCTTACCGCCTTGTTGTAGGGGTAGTAGAGCTCGTTGAACAGGACCGCAACCGCGGTAATCCCACCCAGGACTGCCAGCCATTTTCGCCACTGTTCCATAGCAAGCAACACTTTCATGAGGGTTGTTATTATTTTACCCAGGGAGTATAGAGTGGCGGGCCGGACTGTACAAAATCGAAAACCGAGGCCCCTTCGGTAATCAACCCCCACCCGATGGCATGGTATCGTGTACGTCAGCGTGGCCTCGTTCCCCACCACCTCGATGCCCTTCACGAAGTTCCGAATCAAGGCTCGTCTCTCCAGCAGCAGTGCAGATCGACCCTTTGCTGCTCCAACAAACCGGCAGCCTCCTCCCGCATAGTCGTCAGCTTGACCCTGCCTGTGTCTCAACGAGAGCATGCGGGGTAAAGGGCCTCTAGGGCTTCGTAGAGACGCTTCAGCCTAGTCTCCACGTTCCCAAGCTTTAACCTCGATGGCCTTCAGCGCTCGTCCAACTCCCCTGCCATGACGTACTCGACGCTCAAGTCATGGTCTTGGGGCCTACGCCGGTGCTGCTGAGCGCCTCTATGTGACAGAACATCGGAGTCCTGAAGCATGACGCAGATGGCCGTACCGGAAGGGCGGGTCAAAAGTCCAAAAGTCATCGCGTCAAGGGAGTGTGGTTGGCAGACGCGCGCGTGGTCGCGAAATAAGCTTTTGGGGATCGGTCTGAATCTGAGCGCTGCAAATTCGTATCTGAGGACATGAGCAAAAACACGCCAAAACTGGCCAAAACAATGCATTGGCACTTTCGCGATAATGCGTATCCGACGATGCATCCGCGGACGCATCAAGCGCTGACCATCCTGCCGGCATGCAGGTAGCCGTGCCAGGTGGAGCCGGCGACGTCGATCAAGATTGAGAGTGGGCCTCTCCACGTTGCCATCCCATCCGGCAACCGGCCCCGGCCGTGCCCAGTTGCGCTCCGCATGGCAGGCGTACAGGAGGATGTGCTCGCCGGGTCGGGGTGCGTATTTCAGCGGGAGTGCCCGCCCGCCGTCCTCCCCGAAGTCTAACCAAGTGTAGGCGCCGACAGATGCCGCCCAGAACTCGTCAATATCCTCGTAGAGCATTGGTGCGATAGGCTAATACAGGAGTGTTGACGATGACTAGAAGCAGAGCAAGAGGGGGCAAGCCGCTGCCGATGCGGTTGGATACGCGCTGGAACAGGCGGCGGAGCAAATTGCCAAATACGCTCGGATATCTCGTCATATCGCCGAGATCATCGCCAGTACCGACTAGGAGAAGGACCGCGTCGCTGCCCTGCGCATCGGGTGCTTGGTGCTAGGCGGTTAGCGGACGGCGTTGCTCTCGCTGGTAAGGTTGCGACTTGACAGCTCAGTGGTGGTCTCGTCCTGGAGCAGCGACTCGGTCGCATCGAGGTGGGAGATGGGCACGGCGGGCAAGGTGGTGATGTGGGCTTTGACGCCGACGCCGAGCTCGAGGGAGAAGCGGGCCATGCGGTCGTTGTCCTCGGCCTCGACGATGGTGACGAAGTCGTACTCGCCGAGGACGGCGTAGATGCCGAGCGCCTGCACGCCGGGGACGTCGATGGCGTCTCCGACGCGGATTAGGTACTCGGGGTCCTGGAGGGCGTCCTTCTGGCCCTCGGGCGTAAGCGTCATCAGCAAAACATAGGTCGCCATGACTCGCCAACATTCCCCAATATCGACCGGCTTAGCGCCAAAGAGACACCTCCCGGCGCCTAAAAACTACGCCCACATTGTTCGGTTGTCAATTCTGCACGCTCCACATGCCTCTTGCTACACATGAGTCTGAGTCTTTCCCTCAGCTACTCGCCATGTCCCTGGCCCCTGTGCTTGGGAAGGTGACGGGAAACCGATGGCGTCGAGGATGCCGGGGGAGGGGGGACAACGGCCGCGACGTGCTCGCCCTCCGAGAATCGGGGCCAGCCATACTGACAAAAGGGCGGGCTTTCAGATAGTGTTGCGGTGATAAGTTGGGGTTTTCGCCACCGAGTGCGACGGGGCTTCCCGCGTGGCGGGGAGAAGGTTCCGCCCTGGCATAACACGTGCAAAGGAGGAGGTGATTCGATGACTCTACCCGTGGCCCTCTCGCCTCTTGAAGGCGGCTCCGCCTCTTACCCCCCCCCCCCCGAACCTACGTTCTAAACTAACCCTCCGTCCTTCAACCCTCCTGCCCCTGCTGGCCGCCCTGCTGCTGGCGCTGGCAGTCCAGACCGCCCTTCCCACCCCCGCCTCTGCGCAGCAGACCACCGTCTGGTCCGCCACGCTGACCGTCCAGGAAATTGGCGACGTCTCTAGGGAAAGGTTGCGTCAAGGGTTTGGGTATCTCACGGGAATGCACTAATACCGCTGTTCTCACGGACAATACCTTCACGTATCAGAATGCGAATTATCAGGTCTCGGTCGTCAGGGCCACCCCCGCCGGACTCATCCTGGGCCTCGGCAGTACCATCCCAGACAGCTTCAAGGAGCTGACGCTGCACGTCGATAACTCGCAGTTCGCCCTTGCGGACGCCAGGATTACGATACGAGAGCAGGTCAGGCACGTCGCGGCTGGCGTGCCCACGACGAGGTTCGCGAGCACGCACGCCGCGACGTGCGCACTCCACCGCCCTCGGGCAATACAATGGCCTCACTCACACGAACGCGTGGGGCCTACTGTCAGGTGCGCGCGGGTGGATATACTTTCAGTCAGACCCTAAGATACCGCCACGGATTGTAATTGTTTTGCAAGGATTCAGCGCTAAGCTGAAGCCGGCTAGAGAGCATAGGAGAATAAAGGCGTAGACATGCAGCAACTACGCGTGGGGTGGCCTGGCGCGGTCGCGGGATTCGTGGCCGCGGCGGTGGCGCTGGCTGTCGCCGAGTTCGTAGCGCGCCTTGTCCAGGGGGAGTCGCTGGTGGTGGCGATCGGGGACGTGATCATCGACAACTCTCCCCGCTCTGTCTCTGGCGCCGCGATCGAAACCTTCGGCACGAACGACAAGCCCGCATTGCTCGTTAGCATCGTCGCCACATCGTTGCTGCTCGGTGCGGCCTTGGGACCGCTCGCGATGCGCTACCGCGCGATCGGCGTGGGCGCCCTCGCAGCCTTCACCGTCGTCGGCGGGCTTGTGGGAACCCGCGATCCGTTCACCTCACCCGCGCAGGCATGGACCACCGCAGTCGCCGCCGGTATCGCCGGTGTCGCGACGCTCCTCTGGTTGCTCAGCACGGCGACCGCGGCCAGCGCTGAGGCCAGAGCCTCACCCCGATCGGGGGGGGTGAAGCGCCCTGGTCGAAGGCAGTTTCTGCGGTTCGCCGGCGGTGGGCTGGCGGCGGCTGTACTCTCGGTGCCCTTGGGGCGGCGCCTGGTCGAACCGGCGGTTGATGTGGACGCGCAGCGCGCGGCAATCGAGCTGCCGCCAGCACCTCCACGTCCGTCACCGCCCGCGGGGAGCGCGACCGTCGCAGTGCCCTCGTCGGCCGCCAGCGTGAGCGCCTCGCCCGAAGCGACGGCCACAGCCGAGACGACGCCCGAACCGACGCCGGACTCGACGCCCCAGCCCGCACCGGTCGTCCGCGGCGGTCCCGCCTCGGTTTCGGGGATCTCGCCGCTCGTCACGCCGAACAGCGAGTTCTACCGCATCGACACGGCTCTCTCGGTGCCCCGCATCGACAGTGAGCGGTGGCGGCTCCGCATCACCGGGATGGTTGACCGACCGGCCGAGTTCACGTTTGAAGAGTTACTCTCGATGAGCCTGCGCGAGGAGGCGGTGACCCTCGCGTGTGTGTCGAACAAGGTGGGTGGGGACCTCGTCGGCAACGCCTACTGGCGCGGCGTCCCGCTTCCCACATTGCTGCGCGAGGCGGGCATCCAGGCCGACTCGACGCAGGTAATCGGGCGCTCCCTCGATGGTTTCACGGTCGGCTTCCCCACGGACGTCGCGCTCGATGGGCGCGAGTCGATGGTGGTGCTCGGCATGAACGGCGAGCCGCTGCCAGCCGAGCACGGGTTTCCGGCACGCCTGATTGTGCCGGGGCTCTATGGATATGTCTCCGCCACGAAGTGGCTCGGTGAGATCGAGCTGTCGCGGCTCGACGCCTTCGACTCCTATTGGGTACAACGAGGCTGGTCTCAGCAGGGCCCGATCAAGCTACAGTCGCGTATCGACGTCCCGCGTGCCGGAGCCGCGCTCCCGCCTGGCAACGTGCGAGTCGCGGGCGTCGCCTGGGGCGGGCTGAGGGGCGTAAACGGCGTTCAGTTTCGGCCAAAGGCACGCGGCGGCGCGCAGCCTTCAGAAGGTGGTTGGCTCGACGCCGTACTGAGTGAGGAGCTGTCCGACAGCACTTGGCGTCAGTGGGTGGCCGACTGGCCGGCCGGCGAGGGCACGTTCGACCTTGAGGTACGCGCCATCGATCGCAGCGGCATGGTGCAGACGGCGAGTCTGGCTCCCCCCTTCCCTAATGGCGCCACAGGCCACCACACGATTGGTGTGACCGTCAAGGCGTAGGGTCCCGCTACGGGTCGCCTCTGACGGAAATCTGACAGAGACTAACAAGCAAATATCGACAGTCCGTCAGGTACCGAAGCCAGGTAGAGGCCGGGAGAGTATTCCCTATAGTGGAGCGTGAGGTGAAACTAACCGTACCCTCCGAGCGACAACTTTCGTGCTGGCCCCAACCCCCGCCCCGGTGAAGCGGCAAGCCAGCGCCTGAACGAGTTAGTCTCAGGTAGAGATAGGGTGGAGAACGCTAATGATCGCATACCGACCCTGTCCCAAACCATTACGCTGGCTTGGTTTGCTTTCAGCTCTTGTGCTGGCGGCCGTCTCCTGCGGCGGACAGGATTTCGAAGCCGGTCGCCTCGGAGCCGTGGAGTTGGCCCCCGGCGATGCTATCCAGATACGTTCGATGCACGTACTTACGGGTCTCGGCGAACTAGGCGTTCCCAGCCACCGCGACGTGGAGCTGGCGTTGGCGGACTACGGCCCTATCCAAGGGCACGATGTCTCGCTTGGTGCCGGCCTCGACTCTCTCTGCACCGAGGAAGGTGGACGTGCCGCCGCCGATACGGTGACCGGCGACCCCCGAGTCATCGGCGTAATTGGCCCGTCCTGCTCCGTCGCTGCCGCCGCCGCTTCGCCAATCCTCAGCGAGGCCGGATTGGTGATGATCGCACCCTCGACGACGGCCCCCTCGCTGACTTCCGACCTCCAAGGCAACGCCGGTTCCAACTACCACCCCGGCTACTACCGGACTTCCAACAACGACCTCTATCAGGCAGAGGCGGTCGCTCAGTTCGCCTACAACGAACTTGGTCTGCGCCGGATGGCTGCCATCCATGACGGCGACCCATATACCACCGGTCTAACCGGCGCCTTCACCACCGCGTTCGAAGAGCTTGGCGGCTCGGTCGCCCTCATCTCCATTAGCCGTGGCGACACCGACATGGCCCCCGTCATCACCCAGATTGCCGCCGGCAGTCCGGACGGCGTCTTCCTTCCGCTCTTCCAAGACGAAGGCGCAGCCATCGTGCGGCAGATCGGCCAAGTCCCTGCACTCGAGGACATAGCGCTGATTGGCGGTGCGGCCCTGCTGGTCCCCGAGTTCCTAGCCATTCCCGAGTCGGAAGGCATCTACTTGCCAGGTCCCGAGTTGAGCCTTGGCGACAATGCCAACGCGGCGGCCGGCAAGAGCGGTGACGCGCTCATCGCCGACTATCGAGAGCGGTACGGCGAGACGGCCACATCCGCTTACCTGGCCCACGCTTATGACGCAGCCACTATCCTCCTTCGGGCCATCGAGGAGGTCGCGGTTGTCGACGGAGATACTCTTTACATCGACCGTGCCAAGCTGCGGGAGGCACTGAGTGCCACCACCGGCTTTAGGGGCATCATCGGGGTTATCTCCTGTGACGAGTTCGGCGACTGCGGCAGCGGCCGGGTTCACATATCGCACCACACCGATCCCAAGGTGACCGACATTGCAGAGCTACCCGTCATCTACCGCTTCGCGCCCTGATTGTCACCCTCGCCAGACCCAACAACTGTCTTATCTATTGGGTCTGATGACTAGGCTGAGCCGCGGTCTCCCGGACTGAGTACGAATCGGTCTATCACGTCTTTACCGCAAGGGCCAGCTCCTCGAACGCATTGGCCGGTGGGCCAAGGAGCGGGGCAAGTCGCTAAGACTCTACCCGGCGCGTTGGTCTGGTGCGCCTGGAAGCCGGGGGCGAGTTGCTGCGGGTGAGTGTTGAGGCCGATTAGGGCTGGGAAACTCCGGCGCTGGTAAGGCCACGGCCACCCTCAAGAGCTCGGAGAGGCAGCCTGGGGAGGCCCAACGTAACGACGATTGTCGGCGCTGGCGCCGGACAATCGTCCTCTACACGACCGTCAAGGTTGTTGGTCCGACGTCTGTCAAGGGTCTGACCCTGAGGCTGTCACCCGCAATCTGCCCCCCCCCCAACAAATCAAGGCGAGCAAGAAACAGGCGCCCGGCAGCCTGGCGGCGGCCTACGCAGAGCACGCCCGCGAGTGCTTGTCGCACCAAACCAGTACCAAATCAGCACCGGGGAATTGGGGCCACTGGAGCGCGGCGCACGACTGGCCGGCCCGCGCTGGCGACCACGACGACGACCTATCGCGGCTGCGCCGGGAGCAGCGAGCCGCGGAGCTGGAGCAGGCCCTGGATGAGATCGTCGAGATTGCCCGCGCTGCGGAAACTCGCTCCACTCTGATCGCAACCGCACCGGAACACCGATGTACCGGGAGCGGCACGGTTGGCCGTGTGACACGAACCGGCGGGCACTCGTGGCTCCGCCAATCGACGCGCAAGTCGCCGACATCTTTCGCTCGATTGAGTTACGGCCTGACTGGCTCGAGGAGATTGCTCGGATCGCGGGACGCGACGAACGGCCGAGCCGCCCGCGCCTGATCGAACGAAAGAAGCGACTGGCGCGCGCGTATGCCGACGGAGGATTCGCGCTCGCGGACTACGAAGCTCGCATGGTCGCTCTGGACGCCGAGATCAGGCTGTCGGAAGACGCGACACCAGTGGAGGTCACCGACATCGCGGCTCTCCTCGGTGACCTGCCGACCCTGTGGTTGGAGGCGACTGCGGACGAGCGACGTGCTCTCCTGGCACCGCTTATAGATGGCGCCTTCGTAGATGTGGAATCGCACCGCATCACTGGTATCGCTCCGAAACCTGCATTCCGGACGCTGGTCGATGCTGCGATGCAGAGAACCGTCGATTTCTCGACGGTTCTGCTCGCACCCCGCGAAGCCCCGGTTCTGGGGCGTATGGACTTGGTGGAGACGGGGGAGAATCGAACTCCCCGTCCAGAAGAAGTACGTCCGGGATTTACTACAAGCTTAGCCGGGCATTTAATCTCGCCGTGGACGCCCGCCGCTCCGGCAGGCTGACGTCCGGCACCGCCGGTTATCTTGAGCTCCGCTTACCGACCGTCAGCAGAACAGCACCCCGACATTTCGTCGCTGAACTCCCCACCCATCGGGGTGAGATAGGGGTCAACGTACACTGCTAGTTAGGCAGCGTAGGCGAGTTGTTTGTCGCCAATTAAAGTTTGCCACCTGATTAACGAGGGCGATGGCGCCTCGGCTTGCAATCCGGGTCCGGCATTCCCTGTCGAATCCTGTCGTCCCCTTGCCTGTCTATTATACCGGTTGTGAGTCTAGAAGTCGTCCGCGTCGTTACATTTGACCAGATGCTGGAGGCGCTTGCGGTCCGCCGCGCCGTGTTCATCGAGGAGCAGGGCGTCCCCGAAAACCTCGAGATCGACGAACACGATGCGGACCCGGCTTCGGTGAGCAGTGCGATCCACGTCCTCGTTAGAATGGGCGGCCTGCCGGTAGCGACAGGCCGCCTCTTGCTAAGTGAACCAGACGGACGTAGCCACATCGGGCGTGTTGCGGTCCTGGCCGAACAAAGGCGTCAAGGTGTGGGCCGGGCGGTGATGCTTGCGCTGCATCGTGTCGCGCTTGAGCGAGCCGTTGCGTCCATCACGCTTGCCGCGCAGTTGCACGCCATTAGCTTCTACGAACGCCTGGGTTACGCCGCATACGGTGACGTCTTTCTCGACGCCGGTATTGAGCACCGCTGGATGGATTTGAAGCTCTAGGCTGTGGTCCCAGGTAAAGGGCAGTCTGGTAATATTTCAAACCGTATGGATATCCCGGCGGCGCGGCCGCTACCACACCCAGGATTGAAGCCGGGAGACATGGCTTGAGCCAGTCTCCCTCCGAACCGCCTCAACCCAAGCACGATCCTTTTCAGGCGCTGCGCCAGCCGCGTTTCCTCCTCTACACCTCCAGCCGAATGTCGTCCTCCATTGGAAACGCGATGCTCCAGGCGATCCTCGCTTGGCATATCTATGAACTGACAGGCAGCGCGCTCTCGCTAGGCTTCCTGGGCCTTGCGCGTTTCTTACCCGCGCTGGGAATCGCAATGATCGGCGGTGCCTTCGCCGATACCTACAACCGGCGCAACATCATCATGATTGCCCAAACCGTACCCTTGGGCTGCGGCATCGTCCTCGCACTGGCAACCTTCAACGGCTGGATTACCGCCGAGCTCATGTACGGACTCGTCCTGCTCATCGGTCTGGCGTCGTCGTTTGAGAACCCAGCCCGATTGGCACTCTTACCCGCGATCGTGAAGCGAGAGACGTTCGCCAACGCTGTTACGATCAGCTCCAACTTCCAGGCCTTTGGAATGATGACTGGGCTCTTCGTCGGCGGCGTGCTGGTGGCGTACAACGCCGGCGTGTCCTATGTCGTTTACAGCTGCGCTATCTGCGGTGCCTTTCTGGCAATGTCCATGTTGCGTTACGAGCAAGCGAATGACGGACCGAAGCGCAGCGTCAGCGTGGAGGCCATCAAGGAAGGCATCCAGTTCGTCTGGCGGCGCAAGGTCATCCTTGGTGCTATGTCACTCGATATGTTTGCCGTGATTTTCGGTGGCGCCAAGGGACTCCTGCCGATCTATGCCCGCGACATTCTCCACGTCGGCGGCTTCGGTTACGGACTCTTGTTTGCCTCGCTAGAGATTGGTGCGTTCCTCATGTCGCTGGTGCTGGTGATCCGGCCACCGATTATCAAGACCGGGCGGGCACTGATTTACTCCGTCGCGATGTTCGGCGTTTTCACGATAGTTTTCGGGCTTTCCCGCAATATCTATCTTTCGATCGCCGTCTTCATCATGATCGGAGCCGCCGACCAGATCAGCGTGGTGATGCGCAACGTGATAATTCAATTGGCGACACCGGATGAGATCCGAGGCCGCGTCAGCGCCGTAAGCCAGGTCTTTATCCAGGCCTCCAATCAACTTGGCGCGATGGAGTCTGGCTTCGTAGCAGCCGCAACAAGCGCTACATTCGCTGTCGTCAGTGGGGGCGTTGGTGCAGTTGCGGTCGCGTCGGCGATCGGCTGGCGGCTGAAGGGGCTGCTTTCTTACACCACACCACCGGCTACATCCGAGACGACGGCCGCCGCGCCGCCGACCTCAACCGAGGAGTCGGCCGGCGGCGCCGGCGGATCGGGGTAATCGTCTTTTAACTGCGCGGTGCGGATATACGGGCCGCGCCAATGCCCTCTTTCGTCAACACCATCTGAACCAGGCCATCCGAGGTGTGATCGATGTATTCAGTCGCCAGCCAGTAATCGGGCACTAGGCGCCTGTCGAGCTTTAATCGATCGACTTCGATCTGCCTAACGACGCCGAGTCGTCTGCCACCAGCGCTTACCACCACATCCCCAGTTGCCAACCGAGGTGTCGTGACCATCTGGGTACCTTCCACACTCGCTAAGAAGCGACTCCCACCAAGCGAAAGCCTACGAGCGAAAGCGAAACGGCTACATCAAACGCGAAGCGCACATACGTTTCGTTTGCGTTACAAGATGGGCGCTCCCTTGATCCGCCAGGCCGATACAATGCGGCTATGAGCAAGCTGTGGTTAGCCGCGTTGATCGTCCCTGCGATTCTGCTGCTCGGCTGCGGCGGCTCGGATGAGGAAGATGTCGAATCCGTCCTGCGAGCCTACATCGCTCACTATGTAGATTCTGAACCGGCCGAAATGTACGCGTTGCTCGACTCCGCCAGCCAGGACCGATGCAGCGAAGAGGGCTTTATCGCCTTCATATCCGGCGCCAGGCAAGCCCTTGGTGAGCGTGAATTCGTCGTCGAAGAAGTGCGCGGCATCCTGATTGATGGCGATGGCGCCTCAGCCATCGTCGCCTCGACTGTCGACGGAGAGCCGGCGGATCCGACGGAGAACACGCTGGTCAAAGAAGATGGCGGGTGGAAGCTGGAGTTGCCCTCAGGCGGCTGCTAATCCTTACCGCCCTCTTGGTCGAGCCGAGCCGGTAGCCTCTGAAAAGACTCCGTCCCACATACACTTACTGCATGACCCCGACGCGTACGTTGCGGAAGCGCGAGGCGCTGGCGCCGTGGCCCGTGTGCGCCACCTGCTCCGGCTGGCCCTTGCCACAGTTCGGCGTGCCCCAGACCACCCAACCGTCGCGGTTGACGATCGCGTCGCAGGAGCCCCAGAACTGCGGTGTGATGCCGGTGTAGGTCGCGTTCTTGACCAGGTCGCCCAGCTTGCCGTTCTTGATTTCTCGCGCGAGTTCGGTGCCGAACTGGAAGTTGAGCCGCTTGTCGTCGATGCTCCAGCTGCGGTTTGTTTCCATGTAGATGCCGTCATCCGTATCTGCGATGAGGTCTTCGATCGTCCAGTCGCCTGGCTCCAGGCTGACGTTGGTCATGCGGATCAAGGGTAGGTGGCTCCAGCTATCGGCGCGCATCGCACCGCCTGAGACGCCGGGAACAAGGCCACCGTTAGCCAGATCGCCCCGCATTGCGCGTACCTGCTGCGCCGTCTCACGCGACGTCAGGTAGCCCTGGAATATGCCGTTGCGCACCACAGCCACGTGCTGCCCCGGCACGCCCTCGTCGTCGAAGCCGAAGGTACCGAGCCCGCCCGGGATCGTCGCGTCGGCCGTGAGATTCACGACGTCCGAGCCGTAGCGGAAGTCGCCCAGCTTCTCCGTGGTCAGGAAGCTGGTCCCGGCGAACGCCGCCTCGGTTCCGAGGACGCGGTCCAGCTCGATGGCGTGGCCGCAGCTCTCGTGAATCTGAAGCGCCACTTGCGATCCATCCAGGATCACCGTAGTTACGCCAGACGCCTGGGACTTCGCAGTGAGCAGTGCCGAGGCCTCTTCCGCCACGCGCCCGGCGTTGCCCGCGAGATCCCAGCCTTCGACAAACTCCCAGCCCTGCGTCGCCTGGTGCCGGCCGACGCTGTTGGGGTACGAACGATTCTGTACCTCATCCTCCGCCGTCGCGGTGGCTTCGATGCCGCATCCCGTCTCGTAGAGTTCCTGCTCGATGAAGGCGCCTTCGCTGGACGCGAAGGTCTTGTACTCGCGCTGGCAGTAGAGATTCGATTCAGCCGCCATGATCTGTGGCACGGATGACATTGTGGCGTTGACTTTGAGGAGCAGGGCTATCTTGTCGTCTAGCGACACCGCGAACGGGTCTTTTTGAATTGGCGTGACGTAGCTGGCGACGTGCCGAACGGGCGGCCCGATGTCTGCCTTCGGTCCGCCGGCCAGCGACGATGCCCTGGCGATCTTCACAGCTTCAGCGGCAACCCGATCCGCCTCCGCAGTCGTCATCTTGTTGGAGGCTGCGAAGCCCCAGTAGCCATCGACGATCACCCGGACGCCAAATCCCAGCGACTCGTCCACCACGAGGCCTTCGACCGCGTTGTTGCGCGCCGTCACCGACTCCGACTTGAACTCGACGATCCTCACGTCGGCGTAGGAAGCGCCACGCGTCCGCGCCGTATCGAGGGCTCTAAGGGCTACGTCACGCATGGTGCTCCTTGTCAGGATTCAGAATCGTGCAGGTCATGCCACGCGGAACTGCCGCGTTAACTACGCCCAGATTCTACGATGCGCGGCTTCTGCCAGAATATGACTGTGACAACTGAAGGCTACTTCGACGTTGAAGGCGACGACCGCGACGCTTATCTCGAATCTCTTACGCCGGAGGCTTTGCTGCAGCTAGGCATCGACCTCTATAACGCGGGGCACTACTGGAACGCGCACGAGGCGTGGGAGCAAGCCTGGCTGGACGCGGAGCGCGAGATGCGCGGCTTCTACCAGGGCCTGATCCAGATCACGGCCGCCTTCGTCCACGTGACGCGCAACGAGTTCCCAGGCAGCATCCGGCTGCTCGACGCGGGCATCGAAAAACTAGCGCGCTATCCGGCCACCTTCCACGGCGTGCGGTTGGCAGCACTAGTCGATGGCGCCAGAACGGCACGTTCGCGCATCTGGGGTCTCGGCGAGGCGCAGATCAGCGATTTCGACCGCGGTTCCATCCCTCTAATCGCAACGGTATGAGTTCAGGTTGTCGAAGAAGCCTCCTCTTCTGCAACGTAACCCTGGTGAAGGTGAATCGGCCGGCGCGTCCGCGCCCTGACACGCAGGTTGAGCATCTCGACGAAGATAGAGAAGGCCATCGCGAAGTAGATGTAGCCTTTGGGAATGTGCTGATCGACAGACTCGGCGACCAGCGACATACCGATCAGGAGCAGGAAACTCAACGCGAGGATCTTTACGGTCGGGTGCCCCTCCACAAAGGCGCTGATCACGCCGGACGAGACGATCATGACGCCGACTGCGATGATCACGGCTGCGATCATCACTTCGACGTCGTCAACCGTGCCGACCGCGGTGATCACAGAATCGAGCGAGAAGACAATATCGAGCACCATGATCTGGAGGATTACGGCGGCGAAAGACGGCGCAACTCGGGCACTGACGTGACCCTCACTGCCCTCCAACCTTTCATGGATTTCGAACGTGCTCTTGGCGAGGAGGAACAGTCCGCCGATCAACAGAATCAGATCGCGTCCGGACAGCTCCTCCTCGAAGAGCGTAAAGAGCGGTTCGGTCAGCTTGATGATCCAGGCGATCGAAAGCAGCAGCAAAATGCGTCCGAGCATGGCGATGGCGAGACCGACGCGGCGAGCCCGCGCTTGCTCAGCCTGCTTCAGCTTGCCTGCCAGAATCGAGATGAACACCACGTTGTCGATGCCCAGGACGATTTCCAGTGACGTCAATGTGACCAAAGCCACCCAGATCTCGGGGTCAGAAATCCATTCCAATTCGCGGCCTCCCAGTATTGATTTCGTCGCATCGTGCCATAGGTGACAGCTCTGCGGCCTGGCTTGCGGTGCCTTGCGGCAATGGGAAAGCGCCGCCTATACTCGTGAGCAGCGGGCACTAAACCGACCGGAGAATACGATTTGGCCTACAAGATCATCGAGACTTGCATCGGTTGCACAGCCTGCACCAAGCGCTGCCCCACGGAAGCCATCACGGGCTCCCGTAACGTAATTCATCAGATCGACCCTGACCTCTGCATCGACTGCGGCGCCTGCGGCGTGGTCTGCCCACCAGAGGCCATCCTGGATGAGCTCGGGGACGTATCCAGGACCTTTCCGCGTAAGGAATGGCCCAAGGCGGTCGTCATTGAAGACAACTGCATTGGCTCCGGCTGCGAACTCTGCATCCAGGTCTGTCCCTTCGACGCCCTTGAGCTAGACCTCTCGGGTGGGAAAGTGGGCGACTTTTTCGGCATCGCGAGCGTCATTGAGCGCCGCTGCACCGGCTGTCGTCTCTGCGAGGAGTCATGCGGCTGGAGCGCGATCTACATCGACCCGCCCCGCGAGATGCAGAAGAAGCTAGTCTGGCCCGAAGAAGAGGCCGCCGAGGAAGAAGCGTCAGAGCCGGCCACCGCAGAAGCCTAAATCAGTCCGAATCTTGCAAATAGCCGTGGACTCAGAGCCACGACTATTTGATTTCTGGGGCCGTTCATTCAACAAGAGGCTTCTGCTAGCCTGCCTACGTGTCCGAATCCACGATCAAGGTCAAATTACTGCGTCCCGGGGCTCGCCTGCCTTCCCGCAGCACACCTGGGGCGAGCGGACTGGACCTCCATGCCTGCCTCGACGGTGACGTCCAGCTTGGCCCTGATGCGACTCTCGTACCCAGCGGTATCGCCGTCGAAGTGCCTCTCGGGTTCGAGGTTCAGTTGCGTCCGCGCTCCGGCCTGGCGCGCCGTGGTGTGAACGTGATCTTCGGAACCGTCGATTCCGACTACCGGGGCGAAATCTTCGTCAACATGCACACGATCGGCGCGTTGCAGTCGTACCGGATTCAAGACGGCGATCGGATAGCGCAGCTGGTAGTTAGTCGAGTGGAAATCTTGGGCGCAGTTGAATCAGATGAGCTGTCGGATTCGACGCGTGGCGGCAGTGGCTTCGGATCGACGGGGCGCTAGACCGCGCGGCCGATCTGCAGACCGGCGTAGGCCAGCGCCAGGCCCAGAATGATGCTGGCAGCGACGTAAGCCAGGACGAGCAACACCTCTCCGTTTTCCAGCCGGGTCACCGACTCGAACATGAAGGTTGAGAACGTGGTGTAGGAGCCGAGGAATCCGATCGCGATGCCGGCACGCGCCACGCTGCTCAGCTCGAGGCGGTTCTCCGTCGCCGCGATCAGGAGACCGAGCAGGAAGGCGCCACTGAGGTTCGCCAATAGCGTCCCGACGATCGATGGACGCCCGGCGACCTCGTTGACCAGGCTCTGCAGGCCGTAACGGCTCAGCGCACCCAGCGCCCCGGCCAACCCGATTGCGATGATTCGTTCCAAGACGTCTCCTGCGGCGAAAATAGCCGCGACGGACCCTAAGCACAAGGGAAGATTCTCTCAGGGCAAGAAACAGGTCGTGTTTCCCTAGCCGAGTCGTCGGAATCAAGTATTATGATCGCCTTGACAGATAAATTGGTGATAGTAATTCTGACTTAAACCCATTCCGATTGCGTTGTGCCGCATTCAGCAATAGCCATAAGGAGAAGCGAAATGTCCAACGAACAATGGTGGCCGAATCAACTAAACCTCAAGATTCTCCACCAGAACTCCCCCTTGTCAGATCCTATGGGCGAGGACTTCAACTACGCCGAGGGGTTCAAGACAGTCGATCTGGGTGCCCTGAAGAAGGACATTGAAGAGTTGATGACGACGTCGCAGGACTGGTGGCCGGCCGACTACGGCCACTACGGGCCTTTCTTCATCCGCATGGCGTGGCACAGCGCAGGCACGTACCGCATCAGCGACGGCCGAGGTGGTGGAGGCTCCGGCTACCAACGCTTTGCGCCGCTCAACAGCTGGCCCGACAACGCGAGCCTCGACAAGGCGCGCCGGCTGCTCTGGCCGATCAAACAGAAGTACGGCCGGAAGCTCTCGTGGGCCGACCTGATGCTCTTTGCCGGCAATTGTGCCCTGGAGTCGATGGGATTCAAGACCTTCGGCTTCGGCGGCGGGCGCGAGGATGTGTGGGAAGCTGACGAGACGTATTGGGGGCCTGAGGGCACATGGCTTGGAGACGAACGCCACAACACCGATGGCGAACTCCAGGGACCCGTCGGCGCCGACCACATGGGCCTGATCTACGTGAATCCGGAAGGACCTGGCGGAAACCCGGACCCGCTCGCCGCGGCAAACTACATCCGCGAAACATTCCGCCGCATGGCGATGGACGACGAGGAGACGGTTGCGCTGATCGCCGGTGGACACACGTTCGGCAAAGCCCATGGCGCTGCCGATCCGGACCAACACGTCGGTCCCGAGCCAGAGGGTGGCAGCCTGGAGGAGCAAGGCCTCGGCTGGAAGAACAGCTTTGGCAGCGGCAAGGGCGCCGATACGATCACGAGCGGGCTGGAGGGCGCCTGGACCACCAACCCGGTCAAGTGGGACAACAACTTCTTCGAAAACCTGCATGGCCACGAGTGGGAGCTGACCAAGAGTCCTGCCGGTAAATCGCAATACGCTCCGAAGGATGCATCTTCCGTGGCCACCGTGCCGGATGCCCACGATCCGTCGAAGAAGCATGCCCCCATAATGCTGACAACGGACCTCTCACTGAAGATGGGTCCGATCTATGCCCCGATCGCGAAGCGTTTCCACGAGAACCCGGAAGAGTTCGCGGACGCCTTCGCCAGGGCGTGGTACAAGCTGACCCACCGCGACATGGGGCCCCGCAGCCGATATCTCGGCTCGTTGGTTCCTGCGGAGGCGCTGTTGTGGCAAGACCCGGTCCCTGATGTCGACCATGAGTTAATCGGAGCGCCGGATATCGCTGCCCTCAAGGGCAAACTTCTCGCGTCGGGACTGTCCGTTTCCCAACTCGTCGCGACCGCCTGGGCTTCGGCGGCATCGTTCCGGGGCACCGACAGGCGCGGAGGGGCGAACGGAGCACGCGTCCGACTCTCGCCGCAGAAGGACTGGGCAGTGAACAACCCGCCCGAGCTGGGGAAGGCGCTGCAGACGCTGGAGCAGGTTCAATCCGAATTCAACAGCTCGCAGACCGGCGGCAAGAGGGTTTCGCTGGCTGACGTGATCGTTCTGGGCGGGTGTGCAGGCGTCGAACAAGCTGCGAAGAACGCCGGACAGAACGTGCAGGTTCCCTTCTCGCCGGGACGCACGGACGCGTCGCAGGAGCAGACCGACGTTGAATCGTTTGCCGTGCTCGAACCGGCTGCCGACGGTTTCCGCAACTACTTCGGAGGCGGACACCAGAGTTCGACGGAGGAACTGCTGGTGGACCGGGCGTACATGCTGACGTTGACCGCCCCAGAGATGACAGCTCTCGTCGGCGGCCTGCGCGTCCTGAATGCAAACGCGGGGCAGTCCCAACACGGAGTCTTCACCAAGCAGCCCGAGAGGTTGACCAACGATTTCTTCGTGAACCTGCTCGACATGGACACCGAGTGGCAGGCGTCTTCCACGGAGCACGTGTTCGAGGGACGCGATCGAGGGACGGGCGATATCAAGTGGACCGGTACGGAGGCAGACCTCGTCTTCGGCTCGAACTCCCAACTCCGAGCTCTGGCGGAAGTCTACGCATGTGCAGACTCACAGCAGGCGTTCGTGAGTGACTTCGTCGCTGCGTGGGACAAGGTGATGAATCTCGATCGCTTCGACCTTGCCTGATCTTAGCGAGGTGCACGCCTCCAGTTGGATCTGCTAACCGAGGTAAGCACCGACCGAAGGCATCAGTCGACAACTACCACTCCAGGAGAGCGAGGGAGCTGCCTAACAGGCAGTTCTCTCGCTCTCTTAACGACATGGAAGCTGACTAGTCGTTCATTGCGGCTTTTCCGCTCAGATCGGCGAGAGTTGAAGCGAGACGAGTTACCGTCAACTTCAGTTGCCTACTCGGTCACCCTACTTGTCCACCGGCCGGACCACGAAGACCCTCTGGACGCCTCTGAAGTCGACGACGGTTTGCCACGCCGTCCCTACCGGCATTGCTGTTTCTACAAACGCCGCGAGTGGCTCCACCTGGTCTTCGCCGATCTCCAACAGGACACAGCCACCGGGCAGCAGGTAAGAAAACGCTTGCGAGAAAAGCTGCCTGATCAGATCGAGTCCATCGTTACCGCCGTCGAGTGCAAGGCGAGGCTCGTGCTCGCGCAGCTCTGGTTCCAAATGAAGCCATTCATCGCTGGTCACGTAGGGTAGGTTGGCGACAATTAAATCGACATAGTCACAGAGCGGCGTCAGGAGATATCCGGCTCGGAATGCAATGCGGCGCTCAGCACCATGCCGCTTTGCGTTCTCTGCCGCTATTTCCAGAGCGCGGCGCGATAGGTCTACGGCGATGACTTCGGCGTTCGGTAGTGCTCTGGCGAGTGAAACGGCGATGGCGCCTGACCCGGTTCCAATGTCCGCGATCCGTAATCGGCAACGGGAAGTCCCAGGCGCCACGGCCTGGATTGCGCTCTCGACGAGGAGTTCAGTCTCCGGCCGCGGAATCAGAACGTCAGGCGTAACGCGGAAGTCGAGGCCGTAGAACTCGCGATGGCCCGTGATGTACGCCGTCGGCTCGCGGGCGAGGCGGCGAGCCAGCAGCGCGTCGAAGCGCTCAACAGGGATCGGTTCGAGTTGGTCTTCGTAGCGGGCATGAAGGTAAGCCTTGGAGATGTCTGCGGCCGGATCGATAGCATGCCGGAGCAGGACTTCGGCCTCGATCTCAGCTTCCACGTCGCTGTCGGACACGCGAGCCGCGAGCAAGCGATCGCGCGCAGCCCTTGCAGCCGCACGCAGCGTCGTCAATCCAGAGATTCCTCGAGGCGCTGTGCCTGCTCCGCCGTCGCCACGGCGTCGATCATGTCGTCGATGTCGCCGTCCATGAATTGCGGCAGGCTATGCCGCGTGAAGCTGATTCGATGGTCTGTAACGCGGTCCTGGGGGAAGTTATAGGTTCGGATCCGGTCAGAGCGATCGCCGGAACCAACCTGTGACTTGCGCGACGAGGCGATCTCGGACGCCTGCTCTTCTTCCCTTTTCGCCAGCAGCCGCGCTCGCAGCACGTTGCGCGCTTTGACCTTATTCTTCAGCTGAGACCGCTCGTCCTGGCACTGGACAACAATTCCGGAAGGGACGTGAGTGATGCGGACGGCGGTGGCGACCTTGTTGACGTTCTGTCCGCCAGAGCCGCCGGAGTGGAATATCTCCTCCCGAATGTCCTTCTCATCCAGCTCGACTTCAATTTCGTCTGCTTCCGGTAGTACGGCTACTGTGGCCATACTGGTGTGCAGGCGCCCCTGGGCCTCGGTTTCCGGTACTCGCTGCACACGGTGGCCGCCGCTCTCGTACTTGAAGCGCGAGTAAGCACCGTTGCCGTGGACCTCGAAAACAATTTCCTTGAAGCCGCCCTTTTCGGTTTCGTTGGATGAAATGACTTCGACGGGCCAGCGCTTCACCTCGGCGTAGCGCGAGTACATACGAAACAGGTCAGCGGCGAACAGGGCTGACTCTTCGCCGCCGGCGCCACCGCGGATTTCGACGATAACGTTGCGGTTATCGTGCGGGTCGGGCGGCAGCAGAGAGAGCTTCAGATCGTTTTCCAGCTGCTCCTGTCGTGGCTCCAGGGTTGAAAGCTCTTCCTGAGCCAGCGAGGCCATCTCATGATCGCTGCCGCCCAGGAGGCCGCGCGCTTCGGCAATCTGCTCTTCTACCTCAGACAGCTGGCGGTAGATCCTGACCACCTTTTCCAGCGTGGCGCGTTCTTTCGCCAGGTCCTGCAATTTGAGGTAATCGGCGACGACTTCCGGCTGGCCCATCTCCGCCGTGATGGCCTCGTACCGCTCTTCGATTGCTCTCAGCTTGTCTTGCATCTTGATATCCACGCAAAAGGCCCCTTATTGGGGCCCCGCAGTTTGATTATACCAGCGTCTTACGCATGTAAACGCGCTGGTACGCCCCGACGGTGGTCCGTTCGATCTCGGTGAAGCCGATCGACTCATAGAACGTGATGTTTTCCGTCATCGTCACGTGTGTATAAAGCATGACAGCGTCGTAGCCCAGACGACGCGCACATTCCTCCGCGAAGCCAACCAGCCGGCGCCCCAAGCCTCGTTTCTGGAATTCTGGCCGGACCGCCACGTTGTCGAGCAGGAAGCCCGGGGCGTCGCTTTTCAACACCAGTATGCCAGCGAGCGATCCGTCTTGCTCCAGCACGTAGGCGTCATTCTCGCGGATTTCGGTCTCGTAGTCGTTGAGCATTGGGCCTGGCTGCAGTCCGCCCATTCGTTCCGTGTAGGGCGAATACGCCGCCTGCACGCAGTCGGCCATTGCGATGGCGTCGGCGATCGTGGCCGCCCGGATGGTCGGCTCGGACATGGTCAGACCTTGATTCGCCGCAGCACGTCCGCGGCTGGAAGGCTCTCCTGTGACTGCGCCTCCAGGTCCCGGACGGAGACGCTGCCGTCAGCCAGCTCCTTCTCGCCTAAGACAAGGGCGAAACGAGCCCCCAGCGCGTTGGCTTGGCGCATCTGAGACTTCATGCTGCGGCCGGCGGCTCCAGCGATGACGGTCACGCCGGACAGCCGCAATTCGCGCGCCAGCGCCATAGCGCGACCTTGAGCCTCAGGGGCGGCGACAGCAAGATACGCGTCCGGCGGCGAAACAGCCGGTGGATCCAATCCCTGCGCCTTCAGGTTGAGGATGATGCGCTCGATGCCGGTGCCGAAGCCGATTCCCGGCGTGGGCCGGCCGCCCAGCTGTTCGATCAAGCCGTCATACCGGCCGCCGCCGCCGATCGTGGTTTGGGAGCCTTCCACCTTCGGTTGAAACTCAAATGCCGTTCGTGTGTAGTAATCGATGCCACGAACGAGCGCGTGATCGATCTCGTACTCGATGCCGAGGCCTTCGAGCAGGCCACGCAGCGTGGCGAAGTGCGCGTCGCAAGCATCACATAGGTTGTCGACGCTCTTCGGCGCTCCAGGCTTGAACGGCTCACACGGCTCGTTCTTGCAGTCCAGCAGACGAAGCGGATTGATCTCATAGCGGCGTTTGCAGTCGCCACAGATCTTGTCGAGATTGTCGGCGTAATAGGCGCGTAGCTTGTCCAGATACGCCGGACGGCAGGTCGCGTCACCGATCGAGTTCAGCAAGAGGTGCACTTCGCCCAGACCCAGCGCCTCATAAAACGTACGTAGCAGGTCGATCACCTCGGCGTCGATGCCGGGTGCCTCGTCGCCGATCGCCTCGACGCCGAACTGGTGGTGGACTCGATAGCGCCCCGCCTGTGGCCTGTCGTAGCGGAATACAGAGGCGATATAGAACAATCTAACCGGTTGTGACCAAGACGCCATGCCGTGCTCGACGTAAGCCCGAGCCACACCGTGCGTGCCGTCAATGCGCAATGCGAGTTCGTCGCCGCCACGATCCTGGAAGGCGTAGATTTCCTTGTCGGCCAGGTCGGTACCTTCTGAACCAGGCCGAAGGAAAACGCCGGAGTGCTCGAACACAGGGGTCTGAATCTCACCGTAGCCGTAGGATTCAGCGACGCGCACGGCAGTGTCTCGCAGCCAACGCCAGTAGGGCTGATCTGCGGGGAGGATGTCGTTAGCACCGCGCGGCGCCCTGTAGCTCTCTGGCATGGGCTTTGAGCATACCAGTGCGAACCTCGGTGGGAAACGCTGCTAGGATAAGGACAGCCGTGCTAAGCGAAATACGATCCCGCCTCGCAGCCTACGAACCGAAGACATTCGAACCCAACGGCGCACCGCGTGCCGCTGTAATCGTGCCGCTGTATACATACCGTCAGGAGCTGCACGTTATATTCACCAAGCGTGCCGAGCTTCTGCAGCATCACCGAGGCGAAATCTCCTTTCCCGGCGGCGCCATGGACCCAGGCGATGCAGACCTCGTCGCGACGGCGCTTCGCGAAGCGGACGAGGAGCTCGGAATCGATTCGACGCACATCGAAATCATCGGGCAGCTTGACGACATTGTGACGATCAGCCGTTTTCACGTCAGCGTGTATGTCGGCGAGCTCGACGCCAAATTTTCGCCATACCCCTGGCGCCCGCAGGTAACGGAGGTTGCCGCTGTCCTCGAAGTGCCCCTGCCTCACTTGCTCGATGAAACGAACCTCGTCGAAGTACCGCGGCAGCGCGACGGCGAGACGGTGATCATGGAAGGCTTCAAGTTCGAGGAGCACGTGATCTGGGGCGCGACGGGACGAATGCTGCGCAACTTCCTCGACGTCGCCACGGCTACCGATACGTTGTCGATGAACCGCCCCGGCGTCGTGCCTCAGGATTTCCGTACTGTCCAACCCCCGGAGCCGCCCGCCTCATGAAGTTGATCCTCGTCCGCCATGGTGAGTCCGTGGGCAACTTCGAAAATCGCCTGCAGGGCCAGGAGGACTACCCCTTGACGGAACAAGGGCGGCGTCAGGCCGTGCTGACAGGCCATCGACTGGAGGACCTTGGCGCGTCCGCGGTGTACTCAAGTCATTTACTGCGAGCGCGTGAAACCGCCATTGCCATTGGCGAGCACCTCGGCGTTGAGCCGTCGATCGATGAGAACCTTTCGGAATATCACTTTGGTGAAATGTCGGGGATGACTTACGCGGAGATTCGGGAGCGCTTTGGCGCGATTGCCAACCCGGCCGAGCGCACCTATCCCGGCGAGGAGGGGCGGGATAACTTCTTCGATCGCGTCACCTCTACGCTATGGGGTATCGCCGCAGCGCACGCAGAGGAAACGGTCGCCGTCGTCTCGCATGGCGGCCCTATCGCGTTGTTCTGTCAGTCGGTCCTGGGCCTGCCCTACAAGCGTCCGATGCCGTTCTCGATCAACAACTGTTCACTAAACATAATTGACGCTTCGATTACCCCTTCAGATTCACGCAAGGCGATTCTTCTCCACCTTAACGACACCTGTCACCTGACTGAGTGAAATGGTTTCGGCATATCATCGTTCCTTTTCGTGAGGCTCCAGTTACGTTGTTATGTCTTGACGGGGGTCTCGCTAGCGAGTAGGATGCACCAGTCCGTCACGACGGGGAGACGGACGACACCCGGCGGGGCGCCGAGCCAAACAAAGCTTTCCGAAACAGAAACCATGGCTTTGGCGGACGCCTCCGGTTGTCTACCCGGATAGGAGGTCCGAAGTTGAGCTTCTTCGGCAACAGCAACAGGCCAGATCTCAAGGTAAGCAGCGATTTAGGGGAGCGTGGCGTGTCCGACACACGCTATCTCGGTGAGGTGAGCGCGCCGGAAAGCGACCTTGCTACGCCGACGTTTGCCACCGACCGCGGCCAACAGGAGTCGAACTCGGCGCCAACACCGCCGGAGCGCTGCACCAACATCGTCGCCACGGGAGCGA
Source organism: Dehalococcoidia bacterium (assembly GCA_965225815.1). Taxonomy (GTDB): domain Bacteria; phylum Chloroflexota; class Dehalococcoidia; order DSTF01; family WHTK01; genus WHTK01. The sequence continues at coordinate 414,990 of CBDDBP010000006.1, forward strand.
AGTGGAAGGGCACCCTGAAGGTTGATGATAGCGTCCGCATTGACGGCACCTTCAGCGGCGAAATCGACACCAAGGGCACAGTTCACGTGTCCGAAGGAGCCGACGTCGATGCCAAGGTACACGCCACTTTCGTCATTCTCTCCGGCAATTTCAAGGGAGAAATCCGCTGCGATCAGCGCGTCGAAATGATGCCGCGCGGCAGAGTGGCGGGCGAAATTACAACCAAGACCCTCAGCATCCACGAAGGGGCGACGCTGGACGGCAGTGTCCAAATGACTGAGTCCGGTGGATCGTCAAAAATCAGCGGTTCGCGCAGCGGCAGTCGCGCGCACGGAGGCAACAGCAACAACGCTTCAAGCGAGAGCGAAGAGGCGACGGTCGAGAAGCGCAACGGCCGCAGTGCCGAAGTGGTCAGCACCGAATAGGCACAATTGGCGCGATGACAAAGAGGCGAGGTCAAAAGACCTCGCCTCTTGCTATGTTCTAGCCGGGTCTTGGCGACGCTCTGTGCGCCGCAGCACTGTTTGCGAGGTCTTAGCGCCCTGTTGCGGGCGCATTGCCCATGATCTCGTCGATCTCCGTGAACTCCTCAGCCGTGAGCTTCCAGTCGGCCGCCTTGGCGTTCTGCGTCACCTGCTCAGGCTTCGTCGCTCCGGCGATAACGCTGCTCACAAAGGGCTTGCTTGCCAGCCAACTAAACGCCAGCTCGATCATCGTGTGGCCGCGGTCCTCAGCGAATTTCTCCAGCTTGGTCAGCATGCCGAAGTTGCCCTCGTTGAGGATTCTGGCGGACATCGGGCTATCGGTGGCGCTCAGGCGGGCACCTTCCGGCGGCGCCTCGCCAGGGCGATACTTGCCGGTCAAGAAACCTCTAGCCAGCGGGAAAAACGGCAACAGGCCCAAACCGTACTTGAGACAAGCCGGCGCGAGTTCCGGTTCGACCTTGCGTTGCAGCAGGCTGTACTCGTTCTGGGCACTAATGAAGCGTGTCATGTGTTCGGTTCTGGCGACCCAGTCAGCCTCAACGACCTGCCAGCCGGCGAAGTTGCTATTTCCGATATAACGCACCTTGCCCGACTTGACGATGTCGTCAAGGGCTCGCAATGTTTCCTCGATGGGTGTCTTCGCGTCGGGAAAGTGAACCTGGAAAAGATCGATGTAGTCGGTGTCTAACCGCCGCAGGCTGTCGTCGACCGCATCCATGAGGTACTTGCGTGAGGCGCCGCGCCAGTACGGACCTTCGCCCATCGACCCGGCCGCTTTCGTTGCGATGACGACGTCGCGACGATGCGGCTTCAGGGCAGCGGCCATGAATTCTTCCGACTTGCCGCGGCCACCGTAGATGTCCGCCGTATCGAAAAACGTGATGCCTTCCTCGACGCACCGGTCGATGACGGCCTTCGTCGCTGCCTCGTCGAGGCGGCCGCCGAAGTTGTTACAGCCGAGACCCACAAGCGAGTTGGCCTTTCTAGTGAGCCGTCGATCGACTCCAAAACGCTGACATTCTTGAGAAATAGTCGGGATGCCTTTTGTGGGCGTCTCCATGCACTGTACGGAAGCAAGCGCATTATATCGCCGCGTACTGTTTCGGCCTAAACACCCAGATCGGCAGGTGCGGCCAAAGGATGCTGGGTTGGGATCGCCTGGTCAGGCTATTTCACGAACCGTGGTATCAGTCTCTCGTGCCACGCCGAACACGCCCTGGATGCCCTCAATGCGGGCGAAAAGGCGGTAGAGCTGCTCTACGCCGGTTGTTTCAAAGTTGAGCGAGACTGTCACGGTCCTGTCTGGGTGGGGATCGGTGCCCAGGTTGCCGATGTTGACGCGTTCCTCTGCGATCAGCGTGCTGAGATCACGTATCAGACCGACGCGGTCCCAGGCCTCTATTTTGATCGCGACCGGGAACATTCGCCCGCGTTCGCCCCATTCAACGTCGACAAAGCGTTCCTTTTCGCGGCTGTGTACAACGTTCGGGCAGTCAGTCCTGTGCACCGTCACACCACGGGCCCGAGTCACGTAACCGACGATTGTGTCACCGGGCACTGGACCGCAGCACCGGGCCATCTGGGTCAGCACATCGCCGGTTCCCATTACGCGTATTGTCCTGTCGTGGACCGGCGTGCCGGCAGAAGGCGGCGTGGCGGCATCGGGCAGCGGGTCGTCTCGGCGAAGGTGCAAGGCCAAGCGGCCTGCGACCTGACTCATACTGATCCCGCCGAAGCCGACGGAGGCGAATAAGTCGTCCGGGGATTCGGCGCGGAACCACTTCTGCATCTCGGGCATTAATTCGGAGACGCTTGCGCCCAGGCGCTTGAGCTCGCGCTCAACCATCTCTTTGCCACGCAGGACGTTTTCTTCGCGCTCCTGGCGCTTAAACCACTGACGGACCTTGGAGCGGGCGTTGCCAGTCTTTACATAACCAGCATTCGGGTTCAGCCAATCTCGCGACGGTCCGCGGGACGATCGGCTGGTCACGATCTCGACGACGTCTCCGTTCTGCAGCTTGTACGTGAGAGGAATCAGGCGTCCATTCACGCGGGCGCCTACGGCGTGGTAACCGATATCGGAGTGAATCCGGAACGCGAAGTCGATCGGCGTCGAGTCCGACGGCAGCTCTTTGACTTCGCCCTTGGGCGAGAAGACGAAAACTTGATCTCGGAATAGGTCCGACTTGATGTACTCGACGAACTCCTCTGCTTCAGCGGTTTCTCGCTGCCAGTCCAGGAGTTGGCGTAGCCAGGTAATCCGCTCTTCGAAGGTCTTGTCGCGTGGCCCGCCTTCTTTGTATCGCCAGTGCGCCGCGACGCCATACTCCGCCGTGCGGTGCATTTCGTAGGTCCGGATCTGCACCTCGAGCGGTCGCGCGCCCGGGCCCATCACCGTGGTGTGAAGCGATTGGTAGACGTTTTCTCGCGGGTTGGCGATGTAATCATCGAACAGGCCCGGCAGGGGTCGCCACATGCCATGCACGATGCCCAGAGTGTGGTAGCAGTCGGCCAGCGTGTGTACGAGGACACGAATCGCGAGCAAGTCGTAGATATCGTTGAACGACTTGCCCATATCCGTGTACTTCTGCATTTTCACGTGAATGCTGTAAGTCGCCTTCGCCCGGCCTGAGAGCTCGGCGACGATATCGGACTGTCCCAATTCGTAACGCAACAGCTTCTCGACTTGCGCCACGTAGCGCTCGCGCGACTCCTGACTCGCCGTCAAGAGACCTGAGATGCGACGGAAATTGTCGGGCTCGAGGTATTCGAAAGCAAGATCTTCCAATTCGTGCGCGATCTGGCCCAAGCCGAGGCGATGCGCCAGCGGCGCGTAAATGTCCATCGTTTCGTGGGCAATGCGCACTTGTTTGGAGCGCTCGAGGCCGTGAAGTGTGCGCATGTTGTGCAGACGGTCTGCCAGCTTGATTACGACGACGCGAATGTCCTCCGCCATCGCGAGGAACATCTTTCGCAGGTTGTCGGCCTGGACTCCGTCGTCGTGGCCAGCGTCTTCAGGGCGAAGCAGGTTGAGCCGGCTTAGCTTGGTCACGCCTTCGACGAGGCGCGCGACGTCAGGGCCGAATCGCTTCGAGATATCCTCGTTGCTAACGCCGCAGTCCTCGACGACATCGTGAAGCAGCGCGGCGGCGATAGCCGTGCCATCCAGGTTCAAGTCCGCAACCGTCATCGCGGCATCGATGGGATGAACGATGTATGGATCACCCGTCGCGCGGTTCTGCCCGGAGTGAGCCTCATGCGCGAACTCGTAGGCTTGCTCGATAAGAAGGGCGCGCTCAGGTGAAATTGAGTCGCCAGCGGTGGCGATCAGGTCGGCGGCGCTGGGTACCAGGGTTTCCGTCATTTGCTTATTGTCATATTACCACCGGGATTCCAGGGTCTCCCTGTAAGAAATCGGCGACTTTCGAGTTAATCTTCTTAGGCTCCTCTTGTCTAAAGCGGGGCGATTCCACCTGAGACAAGGATCGGTCTCTTGATTCACGTCATGATCGTCGCCCTGTTGTTTGCCTTCGCTCTCGTGACGTGGAATCTGGTGCACTTCGCCCCGCGCAGCGTTGCGATGTTCATCCCGGATCGAATTTGCCTCGTCTTGGGGCTCGTTCTGCTGCCGCTCGGCGCCTTCAGTGCACTCGCGGCCGGCTATGGCCAGCAGAATGCAGAAGGCCTCATTGGCTCAATCGTTATCGCTCTTGTTGGACTCTGGTTCCTCCTGATAAAGCCTGCCGGCAACGGTATTACAGGTGATCTGGAGCAGATGATTCGCCGCGTCTTCCTCATGATGGCGCTTCTGATGGTCGTCCTCGTCGCTTCCTTCTACCTCGGCGAAAGCAAGCTCGTAGCGGCGGCCAACCTGCTGCTAGTTGCGGGGGGCTTCTGGCTCACGACGAGTTACCTTCGTGACCTCGACCGCGGCCGTTAAGGCGCATCGACCCTGATCCCTGTGATGCCGTCCTTGCAGATCGAGGTCTGCCAATCCGCCGAGATAGGATCGGCTTCGATCCGAGGGACACTGGCCTGGCCTTGACGGTTATGGGCCCCGGTGGCGATCCTGGATGGACGGGCAATTCCCCGACTGTCGGTGTCGGGGAGACGTCGATCAGTGGCGAAGGAACATTCGACAGCACAAGCAGGCCTGGCATGTCCGTACCTGGCTTCTTCGGCGCGAGGTGTTGAGGTCGGTCGCAATCAGGTCTTTTAAGCCTCGAATTCGCCCGCAAATTGGGCCTGAGGACGGGATGCAGCAAAGGCCGAATCAATTGACAACGTCTTCACACGCGTGGTACATGCTAGTGGGCTCAAGGTGTCGTCGGACCCATGGCCCTTTGCTGGAAAGACCCGCCAGGACCGGGAAAGGACTATTCAGCTGGCCTCAGAGACCAGACCCCTGGTAGACGAATCCCTCCCGGAAGGTGTTTCCGTAGACGCCTTGTCGGCCGATCTCTACGACGACCCCAACACGCGCGACGTTTTTCACAAGGCCAAGGTCTTCCCGCTGGTCAAGCTGGCCAAGGCCTTCAACTACTACCCGTTCTTCAAGGCCCTCGAGAGCAATGAGGGAGCCGAGGCTATCATCGACGGCCAGCGGGTTCTCATGCTCGGCTCCAACAATTATCTGGGACTGACGCGTCACCCGCGTGTCGTGAAGGCGGCCCGGGACGCCGTGGAGCGTTACGGCACGTCGATGACGGGCTCGCGACTTCTGAATGGCTCCACGAAGCTGCACGAGCGGCTTGAGGAGCTTCTTGCAGCCTTCTTCGGCAAGGAAGCCTGCCTCACCTTCACCACGGGCTATCAGGCAAACTTGGGCGCCATCGCCGCGCTCGCTTCGCGCAACACGGCGATCCTGGTTGACAAGGGCGACCACGCTAGCATCTACGACGGCTGCAAGCTCTCCGACGGCGAGATGATCCGCTTCCTTCACAACGACATGGCTTCGTTGGAGCAGGCGCTCTCAAAGGCTGTCCAGGAGAAAGCATGCCTGGTCGCTGTCGACGGTGTTTACAGCATGGGAGGCGACGTCGCGCCGCTGCCCGAACTGATCGAAGTTTCCAAGCGTCACAGCGCTCGCGTTATGGTTGACGACGCGCACGGGGTCGGTGTTTTAGGCCCGGGCGGCCGGGGGACGGCGCACCACTTTGGCGTCGAAGATAAGACCGACCTCATCGTCGGAACGTTCTCGAAGTCACTCGCTTCGATTGGCGGCTTCGTTGTCTCCGACGATGACGTCATCGAGTGGGTGCGGCACTTCGCGCGGCCCGGCTTGTTCAGCGCCAGTCTGCCGCCAGCCTCCGCAGTAGCAGCCACGACGGCGCTCGAAGTCCTTATGGAGGAGCCAGAGCTGGTCGACCGCTTGAATGACAACGCGAAGATCTACCGCGAAGGTCTGGCCGAGGCGGGCTTCGATATCGGCGAGACCACCACGCCGATCGTGCCTATCGTCGTGGGCGACGAGCGCAAGATGGTCGGCTTCTGGAAAGAGCTACTCGCCAAGGGCATCTATACGAACGCTGTCATCATCCCGGCAGTGCCGCGCGGCCAGGCCATCTTGCGTACGAGTTGCATGGCGACCCATACGCCGGAACAGCTCAAGCACGCAGTCGAGGTCATGGCCGAACTTGGCCGGCGACACGGGCTAATCCCTGATTCCCACATCCCGCGAGTCGGGTAAACCCACGGCTGCCTTCTCTCCTGGCGCCTCCGCCGGAGGAGACGACTTGCGATGAGCGTCGAAGTCGTCAGCGTCGAGACGAAGCGCCAGCGCGAGGCCTGGCTTCGGCTACCCTGGCGCCTTTATAGAGACCACGAACCCTGGGTGCCGAATCTCCTCATGCTGCAACGGGAGGTCATCGACCCGAAGAAGAATCCTTTTTTCAAACATGGTGAGGTGCAACTCTTCCTCGCCAGTCGCGACGGAGAGCCGACCGGCCGGATCAGCGCCGCTATCGACCACGATCACAACGAGCAACACGGCGAGCACACCGGCTTCTTTGGCTTCTTCGAGGCGCAGGACGATCCTGAGACCGCAGCGGCCCTTCTGACCGCGGCCGAAGCCTGGTTACGCGAAAAGGGGATGAATCGCTCGCGTGGTCCCCTCAGCTTCAGCATCAACGAGGAGGTCGGCCTGCAAGTCGATGGCTTCGATCAGCCCGCAATGATCGCGATGCCTCAAGCACTGCCGTATTACAGGCCTTTGCTCGAGGCCCAGGGCTACGCCAAGGCGATGGACTTGCTGGCCTACCGCTGGGACATGCAGCCGACACTAGAGCGCATGATGGCGGCGATTGAGAAGACGCGCGCCGTCCCGGGCTTCTCGATTCGGCGCATTCGGATGAACAAGCTGCGTCAAGAGGTCGACATCCTGCTCGACATCTACAACGACACCTGGAGCGAGAACTGGGGCTACGTGCGAGTTACGCGCGACGAGGCCGCCAAGATGGTTGCAGACCTGCGCCTGATCGCCGACAAGCGAATCGTGTTGATTGCTGAGATGGACGGCGAGCCCGCGGGCATGATCGTCGGCCTGCCCAACCTCTACGAAGCGATTCGTGACTTCAAAGGCTTCATCGATCCGTGGAAGGCGTTGAAGCTGGTCTGGCGCCTCAAGATCCGCCGGCCCAAGTCGGGCCGCATCCTGCTCTTCGGCGTCAAAAAGAAATTCCGCACTCGAGAATTGCACGGGCTGCCGTTTCTGCTATTGCAGGAGCTCTACGAAGCCGCCTCACGTGGTCGCTACGACTGGTGTGAGGAGAGCTGGGTGCTGGAAAACAATGCCCGATTGAACGCCATCATGCCGTACTTCGGCGCCTACGTTTACAAACGATACCGAATCTACGAGAAGCCGCTTTAAGCCGCATATCCCGTATCCTCGAAGCAATGAAGGTACTGATCACCGGCGCCAGCGGCTTTCTCGGTTCACACGTTGCCGACCGCATCGCGAAGCAAGACGGAGTAGAGCTTCGCCTGCTCTTGCGCAGCCGCAGCCGTTTGACCTTTCTTGACGGCCTTCGCTACGAGCGCGCTGAAGGCGAATTGAGTGACGCATCATCTCTGGTTGAGGCGGTACGCGGCGTTGACACGGTAATCCACGTCGCCGGAATCGTTGCATCACTGACCGAGGCTCGCTATCACGAGGTCAACGCTCGAGGCACGGAAGTGCTCGTCCAGGCAGCGAAGACAGCCGGCGTCAAGCGATTCGTCTACGTGTCCAGCCTCGCCGCTTTAGGCCCGAGCAGTGACGGCGTCACAATGCCGTCAACTCCTAATCCGGTCAGCGGCTACGGGCGCTCCAAGCTGGCCGGCGAACATGCCACTCTGGCTGAGAGAGACGCGATGAGCGTAGCGGTGGTCCGTCCGACGGCGGTTTACGGCGAACGAGACCGCGGGCTCCTACCTCTCTATCGCATCGCGAGGTTCGGGTTCGTCCCCGTCTACGGCGATGGAAAACGCCTGCTCACATTCATTCACGCCCACGACGCAGCCGACGCGATCATCGTTGCCGCGCAAGCGGAGGGGCCGTCAGGCGGGGTTTACACAGTGTCCGACGGCAGTATTCAGACGTGGCGTTCGCTGATCGAAGCCTTTGGCAAGGCTTCCGGTCGCCATTTGCACATCTTGCCGGTGCCTACGCCACTGTTCAACCTCGCCGGCTATGCGGGTGGCCTGGCGCAGACCGTGATCCGCAAGCCGTTGCCTCTGGGGCCAGAAGAGATCCTCCACATGCGCGCGCCAGCCTGGCTGGCAAGCAACGACTCGATTACGCGCGATCTTGGCTGGCAACCCCAAATCGACATCGAGCAGGGCTTTGCGCAGGCATACCTCTGGTACCGGGAGCAAGGCTGGCTTTAGACGCTTCGCTTTGCTGATGCCAAGCCATTGCTGCCTAACTTCGGGATCAATGGCACTGCCGTAATCTAGGCAAGTTGTCAGACAATGCGGACGAATCGTAGGACAATATCCAACATGTCTCCCGATCCGCTGCCTCCCCACATTCGTGCACTGCACGACGCATCGGCCTACGCGAAACCCATTACTGGCGCCATCTCGCTGGTTCAGACCCACATCTCTTACGTATTTCTGGTTGACGACGAGGTCTTCAAGCTCAAGAAGCCGGTCGATCTTGGCTTCGTCGACTTCACCACGCTGGAGAAGCGAAAGTTCGATTGCGAGGAGGAGGTTCGCCTTAACCAACGTGGCTGCCCGGAAGGCGTCTACTACGGCGTAGTGCCGATCGTTTTTGACGCTGGCTCATATAGCGTCGTTGTTGGTGAAGCCTCACCAGCCGGAGAGATCGTCGACTACGCCGTCCACATGAGGCGATTGCCTCAAGACCGCATGATGGACATCCTGCTCCAGAAGGACGCGGTCGACTTCGACATGATCGGCGGCCTCGCAGGTCGCCTTGCACAGCTACACAGGGAGGCCGACGCCGGGCCTGCGATAACCGCAAAGGGCGGATTCGAGAACCACCGGCACAACTGGCACGACAGCCTGGATCACATTCGGCCCTTTGTCGGCCGCACCTTGAGCCAGAAACGATTCGATCGCATCGAGGCCTTCGCCGCGGCCTTCTTCGCCCGAGAGGCCTTGTTGCTGCGACGGCGCGAGCACGACGGCTGGATCCGGGAGTGCCACGGTGACCTTCGTTCCGACGCGGTCTGCTTAGACGAGGCCCTGCCCGCCGGCCTCTGCATCTACGACTGCATCGAGTTCAACGAGGCGTTTCGTTACTCCGATACCGGCCTCGATGCCGCATTCCTCGCGATGGACCTTGACTACCGCGATCGGCCTGAACTCTCAGACCTTTTCGTCGGCCTCTACGCCGCCACAGTTGGCGACAAGCAATTGCCTTTGTTGCTCAACTTCTACAAGTGCTACCGCGCCATCGTGCGGGGGAAGGTCGAAAGCCTGCTCCTTGATGACCCTGCCGTGCCCATAGGGCAGAAGGCGGCAGCGCGCAAAAGGGCCAGAGTGTACTTCAAGCTGGCTGAAGACTACGCGAGGCGGCACGCAAAGCAGCGTTTGCTACTCGTCACCGGCCCCAGCGGCAGCGGCAAAAGCGTTCTCTCCGGGGTTCTCGCCTCCCGCCTTGGCTGTGTAATCCTGTCGACCGATATACTGCGGCGCGAGCTCTTTGAGATAACGCCGAGTCGCGAGCCGCTCGATAGCGGCAAATACGCCGCGGACGCCCGGGAACGAGTCTATGAGGAGGTTGAGGCACAGGCGCGGGACTTCCTTACGGACGGTCGTCCCGTACTGATCGACGGCACCTACATCGAACGCCGCCAACGCGAGCCCATCACCGCACTTGCTCAAGAGCACCGCATGGCGCTGCTGGTTATTGAGTGCTTCGCGCCGGACGACGTGGTCAAGGCACGCCAGCAGAAGCGACAGACGGAGGACTGGAGCACCTCAGAGGGACGTTGGGAGGTTTATCTGGACCAGAAGGCGCGACTGGAGCCCGCCACGGAGATAGATGAACCGCAGCGCCTGCGCATCGATACCACAATTCCACTGGAGGACCAGATCCGGGCCGCGCTCAAACAACTCGGTTAGCAGATGAACCCCGGGCGCCGCCTCCCTAAGAATCCTCCGCCTGATATGCGCGGTCCAGCAACTCGACCACATGCAGCACCTCTTGTGAGCCGCCGCTGAGCCGAACACCGAGGTCGAGTTGCAGCATGCAGCCGGGGTTGGCGGTGCAGAGAACATCGCAATTAGTGGACATAACGTCCTGCATCTTGTCGTCGAGTACTTGCCGGGACATCTCAGTCTGCGTCAGGTTGTAGATTCCGGCGCTGCCGCAGCAGCGGTCCGGCGTCGCCATTTCGGTCAGCTCCAGGCCTGGAATCGAGCGCAGCAGCTGCCGGGGCGCCTCTTTAATGCGCTGAGCATGGAGGAGATGGCAGGAGTCCTGGTAGGTCACGCGCTCCTCAATGCGTCCGGTCGGGGGGACGAATCCGATCTCGACCAGAAGCTCATTCACATCGCGGACACCCTCGACGAAGCGCACCGCCTTCGACGCATACGCTTTGTCGTGCGCAAAGAGCTCGTCGTACTCCTTCATTGCGCTGCCGCAGCCGGCGGCGTTCACGACGAAGTAGTCGGCGCCGCTGGCGAGGAAGACGTCGATGTTGCGGCGCGCCAGCTGCCGAGCCGCCTCGGGGTCGCCGTTGTGTAAATGAAGCGCGCCGCAGCAGCCCTGCGCTGCCGGTACCAGCACTCGGCAGCCGTTTCGAGCCAGGACGCGTACCGTCGCCTCGTGCGTCTGAGGATGCGTCATCGGCATGATGCAGCCACTGAGTAGCGCTACGGTTGCTTTGACCTCTCCCGCCGGCATCGCGGCGACGACCGGCGGTTCGAAAAAGCGCTGCGGCAGGCGGGGCAACATCGCCTCCATCTGCTTCAAACGATCCGGCAGCACCCTGCTGACCCACTTCGATAGCGGCAAATTCTGGTAAATACGTAGCGTCGTGAACGCCAGCTTCAGACGCCAACGGCTGGCGAACATCAGGCGCAAGGCCGTCGTCCGCAGCCGCCATGACTTGGGACGGTCGGGCCGGCTCTGGACCAGCGCACGAGCGCCTTCGATTATTCGCCCGTAGGGCACGCCCGACGGGCATGCCGTCTCGCAAGCCCGGCACTGCAGGCAGAGGTCGAAGTGCTGCACCAGGTTAGATGTCGCTTCGATTGTCCCTTCTGAGAGACCTCGAGCCAGGGCAATGCGCCCGCGCGGCGATTCCGTCTCGAGGCTGGTGATCACGTAAGTCGGGCAGGCCTGCAGGCAGAAGCCGCAGTGCACGCAGCGCGCCAGGTCTTCCTCGCGGGGGCCATCTGTGAATACGTGGACATGCTCTTGGGTCGTCGTCACGGCCTCAGCCTAGCACGCATCAGATTCCGCCAAGGAAACGTCCCGGATTCAGCGTGCCGGCAGGGTCGAACTGCTCTTTGAGACGCTGAATCAAGGCGAAGTCGGCCCGCGGCTCGCCCCAGACATTCGCGGCTCGCTTCAGCTCAATCGGGGCGCGTTCGAGGATAAGCGCGCCGCCGAACTCGACGGCTCGTCGTCGCAGCGAAGTGAGGGTTTCCGCGCCGACTGCCGCTTCGTCCGTCCAGCTGCCATGCGCGGAGCCGAGGGTTGGCTCTGAGACCACGGAGGCCCCGGCGTCAGCGAGGGCCGCTGCCATGGCTGCGGTCTGCGCCACCGGCGTCACAGCTCGTACGCAGACAGGATCGTTTTGCACCGAAGCGTAGGCTCGCGAGGCAGCGTCCAGAGGCGCGTTTTCCTCCGAATCGCCGGCGATCGTGCGAAATTCACGTTGCGAGCGTTCGACCGCCGCCTCGCTGCCCGCGAATCCCACGTTGAGGCGCCACTGACCTTCCGACGCTTCTCTGGTGATAGACGCGCTCCTGAGCGCCAGGCGAGCCTCCAGCAGGGCTTGCAGGGCCATTTCAAGCGACTCTCGGTCGCCGCGCACAATGCCGCTGGCGCTTGCCGCCGGTTCAGGCACGACCTTGAAACTGGCCTGCAAGATGACGCCGAGGGTGCCCAATGCGCCGATGTGCAGCTTGGTCATGTCGTAGCCGGCGACGTTCTTGACGACGCGTCCGCCCGACTTGACGACCTCGCCGCTGGGCAACGCCACCGTCATGCCGATGCAGAGATCCCGCGCCGCGCCGTACATGTGGCGAAAGCCGGGCGAGTGCAGATTCGTCGCCAGCACGCCGCCTATCGTTGTTTTCCGGTCGCGGAAGGTGCCGAGGGGGAGCATCTGGCCTCGTTCCCGCAGGGTCGACGCGAGGCGGTCGATCTCGATGCCGGCCTCGACCGTCACCGTGAGGTCGGCTGGCTCGTATTCGACGAGCGCATCTACGTTGCTCAGGTCCAGCGAGACGTCGTAGCGGGCCGGCGGCATGCCGAGGGCCATTAGCGTCCCGCCGCCACGCGGCAAGACGGCAGCGCCTGCCTCGCTCGCTGCTTTCAGGACCGCCGCAACGTCCGCCTGCGACCGTGGACGGGCAACGAAAGTCGGGATCAGGCCATCGACGGCGTACTCATCCCCCGGTTTGAGGTTCAGCGCCTTCGCGGGCAGCACGCTTCGCAGCGTCTTGGCCAGCGTCGTCGGGTCGGGGCCGTTCGCCATGCCGCAAGCATAGCGGTGCCGCGTCGTTGGGAGCCATGTGGAGGCTCAGTGTTGTTTGACGGACTCTGCAGGTTCTAGACGGGTTCTGCAGGTTGAAACCTGCAGCTTGGTTACTCGTGGCGCAGCGGTCGTTCTGATTGGGTCTGGATGTAGGCCGTCACGGCCGGGATTTCACCAGTAGGGACGGGCCGGGCGCCGTAGCTCTTCTGCCACAGGGAATTGCTACCCATATCCAGACCAAGTTCAGGATACCTACGCCGAACTTCGCGTGCGCTGGCGCCTTTCACCCGATGCATGACTCCCGCCAGTGTCTTTCCGTCCGGCACCTCCAAAAGCAGATGCACGTGATCCTCGATCGCCTCGACTTCGAGAAGACACGCGCCTGCTTTCTCTGCGTTCATCCGGATCAAGGTCAGAACCAACTCGCGTATCTCCTCTACGAGGACAGGTTTACGCCCCTTCGTGCTGAACCAGACGTGAAAACATCGCGGCGGCGAAGCTGCAGGATTCATCCTGCAGGGTTTCTATCACAACGACACGAGACGTAGAAATCAGGACCAACGTGACAACGAGTGGTTCGTGCGTCTACGGACTCTGCAGGTTGAAACCTACAGCTACTGTCTATCGTGCGGGCGGTGTCAGATGTAGGCGTCCGAACCGAAGGCCTGCAGCGCCTTCGAGTGGACTTCGCCGCAGCCCTTCGATGTCGGGAAGGCCTTGCAGGGGTTGAACGACTCGCCGGCGCCGAACGCGACCTTGAGGCGTGACATCGCTTCGAGGTCGGCTTCGTTGAAGATCCACGGCATGAAGTCGCGTTTTTCGAGGCCGATGCCATGTTCGCCGGTCACCGAGCCGCCGGCTTCGACGCAGAGACGCATGATCGTCTCGCCGGCGTCGAGGACGCGCGTCGTTTCGCCCTCGATACGCTCGTCGAAGAGGATGCAGGGGTGGAGGTTGCCGTCGCCGGCGTGAAACACGTTGGCGATCCGGAAGCCCGTCGCGGCGCTGACGTCCATGACGCCCTGCATCACCTCGGGCAGCTTCGTGCGCGGCACGACGCCGTCGAGGATGTAGTAGTTCGGCGCCAGCGTGCCGAGGGCGCCGATCGCGCCCTTGCGTCCGGCCCAGAGCTGCTCCCGCTCGGCCGCCTCCGACGCTTCGCGCACCTCCGTGGCGCCGCACTCGCCGCAGATCCGTCGCGCCTTGGCGGCGTCCTCGGCGCACGACTCCTCGAGGCCTTCGACCTCGATCAGCAGCACGGCGCCGGCGTCCTGGGGGTAGCCGACGTGCAGCGCCGGTTCGACGGCGTCGATCGTGACGCGGTCGAGCATCTCCATCGCGGCCGGTACGAGCCCGCCGCCGATGATGCTCGATACCGCCGTGCTCGCTGCCTCGACCGATTCGAACGCCGCGAGCAGCGTGTGGACCGACTCCGGCAGGCGCAGCAGCCGTACCAGCGCCTTGGTCACGATGCAGAGCGTGCCCTCGGAGCCGACGATGATGCCCGGCAGGTCGTAGCCGGGCAGGTCGCGCGCCGCGCCGCCGGTCCAGACGACCTCGCCGTCCGCCGTCACGACTTCGAGGCCGAGGACGTGGTTGGTGGTGACGCCGTAGGCGAGGCAGTGCGGCCCGCCGGCGTTTTCCGCGACGTTGCCTCCAATAGTGCAGGCGCGCTGGCTGCTGGGGTCCGGCGCGTAGTACAGCCCGTGCTGCGCGACCGCCTCGCTGAGGTGGAGATTAACGACGCCGGGCTCGACCAGCGCAGTGCTGTTTTCGACGTCGACTTCCAGGATGTGGTGCATGCGCGTCATCGCGATGAGCACGCCGCCGACCGCCGCCACGGCGCCGCCCGAGAGCCCCGTCCCGGCGCCACGCGGCACGACCGGCAGGTCGAACTGGCGCGCGATGCGGACGCAGGCCGAGACCTCGGCGGTGGTATCGGGGAAGACGACGACCTGGGGCTCGCCCTTCTCGATCGTGCCGTCGTACTCGAAGACGAGCAGGTCCTCCGGCGTGTGCAAAACGCGGTCCGGGCTCAGCGCCCGCTTCAGCGCCTCGATCGCCTGCGGCGGTATGCGGTTCATGTCGGGGTGATGGTAGCAGAGGGGTACAGGCCAATCGAAAAGCGAGATTTGTCATCGACGAGAACTTCGCCAGTCGAGCAAGACAAATCGCGATTTGACGGCACCTAGGCTGTCGAAGTTTTCGTCGATTCGACTGCTCGTAACAAGTAACAAACTGCGATGTCAGCGTAATACAGGACCCTGAAGGCTTCGAAGTTACCGCGTGAGATCGAACGCCTCTATCTCGTTTCGGTGTTAATCTGAAGGCCCTAGACCGAAGCTTGACGGATATTCGAGTAAGTCAAGCAACGAGAGCTCGTTCCAATTGAATCCGTTCAAACTGGACGGGAGGGAGTGAAGCTATGGAGCAAAACAGCAAGGACGAGATACCTACAAAAGCTTCTAGACGGATGGACCAAAAGGTCATCTTTATTAGTCACACGCACGGCGATCGAGAGTTAGCTTCCCATTTGAAGCAATTGATAGATTCAGTTTATTCCGGGCTCCTCAATGCATTCGCCTCATCTGATCCAAATGCTACCGGGGGTATCAGGCCGGGTCGAGAATGGTACCCCAAAATCCATGAACGCATTGGTGCAGCAGATACTCTTTGGGTACTGGTTACCCCGCTCTCTCTGCATCGACCTTGGATCTATTGGGAAGCAGGCATGGGCAGCGTCCTGTGTCCCGGCGGAGTCATCGTAGTCACGGTCGGAGTGCAAACGGCGGAGGTACCGAGTCCGCTCAGCAACCTACCCATCTATGACGGGCTGGAAGCCAATGGAGGAGGTATTGGTGAGCTCCTGGTCAAGATTGGCGACGAAGTAGGTATGAAGATTTCCCAGGGTCTGATAGATCTGGAAACCCAGAAATGGATTGAGGCTGCCAGCTCGTACACTCCCAGCGACGAAGGAGCGAGCGTCACTGACGTGTCGCCAGAGCAGATTAGCGCACTAAATGCATCAATTGCCGCGATGGAATCGATAGCACAGACACTTGATTCAAGGCTGCCAGTGAATAGGGTGAGTCCCCAGCCAAATGAACCGGCGAACGAAGAGCGCAATCGAAAACTGCAGCAGCTATTAGGTGGATATTTGATCCCAGGGAACATGATCCGCAACGCCAGCTTTTTCGTACGCGCCTTAGATGCAGCCCCAGAAACCACTACCTTGACTTACTACGGCCTAGATAACGACGGCGATGCAAGAGTCTTAATTGGGGGAGACTCCGACATGCCTGTGTCGTTTTTTCTCAGCCGTGACCAAATAGCCGACTTGCTCAAACTTGACATTGGTGGAGCCCAATCCCGCGTTTCAGAGATCGTGAACGAAATCATCAAGGACAAAGCTAGAGCCGAACCTGAGGCTGCGTCGGATTTAGCCTAAAACCAGAGATTCGATTCAGTAATCCAAGACCAACACACACTCGAACGCTACACTCACCCTATGCACCCCACGATACGTAGCTTCTTCGCCAACTGGCGGCAGCCGATGCCGCTGAGCCGTAAGCTCCGCCTGGCGACGCGCAATACGTGGATCAAGGTGCGGCACCTGCAGTCGTGCTGTGGCCATCCCGGCGAGCCGGGGTGTTGAGAAGTCCACGCTGAGTCCGGTGCGGACTGCCATCACCACCACGGCGAAGGCCACGGCCACTAAGCAAACAGCCCGTCCCTGAAGACGGCCCGTCTTGATGCGCGGCAGCAATTTGCCGTCTGCTAAGACCCGGGGTGTTGAGAAGGCCACGCTGAGTCCGGTCCGGACTCGCATCACCACCACGGCGAAGGCCACGGCCACTAAGCAAACGGCCCGTCCCTGAAGACGGCCGTCTTGATGCGCGGCAGCAGTTTGCCGTCTGCTAAGACCCCGGGGTGTTGAGAAGGCCACGCTGAGTCCGGTCCGGACTCGCATCACCACCACGGCGAAGGCCACGGCCACTAAGCAAACGGCCCGTCCTGAAGACGGCCCGTCTTGATGCGCGGCAGCAGTTTGCCGTCTACTAAGACCCCGGGGTGTTGAGAGGGCCACGCTGAGTCCGGTCCGGACGCGCATCCCCACCACGGCGAAGGCCACGGCCACTAAGCAAACGGCCCGTCCCTGAAGACGGCCCGTCTTGATGCGCGGCAGCAGTTTGCCGTCTACTAAGACCCCGGGGTGTTGAGAGGGCCACGCTGAGTCCGGTCCGGACGCGCATCCCCACCACGGCGAAGGCCACGGCCACTAAGCAAACGGCCCGTCCCTGAAGACGGCCCGTCTTGATGCGCGGCAGCAGTGCGCCGTCTGTAAGACCCACGGGCACTAAGCAAACAGCCCGTCCCTGAAGACGGCCCGTCTTGATGTGCGGCAGCAGTGCGCCGTCTGCTAAGACCCACGGCCACTAAGCAAACAGCCCGTCCCTGAAGACGGCCCGTCTTGATGTGCGGCAGCAGTTTGCCGTCTGCTAAGACCCACGGCCACTAAGCAAACAGCCCGTCCCTGAAGACGGCCCGTCTTGATGTGCGGCAGCAGTTTGCCGTCTGCTAAGACCCACGGCCACTAAGCAAACAGCCCGTCCCTGAAGACGGCCCGTCTTGATGCGCGGCAGCAGTTTGCCGTCTGCTAAGACCACGGCCACTAAGCAAACGGCCCGTCCCTGAAGACGGCCCGTCTTGGTGCGCGGCAGCACTTTGCCGTCTGCTAAGACCACGACCGCTAAGCAAACGGCCCGTCCCTGAAGACGGCCCGTCTTGATGTGCGGCAGCAGTGCGCCGTCTGCTAAGACCCACCCTGAGGCCGTCAAGCCCTGCCGAAGCCCCCATCTCCCGCGTCAACCCCTCAAAGCCCGGCGTCAGCCCGCGCCGTCCCGAATATCACCGCCTTCACGCCGGCTTTCGACCGCGTTCGGCACGCACTCGGCCCCGCCACAGCGCTCGCTCCCCCCTGATTCAGCCCTCGAAAAGTCCACGGCGACCAGGCGTACTCCACCCGCGCCGCCCTCATTTCCCCCTCGTCCCGAATCTGACGCAGCTTCATCACCCGCGCCAAAACAAACGAGCCGCCCTTTACGGACGGCCCGTCTCGGATTCGCGGCAGCAGTGTGCCGTCTGCTAAGACCTGAGACCTAGGACTCGCTATCTGCAGTCGAAGGCTCCGGCGCCGCTTCGACGCGGATCGTCGGCAGACGCCTCACCAGCCACTCCGGCGCCCACCAGTTGGCGCGCCCCATCAGCTCCATCGCCGACGGCACCAGGATCAGGCGCACGACCGTCGCGTCGATGAAGATCGCCGAGGCCAGCGCAAAGCCGACCATCTTGAGCGAGCGGTCGTCGGCGATCATGAACGAGCCGAAAACGCAGACCATGATCAGCGCCGCGGCCGAGATCACACGACCCGTCGCCGCCAGGCCGTCCGCCACGGCCAGCCCGTTGTCGCCGCCGTTGCGGTCGTACTCCTCGCGCACTCGGGTCAGCAGGAACACCTCGTAGTCCATCGAGAGGCCGAAGACGATGGCGAAGATGAACATCGGTGCCCAGGCCTCGATCGGGCCCTCCTTGCCGATGCCTACCAGGTCGGCGCCGATGCCCCACTGGAACACGGCGATAGTCAACCCGAAGGCGGCGCCGATCGAGAGCAGGTTCATGATCACGGCCTTGATCGGCACGACAACGCTGTGGAAC
The DNA here is from genome assembly GCA_965225815.1 of Dehalococcoidia bacterium. Lineage (GTDB taxonomy): Bacteria > Chloroflexota > Dehalococcoidia > DSTF01 > WHTK01 > WHTK01. The sequence continues at coordinate 433,351 of CBDDBP010000006.1, forward strand.
ACGGTCAGCAGGAGGACGAACGAGAGCAGCAGCACGGCGCCGACGAACCAGGGCAGCCGGTCCGACGTGTAGTCGGAGAAGTCGACCACCAGTCCGGGGAAACCGGCGACGAGGATGTCGATCGACGTCTCATCGATGACGTGCGGCACCGTGTCGTCACGCAGGCGGTGCACCAGCTCCGTCGTCTCCTTATCCTGCGGCGCCGAGCTGGGGAAGACGTTGATCAGCGCCAGGCCGGAGTCGCCGAGGACGAAAGGCGGCGACACGGCCTCGACGCCCGGCGTCTGGCGCACCGTCTCAGCGGCGCCCTCGAGCAGCGCGGCGTCCACAGAGCCCGCGCCCGAGAGGTCGGCCACCAGGAGCACCGGGCCGTTGAATCCCGGCCCGAAGGCGTCCGACAGCAGATCGTAGGCGCGACGCGTCGTGTCGGTCTCGACGCGGTTGCCGGCGTCGGAGAAGCCGAGGCGCATTGAGAACACGGGGATCGTCAGCAGGATGAGCAGCGTTCCGCTCAGCACCATGGCGGGCCACGGGTAGCGCTGGATTACGCGGCTCCAGCGGTACCAGAACGAGCGCTCCATCTCGCTGCGACCTTCGTACTGCATGCCGGGCTGTCCCGGCTTGCCGCCGATCAGCCTGCGCACGCCCAGCATGACGTAGGAAATGATGAAGACCGGGAAGAAGGCCACCGTGACGACCAGCGCGACGACTTGCCTCCGAATAGCTTCGTCTCTGCGGAGGAACTGGATATAGGCAGCTGCCAAGAGACTAGCGATGGCGCTCACTGACAGCCCAATAACAAGTTCCCCGCTTGCAATGCTGACGGTGGGGGCCAACAAGAACACGACAATGACGGCCGGGATGAGTACCAATAGCTGCTGTAGGAGACCGACGTCTCTCCTGTAGATGCGCGTCGGGAAGCTGGTCATGTCGCGCAGGTTGGGGCGGTCGATGTTTTCGCCGACGAAGCCGAGCAAGGCCGGCAGCAGCGTGATCGCCGCCGCCATCGTGAACAGCACCGCTAGCATCGCGCCCAGCGCCACGCTACGCATGAAGTCGAGATTCATCATGAACAGGCCGGCCAGCGAGATCACTACCGTCAGGCCGGCGAACAGCACGGCGCGGCCCGAGGTGTCGGTCGCCAGCGCTGCCGCCTCGATTGGCTCCATGCCGTCGTGCACGGCAGAGCGGTGCCGCGATACCATCAGCAGCGCATAGTCGATGCCGACGCCGATGCCGATCAGGGTCGCGATGATCGGCGTGAAGTCCGGCACCGCCAGGACGCGAGTGAGCAGGCCGATGATGGCGATGCCGCATATCACGCCGGCTAGCGCCGTGACGATCGGCAACGCCATCGCCAGGATGGTGCCGAAGGCGATGAGCAGGATGATCACTGCCGCGATCAGGCCGTAGAACTCGGTAGGGTCCTCGAACTCGCCGAAGATGTCGCCGCCGAGCTCGACCTTGCAGCCCCTCAGCTCGATTTTGCGCCAGATCTCCTTGATACGGTCGTCCTGACGCTTGGTCGCGGTCGCCGAGCATCGGTCGGGCGAGATGGAACTCGCGGTATGGGCTCCGGATGCTGAGATTTTCGGCCGAGGCCAGCACCCGCGAAGAACTCCTCCATACGTGCCCGCACGGCCGGGTCATCGATACCTTGCTCGTCACGCCGGTCCGATGGCGCCGCGCTCCTCCAGTAGCATCAGTCGGTGCGGTCCGAGCTACCTGAGAGAGGACCAGCAGGCCTCGAGCTTCTCCGAGAAACGGGCGACATCTACGGCACCTTTTAAGTGACTCGAACGTTCAGTGACCATCCACGATTCGAAGGCTCGACGCGATGAAACAGTCACGGGCGTGCTTGGCGCCATTGAATCGAGGTGCGTGGCCCGCCGCCATGGCCGTCATCGGGGCGCGGCGCCGGCGCGAAGAATCGCGGCTGTCGGCGCAAATCTCATCGACCAGTTTTCCATATCAAGGCTCGTTGTTTGCGGCCTTCTCCGACGGGCGTCGTGATCGGGGACGCTTCGTCATCAAGGACGATCTTGACGCTTCGCCGATCTATCCGCGGTTCGAAGTCCCGGGACTGGGTATCGATTTCTTCCGCGCCGACGCCGACCTTGTGCAGTTGGCCGAAGTCGCCGCCGCCAGCATCGGCGCGGCGCCACGCGTAAAACGCGGCCTCATCGTCACGGGCGCAGTTCATGTGTCGAAATGGAAGGCGCTGCTGTCGCGCAAATCTGCTATCTCAACCAGACGCCCTTCGTCATCGTCCGGATCATCTCTGATCGTGCTGACGGCGCCGCGCCCGCTGACTTCAAGCGCTTCGTCGACGAGGTCGCGCCCGCATACACCGTCGGCATCGTCTCGGAGCTACTGGCGCGCTTGAGCTGAGAGCCGGCCAGGCAGTCGAGGCCGCGTCGCAAACAGAAAGAACAGAGAGCCGGCGCCGGACATCAGGGCCATAAGCGTGAAGCCCAGCTCATAATCTCCGGTGGAGTCTGCCAGCGCCCCCGTGACCAGAGGGCCAGCGATCTGTCCGATCATCACGATCAACGCGGAGAGCCCCATGATCACGCCGAAGGAAGTGCGGCCGAAGTAATCGGCCCGCATTGCCTGCATCAGTGGCCCGCGAATACCCCAGGCAAGCCCGTGCAGCACCGCGAACGCGACGACCATCGGCAGGCCGGTTGCGAACGTGACCAGCAGCATCCCGGCCATGTGCATCAACATGCAGGCGCCAGTGAGGAATCGCTTGTCGAAGCGGTCGCCGATCGTGCCACTGATCAGGATTCCAGCCATTTGCATCGCCGTCATCAGCGTCACGACCAAGGCAGCGTCACTCACCGAGTATCCCAGGTCATCCTTGAGGTGAGAGATGACGTGTACGGTGACCGCGCCGACCACCAGCAACGCCGCGCCGTGCCCGAACGAGATAAGCCAGAAGGCGCGCGTCCCCATTGCCTCGCTGGCCGTGAAGTCGGGCGACATGGGTCGCACATCGAGCTTCTTTTCGGCTAGCTCGTCCTCGGCTGGCCGGCCGTCAATGACCTCACCGTAGTCTTCCGGCCGATGACGTATCACCTGGACCAGCGGCAGGCCAACCACGATCATCAGCACGCCGGAACCGAACGCGGACTCTCGCCAGCCGAAGGTCTCGAGCGAAAACGCGACGACCGGTACCAGAAGGCCGCCCACCGCGAAGCCAAGGCCGACGGTCGACAGGGCCCGAGCGCGACGGCGCTCGAACCAGTTAACGATCGCAACCGAGAGCGGGAAGAAGCCGCTCAAGCGCAAACCGATACCAAGCAGCAGGAACGCGGCATAGTAGCCGAACAGCGAGTCGATCTGACTCAGCGCGATGAAGCCAACGCCGAAGGCCACCATGCCGACTCGCATCGTGGCTCTGGGGCCGAAGCGGTCGATGACAGCGCCCTGAATCGGACTCATCACGCCGCCAATCAGCTGGAGAAACGAAAACGCCCCGCCGAGGGCCGCCTTACTCCAGCCGAAGTCCTCTTCCAGAATCGCAACGTAGGCGCCAAATGACTGCGCCAGAAGGCCGCCGGCAAGCAGCTGAATCCCGAAGCCGGCGCCGACCATCCGCCAGCCATAGAAAACACGCAGGTTGCGCAAGCGGAACCTGGGGCTGACCGTCGCGGCCGCTTCAGCAGGGTCACTAGAACTCTGTCGGATGACCTGAGTCTAACAAACGGCTCGCTAGAAGCTGTAACCGGCTCCCGACAGCAATCCACTGCAGTCCAAGGGTGATCCTGCTCACAGGCCAATGCGGCAGCGCAGGATAGCTTGGAACTGTAGTGGATGCCATCGGCAACATCGTTTCTTACGTGTGGGACTTCGCAGGCCGCGGAGATTTCATAGGCCTCTACGCGCTCGCGCTTGGCGTCATCTGCCTGTCATTCGGGCTTCGCACGGCGCTCAGGGCCGAGGGATATGACTTCGGCCTCAAGGGCGGATTCGTCACCAACGACCGGGCGATCCGGGTTGGGCAGATTTGGCTGCTGCTGGCTATACTGCTGCTGGTCTCTGGCTGGGTGGCTCTGGTGGCGGCATGAGCTTGACCCGGGCGCTTGATCTCTCCTTCGGCACTGCGCTGCGCCATTTAGCAATCCTCGCCATGCTCTGGCTGGCGATTCTTTTCCTCTTCATCCTTGGCCAGCGCTTCGGAGTGTTCGGCCAAAAGCTAACGCTGCATCCGGATTCTCTCGCCAGCGTGAATGACGCAGACGGCCGTGAAGTCTCGATCTACAGCCTCCTGCCACGCGACGCCATCCGTTCCATCGATGCTCCGAGGTTCGTCGACGCGGACGAGGCGGCACGATGGATGCGAGATAGCGAGCAGGTCTTGGGGCTGGTCATTGGCGACGAGGTTAGGGCCTACCCAATCAACATGCTCAGCCGCCACGAGATCGTCAACGACGTCGTGGGCGGAACGCCAGTCGTCATCTCCTACTGTCCCCTTTGCTTCACTGCGATCGTCTACGACCGGCGGGTCGAGGGCGAAACGCTGGAATTCGGCGTATCAGGCAAGCTAGTGATGAATGACCTCGTCATGTACGACCGCCAAACGGGTAGCCTATGGCAGCAAATCCTCGGGGAGGGCATCGACGGTCAATATCTCGGCACGAAACTGTCGCATCTGCCGGCAATTCAGACGACGTGGGCGCGATGGGTACAACAAAACCCCGACACGCTGGTACTGGACAAACGGGGCGACTATCAAAGTGACAGCTATCAGACGTATTACGGTCAGTCGAGCAACGGCGTTATCCCGGGCTCAGGTGGCGACGACCGATTAAACGGCAAAGACCTGGTGCTTGGCGTAGTGCTCAACAATCAGCCCAGGGCGTATCCGTTTTCCGTCCTGGCCGATGTGGGCATCGTCAACGACAGCGTTGGCGGTACGCCGATACTGATCACCTACGACCTCGCCAGCGACACAGCCGTCGCCTTCGAAAGGGCCATCGAGGGCCGTGAGCTGACCTTCCGTGGTTCAACCGAAAGCGCCGCATTGCTGGAAGACGTTGAAACCGGCAGTCGCTGGTCGGCGTTCACAGGTGAGGCTATCGAGGGCCCGCTGGAGGGCAGTCAGCTGCAACAAACCGCCGCAACCTACGCGTTCTGGTTCGCCTGGAGCGACTTCTATACGCAGACCGGCGTGTACGCGGCAGACTAGTTAGTCGAGCACCCGAGCAATGATACCGCTCACGGACCTGTAACGCGGTTATAAACGCTTTACCGTTGGGCCTACCAGAGGCCAGGTCTGCGAGAGCGTGGCTGACGCAGGGAAGGCCGCCGAGGGCCTGCCGCTGGCATGGAGGTGTACATCGCGGCATAACCGGTGGCGCGCGGGCGGGATGTCCCACGACTACCGGTCAGTCCGGCGTAGCGCGGCGGCGCCTGGTTGTTCCAGCCATTGGGAGTCCGTTCCTGCGGGCCGGCGTTCGTCCCGCTCAGATCGAAAACGGAACCGAGCACGTTGAACGTGATCACGACGAGAATCGGCAGGAAGAAGAGGCCCCAAATAACCAGCGCCGATGCTCCATCAAGCGGAGAAATCGACGAAATGACGGGGATGATTACGTACCAACTGAAGTGGATGTCCTTGCAGAACGACCACCACCTGGCGATCGCCCGGCTCACCACGAAGACGAGCCGTCCGAGCTGCAGCAGGTTCGCAGCGATCGAGTAGCGGACTGCCCGAGCGGGGTCGAGCGTAAGGCGGGCGTGGATTAATTGTTTAGCAAGTCTGTTCAGCATGGACGGGGCGCTCTGGTCTTCCAGGCTGGGGAATACTAAGCGGCCTAAAGAGACAGAACCGCAACAGGAGGACTGCGCCAGGCTGCAATTAGCTAACAACCAACATGGCAGCCAGGCAGTCCGGCCGCCGAAAACGGCGCCGACGGTGAAAATGACGCCTCGTCTAACTCACTTCACCGCCGTCCGGGAGACCGGATTAAGACGACGGTGATCTGGCTGGGCGAGGTTTGAGCCGATGCCTGCCCGGCCTGCCCGAACTGTCCGGACTCAGTCTCTATCGCCACCCGAAGTCACTGCCCCTGCGGGACGCGTAGCCGGCTCCATGTTGAGCCGCAGGACCTCTTGAGCGGCGCGGAGGTGGGTTTTTATTGGCAATAGCATTGTCGCGATGGCGCGCGCGTCCTCCTCGGTGACGAACTTGTAATCCAGGAGGCGGGCCATATCCATGATCCAGCCGGTTGAGACGGCCGCGTCGGCTGATACCTCTGCCGGCGGCGCTGCATCGGCGCCGAAGCGAGATGGGATCTCTGTTGGCAACGCCGGCGGACGGCGGCGTTGCCACCCGGTTGCCCGCTCGTAGTCGAACCCGGCGGCGAACAGGGTTGCCTCTTCCCAGGGCTGCCCGATCAGTTGCATACCTATGGGTGTGTTATCAGACGCGAAACCGATGGGCACGGACAGCCCTGGATATCCCGCGAGGCTGACGGGTCGGGTGATGCTTGCCGTGTCTGCGCTTCCTTTCTCGGAGGCAAGGTTTCGGCTGCCAGGCGTGACGATGATGTCGACAGCTTGCATTGCCTGGCTGAACTCGGCCGTCACTTGCTGGCGCACCTGTTGCGAGACGATGCGTTCGGCGGCGGATGTCAGGCCCGCAGCAGTTATCTTGTGATAGAAGGCCGGGGTGTACTCCGTTGAGCGCGTCTCGAACCAGGCGCGATGATAGACAAACGATTCGCTGTAGGCGATGACCCAACTTGCGGCACCCGCGTACGCGGAAGACGGCAGGCTGACAGGCTTGATATCGGCGCCGAGCCGTTGCATGACGCTGATTGCTTCCTGCACTGCAGCATCCACTTCCGGATTGAGGTCATCGAAGAAGAATGAATCAGGCACGCCTACGCGTAGGCCTTTGAGTCCACTCGAGAGCGCTGCTGCGTAGTCGGGGACCGTTTCGTGTGAGGCGGTCAAGTCTCGGCGGTCGGCGCCAGCCATGACGCCCAGCATCATGGCAATGTCGGCGACACTGCGACCCATAGGCCCGATGCTGTCCTGACTCCAACTCAGCGGTACGCAACCGTTGCGGCTCACACGGCCGTAGGTGGGACGCAAGCCGGCGAGGCCGCAGAAGCAGGATGGGTTTCGTACGGAGCCACCGGTGTCGGTCCCGGTAGCCACCGTGGTCAAGCCCGCGGCCGCGGCAACGCCGGAGCCGGAGCTGGAGGCACCGGGATTCGCGCCCAAGTTGTGCGGGTTCCGCGCGAAGCCGTAGAGACCCATCGATCCAGACGCGAACTCAATGAGATCGAGCTTGCCCAGGCAAATCGCGCCTGCCGGACGCAGTCGGGCTGTCACGGTCGCGTCTTCTTTCGCGACGTTTCCGGCCAGGATCTTGGAAGACGCCGTGGTCGGCAGGCCTTGCACATCGATGATGTCTTTGTGCGCCACAGTCACGCCGTGCAGCGGGCCGCGGTATCCACCGGCTGCAATCTCCGCCTCAGCCGCCTTCGCCGCCGTTCGAGCGTTGTCGGCATCGACGTAGATGTAGGCACGCAACGCGCCGTCCAAAGCGTCGATGCGCGACAGTTGGGCGTCGATCAGCTCAACGGGCGAGACCTCACGGCGGGCTATTAGAGGCGCCAGTTCGTGCAGTGGCAGGAATGCAAGGTCGTCCGCGTTCACAGCGTTTCACCTTCTCCGCGTAAGCCTTCAGGCAGAGCTCGGCTTCGACGTCGCCAATCGTTGCGTCCAAGATATCCACGATCTCGTCAACGTCCTCACGGTTCGTGGCCAGCGACGGCGCGATGCTGATCTAGGCGCCAGAGCGCCAGAGGAGCCGGCCATCCTCGCAAAATGAATCATAGGGAATTCGTAGTGGGAATGCGTTGTCAGAACGGGATCGCTCATCCTTTTCGCCTTCCGTTGCTGTGAGGCCCAGCAGCAAATCTCCTAATGGGCAGCAGCAGAACTGCGCTTGCCTAGGACTCGTTAGATCATGCTGGCGCGAGATTCCTAGAAAGACCTGAACTTGACCTTCATAGAGGCCATGAGACCATGCTTGGCGACGTGGGTCCATGCATACCGATACTAGGAGCTTCCTTGACGAGCTTGCTTGACAAGTGGTTCAGCCGGGTATAGCTTCGGCCACAAAGTTTTAGCTCAAACTAATATTTGAAACGTCGTTTTTAGAGTCAGACTTCGAGGCCGTAACGACGCGAGATTAGTGAAGGAGGAGACATGCTTTCAGCCCAGGAAAACGAAATGGTTTGTCGCGTCGGCCCAGGCACCCTAATGGGCGACCTGATGCGGCAGTACTGGATCCCCGCCATGCTCTCGAGCGAGCTGCCTGTGCCAGACTCCAGCCCGATACGAATCAAGCTGCTCGGGGAAGAGCTCATCGCCTTTCGCGACAGCGGTGGTCGCGTCGGACTGATCCAGAACTACTGCCCCCACCGCGGCGCTTCCCTGTTCTACGGACGCAACGAAGAGGGCGGCCTGCGCTGCATCTACCACGGTTGGAAGTTTGACGTCACCGGCCAGTGCGTCGACATGCTGAACGAGCCGGAGGAGAGTGAGTTCGCCCACAAGGTAAAGGCCGTGGCCTACCCCTGCGTGGAGCGCAAAGGCTGCATCTGGACCTACATGGGCCCGGGGACGGAGTTGCCGCCGCTACCCGACCTCGAGGCGAACATCGCCGAGGGCCATCACACCCTCGCCATGGAACACGACCACAACTGGCTCCAGGTCTTGGAAGGCACGATCGACACCGTCCACGCCGGTGTGCTGCATGGTGGCGCTGTCCGCTGGCAGGACCAACCGGAAGACAGCTTCAGGCAGGCCAGCCTGAAGTCGCGTTCGGCCAAGTTCGAAGTGATCGACATCCCGGGTGGCGTCACGTATGGGGCGCACCGCGAGTACAAGCCAGGCACGGAGTACTGGCGCGTCGCCACCTTCCTGTTCCCGTTCTACGGCATCTCGCCGCCGGGCGGCGGCTTCCAGGGCGCCCCCAGCAGCCTGACCGCTGCTGTGCCCGTGGACGACGAACACACCATGTACATCCACTTCATTTCGGAGAAGGCCACGCCGGGCTACGACCTGCTGTCCAACACACCCGACTGGTATGGCCGCTTCAACGCGCCAGCCCATAGCGGCAACGACTATCAGTTCGACCGCGAGGTGCAGCGCCAGAGCAAGCTCAACGAGGGTGGCCCGAACTTCAGCGGCATCCCGTCGGTCCGCCACCAAGACCGTGCCATCACGGCGAGCATGGGGACGATCTACGACCGTACCCGCGAACACCTGGGTCAGACGGACTCCGGGATCATTCGCACCCGCAAACGGCTTCTGGACGCTGCGAAGGCGCTGGCGGAGCGCGGCGAGACACCTCCCGGCGTCAGAAACCCGGAGCACTACCGGGTTCGAACCGGCGAGATCTTCCTGCCCGTAAGCGCGGACTGGGTTGCCGAAACCGAGGAGCTCCGCAAGTCGCCCCTGGTCGGGCCGGCTATCAAAGCAGCGGTCTGAGTCAGAATCAATGCATGCTGGGCTGTCGCGTAAGACCGACGAGCGCGAAGCTACGAAATGGAAGCTTGAAGGAGATACGTAATGCTCTCAGCTGAAAATAACGACCTTGTTTGCCGCGTTGGCCCTGGTACGCGGATGGGTGACCTCATGCGCCAGTACTGGATACCGGGGATCCTGTCCAGCGAGCTGCCGGCTCCGGATGGCGAGCCGCTGCGCGTAAAGCTCCTCGGTGAGGAGTTGATCGCATTCCGTGACTCGACTGGCCGTGTCGGCGTCGTAAAGAATTCCTGCCCTCACCGTGGCGCTTCGTTGTTCTTCGGTCGCAACGAAGAGAACGGACTGCGCTGCGTATACCACGGTTGGAAGTTCGACGTGACAGGCGCCTGCGTGGACATGCCTTCAGAGCCGTCCGAAAGCAACTTTAAGAATAAGGTGCGCGCCAGGGCTTTCCCGACACATGAGACAAACGGCTGTGTCTGGCTGTACATGGGCGAGGAAGCTGTCCCGCCACCGCTGCCCGATATTGAATCCGCGTTTGCGGAGGGCCACCACACAATCGCTATCGAGCACGACCACAACTGGCTACAGGTTCTCGAAGGCACTATCGATACGATTCACGCGGGCTTCCTGCATTGGGGCGGCTATAACGCGGAGGAATTCCCTGAAGGCAGCTTCACACGCGCCGCCTTGACCGTGCGCAACGCAAGCTGGCAGGTAGCTAACCACGATGCAGGCTGTTTTATGGCTGCACACCGTCCTTCCAGCCCCGGCCAGGAGTACTGGCGCATCGCCGCGTTCATGTTCCCCTTTTACGGGATGTCGCCCACCGGCGGTACGTTCCAGAAGGACACGCCAACATCACTAACAGCGGCGGTGCCAATGGACGACGACCACACCCTCTACGTGCACTTCATCTCATCTGAGGCTCGGCCGGGATACGAACTGCTCCCGCGCACGACAGACTGGTACGGACGGTTCAACGCCCCCGCCAACAGCAGCAACGACTACCTCATCGACCGCGAGGCGCAGCGCAAGAATGAGGGCAACATTGGCTACACTGGCATCGCCGGTGGCCGGGCTCAGGATCGCGCTATCACCAGCAGCATGGGTCACATTTACGACCGGACGCACGAGCACCTTGGCCAGACTGACCTCGGCATCATCAGGACCCGCAAACTCCTGATCGATGCTGCCGATGCCCTGGCCGAGAACGGCACGATCCCGCCGGGCGTGCACAACCCTGAGGCCTATCGAGTCCGTACCGGTGAGATCTACCTGCCCGAAGGCGCCGACTGGGTGGAAGAGACCAAGGAGCTGAGGACGGCTCGCTTGGCCGCTCCGCCGATCAGCGTAACAACCTAGCCAGGTGGTTCAGGGATGCGATCGCCGACTCTGCCGGCATATTTTCGGCTCGGTGATCGCTTTCCGCCTAATCGACAATCGCCCTTAGCTTCAGCTATTCGACGCTGAAGTTAAGGGGCAGCCTAGCGGAGCGTGAGAAGGAAGCTTGATCATGGCCATTCTCGTCGACACGAACATCCACGTCATCTCACCATCTGAGCTGCGAGAGAAATATCCGTTGAACATCTACCCTGGTACGGAAGACGAGTTCTCTGAGAACCAGACCAACCGGCCCGAAGACTTCGTTCACGTAATGGATGATGCGGGGGTTCAGCAAGCTTATCTGATGGCGTCGCGCTTCCATGGCTTCGACAATAGCTACTGCGCTGACGCGATCGCCCAATTTCCAGACCGCTTTGTCGGCGTTGCTAACGTCGATATCCTCCAGCCGGACGCTCCGGACACGATTTCTTACTGGATCAAGGAACGCGGTATGCACGGCGTTCGCTTCTGGGGTGGCGGGCCTGTCGCCGGGCACCGGTTCGAAGGGGATGACCGCGGACTGGCGAACTACGTCGACGACCCGAAGGTTTTCCCAGCGTGGCAGCGGATCCGGGAGCTCGACATACCGTCCAACGCGCAGGCAACGATGCCGGAGGCGTTTCCCAACACCCACCGACTGCTGGAAAAGATCCCGGACCTCAAGCTCACTTTTAACAACCTGGCGCACGTTCCCGCAGACGGCGGCGCGACCTCGCAAGCCGCGAAGGATCTGCTGGCGTTCGCCGAGTATCCACGAACCTACGTGAACTTCTCCGTCGCGTTCATGGAAAAGACGCTGAACGACCCGAGGGCTCGCGAACTGTTCGACGCGCTGATCCAACACTTCGGGTCGCGCCGCCTGATCTGGTCATCCTTTGCCCGTCCGCTCAAGGATTCGCACGAGATACTGCTGAAAGGCTCGGCGCACTTGTCGGAGGAAGACCGAAATGGCGTGCTGGGCGAAGGCGCCCGCGACCTCTACCCCGCGCTCCGCGAAAAAGTCCCCGCCTGACGCTCAAGCCACAAGGAGGGACCCCAATGGCAGGGACCGAAGAGCTCACCATGGTGCACCTGGGCAATACCTACCTGGAGCACCCAATGTCGGTGAACACTGACCCCGGATTCTTGAAGCTCTTAGGGCTTCTACGCGGCGCCGACGCGGCCGTGGCCAACATGGAATGCACGATCCACGATGGTCAGGACTGGCCGGCGTTTGGTGGCGGCATGGGCTGGGCAGGGACGTACATGCCGGCGCCGCCGAGCATGATCGACGAATTGAAGCTGCTCGGCATCGACGCGGTATACGGCGCCAATAACCACACGCCGGACTTTGCCGAGGGCGGCATCATGACGACGGTGAAGTACCTGCAGGAGAAAGGGATGCCGTTCAGCGGCATCGGCGCCAGTCTTACGGAAGCGTCCGCGCCATGCTTCGTCGAAAGCACAAATGGTCGGTTCGCCATCATCTCAGCCTGCGACTGGGGCCCGCGTCTGATGATGGAACTGCCGTTCCCCTGGCCCGCGGGTTTCATGCCCTCCGATGAGCTGCCTCCGTTCAAAAGCCGCCCGGGTGTCAATCTCGTGCGCTACGAGGCTGTGGTCCACGTTGACCAGGCGGCCTTCGACCAGCTGCGGCGCATCAGCGATGGGCTGCAATGGGAGCGCGGCAAAGTGGGCCGGCGCGGTGGAGGCGTGCGGACAGAGACGCTCTTCGGCCCGTCGCTGATCGGCTATGAACAGGACACCGACACGGAGTTCTTCTTCATGGGTCGCAAGTTCGTCCTTGATGATGAGTTCCGGATCAGCACGTTCGCCTTCGAGGAGGACCTCGAGCGTATGTACAAGATGGTCCGGGAAGCACGACGACAGGCCGATGTCGTCATCTTCGGGCTGCACGACCAGAGTCACGCCGACGGCGTTGCAGACTTCATTCGCACTTTAGCGCACGGCGTGATCGACGCCGGAGCCGACCTCTACATCAACCACGGAGGCCGGTCGCGCGGGATCGAGTTCTACCAGGGTAAGCCGGTTGTTTACGGTATGCCGGGCTTTGATCTCCAGCAGCAACTCACGCGCCGACTGCCGGCCTCGATGTTGCAGCGCTTGGGGCTGCCAATCACTGCCTCGCCACACGAGCTGCTCGACTTGCGCGCCGCGGGCAGAGAAGCAGCCTCGAAGGCTGGCGGTTTCCTGCCGCCCGGCGGCCCGACCCCGGAGGCGCGTGTGATCATGGAGGCCGCCTTCGACCGCGGCGGCGCATTCAAGGAGTTACGCCTGCACCCTGTTGGCGCTCCCCTGATCCAAAGCGCTTATCCACGGCGTGGCGTGCCGGGTCTGCTCGACGCTGAAAGCGAGGAATCAAACGCCGCCCTGGAGCGCGCTGCCGAGCTTTCGGCTCCCTTCGGGACGCAAGTTGAGATTCGCGGAGGTGTTGGCATCGTAAGGGCACCTGGATCAACCGTTTGAACCGCAAATCCGCTGGCAGGCGAACAGGCAAACGGAGGTAGAAGAAGTGGTCTACGAGTCGTCAAAGGGCGAAATCACGATGGCCTTCACAGGTGACGCGATGATTAGTCGCGCCCTGACTCCCTTTCGCGAGCCGCGCTTCCTCGAGCTCAGGGACCTCTTCCACGAACAGGACGTGAGCATCACAAACGGTGAAATGCTGTTTCACCACTACGAGGACTGGCCCGCTTATCTCTCACAGACTTACATGCGATGCGACCCGCGCTACATCAAGGACCTGCAGTGGCTGGGTCTTGACATGATGGGTTGCGCAAACAACCACGGAACTGACTACGGCGAAAATGGAGTGCTCACGAACATCCGCTATCTCAATGAATCTGGCATGGTGCATGCAGGCTCCGGAGCCAACTATGCCGACGCAGTGGCGCCGGCCTATCTAGACACGCCTAAGGGCCGCGTAGCTCTCGTTTCGGCCACCACATCGGCGAGACCCAACTCTCGCGCCGGTGAGCAGAGGCCCGACCTTAACGGCCGCCCAGGCGTGAACCTGATTCGCTGGGTAAACGAGTGGACGGTGGACGAAGAAGCCTTCCAGGCGTTGAGCCGGATCGCGAGCAAGTTCGGCTGGCGCCAATCCGTGCCTCGCTGGATGGAGCGAGCGTACGGGCTCGGGCCCGAGGCGGGCGAACGCGCCGTATATCTGCAGGATAGAAACCTTCTCGGTGTGGGCTCCGAGGACCCTGCAGCGCACTTCTCCCTTGGCGACGACTTCGAGCAACACAGCATGCCTCACCAGATCGACGTCGAGCGTAATGTCCAGAGCGTGGCAGCAGCACGACGGATGGCAGATTGGGTTGTATTCGCCCTTCACAGCCACGAGGGTGGCAGGGCAGAGAACCAACCTGCCGAGCACGTCGAACTCCTGGCTCACGCGGTGATCGATGCCGGAGCCGATGTGTTTATCGGACACGGCCCACACCTCGACCGCGGTATCGAGGTCTACAAGGGCAAACCGATCATTTATAGCCTCGGCAATTTCATAGTCCAAAACGATACGGTTGAACGTATGCCCCATGACAGCATGGTTCTTTATGGGTTAGGCCACGAAAACGTTCCGGCAGATCTGTTCGAGACACGCCGCGCCGGTTCGCGGCGTGATTATCCGGGTACCGACCCGCACACGCAGAGCGCGGTGGCAACGGTTTCGCTCGACGGAAGCGGCTTGAAAGAGTTGAAGCTGCATCCCATCGAGTTCGGACGAGGCCAGCCGCGTTCCCAGTATGGCAGGCCCATTCTGTCGGAGGGCGACGAGGCCAAAGAGACTCTGGAGCGCTTCCAGGAGCTCTCGCGTCCATTTCAGACAGAGGTCCAGATTGAGGGAGGGACCGGCGTCCTGAGAAGAAGCTAGTCCGGCCCGATGAAGGTCACAGCCCTCGGACCGAGAATGCTTTCCCAAGCTACCCCCTGCTGACTGTGTTATAAAGTTCAAGCTCAAACTTTCACCTAGTTGATCGTAATTTGGGCGGCAGGCTGCTGCGGACATCGTGCATTTCCAAGTCGAAAAGGTAGAATCGTCAGCCCAGAAAGCGGAACGACTATAATGCGCCTCGGAGTGCCATGCAGCGCTACATCCTGATCCGACTCTTCCAAGCCGTCCTCACTCTTCTAGGCGTCAGCCTCATTGTGTTCTCGCTGGTGCGACTATCAGGCAACCCGCTCGATCTTATCGATGAGGAGGAAGAGCCCGGCCTGCGTGAGGCACTTTCGAAGCGTTGGGGTGTGGAAGAGCCCTTCTTTAAGCAATACGTGCTGTTCTTGGAGAACAGCGCTCAGGGTGATTTCGGCCCGTCTTTTCGCTGGCCTGGACGCACAGCGATGGACCTGATATCAGAACGCTTGCCGGCGACAATCCAGCTCGGTGGGGCGGTCTTTCTGTTTGGGCTCTTGATTGGGTTGCCTTTGGGAGTGATCTCCGCCGTCCAAAAGGGCGGCTTGGTCGACACCCTGGGAAAAACAATAGCCCTAACCGGCCTTGCGGCGCCGACGTTCTGGATTTCGATTGTCCTGATTTGGATCTTTGCAGTTGAGTTGCGCTGGACACCCACGTCCGGGAGGGGCGGGCTGGATCACATGATTCTGCCCGTGATTGCCGGCGGCACGACCGGCATCGCGTCATGGCTAAGGCTCACGCGTACGGCGATGCTGGACGCCCTTGATTCCGAATACGTGATGTATGCCCGGATGAAAGGCCTACCTGAATGGAAGGTTGTCTGGAAGCACGCTCTTCGTAATGCCTTAATCGTGCCGCTTACAAGCTTCGGTGGCGTCATCTCCGGCATCATCACAGGGTCGGTGGTACTTGAAACCATCTTTGCCTGGCCCGGCGTAGGCTTGCTTGCGATCCAATCTATCAACGGGCGTGACTACGTTGTGATCCAGGCGATCACGATGATCGGGGCCGCCACACTCATTCTTGGCAACCTCGCGATCGACATCCTCTATGCCTACATCGATCCGAGAATCCGCTACGACACGGCTAACTAGGAGCACGTCATGGCGACACAGAGCATCCCCGAATCAGTAGCTGACACCTTCCCCCGAAGCGCTGGTTTTCCGGCGCATGGCTTCGTTAAATCCGTGTTCCGCTTTATGTCTGGGCCAATCATTCCAATCGCGGTTCTGCTGGTTGTTCTAGTGATTCCGGCGCTTTTCGCCCCCTGGATAGCCCTCCATAACCCAACCGAAGTGAATCCGGTCAATCGTCTGCAACCGCCAGTCTTTTCCGGCGGAACGTGGGACTATCCGCTTGGTACGGACACCTTGGGACGTGATGTTCTAAGCCGGATGATGCATGGTGCGCGAGTTTCCTTCTTTATTTCGTTGTCAGCTTTGACGGTCGCGCTGGTTATCGGTGCCTCAACAGGGCTTGCTGCTGGTTACCTCGGCTCCTGGGTAGATCACCTATTGATGCGGCTGGTCGACGTGAAGATCGCCTTGCCCGATATACTCATCGCACTAGTCATCGTCGCCATCGTTGGACCAAGTGTCCTCATTGCCCTTGTCATTGTCGTGTTCTTTACATGGAGTATCTTTGCGCGTATCACTCGGGCACAGGTACTCGTCCTGAGGGAGCTAGACTTCGTTGCGCTGGCAAAGATCGCCGGGGCAGGGCGGTTTTGGATCATTCGCAAGCACATTTTGCCCAATGTGACGAACACGCTTCTCGTCGTCTCGTCTCTTACCATTGGTATCGTGATTCTGTTGGAGGCCACCCTCAGCTTTTTGGGGGTTGGCATACCGCGGCCTACCCCAGCATGGGGTGTGATGGTGGCAGACGGGCGAGACTACGTCGCCCGAGCATGGTGGCTCTCGACATTCCCGGGCCTGGCGATCGTGATTGTCGTCCTCGCATTCAATTTTCTCGGCGACTGGTTGCGAGATCGCCTCGATCCCAAGCGCCGCAACGTTATATAAGGGGGAAGGCTTGCAGGAACAACGATCACCGTTTGACCCAGGCAATCGCCAGGAAGAAAAGCAGGTCGTCCTCGAAGTTCGAAACTTACGAACCGCGCTTTACAACCGGAAACAGACTACCTACGCCGTCGATGGTGTGAGCTTCAGCCTGCGGGAAGGGGAAACCCTCGGCATCGTGGGCGAGTCTGGCTCTGGCAAAACGATGACTGCGCGGTCTCTGATGTTGCTTCCCCCAGAGCCAGCGGCCGAAATCGTGGGCGGCCAGATTCTTCTCGACGGTGAAGACATCCTCAAGCTGAACAAGAAAGAACGTCGGTCGGTCCGTGGTAAGAAGATCGCCATTATCCTCCAGGACCCACAGACTTCTCTCAATCCGGTGTTTTCGATCGGTGACCAGCTCACCGAAGTCATTCGCTCCCGGGCGGACTCGAACCTCAGCGAGGACGATGTCACCCTGCGGGCGGTGACCATCCTCCGACGAATGGGTGTGGCGGCAGCCGAGCGCCGCGTTGAGGACTACCCGCATCAAATGAGCGGCGGTATGAAACAGCGGGTCGTGGGCGGAATCGCGATTGAAAGCGTCCCGAGAGTCCTCATTGCAGATGAGCCGACCACGGCTTTAGACGTGACAATTCAGGCTCAGTACCTTCGGTTGCTCAAGGAGATCCAAAAGGACACCGGGGTCGCCATCATCTTTATCACGCACGACCTCGGGATCGTCGCTCAGATGTGTGACAACGTCGCCGTGATGTACGCGGGCCGTATTGTGGAGCAGGGCACCATCCGCGAAATATTCAAGAGCCCTGCTCATCCTTATACAGAGGCATTGCTTAATTCGGTCCCCAAGGTGGAGCGCAGGGTTGAGCGCCTATACGCAATCGAAGGGCAGCCGCCGGCGATGTTTGACCTGCCTAACGGCTGCTATTTCGAGCCGCGCTGTCCTTACGCAGATGACACTTGCCGGGAGAAATATCCACCCGTCTTCCATAGCGAAACAGGTCAGACGGCGGCGTGCTGGAGATTGGAGAAGCAATGGTCGACGCGCTGAATGAAACGGAGGACGTTGTCCTTCGCGTTCAGGGACTAAGAAAGCACTTCCCGGTTACCAAGGGCATCATTCTCAGGAAGACCATTGGTTGGGTTCGCGCGGTCGACGATGTCAACTTCTCGGTGAAGCGAGGTAAGACGCTGGCGATAGTCGGAGAATCTGGCTGCGGCAAGACCACGACAACCAAGGTGATCCTGAGGCTAGAGAAACCAACGGAAGGCCATGTGTATTTCGAAGGCCATGATGTGCACTCCCTGGAAGGCAGCGACCTTCATGAGTACCGCACTCGGGTCCAGGCGGTATTCCAGGATCCGTTCAGTTCCTTGAGTCCAAGGTTGCGGGTGCGAGACATCATCACCGAACCGCTCGTTCTCAATCGCAAGGTATCCCGAAAAGAACAGCGGGAAATGGCGGAACGAGTAATGGTGCGCGTGGGATTGCGTCCTGAGCAGATCGATCTCTACCCCCATGAATTCAGCGGCGGACAGCGACAACGCATAGCGGTGGCGAGGGCGCTGCTCTCGGGTCCCGAACTTGTGCTGCTGGATGAGCCGGTATCCGCGCTGGACGTATCCGTGCAGGCGCAAATCATGAACCTGCTTAAAGACTTGCAGGACGAAGACGGCGTCAGTTATCTACTGGTGGCTCACAATCTCGCCACCGTGCGCTATATGGCTCATGAGGTCGTCGTCATGTATCTCGGCCAAGTCGTGGAGCATGCCGATACCGAGGAGCTTTTCGAGCACACGATGCATCCGTACACTCAAGCTCTATTCTCGGCCGCGCTTTCCGCGGACCCGGACGTCGAACGAGAGATGATCATTCTCGAAGGTGAGGTTCCCAGTCCGATCAACCCACCGTCAGGCTGCCGCTTCCATACCCGGTGTCCGATCGCTATTGAGGAATGTAAGCAAACCGAACCTCCTTTGCGCGAAGTCCGTCCTGGCCACTGGGCTGCCTGTATTCGCATCTAAGCGTCAGGCCTAGCGCTGAATCTCGGGAAGAACTGTTGGCTCGCACGTGGATAGACGAAGCCCAACGAAACCGGTCCTGGTTCGAGGAGTTGGAATCGCCGGTATCCTGGCCGGCACGGCCCTCGTGACCGGCCAACTGTTGTTCTGGTTCGCCGTGCCCGATTCTGGCGCCGAGCGCGATGAACAAGGGCCGCTCGTCTTGGCCACAGGCATCATCTGGTTAATCGCACATGGCCTTTTGGCTCCGTTCGTCGGCGGAGTCTACGCGCTGATTTTCCGACGAGTAGGAGTATTCGGGGGTTCCGGTGCCGTGCTGGCCGTACTGGGAACCATTGGACTGTGTATGTACGCGTTCTTTCTGTTTCCAGAGCTCGTCGGCTTCAGGCCGGATACGGTAAGAGAGGGCCGGATTGCTTTGTCGCTCCAGGCGACCGGAGAATTGGGAGTGGCATCGCTGCTGGTGGGGCTATTTCTCCTCGCATTCACCATGCTCATGACGCGGGTGTTCGCCCCGGTTGCAGCATCACTGATCGTCGTGGGCGCGGTCGTAGCGCCCTTCGGCCTGGATAACCCTGTCTGGCTCGTTCTTGGAAGCTGTCTGATTGGCGCGGGTTCGGTCTGGATGGGCCTACTGCTGGTGGCTGGGCGGTTTCCTATGACTGGTCGATCGAGACCAATCTGGCCGAGGCCGGGGCGGCAACGGCAATACCGATTCTAGCTTCCACTCAAGAGGGAGCAGTGGCGACGCAGTGTAGGGATCTTAACTCTTTGTGATGCCTTCGACCGGCTCGATGTTGTCCTGATTAAAATCCTGCCGTGCGGACCGGAGGTACTTGAAAAGCAAGTCGCGAAACAGGCCCTGCTCCTCCTCAGTAAAGGAGTGGCACATCTGACTAGCAAGGTCCGCAACAACGGGTGTTATTCGCCCGGAGACTTCCGACCCGCTTGGCGTTAGCTTGACAAAGACGGTCCGGCGATCAGTCTGGTCGACAGCTCTTTTCACTAGACCATCCCGCTCCAGACCGTCGACAAGATATGTCACGCTGCCAGGTGTTATTTCGAGGTCTGTCGCAATGTCGTTGTGCGTTAACGGTTTGCCGGCGAAGTACAGAGCACGGAGTACGGTTGAGCGACCCAGGGTCTTAGCCAAGCCCAGATTTTCAAACCGCTTGCTCAGAGCTGCTCGGTGAGCATGGTAGCAAGCGTTGAGGGCATTCGTTATCTGCAGTCCAACCAGGTCAGTTTCGGGAAAGTGTTCAACGTATTGATTGGCCAGCCGCGTGACGTAAGCCTCGCCCCTGCGGCCATCATGCTGGGCAGAGCCCTTCTTATCGGCCATCCAGTAACCCTTTCGTATTCTTGCTGGTTAGAGCGCCTTGACAGGCTATCTTACGCAATCTATCGTCCGAACACAGTTTGAACTCAAACTAAATGGTTGGAGGCAAAGATGCTGAGTACGCATGACAACGATGTTCTATGCCGGGTGGGACCTGAAACTCCTATGGGACGGCTCATGCGGTCTTACTGGATCCCTGCTCTTATGCCTGGAGAACTTTCACCAGATGGCCCACCAATGCGCCTCCGTCTCCTGGGTGAGAACCTTATTGCCTTCCGCGTCACTTCTGGCGAGGTGGGTCTGATTCAAAGCGCCTGTCCTCACCGCGGCGCCTCGATTTTCTTCGGGCGCAACGAGGAGGACGGCCTACGTTGCGTGTACCACGGCTGGAAGTTCGACGTTACCGGCGCCTGCGTCGACATGCCCTCCGAGCCGGCCGAGAGCAACTTCAAGAACAAGGTCAAGGCGCGAGCTTATCCCTGCGTAGAGCGCAACGGAGTCGTCTGGACCTACATGGGGTCGCGAGAAATACCGCCACCCTTGCCGGAGCTGCTTCCTAACCTCGATGCAGACTGTCGGACGGGCCGCCGCCTACTGCAGTGCAACTACATGCAGGGCCTCGAAGGCGACATCGATACGGTGCACAAGGGCTTTCTACACGCCGGCCATGGGCGCATCGAGGACTTGATGCCCGGCAGCTCAGAGTATTACGCCACCAAAGAGCAACCCGTCTATACCGCGTCGCGTGATCACACACTGGGCGCCACCTACGGTGCGTACCGTATTGCCGAGGGAGACGCCGAATACTGGCGTACTGGCCATTTCTTGCTACCTTTCTACACCATGAACGCACCGGGCATCCTCGGTCGAAAGGTAAGCGCGACAGCCTGGGTACCCGCCGACGACGAGAACACCTGGATCTTCAACATGGGATTGCCGCAGCCCAGTGATGCAGACTTGGAAGGCATCGGCGGGCTGAAGAACGGCTGGTACCGCACCGATCCCCTGGGTCGATTCGATCCTTATGGCAAACCGGTACGTTACAACCCTCAGGCAGCCAATCGTCGAATGTTCCAGCCAGAGACTTCAAACTGGCTGGGCAAGTTCCGGGCCCTCGCCAACAAGGACAACGACTACCTCATCGACCGGGACTTGCAGGCTAAGGACGGTGACTGGACGTACACCGGCATTCCTGCACCAGCCCAAGATCCGATGGCTCAAGAGTCCATGGGTGGAATCTATGATCGAACCGAGGAGCACTTGGCAACTACGGACGCGATGATTATCCGCACTCGTCGAAAACTGCTAAACGCCGCCAGGGAGCTCGAAGCGACCGGCGAGAACCCGCCTGGCGTTGCGGAACCCCAGCTCTATCGAATGCGATCCGGCGGAGCGCTCCTGCCGGTCGGATCAGACGGCCTCGCCGTCCTCGCTGACATTCACTTCTGTCGGGCCGAAGCGCTGGAGGTGGCCCCGATCATTGAAGCTCATTGAGCCCTGCAACTCAGGACTGTTGGGGCTCTTTCAATCGAACCAACTCAAACGCACGCCTTCATTGACACGTATCTCGATTGATCGTAGCTTTCCAAGTAGTTTTAGCTCAAAGCAATAATCGTTTTAATGCATAGGATCAATCATACTGACTGTTATCCAAGGTGAGGCCGAATCATCGTCGCAACCAATTGTCTGAACTGCCGCTTAGCAAAGGCTGTGGAGAATTGACTTCAAGAAGTCAGGGGCAAGTTGGGTTGAGGGCTGGAGTTCAGCTCCATCTGTCCGTGCACAGGAAGACCCCGCTTCCTGATTTGGTGAAACTCGGCTGCGCCGCCGTCGATGGCGGGATTTCCCAGCTCTGGGTGACGGACAACCTCAACAACAGGAACCCATTCGTCGCTTTGACGGCGCTCGCCCGCGAGGTCCCGGTAGACCTTGGATTGGCCGTCCTGGTGCCTTACTTCCACAACCCTCTGGAGATTGCAGGCTGTGCGGCTGCCGTCAACGAGATGATGGGCGGCCGAGAACTGAGCCTTGGCATTGCTCGGGGAAACCAGTCCACCTCGAACCTCATCGAAACGCCCAAGCCTGTGACAATGGTCAAGGAAACAGCTGTCAGCGTCAGGAAGCTTCTCGACGGAGAAGCGGTCACCTTCGACCAGTATCCGACACTCGCCTCGTATTTCCACCTCAACCCCGCATCCCCCGTCAGCCTGAGTTTCAAACCACCCTCATCGATCAAGCTCTATTGCGGAGGAAACGGCCCCTTAAGCCTTGCTGTTGGTGGCGAGACTATGGAGGGCCTGATCTTTGGCGGCACTTTTCAGGCCGTCGGTCTGATGGGTCATCTGCCATCTCTGGTTCAAACTTTTGACCAGGCGGCCGCCAAAGCAGGCAAGGGTTCAACGCCACCAAAGGTCGCCGAGATCAAGCTCTCGGTATCCCGAGACGGACAAGCGGCGCGCCAATTCGTCGCGAACAGCGCCGGTACCCGAGTTTTGAGCCTTCGCCATCGCGGTTACTCGGACGAAGACATTGGGCATGCCGGGGTGCCCATTGCCGACCTCGACGCATTCGAGGAGGCGTACAACCAGGGCGCGCCCCGAGAGCAGCTGGCGGGGCTCGTTACGGACCCGATGATTGACGCCATCTTCGTGGCAGGCGACCCGGCCTACTGTCGCGAGCGCATGTCGGCCGTGACCGCGCTTGCGAAGGCAAACGGCTTTGACCAGCTGATGTTTTCCGAGCTCGGGCCCGACCCAAGCGAGGGTCTTAAGATACTTTGCGAGGAGATTCTTCCCGATCTTTAACCCCCCTGGATGGGATAATGGCAACATCAACACGAAGGAGAGCTTTAATGGAATCTAGAGGCTATTGGGACAAGTTCATAAGGCAGCGGGTAAATAGGCGACGAGCGCTCATCGGCACGGCCGGCATCGGGGCTGGGCTCGTGGCAGTGAGCCTGGTTGGCTGCAGCAGTGATGATGACGGTGGGGGCGACCAACCTTCGACCTCAAGTCCACCAAGCACGCAGCCCACCACGCAGCCTACTATTTCCTCGGGCGAGACGGCCGGCAACAATCCGGTCGTTGATCGTTTGGTAGTGGCAGTCAACTATTCAGGTGAGGAATCGAAGAACAACGTTACAACTGGAGGCGGCGTCCAGGCCTGGATCCACCGACCACATGTGGAAACATTGTTGGTGCGCGACCGCGAGACGGGACAGGTCATCCCGAACCTGGCGACGGAATGGGAAGTCGACCCCTCATTCACGTCGATTCATTTCACGCTTCGAAAAGGCGTTCAGTTCCACGATGGCTGGGGCGAGATGACAGCGGAAGATGTCGCCTGGAACTACAACGAGCACATGAGACTCGTGGAAGGTGAGGCTACCGCGATTACGGACCGCGTAGTGAGTGTCGACGTTCTAGGCGACTACGAGATCCTGATGCACCTGGAGAAGCCAGACCCTGAAGGCCTGAACTGGTTCGCCACGGACCACTATTCCCAGGCAGGAATCCTCAGCAAGAAGCACTGGGAATCGGTTGGCGACCCCGAGTCGCTGGACGACCCCGCGGTCGCCGCTACGGGTCCCTATAAGTTGGTGGAGTGGAAGGCCGGTGAGAGCATCCTCTTCGAAGCCGTCGAGGATCACTGGCGTCGTACGCCCGACTTCAAGGAGCTCGAGTACCGAATCATCAACGAAAACTCCACCCGACTCGCGGCGCTTTTGGCTGGTGAGGTCCACGTAGCCATTCTGCCAACCGATATTACTGAGTCCGCGGTCGAGCGCGGAATGCAAGCCGTCAAAGCGAATCTTGCCGCGTATCACACGTGGATGATGTTCTATGGCGGCGCCACCAGGCGGACCGACACCGGGGAGTTCCGCTTCCCAGACAGCCCGCTGACTGATATGCGCGTGCGAAAGGCGTACAACAAGGCGGTTGACCGGCCTGCCCTCAATCAGGCGTTTCTCAAAAATGGTGGTGAAATGTCGATGGGTGTTAGCCATTTCCACCCGGTCCAGCACAAGGAAATCTATGACACGTCTTGGGATACTCGATGGCCAGAAGAGCATGGTTTCGACCCCGACGAGGCGAGCAAGCTGCTTACTGCAGCGGGATTTAATTCTGACAACCAGCTAACGCCAACAGTATTCCGGAGTTACCAGGTTGGAGTCCCGGAGGGGCCGGATATGCAGGAAGCGATCATGGGCTACTGGAGTGCTCTGGGGTCGGTTAATCCTAGTATGCTGTCTCTAGACCGAGCGACCGAACGAGCGCAGGCACGGAACCATGAGCATGAGCACCATTTCTGGATGGGTTCATCGTCGACGCTTGCAGTCAGTCGATACCGCATTGGTCACACAAACAGCGCCTCGGCCGCCGCTCGTGACCCGACTTACACGGGCGACTTTGATGGCGTCAACACCAAGGAGTTTGAAGACTTGATCTTCAAAACCCTTGGCGAGCCAAACTCGGAGTTGTTCAACGAGGGCTCAAGGCAGGTTGGCGAGATAGCCTTCTCGCAGCACATGGACATGCCGCTGTTCTGGCTTCCGACGACCTGGGTTGTTAATCCCGAGGTCGTCAAGGGCTGGTCTGTATCAGGCGGCCTTTCCGGCCTGTTCAGTTCCCTTGAATACGTACAGGCGGTGCAGAAGACCTAGGAATCTCTCCATAGCGGTCAATTTTAGGTGTCGTGCCTCGACGTCGAGATGCTCAGCCACCTCGACGCCGAGGCCTTCGCCGTAACGACGCGAGATTAGTGAAGGAGGAGACATGCTTTCAGCCCAGGAAAACGAAATGGTTTGTCGCGTCGGCCCAGGCACCCTAATGGGCGACCTGATGCGGCAGTACTGGATCCCCGCCATGCTCTCGAGCGAGCTGCCTGTGCCAGACTCCAGCCCGATACGAATCAAGCTGCTCGGGGAAGAGCTCATCGCCTTTCGCGACAGCGGTGGTCGCGTCGGACTGATCCAGAACTACTGCCCCCACCGCGGCGCTTCCCTGTTCTACGGACGCAACGAAGAGGGCGGCCTGCGCTGCATCTACCACGGTTGGAAGTTTGACGTCACCGGCCAGTGCGTCGACATGCTGAACGAGCCGGAGGAGAGTGAGTTCGCCCACAAGGTAAAGGCCGTGGCCTACCCCTGCGTGGAGCGCAAAGGCTGCATCTGGACCTACATGGGCCCGGGGACGGAGTTGCCGCCGCTACCCGACCTCGAGGCGAACATCGCCGAGGGCCATCACACCCTCGCCATGGAACACGACCACAACTGGCTCCAGGTCTTGGAAGGCACGATCGACACCGTCCACGCCGGTGTGCTGCATGGTGGCGCTGTCCGCTGGCAGGACCAACCGGAAGACAGCTTCAGGCAGGCCAGCCTGAAGTCGCGTTCGGCCAAGTTCGAAGTGATCGACATCCCGGGTGGCGTCACGTATGGGGCGCACCGCGAGTACAAGCCAGGCACGGAGTACTGGCGCGTCGCCACCTTCCTGTTCCCGTTCTACGGCATCTCGCCGCCGGGCGGCGGCTTCCAGGGCGCCCCCAGCAGCCTGACCGCTGCTGTGCCCGTGGACGACGAACACACCATGTACATCCACTTCATTTCGGAGAAGGCGACGGGGAGCTACGACTTGCTGCCAAACAAGCCGGGCTGGTACGGGCGGTTCAACCCGGAGGCGGACAGCAGCAACGACTACCTATTCGACCGCGAGCTGCAGCGCCAGAGCAAGCTCAATGAGGGCGGCCCGAACTTCAGCGGCATCCCAGTCGGCCGCCACCAGGACCGTGCCATCACGGCGAGCATGGGGACGATCTACGACCGTACCCGCGAACACCTGGGTCAGACGGACACCGGGATCATCCGTACGCGCAAGAGGTTGCTGGACGCGGCGAAGGCACTGGCAGAGCGGGGCGAGACGCCTCCCGGCGTCAGAAACCCGGAGTACTACCGGGTTCGAACCGGCGAGATCTTTCTGCCGGTAAGCGCTGACTGGGTAGCCGAGACTGAGGAGCTCCGTAAGTCGCCCCTGGTCGGTCCGGCCATCGAAGCAGCGGTCTGAGTCGAAGTAGTAGCTGAGAGAGCTCGGCATGGCACGCCTGGTAGATCGAATTACGAACTACGCCGAGTCTCTAGCTTTCGCGGACCTCCCTGTGGCGGTCGTCTCCCGGACCAAGGAGCTGATTCTTGACTCCGTAGGATGCGCCATAGGGGGATCTTCGAGCCCGCCGGCGCAGATTGCTCAGGCCATCGCGGCCGAGACGCCTTCGCTAAACGGCGCCACAGTCATGGTCACCGGCCAAAGGACGACGCCTGACGTTGCCGCCTTCGCCAACGGCATTGCAACGCGGTACCTGGACTACAACGACACGTACCTCGGCGGAGGGCATCCCAGTGACATGCTGGCGCCCGTCCTTGCCGCGAACGACGCGGTCCACGCCGACGGCAAGTCGGTCATTGCAGGCGTTGTGCTGGGCTATGAGGTCTTCTGTGGCACCAGAGATAGCGTAGAAGAGCAGCACAAGGCGCAGGGCAAGCGCCCTTACGGGAATCAGACAGCGTTCGGGCCTTTTGGCTCTACGGCGGTTGCAGGCAAGGCATTCGGGTTAGACCGGGACGAGATGGCGCACGCCCTCAACCTGGCGGCGGTGACGCATTTCCCGCCCTCTGGAGGGGGAAGCCAGCTTTCACACTGGAAGGCATGCCATCTCGCGATGTCGTCACGCGTCGGAGTGTTCAGCGCAATGCTGGCCGCCAAAGGTTTGACTGCGCCGTCAGGAGCGCTTGAAGAGGGCTGTGGCTACTTCCAGGTTGTCGGAGCGCCCGTAGACTTTGAACCGTACGACAAAGCCGCCGGCGAGTTTCGCATTATGCGCTCGCATATCAAGGCTTTCCCGTGTGGTTTCCACGGTATGGGTCCCGCTACGGTCGCGTCACAGCTTCATACTGAAGTCGTCGACGATCTCGATCGTGTGCGGGAGATCAGGATCCATGCGACGCGCATCAGCGCCCAGCTCATGGGCAGCAGCGAATCACGCTGGAAGCCGGAAACGCGCGAGAGCGCAGACCATAGCATCCCGTTCGTCGTCGCCATGTGCCTCATGGAGGGCAGCCTCCAGGTACGACACTTCGACGAAGGCTACTTCCTGCGGCCGCAAGTCCGAGACCTGATGGCAAAGATGCGTATGGTGATTCCGGACAGCTTCGAAAGCGATTTTCACGAAGTGCCATCCGTGAAAATCGAAGTCGAGATGGATGATGGCGCAGTCCGTATCGCGGAGGTCACACGACCGATTGGTCACCCGGAAAATCCGATGACACCTGCTGATTACGAGCGGAAGTTTCGCTCTCTGGCAAAGGCAGTGCTCCCCGATCACCAGACAGACGCACTACTGGACCGCTTGTGGCACCTGGATGAGGTAGAAGACATCGGCGAAGTGCTGAGTCTGACAGTGCCGCGACCCTGACTCGACGCCGAGGCAATCGATTAGACGGGAACAAATAAAATGGTGACCACCGAGGCCAAAACGGACTATACCGAGCAGCTTGTCCAATACATCGTGGCTGCCCGCACTCGTGAGCTGCCGCCTGAGGTTGCGCGTAAGGGCAAACATCACATCCTCGACACCGTAGCGGCAATGGTGTCTGGTTCAGAGTTGGAGCCCGGACGCCTCGCCATAGGCTACGTCCGCAACTCGGGCGGTCCGCCTGAAGCAACGGTGGTCGGTTCTGGACTTCAAACGAGCGTCGTGAACGCCGCGCTTGCCAACGGCATCCTAGCCCACGCTGACGAGACCGACGATTCGAATCCCTGTGGCATGCATCCCGGCTGCGCGATCCTGCCCGCGGCGCTCGCCATGGCAGAGGTCAAGGGCGCGACCGGCAGGGCTCTGCTCAACGGCTTCGTTCTCGGCTACGACGTTGGCTGCCGCTCGATGCATGCCCTTGGCAGAGAACCCGGCGGAGACTTCCGCCGATTTAGTGAGAAGGGCGTCGGTGGCGTTATCGGCGCCGCGGCTGCGGCCAGCGCGTTTCTGGACCTGGACGTGGTTCACCTTCGTCACATGTTTGGCTACGCCGGCCAGCAGGCGTCTGGTATCCGTTCTTATATGACAGACCAGAGTCACGTAGAGAAGGCCTTTGCCTTCGGCGGCATGCCAGCCCGAAACGGCGTCGCGGCTGCCACAATGGTGGCCGCCGGACTCACCGGCGAATGGGACGTTTTCCGGGGTCCATACCACAACTTCTTGGACTGTTACTCGGACCATCCTGTGCCGGAGGAGTTGACCAAGGAGCTTGGTGAGCGTTTCGAGGTCATGCTGACGCGAATCAAGAAGGATTGCGTGGGCTCACCAATCCAGGCGCCGGCCGAAGCCCTACGCAATATCATCAACGAGCACGGCATCAAGGCAGTCGACGTCGATCGTATAGACGTCCACACATCTCCCTCGAGCATCGCCACGGTGGATGACCGCAACATGCCGGACGTCAACATGCAGTACATCCTGTCTGTCCTCCTCCTGGACGGCGTCCTCACTTTCAAGGCAGCGCACGACTACGAGCGCATGCAGGCCTCAGACGTTCTCGACGTCAAAGCGAGGATCACGTTACATAAGGATCCGTCGATCGGTCGCGGTGGAGGCCAGGCCTCCGTCAGCGTGACGCTGAAGGATGGCCGTGAGCTGAGCCATGAACCCAAGGCGATCAAAGGCACAGTCGAAAACCCGATGACGGACGAAGAGGTCGAATGGAAGGCCCGTGACCTCATGACAGAGGTGCTAGGCGAGAAGCAGGCGGAGGAGGTCATTGCGACAGTCATGGACCTCGAAGCATTGACGGACACTCGCGAGCTGACCCGCATGCTCCTTCGCGGCACCGAACCAAGAACATCATGAAGAAGCTCGAAAACAGGGTTGCACTCGTCACTGGGGCCGGCCGCAATCTCGGCCGCGCCATCGCCCTGGCGCTGGCACGTGAAGGGGCAGCCGTAGCGGTAAACGGCTTGAGCGACCGAGGCAAGGTCGATGAGGTCGTGTCGTTGATCGAGTCAGAAGGAGGGCAGGCGATGCCCTACCTTGCTGACGTTGGCGATCCGGCCCAAACCGACAAGATGGTCCAGGCTGTAGCCCAAGAACTCGGCGCTATCGACATCTTGGTCAGCAACGCGGCCATACGCCCTCACTCAGGAGGAGAGGTCACGCCTGAGGTCTGGCGCCGTGTCATGGCCGTCAATCTCGACGCGACGTTCTTCCTATGCCAGCAGACCGTGTCAGGAATGATCGAGAAGGGCGGTGGTAGCATTATTGCGATGTCCGGTCTGGGCGCCTTTGGAGCGCGAGAGGGCCGACCAGGCAGTCTTGGCGGGCCCAACGCTGCTTCCAAGGCTGGACTGATCGGGCTAATGCGTGGTGTGGCCAATGGCTGTGGTATCTACAACATTCGCGCCAACACGATCGTCGTCGGAAACATGGCAACGGATCAGTACGATCAGAACGCCTACCTCGAGGGCAGGCCCAGCACCTACCTGGCGACGAAGACGAATGAAGGAATGGAGTCCGTACCCCTCAAGCGGCGCGGCCTGCCGGAAGAGGCGGGGGCAACCTGCGTATTTCTCGCGGGGCCGGATTCTGGCTACATCACGGGCCAGACGATCCACCTCAATGGTGGACTCTACATGGCTTAGCGGGCGACTTTGGCAATGCCGTCAGAGAGCGAAGACGGCTGAACTCATGCACTTGCGCTCGCGGGGGCGCCGAACGCTTCGGGAGGCGGCACTTTCCGGATCCGCCTAACCGCCGAAGTTACTCGGAGATTCGATGTACACAATCGTTAGCTTTCACAAGATTCTGCCGCAATTCCTCGAGGACTACGTTGCGAACATGAGGATATGTGCGGCAAAGAGCAACCAGGAACCCGGCTGCATTCGTTACGAAGTCATGCAGGACGTGGACGAACCCACCTTGATGTGCCTCACGCAGATATTCCGTGACGAGGAGGCTTACCAGGAACACCAGGTGGCGGAGTACCACCGCGCTTGGATGGCGATTTCCTCCGAATGGCGAGACCTTAGCGGTCATCAGCGCCATCTCCTGAGTTACATCACGCCGGAGCCGAACTGACCGATTCTGCAAGGCATACCGGCACGCCACGCAGTTCTCAGGTGCAGAACGAAGAATGCCTGGTTGAGAAGGATGTCGCCGGCGGCTAAACTTGGTCCGCGGGTCGCCGGACCTGCCGTGATGGTGCTCGTGGCCATCTTCCGATCGGTGTCGGAGCAGTTACAGGTTTTCGGAGCGCTGCAAGTCAGTCGATTCTTTCCGGGCCGATCGTTCAGAGTCCTCTTTGGGACTCTGATGTGTGGGATTAATGGGCGAGGGTAGCTCAGTTGGTAGAGCTCCTGCCTTCCAAGCAGGTTGTCGCGGGTTCGAGTCCCGTCCCTCGCTCCAAATTTTCTTCCACTAACGGTCGTAGCGTTCAGCCCGAACGCCCATTGCAGGGAGCAGGCCGTTGAAATACCGAGCACTGGGAAAAACAGGGTTTGAGATCAGTCGACTTGGCATCGGCCTGGCCGAAATCGGCGAGACCGAAACCGAGGTGGCTCAGGTTGACCGCCTCCTGAACACTGCTCTGGACAACGGAATCAATTTCCTGGACACCGCTGCCTGCTACGGCAACAGCGAGGAACTCATCGGCCAGACAGTCTCGGCGCGCCGGGACGATTTTATCCTGGCGACGAAGTGCGGGCACATCACGGGAGGTTACCAGGGCACTGACTGGACCCGTAAGACGCTCACCGACAGCATCAACCGAAGCCTGGTTCGTTTGAAGACTGACCATGTCGACCTGCTGCAACTGCACTCCTGCGACCTCGAAATTCTGGAACGCGGCGAGGTAATCGAAGCGTTGAAAGAAGCACGAACCGCTGGAAAGACTCGGTTTATCGGCTACAGCGGAGATAACGAAGAAGCTCGCTGGGCTGTCGACAGCGGTCTGTTCGACACTCTGCAGACCAGTTTCAGCGTCGTGGACCAGCGAGCCCGCAGTGGCCTCTTTGCCACCGCCGAGGCAAAGGGGATGGGCGTCATCGTGAAACGGCCGATCGCAAACGGCGCCTGGGCCAGCGAGCGCACGCCTAGCGCGTACAGCAAGCAGTACTTCGAGCGCGCGAAGGAAATGGCTGGCCTGGGTCCGATCGCCGGCATGCCCACGAGCGCGGTCGAGTTGGCGTTCCAGTTCGTGATGGCCCATGGGCCCGTGGATACGGCTATAGTTGGGACGCGAAACCCGGAGCACCTCCTGGGGAACATCGAGATGCTCGACCAGGGCGATCCGCTGCCGCAGACCGTAATCGACGAACTCTACGGCCGATTCGAGCAACTAGGCCGCAACTGGGTCCAGCTCCGCTAAGACGGCACCCAGCGACCGCCCTTCCGGCGAGGACTTCCCGGCTAATTGCGTACGGACTGAGTCAACCTAGGTGTTCATGACGATTTTCAGCGAGTTCTCCAGCTTCGTGCTGTAGGTCTCGTAGGCCTTGCCGACGTCTTCCCATCCCATGCGGTGCGTCAGCAGGTGGTCCAGCGACAGCCGGCCTTGGCTTACGAGGTCGACAGTGGCGGCGACGGTGTCAGGCATGTCACCGGAACGGGCGCTGTTGGTCACAACAATGCGCGGCAGCTTGCTGGTCATCGCGTTCCAGTCGAATTCGAAGGAGTCCTCATCGTGAGCGATGCCGAAGATAACCGCCGTGCCTTGCGTGCGTAGAGACTCGAAGACTTGGTGACAGGTCTCAGGCCGGCCGCATGCCTCGATCGCGACGTCGGCGAGCGCTCCACCGGTGATCTCTTGTATCGCCTCCAGTACGTTGTCTCGATTCGGGTTCAGCGTGTGCGTCGCGCCCAGGCTGCGAGCGACGTCGAGTCTGTAGTCGTGTAGATCCGCGACGATCACCTGCCGGGCGCCGCCACGCGCCAGGAAATCGGTGAATGAGAGGCCAATTGGGCCCTGCCCCAGGACTACGACGCGCTTGCCGAGAATCGAGCCGATCTGCTGCACCGCGTAGAGCACGGTACCTACCGGCTGACACAGCACCCATGTCGCAGGATCCACGCCGTCTGGAACCGGAACCGCGTTACGTACCGGCACGGCCGCATATTCCAGAAGCCCGCCGGCCTGAAGAGCAATGACGCGTTGACCGGGCTTTAGACGATCGTCCTGGCTCTCCTGGACTATGCCGACGCACTCGTGACAGGGGCCCCCGGGGGCTAACGGGTAGTCCTCCTCGGGGAGCACGCGATCGTAGGTACGTAGGTCGCTGCCGCAGACGGAGAAGTACTCCATCTTGACCAGCACTTCGCCTTGCTTCAAAGAAGGCATCGGTGCGTCTTCGAATTCGAACCGTCGGGGACCAACCAAGCGCGCTGCCTTCATGCTGTCCTCCTCAACTCCGCGTCCAACACTGCCGCGTGATTCTAGCGCCTAGGGTTACTGGTGTGCGATCTCACTCGACCATCCGATAAGAGTAACTGTGAGTACTCCTACGCCAAGTCGCGACGAGGTATCACTCCGAGAGAGTGATATCAGCCGCTCGGGTCTCTTTTCCCGACCACTCTTCGCTGTAGTCGCCGTTCTGGCAATCTTCCTACTCCTGCTTGCCGCGTTCTCCAATGCCAAGGTCCTGCTGGATTCGCAGAGGCAGCGTTTGGACGGCATCTCGGCGCAAGCGGGCTTTGATGACTATCTCGCTTTTTACGCGGCCGGTGAGCTGGTGCTGGAGGGCCGCGGTGGTGACCTCTACGACATAGCTGCCATCGGGGCTAAAGAAGAGGAGGTCGCGGGGCGCCCAGTTGGCGGCACCGGAAGCCTCGGCTTCTTCAATCCCCCGTTCGTGGCACTTCTATTCGCACCTTTGGCATTGCTCCCTGTCGGAGTAGCCGGTGTCGTTCTATTCGTGATCAACTGCAGTCTCGTTCTTGGCGTCACTACAGCTCTGAGGCGCATGCTGAACATCCATGGCGTGATTCCTGCCTTCCTGGCAGTGTTGGGCGCGATCTCGCTGAATTCTGTCTTCTGGCTGATTGGCCATGGACAGCTCTCGATGCTGCTCGTGACCGGATTCCTGGGCTTCTTCTGGTTCCAAAGGCAGGGAAGACCTGAACTCTCGGGCGTGGCCCTCGCGCTGCTTTTGGTCAAGCCTCAGATGGCAGTACTGCCGATCCTGGTTCTTCTCTGGAGGCGGGACTGGCGAGCCTTGACATCCTTCTCTTCAATTGCGACCGCGCTGGTTCTGGTGTCCATCGTCGTCTCTGGCCCAGCGGTTCTTGTGGAGTACCCAAGCTTCGCCTTGAGTAGCACCGGATGGGACATGGAGCACGGAGTTAACGTTGAACGAATGTTCGGCTGGAATGGCCTGTTCGCGAACTATCTGTCCAATCACAGCACTCCCCACCTTGCCCTAACTACTCTGGCAACGATCGCGACGGTTGGCGTAGTCCTGCGCTCATTCGGCAGGGCACGGCCCGCATCGAGTCAGTTTGCACTCGCCTTCGGGGCGATGGTGGCTGGAGCAATCTTGATTAATCCCCACATATACATGCAGGACCTGGTGCTCATGGTCCTAATTGTCGTCGCAGGCTATCTGGGAACTCGAGAATTGGGGTGGCCCGTATCCGTCTGGGCCGGTATCTCGGCCACAGTTTGGGTGATACAAGAGACCACTGACCGGATTTTCAACGTCGCAGCTCTAAACGGCTCTTCCTTGCTTCTTATCGGACTACTGCTTGCGTTGGTTTGGGCGAGCAGCACCCTGGCAAAGGCACGCTACCTGGCCGGAGGACGGAAGACTTGGGCAGCCGGCCGCGGCCTGAGGGATATGCAAGTTAACTGATGGGCCAAGACGACACCTCGCGCTGAAGCTGCCTTTACGGCTCGGCGCCTGGCTGGCATAACGCATAGGCCAACTTGAAGCTCGGGAGCCAACTCCCGTCGCGTTTCGTCCAGCAAGTCAGCTTTCTCCGCGCCTCAGCTTCAGTTTCGCCATATCAGGACGATAAAGGTAGGAGTGACAGTCGCGAAACAGATGGGATCTTGGACATCGTGTCTCGGGCCGCCCGAAGGGCGTGGTTACAAGCAGAGGAGCTGTGCGTGACAGCTGCGCTGACGGAATTCAAAGCAAGCTTGTGCAATACCCCGCGGCGGTTGCGGTTGCAGCGTCGGAGCCATCGGAATCCTGGCTAGAACTCGCTCGGCGCACCGTGTCGATCTCCATCGTGATGCCGTGCCTCAACGAGGAAGAGACGGTGGCGATCTGCGTTCGCAAGGCCCTCGGCTGGCTTCACAACCGCGACCTCAGAGGTGAGGTCGTCGTCGTCGACAACGGATCAAACGACGATTCGATTCGCCTCGCTCTCGAAGCTGGCGCACGGGTTATCCAGGAGCCCCGCCGTGGTTACGGCGCTGCCCTGAGGCGCGGCTTCCAGGAAGCCAACGGTGAGTGGCTCGTCATGGGCGACTGCGACGATACCTACGATTTTTCGCAGCTCGACGAGCTGATGGAGCCACTGACACGCGGTTACGACATGGTCGTCGGCAATCGCTTCAAGGGAATGATGGCGCCCAAGGCCATGACCTGGTCGCACCGCTACATCGGCACTCCAGCCCTGTCCTTCCTGCTGCGCCGTTTCACTGGGACCGATCTCGGCGACAGTCAGTGCGGCTTGAGAGCGTTCACCCGCGAAACTCGCGACCGGTTAGACCTCCGCACCGACGGCATGGAGTTGGCGTCAGAGATGATCATGAAGGCCGCCCGACGGTCGCTGAAGATTTGTGAAATCTCGATTCCGTACGGCGAGCGTCTCGGTGAAACGAAACTCAACACGATTCGCGACGGTTGGCGTCACCTGCGCTTCTTGCTCCTGATGACGCCGAACTACCTGTTTACGATGCCCGGCCTCTTCTTCACTCTGGCCGGAATACTGACGGTCGGCGCTTCCCTGTCAACGGACGCGATTGAGATTGGCAGCCTTACGTGGCAGCCGGTCTTTGCTGGTGGCATCTTCCTGGTAATCGGGCTGAACGCGCTTCTATTCGGCATCGTCTCGCGACTCTATACTTCGGCACGCGGCATCACGAACGATGACGCCCAATTGCGTTTCTACCGCAAGCACCTCGGCCTGGAATCTTTATTGGCTTTGGGTTCGCTGTTCATCGTGGCCGGAGTCGCGCTCGATTTGACGCTGGCCTTTTCTGGGACGGGCGGTATCAACCGGCTTGGCGTGGCGGCGGCAGCTCAGTTCGCCATCATCTTCGGCGCCAACGTCATGCTTGTCGGCTGCCTCTCCAGCTTGATCGAACAGGACAGCAGATCGCTCGGCGAGGTTTCGCCTACTTTCGCGGCTACTGCACCTGGTCAAGAAGAAATTTCTCCTGCCGGTTCGGTCGACGAAACCAAGGCTGCCTGAGCGACTGAATGAGAGTCCTGATTCTTACCGACTACTTCCTGCCGCATGCCTGCGGCGGAATCGAACGCGCGGCCTACGAGGTCTCGAGCCGGATCGCCAGTGAAGGGCACGATGTCACCGTCCTGACCTTTCGCCGTGGTGACTCGGCAGCTGAAGAGGACATGGATGGGCTGCGGGTGGTGCGCGTTCCGGCGCTCGATGTCTCAGGCCTTATCGGCGTCCAGCTCAGCGCCTCGGCCCACGTTTGGCCCAAGGTACGGGAGCTGATTCGCGACCGCAGGATTGATCTGATTCACACGCATGGTCTCTTCTTCCATGTCTCGCTTGCCGCCGCAGTGATGAGCCGTAGGACGGGTACGCCGCTCATTACAACCGCCCACGTCGGATCGTTGGATTCGATCGGTGGTGCAGCAAGCCGGCTCTCAGGGCTTTACGAGCAGAGTGTAGGCAGGTTCATCCTCAATTCCAGCCGACAGGTCATAGCGGTGAGTCAGGCGGTTGCCGACCACATCCAGGGTTTGGGGGCGACAATGGATCATGTAACCGTGGTCCCAAATGGCGTCGACCTGGAGCACTATGCTCCGTCCCCTGGGCGCAGGCGAGGAAAGCGGCCACCGAGGATGATCTTCGTCGGCCGGCTCATCGCGAATAAAGGTCCCCAATATCTAATCGAGGCTCTACCGAGGGTCCTTAGCCACCATCCAGAAGCTGAGTGTTGGTTGGTGGGCGACGGGCCGTTGCGTCACGACCTGGAACGAACGATCCGCGAGCAGCACCTTCAAGACAACGTGCGATTCCTCGGCGAACGTGACGACGTCGCTTCGTTGCTGGGGCAGAGCGATGTCTTTGTGCGGCCGTCGCTCTCCGAGGGTCTGCCACTCGCGGTCCTCGAAGCGATGGCTGCCTGTCTCCCCGTCGTCGTGACCCCTGTTGGCGGCACGCCTGAACTCGTCGAAGACGGCAAGACCGGGTTCCTCGTGACGCCGGGTGACCGGCAGGGCCTCGAGGACCACCTGTGCCAGCTACTGGCTGATGGAAAGCTACGCCGGGCAATGGGAATGCGCGCCAACCGTGCTGCCGCTGCCTACGACTGGGATGTGATTAGCCGAGAGACGCTCGCGATTTACGAAAGAGCACTGGGTTCCGAAAAACGCCGCATTTCTTACCTGAAGGCTGCTTGAAAATGACGACAAAAGACTACGACGTCCTGTGGAAAGAGAATTGGGGCGAGATGCAGGAGCTGGGGCCTGTTCATCGCCATACGATCCGAACGATCGCGAAAGCCGTATGTGAGCTAGACGTCACCTCAGTAATCGATGTCGGTTGTGGGAATGGGGCCGTACTGGAGGCGCTCCAGGCGATTCAGCAGATCGAAGAGGTCTATGGCGTCGACTTATCATCGGCAGCCATTGAAGTGGCGCAAAGTCGCGTCAAGGGCACCTTCCATGTCATGGATTTCCTGACCGAGGGTATCGACCGTAAGTTCGATCTCGTAATTTCATCCCAAGTCATCGAGCATATCGAGGATGACAATGCCTTTATTGAGAGACTCAGGGCGATTACGTCGAAGTATTGCTTTGTCGGAACCATGCAGGGACGAATGCGTGACTCGGAACAGACGATCGGTCACGTGCGCAACTACACTCGCGAAGAGCTTGAGGACAAGCTTGCAAGAGCTGGCTTTTCCATTGAAAGAGTTATCGAGTGGGGCTTTCCGTTCTATTCGCCGCTATACAGAACGGTCAGCGAATACCTTCCTGGAAACCATCAGAAGGCGGATTTCTCGAGACTCGATAGGGTTGTTGCAAGCCTGCTGTTCCAACTCTACCGACTCAATTCCGCGAGTCACGGTGACGTGATCATGATTCTCGCAAAGGCCACCTGATATGCAGGGACTGCGAGGGGACATGATGGGAGGGCGTTCAGGTTATTGCTGGTCGTGAAAACGTGGAAATCTAGGATGCCGCGCCTGCCGTGGATCCGTTTACTCATTGGGGTCGTTATCTTTGCCTTCGTCCTTTCTCAGATCGGCCTCGGCCAAGCAGCGAGTGCTCTTGCCAACGCGAAGATCGGGCCGGTTGCAATTGCGGTACTTCTAAACATACCCATTTTGTTCTTGGCGATCCTTCGTTCTGGTCTCGTCCTTCGTCGACTAGGCTACAGGCCCACGGCTGATGTTCTCGCAGCCACTGTGGTGGTGGGCTTCGCGGTCGGATCACTGACACCCGGGGCGGCCGGTGAGGTGTTGCGCGTGCAGACGCTCAAGTCGCGCGCGAACGTTCCGGTGAAGACCAGCGTCATGCTAGTCGCCTTCGAGCGACTCCTCTCGTTCTATCTGCTGTCATTGACCAGTGCGGCTGCAGCCTCTATTGCCTTCCTGTCGGCAATAGAGGCTGCTTTCGTCATCTGCCTCCTTATGGCAACGGCAACTCTTCCAGTCTTTGCGAGACCCTTGCTGAGACTCCTGACGGGCGGCAATCCGTCCTGGAATTTGCTCGCCAGAGCTCTGCATTTCTTGAGGGGTATCGCGATTGACCTGGATAGCCTCTTGAGTGATCGATTGACGCTTCTGTCATTCTCGATGGCTTCTGTCGGTATCTTCGCCCTCGTAGCACTTCAATTTTGGCTCTTGGCGGACGCAGTTCGCGCCGATATTGACTTACACGTGGCGTGGCTAGGCTTCGGAGTCGCTCAGGCCGCTGGTCTCGTCTCCGTGCTGCCATTCGGTCTCGGTATCTTCGACGGCTCGCTGGCTGCGGTCCTAGCGGCCTTTGGAGTTGCTGCCAGTCAAGGACTGGCCATGGCCCTGCTCATTCGTTTGGCCATCAGCCTGCCACTGGTAATCGTCGCCGTGGCCGCCTACGCCTATTTGACCATGCCAGATAACTCGTCCTTAACCGAAGTTCAACTGTCGACTAGGAAACAATGAGACTAGACACGCCGTTTCCATTGCCAGCTGCTGAATCCGCATCCGAGACTGAACAGGTGACGCACAAGTTGTGGGTGGGCTTGAAGGCTTGTGCGATTCCTCTCTCGCTGATGGCGCTCGCATTATTTCTGCGTATCTATCGACTTGAGGAACTCGGTTGGGTCCCTGATACCTATGAACGCCTTTTCGACGCCCAGCGTCTTGCATCGGGAGAGTTGCCGGCCTCCGACATCTACCCACCAGGCGCATCGGTGGTGATGGCGCCTTTCTTTCTTATCTTCTCCGATTCGCTGGCCACGATGCAGGCGGTGATCATCGCGTCGAGCGTAGCCCTGGTCGGCATCAGCTACGCCTGGATGCTTCGGGTCACCGGCGATCGTCGGGCTGCAGTCCTGATCGGTGTCGTCGCAGCAGCTTTGCCGATCTTCATTTCCTTTTCTCGTGATGCGCTATTCGACATGATCAACCTGCCGCTTATCGCGGGCCTTCTCTTCTTGGCGCCGTTGATGCGTAACCGTAGCCTGCTGGCGTTTGCCGGTTACGGCGCCCTGCTGGCCCTACTGGTGAACATCAGGCCGACCAGTGGCGTCTTGATTCCGGCACTTCTGATGCTTTGGCTGAATGCCCAGGGCACTGGCCTTAACCGACGCGAGCTCTTTGGCGCCCTCTTTTCACCACCGCTTCTAGTAACAGCGGGGCCTGTCGATGCTAGCCGTGCAGTTTGCCGTTGGATCAAGTTTTCTCCTGGCTGAGTGGCACAATAGAACGACACTGAATGATGCCGGGCTGGCCCGAGAGTTCAGCCCGGCTGTCAAGGAGATGGAGGCAGATTCCCTCGTCGTCACCGCGGTCGCACGCGCGTTTTGGGACACCAATAGCTCGATTAGCTACGTGGACCTTATCGACCATCACCTGGCGTGGGGGACGGACGACGATAGCCTGTTCCTTTTGACCAGCGCCATAGAGGGGAAGCTCGCCGAGGGTGACAGGGTCTATTACCTTTTCAGTCACTGGGAAGCAGGTCACGATTTTCTGGGCTACGACGGCAAGCAAAACTACGACCGCTTCTACGACGCGATAAATTCGCAGTTCTCGCTTACTCAGATTCAGCACAGCATAGGGCTGCGAGTGGGCCTAAACCCTTGGATCCTATACGAAGTCGGTACCCGGCATTCGATAGCTCATTCGCCCTGACTTAGGTTTGGTCAGCTTCTTCCTAGAGAATCCAGAATTCCTACCGCCAGAACTGAAAAAATCGCGTCCATATCGTTTGATGTTCAAAGGTTCGGCTGCGCTCGCGGTAGCCTTGGTGAGAGCTGTCCGCTCGTCCTCGGAGATCTCGGGAGCGAGAGGCGTAACAGAAGGACCCACTAGCCCGCAGAGCCGGCTCGACCGTGACCTTGATGCTGCGACTTTCGGCAAAGGAAGAAGGTCTGCAGCATAGAAAGGTGAGGCTGGACATGGCTTGGCGTGTTTTCGTCGCGACCTTCGTATTGCTCGTCGGCGGATGCGTCCTCGGTTCGGGATCGCTAGCGCCTGAGATCAGTGCTCAAGCCGCCCCTGCGCAGGCTCCGGCCATACGAGGCGATTTGCTCGTTAAGTTCAAGGACGGGACCACGCCGTCCCGAAGAGAACGCGGCTCACGCTCGGGCCAAGGGCCAGCTTAAGCCCGAGATTAGTCCGCTAAATATTGATCTGGTCGACGTCACCCTACCTCGGTCGACGTGACCACCAGCCTCGCCTCGCCTCAGGCCCCCGGGCGCCAGCCTCCAGTTCGACGCCACCGCCCAGGGCTGCACCAGCCCCGAGTACCGCTTCTGGTTGCGTGACTCTTTCGGACAGTGGCAGGTGGTCCAAGAGTGGGGCGCCGGCCCCGCCTGGATCTGGGACACCACCGGCCTCGCGTCAGGCGCCTACCTGATCTCGGTCTGGACCGCGCCGCCGGCAGCAGCGCCGCCTACGAGGCCTATCTCGAGGTCCCTTTCACGCTGCAGTAGAAGTTGCGACGGACTGAGGGTGGCCCACGGCTAAATCCTTAGCTAGCCGAACCTGGCTCAGGGCCGGTTTTTCGTCGGTTGACCGAGTCCGAAACTCAACGTTCCGTCACGTGTCATCAGCTCATGGGTGAGCGGGGGAGTCACCAAGGGTTCCGGTATGAACCAGCGCCTCTCAGTTGATAAGTGCTGCAATTAGATCAAGGTAAGCCGTTGGTGCCGGGTTAGTCGAACAATCAATCCATAATCCGCGACCGGAATTGCCGATAATCACCTGTGTACCACGGGCCGTCTGATTCCATTGCCGAGGGCTGAAGCTAACAGGTTATGAGCGAAATAAACAAACCAACGACGGTCCTCAACGTCCGGTCCTCGAACCTGACACTGTCATCTGTCGCTGTAATGACCGGCCGAGCGGTCGCGCTTGCATGCGCGCTTCTTCTGGCTTTCATCGCAATGACGCGCGACTTCGATCCACTCGCTTTCGGTCAGTACGTTGGAATGGCGGCAATTTTGTTGGTTGGTGCCTTCGCTCGGCACCGTTCAGCCACGCTTCTCGCGTTGGGCTACGTTTTTGCGTTCCTTCTGTTCATCCAGTTACGAACCGTGGCAGACGAGACAGCAATACCGACCTCATTCAACTATGCAAGCGACCTTGAGCGCATTCTGTTTTGGGGAATCTTGCCTTCATCCTGGCTTCAGGAGACTTTCTACATCCCCGGCCGAGCGGCCTTACACGACTACGTCTTAATCGCGACTTACATTAGCTACTTCGCCGCGCCTCACCTTGCCGCGGTTTTCGTCTGGCGCAGCCGTCGTGATTTGTTTCCGAGAACCATTGTCGCCATCTCGCTGACCTTTTTGATCGGCCTCGCGTTCTACTTCGTTATCCCTACGGCCCCACCGTGGCTTGCCAGCGAGAATGGCGTCATTCCTGAAGATATCCATCGCGTAGTGCCAGAACTATCGGCGCAGATTGCCGGAACTATCTACGAAGAGACCTCAGCAGCCATAGGCCAGAACGACGTCGCTGCAATGCCGTCGCTGCATACTGCCCTGACATGTATGGTGGCATTAATAATGGCCAGTTACGGCCGGGCCTGGCGCTGGGTCGGCATCACTACCTCGCGTTGATGGGAACGGCACTGGTCTACCTCGGCGAGCATTACGTCATCGACGAGATCGCCGGCATCGCCCTGGCCATCGGCGTCTGGAAGCTTGTCTCCGGACACAGGATGTTCGCCGGCCTCTCGCGCAATCTGGAATCTGAGGACAACAAGCTCGTGGACGCTACGGCAGGGAGCCGCGCTGCCTAGATCTCGTCCACATGGACGAAAATCGATAATCGCTCCGGCGTTAGCGCCTTGCTTATGTGTCCCTTACCCTTCGTGTCGTCTGCCAGCATGATGCTGCCGGGGCCGAACTGGCGTGTTTCGCCACCACTGGCCACGATCTCTACCGTTCCGGTGAGGTTGAAGATGAACTGCCGCCGCGGCGCCGGGTGGTAGTCCAGTTGGTAGTCAGCCGTGTTGCGGCGCATGATCATGCCTTTGGCCTCGAAGAGCTTCGATAGCTCAGTCCCCGGGCCGCCGTTACTCATCGGCTCGTCGACGTCCTTGAAGTACGACAGGTTGTCGTCGCCGGTGTAGAGATGTACGTAGTTCACGATGTGCTCCTTAATCCAGTACAGAGTGCAAGGTGCATAGTACATAGCTGAGCACAGTTCACTCCGCACCGGTCACGTTCGTCTGTACTCTGGACACAAAGGCACTTCCCCACCAATACTCCCGATATGGCAGAAACAACTCGAAAACCTCGACTCGAAGGCATGGTCGCAATCGTCACCGGCGCTGGTTCCCGAGGGCCTGGCGTAGGCAACGGCAAGGCCGCAGCGGTGCTCTTTGCCCGCGAAGGCGCAAGAGTCGCGCTGATCGATAGCGTCCTGGCTCGCGCCGAGGAGACTCAGACGATGATTCTCGCTGAAGGCGGTGAATGCTTCGCCATGGAGGCCAACGTTGCCTCAGGCGAGGATTGCAAAGCGATCGTCGATGCGACGGTACGCCGTTACGGGCGCCTCGACATACTGCACAACAACGTCGGCATCGACCCCGGTATCGTCAGCGTAGTCGACGTCGACGAGCCGACCTGGGATGAAACGATGGACGTCAACGTCAAGAGCATGATGTTGATGTCGAAACACGCGATTCCGATCATGGTGGCTGGCGGTGGTGGCGCGATCGTCAACATTTCTTCGATTTCTGCCCTCCGGCCGCGGGGCCTGACGCCGTATTCAGTCTCGAAGGGTGCCGTTATAGCCCTCACACAGGCGATGGCGGTCGACCACGCCCCGCAGCTGGTCCGCGTCAACTGCATCGCGCCCGGACCCGTCTACACGCCGATGGTCGCGGAGCATATGACGCCGGAACGGCGCGCCGTGCGAGCCAAGGCAGCCCCTCTCGGAATCGAGGGCAACGCCTGGGACATCGGCTACGCAGCGCTCTTTCTCGTCAGCCCTGAGGCGCGCTGGATAACGGGACAGGTGCTGCCGGTTGATGGCGGCGCCACGCTCCAGGGCCCAGCACGCTGACGCGGCGGATGAAAACTAAGCTAGGCCGCGCTCTTTCGCTACCGTAGCCTTAGGCCGTCCCCGCCGTTCATTCCTTGAGTCCGGGATACCGCTTCTCTGCACGGACGTCCGCCCACTTCTGCGCACGTTGACAGGCACCGGCTAGTCACCATAAAGTAAGCGGCGCCGCCGGTCAGATGTAACCGAGGTGCGCAATCGATCCCCGCGACACACGTAGAGCTATTGGATGGTATCGAGG
This sequence comes from Dehalococcoidia bacterium, assembly GCA_965225815.1. Classification (GTDB taxonomy): domain Bacteria; phylum Chloroflexota; class Dehalococcoidia; order DSTF01; family WHTK01; genus WHTK01. The sequence goes on from CBDDBP010000006.1 coordinate 476,758, forward strand.
TTATAAGGAGTGGGTTCGCAGGGATGCAGCTGAGTACACTGGACGACAGCTCAGACAAGGTAACGGCTACAAGCAAGCAGGTCTCTCGTGGCCATACCAGCGGGAAGAATGGTAGCGGAATGAAGCGATAGAACTCCAGCAGTGAAAAGGGCGCCGCCTGGGCTGGCCTCGGCCACGTTCTCGCTCTGGTTGGTGTGATGCTCATTGTCGTCGGTATCTCCCGCCCGGTGGATGTCGTTTACGCTGCCAGCGCCAGCGATTTCGTCGCCTTCGCACGTGCTTCGTCTGAGCCTGACTGCGACGGCGTCGGCAATAACGACAAGCAAGTCGAAGCTAACGGCAGCGGCAATGACATGTACGGACGCGTGCACAGCAACGCCGATTACATAGCCAGCGGCTCCGGTAACGAGTTCTTCGACGAAGTCACCTACGGGACTCACGACGAAGACTGTGCCTCAGACGCAGGCACGAACACTTATACAGGCGGCGGTCCCACCGAGATTGATGCCGACCCATCGGGGGTTAGTGGTGGCTGGCCCGGCACCTTGGCCTCTTTCACAACCGACGGCTGGGTTTCGTGTGACGTAGGCTCCCTATCTGATACGTCCGACTACGTTGTCTCGCTTGCCGACGACGGCAAAATCATTTGTAACGGCTCCGGGAAAATCACCATCAACATAAACGACACGTGCTCCTCGGGAGACGGCGTTCTCAACATCACTATGGTGTCGCACGGCTTGATCGAGGTCAGCGGTCAGAACAACTGTCTATCGCCCGCAGCGGGCGGCGAGAACTTCATTGCGTGGACCGATCTTCAGACCGATTTTGCGGTTGACTTCTCAGGAAGCAACCTTAACGTCGAGAGCTCGATCAGCTTTACGCCAAACGCCGGCCAAAAGATAGCCGGTTCAAACGACTCAACAGTCTGTATCCAGGCGATCGGCGAAGGTCCGATCCAGTTCCCGGGCAGCACTTCAGCTTTTGGTCCCACTGCGCCTGGTTGCGATATTCCGGAGGAGGACACGCCGACGCCGACCAGCACGCCGGTGACGCCAACCAGCACGCCCGGTGACGCCGACCAGCACGCCGATAACGCCAACCAGCATTCCACTCACGCCGGTGACAACGACACCGACAGCACGCCGGTGACGCCGACCAGCACGCCGGAAACCCCGACGCCGACGGGGACCATTCCGATAACGGCGGAGACCGCGACGCCGACCAACACGCCGGAGACCCCGACGCCGACTGCTACGCCGACCGAAGTTTCTGTGCCGGACCCGCCAACGTCGACACCGGCGCCCCTAGTAACTGAGGTGGCCGGGGTCCAGGCGACCGCGACACAGGTAGTCGTGTCCTTACCAGTGACGGGATCTGAAGGCTCAGAGCGGGCCTTTTTGAGCAGCATGCTAATGATCGCCGGCCTATTGATTGGCCTAACGGGTATGGGACTCGCGCTCTGGGCGAGAAAGGCCGGACAGTCGAACTAGAATCCCTGATCGTAGAGCATCGCGAGAGCGAAGCGGCTCCTCTCGTGGTTAGCTAGTCAACTTTGAAAGCCTGGTGAGGTGCACTCCTCACCAGGCTTTCTTCTTCCAGGGTGTGGTCGGTGTGGCAGTCTTTGGGCCTCTCGACCTTGCAGATGAGGGCGACCGCATTTAGTGCGGCCTGAGGTGAGTTCCGGGACATGAAAGATGGGGATTCTGTAGGGATTTCAAGAAGCTTCTGACCCTTCATGGGACTGCCGAAAGCGTAGGGACGGCAACGCAAGACCTTGTCAGCCTGTCCGACGAAGCTGTAATCGGTACCTACCGCGCGGCACGGAACTAAACCGGCAGAGGAACCAGGCCAGAGGCCTTCGCCCCTACTCGACGAGCACCAACTCGAAGACAGAGCTTCCTGCAGAATCGACGATGCCGTTGAGGACCCAGTTGCTGCCCGACATGATCACTGTATCCGCGATGATGCTGCTGTGCAGCACAAACTCAGAGGTTCCTGCTCCGTCCGATCCCGCGAAAGTTACTTGACCCTCTGGCGCGTAGATCACGCCGGTCCACTCGACTCCCTGAGCAGAAACGTCAATAGCAGGGGTCGCGTCCCCGTTAGAAAAGAGAAGAATCGGGTCGCCACCCGAGGTGGTCCATGCTGGCTGAACATCTTGGACATCGACAGGACCAGATATGTTTATTTCGACGGACGAGATGAACGTAACATGATCGTCGATCGTAGTAACGCCGTCGCCGGGGAAGCTATCAACGCCATTTATCACGATCTTCCCCGTCGCGCAGTGCACGCCCGCTGCGACATCGCCCCCGAGATCGATTCCCCCGACGTACTCCTGGTCACACACACCGGGTACCCAGTCGTTTGTACCGGGGTCCCAGACCTCTAGCCAGGTGTCCGGTCGCGGAATCGGCATAGCAATCTCATCCTGGCCTGGACAAAACGGGGCCGAGTCCAAAAACGTGTGATTCGAGCCGGACTCCTCGAAAGGCCCGTCGTCGCAGGTGACGGGACCGCCGTCGAACGTCAGGTCGCTTCCGTTGAGTTTGAGGTCGCAATTGGAATGGACCCAGCCGATGACCTCGGCGTTCTGGCCGGGGATCTCTAAGACTGCCGGGTCGCTCTCGTTGGCGCAGTTGGCGAAGATGGCAAAGTTTCCAGGATCCTCCAGTTCGTCCACCTTGGCGGCGGCTACAGCGGGGACCTTGATACCCGTAACCTCGAGCAGGGCGGAGAAGAATATAAACCCGTCCCGCCTGATGCAAGCGCGGAGCCGTTCATAGTCGCCATCTTCGTCGATGTCCGCGAAAGCGAAGCCATCCAGAACGAGACTGTAGTTCTCATCCGGGTTCAGAGATGGGTCGATGGCGCACTCAGAGACCTCGGTAACAGTCCGGCTATTACGGTTAAGCCAGTCTTGAGCCGCGTCGGCGGCTGCTTGCGGGTCGGCCAGCGGCAGCTCCTGGACGCCGGCGAGGACTGCCGCGTCCACATCATTCTGGGCGTGGCGTCGCTCTAGAAGCCAGAAGCCGAGGTCTACGGTGAAAGCAAACAGCGCCAAGAACAGGATGAAGCTACCAACAAACCATGCCGTAACCTGTCCGGACTGCGCGCGATGGAACCGGGTCAGGACGGCGTGCATGAACTTGCTCCAGAAGCTATCAGGTCGCTTCCGTCGCCACCATCGTACGCGACCTCCACACGCATCTCCGTGCGGGCTCTCAGCGGAACGGGGTTGGGCAGGACGCCGACCATGCTCGAAAATGCCAGGAGCGGGGTCACGTGTCTGCTGGGTGACTCAATGCAAACGATGAGGCTATCGCCCCGGTTCTGGTCGCCGCTGAAGTCTTCATCGATGTAGTGAATGGAGAAGAGGATGTCGTCATCACCATGGATACCCGCACCGGCGTTTAGCCGCTGAGCGGCCAGGCCCTCTGCAGTCAGCAAGGCGCCGTCGTGGTTGCAGCGGTTGACGGCTGCACAACGCGCAACCTCGCGTGTCGTATTGGTGACCACGAGAAAGTTCTTGAGCATCCAGCCGAACTCAATCATCGCGAATAACAGTAGGAGCAGCATTGGAAAGACGACAACAAACTCTGCCGTGCTCTGTGCTCGCTGATCCTTCAGTGTGTTAGCCATCGGCTCGTTTAGCCGGGAAGCTACATGAATAGGCTTGCCAGCCAGACGCCACCTCCCAGGACGGAGAAACTCTATGTACATGCCATATGAACCTGATGGCCGGCTGGCTTGTTACAGCGGCGATGCGGGGGATGGGAGAAAGCATCTGATGAACATAAAGAGTTGTCAAGGGTTCGCTTACGACAAATCATACAACAGAATTGCAACACGTACAGCAACGATCAACTACACCTCTGTCTCAAGCAACCATGGTTCACAACTGCTCGGACGGCGCCTCGGGCCATAGTGTTCTCCGGGGTTGTCAAGAATACGCCACATTCGCTGCCATCATGGGACCGAGACTGGTCAGCCAGAGATGCGCCTTGCCAGTAATCGCGAGGTGAACGCCTATATCAGTCCCGCCTGGTGGAGTTGTCAGCGTGTTCCAGGACATGAAGCTTGTCCTGAGCCTATCGAAGGGATGCAGCCGGCGCTCGAGCGCGCGCTGGGACGCAGGGGGCTGCTGATAGGCGGAAGAGCCCGCCCGCCGCGTCAAAGGCCAATGGTGGCACCTGGCGCCCGTCTGGAAATCAGCCGCGTCGCGGCTAGACCGCGGCCTTATGCTGCCGTAGCCTTAAGCCATCCTCGCATTTAGCAAGAGAGGTTCATTGTGGCTGACAAGATCCGCGTCGGCATCGTCGGCGCTACCGTAACGCAAGGCGGCAGCGGCTGGGGCGCCAACGCTCACGTACCTGCTATCGACGTTTTGCCCGACTACGAACTGAAGGCCGTCTGCACCTCGCGCGACGAGACGGCCCAGGCGTCGAAGGAAAAGTTCGGCGCCGATCTCGCGTTTACAGACATCAATGAGATGGCTGCCCATCCCGAAGTCGACCTCGTCGCGGTTTGCGTCAGGGTCCCGGGCCACTACAACCTGGTCATGGCCGGCCTCAAGGCCAACAAGCCTGTCTTCTGTGAATGGCCTCTGGGAGCCAACCTCAAAGAAGCCCAGGAGATGAACGACCTGGCGAAGAAGAACAACCTCGGAACAATCGTTGGCCTGCAAGCCCGCAGCGACCCGACTTTGATGTACGCCAAGGAACTCGTAGCAAAGGGCTACATCGGCGATGTCCTCGCAGCCAACATGACGGTGATCTCTCATGCAGTCGTCGAGCGCGGCGACGGCCGCATCTGGCAGGGCGTGCGCAAGAACGGCGCCAACACGATGACGATCTCCGGCGGCCACAGCATCGACGCGCTCTGCTATGTCCTGGGCGAATTCACCGAGGTTTCAGCGCGAGTCAGCACTCTGATCAAAGAGTGGAAGCACGCCGACACCGGCGAAATGATGAAGGTCGATTCTCCGGACTGCGTTAGCGTTCTGGGAGCGCTTCAGAACGGCGCCGAGGTCGCCTACCAGGTCGCGGCGGTGCCACACAACCCGAGCGGCAACCAGTTCGAGATTTATGGCAGCGAAGGGACCCTGGTCATAAATGGCTCGTCGAACCTCGGTCCCAACGTGCTGCACGGATCGAAAGGCAAAGACCCGCTGGTCGAGATGCCACCGCCGGACGAATACAAACTGGCGCCCGAGGGCACGCCGGCAGGCCCGCCGCGTAACGTGACCCAAGCCTACGTACGCTACGCCGATTCGCTCGCAAAGGGCGGGCCCGGCGCGCCCGATTTCGAAGACGCCGTCCGGCGCCACCGCCTGCTCGATGCCATCGAGCGCTCAGCGGCCGAAGGCAAGCTGATCAGGCTTTAGGCCGGCGGGCATCTCGACACCAGAAGGCAAGAGGCGCGGGGCTGGTGAGCTCCACGCCTCTGCGTTGGTAGGTTTTCGAAGCCTCGGCTAACTTACAGACCCCACGCGGCGCCACACCTCATGGCGGGGCCCCATATCTCCGCTCATCGTGTCGCCGTCGAAATGAATCTTGTGAGTGAAGTCTCGAGCCGGCAGGGGCAGTTGAGTCACGCGGGGATGAAATAGCAGTTCGAGCTCGGAACCATTCGATGATACGACTTCGCAGGTCCCACCCAGAGCGAATAGCAGACCCTTCCAGGCCTCGGCGCTCATTTCATCAGTCACCGAGTCGAGTGGCACCGGTCACACTTCACGGTCCTTCTTCACGGTCACGTCAGTGAAGTGCGCTCTGTCAAGATAAGCAATCCCTCTTCCACGTCTGAAACCAGTACCCACACGCCGGCTACTGGACTAGTCATTTCACTCCCCCTCTCGCGGAAGCTACCACGCGGGTCAGGAGTAAGCCGGGACAAACCTTACGAGTTCATTAACCACGCTGCTGGCAGCGCCTTGCTACCATGATCGCGGAGATTTATGAACCGTACGGCCCTCCTCGCTGACTTCTGGCCACCCCTGCTTGGCGGCCTCGTTGCGGTCGCCGCAGCGCTGTTGGTTCGCACGCTTGCCGGGACCCGGCTGGTCGCCGAAATCAGTCTCGACGCCATGCTGTCGATCATGCCTGGCCAGGACTTCTCGTCGTTGCTCGGCGTGTTTGGTCCTTACGGTAAGGCGCTTTTCTTCTTCTCAGTGTTGCTGGCGCAGCTGGCCGTGTACGTGCTCGTCTGGATGCGAGTACGTCAATATGCCGGCGCCAACGCGGCGACATCGCGCGTCGCGATCGGCTCTGGCTTGCTCGCCTCGCTCATCTTTCTCATCCTGGCTGCAGTCTTGATCGCGATTACGACTTCGACGCTTGGCCATGACACTGGCTGGCTCGATTTCGCCTTTGCCACGGTCATGTTCAGTGCCATCTATGCCGGCGTTGCGGCCATGCAGTTGTTAGGCGGATTTGGCGAGACGGAAAGCAGCGTTGAGAACGACTCTCGACGACGGCTGCTCCGGCTCATCCCAGGAGTTGCCCTTGGCGGCCTCGCTATCCTCGTCATCGGACGGGCCTTAAACGATGCCTCTGGTGGCGGCGTGCAGCGCTCTCGCAGCGGCGAAGCGACGCCCGAAGTGACACCAACGAACGAGTTTTACGTCATCTCGAAAAACCTGCTCGACCCTGAACCCAACGGCTCTACGTGGCGCCTGAGAGTCGGGGGCGCCACCGAGCGAACGCTGACCCTGAACTACGAAGACATGCTCGCGATGCCCTCGCAGGAGCAATACACGACGATGCAGTGCATCAGCAACGATGTGGGCGGGGAGCTTATTGGCAACGCGCTGTGGCGCGGCGTGTCGCTCAGCACGGTTATTCAACAGGCTGGCCCGCTACCCACGGCGCACCACGTCTTCCTGCGCTGCGTGGATGAGTACTCAGACTCAATCCCGATCGACTTCGCCATGCGGCCTCAGACGATTCTCGCCTACCAGATGAACGGGGAACCGCTTACGCACAAGCACGGGTTCCCGATTCGGCTGCTGACACCGGGCAAATACGGCATGAAGCACCCGAAGTGGATCATCGATATCGAGCTGATGGAGGACGAGCAGTTGGGATTCTGGCAACGCCGTGGCTGGAGCCAGGAAGCGCCGATGAACACGACGGTCCGCATTGATGTCCCGGGCGCGGGCTCGAGGCGCGCCCCTGGCGGCATCCTGGTGCGGGGCATGGCCTTCTCCGGCGATCGCGGCATCAGCAAAGTCGAAGTGTCCACGGATAGAGGCGAGAGTTGGCACGAAGCAACGCTGAAGCCACCGCTTTCGACCTATACCTGGATCCTCTGGGAGTATGACTGGGCCAACCCTCCGACTGGAGATAACCTGGTGCTCGCACGCGCCACAGATGGCACCGGACAACTTCAAATGGCGGATTCCTACGATCCGTATCCTGACGGCGCGGCGGCATACCATGACGTCGAGTTCAAAATCGAGTCTGGCTCAGCCTGACCATCCCTACCGCCCGAACTTTGCGCGGCCTATTATCAGGACCTGACGAGCCTGAGTAGGAGCCGTGTCCATGACCTCGCTTAACCAGACGATCCACGCGCCGACGGATGCTCATCCGTTGTTGACGAAAGCTCGCGAGCTTGCGCCCCGAGCCAGGGACGCCTCCGACGCCATCGACCGCGACCGCCAACTCCCAGCCGAACTAGTCGCCCAGTTACGCAATGCGGGCCTCTTCCACGCCCTCTTGCCGCGTGACGTCGGTGGGCAGGAAGCCGACCCCGTCACGGCCGCACGGCTTGTCGAGGAGATCGCTCGTGGCGATGGCTCCGCCGGCTGGTGCGTCATGCTGGCGGCGCAAGACTGCAGCTTCGCCGGGTTCCTCCCCAAGGAGGACGCGCTGGAGGTTTACGGCAACGGCGGCATTGTTTCCGGCACGGCACGGCCAATTGGGCGTGCCGTTGCCACGAAGGAGCCGACGGACGGCTATATCGTTACGGGACGATGGCCCTTCGCGAGCGGCAGCAGCCATGCGACCTGGTTCTGCGGCGAATGCATCGTTCATGACGGCGATACGCCGCGACGCGATCAGAACGGCAATGAAGTCTCCCGCATGTGCTTTTTCCCGGCCTCCGAGACCCAGATCATCGATACTTGGGACACGATGGGCCTCCGCGGGACCTCCAGCAACGACTTCATGACTGAGGGCACATTCGTCCCTGTAACACGGGGCTTCCAGATGCTGGTGACAGAACCAATGCACGAGTGGCCGCTCTACAGATTCGCGCCTCTCGCGTTCATCAATCACGGGACGCACGCCCTTGGTGTGGCTCGTGGCGCCATCGACAGTGCGATCGAAATCGCCCTGTCGAAGCACGGCTGGGGCGGGGTGCTCATGAAGGACGTGCCGCGCATGCAAGCTGCGATCGCCGGTGCCACAGCCAACGTCAACTCCGCGGCCACCTATCTCTACGACACATCGTGGCGCTTGTGGCAGTGCGCCCTCGCGGGACAAAACGACCTCGAGTTACGTGGCTCAGTGCGCCTAGCGGCCAGCCACGCGATGAAAGCGAGCCTGCAGGCTGTCGATGAACTGCACGCCGCAGTGGCGACCACCGGCATCTTCAACAGCAGTCCGATCTCACGTCAGTTCCGGGACATCCACACGGCTGCGGCACACGTCATGATCGGAAGCATAACTGTCGAGGCAGCGGGCCGCGTCATTCTCGGTGACGAGCCTGGCTTCCCCTTCTTCTAGCCGATGATCGAAGAGATCAGCGCCGTGACGCTCGCCACTGCGGACATGCAGCGGGCGGTGGAGTTCTATCGAAGTCTGGGGTTCGAAGTACGTCACGGCGGCCCCGACGAAGAGTTCACCTCATTCCGCGTGGGCGAGGGCTATCTCAATCTCGCGTTGCGGCCCGGGTATGCTGCGGGCTCGCCATGGGGACGGACGATTTTCTACGTCTCGGACGTTGACGCCCTTTACGCATCGACTCTTGAAGCCGGTCTCCATCCCGAAACCGAGCCTAGCGACGCTCCGTGGCATGAGCGTTACTTCCATATCCTCGATCCGGACGGCCACGAGCTGAGTTTTGCGAAGCCGCTGAAACGCTAGGAAACTGGCAATCTCACGGTAAATGTCGCGCCCTGACCCGGGGCGGAAGAGGCAACCACCTGTCCGCCGTGCGCTTCGACGAAGCCTCGTACGATGGACAGCCCAAGGCCGGCTCCGTCACCCGATCCTTTGCGGCCGCGCGCCTTATCGGCTCGGTAGAATCGGTTCCAGACCTGCTGCGCTTGTGAGCTATCAAAGCCTTCGCCGTTGTCCTTCACGTCGAGCGCAAGCCAGCCGTCTTCCCGTCGAATCGAGGCGCGAATCTGGCCGCCTTCCTGCGTGTGTTGAATCGCGTTTCGCACCAGGTTTGAAACAGCGCGTTCGAAGCGGTCGCCATCCAACTCAATCTCCGGCAGTGGTTCCGAGTCGGCTTCGAAGCCCAGATCGATGCCACTTCGCTCTGCCTGGGGCCGCATGCCTTCGACGACCTCGGCGACGATTTCCCGTAGTGACAACCGTCGCTTCTCGAGGCGCAGAGCACCCGCGTCAATCTGCGCCAGGTCAAAGAGATCGCCGATCATGCGATCCATTCGCTCGATCTCACGCTGGATCAAAGCGTAGTAACGGTCACGTTCAGTTTCTTCCTCGACGACACCTTCAGCCAAAGCCTCCGCCATAGCCCGGACGCTCGCGAGAGGTGTTCGCAGATCATGGGAGATAGCAGCCGTGAGCTCGACACGCTGCCTGTCCAGCTGAGCCCGTTCTCGCTCCGATGCATCGAGCAGGCTCGAGAGCCGCTCGACGTCAGTGGCGAGTCGAGCGACCTCGTCAGATTCGGAGCGTGAAAGGTCGGGTACCGTCTTTCCATCTGCCAGGGCTCTTACAGCATCGGAAATAAGCGTGACTCGCTCGGCGACCGAAGAGGCGACAGCCATGCTAAACGCCGTCATGAGGACAACACTGAAGCCGATAGCGGCGGCAACAACCCAGAGGTCGTGTTCAGTCGAAATGAACATGAGGCGGGCAATTAATAGAACGTTAAACAAGCCAAGTACGCCGCCGATCAAAGAGCCCAGGAACGCTTTGCCGCGCAGTCCCAACGCACTGGACCAGCTGCTATTCAGCGTCAGCCAGCCAATCGCGCCGGCCACGATGCCGGTTGTCGCCAGGTAGGCAGTCAACGAGAGCATTTCGCTCCGACCCGGGGCCATCGTCAGGTGAGCCACGATGAGCGCTGCCGCGATAGCCACGCAGAGCATCGCGAACCCGGCCAGTGGTACACGCCAGCGAGGGTTGAGATGCAGTGGCGAGGACAGGCTACGGTTCAAACTTGTACCCCACACCCCAAACTGTCTTGAGATACTGCGGACGGGCCGGGTCCTCTTCGATCTTCTCTCGGAGGCGGCGCATGTGGACGGTGACGGTGCCGGAGTCTCCGGCGAAATCATAGTCCCACACGGCGTCTAACAACTGGTCTCGACTGAAAACCTGACCGGCGTTGCGAGCCAAGTAGAGCAGCAGATCGAACTCGCGCGCCGTCAGGTGCAAGTCCACACCTTCGCTGTCAACGACGCGGGTCCGGGCGTTTATCCGAAGGGAGGCGAACCGAAAGGTCTCTGCATCCGCCCCAGGTAGCGCCTTTGATCGCCGTAGCACGGCTTGGACTCGCGCTGCCAGCTCCCTTGGGCTGAAAGGCTTTGTGACGTAATCGTCGGCGCCAAGCCCGAGCCCGAGAACCTTGTCTGTTTCTTCACTGCGCGCCGTGAGCATGATGATCGGCGTCTCGCCCCGAGAACGAACCTGGCGGCAGACTTCCAGACCGTCAACCTCAGGCAGCATCACGTCAAGGACGATGAGGTCTGGGATGAAAGTGCCGATTGCATTCAGGGCGGCGCGGCCGTCGCCAACTACCATCGTTTCGTAGCCCTCCCGACGTAGGAAGCGCTCTACGACTTCAGCGACGATGGATTCGTCTTCGACCACCAGGATCCGGTCACTCATCACACTCAGAGTAACGCGGCGGCATTACGAAATGCTTACACCTGCGGCAGCAATCCGTCGGTCATCCGCAGCGTAGGACTCCTAGAAACGAAGCACGTAAGGCAAAAGCAGACTCAAAAGGACGACTAGCGATATGAAAAGAAGCAACCAGCGCTGGAGAAACCACGGCTTCTCATACGGCTCATCGAAGTCGTAAGGCGCCGAGTTCGAGAGATCGAAGTCGGGGTGAGCCGGGTCGTTCGGGTCGTCGTCCTCGTGTTCGGACTCGTCCAAGACAGTCGCCGTTAGACCGGCCGGTCGCCCTTGATGGTCACGCGGTAACCAGAACGTGTTTGCGGCCAGTAGTCCCAGATCGCCTGGTGCTGTACACATCGGTTATCCCAGAACGCCATCGAGTTCTTCTGCCAACGGAAGCGGCACTGGAACTCCGGCTGCGAGATGTGGCCGAACAGGAATCCAAGGAGCGCGTCGCTTTCCTTCTGTCGCAATCCAACGATATGGGTCGTGAACATCGAGTTCACGAACAGCGCCTTTCGGCCGCTAACCGGATGCGTCCTGACAACCGGATGCTCCGCGTGCGGATACTCGCGACCTTTGTCATCGTGGCCGACTCTCGAATTGACACTTCGGTAATAGGGCGCGCCGTCATGGATCGCCGTCAGCCTTTCAAGAAACGACTTCATAGGCCCAGAGAGCGCTTCGTAAGCCGCGTACATACTCGCAAACAACGTATCACCGCCCGTGTCAGGCAACGTGTGGATTCGAAGGATGGAGCCCATGGGAGGCTCTTCCTCACACGAAACGTCGGAATGCCAGCTTTCGCCGGCCACGCGCTTGGAGGTCTCATCCGCGTGGATCAGCATGACCTCAGGATGTCCATCCAGGCCGGGATCGTTGGGATGGGCGACCAGCTCTCCAAAGTGGGATCCGAGCGCCATCTGAGCCTCGACGCTGATGTCTTGATCGCGGAAGAAGAGGACCTGATGCTCGGTCAGCGCCTCATGAAGTTGCTGAAACGTTGCTTCGTCCGGCGCAGTGCTGAGATCGAGTCCATCGATCTCGCCGCCGAGAATCGGAGTGAGGGCTGAGACACTGAAGGTTTCTGACATGGACGAACGATAGCGCACAAGGCGACCAGTTTCTAGCGGAGAACACTCCGTTGTCTGCCAAACTCTGTTGATAATTCACCTAGGCCTTCTCCAGATTGTTTGAGAGACCCTTTAGAGGCCGACGGAGCGGGAAGGGCCGATCCTCAACGATCTCGTATTGCCACTATCTTGTCGGCCCAAAAGAGCTCTCATGTTGACATTCGCGTCCGCATATCCTTAACGATTGACTCTAACCCGCCAGGGCCGGATCATTCAGGTGAACCGACCCCATCCGGCCGCTTTCCCCTCTCATTGGGCCGCTGAATTAGCGAGGACTCCTCATGCAAGAGACCGAAATTGAAGTGGCATTGAAGACCGGAGGCGTTAGGAATGACGCCGTCGCAGTCTTCGTGACGCATTGGGCGACACATCTTGAGCCAGCCGCACTGGAAGTGGTTAGCGCGGACGACGATGCGCGGCTTTTGAGAGAATCCTTAGCTGCTGGTGAGATCCAGGAAGTCACCGGCGGTCGCTATTTCGCCCGATCATTTTCGAAGGACACGGCACGCTCAGAGGAGCGGACCTTCGTCGCTACGAGCAAGCCAGAAGACAAGGGCGCCTACAACAACTGGGTAAACAGCGCTGAACTAAAACCGAAGGTCGAAGCCCTGATGGCCGGCGGCTCGAAAGGCAAAACGCTATATGTCCTGCCGTACCTGATGGCGCCTCCCGGCGGACCGCTAGACCAGTGGGCGGCCGGCGTCGAGCTGACAGACAGCCGGGTTGTTGTCCTCCACATGATTCGTATGGCCCGCGTCGGTGTGGGATTTCTCAACGACCTGCCAGAGCAAGGCAACTTCGTGCGCGGCGTGCACGTCACTGGAGACCTGGACAACCTCGAACAGGGCACTCCTAACGACAAGCGTCATTTCGCGACGGTGGCGGATGAGCGACTTTTGCTGCATTACGGATCCTCCTACGGCGGCAACGCACTCCTGGGAAAGATCGCCCATGGACTGCGGCAGGCCTCCTACGATGGCTATGCTTCCGATACGTTCCTGGCTGAGCAGTTCATGCTCATCGGCATTCGCGACAAAGAAACCGGACGGACGTATCACGTTTGTGGCGGCTTCCCGAGCGCTTCGGGCAAGACGAACCTGGCGATGATGAAGCCGCCTGCCGCGATGGCTGATCGATATGAAGTGCATTTCTTTGGCGACGACATCGCCTGGATCTACGTCAACCCTAGCGACGGCCGCCTGTATGCTTTCAATCCTGAATTTGGCGTCTTCGGAGTCGCCAAGGACACCAACGAAGGCACGAACCCCAACGCTGTCAAATCGGTGGATGCCGGAACCGACACGCTGTTCACCAATGTCGCCTACAACCCGAACACCAAGGAAGTCTGGTGGGAGGGCAAGACACCGCAGCATCCTGACGACGTGGCCGGCTGGCTCGATTGGCGCGGCGACGCGATCAGCAGTCGTTCGGCCGAGCGGCAACGCTCTAAAGCAGACGGCGACGAATGGGCCCACCCCAATAGCCGCTTCACGACCACGCTGGCCAACGTGCCCAATCTAAGCCCGGAAGCCGACGTAGGCGCAGGCGTACCAATCGATGCCATCATCTTCGGCGGTCGCGTGCGTGAGCGCGAGCCCCTGATCAGGGCTATCCGCGGCATTGCGGAAGGTGTCTATGACGGCCTCACCCTTGGCGCTGAGGCGACATTCGCTGCCGAGGGTAAGCAGGGCGTATTGCGCTACGACCCGATGTCGATGCGTCCGTTCCTGTCCTACTCCGAGGCCGCTTACTCTAGGCACTGGATCGATTTAATCAGCCGGGCCAGCCAGCAGCCGATCTTCGCCCACGTCAATTGGTTCCAGCGCCACACCGATGGCGGCTACGTATGGCCTGGTTACAGCGAGAACCTGCGCGCCCTGCTCTGGTTGATGGACCTCGCCGAGGGGCGAGCGACAGGAGAAGAATCAACGGTCGGCATCCTGCCGCGCCGAGAGGAGCTCAACTTGGAGGGCCTCGACATCAGCGATTCAGACCTCAACCTCCTTCTCAGCATCGACCGCGAGCGGTGGCAGCAAGAGATGATCAGCCGCGAGGAGCATCTCTCACAGTTTGAAGGGCTGCCGGACGAGATCTGGCAGGCGCACAACGCCATGAAAGCTGCGTTCAAGGGTCTGGATTTCGAGCCAGGAAAGCGACCGTCCAGCGCTAACGGTCTGGCTTGTATGGTCGAACACAAAAACGAGAACTGAGTCAGTCTTGTTTTAGGCCACGAGCCTTAGCTTCGATTCCTCCTGTGATCGCCGTTAACGGGAAAGAAGCGGCGAAAGGTCGCTCTTGTGACTCAGAATGTCTCGCCACAAATCACCTTGACTGGCGATGCGTTCCGGCAGGGTCAGAAGGTTCAGGCTCGTCGGGTCCAGATTCGGCAGCTCGGCCCAGGCGATTGGCGTCGAAACTCCCGCCCACGGCGTGGGGCGCGGCGAATACTGTGCCGCCAGAGTCTTACCTCGCGTGTTCTGGTTCGCGTCGAAGAAGACTTTGCTCTTCCGCTTCGATGTGTCCCATTCGACGGTCACATCCTTGGGATGTTGTTGGACCAGGAAACGCCCGATTGCCTGGGTGGCAGCACGAATTTCGTCGTAGTCGAAGCGCCGGAGAATCGGCAGATAGACGTGCAGGCCGGTCTTACCGCTCGTTTTAATGAAGGAAGACAGATTCAGTTGATCGAGCAGCGCCTTTAACGTCAGCGCCACTTCCACGGTCTTCTCCCAGCCGCGTTTGTTGTACTCCGGCTCCTCGCCCTGACCCTCCTTGCCACTGTAGATGTAGGGGTCGAGGTCAAACACCATGAAGTCCGGGTAGTTCAGCGATGACGCGTCCAGAGCCTCCTCTGAGGTCGCGAAATCGAGTCCGCGGCCGAGCGAGTCAGGCTCCGGGTCTATGCGGGACATCCAGGCGTGCAGCTCAAGGTCAGCCAGCTGTCCCAGCCAGACCAGGGTCGCCAGGTTGTTGCAGAGGATGTAGTCATCCGACTTCTGGTTGCTGCCAGACCAGATTCGCGCTGTTTCGACGAAGCGGGGTAGGGGTTGCTCGTAGTGCTTCTGGTAGAACGGCTTCGCTGCTACGCCGTCGGGGTAGCGTGTGAGCGTCAGGGGCCTGTCGTGTAGATGGGGCAGCAGGAGCGGCGCCAACTTGACGTAATAACGGATTAGCTCACGTTTGGGCAGCGGCGGGCTATCGCCATATGCCGGCCAGAAAGGCTTTTCCAGGTTCGTCAGCTTCACCGGGTCGCCATCGACATCCAGTGTGAAGTTTGGCTTCGGGTTCTCCAGTTGCGAAAGAAGTACTTCAAGGGAAGGAGCGAGGCCGGGGCTGGATAGGCCAGGGTTCAAAGAACTTTCGTCTGACGAGGGCGAGCTCGTCGTCAACGTGGCGGTGGCACTTACCGCGGTCTCTCTCCGGACAGCCAGCGGGTCTATATCGTCCCGCACTCCCAGGAAGACCGGCGCTCGGAGGCGGCCGTCCTTGGTCCATTCTGCGAACTTCACCGCGACGACCATAGCCGGCTTGGTGAAGCTCACATCCTCTACGGGCTCCTCGAAGGGCGAGTCTTCGGCTTCGAGCGGTTTTAACGCCCGTCGCACCGATGCGAGCTCGGCATCATCGAATCCGGAGCCCACGTTGCCCGCGTATCTCAGCTTCCCGTCATCCCAGTAGCCGATCGCCAGCGCACCAAACGTGCTCTTACGACCGCCCTCACCCGGCGTGAATCCACCCACAACGAATTCTTGCTGTTGCACGCTTTTGACTTTGACCCAGGCGGTGCTGCGTTGGCCGGGCTCATAGCGCGAGTCGGTTCGCTTGCCGACGACGCCCTCGAAGCCCAAAGCCTCCGCCGCCGCGGCGACTTCGACACCGTCACCCGGCATCCAGCTCATTAACCGCAGTTGGTCACCAACGAGCACCCGGTTCGCCAGCAATTCTTTGCGCTCCTGGAGCGGAACAGAATGGAGGTCGAATCCGTCGAGGTAGAGCAAGTCAAAGGCGAAGAGCACTACCGGGTTCTCAGCGTCCACTCGCCGATTGTCACCGCGCTGAAGGTTGATCCTGGGCTGTAGAAGCTGGAACCGCGGCACACCGTCGGCGTCGAGGGCGCAGATCTCGCCATCTAGGACCATTGAACCGGCTGCGAGGCGGCCTAGAGCGGCAACCAGCGCTGGATACTGCTTCGTGACGTCTATGCCACGACGACTACGTAGCTCGACCTTGCCATCGTGCAGGTAGACCAAGACTCGGATGCCGTCGAGTTTGGGTTCCCACAGCCAGCCTTCGCGGTTGAAAGGCTTGTCGACCAGGCTGGCCAGCATCGGGCGTTCCTTCTTCGGGTCTGGAAACGCCGCGGCACGAGCGTTGGCGTGCGACTCGACACCTGCCGCTGTCGGGTTTGGCAGCCGTCCGCCCTTGAGATCCTTGATCGTGAGGCCGGACCGAACCGAGCGATCCTCCGACGTGAGGTTGCGGTCTGAGACGTGCTCATCGCGGTGCTTGATCAGGAGCCAGTTCTTACCCTCGTCCTTCTTGCCCTTGCCGTAACGGGTGCGGACGAGAGTAAAGCTGCCGCGCAGTTTGCGGCCCTGAAGAGTGAACGAGAGCTTGCCTTTCTCGATGCCCTCGAGCATTCGTCGCGATCCCCCTTCCTTGTCATCCCAGGAAAAGACGCCACCTTCATCGGGCGAATAGATACCTTCGTCCCAGATGATGACCTGCCCGTCGCCGTATTCGCCCTTCGGGATAACGCCTTCGAAGGTACGGTAGTCATAAGGATGGTCTTCTGTCATAACGGCAAGCCGTTTGACCATAGGGTCTAAGGACGGCCCGTTGGGCAACGGCCACGACTTGAGGACTCCTTCGACCTCGAGCCGAAAGTCCCAGTGCATGCGTGTCGCTGCGTGTTGCTGGACGACGAAGACGAGATTGCGCTGTGACGCGTCGGGATCGCCGGGTGGTGGCTCCGACGTCTTGGCAAAGTCGCGCTTCTCGCGATATTCGGCCAGCTTTGGCTTGGCAGTGGCTTTTGGCACGACATAAATCGTAAGTCGCGCCTTTCGTGATGTAAACGAAACTACAGCAGCGCCGGGTAGAGCACTTTGCCGTCTTCAAGGCGGGCAACCGCCGTCAAGGCGTGCGCCCGATGCTTTGCTCCGATGATGTGAGTAACGTTCACGCCACGCGCCGTCAGCGCATCAGATATCAACGAACGATGGCAGCGCCACGGCACTGACTCGGCGCACATGATCGCGGTGCGCACTTCGCCTGCGACTTCGATTAGGTCTGCCAGTGCAGACGCGAACTCGGCCGTTTGCATGTAGTCGGCGAAGCCCCGAAACCCTTCGTCACGCAGCCCAAGGTTCGGCGAATCGTCCACCGGCCTGCGACGGCCGCCCAGTGATGCCGCATGCCGATACTCGATGCTTGCCTCATTCAGCGTCAGCGTCAGGCGTTCGCGGTTGAATTGCGGGTTGCGCCGAGATTGCGGGTACATGCGCACGTCGAACAGCAGGCGTATGTCCGCCGAACGCAGCGCGTCGAGCAGCGCATCATAAGGCACGTTGGAGTGCCCAACGGTCCAAATCGTCGGAGTATTTCGCCGAGGTGAAACACCGCTCACCTTAGGAGCTTACAACCCGGCTTCTAGGCCGCCCGCAGCTCTCTGGCGAATGTCAGGTAGCCCACCGCTAAGACGCAAACCAGGGAACCAAGCAGCAAGATGGTGGATGGGGCCCCGATAACCGCGGCCAGTCCACCGCCGACAAGTCCACCCAGAGGTTGCATACCGAAGCTCAGCATGTAAATTCCCATTGCTCGACCACGCATCTCGTCAGGCACAGTGAGCTGCAGGAGCGTCTGATTCGTCGTCAGGTAGACCATTTGTGCCGCTCCGATGACAGCGAGGAATACGAGCCCAAGTTCGAATGACTTCATTTGGGAGAAGGCTACCAGGGCGATACCCAGGGCGAGAATGGCGCTGAGGAGCAGCAGACCGCGGCGCTCGACATTGGTCAACGTAGCAATTGCTAGCGTCCCAATCACGGCGCCGACACCTACAGCGGACCCCATGAGTCCGAAGGCGCCTGCTTCGCGACCGTAGACTTCGGTCGCGAAGACGGGCATCAAAGCCATATAGGGAAAGGCGAGCAGTGGCGGTATGAAGGCCAGCGTGAACTGCGTGCGGAGCGTGCGGTGCGACAGCACGTAGTGGAGGCCTTCACTGAGGCTCTCACGAACCGATCCTGGATTGGCCCTCGCGACCGCAGGCACGACCATTGGCAGCACCATCAGGAAGACGCCCACGTAGGTTAGGGTCTGCAGCCCAAAGTTCTCGGCCGCCCCCAGATGGACAAGGACGATCCCGGCGAGGGCAGGACCCACGATGCGTGAGAAGTTGAAGCCGGCCGATTGTAGCGCCAAAGCGTTCATCAGCTCGTTCTTCGGTACCAGGTTCGGAACGATCGACTGGCGAACGGGGTTGTTGAAGGACCAGATCACGCCCGTAATGAACATAAAGGCGAAGAGATGCCAGACCTCGAGAACGTCTGCCAGAAGGATCGCGACCATCGCGGCAGAGAAGAAAAAGAGCCCTACAGCCGTCCCTTGCAGCAGCCACTTACGGTCGAGGCGGTCAGCGGCTACGCCTCCGAAGGGTGCTATCAGCATCGGCAAGGCCCGTACGCCGTTAACCGATCCGAGCAAGAACTCGTTGCCGGTCATGTCCCAGACCAGCCAGCCGACCGTGATCTGCTGGAACCACTGGCCGGCGCTGATGAACAACGTGCTCATCCAGAGCAGTCGGAAGTCGCGATACTTCAAGGAACGGAAGGTGCCACCAGTTGACTTTGGCCCGGCGCGCTCTTCTGCGACAGCTGTCGCGTCGGAACTGGGTTCTCGGGCTCTGGTCTCCGTCAAAGAAGGTTGCTCAATCTAACGCTTACGGAAAGGTATTGTTAGCAGCATAGCAGAACCGTCTCAAAGCCGCGAAAAGCTGCCAGGAACTCCTCGCAGCGTATAGCATAAGACAGGGCGCAATAAGCAGGAGGAGCGGATATGACGGTAGAACCCCTTGTCCTGGCCGTCGACGACGAGGCCGGAATCCTTCGCCTGATTCGCCTGGAGCTTTCAGAGCAAGGCTTCCGCGCGGTGGTCGCCAGCGATGGTGAGGGCGCAATAAGAACGTTCGAACAGCAACGTCCCGACGTAGTCGTGCTCGATATCATGCTGCCCGACATGAGTGGTCTTGAAGTGATGCGACGGCTGCGTGAGCGCTCCAATACGCCGATCATCTTGCTTACGGCCCGAGACCATGACGAAGACAAAGTCCGCGGCCTCGAACTCGGCGCCGACGACTACATCGTCAAGCCGTTCAACCCTCAGGAACTCACGGCCCGCGTAAGAGCCGTGATGCGCCGCGCCGTCCGTGAATCGGTCGGCGACAGCGTCGTTTTGGCGGGAGACGTCGAAATTGACCTGGACAAGCGACTCGTGTCTAAGGCGGGCGAACCCGTTTCTCTGACACGCACGGAGTGGATGTTGCTGCAGCATCTTGCGAGCAACGCCGGACGGGTCATGCTGAACACGGAACTTCTGAGCAAGGTCTGGGGCCCCGAATACATCGACGACCTGCAGTATCTTCGCGTTTGGATTTCTCGCCTGCGCAGCAAACTTGAGACGGATCACGCCCAGCCCAGCATCATCAAGACCCTGCAGGGCATCGGCTACCTTCTGGACGTAGATGGCCGCCTGTCCGAGGAATCTTCAGCGCAGTCAGCCACGGCCACCTAACTCCGAGGATCGCCCGGCAGCCTTCACGACTGACCAGATTTTCGGTCCGTAAGAGTCTTCTTGATTAGTTGCCCACAAGCGCGGCTCGCTCTAACGTGCCTATGCGGCGTACTTGAGCGTCGGTTGATCAACCAGGGCTGTGGCCGTGACACAACGCGTAATAGGTAACTTCGTCAGGCCGCCCAAAGAACTACGGACGAATTACGGGGCACAATAGCGGAAAATCCCGCATCCCAGTCCTCTTTTCGCCCAATCGCCCTCGTGCGAAGTTGAAAGGAACGCTTCTAGATGACCACGACCTTCCAGAGCAGCCCGAAGTTCCTCTGGACCAGCGAATGTGTGACCGAAGGCCACCCGGACAAGGTCTGCGATCAGATTTCTGACGCTGTCCTCGATTGGAGTCTGAGTCAGACGCCCGCGGCTCGAGTCGCTTGCGAGTCCAGTATCAAGTCTGATGAGAACGATGACTTCGTCTGGGTTTACGGTGAGGTTACGCCCTTGCCGCCGCCGGAGGTCGTCGACCAACTGGTTCGTCAAGTCCTCACCGATATCGGCTACACGGATCGGTCCTACGGCACCAGCGCCGAGGCCGTCCAGGTCAACGTCCACCTCAGCGGCCAGTCCGCCGACATTGCCCTCGGCGTCGACAAGGCGCTTGAGGCCAAGGCAGGCTCCATGGAAGACTACCTGGACACCGGCGCAGGTGACCAGGGCATGATGGTTGGCTTTGCCTGCGATGAAACGCCCGAGTTCATGCCGGCTGCTATCGCCTACGCGCACCGCCTCACCCGACGTCTCGCGGAAGTTCGCAAGAACGGCACGCTGCCGTGGCTACGGCCTGACGGCAAGAGCCAGGTCACCGTCGAGTACGCCCACGGCAAGCTGGCCCGGATCGACGCCATCGTCATCTCGACGCAGCACGCGCCGGAGGTGAGTCAGGAAGAGATTGCGGCCGAGGTTCGCAAGCACATCATCGACCCGGTGATCCCGGCTTCGCTGATGGACGCCGACACCAAGTTCTACATCAACCCGACCGGCCGATTCGTCATCGGCGGTCCCTTCGGTGACTCCGGCCTGACCGGCCGCAAGATCATCGTCGACACCTACGGTGGATTCGCCCGCCACGGTGGTGGCGCTTTCAGCGGCAAGGACCCGACGAAAGTCGACCGCTCGGCAGCCTATGGCGCCCGATGGGTGGCCAAGAACGTCGTGGCAGCTGGTCTGGCCAGCCAGTGCGAGGTTCAGCTGGCATACGCCATTGGCGTTGCGCGACCCGTCAGCGTCACAGTCGAATGCTTCGGTACAGAGAACGTCTCGACGGACAAGATTGAGGCCGCGGTCAACAAGGTCTTCGACCTCAGGCCCGCGGCAATCATTCGAGACCTCGACCTGCGACGGCCAATCTTCCGCCAGACGGCAGCCTACGGCCACTTTGGCCGCACGGACCTTGACGTCTCGTGGGAAGAGACCAATCGGGTTGACGAACTCAAGGCCGCCGTTGGCTAGCCTCTACGGCAGAAGTCTGGAGAAGTTCTCCAACATCCGTTAAAATAGGCAGGCTGAGGAGCGCTGCGGTCCTCTTCGTGACGGATCAGGCTCAGCTACACAAACGGCGCTCGCATCGGAATGGTGCGGGCGCCGTCTTTTTGCCCGCCGAACACCGCCTGCATGCAGGCTGAAGAAGAGGAGTCGTCCCCTTATGCCAGTAGCCAAGGAACATCGCGTCGCGGATCTCGGACTCGCCGATTTCGGACGCAAGGAAATCTCCATCGCCGAGGTTGAAATGCCAGCGCTGATGGCGATCCGCGAAGAATATGCCAAGAGCCAGCCTCTGAAGGGCGCCCGTATCGCCGGCTCGTTGCACATGACGATTCAGACGGCCGTCCTGATCGAGACGTTGGCTGCGTTGGGCGCCGACGTGCGCTGGGCGTCTTGCAACATTTACTCGACGCAGGACCACGCCGCCGCTGCTATCGCGGCCGGCGGGACGCCCGTCTTCGCCTACAAAGGCGAGTCGATGGAGGAATACTGGGACTTCACGCACCAGATCTTCGACTTTGACGGTCAGGGCCCCAACATGATCCTGGACGACGGCGGCGATGCCACGCTGCTGGTCCACCTTGGCTCCGACGCTGAGAAGGACCCCAAGGTCCTGGACAACCCAAAGAGTGAGGAAGAGATCGCGCTGTTTGCCGCGATAAAGAAGCGCCTGGCTGAGCAGCCGGCTTGGTACTCCAAGACCGGCGCCGGCATCATCGGCGTCAGCGAAGAGACCACGACAGGCGTGCACCGCCTCTACCAAATGGCCAATGAGGAGCGCCTTATGTTCCCGGCCATCAACGTCAACGACTCCGTTACGAAGTCGAAATTCGACAACATCTACGGCATCCGCGAGTCGCTGATGGACGGCATCAAGCGTGGCACAGACGTCATGATCGCCGGAAAGATCGCGCTCGTAGCCGGCTTCGGTGATGTCGGCAAGGGCTCGGCCCAAGCCATGCGGTCGCTACAGGCCCAGGTCTGGGTTACGGAGATTGACCCGATTTGTGCACTTCAGGCGGCGATGGACGGTTACCGCGTCGTCACGATGGAATACGCCGCCGACAAGGCTGACATCTTCGTCACGACGACAGGCAACTTCAACGTCATTCGCCACGAGCACATGGCTGCGATGAAAAACAACGCCATCGTCTGCAACATCGGTCACTTCGACAACGAAATTGACGTTGCGAGCCTCAAGCAGTACGAGTGGGAGAACATCAAGCCGCAGGTCGACCACATCATCTTCCCGGACGGGAAGCGGATCATTCTGCTGTCGGAAGGCCGGCTGGTGAACCTCGGCAACGCGACGGGCCACCCGTCCTTCGTGATGAGCTCGTCGTTCGCCAATCAGGTGCTAGCCCAGATCGAGCTCTTTACCAAGACGAAGGACTACCCGACCGGCGTCTACGTTCTGCCGAAGGAGTTGGACGAAAAAGTAGCACGCCTGCAGCTGACGAAACTCGACGTCGAGCTCACAGAGCTGACGCCGGAGCAGGCCAGCTACATCGGCGTTGCGAAAGAGGGCCCTTACAAGGCGGAGCAGTATCGCTACTAGTCCGGAAGTAGTGCAGGCGAGGACTGGACGAGGGCGATCCGACGGATCGCCCTCGTTTTCTCTCCTCTTCACTTTCAGACCTGTGCTTCAATTCGATAGCGTGATAGAACTGACGCGCACGAAGTTCCAAGGAGGGTACGATGGGTTTTAAGTACCGCGCCGACCACGTTGGCAGCTTTCTGCGGCCGCAGGAGGTACTGGATGCACGTACCAGCGGTGCATCGGCAAGCGACCTCCGCGCCATCGAGGAGAAGCACATCAGGCGCTTCATCGAAAAGCAGCAGGAGCTTGGCTTCAACATCTTCACGGACGGTGAAGTGTCTCGACGCACCTTCATGTCCGACTTCAACGAGGCAACCTCCGGATGGGACGAAGAACAGGGAATCAATCGCATGTGGGTTGGGGGGGCTGCCTCTGGCGCAAGTACCGCGCGCGTGTCCGGAATCATCCAGGAGCCGATCAAGCAGACGCAGCGCCTCGCCAAGCACGAGGTCGACTTCATGAAGGCGCATAGCCCCGGCGCCATCAAGATCACCCTGCCAACGCCGAACCAATTTCCGGCTATCGCCTGGAAGAAGGAGATATCGGGCAACGTCTACGCAACGTACTCGGATTTTCTCTGGGACTGCGTGCCGATCGTGCGTTCGGAGATTCAGGCGCTATGCGACGAAGGCATCAAGTACATTCAGATCGACGCTCCGCGATACTCGTACTACATCGACCCGAAGTGGCGCGACTACGTCAAGAACGAAATGGGCAAGGACCCAGAAGAGGCACTCGACGAGGCGATAGCCGTCGATAACGCCATCCTCGAGGGTGCCAAGCGAGACGGCGTCGTGATCTGCATCCATCTCTGCCGCGGCAACAACCGGAGCGAGTGGTACGCGGAGGGCGGCTACGACCCAATCGCCGAGAAGCTTTTCAACCAGCTGAATGTTGACGCTTTCTCGCTTGAATACGAGACCGAACGTTCGGGCAGCTTCGAACCACTGCGCTTCGTGCCTCGGGACAAGGTTGTTGTGCTCGGCCTTATCAGCAGCAAGCTATCCGAACTTGAGAGCGCTGACGTGCTGGCGCGGCGCATCGAGGAGGCCGGAAAGTACGTTTCGTTGGACAACCTGGCGCTGGAACCGCAGTGCGGCTTTGCCTCCGTCATGGAAGGCAACCTTCTCAGCGAAGAGGAACAGTGGGCCAAGCTCAAGCTCGTCGTAGACGTGGCGAAGAAGGTCTGGCAGGACGGGTGAGTCGCCCTTTAGAAAGACGGCCCGGCCCCGATTTGCCATTCTGGGCCGACCGGCGAAGAATCCGGGTGCGCTTGCCTTCGCGGACCGTGCTGGTGACTAAGTCCTGCCATGAGGCAGCGCCAAGCTGAAACACAGCGTTTGGTCCTTTAGTTGTCGCCTCAGGGCAACATATCGCGCCGTTCTTCTACCGGCAGGCGAAGAATTCATACGGCGCTTCTCGACGGGCGGCGAGCCGTATACGCAGGCAAACCGGGCTACCGTTGGACGAACGTTCTCCAGGGATCGCGCTTACGGCGCGTTGTCCGGCACCTGATCTCGCATCTGCCGCGAGATATCGTCGACTGACTAGCTGTCCTTCATGATCAGCGGCGAAGGCGTCGGTCCTTTGCGGCTCATGATCAGCTCCGTGCGCGACTGCACCTGCGACTCCTGATCCGGGTGCGTCAGGATGTAGAAATCGTTGTTCTTAATCCCCTCGAGAACGATTTCGGCGATCTCGGCGGGCTGCTTACCCGACGCCACTGACGCCTTCATCCGCTCCAGATGGCGGATGATGCGCGTCTGCTGCACGCTTGGCGGTGTAGACGCGTCCTTGCAGTTCCGGTGGCCGGTTGCGGAACCTCGTCGTGACGTTCGTCGCTACGGCGCCGGGGCACAACACGGATGCGCTGATATTCGCCTCGACCATCTGCAGATTCTGTGACAGCCATTCCGTCATGGCCACGACGGCGTGCTTCGTGACGCCGTAGATGCCCCAACCCGGCCCCAATCCCGCGGTCGACGCCGTGTTGATGATGTGGCTTTCGTCACCGTGCTCCAGCATATGGGGCACGAAGACGCGGATGCCGTGGACCACGCCCCAGAAGTTGACGCCCATCATGTAGTCCCAGGCTTTCTGCGTCTCTTCCCAGATCATTCCCCGCTGGCCACTGACGCCTGCGTTATTACAGACGATATTCACCTTGCCGTAAGCCTCGATCGCCCGCTGAGCCAGGTTCTCGACGGATTCTTGCTTCGAGACGTCCGTCCGCACGCCGATTACGTCGAACTCTCTGTGCTTCAGCTCCATGACCGTGGCTTCCAGCACGGGCTCCTCGATGTCCGCCAGCACAACCTTCATACCCTCGGCGGCGAAGCGCTCCGCAAGCGCGCGCCCAATGCCGCTTGCCCCGCCAGTAACGACCGCCACCTTGCCTTCAAAGTTCCGCACTTTGCCCTCTATTCTGCTTGTGCGCCTGTACCAGTGCCCGCTCCAACGCCGCTGACTCTATCGTATCGGTGTTCAGAGCGATGGAACTGCGATACAGATCCCCTTCAACAAGTGACGTTGCCGGTCGATATAACCCGTAAGGGAAAACCCACAACTGGGGAGGAGTGGTCGTCCATGCAGCTTGTTCTGCCTCAGACGACCCGAGGGATGCGTATCATCGCCTCGCGACTCTGTACACGATTGTCTTCGCGGCGGCGGCGGCGTCTTTCTATATCACGCTGCTCCAGCGTGGTTCCTACGTCGATATCGCACTCTTCGCGGCGGTCGCTGCCGGACTGCGCTATGGCTTGCTGCGCCTGGCAGGCGCCACCGTCAATATCGACCCGGCGCAGCAGATACAAGCGCGCAGATTCGTACCGACGACAGTCCTAACAGACAAGGACCTCATGGCGCGCCTGAATCAGTTGAAACAGGAAACGTGCAGTTCTCATGACGAAATGGGGCTGATGCTGATCACGTTGGACGGTGGCGACCACAGGTCCTCGCCGCCATCTGCGGAAGCCGTCAAGCTGGTGCGAGGCGAACTGTTCCGCGCCGCTGACTCGCGCATCTTCCAGGTGGACGACCATACGCTTGCCGTCGCAGAGGCGCAGAGCGATGTGGTCCTGCATTTCGACAAGATCGCTGTGGAATTACAGCGTCAACTGCGCGGCGCACAGCCTCGATTTGCCGAATCGGCGCCACGAGCGACCGTGGGCGTGGCCGTAGGTTCGCATGGGCGCAGTCGCGCCAGCGACCTGATGGAAGGCGCCCGTGCGGCCATTCGATTGGCGGAAGCCAACCACCGTTACGCGTTCTTCCGTCGAGTCAGCTGACTGCACCTCGCCATAGCCAGAGCAGCCGCGGTATCCCCGTGAGGATCGCGGCGACGACGATGACCGTTGCAACGACTGCTCCCCATACAGGCCACGCCAACCAAGCGCCGGCAATCGCGACGGCGTGTAACAGGACTTCGATGCCAATTCGGACTGGGCCCGGCGTTGCGACTACGACCTGTCGTTTATCACCCGGTGTTGAAAAAATCGCCGGCAGCGCAACCAGAACGACGAGCACCGGGACAGCGAGCCACCACGATTCTTCTGCCGCGGTCCATGGCGCCGCAATCCAGGCGATAACCTCGACCGCGAATCGCAAGCCACTGGAGACCGATGTGTCATGAGGATGCGAGAACGGAGCGCGTACTCCGCCGCTTCGACCCGACATCTAGCCCCTTGTTTCGAAGGCCAACGTGGCGTAACGCATGAAAATCACACCGCGGGGTAGTGCCATGGGGCCGTTGGCCGCCAGACAAGCGATCACGTGCCGCGTTCCCGGCACGGCACTTGGGCTCACGACGACACGCTGCTGCGCGTTGAAGCCGACGACTGTGCCCGCGACCAGGTCGATATCACCATCAACCCAGATTTCGCCGTAGTTGTCGACGTTGGTTTCGAAGAGCAGGTTCGAACCGGCGATGGGCTGGCCATCGATTTCTTCGGGCAGCTCGACTGTGATGCGCCACCAGCCGAAGGTGAAGCCTGTCGAGACGAGGTCTCGAACGTTGTCGGTGACCTCCCAGGCCGAATCATCGTAGTCGGCCAGGCGTGCCGGGCTCGCCTCCAATTCTGCCACGAGTCCCTGGTTCGGCTCCCCGGGCACCAATCCCAGGGCGCGGCGCCACGTCCCCTTGACCTTCTGTCGATCAGCTTCCGTGTTCAGATCTAGCGTTACTCGTGGCATCGTTTTCCTCCCTTAGACTGGCGCATTCTAGACGCCTGACGGGCAGCGCAGTGAATTGCCAGACTAGTCGACATAACATCTGAAGGGGCGCTCGCATGGCTCCCGAGTCTAGACTCGAGCCGTGGCGAGTTTGACACTCCCAGGGTCCGAGGCCAGAATCGCTGCGCCATGAGCAGTCAGCGGTTTGGAGGGCCCTTGAAAGCGCTGTCATTTGAATAGCATGACGCCGCAGGTAATCGCATCCCAGCGTTTCGCCCTCTCGGCGTTGGCGGTTATCGTCGTTTTGACCATGACCACGTGGTTCTCCGCGACGGCCGTGATTCCTCAGGTCACGGACGAGTGGAGCCTGTCGCGCGGTGAAAAGTCGCTTCTTACGATCGCGGTTCAATTCGGCTTCGTCTTTGGCGCTTTGCTCTCCGCGACCTTCAATCTGGCGGACGTGCTGCCGCCTCGCACCGTCCTCTTCTGGTCTGCCGTGGGTGCAGCCGGCGCCAACGTCTTCCTGATATTCGCGACGGGTCCGGAGAGCGCCATTCCGTTCAGGTTCCTCACAGGCCTGTTTTTGGCCGGTGTCTATCCGGTGTCTCTAAAGCTGATCGCTACCTGGTTCCAGCAGGGAAGAGGTATGGCGCTTGGCGTCATGGTGGGGGCGCTAACGCTGGGCTCCGCGACACCACATCTCGTGAACGGCCTGGGCGGCATCAGATGGGAGCTCGTGATCCTCGCCACCTCACTGCTGACCCTCGCCGGTGCAGCGATTACCGCCTGGCTGGTGCGCGAAGGACCGTTCCCGTTTCCTCGAGCTGTATTCGACCCGCGACAGATGGGGAAAGTCTTCGCCAATCGCGGTGTCCGTCTGGCCTCCCTGGGTTACTTCGGACACATGTGGGAGCTGTACGCGATGTGGGCCTGGTTTCTCGCCTTCTTCACCGACCAGCTGGTTGAATCGGGCGTCAGCAACAGCGATCAGTTAGCTGCACTGGCGACTTTCGGCGTGATTGGCATAGGCGCTATCGGTTGCTGGGGCGCCGGCCTGCTAGGCGACGCCTGGGGCAGGACCAAAACCACTGTTTCGGCCATGGCGATATCGGGCATATGCTCGCTATTCATCGGCCTGCTGTTTGATGCGGCACCCCTTGTGGTGTTGGTCGTCGGGTTGATCTGGGGCGTCGCCGTGGTCGCCGATTCGGCCCAATTCTCCACCATCGTTAGCGAGGTCGCGGACCAGTCCTACGTCGGAACAGCCCTCACGCTCCAGCTGGCCATCGGCTTCTCGCTCACCGTGGTCACGATCTGGCTCGTGCCTGTCTTCGAATCAAGCATCGGCTGGAAGTGGACCTTCGCCTTGCTCGCTCCGGGGCCTGCACTGGGGATACTGGCAATGTTGGCGTTGCTAGCGTCCCCTGACCGAAAACTAATCGCCGGCGGCCGGGGCTAGGGACGATATGGCCGTAGCCAGGCAGATCCCAACAGGTGAGCAAGGCTCAGCACTGGTAGAATCGCTGCCGAAAGTAGCACGCCGTGACACGAGGAGGCGAACCGTGGCGAACTCAACACCGCAGGCTGAGCGACCACAACGTCGCGACTTCACGAAGATCAACGCCGATCGACCAGAGAGGCGCATGGCGGGCGGCGGGCCCTGGGCATCTGGCAAGGAAGGCATCGCTCTTGGCGGGGACGAAACGACCAACCAAGTCTGGGCTCGCCAATATCCAGAACAGGCCTCGCGCTACAACTGGATTGAGAACCAGGTCTTATTTCCGCAACGCGAAATCGAACCCAATTCGAACCGCCATGACATCAGCGATTTAGAAGAGATCACTCAGCGGGTCAAGGATTACGCGCTTTCGCTCGGCGCGGACGACGTCGGGATCGCAGAGTATGACCCTACGTTCACGTTTGCCGACAGGGAGGTCCTACCCCATACGCGGGTGATTTCGTTCGCAATGGGGATGGATTACGACTTGATGGCGGACATTGGTCCGACGTCACAAGAAGAGGTGCACCGGGTCTACTTCAAGATGCTAGATGTCGGCATCAGGCTGGCACACTTTGTCGCCAGCTTCGGGTTCGCGGCAACGGCACATCCTAACGGAGGCGAGCTGGCGCACATCCCGTACGCCTACCTGGCCGGCCTTGGCGAACTGGGTAAGCACGGTTCGTTGATCAGTACCAAGCTCGGATCATCGCTTCGTCTTTCCTGCATCTCAACCGACATGCCGCTGGTTGTCGATGGACCTGCCGACTTCGGCATCGATGACATCTGCAGCCACTGCAACGTCTGCACGCGCTACTGCCCGGCTGACGCGATCAAGCCGGATAAGGAGACGGTGGCGGGAGTAACCCGCTGGTACGTGGATACGCCCGCCTGCTTCCCGGTTTTCCAGCAGCTCTGGGGCTGCAAGATCTGCCTGGCAGTCTGTCCCTTCAACGGGCGCAGCGTGACCAACAAAGCCTCGTATAAGGAGATCGCCAAGGTGCTCAACAAGGAAAAGACCAAAGAGGGCTTGTTGACATACCTGGCGGAAAACACCTCCCACGCCAAAGAGAACCCGATCCTGTCCCAGTTCCTTGCGGGCGGCGCCAATGAAGCTGACAGGCTAACAGTCGTATAACGCGGTGTTTACGGTCGATCGACCGGCGCCGTGCTCCTAAAAGGGGAAACACATGGCTTACGACTACATCACGACAGAAGAGATATCTTTCGAAAGCGGAAAAGCCACTGTCGGAGGCTTCCTGGCTCGACCTGTGCGCGACGATTCAGCGACCCATCCATTTGTCGACCTTTCGTATCAGGTGCCGCAATACAGCGATGAAAAGACTTCAGCCCTTGTCGTGATCTTCGAGATGTATGGTCTGGCCGACCACATCAAGGACGTAACGACACGACTGGCGAGGCTGGGCAATGTTGCGCTCGCCGTCGACCTTTACAGCACGGAGCCAGATTGGCCGGAGCTCGATACCTGGGACGTGGAGCGGGGCAGAGCAGCGAGTCGTTCGGGTAAAGACGACGAAACTGAGGCGTCGATTGCCACGCTGGCAGCCGATCACCAAACGGGAGCCCGACGAGCCCTGCCGTGGATCGCGGACCTTGGCGCCAAGGACCATCTGCCCAACCTGAACGCTGCAGTTGAGTACCTCAAAGCGAGGCCTGATGTCGACCCGGCTCGAGTCGGCGTGGTCGGGTTCTGTATGGGTGGTGGTCTCGCCGCCCGCCTCGCGGTAACGCGTCAAGACATGGCAGCCGCCGTCGTCTATTACGGCCCGATGCCGGCGCCGGAACAGGCTGGGAATCTCAGCTGCCCTGTGTTGGGTCACTTCGGGACTCTCGACCCGCTTGCCGAGCGGGCGCGTCCATTCGAGGCAGCAATGCAGGGAGAAGGCAAAGCGGGCGCGGTGCATTTCTACGAGGGGGCGCCACATCGCTTCTTTAACGATACGCGTCCGTTCTATCAGGCACCGGCTGCCGAGCTCTCATGGCAGCGCACGGTAGAGTTCCTGCAGCAGCATCTTGGGGATTAGTGCCCGTCATGAACCGGCGAGGCGGCCGGCAACTATTCGGAAGAGGAAAACGCGGAATTCGCTGACCTGAGCCAATCAGATCAGGGGGCCAGCGGATGTGATCAGGAGGGTCGGCATGCCAGGTAAGCAGCGAATCTTAATAACGGGAGGCGCGGGACGCATCGCCCAGATGGTCCGGGCGGCGCTTCAGGACGACCACGAGCTGAGCGCCATAGACTTGCGGTCCGCAGAGGGAATCGACGATTCCGTTGTCGCGGATATGACCGACCTCGAAGCGATTCGGCCAGCCTTCGCGGGCAAGGACATTGTTATCGATTTCGCTAACAATCCGTCCGGAAACCTCTCATGGGAAGAGGCCTACGAGAACAACATCCACGCGACGTTCAACTCGATGCGGGCGGCCCAGGAAGCCGGCGTGAAACGGTACATCTACACGAGCTCCAACCGAATCACGGAGGAGTACCAGCAGGATCACCCGTACTCGGCCATTTGCGAAGGCAACTACCAGGGTTTGGATCCGGCCAGTCTGCCGCTGATTACTTCTCAGATGCCGGTACGACCGAACGGCCCGTATGGCATCGGGAAAGCGGCGGCGGAGGCAGCCGGACGGTACTTCAGCGACAAGTTCGGCATGTCGGTGATTTGCCTACGCCTCGGAACTATGGGAAGAGAGGGCGCCGGGCCGCGCGACGAGCGGCAATTCGCAACGCTACTAACGCCGCGGGACCTCAAGCACCTCTACCAGTGCGCCGTCGAAGCGCCCGATGAGGTGAGATTCGGCGTCTACTATGGTGTTTCCGACAATAAGTGGCGGTTCTGGGATATCAGCGACGCGGCTGAGCAGATCGGATACCAACCGCAAGACAACATGGAAACCTGGCGCGGCGTAAAGCCATCCTGACTGCACTATGTCACTGAACTGATAGTCCCTGGCTCGGAGAGGCTCAAAACTGGTTCGCAAACGCTCCGCAGAAAGACGGACAGGAGACACCTGCGCTTCGTAAACACCGGCCAGCAGATATCCCGATGAGACCAGGCATCGGATGACGCTTTTAACGAAGCTATTCGGGCGATTGCTGCCCGCCGACACCGCTCCCGACGCCAAGCTTCTCGTGGCAACCCGCGCCCTTCGAGGTTTCGCAGACGGTATGGCCAGCGTCCTGCTTGCCAGCTACCTGTCCGACATCGGCTTCTCGGCCAGCCAAATAGGCGTCCTGATTACGGGAACGCTGCTAGGGTCGGCGGCGTTAACACTGACGGTCGGAATCCTCGGATCCGCGATTGCCCCGAAGCGCATCCTGCTGGCGGCCTCCGGCCTCCGGCCTCATGCTGATAACGGGGCTCGGCTTCGCGGGTCTGACCGACTTCTGGCCGCTCCTGTTGGTTGCCGTTGCTGGCACCTTGAACCCCAGTGGTGGCGATGTCAGCGTCTTCTTGCCGACGGAACAGGCGGTGCTCTCCGGTTCCGTCAGTACGCGAAGTCGAACTGAGTTGTTCGCGCGCTACAACCTGGCTGGATTGTTCTGCGCTGCACTCGGGGCGCTTTCTGCCGGGCTACCGGTTCTAATCGCGCGCGCCAGTAACTCTGACCTTGTGGAGGCCCAACGAGCCGGTTTCGTGGTATACGCGATGACGGCTGTTGCGATCGCCTTCATCTATCTCCGGCTGTCCGGGGCGTCCACCCCCCTTGCGACAGTACGCAGGCGACCCTTGGAACGATCGCGTGGCGTAGTCCTGCGATTGTCACTTCTGTTCAGCCTCGATTCCTTCGGCGGCGGCTTCGTCGTCCAGTCCCTGCTGGCACTGTGGCTGTTTCAGCGCTACGACCTGTCTGTAGAAACGGCTGGCGTGATCTTCTTCGTCGCAGGATCGCTGTCGGCGACATCTCAGCTCGTTTCGCCGTGGTTGGCCGATCGCATCGGCCTGATTCGCACCATGGCCTACACCCACATCCCCGCCAACCTGTTACTGATCTCGGCCGCCTTCATGCCGAGTGTCTATCTCGCTGTCGCTTTGCTGCTGGCTCGCATGATCTTCGCATCGATGGACGTGCCGGCACGCCAGTCTTACGTGATGTCGGTTGTCCCTCCCGAGGAGCGCGCGGCCGCGGCGAGCATCACGAACGTGCCGCGCAGCCTGGCGGCGGCGTTTGCGCCGGCACTAGGCGGCTTCTCGCTGAGCCAGACGAGCTTCGGATGGCCACTCGTGGCGGCGGGAGGAATCAAGGTTCTGTATGACGTGCTGCTCTTGCTGCAGTTCGCGAACCGGCCAACTGACTTTGAGGTGAGCAGCACAAAAAGCTCTAGCTCGGATGAGTAACAAGTTTCGTCCGAATTACCGTTCGTCCTAGGATTAGTGTCGGAGAGAGGATCCCTCGACGGACACAGACAGGGGCTACGCGCGTCGACCTTCCTTCTTCTGGGATTAATATGCATCGCGGTATGCAGCTAAACAGTCCGATGCCGCTAGGACTCGTGGACCGGAAGAGCCGCTGCCAGGCCGTATGGTCGAAGATGTCTCGGAGCCGAAGACTACAGAGCTAACGCCCGTTTCCAAATTGACAGTCGAATAGGCTCGCTCTACATTGCGACCATTCGATCCACTAGGAGTGCGTCATGCTTTCAATTGATGACAACAAGCTGATTACAGACACGGATCAGGGCACAGCCATGGGCGATCTCTTTCGCCGCTTCTGGCTGCCCGTCGCCCTATCAGAAGAACTCCCCGGCCCGGACTGCATACCGGTGCGAGTCAAAGCGCTCGGCGAGGACCTGATCGCCTGGCGGGATTCAGAAGGCCGAGTAGGCCTCATCGACGCGTACTGCACGCACCGCGGTGCTCCCCTGTTCTTCGCGCGAAATGAAGAAGGCGGCCTGCGCTGCGTCTATCACGGTTGGAAGTTCGACGTCGACGGCTATTGCATCGACATGCCAAACACGGTTGAGGGGCCGAGTTTCAAGGAAAAGATCCGCGCCGATGCCTACCCGGTTGTGGAAGCCGGCGACCTGATCTGGGCCTACATGGGTCCGGTGGACAAGCAGCCGCCATTCCCTGACTTCCCCTGGACGAAGCTGCCAAAGAGTCACCGCTACGTGACGAAGTTCCGCCTCGAGTGCAATTACCTGCAGGCGATGGAGGGAGATTACGACCCTTCGCACGCACGATTCCTGCACAGCACTTTCATGCCGGCCAACGAGACCGCGAATATGGCTCAGAATACTTATTTCCGGTCGCCAAACAATCGTGGCTGGAATAGCAGCAACCCGGAGGAAGACTTCCCAAGGGCGGTCGGAGACCGCCGGATGACGGAAAGCACCGCGCCACGTTCGCAGCTGGAGGACCACGACGCCGCGGTCCTTTCGATTCAGCAGCTGAGCCAGTCGGATGGCAATGTCTCCGCCAGCGTGGGTGTCACATGGTGGATGCCGGTCTTCTGTACTGCCGGCAACGCGATGCCCGGCCACCTGTCCAGCAACATGCGCGTGCCAATCGACAACAAAAGCATGATGTTCTACCGGCTGCGATGGAGCTGGGAGCCGATCTCAGATGGCGATCTAGCCGAGTACAAGCACGGTGGTTGGACGCATCCCGAGATGATTCCGGGCACCTGGAAGACAAAGGACAACGTCTTCAACGACTACAACGTCGACCGCGTCGCCCAGCGCAACCTGTCTTACACGGGCATCAAGACGTTCCCGTTGCAGGACATCGCGATGATGGAGAACCAGTGGGGACCCATCGCCAAGCGCCACCGAGAGCACCTTGCCACGTCAGACCAAGTGATCATTCACATCCGGCGGCGCCTACTTAAGGCCGCGAATGACCTTGCGCAGGGTATCGAACCGGAGGAGCCGTGGCATCCCGAGGTCTATCGCATGCATCGCGAAACTTCGACAGCTTCCTCAGCTGAAGAGGCGATCCAAAAAGCCAAGGACTCGGCCATGACCGATTTGATTGCGGCCAAGCCAGAGCTGATGCCGGCAACTCAGGGCTAACGTTCAGCCCAACCTTGGCTCACCTAAGTCAGCCCTTGCCCCTAGAGGCAAGGGCTGACTTCTTGGTGGCCGAAGCGGATAGCGGTCGCGATTGAGCATGCGGCCGATATTCAAAGCGCTCCGGCTCGAAGATCATTCAAGCCGGAGCGCTTGTCACCGGTCGGCAGCTGCGCCAGCGCCATACCTGACGCTTGGATGTTTAGTTTGAGCCGGGGGTAGCCTCCACGATTCTCTCGCGCACGGCCTGCCCGGTACTCGGGTCGATGGCCTTGGGCCAGCTGCGCTTGTACGGGTCAACAATGTGGAAGTCGAAGCCGCCGATCTTGTCGATTTCCATGTGGCAGGTCTCTCCGTCCTGGAGCGGCCCGAGCTGCTGGTGGTTCGTACCGACGAACAGGAGGTCGCCGGGAAGAACGGTCATGATCTTGCTGAAATAGTCGAGACACTCCGGAATCGCGTGTCCCATGTCGCTCGTGTTGTAGTCCTGCCTTGCCTGCCCGTCGACCTGAAGCCTGACGTTTAGGGCGTGCGGGTCGCCGATCTCATCCGCCGTCACGATGCAGGGCCCCAGCGGCTTGAAGCCATCGTAAGCCTTGCTGAGGAAGCCCCAGGCGCCGCGCGCCGAAACGTCTACGCCGGCGGTGTAGCCGAAGACATAACTCATCGCGTCGGACTGGGCGATGTCTTTGCCCTTCTTGCCAATTACGGCGACAAGCTCCGCCTCGTGGTGGCAGATGGTGAACTCGTACTCAGGCAGGACGGTTGTGCCACCGGGGTCAAGGACCGCATCTGGGGACACCAGGAAACCACTGATTGGGAGCGGTGGCTTGTCGGTCCCTTCGCGGAAGTTCGCCGCCATACACATGATCTTGCCCGGCTTCGGGACTGGGGCTCGCAACTGCACGCTGGAGAGCGGGACGCCGTCGTTTGCCGCGACGAACGCTTCAATTCGGGGCTTTAGTGAGCCCCAGCCCTCGATGATGTTTACGATGGTCTCCTGGCCGGTTCGCCCCATGGGGACCTGACCGGCAATGCCCACGACCGAGTCGCCTTTGAGCACACCGGGAAGGTGATCGTTATACAGAACGAGCTTCATTGCTTCGATTCCTCTCTTGAAACCGTCTCGTAGGAGCCGTCCAGCGAGGACGGCT
The DNA here is from genome assembly GCA_965225815.1 of Dehalococcoidia bacterium. GTDB lineage: Bacteria > Chloroflexota > Dehalococcoidia > DSTF01 > WHTK01 > WHTK01. The sequence goes on from CBDDBP010000006.1 coordinate 512,734, forward strand.
CCCCTGCTTCACACGCCGGGGCCGATTCTACATTGAAGCGCAGAGTTGACAAGCACGCCAATGACAAACAGTTCACGCCGTGGCTTCTAGATTCGGTGGCTTGAGTCACCTTACGTTTCCCGAACTGAGCCAAGATGTGAACCCGGCGAGATCACGCCAGATCGACGAGGAGGGCCGCGTGATCGCTCAGCTGATCTCGCCTAATCACGTCACCGTTGGACGAAGAGCCCCATTCGTAGCGTGCGGCTTTCAGTCGGGGCAAAAGGCCGCGATTTAGGAACGCCTCGTCCAATCGGAATCCATTTCCGCCGTTGGGGGAGTACCAGGTGTAGCAGCGCTCCTCCGGATGATGAAGGCGAAACGCGTCCCGCCAACCCAGCGTCGCTAGCGAGTTCAGCCATTGTTCCGTTTCGCGGTTGAAAACAGGCCTTTCCTCGTCGAGTCCAGGCCAGCCGCAGTTCGTATCGCCCATGAAGGCCGCAGGGCCGCGTCGCCAGGAGGCAGCGATTTGCTCGACGGCCTTGAGATAAGCCGGCTTCCTCCCTGTAACGAAGTTGGGCGCGTGCATTACCGCCAGTGTGAAGGCTCGCTCAGCCAGGACTTCTGCAAGAAGCCAGCGGCCCGGCTCTCCGGGCGCTCGTCTGAGTCTTATTCGCCGTAGAGGCCATCTGGAAGCCAGGAGGAGGGAGTTCCGCCTGGGCTGCGAGGTATCTACGTTCGTCACTTGATACTCGAGCCCGGCCGCGCTCAAGACTTTCGAGAGATGCAGGCTGGGGTCCGTTCCGCGGAACTCGCTTAGGCCGACAACGTCTGCGCCCCATCTTTTCAGCTGATCTGCGATCCCCTCCCATCTTGTTCCACCACCGGCGCGAATATTCCAAGCGACCAATCGCATAAGTCGGATTGTGCACGTTGCGGGCTGTGCAGACCAGTTCGTCGTCGAATCCAGAAACGCCAGGTTTCGTCTCCTGGTTTGACAGCCATCTTCGGGGGCGACAGAATCCCTGCACCGAAACAGGCCATACGGCTCTGCCCAAATAGCTAATCTGCGGAGAGCGAAAGATGCCTGGTTGCCAGATAACCTGCTAGCGCGGGGATAGAGAGGTCAGAGATGCTTTCTAAAGAAGAAAACGACTTTCTGTGCCGTACGGACAAGGGAACACCAATGGGGGAGTTCTGTCGCCGGTTCTGGACGCCGGTACTGCTCTCCGAGGAGCTGCCCGGTCCGGATTGCGAGCCGATCCAGGTCAAGATCTACGGTGAGGAGCTGGTTGCGTTTCGCGACACGAGCGGCAGAGTTGGCCTTCTACGAGAGTTCTGCCCCCATCGTCACGCCAGCCTGTTCTATGGCCGCAACGAAGAGAACGGCCTGCGCTGCGCCTACCACGGCTGGAAGTTCGACGTCGATGGCAACTGCGTCGACATGATGTCCGAACCGGTCGACAGCAACTTCGCGAGCAAGGTCAGCAACACCGCTTATCCGACTCAGGAAGGCGGTGGTTTCGTCTGGGCCTACATGGGTCCGCCGGAGCTGAAGCCACCGATGCCCGACCTCGAGTACCTTCGTGTGCCGGAGAATCAGAGACAGACCACAAAGGTGTTCTACGAGTCCAACTTTGTACAAGTTATCGAGGGCGAAATCGACACGGTCCACGCTGCGATCCTGCACAGCCGCCTGGATTCCCTGGAGAAGTCGGATACTGCAACCACATTGGGCGGGCGCTACTCCTACCGCGATCGCGCGGCCAGGTTCCATGTCGAGGACACGGATGGTGGAATCCTGATTGGCGCCAAACGAAACGCCGAAGAAGACTCGTACTACTGGCGCATCTCGCGTTGGCTCTTCCCGTGGGTGACTATGATTCCGCGCGAACCAAAAGGGCCCGCTCGTTCGGGGCTCATCGTCCCGGTTGACGACGAGAACTGCTGGTTCTTCCTCGTCCGGTGGGACCCTTACAAGCCGATTCCGGATGCTTACATGGAAGCGCCTCGCGACGGGATGGTCCCCGGTACCTGGCTGGGAAAGGCGAACAGTACAAACCACTACTTGATCGACCGAGAGGTTCAGAAGAACGAAACTTTCAGTGGCATTCCCGACAGCATGGGCAGGGCACAGGACGCCGCAATGACCGACAGTATGGGTGTCATCGTCGACCGGACGGAGGAGCACCTGGGTACAACGGACACGGCGATCATTCGGATGCGCCGCCGGCTAATCGATGGCGCGAGGGATCTTCAAAGCGGCGTTGAGCCTTACGCGGCAAGTCACCCAGAGGCCTACAGGGTGCGCTCCGGAGGAGCCCTTCTGCCCAGAGATATCTTATTCACGGAAGATCAGGCCGTTTGGGACGACATAACGGTCCAAGAAGGCCAGGCGCCGATACAATCGACAACCTGACCGCGATCGGCTTGATGCTCACGGCGATCGCGTCAGATGCGGTCGCCGTGACTCGGTATGCAGCGGGAAACCGTTACTCTGACTGATTGCGTTGCTGAACTTGATGGTGACGGTTGAAGATACGGAATAAGGAGTCCCGATGACAGAGCTTCGAATCATCGAGATGGATCACATTGTCCTCAACGTCGGCGATATCGAGCGCTCCATCGCCTTCTATACCGAGATTCTGGGGCTGCGTGGAGAGCGCCTGGAAGAGTTCAGGAAGGGGCGAAGTTGGGTTCCCTTCGGTCCGGATAAATGCGGGCACTTTGATCGACCTGATGAGTACATCAGCGGCCGACTCGACGGCCCAAAGAGCAGGAATCTCAATCACTACTGTCTGGTGACGCAGACTATGGACCTGGCCGAATTGGCGGATGGTCTCAAGGCTCAGGGGGTCACAGTCGTCCGGGAGCCGGTTTCCCGATGGGGCGCGAAGGGACAGGCAACGTCGATATACATCCTCGATCCGGATGAGAACGAAATCGAGATTCGTTGCTACTAAGCGTTCGAGGGAACCGACGCACGGCTGTTCTGGCCTTGGGCGGCTCGCTGCGTGGCCGAGCCGATCGAGTCTGAGGAGAGCGCAATGTCCATCGGTATCGTTGGTTGCGGTTCCATTGGAAGGGAGATTCTCCGTGCTGCCGATAGCGGCGTTCTTAGCTCGCCAGTAGGCGGAGTCACCAGTAGAAGTTCTGAACCTGCGAACGAGTTCCTAACATCGTTAGCCCAGCCCCCTCCTTTGCTGCCGCTTCCGGACTTGATCGACAGCTGTGACCTCATCGTCGAGGCGGCCGGAGGACACGTTGTGCCAGATCTGGCCAAGAGGACGTTCGAGGCCGGCAAAGACCTGGTCATCATTAGCGTCGGCGCCCTATTGGACCACCCTGATGTCATTGAGCTCGCCAGGCAGAGTCAGTGTCATCTGATTGTTCCGTCCGGTGCAATAGCGGGGCTTGATGGTGTCAAGGCGGCTTGCGCCGGACACGTCGATCACGTTCGCCTCGTCAGCCGAAAGCCGCCTCAAGCGCTGCGGAATGCCCCATTCCTAATCGAGAATCGAATCTCGCTAGAGGGCCTTACCGAACCACGACTACTCTTCAAAGGCCCGGCTCGCGAGGCTGTTCGCGGCTTCCCGCAGAACCTCAACGTATCCGCGGCCCTGAGCCTCGCAGGCATCGGCCCTGATTTGACCGAAGTCAGCATCTCTGCCGACCCCAGTGTCATACGCAACTGCCACGATATCGAGGTCAGCGGCGAGTTTGGCCTTCTCAATGTCCACGTTGAGAACATTCCGGGAGAGAATCCCAAGACCGGCCGGTTAACCGCGCTCTCCATCATCCAGGCGATCAACGATCACCTGAACTACGTACGGATAGGCGGTTAAATCGATCGGAGATGGGCCCCTAGGCGCTGACGACCGCGAAGGCTTCGATCTGGATGTCGTAGTTCAGGGTTTCAATGACGCTCTGCTGGCGGGCTGGGCGGTCGCGCTCGTCGGGAAACATCTCCGTCCAGGCCGGATTGATTGCCTGGCGGTCGTCGTTGCTTTTGATGAAGACCGTTACCTTCAGAACGTCTGTGGGCTGAGCGCCGGCCTGCGCGAGGACGTACGCCATATTACGTAGGCAGTGACGTCCCTGCTCTTCAACGGACCGTGGGACTTCTCCGGTCTCCATGCTTCGTCCGGGAATCCAGGACGTATTCACCATATTGCCGACTTTGGACGCCATCGGAATGGGCGCCTCATGTCGCACGTTCGGAATGTCGTAGCTCTCTCGCCAGGCCACCAGGTACCTCCCGCCTTTGAACAACTCGCTCGCTCGCTCGCTCGCTTGATTGATTGATTGATTGATTGATTAGGTTTCGCCCCAGAGAGGTTGGCGCCGGCTCAGAGCTACTCGTGCCCAGCATTTGTTGCCGAAAGGCTAGGCAGTCTGTGGCTAAGCAAAAGGGTCCCAATCTATAGGACCCTTTCGTGTCTGAAGTTGGTCGGGGCGAGAGGATTTGAACCTCCGACCTCTTGACCCCCAGTCAAGTGCGCTACCAGACTGCGCTACGCCCCGAGCGAATGCCCAGCCAGTCTAGCAAAGGCCCCTGTTTCCGGCGAGCCTCGCGGCGTTGGCGTCGCTTCGCTACAATAGCGCCGTCAAGGACTCAGCAAGGGAGGTACGACGTGAGCATTTGGTGCGCTGGCTCCAGCGAGAAGATATACACGGCTGGAAAGTCGTCGGCCTGCCCCAAGTGCGGTAAGCTCGTCGAACTCACACGGCAGGGCCATATCAAGCCGCATATCGAGCGAAAGACCTAACCTCGTCGAAGTAAGGACCGCCTGAGGCTCGGGAACGATGACCCGGAGACGGAACGCAAAGTAGGCCTGAGATGCCGGATGCGTTGCTGCTTCACATTCCAACTCCTGATGAGCTTTGGTGGATACCGCGGCCACCTGAATCCCACCATGCCTTCGGCGCGGGTTTACTCCTCGTTGCTGTCCTCATAGCCGCCGAAGCGTTGGCTGGTCAGGTGTGGCATCGCAACCTGATGCGCCGTATGGCGTTTCCAGCGATTCTCATATTTCCTTGGCTGGGGCCTTGTGCTCGTCGCCTTTATCGAGCCTTATGCCCGCGTCGTGCACATCACGATGGGTCTGCCGATGATAGTCGGAGGATGGGCGGAGGCCCGCTATCGTCTAGGCAAAATGGACCGCAAGTACGCCGACATTTTCCTCGTGCCAGCGCTTGGCCTCGCCGCTTTCGACACGCTCGCCTTCCATACGACCGGCGAGCTGGCGGTGGTGATCAGCCACGTTGGCATCGGCCTGGCTGTCTTCCTTGTGGCCGGCTTACGCCTTTATCAGAGTGCGAACCCACAGTCGGTACCGCGCGCGCTTCTGATTAGCGCAGCTTTGGTGCTGCTTGCCGGTGATCTCTGGCTGGACGCCTTCTTCCAGTCGAACGTCTAGCGGCTAACTCGATCACGCCGGAGTCGTGGTGTCCCGTTGCGGCTCTTGCGACGGGTGAGCTTCGTCGACCGGTATCTCTACTTCTGACTCGGAAGCGCGTGCCACCTCTAGCGCCAATGGAAGGCAGATCAACGACGCGAGAAAGCCGACGACGATGAGGAAGATGGCTGGGTCGTACATCAAGTGACGTGCGGTCAGCGATGTACTCCAGTGAGCGACCAAAAGATGAACCGCACCCCAGACCAGCCCAAGAGCCTGCAGCGCTGGCCCAGCGAGTGCGATGAGAAGTGCGCGACGTTGCAACAGACATAGTGGGGTTCTCGTCGGTTGCGATGTTAATAAGTCGGGCCATCTTTTGCAACCGGCCAAGTGGCCCACTTCACGGCCATTTCCAGGTCTCTGATAAACTCTCGAAGTCCCCAGGTTCAAGCACGCTATAGAGGTCCCAAGTGTCTAGCGCCGCCCAATGATCCGCAGATACAGGTCGCGGGTCTTCTACGGTTACTGGATGGTCGGTGCGGCGTTCGGCGTACAGCTGATCACGGCCGGCCTGCTCTTTCAATCCTTCGGTGCTTACGTCGCCGTGCTTCAGGACGAAATGGGTTGGAGCCGGACGGCGCTCGCTGGCGCCTTTTCCTTGACGCAATTCATCAGCGGGGTGATCGGGCCGTTCCAGGGCGTCGTCATGGACCGCATCGGTCCGCGCGGCGTCATGCGCGTCGGGTTCGTCTTCTTCGGCGTCGGCTTCATGCTGCTCAGTCAGGTCAATTCACTGACCGGCTACTATGCGGCGTTCGTCATCATCGCTCTCGGGTTCGCGCTGAGCGCTTTCTTTCCGCTCACGGTTGCCCTGGTGAATTGGTTCGAGCGCCATCGCTCTCGCGTCCTATCGCTGATGTCTTTGGGCTTCGCTGTCGGTGGTCTCATCGTGCCGCTGGTGGCGCTCTCGCTGGAAGAGTTTGGCTGGCGCAACACGGCTTTCGGCTCCGGCGTGATAATGATCGCCGCGGGCATCCCTCTCGCCTCCGTCATGCGCCACCGACCTGAAGACTACGGGGAAGTCGTGGACGGAATCCGGACGACTCCGGAAGCGGATGAGAAGGAAGAGGAAGAGCACAAGCCGACGCCCCTCAGTAGCAAACAACGCGATTTCACGGCCCGCGAGGCGATGCGCACACCGGCGTTCTGGCTGATATCACTGGGACACGGAGCGGCTTTGCTCGTGGTAGGAGCCGTCAGCGTCCACGTCATTTCCCACCTGAAGGAAGACCTCGGCTACTCCGTGGGCACCGCTGCGCTCGTCGTCACGCTGATGACGATGATGCAGGTCGTCGGCCTTATCATCGGCGGCGCCATCGGTGACCGCTACGACAAACGCATCATCAGCGCCACCTGCATGGTGGCGCACATGATGGGACTTCCTGCTGGTTACTTACGCGACGGGCTTCACAATGGTCGGCGCTTTCGCCGTGCTGCACGGTTTGGCCTGGGGTGTCCGCGGCCCGCTGATGCAGGCGATACGAGCCGACTACTTTGGCCGCACCCACTTCGGCACGATCATGGGCATTTCGACAACGATCATCATGGTAGGCCAGATCATCGGGCCGTTAGTTGCCGGCATCATGGTCGACACAACCGGCAACTACGTGGCCGGCTTCACGATTCTCGCTGTGCTGGCGGGCCTTGGTTCGTTGTTCTTCCTCTTCGCTCGCCAACCCAGCTTGCCGGAGCCGAACACCACTCGCTCCCCTGAAGTCGCGTGATGCGCGAAGTTCGGTTCGCCACCAAATGGCGACAGGGTACGCGTTAAACTAAGACCATCATGCAACGCTCACCCCGACTTGAGATCGAATACTGCACGCAGTGCCGCTGGCTGATGCGGGCGGGATGGACGGCCCAGGAGCTGCTTACGACGTTCGTCGACGAGCTCGCCGAAGTTGCGCTGGTACCGGGCAAGGGAGGCATCTTCGAGGTTCGCCTCGATGGCGATACGATTTGGTCCCGTGTAGCTGAGCGCCGCTTCCCAGAGATGGCAGAGCTCAAGCGACGGCTGCGCGACCGTATAGCACCCGAGCGCGCTCTAGGCCATTCGGACAAACACAACGACGACGACCAGATGAGCGATCCGGAGCGCTAGCTTCAGGAGTACCCATGTTTCTGTTTCAGGAGATCTACTACGCCACACCGGGCCTACAAGACCTGGTGGACACTCGCGTGCGCAGCCTGCATGAGAACCACTCCCTCAGCCCCGATTTCCTGGCTACGGACTGGATGAAGTTCACTGGCGACGAGACGACTTACCTCGCCTTCCGGCTCTGGACTCAGAATCAGGCCAGCTACGACGCGGCGCAGCGTGAGTGGATGGCGGAGTACAACCGAACGCGTCCCGCCGACATTTTCACGCGCTCGCCGGATATTGAGTACTTCGACCAGGTGAAGCAGACAGGTCAGAGTGGCGGCGCCGGTTTCCTGGTTTACGCCAACCTGCTGATCGGCGGCCATTCGCCCGCCATGACCCTCGAGGACGAGCTTCATTCGCAGCTCAGGGGAGCCGACGGCTTCCTCGAATACCGGCTGTTCGAATCGTTGGGCAAGAGTAACCACTTCTTCCGGGCCGAATTCTGGCGCAGCCAAGCGGACGCCTTGGGCTTCTGGCGAAACGAAGCTCGCCGCGAATACGTCGGACGCGTTCGTGAACAGTCGAACCGTGGAGTGCCGGACCACCGCCACTACGAGGTGCTCCACCAACTTGGCGACGCACGCTCGCGTTAGGCACAAGCATCGTTGAGCCAATCCTCAGGACACTGGAGTCTGATGGACCTCTTCCCTGATATCGAACCCCACGAACAGGGCATGTCGGACGTGGGAGAGGGTCACACTTCTACTGGGAAACCTGCGGAAACGCGGCTGGCAGGACCGCCCTAGTGGTGCATGGCGGACTTTTTAATTCGCGTGCAACAGACCCACGTCAAGGTCACAAAGACAGGTAGAGCGAGACGATGACAACACAGTGCGATTACATCTTCGAGGACGGGAGCGAGTGTATCGGTTTCGCCGGTCACGTGGGATGGCAAATGGACGCTAGTTTTCACGTACGCTGGATGCCGACCAAGGAAATAGTGGCCAATCATAAAGTCTCCTTTTCCACGATGTGGGCCCAGCAGCCCCGGTTCGCAGACATGGCGCGCTTTCGCGACGCCGTGGCGGCGTTCGGGTATGACGCCATCGAAGTTTCGCATTCGACCGACGAAGCTGGCCTGCGCACCCTTTTAAGGCCAGGCCAGCCGGGCGTCTCAAGCCTGCATACGCCAACGCCGCGACGTGACCTGGCGGACGGACGCACCAACGGCGAGGCCAACCTGGCAGCCCTGGAGGAAACGGAGCGGGAGGTTGCCCTGGCCGAGACGTTACGCAGCGTCGACTTCGCGGCGGACGCCGGCCTGCCTTACGTGGTCGTTCATCTCGGTGGCGTCGGGGATAGACGTACCGATCTCGAACGCGAGCTCAGGCGCCTGTACGAGGCAGGCGAAAGCGCAATCGCCCTGGCGGCGGCGCGGGAAGCCCTCCGTATCTGGCGCGGGGAAGCCGCACCGATCCATCTCGAAGCTGCAAAACGCTCCCTGGAAGCGCTGGTCGAGAACGCTTCAGTGCGGGGAGTCGCGATCGGCATCGAGAGCCGTCTCAGCTACCATGAGATTCCGCTGCCTGACGAAGCACTGAGCCTGCTGCTGCCGTACGCAAACCGCGAAGCCGGCTTCATCTACGACACCGGCCACTGCGAGGTGCAGGCACGACTCGGCATGATCGACCGCGCCGGTTGGTTCCCAGCCCTGACTCCGCGCACGATCGGCGCCCACCTGCATGACGTTTCTGGCATCCTCGACCATCGCGCACCGGGCAACGGCACGCTGGACTGGGCGTATGTGGCCGCTGCGCTACCACCGGCGGCCCTTCGCGTTCTCGAAATCGACCAGCATGAACCCGACGGCCTCGTCGGCGAGGGTATCGAGTTTCTGCGCCAGCGAGGTGTCCTGCCAGAATAGGTGCACTCTCGCTCCACCAATATCGCTACACGTAGAATGGCACCACGATGCGAATGACACGCCTTTTCGGCCACACACTGCGCGAAGCGCCTCAGGAAGCCGAGCACCTGTCGCACCAGCTTCTGCTTCGCGCCGGCCTGGTTCAGCAGGTCGCCGCGGGCGTGTACAGCTATCTGCCGTTAGGCTGGCGCGTTCTACGCAAGATCGAGCAAGTCGTTCGGGAGGAGATGGATCGCGCCGGCGGACAAGAGATCCTCATGCCTGTCCTCTCGCCGATCGAGCTCTGGGAGGAAAGCGGGCGTGCCGCCGACTACGGCCCAACTTTGATGTCACTGGAGGACCGACGCGAACGACGCTTCGCCCTTGGCCCGACGCACGAGGAGGTCGTCACTGACCTCTTTCGCCGCAATGTACAGAGCTACAAGGAGCTGCCGCAGCTGCTCTATCAGATTCAAACCAAGTTCCGCGATGAACCGCGTCCCCGAATGGGACTCGTTCGCGGGCGTGAATTCGGCATGATGGACCTTTACAGCTTCCACGCCGACCCTGCCGACCTCGACAGGGTCTATGACGATCTCTACGACGCTTACCAGCGAGTCTTCCAGCGCTGTGACGTGCCCGTCAACGTGGTTGACGCGGATTCCGGCACCATAGGCGGCCGCGAGAGTCAGGAATTTATGCTGCTTAGCGAGATCGGCGAAGACGAAGTGCTGATCTGCCCTGCCTGCAACTATGCCGCCAACGCCGAAAAGGCGGAAATGCGAAAGCCTGAGAACGCGCCCGAGGAGCTAGAGCCCCTTGAAGAGGTTTCAACACCGGGCCAGAAGACGATCCGGGATCTCATGCACCACCTCGACATACCCGCATCGCGCACTCTTAAAGCGGTCTTCTATCAGGCAATCCGTTCGTCCGGCACTGAGTCCGTCATTGTCGCCATTCGCGGCGACCTCGAAGTGAACGAGACGAAGCTGCGAAACGCGCTCGGCGCACTCGATGTACGCCTTATGAGTGACGATGAGGTGCAGGCTGCTGGTTTAGTCGCTGGCTCGGCTTCGCCTGTCGGATTACGCGACATTGCGATTGTGGCAGACGATTCTATTCCTGGCTCTGCCAATCTCGTCGCCGGAGAGAACAAGCCGGACGTCCACTACCGCAACGTCAACCTAGGCCGCGATTGGCAGGCCGATACCGTCGCAGACATCGCGCTGGCGCGGCCAGGCGACGCTTGTGGCCGCTGTGGACAACCCTTCGAATCGAAACGTGGTATCGAAATGGGCCACATCTTCAAACTCGGCACCCGATATACAGGGAAGATGGACGCCGCATTCCTCGACTCCGATGGCCAAAAACAGCTCGCGATTATGGGCTGCTACGGCATCGGGACCTCACGGCTCCTCCAGGGAGTCATCGAAGCTAACCACGACGATCGCGGCATCATCTGGCCCCGCAACCTTGCGCCCTTTGTCGTGCATCTCGTTGGCCTCGGCCTCGACCGCCCCGAAATCGCCGAGAAGGTCGACGCGCTCTACACCTCGCTGACCGATGGAGGCATCGAGGTGCTGTACGACGATCGCACCGACGCCTCGGCCGGGGTTAAGTTCAACGACGCCGACCTCATCGGCGTGCCGTTGCGCATCACCCTGAGTCCGCGCAGCCTTGAGAAGGACTCAATCGAGGTCAAGCTCCGAGCCGCCACCGATTCTGAACTGATCCCTTTCGCCGAGTTCCCAGAGCAGCTTGCGTCATTGCTGGAGTCGTAGGATCGAGGCTAACTGTGCCGTTTACGGGATTGCCTGTAGGTGATAGGATGAATAAGCCAAATAAGGCAACTTACGAGGTGGGTCTGGACCCACCTTTTTGTTAGCCCGTTTTCAAGGAGACAGCCTTGGCCACCGCAGTCCGGAGCGAAAACCCCGCTCTCAAGAACGACTTCCTCACGGCGATTACACAGCTTGCCGCAGAAAAGAATCTGCCGAAAGAGGTCGTCTTCGAAGCGGTTGAGGCTGCCCTCGCGTCCGCTTACAAGAAGGACGACCTCGCCGAGGCCGAACTCGTCGTCAAGATTGACGGGACCAACGGTGGCATGCGCGCATTTGCCCGCAAGACTGTCGTTGAGGTCGAAGAGGATATCGCAGAAGAGGCGCTTGAGATTGACCTCGAGGCCGCGAAGGCGTTCGCGCCGAACACCTATATCGGCGACGTCATCGAGATCGAAGTCTTCCCTCACAACGCCGGCCGTATCGCCGCGCAGACCGCAAAGCAAGTGGTTCTGCAGCGACTCCGCGAGGCGGAACGAGAAGTCGTCTTCGAGGAGTACTCCGGCAAGGAAGGCGACATCATTTCGGGCGTCGTCCACCGACTTGAAGCCCGCCACGTGTACATCGACCTCGGTAAGACCGAAGCCGTCCTGCCTCCCAGCGAACAGGTCCGAATCGAGCATTACCGTCCAGGCCAGCGCCTCAAGGTCTACTTGCTTGAAGTACAGAAAGCGAACCGTGGACCCCAGGTTTCGGTCTCGCGGACGCACAAGAACCTTTTGCGTCGCCTCTTCGAGATGGAAGTGCCGGAGATCTTCCGAGGCACTGTCGAGATAAAGGCGATCGCTCGAGAGCCTGGTTTCCGCAGCAAAGTGGCTGTTTATTCGCGTCAGGAGGGCATCGACCCTGTCGGCGCGTGTGTTGGCTTGCGCGGTATTCGGATTCAGAACGTGGTCAACGAACTCAATGGTGAGCGTATCGACGTCGTGCAGTGGGACCCGGATCCGTCTCAGTTCGTCGCCAACGCGCTCAGCCCAGCCCAGGTCCACGAAGTGCACATCCTGCCGGATGGAACAACCGCCGAGGTCATCGTCGACGACCGCCAGCTTTCGCTGGCAATTGGCAAAGAAGGTCAAAATGCACGCCTCGCAGCCAAGCTGACCGGGCTGCGCATCGACATCAAGAGCCTCGCGGCTGAAGAGAGCGAAGAAGAACCCGCCCTGCAGATATCCGCAGAGCCGGACGTCAAGCGGGAAACGCCGATCTGGGAGGAACTGGCCCAGGAGGAAGCCGCGGCTGCAGCAGCGGCGGCCGCGATTCAACCAGTGGCTCCAGATGATGCCTCAGTGGAGGCGCCTGCGGCCACGATCGCTGAAGCTGTTTCTGAGCCAGCGGCTCCACCTGCTGAGCAGGCCCCAGCGGCCCCGGCGCCAAATCGCGGCCGCGGCGCGGTTCGATTCGCTGATGAAGTCATGCCCGCCATCGTTCCGCCGACCGAGACACAGCCGAGACGGCGCGCCAGCAGTGGTGGCGGTGGCCCTCGTGGTCGCGGCAGCCGAGAGGAAGAGGCGGCGCGGCGCGGACGTGGCGCGGTGCGTGCTCGTGGCGGCGCCGACCGACGTTCACTCGATGATGAAATTGAAGAAGAGCTGGAAGCAGCGCTGGAAGGCGAAGATTTCGACTTCTTCGGCATGAACGACAACGAGGAGGATGCGTAACGAAGCCGGAGCGGCGACAACCACAACGCACCTGCGTTGCCTGCCGTTCGACCGGTGACAAGCGAGGGCTTATCCGGGTTGTCAGGTCCCTTGATGGGATCGAGATCGATGTCTCGGGAAAGAAGCCAGGCCGCGGCGCCTATCTATGCGCTCAGCTTTCCTGCTGGCAAGAAGCGCTCAAGCGGAACCGGCTGGAGCCCGCACTCAAGACCAGGCTGACAGCCGATGATCGGCTCAAACTCAATGAATTTGCCGCAACGCTTAGCGCGGTCACAGCCTGACGGCTGGGAAGCGAGATTAACGAGACTTTGGTAACCAGCAAGGAAATTCAGCTACCGCAGGCACTGACGGTCAAAGAACTGGCCGATATGCTCGAAGTGTCCGCCGTGGACATCATCAAAGAACTGATGAAGAACGGCGTCATGGCCAGCATTAATCAGGTCATCGATTACGACACGGCCGCTATCGTCGCCAGTGACCTCGGTTTCGATGCCTCAGAGGCACAATCGGTCGACGTCGCTGATGTTCCATACGAACGCACCCCAGCGGATACTGAGACGGAAGAGCCAGAAGATCCGGCGACACTCGTTAAACGACCGCCTGTCGTAACGATTCTTGGTCACGTGGACCACGGCAAAACCAGCATCCTGGATGCAATCCGTGAAGCCAACGTTACGGAATCCGAAGCCGGCGGCATCACCCAGCACATTGGCGCCTACCAAGTTGAGGTCAACGGTCAGAAAGTAACGTTCCTTGATACACCCGGCCATGAGGCGTTCACGGCGATGCGTGCCCGCGGCGCGCAGGTGACCGACATCGCTGTCCTGGTTGTAGCTGCCGATGACGGCGTCATGCCCCAGACGATAGAGGCCCTAAACCACGCTCGCGCCGCCGGTGTGCCGATCATCGTTGCGGTCAACAAGATCGACCTCGAGGGCGCCGACCAGAGCCGCGTCCTGCAGCAGCTCACTCAGCACGACGTACTTGTCGAAGCCTTCGGCGGTGAAGTACCTGCCGTTCCAGTATCGGCTCGCACTCGAGAAGGCCTGGACAATCTGCTCGAAACCATCATCTTGGTTTCTGAGATTCAAGACCTCAAAGCGAACCCCGACCGCGAAGCTCGCGGCGCCATCGTGGAAGCCGAGCTAACAACTAACCGCGGCCCCGTTGCCACCTTGCTAGTCCAAAGCGGCACGCTACGCACCGGCAACGTGGTTATCGCGGGCGACGCAACGGGCAAGATCCGCGCTATGTTCGACGACCACGACCAGACGGTCACCGAAGCAGGGCCTTCGACACCCGTCAAGGTTCTTGGCCTGCATGACGTACCGCTGGCTGGAGACGTTTTCAGGGTTGTGGCTGATGATAAATTCGCACGAGCCGACGTTGAGATGCGTCGCCGGGCCCGCGACGCGGCGCTTACGGCGGAAGCCCACCCCGTCAATCTCGATACGCTGTTCGGTGAGATCCACAGCGGCGCCGTGCAGGATCTCAACATCATCCTCAAGACCGACGTCCAGGGGTCAATTGACCCCATCCGTCACTCGCTTGAGCGCCTCAGCAACGACGAGGTCCGTGTAAAGCTCATCCACTCTGGCTCAGGGACGATTACCGAGTCCGACATCATGCTCGCAATTGCTTCAAAAGGGGTCGTAATCGGCTTTAACAGCCGTCCTGAACCGGGCGCGAAGCGAATTGCCGAGGCTGGGGGCATTGACGTGCGCCAGTACGGCATCATCTACAACCTCATCGAAGATGTCGAAAAGGCGATCAACGGCATGCTGGAGCCGGTGTACGCGGACGTCACGGACGGCCACGCCGAGGTACGCCAGGTCTTCCGGGTCAGCCGCCGTGGCAATATCGCTGGATGCTTCGTTACGGATGGCGCAGTTCTGCGTAATGGTCTCGTCAAAGTGATGCGCGGGGGTAACCAGCTCGCCGCGGTGTCCTGCAGCGGACTAAAGCGCTTCCAGGATGACGTGCGAGAGGTTCAGAATAACCTCGAGTGCGGTGTCACGCTGGTCGGTTTTGACGATTTCCAAGAGGGTGACATTCTCGAGTTCTACCACCGAGAACGCACCAACTAGGTCAGGACAGCCAAGCTTCGAAGCAGGGCTTGGCGGCGGCCAATCGCGCACACAGGGACACGGCATGTCACGCAGAACTGAACGCGTCAATGAGTTGATCCGGCACGAACTGAGTGACCTCCTGCTCCGGGAGCTACGAGATCCTCGTCTTGACGGCCTGATCTCGCTAACGCGCGTCGAGGTGTCGCCGGATCTGTACAACGCCCGTGTCCTGGTCAGCGTCATGAGTGAGACAGCAAACCCTGCCGACGCCCTCAAGGCGCTCAATGCCGCTGCAGGATTCCTTCACAAGGAGATGGTTCACCGCCTGGACATGCGGCGCGTGCCGTTCCTGACTTTTCACATGGATACGACGATCGAAGACGGAGCCACTGTCCTGGCCCACCTCGATGAGGTCCTTCAGAAGACTAATCCTGAACCTAAACACGGCTAATCAAATCAATAAATGGCTCTCAGTGCCATCCTCAACGTCAACAAGCCACCGGACTGGACGTCTTTCGATGTCGTACGGTTTATTCGGGGCCGATGCGGTCAGAAGCGTGTCGGTCACGCGGGCACGCTTGATCCGGCAGCGACGGGCGTTTTGCCGGTCCTCATAGGCCAGTCCACGCGGCTCGCCGAGTATCTGGTCGACACCCGGAAGGAATATCTGGCAGACATCCAGCTTGGCGTGTCTACCGATACGTACGACGCTGAAGGCGAAGTGTTGAGCCAGACCGACGCCTCGGCGATAACAGAGGCCGACGCCCATGAAGCGCTTCGCGCATTTCAAGGTGACATCATGCAAGCGCCACCTGTTTACAGCGCAATCAAGCGCGATGGTGTACCCCTCTACAAGCGCGCTCGCCGTGGCGAAGACGTTCGTGCTGAGCCACGGCCGGTCAGGGTTGACCAACTCGACGTAATTGATGTCTCCCCGCCCTATGTACGTGTGCGGGTCGTTTGCGGGAAGGGATTCTATGTCCGCTCCCTGGCTCACGACCTCGGCGTCGCTCTGGGCGTTGGCGGCATGCTCCAAGGGCTTGTCCGAGAGCGCGTTGGCACGTTTCATCTCGATGATGCCGTGGACATCGAGACGCTTCGGAGAGAATTTGAGGAAGGCACGTGGTATGAACGCCTCGTAGCACCAGACGAGGTGCTTCTGACCATGAGCGCCGCCATTCTCGGAGAGCAGTCGGCTCGTGATCTTAGTCAGGGCCGTGAGACGGTTTTGAATGCTGCAGCGGAAGACACCATGGAACCTGGCATGCTCTGTCGTGCCTACAGCGAGAGCGGCGAATTCTTCGCGGTCTTGCGCCACCATGAAGGTAGCGTCTGGCGGCCAGAAAAGGTCTTTGCTCCCGCCAGCCTCTAGCACACGTTAGAGCCGGTAGCGCGATCAGCGTGGTGCCTGAGTACCCACTCGCTTCCTGAACAATCGACCGATTTTCGATAGCCCGCAGCGATCCACGATGTCCCGTCGAGGCTTGCTATACTGGATTCAGTAACCGGAAATAGAGGTCCCATGTCAATCAGAGGCAATCAACCCCGCAACCGCAGCAATCGACGCAGCACCCGTGGCGGCGTTGCTCCGATTAAGCCCTCATCCATCGACCTGCCAGGACCAATCAGACTGCTTGGCAACCCGAAGTTGTTCGGCGTTATGGCGCTGGTAGCCGGTGGCAGCATGGTCTTCTTCCTTTTCGCGGGCGCCCTTGGCCTCAATAGCTTCGGCGGCGGCCACAACGCCGATTCAGTTCAGGGCAATGAAGCGCCTGACCTCCCGCAGATAGCGGCTGCGGACGTCGGCTCAACCACAACTCCCAGTGCTACGCCCGCGCCGGACACATCCACTTCCGACGCTCAGCCAGTTGTGAAGCGCTACACAGTGGCGCCGTCGCTCGAAATCGACGCCGCGAAGACCTACATCGCGACTATATTGACATCGAAGGGCGTCATCGAGATCGAGCTCTTCGCCGCTGACGCGCCGCAAGCAGTCAACTCCTTCGTCTTCCTGGCGAACGACGGTTACTACGACGAAACACCTTTCATGGAGCTGACGAAGGACGCCGAGGGCGACAAGTTCTATGCCCAGGCCGGTGACCCAACCGGAACCGGGCTAGGCACACCAGGCTACTCCGTCCGAAGGAGCTCACCGAACACCCCTTCGGGCGCGGCTACGTGGGTATGGGCGGCAGCGCCGAGAACAGCAACGGCGGCCAGTTCTTTATCTCCTTCGGCGACTATCCGGCGCTCGATGGCAAGTACACGATCTTCGGCAAGGTCACGTCCGGACTCGACGTACTTGACGAGCTTTCGCTGCTAGACCTCACGTCGGGTGGAGTAGGCGGAGCCGGGGACGAGATCCAGTCGATTACGATCTCGGAGTCTTAGTCCGACCGAGCCGTCATGGCCCCTGGGCATCGCCGGCGTCAGGCTTCAGCCCGATTGATCAGCAGCAGCCCGAGTGACAGACTGACGTCGCATGAACACGCAAGAGATTCGCGATCTCTGGACCCGTTTCTTCGCAGCGCGAGAGCACCGCACCGTGCCCTCTTCCTCGCTGATCCCGCCTCCGGACGAGCGATCTCTGCTGTTCACCAACGCCGGCATGAATCAGATGAAGCCCTTCTTTATGGGCCTGACTGAGCCGCCGGCCCGGCGGCTGACCTCGATTCAGAAGTGCTTCCGCACCTCGGACATCGAAGAGGTTGGCGACAGCTCGCACTGCACCTTCTTCGAGATGCTGGGGAACTTCAGCGTCGGTGATTACTTCAAGGCCGAGATCATCCCCTGGGCCTGGGATCTAATCACGTCACCTCAACCGGACGGGCTCGGCCTCGACCCCGACCGCATTTGGACCACGGTGTTCGAGGAAGACGACGAGTCGTTTGACCTCTGGCACGGTGTCGGAATCCCGGCCGAGCGCATCATCCGATTCGACGAAAGCGAAAACTACTGGTTCATGATTAAAGGCGGCGCCGGCCCCTGCGGTCCGAACTCGGAGATCTTTTACGACTTCGGCGCAGACCAGGGCTGCGGCGAGCTCGGCTGCACGCCGCCGACGCACGACTGCGGTCGCTTCCTCGAGATCTGGAACCTCGTATTCATGGCGCTGTACCAGGAAGAAGACGGCAAGACTCGCCGGCCACTGCCAATGCGCAACGTCGACACCGGTGCCGGCATCGAGCGCTGGGCCGTCGTCGATATGTACCAGCACGGCCGCGACTGGAAGGGCGCGCCGAAGCCGTGGGACGCGCCGCCCAGCATCTTCGACACCGACCTGTTCCAGGCCATCATTGCGAAGGTCGAGGAGTTGACCGGTCTTAACTACGAATCAGCCTCCGAAGAACAGCAACGCGCCATGCGAGTCGTCGCGGAGCACACGCGCGCCGCCACATTTCTCATCGCAGACGGCGTGACGCCGGCAAATGACGGTCGAGGCTACGTGCTGCGCCGCTTGATACGGCGCGGCACCAGCTACGGCCAGCGTCTCAATCAGGGGCAGCAGTTCCTCGCGGCGGCCGCGGAAACCGTCATCGAACGCATGGCCGCCACGTACAACAACCTGAACGAGCAACGCGAATTCGTCCTGCGGACACTGCGCAGCGAAGAGGCGCGCTTCTTCGAAACGCTATGGCAGGGTCGAAGCCACATTGACGAGCTCAAGCGCACTCACGCCGACACACGACAAGTCAGCGGCAGCGAGATGTTCCAGCTCTGGGACACGCACGGTTTCCCGCCAGAGCTAACGCAGGAGCTGCTGAGCGAGGACGGCTACGCAGTTTCGAACCCGGAAATATTCGAGACCTTGATGCAGGAGCAGCGTGTGCGGTCGCGGGCCGCCGCGCAATTCGATGGCGGCGTCGACCGGGCCCAGACCTACGCGGAGCTTGCTCTGCAACCGACGGACTTTCTTGGCTACGAGACCACAGTCGTGGCGGGAAGCGTCCTCGCCATCTTGTTAGCGGGCGAGCCAGTACAGGAAGTCACAGCTGCCTCAGAGGGCGCTATCGAGGTCGTTCTGACTCAGACGCCGTTCTACGCGGAAGGCGGCGGCCAGGTCGGCGATCGGGGCGAACTGGTGTGGTCCGGCGGCCAATTCATCGTCGACGACACGCAGGCTGTGGGGGAAGGCGGGCTCACGGCCCACATCGGGCGCCTCGAGTTTGGGACGCTGCGGGTCGGCGATTCGGTCGAGGCGCGAGCCGATGAATCGCGCCGCGCCGACACGATGCGCAACCACACCGCAACCCACATCCTGCACGCCGCGTTGCGACACGAGCTGGGTACGCACGTGCGTCAGGCCGGCTCGCTGGTCACGCCGGACCGTTTACGCTTCGACTTCACCCATCTCGAGGCGATGACACCGGAGCAGATCAGCGCCGTCGAAGCGCTGGCCAACCGCGTCGTGCGAGATAACCTGACGGTACACATCGAGGAGATGTCGTACGAAAGGGCTCTTGAAGAGGGCGCGCTCGCCTTCTTCGGCGACAAGTACGCCGACACGGTCCGCGTGGTCGGCGTCTGCGACGTCGAGCTACACGACTGCTTCAGCCACGAGCTCTGCGGCGGGACGCACGTGCACAACTCCGGCGAGGTCGGGGCGATCATCATCACCGCCGAGACGTCGATTGGCGCCGGCATGCGCCGGATTGAAGCCGTCACCGGCAGGGTCGCCTGGGAGCGCTTACGCAGCGACGAGGACGCTCTGTCGCGCCTTTCGTCACGCCTGCGGGTGGCGAGCGATACCGTCGAGGAGCGGGTTGAAGCCGTCCTGACCGAGAACGAGCGCCTGCGACGGCAGGTCCAGACGCTGGAACGTCAGATTGCTCGCCAATCGGCCGGCACCGGAAGTGGCGGCGCCAACGCTGAGTCCGAAGTGATTCCTGAGGTGGGTGGCGTCCCGGTCATCGTGCGAGCGGTTCCTGAAGCGAGCAGCGCCGATTTTCTGCGAGATGTCGGAGACGCGCTCAAGCAGCGCCATAAGACAGCCGTAATTCTCCTGGGCGCCTTAGTGGACGAGAAGCCGACGTTCGTAGCGATGTCTACGCCTGACGTCGCCAAGAAATGCCCGGCCGGTGACGTGGTCCGAACCGCTGCCCAAGCAGCAGGCGGGAACGGCGGCGGGCGTCCCGAGTCGGCCCAGGGTGGGGGCACGGACCCATCGAAGCTCGACGCTGCTCTTACCGCGGCTCGCAAGCTTATCGAGGAGAAGCTTGCCTGACGCGGGCCGCATCCTTGGCATCGACGCCGGTGAGCGCCGCATCGGCCTCGCGATCTCTGACCCGGAAGCCAGTTTCGCCCTACCGCTCAACTCGATCTTCGCCGACGGAAGCGAGATCGACGCGATTCAGCGCCTTGTCGCGGCGGAAGAGGTTGTTGAACTTGTAGTGGGCTTGCCGCTATCGCTCAGCGGGAAAGAAAGCACCCAGACCGGCCGCGTGCGGGAGTTCGCCACGCTGATCGAGTCTCGTCTTCAGCTGCCGCTGCACTTGTGGGACGAGCGTCTCTCCACACATGAAGCCGAATCTCGTACTGAGGACGCATCCCGGGCTCGTGGTCGACGGCGCAGCAGTCGCCGCTCGCCGCCGCCCGTCGATACAGATGCACTTGCGGCTTCGATTATCCTGCAAGCCTATCTAGACCGCCGTCGTTACCAGCGCAGTCAGGAGTAGCGTTGCCGCCGACTCGATGATCGCGCCTAAACCAGCTATCCTGAGGCGTGCTCGAAGGCCGTTCCAGCTCTGCCAATTCTGTCATCAACTCGGCGCTAATCGGCGTCGCAATCGCCGTCATCGCAGTCGCAGTGTGGGTAATCCAGGCGTCTCCAGGAGCGGTACCCGATAGAGAAGCAGCGGTGGATGACGCCGAACCCGGCGGGCCGATTTTGATTTCGGTCGAGGCGGGCGACAACGCTGCCGACATCGGTCTGCGCCTCGAAGCATCGAGCATCATCGCCAACGGTGCATCATTTCAGCGGCTGGCCAAGATTATCGGCGCGGAAAGCAACCTCGCTGCGGGAGAGTACGAATTCCTGCCCGGCACCAGTGTGCTTGACGCCGTGGCTCGAATTCGAGACGGCCTCACTTCTGCGCGAGTGGTTGCGATTCGGGAAGGGCTGCGCATCGAAGAGGTCGCAGAGCTGCTGCAACGCCGCGACGTTGTCAGCGCCAATGACTTTCTTGCCGCCGCCAATTCGATTGCGACGAGTGGCAGTGGGGTGGACGCCGATCTCCTGAGCAGCCGGCCTGCTGCGGCCACGCTGGAGGGCTATATTTACCCGGCTACATACAGCTTCTCGTTCAGAGTAGAAGCCTCAGAGGTGGTCCTTGAGATGATCGAGGCTCTAGCCACTCGGTTCACGCCAGAACTACGCCAGGAGGCGCTCTCACGCGGCCTCAGCGTCCATCAGGTGCTTACACTGGCGGCTATCGTCGAACGGGAAGCGGTCCTACCGGAGGAACGGCCCATGATCGCGAGCGTCTACCTCAACCGTCTGGCGATTGACATGGCGCTCCAGGCCGACCCGACCGTGCAGTACGCCATTACAGCTAGACCGGGCAGCATTGTTGAGTACGGCTACTGGAAGCGCGAATTGTCTCTGCAGGACCTTCAGTTTGACTCCGTCTACAACACGTACGTGGTGCCCGGTCTGCCGCCCGGCCCAATCGCCAACCCGGGCATTTCCTCGATCGAGGCAGTCGTCCGGCCTGATTCATCCGAGTTTTACTTCTTCGTAGCGCGTCCTGACGGCAGTCACGCGTTCGCAGAGACATTCGAACAGCATCAACTCAACGTGGAGCTTTATCAGCAGTGATAGCTCCAACGACCGCGGCAATAATCGGCTATCCACTGGGCCATTCGATGTCGCCGCCGATGCACAAAGCAGGCTTTGCTGCACTCGGCCTGGACGTGAACTATGAGACCTGGGCGATTCCACTTGAGGAGCTGCCAGCGACCGTGGAACGCGTACTGTACCCCGACATGCTTGGGATTTCGGTCACCGTACCATACAAGCAAGCGGTCATGCCCCTGCTGGATGAAGTCGATCCTGCCGCAGATGCGATCGGTTCGGTCAACACCGTGGTCAAGCGAGGCCGAACTCTGGTCGGGCACAACACCGACAAGGACGGCTTCATTCGCTCGCTGCGTGAGGCAGGCTGTGACCCTGCTGGCCTCCGGGCCTTTGTCCTGGGAGTCGGCGGTGCGGAGCGCGCTGTGGCCTTCGGGCTGGTTGAAGCCGGAGTAGTCTGCATCACGCTGGCAGGGCGCAATCCTGTACGAGTGACCGCGGCTGCTGAACACCTGGAGGCTACGAAGCCAGGTCCTGCCAACGTCGAGCGCACCGACTTCAGCAAGCATTCTCTCATTGCCGCGGCAGCCGACGCGGACCTGATCGTTAACACGACGCCAATCGGCATGCTGCACTCGCCCGAAGAGGCAAACTCACCGTTGCCGACATCAGCGTTGCGCTCCGGCCTCTGGGTCGTCGATATCGTCTACAACCCGCTGGAGACTGTCCTTTTGCGTGAGGCACGCCAGGCGGGCGCGTACGCCGTAGACGGTCTGGGAATGCTCGTGTATCAGGGGGTGGCGCAGCAAGTGTTGTGGACGGGCAGGGAGCCGTCAGGTGACATAATGAGAGAGGCAGCACTCACCGCAATGGCGGCGCGGGGGTAAGGTATGGAATGGGGCATTCTCGTCGTCATCTTGCTGCTGCTCTTCACGGGATTCGTCATCGTTCAGGAGACAGCGCGCCAAATGCACTGGCGCGGCCTGGTGGAAAACGGCGATCTCGACGCGATCCGCACGCTGATCGAAGAGCAGGTTGAGACCTGGCACGAATCACGCGTGCCTCGCGATACACCCGCGATGATCTGGCACGGCGTGCAGACGGTTGAACTCCTCGACGTCACGCCCGCCGCCGCGCATGTCAGCTGTAACGCGGAGGGTGAGTACGCCCTGGTTGGCGGACGCCGAATCGAGTCCTCATCGCCGCTGGTTGAAGGCATGAAGATCACGAAACGACTCGCGGAAATGATCCTTTATGACGTCCCAAACGTGAAGGTCGACCAGGTTCAGATCGACGTATACACTTCATTTCGTGATGAGAACGGACACGCGGAGCCTCGCTGTATCTTGAGTACGGCCGTCAAGCGCAGCACGGTTGAGCACATCGATTGGGAAGAGACGGAGGCAGACGACTTCATCGCCTTGACTGAAGGGCGTTTCGCCGCCGCTGAGGGAGTCCACCCGGTCGAACCCATCGAGTGGATCAGTTCGGAAATGGAAGCTACCTGATGGGCGAGTTCCGCTTCATGACCGCGGGCGAATCGCACGGCAAAGGCCTCCTAGTCATCGTGGAGGGCGTGCCGGCCGGCTTGCCACTTTCGGAGGATTACATCGCCACGCAGCTCGGGCGGCGTCAGCGCGGCTATGGTCGCGGCAAGCGACAGCAAATAGAGACGGACCGAGCCGAGATCGTTAGCGGCGTGCGGCATGGCCTGACCATGGGCGGGCCGATCGGGCTCAGCATCGTCAACCGGGACTTTGCCAATCAGAACTGGCAGGTTCGTATGGCCGTCGAACCGGTTGAGGCGGAAGTCGAACGCGTGACGTCTTTGCGACCCGGCCATGCCGACCTCGCAGGCGCCGTCAAGTACGGCCTAGATGACGTTCGTCCAGTGCTGGAACGCGCCAGCGCACGGGAAACTACAGCCCGAGTCGCCGCCTCAGCGATCGGACGCCGCCTGCTGGAAGAGATCGGTGTCTCGATCCACGGCCATGTCCTGGCTGTCGGTGAGGTGCGGGCAAATCCGCCGGAGTCTCCCGACTGGGAGGCAGTCGAAGCTTCGGAAGTGCGCTGCGCCGATGCTTCGGTCGAAGCCGCCTTCATTAGCCGGATCGACCAGGCGCGCGAGCAGCATGACACGGTCGGTGGGGTCTTCGAGGTGCGCGCGACCGGCGTCCCAATCGGTCTGGGGAGCTTCGTGCACTGGGACCGCAAGCTGGACGGGCGCCTGGCACAGGCGATAGTCAGCATCCAGGCACTGAAGGGGGTCGAAATCGGCGGCGGATTCACAACCGCTGCGCTACCCGGCTCTGAGGTCCAGGACGTCATATTGCCGCGTGAGCAGTGGGGTGAACGGCCCTGGCAGCATGCCACGAATCGCGCCGGCGGCCTCGAAGGCGGCGTCACGAATGGCGAGGACGTTGTCGTTCGAGGAGCCTTGAAACCAATCTCGACCTTGCCTCGCCCGTTGCCAAGCGCCGATCTCGATACGGCTGAGCTGAAAGACGCGTTTTACGAGCGTTCCGACGTCTGCGTCGTGCCGGCTGCCGCCGTCATCGGCGAAGCGATGGTCGCCCTCGTCCTCGCCGATGCCGTCCTCGAAAAATTCGGCGGCGACAACATCAAAGAGACCGTCCGAAACTATCAGGCATACATGCAGACGATCGGGCCTCGCGGCGACTACGCCTAATGACAGCCCTGACGCGAATCACCCTCACCGGCGTCTTCGGCGTCGGCAAGACTACGGTCGCCAACCTTGTTGCCCAGAAACTGGGATGGGAAGCCGTCGACGCTGATGACCTCCTAGTCGGAAACGCCGGCAAAGAAGTGGCGGATATCTTCGAGGAGCAGGGCGAAGCCGCCTTCCGCCAGATCGAAGCCGACGCACTGATGGAGCTTGCGAATCGCGAAAACATCGTCGTTGCGGCCGGAGGCGGAGCGCCCGTTTACGAACCCAGCCGACGCAGCATGGTCGAAAGCGGCCTCATCGTCTGCCTCAAGGCGACGCCCGAGACCGTTGTCCAGCGCATGCAGGCGAAAGAACAGGGCCGTCCACGCCCGATGCTGGCCGCCGACAACGCGCTGGCTCGGGCTCGCCGCCTAATCGACCAACGCGCTGCGGTTTACTCCCTGGCTGACTTCACGATCGAGACCGACGGCATGGAACCTGACGAGATCGCCAGCGAAGTCGTCGATTTCTACGAGGCTCGAGGCGAACGGATCTTTGGTCGCCCTGGACGCGTGGCGCAGTTGTGCCGGAATCCTAGCGTCTTGCCTCCGATCATCGACGCGCCCGGTGCGACAACCGTGATCCGAACTGCTTCCGGGGAGTACCCGGCTCACGTTCGGTGGGGAGCGCTAGAGCAACTCGGTGACATAACGAAGCGAAGTACTCAGGCAAAACACGCCTTCCTGATCTCTGACGAGGCCGTCATGGCACAGTGGGGGGAAGTTGCCGTCTCCAGTTTGCGCGAGGCTGGCATGGAAGTTTCCAGCCTCGCGATTCCGCCCGGCGACGGATCCAAAACCGTGCAACAGGCCGCAGAGGTCTACGACTGGCTGGCATCGCAACGAGCCGAGCGCCGTGACGTCATCGTGGCACTCGGAGGCGGCATGGTGAACGATTTCGCCGGCTTCGTGGCGGGGACTTACTTGCGTGGCATGGCGGTAGTGCAAGCACCCACCAGCTTGCTTTCGATGGTTGATGCTTCCATCGGTGGCAAGACCGCGGTTAACCACGCGGGCGCGAAGAATATCGTTGGCCTCTTCTATCAGCCTCGCGCCGTCGTCGCAGATGTTGCGACGCTGACGACCCTGCCGCGACGCGCCCTGATCGAAGGAATGGGCGAAGTAATCAAACATGCTTTAATTCGGGATCCGGAGCTGCTAACCGTACTTGAGACGCGCCTCGATGACCTCATGGCTTTGGAACCGGAGCTAACGACGCAGGTCCTGGCCCGAAACGTCCAGATTAAGGGCGCGGTCGTCAGCGAAGACGAGCGCGAAACGGGCGGCGTGCGCGAGCTGCTCAATTACGGTCATACGCTCGGTCACGCTTTCGAGGCTGCCGGAGGCTACGAGTCACTATTGCACGGTGAAGCGGTTGCCGTGGGCATGATCGCCGCGGCCGAAATTGGCCGACGTGTTGGGATCACACCGGCCAGCCTAGTCGAACGCCAGCGTGCTTTGATCGAGCGCGCGGGGCTGCCAATGAAGCCGCCGGCCGGCATTGACCGAGACCGCGTACGGGCCGCCCTGGCTATGGATAAGAAGATCATCGCGGGCGGACAACGCTGGGTACTGCTTGAGGATGTCGGCCGTCCTATCGTCACCTCAGACGTCCTGGGAGACGTTGTGGAAGCCGTCCTGGATGATCTACTCGCCTGACCCCATCGTAATCACCGGGCTGGCCTACGAAGCGCATGCCAGTGACTACGCGCAGGCTCGCGCTGACCGCTCTCGTATCCAACCATCAATCCAGCGATTCGCCTCGCTTCTCAAGCCGTCGGCACTTGTTCTAGATTCAGGCTGCGGTCCGGGCGTCGATTCAGGCTCCCTGGCCCAGCACTGGCTTCAACCTGTGGCCATGGACATTGCACAAGCCATGGCGCTGCTTGCGAATCGGCAAACGCCAGGCAGCGCTGTCCGAGGCGATAGTCGCCAACTGCCTTTCGCCACTGACAGCTTTGACGGCGTATGGGCCAATCTCTCGCTCCTTCATCTTCCAAAGGATCAGGTAAACGAAGCGATTCTGGAAATCAGGCGAGTTCTGCGAAGCGGAGGTATCTTTTTCGCCGGCCTCCAGATCGGAGCAGACGATGCCATCGAAACCGGCCGGCCTGGCTCGTCGATGTCGGCGCCCCGGTTCTACGCTCGGTACCAGCTTGACGAATGGACCCAGCACCTGAAGAGGGCCGGGCTCGAGGTTATCGATGCCGAGGAATCGTGGTCCGCTCTCAGGACTTTTGCGAAAAAGCCATGAGCAATCCGGATACACAAATGTTGCGGGCTCTGGTTCGCGGCCGCGTCCAAGGCGTCGGATTTCGCTTCTTCGTCGAAGAGCAAGCCATCGCCTTCGGCCTGAAGGGCTTCGTGCGCAACCTCAGCAACGGCTCGACGGTGGAGATCGTCGCTGAAGGTCCGATAGCCGACCTCGAGACCTTGCTAGCGACTGTGCGTAAAGGCCCGCCCCAGGCCGACGTGGAACGCGTCGACGTTTCGTGGGCTGCAGCGACCGACGGCTACGTAGGCTTTCGAGTTCGCTGATTGGTTTGCTACTTAGCGGACCGAACCCAACATCAGCGCGTCGGCTTCGTCACCCACCTCAAGCGAAGCCACGTTTTCAGGACAAACAACGAGGGCGTTCGCCAGAGCCATCGAGGTCAGCATCCCAGAACCTTGCGGGCCCGTTAGAGTCGCAATGTAGCGTCCCTCATCCTGTCGCACGATGCCGCGCGCCAGGAAGCGCCTGCCGTCTGAGTTGACGATCCTGTCCTCGACGATCACGCGAAGTACGGGCCGTTCCCAGCCCTCACGCGCCGACAGTTTGTAGATCGCGGCCCGACCAAACAGCTCGAACGTCACCATGGAACTGACCGGATTACCAGGCAAGCCGATGTGGGGAACCTTGCGCCCATCAGCTGCCTCGAAGCTGCCAAAAGCCAGCGGCTTGCCCGGCCGCATGCGCACGGTCCAGAAATCGACCTCACCCTCGCGAAGCAGCACGTCCTTGACGACGTCGTAGTCGCCGCGAGAGACGCCGGCCGTGGTGATCAGAAGGTCGCAACTTTGTAGCGCTTCCTGGATCTTTTCCGTGAGGTCTTCGACGGTGTCCCGTGAGATGCCCAGACGCAAAGGGACGCCGCCGGCTTCTTCCACGAGGGCCGCGATGCTATGACTGTTAGAGTCGTAAATCTTTCCCGGTGCGTGGGGTTGGCCCATCTCCAGAAGTTCGTCGCCAGTCGAAATGATCGCCACCACCGGGCGTCGATAGACGCGAACCGTGGGACGTCCTAGAGACGCCAAGACGCCGAGTTGCGCAGCACCCAGTCCCGTACCGGCTTGCATAACTTCGGAGCCCTCTTGCACGTCCTCGCCAGCGCTACGCACGTTAGCGCCAAGCCCCGCCGCTTTCAGGACGCCGACGCTGTCGCGTCCCTTGGCAAACGACCCGAAATTGCGACCTGGCGGCTCATCTGTCTCTTCGAACGGGACGATGGCATCGGCGCCTCGCGGAATCGGCGCGCCGGTCATGATGCGGACGGCCGTGCCGGGCTCGATTTCGCCGTCGAAGATATAGCCGGCAGCCACTTCGCCAACGACTCGCAGCGTAACCGGCGCGCTTTCGGACGCGCCGATCGTATCGGCGGCCCGCACCGCGTAGCCATCCATGCTCGTGTTGTCGAGAGGGGGGATCGTAACCGGGGAAGAGATGTCCTCGGCCAGAACCTGGCCCAGCGCCTCAGCCAGCGGCTTGTCTTCAGGCGGTAGACGATCGATTACAGCAAGGATTCGCTCACGCGCTTCTTCGACGCTGATCATGCCGTCAACATTCATAGACGTATTCTAACCAGGGCGATTGCGATTGGCTGTTCGAAGCAGGCGAGGGTTCAATTGTCCCTAGAAAGCAATCTAGAGTGACCGACTTCACCCCAAGCGAACGGCCAGGCACGTTGTTGTCCGCTGAACGCCTTCGATGCGCTGCAGCCCTTCGGTGATCGCGGTGCCCAGCTTGTCGAGGTCCTCGGCTTCCATCTGCACGATGACGTCATAGGGACCCGTCACCGTATCAACAGCCGTGATCCGCGCATCGTGGTGCTGTAGCTCAAGTATCGCTTCGCCGACGCCTTTGGCGTGGCCAACTTCCGCTTCGATCAGCACGTATCCTCGAAACGCCATTTCGCTGCCTCCCTGGAGTCGATTCAAGCTTCGACATCATAGCCTTGGAATCCGAGTCTGGACACCCTGAGACTCACCGCGTACGGTGGGTCTCATTCAGCTGGCCATAGTCTCCCTTTGTGATGTATCGATAACTGCTTAGGAAGAGAGTACCGTTGGCTAAACCCTCCACACCAGTGCCATTCGCAGGCCCGCCAAGGCACCAACGGTGCTGAAACGCAAGCGGTTCTGGCTCGGCGTGATCATCAGCGCGGTATTCCTGACGTTCTTTCTCGCGCGGACCGACATTTCAGAGATTCGCGAAGCGTTCTCGGGTGCTGATTATCTCCTCGCCACTCTCGCTGTTCCGATCTACTTTGTTGGCTACTGGTTTCGAACCTTACGTTGGCGACTGCTGCTCCGTCCGATAGCCGACGTGTCGACTGCGCGGCTCTATCCGGTTGTCCTCATTGGCCTCATGTCGAACAACATCGCCCCGATGCGCGTCGGGGAGCTCGTGCGGGCTTTTCTGGTGGGTGAACGTGAGTCGATCAGAGCGTCGGCGGCATTTGGCACCATCGCGGTTGACCGCACATTCGACGGACTGACACTTGTGGCCATCCTCGGCCTGGTGACCATGTTTTCGGATACGGGCGCGGGGAGCCAGAGTATTGGCGTCGGCGCCGCCTTACTTTTCGTAATGGGAACAGGCGTGTTGGTAAGCCTGGCGTTTTCGCCCGTGAAAGTCCGCAATTTATTGCTGCGATTTGCCACTTTTCTACCAGCGCGTATCGCAACGAAGGCCGAAGAAGCGCTCGATTCATTCCTGTCTGGCCTGGCCGCAATCCGCAGCCCTCGTGTCTTGGCAACAGCTGCGGGTGTATCTCTGGCGTCCTGGTTACTCGAAGCTTCGATGTATTACGTGGTGGGTGAGGCCTTCCACCTCGGTGTAGGTTTCGAGGTGTACCTCATGATCGCTGCGGCGGCTAACCTGGCGCTGTCGGTCTTTGCTTCGCCAGGCGGCGTAGGTCCATTTGAGCTGGCGACGCGCGAGGTGCTGGTCCTTCATAGCGTTTCCAGTGCTTCAGCGTCAGCCTTTGCAATCGCACTCCACGCCTTGCTACTCGCGCCGGTCGTCGTCGTGGGATTACTTCTGTTGTGGTCGATGCATATGTCGCTAAGACAGCTACTGGGAATTCCGGCTGAACCGAAGGCGACCCTTGAAAAGACTGGAGCTCCAGAGTGAAGGCAGTCGTAATTGGGGGCGGAGTCGCTGGGCTTACGGCAGCTTATCGATTGCTGCAATCAGGCCACGACGTCACCGTCCTGGAGGCCGGCCCAGAGCTCGGCGGCCTCGTACGTACCTTCGATGCCGGCGGAGAGCCCCTGGAGTGCTTCTATCACCACATCTTCACGACCGACACTGAGATCATCGCATTGATCGAGGAGCTAGGCCTTGGCGATCGTCTTGTCTGGCACGACTCAAAGGTCGGTTTCTTCCACGGCAGCCGGATTTGGCCCTTCGTCACGCCCATGGACCTGCTGCGATTCGGTCCGCTGCCCCTAATCGACCGCGTTCGCCTCGGACTCACCGGGCTTTACCTCCGCCGTCAGAAGAATTGGGCAGGGTACGAGAAAGTCACCGCATGGCGGTGGATCAGACGATACGCCGGCCAAAAGGTACTCGACGTCGTCTGGGGCCCGCTGTTACGGGGCAAGTTCGCCGACCAGGCCGAAGAGGTGGCCATGGCCTGGCTCTGGAGCAAGATTAGCCTTCGATTCTCATCCCGCAAGTCGGGAGTGGGGACTAAAGAGCAGCTCGGTTACATGATGGGTAGCTTTGGCGTCTATATTCGCGAGCTGGAGAAGCGCATCCGCGCAGGCGCCCAGGTCGAGACCTCGGCGCCCGTTAAGCAGATTACGGTTTCGAATGGACGGGCCGACGGAGCCTTGCTGGAAGACGGCCGGCATTTCAAGGCAGACGCCGTCATCGCTTGTGTCCCTTCAGAACGCTTCCTGCCGATTGCGCCGCCCCTCGGCGACGACTACGAGCGGCGGGTCGTATCCGTCCAGTGGCAGTGGGCCCTGTGCTACGTCATCGCACTTAAGGAATCGCTCTCGCCGATCTACTGGCTGAATATTGGCGATCCAGATATCCCATTCATCGCCGCGATCGAACACACCAACTTTATCGAGAAAGAGCGCTACGGCGGCCTCAACCTCGTCTATCTGTCGAACTACCTGACGCCAAACCATCCCTGGTTCTCGCTCAGCGACGAGGCATTAGATGAGCTCTTTCTGCCACACCTTACGAAGCTAAATCCGGACTTTGACCGCGACTGGATCGTCGATCGCTGGGTCTTCAAGGGACCCAATGCGCAGCCCGTCATCCGGCGCAACTACCGGGACGATCTACCGGACCACCGCACGCCGGTCTCCGGCCTCTACCTCGCCAACATGCAGCAGATCTACCCCGAGGATCGTGGCCAGAACTACTCGATTCGCATGGGCGATCATGTTGCCAGGATGGCGATGGTCGACCATGACGGCTCAAAGGTCGCGACAGCGGGCTAGCAGTCTCTTGCGGGCCGTGGGGCGGCTGCAGACGCCCTCGAGGCCTCAGGGGCTGACTAGCAGCAGTCCGGCGGGCATGCCGGCCCGCAATCACAGTCGCAGCATGCCGCTTCGACCGCGGTGATTACGACGATCAAGTCGCCGTCTTCGATGTTCTGCACGTTGTTCACCTCCTTTCCGGCTTATTCGAATCGTCTTCTTCGTCTGCAACTTCGATGAGCCCGCAATAGCTGCAATCCGAAGCCATGACAGACGGATCGCACCCCTCGCAGCAGTGTTTGATATGCCCTTCGAGCTGGGTTAGCTCGTCCTGTAGAGCAGTCAATTCGAGTAGGCGCGTCGCCACATCAGCCCGCTGCCGCGTTATCACGTCACGCAGCTCATCTCCGAAGCTTGCGCAGTCCGCCGAGAAAGCCTTGTTCATGAGGTTGCGGATCGTCGACAGGTCCAATCCGAGCATGCGCGCCCGGCCTAGAAACCGCAGGCGCATTACGTCCGCTTCGGAGTAGAGCCGGTATCCTGACTCGCTACGACGCGGTGATGGCACGAGTCCCTCTTCCTCGTAGAACCGGATTGCTTTGCTGCTCAGCCCTGTCTGCTTCGAGACAGCGCCAATCGTCATATGGCTTCTCATAGCATCAGCCTAAACCTTCCAGTCACTGGAAGGTCAAGCGATAATGAGGTACGAGTTCCTTAAGAGGAGAACTATCCGTATAGGCCTACAAAGACTGACGCCCCGGGAATCCTGTGTCTTCGTCGTGCCACCAGGCGATCGTCTCTTCCCCGAGGAGCCAGCAGAGCAGAACGACCCGCCCTTCTCGTTCCGATGGAAAGTCGACCAACCCCTCCTCGATGCCCTTGAGCTGCACGCCAAGCGAATCGAGCTCGGCCATCAATGATTCAAGCGTGGAGGACGATGCTTGAGCTGCCTTGCGAACTCGCTCGACATCGGCGGCGAGGTGACCGTTGCCGCCAGTCAATCCCAACAAGCGTTCCGCCTCTGCCGAGGACGTATCGAGCGCCCGCTTCGCCGCTTGAATCTCGATCAGCAGCTGGCGCACGGTGGGAAGCAGCGTTAGCGCCTCCTCGAGGGTAAACAAGCGAGGATTGGTCATGAGGCCTCAGGCTGGCCGCTCGATCGTGCGGCCTTAATCTCCGGTTCTACGAATGTAAGACGGGAGCGACGTGCTCGGCGAACAGACGGACGGACTTAAACACTTTGTCCCGCGGGATTGCTCCGCCAACGTTGGGCTCCAGGAGAAATCCGCTTAGACCCAGTTCGTCCCGTAGTTTGGCGAGGCGACTGCTCACTGCATCTGGAGTGCCGTAGGCGAGCCGTGTCCGAAGGAGTTCATCGTAATCAGCGCCAGCGATGCGGCGCGCGAATTCAGCGCGTTCCTCCGTGCTACCAGCCCCCTGCTGTGCGGACGCGTAGCCTGCACCGCGCTGGCGATAGTTGGTTACGGTGCTTTCGCGAGGCTCCTCATAGGCTGCTTCGGCCGTCTCGGCCACGTAGAGCGGAACCCGCAGGTACACATCACCTTCGCCTTCGTGTCCTGCATCCCGCCAAGCCTGGCGATACGCCGCAAGATTCGACGCGTTCATCTCGAGATCACTACCGCGTAAGCCGATGAAGATCTGATAGCCCGCCTTGCCCATCATCGGGAAGGTCTCCGAAGTCGTGGCAGCCACCCGAATCGGCGGATGGGGCTTCTGGCGCGGTTTCGGGACGACGCAGACGTCGTCGAACCGGTAGTACTCCCCGGAATAGGAAAATCTCTCCTGGGACCAAGCCAGCAAAAGGATGTCCAGGCACTCCTGAAACCGCTCGCGGCTTTCTTCATACGCAACGCCGTATCCGGCATACACGTTCGCGAATCCGCTACGACCAATGCCGAAATCGAACCGCCCGCCGCTGATATGGTCCAGGGTGGCGATCTCCTCCGCCAACCTTATCGGATGGGAGAGAGGGAGGACGCTTACAGCGATGCCGAGGCGCATGCGGGACGTCTTCGCCGCAAAGGCGCTGGCCAGCAGCAACGGGGCGGACGCTACGGAGGGTACGGCTCCCGAGCCGGCTCGCTTGAGCTCCTCCGTAGACGCAAAATGGCGCTCCGCCAGCCAGACCGCATCGAGACCGCCGGTCTCGGCGATATTCGCCATCTCAAAGGCGTCTTCAAGCGCTTCCTCCTCGGTCGCACCAAGACGGTAATCGCATTCCATGAATAAGCCCAGATGCATCGCGAACCTCCGTGCGGCGGGCCGATCATCGGCCAGCAAGGTCACACTGTCAAACCACTCTATATCGAATCGTCGAGAACTCCACTTGAAGGCATACGTTCCCTCAGAACTACGGAAACGGGGAATCCGTCTTACTCGACATAAGTATCAATATCCCCAGTCTCAGGTACCAACTGGTGAAGTAGTTCAAACTTAGACTCATGCCACTAGTGGAGTGTACTTTCGAATCAGGCCGCCTGCTTGTGGCGGAGTGGCACTCATTTTCGATGCGTGAGCTGCTAGGACGGACCCTTGCTCAGGTCGTCACGACGATGATGACGGAGCCGGTCACGAGATCGCTGCCGGAATCGTGGCAAGGCGGCTACACACTGACTCGCGCCGTAAGCTGGATATCGGAACGCGACAGTGAAGGGGTGACACTGCTCGCTATCAATAAGTCGACCGGCGAACCGGCCGGATTGGTGATTCTATTCGAGTCCGAAACCCCCAGGGGGGACGGCATTGAGGCGCGGCTCGGCTATCTGCTGGCGGAATCGTTTTGGGGTACCGGTCTCGCCACCGAACTGGTCGAGGCTTTCGTTGTCTGGTGTCGCAGCCAGCCGGAGATCACGTCACTCGCAGGCGGGGTCGAACGTGAAAACGTCGCTTCAAGGCGTGTACTGGAAAAGAACGGGTTCAAACTCGTCGACGACGACGCCGATGTTGAAGAGCAACTTTTTCGATTGGAAATCCGCTGGCCAAGTTAGAGCTGAGTTGCGCCGGTGAAGTTCCAGCCTTTGATCTTCAGGGCAGGAACGCGGCAGGCGCCACCGATGTGCGGCATGAGACGTGAATCGCGGCCAATCGCTTCGACGTTGTTCATGGCGTCCAGGTAGCTCTGAGTGAATCGCAGGCTGTTCACCGGGGCGACGATCTTGCCGTCCTCGATGAGAAAGGTCCCGTCGCGCGTCATCCCTGTCAAGACCACGTTGAGCGGGTGGACCGTGCGCGTGTACCAGAAGCGGCTGACCCAGATGCCACGTTTCGTGGAAGCCAGCATCTCCTGCTTCGTAGCATTTCCAGTAGCCATGAACATGTTGCAGGGAATGGCCCCATAGGTTTCTCCGGCCGGTAGAGCATGGCCGGTAGAGGCCTCGCCGCCCATGTCACCGTAATAGGTGTCCCAGGCGACTCCCCTGGCTACGCCGTTCTGGATGAAATCAACCTTCTGGCGCGGCACTCCCTCAGCGTCGAATGGCGCCGGCAGGCCTTGGGGGGAGAGGCCGTCGTCCCAGATCGAGATGTTTTCAGCCATGACGCGCTGGCCGATGCGGCCTGTCATGAAGCTTCGCTTCTCCAGGTACGCCTGCGATCCGAACGAAAGCATCGCGAAGAAGTCCATCAGATCGGCCACGGCATACTCTTCGAGGATGACGTCGTATTCACCCGGCTCCAGTGCCTGCGGATTCGCGCCGCGTTGCGCCTTGTCGATCGCTTCGGCGGCGATAGCCGGACCATCGATTTCAGCCACGTCCCGGGTCCAAAGCTCTGAATAACCGCTGGACGTCTCTCCCATGACCACCGTATTGATGTCAGCGGCGGCGTCCGCGTGATAGGCCCAGACGCCGAGTGAGTTCATCACCGCGGTCTCGTTCTCACCGGTCCGGAACGCTCCCGCCGAGACAAGATTCTCCTTGCGAGCGGCTTCGCAGATTGCCGCGACGACACCGGCACGTTGCTCCGGGCTGTACTGCGCAGTCGCGGCGACCAGACCTTGTGCAGCGGCAACAGCCTGCGGGCCGGGTAGGGAAGTGAAGTGCTCGTTGTCCTGCTGAAGCTTCGCGAGCGATACAGCGCGTTCGGCCACAGCCCGCAGGCCCTCGGGCGTTACCGCGTCGGTCGCCGCGACTCCGGTCTTCTTGCCGAGCACGGCGCGGACGCGTACGTTGACATCAGTCTCCTGTACGTTCTGGTGGATGTAGTTGTTCGCAAAGCGGGTCAGCGCCGACGTACCGCCGTAGATGAGCACCTCAGCCTGGTCCGCATCCACGGCAGCGAGTACTTCGCGGGCCATACGCTGCAGTTCTTGCTCGCCTCGTAACGTCATACCGCAGAACGTATGCCAGGGTCTCCGGGCGGTCAAGCCGGACCGGAGGGCAATCGCCCCACGGCTGCGGCCGCTCTAGAATCAGCTGGGATGCCTCCAGACTCGTGACCGCCGAAGCCTCCAAACCGCGATTCTTTCTCGGCTGGTCCGTGGTCGCCGTGGCCCTTCTCGCGTCTTTCACCGCGGTCGCCTTCTTCAATCCCACGCTCGGAGTCTTCATCCCTGAATTCGAGCGCGAGTTCGGTTGGAGCCGGACCGAAATTTCGCTTGGAGTCGCTCTCGGCTCATTCGTCGGTGCCGCATTTGCTCCACTGTTCGGTCCGCTAATCGACCGCCATGGCAGCAGGCGATTCGTGGTCGGTGGGGCGACGTTCATGGCGCTCTGCCTGGTTCTGCTCTCCCTGATGCAGAGCGAGTGGCAATTCTTTCTGATCTACGCCCTCGGCCGCGGCACGGCGTCCGGACTCATCGGCCTCGCAGCCGGCGTCACGGTCAGCAAGTGGTTCGTGCGTCGTCGTGGCTTTGCCATTGGCGTGATGTCGCTCGGGACGCGGGTCGGATTCGCCTTGATGCCCATTGGCGCGCAATTGATCATTCAGGCTGCAGACTGGCGCACCGCGGCGTTGGCGCTGGCGGCTACAGTCGCGGTCTTCGGCATCCTGCCCTCGCTGCGCTGGTTGCATGCTCGACCGGAGGCACTTGGTTTGCTGCCGGACGGCGAGACTGCGGCATCGCGGGACTCGCCGGATCGGCCGGCCTATCGCGAGGAGTACAGCTGGACGCGCCAAGCCGCATTGCGGACGCGGGCGTTCTGGCTCGTCACGCTCGCGGTCAGTCTCATGTCACTGACGGGAGGCGCCGTAAACCTGCACCAGATACCTCACCTCGTCGATCGCGGCCTATCGCCGGAGACAGCGGCACTGGTCATCACGCTGGTCGCAGCCTTCGGTGGCGTCGGAGTAATTCTCGAAGGCATTTTCGACGAACGCATCGGAGCGCGTTGGACCATGGTTATCGGGCTGGTCGGATCCGCAGCCGGAGTTACGATCCTCATTCTGGTCCATAGCCTGGCAACGGCGATGCTGTACGCGGCCGTGAATGGTCTCTTCTTTGGAATGCTCGTGGCCAGCAACCAGATCGTTTTCGCGGACTATTTCGGCCGAGACGCGATTGGCGCCATCCGCGGCTTTTCCCAGCCATTCCAGCTAGGCACCAATGCATTCGGTCCGATCCTGGCCGGGGCCGCCCATGATCTAACCGGCAGCTACGTTGCAGCCTTCATTCCGTTCACTCTGGCCTACCTCGTGTCCGCACTCGCGTTGGTCATCGCCAAGAAGCCGCGGCCGCCGAGCCGCGAGTGACTCGCGGTGAGAAGAGGGAATAATTGACATAAGAGATCGCCGATTGTTTGGCCTGTCTGGAGGCGCCTTTCGATTGCATACCGACGACGAGTTGCTATCTACTGCGCTGGCGTAGCGCTCGCTCCATCTCGCGATCGGCGTCGCGTTTGGCGATGACCTGGCGCTTGTCGTACTGGCGCCGCCCTCGCGCCAAAGCCAACTCAACCTTGGCCAGCCCGCGCTTGTTCAGGTACAGCTTCAGCGGAATCAGGGTTAATCCGCCGGCGTTCACCTCACGAGCCAGTTCTTCGATCTGTGCCTTATGCAAGAGTAGGCGGCGAGAACGCCGAGGGTCGTGACCGTTGTAGGAGGCGGCGGCATATTCCGCAATATGAGCGCCTTGTAAGAAAATTTCGCCTCGTTCGGGACGAGCGTAGGCTTCCTGCAAGCTCACTTTGCCCTGACGCACAGACTTGATTTCACTGCCGGTTAGCGAGATCCCGGCTTCAATTCGCTCGATAATTTCGTAGTCGTGCAAGGCGCGACGATTCACCGCCACATCCTTGGACGTCGGCGCATCCTTGCTCTTCGCCTGCTTGGAGCCGTTTTTCTTTGCCATTTGTTATAGGGAACAGGATACGCGAAGCCGCCTTCCGGCTTGTCCTAGAAGACACCTCTCAGGTAGCTCAATGCGTGCTGAATTCGTCTGTCGGCCGGGAGGAGCCTTACGGACCGCGTACCTGGCCCTGAAGCAGGTCGACTGCCTGAATCAGTTGTGGATCGAGCCGCTGGTCGATTTCGTCATCGGTCGGAATGACTTCGATGTCTGGGAAAATGCCGACGTTGTTGATAAGCGTGCCGGAAGGCGTTAGCCATTCAGCGATAGTGACATAAAGCGCGCCACCGTCGCTGAGTTCGCGTGGGCTGTTGACGGTACCCTTGCCGAAGCTCGTCTCGCCGATGATCGTCGCGCGGTCGTTTTCACGCAGCGCGGCGGCGAGAACCTCTGAGGCACTGGCGCTAAAGCGATTCTGCAGAATGACGATCGGCAGTCCTGGCGCTAATTCGCCGGCACGTGCCACGAAATCAGTTTCGCGGCCGTCGGAGTCGCGTTCGGTCAGGATGACGCCGTTGTCCAGGAAGAGGTCGGCCAGGCTAACCGTAGTATCCAGCAGACCACCGCCGTTGAACCTCACGTCAATGATCAGGGCCTGAATGCCTCTATCGAGCTGGGCGTTGACCGCATCTTCGACCTCCTGGGCAGTGCGTCGCGAGAACTCCTGGATTTGGACGTAGCCAATATCGTCGACTTCGGCGCCGCTGGAGTTACGTAGGACGCCGCCGGGTGGCACGGTCTGAACCGATTTCACCTGCACTGTGTCGCGAGTAATCGTGATGTCCTCAAGCGTGCCGTCGGCGTGTTCCACGGTTAGCGTGACGTCCGTGCCACGGGGGCCGCGTATCCGTAGGACGGCCTTTTGGACCGTCCAGCCAGCTGTGTCTTCGCCGTCAACAGCACGGATAACGTCGCCGGAGACCAGCCCAGCGCGCGCCGCCGGCGTGTCCTCGATAGGCGCCACAATGATGATGTCGTTGCCTTGTGCCGAAACTGTCGCGCCTATGCCCTCAAACGAGCCTGTGAGGACGGTACTGGTCTGATAGTCGTCTGGCGTGACATAAAACGTGCCGGTGTCGTTGAGGATTGCCAGCATTCCGTTGACCGCTGCCTCAAACAGCGACTGGTCATCCAGGTTCTCCGGTCGCACGTAATACTGGTCAAGTAGCGCGCGGACTTCGTTGAGCACCGCGTAGTCAAAATCGACGGGTTCTCCCGCAACGACCTGAGTGGTTTCGCCGCTGCCGTCTTCGCGGCCCAGCAAAAATGCGCCAACAGCGACGACGACAAGTATCAGCACCGCAGCGAGGCCGGTGAGTACCTTCACGGTCATGTCGCCACTGGACTTCGCAGGCTGCTCGTCTTCTACCGCCACTCCGACACCCCTTGACCTAGGAAAAGTTTAGCATGTAGCGCACCAGCGCTGACTGAGTAATACTCGGGATTCGTTACAGTCTAGATTCGGCTACTACACACGATATTTCACTACATAACTTATATAGTGCGAAGTTATGTTATTAGCGGATCGACGTAGATAGACACTTTCTTCCAGGCCTCGCCCCTGAGCGTTTGCTAGATCGGTTCGATGTGCGATTCTGACGGAGTCGCGTCCAGTACGCGGCTCCCGCGCCTCCTGGGCTTAATCCAGTGCCGCCTTGCTCCCATCCATGACCTTTGCCACGTCACCAGCGCGTGACTGACGCGACTGCCCTTCGTCTCACATCGGCGTCGCAACTAAGGGCTATAGCGCCCACGGCACCTCAGCCCGCCTCGCGTAGGCAGTTGGCGCGCCGCCTGCAGGCGCAGTCGGTACAGATACGCCGTCTCTCCTACACTCGTAGGTTGAAGGGTTCTCTTAAGTATTGCCCTTATGTCACCTAACGGCGTTTTACCATACAGGAAAGCGCCGCGTGCTTCTGCCCGTGCATCGACTGCATCAGATTGCCCGATGTCGGGTTCGCCGCTAGAGTCACCAACGAACCGAATTCGACTCCGGAGGCCAACATGATTCTTGTTACCGGCGGCATGGGATTCATCGGTGTGCACGTTGTGAGGAGCCTGCTCGATGCTGGCGAAGATGTTGTCGTGACGTGGAACCGCACCTGGCGTGTCCCGGACTTCTGGGCCGACGAGCTCGATAAGCGTGTCGTAGCTGAGAGAGTCGATGTCTCCAACCCTTACGAGACTACCGCCGTGGCTATGAAGCACAAAATTGACGGCATCGTCTTTTGCGCTGCTCCCGGCTTCGGCCAGAGCACGCCTACTCAGGACTTCGCGGTCAACATGGTGGGCCTCGTGAATGCCATCGAAGCGGCTCGTGTCGCTGAAGTACGCCGATTCACCTATTTAGGGTCATCGACGGTCTACAACAACCTGGCGCACGGTCCGTATCGCGAAGAAGCTCCCCTGCCGTTGGAGTCCTCCAATGCAACCGAAGCGTATAAAAAGGCAGGCGAGACGGTCCTTATGCACTACGCGGACCGCATTGGCCTCTCCTTCGCTTCGATCCGTCCTCGCGCCGTGTACGGCCCGATGTATTACTCGATGGTGAATCTACCAAGTCGGTTATGTCACGCAGCGGCCAGAGGCACCCTTCCCGACTACGGGCGCGCCGGCACCCCATTCGCCGGCGATTCGGGCGATTTCACAAGTGTCCGGGATGTCGCAGCGATTACGGCGATTGTTCACCAGGCTGAAAGTCTGAAGCACGGGGTCTACAACATGGGGAACGGCCGTGCCGTCCAGATGCAGGAGCTCGCCGATGCGGTCATGGCCGCCGCTCCAGACGCTCGCATCGAACTACAGGCAGGTGAGAATCCGAACGGTACACCGAACGACAATTACCTCGACCTGTCGAGGGTCAAGGACGAATTCGGCTATGAACCTCAATACCCGATAGTCGAAAGAGGCGTTGCCGACTACATCGACTGGCTCCGGACGCACGACGAGTAACCACAGATTGCCTCGATTGAGCGGTTGCGGGCCCAATGGATAGTCCGTCGCCAAGTGTGATTGCGTCGAGGCTCCTGAAATGGGCGGCGAAGCATGGCCGCCACAACCTCCCGTGGCAGACGGATCCGACGCCTTATCGTGTTTGGGTTTCCGAGGTCATGTTGCAGCAGACCCAGGTTGCGACAGCCCTGCCGTATTACCAACGTTTCATAACGCGGTTTCCGGACGTCGACTCCCTTGCTGCCGCCTCCTTGGACGACGTCCTTCACCTATGGGCCGGCCTCGGCTATTACGCTCGAGGGCGAAATCTCCATCGCGCCGCCGGCATCGTCGTGCAGGAGTGCATCGGCTACGTCCCGAGTGAGATCAAGGCGCTTCAAGCGCTTCCCGGCATCGGCCGATCTACGGCAGGCGCCATCCTGGCGCTCTCGTGGGGCCTGCGCCACCCCATCCTGGATAGCAACGCCCGCCGTGTCCTTGCCCGCCTCTTCGCCATCGAAGGCGACCCAGCAGCAGCGGAAACGGTGAAGCAACTTTGGGCCGTTGCCGACGCCTGTACGCCTCAGTCCCGCGTCGCGGACTACACGCAGGCAATGATGGACCTTGGGGCCACAGTGTGCCTTCGGAAGCAGCCCCATTGCGAGACCTGTCCGCTGAAGCAGATCTGCACGGCGTATCAACAAGATCGACAGGAACACTTGCCATCGCCGCGGCGAAGAGCACGTCGACCGCACCGTGTCGCCTTCGCCCTCGAAATCCACGACACGACGAACTCCCTGTTGCTGCAGAAGCGTCCTGAGGAGGGTCTTTGGGGGGCGGGCTCTGGAGCCTACCGCAGTTCGACGCAGCAGATGAGGCCGCTGAGTGGCTGGAAAACCAATTCCCCGGGGTGGAAATTCGCGAGGGGCAGCTTCAGCATCACGCCTTCACTCACTACGACCTCGATCTCCAAATCCTCTGCATCCGATTGGAGGAATCGCGAAAAGAGGTGCTCGATTGTGTTTGGTACGACTCGCAAGAGGTGCCTGATATCGGCCTGACGAAGGTCGTGACGGGCCTGGTTTAGTTGTTATGTAAACTACTTCCCTTCCTCAGTTAGCTCAGAGATTGACTCGAGTGGACTGGGACCAGACGGCCCTCCACTTGCCATCGATTTTCTCGTAGAACTCCGTCTGCCAGAAGTGCTGCAGCGGCTGAACCTCTCCCTTTACGGCGAGCTCTACCGCGGCACGGTAGCGAAGAATCGCCGAATCGCCGTGAATTCTGACCTGGACGTCGGACTCAGCTTCCCAAACCCTGTACTCAATGAACCCTTCGGCAATGCCGCTCAAGTAGTCGTCTCGCGACAGTTCCTGCCCGGCAGGGTTGATCAGATGAAAGTCATCGGCGTGAAGGCCCTGCAGGGCGCGTATGTCCTTGCTGACGAACGCCGCGAGGCGCTTCTGCTCCAGTTCCTTCAGTTCCTCGATCTCGTCTGGCATTCCGACCCTTCTTTCTATCGTCGCTGAGTATAGGCCGCATCGAAGCGAACCCCGCATTCGCACTCTATACGGGGGCCCAATCGTCCAATCCAAAGCTACACTGGCCGCATGGCTAACGCTGCTGAACTTCTGGCTCGAGCACAGGAATTGCATTCGCACGGCAGTATTGATGACGCTCTCATCGCCGCCCGCGCAGCGATCGAAGCGGGACCGTCATACGTTGAGGCCTGGATGTATCTAGGCACGACATTGATTACGCGCCGGCTAGCATTTCTCGAAGGTCTTAAAGCCCTCGAGCATGCTTCAGCACTCGCGCCTGACGACGCTGGAGTCGCCTACAGCATGGGGTGGTGCTACGAGTTCGTTGCCTACCGTCTAGAGAAGCAGGCCACGAAGCCATATCGTGACCCGATCGAACTCTATGAGCGGGCCGCTGAACGCCTGCGTCATTGCATTGCGCTCGACCCCGAACCGGGCCTTCAGGAAGACGCGCGCGATCTTCTGGATAGCATCGAAGTCCGATTGGAGTAGTCGTTGGAGGCAGGATCGAGAGTATCTGGCCTAGCCCTGAAATCGCGAAACCTGAAACGCGCTCAAGTTGGCCGACGGCTCATTGCCAAGCATCATTTCCGCCACGAGCTTTCCGCTGTAGGGCCCGAGGGTGAGTCCGGTTGGCCCGTGGCCGGTAGCAAGAAAGGCGCCGGCAATACCAGGAACGCAGCCAAGAATAGGCAATCCATCAGGCGTCACCGGCCGCAATCCGACCCTGATTTCCTTCACTACCGCGTCTGCAAG
The DNA here is from genome assembly GCA_965225815.1 of Dehalococcoidia bacterium. GTDB lineage: Bacteria > Chloroflexota > Dehalococcoidia > DSTF01 > WHTK01 > WHTK01. The sequence continues at coordinate 555,474 of CBDDBP010000006.1, forward strand.
GCCGGGTGCAACCCGCAGCGCCTCGCTGAGCACCTCGGTGACGCCAGCCGCGCTAGTCTGGGATTGAAATCCCGATCCGGTTTCACGCGTCGCCCCAGCAACAACTCGATTGTCCGGCCAAGGCACCATGTAGTGTCCGTGGAATGCGCTGACGATAGGCCAGGTTGATGTGTCCCTGTCCAGCCCTAGGTGGATGATTTGGCCTCTCTGGGGCGAAACGGGTAGCTCAATGCCGAGCTGGACGCCAAACGACTCAGACCAGGCGCCACCCGCGATGCAAACAGCATCGGCCTTCTCGGTTTCGTCATCCGTCACCACTCCGCGGACGACCTTCTCTTCGACCAACATTCGCTCCACATTCGCCGGCTTGACCGTCAGACCGCGATTCAAAGCAGCCGTCCGGAGCGCGAGATTCAGCATGCGCCCATCTACGCGTGCAGCACGCCGATTGAGAATGGCTCCGTAGACTGGCGCCAGGGCGGGATGGAGTTCCATCACCGCCACCGACGATATCTCGGTCAGGTCCTCTGAGCCTGACTGGCCTAGTCGATTCTGGCGGGAGAAAATGCTCTGCTTTGCATCATCAAAGGCAGGTTCCTCGTCCTCAGTCACGGCGACGAGCAGCGACCCGCAGTTGGCGTAGCCGGTGTCATGCTCCTGCTCAGCCTGCAACTGCGGGATCAGGGTCGAGTAATAGGCGACCGCGGCAGTGGCTAGATCGAACCAGGCCTCCGGATCCCTTGTGTTGGTTTCTGGCGAGAGAATTCCGGCGCCAGCATCCGTTGCCCTCCCGGTGTCTGCACGATCGATAAGCAGGGTACGGGCGCCGGAGGATGCCAGATGATAGGCGGTCGCTGTACCGACCAGGCCGCCACCGATCACTATCGCGTCGTAGCGCGCCACCAGGCATCTCCTTGACTCGGTTTCATGGGGTTGCTGCAGAGAGACTGGACGCAGCCGCGCGCGACCGCCGGGAAGCCTTGCCTGGCTTTGTCTGCATCGGGCTACCGGGACTCGAACACGCCTTGAGCGGCGACTGCACTAGCCGTTTTCAGGAAATGAAACGAGAGACGTCGTGCTCTGGATGCCGGGGATGATTCGAATCCGGCTGCTGAGAATCGGAGGTACGTCCACCAGATTCGCCACATCAATCTCGGCGATGATGTCGTAGGGCCCCATCACCTCATGAACTTCCGTGACACCCGGAACGGCGACCAGGGCATCGTAGACTCGTTTCGTCGCCCCAGGATCGGTTACAACCAGAATGTAGGCCTTTACACCCATGCTCAGCGTCTCCTCTCAACTAGGCACCAAATCTACACGCAGCCCTGTAACCGGTCAACACGCCCCGTAACATGGCCTTTCCCTCAGTCACTCAGGTTGGTGTATCATCGAAGGACAAATCGCGGCGCGCTTAGATTCAACGGGACACGAGGATCCTTGGCTACCGAACCCCACACAGTTAAAGGGACGTTCGAAACCGACTCCATCAGCGCCTTAGGCCTGCCGCCTCCTGTTACCGTTCCCACCACCGCAACTGTCGGAGCTGCCCTCAAGGCTGTGCAAGAGCATGGCAAAGGGTACGTGCTTATCGTCGAAGACGGCAGGCCACGCGGGCTAATGAGCCAACGTGACGTCCTAATGAATATCGTCGCACGTGACGTTAAATACGATAGCAATGTTATGGACTTCGTTTCCAAGATACCGGTGACTCTAACTGGTACGGAGCGAATAGCCCGCGCCATCAAAGTCATGATCGCGGAAGGAGTGGACATCATCCCGATTGTTAATTCGGCCGGTCAGGCGACCGCTGTGTTGCTCTCCGTGGATGTTATCCACTTTCTGGCTGAGGCCTTTCCCGCGCAGTTGCTCAATCTGCCGCCTCAACCGCACCAGACGTTGCCGAAACCGGAGGGGGGTTAGGGGTTAAATGACTACGGTATCTGAACGGCAGGTCGATCCCGATGTTCTTGACATCGACCGCGTAACCATTCGCTTCGCCGGTGACTCCGGCGACGGAATGCAGCTGGCCGGTACGCAGTTCACAAAGACTTCCGCAGTCTTTGGAAACGACATCAGCACCGTGCCTGATATTCCGGCAGAGATCAGGGCCCCACAGGGCTCACTGCCTGGTGTCAGTGCCTTCCAGGTCAGTTTCAGCAGCTTCGACATCTACACTCCGGGCGACCGGCCCGACGTGCTCGTCGCGATGAACCCTGCCGCCCTCAAGGTCCACCTCCAAGATCTTCCCAAGGGCGGCATCTTGCTCGTCAACACGGACGAATTCAACGACTCCAACCTCAAGAAGGCGGGCTACGCCGCAAACCCTCTGCAAGACAACAGTCTGCAGGCCTATCGCGTCTTTGAGGTACCCGTCGGCACCCTTAACGCTCGAGCGCTTAAAGATTTCGACCTTTCCGCCCAAGAAGCCGACCGGTCGAAGAACATGTTTGCCCTCGGCCTCATGTTCTGGATGTATAGCCGTCCTCTGGATACGACGGTTGGCTTCATTGAGGAGCGCTTCGGCCGCCGCAACCCAAAGGTTGCTGAAGCCAACGTTGCGACCCTAAAGGCTGGCTACTACTACGGTGAGACCACGGAGGCATTCGCTCAGCACTATCACGTGCCGAAAGCGAAGTTGGCGCCCGGTGTCTATCGCAACGTTACCGGTAACGAAGCCACGGCACTCGGCTTCGTTACGGCCAGTAAGCTAGCCGACCGACCTCTCTTCTACGGCAGCTACCCAATCACACCGGCATCCGATGTGTTGCATCAGCTGGCTGCGTTCAAGCGTTTCGGCGTCAAAACCTTCCAGGCTGAAGATGAAATCGCGGCGATCGGATCCGCTATCGGCGCGTCCTTTGGCGGTTCGATGGGAATGACGGGCACTTCTGGCCCTGGCATCGCGCTGAAAAGCGAAGCGATCGGCCTCGCTGTCATGGTGGAGCTTCCACTAGTCGTCATCGACGTTCAACGCTCCGGCCCCAGCACTGGCATTCCAACCAAAACGGAGCAGGGCGACCTTTTGCAGTGCATGTTCGGACGTAACAGCGTCGCACCTGTGGCCATCGTGGCACCGTCGACGTCATCGGATTGCTTCGACGTGGCAATCGAGGCGTGGCGAATAGCGATCAAGTACCGAACACCGGTCATTTTCCTCTCGGACCTGTACCTCGGCGTCGGTTCAGAGCCCTGGCTCATCCCAGATCCGGAAACATTGCCAAAGATGCACGCCAACTTCGCGACGGACCCGGCCACGTTCAAGGCTTTTGAGCGCGATCCAGAAACACTCGCGCGTCCCTGGGCGATTCCCGGCACGCCCGGACTCGAACACCGGATTGGCGGTCTCGAAAAGGCGAATATCACTGGAAATGTGAATTATGAGGCGGAAAATCACGACCTCATGACGCGCCTCCGGTTCGAGAAGATCGAGCGAATTGCCAATGACATCCCAGAAGTTGAAGTCTACGGCGATGAGGAAGGCGGAGATCTGCTTGTTCTCGGTTGGGGCAGCACTTACGGCGTGAACCGAACCGCTGTTCAGCGGGCTCGCGCTGCCGGAAAGAGCGTATCGCAGGCGCACCTCAAGCACCTCAACCCCTTCCCCAAGAACCTTGGCGAAGTCCTGGGGCGGTTCAAGAAAGTTCTCATACCGGAAAACAACATGGGCCAGCTCACTTTGCTCATCCGAGGTAAGTTCCTGGTTGACGCCGAGGGCTTGCACCGCGTTACGGGCCGGCCGTTCACAATTCAGGAAGTCGAGGACAAGATCCTCTCGATGGTTAATTAGCGAGGCGAGCTATGGTCACCAAAGATACCGGCGATTCAAACATCCAGGTCCTCACGCGCAGGGATTTCGTCTCCGATCAGGAGGTACGTTGGTGCCCTGGTTGCGGTGACTACTCGATTCTGGCGCAGACTCAGCGCGTTATGCCGGACCTCGGTATCCCACGCGAGAACATCGTCTTCATCTCCGGCATCGGCTGCAGCAGTCGTTTGCCCTACTACATGAACACCTATGGTTTCCACAGTATCCACGGGCGCGCGCCAACCATTGCTACCGGCCTTAAGGCCTCGCGGCCCGAGCTTAGCGTGTGGGTCATTACGGGCGACGGCGATGCCCTCAGCATCGGCGGAAACCACATCATTCACGTGATACGACGCAACGTGGACCTGCAGATTGTTCTGCACAACAACGAGATCTACGGACTGACCAAAGGCCAGTACTCGCCCACGTCGCCGCTCTCGAAGGTGACCTATTCGTCACCCATGGGCTCGATCGATTGGCCATTGCATCCGCTCGCGCTCGCGCTTGGCGCAGAGGGCACTTTTGTCGCGCGGTCTCTTGACGCCGACCCACACCACATGGTGGAGGTTCTGGGTCGAGCTGGCGGTCACCGAGGCACGTCCTTCGTCGAGATTTACCAGAACTGCAACATCTACAACGATGGAGCCTTTGAGGACTTTACGGCCAAAGAAGTCCGCGGAGACCGCATGCTCTTCCTCAAGCACGGCGACCCGATGATCTTCGGCAAGGACAGTGACAAAGGCATCCGAATCAACGGCCTGAAGCCCGAAGTCGTTGAACTCGGTAAGGACGGCATCACGGAGGCGGACATTCTGGTCCACGACGAGACTTTGGAGGACCCGACAATCGCCTTCATGTTGACTCGCATGGATTACCCGGAATTTCCGGTTCCAGTCGGCGTCATCCGCGCTGTGAAACGGCCGACGTACAACGACCTTCTGGAAGAGCAGATCACAAATGCAATTGAGACCCAGGGCCCGGCAGACCTCAATGCCCTGTTCCGTCAGGGCGACATTTGGGAGGTTGAGTAGCGGCCCCCAGGGCCCGATACGACGATGAAGTGCCCTTCCTGCGGTCATGACAACATCCTGGGTTCAGATGAATGCAGCAACTGTGGCGCGTCCCTATACGGTCTGAACCAGACTGAAAACGAAGCGCCCGACTTCATCCACGATCCTCTGACTACGATTAACCTCCGGCCAGCCGTCAAGCTTGGTCCGGCCGACCCCGTAAGCCTGGCAATTCGCGAAATGAAACGAGCGGACACTAACGCGATCCTGATACTGGATAGCGGCAAAACGGTGGGCATCATCACTGGCTGGGACATAGTTCAAAAGGTCGCGGGGGCGGCTGAGGACCATAACGCCGTCACTTGCGCCGAAATCATGACGCCGGAACCGCTGGTGCTGCACCGCGAGGATACGGTCGCGATGGCGCTACACTTGATGGGAGCTCGCGGCATAAGACATGTGCCAATCGTCGACGGCGACAACCCTGAAGGCGTCATCAATGCCGCCGATCTCTTTCGCCATATCTCGCCCCAGTTGGTCTAGATCCCGTCCACGCGAGCGAGCAAGGCACTGTAAAAGCGAGCAAGGCACTGTAAAATTGAGAGCGCTTGCAGCCAAAAGCTAACTTGAAGCTGTGCGGAACCCGGCGGCCAGTTCATGATCTACCTTGATTACGCCGCCACCTCGCCCTTGAGGGCCCGGGCCTTCGATGCCATGCTGCCGTACTTGCAGCAGGATTTTGGTAACGCCTCAGCCGCTTACTCCATAGCCCGACAGGCTCAGAAAGCCATCGATGACGCCCGCAGGGCCGTCGGCGAGGTTCTCGGCTGCCGAACCTCCGACATCGTGTTCACCAGCGGCGGTACCGAGTCAATCAACACGGCGCTCAAAGGCGTCGCCTTCGCCATGCGCAAGTCAGGCGCCGGAAACCATCTCGTCACAACAGAGGTTGAACACGACGCGGTCCTGCATACGTGTAACTACCTGGAGCAATTCGGCTTCGAGGTGACAACTCTCCCGGTCGACGGCCTCGGCCGGATCGACCCAGAGGCGGTAGCCAAGGCCGTCAATGACCGGACCGTTCTCGTTTCGGTGATGCAAGCCAACAACGAGGTTGGCACCGTCCAACCGATAGCCGAAATTACCAGTGTCGTGGCGCAGCGCGCTCGAGCCCTTGGCAAGCGAATCCCGGTCCATTCCGACTCTGTCCAGGCGCCCGGCGCCCTTCCGCTTCGGGTCGACGAACTCGCCATCGATCTACTAAGCCTGTCGGGCCACAAATTCGGCGGACCGAAAGGCAGCGGCGTCCTCTACGTCCGCCGTGGCATTCCCTTCGTTTCCCAGGTCACGGGCGGAGGCCAGGAAAGACAACGTCGTGCAGGTACAGAGAACGTTGCCGCGATTGTTGGCCAGGCTGTCGCCCTCACCGATGCCGAGGAGCAGCGACCCGCGTATATTGAATCTACGAGGCGACTGCGAGATAGACTAATCGAAGCCTTAACTGAACGGATTCCTGACAGCCTCCTCACAGGAGATCTAGTAGATCGCCTCTCCAGCAACTTGAGCATCAGCTTTCGTGGGGTGCGTGGTGATGAACTCGTTCGCGCGCTCGACAGGGAGGGCATCGCGGCGTCTGCCGGGGCTGCATGCGGATCTTCGACCTGGGAGCCTTCGCACGTCTTGCTGGCGATGGGACTCAGTATGCCCGACGTTGTCGGCGGCCTGCGTCTCTCTCTTTCACTGGATACCACGGATGCCGAGGTTGATCAGGTCATCGCGATCCTGCCTCGCGTTATCCAACAGCTGCGTCCAATCGCGGCTGCCGGTTGAGACGCGGCTGGAACTCCGACTCCACTCTGTAAAGACGCTAGGACGGGAAGACCCTTACTGCGTTGAGTGGACGGCACTCTGTAGTATTAGCCTCGCATGACGGCTGAGTTCTCTTCCCGTTCCCGCCAGTATCAGGAGGCGCTCTACGAGGCCTTAGCCGGAGAAGGCAACGCTATCTCTGAAGCGGACCCGCTCATGTTGCTTGGCGGCCTTCTGGGGCGCTGCCGCCCTCTAGCGGAAGAAGATTCGATCGCACTACAGGCGCTCGATGCGCTTTCCTCGTTCTCGGAGCGGCCGAGTTTAGAGGCAGCGCTCTCCGATGTCGCCATCCGCTTCGAATCGCCGCAACGCTTTCGAGAGGCGCTCTTCTTCGCCCGTTGCCTTGAGCGAGACGCCGATTCTGCACTCGCACTACTCGACGCTCGAGCCTACCTCGAGGCTGCGGCGGTGCCCGCCTCCGTTGATCCAGACTCGGCCATCGACCAGGCGGCGCTGCTGGATGGGAATACCTTCGCAACCTTGTGGCGGGAACCGGGTCGCGCGGCCTGGCTTGCCGACACCATCGACATCTGGAAGCAGAGCTACATCCCGCTCTACGTGGAGCGCCACAGGGTCCACAACGAAGCTATCGCGCATATCGCGCAAGAAATCGACGCGGTTCAAACCAGGGCGGCTGCAGTTGAGCGCCTCAATACGCTGCCGCGACTCGGCGCACCTCAGGCGCAGGCTGCGCTGACGCACTATCGTGAACTCGAGGCGCTCTTCGCTTGCCCAGCCTTCGACGATGACCTTGTCGCGAAGCTTCAATCGGAGCCGGCCTGCCCTTACTGCACCTATCGCCTGGGCGAAGAACCCCCGACGGCAGATGCTACTCGCGTCACGCACGCGATTCAGCTCGGCCTCGAAGGCCAACAGGCGCGTCTAGCTCAACGCGTAGTGACACGACTCCTGGCGCGCTCCGACCGCGCCGGCAGCGACCGCCTGGACCGCTTCATCGAGGTCGTCCAGGCCAGTGATTTGACGGGACTGGCTTCCATTCTGGATGACGGGCTGATTGCCTTTCTGGAGGACCTCCTGGACTCGCCGCCACCGAGAGCCACCATCCTCGACAGTCTTGCCCGAACCTATCCCGAAGTAACCGCCGCAAACCTCGAAGACGCTGTCGTGGAGTTTCGACTCCTTCTGGAGGAAGAACTGCGGCGCAATAACGGCGTCATCCAACTTGGCTCCGAGGACAGCGGCGCTTGACGGATTACCTGATAGTCGGACTCGGCAACCCTGGCGCCAAGTACGCCGAAAGCCGACACAACGTCGGCTTTCGTACCATCGATATCCTAGCTCAACGACACGACATCAAGCTCCAGGGGCCCAGGTTCTGGCAACGTAGCCAGGCGGACGCCGGCCGCGGGCGAATTTCAAATTCTGAAGTGATCATGATCAAGCCGCAGACGTTCTACAACAGCACCGGTCGGGCAGTTCAGGGTTTCATGGCCAGGGAGCGCGTCAGGCCGGCTGGCATCATCGTGGTCTTCGATGAACTCGATCTGCCCGAAGGGCGGATCCGGATGCGGCCTAACGGATCTCACGGTGGCAACAACGGCCTCAAATCAATAATCGACGTCGCCGGGAGCGAATTCGGGCGTATTCGCATCGGCATTGGCCGCCCTTTCGACAGAGGCGTTCCATCCTGGGATCCAGAGGTCGTTATTCGCCACGTCCTGGCAGCGCCCCCACCTGAATCTATTCCTTTGCTCAAATCCGCCATGGAACGCGCCTGCGATGCCATCGAGGCGATAATTCGGGATGGCTGGGAGCGGGCCATGGACGTTTACAACCGCACTACAGGCACTACAGAGAGTCAAGGAGGTAGCAAGTGAAGCTCACGCGTATCCGTACGGGAGACGACGGCGAATCGCACTTTGAGGAGATGGATATCCCAGAGGACAAGTCACAAAGGCGCTCGACGTCCGAATGGCTCCCAGCCACACTCACCGCCTTCGGCATCTCCGATGCACTCGAACCGCAGGACTGGCACCACGCGCCCCGACGGCAGCTTGTCGCTGTTCTGAGCGGCGCCCTCGAAGTGCAGGTCCATGACGGCACGACGGCTCGCTTCGGCCCGGGAGATGTATTCCTCGCCGACGATCTGACGGGCCGGGGCCACAAAACGCGAGACACAGAAGGGCCGGTCCGCCTGCTTTATGTCGAGTTGTCCGATCAGATCGACTTCAGCGGATGGTCCTCAGGCTAGGATACCAGCTCGGAAAATCGCGATCGGCTTTCCGAATTACTCGCAGGCACGGCTCTGGCGTTACACTGGCCAAGAGCCTTGCACAGCGCAGGGAGATTAGCCCCCACAATGTGTGAGGGGCCGTTTAGCGTATATTGATGAACCTTTCCCCCCTCCTGAAGCCTATACAAGCGTCCCTGGACGGTGTGAAGCCGGGCAGCCGTGTCGGGGTTGGCGAAGCCGCGCGCTCGGCGGTGATAGCCGCCGTGGCGGCTGAGGCAGGCGGGCCTGTCCTCGTCATAGTCCCCAAGGCTTCACGGGTCCCAGACCTCGCAGAAGAACTCGGCGCATGGCTCGGGCCTGACGCCAAGCGCCGCATCCGCATTTACCCACAACGGGACGCCCTGCCCTATGAGCGGGTTGCCGAAGATCCGTGGGACGTCCGTACGCGAATCGAGGCAATTTCCGCTCTGCATGCGGGCGAAAGCAACGTAATTGTCGCCAGCGTTGAGGCAGTCGCGCAGCGTTTGCTTTCACCTGAGGCGGCCCGCGGCGCCGTCTCACGCCTCAGTGTCGGCGACCGAGTTGAACCTGAGGACTTCCTGCGCGGGCTCCAGGCCTCGGGGTTCGAGGTCGTGAACCTCGTGGAAGCACCCGGCCAGGCGGCCCGACGAGGCGGCATTGTCGATGTATTTCCGCCACAGGCTGAAACTCCGGCTCGAATCGAGTTCTTTGGCCCGGAGGTGGAGAGCATTCGCGAGTTCGACGTTGATTCGCAGCGTTCCCGCGAGCGCATTGAGACCATCCGCCTCGGCGCTGCATCCGAGGTCAGCCCGGATTCAGCGATGGCCGCCGAGCTTACGCGAAAGCTCGATTTCACGGCCTGTGACGAAGAGACGGAAGAGCGATTGAGGGAAGAACTCGAGAACCTGGCGCGAGGCGTGCTGCCGGTCGGTCCCGCTTTTCTTCCCGCCCTGCTTTCGCCCTACTACCTGCTAGACCACCTCCCGCAAGGCGCCACTGTCCTGCTGGATGAGCCGATGGACCTCTCGCGGGCCCTCGATGAGTACGTGGCTGAAACAGCCACGATGCGGATCGAACGTGAATCCCGGGGCCAGTTGCCTGTTGGCTTACCCGCGGCGCAAGCGAATTGGAGCGATCTGCAGCCTCAACTTGAACGTTGTGGGGCGATCGAACTCTCCCGTTTCGCGACCACGGACGCTCTAATCTCGCTTCCTGAGGCATCACCGGCCACGGTACGGCCGCCGTTTGTGCCCGCGCCGGGTTTTGGGGGGCGAGTCCGCGCCCTCGCCGCTGAGCTGGCGGACATTTCACGCCGTCGCGAGAGCATCGTGATCGTCTCGCAGCAAGCGTCCCGCCTAAATACCCTTCTTAGCGATGAAGGACTACCCGTAAGCCTTGTCGAAGAGACGACGGAACTCAATCCGGGCGCCATTCAACTCCTACGCGGCTCGCTACAGCACGGCTGGTCCTTCAAGGCTGACCTGGCTTCTGGTGTATCGCCTGCCGCTACGGGTCTCGTCTTACTCACGGATGCTGAGATATTCGGTTTCGTGAAGCAGCACCGAGCGTTGCGGCAGCCCGGCGCCGATCGCTCCAATCTCGTTGCCGACCTCTCCCCGGGAGACTACGTCGTCCACCTCGAGCATGGTATCGGGCGATTTGGCGGCATGGTCGTGCGCGAAGTCGAGGGAGTCGAGCGTGAGTTTCTGGAGCTGAGCTATGCCGAGGGAGATCGACTCTTCGTTCCCGTCGACCAATCCGATCGCGTGGCGCGCTACATCGGGCCGGGCGACTACAGCCCAGGCCTGACGCGACTTGGCTCCGGCGAATGGACTCGAGCCCGAGACCGGGTACGCCGCGCCGTCGCGGACGTGGCGCGCGAATTGCTCGACCTGTACGCCTCGCGACAGGTGCTCGCAGGGCACGCGTTCAGCCCGGATACGCCGTGGCAGCAGGAACTCGAAGCGTCCTTTCCTTATGTCGAGACGCCGGACCAGATTGCCGCCATCTCAGCCGTCAAGACCGATATGGAACAACCACGCCCCATGGACCGCTTGATTTGTGGCGATGTGGGCTTCGGCAAGACTGAAGTTGCGGTCCGGGCCGCTTTCAAGACGGTCATGGACGGTTACCAGGTCGCCATCCTGGTCCCCACTACCGTTCTGGCTCAGCAGCACTACAACACGTTCAAAGAGCGCCTCGCGTCACTGCCGGCTCGGGTCGAGGTGCTCTCGCGATTCCTCAGCGACAAGGAGGCGCGTGAGGTGGTCAGAGAGGTAGCCGCAGGCGCTGTAGACATCCTGATCGGTACACACCGCATCCTGCAACGGGATGTCGAGTTCAAGAAGCTTGGCCTCGTCGTCATCGACGAGGAACAGCGTTTCGGCGTAGCCCACAAGGAACGGCTAAAGCAGATGCGAAAGGAGGTCGATGTCCTGACGCTCTCCGCGACGCCGATCCCGCGCACGCTGCACATGTCGCTGGTGGGGATTCGCGACCTTTCGAACATGATGACCGCGCCTGAGGATCGAACGCCGATCCGGACCTACGTCCTGGAATCCGACGATCAGATCATTCGCGAGGCGATTCGGCGAGAACTCGAGCGCGGCGGACAGGTCTTCTTCGTCCACAACCGCGTCTACAACATCGAACTCGTCGCGGCGCGCATCCGCAAACTCGTGCCAGAGGCTGAGATCGGCATCGGGCACGGTCAGATGCACGAAGCCCAGCTCGAGAGAACGATGCTGGGCTTTTCTCGCGGCGAGATCGACGTTCTCGTCTGCACCACGATCATCGAATCCGGGCTCGATATTCCCAACGCCAATACGATCATCATCAACCAGGCAAATCGATTAGGACTGGCCCAGCTTTACCAGCTTCGGGGCCGGGTTGGACGCAGCACGGTTCGCGCTTACGCGTACCTGCTGTACGACCGCGGACAGGCGCTCTCCGAGGTGGCACAGCACCGCCTGCAGGCAGTCTTCGAGGCGACAGAGCTTGGGGCCGGAATGCAGATCGCCCTTCGCGACCTCGAGATTCGAGGCGCCGGCAACCTGCTGGGCTCGGAGCAGAGCGGTCACATGGCCGCGGTGGGGTTCGACCTCTACGTGCGGCTTCTCGGCGAGGCGGTCGAACGATTGAAGGCGCTTGACCGGGACGAAACGCCGTCACCGCCAACATCGTCGCGCCCCGCGGTTACGCTGGACCTGCCGCTGACGGCCTACTTACCGACCGGCTACATCCCTGATCTCAATCTGCGGCTGGCGGTTTACCAGCGCCTTTCTCAAGTCACAAACGACGAAGAAGCTGCCGCGATCGAGAATGAGCTACGGGATCGGTTTGGAGAGCTGCCGACCGCTGCGCGTAATCTGCTCTGGGTTCTGCGGTTGCGACTGCTGGCGATGCAGGCTGGTGTTGGCGCGATCCAGGTCGAGGAGGACGAGATGGTGATTCGTCTCCTCCCCGGCCTTGCCCTGGACCGCGACGCTGTGGCGCGGCGAACGCCGCCGCACACGACCGTACTGAGCCATCAGATCCGGCTCGATCGCGAGATGGTGGGCGAAGGCTGGCGTGAAGCCCTCGTTCGTACGCTGGCGGCTATTCTGCCGACGGAGGCAGCGATTGCCTAGCTTGCTCCACTACCGCAATCGAGCTTCGAAGTCCTGCACGAATTCGATCGGATCCCTGGCGAATACCTCCTGAAATGCGTCCTCCCAGTCCATTCGCCCGGTAGCCCCAAAATAGTCACCAAGGACGATCAGGGGCTTCTTAAGCATGAGGCGATTGAAGGCCACAAAAGCCTTCCCGTAGAGCTCGCCAGACCTCAAAGCGTCCGAATCTAGGCGCGGTAAGCCAGCACCCAAATACGCTTCATAGGCTTCAACCAAGAGCGTCCAGTCACCTGCATAGCGATCAGTCAGATACCTACCTGACGCGTACTCCGCCGAACCCTCCAGGATCCACCAGGGGCTGCGGCTCGGGATTGCATCGTCGGTGTACAACAGGTCCCACTGAAAATTGTGAAAGAGCTCATGAGCGATCAGTCGCTCCTTTTGCACCACAGTGTCCAAGGCCAATCCAACCGGCCAGTCGGCACCACCAGTGAAAATCCAGGCGGTTCGCCTATATGAATAACCCAGGAGGTTGCCTTCATCCTCATCGGTTACCTTGACTGTGATGTCGAACTGAAGATCGCGACCTAGTTCCCGGGCGTAGAATCGCCTGCTGTCTTCGATTGTTGCTTGGACGAGTTCACGGTCGCTAACAGACACGCCAGGATCGAATTCGAAGTTAATCGTTGCTGCGGTTGCTTCCTCTGTCGGGGGCTCCGCGGATTCGTTGATTCCGGCCTCAGGTTCGCTGGTTCCACTACAGGCAGCCCAAAACAGGCTCGCGGAAAGTAGGAGGGCGCAAAATGACTTAACGGTTGGGCCTATGTTCATCTCAGATCATTATCGGTTACGCACAAATCTTGCTCCACTTCGCGACGCCTCGCTACAATCCCATGGTCTCTAGGCGCCCCGTTTCGCATGCACGACGAGAATAATCTTCAGAGGGCGCAGGTACGCGATTGCAGACCGAAAACGACGTGTGGTCAGACTCCTTAGCCGATGACGCTCTGCTCTACGAGGGCGGAGCCAATCTACCCCTGGCGGCCCAGCCTTTCAGTTCGACACGCGTCCCGCTGCTGGTGGTTGTATACGTCATTGGCCTGGCGCTGTTTCTTGCCGTAGAACCTACGCGTCCCTGGATCCTGCTCATGATCACGGGCCTGGTCGCGCTCGGAATAGACGGCATCTTGCGAACCCACCCTTCCGCGATCGAGCAGGACGACGTGGCCTGGACGGCGCCTCTGCTCTTCCTGCCCACACTGCTGGCGCTGGCAACAGGCCTCTTTCTGGAGGACGTGCTGACCGGCTACTGGGCCGCCCCTGGAGTCGTGGTTGCCGGCGGTCTGATGGGAGCCGTGCTGTACGCGGAGTACATCTCCGTCGAGACATACAGCCCGAAGTATCCAGGCGCTCGATTTGTTCTCAACTTGGGCACGTTCCTGACCGCCTTCGGCTTCTACGCCGTCGTCTACTCGTTCGACGTTGACCTCGTCCCGGCCGCCCTCACCGTCGGGCTCATCAGCGTCCTGCTCGCGGTCGAAGTGCTTCGCGAATCGGAGGCGGATCCGGTGCGGGCCGTCGTTTTCGCTGCCGCCATTGGCATCGTTGTAGCGCAGGCTCGCTGGGCGCTGTACTTCTTGCCGCTTGAGAGCTACCTGGCCGGTGTTTTCCTGCTGTTGGTTTTCTATTTGACCTCCGGCCTGGTCCAGCACCACCTCAACGACGACCTGAAAGCGCCGGTCGTGGCCGAATTCAGCCTGATTAGCATGATCGGCGTACTGATCGTCACCCTGGGCCGCGTTTTCGAGTCCAACTGATGCTTGGATCATCCGGTTCGAAGCAGGTCGAGTCTCGACGAATGCGATGCGGTTGCAAGTGACACGAAGGCCAGTCATCTCAGCTAGTATTCATGAGGAATTAAATAGCTCTTAGCGGCTGACACTCCTTCCCTCGTCGTGTTGCCGGATGGAAGCAGAGCGATGGCAGAACTCGGACCCTTAGTCCTCGCCGGTTCTGGCGAGTACACGCCGGCAATGGACCTCGTCGATACTTTCCTCCTCGAACGAGCGGCTGGTCGTGAAGTCGTCCTGATCGCCACGTCGTGCGCCCAGGAGGGCGAGGACGTCATGACGAAGTGGGAGCAGATGGGCGTGACTCACTTCCGCCGATTGGGTGTTGAAGCGACCCCGCTACGCATCAAGGATCGAGAAGACGCCGATGTCGCTGAGCACGCGGAGCGTATCGCCGGTGCCGGGCTCGTCTGGTTCAGCGGCGGCAGCACGGTTTACCTGGCGCAAGCCTTCCACGAGACGGCTGCTTGGTTAGCCCTGGAAGCTGCGAATCGAGCCGGCACTGCCGTTGCGGGCGCTTCTGGAGGCCTCGGGGTTCTTAATGCTCACATACCGAACGCCGATTCTGAAGGACCTACAGCCCTCGGGCTGGCAGCCCCAGTGCGTGCCCTGGCACACTTCGATCGCGCCGAGCAGCGACGGCCGGAGTTCGTCCAACGCGTCGTCAGCAGTCTGCAGCCGGGCCAAATGGCGATCGGCGTCGACGAGGACACGACAGTGGTCTGGACCGACAACGAGTGGCGGGTCATGGGCCATCAGCGTGCCGTGCTGTTCAAGGACGGGCAACGACTGATCTATCGCCATGATGAAGTCGTGCCGGAACTGCCCCCGCCGGAGCGCGCTTCGGGCAAATGACGTTGGATGCCGCATTCGCAGAAGAGCAGTTCGCCTACTTGACGACGACGGGTCGTGTTACGGGTAAACCGCACGAGATCGAGATCTGGTTCGCTCTGCAGGGCAACGCGGCGTATCTGATGAACGGCGACTCCAGGCACAAGGCCGGAATGGGTGACTGGGTACGCAACCTTCAGAAGCAGCCGGCGGTGAAATTCAAAATCGCAGGCCGAAGCTTCGATGCAAACGCCCGCATGGTGACTGAAGCCGATGAAGATCGACTGGCCCGCAGCCTGCTGGTGACGAAATACTCTACGTCTCAAGATCAACTCGAAACATGGGGCCGTGTAGCCGTGCCGGTCGCGCTGGACCTGCAAATCTGAGCTTAGACCGCCGTTTCACGGCTGGTACGATTGACAGAATCGCCTCAGATTCGATAAGTTGGGGTGGCCCATCAGAAGGAGGCCTCGTTGGACGCTGTCGTCCGCACCGGCGGAAAACAATATCGTGTGCACGCAGGAAGCGTGCTTAATGTCGCCACGCTCGACGCAGAGCCCGGCTCGCGAGTCGAGCTCAACGACGTGCTGCTTGTCTCGGACAACGGCACGGTGACAGTCGGCGAGCCAACCGTGGATGGCGCGCTTGTGGTTGCCGAGGTCGTAGAACACGGCAAGGGCAAGAAGGTCGTCAATTTCAAGTACAAGGCCAAGGTGCGCTATCGCCGAAAGCGCGGCCACCGTCAGCCTTACACCACGCTGTCCGTGAGTGAGATCCGCTTCGGGAGCACTACGAGTACGGCTCCAGCGAGGCGGGTGCGTACGGCCCCCGTAGAAGACGCCACTGAACCCGAGGTTCCTACGGCGGAAGCTCCGGAAGAGGCAGTCGTGGACGCGACCGAGACTCCAACCACTGAGGCGCCGGCCACAACCCCTCGCCGGCGGACGCGTGCAGCTCCGAAGACTGACGCACCGGCGACAGAAGGCGAGCAACCGACGCCGCGCCCTCGCAGGCGCCGCACGGCGAGCAGCGAAAACGAATCACAGGACTAAGAAGTGGCTCATAAAAAAGCAGGTTCCAGCTCAAAGAACGGCCGAGACAGCAACGCCAAACGTCTTGGCGTCAAGCGTTACGACGGTCAGTTGATCAAGCCCGGCACGATCATCGTGCGGCAGCGGGGCACGCGTATTCACGCCGGCGACAACGTTGGCGTTGGCCGCGACCACACCCTGTTTTCACTCGTTGATGGCAAGGTGAAGTTCCAGCCCTACGCCAAAGGCCGGCGCAAGAAGGTCAGTGTCTACGCGGAGGTGGCATCTTGAGGACAGGCATACACCCGGAATACGTTGAGTCCACCGTGACTTGCGCATGCGGCAACACGTGGGTCACACGCTCCACGAAGGACAAGGTCCACCTGGACGTGTGTAGCCGCTGCCACCCGTACTTCACGGGAGAGCAGCGCATCGTCGACACCGCGGGGCGAGTAGAGCGCTTCCGAAAGCGCTACGAGAACACGAAGCCCCGCAGCTAACCAGCGAAAACGAAACGTATTAAGGCCTTCCGTTCGGAAGGCCTTAATACTTGGGCCGGGTGGGGCACCCGAATCGGGGGCAACGCCAGTTTGTGCGATCGAGGAAACCTATGAGCAAGATAGCGTCCGACCTCTGAGTCGAAGCTGTTCAGAGGTGATGCGCCTGCAGGCATTCGGGCTCGCGGACTAGGACCGACGTGACCCCTTGACGCGATCGAGGGCCAACCAGGCTGCGGGCAGGAGTAGCGCTGCCGCCATTAGCTTCATAAGGTCCCCGACGACAAAGGGGTACAAGCCGCCCTTAAGCGCCTTGTCCAGCGTGCTCGAACCCGATATCAGCTCACCCAGCGCGACTTCGCCGCCTGGCGGTACCCAGTCCGTCGCGATCAGGTAGCCAAGCCAGAGCAGGCCTGGCAGGTAGACCAGCGCGGTGCCGCCGAGCATGGCCAGCTGCACCCAGGAGCCGCGATCCCAGCCGCGCTCGCAAAGGTGACCGACAAACGCGGCGGCGAGGACGAAGCCTACGATGTAGCCGCCGCTGCTGATGTGCCAGAGATAGGCCTCAGAGCCGGACCAGGGCAGGATGAAGTGCATATCCCATGTCCCGGACGTCGTAGCGGATCCTGGCGCGAAGACGGGCAGCAGGAACATCCCGACGAGGCCGTAAATCAGCATGGAGCCGCCACCGCGTCTCATACCCAGAGCACCGCCGGCGATCAGTACGCCGAAAGTTTGACCGGTTAACGGGACTGTCGTCCAGGGCAGGCGGATTTGAATCTGCGCCACGAGGGCTACGAGGGCGGCGAAGCCGATCATCAACGCCAGGTCGCGGGCCCAGGCCACGGCACGGCTGTCAGAATCGATGCGAGGGAAGATGGCGTCGGCCAGGGTAGGCCTGGCGGGCGATAACGTGTACTGCACTGCGACCTCCTGCTGTCGTCGGGGAAGATTCGCACCATCATGGCGCAGAGATTGCGATAAGAGAAGCTTGCCGGATGCCGCTAGAGAAGCCCGCGATTAGAGGGAAGCCTCTCTAGCCCCGAGGCGTACGAGACCGTATGCTCTCGACCATGACTGAAGCACCCTACGGCGCGTGGTCCTCGCCGGTCACGGCAGACCTGATTGTTTCCAGTACGGTTCGACTCGGGGCGGTGCGCATGGACGGCGACGACATCTACTGGGTGGAATCGCGGCCGCGGGAAGGCGGTCGTAATGTCATCGTGCGGCGCTCGCCTGATGGCGCGACTACCGACATCAACGTTGCGCCGCTCAACGCGCGCACGCGGGTGCATGAATACGGCGGCGGCGACTACTTAGTCTCGGACGGCGCTGTGTACTTCGCTAACTTCGCCGACCAGCGCCTTTATGTTTCGCATCACGGGGACGAGCCGAAGCCGCTAACCCGCATCGACGGGATGCGTTACGCCGACTTCGTGCTGGACGGTGCGCGACACCGGTTGATCGCTGTGCGCGAGGACCATACGGTGCAAACCGAAGCGGTTAATACGATTGCAGCCATCGATCTCGGGAATGGTGAGGAGACGGTGCTGGTTGGCGGGCACGACTTCTTCTCTTCGCCTCGGGTTAGCCCGGACGGTTCGTTGCTGTGCTGGACGGCGTGGGACCACCCGAACATGCCGTGGGACGGCTGCACGCTGTATGTGGCGGACCTCGACGCGAGCGGCGCTACGAAGCATGTTTGGGCGGTTGCGGGTGGCCCGGCGGAGTCGATTTGTCAGCCGCGGTGGTCACCGGACGGCAGTCTTTACTTCATCTCGGACCGCACCGGGTGGTGGAATTTGTATCGCTGGGTGCCGGCTTCGGGGGCTGTGGAGGCGCTGGCGCCGCGTGAGGCGGAGTTTGCCGGGCCGCACTGGCAGTTTGGCGCTTCCTACTACGCGTTCGAGACGGCGGAGCATCTGCTGTGCACTTACGGCGCCGACGGGCTGACGCACCTCGCGGCGCTCGACACGACGACGGGCGCACTGTACGAGATCGACACGCCGTTCAACGTGATCGGCGGGCTACGCGTTTTGGGCGGGCGCGCCGTGTTCGCCGCCGCCTCGGCGAACGATTCGGGTGGGCTGTACACGCTCGATATCGTTTCGGGACGTATCGAGCTGCTGAAGGCTTCGTCGGAGGTGAAAATCGACGGTGCGTATGTTTCGGAAGCGCAGCCTGTCGAGTTCCCGACTTCGGACGATCGGTCGGCGCATGCTTTCTACTACGCGCCGGTTAGCAAGGATTATGAGGCGCCGGCCGGAGAGCTCCCACCCCTAATTGTCATGTCGCACGGGGGGCCGACGTCGGCGACTTCGGCGGCGTTTTCGCTGCGGGTGCAGTACTGGACGACGCGGGGCTTCGCAGTGCTGGACGTGAACTATGGCGGTTCGACGGGCTACGGACGGCCCTATCGCGAGCGGCTGAACGGCAACTGGGGCGTCGTCGACGTGGAGGATTGCGTCAACGGGGCGCGGTATCTGGTGGCGCAGGGGCTGGCCGACTGCGAGCGTCTGGCGATTACGGGCGGCAGCGCCGGCGGGTATACGACGCTTGCGGCGTTGGCGTTCCACGATACGTTCAAGGCGGGCGCGAGCCACTACGGCGTGGCCGACACGGAGGCGCTGGCCCGCGATACGCACAAGTTCGAGTCGCGCTACCTGGACGGCCTTATTGGGCCTTATCCGGAGCGGACGGACCTCTATACGGCGCGGTCGCCGATCCATCACGTGGAGGGGTTCAACTGCCCGGTGATCTTCTTCCAGGGCCTGGAGGACGAGATTGTGCCGCCGAACCAGGCTGAGACGATGGTTGAGGCGCTGAAGGCGAAGGGTGTGCCGGTGGCTTACCTGCCCTTTGAGGGGGAGCAGCACGGCTTCAGGCGATCGGAGAACATCAAGCGGTCGTTCGAGGCGGAGTTGTTCTTTTACGGGCGGATTTTTGGTTTTGAGCCGGCGGACAAGATCGAGCCGGTGGAGATCGCTGGGCTGTAGGCGAACCTGACGGGTTTGAGGCTGCTCCAGATACGAGTCGAGACGTAGACAGGACGCGTCCGAGACTGAGACGCGACAGGTCCGAGGCATAAACGCGTCGTGGGCGAGTGTGGGGCGAGGCGATCGGGGGACCGAGACGAGACGTAGACGGGGCAGAGGCGCGACGTTGACGCGTCGTGGGTGAGACGTGGGATTGGGCAGAGGCGGGGCACTGTGCCGGCGGGCCGTGCCGCTGGGAGGACATGGTGTGTGTGGCGCATGCGGCGTGGGATGAGGCAAAACGGGCGCTGACGCCGGGGGTGTGCGGCATCAGACTCTGGCGGGACGCTAGAGGCGGCTGAGCAGGGTCAAGGCTCCGATTACAGAGGAACGGCAGCCGAATAGTCGTTGCGTTGAGGAGCGCCTTCGTGGTGCCATTTACTGCCGCCCTTGTGGGTTGAATAGACGGTTGTACCGGCACGCTTGAGAGAGTTCACGGCAGCCGAGCTAGGATGCTTCCGGGTACCAGCTGCCGAAACGAATGCGGTGGTTGGCTTCAGGTAGTCCACCAGCTCACTACTCAGATTTCGTCTGCTTCCATGGTGGGGCACATCCAGCCAATGTAGATTCCCGAAGATCCAAGGTGATCGTGCATCATTCAATGCTTCGACGCCTGCATCTCCTGTGAATAGATACTTCTGCGTACCGTCCTGAAGGAGAATGATGCTGCTCGTATCGTTGGTCGTGCTAGTTTCATTATTGTCGTCAATCGCGTACTCAAGGTCCGGTTCAATCGCTTTAGTGGTCCCGGTTTCTATCGAGGTATAGTCCGTACCAGCTAGCTTTCCTTCATAGAAAGCTGGCGATGGACCAACAACAAACAGCGGACCGTCTTGGACACCTGAAAACGGTTCCACTCTTGGGATACCTAGGCGGTCAACCAACGATTTGAAGGCGTCAAGATCGTCGGTCGACTTAGTAGCAACGTTCTCGATTCCTCGACTTTTGAAGAGTTGTATTGCAACTTGGCGCGGAATGTTTGGTTCGATGTGTAGCCAGGGATCATGTAACCAGACTTGGTCGACATCAAGTTCGCTTACAACCTGGCTAAGACCCGCTATGTAGTCATGATCTGGGTGTGTTGAGACCACGAGGTCGACATGTGTAGTCTGATAGTACCTTCGAACGATTTCTATTATTTTCTCGCCATCATCCTGGTTTCCTCCATCGATAATGGCCACAAAGATCCGTCCATCGGGATAGAAGTACCGAAGGGCAATGGCATCCGCGTCTCCAACATCCACCATGTCTATTTCCAGACTCATGAACGTCGTTCTCCTGCCCCACTGAAAAGCCTTTGAGCCCTTGCCGTCACCCATCCCAAGAATTCAGTTACGGAAAACCCCGCAAGAAATGCTACGGTGAAAAAACTGGCGACACCGGTGGTGTCGAACGATGCGGTACCCAATGTGCTTACACCGGCTAGAAGCGCGCCAAAAACGAAGACGCCGAGAATCGCCCCCAAGATAGGCCGAGCCAAGTACCAGAAGGTCCAATTAGGATCGTAGCGGTAGCGAGGATTCGTCGAAGATTGTGGCCCTATCGCCCAATAGAAACCTCGAAAAGCAAACACAGTCGCACCGAGAACGCCACCACAGAAGGAAAAGATTGCGGGTTTCACTTCGTCCAGGCTTGTGACCTCAATCTGCGGGTAGGGCCACCACTCATTCCAGGTTGCGGCAATTAGGTAGATGTCTCCAACAAAGTAGCCGCAGAGAACCAAGAAAGTCGCAACTTTGAGGGGCAAGTAGCGTTTAAGGTCGCTGCTTGCCTTATCGTAGTCAATGGGTTCTACAGGAGTTTGAGTCACGAACGAATGATATCACAACTGATGACTCTCCTACGCGAATGGTTGTTCTGAAACGGCTCTCTTCGGAATAAGCTGCGAACATTTGTGCGGCTTCCTTGATTCATTTATAATGATTCTTACTGAATCAAAGCGTACAGGATAGGAATAATGTTCGACGACCTATTTCGTCAAATCAGATCCCTTGAAGAAGGCATAGAGGTCCGAGTACCTATCGAGCCTGATGCCCGCGGCTATCTCGATAAGGAATGTCCTGTCGACACATGCCGGTTTCAGTTCAAAGTCCAAGCGGACGACTGGCGAGACAAATTCCGTGATGAGCAGGTCTTCTGCCCTTTCTGCGGCCACGATGCTCCGGCGAACGAGTGGTGGACGACGGAACAAATCGAGCATGCGGAAGCTCAAGCCGTCGATCAGATGTCTGGAATGGTCGGCGAGGCGCTACGGCAAGGTGCCAGGAAGTTCAATCGGAATCAGCCCAGGAGTGGCTTCTTGACGATGACTATGGAGGTCAAGGGGGCAAGGGAGCACGTAATCGTTCCAGCACCCTCCGCGGAAGAATTCGAGTTACAGATTAAATGTGATTCTTGCGGCTCAAATTTCTCAGTGATTGGTAGCGCCTTCTTCTGTCCCTGTTGCGGTGACAGCTCCGCCGAGCGCCTATTCGACCAGGCACTTGCGAAGGTCCGGGCAAAGGCCGAAAACGCCCTCACAATCGAGCAACAACTCGCCACAACGCTGGGACGCGATGACACGGCTCTTATTAGGAGCTCACTCATCGAGACCGCCCTGATGGACTGCGTAGTCGCACTTCAACGTTTGGCTGAGCAGCTCTACGGGCGCGTAGGGTCGCCAGAACGATTGCCCATGAATCTTTTTCAAAGAATCGACGATGGCTCGGAGCGTTGGCGCCAAGCCACCGGCCATGGCTACGAGGAATGGTTGGCCCCACAGGAGCTAACGGACCTAAAGCTCCTTGTGGAACGGCGTCATCTGCTTTCGCACACCGATGGCATGATTGATCAACGCTATCTCGACCGAACAGGCGATTCCCACTATAAGGTCGGTCAACGCATCGTAGTAAGCCAGGACGATGTCGTCGGCCTCGCGTCTCTCGTTGCACGTCTGGGCGCGGGCATGAGGACAGACGCACCCCCTACTCCATAGTCTTCCCAGTACAACCTAGGCTTCCCTTGCGCCAAGACAGCTTGACGCCCCTCGCGTCTTATCTTTCCGCTCTGTACGCTGCGCTCTGATGCGCGACGATTCGTCAAGGAGTCTGCGATGAACGGTTTACCTGATGGGGCGCTTGAGGGCGTGCGGATTTTGGACTTGACGTGGGTTCTGTCGGGGCCCTACGCGTCGATGGTGCTGTGCGACCTGGGCGCGGAGGTGATCAAGGTCGAGCGGCCGCCGTACGGCGACGTGGCGCGGACGACGGGGCCGTTCCTGTCGCAGGCGGCGGACGGGGCGGACGCCGAGAGCTCGTATTTCTTCAGCATCAACCGGGGCAAGAAGAGCACGCTGCTGGACCTGCGCAAGCCGGAGGGCAAGGAGTTATTTCTAAGTCTGGTCGAAAAAGTGGATGTCGTGATGGAGAACTTCACGCCGGGGACGATGGACCGGCTGGGCCTGGGCTACGAGGTGCTTTCGGGGCGCAATCCTCGCGTCATCTACAGCGCGACGTCCGGGTTCGGGCAGACGGGGCCGGACCGCGACAAGCCGGCGCTGGACGTGGTGGTCCAGGGCATGGGCGGCGTTATGTCGATCACAGGCGAGGAGGGCGGCGTGCCGGTGCGCCCCGGGGTGTCGTTGGGCGACATCGCGGCGGGGCTGTTCACGGCGATCGGGATACTGGCGGCGCTGCGGGAGCGCGAGCGCAGCGGGCGGGGGCAGATGATCGACATTTCGATGCTCGATTGCCAGGTGGCGATCCTGGAAAACGCCTTCGCGCGCTACTCGGCGACGGGGACGGCGCCCAAGGCGATCGGGACGCGGCACCCGCTGTCGACGCCGTTCCAGGCGTTCCCGACGGCGGACGGACACATCGTCATCGCGCTGGGGTTCGGGCTGGAGAACATCTGGGGCGTGTTCTGCGCCGTGATCGACCGGCCGGAGCTGATCGACGACGCGCGGTTCCAGACGCCGGCGGAGCGGACGCGCAACCACGCGGTGCTGGAGCCGATCCTGATCGAGGCGATGCGGCAGCAGACGACGGCGCACTGGGTGGGCGAGTTGGAGGCGATCGACCTGCCGTGCGGGCCGTTGAACTCGATACCGGAAGTGGCGGCGTACCCGCAGGTGGAGGCGCGCGAGATGCTGCGGGAGGTGTGGAGCGGGCGGGGCAACAAGCTGACGATATCGAACTCGCCGTTGCGGTTGTCGCGCACGCCGGGGGCGATCCGGGGCGGGCCGCCGGCGCCGGGGCAGGACACGCGCGACGTGCTGGCGGAGCTGCTGGGGCTGGACGAGGCGCAGATCGACGCGGCGTACGCGTCGGGGGCGGCGTCGGAGGCGCAGGAGCTGCCTTCTGAGATCACGGGGGCGTGAGGGGTTCTCAATCGTACCCCGGCCTGAAGGCCGGGGCATGTGGCGACCGCGATACGGAGCGCGGGGCGGGTGGACCGGAGTCTTGGGTTGTTATACAACTCTGCAGGATGAATCCTGCAGCTTCGGGGGCTTGAAGCGGCCCAGGCAAGACACTCGCGTTGACTGAGGGCGGGGCGAGAATCTAGAATCGAATTTGTACGGCCCGGTGGTGTAGCGGCCTAACATGCCACCCTGTCACGGTGGAGATCGGGGGTTCGAATCCCCTCCGGGTCGCCAGAAACTAACACGGTCGATCCCGACCTAACGGGACGGTCGATCTGAAAGAGCGGCAGAAATGCCGCTTTTGGCTTTAAGGCAACGAAGGATCCATTCGACATGTCCACGTAGATGCCATCAAGCGACATACGAAGCAGGTCCCTCCTCTCCTCTTTCGTGGCTAGCTTCCACGCCTCGACAAGGCCCTCTACGTGATCACCAGTGCGGACAGTCTCGTCTTCAGCAACTTCACGGATCGCATCTAGGCGAGCCTGAGTTATCTCCCTTTCCCGGCGATAGTCGGTCTCCCCGATTTCGACTTCACGGTACTGACGCGACAGGCGCCGGATCTTCTCCTCTAATCTGGCCCGTTCTTTGGTCGCGGCTTCCCGCTCCGCATCGGAGTCCAGCAATGTGGCCACGAGATCTCGCCACGAATCCGGCAGTTGGAGATTTCCCATGATCGAAGAGACCTGCTCGTCGATCACATCGGCGCGCACGTAGCGCTTAGGATTTGAGCAGGGTATGCCACGAAGGGCTGACTCTTCCCGATAGTAGTCCGAACCTCGGATATGGTGAGCCCACAGTTTCTCGCCGCAAATATGGCAACGGACCAGGCCGCTCAGCAGGTAGACGCGATACCGCTGGGCAAACGTTGACGGCCCTCGGTAGTGATCTCGTCGAACCTGCTGAACGCGCTCGAAAAGCCCTCTAACTACAACCGGTTCATGTCGTCCGTCAAGAACCGCCCCTTTATATGTAACTTTCCCGAGATAGAAAGGGTTAGCCAACATGTCCTTGACCGTATCCTTCGACCACAGATACTGGCGTTCTCGGCGATCCCTTCGATGCACCCTCGGTCGAAACTTGGTCTGGTTCAACCAGGTCGCCACCTGCTGGAAAGTCTTCACGCCAGACGCATACGTATCGAACGCCTGGCAGATGACCTCCGCTTCTTCGGGCACGACATGCGCCAACCCGTCTTCACCCTTCGCGTATCCGAAAGGAAGGGCTCCGTTCCACAGGCCCTGCTCGGCCCGCTGCTTCAGGCCCTTGGCAACTTCTCGCGAGAGGTTGAGCGAGTACCACTCGTTGACCACCTCCATCACGCCCTCAACGATCATGGCCGAGGGCGAATCCTCATCGAGGGGCTCGCTTATGGACACCACACGGACGCCCGCGCGCTTCAGGAGGGCCTTGTAGATGATTGCGTCTTCCCTGCTCCGGGTAAATCTATCTAGCTTGTGAACCAGGATTATGTCAACTTTTCTGATCTTCGCAGCGGCGATCATCTCGCGGAAGGCCGGGCGTGCGTCCGACCTAGCCGAGAAGCCGGCATCAACGAATTCCTCGGCCACAAACCAATCCTTTTGGCTGACGAAGGACCTCATTGCTACCAGTTGGGCCTCGATGCTGTAGCCCTCGCGGGCTTGGTCTTCGGTGCTGACGCGCGCATATAGAGCAGCTCTCATTTTGATACCTCCAGGGCTTTGGACAAGAGGTACATGTCAAGTCTCCTTTGCCACCACGCTGTCCTAGTTGGACTTACTCACGCCATCACCTATACCTTCAGATTGCTAAGATTGCAAGGCTTTTCGTTTGCTTTTTTAAAAGCGTTTTGATCGCGTTTGTGACGACCGTAACAGCATCACGCTTTAAATCATGAATAAACGCAATTAACATTGCGTTCAAAGCTGATCTTTGTTTGCGCGCTTTACACTTTTGATCAAGCTGGCGGGCTGGAGCTTCTAAACACTGTTCAACACGGTTTACTAACGGAAGCCGGGTTTCCCCCACCGGGCCGGCCAAAGCACGCGTTCTCGGGCTTCTTTGCAGCTCTAGACACTGGCCGATACGGCTGATCCACGACAGCCCGTTCTTAGCGAGCGGCGGGGCCGGACACGATTCTCGGGCCGCTGGAACCATGACCAGCAAGCTGGAGAGGCGTGTGCGTGCGCAGCGGGAATGCATCCAGAAAGAATTGCGCGTCCCGGCGCGGTAAACGAAACAAGGCTATCGAGCACCTCGACTTCGCCATCACCGAGTTCCAGGGATGCAGCCAGCACTGGAGCGGGCACTGGGTCGCCGGGGACTGTTGAAGGCGTAGTCACACTATCGCCCGATCGTGTGGCTACCGAACCTCCGTCGTCGCCGTGTTCCAGGATATGAAGACGCAGCTTGCACTGGATCGGGCGCTGGGGCGCTGGGGACTGCTGCAGCCTAAGGCGCCACGCCGCCATTCCGCTAAAGTATCCAGAGAATTGCAGCAGGAGAAGACAAGATGCTTGCCAAGGAAGACAACGAGCTGATAACCAACACATATCCTGGCACACCCATGGGCGAGCTGTTCAGGCGCTTCTGGTTGCCGGTTGCCCTGGCAGAGGAGCTGCCCGGAGTCGACGCCGTGCCCGTACGCGTGAAGGTTCTTGGCGAGGACCTCATCGCCTTCCGAGCCACGGACGGCAACGTCGGATTGGTTGACGCTTACTGTCCGCACCGCGGCGCTCCGATGTTCTTTGGACGCAACGAAGAGAACGGGCTGCGCTGTGTCTACCATGGCTGGAAGTTCGACATTGATGGCAGTTGCGTCGATATGCCGAATACACCTGAAGGCTCGACATATAAGGACAAGGTAAAAATCAAATTCTACCCAGCGGTTGAGGCTGGAGACCTGATCTGGGCATACATGGGTCCCCCCGAAAGAAAGCCCCCTATGCCAGACTTCGAATGGCTAACGGTGCCGAAGAGCCACCGCTACGTGACTAAGTTCATCGAGTCCTGCAATTACTTACAGGCGATGGAGGGCGACTACGATCCCAGCCACGCGCGTTTCCTCCACAGTAACCTTGACGGTGCCCTCCGCGACTTCGCGGGCCAACCGATGTCCAATGAGGCTCCGTCTGACCCGAACGAGCCCTTTCCCCGAGCAGTCGGCAATCGGAGGGTCACCGAGTTAGGCACCTCATCACATCGTGCGGGTGGCCTCAACGCTCGGCTCGAGGATCACGAGCAGGCAACACTCAGCATTAACGTCATGCCACAGCCCGATGGTCGCTTTTCGGCAAGCGTCGGTGCTACCTGGTGGATGCCTATTTTCTGCACGGCGGGAGTCGCCGCACACGGTCACTTCTCCAGCAACATGCGCATTCCAATCGACAACGAGAGTCTCATGTTCTACCGACTGCGTTGGAGCTGGGAGCCTATTTCCAAAGCAGACCTGCACGAGTACAGGGATAGCGGCTACAGCTTCCCTGAACTCATCCCACGCAGCTGGATGCCGAAGGCCAACATCAGCAACGATTATGAGATTGATCGCGTGGCCCAGAAAAGCTTCACCTATACAGGCATTAGCTGCTTCCCGTTGCAGGATATTGCCCTAATCGAGGCCCAGTGGGGTCCCATCGCGGACCGGACTAAAGAGCACCTGGCACGGTCGGACTACGTGATCATCTACATGCGACGCCGCCTGCTAAAGGCGGCCAAGGAGCTAGCACAGGGCCAGGAACCTTCCGGGCCGATGCATCCTGAGGTGTTCCATATACACCGCGAAACAGCGATCGCTGATACAGAAGAGGAAGCGATTGCCAAGGCGAAGGCTAAAGCCCTCGAGGCACAGTTTCTTTTGAGAGAGGCAGAACTGGCCCGAACGGTTGTGCCCTAAGAGAGCTCAGACGAACAGCCCCTTCCTCGCCGTTCCCGACAAGGAACACACGTGGGTCGAGCTAGAGCAGGAGCTGGGGGCGTCAGGGGATACTGAAGGTTAGGAGACAGGAACGATGCTGACCACCAGGGAAAACGAACTCATCACCCAGACGGGACCGAATACGCCCATGGGGGAGTACCTGCGGCGCTTTTGGACTCCCGCCCTGGTCTCCAGTGAGTTGCCGGAGCCTGACTGCCCTCCTGTGCGCACGCGAATCCTGAGCGAAGACCTCATCGCCTTCCGGGTGAGCTCGGGCGCCGTAGGGCTCGTGGCCAGCGCCTGCCCTCACCGCGGTGCCTCCCTCTTCTTCGGTCGCAACGAGGAGGAGGGCCTGCGCTGCGTCTACCATGGCTGGAAGTTCGATGTCGACGGCAGCTGCGTCGACATGCCGTCTGAACCGGTGGAGTCCAACTTCAAGTCGAAGGTCCACTCCATCGCCTATCCGACCCTGGACCGCGGCGGCATTATCTGGGCCTACATGGGCTCGCCCGACCTTATGCCGGAGCTGCCGGAGTACCCATGGACGCTCGTGCCGGAAGGGCAGACCCGCGTCTCCCGGCGAGTCCAGGAATCGAACTTCCTACAGGGAATTGAGGGCGGCATTGATTCCAGCCATATCTCCTTTCTTCACAGCGGCAAGCCCCCAGCCATCGCGAACCTGCCGGAGAACCAGACGTTGAGTACGAGAGACCCTTCGCCTCGCCTATTTTTGACGCGAACTGAGTACGGCTTCGTGTATGGGGCCCAACGCAACGCGGAGGCAGACACTTACTACTGGCGGTTCACGCCCTTTCTGATGCCCTTCTTCACGATTATCCCCGGGGCTGTGGAGAACTATTACGAGCGTACCTATAGCGGTCACGGCTGGGTGCCGATGGACGACGAAAACTGCTGGATGTTCACCTACAGTTGGAACCCGAGCCGGCCTCTGGATCCAGGTGAGGGCCATCAAGCTCATGACGTTGAGATCGACCCGCGCACCCTCCGAGCGAAGGCGAATTCGTCAAACGACTACTTCATCGACCGCGAGGTGCAGCGCACGCAGACCTTCACCGGCATCCCGAGCGGTTCGCTCCAGGACGCTGGTATCCAGGAGACGATGGGGGCGATCTTCGACCGCACGAAAGAGCATCTCGGCACTTCGGACACAGCGATCATCGCCTTGCGGCGCATGTACCTCGAAAGCGTCCGCGAGATCCTCGAAGGTGGTGAGCCCTTCGTACCGCGTGACCCTACTTCCTTCAGGGTACGATCCGTATCCACACTCCTTGACCGCAATGTCTCCTACGACGAGGGTCGAAGATACGTCGACATCGGAAATGGCGAGGTGACAGCTCAGTCCAATTCAGGAGGGAGTTGAGTCTGGGCAAGTCGAAAGCAACGAGGCTTCTCTCGGGCGGTGGCGTCTTAGAGCACTACTACCCCGACGATCGTGACGCCGCCATTGAGCACCTCGACTTCGCCGTCGCCGAGTTCAAGGACACAAAGATGCAGCCTTCGCTGGAGCGGGCGCTGGGGCGGCGGGGGCTGCTGAAAGCGTAAGAGTCGGCCCTGCTCTCACCGGTTATTTGTGACGGGCTGGCAGTCACAGATTATCGAGCGATCTTCTCTCTAGGCCAAAGGCCTACGCAGCCCTCTTAGCGTCAGGCTCTCTTCGAGCATGGCTTTGCCTCAGCTCGTGCTCTAATTCGTCGACGCGCAAATCTAAGGAGTTCACCAGGTCAACAGCGTCTTGATAGCTCTCGGGTGCCCGATGATAGCGCCTCATCAGCGTGGCTCGTAGCCATGCCAGGCCTTCCTTCGATGTTATCGGCGACCGATTGCCCCCACCTCTGTAAACGTAATCGCCTTCTATGTAGAGTTCGACCACCACAACCACCTCACCTCTCCGCTCTGAAGCCAGTCAAGCAACAGCTCCTATACCAGTTTGCTTCTTGCCGGAAGGTTGGCGACGTGACGGTCATCACCTCTGCCAAGGTTAGGTCCACCTCCTCGAACATCCGGTTCAGCCAGTGGCAAAGGGGCGCCGGAGCGACAGCACTCGTATGCCACATTGCCAAGTTGAACAAGGCCCGGTGACGCCATCGCCGACGACATCGGACTCTGGTGACGCGGGAGATCAATGGTTCGTATCGAACCTAGAGCCTTGGAGAGCGCCAATTCCGAGAAGTGGTCCTGCCAGCAGCTCGACTATTCCTGCGAGGGCTGCTGTTCTCTAACCCCGAGTGTTACGTCAGCCTGACGCAACTCATCGTCGCGATAGAACGTAATCACCAGTGTGGTGCCTGAGTCATAAGCGGAGAGAACCTGAAGAACGTCGCCACTGTTCGCCACCGGCTTGTCGGAGAGGCGAATGATGATGTCTTCTGGCTGTAGGCCAGCCGAGTCGGCCGGAGATCCAGGCTCGATACTTGTGACGGCGGCTCCAGTTGTAGTTGGAAGATCGAGGTTGGCCGCGACGTCCGGCGTAACATCGACAAGACTTACCCCCAGGAATGAGCGTTCAACGCTGCCAAAGACCAGAAGCTCCTCAACCACGGACTTAACCAGGTCAATTGAGATAGCCAAGCCGATGTTGGACGTTTCTTTGATAACCGCGGTGTTGATTCCGACGACCTGACCAAAGACATCGACGAGCGGTCCGCCGCTATTTCCCGGATTTATACTCGCGTCTGTTTGTATCGCACCACTAATAGAGTACTGGCCGGCACGGATTGCCCGATCCTTTGCGCTGACAATGCCTCGGGTTACCGTAGGTTCGCCTGCTAGACCTAGGGCGTGACCAATAGCGACCACGTCGGCACCAACCTCTAGATTCGACGCTTGGCCGAATATGACGGGCTGAAATCCCTGGCCATCGATCTTCAAAACAGCAAGATCGGTCGCCGGATCCCTGCCAACTATCTCGGCTGCCAAAGTGCGGCCGTCGGCCAGGGTTACAGAAATTCTGCTGTCATTTCCGTCTTCATCGACCACGACGTGGTTATTGGTGACTATGTGTCCTTCCGAGTCGATGATGACGCCGGTTCCCACTCCACGCGAGGAGCGGCCGGAAGCATCTAGGGTTATCGATTCGGCCTCCACTCTAACTACCGAAGGACGAAGCTTGCGAACAGTCTCGCTCACGGATAGTTGGGTCTTTGGCGAATCAGTGACGCTCTGTTCTAGCCGAGTGGCCGCACTTGCTTCGGCTGAGGTGATTTCGCCGCTCTCGTCATTTGATACCTGACCTGTAGCGCTCGCGCAGGCAATCGCAAACAAAGCCACGGTAGCTATAAGCCCGAGTAATGCCCTTCGAGGACTAAGAGATTTCACAAGAGGTTTCCATTTGCTTGGCCGGGACACTGCCGCAACGAAATCGTGTCAGCAAGCGACGCAGATGGCCGCGGTCAGGTTGTTCGTTTATCTGGTCACGTAGCACTGGATTACGTCCCTACGCTGCCTGGGCCAACTCGCGGACAGGTAGGGCCGCCACCGGAGTAAGGCGAGCGATTAGCCTGCTGCACTGCAAGCAACGGAGTTCTCGCTCGTCTATGGTTTCGAGGTAGGCGTTTCCGCCGCAACGCTGACATCGAATGCGCTGCCTGCTCTCCGCTGAAAGTACTTTCATCTGTCTCACCTTCGCTTGCTGTCATACCCCCATGGGGTATATCTGAGAATACTCTAGCGGTGTGCGCCAAGCCGCTCGGTGATCGCCCTCACACGGGGCTGCAGAGTAGTGGCAAATCGTCGAAGGCGTAACAGTGATCCCCTCAGTCCAAAGGGAAGTGCTGCTCAAACGTGCCGACCATCACTTTGAGGAGCTACCCTCCATTGCTACGTTGGATGTATTAGGAGGGGACGCTGGTGATGAAGTCATACAGCACTAACAGCAGGGTCGTATATGGAGTTTGGCAAGTTGACGACTAAGGCCCTGTCGAACTCTTGACAGGGCCGGTAAACCTACCCGTCTTGGCGGGTGGAAACACGTTAAGAGGGTCGCGGCAACATACCGCGACCCTCCTTTTCGGAACGATCTTCGCGGTGTGGCCGCTCCACTGCGTCGTCGGCACCAAGGCTGGCTAACGAGTTCCAGGACATGAAAATGCAGCCTGCGCTGGAGGGCGCTGGGAAGACGAGGGCTGCGAAAGGCGTAGTCAAGATCAGGACGGTCGGACATTGACGGACTCTCTCAATGGGCGCAGAATCGCAGCACCCTAGAGCATTACGCGTTTTCCAGAGAAGGGAGACACGAGAATGACAACAGAGAAGAGGTACGTTGCAGACTGCAGGCAGTTCCCGAGCGAGATGAACTGCAGCTTGACGATCTCAGGGAGGGAAGAAGAAGTTCTCAACGCCGCCGTCGACCACGCGGTGAGTGTGCATAAACACGAGAGAAATCCTGAGCTGTCGGCCCAAATCCGTCAAATGCTGCAAGAGGAAGCAAGCTAGCCCGTAGCTTAGTATTCTTTTCCAGCAGCCACTCGAACCTGTTGCAAAAGGGCTCGAAGGTTATCAAATGTCGACCCACATCCTCGCATCCGGAACGGTGAGCTTGCCGCGCCAGGCTTCTTTGCGCTCAGCTTTCCACACCGCGATCGGCTTCTTGATGCTGCATCTTCTCTTCGGCGTAATTGTCGGGCCCTGTACGGCGACTGGGCGGGTTAGTGTCGAATGAAAAGGAGCACCTTAACATGACCGAAACTGAGCGAAACCAGGACGCCCCAGACGCCTGGCGGCGGTACCGCTATGACCATCTCCAACTGCGGCTCGTGCTGCGGGACATGTACTTCAGTAGAAGGGATTCCGGCCCAGGCGACCGCGTGCCCGACTTCGACCTCCCGACGCTGAGCGGAGGCAGCTTCCGGTCATCCGACCTCTCCGAAAACGGCCTGGCGTTGCTGATCTTCGGTTCATACACCTGCTTTGTGACGGACAGCGCCGCTCCTGGGCTAAAGGCGCTGCACGCGCGCTTCGGGGACCGGGTGCGCTTCGTGATGGTGGACGTCCGCGAAGCACACCCCGGCAAGACAGTCCCGCAGCCGGAAACGCTTGACGAAAAGATGGCGCACGCGGGGCTGCTCCGCGACCTCCATGGCTTCGAGTTCGAAGTGGCGGTAGACGATATCGACGGCACTCTCCACCGTGCTCTGAGCCCAAAGCCCAACTCGGCCTACGTTCTGGGAAAGAACGGGACAATCCTCTTCCGCGCGCAGTGGGCTAATGACACGAAGGCGCTGGCTGCGGCGCTGGAGGCGGTCGCTGCTGGCGAACCCCTGACTCGCTCCCAGAGCGGCGGTCTGGTTCGGCCCATGCTCCGTCTATTGCGTAACATAGCACCTGTTCTCGACCGAGCGGGAGGCGGAGCTTGGCCAGACATGTGGCGAGTGGTGCCCCCCATGGCAGCCACCGGCTTCGCCCTCAAGACTCTTCGTGTCCGACCGCCGCAGCCCGGCGCCTAAGCGAGAGGTGTCATAGCCCGTTTCGGGCTCCGCCGCGGGTGCGCAAGACTATGCGGGCACGCCCGCCGGTGCGGAGGCAACCCCGTGCATCCCCACAGCAGCAAGCCCATCCCACAGTCCGAGTTGGACGCCATCACGATCGAGAACCAACAAGTGCTGATCCGTCAACTGGAGTGGCGTGTGTGCGCCCAGCAGGAGCGTATCCAGGTTCGGGTGGCGAGAAGCTCCGGCTGCAGGCGGAGATCGAGAACCTTAGAAGGGCGCTAAGAGACCGCAAAATGACGTGACACTATCGCTTGAGTGCTGCACCTCGACTTCGCCATCGCCGCTTCCAGGGCATGAAGATGCAGCCCGCGCTGGAGCGGGCGCTGAGGCGGCGGGGGCTGCTGAAGGCGTAGCTGAGGGGGCATGAACACACCGCAGCGCCAACTGCGGGCGGATACTTAGTGCTCAGTCCAGGCTCGCGACCTGCCCCGAGGGACGCCGACTTCGAGTCTGATCACCTGCTCGGCGGTCAGGCTCCAGCCAGACGCGCCGCAGTTCTCTGCAATTCGATCAGCCCTGTCAGACTTCGGTATCACCACTACGCCAGGGCGCGTCAGGCACCAGTTCAGCGCCACCTGGGCCGGCGTCCTTCCGACTTCGCGGGCTACGGACTCGAGCGCTCGAAGACTCTCACCGCGAAGCAACTCCCCTTCCGCGAAGGGGCTATATGCGATCACGGTGATCTGATTGGGCTGGTAGAAGGACTCGAGGTCCTTCTCGATGTGGCGATCGAGGAGACTGTACTCGACCTGGTTGGCGACGATCCGGTACTTCGTCATGGCTGCCTGGGCGCTTTGGATCTGCTGCCGCGAGAAGTTACTCACCCCGATGAAACGGACCTTGCCCATATCGACCAGATCCTCCATCGCTCTCATCGTCTCCCCGATCGGCACGGCAGGGTCGGGCCAATGGATCTGGTAGAGGTCGATGGTGACGACTCCGAGGCGCCTGAGGCTTGCATCTGCAGCTTTGAGGACTTGGTCGTAGCGGAGGTGCTCGCCGGAGACCTTAGTCGCGAGGAATACGCGATCACGACGGTCATGGATCGTCTTACCGACGCTCACCTCGGTACCATATGCCTCGGCGGTGTCGATAACGTGTGCACCGAGCTCTATGCCACGCTGGAGCGGGCCCACGCCCCCGCGGTACTTCCAGGTCCCGAGGCCCACCTCCGGGATCATCAGGCCGGTAGCACCGAGTTGTCTCAGTTCCATGAGGTGCAGTTCCTCCGGTTTTCAGGAATAGAGTGCTCCGGCAAGCACAGGTTACACGCAGGGGTACAGAATTGCGTGTTTGCATGCAGGCCTCAATGAGACACCCTTCTGCTCTGAGTTTCTGAGCAAGTGCAGGTACCGAGTGCGCTTTCTGGCTTTGGACTCCTCCGTATTGAGGTGCCTGCTTTGATCAGTGTCACATAAACGAGCTGACCCGCCTTCAGCTCCTCCTAGTCGTAGGTGACCGTGGAACCTCGCCATCCCCAAGTTCCAGGACATGAAGATGCCGCCTGCGCTGGAGCCGGCGCTGGGGCGTAGAGAGCTGCTGAAGGCATAGAGGGGCGATTCGCCCGCAAGATTGATTTATCGTTTGCTCCCGTAGGCGAGCGGTAGCTGCGGGGTATGCTCTCCGTCAGGCAAATAAGCTCTCTCGAACTCGACCTAACTGTTCGGGAGGCTCAAAATCATGCGCAGTCTGCGTTAGAGATCTTGCTTGGAGATGTGGGTGCGCGAGGAGCCGCTCTATGAAACAACGTGGCTAGCTCGCCTGCCGTTCTATTACGGCTGGGTAATCGTGGGCGTAGTCTTCATGCGCTCCGTTACGAGCGCGGGCGCCATCTGGGCCATAGGCGTCCTGTCGGTGCCCATGCATGACGACTTGGGCTGGAGCCGCTCCGTCATTTTCGCAGGTATCACGCTGCGTACCTTGGGAGCGGCAGCAGGCGGGCTGCTGTTTGGCAAGTACCTCGACAGGACTGGGGGTGCTCGCCGGCTCGCCTTCGCAAGTGCTGTTGTTGCCGCGTCGGGACTCTTCTTGATCGCTGTGGTCCAAGAAGCTTGGCAATATCTACTTATATTCGGTGTGCTTGGCGGACTTCTAGGTGCGGGACCGGGGGCGTTGCTCATGGGAGCTACGGTCCCGAAGTGGTTCATCCGTAAGCGGGGCCGCGCCGTTGCGACCGCTACCATGGGCAGCGGCTTTGCCGCTTTCACACTGCCAGTGCTGCTTACGCTGGTTAGCGAAGGTTTCGGCTGGCGGTATGCTTGGGTGTTCCTAGGCAGCATGGCAATCCTGTTCGCCGTGCTGCCGGCTCTGCTGCTAAGGACACGGCCAGAAGACATAGGTCTGCACCCGGATGGCGACGCAGACGAGCCGACTCAGAACGGACAGCCCCGCCGCCGCACTGAAGAGGCTAGCTTCACCCGAGGTGAGGCGCTGCGCACGACGACTCTCTGGATGATCGTGGCCATGGCGATGTTCGCGAGTGTTTCGCCGGGTGCTTATCCGGTCAATCTGGTCCCAGCCTTCGTCGAAAAGGGGTTCTCCCCGTCCACCGCGGCAATCGGCTTTAGCGCCTACGGCCTGCTTAGCTTTGGCGGCCGCTTCTTCTGGGGTCCACTTGCTGACCGCATGCATGTGCGCAAGGTCCTGCTGATCGTTGCTACCTACACTGGGATGACGGTTCCGCTCTTGTTTATCTTGCCGGGGGACATCGCACTGATCTCCGGCGCAGTGGCCGGGCTGGGCATCGGTGGCTGGGTCGGCCTCAATCAGGTAGTCTGGGCCGCCTATTTTGGGCGAGACAACCTGGGAGCCATAACAGGTTCCGTACGGCCATTCGTCACGTTGTCGGGCGCGACCGGTCCGCTCTACGCGGCAGCCCTAGCTGACCTGACCGGCAACTATACCTTGAGCTACGCGCTGATGGCTCTATCTTGGTGGATCTGCGCTCTAATCCTGCTGCCGCTGCGACCAGCTAAGCTGCCTGAGCGTCTGCGGGTTCAGGTGTCCGACAACAAGGTGTCGTAGGATTCTGAATGCGCCTTCGCCCCTCGACCACTACCCCGACGAGCGCGACGCCGCCATCGAGCACCTCGACTTTGCCATTACCGAGTTTCGGGACATGAAGATGCAGCCTGCACGCTGCAGCGGGCGTTGGGGCGGCGCGGGCTGCTGAAGGCGTAGGGCTTAGCCCCGCCCGAATGCCCTTGTGACCTTTCGCGTCGCGCAAGAGTGAGCGTGAATGGTCGCTCCGTATTCCGGGAGTAAGTTTAATTCAGCATCGGCGTTTCAGCCCGTGGACAAGATTGTGGTTGCCAAGCGACAGCGATCTGAGAGCGCATCCGCCGTTCCGAGGCGACAAATGTTGCCACCACCTTAGGCTCGCCCTTCGCGGCCGAGGCTGCTCAAATGACGGACAACGGGGCCGCGTACAATCTTCGTCATGGCGCAGGTTTGGCTGATATACGGCATACCTGGTGCTGGTAAGACGACCGCCGCCGGTCTGCTCGCGCGGCGCTTCGAGCGTGTCGTTCATATCGAAGGTGAGAAGCTACAGGAGTGGATCGTCCACGACGACGAATGAAGCGCCTCTTGAACCTTCGCAGGACGACGAATATCTACTACGGCTGGTTCATCGTGGTGGCAGCCCTCTGCGCCCAGATGACGGCCGTGGCGATCCAGAGCCATGCTCAGGCGGTCTTCCTCGAGCCGATGACTACGGACCTGGGCTGGTCGCGGACGGACTTCACCTGGGCCCAGACGTTTGGCACGCTCGTGATGAGCGGCGGCGGCTTCGTCGTCGGTAGCCTTCTCGACGCGAAGGGGCCGCGTCCCTTTATGCTCCTCGGCGCTGTAGTGATGTCTGCGAGCGTGGTGAGCCTCAGCCAGGTAGACAGCGTGTGGCAGTTCCTTCTCCTCCGCGGCGTCGGCATCACGCTAGGCTCGCTCATGCTGGGCAACCTCGTCGTGAATACGACTGTGTCGAAATGGTTCGTCCGAAAGCGGGCCTGGGCGATCACGATCTCGACCATGGGCCTTTCGATCTCGGGGGCGGTGACCCCGCGCATTGTGGCGGAGCTGATCAGTGCCTATGGCTGGCAGACCTCATGGGTAATCCTTGGGTTGGGGCTTCTCGTGCTCGCGATCCCGGCGGCTTTCGTCATGCGACGGCGGCCGGAGGACTATGGCCTGCTGCCGGACGGGGGGGAGGAGGTCGAGCTCAAAGCCCCTCAGACGAGGCGGCATGTCGTGACGGCCGCGACTGAGGTGCAGTGGACGCGAGCAGAGGCGGTCCGGACGAAGGCGTTCTGGCTGCTCATTATCTCCTTCGGCCTAGCCAGCTTCAGCTTGGGCGCCTTCTTCCTTCATCTCATCGCCTACTTCCAGGACAGTGGCTTTTCGTCTCAGGCAGCGGCCGCGAGGTTCAGCACGGCGATCCTGGCGACCGTGCTCTCGCGGCCGCTCTGGGGCAGCCTGATGCAGCGCTTCCCGCCACGCTACTGCGCCTCGCTTGGGTTCGCGACGATCTCGGTCTGTACGGCGGGGATCGTCCTGGCGCTGAACGCGGAGAGCTCGCTACTCCTCTACATGTTCCTCATCGGTTGGGGGCTGGGATTCGGTGGCTTCGTGCCGTTGCAGGAGCTGATCTGGGCCACGTACTTCGGCCGGGAGAACATCGGCAAGGTGCGGAGCATAGCACTGCCGCTCCTCGGCGTCGCGACGGCGGTTGGGCCGCAGTTCGCGGCGTGGATCTACGACGCGACGGGCAGCTACGACACGGCCTTCGTCGCCTTCGCAGCGACTTCAGCGCTGGCGGCCTTCTGCGTCGTCGTCGCACGGCCGCCGCGCCGGCCGGCGGCGCGCCTCGAGGACGGACCGGAGCCGGCGGCAACGGCCTGCGCCGGCGCACCCTAAAGTCGGCTGCTTACGGTATTGTCGCAGAAGATGCAGCCCGCGCTGGAGCGGGCGCTGCGGCATCGGGGGTTGCTGAAGGCCTAGTCACACGATTTGGTCATAGTGTTGCGTTTGACACCCTTGCTCCTTGACGACAGAATCGCTGCATTGTGACCAGCGTACGGATGCAGCGCCGCATCGATCAGCTTTTCGACCAGGGGACATCAGCACTAAACCAGCCTGATTGTGCAAAGCAATGTCCACATTCAAGGAGGCGGTGAGAGCATGGCACGAAAAGCGACAACAGCGGTTGAACAGCTAGCGGTCATGAACAATATCGCCGCGCACGCAAGTCATGCTGGTAGCTTGGAGCAGCTCCTCGAGCTTGCGCTGGCGGACGTGTTAAGGCTTACAGGCATGGGAGGCGGAAGCATACTCCTCCTCGATGAAGAGGCACAGGAGCTTAGACTCGCAGCCTACGAAAACATGCCAGATGAGGTAAGAGAGCACCTTCTGCGCGAGCCTGTAAAGATGGGTCAATTCATCCCCGGAATCGCCGCAGAGCACTGCGAACTGTTAGTGGTTCGGGACAGTCAGGACGACGAACGCGAAATGCCCCTCTTGCGAGAGTTTGAGTCCATGACCCATGTCTGCATTCCCTTAGCGGTCGGAGGCAAGGCTTTGGGCGTGCTCGGCATGATCGATGCAAAGAATCGCCACTTCAGCCGAAGCGAACTGAATTTGTTTACAGCCGTCGGTGAGCAGCTTGGCATTGCCATTGAAAGAGCACGCGTCCTGGAGCAGCAAGCCGATATTGCTCGGCTTCAAGAGCGTTACAGACTTGCGCGAGACATTCATGACACGGTGGCTCAGCTCCTCATTGGAGTGGTCATGGAGCTGGAGCTATCGGAGCGTCTCCTGCGGGCAGATATTCCGGCCGCACGACGCGAGCTGGCCGAAGCCTTGACCATGGCCAGGGCAGCACTGGAGGAGACGCGAAGGTCAGTCCTCGAGATGCGGTCCAGCGCACTCGAGGCTTCATCGCTAGCTGAATCAGTGGCACGTGAGTTGCGCTCATTAGAGCGAGCCGGCATCGCCACCCGGGCTATCGTGACTGGGGAGCCCGGCCATCTAACAAGCGAGATGGAAACCGCCTTGCTGCGAATCATGCAGGAAGCGGTCGCGAACACGCGCAAACACGCCGCCGCGTCGCGGGTAGAGGCCAGTCTCGAGTATGG
Organism: Dehalococcoidia bacterium; assembly: GCA_965225815.1. GTDB lineage: Bacteria > Chloroflexota > Dehalococcoidia > DSTF01 > WHTK01 > WHTK01. The sequence continues at coordinate 595,160 of CBDDBP010000006.1, forward strand.
TACCGAGTCCGTCACCCTTTCGATCGTGGACGACGGTAATGGCTTCGAGCCAGAGGCTGCTTCAAGAAGCCCTGGTAACACTGGCTTCGGCCTGATCGGAATGAGTGAGAGGGCAGCGCTACTGGGCGGGAAGCTCGAGCTTGTTTCCTCTCCTGGAAAGGGCACTCGCGTATGCGTTAGTTTGCCATATCGAGATTCACAAGCCTCGTCAGGATTCTTTGGAGCCACGGAAGCAGATCAAGCTGAAGCCCAGAAGATTCGTGTTTTGATTGCCGACGACCATGCCATGGCCCGCCAAGGCGTAAAGGCGATGCTCGAAGACGTACCGGGTATCGAGGTCGTCGGAGAGGCCGCTGACGCCTCTGAGGCTCTCGAGAGGACTCGGGAGCTCCAACCAGACATAGTTCTAACCGACCTCCAGATGCCAGGTCGAAGCGGGATTGAGCTCATTAGCGACCTGCGCCAAGAGGGCCTTGCAAGTCGCGCAATCCTGTTGAGCGCTTTCGCGGAAGGTGACCTCATTATCCAAGCTATGCGAGCAGGTGCTGCTGGCTACCTCCTGAAAGACTCGGGGGCAAACGACCTCGCAAACGCCATCCGGTCAGTTCACTCAGGTAAGACAGTCCTCCAGCCAGGCAGGGTCACAGAGCTAGCAACCAAACGGGACGGAGATTCCCGGCCCACTCTCACAGCCCGTGAGCAAGACGTACTTCTTTTGCTTGGCAGAGGGCTAAGAAATAAGGAGATTGCACGCGAACTGGCTGTGAGCCAGTCGAGCGTTCGCTTCCATGTCACTCATATCTTCGAGAAGCTCAACGTTTCCAGTCGGACAGAAGCAGTAACCGTGGCCCTCCAACACGGTTTGATTTCTTCTTCGCCTCTTCCCTAGTACGACCCCAAACCTGGATCAATATCCGGGGCGCTTACTGGCGCTTTAGCCATCTCCTCCACATTACTTAGCGCCCAGACTTGAGCCATGAAGCTCAACACTGGTGGCAGTCGCAGCCGGATCATCACCGTCCTCGTTGCCGACTCGAATCCGAGCCTGCGACGCCTTCTTCGACTGAGAGTAGGTCAGGCAGAGGACATCTCGGTAATTGCGGAAGCGGAGCAGGGTCAAGAGGCCGTCGAGCAGTGTGTGGCCCTTCAGCCGAACGTTGCGCTTATCGCCGAGGGTTTCAGCGACCTCAGCGCGGCTTCGGTGGCCAACCTAATTACCGAGAGGGCTCCCCGAGTTCAAGTTATTGTGCTCGACGCCTACGGAGACAGTGAAGAGCCAGTTAAGTGGTCCGGAGCGAAGAACTACTTCATCAAGGACGTCAGCCCCGAGATCCTGGTGGACGCCATTAGGCGGGTTGTACCCGACTGAGTCAGACGGAGGAACGATGAGCAATCTAGCAGAGCCAGTCCAACAAACTAATGCTTTATGCGACCAGGATTTTAGGGAGAAAGAAGTCATCCAACTCCACGGAGCCATCACGACGTTTCGGGCCGGGGAAAAGCTCTACTCAGCCCTTCAGCCGGCGCGACTGGTCTATGTAGTTCTTACGGGGCAGGTGGGGCTCTTTCGTCTAACCTGCGACGGCAAACGCATCGTCACCGAGATCCTGGAGGAAGGCGACACATTCGGTAACCTCTCATTCACCGGGCAGACGGACGAGAATGAGTCCGCTGAAGCTCTGGCTGACTCTCGTCTCCTTTCCATTGACCCGAGCCGAGTCCAGCAGATGTTACTAACGGACTCAAACTTAGCTCTTCATCTCCTTGGTGGTCTCACAAGGCGGTTGCGTAATGCTGGCTCGCGGCTTGAGGAGATTGCTTACAGATCCGTGACATCACGCGTCGCTTCATCAATTCTTTTGCTATCCGGCTCCGACGGCAAGACTGCTCGTGTCAGCCATCAGTTTCTTGCAGACACCGTCGGTACCACCCGGGAAACAGTTACGCGCTCCCTTGCGGAATTGGAAGGAAAAGAGCTCCTTAGCCTGGGTCGCTGCTCGATCGAGATTCGTAATCAAGACTGTTTGGCCGAAGTGGCTTCGGCCAGCTCACACGAAAGGAGCACCGTCTGATGATCACTCGAAAGTCCACGTCTATGATGCTGAGCGCCTGCTCTCGTTGCGGTGGTGACGCCTACCTGGACGCCACAGACGAACCCGAATGGCGCTGTCTTCAGTGTGGGAGGTTGGTTGCGAGAACGAAAGTGGCTAGCCACTCAATCATTGGACGCGAACAGCGAACGGCGACAACGCCACAAGCGGCCTAACCAAGCGCCTTGCTGCCTAGTGAGTATGCAGTGAAGGAGGACTCATGACTCAAGTTTCCTTTGGCCTAGTAATGGATCTGCCCGAAAAATATGCACGCTTCCTGTTGGAATCCCGCTACGAGCTGGACTGCCACCAGAGCTTCCAGGTTCTGCAGCTTCTGCTCCAGGAGATCGACCTATCGCGTTTGCCTGATGCAACTTCGGAACAAGCTCCGTCACCCGTAAGCGCGTAACGAGAATCTTGGCGAACGCCCAAGAATTGGACGTTCGGCATCGAGGTCAGCGTCGACACCGAGTCTCCGCCAATTTTGCCAAGCGGTGATGCTGATCACGCTGAACTTCAGGTTAGCGAAATACCCTGTCCATATACCCCCTGGGGGTATATCTCAATCGGACCGGGAGGATTCTAAATGACAACTTCGACCATCAAAACGATCAAGCAAACCCCGAATTACAGACTCAAGGCATGCGTGCGGTGTCGCGGTGATGCCTACCTAGACGCTGATGACGGGTCAGAGTGGCGCTGCCTGCAGTGCGGCCGACGGGTTGACCTGGAGGCAGATCAAATGCAAACCGCTGTCCCAGTTGGCCTGCCGGCTGCGGCCTAAAGAAAGAGTGGTGTACTGATGAAGCGTTTCGTTGCACTGATTACGGTTGTTGGTCTGATCGCCGCCGCCTGCACAAGCGGAGCAGGAGAGGGAACCGAGACCGGGAACACCTCGGATCCGGTTGATTCGCCGGAGTCTACGGCGTCACAGTGGCGCAGTGTCGTCCGCGGCGACGTCTGGGCGACTGATTTTAGCCAGTCTTCGGTCTCACCCTTGGACGTTACCCGGGGTCAGGTCAAGGACGGCATCCCGGCTATCGATGACCCATCATTCATCGGCGTCGCTGAAGCCAATTTCCTTGGCGAGCTCGAGCCGGTGATCTCTCTAGAACTAAACGGTGAGGCTCGTGCCTACCCACTGCAGATATTGACCTGGCACGAGATCGTCAATGACACGATAGGCGGCCAGCCGGTCGCGGTGACGTTCTGCCCGTTGTGCAATACGGCTCTGGCCTTCGCGGCAGAAGTTGACGGGCTTGTCCTTGATTTTGGCGTCTCGGGCTTCCTGCGCAATAGCGACCTCATCATGTACGACCGCCAGACTGAGACCTGGTGGCAGCAGGTGACGGGTGAGGGCATTGTTGGCAGCCTGACCGGCACCAACCTGACTCCTCTGCCGGTCCAGATTGTCGCCTGGAGCGACTTCCGTGACAATTTCCCCGACGGCTTGGTGCTGTCGCAAATCACGGGCTTCAACCGCCCCTACGGCAATAATCCCTACCCAGGGTATGACGACATCAACTCGTCACCCTTCCTCTTCGACGGCGAGACCGATGGCCGCCTGGCCGCCAAGGAACGGGTTGTTACGGTTGAGCTCGGTAACGAAGTCGTTGCCTACCCGTTCAGTACGCTCGCGGAATCAGGAGTCATTCACGACCAGGTGGGCGGCACGGACGTTGTCGTATTCCACGCAAGTGGCACTGCTTCTGCGTTGGACGGTAGCAACATCGTTAACAGTCGCGACGTTGGTGCAACGGGCGTCTTCTCACCCGTCGCTGATGGCCGGCAACTCTCCTTCTCCAGGCAGGACGATAGCTTCGTCGACCAGGAGACTGGTTCATCGTGGAACATCTTCGGTGAGGCCACCTCCGGCGAACTGGCCGGGAGCCGCTTGGCCCCGATAGTCAGCGGAAACCACTTCTGGTTCGCATGGGCCGCCTTCCAGCCTGAGACCCGACTGTTCATCGGAAGCGCTGTGCTCAACCAGTCACCGGTGGAGACGCCCTAACTCGCCCGAGCTGCTGGCTGGCCTGGTAAGCCTCGCGGCCCCGGCGCGAGCCAGGTGCGAGTGACGAGAGCCAGCTCAATCCGGGACAGTGAGGAAAAGAAGGTAAAAGTAATGACAACAGCAATCACTCAGCAAGCTGAAGCCTCCCCCGGGTTCCTCCGATCATTCGGCGTCGGTTCCGCCTTCGCGATGGGTTGGACACCCTGTGTTGGGCCCGTGCTCGGCGCGATCTTGGGCCTGGCATCGACTCAAAGCGGTGTCCCCGAGGCGACGGCGCTCCTGACCGCCTTCACAGCCGGGTTTGCGATTCCGTTCTTGCTTATAGGCTTGTTTTTTGGAGCAGCCCGCAAGATTTTCAAGCTTATGACGCCGGTCCTCGAGCCAATCGCGGTTGTCAGCGGGGCTCTGATCATCGTGATGGGCATCCTGGTCTTCACCGACTCGGTGATCAACCTGAATAGCGTCTTTTCCTTCGCGGAAGTTAACCAGGTCGATGGGACCGTGTCGCTTGGGGCGACGGGCTTGATCATCGCTTTTGTCGCTGGAATCGTCTCGGTGATTTCGCCCTGCGTGTTGCCGATGGTGCCGGTCTACATGCTATACATCACCGGTTCTTCTACCAACGAAGCTGGTGAGGTGGTGGCAGCCCGGACGCCTTTCTTCCACTCCGTGTTCTTCATTCTCGGTTTCGGGCTCGTCTTCATCGTCCTCGGAGCCTCGGTCGGGCTGATCGGCTCCTTCCTTCGCGACGACCTCTTCAACCGATTCGCCGGCTTGCTGCTGATTGTCCTTGGCCTGCAGTTGGCAGGTGTCATCAACATCCCGTTCCTTCAGATTCAACGGAGGGCTGTAAATGCTTAGGTTGCTATCTCGTTTTTCATTTGAGAACCGCACAACTCGCACGCTCTTGACCGGCGGTATCGTTGCCGTCTCCGTCCTGGGCCTCTGGCAAGGGAACATCCTGTTCCGTAACCCTAATCAGGACATCAAGATCACCAGCGAGGGCGGCGAATCGACAGTGGTCCAGATCCGGGCGGCTGACGCGTCGGTCGAGACGCCGAACCTGGCGGGCCTGGACGTTGGCCTGGACAGAGGCGAGCTTGCGCCTGACTTCGAGGTCTCGACGGTGGAGGGTGAGCGCGTCCGCTTGTCCGATTTCCGCGGCAAAGCAGTCTTCCTCAACTTCTGGGCTTCCTGGTGTGGCCCCTGCCGCGCAGAAATGCCCGACATCCAGGCCCTGCTCAACCAGCACTCCAAGGACGGGCTCGTGGTGCTCGCGGTCAACAACGGCGAATCATTTGGTCCCGCCAACGGCTTCGTCGAGGAATTGGAGCTCGACCTGACGGCCATCGGTCTCGACCCAGGCCGCGACGTTATCGGCAAGTACGGAATCGTCAGCATGCCGACCAGCATCTTCATCGACGCTGACGGCGTAATCACGGAGCACCATCGCGGCTTCGCCTCAGGCAGCCAGATGGAAGGCTTCGTCAGGAAGGCACTTGGCCTATCAGAGGTAGCCACGGGTATCTCGCGGTAACTCCGCCCCGGACACTCCTTGGGGCTCGTGAGGATCACGAGGGTACTCCTGCTGACAGCCTTCCTCGCCTGGCGACAGAATCGGCTCAGCGTAGCCAGTCAGCCTATCCGGCGCCATCGAGCACGTCGACTTCGCCATCGCGGAGTTCCCGGACATGAAGATGCAGCCCGCGCTGGAGCGAGCGCTGGGGCGGCGAGTGCTGCTGAGGGCGTAACTTCTCGATAACCGACGGTGGAGAACGACCAAACCTCGATGTCGTTTACGGTCCGCGAAGAATGAACGAAGGCTGACAAGCAGGCCAGCCTTCGTCGTTCGTGGGAGCTTCGGTTAAGTCGCGAGCGGCGGCGGCGCGGCCACGGCGCCCGGCCTTGCGCCCTCGTAAATAGGGTCGAGCTCGGACCCCAGGATCGTCCAGTCCTCGCCCGGCGCCAGAACCTTACTTGGTGAGCCGATCTTGTCGTAGGGCAGCGACGGGTCGGTCACCGGCGGCTCGACACCGCGGGCTAGGTTCTTTGCCGCGTTGATCAACATCCGGCGCACGAGAATGATCTTCCGGTCGAGGCTGCCAAGGTGTTCCTTTGTCCGATCGGTGTACGACGTTTGTCGCGCCATCACATCTTGAGCGTTGGTGCTGGTGATGCCAGTGAAGATCGTACCGTCCTTCTGCAACTCACGGTCGATGAGGAACTTGTTCGCCAGGTTGCGGTCGATGTTGTCAGGCCCGTACGGTTGCCCGGGAATGGGACGCCGCTGCTGCCCGAAGAAATCCCCCCCGTCCATTACGACCTCGCTCCACAGGTCATCGTGGACCGTCGCGAAGTGATAGTCGTAGACCGTGTTCTCATCGCGCGGGACGATGAAGCTGCGTCCACCAGGCCCGCAGAGGTAAGGCATGACGAAGGCGTACAGCCGCGCATGAGTGTTGCCCTTGGGGGTCTTGCGCAAGCCCGTCGCTCGGAAGCCGTGCCAGGCCTCGTGCACACGAATCTCCGGGGCCTGGTCGTAACCCCAGAACTTCTGCATTCCGGTATTCGAGTTGTAGACGCCGGGCGTGTCGGAGCCGTCGTCTTCCAGATCGAGTCTGCCCTTCCAGTGGTGTAGCCAGGAGTTGTGGGTGGTGTCCATGAGGCCCTCCATCCACTGCAGCCAGGTCATGGGCTGGAACTGCTTCCTTGCTTGCCATCGCTCACGCGGCAAGTTCTCGGTGCCGAAATCGCGGAAGCCGGTCATCGTTTCCGGCGGCCCCATGTAGGTCCAGACGATGCCGCCCGACTCATGGACCGGATAGGCGGGAATCTTCAGTCGGTCCTTGAAGTTGCTGGTCGGCGGCTCGCTCGGCATGTCAACGCATTGGCCGTTAACGTCGTACTTCCATCCGTGGTAAACGCAGCGCAGGCCGCCCTCTTCGTTGCGGCCGTAGAACATGCCACTGCCGCGGTGAGGACAGCAGGAATCAATCAGGCCGACTCTGCCCTCAGTGTCGCGGAAGGCGACGAGGTCCTCAGCCAGTAGCCGCACTTCGACGGGCTCGCAATCCGGAGTCGATAGCTCTTCTGAGAGGAGCGCAGGAACCCAGTAGCGCCGCAGCAGATTCCCCATCGGCGTACCCGGTCCGACCTGGTTTATAAGTTCGTTGTCTTGTTTGGTCAGCATGTTGCTATCCTCCTGAAGCCTCCCTTCAAGAGGCTTCGTCGGCCAAGTATCTCACTTCAGCAGTTCTTGTCCAGACATTCGGAAATGGTTTGAAGAACCTCATGACAGGCTCGGTCCGTGATCCTCAGCGCCGATCAAGCTAGTCCCTGAAGTCGTTCTCAACCCGCCACTGGAGATATGTCTTTAAGCCATCGCGAACGCCAGTCTCTGCCTCGAAGCCGAGGTCTTCCTTGATGCGTGAGACATCCATGTCCATGCCGGGACCTAACTCGGCGTCCGTTGGCATCGGTTCGACGAAGCTGGTGTCCGGGTATGCTGCCAGGAGGGCGCTCACCACCTCACTGATTGGATAGTAATTCGGGTTCTCCAGGTTGTAGAGCCTGTGGGGTAGAAGGGGGGCATCCAGGACGGTACAAATACCTTGGGCAATATCTGTAACGAAGGTCGCCTTGCCTCCGAATGTTTGTCCCACCTCGATAGGCTCGCCTCGCATCGCCTTTCCGGTCCACTCGAAAAGTAGCGACGTATTGAGATTAAAATCGGTTGCTCGCTCCATCGGGCCGTACGGCGCACCCAGACGAACGCTGACTGTATCCATCGTGTGAATCTCGTGATACCGCTCGACAATGCGTCCACAAGCGAACTTTGAGATGCGGTATAGACGAGAGGGAAGCAACGGGGTGTCCTCGACTTGTGGCCCAGGCGACAGCATGTCGCCATAGATGCCACCGGAGCTTACGAAAAGAAACCGATCGACGCCGATCTCCCTGGCAAGGTCGAGGACGTTGATCGTGCCCATAATGTTTGTCTCAAGGACACGCTTGCTATCCGATGCCTCCCTGCTGCCGGGAGTGTAGTAAGCACCGTGCACTACTCTGTCGATGCTGTGATTGAGGCTGAGGCCACCTAGAGCGTCCATATCGAGCACGCTGCCTTGCACGAAGGTGATGCGTTCCGCCCAAGGGCCGATATACCTCTCCATTAGTGCCGAAGGTCCGTCCAGGTCAAGGACGAGAACGTCATGACCGCGCTCGGCAAGGGCTCGCACGACGTTAGAGCCGACGAAGCCGGTACCGCCGGTTACGAGGGTTGCCATCGCTTAACGTGCTTCGGTTTTCGCGGCCAGTTGCGTCTCTGGCAGCGGCCGCATCTCATACGCGATGGGCAAGCCTTCATCGGCGTCCCTGATCCGCTCTGTCTGGCTGACCCAGTTGGCACCCCCAGGCAGGATCACGGTTGCGTGTCGCGTCCGATCGAGCTGGACGTTGTCGACGTTGGCTGGCGCCACTCCTTCGTTCCTCAGCGTAATCGCGGCCTTGAGGAGTTGGCGACGCACCGCTATCACCATGACGTCCAGGGTGCCAAGGTGCTCATGACTGCGGTCGTAGATTACCTCGCCGCTCTCGCCGGTCATGAGTTCGGTCATGGCGCAGTCCTGGAGGTTACCCAGAAACGCTACACCACAGACCTGAGTCGTCCTCTCTGCCTCGTAGTCGCGAAGGTAATCGTTGTGTCGGTTGGCCTTGGTATAGAAATAGCTGCGCGGGTCGCTCGTGCGCTCGGCGTAACTATCCGCCGGCAGCGCAAAAGGGTCGGCTTTCAGCGGGTCACGCCGCGCTTCGGGTGGAAGAGGCGTGGCCAGGCTACCTGTCTGAGTGATCAGCATGGCCCATTCGTCATCCAACGGCACGAACGAGCGAAGGTTGACCTCGTTACCACCAGTGATCATGGTGTGGAAGGGAAAGATGAACTGGGTGATACGGTGCCACTCGAAGGCGCCGTTTTCGTACCAGGTCCTCTTCGCCGTGTAGTAGGCGCCGTAATCAGTCAGGCGGACATCCAACCTGGGCGACTTGTCTCGATAATGTCCCCCTAACCCGGGGACTGTAGGCCTTGGGGCGTCTTCCAAGAGACGCCAGCGCATCGCGTCGAGTCGGGAGTGAAGATAGTCAACGTGACTCGAGTCCAGATCGCCCTCCAGGTTTTGGACCCAATTCGCCTCTTCCATCATTACGCTGGGCTCGGCGATGTGGTCGGCGGGAAGCGTGTTGATCTCGAAGGCAGGGAAGGGAGGAGCGGTCTCGCGCGCTCCCATGTAGAGCCAAACCATGTGGTTGACGTCGCGGCAGGGATAGGCCCTGGCTTTCACTTTCGACTTGAAGTTAGACTCCGCCGGCTCGGACGGCATGTCGACGCAGGCGCCAGTCACATCGAACTTCCAACCGTGATAGACACAACGCAAGCCGCCCTCTTCGTTGCGACCGAAGAACAGGCTAGCGCCCCTGTGTGGACAAGACTCCGCGACGCAGCCCATAGCGCCGTTGCTTTCGCGGAACATCACCAGGTTCTCGCCTAGCAGCTTCATGCGTTTCGGAGGACTATCAGGGGCAGGGAACTCCGAGGCAGGCAGCGCCGGGATCCAGTATTCACGCATCAAGTCGCCCATAGGTGTGCCCGGGCCAACCCGACATAGAAGCTCGTTGTCTTGCTTGCCCAGCACAGCTCTTGCCTCCATCTGCCATCAGATCTGGTAGGTAACTTAGGTATCAGTCAAACTCATGGCCACGTCGTAATCCTGTGGCTGCTTATGCTCGGTGTCAAACACGCAACACTATGACGGCATCGTGCCGATCGGGCTGTCAACAGGCGGCAGGCCAGTCGGGACTGTTCAGTTCGCGTGCTAGGGCCTCGGTCGCGGGGTTTTGCCAAGGAGCGCTATATACTGGCGTCCCGGAGAGTCCAGGGAGGCTTCGTATGGAAGGGAATCTGAAGGGCGTTTACTACGCGCACCGCGAGTGTACAAATTGCGGGATGACCTGGGACTATTCGTTCCAGGCAACGCTTTTAGTACGTTCTAATCCGAGCGTGATGATCCAGAGGCTTTGCTCGAGCTGTGGGAGCAACGCCTCGAGGCTCGTCGCCAAGGATCATCTTGACCCAAGAGTTTAGACGCCGCCCGTCTACTTCTTGTAGCCGCTGCATCAGCGGAGTCATGACTCCTGAGCGAGGAATATGGGAGGGCAATATGCCAACAGACATCTCTCGAGAAGAAGTGCAGAGGCTTCTCGTCGCAGGAGGCCAACTCGTAGACGTCCGGCCCGAAATGGAGTTTGAATATGAGCACATCGAAGGCGCGGTCAACATCCCCCTGAAGACTCTCGACTCAGATACCGCTCCTCGAGTCCTGGAGCGGGCCAGGCCTGTCATCGTTTACTGAGCTGACAACCAGTGAGACATGAGTCCGCGAGCCGCGTGCCGGCTCGAAACGCTGGGTTTTGATCAGGTCTTTGATTACACAACGGGTCTGGCCGACTGGACGGCGAATGCACTACCAACGGCTGGCGAACTGACGACGATTCTTACCGCGAAAGATGTGGCTCGGCGAGACGCTCCCACCTGCCTCCTAACTGACAGGATCGGGGACGTCGCCACTCGCGTCAGGTCCTCGGAGCATAACCAATGCATCGTCATCAGCTCGACTGGCGTGGTCCTCGGCCGTCTTAGAGGGCGAGCCCTCGACGGCACTCCGAACGGAACGGCTGAGTCGGTCATGGAATCTGGGCCGAGCACGATCCGTCCTGACGTACTCCTCGAAGAATACACAGACCACATGCGCTCCCGGCGAGTCGGGAGCACTCTTGTGACCAACACCAACGGCGAGCTCATAGGCGTTCTGTACCGTAGCGACGCTGAAGCCAGGCTTGCGGAGCTAGGGGGTTAGCCGCCTACAACTACTCGTGTCAGAACCAGCGGCGCGTCCAGGCTTGACAGCGAGCTCTGTTGCTCCAGTCAGAGCACGAGGTCGGGCGCGCTAACGTCCTGCCAAGTTCAGCTGCCAACACGAGGCCACAGCCGCGCCTGAATCGGCCCGAGAGTAAAGCCAAGACATCGCGATTTGAATATTTAGCGTCCGGTCCCCGATCGACCGCTTGGCGACACGATGTGTAAATAGTGTCGCGGCAGTTTAAGCAGCCCGACACATCAGGCGAAGCGTAAACAGCGGGCCCAGGGCAGGTCGCTAGAATTGCCCTTAAGAGAATGAGGTACGTGAATCTCGGCGACCGGCGCGCCTCCGTCATTGGTCTTGGCCTTTGGCAGCTCGAGTCACGCGAATGGGGTTGGGGTGAGTCGTTCTCGGAACCTGAAGCTGTCCGCGTTGTAGAACGTGCCCTGGACTTAGGCATTAATGTCTTTGACACAGCGGCGATTTACGGCACCGGTCATTCCGAAGAGATTCTTGGGAGAATTCTCAAGGGCCGCCGAGATGACGCGATCATCGCCACGAAGGTCAGTCCTTTCCACCTGACCCGCCGTGCCGTCGTCGCGGCCGCAGAGCGCAGCCTCCAACGCCTCGACGTAGATTCAATCGACCTTTATCAGGTGCATTGGCCCAACCGATTTGTGCCGATCTCGTGGACGATGCGTGGGATGAAAGGAACTCCGTCAAGCTGGCAAAATCAAGGCAGTCGGCGTTAGTAATTTCAGCCTGGCACGCTGGCGGCGAACAGAGGTGGCCCTTGGGGAGCCTGTCGTCTCGAATCAGGTTCAGTTCCATCTGCTCGACCAGCGACCATTGGCCGACCTCGTGCCCTACAGCGAGACGCGACCAGGATCGGTCATTCTGGCCTATAGTCCGCTCGCCCAGGGCGTCCTCGGCGGTCGCTACGACGCCGCCAAAACGCCTGATGACTTTCGTGCATCAAGCCCACCCTTCTCAGCGACATCCCTTCAGCGTGTCTCTCCCTTGCTCGATGCCATGAAGGAGGTTGGGCGCCGATACAGCGCGACTCCTGCCCAGATCGCCCTCGCCTGGTTGGTCCATCAGCCGAACGTGATCGCCATCCCGGGTGCCCGCAGCGTAGAGCAAGTGGAACAGAACGCCGCCGCCGCCGACATCGAACTGTCAACGGATGAAGTAGTGCGGCTGAGCGACTTGGGCCAGCGGCTAGGTAGGGGCGGCCGGCATTTCGGACTCAAACGTCTGGCGGGCTGGCTGCTGGGCGGCTAGGGCGCACGATCTGTACATCGTGTTGACTTAGGGAGCCACTAGAGCGTGCATGGTTGTGACCTGGAAGGGGAAACCATGCAACAAATCACTGCACCGGACGAATCAGCTGCGGCCGGCTGGGAACGAACCCTGTACGCCTTCCTGGCCGAGAAGGAACAACGCTCCGGCTCGGACCGCACGGTGCAGAGCTACTCACGAATGCTCCACGACTTCTTCGGCCGCCCCGTAAAGACCCCCGATGAAGTCTCGTCCCAGGACGTGTTCGCCTGGGCCTATGGCACCGGATTGTCAGGCAAAAAGCCAGGTTCGATCACCATAGGCGCCAGGCTCGCCTGCCTAAGCTCCTTCTATCGCTTCCTTATCCGCATGAAGGTCGTCTCCTCCAACCCGTGCGACGCGCTCGAACGACCTCGAATCGTTCAAGGCAACCCGAAAGGACTTACCGTGGCTCAGATTCGGCGCCTGCTCGACGCGGTCCCGCATACAGCGGTTGGTCTGCGCGACCGCGCCATCATCCTGACGCTTACCCTGACAGGCAGGCGTCGAGCAGAGGTCATCGGCCTGAAGGCCGGCGACATCAGTCAGGAAGCAAGCGCCTTCTACTCTTATAAAGGTAAAGGCGGAAAGACCGGGAAACGTGAGCTGCCCAGGCCAGCCCTGGAGGCTATAGCCACCTGGCTGGCGAGCACGGGCAGGACCCTTGCGTCGATGGCGCCCGGCGATTCGCTCTGGCCTGATACCCGAACAGGCCGCGGCATCACTAGCGGCACTTTCTACACCAACCTGCGAAGGCACCTAAAGGCAGCCGGACTTCCGCCGGGCGGCGTGCACATTTTCCGCCACAGCGCAGCCAAGCTACGCCGCGACGCGGGGGAGTCGGTAGAGGATGTTTCGCGCTTCCTGGACCACAGCAGCCTGGCCGTGACCACCACTTATCTCCGCCGACTTGAAGGCCAGGAGGACAAGAGTGGTTCTGTCAGAACTCAGGGCTTTCCAGGCACGGAGGCAAGCTGACTCAGAAGCTGGGCCCGGGTTAGGCGACCAACTCCGCCATCAGGGTTGACCATCTGCTGCTGAAGATCTGGCGACTGCGTGATGCTGAAACTCTTTCGCCTCGGGGATTTCGGACACGCAGGTAATGGCGCAGCTCATCGAAGGCAGTGCAGAAACGGCTGGCTGAATCGAATCGGCCGAAACCCAGCATCGGGTAGTAGCGTTGCTTGAGTGGCCGATGATCCTGCTCGATACGGTTGTTGAGGTACTGGTTCTGCCGGTGCAGCACCTTGCGACCGACGATCCAGCGAACGGCCTTCTTGTAGGCTGGGTGCTTGTCTGTGGTCAGACGTAGCGGTCTGCGCGGAGAAGCGTCCAGCAGCCGTCGCAAGAAGCGCCGTGCTGCCTGCCGGTCACGGTGCTCACTGAGCATCGAGTCTAGGAGGTTGCCGTCTCGATCGATCGCCCTGTAGAGGTAGCACCAGCGGCCGCTGACTTTGACGTAGGTTTCGTCGAGATACCAGGAACGGCCGGCGTTGCCGCGACGTTTGGCCCGTAGCCGCTCACTAACCATGGGTGCAAAGCGGAACTCCCAGTTGCGGATGGTCTCGTGAC
>CBDDBP010000007.1:0-748589 GCA_965225815.1 Dehalococcoidia bacterium
GTTCGTCACCGTCCGGGCGACGGAGGTGACAGCAGTCTTGGCCGCGGCGGCAGCAACCTTGGCCGCGTCGGCAGCAGCCTTGGCTTCGACGATTGCGGCCTGATCGGCGTCTGGGCCCTCGTTCTTGGGATCGCCGGTGACTTCAACGACGACGTAGATCGTGTCGCCGTCTTTCTGAATTGTGCCCTTGACCGAGTCGGCGTTAACCGCGCTCCCCAGTGCTCCGAAGAGCATCAGAAACGCGGCTACAATCGCCGTGGGCCACAAGGCCTTTCTAATAAATTTCACGATTGCTTGTTCTCCTTACTTCTTACAAACCGGCAGTTTCGGCGTTGGTTTCATCTACTCTCTGTCCCGGGCATCCTTCAGGGGCTTTGCCCTCCGCGTCACCCTCGGCCGAGAATCGCTGCTGCGACGCCGAGAGCCGGGCCTTCCGACGACCCTCCGGGGATCTCTCTGCCTATCCCTCCTTCTTGCTCATTATCTAGCCGTCCGTCATGGCGGCTATAGGTGTAACGACTACGTCCCCGCGAAGGTTAACCGAAAAGCCCAACTCGGCAAAATATTTGGCCACAACTTCGCCGCTCTGCTAAATGTCCTCGGTGCTCTGGCATATGTGGCGACCGACTCCTCCGACGACGAGAGCGAAGAGCGGGTCGATCCAGGCCCAGGAGAGGTCGGAGCCGCCGCACCGAAGAGGGTTTCGAACCACTTCCAGAAGAACCAGAGGGAGAGCCAGAGGGCGCTGTAAAAGGCGATGTTTATGCGGAGGAATTGGATAACGTCTACTGCGTCAGCCTTGCTCTCCATGGCGCGCTTGTGCATGAAACTGGCGGCCAGTGCGATGACAACCGCGATGGCCATGAAGTAGTTGACGACCTCCCAGATGGGAAACTCATCTGTGTCGCCGTGGATGATCGGCGCGGCCACGAAGTAGAGACCTACTAATAGGGCCATGAAGATTAAGTAGACAGATAACGCGGTCTTAACCATTAACGCGGTCTTAACCATGAGGGACTCCTTTCGGATCAATCCTCTTCCGCTGTTTTTGAAATCTTACTTCAGATCAATCCCCTTCCTGCTAGTCAATCCTCTTCCGCTTCCAGCGAAGCGATAGCGAAGCCAGTGACGTGGCAAGACTTGACCGGTCCACTAGGCGAACGATGCGGAGGTGGTAGGCTAACAGCCGTGGCACCGTATGAACTCGCCGAGCTGCTTGACCCGACGCTCCGCCGCTGCTTGGTCTGCGGATCAGGCGTAGAGCCAGCTTACACGGATACACCGCGACGCGCGCGACTTTCCCTACTGCGAGACGCACCGCGGACTCATGCTGACAACTGACCATCGGCCGGCCGGCTGGCGCGGTTGGCTGCTGTTCGATAGAGGACAGCCGCACGACTGCGCCCGCTACGGCTGCGAGGTAGAGCGGAACTGACGGCTCGGCTAACCGGCGGACTGATGCTGGCGTACTCGACAGTGAGACTGGGCAGGACCGCGCTCCGAGCCCAGCCCTCGGCGAAGTCCACCATCCGAGCCTCACCCGGCGCGTAAACACCGCCTCAGGAACCGAGCACACTTCCCGAAGGGCGAGCCACTAAACAAGTCCACGCCCCGACCAGGAGGAGCCGTGCGTAGATCACGGCGAAGCTATCCCACTCTCAAACCGTGTGTGTGTGCGGTTCCGGGCGCCTCAGACAAATTTTCAATTTTCTGCAAACCAACCTGAGAGCGAGACGATAGGAAGGGAGGCACGCCAGCCTCGATAGTCGGCGCCTCATTCATCGGAATATGCTTTGGGCCGGTGCCGGCCTGATCAGCGAGTAGAGCTACTGCACGGTCTCAGCCCTTGCGAAGACAGTCGATAAGACGTAAAGTAGCCCGCTTGCGTAATCAAGGGAGGTCTACACGTAAACGGGACGTGGCTGTTCATGGGACTCTGCGCCGGGGTGCTGCTAATGTTCTCGATTCTCGCTCTGGTGGCCTGAGGCGGGGATGAGCCGACAGTACCGGCTACGGCAGTACCGGCTACGACAGTACCGCTACAGGGCACTCAGCCCTGCGGATGGTCCGCTTGGGATGCCTTGCGCGTTGACGAGGACACCGCATGCAGACGTTAGGCAAGTCGACGCGCTAACGGAGCACGGCGCTTGGCTCTGCAAACGCGACTTCCTAAGCGATGCTGATTGGACGTTCTTTGAATGTCGGCGACCGTGAGTAAAAGCGGCGGGGGGCCAGCCACGCAAAAGCCGTCTCGACCCCGCCCCCAGGAGGGCGCGTGGCGGGTGGTTGACGCCCTAGCCACGGCAAGCGACACGGGTAAGCGCGCAACGGGGTTGCTTGTCCCCGGAGCGTACTTCTTACAATGGCGGGGCCTGTCTCTCCCCGGCTCGCCCCGCCAAACTCTTTCCGACGCTAGGCGAAATGACGGTATGACGGTTATGACGGTTGATGCGTTGAAGCCCGAATCCCTAGGTGTTGCGGACGGCAACGCCTTTTGGGTCCGTAGGCGCTCTTACCCCGTCACCGCTGGTACGGCTCGATACCGAGCGGGCCGAACGGGTCAGGATATGTCTTATCCCTTTATCAACAGCCGGTGATTCCGGTCTAAGGCAGGTTCAAGATTTCCCCTTCTTACGCCTTAGAAGCGACCGTGGACCGGCGCCCGCCCGCACCTATGGTCCACGCGATGCAACCGTCACAACCGTCACAACCGTCATGGTCAACGGGGGTGTCCCCGGCTTCACCAATGACGGTTATGACGGTCATGACGGTTCCGGTGCTACTTCATCTTGCGGATTTCCCATCCCCGTTTCTTGGCCGTTCGAGGAAGCTTCGTGATCTCCACGTCCTCGGCCTTGAGGTTGGGCATGATGCGCGTCAGCTCATTGGAGAGGCTCCTGCGTTTCTCGGCCACCTTGGTGGCCTGTCGAGGAAGTCGACCAAATTATTCAGTTCGGTAAGGAGCTCGGCTGCTGTTCCCTGCCAGTGTTGCTTGTTGTTCACAAACCCAATCAGCGGCTCGGCAATCGGAGACGCCTCAAGAGCGACTCTGTCGGCAGCTTTGCGATTGTCCTCGTAGGCGCTGAGGAACTTAGCTGGTGTCCAGCCGAGTGCTTCGGCAGCAGCCATCGAGCGGAGGGCAAAATCGGCCATCCGTGGCAGGTTGGTCTTGCTAATCTCCTCGACCTCACGTTGCACCACGACGAGCACATCGAGGATGGCACCTAGGACGCCTGGTTGAACCTCCTCGAACTCGCTCCAGAGGTCTGCTTCGGTCCTGCGTTTGCTGTCGGCTATCGGAGGCTGTGTCAGCAGGATGGCGCGATCCAGTAGGTCCGACCGTTTCGCCACGGCACCAATCCCGTTTAGCAAGACTGGCCTCTTAACGTCAAAGATCACCTCGTCGTCATTACTGTAGAGCAGCCTTGCGCGAAATCCTCCGCCGGTCGCAAGCCGACAGAGGGCATCGCTAAGCCACGGCTTGATCTCGCTCAGGTTGTCGTAGGCGAGGACCCAGGAATTTCTGGCCGCGATCACGAGATCATGTTCGCTGCGAGGCGCACTCGTGAGTGGGGGCTTACTAGGATCGATGATCGACCGGATCATCCTCTCGGTAGTGCTTTTGGCCGTCCCTTGCTGGCTCGCAAGGATAACGACTGGATAGGAAGCCGTCGGCGAGAGGTGACTCAGAAGGACGCTGACCAGGAGGCGAAACTCGTCTAGGTTGGCGATGTTGATCAGTGGCTGGAGGTCCATGACGGAACCTCCACGCGTCGGCGTCGGAATGGGCAGCAGAGTTTTTGGACGCCTGAACCTCACGGGAGGGTTCGTGATTACCTTCCAGCCGCTCGCCGTCACTTCCACGGCCCGCCCTTCCATATCGGCCAGATCAAGGTAGATTCGACCGCCGTCACCTGCTACCCGAACGTAGACCGGGTGCTCGTCACCGGAGAAGATCGCCCTGCCCTGGAGGGCCTCAAGCGCGCCGGTTATGGTGCGGCTAGATGGGAACCAATTCTGGCTTGCCTTAAAGCAGAGTCTCGCGCAGCATCCACGAAGCCTCTTCTCCTTGGAGTGCCATATGCTCCAGGCGACCACTGCCCTTCACAGTCAGGTAGGGTTCGCGGTTCGGCGTGTGCCAGAGCTGAGCCCCAGAGCTCAGCACGAGCTCGACAACGCGTTGTGTCTCTGACTTTTCTTCCTTTTTGCCTTGGTTGAGTCGCCCTTTTTGCCTTGCTCTTGTCGTTTGCCTTTGTGTCACCGTCCTGAGTATCTATCGTCCTGCCTCCTGGTGCTGCTGCTCTCGCAACTCGGCGACTAGGCGATCCAGGGCCTCGGTAGGGATGAGGCGACGGCGACCGAGTTTAATCGACTCGAGCTTGCCTGAAGCCAGCAATTCATAGATAAAGGTTCGCCCGATGGCGAGTCTCTTGGCGGCGTCCTCCGGTGTCACACAAATCTGGGTGGCGGTGTCCATATTCAAAGCTCCTTTGGTGGATTCCGGCTTGACGAACCATTGCGCATCGGTAGTATTGGCATACTATCACGACAAAATGGCAGGAGAATATGGCTTGAACGGCGAATTAGCGGCAAACAACGGCTTAATACGGCGAAAGCGCCGTCGACGGGCTTCTTGGTCACCGGACGTGATGAATCGAATAGGGAAACTCGTCCTCAACAACCCTGACCTAAGTGCAAAGGGCGTCGAAGAGCAACTCAAGGCGGAGGGCTTCAAGGATGTCCCTGCCGATCGAACACTGCGAGACATGCTCAAGAAGTTTCGACTTCCTGAGCCGACCGACACCTGGGCGTTGTCAAAGGCTAGTGACGAAGAGGCCGCCCTTGTGCTGCCTGTACTTCGGGAGGTCATAGACCGCTCGGAGGGGAGGGTTGCTTCTATATCTACGGCTATGGCCCAGCAGATTGTACGGATTAGGCGTCAGATACCTGACGAGTACTGGCCGATAACGTCCCTCACGCTTTGGGACATTTATGAGCTTGCGGTCGAATACCTCTTGGCGGAGGAGCGAGGGCTGGAGCCTAAAGGTGCCGACGCTTATCTCGCCTTTGCCCCTTGGCGTGGACTTGGCGAAATCATGCGCTACGAGGATGCGGTAAGAAAAGGAAGCATTGAGCCCAGGCTGCTTCCACTCAAGGACTTCTACGAAGCTGAAAAGGCAAGAGCTGAATGGGTAACGAAAGTGGAAGAGCTGAGGAGGAGCGGGAGGGATACCGCCGAGAAGGAACTGGAAGAGCTGAAGAGGCAGCAAGCAGGAGGCTGAGGATGGCGAAGCGAAGAGGCAGTAACGAAGGGTCCATCTACCAGAGGAAGGACGGCCGCTGGGTCGGCTCCGTCCACGTCGGTTATAAAGGCGGACAAAGGCGTCGGAAGCACTTTTACGGCGCCACTCGGCAGGAGGTTGCCAAGAAACTTAACGGCGCCGTCAAGGCCCATCAGGACGGCCTCCCTGTCGTTGCCGAGGTTCAGACGGTGAAGGACTTCCTCGCCAATTGGCTGGAAAATGTCAAACCGTCGTTGCGAGATCAAACGCATACAACTTACGAGATCGTGCTCCGTCTACACGCGGTCCCTTACCTGGGCCACCATCGCCTGGCACGGCTGAGCCCTCAGCATCTACAAGACCTTTACAGCCAGCGCCTCGATGCTGGCCTAGGTGTCCAGAGTGTACGGAAGCTTCACGCCATTCTTCACGGCGCCCTGCACCAAGCACTCCGCTGGAACCTGGTGGCCCGTAACGTGGCCGACCTCGCAACGCCGCCCCGAGACCAACACAAGGAGATGAGGACGCTGGACGTAGAGCAGGCGAAGCAGCTTATTGACGCTGCTCGTGGCGACCGCCTCGAAGCCCTTTACGTTCTTGCCCTGACCACTGGCCTCCGCCAGGGCGAGTTGCTAGCTTTGCGCTGGCAGGACGTTGACCTGGGGGATGGGTCCCTTCGTGTTGTAGGTACTCTGTATCGGTCGAGCAAGGGTCCGCTAAAGACTGGCGAACCCAAGACGGCTGGCAGCCGACGGCAGGTTACACTTGGCAGCTTGGCTGTGGATGCCCTGGCGCGTCACAAAGAAAACCAGACAGTCCAGCGACTGTTGTGCGGCGCCGCCTGGGAGGATCACGGCCTCGTCTTTACAAACGAGCTGGGCCGACCGATGGAGGCCACCAACCTGCGGCGTCGGTTCTTCCAGCCCCTGCTTGAGCGGGCCGGTCTACCCGGAATTCGCTTTCACGACCTGCGCCACACTGCCGCGACGTTGCTACTAGGTGAAGGTGTACACCCCAAATTGTCTCTGAGCGACTCGGGCACAGTCGGGTCGGCATCACCTGGACCTCTACAGCCACGTTACTCCAACCATGCAGCGTGAGGCGGCCGCCTCCGTGGACGCGGTACTTAGGGACCGCTAGCCCGCCCTTTCGTCATCCGCGTGGCTGTCAACTTGGCTGTCAAAATCGCTTAGGGGGTCGGCAAGTCGAGCTATCAGGCGCGATTTTGAATCTAAATCTTGGTGGGCGGTACAGGACTTGAACCTGTGACCTCTTCCGTGTGAAGGAAGCGCTCTGCCAGCTGAGCTAACCGCCCTGGGATGCCTTCGTCCGGCTTGCTTCGATTGTATTTAGCGTTTGGCGCGGTGGCAACGCGCCAGACGCCGGTTAGGACGGGCGCAGCGGTACTTTGCCGGAGAGCGAGACGTTGGGGCTGGCGCCGATGAAGCGCTGCATGCCACCTGTGCCCCCTCCCGGCTGCAGATGGCGGCCGAAGAACGCGTGGATCTTGGACCAGGCGTCGACGGCCTGCTCTGGGCGGTAGCGATAGCGGTCGGTCGAGAAGAAGGCGTGTCCGGCGCCGTCGTAGCGGTAGAACTCGTAGGTTTTGGCGAGGCGCTTGAGCTCCTCCTCGGTGCGGTCGACTTCGGAGGGCGGTGGATTGTCGTCGTCGTTGCCGAAGATGCCGAGTATCGGGCAGTTGAGGTCGGGGGTCATCGTAATCGGCGCGATGGGGCGCTTTTCGTCGAGCTTGCTCTCGTCGTCGACGATGACGCCACCGCCCCAGCAGTCGACGGCGGCGTCGATGTCGCTGAGCTTGGCGGCGGCGATGTAGACCTGGCGGCCGCCGCTACAGAAGCCGATGATGCCGACCTTGCCATTCTGATAGGGCTGGCTGCGCAGATAGCGCGCCGCGCCGGCCACGTCGCCGACGACCTCATCGTCCGCCATGCCGCCGGCGCCGCGGCCACGGGCGCCGACGTCGTCCGGGTCGCCGGGGCCGAAGCGATGCCAGAGGTGGGGCGCGATGGTGGCGAAGCCGTGATTGGCCAGCTTCCAGGTGACCTCCAGGGTCCACTCATCCCAGCCGGGGTAATGGTGGATGACGACGACGCCGGGAAACGGGCCGTCGCCTTCCGGGCGCGCGACGTATGCCTCGATCGTGTCGCCGCGGTGGCCCTGAATGTTGATGGTGCTGGTCTGAATGCCTCGGTAGGTCACGGCAGTTCCCCCTCTAGATTCGCGCCGTGGAAACGCGAGCCTATTATGACGCGTCTGCGGGCCGGATTGCTCTCTATTACAACTCGTCAACGTGCGCCTTCGCATGCTGTTCGGGCTCCGGACGACAGAAGTTGGAGCCGCGACGGTGTGGCAAGCCGAGAGATGGCGTTCTAGTGTCGGGCCACACGCACGCGGAACGTTCTAAGGTCGTAAAGCGGTGCCACCGCTGCCAATGAAGGTTGTGAGGGTTGATTAGTTGTAGCGATGGGGTAGACGGGGCGTTTTGGTCCTTCACCTGCTGCCACGGTTCAGGACGATAGACTCCGTGATGGCACAGCAACGGCAGGCGGCTTTCTCGTGGTAGAACTGTGGCATGAACAGTGTGCCTCTGCCCGACCATCATGTGCACACGGAGTGGTCCTGGGACTCAGAGCGCGGATCGATGGAGCAGTCGTGCCGGCGCGCGATCGAGCTGGGCCTGCCGTCGATCGCGTTTACGGAGCACGCGGACTGGTCGCGTGGGGACGATTCGGTGGTCGACATGCAGGGATACCTCGAGTGCATCGAGGAGTGCAGGCGACGCTTTCCGGAATTGAGGATTCTTTCGGGAGTTGAGCTGGGTGAGCCGCATCTGCATGCCGAGAGGGTGCGTCAGATGCTCTCGATCGCTCCGCTGGACCGCGTGCTCGGTAGCGTGCATTTCGTTCGCTGGGATGGCGAAGCGGCGGACGCCAGCAGGCCGGGGTTCCTGCGGCGCGAGGTGGTCGACGAGATGTTTCGTGGCTACCTGGCCGACGTCACGGCGATGCTGGAGTCGGACGCTTCATTCGAAGTGCTGGCACACCTGGATTACCCGAAGCGCTATTGGCCGCGAGAGAAGTCGTACGACGAGGGGAGCTTCGAGGCTGAGATACGCGTCGCATTGCGGGCGGCGGCGAGGCGAGGCGTGGCGCTGGAACTCAACACGACGCGCGGCGGGCCGGTCGAACGCTGCCTGTGTCCTGGTCCGAGGGTAGTCAAGTGGTGGCGCGAAGAGGGCGGTCGAAGCCTCTCCTTCGGCAGTGACGCGCACAGCCCGGACCTCGTGGCGGCAGGCTTCGACCTGGCGGCGCAGGTGGCGGAGGCGGCGGGGTTCAGGCCTCAGGAAGACCCCAACGGGTTCTGGTTGGCCTAGGCTGGGCGGGTCCTGACGCATGGGGTAGTCTTGAGCATCGCATTGCGGTTTGTATTTTCAGGAGGCGCGGCATGAAGTTTGTTGTTTACGGTCCCAACAGACGGCTCGGCCTGGTGCAGGACGATCTGGTGATCGACGTGGCGGGGGCCAGCGCCAAGCAGCTGGTTGAGGCGGGCGAGCGCCGGCCCTCCGAGCTGGCGGCGGCCACGGCGCCCGGGGAGCTGGGCGCTTTCATCGAAGCGGGCGAACGCGCCATCGAGGCGGCGGCGCGGGCGGTTGAGCACGTCTTGCAGCGCGCCTCCGAGCGCACGGGAGTCGACGGCGAACCAATCGTCTTCAACCTGGGCGAGGTGGGGCTGCAAGCGCCGTATGCGAGACGGGCCCGGATCATGATGGCGGGCGGTAACTACGTGATCCACAGCGCCGGCATGTCGCGCAGCAGCGACGGGTCGGCGCCGACGATGCAGGAGCTGTATGACCAGAGCCGGGCCAAAGGAATCTGGGGCTTCTACTGCTTCCCGGAGAACGCCGCCGGCCCAGATGAGGACGTCATCTATCCGTCGCGGACGGACCGACTCGACTACGAGGGCGAGGTCGCCGTGATCCTGGGCCGCAAGGGTAAGGACATTGCGGCAGACAAGGCAGCGCCATACTTCTGGGGCTACCTTCTGCAGAACGACATCAGCGCCCGGACGACGATACCTAAAGGCGACAATGGGCAGTCGAGCTTCATGCGATCGAAGAACTTCGACGGGTCGATTTCGGCCGGCCCGTACGTCGTGGTGGGCGAGTTCCCGGAGGCGCAAGACATCTCGTGGGAGACGCGGGTCAACGGCGAGGTGCGTCAGCAGGGCAACACGAAGGACATGACGTTCACGTTCGCGGAGTACCTGGAGTACATGTCATCCGACATGACGCTGCTGCCGGGCGACGTGATCAGCGCTGGTACGACGGCGGGGACGGCGCAGGACTCGAGCGAGCTGTTGCCGAGCGAGCCGGGGCAGGCGCCGAAACGCGCACCGGAGCGCTTCCTCAAGCCGGGCGACGTGGTCGAGGTGTCGAACCCGGAGATGGGGACGCTGCGCAACCACATCGTCGCGAAGAGCTAGGCAAGGCGGGGAGTTATGGCGAGCCAACCGACAATCGAGATCACGCTGGAGGGACATGGGTTCCTGCCAAACCACCGCTACGACCTGATGCAGCCGCTGCTGCAGGGCCGCGTGCCGATCGACGGCGTGACAATCCGGCCATTGGCCACGATGGAGCAGGCGGGGTTCTTCGACAACCCGAAGTTCCCGGCGGGTGATTTCGGCCTGCTAGACACCAACGTTGGAGACGTGATCCAGGCGATCGAGGCGGGCTGGGACATGGTCTGCCTGCCGATCTTTAACAAGCGCAAGCCGGTCTACAACTACCTCTGGGTGCGGGCGGACCGGGGCATCGACACGCCCAAGGATCTGGAGGGCAAAACGTTCGCGACGGTGGGCTACGCGAGCTCGATCTCGACCTTCAGCCGGGGGTTGCTGGCGCGATTCTATGGTGTCGACCTTACGAAGCTGCGCTGGCTGGTGCCGGCGCCCGGACGCCTCCCGTTGTATCGCGATGTCGAATCGCAGATCGCGATCGCGACGGGGGAGCGCAAGAGCCCGGTGCAGCGCCTCATGGAGGGCGAAGTCGATGCGAGTACGGGAGACATCACCGACGCCGCATCCTGGGCGACGCTGGAGGCGAGCGAAGATGTGAAGCGCATGTTCCCCGATTACCAGGCGATGAACCGGCAGTTGTGGCTGGAGCACGGCGTGCACACGCCGACGCACGTCATGGTGTTGGGGGGGCGGCTCAACCGCGAGCACCCGGACCTGGCGCGCAAGCTGTACGACGCCTTCGTAGAGTCGAAACGGCTGGCGGTGATCGACGCGCTGGGTGACGGCAACAGCTACTCGATGCTGATGAATGCTCGCGAGGCGATGCGCGACCAGGTCGCAGCGTGGGGCGACGTCTATCCGATGGGCATCGCCGGGGACCGCAACACGATCGACTGGTTCCTTGACTTCAACCTGGAGCAGGGCCTGACCCGGGAGCGCCTGAGCTACGAGCAGGTCTATGCCGGGGGGACGCTGGACACGTGACGTTTGAGTTCCCACCGGAGGCGTTTACCAAAGAGGACGAGGCGCCGGACAGCCTTTTCTACGACCACCCCAGGCTGGTCAATCACATCGACGATCTGGCGATCTTCGCCGTCGGTGAGGCTTATCGGCAGCTCTTGCCGCCGGATGGTGAATACCTCGACCTGATGAGTAGCTGGGTTTCGCACTTCCCGGACGATCTACCGCGCAAGGGCATCGTCGGGCACGGCATGAACGAAGAGGAGTTGAAGGCGAACCCGGCGCTGTCCGAGTACGTAGTGCAGGACCTGAACGAGAATCCGGTCCTACCGTTCGCGGACGCCAGGTTTGACGGCGTCGTCATCTGCGTCTCGGTGCAGTACCTGTCACGGCCGGTCGAAGTCTTCAAGGAAATCGGGCGAGTGCTGAAGCCGGGCTGCCCGGTCATCGTCGCGTTCTCCAACCGCTGCTTCCCGATGAAGGCGATGCGGGTCTGGTCGGCGCTGGACGACGAAGGGCGCGCCGGCCTGGTTTCGATGTACACCGAGGAGTCCGGTGGGTTCGATGAGTCAGACGCGTTCGACTTCAGCGCACGGGTCAACGGGTTCGGCGTGCCGGAGGAGATTGCGGAGCAGGTGGCTTCGGGCGAAATGCATACGGACCCGCTGGTCGTGGTGGTGGCGAAGAAGAAGCAACCCGATCAGCCTTGAGCCATGCGCCGGTTTTGCGCCCGGGTCTTAGCGGGGGCGTTCAGCGCGGCTTCTGAAGATACCTCCATTCGGCGGACGATCCGTTGGGGCTAAACGATCCGCTTTGATCCTTCGGCGTTCGCCTCCAGGATGACATTACTATGGCGCTTCAGGATGACATGACTGAGGGCTGGTCGCGCCAGGCAGGCCACTACTCCGAGTCGCCGAGAAGCCCTGGAGGATGGTCTCGACCTTAGCGACGTCTACTGCACCACCGCATCGTCGGTCAGGGGCATGAAGACGCAGAGACGCCCCTGGGGGCTATTGCGGGTGATGTGGCCCTTGCCCGTCAGGTCCTCGATCAGCGTCAAGATGCCGGGCTTCACGGTCAGCTTCTGGCCGTCACCGGTCTCGATCTCACCCTCGCCGAGGACGGTTGCGATGATCTGGCGTCGCGGCCCGACGTGCCAATCGACGTTGGTGGAGGGCTGCATCTGGACGACCTGGACGCCGGTACCGGCGATGAGGCCGGAGCGGCCGTTCTCCAACGTGACCTTTACGGGTTCCATGCTGCTGGAGCCGTCCGGTAGGGTGAAAATACGCCAAACGTCTACGGTTTCTGCCATGGGTTTCTCCTTTGTACTAGGGCGTGGCGCGCCGGGCGCCACCATCCATATAGATCGCGCTGGCCTGGACGTAGCTGCAGGCCTCTGAGGCGAGGAAGCTGGTGACCCGAGCGATTTCGTCCGGCTCGCACATGCGGCCGGCCGGCAGCTCACGCCCGGCGCGAGCGATCGCCGCCTCGACCTCGGCTTCGTCGGCGACTCGGCCGGCGCGCTCAGCCGCGACACGGCGGTGCTCACGGGTGCGAGGCGTGTTGGTGAGGCCGGGGCAGATCGTGTTGACGAGGATGCCGTCTTTCGCGCCGACGTCCGAGAGGGCGCGTGTCATGTTGAGGATGTTGACGTTAGCGAAGCTGGCCGGGAGGTTTGTTGCGTCCGGGCCGGTACCGGCGGCGCCGGCGATGTTGATGATGCGACCCCATTGCTGAGCCTGCATGTAGGGGAACGCCATCTGCGAAAGCCGAAGGTAGCTGTAGAGCTTGAGACCCAGCGCGTCATCGATCATCTCCGTGGTGAGCTCGCTGAGGACGTGGGCCCGCTGGGCGGCGCCGGCGACGTTGACCAGGACGTCGATGCCGCCGAAGCGTGTGGCGCAGGCCGCGATAGCCTCACTGCAGCCGGCCTCCGTGCTGAGGTCGGCCGAAACAGAAAACGCTTCACCGCCAGCCGCGGTGATCTCGGTGATGACCTCCGCAAGGCGTCGTTCGTCACGGCCGACGGCGCAGACGCGAGCGCCCTCCTGGGCCAATTCGACAGCGCAAGAGCGCCCGATTCCGCTACTGGCGCCGGTGACCAGCGCGCGCTTTTGGTTCAGTCCCAGGTCCATGTTCAGTTCCTCGGTATTGTCAGGCGAATCAGTTCGGAGGCGTCAGACAGTGTGTCGAGTTGACGGCAGGCCTGCGTCAGCTCGCCGTACTGAGCTTCGGAAATCGCGATGCCGTTCTGGATGCCGCCGATACGTCGCGCCTCCTCTTCGAAATCCCAGATGAACTCGCTGCCGGTGGCCTGCCGCGAGTAGCGCTTGCCGTCTTTCGTGTGAATCGTGATCTTCGGGCCGAACAGCGTCTGACGTTTCGACGGCTTGAGCGTGACGCGCTGCATGAGATCGAGCACGGCGGGCGGGTCGTTGGCCTCGGGGCCGGACTTGAGCAAGGGGAAGCCGCGTTCGACGGCGGCGTAGGCGGAGTAGTAGTGGGTGCTACCCGGCCTCGGCTGGTTGTCGCTGACCGAGGTGGGGAATTGCGGGCTGGGGTAGAGGGTCTCGAGCCAGTTGACCACGGCCTCGATGCGGTCGATGTTCTCGGGGCGAATGTCGTTTTCGCGACAGAGCGCCGCAGTCACGTCGATGTGGGCGATGTTGTAACCGGCGACGGAGTGAATGCGGTAGAGGGTCTCGAGGAACTGCCAGCGTTGGCCGAGGCCTTCGGCGATGCGATCGAGGTTGGCCAGCTTCGGGCCGGCGAAGGCGTAGCTCAGCTTGCCGCGGTTGTTGCCGGCGTAAGCGGTGTAGAAGCCGGCTTCGCCCTCGAGGACGGTTTCACCGCCGGGCATTCCCTGCTTCGCGAGCGCGACGGCGAGGAGGGCGTTACGCACGGCGCCTCCCTCTCGCAGCGAGCGGCCGCCGCTACGAGCACCTTCAAGGTTGCCCGCGGCGAGGTTGACGCACTGGGCGATGGCGCCGTGGATCTGCTCGGCGTCGAGGCCCATGATCTTCGCCGCGGTGACGGCAGCGCCGAAGATGCCGAAGACGGGCCCGGCGTGAAAGCCGCGCGCCATGACGGTGGGGATGAAATCTGCGGCCATGCGTTCCATGACCTCGTAGCCGGCGACGATGCCGGTGATGTACTGTCGGCCGCTCGCGTTTTCGAGCTCGGCGGCCACAATGCCGGTGGGCAGGATGTTGCAGCCGGGGTGGGTCAGCATGCGAAACGTGTCCCACTTGCCGCCGGCGTAGATCAGCTCTGAGTTGACGAAGACAGCGCCGCCTTTGGTCAGCCTGGTGCCGTCGGCGATGATGGTTGCGACACCCCCTCCGCCGCCCTCCTCTGCTTTCATCAGCGCGAGCGCGTCTTTACCGGGCTTCGTGCCGGCGCCGATCAGGGCGGAGCTGAGGCCGTGCAGTGTCAGGCCCCTGGCGCGGTCGAGCACCTCGGGAGGGAGGTCCTCGTACTTGAGATCGGCGACCCATTTGCTGAGTTGGCGGCTAAGAGAGGGCACAGTCGACTCCTGAGCGCTTGCGGGGCGGTGAGTGAGCGTACTTTAGACCACAGCCCGTCGAGTGGGGAGATGAGGGTATGCGTATGGCGCAGACGCAACAAATCGGCGGGGCTAGCGCCGATTCATTGCGTCACACCGTGGAGGTCTGGAAGTTAGCCGGTCACGCCGGTGTTCTCGACTCGATCAGCTTCATCTCGTGGGAGATCGCGAGGTCTTTGAGCTGTTGCTTTAGCCAGTCGGTGGCCTGGTGGCTGTGGATGGCTTCTCGCAGCACGCCGGAGCGGATCAGCCGTTCCTCGGCGTCCATGGTCAGGGCACCGTACAGCGCGTCCGCCGTGTCGACGATGTCGTACGGGTTGACGCGCAGCGCGCCGTGGCGCAGCTCGTCCCATGAGCCTGCCGTTTCCGACAACGCGAGGACGCCATCGTTTTCGTTGAGCAGCGGGCCTTCCTTGGAGACGAGGTTGAGGCCGTCGGCCAGCGAGTTGACCAGCAATACGTCGTAGAGGGTCATGGCGGCGAGAGCGTGGGTGCGGTTGTTCTGCAGGAAGACGGTCACGGGCTGCCATTCCGGCGTACCGTAGCGGCGGTTTATCGATTCCACCAGGTCCGTGACTCGTGTTTGGTAGTCGGCGTACTCATTGATCGTGCCGCGGGACGGGATCATGAAGGCGAGGAAGCGAACTTTCTGGTGCAGCTCCGGGTGACGACGGAGAAGCAAGTCATAGGCCTCAAAGCCGTCGGCGATGTTCTTGCTCGGGTCGACTCGGTCGACACGGAGGATCGTCTGGACGTCCGAAGGCGCCTCCAGCGATTGGCGGTAGTGTTCGAGGGCGGGAGAGGCGCGAAGCGCCGCGATTTCAGATACGTCGATTGAGACCGGGTTGGCCCAGACGAACGT
The DNA here is from genome assembly GCA_965225815.1 of Dehalococcoidia bacterium. GTDB lineage: Bacteria > Chloroflexota > Dehalococcoidia > DSTF01 > WHTK01 > WHTK01. Next base: position 15,212 of record CBDDBP010000007.1, read on the forward strand.
AGTCTGGCCAAGGTATTCGACGGAGCCCTGGCGTTCGAGCACGACGGCGCGTTCGCCGAGGTAGGCCCGGCACGTGGCGAGGAAGTTCTCGACGCTAACTTCGGTCTGAAATACAACGCTGTCGTTGGCGAGCAAGCCGGCGCAGATGCGCCTCACGATGGATTCGGGCAGCAGACGCCAGGCAGCAGGACCAGGCCAGGGGATATGGACGAAGTGCTGCAGCGCGGCCATGGGCCGGGCAGCGCGGATGAGGCGTGGCGCCAGGTAGAGATGGTAGTCGTGCAGCATGATCTGAGTGTCGCCGCCGTCGTCCGGGATCTCCTCGATGATGGCGTCAGCGAAGGCCTGGTTCACGGGCAGGTAGCCGTCGTGCCACGAGTTGGTGGCTTCCTCCGCGACGTCATGCGCCGCGAGCAGATCACCCATGGAATGCTGGACGAACCAGAGGATCGGGTTGCAGAAGGATTCGTAGTACGGTTGAAAGGCGTCCTCAGGCAGGTCGAGCAGCCGGAGGGTGCTTTCGGGGCCGATTGATACCGGCTGGCCGAGTATGGCGACGGCGTGGTCGGCCTCGCTGCCGGCGCTGGCGATCCAGGTCACGGCCTGTTGCCGAGCGACGCTGTTCAAGGCGGTCGCGACGCCCCCGGCCGCGTCATGACGGCGTATCCGGCCGTTCTCGTCGAAGCTGTGTTCGAGGGGTCCGCGATTGCTCGCCATGATCAGGCGGCTTCGATTCTCACCGCGGATCCGGGATGTTGGTTGGGTGTGGTTGAACTGGGACAGCATCAGGCGGGGTCCTCCTGACCTCAGCTCGCGCCGGCGAGCGTCTGGTAACTGTTGGAGCGGACGGCCCATCATCCGGACCGCCCGGCTCCGCCAATTACTTGGAGGAGGGTCTCGGTGCTGTGGAGACTTCCCCGGCTGTCAAAAGCAAGGAGGAAAAAATAACAGCCGGAGGATGTCTCCGGCTGTTGACCGAAACTCATCCTCTCTCAGTGGCCTACGAGGTTAGCTGTCGGGTTAGGGCTGAAAGAGCTGCCCCGTCCTCTTGCGAGAACTGCACCCCAAATTAAGTTGGGTCCCCCGTTTCCCGGAAGGGAATTAGGCCGTGGGTACAGACATAAGATAGTCCATGGGCGGCGGCCTGTCTAGGGCGATTTGGTTTCAGGAATCCAACATTTCGACTGGCAACACGTCTCAAACTGACCTTAGAGGGAGATGCTGATACGAGGCGTAGATTTGACTGACGGTCTTCATACCGGAACAATAGCGATAAATTTCAGCCGAGGCGGCTTCAGGCAAGGAAGAGATGCTTCGATGAAGTCAAGCAAGAATTGGAATCTGATGGCGACGCACGGAATCGTGCTTTTCTATATCGCCGCGAACCCTGACTCGACCATGCGCCAGATGTCCGAGGCTCTGAGCCTGACGGAACGCCGCATCGCACAGGTGGTCCGTGACCTGGCGGACACTGAGTTGCTGAACGTCAAGCGCAACGGGCGCCGCAATTCCTACTCGGTTAATCCTGACGCTGGCTTCCGCCACCCGACGTTGTCCCACATCACGCTGGGCAAGTTCGTCGAGGTCCTGAGCGGCACACTGTAAACGCCGACCTCGCGCTACCTGGGCGGTGGGCCCGCACCTTCCTGATCATCTACTGAATCTTCGGCCGGCGTCTTTTCCCCTGGTTGACGTTGGACGAGGCTACGTGCGAGCCGGAGCACCTTTTTCCCCAGGGAACGCTGGGGTCTTGTGGGGCCTGATGGCTGATCGTAGAGACCGGCGGCAACGCCGGGTACTTCCGAAGCAAGCTCGGCGCCGAACAGGATGGTGTTGGCGCTGAGGAAGACCCAGAAGAGAAACGCGACGACGGCCCCGAGTGAGCCGAAGACGACATCGTAGTTGCTGAAGTTCTCGAGGTAGATGTTGAAGCCGACCTTTACGACCTCGAAGAGCACGGCGGCGAGCAACGCGCCGGGCACCAGATAGCGCGGCTGTAGGCGCCGCGCCGGGACAAGCCAGTAGACAAGGAAGAAGGCGACGAACGAGATCAGGACCGGGGTGAGGAAGGCGACGATTTCCCAACCGATGCCCAAGGCTCGAGCTGCGTCCCCGACCAGGGCGAGGTCCTCGCTGGTGCGCTTGGCGACGCGCAGCACGCTGGTGGCGGCAATGGAGAGCACGAAGAAGGGTGTGAAGGAGAGGACGATCCCGAGGTCAACGAGCTTCTGGATCACTAAAGGCCGGGACTGTTCGGCTTCGAAGACAACGTTCAGTGAACTGCGTAAGACACCGAAAAGGGCGCTGCCAGACCAGGCCAGGCCGATGAGGCCGACGAGGCCGATGGCCCCACTCTGGCCGCCCGTGACGTTCTCTAGCGCCTGAGTCACGTCATCACGGCCCTCTTCTTGACTGAGAGGGATGTTGTCCATGATCTCGTTGACGAGGTCCTGCTGGAGCGATTCGTCCTGCAAGAAGAGGCCGATGATTGCGACCGAGAAGATCAGCAGTGGAAACAGCGAGAAGAGGACATAGTAAGAGAGCGCCGCGGCGCGCTGGCTGCAGCCGTCATCGAAAAATGCTTTGACGGTCCGGAAGATGAGGATCCGAGTTCGCCTGAGCAACATCGAGCAAGGCTATCACGGGGGAATTGGGCTTATGCGGTCGTTTCTATCCCCGTCATAACCAACGCCACCGCGCTGTCCACTGCAATGTCGTCAGTGTTCAGCGTGAGGTCGTAATTCGAGGAGTCGAGCCAGTCGATGTCATAGACGTGCTTGAAGAACTCGATACGCTGGTGGTCGGAGTCTTTGATAACGGTTGCGGCGTCTTTTTCGTTGAGACTTTGCTCCGCCATGATGCGCTTCGCGCGCCGCGCCGGCGAACCTGTGACGAGGACCTTGAAGACGGCCGAGGTGTTTTGAAGCGTGACCTGGCCGGCGTGGCCGACGATGACACAGCTGCCGTGCTCTGCGAGATTCACAACGACCTGCTCGATGATTGAGCGGTAGTCGGATGAGGTCATCATCAGGTTGGACGGGCTGGTCGAGGGCGGTGTGGGCATGACGCCTTCGGAAACGACGGTAGTCATGGCAAGACGCTCGAGCATGCGCTCGATGAAGGTGGGCCAGCGTTCGGCGGCGGCTACGGTGTCGGGTGAGACGCCGGCAATCGAAGCGGCCTCAGAGACGATTTCGTGATCGTAGTAAGGAAAGCCGAGCTTCTGGCTGACCAGCTGGGCGACGCGATGGCCTTCGGAGCCTTGTTGTATGGAGAACGTGACCACAGTGACCGGCATTTTGCCTCCTCGCGGCGCTTTTGAGCACCGCTGGCTCCACGTTGTGCAGCATCTTATAAGTGATTCTTAGAGTTCTGGCAATGAACTCCACCTGACGTAAAGAGCACTGTGTGAGGGGCCGCCTTACAATGATCTGGTTGCGATGACCGCTATAAGAGAGCCCGGCCTGATTCTGGTCTCGAACCGTCTGCCTGCGACGGTTCGGCAGGTGGAGGGCGAAATTTCGCTTCAGCCGTCCGGCGGTGGACTGGCTACAGGTCTACGCGGCGCGCGCGAAAAACGCGGCGGAGTCTGGATCGGCTGGCCTGGCGACGTAGCTGGCACGCAGAATCGCGCCGAAGTTGATCGTCAGCTCGCGGCGATGTCCGCGGTGCCGGTCTACCTGACACACCGCGAGCAGAAGGCATTCTATGAGGACTTTTCTAACGCCGCGATCTGGCCTGTCTTCCACGACCAGATCGAGCAGCTACCGCAGGACATCATGGGCTGGGCGACCTACGAGTCAGTCAATCGAAAGTTCGCTGAGGCCGTCCTGGGGAACTACCACGATGGCGACGTCATCTGGATCAACGACTACCACCTGATGCTGGTACCGCGCTTGGTCCGCGAGGCGCTGCCGGGAGCAAAAATCGGGTTCTTTCTGCATATACCGTTTCCGCCGCCCGAGGTCTTCCGGGTGTTGCCACCGCGCACCGAGTTGCTGACGGGATTGCTGGGCGCGGACTTGATCGGGTTTCACACCCGGGCGTATGCGGACAACTTCCTGGCTGCGGCCGCGCCACTCCTGGGCGCGAGGGCGACTCCGACCGGCTTGCGAATCGGCCGGCACGACATCCGGGTCGGCGTCTTTCCTATGGGTATCGATGCCGAGTACTGGCAGGCTCGCGCCCGCAGTAATCCCGTCGCTAAGGAAACGCTGGCGCTGATGCAGGATGCCGGCAAGCGCAAGATCGTCCTCGGCATCGACCGCATGGACTATACGAAGGGCTTGCCGCGGCGAATCCATGCTATCGAGCGGCTGCTGCAATCGGACCCTTCGCTGGCAGACAGAACGCGCTTCATACAAGTGGCGTTCCCATCTCGGGAACGCATCGAGTCTTACGCGGGGCTGCGACGACAGATGAACGAGGCGGTGGGCCGGATCAACGCGACCTTCGGCAGCGCGCACTCGTTGCCGGTTCACCTGGTCCAACGTTCGTTCTCGGACGATGAGGTCTCGGCGCTGTACGCGGCGGCCGACGTGATGACGGTGACGCCGTTGCGCGATGGCATGAACCTGGTCGCAAAAGAATACGTCGCCTCGCGGGTACACAACGATGGAGTGCTGGTGCTGAGCGAGTTCGCCGGCGCCGCTGACGAACTGCAGGACGCGATCCTCGTCAATCCTTACAACACGGAGTCTGTCATGGACGCGATCAAGGAAGCGATCGACATGTCGGCTGATGAGCAGGTCCAACGGATGACGCGAATGCGTGAGAACGTCCTGACGCGAGACGTGCACTACTGGACCGAGACGTTTCTGGACGAGCTGACGCGAGCCGCCGAGCGTTAAGTCCAGTCTTCATCCCCGGGGTCCGGCGCATCCGGCTCCATCTTTGTGTCGGGGACGGGGCGCCGCGCGACGGGACGGCTGCCCCGATGCCACGCGACGAGCGCGATCGCAGTGAGACCGAAACCGATGACAATCATGACGGCCCATACCGGCAGGACATCGAGCAGGACGCCAACGAGAAACGTCGGGACCAGCGCCCCGACGCTGCCCATCGCCGACTGCGTCGCGAAGACCTGGGCGACGAGGTTGGAGGGAACACGGCGATAGACCTCGGTCCGGGCAGCGACACCGACGAAGCTGGAGCCGAGCCCAGCGACGGGCAGCAGGAAAATGGTGGCAACGATGGGGTCAGAGAGCTTGAGCCAGTTCGTTAGATCCTCGATGGGGCCGAATTCGCCGGCGATCTCGGGCGCAAACGTGTCGACGAAAGGCAGGGCCAGCAGCACCGCGGCAAAGCAGACGAAACCGGCCAGGGCCAGGCTGCGCGCCCTGAAGAAGGTCAGTAGCAGCGGTGCGCTGACGAGGCCAAGGGCCACGCCGAGAGCACCCGGGATCGCGATGTAGATCAGGTTTCGGGAGCCGGTGTTCAGCGTGTCTTCGACAAAGACGGGCGCGACGACGACGAACATCAGCATGCCGGTATCGAGAAGGACGCGCATCAGCGTCAGCGAGGTCAGTCGCGCGTCGGCCTTGATCGTGCGGTAGCCGACAGGCAGCGACTTGTGCCATGCCAGCCTCGTGGTCGGAGCGACATCATCGCGATGGGTGAGACGTGGGATCGAGGCGAAGATCAGCGTGCTTAGCCCGAAGCAGACGAGGACGATGACATACAGGCCGTCTTCGTCGAGCAGCTTGACGGCCAGCGGCGCGACGAGTCCGGCTCCGAAGAGCTGCGCCACCAACGTTAGTCCCTGTAAGAAGGACGTAGCGTGAGCCAGCCGATCGCGAGTCACGATCGCGAGGAGTGCCGCGCTTTCAGCCGGCGAGAAGAACTGGTACGCGGTCCAGACCAGGAAGGTCAGCCCGATGACGGCGCCACCGGACGGATCGAAGCTGATGAACCAGTAGACGACGAGCGTCCGCAGGGCCAGCGCGATCAGCAAGACGAGCTTTCTCGGTAACAGGTCGGCAACCAACCCGCCCGGCAAACTGAGGAGGATAGACGGTACGACGGATGCCAGGACGAAGGCGCTGGTGACGACGGACGACTCCTGATCGCTGATGACGGCGATAAAGAGGCCGTAGATCAGGGCGTTCTGGCCGAGCAGCGAGAGGAACTTGGCGTAGCTGTAGCGGACAAAACGCGAGTTGGCGAAGAGCCCGAGGCCGTCTTGCGACGGCGTCGCTTCCGGCGGGGGAGGCGTTTCGCTCACGTGAGCAGTTTACGCAGCCGGGCCCGGGCGGCCGGCGTGTTCGTCAGGACGAAGGGGTTTTTTGCTTCGGTCGGGCGGCGGCGGTAGCCGAGGGAACGGTGTAGCGCCTCGCTGGCGGTGTTGCCTTCGGTCACGTAGGCGTAAAGGGCCGGCACCTTGAGCGTGTTGAAGGCGAAGTCGACACAGATTGCGACACCCTCACGCCCGAGGCCCTTACCACGAAACGCAGGTGCTATGAGGAGGTCGATCCGGGCGCTGCCGGGTTTGGGGCCGTTCAGGGTGAGGGAGAACTCGCCGGCGCGCCGGTTGCCCAGCATGGCGATGAACATCCAACCGCTGGTGCTGATGGCCCGGTAGACGAGCTCGATCTCGGGCGGCGTGTAAGGACGGTAGGGCTCGTCGCGACGCTCGGTGTCGGAGAAACGCAGCGATACGGGGTCGTTGCTCCATTCGACGGCGTCGTCGATGTCGTCGTAGCGCCAGGGTCGGAGGCGCAGCCGGGGTCCTCGCAAGACGAGGCGGGACTGCATCAGGACGGCCCGGAAACGGCCGCGGCTTTGGGCTGCGCCTGGGTCGCGAGGCGGCGCCAGCATTGGTTGAGCAAGTCACGCAGCGCGGGCGTTTCGTAAGAGGTGCCAAGGTTGACGCCGGGAAGGGCGGTGAAGAGGCGGATTACGTCTTCGAAGGCGGGCGGCATGGCTGCATTCTACGAGCCGAAGAGCGGAGATCTGCTAGCGGATCGAGTTGAGGATGTCGTACAGCTCTGTCAGGCCGAAATCGTCGGCGAGATTAGCTTCGACGTAGAAGCTGAAGCCATCGGCCTGCCATTGCAAGATGTAGTGGCTCGCGTTGAGGCCCTGAATCAGCGTGGCCTGGCTGTCTATGATCGGGATGTGGTCGATGATGCCGTAGGTGACGGGATCGATTTCGAAGGGCGACACCTCGAGCCGCAGGTCGGCTGCCTCGTTGTTGAGCTGCATGTAGTCCAGCGTGACGGAGGCGAAACCAATACCACGGCCGATAAAGGCGGCGGGTGCGGAGCGCGTGGCGCTGATGTTTTCGACCAGCCATCCCCGCGGCTGGCGCGGATAGGCCACATCATGGCAGATGAAGCGCTCGGCTTCTCCAATCGAATCAAATGTATCGCTTGTCGTAATGAAGCGATCAGCCGTTTTGGGCTCATCGGCTCCGCCGCAGAGGCCGGCCAGATAGGCGGAGTTGTCCTTTTCGAAGAGCAGCATGCCCAGCACAACCACGGCAGACGCCATGATCGCGTTTAACGACCAGAGGTAGACGAGCTTGGAGCGTCGGCTCATGGCTAATGTATCGGTGTCTCAACGGGGTTTGGTTAGGGTAGGCCCCTAGTGTATCTCCCTAACGGATGGAATTGAGCAGGTTAAGGAGCTGATCCAAGGAGGCGGCATCGTTCTGTTCGCTCGATCCGGCGAAGTCGATTTCCGTGTCGGTCCAATAAACGAAGGTTGCTCCTGCGGTACGCACGAGACTTGCCTCCTGGCCGGCGACGGTGGCGGGCTCAGGGGATGATCCTTCAAGCTCCGGGGCGCCGAGGGAGGGGAAAGACACCTCGAGTGTGAACGACGGATCGCTGTTTATCTCTCGCGAGTAGCGGAAGGTGACAATCGCTCGCCCTTCGCCTTCGATCAGTTTGCCAAGGTTTGTCGTGCGGAAGACCTCGACCTTGTTGAGGGTCAGGCCGGCCGTGTTGCGGGGATGGGGGATGAGTCGGCAGACGAAGGACTCGGCCTCACCCACCGTGGCGAAGGTCTCGGTCCGGGGCAGGAAGCGGCCGTTGGGGTCGATTTGATTGTCTTGAAGCTCGCCCTCGACGCAGAGCAGTTTGGGTTCGTCGGTGAGCAGAAAGGCGGCGACCGCGATCAGCGCGACGGCCAGCGCGCCGCCGACCATGGCGAGGACCACCTTCGCGCCGCTGCTCATCGAGGCAGATCTTCCACGGATCGACGGTAGACGGCGATGAGATTGGGGACAACTGTTCGTCGCACAGAGCGCCGGCCGTCCGGCCGAAAGGCGGAGCGGCTAGAGGTGTTGCTTGACCTTTTCCGCCAAGGAGCGCGTGAATCCGATGGTCGAGGCGACCTCCTCGACGGAGGCTTCGCGGACGCCGCGCAGGGAGCCGAACTTGCGCAGCAGGGCGCGCTTACGTTTCGGCCCAACGCCGGGGACCGAGTCGAGGATAGACTCCATGCCGGATTTGGCGCGGACTTTGCGGTGGTAGGTGATTGCGAATCGGTGGGCTTCGTCGCGAAGACGCTGAACGAGATAGAGGGCCTGAGACGTACGCGGCAGGACGATGGGCTCGGCGAGGTCCTGCACGAAGAGCTCTTCGTTCTGCTTGGCGAGGCCGGCGAGCGGCACGTCTTTGAGGCCGAGATTGCGCATCACGTCCAGCGCGGCCGAGAGCTGCCCTTTGCCGCCGTCGACGATGACGAGGTCGGGGAGGGCGCCCCAGCCGAGCAGCCCATCGTCCTCGTCTTCGGACGGGGCGTCCAGAGCCTGCGCATCCTGCGGCCCGACGTTGTCGGGGCTTGTCTCCGCTTCTCTATCGGGCGATGTTGGGGGGACACCCCCGATGGCCCCCGTTAGGGGGCTGCTGTCCCCTGTACCGCCGCTGCTTGCCACATCAGACACGCCGGCCGCGACGGCGGCAGCCTCCTGCTGCACGCTAGTGTCCCAGCGCTTGAAGCGACGTCCGAGGACCTCGGCCATGGAGGCGAAGTCGTCGGCGCCGACGACGGTCTTGATCCCGAAGCGTCGGTACTCCTGGGTCCGGGGCTGGCCATCGATGAAGACAACCATGCTGGCGACGGGGCTGCTGCCCTGGATGTTGCTGTTGTCGTAGCACTCGATGCGCCGCGGGTATGTCGGCAGGTCCAGCTCCTCTTGTAGCTGGGTCAGCGCCTGGTCGCGCTTGTCGGAGTCGGCGAGCCAGCGGACGCGCAGCATGTCTAGCGACTCGCGCGCGTTCTCGGCCGCCATCTCGGTCATGCGGCGACGCACGCCGCGCTGCGCAACCGCGATGCCGACCTTCGTGCCACGCTTTTCGGTCAGCCATTCGGAGATGAGCTCAGACTCGGGGACGGCGAACGGCACGACGACGTGCTTCGGGATGTAGACCGCCGACTCGTAGAACTGCTTGAGGAAGCTGCCGAGCACCTCGCTATCCGGTTCGTCCTGGACGCCGTCGAGGGTGAAGAAGTCGCGCCCCACCATCTGGGTACCGCGAATGAAGAAGACCTGGACGCAAGCTTCGTCGGTGCCTTCGGCGCGGGCGAGGCCGAAGACGTCCTCGTCCGTGGGGCGGATGCGTTCGACATTCTGCTTCTCGGCGACGCTCTCGACGGCGCGGAGCTGGTCGCGAAACAAGGCGGCCTGCTCGAATTGCATCTCGTCGGAGGCGGCCTGCATCTGGCCCTTGAGCGACTTGACGACCTCGCCGGTCTTGCCTTCGAGGAAGAGGGTGGTCTGGCGGATGACCTCTTCGTACTCCTCCTTGCTGCAGTAGGCGGTGCAGGGGGCGATGCAGCGGTGGATGAAGTAGTCGAGGCAGGGCCGCGGGTCGGTGCCGGTGATCGCCTTGGTGCAGGAGCGCCAGGGGAAGAGCTTTTTGACGATGCCGAGCGTGGTCCGGACGGACGATGCGGAGGCGTAGGGTCCGAAGTAGCGGGCGCCGTCGTTCACGATGCGGCGGGCGATCTCGACGCGGGGCCATTCGTTCTGGACGTCGATGCGGAGGTAGGGATAGTGCTTGTCGTCCTTGAGGCGGACGTTGAAGAAGGGTTGGTGGCGCTTGACTAGTGTCGCCTCGAGGTGCATTGCCTCGCCGTTGGTCTGCGTGACGATGTACTCGAACTCCTCGATCTGCTCGACGAGGGCGCGCGTCTTGAGCTCCAGCGAGTGTGGCGCGCCGAAGTAGTTGCGCACCCGGTTACGCAGGTTGGCCGCCTTGCCAACGTAGATAACGTCTTGTTTGGCGTTGCGCATGATGTAGACGCCGGGGCGCGGCGGCAGGGCGGCGAGGCGGGAGGCGAAACGGGCGCGTTTGGTGTTGTCGCTGGGTGTGGGCATTACGTTTCTATTGTAAGACCGGCGTTCGGAAGCAGGAGTAGAGGATTAGGATCGGGCTATCGTGGCTCAGCAACTTGTCGAACTCCTCTATCAGTCCTGGGCAGACCTCGATCACGCAATCGATGGGCTAAGCGAGAAGGACGCCGAAGCACGGCATCAGGGGCTCAGTCGCATCGCCTGGACCGTGGGTCACGTCGGCCAACAAGTCGACTCGTGGTTCAACGTGAGGTTTGCCGGAAGCGCGCCTCATCCTCTGCTGAGTCAGGCGTTATTTCACACGGGCGCTGATGGCTCGGCTCCACCCTGGGACGACGTGCTGGCAGCGGTGGCTGAGGTGCGCGAGTCGGCCCGGCGCTATCTCGATGCGGTGGGACCGGATGATCTCGATCGTGTCGTGCCGTATGCGGGTGGCATTGAGTACCTGCGGCCTCTGGGGCTCAAGCTGAGCTATGCCCTTCTCCGTACAGCCTCGCATCACTTCGAGCACACTGGGGAGGTGTTGACGATTCGCTCGCTGCTGGGACACCAAGTAGACGATTCCTGGGTCTGGGGCGAAAGACTGCTCTGATCGAGACGGGCTCGCCGAGCCCCATACGAGGGCGTTCCGTCCCTTGCGATCGATCCTGCAGGTTGAGCTACCATCTGCGTCATGGATCGTGGCCTAACCGCGGAGCATGCCGAGGAGATGATCCGCCTGTCCGACACGGCCTCGCTGGCGGAGCCGCTGACGGGGCGCGTCGCTGGCTTCACGGCCAAAGACGCTTACGCGATCTCCGGCGAGGTGCTGCGGCGGCGCGAGGCGTCGGGGTGGCGGCGCGTTGGGCGCAAGATTGGTTTTACGAACCGCGGCATCTGGGAGCAGTACGGGGTGTACGAGCCGATCCTCGGCACCATGTACGACCGCACGGTGAGGTGGCTCGAAGACAGGTCCTGGGATGTTGACGGACCGGGAGACGAGGGGCGGCTCAGCCTGGACGGCCTGGCACAGCCCTTGATCGAGCCCGAGATCGTGTTTCAGTTCCGCGAGGCGCCGCCCGTGACGGACGACCCGCAACAGTTGCTGCGATCGATCGACTGGATCGGACACGGGTTCGAGATCGTGCAGTGTCACTTCCCAGACTGGAAGTTTGGCGTCGCTGACACGGTGGCGGACGGCGGTTTGCACGGTCGGTACATCGTGGGCCCAGGCATGTGGGTAGAGCCCAACGAGGCCGGGCTGGTGGAGAAACTGGAGTCGTTCCGAATCCGGCTGTATCGCAACGGCAAGCTGACGCGCGAAGGTGGCGGCGAGCTGGTGCTGGGCAGCCCGCTCAACGCGCTGGCGCATGCGATCCGGCTGCTGGAGTCGCTGCCGGACCATCCGCCGATCGAGCCAGGGGAGATCGTGACGACGGGGACGTTGACGGACGCGATGCCTATCGCGCCAGGGGAGATGTGGTCGACACGAATCTACGGCCTGCCGATCAGGACTCTCATCTTGAAGTTGATTTGACCTTAGTAGATAGCGCGATTTAGGAGGAGGCCTCTAATGAATGAACGCGCCCAACCGCTGATCATCCGGCCGCAGGACCACGATGGCGTGCCTAGCGCTGCCGGCGGAGACGTCTACTCAACGCTCGCGACGGGCGCCCAGACCGCAGGCGGTTATTTCCTGACGCACGCCATCGTGCCGCCGGGTGGCGGACCGCCGCCCCATATTCATACGCGAGAGGAAGAAGCCTTCTACATCGTCCGCGGCGACCTGAGGTTCTTGCTGGACGATGAGACGATTGATGCGTCCAGCGGTTCTTTTGTGCACGTGCCGCGCGGCTGGAAGCACCAGTTTCACAACCCGACGGACAAGGAGGTCGAGATGATCTTCTGGTTCACGACGGCGGGTATCGAAGGCCTATTCGAGGAGCTCGGGGCGCGGCCGGAGGACATCATCAAGATCGGGGAGAAATACGGCGTGGAGTACTTCCTCGACGAGTGGGGCAGGTGAGCGATCCGAGATGATTGAGCGGAGCACGCTTGGCTCGTAAACTGGGCTAGCGTGCTGGAGTAGCTCAGTGGCCTAGAGCGACCGGCTCATAATCGGTAGGTCGTGGGTTCGACTCCCACCTCCAGCACCAACTTTTCTTCACCGATCACGTCACCGCCATTGGCCAAACCGGCAGCCGGGCATGGCTCCAGGAGTCAGGAAGCCGGTTGTGGTTTACCGATTGGCGCGGCTCGTGTCTATACTGTGCGCGTTTCGAGTATCCAAGACCTGAGGAGGGGACATCATGGCATTGAAGACCGCAATTGGTAGCTACGGCCACACCAAGGGGCTGAAAGACGGCAGCGTGGCTCCGGCCGGCACGTCGCTCGAGTTTGAGGACGTATCACCGATCATCGGCGCGTTCCGGCGTATGTGCCGCGGGACCGAGTTCGACATCTCCGAGATGGCGATCACGACTTATCTTTGCGCCAAGGCGAACAACCTGCCGTTCACCGCGCTGCCTATCTTCCTGGTGCGCGCATTCCACAACGGCGCAGTGCAGATTAATGAGGCTGCCGGTGTGAAGTCGCCGAAGGACCTCGAGGGCAAGAAGGTCGGCGTTCGGGCCTGGACCGTGACGACAGGTGTCTGGGCGAAGGACATCCTGCAGAACGAGTACGGCGTCGACCTCGACAAGGTCGAGTGGGTGGTCGCCGACGAAGAGCACGTGCTGGAGTACAAGATCCCGTCCAATGTGACGATGCAGGGCGGCGCCAACCTGGGTGAGATGCTGGCCGCGGGCGAGCTCGCGGCCGGGATCGGTATCCCGAAAGTGGAGTCGTCAGACGTGAAGCCGCTGGTCGATAACGCCAACGCCGCCGGCGCGGAGTGGTACAAGAAGACAGGCGTCTTCCCGATCAACCACACGTTGGTGGTCAAGGACGAGCTGCTGGCGGCAAACCCAACGCTGGGTAAGGACCTCTACGACGTGTTCAAACAGGCGCGCGACGGGTATGTCGCCGGTCTTGCGGCGAGCACGGAAGAAGCCGACGCGCCGTTCAAGCGCACGGCTGACATGGTCGGCGACCCGCTGCCCTACGGCCTCGAGGCGAACCGCAAGGCGATGGAGGCGATCATCAGCGCGGCGCAATCGCAGCACATCCTGACCGGCCCGACGAAGGTAGAGGACGTGTTCGCGGCGGGGGCGGCCGGCTGGTAAACGATTCAACGGCTCGCCGTCCCGGGGGAGCAAGAGCGATCCTGGTCTCCCTGGCGCTGGTCCTGGCGTCTGCCGTGATCGCTTGCGACGGCGATTCTGACGACGCCTCGGACGCGGTGACCGTGGCGCCGCCACAGGGGCCGACGTCTGAGCCACCGACGTCCCAGGCGCCGGCGGCTACGCAGACGCTCGCTCCTACGGCGCTGGCCTCCGCGACCGCGTTGCCAGCGACTCCGACGAGCACGCCACTCCCGGCCGGGGCCGCGCGGGCGTCGGCTGCGGCTACGCAGGCCCTGCTGGCGTGGCTGGGTCCGGCCGGCGATCCGCCCTCGCTGACGATACAGAGCGTCGAAGAGAAGACGTGGTCCAACGGCTGCCTCGAGCTGAGCCGTGCCGGCCAGGCCTGCATCCAGGTGCTCGTACCGGGCTATCGCATCGTGTTTGGGTTGGGTAGCGCGACCTACGAAGTACGAAGCGATCTGAGCGGCGACAACCTGCGGTGGGCGCCGCAGGTCATGATCCTGGTCAAGTTCAAGGAAGCAAGCGCGAACGTCGTGGAGTTCAGCACGGACGACGGTGGCACGATCGTGACGCGGGCCGTCTTCGGCACCGACTTCGGAGTCGAAGTCGCTTCGTTGCAGCCGGGCGACCCGGTCGGCATCGCCTATCGTGGATTCACCCCAGGGCGGAAACCCACTTCTCGTGTGGTTGGACCCGTTCCCTTGATCCGTACGCTCCGCGGGCTGATTTCAGCCGAGCCGAAAGGTGTGCTTCGGACGCCATGAAAGTAACGGTCAGGGTCTCGCCCTTTGCGCCGGTGCAGCAAGACGTCGAGTTCGTGCAGCGCTGCGAGGCGGCGGGCTTCGACGGCGTCGGCATGGTCGACTCGCAGATGATGAACCGCGACCTGTTCGTGACGATGACGGCGGCGGCGGTCGCGACGAGCCGGATCCGGTTAGTCGCGGCGGTGACCAACCCAGTGTCGCGTCACATTTCGGTCCTGGCTTCGATGGCGGCGAGCATCGACGACCTGGCGCCGGGACGCATCGAGGTATGGATGGGGCGCGGCTTCAGCGCCGTCAACCTGGCGGGACTGCCGGAGGCGAAGACGGCGGAGCTACGCACGGCGGTGACCGGCTTCAAACGCTTGATGGCAGGCGAATGGGATGTCTTTCCGGGAACGCACAGCCGCATGGGCAACAGGGGACACGAGGTGCCGATCTACGTCGCGGCTGCCGGGCCACGGACGATGCGGTTGGCTGGTGAGGTGGGGGATGGGCTGCTGCTGGCGGGGGAGTTCAAGCCGGCGGCGTGGGAGACGGCGCGGTCGCTGGTGGAGGAGGGCGCGCGATCGGCGGGCCGAGATGGGTCCGAAGTCGATGTCTGTATCCAAACGCTGACGTGCATTCGCGAGAGCCGCGAGGAGGCGTTGCGCTGGGCCGGGCCGTTGCTGGTGCTGCGGCTGGAGAACCAGGAGTGGCTGCTGCAGCGCGAGGGCATCGACGCGAAGGGAATCGGCGTGCCGGAAGAGCTCGCCAACATGTACCCGGACCCGCTGCATGCAGAGGACTCGGAGCGCGCGCTGGAGCTGGCGGAGACGGTGCCGTTGGAGCTGCGGACGCAGATCGCGCAGCGCGTCGGAATTATCGGCACGCCGGACGACATGATCGCGAAGCTGCGTGAGATGTCGGCGCTGGGTATATGCAACGTCTTCGTGCGGACGGTGGACACGCACGACTTTCCGGTCGAGGACGTTGAGCTGTACGGAGCGAAGGTGAGAGACGCGGTCGCGGCGTTGCCATAAGGAGCGAGCTGGCACGCTTCGGGTGGGACGGGCGATTCCGTAAACGGGCCGCCGCACCCTTACCCTAGCCCGCTCCCTCCCGAGGGAGCGGGCTTTCCGATTGCTTTAGGACGAATAGACGCAAGGTAGGTGCGGTTCGCGAACCGCACCTACTGCTGGTCGGTTTCCCGATGCCCTTTCGTGCGCTAGCATCGACGGGCTACCGATACCGCTTCCCTAGACACGAGGGGTGAAAATTGATCATCGATTGCCACGGGCACTACACGACCGTACCGCCGGAGATGCAGACGTATCGCGACGCGCAGTTCGCCGACCTTGCCAACCTGTCGCGCGGCAGCGTCAGCGAGGACATCACCGATGACCAGCTACGCGAGAGCCTTGAGGGGGCGCAGATCAGGCTGCAGCGTGAGCGCGGCACCGACCTGACGATCTTCTCGCCGCGAGCCAGCGCCATGGCGCACCACCTCGGTTCGGAAAAAGCGAACATCTACTGGGCCGAGCACTGGAACAACCTGATCTACCGCATTTGCGAGCTATACCCGGACAACTTCGCGCCGGTCGGCATGCTGCCGCAGTTCCCCGGTGTCAACCCAAAGAACTGCCTGGATGAGATCGACCGCATGGTCAACGAGCTGGGGTTCATCGGCATCAACCTCAACCCGGACCCGACGGGCGGCTGGTGGAGCGACCCACCGCTGTTCGACGAGTGGTGGTACCCGGTGTACGAGAAGATGGCGGAGCTGAACATCCCGGCGATGGTCCACGTCTCGCAGACCAGCAACAAGGCGTTCCACTTCACCGGCACGCACTATCTCAACGCCGACCTGACGGCGTTCATGCAGTTCCTCACTTCGGACGTGCTGGACAAGTTCCCGACGCTGAAGTTCATCATCCCGCACGGTGGCGGCGCGGCGCCGTACCACTGGGGCCGCTATCGCGGGTTGGCGCAGGACAACAATTGGACGCCGGTGGCGGACCGGATCAAGGACCAGATTTACTTCGACACGTGCGTGTACCACCAGCCGGGCATCGACTTGCTGTTCAAGGTGGTGCCGAAGGACAATATCCTGTTCGGTTCGGAGATGGTCGGCGCGGTGCGCGGTATCGACCCGGAGACGGACAATTACTACGACGACACAAAGCGCTACGTCGATGCGCTGGGGATGAACGAGGCAGACCAGACGCAGATCTACGAGGGCAACGTCCGCACCGTGTTCCCGCGCTTCAAAAAATGAACTGAGGGAAGACCAGTGACGCTCACCGAGTTGAATGAGTTAATGGGCGAGTTGGCTCTGACTCGCCCAATCTTCCACTCGGAGGCGGATTTCCAACACGCCTTTGCATGGCGCATCCACGAAAGGCTGCCAGACGCGAGAATTCGCCTTGAGTACTCGCCGTACTGGATGGAGGACCGGATTCATCTCGACGTTTGGGTTGAGAGCGGTCCGGAAAGGCTCGCATTCGAGCTGAAATACAAGACTAGGCAGCTCGTCTCCTTATTCGATGGCGAAGTTTTCAATTTGGTCGATCAATCCGCGGCTCCTATAGGTCGTTATGACTTTCTCAAAGATGTTCAACGGCTCGAGGCTGTTTCTGGTCGTCGATCTAAGACGCACGGGTACGTGGTCATGCTGACTAATAACAGCATCTACTGGAATCCTCCACGGAGCCAGAACATTGATGCAGCGTTTAGGCTTGATGGCGAACGAGTACTTGCTGGAGAACTGGCTTGGTCGCCCTTGGCTGGCGATGGGACGACGAAGGACCGGACAGATGCCATTCGGCTGTCGGGTGAATATGTCTGCTCATGGCATGATTTCTCGCAAGTCGAGAGTGAACTTGGTCGGAGCAACAGATTTCGATATTTAGCGGTGGAAATCTAGGGGCGCTGAGACGCTTTGTTATGACGCGGTAAGCAGTAAAACGGGGCGTCTCATTGAGACGCCCCGTTTTTGTATGCCTGGAGTGCCGTGGTTAGCGGCGGGTCTGGAGGGTGTGGTAGTTGAAGTCGGTGCGGGCCTGGAGGAGTGACTTGCCGGTCTTTATCGCCTCGCGGATTTTGTCCTCGGCGTCCTCGATCTCGTTGGCGGCCGCGACGACTTCATCGACGCGCTCCTGGGGGATAACGACGATGCCGTCGCCGTCGCCGCAGATCAGGTCGCCGGGGACGACCGCGACTTCGCCGAGCGAAATCTTCTCGTTGTAGGCGTCGGCCATGACGCGGTCCTTGCCGGTGCGCATGTAGGTGCCGCGGCTGAAGATCGGGTAGCCGACCTCGAGAGCGCGGTCGGAGTCGCGGCAAACGCCGTGGATCACGGTGCCGCCGATGTTGTGCAGGGAACCCATGACAGTGAGGATGTCGCCCCAGACGGTGCAGTCCATGCGCCCGGAGTTGTCGATGCAGATCACGGCGCCTTCGGGAACGTCGTCGATGTAGTCACCGACGGAGCCGCCGACGCTGTCGACGGGCATGTTGTGGATCGTGAAGGCGGGCCCGCAAACGCGGAAGCTGCGGTCGATCGGCTTAATGCCGAGGGCCTGGCCGGGGATGCCGAGGCGGTCCATGGCGTCGCTGAGGGCGCTGGTCCCGAGGGCGATGATGTCGGCGTAGTTTTTGTCCATTGGTGAAGACTCCTGTCTAAAGGGGGACGGCCCCAAGCGGACGGAGCTAAAGCTTCGTCCCTACGTTCCTTAGGTTGGGCTAGCGCGACAGCATTGTTTCGTAGTCGCGGCCCATGACTTCGCTGACCGGGTCTCCGGCCAGGACGGCGTCCCGCATCTTGGCCTCGCGTCCGGCGATCATCTCAGCGCTCTGCAGGATCTCTTCCGCCTTGTCGGCGGCGAGGAAGACGACGCCGCTGCCGTCGGCGAGGACGAGGTCGTTGGGGCTGACCGTGACGTCGCCGACCGTTATCGGCTCGTTGAACGTCTCTTCGATGACGCGGCCGCGGGCGGTGCGCGGGATCGAAGCGCGGGCGAAGACGGGGAAGCCGAACTCGCGCGATTCGTCGATATCGCGGACGGCACCGCCGCAAACGACACCGGCGAGATTCTTCGTCTTGGCGGCGGCGGACAGGATGCCGCCCCAACCGGCCGCGTCGGTGCGCGGGTTTTCGATGACGATGACGTCGCCGGCGTTGGCGGCTTCGATGGCGCCAGTGCAGAGATGGCGGGCCGCGGTGCGTCCGTCAGCGTCGGCCAGCTTGACCGTGACGATACGGCCGGCGAACTTCGCCGGTGGGGAGGTCGGCAGGATGCCGAGGACTGAACCCGGCAGGCTGAGCCGGTCGCAGGCGTCGGAGACGGCGCAGGTATCGAGCTTGAGTAGACGTTCGACCAGGTTATCCACGGTTTTCACCTCGAATGCGATTCGCGGGGGAGTGCGTCGATACTATCGGTCAGGCGGGCCGTGGGGCAAACGCTAGCCGGCCGGCGGGCCGGGCAATGCGGCGGTCTGGGTGCGAATGTCCGTGGCCAGGCCTTCGAGCGTGTTCAGCGCGGCGCGGAAGAGGCTGGCGGCGTAGCTGATCCGGCGCACGCCGAGAGCCGCCGTGGTTTGCAGCGTCAGCGGCCCGTCCGGACGCAGGTTGACGTTGATCGGGCCGACGGCGGCGACGAATTCGGCGATGATCGCTTCGTCGGCCAGGAGGATGGGGTAGATGCAGTCGGCGCCGGCGTATTTATAGAGGCGCGCGCGACGCAGTCCTTCCGCAGCCTGCTCTTGCAGCGTGCCCTGGCGGTGGATGAAGACATCGACGCGGGCGTTGAGCACGAGGTCGACGCCTGCCCTGGCCGACTCGGTCTTTATCGCGGCGATGCGCTCGGCCTGAAGCTCGGCGTCGAGCATTGCGGCATTGCTGTCGTGGTCTGAGTCTTCGAAGTTGAATCCGGCCGCACCAACGGCGACGAGCTGCTCGACGATTTCGGCGGGCGACATGCCGTAACCGGCCTCGAAATCGACAGTCACGGGAATCGAAACGGCGCGCGTGACGTGGGCTGCAGCCTCGAGCATTTCAGACGCAGGCGCGCCCTGGTGGTCTTCGTATCCGAGGGCGTTGGCGACACCGGCGCTGGTCGTCGCGAGGGCCGGGAAGCCCGCGGCTTCGATGACGCGAGCGCTGGCCGCGTCCCAGGCGTTGGGGAGCACCAGCATGCCCGGCCCGGCGTGCAATTGCTTGAGGAGCGCGGTTCTTTCGGCGATGGATTCGCTCGCCTCGGGGCTTATCGTCATGCCGGGAGTATACGACGCGATGATGGCCGGAAGGCGCTGGGCTGGAACGCGCCGCCGGTGCTATGCTCGACGCGATCAGGAGGAGGACAAAATGGCTGACAAAGAGATGATCCGAGGGCTGCTGGAAGGCACGTTCGACACGCACGTGCACTCGGGACCAGACCTTCTGCCGCGAAAGTTCAACGACATTCAGCTGGCCCAGCTGGCGCAGGAGCGCAAGTTCGGCGGCATCGTGTTGAAGTCGCATCACGCGGTGACGGCTGACCGGGCGACGCTGATCAAAAAGATGTACCCCGGGACGAATTTCTATGGCGCCATTGCGCTGAACAATCCGGTGGGCGGGCTTAACGCGACGGCGATCGACATCGCGGCCCGCCTTGGCGCGAAGGTCTGCTGGCTGCCGACCTGTGACTCGATGAACGAGCAGGCCAACGTGGCGGGTCAGCTGGACGAGAGCAAGCTGCCTTACTGGATGAGCATCGCGCGAGAGCTGCGCGCGGCAGGAATCGCGGGCGCCTACCTGACCGTGACGGACGGTGACGGGAAGGTGCTGCCGGAGATGCAGCAGTGCCTTGAGGTCATCGCGAAATATGACATGGTGATGGCGACGGGCCACATCAACCCGAGCGAGCTGGAGCCGGTTCTCAAAGCGGCGAAAGCGGCCGGCGTGCAGCGCATCAACATCACTCACCCCGAGTTCCCCACGACGCATCTGTCGGTGGAGGAACAGAAGAACCTGCAGAAGTACGACGTCTACTTCGAGCGCGTTTTCACGACGCCGCACACCAATAAGTGCACCTGGGAAGAGACGCTGAACAACATTACCGAAGTCGGACCGTCGAGCACCATCGTTGCGACGGACCTTGGCCAGACGACGAACCCTGGCCTGCAAGAGGGGTTCGAGATCTTCATCGAAAAGCTGCTGGACGAAGGGTTCAGCGAGGCGCAGGTGAAGACGATGACGCAGCACAACGCCGCAGCCTTACTCGGCGCCGAGTAACTGCGTTACGGCGTAGGGCTACCGCCGGAATTACGGGGGCGTCTCTTTGGGGAGGCGCCCCTTCTTCTTGCGCCGGGTTGCGAGCACCTCCGTCTGATGGTAGTTCTCAACGTTTTGGCGAGTATCGCGTTTTCAAAAACAGAGACGCATAATGTCGGGGCTGAATCGCGCGGCGGGTCTGCCGCCTGTATTAAGGAGAGGCCAGATGGCAAAGGTAGTAGGCGTTTTTAACACGGCACACACGCCGTTTTGTTAGGGACTTATAGTGAATTTTAGCCGAGAGCGCATCCCTAGGCACCGTGACATTCGGGGCATCGCCCGTCTCTATACAGAGTCTCCGGGTACTGGACCGCCCGCCCACAGGCTCCGCAGCGATAGGTGCGGCTTTCGACCCGCTCCTTTGGGCGTCCGGCGTTTAGGACGGTGCGAGCTATTTCCTCCGGCGTCGCGTCTATCCTGGGCGGGTTTCCCTTCTCCACAGGGCGGCCCCTGGGCTTCTTCTCGGCCCTGTCGTCGCTCATAACGCCATCTCCTTCAGTCGCGCTATCAAGTGCTCCTGGGGCCGGTCTCCCTTCACGCGGTTACAGTGTCCGCATAGAAGCTGCAAGTTGTCTAGATGGTCCGTCCCGCCTTTGCTCTGCGGTATGACGTGGTCCACTTCGTAGAGCTTGAACGGGAAGTCTCCTTTGCATCCAGCGCAGAGTCCCTCCTGTTGGCCGTAGAGCACGTGCTTGTTCTGTCGGTAATGGATGGGAGTATCGATATCCGTGCGCCGTGGAAAGTCCGTGCGCGTGGTCACGAACCCGTGATGGAACAGGTCACCCATCTCACCACGTAAGCGGATGTTTACCAGTTCCGCAGCCTTGGGGGATATGTCAATCCCTACCCACTCGCGACCCAACTTCTCAGCCGCTACGCACGCTGTGGCGCATCCACAGAAGGGATCAAGCACCACGTCGCCGGGGTTGGAGGACGCCTTGATGATGCGCTCTAGGAGAGCCAGAGGTTTCTGTGTGGGGTAGCCGACTCGCTCCTTGGCCATGGGGTTCACAGAGGGGATATCGTCCCAGATGTTATGCACGGCTTGGCCGTCCAGTTCATGCAGGTACCGTTTGAGTTGGGGGATGGTGCTTTCCGAGTAAATGCGCCCTTCGGCCTCTAACGCGAGCATCTTATCCTCGGTCATTCGCCAAGCTTTTGTGATGCCATGATATTCGTATACAGGCCCTCGGCTGCTGGGAGGGTTCAAGTCGCTGAGTCTGAAGCGGCGACCGTCTGGGTCTTGGTGTGTGAACTTGGATTCAATGTAAGCCGTGGAAAAGGGCACTCGCTGACGATTGAACACATAGGCTTCCGTCTTCGAGTAGAAAAGCACAGTATCGGAGACCTTGCCGAACCGCTTGGCGTCTGAATGGAAGTTGAACCGCTTCCAGACAATCTCATTCCGAAATTGTGCTTGCCCAAACACGGCGTCCATGAGCATCTTGAGGTAATGGCTGGCCGTAGGGTCACAGTGCAAGTAGATGCTGCCCGTGTCCTTGAGGACACGCCGCATCTCCAATAGGCGGATAGCCATCATGGTCAAGTAGGACTGCATCCCCTTGCCATGCGTTCGGCTGGCCGCATCGAGTAGGTAGGCGATCTCAGGCTTCTCGTCGGCGATCAGTCCCATCCAGGCTACGTCCAGATCGGAGAGGGTCCAGGTGTCCTTGAACGCCGCCCCCGCCGCCTTGCTGCCCACGGGCGCGGCATAGTCTTGGTTCGAGTTGAAGGGTGGGTCTAAGTAGATCAGGTCCACACACTCGGAGTTCAACCCCCGCAGTATGTCCAGGTTATCTCCCGTCCATAGCGTACGGTTGACGAAGTTGGACGCGGCCATTAGGCAATTAGCCCCGCATATGTCATGCGCTTGCGGTCCGCACCCTTCGCCATGATGCGCATCTGCTCGGCAGTATCCATCGTGCGGCTGTTGTGGCGGCCTGAGAACTCTGTGACGTAGCGGTCCAGGTGTTTCACGCTCATCTGGTGGTAGACGCCAACGTAGCCGCGCTTCAGCATCGCCCAGTGACTCTCGATTCCGTTCGTGTGGGCCATGCCGTGTACGTATTCACGAGCAGAGTGACTGACGGCCTCGTGCGGGCGGGCTAGGCCATGATATGCCGCCGCTTCGTCTGTGTAGACCTGGGCCGTTGCTTTCGTCCTGGACTCCACGAAGCCTTGCAGCGTGGATGCGTCCGTAGAGTCTACGGCGGTAGTGGAAACCTGGCCCGTCTGGCGGTCCTTTATCCCGACAACGGCGGCTTTGCCCACTGGTCCACGTCCGGCCCGTAGTTTCTTGCTGGAGTGCTTGTTGGCCTCTTTCCCGCCGATGTAAGTCTCGTCTACTTCGACCGGCCCCGTGAACTTCTCAGTCTCGGCGGTCCACATCTCACGTATCCGGTGCGCCATGTACCACGCGGAGCTTTGGGCTATACCCAGGTCGCGGTGCAGCTTCATGCTGGAAACACCCTTCAGGTTCGTGGAGTACAGGAAGAACGCGATGGCCCACTTGCTCAGAGGAAGGTTGGAGCTGTGAAGTAGCGTTCCCGTCTTGACAGAGAAGGACTTGCGGCATTCCTTCTCACGGCAACGGAAGGGCTGAGGCTTGCGAGTGGCGACGATAGCGACGTTGAGCGAACCACAGAAGATGCAGGCTACACCCGAGGGCCAACGTTGCTCAACAAACCACGCCTCTGCCTTGTCCTCCGTGTCGAATTTCTGGACCGCATCCAGTAGGGTGATTCCCTTGCGGTAGGACTTTCCGGGGCCACTCTGCTTGTTCATTCGCCTTGCCT
The DNA here is from genome assembly GCA_965225815.1 of Dehalococcoidia bacterium. Taxonomy (GTDB): domain Bacteria; phylum Chloroflexota; class Dehalococcoidia; order DSTF01; family WHTK01; genus WHTK01. The sequence goes on from CBDDBP010000007.1 coordinate 38,587, forward strand.
CACTTGCTTTATGAGACTATTTTAGCCGAATGGGGCAATATTGTCAAAGGGTTTTAGCCGGAGTCGCCGTCAATCTCGAAGCGAATTGTCATGCCGGGACTATCAGCCTTGACTAAACTCTGCATGGCGTTGACAAGCCGCCAATTGTCGCCCCGCGAGTCAGTTGCATAGTCCACTTCCCAATCCTCGTGACAAAGTGGGCATTTCTTCGGTACCTCTGTCTGCTTGATTGGCTGTACAGCTTCTCTACCACATCGGTTGCAATGTAATCGGATTGCTCGAATGTCGCACAGATCGAAGACATGCCGCGTCTCTTTGGCCACTGTCATATCCCCTCCTTCAGGATAGCCCTATCCTACTCTTGGCTCTTGGAGCCTTCACTGTCTTTGAATCCGAGTGACTCAAGAAGCATATCGAGGCGTCTTTCGATCCCCTCAAGCCTCGCCGTATTCGCGCTAATCTCTACATCCCGATATTTGTCGAACAAATCATGTATCTGAGCGTGCAGCTTCACATCAGCAATCTTCCTGCGATCAACCCACCACTCGACGGCAGTCCATCCCACAAGAAAACACACACTAACGACCCCAATGGCACCCATCGCCAATCGCCGAGCGGGAACAGAGGCTCCAAAAATAAGACGGAACTCATAATGGCCACTTGCCCGATTGCCGCCCTAACAGCGATTCGCATCCGCCCATACTACATCCTCGGCTAAAATTCACTATAAGTCCCTTTTGTTACATGCCGGGTGGAACGCTGGAACGAAGTTCACGCCAACCGATCGCTGCGCGAGGACGTTCCTCTCGACGACGCGGACGAGAACAAGCGCAAGAAGGAGCGCATCGAAGCCGGATTCGCGACGCTGCGGGCCAAGATGGCTGAGGTCAAGCCGGACGTCGTGGTGGTTTGCGGCGACGACCAGCTCGAGTGCTTCGATTTCAACAACTTCCCGGCCTTCGCGATTTACGTTGGCGATGAGTTCGAGGGCCACACCTCGGGCCGCGACGCGGGCCTCTTCGGCCGGAGCCAGAACACGAGCGTCCACGGCGACGATGCCGTGAAGGCAGGCGCGGCGGTGGCGACGCAGGCTCGACCTGAGCCGGAAAAGGCGCGGGTCCAGGGTCACCCTGGTCTCGGCATCTCTGTCCTGACAGGGCTGATGCGGCGCGGCTTCGACCCGGCGTTCAGCATGGACATGCCGAAGCCAGAGAAGGGCATCGGCCACGCCATCCTGCGGCCGTGGGAGTCGATTACCGACCACGAGACGGCGATTCTCCCCGTCCTGCTGAACTGCTACTACGCACCGCAGCCGACCGCGCAGCGCTGCTACGAGTTCGGCAAGGCGCTACGTGGCGCGATTGAGGACTTCGACGAGAACATCCGCGTCGCGGTTGTCGGGTCGGGCGGCCTGTGGCACATGCCTGGCGCCAAGGATGCCTACATCGACGAAGAGTTCGACCGCGCCCAGCTGAAGTTCCTCGAAGCGGGCGACATCAAGGGGATGGCGGAGCACTTCGATGGCTACGAGATTCCGGACGGCGACGCCAGCCAGTACGTCGGCGAGAAGGGTCGCGGCGCGACGGGTATGCCGGGCTTCGGCGGGCCACAGGGCGGAACGCGAGAGATCTGCAACTGGATCACGGCCTCCGCGGTAGCAGATGGGCACAAGTCGACGGCTGTCGACTACATCCCGGTCTACGGTTCCCCTGTTGGCGTGGCGTTTTCTTATTGCACCGACCTGTAACGGTCAGTCCGTACCAGACAGGAAAGCGGGCCGGCCGGCCCGCTCTCTCTTTTCGCCCGGATCAGAGACGGCGCTTGTCACGACATGGTGAGATCGTCCACGAAGCGGTGCGTCCTTCTCTAGGCTCAGGATGGCTTGGCGGCACGTGTGAGAGGGGACGCCAGGTTTATACGTGCTACATTGAGGCCACGCCTCGGTAGCTCAGGGGATAGAGCGGCGGCGTCCTAAGCCGCGCGTCGGGGGTTCGAATCCCTCCCGGGGCGCCAGTCATTGCATGACGGCGTGAGGCTGCCGCGAGTGCTAACAGAGGTTTGTTGTCCCGAGCCGCGTCAGCGGGCGAAGGACCAAAGCCGTTGTGTGTGCGAGTCGTCCTTACGGACCTTCGTCTTGAACGGTACGTCTGCCTTGAAACTAACCGCTGTCGATTATGGAGCGCCTTGGTCCTCCGCCTGGACGCCTCAGGACGACACGTATTGGGTGCGGTCCGGCACGTTTGCGGCGACGAAGGCTTCCTGGCGCTCGCGGCATTTGTTGCAGTCGCCGCAGTGGAGGACTTCGCCGTCTCGTTCTGCGGGAGCCATGCAGGTCAGCGTCAGGTGCAGTGGCAGCTCGGGGAAGCGGGCGATGATCTGCGACTTGTGCTGCTGCCGGTAGGGCGCGATAACTTCAAGGCCGTGGTCGAGGGCGCCGCTAAGAAGGCGGCCGTAGTCCTCGAAGAAGGCTGGCGTTGCATCCGGGAACGGATTGTCGTCCAGGGAGCCGATGGCGATCGCCTCGACGTTGTTGAGGGCGCACCAGACCGCGGTGACTCCGATGAGCAGGACGTTACGTCCGGGGATGTAGACGGCCTCGTCGGGCTCGTCGTAGCCGGGCGCGTCGCCGGTGACGCTCCAGTGCTCGCCGTAGAGGCCGCGCGATGGCATGTCGAGGATGGTCAGCGGACGCAGATTTTCGCCGGCGACCGCGTCGAGGTAGGCGTGCAGCGCATCCTGCTCCCGCGATTCCCAGGCGAGACCGGCGGCGACGTAGACGGGGAAGACGGTGTGTTCGCGCGCGAGGTCCGCGAGCAGGACGGCGCTATCGAGGCCGCCGCTGGCGAGGACGGCGATGCGGCGACTCATCGGGCTGTGAGCCGTGGCGGTTGGTGGGGCTTCGCTCTAGTGACGGCTCGACGCCGAGACTGGAAAGTCTCGGCTACGTTGGGAGTAACCAGGTTGGGAGTGACTACGTTGGAGGCGATGCGGCGCATCACTCGACAGGTGCGGCGCGGTAAGCGGCCCGGCTGGTTGACGTCTCCCAGACGCGGACCTCGGCGACCTGCAGGCCGGCATCGCGCGCGCAGGTCCAGATCAGTCCGGCGATGTTCTCAGCGGTTGGATTCTGATCCATGGTGAAGACGGGCTCGCCGGCTGCCTGAAGCACCGGCGTCATGGGGTCGTCGTGTCGCAGCAGCATACGGTGGTCCAGGTTCTCATCGATCCAGGCCTTGACGACCTCGCTGACGCGGGAGAAGTCGATCACCATGCCCATGCTATCCAGCGTCTCGGCGCCGAGGTCGATTTCGACCATGCCGTTGTGGCCGTGGAGATAGCGACACTTGCCGTCGTGGTTGAGGAGGCGGTGGCCGTAAGAGAACTCGATGACCTTGGTGATCTGGTAGCGCTGCATTTGGTCTCTCCTAGCCTTTGGGTCGCGGCGCCGTCCCGGCGAAGTGACGTCCGGCGTCGACGCGGAGGTTCTCGCCGGTCATGGTCTCGAGCTGGAGTAGCGTGACGACGAGCTCCGCGATGTCTTGGGCGGACGACTCCCGCCGCAGTGGCGTCTGGTCCAGCGCTTTCTGCCAGGCCGCCTTCGACAGGTCGGGCGGGCGCTCGGTCGGTCCCGGCAGGATGCCGTTTACGAGGATACCTTTCGAAGCAAGCTCCAGGGCAAAGCCTCGGGTCAAAAAGTGGGTTGCGGCTTTGCCGGTGAGGTAGGGGAGATAGTCACTGTAGGGCGTCTCTTCCGCAGCCCAGTCGCCGAAGAGGATGAGATGGCCGCGAGTGGGGCCCGGGTTGTCCAGCATGGCGCGCGTCGCGTGCAGGCCAAGGAGAAAGCTGGCTTTGGCCGAGGCCAGCCCGGCGTCCCAGGCTGCCGCGTCGAGCTCGTTGAACGAGGCGCGAGGGTAGTCGGCGGCGAGGTTGACGCAAAACGACAGGTCGCCGAGGCGGCGCTTCGACTCCGCGACGGCGGTTTGTACTGAGGCCTCATCTGTGAGGTCGGCCTGCACGGCGATGCCACCGGAGGCTTCCGCCAGCCGCTCGGCTTCGACGCGGGAGTTGCGATAGAGCACTGCCACCTTGACGCCCTCGCGGGCGAGGCGTTCAACAACGGTGGCGCCGACGCGTCTTGTACCCGCGACGATGGCGCCTCTTCCAGCCAGACTCAGCACTGCTTCATACCCGAACCTACTTCGAAGCTGACGCCCAGTATAGGTCAGCAACACGTCTGCCAGGCTCTCGTTTGTTGAAGATGGGGACACCCCATGCCCCGACTAAAGGGAACCTCGTTACGACGGTGCTCAAGAGAGGTGGGGGTATGACGACACGCGAGCCGTGGTACGAGTCGGCTGTTGAAGATGGGGACACCCCGTGCCCCGACTGAAGCTAAGCTCGAGGCGGCGGCGTGTATGAGAGGTGCAGGAGTATGACGACAAGCGAGCCGTGGTACGAGTCGGCTGTTGAAGATGGGACATCCCATGCCCCGACTGAAGGTAAGCTCGAGGCGGCGGCGGGTATGAGAGGTGCAGGAGTATGACGTCGGACGAGCCGTGGTACGAGTCGTATGTTGAAGATGGGGACACCCCATGCCCCGACTGAAGGTAAGCTCGAGGCGGCGGCGGGTATGAGAGGTGCAGGAGTATGACGTCGGGCGAGCCGTGGTACGAGTCGGCTGTTGAAGATGGGGACACCCCATGCCCCGACTAAAGGGAGCCTCGCTACGATGGTGACCGGGAGAGGTGCAGAGGGATGACGTCGGGCGAGCCGTGGTACGAGGCGTTTTTCGGGCCGGACTACCTGGAGGTCTACGGCTCCAGCTTTTCGCAGCAACGGGCTGAGACCGAGGCCGGATTCGTCGTTCGGGCGCTTGGATTGCAGCCGGGCATCGAAATTCTGGACCTGTGCTGCGGCCAGGGACGGCACGCCGTGGAGCTGGCGCGGCATGGCTGCGTTGTCACGGCGTTGGATCTGAGCAGTGAGTACCTTGCGTTGGCGGACGAAGCGGCGCGGTCGGCCGGCGTCTCGCTGGAGACGGTTCATGCGGACATGCGGGAGATACCGTTCAGCGACCGCTTCGACGCCGTGATTAACATGTTCAGCTCGTTCGGTTACCTGGAATCGGAGGCGGAGGACGCGCGGGTACTGTCGGCAATACGGGGCGCGCTCAAGCCCGGCGGGGTTGCGTTGCTCGATTTGCTGAACCGCGACTGGGTGGTCGCGAACTATGAGACAGAGGACCGTCATACGGACGCGGACGGGACGCTCTATCTGGAGCATCGCCGCCTGGACCTGGAGACGAGCCGCAACCACGTCTGGTTCACGGTGGTGACGTCGGACGGCAGCCGGCGCGAGGTGGATGGACACCGCATCCGTCTTTACACGCTACGCGAGGTGCGGGGCATGCTCGACGCGGCTGGCCTGGTCTACGAAGGGGTTCACGGCGGTTACGAAAACGAACCCTATGGCATCGAGACGCGCCGCATGATCGTGGTGGCGCGACGGCCGGCATGAGGATTTCTAAAGCCGGGACACCCCGGACCCCACTAAAGGGGGGCGCGGAGCGTCGGTGTTGGGACCCAAACCCCTGAAACTCAGTAGGGGTTGAAGCCGCCGGTATGATGTTTGACGTGGAAGAAAACCTCTGTCCCAAGTGCGGGGCGTACTGGAAGTGCGATTGCGTCATCGACGAGCCGGCCATCGAGCGCCAGTTGCCGCCGCGCGACGTGCCGGGGCCGCAGGAGCAGATCGAGGCGCCGAAGATCTTGCAGGCGGCGGGTTGCCAGCACGATTGGACTGAAGTCGTGGGCGTCGAGCTGGATGAGGACTCCTCATTCACGGAGGCGCAGGTCATGGTCTGCCGGCTGTGCGGGTTGTACGCCGTGGAGAAAAGCGCGTAGGAACGCCGCTTCTAACAACAGGAACATGCTGAGGGCCCGGGGGCGTTTATGCACGCGCCCGACGCGGGTATGCTGACTCTGAGATGGTTGATCTAGCCGACGAAGACCTGGTCGATAAGCTGACGGCGCGGGACGGTCCGATGCCGGACCGCTCTTGGTCGCATGCGGACGAGGGCGAGTGCCGTTACACCGAGCTATATGACGGCGAGCCTTGCCCCTGGTGCGAAGCGGACGCGCGCCGCCGCGAACGCGAGGCTCAGGGCGCGCCGTAACCTTTTGAGGTTCTTAAGAGCCCTTCAGTCCGAGTACGGATGACCGATCTTACCCATATAAGTCGCTTTTGCCTGCGGGCGAAATAGAACGGTAGGGATACCAACCCACCCCGGCCGGGATGCCCGATCACAGAAGGACGTGGTCAGATGTCTCGGATCAAAGGCTTCTTCAACCGACAAATCGAGCGACTCCTTGCTTTCAAGCAGGAGAACGGCCAGACGCTGGTCGAGTACGGCATCATCGTCATGCTGCTGGCGATCGCGGCGGTCGCGATCCTGACGCTGCTGGGTGGGGACGTGGTTGACCTCTTCACGCGCGTCTCTTCGGAGTTCCAGGAGGTCGAGAGTCGGTAGATCGATGTACAGACGCAGTAATGCAACCCAAGCCTTAGGTCTATTTAGCCAGCGCCCTGCTGCGGACGCTTAAAGAGGTTGAGCAGCCCGATGGCGCTTCGTGGACCTGAGGCGAGATATGCGCCATCTTCGCGACTGGCAGTACACACAGGCTCTGTCTGATAAGTATGTCTGGCAGCCAAGGCGCATCTTGAAGAAGAACGCATAGTCTCGCCGTCGACACTATAGTCGCAACCGTCTAAAGTCCTGGCGATGCGATTACTGCTACTGTCCGCAGTCCTATTGGGCGGCCTCGCCATCAGTTGTGACACCGAGAACGATGACGTCATAGGGAAGGCGTCTCCCATTCCACCGAGTCCAGTCCGGTCTTCACCTATTCCCCTGAGCCCCGTGGGGCCGTCGCCATCTTCGACATGCCACTCCTCCTACCAGGGCGGCAGTGACGCAACGCGAGGTGGCTGCATCCGAGGAGGCGAGAGCGACTACGACTGCTGGCAAGGCGGCAATCCCGGTGGCAATGGGCCTTACTACGCAGCTGGCCCACTCCAAGTGGTCGGGCCGGACACCTACAGACTGGACAGTGATAGCGACGGCATCGGCTGCGAGAACGGCTGATACACGATGGCAGAGTGCAGGGACAAGGCGCTGTCCGCGCTAAGTGACCTGGAGAGACTGGCTGCGAGTCACTGGACCAGACGGAAGCAACGCCTGAGGCGTCCTTCACTTTCCCTCCGCTCCGGCAGGAGTCTCGAAGGTTCGTAAACCAAGGCCTTCGTAGCCGAATGGGGCAATAAACCCCCCAGTCCGTAAGCTGCTGCGCTCTCTATTTAAGGCGCACCGTTAACAATTCGGAAACCGGGGTTTTACCAAGGTAATCCGTGAACGGGTACCATAATCGGTGAGGCTTCGGCTTCGCTTGTTATATGGTCAAACGTTTGCTCAGCTCGGTGCGTTTCCCGTTGACCGCTTTCGCAGGCGGGCTGCTTGGCGTCGTCGTGCTGCTTGGGTATCTCGAGCTCAACCCGCAGGCCGGCCGCTACACCGACGCCGACATTCGGCGGCTGGCCGACGACCGGATCTCGCAGATCACGCCCGCCGTGCCCCTGGAGCCGGAGATATACGCCCTACTGCGCCCATCGGTGGTGCTGGTCATGCGCGATCCAAACAACCGCGACGCCGGCGTCGGCTCCGGCGTGGTCGTCGATGAGTTCGGCAACATCCTGACCTCGTATCACGTCGTAGCGGGCCTGGACCGGGTGACGGTGCGCTTCTGGGACGGCAGTACGCAGGTCGCGACGGTTGACGTCGAGCAGGCGGACCGCGACCTGGCGATCCTTCACGTCGACTTCATACCAAACAGCGTGGCGCCGGCGGTGCTATCGGGCGGCGTCCGGCCGGGCGACCGGGTCATGGCGATCGGCGCTCCGTTCGGGCTGGAGGGCAGCGTGAGCTCGGGCGTGGTCAGCGCGACGGGGCGGACTTTCCTGGTGGAAGAGACGGGACAGATATTGACCAACATGATCCAGTTCGACGCGTCGGTGAACCCCGGTAATTCAGGCGGGCCGCTGGTCGACCTCTCGGGGCGCGTCGTCGGCGTTGTCACCGGCCTCGTGAACCCGACAAAAGAGCGCGTCTTCGTTGGCCTCGGCTTCGCCGTGCCGATCGAGGCCGCCGGGAGTCTGCTACCGCCGCTCGGCTGAGCCGGGCGCTGAATCAAGGAGCAAGCATGGTTAGCCAACCCGACACCGAGAAGGAGCCGACGACGCCTCTGGAGCAGATGCTGTTCGAGATCAAGAAGGTGATCGTCGGCCAGGAAGCGCTGCTCGAGCGCATCGTCGTGGCGCTACTGGCGCGAGGTCACATCCTGGTCGAGGGCGTGCCGGGGCTGGCGAAGACGATGGCGATCCGCACCGTGGCGCAGGTCGTCGGTGGCGAATTCAACCGGATCCAGTTCACGCCGGACCTGGTGCCCGCGGACTTGATCGGGACTCGGATCTATAACCAGCGGACGGGTGACTTCACGACCTCGCTGGGGCCGGTGTTCACCAACCTGCTGCTGGCGGACGAGATCAACCGCGCGCCCGCCAAGGTGCAGTCGGCGCTGCTCGAAGTGATGCAGGAGCACCAGGTGACGATCGGGCGCGAGAGCCACAAGGTGCCGGAGCCGTTCCTGGTGCTGGCGACGCAGAACCCAATCGAGACGGAGGGCACCTACGCGTTGCCGGAAGCCCAGGTCGACCGCTTCATGCTTAAGGTGCTGGTCGACTATCCCAGCGACCGCGAAGAGCTGGTCATCGTCCAGCGCATGACGGGCGAGCTGGGGGAAACGCGACAGATCCTGACGACGGGACAGCTGATCGAGCTGCAGCAGCAGGCTGACAAGGTGTACGTCGACCCGGAGCTGATGGAGTACGCGGTGCGGCTTGTCGGCGCGACGCGACGGCCGTCGGATTACGGCCTGAGCGAGGTCGCTCGCTACGTCTCCTACGGCGGCAGCCCGCGCGCTTCGATAAACCTGATCCTGGCCTCACGGGCGCTGGCGTTGACGCGAGGCCGCGACTACGTGGTGCCGCACGACATTACGGAGCTGGCGCCGGACGTGCTGCGCCATCGCGTGGTCTTGTCGTATGAGGCGCTGGCCGACCGGGTCAGCGCGGACGACCTGATCCAGCGCGTCATCGAGTCCGTGCCGAGCCCGTCGCGTCCGTTTACGGACGACCCGCGGCTGACACCGGCAGGGCACCCGGATAACGGAGAGAGCGTGTGACGCTGCTCGCCGTAGCGCCGGAGCGCCGCATCGAAGATGCGGAGACGCTGCTGAAGCGCCTCGACTGGCACGTCGTGCGGCGGCTGGACGGCCTGCTGCAGGGCGACTATCGCTCGTTGTTCGCCGGGCACGGATACGACCTGGCCGAGGTGCGGGAGTACCAGCCGGAAGACGACGTGCGCTACATGGACTGGAACGTTACGGCGCGCATGGGGACGCCCTACGTGCGGCAGTACATCGAGGAGCGCGAGATCACGGCTTGGCTGCTGCTGGACCTCTCGCCTTCGGTGGACTTCGGGACGGCGAACTCGCGCAAGAGCGACCTCGTGATCGATTTCGCGGGCGTGATCTCGCGTTTGCTGACCCGGCATGGCAACAAGGTGGGTGCCATCCTGTTCTCGAACTCGGTGGACGAAGTGCTGCCGGCACGCGGCGGGCAGATGCAGACGCTGCGGATCATCCACCAACTGATGCGGCCGGACCGCGTAAAGCGCCCGGGAGTCACCGACCTCAAACAGATCCTCGAACGCACGGGACGAAGCCTGCAGCGACGGTCACTGGTTTTCGTGGTGAGCGACTTCATAGCAGATGAGGATTGGGAAGCGCCGCTGTCGCGGTTGGCGCAACGGCATGAGGTACTTGCCGTCTGGCTAACCGACCCGCGTGAGGAGGAGATCCCGCCGATTGGCCCCTTGATGCTGAAAGACGCCGAGACGGGCCAGCAGGTCTACGTGGATACGCGCGACGAAGGCTTTCAGCGCCGCTTCCACGCCCTGGTGCAGGAGCGCCGCGAGCGGCTCGAACGGACCTTCGCGCGGCACGGCGTGGATGCGCTGCGTCTTTCGACAGACGGCAACATGGTGCAGGAAATCGCCCACTTCGCACACCTGCGACGAGAGACGCGGCGGCGCCCGGCTGGACGCAGCGGAGGCGTGGCGCGATGAGTTTCGAGTGGCCGTGGGCCCTGGCGTTTCTTCTTGTAATCCCGGTGCTGGCGGCGGTTTACATTTCGATGCAACGTCGCCGGCAGCACTACGCGCTGCGTTACGCCAGCGTCTCGTTGGTGCAGCAGGCCGTCGGGTCCGGGCCCGGCGTAAAACGCCACATTCCGGCCGTGTTCTACCTGTTAGCGCTGACGGCGATGGTGATCGCGCTGGCGCGACCGGAGGCGTCGATCCCAACGCCGACGACGACGGGGACAATCATCCTTTCGATCGATGTGTCAGGCTCGATGTTTGCCCAGGACGTGGAACCGAACCGGATGGAGGCGACGAAGGAAGCGGCGCGCAACTTCGTCGAGACGCAGCCCTCAGGGGTAAAAATCGGCGTCGTATCGTTCAGCGACTTTGGGGCGCTGGTCGCGCCGCCGGATGACGACCGCAAGCAGGCACTAAAGTCGATCAGCCGATTGAGACCGCAGCGTGGCACGAACATCGGCGCCGGGCTCGCCGTCGCCCTGGACGCGATCTACGAAGATCAGGCCGACGGGGAACCGATCGTGACCAACGAACCGACACCGACGCCGGACGAAACGCTGAGCGCGCCGCCGGCGAGCATCGTCCTCGTCTCTGACGGACAGAGCAACACGGGCGCCGACCCACTGGACCTGGCAGAGGAAGCGGCCCGAAACGGGATCAAGATATTCACCGTGGGGATCGGCACGCCAGAGGGCACCGTACTGCAGATCCAGGGACGCAACGTCTTCACGTTCCTTGACGAGGCGACCCTGAAGAGGATGGCAGACCTAACGGGTGGGCGCTACTTCAATGCTCAGGACGAGACTGACCTGCGAGAGATTTATGACGACCTGTCGCGAGAGCGCGTTATCGAAAATAAGGAGACAGAGGTGACCTTCGCGTTCGCCGCAATCGCCCTGGTCTTCTCGATGATGGCGGGTGGCCTCGGCTTGGTCTGGTTCAACCGCCTGCCGTAGCCGGCTTCAGCTCGGGGGCGGTACGCCCGACCCAATGCCGTACCGCCCGGGCGGACGGCGGCGCTTCAGTGGCTCCGGCACAAGCAGGACCATAAGCGCGGCGCCAAACAAGCCGATGCCTCCGGTCACGACCGACGCTGCTCCAAGGGTGACGAGGCCGGTTACGGCGCTGATAACAATTGGCCCACCGCCCTGTCCGACGTCACTGATCAGTCGCCAGACACCGAGGAACTCACCCCTCCCTACATCGGGAGAGAAGTCCGCCCCGAGCGTCATGTTGATGCCGGAGCCGAAGCCATTGCCGAGGCCGATCAACATTCCGACCAGGAGGAAGGTCGTGAAGGTGTCGGTCAGGGGGAGAATGGCGAGACTGATGGCCATGGTGATGAGGCAGGGCACGGCGACCCACTTGCGGCCCTTCGTGTCCATGATCAGGCCGATCGGGTAGAAGATCGTCGCGTCAATGAAGAAGGAAGCGCTGGTAATCAGGCCGATCTGACCTGGCCCGAGCCCGATCTGCTCGCCCCACAGGGGCAGGAAGACCTGGCGCGCCTGTCTCACGACGCCGAGACTGATGATCGGTGGGCCGGCTCGCAGATAGATCTCGCGGTGATTGGTGACCGTCTGCACCAGCCGGCCGCGAATGCTGACGCCGAGCATCTCCCGAGCGATCCTGGCTTCGCGGACGACGATGAACATCATCGCGGCGGCGGCGAGGCCCATGACGGCCTGGAGGATGAATGCGAATTGGAGTCCAACGTATTCGCCGAGGAGTCCGCCGATGGCGGGACCGATGAAGTTACCGATGCGGTTCATGCCGCCGGTCATGGAGAGGGCGCGGCCGCGCTGCTCGAGCGGAGCGACCTCGCTGACGTAGGCGAGTCGGGCGATCTGCCAGAACGCCCAGCCAACACCCATGACGAGCACCAACGCGCCGAGCGTTAGTGGTGTTGGACTGAGGGACGCTCCGATGGCGACGATGCCGATAAGCGTTGTGCCGGCCACCATCGCGCCCTTGTCGCCCCACTTCGAGACGGCCAACCCGGCAGGGACGTCACCGATGATCTGGCCGATGCCGCGAAGCGCGACGATAAAAGCGGCGAGCGCCAGGGAAGCGCCGAGCTCACGCGCGAAGAGCGGGATAGCCGGAATCGCGGCGCCCTGGCCTATGGAGAAGAAGATCGTCGGAAGGTAGACGCTGAAAGCCAGTGAGCGGAGCCGAAAAGGCTCCTTGGGTTCAGCCTCTGGGTTGGCCATGAACGAATCCTACGACGTAGCCTGCCCAGGAACAGCGGCAGCTACGCGAGTCTAAATTGCCAGGCAGAAGGGCGGGTCCCGGTTGAACTCGAACCCGAAAGCGACGCCGCAGAGGGCGACGAAAGCCGTTTTGACGGCCTTGGAGGGCCTGCGGTACCCTACGTGCCTGAGCGGTGTAGAATTATAACCGAGGAATTGTCTACTTCTTCGGTCAACAAAGTCGACTTTAGGACTCGGGAGATTCGATATGGTTAGCACGAACGACAAGCTTCACGACGGCATTCCAGAGCTGAAGCCGGGTTACGTCCTGAAGGTCGACTTCGACGAAATCGACGAGTTCGAGGGACGGGCGAAGAAGTTCCGTATCGGCGACGAGGAGCCGACCCAGTTCCAGCTCTACCGACTGTCGCGCGGCACGTACGGCCAGCGCCAGGAAGACAACCAGATGATGCGGATCAAGCTACCCTACGGTGGCATTACATCCGACCAGATGGATGCCCTGGCCGAGGTCTCGGAGAAATTCTCCGGGCTGCACCGCGGCCACATCACGACGCGGGAGAACTTCCAGTTCCACTTCATCAACCTGGACGACGCGGCAGAAGTGATGCGCATCCTGGCCCGCACCGGCCTGACGACGCGCGAGGCGTGCGCCCACACAGTGCGAAACATCACGGCCTGCCCCTACGCCGGCATCTCCGAGAATGAGGTGTTCGACACCACGACCTGGCTGACGGCGTACGGCCGGCACATGTTGCGCAATCCGATCTGCCAGCGCATGCCGCGCAAATTCAAGACGTCGTTCTCCAACTGCTCCGACGACTGCGCCGGGTCCAACTTCCACGATCTCGGCTTCGTTGCACGGATTAAAGATGGCGTCCCCGGCTTCGAGATGCGTGCTGGTGGCGGCACGGCGACGATGACGCGCGTCGCCGACGTGATCTGGGAGTTCGCCAAGTGCGAAGACGGCGAGTACATCCGCGTGGCGGAGGCGATCATTCGCATCTTCGACCGCGAGGGCGACCTGCCGGGTCTACTGCGCAAGAACCTCAACAAGGCGCGGATCAAGTTCCTGCTTCACAAGATCGGCGCGGAAGCGTTCATCGAGATGGTCAAGGCAGAGCTGGCCAAGGACTGGGCCAAGGAGCCGCTGGACATGAAGGCGTTGACGGCGCTGGCGCCGGAAGAGCCGAGTCCGCCGGTGGCGAACGATGGACAGGCGCCCGCCGCCAACTACGAGCGCTGGCGCTGGACGAATGCCCGCAAGCAGAAGCAGGATGGCTTCTACTCCGCCGACCTGACGATTCCGATTGGCAACATCAGCACGCAGCAGTTCCGCGACCTGGCGCGCATCATGCGCAAGTACTGCGGCGGCCACGCCCGGACGAACCCACAGCAGAACCTGGTTCTGCGCTGGGTACGCGAGGAGTCGCTGCCGATGCTGCACCGCGAGCTGGTCGAGATCGGCTTCGGTGAGGCGGAAGCAGGCCTGCTGGCCGACGTCGTGGCATGCCCCGGCGCCGACAGCTGCAAGCTCGCGATCACGTCTTCGAACCAGGCCGGCTACTCGATGCGCGAAGAGATGATCAAGTTCGACTACCAGGACCCCGAGGTCTTGAAGGTCAGCGTCAAGATCAGCGGCTGCCCCAACGGCTGCGGCCATCACCACATGGCGGGCATCGGGCTGCAGGGTTCGTCCTACAAGGTCGGCAAGCTGGAAGTGCCGTGCTACGACTTGTTCGTCGGTGGCGTCGGTTACCAGAACCTGGAGCACTACGCGACACGCGTGACTCGTGTATCGGCGAAGAAGGCTCACCTGGCGATCGACAAGATTTTTGAGGTCTACACGGCTGAGCGCAGCAGCGACACGGAGTCGTTCGTTGACTTCGTCGACCGCGTGACGCCGAAGCACTTCGAGGCACCGCTCGAGGAGTTCAAGTGGGTTGGGTCGCTGGCTGACGAGCCGGAGTCCTACATGGACTGGGGCCACACCGACCTGTTCGAGGTGGTCCGCGGCGAAGGCGAATGCGCCGCCGGCGAGGTGCCGCTGGTTCGCTAACGGCTTAAGGCGAAATCAAAGGAGGCGTCCCAAGCGGGACGCCTCCTTTTTGTGGTGTCTTTCGACGACTCGCTAGACGTAATGCAGCTCGGGAATCTCAGCGCGCAGGGCGTTGATTTCTGCCTGCACCGGCGTGCCTTTGATGCAGGCTGCCATCAGCTCGGCGAGACGCGGCAACCTCACCCCCATCCCCTCCCCGATTTTGGAGAGGGGAGCTCAACCGGTGGTATGTATTACCCAGGGGACAGTGCCTTTAGACGAACTGGAGCTCCGGGAAGGCGGCGCGCAGGGCGTTGATCTTAGCCTGCACCGGCGTGCCTTTGATGCAGGCTGCCATCAGCTCTGCGAGACGCTGCATCTCCAGCTCTCGCATGCCGTATCGGGTCATCTCCTGCACGCCGATGCGCAGGCCCGAAGGGTTACGCGGGTCGGTGTCGTTCGGCAGCATGTTGTAGTTGACGATGATGTCGGAGGCTTCCAGGCGCAGCGCGACTTCGACACCGCCGCCGTGCTCGCTGACGTTGACGGCGATCTGGTGGCTCCTGGTGTAACCGAAATCGCGCGCTTCCACAGTGACGCCTTCGGAGTCGAGAGCCTGGCCGAGCGCTTGGGCGTTGGCGACGATCTGGGCCGCGTAGACAGTGGCGTGCTCCTGCATCTCGCGGATGGCGGCGACGAGGGCGGGCAGCGTGTGGAGGTGGTGGTTACTGGAGGAGCCGGGAAAAACGCCGCGGTCGGCTGAAGGCCAGTAGCGCGCTTCGTCCTCCTCGTCGAGGTTGGAGACGATGACGCCGCGCTGGGGGCCGGGGAACGTCTTGTGGGTGCTGGCGGTGACCCAGGTCGCGCCCTCGCGCCAGGGGTCCTGGAATTGCCCACCGACTATGAGCCCGAAGACGTGGGCACCGTCGAAGAGGATGGGGATGCCCTTCTCCTTGCAGACGGCGGAGAGCTCGGGCAGCGGTTCCGGAAAGAGGAAGAGGCTCTTTCCCAGCACGATGAGGCGCGGCGAGACCTGCTCGATGAGGTCGATGCTCTTCTGGACGTCGAGGTGGTAGCCGTCTTCGGTGAGGGGGAAGAAGTTCAGCGGGATGTGCTTCGCGTTCTCGAGGTTGAGCGAGGCGCCGCGGTTCTGGATGCGCCGGCCGAAGACGCCGATCGCGGCGTGGCTGATGTGGCCGCCGGCCGGTGTGGAGTTGACGATGATCGTGTCGCCGCCACGGAGGTAGCCGAGGGCGATGGCGGTGTTGGCGGCGTTGCCGGAGATCGGTCGGACGTCGGCCTGCCGCGCTTTGGCCAGCGTCAGCAGCTCCTCGCCAGCCATGGTCTCGACCTGGTCGATGTAACGAGTGCCCTGGTAGTAGCGCAGGATCTTGCCGTCGTGATTGGGGTGGCCTTCGGCGTAGCGAGCCATGAAGTCGGAGTCCTGGAGGGCTCGCACGGCCGGGCTCTGGGCGTTCTCGCTGGCGATCAGGTTGACGGTCTCGCGGCCGCGCCACTGCTCCTGGGCTTCGACGATCGATTTGAGGTCGGCGACGTTGACTGGCATTGGGCTCCTCCGGATAGCTGGCCTGGTTGAACTCTAACGCGTCGATGGGGAATGAGGCCAACACTCGCTGTGTAAGCTGAGGCGATGCAACTGGAGACCGAGCGGCTTGTCCTGCGCGACTCCTAGCTGAGGCAGGAACGTCAGGCCCAGGGCCGCTGGGTCGACACGCTAATTACGCGCTGCTGGCTGAAGCGTGGTTGGCTCCCGGTTAGCGGCCTAGACGGATACAGCGCTCTTCAGCTTCCCGCTCAGGCCCCAGGCGGAGATTGCGATCCAGGCGGCTTCGAGAAGGATGAAGCCCCATTGCTCCTCGGCGACGGCGCTGACGAGGAGGAGCGCGCCGCCGACGAGGTTCAGTACGAGATATTCGTAGCTATCGTTCGGCCGGATGCGAAACTGAGAGAGGCCAAACGCGGCCAGGATGGCGAAGGCGCCGGCAATCTGAATGACCTGAAACATCTGAAACCTCTTTCTCAGTCGCGGTATGCGCTGCTATACTAGCTAGCGACCTGACCTTTAAGACCGGTCCCGAGAGGCCGGAAAGGGAGACGGCGATGAGCTTCCGCACGCACCCACCTAATCGAAACGTACCGTATTTCGCTGCTGATCCTCCGGTTCGGAGGCGTCATGATGTCTGAGCGCGTTCTGATGACGTCAGAAGACGTGCGTCGCGCCATCGTGCGGATCGCGCACGAGATTGTCGAGGCGCACAAGGGCACGCGCGATCTCGTACTGCTGGGCATGCACACGCGAGGCGTGCCGCTGGCCCATCGGCTGGCGAGCGCCATAGAGCAGATCGAAGGCGAAGCGATTCCGGTCGGCGCACTGGACATCGGCCTCTATCGCGATGACCTGTCGACCCGCGGCGCATCGGTGCAGCTGGCGCCAGGGGAGCTACCGCAGGACGTCAGCGACCGCCGCCTAGTGCTGGTGGACGACGTGCTGTTCACGGGACGTTCGGTTCGCGCCGCCCTGGACGCCGTTATCGATATCGGCCGGCCGCAACGCATACAGCTCGCCGTGTTGATCGACCGCGGACACCGCGAAGTGCCGATCCGACCCGATTACGTGGGCAAGAACGTCCCGACGGCTCGCGGCGACGACGTACGCGTGCGCCTTGAAGAGAGCGACGGCCGCGATGAAGTCGCCGTCATGCCGCAGGACCTGCCTGACGGCAGGCAGGAGGAGTAGTCATGGCCTCGTCACGCACCTCCGAATCACGCGCGGCGCCGCAACAAGTGACCGAAGTTCCACTCACGCCGGACGAAGGCCACGTATGGCGCCGCCGTCACGTCCTGGACCTTGATGACTTCAGCGCCGACGAAATCGAAACCGTCCTGGAAACGACGGCTGCGATGAAGGAGATCCTGGCTCGCGACGTGCCGCGGGCGCCGGCGCTGCGCGGGACGACGGTCGTGACCTTGTTTTACGAGGCCTCGACGCGGACGCGCGCTTCATTCGAGCTGGCCGGCAAGGTGCTAGGCGCCGACGTAATCAACCTGACCTCGTCGGGATCGAGCGTCGAGAAGGGCGAATCGCTGATTGATACCGTACGGACGCTGCAGGCAATCGGCGCACAGGTGCTGGTGATGCGCCACTCGATGTCGGGCGCGCCGTATCTGGCGGCGGAGCACTGCGACGCGAGGGTGATCAACGCGGGAGACGGTTGGCACGCCCACCCGACGCAGGGGCTGCTCGACCTCTACACGCTGCGCACTCGCATCGGCGACCTGCGAGGCAAACGCATCGTCATCGTCGGCGACCTGGCGCATAGCCGGGTTGCTCGCAGCGACATCTGGGGCCTGAGCAAGCTGGGCGCCGAGATCGTGGTCTGCGCGCCGCCGACGCTGCTGCCGGCCGAGCTGGGCAAGCCGCGCGAAGACGGCGGGCTGCCCGAGATGACGCTGGAACCCGACATCGACAGGGCGGTGAGTGGCGCCGACGCGGTGATGACGCTGCGCCTGCAGCACGAGCGCATGACGGGCGGGCTGCTGCCGAGCCTGCGCGAGTACTCGCGCCTATATCAGGTCAACGAGACGCGTATGGCGAAGGCGAAGCCGGGCGCGCCGGTGCTGCATCCCGGGCCGATGAACGAAGGTGTCGAGATCTCCGCGGCGCTGGCGCACAGCACAGCCTCTCTGATTGAAGAACAAGTGCAGAACGGCGTGGCGGTGCGGATGGCGCTGCTCTACCTGATGCGGGGTAGCAAGTAGGTGATCGAGGCTTGAGAGGGGCGTGGATCATTCGGGCTTCGGATAGCGGCATGCAAGAAGATGTAAAAAGCATTGCCGGGGCCGCCGTTAGCTGGTCCTTGCATCGTGATGTTGCCCACGTTTCCTCATTTGAAGAGATGCGGGAACTCTTTTATTCGGAGGTTCGGGACGATCCGCGCTCTGCCCAGAGCATGAAGGCTCAGCAACTGTTCACATTCCTCAAAGGGATGAAGGTCGACGATTACGTACTGACTCCTCTCAAGAAGGATCGCGTGATCCGTATCGGAACGATCCAAGGTAAGTACAGGTTCAATCCTCAGATGTTCGGTCCTCATCATCCTCATACAAGACGAGTTGCCTGGATCCGCGACGTGCATCGGGATTCCTGTAGCTCCAGGCTCCGGAACAAGTTGAATCAGAGGCGAACGGTGATTGCCGTTGACGAGTATCTCGACGAAATCGCGAGGTTGGCCCAGGGATGACTTCAACTCTAATTAAGGGCGGGCGTGTGCTCGATCCGGCTAATGGGGTCGATTTGACGGGCGACGTGCTGATCGAGGGCGGCGCGATCAAGGCGGTTGGGGCGAAGCTCGACGCGTCCGGGGCCAGGGTCATTGAGGCGAAGGGGCTGGTCGTGGCGCCGGGCTTCGTCGACCTGCACACGCATCTGCGCGAGCCGGGGCTTGAGTACAAAGAGACGGTTGAGACGGGCACGCGCGCGGCGGCGCGCGGCGGCTTCACGACGGTCTGCGCCATGCCCAACACGGAGCCAGCGATGGACAATCGCGGCACCGTCGACTACGTGATGCAGCGGGCCGTGGAGCAGGGACTGGTGCGCGTGTTGCCGATCGGCGCCGTGACCAAAGGACGCGAGGGCAAACTGCTGGCGGAGCTGGGCGAGCTGGCGGACGCCGGCTGCATTGGCTTCAGCGACGACGGCAGCCCGGTGGCCGACGCCTCGATCATGCGGCACGCGCTGGAATACGCCTCGACTTTTGGCCTGCCAGTCATCGACCACTGCGAGGACCCGCAGCTGGCCGGTGGCGTGATGCACGAGGGCTGGGTCTCGACACGGCTTGGTCTCAAGGGCATTTCGTCGGCGTCGGAGGAGAACATGGTGGCGCGCGATATTGCGTTGGCGCGGCAGACCGGAGCCCACGTACACATCGCGCACCTCAGCACCGCGGGGGCCGTCGAGCTGGTACGCCGGGCGAAGGCAGAGGGCCTGCACGTTACGGCGGAGGTGACGCCGCACCACCTGGCGCTGAACCACGAGGCCGTGATGCACCGTGAAGGCTACGAGCGGCTGGCCTACGACACGAACGCAAAGATGTACCCGCCGCTGCGGGATGAGGAAGACGTGACGGAGTGTATCGCGGGGCTGAAAGACGGGACGATCGACGCGATCGCGACGGATCACGCGCCGCACGCGGTGCAGGAGAAGCTCTGCGAGTTCGACCTGGCGGCGAACGGCATCGTGGGCCTGGAGACGGCGCTGGCGTTGTCGCTGAGCTCCGGCGTCAAGCTGGAGCGCGTCGTCGAGGCGCTGACGATCGGGCCGGTGCGGGCGCTGGGATTGGACCGCAGCGTGGTGGGCATCGGCACGTTGTCGGAGGGCGCTCCGGGAGACGTCGTCGTTTTCGACGCGAAGCGCGAGTGGACGGTCGAGCCGGCGGAATTCGCCTCGAAGGGCAAGAACACGCCGCTGGCGGGACGGACGCTGAAAGGCGTCATCGTCGCGACCGTCTACGCCGGCGAGGTGGTGTACGCGCTGGAGGGAGTCGGCGTGACTGAGGAAGGACCACCTGGATGACTGAGAAGGCGCTTCGACCCGGCTCAGGACAGGCCTTCCTTGTCCTTGAGGACGGTTCGATATTCGAAGGCACTTCGTTCGGCGCGCCGGTGCGGGCGAGCGGCGAAGTGGTGTTCAACACGTCGATGACGGGCTACCAGGAGGCGCTGACCGACCCGTCTTACGCCGGACAGATGCTGGTCATGACCTACCCGATCCAGGGCAACTACGGCGTCAACGACCGTGACGACGAGTCGAGCCGGATTCAGGTGAACGCCTTCGTCGTGCGGGAGCACTGCGAGGCGCCGAGCAACCAGTTGATGACGACGACGTTGAACGACTACCTGCTGGAGCGCGGCGTGCCCGGGATCAGCGGCGTCGATACGCGGTCCCTGACACGGCGGCTGCGCATGGCGGGCGTGATGATGGGCGCGCTGGTCGTCGACGGGTCGCCCGAGGATGCGCTGGTGCGGCTGCGGGAGTCGTCGCGCTACGGCAGCGTCGACCTGGTGCCGACGGTGAGCGCCGAGAAGCCGTTCGCATGGCCGCCGGACGGAGTGTATGCGCCGAATGGCGGCGTCGAACCGAGCCACCGTGTTGTGCTGCTCGACCTGGGCGTGAAGTACAACATCATGCGCTCGCTGCGGAGACTCGGCTGCGACGTCATGGCGATGCCGGCAACCTCATCGGCGGAAGATATCCTGGCGCTGCGACCGGACGGCATCGTGCTGTCGCCCGGCCCCGGCGACCCGGCTCTGCTCGACTACGTGGTCGACACTGTTAAAGGAATCCTGGGACGGGCGCCGATCATGGGCATCTGCCTCGGCCACCAGGTGGTCGGACGGGCGGCAGGCGCCGGGACCTACAAGCTGAAGTTTGGGCATCGCGGCGCCAACCACCCGGTGAAAGAGGTTGCGACGGGCCACGTCCACATCACGGCGCAGAATCACGGCTACGCGGTCGACGGCGACGGCCTGCCGTCCAGCGTCGAGGCGTCGCACGTGCATCTGAATGACGGGACGGTGGAGGGGCTGAGAGGGCTCGAGTTTCCTCTGCTGACGATCCAGTACCACTCGGAGGCTTCGCCGGGGCCGCTGGACAACATGTACCTGTTCGAGCGCTTCGTAGAGATGATGTCTTGAGATGCGACGTATGATGCACTATGATCGCATCACAAACATATGATGAGGTATTATGATGCGAACGACCGTAGATATAGATGAGAAGTTGCTGGCGGAAGCGGAAGAGATTACCGGCGAAACCAGCCCGAGTAAGGCAGTGAACGCGGCGCTACGAGAACTGGTGCGGCGCGAGAAGCTGCGTGAGCTTCGGAGCTGGATAGGACGAGGGGATCTCATCGACAACTGGCGCGAAATGGAGGCCCTTGAGCTTGCGGAGGCGGCAGACCAGACGCAGTGATACTCGTGGACACTTCTGTGTGGATTGAGTGGTCAAACCGGAAACAGGCTCCGGTGGCGGCGGAACTGGATAGGCTTCTGGAGGCTGACGAAGTTGCAACGACGGATATGGTGATCGCCGAGGTGCTACAGGGCGCGCGTACGCAGGAGCTGTTTGATGCCTGGTCGAGCAAGCTTGATGCATTTCACTACTTCCCGGCGGAGCGCACCACCTGGCTGCAAGCCGCTCATGTCTCATTCCAGCTAAGGCGTCAAGGTATGACAACGGCTCTCTCGGATCTGGTGATAGCGCAGGTGGCGATTGAGCAGGACTTACCAGTATTCGCGACCGACACGGACTTCAGACGCGTACCAGGCCTGAAGCTACATGAGCTTACGTAATGCCTGACAAGCCTTCCAAGGTGCTCATCCTTGGCTCCGGGCCGATCGTCATCGGCCAGGCGGCGGAGTTTGATTACTCCGGGACGCAGGCGTGCCGCGCGCTGCGCGAGGAGGGCGTGCAGACCGTCCTGGTCAACTCCAACCCTGCGACGATCATGACCGACGAGGAGACGGCGGACACGGTCTACATCGAGCCGCTGACGGTTGAGGTGGTCGAGCGGATCATCGCGCGGGAGAAGCCGGACGGGCTGCTGCCGACGCTGGGCGGTCAGACGGGGCTCAACCTGGCGGTCGCGCTGGCCGACGCGGGGGTGCTGGAGCGCCACAACGTGCGCATGCTCGGCACGCCGCTGGCGACAATTCGGCAGGCCGAGGACCGCGAGCTGTTCAAGGAGCTGCTGCGCGAGATCGACGAGCCGGTGCCGGAGAGCGCCACCGTGACGACTTTGGAAGAGGCAGAGGCGGTTCGGCAGCGTTTCGGCTTGCCGCTGGTGATCCGGCCGGCTTACACGCTGGGTGGGACCGGCGGCGGCATCGCGCACACGGAAGAGCAGTACGAACGCATCGTCGCGGGTGGTTTGGCGGCGAGCCCGATCAACCAGGTCCTGGTCGAGCGCAGCCTGCTGGGCTGGAAAGAGCTCGAATACGAAGTGATGCGGGACGGCGCCGACAACTGCATCACGATCTGCAACATGGAGAACTTCGACGCGATGGGCGTGCACACCGGCGACAGCATGGTCGTCGCTCCGAGCCAGACGCTGACGGACAAGGAGTACCAGATGCTGCGCAGCGCGGCGCTGAAGATCATCCGCGCCCTGGGCATCGAAGGCGGCTGCAATATTCAGTTCGCACTGGCGCCGCGACCGGACATCGTGTCGTGGGCCTGGCCAGACGGTGAGCCAGCTCAGCCGCGCGACCGTTTCGAGCCGCCGCCGTACTACGTCATTGAGGTCAATCCTCGCGTGTCGCGCAGCTCGGCGTTGGCGTCGAAGGCGACGGGTTACCCGATCGCGCGTGTCGCGGCGAAGATCGCGGTGGGCAAGCGGCTGGACGAGATACCGAACGCGGTGACGCAGCGCACGACGGCGGCGTTCGAGCCGGCGCTGGACTACTGCGTGGTCAAGATCCCGCGCTGGCCCTTCGACAAGTTCCCCTTCGGCGACCGCGAGATCGGGACGCAAATGAAGGCGACGGGCGAAGTCATGGCCATCGACCGCAGCTTCGAGGCGGCGCTGCAGAAGGCGGTACGCAGCCTTGAAATCCGCGGGCGGTCGTTGCTCTGGGAGGACCCGAACTGGACCGACCCGTGCGAGCGCCCGATGACGGCGACGGACGAGCGGCTGTGGACGATCACGGCGGCGCTGCGTCACGGCGCGGACACGCTGGCGGTCGCGGCGAAGAGCGGCGTCGACCCGTGGTTCCTGGAACGCCTGCAGAACATCATCCGCATGGAGAAGCGACTGCTGGGTGAGGCGATGACGCCCGACCTGCTGAAGGACGCAAAGCGCCTCGGCTTCTCCGACGTGCAGGTGGCGACGCTGGCAGACCTGTTGCCGGAGCAGGTGCGCGACCTGCGCAAGGACTGGGAGATTCGCCCCGTCTACAAGATGGTCGACACCTGCGCCGCCGAGTTCGACGCCGTGACACCGTACTTCTACAGCACGTACGAGGATGAGAACGAAGCGCCGCCGATCGAGGGCGAACGCGTCCTGGTCATCGGGTCGGGGCCGATTCGCATCGGCCAGGGCATCGAGTTCGACTACGCGTCGGTGCACGCCGTGTGGGCGCTGCAGGAGGCGGGATACAAGGCGCTGATCGTCAACTCCAACCCGGAGACCGTCTCGACCGACTTCGATACGTCGGACCGCCTCTACTTCGAACCCCTGGACGAGGAGTCGATTCGGGAGATCCTGCACAACGAAGAAGAAGGCGACACGGCGCCGGGGACGATCGTGCAGTTCGGCGGCCAGACGGCGATCAATCTGGCCGAGCCGCTGTACCGCACGGCGCGCGACATCGTCGGCTCGAATCACGAGACGATTGACCTGGCGGAGGACCGGCGGCGTTTCGAGGACTTCCTGAGCCGGATCGGCGTGCCGCAACCGCCCGGCGCCGGCATTCTCACGATCGAGGAAGCGCTGACGACGGCGCAGGAGATCGGCTACCCGGTTCTCGTGCGCCCGAGCTACGTGCTGGGCGGACGCGCGATGGAGATCGTGCAGAACGCCAGCGAGCTGGTGCGCTTCTTCAACGCGGCGGTGGAGCTGTCGGAGGGCAGGCCCGTCCTGATCGACAAGTACCTGGCGGGCAAGGAAGTCGAAGTCGACGCGATTTGCGACGGCACCGACGTCCTGATTCCCGGTGTTATGGAGCACATCGAGCGCGCAGGCGTGCACTCGGGCGACTCGATGGCGGTTTACCCGCCGCGCAGCCTGACGCAGCTCGAAATCGACACGATCGTCGACTACACGACGCGAATCGGCGTGGCGATGGACATCCGCGGGCTGATGAACATCCAGTACGTAATCATGAACAACGACAGCGGCTCCGACGTCTACGTCCTCGAAGTGAACCCGCGCTCCAGCCGCACGGTCCCGTTTCTGTCCAAGGTCACCGGCGTGCCGATGGTGCGCCTGGCGGTGAACTGCGCGCTGGGACGCAGGCTGAAGGAGCAAGGTTACGTCGGCGGCTTATGGCCGGTGCAGCCATTGGTCGCGGTCAAGGCGCCGGTGTTCTCGATGTCGAAGCTGATCGGCGTTGACACCTACCTGGGGCCGGAGATGAAGTCGACAGGCGAGGTGATGGGCGTCGACCGGACGTTCGAGGCGGCGCTGGCGAAGGCGGTGATGGCGGCCGACCTGGCGTTGCCGCCGAAGGGCGGGGCGTTGCTCTCGATCTCGGACCGGACGAAGCCGGACGCGATCCCGGTGATTCGGCGGCTGCACGAGGCGGGCTATCGCCTGTATGCCACGGGCGGCACGGCGGAGGTGATCCGCGCCCTCGACATCCCGGTAGAGCAGGTGCCGAAACGGCTGGACGAGGGCCACCCGAACGTAGTCGACATAATCAACTCGGGCGAGATCGACTGCGTGATCAACACGCCGGAAGGCGGTCGCGAAACGCTGCAGGACGGCTTCCAAATTCGCCGCGCCGCGACAGAACGCCGCATTCCCTGCTTCACATCGATTGATACGGCGCGGGCTGCTGCCGACGCGCTACTGGCGGACGCGCAGACCTTCGAGGTGCTGCCGATCGGGGAGTACCGCATGGCGCCGGATGAAGTCGTGGCCGGAGAGGCTAGGGCGGCGTGGTTGAACTGACTATCGCTTGTAAACGGACTCCGGTGTGTGAAAGGACTCTGCAGGTTGAAACCTGCAGCTATTGCGGACGCTTCGACTTCCAGAGCTGCAGGATTCATCCTGCCGGTTGCGTCTCCACTCCGGACGACTGGTTTTGAGAGTCGGGTTCATTCGCGTCGTTGAGAACACGCGACTCTATGGCAACACGTACATCATGTGGTTCAGCTCGCAGGAGCTGATGCGCGGCGCCGCGCCGGGGCAGTTCCTGATGCTGCGCTGCGCCGACTTGATGGCGGGCGCTTCGGAGTCGCCGAAGGCGGCGGACCTGGCGGACGACCCGCTGCTGCCGCGCGCCATGAGCTACCACCGCGTGCGCGACCCTTCGACGGAGCTCAGGAGAGGCGGTGAGGACGGACCGGAGTTCGCCATCCTCTACGACGTGGTCGGCCGCGGGACGGCGTGGCTGGCGCAGCGCAACGCCGGCGACATGGTCTACGCCTGGGGCCCGCTGGGACACGGCTACTCGCTGCCGCGCGGCGGCCGGGGGCAGAACCTGTTGCTGGTTGGCGGCGGTATCGGCATCGCGCCGCTGTTGTGGCTGGCCGACGAGGCGGTCGCCAAGGGGCATAGCGTCGTCCTGGTGGACGGGGCGCGTGACGCGGCGGGCGTTTTCCCGGCGGGGCTGATCCCGAGCGAGGCAGAGGTGGTCGTCACGACGCAGGACGGTTCGCTAGGGCGTCAGGGCCTGGTGACGGACGTGTTCATGGACTACTTCGGCTGGGCCGACCAGACCTACCTCTGCGGCCCGACGCCGATGTTCGTCGCGGTTGCCGACCTGCTGCGAGCGAACGAGGGGTCGCAGCGGACGCGACGCCGCAAGCCGGTGCAGGCGCTGCTCGAAGCGGAGATGGGCTGCGGTACTGGGATTTGCTACGGCTGCGCGGTGTTCGACCGTCGCGGCGAGCCACGTCTCGTCTGCAAGGACGGCCCACGCTTTGAGCTGCGCGACATCTACTGATTAGGAGCTACACCATGGGTTGAAACCCACGGCATTGAGTTCGACAATCGGCGCATGCCGCCGGTCCTCGATACGTCGCAGATCACGAGCGCAGCGGCGCGCGCCTTCTTGTGGCGCTTCATGCTGAATCGAGAGGTCAACCGCGAGTTCTACCGTCGCGTGCCGGCAGACAAGCTGGACTACTGCATGGTCGACACGAAGAGGCGGCGCTCCGACTCGCCGCGTGAGAGCTTGCTGCATCAGCTCTTCGTCGTGCGCAACTACGTGTACTCGGTTCGGACGAGCGTGATGCTTTGGGGCGAGGAGCGCGAGCGGTTGCTGATGGCGCCGGCGCTGGGCGATGGGGCAAGCAGCGTCTGCTATCGGAGATGCAACGTTCGGAGCAGGAGCTGGTCGACCTGCTGGCGCTGCCGGACATCGACGCTCGGACCGTCAGTGTGGGCTGGCAGGACGAGCCGCTACCGGCGATTCGTCTCCTCTACAGCCTCAACGACCACGAGATCCTGCTTACGGGCTGGAACCTGGCGCTGATGGACCACCTGCACATGGAGCGCTACCCAGCGCTGTCGCGGTTGTGGGGTTAAGGAGAAGACGGAAGCGGTAGCTCGTCGTCCATCCGGTCAAGGTCGGCGACGCCGAGGATGTTGTTGTACATGACGCTTGTCGGATCGCTGGTTAAAGGCAAATGGAAATATCCGAGGCCGACGTATTTGAGGACCATCTTGTACGTTCTAGAGTCGGTGGTCTCGCGGCCTGACGCGATGCTGATCTCGACGCCGGGTAGCGGGCCCAGGTCCAGCGGGACAAAGAACGGCGAAGCAAGCCGGTAAGTGGAAATAACGCCCACCTTTGGTCCGCCAACCGAGTCATATTCACCGAAGGCAAATCGCCAGTTCTGTCGACCTGGCAGATATATGTCGCCTGCTGTTATTCCTAGCAGCATACTTCTAGGACCCGGGAGGGTTTCACCGTAGGTATCGACAATCAGATCTTGCAGCAAGTCGCCGCTGTATTGGCCGCGGTCGTTATTGATGAGGTCGCCCGATAGACTCAGCGGAGGTGCTACTCGGACCCGGATTGGCAGGTCGGCTGTCAGCCCGTCCCTTATCGCCTGAAGAGTGTAGAGAGGGACGCCGCCGAGCGGAATGATACACACGTCTGCGTCAGTGCAGGCCGTCGCTGTAAGCCGTCGCAACGCGACTGTCGACTTGCTGGCAGAGAAGACTGGTCTGGCGCGAACAGGCTAGCTCTGGTCCCCACTTAAACTCGATCTGGCCACCGTCATGGTCGACGCGCATGCCGCTAACGAAAAGCAGGAGCGCCACAAGCAAGAATCCAGCCAGTACAACGAGGATGGGGAAGATGGCTCTCGAAGTGCCCTTCGGTGCCGGAGGCTCATCGCCGAGCCGGGGGAATACTACATCGCTGCCAGTCAAAGGCTCCTGATGGAAATCGTTCACGAAGGAAGTATCGGCTCCGAGCGCGTCTTCTGCAAGGTTTGTTTGCCATAATCGCTAAGGGGCGCTAGCCTTTAGGCAATTCGATGGCAGTCCAGGCACCCCCCGCTGCGTCTGAAGCCGAGCTAGAGCCGCTGCGCCCGCCACTGAAGTGGGCCGGCGGCAAACGCTGGCTCGTCCCCCGTCTGCGTCAGATATACGAGCCGTACCGAGAGTGCCGCCTCGTGGAGCCGCTGGCCGGTGGGCTGGCCGCGGCCCTCGGGCTGCGGCCGCAACGGGCGCTGCTCAACGACCTCAACCCGCACAACATCAACTTCTACCGCTGGCTCTCCGGCGATCTGCAGCTCGATATCGAGATGCGGAACGAGGGCGAGCTCTACTACGGTCATCGCGCGCGCTTTAACCAGTTAATCGGTGACGGTGGCGTCGAGAGCAAGGAAGCGGCGGAGCTTTTCTACTACCTCAACCACACCGGCTACAACGGCCTCTGCCGCTTCAACCGCAAAGGCGAGTTCAACGTCCCCTTTGGCCGTCACGAATCGATTAACTACACGCGGGACCTCTCGATGTTCGCCGAAGCGATGGCGGGTTGGAGCTTCACGACGGGTGACTTCGAGTCGCTGGAGCTGGAGCCGGACGATTTCATCTACGCCGATCCGCCGTACGACGTGGAATTCACGCAATACAGCAAAGAGGCGTTCGGCTGGCCGGAGCAGGTGCGGCTGGCCGAGTGGCTGGCGCGACACACCGGTCCGGTGGTGCTGTCGAACCAGGCGACGGACCGGATCAAGAAGCTCTACCGAGGCCTGGGATTTAAACTCAAGACGATGGAGGCGCCGCGCATGATCAGCTGCAACGGCGACCGCACGAAAGCGATCGAAGTCATCGCGACGAGGGGGTTGTAGGCGTGGTCGCGCGCAAAGACCTGCCTTACGCCAAGAAGGGCACGACGACGGGCGCCGTCATGGAGGCGATGGTCCTGCCCGCCCTGGAGCAAGGTGGCTACGAGTACTTCCGGCAGGTCGACATTGGCGAGCGGCTGGGTGGTGGCAAGCACATCATCGACCTCGTGGCGTACAACGCGGAGGGACGCGGTTATCTGCTGTCGTTGAAGTGGCAGCAGACCTCCGGCACAGCGGAGCAGAAGGTGCCGTACGAAGCGATGTGCCTGATCCAGGCCGCGCTGTCGGAGCCGGAGCGCTACGCCAGGGCGTACCTCGTGCTCGGCGGGCCGGCCTGGACGCTGCGCAACTTTTACACCGACGGCGGCTTGTGGGAGTACATGCGCCACGACGAGCTGCTGAGCATCATTACGCTGGAGACGTTTGTCGCCCGGGCCAACCGCGGCGAGCTTTAACGCGACCGAAACGAAGAGAAAGAGGGACGGTCCCGGGACCGTCCCTCTTTGTTGCTGCGCGCTGCCGGCTAGCCGCCGACGACGTCAAGGATGCTGTTGAGGTCCGTGTACTGATCCGCTACGGAGCGCAGCTCCATCGCGGTGCTCTGGGCGAACGAGACGACCTCGACGCGGACGCCCTTGCTCTCGACCAGCTCGCAGACGCGGCGGAAGTCGCCGTCGCCGGAGAGCAGGACGACGATGTCGAGACGGTCCGACATCGTCAGGATGTCGACCGCGAGCTCGATGTCGAAGTTCGCCTTCATGCTGCCGTCGTTGAAGCGCTTCCAGGGCTTGGTGACGATTTTGTAGCCGTTGTTGATCACTGGCTCCACGAAGCGCTGCTTCTCGAAGCGAGTCTGGGGGTCGTCGGTGATCGGCGCGTAGGCCGTGGCGCGGACGAGCTGACGGCCATCCGTCAGGTAGTCCAGTAGCTTGGCGAAATCGACCTTCACGTTCGCCTGGTCGGCGGCGTAGATCAGGTTCGGCACGTCGAGGAAGACGGCGACCTTGGGCAGCGCCATCATGTTGCCGGACGAACCCTGAGCGCCACCAGCGCCACGCAGGGCACGCTGCACGTCTCGCAGGGTCTCCGACTGCTGCTGTGCGAAGTCTTCGAACAGCACGTTTTGTCGTGCGATGAGGCCTTCGATACCGCCGCTATTTCCGCCGCGATTCGGCGCCGGTGCAGCCGGACGCTGGGGGCGGGTGGTGCGCTCAGCACGCTCCGGACGGCGACGGCCGTTTGTCGGGGTAGGCGTGCTGGTCGCCGTGGGCGGACCGTGGTCGGAGGGCGGCGTTTCGGGCGCCACGGGACGGTCCGCCGGCCGAACCCGTCCGGCGCCGCCGCGGATGCCGCGACGGGTTCGGGGCCGCGGCGTTTCGCCTTCGGTCTCAGTCTCGGTACCGTCAACAGCCGCCTCCGGGGCGGAGATGGGCTCGGCCGGCGAGTCCGCGGGCGCTTCGGCCTTCGCCTCAGGTTCGGCTGATGCCTCGGTGGCCGTAGCTTCCGTGGCGTCGGCAGCCGCAGCACGGGAGCGTCCTCGCCCGGCGCCGCCGCGGGTGCCACGACGGGCGCGTGGGCGCGGTGCGTCCGTTGCCGGCTCTTCGCTGGCTACGGGCTCTTCTGGAGCAGGTGTTTCAACCGGCGCCGTCTCTGCGGGTGTATCAGACTCGGTTGAGGCGGCTGTGGTTTTTCGGGTGCGTCCGCCGCGACGCCGGGGTTTCTCCTCTGCGGCGGTGTCTTCGGCCGGCGCGCTTGCGGATGCATCGCTGCCGCCCTGTCGGGATCGGTTCAGGAAAGAAAGCCATTCAGAAATTACGCGGTCTCCTCAAGATAATTTTGTACGCTGCACCGGGCAGCGATTTTCTCTGCGATGGACATGAACGCCTGCGCTGAGGCGGAATCGGGCGCCAGTTCGGTCACGGGCGTGCCGGAGTCGGATGCTTCGCGGGTCGATTGGTCCAGCGGGACCTCGCCCAGGAACTCCAGGCCAAGCTCCTCCGCCGCCATCTTAGCGCCCCCGTGCCCGAATATCTCGTAGCGGTTGCCCGTATCCGGGGCAATGAAGTAGCTCATGTTCTCGATGATGCCGAATACGGGCACGTGCATTCGGTCGAACATGGCGACGGCCTTGGTGGCGTCCTCGAGGGCGACGGTCTGCGGCGTGCTGACGACGACCGCGCCGGCGATGGGTGCTTCTTGCACCATGCTCATTGATGCGTCGGAGGTTCCCGGCGGGAGGTCGACGACCAGGTAGTCGAGCTCGCCCCAGGGGACGTTGTGCAGGAAGTCTCGTACCGCGGTGCCGATCATCGGGCCGCGCCAGACGACGGGCGTTCCCTTAGGCAGGGCGAAGCCGATGGAGCAGACCATGACGCCGTACTTTTCGGTCGGCTTGAGGCCGCCTTCGCTGTCGGCCTGGAAGCCGGCCTCGAAGCCCATCATGGTCGGGATGTTGGGCCCGGTGATGTCGGCATCGAGGATGCCGACCTTGGCGCCGTGATGGGCGAGCGCTACCGCGAGGTTAGTCGCGACGGTTGATTTGCCGACGCCGCCTTTGTTGGACGCGACGGCGATGATGTTCTTGACGCCCTCGACCGGCTTCTGCTCCGCGGCTCCGCTGTGCGAACGCACTTCGGCGTCCAGGGCGACGTTGGTGGCGACGACGCCGGGGACCGCGAGCAAGGCGGTTTCGACGGCTTCCTTGAACGGTCCGCTCAGGGGACAGGCAGGCGTCGTCAGCATCAGGGTCATGGAGACGGTTTCGCCTTCGATCTTGAGGTCGCGGACCATGTTCAGGGAGACGATGTCGCGGTGAATCTCCGGGTCCTCGACCTGGCTCAGTGCCTGCATTACGGCGCTCTCAGTAACTTCAGGCATTCAGGAGCAGTCCTTCCTGGGCTTCGCCGGGCTGCGGCGAAACGATGTAGCGACAGCAACGTACGCGGCCGTCATCGACGATCTCGTGGCGTGCCGGCCACTGTAACAGTTGAGTGATTAGCCGAAGGTGTCCAGGGCAGCCGTCGCTCTGGCCGGCGAGGCTGGCGAATACGCAGTTGTAGTCACGGATTTCGAAGCCGCCCTCGGTTTCGATCCATTCAGCGAAGCCACCGATGGCGTGCAGGACTCGGGTCAGGGCTTCGATGCGTTCCGGCAGGCTGCGTCCGTCGATCGGGAAGCGATAACGCTCGGCGAGGCGGTCGGCGGCGCGCTGGACCATCAGCGAGCGCTTGCCATCGCCGTCGAGCCCGTCGATGTCTTCTGCCCGCAGAGCGCCGACCTCATCGAGAAGGATGGCAGCGAGGACGTCGAAGCGACGAGGGAACATTTCGTCGCCCCGGTCCGTCAGATAGAAAAGGTAGTGAGGCCGGCCATTGGAGCGCTTCACCTTCTCAGATTGGACGAGCCCATCACGTTCGAGCCCGAGGAGGTGCTGGCGGGCGGTCATGGAAGCAATGGACAGGGATCCGGACGCCTCTTCGACAGTGGCGCTGCCGGTGCGCTTGAGAAGCTCGAGTATCTGATGTTTTGTCGTCTGCATATAGAAGGGAGGCTCACTGCTTAACAGTTTCAT
This sequence comes from Dehalococcoidia bacterium, assembly GCA_965225815.1. Classification (GTDB taxonomy): domain Bacteria; phylum Chloroflexota; class Dehalococcoidia; order DSTF01; family WHTK01; genus WHTK01. The sequence goes on from CBDDBP010000007.1 coordinate 70,726, forward strand.
CATAGACAGCTTTCCGGCTATAAGGAACGGTTTAGCACTTATTTAATGAATCTTTTCAGGTATTTTGCGTATAAACCTTGACGAAGAACCATCGCAACTTGATAATTATTTTTGTCGGCAGCAGACGATCCGGCGTAACTCCGCCGACGTATAGAGATATGGACGGGTGGAAGGATCAGGAGGTGGTCAATGCGGACCCCGGTAATCGAAGAGCAGGTTTTCGAGGCAGGAATTGAAGAGGAGCCCCTCTGCCGTCACCACTGGGTGATCGAGAGTCCACAGGGCGCGACCAGTCACGGCATCTGTAAACGGTGTAGTGAGGAGCGCGATTTCCAGAACTCCGCGACAGACACCCTCTGGGAGGGTGACCCGATGCGTAGCATCAGCCGCATGGGTGGCGGTAGCCGCCCGGTCGTGAGGGAAATGGCGCCCGTAGCCGACGAGTAGCCGGCGCGAAAATGCCCCATCAGCGGAGAGGCCCATCTCGGTCGGGCCTCTCCGCTTTGTTTTGCCCGAAACGTAGGTTGTGGCGATACTGGCCGGATGAAACACGAGGCCCTCTACGTCGGCATCGCCGAATGCGGCGTTGTATCCGGCACCGCCGTGGTTATCGACGTGCTGCGCGCTTACACGACGGCGGCCTGGGCGTTTCATCTGGGCGCAGAGCGCATCCTCCTGAGCGATGACACCGAGGAAGCCCTGGAGTTGAAGTCTGCTCTGCCCGGTGCTCTGGCCCTCAAAGACTCCCGACCCTATGACGGATTTGACCTGACGAATTCGCCGGTTGAGCTACAGGCGCACGACCTGTCGGGCCGGACGATCGTGCAGAGGACCACGGCGGGCACGGTGGGCGCCGTGGCCGCGAAAGCAGCGGAGCACCTGTACTGCGCCAGCTTCGTCTGCGCGGCGGCAACAGCGGAGGCGTTGCGGGAATCGGGCGCGACAAAGGTGTTCTACGTGGTGACGGGCGCGGACGGCACAGCGGAGGAAGACAGGGCCTGCGCTGAATACATCGCGGCGCTGGTCGAAGATCCACGGTCGGACGCGAAGCCCTACCTGCGGCGGGCGGCGGAATCGGAAGCCGCGATGACGCTAAAGCGTGGGGTGGAAGCAGGGACGCCGGGAGTGCAGGCCCCGGGACCTTGAGACGTGCCTCGAACCTGACCGCTTCGGATTTGTGATGAGGGCGCGTGAGGAGGCGGGCCGGCTGACGCTGCGCGCCTATAATTAGTCGATGACCAGCGCTGTAGGGATGGAAGTGGAAATCGCGCCGGGCGCGAAGCGCAGCCTGGTGCTGCCGAACCCGGTGCTGGTGGCATCCGGCACTTTCGGCTACGGACTGGACTATCAGAAGGTCTTCGACATCCAACGCCTCGGCGGCATTGTCACCAAGACGACGACGCTGGCGCCGCGCCGAGGTAACGCACCCCAACGGATCGCGGAGACGCCCGGCGGCATGCTCAACTCGATCGGCCTTCAGAACGTTGGCGTGGGCGCGCTGTTGCGTGATCTCGCCCCGGTGTACGAGACCTGGCGCGTGCCGGTCATTGCCAGCATCATGGGATTCACGGTCGGCGAGTACGCTGAGGTTGCGGCGCGAATCGAAGGCTCTGAGGGCTTCGGCGCCCTCGAGCTGAACCTGAGCTGCCCCAATACGGAGCGTGGCGGGATCGAGTTCGGTCAGGAGCCGAAGCCGGCGGCCGATATCGTGCGCCGTGTGATGCGCGCTACAAGCCTGCCGGTCATTGCCAAGCTGACGCCCAACGTTTCCGACCCCAAGCTCGTGGCAAGGGCCGTTGTCGACGCCGGCGCGCACGCCCTGTGCGTCGGCAACACGCTGGTGGGTATGGCGATAGACCGCGGGCGTTCCCGTCCAACCATTGCCGCGACGTACGCCGGGCTGTCAGGGCCGGCGCTGAAGCCGGTTCAGCTGCGGCAGGTCCACGAAATCGCCGGTGCCGTCGACGTGCCGATTATCGGCTGCGGCGGTGTTTCGACAGCAGAAGACGCGGTCGACTACCTCATGGCGGGTGCGAGCGCAGTACAGGTTGGCACCGCGACATTCGCCAACCCACTGGCGCCGATGCAGGTGCTCGAGGGCCTGGAGCGCTACTGTCAGGAGCGCGGCATTTCTAACATTTGCGAGCTGGTCGGCGCCGGCCGGGCGAAGGCAAAAGCGTAGCCATGGGCGCGTTACGAAGCAGCATCGGCGCGCTCGGGCTGGCGTTCGACGTGTCGGGCGCCGCCGCCTGGGGCCTGGCGGGCTTCTTCCTGACCAGCGCGCTGCTGTCTGAGACGGCGGGTGGACTGATCGGAATCGCCGTCTTCCTTTCGATGCTGACCTATACGCTCGGCGCGAGGCTGCAAGAAACGAGAGCCAAAGCGCTGCAGGTCGACGCATGTCCGCGCTGCAAGGCGTCGTTGCGCCGCGAGCATGAGCACCGGCGCTGGGACACCGAACGCGATCGCTGGCTGGCGCCGCTGACGACGTGGGAGTGCGCCGCCTGCGACTACGGTCATTCGGAACCGGCGCCCTGCGACCGCTGTCCTGAGGCAGAGCAGTAGCCGTGTATTCTGTAGACGACCACGGGGTGTAGCTCAGCCAGGTCAGAGCGCTTGGTTTGGGACCAAGAGGCCCGCAGTTCGAATCTGCGCACCCCGACCACCTTTTTGAATCTGAGGAATGGCCTTGACCGTCCATCCTGCGGGTCTTTCCGTCTGAGGTGCAAACGAATTGCAATCACAGCCGTTGGAGAGACGCGATGGGATTCTTTAGGAAGGTCTATCTCCAGCCGCCTTTCCTAGTCTTTATCATTTGCTTCCTCGTCCTAGGCTCGACCCTTGTCGGCCGTCTCAACAGCATGGACGGCTCCCAATACGCGCTAACACTGAGGCTCGCAGAAGAACAGACAGTCTTTCTCGGAGAGACCGGAGAGGCTGTTGAATACGCCTGGCCAGATTTGGCCGTAGGCCGAGATGGCAGGAACGCCAGCGACCGAGAGCCGGGACAGGCAGTCCTGGCTCTCCCGTTCTATTTCCTGGGCAAGGCGCTGGAGCCGATTCTTGGACTCCCGTACGACGGCGACCGACCGAACCTGACGGACCAGACCAAGGTCCAAATCATTACTTACACTTCACTAGTCTTCTTGGTTTCCATCGGGCTGGCTTATACGTTAGTGCTCCTGAAGCGTCTTGGATGCTCAACCTCGGCCGCCTTGATCACGTGCCTGTTGATCGGCCTGGGCACGCTCATGCTGACGTACTCGGCATCATTTGTTCGCCAGCCAGCGGTCGGCATTCTCCTTCTGCTTGTGGTTCTCGAAGTACTCCTGTACCGGCAGGAGAGAAGGCAATCCGACCTGATCCTCGCGGTAGTCTTTGCTGGTTTGGCCGTGACCCACGACTACATGGTCGTCGTGCCGTTGGCATTCCTGGCGGTTGCAGTCTGGATTCTCGAACGTCCACCCCGAACCGTCATCGCGCCAGCCCTTTTCATAACATCTGTATTCGCGATTCTCACCTTCGCATATAACTACGCGACCTTCGGGGAAATACTCACCAGTCCTCACCACCATGAACTCGTCTTCGTTCACATAAGGGACTTCTCAAGCAACTTTCAGACACCGCTCCATCTGGGTCTCCCTCTCAACCTGTTCAGCTTCAAACCTGTCCCTAGCGCCGCCGTGGAATGGCTCAGTCTGCGCCCGGAACTTGCAGAACAATAGGGTCTGAACTTTGCGATGGTCTTCACCTACAAGGGAATCTTTGCCCAGAGCCCCTTTTTGCTCCTGGCACTTGTCGGATGGGTTGGCTTGAGGAAGAAGTTGGGCGCCGGCCTACTGTATCCGGCGGCGATTGCTTTGACTTGGCTACTTCTGATGAGTAGCTATACGCTGTTCTGGTCGCCCAATACCTACGATGGCCGATACCTCCTGCCGATGGTCCCGACGCTAGCAGCGGGGCTCGGATTCTTTGTCACCTCAGCAATCCAGCAAAGAGGAGGGTGGCCTGCCACCACCGCCCAGGCTGGCCTTCTTATTACCGCACTCATCTCCCTCTATTTCGCCTGGGAGCGTCAGTAACAAACTTTGCACCCAACCTTGGTGGGAACACTCGCTGGAATCCCACTGAGGTCTACACGGTGTTTGGCGTCACTGCCGATACGCTCCAGGCGGCCTTCCTCGAGACCTTCCCAAATATCTACAACCTGCCACTCATGATCGTCCTCGGCGTGGTGCTCTACGGCATGGTCATTGCCGTGGTCCGGGTAATCGGAACCCAGGCCGTAAGCACTCAAACGCCTCACGAGGAGCGACAACAGGAAGGCGCGCGGATGCGAAGGCCAGCCCTGCCCCAGGATCATCTCTCATGGCCAACAAGAGCGCGTTTCCTCGCCAGCTTCGTCTTACTCAGCTTCGGGATCGTCCTCATCGCCGTTGCAATCGACCCGTTTGCGGCCTCCGACGACCCGACTGAAGGCACGGCGCCGCCGATTGCAACGGCGGCACCGCCGGAGACAGTACGCCAGGTGCTCCTTGAAGAGGCGGACCGCAACAACGCCAGGATCGAAGACCTGCAGAAGTTGGACGAGGCACTGTCCCTTTACAGAAAGGGATTCAGTTCCTACCCGAGCACCAAAGGCGCGCTTCAAACGTTGTGCGTCTATTTCGACCAGGACGCGGGTTGCGTGCTTGGCGGCGTGCTGTCCCCGATACCGGTCGACCCAAACGGGTCGGACTTTGGCTACTGGTACGCTTCCGATGGTGCCTCATTCACGCTCTTCGCCGCCTGGGAAGGCGATAGCGCAGCCCCTACGGAATTTGACTGTCAGTCCGTCTTTACACAGCCTTCCGTGGAGACGCTGATCTGTCTGAGCTCCGAAAGCAGACTCCCCGGCGACTAACCGGGGAGTCTTTCAGCCATTTCTGGATGTACCTTCGAGGGAGCCGTCTTACCAACGCTTGCTCGCGATCATCGCCGTCAGGTGCACCGCAGGGCAACCATCGATCCAGCGCGAGTTCATCGGTATGCTTGGCGCTCAGCTCTAGGGCTTGTTTGCGCTTGCTGGTCACGGTGCAGCGATGCTGTCGTCAAGGAGCGAGGGTGTCAAACGATGCAAATGGTTTGCAAACGTACAGCACATGAATCGCCATTACTGGAAGAAACCAGGAGGCTGGATAATCCTGGTTCCAGATTTGAGGAGCGACCAGACCTCACTCGTGCGGTCTAGCTATCACGACCAGGGGCTGGTTTGGGACCAAGAGGCCCGCAGTTCGAATCTGCGCACCCCGACCACCTTTTTGAATTGCTCCCTAAGCCTCCACAGCCCGCGATGCCCGCGCGCCCGCTGCATCCCTTCGGCAGGCTCAGGACGGGCTTCATGGCCTGGGACTTGGCGGCGGCGAAGGCCCTACGGGTTAGGGTATAGGCTAACGACGATCAGGACCGACTGCTACAACATAAGAAATAGGCACGCCGGCATCTGAGTTCCGGGCGTCAGCCGTCGAGGTTATCCAGTCCCCACCCTCCGGCAGGATGGCCGACGCCGACCGCACGCGGTCGAGGCTTACATCGTCGACGTTGGCTGGAGGCCTACCCTCGTCCCTCAAAGCCTTCGCGGCACGGATCAGTGCCCGACGCGTAAAGATCACCATGGCGTCCGTGGTGCCCAGATGCTCGCGGGATCTGTCATATATCGGCTCGATGCCATCCTCGTTGCACATCAGCTCGGTCATCGCGCGGTCCTGGAGGTTCCCGGCGGTAGCTGGCGGCTGGATGCCGGAGAAGAGCTCCGTTCGTTCGAGTTCGAAGTCGCGCAGGAAATCGTTCCGCTTGTTTGCGACAGTGAAATAGCGTGACCGAGGGTCACTTGTGGCGGGCAGAATGCCGCCCGCTTTCTCGAACTGATTGGCCGCCGCGTGGTGTTCTTCGGGTGTGACCGGACCAGCGAGGTTGCCGGACTGGACGATTTGCAAAGTGTAATGGTCGTCGATAGGGACCCAAGATCGCAGGCCGACCCGGTCGGGGCTTCCGGCGGCAATCATCGTGTGGAAGGGATAGATAAACTGACTGACGCGATGCCACTCGTTGCCGTCCTCGTCCCACTTCCGCTTGCCGGTGTAGAAGGCGCCGTAGTCAGTCGGAACTACGTCCAGCCGGGGCGTTCGGTCGCGGCGGAACTTGCCGTCCACGTTGTGAGAAACGATAGAGTCGAAGCCAAGCCGGATGTGCAAGTAATCGATGTGTGAGGAGTCGAGGTCGCCTTCCAGGTTCTGGAACCAGTTCGACTCCTCCATCATCAACCTGGGCTCGGACACCTGGTCGATCGGTAAATTCGCGACCTCGAAGCTGGGGAACGGGGGTGGTGTCTCCCGTGGGCCCATATAGACCCAGATCACGCGGTTCACATCTCGCGCCGGGTAGGCTCGAGCTCTGACCTTGCTCTTGAAGTTAGACTCCGCGGGCTCGGAAGGCATGTCGATGCACGCGCCGGTCGTATCGAACTTCCAACCGTGGTAGACGCAGCGCAGACCGGCCTCTTCGTTACGACCGAAGAACAGGGAAGCGCCGCGGTGCGGACATGACTCGGCGACGAGGCCGACCTCGCCATTGGTGTCGCGGAATGCCACCAGGTTCTCACCTAGAAGTCGGACCTTCTTGGGCGGGCTGTCGGCGCTCGGCAGCTCAAAGGAGGGTATGGCAGGAAACCAGTATTCCCTGAGCAGGTTGCCCATTGGCGTCCCCGGACCGACTCGACAGAGCAGTTCGTTTTCTCGTTTCGGAAGCATTCGCTTGGTCCTTTCACACAGCCCGCCTGGGCTTGTCATGGTGCCGTGATTCTGTCGTCAGGGAGCCAAAGTGTCAATTCGAAGCCAAGCGCGGTTGGTATGCTGACGCAATGGCCTGGTACGAACCAGGATGAGAGGAACGTCCTCATTAGACATGAAAAGTTGTCCACGTTGTGGACATTTGGTGTTGGATCCTGGGCGGCGGGCGCCAATGCGAAACCGGATCGATTACGCGAGCTAGCCGTTGGCCTGAGGTGAGTTTTGTATCGTTGGTCATGTCACAGCCTCTCGGCGGGCTATCTCCTCAGCGCCCTGGCAGGTTTCTGATGGAGTGAAATTCGCCACCAATCCTACGCCTTTAGCAGACCCGTCGTCCCAGCGCGGGCTCAATTCTCATATTCTGGCTGGTGCACTGGGGACCTGGTGTATGGTTGGCGTATGTTTAGAGGCCCGCGACCCAACAGGCCTGATCCACGCCGCCTGGACCGTCTGCGAGGACGGATTCGAATTCCCGAAGGGGCTGAGATCCAGCACTCGCCCAGAACCAGGACAGAAGTAGCTGTCTATGGAGTCAGCCTGGTAGCCGGGCTCGTAGTCGGAATCGCCATAATCATCCGAATCCTCTGACCGCGTCCCGCCTGCTTCCGTTCCTTGCCCTCACGGGACTCTAAGAATCGACCGTGAAGAAACGCCGTCCCCGACCTCCCTACGCCTTCAGCAGCCCAAAGTGTACAGCAGAATGATCCGCGGTCACTTAGGGGACTAAAAAGGAAGGATCAGCCTCGTACCAGACTCTAGGAGCGACCAGATGTCACTATTGGGGGGTCTAACTATCACGACTTGGATCTGGTTCGGGCCAGGAGGCGCGCAGTTCGAATCCGCGCATCCCGACCACATTTAGCCGGCGCTGAAGCCATCACCGGTCACTAGACCGGCGGGTGCAGGTTGTGCCAGTCCGTGGCGTGCTCGTAGGCGTGGCCGATGCGACAGAGCAGGGGCTCCGCCAGGTGCTTGCCGACGAACTGCAGGCTGAGGGGCAGGCCTTCGCTGTTCAGGCCGCAGGGCAGCGAGATCGTCGGCGCGCCGTTGTAGTCGAATGGCACCGTGAAGCGCTGGAAGAAGGTGCCCCGCCTGCTGTCGATGGGCCCGTAGAGGGACTCTTCGGTGACGGGGTAGGCGGCGCCGATGGTCGTGGGGCAGGCGAGGACGTCGATGTCGAGGAATGCGTTTCTGAATAAGCCGCTGCATTCGTTCCGCATGAACGTTGCCCTGGCGTACTCGGCGCCCGTGACCTTTGCTCCCATGTCCAGCCACTCTCGGAAGAACGGGCCGTAGTCGTCCCTGCGCGACGGATAGCTGGCCTCATGTGCCGCGACAGCCTCCGCGGTACAGAGTGTGGGCCAGTAGGTTAGGTATGGCTCGATGTCTGGCAGGTCAACTTCGACGATCTCTGCCCCCAGACCCTCCATGACCTTGACGCCTTCTCTCACCGCGGCGACTACTTCCGGGTCGATGCCGCTGGTCGCGTAGGCTTCGTTCCAGCCGATACGGATGCCGTTTACGGGCTGGTCGATGTCTTTCAACATGTTCGGCACGGAGCCGGGAAGCGACGTCGCGTCGTTGGCGTCCTGGCCTGAGATCGCCTGAAGCACGATGGCAGCGTCGGCGGAGCTACGCGTGAGAGGCCCGACGTGGTCCAGGGACTGCCCGAGGGCGTGGACACCGTAGCGGCTGACTCGCCCGTAGGTGGGCTTCAGACCGACGGTTCCACAGGCCGACGCGGGAAAGCGTATCGAGCCGCCGGTGTCGCTACCCAGGGAGCCGTAACACAGGCCTGCCGCCGTTGCTACGCCGGAGCCGCTCGATGATGCGCCGGCCCACTGGTCGGCGTTCCAGGGGTTCTTCGGAATCTGGAACGCCGGGTTGTATCCGCCCATGGCTCCTTCGGTCAGGTTTAGCTTTCCCAGTAGCACGGCGCCTGCCTCCGCCAATTTGATCACCACAGTTCCGTCGAAGTCAGGCACGAAGTCGGCGTTTACCGTGGAGCCGCCCATGGTGCGGACGCCCCTGGTGTAGCAGAGGTCTTTCACGGCTACGGGGACGCCGTGAAGCGGACCCCTGTAGTTCCCCGATGCGATCTCTTGCTCCGCGTTCTGCGCGTTCGTCATCGCGGATTCGGCCATGAGCGTTGCGTAGCTCAGGAGCTTGCCGTCCAGGGCATCGATGCGCTCCAGCATGGCCCTGGTAATTTCGACAGGCGAAAGCCGCTTCGATTCGATCAGTTTCGCAATCTCGGTGATCGTCTTGAAGTGCAACGGCGTGTCAGGCACTTGGAGAACTCCTTAGGCTGGAGGTTAGGTGTTTTGGGGATTGTAAGGCGGCTGTCAGATCGCTCCCAGGGCGTCGCTCGCCTGGCGTAGCAAACGCACTGCTGATCTTCGGCCGTTTGCGAACTCGTGGTGTGACCGCGCAGCGTCCGCGGTCGGCGGGATCTACGCGGCGCGACGAAGGCGGAACGAGTTCATGCGCTCCACGATTCGCAATGCGGCGCCGCTGCCGTAGCTCTGGGCGTGCTCCCAGATGTCGTCGCTGCGTGCGCTGCAACAGCGCCGACAACATGGAGGTTGGTGGCCCTGTTGCAGCGCACGCAGCGAGGCGCGGGCCCGTCGTCAATGTCCTCTACACATTGAAGGCGGCGGCGCTCAATCGCTTCATCAAGGCCGTCGGATGAGCCGTCCATATCACTGACGAAATTTTCGTCCAGGTTGAGTCTTTCGCAAATAAGGGATTGCCTGATGGCACTTACGCCTGCCAGCGACAAACCAAGCCGGAAACTCGGGCTTGCCCAAGTTCGCCCGATCGAAGTACCGCGGCGCGGTGGTCGAAGCGATGCGATAGGCTAGGCATCGACTCAGGCGGCCAGCTGCTCTCGAACGGTCAGATGGCAGTCCCTTTTTCAAACTCAGAGTAGGGCTGGATGGATCCGAGCGTTTGCTGAGGTCGCAGCGGTTCTTTTACGGGTGGGTGCAGGTTGCTGTGACGCTCGTTGCGGGGGCGTTCACGTCCGGCGGCGGCTTCTGGGCGTTTACGGTCTTCGTTGGTCCGATGGGCGATGAGCTCGGCTGGTCGCGGACCGCGATCTACGGCGCGATGACGGTCCGTGCGCTCGGCAACGCCGTTATTGCGCCGCTGATGGGGCCTTTGCAGGACAGCAAGAACGGCCCGCGCGTCTTCGCTATCGCCACCGCGCTCACTCTGGCGGCGTCGATGATCCTGATGAAGTGGGTCGATGACCTGCTCGTGTTCTACCTGGTATTCGGCTTGCTGGGGTCGTTCGCCAACTTCGGCAGCAGCGAGATGATGCTATCCGTCGTGTTGCCGCGCTGGTTCGTGCGTCAAAGGGGCCGCGTCCTCGGCATCGGCTCCATGGGCACGGCGATGGGGCCGTTGTTCTTCCCGTTCATCGCCACGGCGTTGTTGGTTCAATTCGGCTGGCGCGACGCGTGGGTGGTGTTGGGAATCATCACGCTCGTCATCCTCACCCCGGTTTCGCTGCTGGTGCGCGGACGTCCCGAGGACATGGGCCTGACACCGGACGGCGACCCGCCACCAACGGCGGGCACATCGGGTGGAGGGATGACGGGTGTCAGGGCGGCGCCGAGCCCTGATTTCACCCGGTCGCAGGCCATTGTGCAGCCCGCCTTCTGGCTGATCGTGTTCGCGGCGAGCATGACCATGCTAGGCACCGGCGGCTTCCATGCCAACTGGCTGCCGTTCTTCCGTGACGAGGGCTTCTCGGCCACCGAGGGTTCGCTGGCGGCGATGGCGTACGGGATCTGCAGCGTCTCAACGCGGGTCCTCTGGGGTTGGGGCGCTGAGCGCGTCACGCTGCGCCGACTGATGGCAGTGCAGGCCCTGGCGACTGCGGTCAGTGTGCTGCTGTTCCTGGCGATCGACTCGCGAGGCATGCTGCTGTTTGCCGCGGCGGCGAATGGGCTGGCGCTCGGTGGTGTGTTCGTCATGCGTCCGATGATCGTGGCAAGCTACTTTGGTCGGGCTCACCTTGGCGCGTTGAACGGCATCATCCGGCCGTTCATTACGGGCGCCAGCGCGTCCAGCCCGCTCATCGTCGCCTGGCTATTCGACAGGCAGGGTTCGTACGACGTCGCTTTCCTGCTGATCGCCGGCTGCTGGTGCCTCGCGGCGTTCGCCATCCTGCTGGCCCGCATGCCGACTCGAAAGACTCCGCCAGAGGTTGGACTACCGGCCGAGCCGGCGTGAGGTCCGCTGGCAGATGAGCGAGGCGACCCTACTGGCTGCCGATGACGAGGATGATCGCGCCGCAGACGGAGGCGAACACGCCGGCCACGACGCGCCGCGTGATGAACTCGAGATGGCGGTTGAATAGCCAGGAGAGGCCGAGCGTGAAAACGTTGCCGGCGCGGTTGAGGCTGGTCACCACGGCGACGGGCGCGAGTGAAAGCGCCATGAAGCGCAGCATCTGGGCGATCGCCACGAAGAAGCCGGCTCCGACGAAGGCGCGAATCGTATCCGGCTTCAGGGATGTCACCAGATCGCCGCGACTCGTCAGGGCGACGCCGACCAGCATGAGGAGCGCGGCCGCGGTGTAGGAGACGAGACCGCCCAGGACGGAGAGCCCCGATTCGCCTTCCAGCGCGGCGCGAATGAAGACGGGACTGGTGCCGTATGCCATGGCTGAGATGCTGGCGAACAGATAGCCCTCCGCCTGCTTGAACTCGAAGGCTTTTTCCTCGCGAGGCGGCGAGCCAGCGGCCCCTGCCCCGGCGCTCACTGGCTGTCGCTTTCTTTCGACCATGACCAACGGCCCGGCCAGGATGAAGACGATGCCGACCGCCATGAGAATCGAGATGCTCTCGTCCAGGAAGACGATCGCGATCAGGATGCTATAGGGCGTGGTCAAAGATCCGATCGGAGCGGCGCGTGCGGCGCCGATTGCGGCGATGGCGCGGTAGTTGAAGTTGCGTCCGACGACGAAGTGGATGGCCCCGGCAACGGCAAGATAGGCGTATGCCTTTAACGAGAGGCTATCGACTTCGAATATCTGCCCGCTGACGAGCGCGCCGATCGCGAATATCGGCACACCCAGCCATATCGTGATGAAGGCGCCGGCGGAGGCCGAGGCGTTGGCCACGCCGCGGCGAGCCATGACGTTTTGCAGGCTGAACGACAGGGCAGAGAGTAGCGCGAGGATGGGTCCAAGCATGCCGGCAGGCTACTCGCTACGTCCGGAGAGCGGACCGCCGGACATCAAGGGTGACGTGTTGTCTTGGTGCTGTGAGCGAATCTTAGGCACCCCTGGGCGGCTTCCTGAGGGCTGACGCGGCGTCAAGAACTGGTTGCCTGGTTGACAGCCTCGAAGATCGTTGCGACGCCCTGGCCGCCACCGACGCAGAGCGAGACGAGGCCGTAACGGGCGTCACGGCGTTCCAGTTCATGCATCAGCTTCACGGTCAGTATCGCGCCGGTCGCTCCGACGGGATGGCCCAGAGCGATGGCGCCGCCGTTCGGGTTGACCTTCTCGGGGTCGAGTCCGAGCTCGATGCTGCAGGCTGCTGCGACCGATCCGAAGGCCTCGTTAAGCTCGATGACGTCGAGGTCTTCGACGCTGAGGCCGGTCTTCGCGAGGACTTTCTGCACCGCGGGAATGGGGCCGGAGCCCATGATCTCGGGCCGAACGCCGGCTTCGGCGCGGCCGACGAGGCGCAGTCGAGGCGCTATGCCGAGCTCGCGCGCCTTCGCGCCGCTCATCAGGACGAGGGCGGCCGCGCCGTCGTTGATGCCACTGGCATTTCCGGCGGTGACGCTGCCCCCCTCTTTGAAGGCGGGTGAGAGCTTGGCGAGCGCTTCGGCAGAGGTTTCGCGCGGGTGTTCGTCGTGGTCGACGACCAGGGTTTCGCGCCCTCGTTTCACCTCGATGGGCACGATCTCGGTGTCGAAGCGCCCCTCGGCGATGGCCGCGGCGGCGCGCTCCTGGCTGCGCAGGGCGTATTCGTCCTGAACCTCGCGCGTGATTTCGTACTCGGTCGCCAGATTTTCCGCCGTGACGCCCATGTGGTAGCGGTTAAACGGATCGGACAGCAGGTGAAGGATGCCGTCTTCCAGGCTTCCCTCGCCGAGACGGTAGCCGGACCTGGCGTTGCGCAGGTAGTGCGGCAGCATCGACATGTTCTCGACGCCACCGGCGACGATGACGTCGGCGTCACCGACCTCGATCCAGCGCGCCGCCGTGTTGATCGCCTCGAGGCCGGAGGCGCAGAGGCGGTTGACCGCGTAGGCGGGCACTTCGACGGGAAGACCAGCCTTGATGGCGGCGTGTCGCGCGATGTAGGTGTCTTCCATGACCTGCCCGGCGCAGCCAAGGATCACCTGGTCGACCTGAGTTGGGTCGACCCCGGCCCGTTGCAGGGCAGCTTCGATGACGGTGGCTGCCAGGTCCGGCGCCGGCGTGGTCGAGAGACCTCCCTGAAACCGCCCGATGGCGGTGCGGACACCCGCTACGATGAAGACGTCTTCCATCTTGTTAGCCTTTCAGAGTCTCACGACCCGCCGCTGCATCGAGCAGCAGCTGACAGGGTGCGTACCATGGTCCGTGACGGGTCTTCAGGTTTTTCAGCGTAGTGATTATGGCATCGAAGCCGAAGGATTCGGTCCAGGTAAAAATGCCGTGGGGAAATCCCAGGCCCAGCCGGACGGCCTTGTTGACGTCGTCCATCGAAGCGGCGCCGACCTCGACGAGCTGGGCAGCGCTGTTGATTGCCGGAGCCAGCAAGCGCACGACATCGACGTTGTTGCCCAGGCCCTCTTCGATCACGGGCCTTGGTTCCCAGTCGTAGAAGCCGCGGCCGCTCTTGGCGCCGAGCTCCCCGCGGTCGACGTGTTCCTGCCAGGCCGAAGCCTGAGCCGGGAGCGCCGCGTTTTCGGCCAGGATCTGAACCAGGCTCCGCATGACGTCAAGGCCGATGTAGTCGGCTAGCTCGAACAAGCCCATCGGTAGATTGAGTCGAAAGCGTGTCGCGGAATCGATCGCCGCTATCGTCGCCTCGTCCTGCTGTTGCATCAAGGCTGCTTCGTTGAGCAAGGCGCCGAGGATCCGATTGACGATGAATCCGGCCAGGTCTTTCTGGCAGATGATGGGCTCTTTGTCGAGCTTGCCGACGAAATCGACGGCGAAGCCTAGAGTCCGATCGGAGGTGCCGTCGCCTCGGGTGATTTCGACGAGCTTCATGACCTGGGGCGGGTTGAAAAAGTGGAGGCCGACGAAGCGCTCGGGATGCGACAGTGACTGAGCCAGCTGGGTAATCGGGATCGTGCTGGTGTTGGAGGCGACGATGACGCCTGCGGAGACGACGGCGTCGAGAGCCTCATAGATGCGCTGCTTTGCTTCGAGCCGCTCCGTAATCGCTTCGATGATGAGACCGCTGCCTCGGGTCGCCTCGGCGAGGTCGGTGCTGGTACGAATTCGGTTCATGGCGCCGGTCAAGGCTGCCTCGTCGAGGCGGCCTCGTTCTTTGAGGCGATTGAGGCTAACGCCAACCTTTTCCAGCGCGGCGTCGAGAAAGCTCGCTTCGAGGTCGAAGAGGGTTACTTCGTAGCCCGCGATGGCGCTCACTTGCGCGATGCCGTGGCCCATGGCGCCAGCGCCCAGCACCGTGACGCGAGGCAGCTCTGATGCTTGATTTGAGGTCATTGGCTAGCGTCCCTCGAAGACCGGCTTACGCTTCTCGGCGAAAGCGAGCGGGCCCTCTCGGGCGTCTGCGCTGGCGGCGACGGCTTTGGCGACGCCGTCCTCCAGTGCCAGCGCCTCAGCCAGGGGCATTTCGAGGCCGGCGCTGATGACCTCCTTGATGGCGCGAACCGCCAGCGGACCGCAACCGCAGATTTGCTCCGCAATCTCTCTCGCGCGCGGCATGAGCAGCTCCGGCGCGACCACTTCGCTGACCAGCCCGATGCGCAGGGCGGTCTGGGAGTCGACACGAGCGCCGGTGAGCAGAAGCATGTTCGCCGCCGCGGCCGGGACGGCGCGGGTTAGGCGTTGCGTCCCGCCGGCGCCGGGAATCAGGCCAACCGTGGGCTCCGGTTGGCCGAACTGGGCGACGTCGGAGCAGATGCGAATGTCGCAGCAGAGCGCGAGCTCCAGCCCGCCAGCGAGGCAGAAGCCGTTGATTGCGGCAATCAGAGGCTTCGAGCACTCGAAGTCGCGTGTGATCCCGGCGAATGGTGCGCCGTCTTGTGGCAGGCCGGTGAGTACCTGTCCGGGAGGCGTGCCGGCTGCTAACGCCTCGGTGGCGGCGACCAGGTCGTTGCCGGTGGAGAAGGACCTTTCGCCGGCGCCGGTCACGATCGCGACCAGCGCGTCGTCGGAATCGCGAAACGCCGAGAAGGCATCGAGCAGTTCGGCGCTGGTTTGAGGATCGATCGCGTTGAGCTTTTCGGGACGATTGATCGTGATCAGGGCGACGCGGCCGTCAACTTCGTAGGTGATCCGTTCGTAACTCATGTCGAAGCCTTTCGGTGGCAGCCAGCCGTGCAGCTTGTGTCGAGGATCGACGCATTAGATACTATCGCGAAATGCGGGAATCATCGTTGCGAACGCCTGAAGCCTACCTCGAAGGCCTGCGGGATGGACGAGAAGTCTACTTCCGCGGTCAGCGAGTCGAAGATGTGACCAGCCATCCGGAGCTCAGCGTCGGAGCGCGTCACTGCGCCACGGACTATGCGCTTGCGACGACACCGGAGCACCGGGAGCTTTCGGTGGTGGAGAACGGCGGCGTGGAGTCGAATCGGTTCTACCTCACGCCGGCGGACGCCTCCGACCTGCTACGACGGCGCGAGCTGATCGCCGCGAGCACGTATGCCGGCCACGGCATCGTGACGTTAATCAGGGAGATCGGCAGCGACTTTCTGTTCGCGCACTCGCTGGTGGCGCAGGAGCTGAGCCAGTCGGCCGGGCTGCCGTACGCCGAACGCCTGAGTGCGTTCCACGACCACGTCCGCGACAACGACCTGGCGATGGCCGTGGCGCAGACCGACGCCAAGGGCGACAGAAGCCGAGGACCTTCCGACCAGGAGCACCCCGATTACTATCTGCGCGTCGTCGAGCGCCGAGCGGATGGAATCGTCGTGCGCGGCGCCAAGGCGCATACCACCAACGCGATCTACTCGGACGAAATCATTGCCGTGCCGACGCGGGCGATGTCACCGGGGGACGAGGACTACGCGGTGTGTGTGGCCGTCCCGGCGAACGCGCCGGGGCTGAAGTTCATCGTCAGCCCGATGTCGGGTGGCGGCGCGTCGGAGTTTCACTACCCGGTGTCGTCGGAGCACCGCATGATGGACACGCTGACGGTGTTCGATGACGTGTTCGTGCCCTGGGATCGCGTCCTGCTGTGCGGAGAGACCGCGGCAGCAGGGGCGCTGGCGAACGGCTTCGTCGAGTTCCATCGCTTCACGGCGATCTCGTACAAGCTGCCGCTGATCGACCTGATGATCGGCTCGGCGATACTGCTGGCCGAGTCCAACGGCGTCGAGCGCGCCTCGCATATCCGGGAGAAGCTGGCCGAGCTGATCACCTATCGCGAGACCCTGCGCTCCCTCACCGTTGCCGCGGCCTACGAGTTTGAGATCAAGGGCGCGGGAGTTGCCGTACCCAACACGACGGTGACGAACATCGCCAAGGCCTACTTCGCGAGCAACTACCACACGATGGTGCAGAAGGTGCAGGACATTGCGGGAGGTCTTGTGGTGACCGGGCCAAGCGAGGAGGACCTCGAGAATCCGGAGACCGGTGGCTATATAGAAAAGTACCTCGGGGGTAAGCCGGGCACGGGGACGAGGAACCGGCTACGGCTGTTCAACCTGGTGCGGGACGTGCTGGCTTCAGACCTCGGCGGGTATCACGAAGTGCTGGCGATCCACGCTGAGGGCTCGCTGGAGGCCCAGAAGATCACGATCCTGCGAAACTTCGACCCGACTGCAGTCCGCGCCTTCGCCGCCGAGTGCGCCCACCTGCTGCCAGAGCCCTAGATCGATGACTCCTGACGCGAGTCGTACGCCGCTGACGCCGCTGAGCTTCCTGGAGCGAAGCGCCCGCGTCTACGCCGGAGCCGAGGCAGTGGTCTACGGCGACCGGCGCCACACCTATCGTCAGATGCAGGAGCGCGTCTGGCGCCTGGCGAGTGCGCTGCAGGGAGCCGGTATCGAGCCGGGTGATCGCGTGGCCGTGCTTTGTCCCAACACGCCACCGTTGCTGGAGGCCCACTTTGGCGTGCCGTGGGCCGGTGCGGTTCTGGTGGCGATCAACACACGATTGAGCCCGGGAGAGGTCGAGCAAATCCTCACCAGTTCCGGCGCCAGGCTGCTGATCGTCGACCTGGAGCTTATCGACCGGGCCGAGTCGGCGCTGAACCGGCTCGGGAGCACGATCCAGGTTGTCACGGTGAGTGACGGCGGCGAGGATGGCTCAGCTCAAGGGCTGGACTATGAGGCCTTTCTCGAGGGAGGGTCGGCGCAGCCGATTCCGGTCCCCGTCGAAGATGAAGACTCGCTGATCAGCATCAACTACACCAGCGGCACGACAGGAACGCCGAAGGGCGCTATGTACACGCACCGGGGCGCCTATCTCAATTCGCTCGGCGTGATGCACACGCTGGGAATGGACGCCGCAAGCGCCTATCTCTGGACCCTACCGATGTTTCACTGCAACGGCTGGTGCTGTACCTGGGCCGTCGTCGCGGCCGGCGCTACGAGCGTCTGTCTTCGACGCGTCGAAGCGGAAGCGGTGCTGAAATTGATCGAAACGGAGTCGGTGACGCACCTCTGCGCTGCGCCGATCGTCTTGATCACGCTGGGAAGCCACCCGAACGCGGCGCATCTGCAGCTGTCGAGGCCGCTACGCATCGCGACGGGAGGCTCACCACCCTCGCCGACAACGGTCGAGAGTTTTGAGGCGATCGGCATCGATGTGCTGCACCTTTACGGCCTGACCGAGACCTACGGGCCGAACACGGTCTGCGAGTGGCAGCGGACCTGGGATGACATGAGCGTGGGCGAACGAGCGCTGGTCAAGGCGCGCCAGGGCGTCGAGCACCTCACGGCGACGCAATTTCGGGTGGTCGACGACGAGATGCGCGACGTGCCGGACGACGGCCAGACGATCGGCGAGGTGGTCATGCGCGGCAACACGATCACGGCCGGCTACTTCGAGCAGCCTGAAGCCACCGCCGAGGCCTTCGCCGGAGGCTGGTTCCACAGCGGGGACCTGGCGGTGATTCACCCGGACGGCTACATGGAGCTGCGTGACCGCAAGAAGGACATCATCATCAGCGGCGGCGAGAACATATCGACGATCGAGGTTGAGAACGTTTTGTATCAGCACCCTCAAGTGCTCGAGGTAGCCGTTGTCGCGGTGCCGGATTCCTTGTTCGGTGAGGTCCCGAAGGCCTTCGTTACGCTTCGGGATGGCGGCGCGTCTACGTCAGAAGACATCATCGCATTTTGCCGCGAGCGCCTGGCGCACTTCAAGGCGCCGAAGCACGTGGAGTTCTGCGAGCTGCCGAAGACTTCGACGGGCAAGATCCAGAAGTTCGTCCTGCGCGAAAAAGAGTGGGCCGGGCTGGAGCGCCGGATCAACTGATCCGGCAGACCGGCGGCGCTACATCAGCTGTCCGCCGTTGAGGTCGAGCTCCTGGCCCGTCATCCAGTCCGCCTCCGTGACCAGGAAGCGTACGAGGGCGGCGACCTCCTCAGGACGGCCGAAGCGTCCGAGCGGGATCTGCTGCAGGACCGAGGCGCGAAACTCGTCGCTAGCCTGCGCGAACATGTCGGTCTCCACGTAGCCGGCGTTGACGACGTTGGCCGTGACGTTGAAACGCGCCAGCTCTAGCGCGGCGGACCTGGTCAAGGCGGCGAGCCCAGCCTTCGACGCGGCGTAGTTGGCCTGGCCGAAGCTGCCAGTCTGCCCGAGAAGGCTGCCGATGTTGACGATGCGGCCCCACTGGCGCTCTCGCATGGAGTCCACGACCAGGCTGGTCAGATAGAACGCGCTGCTGAGGTTGGACTCGATAACCTGCCGCCACTCATCGACGGTCATGCGGTGCAACTGGTGGTCGCGGTTGATGCCGGCATTGTTGACCAGGACGTCGGGAACGCCGAACTCGGCGGTCACGATTTCGACCAGCCGGCGACATTCGTCGGGCTGCGAGACGTCGGCCTGACAGGCGAGCGCGCGACCGCCCGCGGCTTCGATCTCCGAGACGACGGCCGCGGCGAGGTCACTCGACTGGCGGTAGTTGACCGCGACTGCCGCGCCAGATTCTGCGAGGGCAATCGCAATCGCTCGGCCGATGCCCCTGGAGGCGCCGGTGACGAGGGCAACCCTGCCATCCAAAGAATGCTCTTCCACCGCGTCAGTTTATCCCGAGGCCGGACAACGACGGCCTCAGGCGCCGGCCTCGAGGACCGGCCCCGACTGGTGGTGCAGCAGCTTCCAGGTCTCGCTTTCGAGAATGAACACGTTGGTCGCGACGAGGGGCGAGCCACCGACGAGCTCGCGGCAGACGACAATCGCCAGCGAGCCGTGGATCGAAGCCGTGGCGCCGCCGGTGACGATTCGAGGTTGCCCCGGGTTGGTGAGGATGTTGTGCCAGCTCTCTACCACGGCGTCGCGGCCTTGCAGCAGGTTCCAGCCGGGGTGGACGCAGGTCACGTCCGGAGAATCGGCCCAGATCGCGTCCATCGATGCCACATCCTTCTGGTTGAAGGCGGCGTAAAAGGCTTCGTTTGCGGCCAGCGCTGCTTCTTCGTGCTCCATAGAACCTGAACCATGGCATAGGCGCTCGTTTGACAGGGTTACCCTACGGCAAGATGATTTCGTCAGCTAGTCATCACGCTGGTCACAAAGGGGTGGAATCTTGACGCGAACACAACGGATGAAATTCGGCATCTTCCTGGCGCCGTTCCACCCCATCGGTGAGAACCCAACGCTGGCGCTGGAGCGCGATTTCCAGCTACTCGAGAAGCTGGATGCGCTCGGCTACGACGAGGCCTGGATCGGTGAGCACCACAGCGGCGGTTGGGAGACGATATCGTCGCCCGAGATCTTCATCGCCGCCGCCGCGGCCCGGACGAAACACATCAAGCTCGGCACCGGCGTTGTCTCCTTGCCGTATCACCACCCGCTCATGGTGGCCGACCGAATGGTTCTGCTGGACCACATCACGCGTGGCCGCGCCATGCTGGGCGTGGGCCCCGGCTCCCTGCCGATGGACGCGCTGATGCTCGGCATCGACACCAACCTGCAGCGACCTCGGATGAACGAAGCGCTGGGCATCATCGTCCGCCTGCTCACAGAGGACGAACCGATTACTTATGAGAGCGATTGGTTCAAGCTGAACAAGGCGCGGATCCAGCTCCGGCCGTATACGCAGCCACACATGCCGATCGCGGTCGCCGCGGTGCAGTCGCCGTCCGGGATGGTGGCCGCGGGAGAGCACGGCACAGGAGTCCTGACCATGGACGTGCCGCGAGGCAAGGACGCCGCCGCGATGGGCGAGTTCTGGTCGATCGCCGAGGATACGGCGGCGAAGCATGGCAAGACGATGGACCGCAGCCAATGGCGAGTCGTGCTGCACGTCCATCTGGCCGAGTCGCGCGAGGAAGCGTTGCTCCAGATGAAGCAGCGCGGCGGACGCTATCGCAAGGAATACAGCGAAGGCACCACGGGTTCGGCGCCGCCATCGGACTTCACGGTCGATGAGATTGCGGAGCATCTGGTGAACCAGGGCTCCTGGTGCGTTGGCACGCCGGACGACCTGATCGCGAAAATCGAAGAGTTGCAGCACTACACGGGCGGTTTCGGCGGTCTCATGGTGCAGGCGATCGACTGGGCCGACAAGGAGCACCTCGATCACAGCTATGAACTGCTGGCGCGCTACGTCATGCCGCGTTTCCAGGGCAGCGTCGAGGGTATTGTCGCGTCGCAGCGGGAGGCGGCTTCGAACCTCGATCACATCCGCGAAGTGCGGACGGCTGCGCTGGCCAAGGCGCGCGAGGACTACGAGGGCAGCAAGCCGGGGACGCCTGCCAGCTAAGGCGCAGAGCTAAGGACGTGGGGTTGCGCCTGGTTGAGGCGCGACCCCGGTCGCTGGCCTGAGGTCAGCGAGCCGCCTTGACCGGCGCGGGCGTGATGTACGTCATCTGGTTCCGGGTACGCCCGCTCGGGTCTCGCCAGGATCCGGACAGCTCCATCCAGACGCGGTGGTGTTCAGAGTCCTGGTGAATCTGGTAAGCGTCGTCGTCGGCAAAAACCTGGAAGAGACACATGATCGAGGGATCTTCCAGGTCCTGCATGACCTCGTAGCGGATACAGCCGGGCTCCTGGTTGGACTTCTCGGCGCAGATGCGCATGTTTTCGATGTAGTCGTCGATGTGTTCGGGAAGAATCTTGTTGAAACCGAGCACCGTGTACATGGTGACCTCCGAGAGCTGAAATCTAGCTGTCGTCTACTTAACGCCGGGAGCGAAGTGAGGATAGCGGATCAGTTTGCAACTGCCTCTAGAACCACCAGCGCCATAAGAGCCACCGGAGGAATTTGCGTGTGAGCCGCCATCCTGCCTTCGGAACCTTTCGCCACGCGATGCGATTGCCGCTCATTGACGTGCCTCAAAACTCATCAGTTTTCAAGCTGACCCCACTACCGAAGTGCGGCAGGACCTGCGTGCCGATCAGTTCCAGTGACCGCATCACGTCGGCTTGCGGCATGCCGCCCCAGTTGCCCTGAAAGATAACGTTGCCAACGCCCATAGCGGCGATTTCCTCGATGGCGCGGCGACACTCGTCCGGCGTGCAGAAGAAAACACCGAAATCGCCCTCGCCGTGGCCTACCGGCTCGGTGAGGTTCGGCGTTAACGGCTGGCCGTCGAATGGCGACGCCTGACCCGGAGCCGGTGTGACCTCGGTCAGCGTCTTGCGGAACCAGCTGAAGTAGAGGTTGCCGACCTCCCAGGCTTTGGCGCGCGTCTCCTCGATATGGGTGATGCGCGACAGGGCGACGTGGTCGCTGCTGAAGGATAAGCCGCTTTCGGAGAGGCCTGACCGGTATGCCTCGACAAGCACCGGCACCTTGCTGAAGGGTTCTTCGGCAGATAGGAGCAGTCTCAGTCCGAGCCGTCCCGCCTTCGCCGCCGACTGGACGCTCCCTGCCGCGGCCCAAACCGGCGGATGAGGTGTTTGGACCGGCTTCGGTTCAACGGATATGTCGTTGTACTGCCAGAAACGGCCGGCGTGCGAGAAACGGCCCGGTACACGCCAGGCTGTGAGGATGACCTCCAGCGCTTCGTCGTAGCGTTCCATAGCCTCTTCGAGCGAGAGCCCGAAGCCGTCGAATTCGGCCCACTGGAAGCCGCGCCCGATACCGAGATCGAAGCGGCCGCCCGACAGCAGGTCAATCGTCGCGGCTTCTTCGGCGAGACGGACCGGGTCGTGGAAGGGCAGGACGAGCACCGCCGTGCCGAGGCGAATACGGTGCGTCCTGGCCGGGAGGTAGCTGAGAAGCGCGAGCGTGGAGGAGAGGATGCCGTGCCGCGTGAAGTGATGCTCCACGAAAAAGGCGGAATCGAACCCGAGCGCCTCGGCTCGCAGGGTCTGATCGACGCAGTTGGTGAACTGCGAGACCTGGTTCGTCGTCTCAGGCCACTGGATGTTCTGAAACAGCCCTAATTTCATATGACTCCGACTCAGATCAAGGCTCGAATCGCCAAAAGCGCAAAGCCTCGCCATGATAACGCGTGCCGTCATTCAGGATGATTGATGGGGCAGAACTGACCGCCCCACGCTGCTAGACTGACGCGCACTGTGACCTCACCACGCCGCATAGTTCAGGCCCGCGGCGCTTTGCGTGACGTCGACTAGGACGCTTTGTCGCCCGAGGCTGGTTGGCGAAGCAGGCTGGTTGGATCACGTTTTCCGGCTTGAACCTCGACCAGTGCCTTACGCAGTTCGTCGAGGTCCTCGTGACTCACCTGCCGGCGTTGCATCGCCTCGCCGGCGGCAACGACGACAAGCAGCATCTCGCGACCCTGGACGCGGACTTCACCGACGTAAGTCGAACCCGGCTGGCCCGTCGCGATCTTGATGTCTACCGGGATGTTGCAGTCCGTATCGCATTGGCTGGCGCCGAGGTAGAGATCGGCGACTGGTTGCAGGTCCGGACTGGCTTCGAGTTCGACTTCGCCGGCGCGTGCCCCGAACAGCAGCGAGGCGAGCACGGTGCGCCCCGGCGGGCCGCCGATCACGGTGGCCGGCTCCTGCCAACCTTCGAGGAGCGCGCTGTCGGTGGGTTTGGGCGGCAGCGTGTAGAGGAAACAGCCTTCCGAAAGCTCGTCGACCTCCCAGCCAATGATGCCGTAGCCGTAGGTGACGATCCGGGTAGCTGGCGGCATGGCGGCGAGCCGGTCGCGCAGGCTGAACAGGATCGCCGGACTGAGGAAGGCAAAGACGACGTCGGCATCCAGCAGTGCGGTGTGGAAATCGGCGACTTCGACTCGGGCGGCGCCGTTGAGGGGAGCAAGGCGCTCACGAGCCATGGCGGCGCGCAGGGCGTCGGCCTCGTAGCCGGTAGCCGTGGCGCCGCGCTTCACCGCGGCTTCCAGAACGCGGCCATCGCCGCAACCGAGGTCGAGCAAGCGCTCGTCGGGCTTGATGCCAGCGATGTCGAGCGCGTGCTCTATCGACGCGTCAGGCGTTGGGGCCCAGAAGAGCCAATTTTCGGTCATCGTAAACGCATCGGCGAGCTGAGAGAGATCGGCATGCCGGCGGAAGTTAGCCCCGCCGCCGAGGGATGTCAAGCCATGACGATTAGACGCCGACGCCGCTCTTCAAGTGCGATCGACGGGAGCGATCAGGCCGAGAGCAGCCCGTAACGGATCAGCGCGTTGCGAACCTCTGTGGGCTGGGGAGCGGCGCCGAAGTCGAGCTGGTAGCCCCCTTGCGGTGGCTCCTGCATCTCGCGATGCGATTGTTTGATCTGGTCCATGATCCACGGCAGCAAGACGAAGTCGAGGACGCCGCGCTCGCTGATTGCTTTGCCGGCGCGTTCCATCTCCTGGCGGACCTGCGCCAGCGCCGCCCAGGTGATCGAGGCGTGTACTTCGCCAGTGGTATTGCCCATGCTGTAGGTGACTCGGAGGTGCTCTGACTGGCGCTGCTCGGAGCGCGGGTCGAACGCCTTCTGGATATTGAGGATACTGACGTCCTGCCCATCGACGGCGTCGCGGTCAGCGCTTTTGGCCTTTTTGAAAAACGGCATATCAAACCCCGGACCACCCCGAATGAATTGATCCACGGGTCGGGCCTATGATGATAATCGGGTCAGATGGGCCGTTACTTGAGGTGGCTGGGCTCAGGCATTCTCTGATTCTGTCGGGACGAAGCGCATCGACAGGGAGTTCACGCAATGGCGCGTGTTCTTGGCGGTGATGTGCTCGCCAAGGAAGACGTGCCCGAGATGGCCGCCACAGTTGGCGCACTCGATCTCGATGCGATGGCCATCCGAGTCGGGCAGGCGCTTCACGGCGCCAGGGACCTCGTCGTCAAAGGCGGGCCAGCCGCAGTGGGCGTCGAACTTATCGGTGGAGCGGTAGAGTTCGGCGTTGCAGCGGCGGCAGGTGTAGGTGCCGGCCTCGTAGAAGTCGTCGTACTCGCCTGTAAAGGGCGGTTCGGTGCCCTTGGACTCGATGACGTAGCGTTCGTTCGCCGTCAGCTCGTTGAATTTCGTCTCAGCCATAACGCGTCCACCTCTCGAGAAGCTGAATACAGTTTACAGTCTGGGCCTATCGCGTAGGGCCGAGAGGCGAATTCTGCCCTGTGCCCTGCTCATAGGCGTCGCGAGCCCGCGTAGTCGCTTCGAGGCGTGCCGCGGCGACTTTTTCGGCGTTGCGCCGGGCGTCTTCTTCTGATGCCGTGAGGCTGACCAGGCTGCCCTGAAAGTGCGGCTTTACGTAGCGAGCCATTAACTCGTAACTATGCCGGATCTGCTCCCGCGTGGCCCAGTCCACGCTGGTTACGAGGAGACCGCCGAATCCGCCGCTCTGCTGGTCCAGACGCTCGATCTCGGCGATCAGGTCTTCGGGGGTGCCGATGCACCAACTGTGGCGTTCGTTCATCTTCTCGACGATCTCGTCCTTTTCCGCCTCGAAGGGCTTCGGGAAGCCCATGACGCCTTCGAAGTAGTCGCGCCAGTAGTCGCCGGCGCGTTGACGCACTTCGGCGTAGGCCTGCTCGCGCGTTTCAGCCAGGTGAACCTGCAAGACGAGGCGCCACTCTTCGCGGTTCACCGTCTTACCGTGCTCCGCGGCCGTCTGCTCAGCGATACCCCAGAAGTCGGCCAGCGTAGCGTCGCCGCGCGGCCCCGAAATCGACAGCACGCCGAGTCCGTACTTGCCGCCGAGGATCATCCCGGAGGGAGAGCCCGCCGCGGCGACGGCGATAGGGAAATGGGGCTGGGTGTAGGGCCGCAGGTGAAGTCGGGCTTCATTGAGTTCGAACCAGTCACCCTTGTATGTAAAGGGAGTTGGGTCTGTCAGGAGGCGCATGATGACGCCCATGGATTCGTCCATGCGGGGACGCTGCGTGTTGGGCTCGATACCGAGCATCATCGCGTCGGTGACCAGGGCGCCAGGGCCGACACCGAGCATGACGCGGCCGCGCGTCATGTGGTCGAGGAGCACCATGCGGTTGGCGACCATGAGCGGGTGATGGTAGGGCAGGGACGTGACGCCGGTGCCGAACTTGATGTGCTTGGTGCGGTCGGCGGCGACACCGATGAAGATCTCTGGCGAGGAGATGATCTCCCAGCCAGCGCTGTGATGCTCGCCAATCCAGGCTTCGTCGAAGTCCAAGTAATCGAGCCACTGCATCAGCTCCAGGTCGCGCTCAAGCGCAACGGTCGGGTCTTCGCCGAGCTGGTGAAAGGGCGCCATGAAGACGCCAAACTTGAGCCGTGCCGGTAGTGTCATGGGGTTTTCAGACCTAGCTTGTCTCAGGGTTTCACTGACGTAAGTCTAACGCGTCCAAACTTCGACGAGCCAACGCTATTGTGCCGTGCTTTGGGTTCCAGGCCAGTACACTCAGACGCCGGAAAGATGCAGAATCGAGACGAGGTACATCAAAGCATGGAGATTCCCGAGGACGATCTGCCGCGATTCGATGAGCTGGACGAGCAGCGCCGTCGCGTCGACGACGAGTTCAACTTGTTGGTGATCAACATGCGGGGCGGCTCTGTACGTGACCCGGACCGAGCCAAGATGGAGGCGCAACACCTCCACATGCGACACGACGCCATCATGCGAGAGATGATCGATCTCCTGCTGTAGTTGCTATTACGCAAGGCCCCTCAGCCTCCTGGTTCGCCACCACGGGCAAGGGCAGCTCGGCACCCAGCTCTCGAATCCAGTACGAGGCCGGCCAGTCCCCTTATTCCAGACCAGATGACAGCCTCTTGGCTCGGTCGGAAGAAAGTTACGCCGGGCTCACGTTGTCGTTTCTTGAGCCGTTAATGAATCAGGGAATGGGAATCGAGTCGATTCGAAGTCGGCGCGCAGAGGGAGACTGTATGGTCAGTATCGGGGAAACTCTAGCCATGAGTGACTGGCAACAAATAGAACCGACCGCCGTCACAGGTGGTTTCGACGCTCCTTATCTCCAGCGATATCAACTCGAGCTCCGCCGCATGGCCGAGCAGCTTCGAGGCGTTGAGGTCGTTCACCTTAACTCCACAGGCGTTGGCGGTGGCGTAGCCGAAATCCTGACCAGCCTGATCCCGCTGAGTCGCTGGTATGGCCTCGATACACGCTGGATGGTTATTCCGCCGAACGACGACTACTTCGCCGTCACGCGGAAGATTCATGACTTCTTTCAGGGTGCGGAGGGTGACCTCACAGAAGAAGAGTGGCAGACCTACCTCTCGCACGTGCGCGAATCCGGCGTGCCTCTGCTGGACGATCCGCGGCCGCGCGTCTGGTTCGTGCACGATCACCAGCTGCTTCCCCTGGTCGAGATGCTGCCCGCGAATGACGTCAAGGTCTGGATCAGTCACGTCGACACCAGTCATCCCAACACGGCGGTGTTCGAGCGTCTGCAGCCTTTCATGCAGCAGTACGACCAGATCTCCTTCACCCTGCCGCAGTACGTCCCGGAAAGCTTCGACCGCGAGCGAACCCCGGTCTCGATCTGCCCACCCGCTATCGATCCGCTGCGACACAAGAACGAGCCGATGCCTGAGGACGAGGCGCTGGCAATCGCGGCTCAATTCGGCATCGACCCGAAGCGGCCACTGATGGCTCAGATCTCGCGATTCGACCCCTGGAAGGACCCGATCGGCGTGATCGATGCCTATCGTCTCGTCAAGGAGAAATTGCCGGGCTTGCAGCTGGCGATGGTGGGTGCGTTGGCAGCGGCTGACGATGCGATGGCCGTCTCTATGCTGGACGTGGTTCGCAAACACGCCAACGGCGACAGCGATATCCACATCTACTGGGACCCACTGGAGATAGACGAACCCTTTGTCCGCGCCTTTCAGGCCGCCCCACAGGTGATCTTGCAGAAGTCGACGCGGGAGGGCTTCGGCCTGACCGTGACCGAAGCGATGTGGAAGGGCAAGGCTGTGATTGGCGGCAACGTCGGCGGTATCGCGGTGCAGATAACCGACGGCATCGATGGGTTTCTTGTGGACGACGTCGAGCAGTGCGCCCGACGCACGCTGCAATTGCTCCTGGAGCCGGAGCTACGCGTGACGCTGGGAGAAGCCGCACGGGCGTCAGTGGAGGAGCATAGCCTGTTGCCTCGCCTCCTGCGCGACTACGTCGCGCTGGCGATTCGCCACGGTGGAAGAGCCGACTAGTCGTATTTGATTAGACCGCCAAGCGCCAGTTGCTGTGCGAGCGGCGCTCTGCGATCTGCTTGATGCTATCTAGGGAGTCGCCGTCGTCCGGGAAACTGGCGAGCCCAATGGCGACGACATCTGGGAACTGCTCGGCGATGCGCGTCGCGATCGCTGAGGCTTCTGCGATTGGCGTTTCAGTGAGTAGGGCCAGGTATCGGCCGCCGCCGAGGTGGCTCGCCAGGTCTGTGGAGCGCAGCGACTCATCGAGCCAGGTCCGCAGGCCATCCTGCAGCCTGTAGGCGTCGTCCTTGGCAAGAACTTCCATGACGATGAGCGAGAGCGGGCGGCTGTAGCGGCCTGAGCGTTGCGATTCCTCTTCAAACCGGCGCTCCAGGTACCAGGGAGCGTACAAGCCGTCTCCCGGTCGTACATGGCAAGGCGCCGGCCGGATTCGACTTCTCGGCTTGCCTTGTCGATCAGCGCGCTGCGGCTGCGCGTCCGCCGCGGTACCAGGCGGGGAAGTCTCAAGATCGGTGCCTCCTGTTTACTTGTGAGCCTCTATCCCCTCAACGAGACTACGAGAGGCTTATTACGCTTCCGCCTATGAGCCGGATCGTTGGACCCTAGCAGTGCTCCCAAAGCTAATGTGGTGCACGAAACTCCTCCGAATTCACTCTTAGCCGATAAATACACAGGGATAATGAAGAGTCTCTTCGCGTTCGCTGGTCGAGTGCTTTCTGCTGCTGCCTTGTTTGTGCCCTCACACGTGCGGTGGAAAATCATCGCGCCGTACATCGTGTTGACACTGCTGGTGGCCGCCGCCGGGACCTACATCGCCACGCAGTTCGTGACCGGACCGCTGGAGGAGCGTTTCAATAACCAGCTGGCCGAAGCGGCACGAGTAGCGAGTGACTCCGTCGTCCGCAAAGAACGCCAGCACCTGAGCTTCGTGCGCTCGATCTCGTTCACCGTCGGTGTACCAGAACGCACCGCGGCCGGAGACCCGGAAGCACTACGAGAACTCATCGAGCCGCTTGCAGCCAACTCGCGCCTCGAGTACGTGGAGGTGGTTGGGTTGGACGGACGCCGTGTCTTCGGTCTGCGCCTGGACGACCCGACCACGCTCGCATATTCACCGCTGACCGGGCCGGATGACCGATCCGACATCGAAATTGTGCAGCGTATCTTGCTGAATGAGACCGACAACCGGGGAGACAAGTTCGCCCAGCTCCTCGAGTTGCGCGACGGGGCCGTTTTTTACACGGGCGGCCCGATCGTTGATGAGAATGGCCGGCTCGTGGGCGCTGCTCTCGTGGGCACGTCCTTGCAGACGTTGCTGCCATCAATGAAATTCGAGGCGCTGGCCGACGTGTCGCTGTATGACCTGGACGGCGTTGTCCTGGGCAGCACGTTCGAACGTTCCGGCGAGAGCGCCGGTCTCGACCCGAGCGCGGTTTCCGGCGGAGCCACCAGTCTGGTTGGTATCCGCGAAGTGCGTTCCATATTCAATCGCGACTTTGACATGCTGTATGGAGAGCTGATAGTTCGCGGCGAGCCGGTGGGTCTGTTCTCGGTCGCGCTACCTTCTTCCTTCATTGCCAGCGCCGGCTCGACGACGAGATGGGCGATGACGTTGATGTTCGGCGTCTCAACGATCGCTGTCCTGAGGGTTGGTTTGCTGATCGCCCGCGGTGTAACGGCGCCTCTGCTCCGGCTCCTGCGCGCTACCGAGGCGGTGATTGAGGGCGACTTAACGGCGCGATCCGGTGTCAGCGGCCGCGACGAGGTTGGCTCTCTCGCGCAGTCGTTCGATGTCATGACGGAACGCCTTGCGAACCAGCACCTGGCGACGATCCGGGCGTTGACCGCGGCCATCGATGCTCGAGACCCGTACACGGCCGGCCACTCGGTGCGAGTTGGGCAATTGTCAGTGGAGATAGGCCTGCAGCTGGAGCTACCGAAACGCGACCTGCAGTACCTGGAAAATCGGTGGCTATCTGCACGACGTCGGCAAGATCGGCATTCGCGACAGCGTGCTTCTGAAGCCCGGTGAACTGACCGAGGAGGAGCGCGCGATGATCGAGGAGCACCCTCGGATCGGACTCGAGATCGTGGAGCACATCGGCCTCGCGCCAGGAGTCACGGACCTCGTCATCGGCCACCACGAGCGATTGGACGGTACCGGCTATCCGTTCGGCCTGGACGGCGGGGAGATTTCGATCTTCGCCCGCATTGGCGCGGTGGCGGACGTGTTCGACGCGCTAACCACAGACCGTCCCTATCGAAAGGGGTTCACGATCGAAGAATCCATGTCGATTCTTAAGCGTGAGGCCGCGAACAGCCGGCTGGACGAGGAGGCGGTCCACGGTTTGGTCCGCGCCTTGCCCATTTGGGGCCGCCGCCTGATGGAAGAGCCGATGCTCAGAGGATTCGTCATGAGGGAGCTGCAGGATATGCAGTCCGCCGCGAGGAGAGCTGCCGAGTAGATGAAAGACACCTGGAAGGCGGCGCTAACGCTAGCAGCCTTCGTTATGCTCAGCGTAGCGGTGACTTCAGCGGCGGCGAGGCTCGCCCTGGTGCGGCCATCAATGGAGCATCTGACGCTGGAAACACGTTCGCGTCTGGTCGCAGACTACTCCGCTGACGCGCTTGCGATGCGTCTTGAGCCGCTCGACCCCGACGTAGTTCGCGCCGCGGCACAGGACGAATCGAGTCTTGCCGGCGGCCCCACTGATTCGAACACGGCTCTACCACCCGCGGCCAAGGTCGAAATCACTCCGGAATCCACCCGTATTGCGCCGCCGCCCACTGCCGTTCCGCCGACCGCAACACCTGAGGCCCGGCCTACGGCAGCTACATCGCCTGTGCCGACAGCCAAGAGTGTTTCTCCGACCAGTACCAGGCCTCCGGCGGATACTTCGACGCCTCTTCCCACGGCTACCTCGACCCCGCGGTCCACTTCAACGCCCGGGTTGGATTCACCGCCAACTTCGACCCTGGAGGCAAAGCCAACTTCGACCTCGGAGCCTGAGCCAACCGCGACGCCTACCCTCGACTCGGATGCCGAAACAGCGACTCAGAAGCTGGTCGATGATTTGGCTGCGCGGTAAGCGCGGAGGGCTGCGCTGGGGACTGCTCCGAACTGGGAGACAAGGTGGAGGACGCGCTGAGCAAGGCGCAGACCGCGCTCAGCGCGCTACAGAACTCGCCGCCAGACGCGGAAGACGCGATCGGTACCCTTCAAGGGGCAGCAGGAGACCTGGAGGCGGCGCTTGGGCTTGATCCTGCCCAGGATACGACGATTCAGAGCCTCCTGGAGGACACCGACGCAATCATAAGAATGCTCCACACGTCTTAAGCAGGCTGGAGCGCCGGTTTACGATCATGTGGCGGAGGCGCCACGTGCGATCCGCGCCGGGCCGTGGGGATGGAGTGAGCCATGAGATGGGAAGGGCGGCGATGATCAGTCGGCCGAGGGGAGGATCTTGGGTTGCAGGACTTCCATCTCGGAGCCGTCATAGTGCAGGTCGCAGACGCCGGCCTTGATGACCAGCAGCTCAACCTCGCCATCGCCAGAGCGATAGCGCTTGCCTAGCTCGATCGCGGGTTCGGTGCGGCCGGACGCGTCGCTGAGGTCGGCTGGCGCCTGGTCCTTGAGATGCAGGCCTACTTCGCCGTCACTCAGTTCTCCGGAGCCACCCTTAGTGACGATGACCTCGGCGCCAGAAGACGCTACGTATCGTTTACCGACGTTGGCTGGCATATGTCTCCCCGGGTTGAAATCTCGCCTTTCGATTCTATGTCAGCCGTCCTTTCTAGTTCCAGTGCGGGCAATTGCGAGTCCATATTGGACAAGTTATGATTTGAAGGCCCCCAAGTCGGGGGCAAACCTGTTTACAGGAGCCATCATGTCGAAGACCTATAACGTGGCCGTGGTCGGCGCGACCGGCGCGGTCGGACAGACCACCCTCAAGCTGCTGGCGGAACGCAACTTCCCCGTTGCAAGCCTCAAAGTGTTCGCTTCGAAGCGCTCCCTCGGTACGACAGTGACTTTCAAAGGCGAGGAAATCCCAATCGACGTGGTGGGTCCGGACGCCTTCGATGGCGTTGACATCGCGTTGTTTTCGGCCGGCTCCGAGCAGTCGCGGGAATACGCGCCGCAAGCGGTCAAGGCAGGCGCTGTCGTGGTCGATAAGTCGAGCGCGTTTCGGATGGAGCCCGAGGTGCCGTTGGTCGTACCGGAGATCAACGGCGCCGCGCTGGCGGGTCACAAGGGAATTGTTGCCTGCCCCAACTGCACCAGCATCGTCACCGTGATGCCGTTGAAGCCACTGCACGATGCGGGGACCCTGCGCCGCGTAATCGCCACAAGCTACCAGGCGGTGTCAGGCGCGGGAGTCAACGGCATTGCCGACCTGGAGCAGGAGATGCGGGCGTGGGCCAGCGGCGAGCCAATCAAGCCGAGCTATTTCCAGCACCAGATCGCCTTCAACGTCATCCCTCACATCGACAGCTTTGGCGAGAACGGATACACCGGTGAGGAGATGAAGCTGATCAACGAGGTGCGCAAGATCCTCGACGAGCCGGAGCTACCGGTTTCACCCACGACGGTGCGCGTGCCAGTGTTTACGGCTCACTCGATCGCGGTCAACGCGGAGACGGAGACAAAGGTCAGCGTGGCTGCGGCGCGAAGCGCGTTCGAGGCGTTTCCTGGACTTACGGTCTGGGACGATCCAGCGCAGGAACGCTACCCAATGCCGGTCCTGGTCGAAGGTCAGGACGATTGCTACGTTGGCCGCATCCGGGAAGACTTCTCGCTTCCAAACGCCCTGAATTTCTGGGTCGTCGGGGATCAGCTGCGCAAAGGTGCGGCCCTGAACGGGATCCAGATCGCCGAGGAAATGATCGCGCGCAAGCTGATCTAGGCCTGGCCGCCGGTCGTATACTGGCACTCACCTTTCCCGCCGTACTACCCACAGGAGGACCGCGATGGCGGACACTCGAAATGGTACCCACAGCTTTGGTCGCCTGATGACGGCCATGATCACGCCGTTCACTGAGAGCGGCGGCGTGGACTTCGAGAAGGCGGCCGAGCTCGCCAAGAACCTGGTCGCATCGGGCAACGATGGACTGATCGTCACCGGTACGACGGGCGAAGGGCCGACGCTTACAGAGGATGAGAAACTCGAGCTTTATGGCGTGACCAAGCGCGCCGTGGGTGGCGCTTCGATCGTTGCGGGAACCGGTAATTACAACACGGCGGAATCGATTCACCTCACTCGCGAGGCGGAACGCTGCGGCGTCGACGGCTTCTTGCTGGTGGTGCCGTACTACAACAACCCGCCGCAGGAAGGGCTGTACCAGCACTTCAAGGCGATCGCGGAGGCCACCTCGCTGCCCTGCATCCTCTACAACGTTCCGACGCGCTCAACGCGGAATCTCGAGGCGAGTACGCTGAAGCGACTGGCCGAGATCGACAACATCGTCGGCGTCAAAGAAGCGAGCGGCAAGCTGGAGCAATTCAACGCCGTGATGTCGGCGGTGCCGGACGACTTCATGGTCTTCAGCGGCAACGACAGCGACACGCACACGATCATGGGCCTGGGCGGCTACGGCATCATCAGCGTCGCTGCTCACCTTGTCGGCGCTCGAATCAAGCAGATGGTGAATCTGCTGGCAGACGGCCGGACAGCCGAATCGGCGGCGATCCACCTGGAGCTCCTGCCGCTGGTGGAAGCGCTCTTCTGGCAACCGAACCCGATGCCGGTGCGCGCTGCCCTGAACGAGCGTGGCTTCATGGTCGGCAATCCGCGTCTCCCACTCGTCGACCTGACTGATGCCGAGAAGGCTCGATTACGTGCGGTGATGGACAACTATCAGTTCGACTCTTACCTGAGCAAGCAGCCGGTAGTCGCCAACCCCGCCTAGCCGCCAGCGACCGCCTGTAGGGGGTCGATCGAAGACCGGCCTGCCTTGTTTGAGAAGGTGAACACAGCTCCCGCATCCCGCACGGCGTCAACGGCTTCGGCACGCCGGAGACGATGGCTTTTCATGAGGAAATGCTGCGGGCGTGTGGCGACAAGCTGGTCGTCTGCCGGACGAAGGCTGATATCGCGGCGCTGGAATCTGAGCTCCTGGGCTGAGGCTACTGACGGCGGGCGGTTTCGCGATCAGAGACGTGCGTGGCCCAGTCTTCGGCGAGGTGCTTGTTGGCGTAGCGATAGCCGATTTCGTCGCCAAAGATGCCACCAAAGATGCCGGCCAGCATCCGGCTGCCCACCAGGAAGACGAACGTGGCCAGGATGAAAAACCAGAGCGCCTTCTCCATGTAGAGGACGTTGATCGCGACCATCCCGAGGAAGATTGCCAGGCCAAGCGCGAGGCCGAGGTAGGCGAAGGAGTTCACGACGAGGCTCTCGCGCTTGAGCTTACGGCGGTGCATGTCCAGGACCTCTTGTGGCACGGACATGAGGGGCTCGCGCTCGATCGACTGGCCGCAGTGGTCGCAGCGGGAGAGGTCCTGCGGCAACGGGTTGTAGCAGAAAGAACAGAAGGAGCCGTAATTCGGCGTCGTGCCGTCCTGTAGCTGGTCTAGGAACTCGCGCAGGCGGGCGGAAAAGACCTCACGCGGAGGAATGCCGGCTGGCGAGACGGCGCGATTGCCGGTCACGCTGAAGCCTCCACAGGCAGTACATCGACGAGTTGCTTGAGCTGACGGAAGTAGTCCAGCTTGACTTGCCGCGGATAGGCCGCGGTGCGTCCGCTGGACGAAGGTACGACGAAAAGCCGAGTCTGGCCCAGGCGCTCCGGCTGCGCCCCGGCGATTATCTTGCGGCGCTTGCCGGTTTCGCCGTTGTCTTCCTGCCAGGCGGCGAGGAAGGCGTCGTAGATTCCCATGCCGTTGAAGCAGACGAACTGCGGCGCGAGGTCGAGCAGCTTGGCACGCAGAGAGCGGGCGCCCTCAGCCAACTCCTGGCGCGATAGCTGATTCGCTTCCTGTGTCGTGCGCTCGCAGAGGTTGGTGAGGCCGATGTCGAACTCGAGCGTACGGTGGTCAGACTCGTAGGTCAGGCGCTCGGGCAGCAGGCCGGAATCGAACAGCAGGGGCCAGAAGTGATTGCCGGCGTAGGCGTAGTGATGGCCGGTCGCGCCGGACCGCAGACCCGGGTTGATCCCGACGATGACGAGCCTGAGTCCGGGCTTCAAGTAATCCGGTACGCCTTGTTGCATGGCTTTATTCTGCGCTGCAGTTGCGGTGCGGTCTACGGCGAGGCGGCTAGATCGCGTGGTCGACGATGATGACCTGCTCGCGCTCCGGCCCGACCGACACGATCTCGATCGGCCGACCGATGAGCTGGCCGAGTCGTTTTACATAAAGTTGAGCGTTCTCTGGCAGGTCCTCGAAGCGCCGTGCGCCGGTGCTCTCACTCTGCCAGCCGGGCATCTCTTCGTAGACGGGCACGGCGCGATTGAAGGCGCCGATGCTGGCGGGTGGCGTGTCCACCTTCTTGCCGTCGATGGTGTAAGCGGTGCAGACCTGAATCGCTGGGAACGGGTCGAGCACGTCGAGACGCGTGATGGCGATAGACGTGACGCTGTTGATCTGGGCGCTGTAGTTGGAGGCGACGGCGTCGAACCAGCCCGTGCGCCGTGGGCGCCCGGTCGTCGTGCCGATCTCCGGGCGCGGGCCCTGGAGTCGCAGGATCTGGCCTTCTTCGTTGTTGAGCTCTGTCGGCATGGGGCCGTTTCCGACGCGAGTCATGTAAGCCTTGTAGACGCCCATGATCTTCGTGATGTCGGCCGGGCCGATGCCCATGCCTATGGCAGCGCCCGCGGCCGTGGATGACGGTACCGAGGAGGTGACGTAGTCGTAGGTGCCGCCATCGAGGTCGAGGAGCGCGCCCTGGGCGCCTTCGAGCAGGATGTTTTCACCGCGGGCCAGCGTGTCACGCGCCACGACGGAGGTGTCGCCAACGCGAGGAGCGAGGCGGCTGGCAAGCTCGCTGTAAGTCTCGTAGACGGACTCGAGGGGCAGCGGCTCGGCGTCGTACAGGCGCGTCAGGACGGCGTTCTTGTAAGGCAGCACGAATTCGAGGCGCTCGCGGAAGGCCTTGGGGTCGCAGAGGTCTCCCATGCGGATGCCAAGGCGACCCACCTTGTCGGCGAAGCAGGGACCGATGCCGCGGCCGGTGGTCCCGACGGCGGCGGCTCCGCGCAGCTTTTCGTCCAGCAGGTCGATGAGGGGGTGATAGGGCATGACGACGTGGGCACGATCGCTGATTAAGAGGCGTTCCGTGCTGACGTCACGAGCTTCCAACGCCTCGATCTCTTCAAGCAGGGCCTGGGGATCAACCGCGACGCCGTTGCCGACGATGCAGGTCTTGTCCGGGTAGAAGATGCCGGCCGGGACAATGTGCAACGCAAACAGGCCCTGGCTGTTGATGATCGTATGGCCGGCGTTGTTGCCGGCAGAGTAGCGAGCGATGACGGACATGTCGCGGGCTAGCAGGTCGACGATGCGGCCCTTGCCTTCGTCGCCCCACTGACCGCCGATTACAACTGTTGCGGGCATGAATTACCCCGACGATAGGTCGGGGCTCTCTCCTTCATAAGTGGTTCAATCGCCCTCGCGGCGACCGCAGGTATTATAGCAGAGGTGGTCGATTCAAGCGTCCCTTAACAGGGATAAGTCTTGGACGAGAGGTGCATTGCTTGATTGTTGGGGAATTATCAATCACATTTGCGATTTTTCACCGAAAAAGGCGCCAATACTGTTGTTTACAGCCTGACTGATGACTATCATGATGCTAGGCATCAGAGACATTCGCCACCGCATCTTTTACGGATAAAACTAAAGCGGCGGCGTTTAGTAGGAGGACACACAATTGGTTAGTTCAATTGATAAAGACACGATTCGCACTGAAACACTGCCCCTCATGACACTGGTGGACGCCGGTAACGTGGCTCAGAGAGGCTTGGAGAAGCGCCTGAGCACCCTGAAGCTGAGTGTGGCGCAGCAGCGGATCCTGGCCTTGGTCTATTTCGCCAAGGAAACGCTCACGCCGTCGATGTTGGCAGCGCTTCTGTTGCAGGAGACGCACAGCGTTAGCGGCCTCCTCAATCGCCTGGAGGATCGCGACCTGATCACGCGTACACGTGACCGGCAGGATCGTCGCGTCGTCTGGGTGGAGCTGACGGACGCGGGCCGCAAGGTTGCGGAAGAGGCGATCAACATTGTCGTTTCGATGTCGAAGGAGCTCGACCCGGTGCTCCGAGGCCCCAAGGCGAACGACATGGTCGAGGTTGTGCGCAAGGTGCGCGACCACGGCTTCAAAATTGCCGGCGTGCGTGAGGACGTTCGCAAAGAGGCACTTCGGCGGGTCTGGACCACCTAGATTCGACCAGCAATTGCATAGAACGGAGCGCCTTGCGCGCTCCGTTTTCTTTTGTCCGAGGCGCTAGGCTTGCAGACCGATGGCCTGGGCGTACGTCAGGAGGTCGCGAGCGCGGTTGGCCACGGGCACGTCGACCAGCTGACCGTCGACGTCGATGACGCCGATTCCGCCTTGCATGGCCGCGTCGTAGGCGTCGACGATCTTGCGAGCCGCGGCCAGCTCCTGAGCCGTCGGTGCGAAAACGTCGTTCACGGGAACGACCTGGTCGGGATGGATGACGTATTTGCCCTTCATGCCGATCGATCGGGCGTACGTCGCGTCAGCTACAAGCCCAGGCTCGTCGTGCAGCGTGGCGTAGATGCCATCGAGCGGCTGTAATCCGCAGGCGATGGCGCAGTGAATGATGACGCGCCGGGCGTATTCGAACTCGTTGGCTTGCGGAGTCCGTGCCACGCCGAGGTCAGCCGCGTAGTCCTCACCGCCGAAGGCGAGGCCGGTGATGCGGGTCGAGGCCATGGCGATCTCCTCGCAGCGCAGCACGGCGCGGGCGGTTTCAATCAACGGGATCAGCGCGATCGTCCCGGGGCGGACGCCGCCGTGTAGCTCGCGCTCGCGGATCATGACGTCCAGCTCGCGGATCTGAGTCGCGCCCTGAGCCTTGGGGAAGAGCAGTCCGTCCAGTCCGGGGCCGATAGCAGCGGAGAGATCGTCGGCGGTTAATCCGGTATCGAGGTGGTTGACGCGGACGTGGACCGTCTTGCCGGCCGCCTTGAGGGAGTCGATCGAAGCGCGAAGGGTAGTGCGGGCAGCTTCCTTCTCGTTCGGCGGGACGGCGTCTTCGAGGTCGAGCACGATGACATCGGCGGGAATGGCGGCAGCCTTCTGCACCATGTTGGCGCGCTGCGAAGGGACGAAGAGTAGGGTACGCATCGGCGTCATGTTGAGCTCCGAATTCCAGGCGCTGCCAGAGGGCTTAAGCGTAGCCGATCAGCCGGTCGCGGACACGCGGGCGGCAATCCAGTAAACATCGCGCGGACGCGCGTGGAGCAGCCGGCGGCCCCAGGTCGACGGGATCAGGAGCGCCTCGTCCTGGGTCAGGCGCCGCGTCTCGTCGATCTCGAGACCGCTGGTGAGATAGGCGGGCGCGAGGACGTCGGCGATGTAGGGCTCGTCGAGAGCAGGCAACGCGGGACCGGCAAAAGCGCCGGTATCGTGCTCCGGGTGATAAGAAAAGACGATCTCGAATCGCCCAGAGGCCGTCAGGCGGGTGAGCGAAGCGAGTGACTCCGGATTGGGATCGAGGAGGGCTCGCAGCAGGCTACCCCAAGGGAAGTTGATCCTGACGGTTGCCGCGAGGTCGTCCAGCTCAGATGGGAGGTGCTCCAGCGACGCCACGACGAATATCGCATTCTCCACGCCACCACGGGCCGGTTTGCGCGACGCCCGGTAGGCGTACTCGCTCAGCGTGTCGGCGTTGGGTTCGACGGCGACGAAGAGATGTGTCGGGTCGGCGCGGGCGCTCTCGTAGGCGTAACGGCCGTCGCCGGCCCCGAGGTCAACGATGACGGGGCGTCCATCGCGCGCCAAGTCGTCGCGCCAGGACGGCGGCGCTTCGATGAGCTTCGTGCCCTGCAATAACCTCACGAATCGGAGAATACGCCGCTGAGCCGATTGCGAAGCGGCTTGCCCGCGGCGTTGCGCGGCAATGACGGCGCGAAGTCGATTCGCTTTGGTGTCTTGTACGGGGCGAGGTGTTCGCGGCAAAACGTGAGTAAGGTCTCGACGTCCGCCGAGGAGCCGTCAGCCAGGACGACGACAGCGACCGGGGCTCGGCCCCAGCGTTCGTCGTCGACGCCGTAGACGCCTGCCTCGGTGACGTCAGGATGCGATTGCAGCACGGCTTCGATCTCGGCCGGGTAAACGTTCTCACCCCCAGAGACTATGAGGTCGTCACGCCGGTCGAGGACGTAAAGGTAGCCCTCGGCGTCGATGTAACCGAGGTCTCCCGTGTGGAGCCAGCCGTCGCGAATGGCGTCAGCGGTCGCTTCCGGGTGGTTGAGATAGCCCGGCGTCACGCTGGGGCCGCGCACGACGATCTCGCCCGGGCTGTTCGTCGGGCATTCGGCGCCGTCTTCGTCAACAACTTGCAGTTCAGCGCCGAACAGCGGCTTACCGGCCGAGCCGGGCTTCGACAGCGCGTCCTCTGGCGCCAGCGTAGCGATCTGCGAAGCCGTCTCGGTCAGTCCGTAGGTCTGTACGACGGGGACGCCTATCGAGGCGCAGCGGCGCAGCAGCGGTTCTGGCGCCGGCCCGCCTCCCAGGAGGACGCATCGCAGGGATGGCGGGTATGGGCGGTCGCCGCGCTCGTCAAGCATGCGCTGCAGCATGTTCGCGACAACGGAGATGATCGTAATGCCTTCGTCATCGATGGCAGCGTTGACGCGCGCCGAGTCGAAGCTGGGGTGGACGACAGCCGTGGTGCCGTAGATGGCGCTGCGCAGCAGTATCGAGAGGCCGCCGACATGGAACAGCGGTAGGCTGACGAGCCAGCGGTCGTCGGGCTGCAGACCGAGGTTTAACGCCGAGGCTATGGCGCTCCAGAGGTGGTTCCCATAAGTCAGCATTGCGCCTTTGGGCCGCCCCGTGGTGCCCGACGTGTAGACGATCGAGTGCCGCGCGGCAAGTTCGAAAGGCGAAGGCTTGCTTCCCTCCGTGGACGCCGCCAGCGTATCAACGTCGAGCAGCTCCAGAGGTGCTATTTCGGCCCGAAGCGAGATCGCGAGTTCTCGATTCGCCGCGTCGTGCAGGATGCGGTGAACACCTGAATCGCTCACCTGCCAGACAAGCTCCGACTGCGTGAGGCGCAGGTTGAGGGGCATCAGGACGGCGCCGGCCCGGGTTACGGCGTGCACGGCCTTCGCAAAAGCGGCGCTATTTTGTGCCAGCAGGGCGACGATTTCGCCCGGTTGCACGCCCGTCTGAGCCAGACCTGCCGCTAGCTCAGCGACGGCGACATCGAGTTCGCCATAGGTCAAGCGAGCGCCTTCCGCCTCCAACGCGACGCGGTACGGCGAAGTCAGGGCGCGGTTCTGCAGCCAGTCCGGGACCGAGCCGCTGAGAGATGATGTCAAGCCGAGACCTCTTGCCACGCATCGAGGTACTTCGACGCCCGCGCTTCGTCTAGCTCGACGCCGAGCCCAGGGGCGTCTGGCAGCGTGAGATGGCCGCGTTCCACGGCGAGTGGCTGGCTCAGGAGGTCGTCTTCGAGCAGGGACGCGGTGGCGAGGCCGTGGGCTCGGCCCTCATCTGGAAGGGAAGACGCGAGATGAAGCGCGGCAGCTGTGCCGATGCCGGTGTCGATCGTCGTTGTGACGATGACCCCCCGTCCGGCGGAGGCCGCCGCCTTCGCGACGTAGCGCGCGACGCTCAGACCACCCAGCCGCGCCGGTTTGAGTACCAGGACGTCAACGTGTTGTAAGGCCGCTACGGCAGACTCGTAATCCGAGATCGCCTCGTCGGCGGCGATCGAAGTCGTCACGGCTTCCCGGACGCGGCCCAGCGCGGCGAGGTCCTGGGCCGGGACCGGCTGCTCGACGAGCTCGATCTCGCTGGCCTCGAGGTTACGTATCGTGGCGATGGCGACGGGCTCGTCCCAGGCGCCGTTCGCGTCGAGGCGCAGCTTTACGTCGGCGCCGATAACCTCTCGCACCGTCTGCACCCGCTCAGCTTCGGCTGCCAGCGTCTCTTCCATGCCGACCTTCAGCTTGATGCAACTGAAGCCCTGCGCCAACGCCAGCAGGGCAGCGGCCGCGGCCTCTTCGGTTGAGCGGGCGGCGACTGTAGCGTTTACAGGCACGACTCGCAGCGTGGCGTCCTCGCTCAGGAGCTCAGCGAGCGGACGCCCCGCTTCGCGCGCGCCGGCGTCGGCCAAAGCGGTCTCGATGGCGCAATGCGCCGCGCGGTCAGGCTCGTCGCCGGTCGTGTGAGGCTCCATCAAGTCGTCGATGTCATCCAGATATGCCGCGATCAGCTGACGAGCCAGCGATTCGACGCGTTGCAAGATGGTGCTGGATTCGTCCTCGGGCGCCGACGGGTCGAGCGACGCTTCGCCGTAGCCGTGCTGGCCGGCATCGGTTTCGAGGACGACGATGACGCCGCTGCGGTGGGTGGCGCTGCCGCGGGCCGTTTCGTAGGGCGCGACGAAGGGGATACGAAACGGCGCCCAGCGGATGCGTGCGATCCTCATTCGAAGATTTCCCGGGCGAGCATCTGGCCCACCTCGGGAGCGTCGAGGCCATCCGTGATCAGGTCCACATGATGGCTACGGATCACGCCCCAGTCGATCTGGGATGCCACCCTAGTGATAAAGGCCGCGTCCTTGCTCCGGGTGCGGGCCGGGTCGTTCTGCGCCCGGCGCACCGCTTCCTCGTTGGAAACGCGCAGCAGGACGTAGAAGGGCTTCGGCCCGGACCTCATCGGGTAGAGTAATTCCTCCCACTCGCGGTTCGCCAACGTCGAGCCCGCGATCGCCACGAGTTCCATTCCGGAGTCGAACAGCTTGTCGACGATGGCCGATGCGACCTGAGTCGCCAGCACGCGCTCCCTGTGATGTATGTGGAACCAATCGTCGCCGGCGACAATCGCGACAATCTCATCCATATCGATCGATGCAGCCTGGTGGCCGTTCCCACGAGCGATCTCGGCCAGTGTCCTTGCGGCCGTTGTCTTGCCGGACGCGGTCGGCCCGCTGATCAGGACGAGGAGGCGTCCGTCGAGCGTCAGCGATGGTCTCATGCCGAGTTAAGGAAACCGCGGGAACTTGCTGAAGTCCGGCTTGCGTTTCTCGACGAAGGCGTTGCGGCCCTCCTTCGCTTCCTCCGTGAGGTAGTAAAGCATTGTCGCGTCGCCGGCGAGCTGCTGGATACCTGCGAGGCCGTCGGTGTCGGCGTTGAACGAAGCCTTGAGGAAGCGCAGCGCCGTCGGCGACATCGCCAGCATTTCGCGGCACCAGGCGACGGTTTCTTCTTCCAGGCTTTCCAGGGGCACAACCGTGTTGACGAGGCCCATATCCAGAGCCTGCTTCGCGTCGTACTGGCGGCAGAGGTACCAGATTTCGCGCGCCTTCTTGTGCCCGACGATGCGGGCCAGCAGGGTGGCGCCGTAGCCGGCGTCGAAGCTGCCGACCCTGGGGCCGGTCTGGCCGAAGACAGCGTTCTCAGCCGCTACCGTCAGGTCGCAGACCACGTGTAACACGTGCCCGCCGCCGATGGCGTAGCCGGCGACCATCGCGACGACCGGCTTGGGGAGGGTGCGGATCTGACGCTGGAGCTCGAGGACGTTGAGGCGCGGCACGCCGTCGTCACCGACGTAGCCGCCGTCGCCGCGTACCTTCTGGTCGCCGCCGGAGCAGAACGCCTTGTCGCCGGCGCCGGTCAGGATGATGACGCCGACGCTTTCGTTCTGGTGAGCCCGCCGGAAGGCGTCTTGCAGATCGAGGATGGTCTGGGGCCGGAAGGCGTTGCGTACCTCGGGGCGGTTGATCGCGATCTTGGCGATGCCGTCTGACGTGGCGTAGAGGAGGTCTTCATACTCTCCCTCGGGCTGCCATTCGGCGCCGGGCCGGATCGTGGTGAGGCTGGCGGTCTGGTCGGGCATCGGCATTACCTTTCTTGGTTGTCGGGCCGGTGGCGGTTGAGGAATTCGGTGACGAGTCCGGCGTAGGGCTCGGTTTGCTCCAGATGGACCGTGTGGCCGGCGCCATTGATGACGTGGTGCTCGGCACCGGGGACGGCCGCGGCCAAGAGCGGCGCCAGGGCGGCGTAGCGCTCGTCCAGCGCGCCGGCGAGGAACAGGGTTGGGACGTCTATTTCAGGTAGCTCGGGCATCAGCCAGCGCTGAGCGCCGGCGCCCATCCCCAGCAACGAGTTCGCGAGGCCAAGGGTCGAGTTCTCCAGGCGCTGGCGGCGTTGCTCTTCGAGGACGGCGGGCGGGAGGTGGCGCTGCGACGCGAATAACGATTGGGCCTGCCAGCGGTCGGCGAAGGATTCGATGCCTTCCGAGGCGATGGACGTGGCGAGCTGCATGTCGTTGGCAAAACGGGCATCGCGCTCCATGGGGTCGTCGATGCCGGCCGAAACACTCTCGATCACGAGGGCCCAGAGCAACTCGGGCGCCGCGACCGCGAAGTGCAGGGCGACGCGTCCGCCCAGCGAGTAACCGAGCAGTGCTGTGCGTTCGATATCGAGGTGGTGCAGCAGAGCGGTCAAGTCCTCGACGGCGTGCTCCATGCTGTAGCGCTCCGCATCGGGCGGTGCGTCGCTCTTGCCGTGACCGATGAGATCGACGCGTACGGTTCGATAATCCTCGAAGTACGGCAGAAGCGGCTGCCAGGCGCGTGAATCGCGCGTGAAGCCGTGCAGCAGCAGCAGCGCGGGGCCGTCGCCGCGCCCGGACGTCTCGACGTTGAGGCTGACGCCGTTGACGGCGATTCGGGTCATGCCAG
The DNA here is from genome assembly GCA_965225815.1 of Dehalococcoidia bacterium. Classification (GTDB taxonomy): domain Bacteria; phylum Chloroflexota; class Dehalococcoidia; order DSTF01; family WHTK01; genus WHTK01. Next base: position 114,329 of record CBDDBP010000007.1, read on the forward strand.
CGTTACCGTATTCACCGCGATGGCCACCTCGTCCCAGATGCGCTGATGCAACTTCAGGTTCTCCTCCCGGTCCGTCTTGATTTCGATCACCTGCACTCCGTCGGCCCAGAACGATGCTTTGAGCGCAGCCTTGTACTCCTCCCGTGTCGTGACGCGCTGGAAGCCGACGCCGTAGAGCCCGGCGACGTGTGAGAAGTCGAGGCCGTGGGGCGTGCCCCAGAGCGTCTCGAAGTGCTCGGCGTCATCGTGCTGAGGCAGGAAGGAGAAGATGCCGCCGCCGTCGTTGTTGATCAGGACGATGGTGGCGTTGAGGCCGAAGCGCTTTGCCGCCAGCAGCCCGTTCATGTCGTGATAAAAGGACAGGTCACCGATGACGAGGACGGTGGGGCCGTCGCTCACCGACGCCACGCCCAACGCCGAGGAGACGACGCCATCGATGCCGCTGGCGCCGCGATTGCCGAGGATGGCGCCGGCGGGCGTCCCGGCGGGCAGGAAAGAATCGAAGTCGCGTACCGGCATTGAGTTGCCCGCGACGAGCGTCGCGCCGGAGGGTAGTACGTTGGCGAGGTCGATGACGGTACTCGGTTCCGTCGGGTCAGCTTCGGGGAGCGCTGAGGCGACGACTGCGGAAGTAGCGGCCTCGACCTGCTGCCACGCTTGCAGCCACGCGGGATCAGCGCTTCCGGCCGTGATTGCGGAACATACGGACGCGGCGTCTGCATGGACAACCGCGTGGGCGTTCAGGTCCGGATCGGGCCACTGGCCCGGCGCTGCGACCTGCAGCTGACAAACGTCGCGATGAGTTTGGAGATACGTGGCGAGCGGCCTGCCGGTGGCCGGGGCGCCGAACCTCAGGACGTAATCGGGGCGCAGCTTCCGCGCCAATTCAGCGTCGCGCAGGAAGTAGTCGTGAGTGCCGATGATTCCTGCTGCAGTGCTCTGACGTGCGCCGGAGACCGGGTCGGTGAGGATGGGCGCGTTTAACGTTGCCGCGAGCCTATCGACATCCGCTGCGGCCAGGCCCGACTCGGGTCCGCAGACGACGAGGGGCCGCCGGGCGGACAACAGATCGTCAAGCTGGAACGTCGCGGGTAAGGCTGTCGACGCGGAGGGGCGGACTTGAGGCGACTGAAAGTCGACCGGCGCCGGTATCAGGGGCTCGCGGAAGGGGAGGTTGATGTGGACTGGGCCACGCGGGCCCTCCAGCGCTGTCGCAACGGCGCGGTCCGCGACGATGCGGGCGTAGCGCAGCATGTGCTCCGAGGCCTCAGGCAACGGCGTCTGCGTGAACCACTTCACCGCCGAGCCGTAGAGGTTGGCCTGGTCGATAGTCTGGTTGGCGCCGAGGCCCTGGAGCTCCGGTGGGCGGTCTGCGGTCAGGACGATCAACGGTACGTGCGAGTGGAACGCCTCGACGACCGCCGGTGCGAAGTTGACCGCGGCGGTGCCGGAGCTGCAGAGGATCGCGACCAGCCTACCGGATGCTTTCGCCATGCCGAGCGCGAAGTAAGCGCAGGAGCGCTCGTCGAGGTGGATCCAGGTCTTGATGCCGGGATGGCGTTCGAAGGTCAGTGCGAGTGGCGTCGAACGCGAGCCGGGGCACATGCAGACGTTCTCGACGCCGGCGGCGACGATCTCGTCGACAAACGTGCCGACGTAGCGGCCAAGGACCTCGGCGTGCGTCAGGTCCTCAGGCATGCGATTCCTCCGGTCGGGCGTCCAGGGCCCATAGCATCGCCTGTAGCTTGAGCAGCGACTCGGCGTATTCTCGCTCAGGGTCGGAGCCCGTGACGATGCCGCAGCCGGCGTAGAGTGACGCCACGTCGCCGCGCAGCAGCGCCGAGCGTAACGCCACGGCGAACTCGCCACCGCCCTCGGCGTCGATCCAGCCGATCGGCCCGGCGTACCAGCCGCGGCTGAACGGTTCGTGCTCGCGGATCAGGGCGAGGGAGGCTTCACGAGGCAAGCCGCCGGTCGCCGCCGTGGGATGCAGCTGCTCAACGAGGTCGAGGATGTGGCGCTCGCCGGTGGTTGTCGCTTCGAACGGGGTGTGCAGGTGCTGGACGTTGGCGAAACGGCGCAACCGCGGCGTCGCGGGCCCTTGGATGTCGTGGCACAGCGCCGCCAGAGACTGGTTCAGGCTCTGAGCCACGAAGGCGTGCTCGCGTTGCTCCTTCTCGTCGGCGAGCAGTGCAGCGCCGAGGGCAGCGTCCTCTTCGTCCGTCGCGCCACGCGCCGCGGATCCCGCGAGGCAGTCGGCACGGACGGCGCGACCTTGCAGCGAAACCAACATCTCCGGCGTCGCACCCAGGAAGCAGGCGTCCTCGCCGCTGCGCAGGGCGAAGACGGTGCACTCACGGTAGCGCTGCCGCAGGCGCTCGAGGACGCCGCGCAGATCGAAGCCGCCCTCAGCTTCTGCCTGAACCCGGCGGGCCAGGACGACCTTGTCGGCGTCACCTGTGGCGATGCAGCCGGTGAGCCCGGCGACGCTGTCGTTCCAGTAGGCGTGGGCGTCCTCACCGGGATCGAGGAAGCGGCTCGTTTTGGCGGACTCGGCTTCGTGGTCTGAGACCGGCTCATCGAGCAAGCGCCCGACATCACCGCGAAGCGCCGCAACGTCGATGCCGGGTTCGCTCTCGGGATCGACCATGAGGTTAATCGTGAAGAAGACGTGAGCTCCGGAATGCGCGAGCAAGATGCGAGGCAGCACGACCATCGCCTCCGGGAAGCCAAACCAGGCGACGTCGTCCGGGTGAACCGGGTCGAAGGCGAAGCCGGCGAAGCTGAGTGGCGCCGGGCGTAGGGCGGCGCCACTGTCTTGTTCGATCACCGCCTCGTCAAGCAGGCGGGCAAGCTGTGAGCGAACGTCCTGGAATCGCGATTCGCCGGCAGCACTGAGCCGCATCGCGTGCCCCGCCGCAGCAAGCGCAAAGCCGCGCTCTGGCTGTTCCCAGACCATGGAATCACGCTGCGTAATGATGCTGCACGGGTCGAAGGATGGCGCCGGGCCAAGATGGGCTGTCAGGCTCGCGAGGACGGGGTGGCCGAGACGCTGGGAACGCGCGCTGGCCTGCCGCACCAGAGGTGCGAGACGGGCGATGGCTCCGAGGTTGGATGTGACGATTGACATAGCCCTGCTTCGGCAAAAACCGACCGACTGGTCGGTCGGTTCCATACTAAATTCTCGACGCTGTGGAGGCAAGACCGCAGTGCCGATAGACTGCGGTCATGACGTGCGAATACGCGCCGTGTGAGGTCGCAGCGGAGTTAGGGCCTCATGATCTGGTGACCTCCTCATGAGCCTGGACGCAGACCGCCGAGTCGCCGTTACGGCGCCCGACGGCGTCGAGATCGTCGGTGCGGCGCGCGGGGATGGCCCAGCTCTGGCGTTGGTCTACGGCGCGATGATGGACAAGTCGGGTTGGGCTCGCCTGCTGCCCGGCCTGACCGGTCGAACCCTGTTCACGTATGACCGGCGCGGGCGCGGCGAGAGCGGCGACTCACCCAACTACGCCATCGAGACTGAGGTGGCGGACCTGACGGCGTTTGTCGAGTCCATTCCCGAGCCGCGCGACCTGTTCGGCCACTCCTCCGGTGCGCTTCTCGCGCTTCTCGCGCTGGAGCAAGGCTTACGGGTGAGACGCCTCGTCCTGTACGAGCCGCCGCTGATTTTCTTACGGGAGCCTCGATTAGATACCGGACTGCCGGGCGAGCTCGAAGCGCTGCTCGCCCGGGGTGACCGCGATGCGGCGCTTGAGCGATTCCTTCGCGTCAGCATGTCTCAGTCGGACGAGGACGTGAGGCGGCTGCGCGAAGGCTCGCGCTGGCCGGAGCAGCTCGGTTATATCCACACGGCACCCTACGACCTTCGTATCTCGCTGGGCTTTTGGCTGAATTCGGAGCGCTTGAGCCAAATAGACCTGCCTGTCCTGTTCCTCTGCGGTTCAGAGAGCCTGTCATGGATGCGCCGCGGGGTTGAAACCCTTGCCGAAGCGGTGCCGGGAAGCCGCTTCGAGCTGCTGGAGGGCCAGCGGCACAACGCCCAGTTCTCAGCGCCGGACGTTCTTGCCGAGGCGCTGAACCGCTTTCTCGACTAAGCAACGAAAGAGGCGGCCATAACAGCCGCCGCTTCATCAGTGCCTACTCGCCGGACTAGAACTTTACGATCGAACGTCCTGCGATCTTGCCGTTGCGGAGGTCGTCGCAGGCCTCGTTGATCTGCTCCAGCGTGTAGTCGCGGGTGACCATCTTGTCGAGCGGCAGGCGGCCTTCAAGGAACCACCGGATCAGCGTCGGGAAGTCACGGTCGGGAGTGCTGCAACCGCCGGGCGCGCCGCGGTAGACCTTGCCTCCGAACAGCATGGACATTGTTGGCGTCGCGGGCTCTCCGTGCGGCACTCCAACGATAATCGCTTGTCCGCCTTCGCGGGCTCCGGGCTTTCGGGCGCGCGCCATCATCAGCGACTGCTCCATCGTGACCTTGACGCCGATCGCGTCGAACGCGTGGTCGACGCCGGATGTGATGCCGCCGCCCATCAGCTCGCGCACCTGGTCGACCGGGTCGCCCTTGGATGCATTGACGCCGTGCGTGGCGCCGAACTGCCGGGCGAAATCGATTTTTTCGTCCGTCAGGTCGACGGCGATGACCGGGTAAGCGCCGGCGATCGCGGCTCCGGCGACGACCGAAAGACCGACACCACCGACGCCGATGACCGCGACGGAATCGCCGGGACTCACCTGCGCGGCGTTTATCGCGGCGCCAACGCCGGTCATGACGGCACAGCCAACTGGCGCCGTCGCGAACACGTCGGCGTTCTTGTCCAGGGGCACGACCATCTGCTCGTCAACAACGACATCGTGGGCCCAGGTGAAGGTGCCGACGTTAGCGGGGGCGCCGAACTTGACGTCCTGGCCCTTGTAGCCGACTTTCGCCACGATCGGCGCGCGGCTACCCGGCGTGCTACCCAGGTCACCATGACGTGGTCGCCTTCTTTGACGTGGGTGACTTCACTGCCCGCCGCCGTGACGACTCCCGTCGACTCGTGCCCGAGGACGAGTGGCAGATTCGGGTTGGGACGGTTGAGCTCGTGCAGCTGCGAGTGGCAGACGCCGGTCGCGAACTGCTTCACGAGGACCTGAGTCGGTCCCGGGTCAGGCAGGTCGATGTCATCGATGACCATTGGCTTGCCGGCTTCGATGTAGATGGCGGCGGGCGTTTTGGTCGGCATGGTTTGACACGCTCCCTTGGCTTGGATGCTCGGTTCGTTGGGCGGGGAGGCGATAAAGTTTGCCGCGCGAAGTAGCGCGGAGTGCGAGATCGGCGCCAGTATACGCCGCCACGCGTCCCAGGCTGGTCGGGTTCTGCAATTCCTTGACAGCAGATGAAACCCAACCGTAGACTCGATGGCACAACCGAACATAAAGGCTGTGAACGGGACTAGTAGCTCGCAGGTGCGAGGCCCCAGAGAGCCGGGATCAGGTGAGAGCCCGGCGCCGACGTGGCGAGTGAATGGACCCGGGAGCCGCGATCGCGAACAGTTTCGGGAGATGACGCAACGGTCGCCCCTTCAGCGGGGTCCGGGGTGTCCCGGGAGTCACAGTAGCGAGAGCCGGAGAGGGCACCGATATCAGAGCCCAGGACATCGTCCCAATCCGGGGCCGTGTCCGATGAGATGTCCTTCGGTTACCGAAGGATAACTAGGGTGGCACCGCGAACGCCTTTCGCCCCTATGACGGCGAAGGCGTTTTTTTTATTGGAGTTTGCGATGGTCACCGCAGAAGCGAAGCAGGGCGTTAAGGGGACACCAAAGTCGTCTCGACGCGTCTTCTCAGGCATTCAGCCGTCTGGTGAGGTCCACCTCGGCAACTACCTGGGCGCGATCAAGCAGTGGGTGGACGGCCAGGGCGACCGGGTTAACTTCTTCTGCGTAGTCGACCTGCACGCCATCACCATGCCCCAGGATCCGGCGACGCTGATGGATCAAACCCGATCCCTGGCGGCGCTGCTCCTGGCCTGCGGCATCGATCCAAAGGCGAGCACGCTCTTCGTGCAGGGACACGTCGCGGCGCACAGCGAGGCGGCCTGGCTGCTCAACTGCGTCACGCCGATTGGCTGGCTGGAACGCATGACGCAGTTCAAGGAAAAGTCGAAGAACCAGGAGAGTATTTCGACCGGTCTCTTCGATTACCCGGTACTGCAGGCAGCCGACATTCTGCTCTACGACGCCGACGAGGTGCCCGTGGGTGAGGACCAGAAGCAGCATGTCGAGCTAACGCGCGACATCGCCGAGCGCTTCAACCGCCTGTACGGCGAGACCTTCGCGATGCCGGAGCCCGTGATCCCCCCAATCGGGGCGCGGGTCATGGGCCTGGACGACCCGACGCAGAAGATGTCGAAGAGCTTCAGCCATATCCGCGGTCATGCCGTGCGAATGCTCGACGACCCGAAGGAGATCGAGCGCAGCTTCATGCGAGCGGTGACGGATTCCGGCAACGAGATCCGCTTTTCCGCGGACGCGGAGAAGGCCGGCGTCAATAACCTGCTGGGGATCTACAAGGCGATCACCGGCAAGTCGGTGGAGGATACGGAACTGGACTTCGCCGACACGCGCGGCTACGGCGACCTGAAGCGCCGTGTAGCGGAAGTTGTCATCGCTGCCCTGGCGCCGATCCGGGAGCGTCACGGGGAGCTCATGCAGGACCCGGCGGAGCTGGACCGGCAGATGGCCATCGGCGCCGAGCAAGCGCGGGCTTATGCCGTTCCCAAGCTGGAGCGGATGAAGCGCGCCATGGGGTTAACTATCGGCGAGGTGCGACCGTGATCCTGCGACCCAGCCTGGAAGAGGCACGAGAGCTCGCGGCGCAGGGCAACGTCTGTCCGCTCTACGCCGAGGTGCCGGCCGACCTCGAGACGCCGGTTTCGGCTTACCTTAAAGTCGCGCGCGGCAACTACTCCTTCTTGCTCGAGAGCGTGGAGGGCGGCGAACGCCTGGCGCGCTACAGCTTCATCGGTACGGAGCCGTATCGCACGCTGCGCAGCGGCGCCGGAATCGGCGGCGACGGCACGACGGGCGACCCGCTGGTCGCGGTCGAGTCTGAGCTGTCGCGATTCAATCCCGTACCGATCGAGGGGCTGCCGCGCTTCACGGGTGGAGCGGTGGGGTATCTGTCCTATGAGGTGGTGCGCTACTTCGAGGAGCGCGTCCCAAAGGCGGAGAATGACGTTCTGCGGATGCCGGAGTCGGTGTTTATGTTCACCGATACCCTGCTGGTATTCGATCACCTGCAGCACACGATAAAGGTAGTCAGCCACTTCCGCCTCGACGGCGACATCGATGCGGCGTACCGCCAGGCGGCGTGGCGCATCGAGGAACTGGTAGGCCGCCTCGAGAAGCCGCTGGCCCAGTTGCCCTATCGTGCGGCTCAGGGCGTCACGGCCGATCAGGTGGTCTCGTCCAACATGTCGCGCGAGGACCACGCGCTCGCGGTTGAGCGGGCCAAGCAGCACATCGTGGCCGGGGACATCATCCAGGTCGTCCTGTCGCAGCGGTTTCAGCGGCCGACGGTGGCACATCCCTTTGACGTCTATCGCGCCGCGCGGACGATCAACCCGTCGCCGTACATGTTCTACCTCGACCTCGGAGAGGCGCAGATCGTTGGTACGTCGCCGGAGATGCTGGTCCGCGTCGAGGACGGCAAGATCGACTATCACCCGATCGCCGGCACGCGGCCGCGTGGTGACGACGCCGAGCACGACGAGGCGCTGGCGAAAGAGCTGGCGAACGACGAGAAAGAGATCGCCGAGCACGTGATGCTGCTTGACCTCGGCCGTAACGACGTGGGGCGGGTTAGCGAACCGGGGTCGGTCGAAGTACCGCAGGTCATGGACATCGAGCGCTATTCGCACGTCATGCACCTCGTGTCGCACGTCACCGGTAAGCTTCGCAGCGGCCTGAGCTCTTACGAGGCGTTGCGGGCCTGCTTCCCGGCCGGGACCGTCTCCGGGGCGCCGAAGATCCGCGCCATGGAGATCATCTCCGAGCTGGAAGAAGACCAGCGCGGTCTCTACGCCGGCTGCGTCGGCTACTTCGACATGTCGGGCAATCTCGACACCGCGATAACGATTCGCACGATCCTGATGAAGGACGGCGTTGCGCATGTCCAGGCCGGCGGCGGCATCGTCTATGACTCTGACGCGGCGATGGAATACGCCGAGACCGAGAACAAGGCACGGGCGTTGATTCGGGCCATCGAGCTGGCCGAAGAGCGGTCGACGGCGCGACCGGCAGGAAGCCTGGGGTATTGATATGAGGTGCGGCGAGCAAAGGCCCGGGCGTGCGGGAGGGCGGCACTGCCGCGGAGTAAGGTTTGCCGAGCCGCAAGCCGTGGAGGTAGCGCTATGAGCGAGATGGTGTGGATGCTGATCGAGAACGAGGGTGCGGTGCTCCTGGCGCAGCGCAAGGAAGACAGGCCGCCGTTCGCCGGCGAGTGGGCTCTGCCGGGCGAGGTGTCCGCCGAAGGCGAGTCGGCCTCCGACACGCTGGTCCGCATCGCGGCGGACGACTTCGGCGTTGATTTAGAGGGCAACGAACTACTCGAGACGCTCACGGTGTCGAGCGGCGGTGTCGATCACGAAATCGGCGTCTATCGCGTCGGCTTCGAAGGCAGCCCGAAGTTCCGTGAATCGGGGCCGTATGCCGAGGTCGGCTGGGCCGAACCGAAGGAGCTGGAAGACCTCGACATCGAGTTGCCGCAGACGCTGCGCGACTTCCTCGTCAGGCTGACCGGCGGTGCCTGATGCTTTTGATGATCGACAACTACGACAGCTTCACCTACAACCTCTATCAGTATCTCTGTGAGCTGGGCGAGGAGGTCGAGGTCTACCGCAACGACAAGATCTCGATAAGTGACATCGAAGCGATGGCGCCGCAGCGCATCGTGATCTCGCCGGGGCCGGGCACGCCCGCCGATGCCGGGATCAGCGTCGAGACGGTACGCCACTTCGCGGGCAAGCTGCCTCTGCTGGGCGTCTGTCTCGGGCATCAGTGCATCGGCGAGGCGTTCGGCGGTGTCGTCTCCGGCGCGGGAGAGATCAAGCACGGCAAGATGTCTCAGGTCACACACGACGGTCAGGGCGTCTTCGCCGACTTGCCGAACCCGTTCGCGGCGGTGCGCTACCACTCCCTCGCCATCGTGCCGGAGACGCTGCCGGAGGTGCTCGAAGTCACGGCGCGATCGGAGTCGGGCGTGATCATGGGCGTTCGCCACAAGGAGTTCACGTTGTCGGGGGTGCAGTTCCACCCGGAGTCGATCCTGACCAAGCCGGGCAAGCAGCTGCTGCAAAACTTCCTCATGATGATATAGGTATATAGATATGGTACTATGTCAACATTGAGAGGGAGGCGGTCGTCTTGGCAAAGCTGCTTGTTTACATGGACGAAGACTTTCACGAAGACCTGAAGGAGTTGGCGCACCAAAAGAAGACGAGCATGGCCGCGCTTGTGCGCTACGCATTGGACAAGACCTTCGAGGATGATCTGGATGAGATATCCTCTCGCCGAGCGCTCGACGAGATGCTGGCGCATCCCGAGCAAACGATGACGCTGGACGAGTATCTCGAGAGGAGAGGGATTGCCTTATCAGATAAACGTCTCTCCGAGAGCAGCTCGAGACCTCGAAAGGTTGCCGAACAGCGTGCTCGCTACAGCGGGTCGAAGAATTCGCAGCCTGGCAGACGACCCAAGGCCGCGGCAGACGATAAAGCTCCGAGGGGGGCCTGAAAGGTGGCGTAATCGGTTTGGCGACTACCGGCTCATCTACACGATTTCGGACCGGCAGCAGGCGATTTATATCTTGCGAGTACTGCGGCGGTCAGAAGACACCTATGACTAAAGAGGCGTCATGATCCGGGAAGCGATTGCCAAAGTTGTGGCGGGCAGCGACCTGACCGAGGACGAAGCCGCAGCCGTGATGCAGGAGCTGATGTCGGAAGAGGCGACGCAGCCGCAGGCAGCCGCGATCCTGGTCGCCCTGCGCATGAAGGGTGAGACGGTAGACGAGATCGCCGGCATGGTGCGCGTGATGCGCGAGAAGGTGCTGCGCGTTGAGGTGGCCGGCGATGTCCTGGACGTGGTTAGCACCGGCGGCGGGCGCTTCGACCCATTCAACATCTCAACAGCCGCCTCGCTGGTCTGCGCCGGCGCTGGGGCGCAGGTCGCGAAGCACGGCAACCGCGGCTTCACCTCGCTATCGGGCGCCGCCGAGGTGATGGAAGCGCTGGGTGCGAAGCTGGATCTGACGCCAGAGCAGACCGCGACTTGCATCGAGCAGACGGGTTACGGCTTCCTCTTCGCGCCCTCGCTGCATCCGGCGATGCGCTTCGTCGGGCCGACACGACGTGAAATCGGCGTGCGCACCATCTTCAACTCTCTGGGGCCGCTGACCAACCCGGCAGGCGCGCAGTTCCAGCTGCTCGGCGTCAGCGACGCGGCTATGGCGGAGAAGATCGCTGCCGTGCTGGGACGTCTCGGTACCGGTCGTGCGCTCGTGGTGCATGGCGAAGATGGGCTCGACAAAGTGTCGCTAAGCGCACCGACCACGGTGCATGAGGTGACAGGCAACGCAGCAGCGAGAACGTACGCGCTGACGCCAGAAGAAGCCGGATTCAGTCGCGTTCCGCTCTCAGAAGTAAAGACCGGCCCGAAGGAGGAGAACGCGGCGCGGTTGCGCGCCGTCTTGGCCGGCAGGCCGGGGGCTGACCGGGACTACACGCTGATCAACGCCGGGGCCGGACTCGTTGCAGCCAACAAGGCGTCCAGCATCAAGGAAGGCGTCGAGATCGCGACTCAGGCGGTCGATTCCGGCGCAGCGGCGCGCGTGCTGGTGGCTTACGTCGCGGCGACGCAGAGCTTCGGGAGTTGACGTGACCAACCGTGGCGTGACCCAGACGGGCAGCATCCTCGACCGCATTGTGGCCGACAAGCGTGACGCGCTGGAAGCGGCGAAGCGGAGTACGCCCGAGGCGGCGCTCCGAGATAAAGCCGCGATGTACGACGAACAATGGGGGCTCGCTCGGGCAATTCGGGCGCCTCGAGGTGTGGCTCCGGCTGACGCGGCGGTGCAGATCGTCGCCGAGATAAAGAAGGCGTCACCAAGCCGCGGCGTCTTGGCCAAAACGCTCGACCCGGAAACAGTAGCCAAGGCCTACACCGACGCGGGTGCGGCCGCCATCTCCGTCGTGACGGAGCGCAATCACTTCCTGGGTGAGCTCGACTGGCTGCGGCGCGTACGCACGCTTCTGGCCCAGGACTACGCCGGAACTCGGCCGTCGCTGCTACGCAAAGACTTCCTCGTCGATCCCTACGAACTGCTTGAGGCGAAGGCCTATGGCGCCGACAACATCCTGCTGATTGTCGCGATCCTGGACGACGCGTTGCTCGCTGAGCTACTGGCGCGCGCAAGAAAGCTGAGGCTGGACGCGTTGGTCGAGGTACACAACGAGGCGGAAGCGGAACGCGCTGTCAGGGCTGGCGCGACCCTGTTCGGGATCAACAACCGCGATCTGTACACGTTCGAGGTCGATCTAGGGACGACAGAACGGGTGCGGCCGCTGCTACCGGCAGAGGCGATTGTCATCGGCGAGAGCGGCGTACACACGAAGGCCGACGTGGAGCGCCTGCACGGCGCGGGGGTTCGCGCCATTCTTGTCGGCGAGGCGTTCATGACGGCGCCGGACGTCGCGGCGAAGATGGCCGAGCTGCGGCTATGACCCGCGTCAAGATCTGCGGCTGTCGCAGCGTTGAGACGGCGCTGGCCGCGGCGGAAGCCGGCGCCGACTTTGTGGGGCTGATGTTCGCGCCGAGTAGCAGCCGACGCATTGAGGTCGAAGACGCTTCGGAGATCGTGCGTGCGTTAGGGCGGCCTCTGGCTGAGACCGAAATGGCGATGCCGCCAGCCATGTTCCGGGCTGAATCGGAGGACCTGCGCTCCTGGTTCGAGCACGGCGCATCAGCCTTAGACCGCATGCTGGAGCGCAAACGGCCGCTCACTGTGGGAGTCTTCGCGAGCAACGACACGGAGGAGATCAACGAAATTGTCGATGAGTGTGGCATCGACCTGATCCAGCTCTCCGGCGGCGAGCCGTGGGGAGCCTGTCTGCTCGCGAACCGTCAGGTGATCAAAGTGGTGCACGTTGGCGCAAAAGAGGACGCGGCCGCCACGCTGAGTCGCATCGAAACCGGCAGCGCGATGGCGGTAATGCTGGACAAGGGTAGCGGCGCCGGCTTCGGCGGGCTGGGTGAGACGCTCGACTGGTCGGTCGCGGCGGGTGTTTCGGCCGCGATACCGATCTGGTTGGCCGGAGGCCTGACGCCAGACAACGTTGAGGAGGCGGTGAGAGTTGCCCACCCCTGGGGCGTCGACGTCTCCAGCGGTCTCGAAACCGACGGCAGCAAGGACGCCGCGAAGATCAAGGCCTTCGTCGCGGCTGCGAAGGGCGCGTGATGACAACCAAGAACGACTTGCCTGACGAGCACGGACGCTTCGGCGACTTTGGCGGACGTTACGTCCCCGAGACCCTGATGACGGCCGTCGAGGAGCTCGAGCGCGCTTACTACGCCGCGAAGTCTGACCCTTCCTTCGCCGCGGAGATGCACGACATGCTGCGTGATTTCGGCGGCCGGCCGACGCCGCTCTACTTCGCCGCCAACCTGACGCGCGATCTCGGCGGGGCACGCGTGTTTCTCAAGCGCGAAGACCTGGCGCATACCGGCGCGCACAAGATCAACAACGCCGTGGGGCAGGGGCTGCTGACGAAGCGCTTAGGCAAGACGCGCGTCATCGCCGAGACCGGTGCGGGCCAGCATGGCGTCGCCACGGCGACGATCTGCGCCCACCTGGGCCTCGAATGCGTCGTCTACATGGGCGAGGTCGACATGGAGCGGCAGGCGCCGAACGTGTTCCGCATGCGTCTCCTCGGTGCCGAAGTACGTCCCGTCACCAGCGGCAGCCGAACCCTGAAAGACGCGATTAACGAGGCGATGCGGGACTGGGTGACCAACGTCCACGACACGCACTACCTGATCGGCAGCGTCATGGGACCGCACCCTTACCCGGAGATGGTGCGCGACTTCGCCGCCGTCATCGGCCAGGAGGCGAGGGCGCAGATGCTGGAGCGCGAGGACCGATTGCCCGACTACTGCGTCGCCTGCGTCGGCGGCGGCAGCAACGCCATCGGCCTGTTCCACGAGTTCATCCCGGACGAGTCGGTGCATCTGATCGGTGTCGAGGCCGCGGGCCACGGCATCGAGAGTGGTCAGCACGCCGCGACGCTGAGCGCCGGCAAGCCGGGCGTGCTGCACGGCTCGTACTCCTATCTGCTGCAGGACGAATCGGGGCAGATCCAGGAGGCGCACAGCATCTCGGCCGGCCTCGACTACCCGGGCGTCGGCCCGGAGCACGCCTACCTCAAGGCCAGCGAGCGCGCGATCTACGAATCGGTGACGGACACGGAGGCGCTGGCGGCGTTTCAGACGCTGTGCACCACGGAGGGCATCATCCCGGCGCTGGAGTCGTCGCACGCGGTGGCGTACGCGATGAAGCTCGTGCCACGTCTATCGCCGGACGAGATCGTCCTGGTCAACCTCTCGGGCCGTGGCGACAAGGACCTGGAGACGGTGGCGAAGGCTCTGGGGCAGGGAACCTAGAGCGGGAAGTCGGCTATCGGCTCGTTGAGCTTAGCTGCCATGCTGCCGTCTGGTTCGATTTCCAGCGTGTACCAGTAGCCGCGCTGCGCTGGAGGGGGCGGCAAATTGAGGCCGTGAGCGCCTGTCATGTATGAGATGTAGGCGGGCACGATGTCGCCGTGGGTGCAGAGGACGATTCGTCCTTCGGGTATCGCCGCGCTGACTTCCTTGAGAGCCCGAACCAGGCGGCCCTCCGCGTAAGCACCGCCGACGGGGTCGTCGCTGGGTAGCATATGGCCTGCCCAGCCGGTTGGCGGTGCGAAACCGCCGGTCTCGCGCAGGTCCGTCAAGGTGCCTATCGTGGTTGTGAGAGCGTCGGCTAGCGGGTGCAGCGTCTGCGGGCAGCGCAGCGCTGGACTGCTGAACAGGGCGTCGACCCTAGCGTCGCCCACGGCGTCGCAGAAGCGTTGGGCTTGGCTAACCCCAAGGTTGCTAAGAGGCCGCAAGTCCTGCTCGCCGCGCCACGTGGCCCGGTCTCCAGCATCCATGTGAGCAACGAGTTCGACAATCAGCATTCTTAGTAACGCCTGGCTCGGGCGGCCGTCAGTCGCCCTAGCTAACTAATGCGCAGATCGCCCGGAGTTGGGCGAGCAGCTAACCGTCCTAAGCCGCCGAAGCTGTCTTCGGCCGCTTGAGGATGACGTAGCTCGATTCAGTCCGAACCAGAGGATGCAGGCCGGCGAGCTCCCAGCCTTCTTCGCCCAGCGTGTCCAGATAGCGCTTCATGAACGCCGTCCGGTTTTCGCCGCTCTGACGGACAAACTCCACTCCCTCGCTGGAAATGCGCCCGCGAGGGTCTACATAAACGACTCGATATTCCCATTTGTCGGCCATATCGCCTCCTTTGGCGACGAACCGGCCAGAACCCGAGCCAGACGTAGATCCAAGGTATCAGAGTCGGCAAGTGCAGGAGGAAACAGCCACCCAGGGAACCTTGAGTGCCCTTGCGTCGTCATGGGTGTATAAGGAGGGACCATAAATAAATCACTGATCATCGCCGGCGTCGCCGCTATCGTCGCGCTGGCTGCAATCGGTTTCGCGTTCGCCGTGACGGGGGACGACGACGAGCCGAGCGTGGTAAACCCGCTGCAACCCACGGCCACGGTGGACGCGTCGCCTTCCCCGGACGACTCGGTTTCGGCGACACCTGGCCCGCCGTCGTCCCCGGACGACACGGTTTCGGCTACGCCAGGCGGACCGCCCGGCCCGGGCCCAACCGCGGTCCCGCCTCTGTCCCCGGACCGCCGCGCGGTGCCGGCGCCGATCGACGGGCTCGAGATCCTAGTCCTGGAGTCGTTCCCGCCGCAGTATTTGCTGAACGTCCAGGCCGGGCTGCCGAGTGGCTGCGCCCAGCAGTACAAGCACGAGGCCGAGCGGGAGGGCAACGTCATCACGGTGACGGTACTGAATTCGCTACCGACGGCGACCGATATGGCCTGCACGGCGATCTACGGCATGTACGAGCTCAACATCAACTTGGGCAGCGATTTCGAGCCAGGTGAGACGTACACGGTGCTTGTGAACGACAAGGAGACGTCGTTCACGGCGCAGTAGTTCTATGCTGCTTCCGAGCCTAGAAAGGGCGGACCGCACTGGTCCGCCCTTTCTCCTCGTCCTCAGGCTGGATCATTGAAACCAGGCCTTGAGGGTCTCTAACGGACGCCGCAACTTCTTCCAAGTAAGAAGGGCAACCAACGTAGCTGGTACCAGCCAGAGCCCGGCGACCAGAATCACGATGAGCCCGTTTACTGTGGCATGAGCCACGACAAGGGACGTTTCTAGCGCTGTCGAAAGGACCTCCAGTGGAGGCGCCAGGTTGCTCGCTGCCGGGGCTGCCACGGACGACAGACTCACAGAGATGGTCGCGAAGCCCGTCTGATCATTGAGGAGATTGAGCCGGCCTTGCACTTGCTCGATGTCGCTTCGCACGTTGTCGAGCCTTGCGGTGACTTGCAGGACCTCGTCGATGGAGCCGGCGCGATCGAGCAGCTGCTGGTACTGCGCCTCAGTTGCTTCCAGGTTCGTAAGGCGACTCTGAAGGTCCGTGAATTGCGCGGTCACCTCGACAGCCCTTGAATCCTCATGCTTGACCCCGTCACTACCCACTCCGCGAATCACCGCTAATACTTCGTCGTGTAGCGACGCGGGTACGCGGAGGCGAAGGAAGGCGGATGGATCATCCTGATCATCGCTGACTTGTGCTTCGGCTACGAAGCCACCGAAGTCGCGAGCGGTCTGGCTAATAGTGGAGTAGACACCACGCACATCCTCAACTTCGAGCTCGATGTTGGTAGTGACGATTAATTTCTCGTCGAGGGGGAGTGCGTTGGCTGAATCTTTGCCGAGATCGGGGCCTGTGGCAGCAGCCGCCCCGGTAGAGCCACCGCGAGCAGGAGCTAGGTCTGCATCTGAGCCGCCGCAGGCGACCGCAAAGAGCAGGAGGCCTGATATCAGGACAGATAGTGCCTTCGTAGACTTCATTCAGGACACCTCCTTCAAGTTCTTATCGTCTCAGCGTCACTACTCCAGCATCGTTTACATTACAAAACGATATACAGAAAGCGTCGGATTTGTTGTGAGGCGAAGAACTAATCAGGCTGTTCTAGCGTTTCGTCTCGCAGACGCGAAGACGCCCCGGCCGAATTGCCGGGGCGTCTTGTTGGCGTTCGCTGCGACTAGGCGTTGGCCGCCACCGGCTCAGGGGCCGTGGCCTTGGCGAAGGTGTAGTCGCCTTCGGCGTAGTCGACCTCGATGTGGTCGCCGTCCGTGAACTCGCCGCCGAGGATGCGCCGCGACAGCGCGTTCTCGACGCGTCGCTCGAGGGTCCGCCGCAGCGGTCGAGCGCCGTAGACCTTGTCGTAGCCTTCCTTGACCAGGGCTTGCTTCGCCGCCTCGGTCAGCGCCAGCGTGACCTGGCGTTCCTCCAGGCGTTCGCCCACCTCACGCAGCATGATGTCGGCGATCGGCCGCAGCTCCGCCTCCGTCAACGGCTCGAAGATGATCACGTCGTCGATGCGGTTGAGGAACTCGGGGCGGAAGAAGGCCTGCAGCGCGCGCTCCACGTTCTTGTGCAGCTTGTCGCGCGCTTCATCGCTTTCTGTGCGCTCCGTCCCGAGGCCGAAGGAGCTTCGCGTGTCCTGGACCGAGCCGAGGTTGCTGGTCATGATCACGACCGTGTTGCGGAAGTCCACGGTACGTCCGTGGCCGTCCGTGAGGCGGCCGTCCTCCATGACCTGCAACAGCACGTTGAGGACGTCGGGGTGCGCCTTCTCGATCTCGTCGAAGAGAAGCACCGCGTAGGGGCGACGCCGCACCTGCTCGGTCAGGCCGCCGGCCTCGTCGTAGCCAACGTAGCCGGGCGGGGCGCCGATCAGCCGCGAGACCGTGTGCCGTTCGCCGTACTCGCTCATGTCGACGCGGACCATGGCGTCCTCGTCGTCGAACAGGTACTCGGCCAGGGCGCGGGCGGTCTCCGTCTTACCGGTGCCGGTGGGTCCGAGGAAGATGAAGCTGCCGATCGGCCGCTTCGGGTCCTTGAGCCCGGCGCGGGCACGGCGGATGGCGTCCGACAGGGCCACGATGGCGCGGTCCTGGCCGATGATGCGGTCGTGCAGGCGCTCCTCCATGTTGAGGAGCTTCTCGGACTCGCCTTCCATCATGCGGGCGACGGGAATGCCGGTGATCGACGCGACCAGCGAGGCGATGTCGTCGGCGTCGACGGTCATCGTGCCGTGGTGGTCGATCCGCTCCCATTCTGCCTTCTTGGCGCCGTATTCCTCCTGGAGCTTGAGGACTTCAGACTTCAGGGTCGCCACGGCTTCGTAGTCGTCCTTACCGGCCGCCCCTTCGATCTGGCGGTCGATTTCGTCCAGCCGTGCTTTGATCTCGCGCAGCTCCGGCGTCATCGACTGGGCGTCGATGACGTGCTTGGACGAGGCCTCGTCGATCAGGTCAATCGCCTTGTCGGGCAGGAAGCGCTCCGTGACGTAGCGGTGCGAGAGCCGCGCCGAGGCGTCGAGGGCGTCGTCGGTGATCGAGACCTTGTGGTGCGCCTCGTAGCGCGGGCGCAGGCCCTTGAGGATCGCGATCGTGTCCTCGACGCTGGGCTCGTCGACGTAGACCGGTGCGAAGCGCCGCTCCAGCGCCGCGTCCTTCTCGATGTGCTGGCGGTACTCGTCCAGCGTGGTGGCGCCGATGGCGCGTAGCTCACCACGGGCCAGCGCCGGCTTCATCATCGTCGAGGCGTCGATGGCGCCCTCGGCGCCGCCGGCGCCGACGACCTGGTGCACCTCGTCGATGAACAGGATGATCTCGCCGTCGGAGCCGCGGATCTCGCTCATGATCGCCTGCAATCGCTCTTCGAACTCGCCGCGGAACTTGGAGCCGGCGACCAGCGCGCCCATGTCGAGCGCCAGGAGGCGGCGGCCGCGCAGGTTCTCCGGCACGTCGCCGGCGTTCATCTTCTGAGCCAGTCCTTCGACGATCGCGGTCTTGCCGACGCCGGCCTCGCCGATGATCACCGGATTGTTCTTCTGGCGCCGGTTGAGGATCTGCATGACGCGCTGCACCTCGACCTCGCGTCCGATGACGGGGTCGAGCTTGCCCTGCGCCGCCGCCTCGGTGAGGTCGATGGTGTACTTCTCCAGCGCCTGGTAGTGGCTTTCGGCGGTGCGGCTCTGGACGCGAGAGGTGCCGCGAACCTCCTGCAGCGCCTTGTAGATGCGCTCCTTGTCGACCTGGTGGGCGTTGAGGATGCGGGCCGACTCGCCCTCGCGCTCGTCGGCGATCGCGATCAGCAGGTGCTCGACGCCGACGAACTCGTCCTGGAGGCGGTCCGCCTCGGCGTTGGCGGCCTCCAGCATGCGGACGACGCGTGGCGTGGTGTAGATCTGCACCACGTCGTAGCCCATCTTGGGGGCCTTGCCGAGATCACGCGTCACCTCTTCGATGACGTTTTCGACCGGCACGCCGAGCTTCTCGAAGATACGGCGGGCCAGCCCGTCCTTGTGCGACAGCGCGGCGAGGAAAACGTGCTCGACGTCCCACTGCTGGTGGCGGTGCTGGCGCACCATCTCCTGGGAGTTTTGCAGCACCTCTTGCGCCTGCTCTGTGAATCGATCCTGTCTCATCATGATGTTTATCCCCCTAAGCCCCCTCGGGTGGTTTTCCTTCGTCTGGCGATATGGCTTCGTCTCCTCGCTGAGCTTTCCGGTTCCTAGCGGCTCTCCTCTGAGCAAGTAGTTCTCTCGTGGACGGTTGTTCTTCGTCGAGGCCGTATGCCGTCCGGAGCTCTTCCGGCGTAGCTACCTTTCGAGGCCAGAGTAGTTTTGGAGCCAAGGTCCAAGGCTTGGCCTGCTCAATCCGATGCCGTAAGACTCTCCCGTTTTCTTGTTCTTTTTCCACCCAATCGGCTATCCGGTTATCCCCGTTTTCTGACTCTCCCCGCCGGGCCTCAATTTCAATGAGAAGGCCTATTCTCCGCCATCTCAGCGTAGGACTCGCCTATCCTCATCAGGTCCAACTCATCCAAGAAAGGCACGATCTTCGAGCCATTGCTCGCCCATGCCTGCCTATTGAGATGATCTTGCGGCGCTCGCTCCATAATGCGAGTCCTATTAGCAATTGACTCGACCCGAATCAATCGCGCGGCCGCCTGTCCATCGAGCACGCGTTGCCAAATCTGAAAGGAAGACGCGAGCAAGAAGCCAAGGATTCCACCGACTAGGCCGAAGGCAACTTCCACGCCCTCACCCCTCCTCTGCCCTCGGCGCCGGGAGGCGGGTGTCCCGGATGCGCTGCAGCTCGCGGCGCAGGGCGTCGTTCTCATCCTCCAGGGCTTTGAGACGCTTCGACATGTCGATGATCACCTCGGCGCCGGCGAGGTTGACGCCGAGCTCGTCGATCAGGCGCTGCACCTGGCGCACGCGCTCGAGGTCGGCGCGCGAGTAGAGGCGGATGCGTCCGCGGGAGCGCGACGGGATGATCAGCCCGACGCGCTCGTAGTAGCGCAGCGTCTGGGCGTGCAGGCCCAGCATCCGCGCCGCCACGCTGATGATGAACGCGGGCTCTTCGTGGTCTTCGGTGAAGTCGATCATCGCTTCCTCCGCCCTACGCCCCCGACTCCTTCAGCTCCTCGAAGAGTCGCGTTTGTGCTTCCGTGGGCTCCTTTGGCAGGACGACCTTGACGCGGGCGAAGAGGTCGCCGCGCTTGTCCGGCTGGCCCAGCTTCGGCATGCCGAGGCCGGCGAGCCGGAAGTGCTGGCCGTTCTGGGTGCCGGGCGGCAGCTTCAGCGCGACCTTCCTGCTCAGGCCTTGTACTTCCACCTCACCCCCGAGGACGGGCGTGGTCAGCGGCATCTCGACGTCCGTGTAGAGGTCGTCGCCCTTGCGCTCGAAGGCCGGGTCCGGCTTGATGCTGACGACGAGGTAGAGGTCGCCGCGCTGGCCGCCGAAGCCGGCCTGGCCTTCGCCGGCGATGCGGATCCGCGAGCCGTTGTCGACGCCGGGCGGGATCTTCACTTCGAGCCGGCGTGAGTCGCCGTGGTCGCCCTCGACCATCAACATCCTGGTCGCCCCGGTTGCCGCGTCGGCCAGCGTCACCTCGATCGGTTGGTCGATGTTGGCGGGCTGGCGCTGCGTCCTGGTCTCGGCGCCGAATCCGCGGTTGCCGCCACCGAAAATGCCGCCGAACAGGTTGCCGAGATCGACGCCATCGCCGAAGTCGGTTGTCGTGAATCGGACCTTGCCGCCACGAGCGGCGCCGCGGGCCCGTTGCATGCGTTCGATCTCGTCGCCGTGCTCCCACTGGTCGCCGTACTTGTCGTACTTGCGCCGCTTCTCCGGGTCGGCGAGCACGTCGTTAGCGGCATTGACCTCTTTGAAGATCGCCTCGGAAGCGAGATCGTTGGGGTTGACGTCGGGGTGGTGCTTGCGGGCAAGGCGCCGGTAAGCGGAGCGAATCTCTTTTTCGCTCGCACCGCGGCTGACGCCAAGAACCTCGTAGAAATCCTTTGCCACGAGGCTAGTCTAACAGTGCACGCAGAATCAGTCAATGTGACCAGTGAAGAAACTTGATAGGATAACTATCAAATCTATTGACATGCAACCTACCAAATACTAGCATGACGTCAGAGGCCTGAGAGGCCAAAGGATTAGCAGGAGGAGGAATTAGAGATGACGAACCTGACACGCTGGGACCCGTTTGGAGACATGCGGACGACCATGGATCGCCTGTTCGATGAGGGCTTCTCGCGCCCCTGGCGCTTGGTGCCGGCGACGACTGAAGTAGAGTCGACCTTCCCGGTCGAAGTCTCGGAGACGGACGAGGCGCTGGAAGTGAAGGCGTCGCTGCCGGGCATTAATCCCGACGATGTCGACGTGACGATCACGAACGACGTCCTCACGATCAAGGCGGCGCACGAGGAGAAGACTGCGGAGAAGAAGAAGGACTTCTACCGTCGCGAGATCCGTTACGGCTCCTTCCATCGGGCGCTGAGCTTGCCGGTCAGTATCGACGCCGACAAGGCGGAAGCCAGCTTCGACAACGGTATCTTGCAGCTGAAGCTACCGAAGGCAGAAGCGCTCCGGCCGAAGCAGATTAAGGTAGAGAGCGGCTCGACCGTAGTGGACGGCACGGCGAACTAGATTCCGGCGACGCGTGCTTGCAGGCCCATCACGTCCGGGCTCGCAAGCGGGTGGGGGGACGTGAGGGAGGGACCCGTTAAGGGTCCCTCCTTTGGTTGAAGGCGGAGCCTGGGTTAGAGCTACAGGCGGAGCTTCCCGTGAGACGGCTGGCGTCGGCGCTGGCGGCCGTTGCCTGCCTCGTCCTCGAGCATCAGATCGATGGCGGGAGACGAAACGGCTTCGTGTACGTGACCGCAGCAGATACAGGTGCTATAGGAGCCGTACCAGTCGCGCTCGGCGATCATCGAGCCTTTGCAGCGGGGGCAGACCCGGGGGAGGGCGGCTTGCATGGTCATGTTCTGGTTTCCAATCCTTATCCCAGCCGGGGCTCATTTGTGAAAGTGAGAACAGATTACAAACCGCGAACATTCGATGTCAAGACTTGTGAAAGCCCAACGCATCTTATTTTTAAGCATGCGCAAAATAGACAACATCTATATGGCAGGATCATCGACGGGTGGTTTCCGGGCGATCCAGATTAATTCACCGCCAGCAGACGTTAGCGGTTCTTTATCGAAACCGCCATATACGGCCTCCACTTCGAAGCCGGCGCCGGTCAGTAGTCGTTCCATTTCGCCTTTCGAGACGTAGCGCAGGCACATGTGCTTGTGGATGCGTGAGATGACCGGGTCGCCGCCACGAGATGCGGCGAAAGGCGGCGAAAGGCGGCGCGAAGAAGTTGAGTGCAAAGCGGCCTCGCGGTTTCAGGTGGCGCAGCACGGTGTCGAGGCAGGAGCGTTGGTCGGCGTCGGTGAGCAGGTGAAGGAAGGAGCGGTAGGGCATGATCATGAGGCCAAAGCGCCGCGCGAGGTCGAAGTCGCGCATGTCGGCTTCGACCCAGGTCATCGCGATGCCGTCAGACGACGCCTTGCGACGCGCGATGTCCAGCATCGCGGCGGCGTTATCGAGGCCGACGACCTCGATCCCCTCGCGGGCATTCGGCAATGTGACGCGCCCCGTGCCGCAGGCGAGCTCGAGCACCGAGTGGCCCTGAGCCGCCGATTCACGCGCCGGCTCCAGGTAGAACTGGGTGTCGCCCATCGCGTCCGCCTCGGCGCCCATTGCTGGCGTCGTAGGTCTCGGCGATGCGGGGGTCGGCGTAGAATTCGATTGTCATGACTCGCAGGACGGTATTTTAGACAGTATCCCTAACTTGACAGCGATTTCGATCTCACCGATAAGATAGTGTGCCGGTCGTCAGCCGGCCGAAAGGAACGATAACGTAAGGCAGTGTCGGCCCAGCGGGCGCCAAGCCCCGGACCCCTGCGGTAATGATGTCCGAAGAACCTCCGGATAAACCTCCCAGTAGTTGCTTAGAACCGGACGGCGGGGCAAGGCCGCGATGAGCCAGCCCGTTGTCCTCGTCCTCGCCGGCGGCGTTTCCAGCCGTTTCTGGCCGCTGCGCGACAAGCTGCTCCTCCCCTTCGGCCCACGAAGCCTCCTCGAACGCCACCTCAATTGCCTCAGTCAACTTGGCTGCGACCGATTCGTCATTGTCACGCGACCCGATGCGGTTGACGACGTGCGGGCGCTTTCCGCTCACACGCCCGGTCAAGTGCGCATCGCCGTTCAGCCCGAGGCGCAAGGGATGGCCGACGCCGTGCTCTGCGCTACTCCCGAGCTGGAGGCCTTCGGTGAGGGCGCCGTCTATATCACGCAGGCTCACGACGTCGTCGAGCAGCGGCTGCACGCCGAGATGCTGGAGCGCTGGTCGCGGGGCGGCGTTGCGGGTCTGGTTGGAGCCGTGCGGGTGAGGGACTACTTCCCCGGTGGCTATCTGACCGTGGAAGGCAGCCGCGTCACCTCGATTATCGAAAAACCCGGCGCCGGCAACGAGCCGAGCGACCTCTTGAATCTCGTCGCGCACTTGCACGGATCATGGCTGGCGCTGCATCAGACGCTGAGCTACGAATCGGCGCACGGCGGCGGAGACGACGCTTATGAGAGGGCGCTGACCAGCCTGACCCAGACATCCCACTACGACGCGCATGTTTACGAGGGCCGCTGGCAGGGTCTCAAGTTCCCCTGGCACGTTCTCGACGTGGCCGACATGCTTCTAGACCTCTGGACTCACGGCGCGGAACTCCCCGGCGAGGGCTACGAACAGCGAGAAGACGGCGTGTTCATGGCGCCGGATGTCCGCGTATTTCCCGGCGCTCACATCGTCGGGCCGGCGCTCATCGGGCCCGGCTGCGTCATTGGCCACAACGCGCTCGTGCGGGGATCGATTCTCGGTTCGGGCAGTGTGGTGGGCTTTGGTTGCGAGGTTGCCCGTAGCTTCCTGGCCGGCGATGTCGAATTGCACCACAACTACGTCGGGGACAGCGTGCTGGACCACGACTCGGCGCTGGGGTACGGCGCGACGACGGCAAACTACCGCATCGACGGCCGATCGGTGCCCTCGATGGTTGGAGGAGAGCGCTTGGACACAGGGCGCGAGAAGCTGGGGCTAATGCTCGGCGCCGGCACAAAAATCGGCGTCAACACGAGCACGATGCCGGGCGTAAAGATCGGCGCTGGCGCGCTGATCGGCCCCGGGATCAGGATCACGCGCGACGTTCCGGACGGCCAGCGCGTAATGGACGAAGAGACGTATGGACACTTTTAACTGGTTCGGCCTCGTGCTGCTGCTCGCCTGCGTGGTGCTCGTCGCCTTTGTGGCGGCGGCAGAGGCGGGCGTGATCTCAATCAGCCGTGCCAGGGTTCGTCTGATGGCGGGCCGAGGCGTGCCGCGGGCCGAGATGCTGCACTCCTATATGCAAGAGCGCGCGTCTCTCCTGGGCGCCTTCGCTCTGGCACGCAACGTCGCCATTGTTGCCGGCGCAGCGGTGGCGGCCAGCGTCCTGACGCGGGAACGCGGCCACAGCTGGGAGCTGATCGCGCTAATCGTTATCGGTGCGCTCGGTCTGTTTGCCTTGCTTGAGGCGGTGCCACGCGCCCTTGTGGCGCGCAATCCGGAGCGCTGGGGCCTGCGCATGGCGCCGTTCATGGGGGCTTTCAAGTTGCTCTTCGGTGGCGCCGGACGCCTGCTTAGCATGCCGGCTCGGGCCGTGGTGCATCCGCCCGAAGGAGCCGAGGAGGAAGAGCTCCTTCGTCTCATGGAGATCGAGGAGGACCAAGGCGATCTCGAAGATGAGGAGCGCAAGATGATCCGCGGCGTCTTCGGCCTCGAAGACACTGCCGCGCGCGAGATCATGACGCCGCGAACAGATTTCGCCGCCGTCGATACAGACGCGAACGCCGAGGACGTGGTGCAGCTGATCATCGAGCGCGGTTTCAGCCGCATTCCGCTCTATGAGAAGAACGCGGACGCGATCGTCGGCATCGTCTACGCGAAGGAC
This sequence comes from Dehalococcoidia bacterium, assembly GCA_965225815.1. Classification (GTDB taxonomy): domain Bacteria; phylum Chloroflexota; class Dehalococcoidia; order DSTF01; family WHTK01; genus WHTK01. Next base: position 139,095 of record CBDDBP010000007.1, read on the forward strand.
CTTTTCCGAGACCTGTCGAGAAACCGCATGCCGAAGCACCTCGGCGATATCGCACGTCCGGCTTTCTTCGTCCCGGAGTCGAAACGCCTGGACGACCTGCTGACCGACATGCGCAAGCAGCGCGTTCACATGGCGATCGTGGTCGACGAGTACGGCGGCACGGCTGGGCTGGTCACGATCGAGGACCTGCTGGAGGAGATCGTCGGCGAGATCGAGGACGAGTACGACCTTGTCGAGCAGAACATCGTTCGGATCTCGAACGAAGAAGCGCTGCTGGACGGCCGCGTGACGATCGAAGAATTGAATGAGCTGTTCAGCACGCAGGTCGAGAACGAGGACTACGACACCGTCGGTGGCTGTGTCTTCCACTACCTGGGCCGGGTGCCCACCGTAGGCGATGACGTGGAGACTGCCGGTGTGAAAATGACGGTCCTGTCTGTGGAAGGCCATCGCATCAAGCGCCTGCGCGTGCTACTGCTCCCGCCGCCTGCCGAGGAGAAGCAGACCAACGGCAACGGCCATGGCAACGGGGCGGTTGGCAACGAGAAGTAACGCCTTCGAACACCGGAATCACGCCGATTTCTGTCGATTCGCTTGCCCGGGGGCTTGACAGGCTGCGTAAGATTCGGAGCCAGTGAGCACCCCTTCTGACACGAAGTACTGGGTCGGATTCTCTCGCATACCGCGAATCGGCAGCGCGAGGGCCGGCCGCTTGCTGTCACATTTCGGCAGCATGGAGGCCGCCTGGAAGGCCAGCGCGGGCCAATTGCACGCGGCCGGCATCGACCAGGCCACGGTCTCCAGCGTCGTCGCCGAGCGTGACGGTGTTTCGCCTGATGATGAGATGTCGCGCCTAGAAAAGGCGGGTGTGCAGGCTTATACATGGGAGGATGCTGAGTACCCGGCGCGCCTCAAGGAAGTCGACGACAAGCCGCCCGTCCTTTACGTCCGTGGTGAACTGAGATCAGAAGACGAGGCGGCTGTCGCTATCGTCGGGACGCGCAAGGCGACGCCATACGGCCGGCAGGCGGCGGAGCATTTCGCCTCAGACCTCGCGGCCAACGGTGTTACCGTGGTTAGCGGACTGGCTCGCGGCATCGACGCCGTGGCGCATCGCGCCGCTTTGGCGGTGGACGGACGGACGATAGCGATTCTCGCCTGCGGACTGGACATCGTCTACCCGCCGGAGCACGCAAAGCTGGCCCGGGAGATCAGCGAACACGGCGCGCTCTTGTCGGACTATCCGCTGGGCATCCAGCCGCGGAGCGAATTCTTCCCTCGGCGCAACCGGATTCTTAGCGCTGTGAGCCTGGGTGTGTTAGTAGTAGAAGGAACTGAGACCAGTGGCGCGTTGCTGACGGCGCGCTATGCTCTCGACCAGAACCGAGAAGTGTTCGCGGTGCCAGGCAGCATTTACGCTCCGACCCACCGCGGCGTTAACAAGTTGATTCAAGAAGGGGAGGCGAAGCTGGTTTCGTCGACCGAGGATATACTGCAGGAGCTCAACCTGACCATGGTGACGCAGCAGATCGAGTTGCGGGAAGTCGTACCCGCCGATCCAACAGAAGCCAAGTTGCTCAGCGTGCTGTCCAATCAGCCATCGCACATAGATGATGTGCAACGCGTCAGTGGCTTGCCCATCGCATCCGTCTCGAGCGCGTTGGCCGTACTCGAACTAAAAGGTATGGTGCGCCAGGTAGGCCCGATGAACTTCATAAGAGCTCGAGAGGTTGCCAACAAGAAATACGGTGTGAATGCCTGAGGAAAAACCCCCGCGAATGCCAACCAAGAAAACCAATAAGACAACAACCAAGACTACCGCTCGCAAAGCCGCCAGCAGCAAGCCCGCCAAGGGCACAGCCGCCTCTACGACTTCGAAGCGGCGAGGCTCTCGTACCCGCGAGCTCGTGATCGTCGAGTCGCCGGCCAAGGCGCGGACGCTCGCCGGTATCCTGGGCTCCGGCTATGAAGTCACGGCCTCGGTCGGCCACGTGCGCGACTTGCCGAAGTCAAAGCTCGGCGTCGACGTCGACAACGAATTCGAGCCGCACTACGTCGTGCCGCGCGAGAAGAAGGACGTTGTCCAGAAGATCAAGGACGCGGCGGAACGCGCCTCGACTATCTACCTGGCGACAGACCCTGACCGCGAGGGCGAGGCAATCTCGTGGCACCTCGTGCAGGCCGCCGGCCTCGATCAGGATCAAAGCCGCCAGCTGCATCGCGTCGTCTTCCATGAAATCACGCCTGGCGCGATCCAGGAGGCGTTCGACAACCCGCGTGCCATCGATTCAGCGCTGGTCGACGCGCAGCAGGCGCGCCGCATCCTGGACCGGCTCGTCGGGTACCAGATCAGCCCGTTGCTCTGGCGCAAGGTGCGCCGTGGCCTTTCGGCCGGACGAGTACAGTCCGTCGCGCTGAGGATGGTCGTCGACCGGGAGCGCGAGATCCTCGACTTCGTTTCCAAGGAATACTGGACGATTGACGCCGAGCTGGCCCGCGAGCAGGCCGAGTTCAGCGCTCGTCTGCGCGGCAAGGAGGGCCAACGCACCTTCGAGCTGGGCAGCGGCGAAGACACGCAGAGCGTGATCCGGCAGCTGCGCCAGTCTGCCTTCACGGTCAAGTCGGTGCGACGTCGCGATCAGCGCCGCCGTCCGGCGCCTCCGTTCACGACGAGCACGTTGCAGCAGGAGGCCTCGCGGCGCTTCGGCTTCACTGCCCGTCGCACGATGGCGGTGGCGCAACAGCTCTATGAAGGCATCGAGAGCGCCGGACGCGTTGGCCTGATCACCTACATGCGTACCGACTCGACGAATCTTGCCGACGTGGCCGTGGAAGAGCTACGGAGCTTTATCGCCGACCGCTTCGGCGCTGACTACCTGCCGTCGCAGCCGCGCGTCTATCGAGCTCGCAAGGGCGCCCAGGAAGCGCACGAAGCGATCCGGCCGACCTCCGCCCTGCGCGAGCCGAACTCGCCCGAACTGCCCGGTCTGACCAACGATCAGCGGCGCCTCTACGGACTGATTTGGCAGCGCACGGTCGCCTGTCAGATGGAGGACGCCATACTCGACAGCGTTTCCGTCGACATCGACGCCAGGGGGACGGACGGCGACGTCTATCACCTGCGTGCATCGGCTTCCGCTGTCAAGTTCCCGGGCTTCCGTCAGCTCTATGAAGAAGCCCGTGATGATGACAAGTCGGAAGAGGCCGAGCAGCAGCTCGCATCACCCCTGCCGGCGATGGACGTCGGCGACGCGTTGATGCTGCGCGACCTCAAACCGGACCAGCACTTCACAGAGCCGCCGCCACGTTACACGGAGGCGACGCTGGTCAAGGCGCTGGAGGAAAACGGCATCGGCCGGCCCAGCACGTATGCGCCGATCATGTCGACGATCCAGGACCGAGGCTACGTCGAGCGAGAGCAGCGCCAGCTAAAGCCGACGGAGCTCGGCTTCGTGGTCCACGACTTCATGAACGAGCAGTTCCCGAACGTCGTCGACCTGGGCTTCACGGCCGGGCTGGAGGAAGACTTGGACGAAATCGCGTCTGGGTCACGACCCTGGCAGCCCACTGTGCGGGAGCTGTACGACCCGCTGAAAATTGCCCTGGATGAGGCGGAGCACGCCCCCAAGGTGGTTCAGGAGACCGGCGAGCTTTGCCCGGAGTGCGAGCGCCCGCTGATCCGGCGATTCGGCCGTTTTGGTCCTTTCTTCGCCTGTTCTGGCTTCCCGGAGTGCCGTTACACGCGTCAGGACGGCGAGCCGGCGGAGCCGGAGCCAACCAACGAGACGTGTGAAATCTGCGCCTCGCCGATGGTGACGAAGCGGGGACGCTTTGGCGCTTTCCTCGCCTGCTCGAAGTACCCGGACTGCAAAGGCACGAAGCCGATCTTGCAGAAAGTCGGCGTGCCGTGCCCGATCGATGGCGGGGAGATCGTCGAGCGGGTGACGCGCAAGAAGCGCACATTCTTCGGCTGCGCCAACTACCCCAAGTGCGAATTCACGAGCTGGTCTCGGCCGCTGCCGCAGGTCTGCCCGCAGTGCAAGGGCCTCATCGTCGCGGAACGCGGTCAGAACGCGAAGTGCACGAACTGCGACTGGAAGGGCTCGGTTGATGAGGCGTTGGAGCGCGATGCGCCGTCGCCGCGCGCCCCGGCGGGAGCCGCCTGAGGTAGCGCATCATGACAATCAGGGCCGTCAAACCCGTCAAAGACGGCTCCGAGGTCGCCGAACCGCGGCTCAGCGCGGAGACGGCCCGGTTGTTAAAAAGCTACCTTGAGGAGCACGGCAAGGTACGCAACCTCTCCTCCTACACGCTGCGTAACTACCGCACGGACTTGGAGCCCTTTCTCTACGCCCTCGCCGGTTGGGAAGTCGACCTGCTGAAAGCCCAACGCACCGACCTGCGGCGCTACCTCTCCGTCCTCCTGGGCGCCGGCGTCGCGAATGCCAGCGTGCGGCGCAAGGTCAGCACGATCCGTTCCTTCTACAAATGGCTGCGGCAGGAAGGCAAGCTGGAGAACGACCCGTTTTTCGGCGTCACTGGACCGAAGGCGGCGCGGCGCTTGCCGGACATCCTGACGTCGGAAGATATCGACCGCATGACGGTGGCGGCGGACGGTCGAGAGCCAGCCGACCTGCGCGACCGCGCGCTGCTTGAGCTGCTCTACGCGGCCGGCCTCCGCGTCAGTGAGGTTGCTTCGCTGGACGTTTCGGCGCTTGATGTTCGCGACCGCAGCGTGCGGGTGCAGGGCAAGGGCAAGAAGGAGCGCATCGGCGTCTTCGGCGAGCCGGCCGCGACGGCGCTCAACCGCTATGTGCACGACGGACGCCCGGAGCTGGTCGCGGGCAAAGAAACGGCGCTGTTCCTCAACCGCTTTGGCGGCCGCCTCACGGTCCGATCGGTTCAGACGATCGTGCGCAAGTACGCGACGAAGGCGGGGCTGCCGAAGGCGGTCCATCCTCACCTGCTGCGCCACAGCTTCGCCACGCATCTCCTGGACGGAGGAGCCGACCTGCGGGTGGTACAGGAGCTGCTGGGCCACGAGAGCCCGAACACGACCCAGATTTACACCCACGTCACCGAGGCCAAGAAGCGGGAGACGATGGAGGAAGCGTTCGAGGCGCTGGGACGCATCGAGGCAGAGCGCTCGAAGCGGGCGAAGCAGCGCTAGCAACCAAACAAAACGCCTAGCGCCAGTGGGGCCTCGCCCCTAATATGGAGACGTGCCCCGAGACGCCGAATCATTGAAGCCGGGGGTCCCCCGGACCCCACTAAAGGGACGCCTAAAAGCGCTATTGCGGCGACGGTCCTGAGGTTTAGACGTGCCCCGAGACGCTGAGACGTTGGCCCTGATCGCCCTGTCGGTCGACGAATACGAACAGATTGTCGGACTGCTGGATCGCGAGCCAAACGATACCGAACTCGGCATGTTCGGCGCGATGTGGAGCGAGCATTGCGGCTACAAGAACAGCAAGCCGTTGCTGCGTCTCTTTCCCAGCACCGGTTCGTCGGTCCTGACAACGCGTGGCGGCGAAAACGCCGGCGCGGTCGACATCGGCGACGGCTACTGTGTCGTCTTCAAGATCGAGTCGCATAACCACCCGTCGGCGATCGAGCCGTATCAGGGCGCCGCGACCGGCGTCGGTGGCATCGTGCGCGATATCTTCGCCATGGGCGCGAGGCCGATCGCTCTGTTCGACTCCCTGCGTTTCGGTCCGCTGACGCGCGGCCACAAGGGTACGTCGCCGGAAGCAACCCTCGTGCGCAATCGCTCGCTATTCCGCGGCGTCGTGTCCGGCATCGGCGGCTACGGCAACTGCCTCGGCGTGCCGACTGTCGGTGGTGAGGTATCGTTCTCCGAGTCCTACGATGGCAACCCACTGGTCAACGCGATGTGCGTCGGCGTAGCCCGTAGCGACAAGCTGCTGCGCGCCATCGCCACGGGCACCGGCAACCCGATCATCCTGGTTGGCGCCGACACGGGCCGCGACGGCATCGGTGGCGCTAACATGCTCGCCTCGCGGACGTTCGAGGCGGGGCAGGAAGAGCTGAGGCCGACGGTGCAGGTGGGCAATCCCTTCCTCGAGAAGCTGCTGATGGAGGCCTGCGTCGAACTGGCGGAACAGCACGGCGATTGGATCGTCGGGCTGCAGGACTGCGGCGCCGCCGGCCTCACGAGTTCGCTGGTCGAGTGTGCGGCGCGTGGCGAGGCCGGCATCCACATCGATGTGTCGCTGGTGCCGCGCCGTGAGTCCGGCATGACGGCCACCGAGGTCATGCTCAGCGAATCGCAGGAGCGCATGCTGATCGTCGCGAAGCAAGAGCACGAGGCCGATGTCATGGCGCTGTTTAGGCGCTGGGAGATTCACTGTGACGTCATCGGTCATGTCACGGACGATCACGTCGTGCGCATTTTCGATGGCGACGAAGAGGTCGTGCGCGTGCCCGCGACGACGTTCACCGACGCGCCGGAGTATCGCCGGCAGGGTGTCAAGCCACGCGGCCTCGACGAGCTCCAGACTTACGACCTGGCGTTCTTGCCCGACATCGTCGCCTGGGAAGAAGGCCCCGCGGACGCCAACGCGGCGCTGCTACAACTGCTGGCCTCGCCGGAGATTACGCACAAGCGCTGGATCTGGCGCCAGTACGACCACCAGGTGCTGACGAATACGGTGACCGGCCCGGGCTCCGATGCCGCCGTGATGCGGATCAAGGAGGCGGCGCCCCGTGGCATCGCGGTCGCCACCGACGGCGACGGGGTCAAGACATTCCTCGACCCGTTCGCGGGCGGCGCGATGGCGGTGGCCGAGGCAACGCGCAACGTCGCCTGTAGCGGGGCGCGGCCGGTCGCGATTACCGACTGCCTCAACTTCGGCAACCCGGAGCGCCTCGACGTCTACTTCCAGATGGAGGAGTGCGTTCGAGGCATGGCTGCCGCCTGCGAAACGTTGGGCGTGCCGGTGATTTCGGGCAACGTGTCGCTATTCAACGAATCCGATGGCGCTGCAATCTACCCGACACCCGTCGTGGGTGCGCTGGGCGTGCTGGATGACGTGTCGAAGACGGTGCCTTCAGGCTTCCAGGCCGCCAATGAAGCCGTCTACCTGATCGGCGCATCTTGCGAGGCGCGCGAGGACGGGGCCACGCTGGTGGGTCAGCCCCTGCAGCTCGCGGGCAGCGAGTATCTGCGCCAGTTCCACGGCCTCGTCGCTGGTTCGGTGCGCATTGAGCTCGCCCTGGAGGCGCGGGTGCAGCGCGTGTTGATCGAAGCGGCGGCGGAGTCGATGCTGCGGTCAGCGCACGACTGCTCGCACGGCGGTCTGGCCGTGACGCTGGCAGAGGCGACACTCCAATGCGGCGTTGGCTTGGCGACAGAAAATCTACAGCTCGACGGGCGGCGTGATGCCGCGCTGTTCGGTGAGGCGGCGTCGCGCGTCATCGTGGCGCTGACGCGCGATCACGTCGGCGCCTTCGAGGCACTGCTCGATCGTGAGGAGGTTCCGTTCGTGCGCCTCGGCGAGACGGGCGGGGACAGGCTGCAGTTCGCCGACGCCATTGACCTGGCGCTGGACGATTTGCGCACCGCGTACGAGGGCGGGCTCGAGGCGGCGCTAGGGTCAGTACTGTGAGCAAGGATCACTAGTGGAAGCCTCTGCCGCGCGCCGATGTCAGCACCATGCGGAGAGGACTTGACGCGATGTGGTGGTTCGCACGCCGAACAGCCTTGACTGCGAACTTTGGTGTACGCGATCCAATCATGAACGAAGTCTCGCCGTTCAGGTTGACATAGGGAGCGTACAAGTGTTCTATAATGTTCGCCAAAGCTGACGCTTTGATATGTGGATAACTTTAGGATGAGACTGCAACGAAAAGGCATTGATCTGCCGGGGGTGGGGAGGCCAGAATCCCCTCATCCGACTCCCGCTGCCTAGCCTGCCCCGTCGTCCTTCAGTACGCTGAAGGACGACGGGGCAGGCAGCGAGGGTCGGATGAGCGTGAACGCTTAGGGAGTACAGGATGCGCGTAGTTTTTCTCGATGATGTGGACGGAGTGGCACGAGCCGGCGAGATCAAGAATGTCGCCGATGGATACGCCCGTAACTTCTTGCTGCCGCGAAAGCTGGCGGCGGCCGCGAGCACTGCTTCAATGCAGCAGGCGGAGAAGCGAGTCAAGCAGCTAGCCGTCGAGCAAGAGAAGCTGGACGCCGGGGCCCAGCAGATTGCCGGCACCGTTACGGGCTCGGCGATTGTGATCATGGTTAAGGCGGGCGACGAAGGCCGGCTGTTCGGCTCCGTCACGGCGACCGACATCGCGGAGGCGGTGAACGAGCGCGCCGGTACAAAGCTGACCCACCGACAGGTCACCCTTGGCCGGCCGATACGCGAGGTCGGCAACTACGAGATCGAGGTCAGCCTGACGCGTAACGTCAAAGCGCAGGTGCCTGTCGAGGTGCGGAACGAGAACCAGCCCGAGCCGGTCGGCGTCGCGGCGTCTGCTGCGGCGACTGAGCCGGATGCCGAGGAGGAGTCGGAGTCGGAGGACGCCGAGGAAGACGAGGCGTAACGAGCGCGATGGCGACAGAAGAAGAGTACGAAACGACGATCAAAGCGGCTGAGCAGGAGCTCAAGCAGGCTGAGACCGCTGACGCAGTGCGCGAAGTCTGGCGCAAACACACGGGATCGTTAGGGCACAGAACGCTGGGCCGCCTGCTCATGGGGCAGTCTGCCGAAAAACTCCTGGACCGCCGGGCGGACCGTGAGGCCTAGTTTGGGCTCGTAACCGATAGGAGCATCGGTAAACAGGACTTAGCCGAAGCAGCGTCAAGACGGCGCTTTCGGCCTCGCAAGGACAGCGAAAGGACACAGGGCGTACCCCGCCCCCTATGTTCGAACAGTTACCGCCGCACGATATTCAGGCCGAAGAGTCGGTCATCGCCTCGCTCATGGTGGATGAGGAGGCGATCTACAAGGTCGCGCCGATCCTCCACGGCTCCGACTTCTTCCGCGAGAGCAACGGCTGGACCTACGACGCCTGCATCTCTTTGTGGGAGCGTAACCAGACGATCAACCAGGTCACGGTGTCGCACGAGCTGGACCGGCGCAATCGCCTCGAGGAAGTCGGTGGTCTGAGCTATCTCAGCGACATGGTGCTCAACCTGCCGACGCCGATCGGCGTCGAGCACTACGCCATCATCGTCAAGCGGGACGCGACGTACCGTCAGATGCTCAGCGTGGCGACGAATATCGCGCAGATCTCGTATCAGGGGGGTCCCGACCTCGACTCGGCGCTAAGCAAGGCCGAATCGCTGATCTACAATCTGCGCTCCGGCGAAAAGATGCGCGACTTCGTCCACATCCGCGACTTCCTCGACCCGTACCTCGACCCGCCGGACGCCGAAACCAGCATGCCGTACGGCGGCCACGTCCGGACCGGCCTCAGCCAACTCGACCAGATGCTGGGCGGGCTCAATCCCTCCGACCTGGTCATCGTGGCGGCACGAACCGGTGTCGGTAAGACAAGCCTGATGCTGAACTTCGCGCGCAACGCGGCCGTAGGGCAGGGCGCCAAGGTGGCCGTGTTCTCGCTGGAGATGGCGGGCGAGCAGCTGGCGCAGCGCCTCCTGGCAGCCGAATCGCGCGTCGATTCGGCGCGGCTGCGTCTCGGCCTGCACAGCGAAGTCGAAGAGAGCCGCATCATGCACGCCCACGGCATCCTCAGCGCCGCCGACGTCTACATCGACGACAGCGCCGCGTTGCAGGTGCCGGAGCTACGGGCCAAGGTCATGCGGCTGCAGCGCGACCACGGACTCGACCTCATCGTTATCGACTACCTTCAGTTGGTCCACGGTAGCCGCACCGACAACCGCGTCCAGGAGATTAGCTCGATCACGCGCTCGCTGAAGGAGCTGGCGCGCGAGCTCAATGTGCCGATCGTCGCCGGATCTCAGCTGTCCCGCGCCCCGGAACAACGCCAGCCCCACATCCCGATGCTGAGCGACCTGCGCGAGAGCGGCTCGATCGAGCAGGATGCCGACGTCGTCGTGTTCATCTATCGCGAGGACATGTACATGCGGCGAGAGGACTGGGAAGCGATGCACCCGGACCGTCAGGCCGACCCCTACCCGGCGGGTAAGGCGCAGATCATCATTGCCAAGCACCGCAACGGCCCCACTGGCGTGGTGGAGGTGCGTTTCCGCGACACGATCTCGAAGTTCGAGGACTTCGAGCTTCCGGCCGGGGAGCCGGCGCTGCGATGAGCGCCCGGACGCCAACCGCAGGGAGATTCTCGGGCTTCGCCGCGGGCGCTCGCGCTACCGCCATCCCGAGCGCCTTCTTCTCGGAGCTAATGCCGCTTATCGACGACGCGGACGAGCTGCGCGTGACCCTGTACGTGGTCTACGCGCTGGGGCGCCGCAAAGGCTACCCGCGTTTCGTGACCGAGGCGGAGCTGCAGTCGGAGTCACCGCTCTACTCGGCGCTCGGCGATGGCGAGGAAGCGCCGCTACGGGCGCGCAAAGGGCTGGACGCGGCGGTGGCACGGGGCAGCTTGCTACGCCTCGACCTTGAGCACGACGGCAGGGACGATGCGCTCTTCTTCCTCAACACGCCCGCCGACCGGCGCGCCGTCGAGCAGATCAAAGACGGCCGTGTCGACCTTGGGCGCGTGTTGCCTCCGCCGCAGCAGGCGCCGGAGCTGCACAAGGGCAGTATCTTCCAGCTCTACGAGGAGAACATTGGGCCGATCTCGCCTCTGGTGGCCGAGGAGCTCAAGGAAGCGGAAGAGCTGTACCCGATTGAATGGCTGGACGAGGCGATGCGGGAAGCGGCGCTGCTCAACAAGCGCTCCTGGCGCTACATAGAAGCAATCTTGAAACGATGGGCAACGGAAGGACGAACGCGTGAAAAGGCTGGACGAGATCCTGGCGAGGGTAACAGCGCCCGAGCCCAGCTCCTCCGACGCTATCGCGACCTCAGCGGCGGAGAGTAACTCACCGCCCGAGGAGGATGCGAGCGACGTTTGCCCGAACTGTCATGGGGCGGGCTTCCTGCGTCTCGACGTGGCGTTGGACCACGCGGCGTTCGGCAAGGCAGTGCCCTGCGACTGCGTCCAGGCGGAAACCGCCGAATCGCGCCTGGCGCGGTTGCAGCGTTACTCCTCGCTGGGGCCGCTGACACGGCTGACATTCGACAATCTGGTCGAACAGGGCCGGAGCACCAACCCGCGCGATCGCGACCTCTTCCGCAGTCTCGTGCAGGATGCGAGTGGTTTCTCGGAAGAGCCGGCGGGCTGGCTGCTGATACACGGGCCGTCTGGCGCCGGCAAAACCCACGTCGCGGCCGCGATCGCGAACCGGTGCCTGGATCGGGGCCAGCCGGCGCTCTTCGTCGTCGTCCCCGACCTCCTCGACCATCTGCGCGCTTCCTACCGGCCCGACAGCGATATGGGCTACGACGCGCTCCTGGAGCAGGTTCGTGTGGCTCCAATACTCATCCTGGACGATCTCGGTACCCAGAGCTCGACCGCCTGGGCTCAGGAGAAACTGTTTCAGATCCTCAATCACCGCTACAACGCCCAACTGCCGACTGTAGTGACGACAAATCTCAGCCTGGAGCGCGTCGACGAACGGCTGCGTATGCGCCTGACGGACCCGGCGATAGCGCGCGTCTACTACGTCGAAGCCGCGGCCAGGGCCATCGCCGTCGACCTGCCGGACTCGCTAGAGCTCGACCGCATCCGCAGCATGACGTTCGAGACCTTCGATACGGCCGTACCTCACCTCACCCCGGACGAGCGCTGGAGCCTCGAAACCGCCTACCGCACCGCGATGGACTTTGCCGAGGAACCGGAGGGCTGGCTGCTGATCTTCGGCCCCAACGGCTCCGGAAAGACGCACCTCGCCGCCGCGATCGCCAACCGCTGCCGGGCTCGCGGAGAGCGTCCCGTCTTCTTCTTCGTCGCAGACCTCCTGGACTACCTGCGCCACCTGATGAGCGACGAGACCGGCCCCGGCTTCCTCGAAGGCTTCAACCAGCTCAAGAATGCGCCGTTGTTGATCCTCGATGACCTGGGCGCTCAGTCTGACGTCGCCTGGGTCCGCGACAGGTTGTTTCAGCTGATAAACCACCGCTACGCCGCGCGCCTGCCCACCGTATTCACGGCGACGAACGAAGCGATCGGCCGCGTCATCGAAGAACGCGTCATCGCCCGCCTCAACGATCCGGGGGTCTGCACCGAAGTGCCGATCACAGCGCCGGCCTACCGCGTCGACCTGCGGCAGCGGCCGCGTATGAGCCAGGGGAGCGCGAGCTCACCGAATCGCGAAAGGCCTCGCCGGCGCCAAGCAGGCCGTTAGCCCCACATCCGGGTTCGTCGTTATCGAGCGTATTGACAACGCCAATAGTACGTAGCTAAAGTCACGCAGGCTTTTGGCCCCGCCCGCCACGAGACGCTCGTTCGAGCGCACTAGCCTGCCGGGCAGAGGCTTCGATGATATCGAGGCTGGGGAGGGGCCACATGGATTTCGAGGATAAGACGCTACGTTGTCGAGATTGCGAGCAATCTTTCGTCTTCACGGCAGGTGAGCAGAGCTTCTATCTCGAAAAAGGCTTGATGAACGAGCCGCAGCGCTGCCCGAATTGCCGCGCCAACCGCCGACGCGACCGCACGGGCGGCAACCGCGACGGCGGCACGATCATCACCTGTGCATCCTGCGGCAGCGAAGCCACGGTGCCCTTCGTGCCGCGGTTGGACCGGCCGGTCTACTGCGGCGATTGCTTCTCCAGCCAACGAGAGGCGGCGGAAGTCCACGTCGGCGCCAGCGCCGAGTAGCCAGGTTCTCTACCATCCGTAAACGCCCGTCTTGCAGCAAGGGGGCGAACTGGCTTGCGTGAGCCAGGTCTCAAGTGACGTCGATTTTGTGCCCCGGCACCCACTCGGCGCCGCCGCCGACCCAGTGTTCCTTCTTCCAGACGGGGACGACTTCCTTGACGCGATCGACGCACCAATGGCAGGCCTCGAAGGCCTCCTGACGGTGCGGTGAGGATACGGCGACGAGCAGGCTGGTTTCGCCGATTTGCAGCATCCCGACCCGATGCCAGACGCCGACCTCGCTGATTTTAGGGAAGCGGCGCTTCGTCTCCTCCGCTGCCTCGCGCATCTTGGCGACGGCCATGCTCTCGTGAGCCTCGTATTCCAGGCGTTCCACGTTGCGACCCTCGCTGTGGTTGCGCACGTTGCCGTAGAAGAGCGCCAGGGCGCCTGCTTCGTCACGCTGTACCAGCCCGGCCAGGGCGTTGGGTTCCATGACGTCATGCGTCAGCCGGTATAACGCCGGTGACGCGTCAACCGCGCCGCCGCTAACAGGCGGGATTAGCGCGACCTCGGCGCCCTCGTGTAGCGGCTGCTCGAAGCCCACGTAATCGTCGTCGATGGCGCAGACGACGGTCTCCATCAGGGGCTCAATCTGGGGATACTCCAGGCCCAGGCGCTGCTTCAGGTCGGCCACGGTTGAACCGTCTTCGAACTCCATGCAGAGGTTACGTTCGCCGATGGCGTCGCGCAGGCTGGCGAAGAGGAGCAGACTCACCTTCATGCAATCGATTCTAGCACCGCGCTTAGAACGCTAACCGATGGCCTTGCTATACTCCGGAACCTATGGTGACACGAAGCCTCACGCGGCTTGGCGGCGCGGCACTGGACCTGATTTACCCACCGCGCTGCGTCCTCTGCGAGAAGCACGGGTCGTTCCTCTGCGAAGCCTGCCGCGAGTCGCTGCCTCGCGCCGACGGCCGCCGCTGTGACGCCTGCTGGCTGCCCTTGGAAGCCCGAAAGTGCGCGGCTTGCACCGAACATCCGACGGCGCTAACGCGCCTGCGCTCGGTTTATCGCTACGAGGCCGGCGTACGGCAGGTCGTTCAGGCCTTCAAGTTTCGCGGCCAAAGCAGCCTGGCGAGAGAACTTGGCGTGGACATGGCGGCCTGCTATCAGCGCGGCGACTTCGAGGCTGAGGTCATCGTGCCGGTGCCGCTGGCCACCTCGCGCAAGCGCAGTCGCGGCTACAACCAGGCGCTGCTGTTGGCCAAAGCGGTATCACGCGAAACTGGCCTGCCGCTGACGGAGGCGTTGCGCCGTACCGGCAACGCGTCGCCGCAGGCCCAAAGTGCGTCAGCAGATGAACGGCGCCGAAATGTCGCCGGCGCTTTCGAAATCGCCCGGCCAAGCGATGTAGCCGGTCGGGGCGTTCTCCTCGTCGACGATGTCGCCACGACGGGCGCGACGCTGAACGCCTGCGCCATCGAACTCCTCGAGGCCGGCGCGGCCAGCGTCGAAGCCCTCTCAGTGGCTCGCGAGGACTGATGATCCGCGATCCGATCCTGATCCTGTTCTGCGGTGGCATGAACGGCAGTCCCGCCGAGGACGGGTTTGCTGAGGCGTTGCAAGAATGCTCCCTCGACATGCTTGAGGAGGCCGTGGCGAGTGGCGTCTACGCCGGCCAGATCGTGATCGCGGACCGGACGTCCGCGGAAGCGCTGGAAGGGCGGCTCCCGGCGCACACGGAGGTCGACGTCGATAGGCCCGGCGAGCCCTTTCACATCGGCCGGCGCATCAAGGAGGTCGTGACGCGTTACGAGCTGGAGCGTCCCGTCTACGCCGGCAGCGGCCTTCCGCTGATCAAGGCCTCGGATCTGGCTCAGGTGGCGAAGACGCTGGGCGAATCGGAGAAGGCGGTCGTCGCGAACAATTTCTTCTCAGCTGACCTGATCGGCTTCGTGCCCGGCAGCGTCGTGGAACAAATCGATCTGCCGAACAACGACCGCATCATCCCGCGGCTGATGCGCGACGAAGCGGGCCTCGAGAACAAGTCATTGGCGCGGACGATGGAAAACCAGTTCGACCTCGACACGCCGGGCGACCTCGCGATCCTGGCCGGCGCCGGCGGCGCCGGTCCTAACCTGCAGCGCCACATCGATGGACTGGGTATCGATTTGTCCCGTCTTGAGCGCGCGTCGCGCCTTTTTACCGACCGCGCTGCCGAGGTCGTCGTCGCGGGCCGCGTAGGGACGCAGACGTGGCAGTACCTGGAGTCCGAGACGGCCAGCCGTGTGCGCCTGTTTGCCGAAGAGCGCGGTTTGCAAGCTGCGGGCCGGGACGTAAACGGCAAGGCTCGGTCGTTGCTGGGCTTTCACCTGAAAAGCGTCGGGCCGCGCCGCTTCTTCCAGGATCTGGCGGAGATGGGTCAGGCGGCATTCATCGATACTCGACCGCTCCTGGCGCACATGAGGCTTCGCGTATCGCGGGCGGACCGCTTTCTCTCGGACGTCATGCAGCCGGCCGGCATCGTGGACCCCTGGTTGGGCGAATTTACCGCCGCCGCATGTGAGGCGCCGATACCGGTCGTCCTCGGCGGCCGTTCGCTGGTGGCATCCGGCGTGCAGCTCCTCTCGGAGGCCGCTTGGGGCCGTCACGACGAAGAGACGGGGCGGAAGCCGGGTTAGCCCCGGCCTGCGAAACACGTAGGCAGAAGGCGACCTGGTCTAGGCGACGCTCTGCCCGCTCTCCCTTAACCGACTCGCGGCTGACAGGCTTGCCTGACTTCAGGACGAGGTAATCGTGCAGGTTCTCTTACTTCGAGCCATACGGTGTCGAAGCGGACGCCGACGCTTTGCGAACGACCTCTGGGTCGATTCCAGCGGGCGAAGCTGTGTGACGGCTAGTCGGTGAAGACGATAACGATGTAGTGAACGCCGGACGTCGATGTGACGAACCCGATACCGACGCGTAGGAAGCCCGGGTTGACGATGTTGGCGAGGTGGGGCGGGCTCTTCTGGTACTCGGCCATCGCGAATGAGACCGCGCCGGACGTGACGTTGTTGAAGTGGGTGTTCTCCGTCGCGTCGCCGAAGGCGTATCCGGCGTCATCGAGCAGGTCGAAGACGGTATCGCCGTTGGGAGCGTAGTGGGAGAACACACCGCTGTCGGCCATGGTCTGAGCCCGCTCGCGCCCGACGTCCATCAGCACGGTATGAAGCTCGAACAGAGCGAGTGCCCGGCTGGCGCGAATCTGGTTGTGGGCCGTGAACAGCTGCTGCTCCTGCGGCGAGAGCGTCACGCCGTCGATGATGATCGGCGTTGGTGTCGGTGTGGGTGTAGGCGTTGCTGTCGGCGTCAGGCTGGGGGTCGGGGACATGGTTGGGCGTGGAATGAGAGTTGCGGTCTTCGTTGGGGACGGCGGCGTCGCGCTCGGCTGAGGCGTTGCGGTTGGAGTCGACGTTGCCGTGGGCCGGGCGAGGGTCACCTCCGGTGTCAGCGTGGCAATCGAAACCGCGGCTGAGGAGGCTTCGGAGTCGCCAGCCACGGCCGGGGTCTCGGTGGAGGCGTTGCTCTTCGCGTTACAGCCGATGGCGAAGATCGCCGCCACAAGGAGCGCGAGATAGCGTCTGTCAGGGGACAAGGCCGCTGACGTTCGACACCTCTTCAAGCTTCCAGAGTTGCTTCAGGAGTTCAGTAGCGTCGGCGTCGCCGAGGGTAGTGCGCGCGACGGTCATGAACTTCTCGGCCAGGCGCTCGTCACTGAGAGGGTTCTCCGGCGAGCCGCTGGCGTGTTCGACGCGCTCGGTCAGGACGGTGCCGTTTTGCAGCGTGACGCGCAGCTCGACCTGGTCCTCGCCCATGCCTTCGACGACGTTGAACTGGACCTTGCGTCGCAGGTCCGTCAGCAGCGGGTCGACGACCTTGGCGTCGGCGAACTGCGCCGGGTAGGCGGCCCCATCGACGAGTCCCACCGAGATGCAGTGGGCGCAGCTGAACTTGCCGGCCAGGCCGACGTTTGGCTCCATGCGTCCCATCAGCTCAGGTACCAGGGGATGAACGTCCGCTTCGATGCGGCTTACGGCGGCAGGGTCGAACCCGGCCTGTCCGCGCAGCGCGATCGCGGCATCGATCGCCGGGTGGGAGACGACGCCGCAGGAGTAAGGCTTGAGACCGTTGTTGAAGATTTCCCAGCGCTCACCGAGGCCGTCCGTGAGGCGGGACAGGTCATGTTCAGTAGACATAACTTCCATGACTCCGCGCCGCCCTTCGAGGATCGTCTTCGCCGATGTGAAGCCTTTTTGAGCCAGCAAGGCGGAGACCACGCCGGCCTGGGCCGCGCGCCCGGCGTGCATCGGCTTCGTCATGGTGCCAAAGGCCTCGCGGACGCCGGCGGCCTGGGTGCCGGCGGCGCCGAGGGCGCCCACGGTGCCATCGACGTCGAGGCCGAGTACTTTTGCCGCGGCGATGGCGCTACCGAAGACGCCCATCGTCCCCGTGATGTGCCAGCCGAGGTCGTAGTGCCACGGGTGGACCGACAGGCTGGTCCGGCAAACCGTCTCGATACCAAGAGCGACAGCCGTGATCAGGTCGCGTCCGGAAGCGCCGCGGTCCTCGGCAATCGCCAGCGCCGCGGGCAGCGTCGGGGCGGTGGGGTGGGCCACGGTGGGGAAGTGCGTGTCGTCGTAATCCTCGAGGTGGGCCATGTAGCCGTTGGCCAGCGCCGCGTTGCCCAGCCCGCTGCGCGCGTTGGCGCCCCAGATTGTCGCGCGCGGCCGGCTGCCCTCCTCGTTGAACATCGAGAGCAAGTACTGGACAGACGGGTCGCGTGCCGCGTAGAGGCTAACGCCGAGCACGTTGATGATGTCGCGTTTCGCCGCGTGGACGACGTCACCGGGCAGATCTTCGAAGCGCGTCTTGACGGCGAATTCGGCGATGTCGTTGGTAGCGCCCACACAGGCCTCCCGGATTGATTGAATGACTGACGAGATTGCAGACCCATAGTACGGAAGTGGACGAGCAAGGAACAGCAAATCGGCCGTCTCGATCGTGGGATGGCCGCTTGGATTCAGGTGTTTCGGGTGTCAGCTTGTTTGTGGCCCGAAGAGAGCTAGCCGGCGTTGATCGCTTTGCGGAGGTTGTTCGCGAAGTCGCGGACGAATGAGTCCGCCTTGCGCTTGATCAGCGGCTGCCCCAGCTCTGCCAGGCGCCCGGCGAAGTTGACGTCCGCGATCAGCTCGACCTCGGTCTGCGAATCGGCTAATTCGCTTAGCCTCGCCTCGACGTCGGCGGTCATGCTGGTGCCGACACGGCGGTCGCGGCCGTCGCCCTTGACGCGCCAGTTGCCGTCATCGGCGCGTTCAACCTTCGCGTGCCCGGCGACGTTCAGGCCGAGGGGCCCAATTCGCACTCGGATCGTGCCTTCGAATTCGTCGTTGCCCAGGTCCTTGAGGTCTTGCAGCCCCGGTACGCATTGAGCGGCCTTCGAGAAGTCGTCCAGGAACTCGCGTATCTTCTGACTCGGGGCGTCAACCGTGACTTTGTGCTCGAATTTCAAATCGGCCTCTTACTACAGCAGGATGCGCTCGAGGGCGCGGCGGGTGAAAACGACGGCCATGTCGCGCTTGTACTCCGGGCTGCCGCGGAAGTCCTCCAGTGGGTCGACCTGATCGGCGACGGCTTCGGCGGCAGCCCGGATGTTGGCCTCGGTCGCCTGCTGGCCCTCCAGGGCCGCCTCGACGGCTGTGGCGTGGACGGGCGTTGAGGCGGCGGCCGCCAGCGCGACGCGCAGGTTGCGCACGGTGCCGTTGTCGACCTCGCCCCGCGCTGCGACGGCAACGGTGGCGTAGTCGTCGGCGGTGCGCGGCAGGAATTTGAGATAGGCCGTCTTCGCCGCTGACGGCAGTGTCGGGATGATCAGCTCGGAGAGCAGCTCCCCGGGCTCGATAGCGGTTTCGTAGTAATCCTGGAACACGTCGGTGATCGGTAGCGTGCGCTCGCCTTTCTTCGAGACCAGCTTGACGCTGGCGTCGAGCGCGATAAGCCCGGGCGGCGGGTCCTGGGCCGGGTCCGCATGGGCGATGCCGCCGCCGACGGTCGCGACGTTGCGGATGCGTATCGTGGCGACGGAGCTGTAGACGTCTGCCAGAAGTGGTGCGTGTTGCTTGACCAGGGCTGATGTCTCGACGTCGCGGTGCCGTGTGAGGCCGCCGATGTGGAGGCCGTCGGCTTCCTGGCGGATGCCGTCCAGGCCTGGTACGCGTCCGAGGCTGATGATGTGATCGGCGTCGACCAGCGACTGCTTCATGAGGACGATGAGCGCGGTGCCGCCGGCCATCGGCCGGCCGTCATCCTGGTGTTCGTCGAGCAGGGTCAGCGCTTCGTCCAGCGAGGTCGGTGAGTAGTAGTAGAAGTCGCGCATTACAGCTGACCGGACGCTTTCTGAACCGACTCGATGATCTGGTAGTAGCCGGTGCAGCGGCAGAGGTTGCCCATCAGCCACTCTTTGATCTCGTCCTCGGTGGGCTTGGCGTTCTCGTTCAGCAGCGCCGTCGCGGCGACGATCTGGCCCGGCGTGCAGATGCCGCACTGGAAGCCGCCGCAGTCGATGAAGGCCTGCTGCAGGGGACTGAGGTTCTCGGGCGTCCCGAGACCTTCTATTGTCGTGATCTCGGTGCCGTCGGCCTGGACTGCGAGGGTGAGACAGGAGGCGACGATGCGACCATCGAGCAAGACGGTGCAGGCGCCGCAGACGCCGACACTGCAGGCTTCCTTGGTGCCGGTCAGACCGATGTCGTAGCGCAGCATATCGACCAGCATGCGACGGGCCGGGACGCTGGCGCTCACCGGCTGGCCGTTGACGGTCAGGTTGATCTGATGCAGGTCTTGCGCGTTCATGCGGACGCCTTTCTGAGCTGTTGCAGACGGCCTCGGCGGGAGGCAGGGGCGCGCAGATCGTAAGGCAGGCGTCACACCTCAGGCAACACGCTGTATGGACAAGAAGGAGCGGGGCTCAAGGGTCGTCTAAATGGAAAGAGGCGAGCCCTTGGGCTCGCCTCTCTTGTTGATCGCTTCGTTGCGTTGCTTACGCCGCCGGCGCCAGCTCCCGAAGCGGCTGCGTGGAAGCGACCAGCTGGGCTTCCGGAATGCGCCGTCCGCACTGCAAGCAGGCGAGGAGTTCCTCGTCCTCGTTGTCGGGAAAGAGGTCGCCGTGACAGCGAGGGCAGGCGTGGAGGAGAAGTCTGGTGCGTTGTTTCGTCATTGTGGCTGCCTCCTTACAGAATCACCGCAGTGATTCTACAGTTCGGTACCAAAATGTCAATAGACTTGATAGTCTCTTTGTGAAGATGAGTCTAGAGCTCGGGGGCGACCTTCGTCGCGATCAGGTCAAGATGACGTAAATCGACCGGCGCCGGGTGCAGCATCAGGTGCGTCAGACCGGCCGCACGCATCCTCTGCAGCGTTTCCAGCACCTTGGATGGCGGGCCGTAGACGGACCACGAATCGGCGCGATCGCCACCGCCCCCGTAGAAGTCGCCCAACTGTTGTTCGACGCACTGCTTCGCCTTCGCCTCGTCATCGTCGATCGAGAGGTAGATGCGCTTCGAGAGCGGGAACGATGCGTCGTCATGCCCGGCTTCGTCGCGGAGCGCCTTCATACGCTCGAGCTCGACGAAAAACTCCTCGAGATCCGTCGATCCCGCGCCCATCCAGCCATTGCCGTGACGGAGAGCGCGCTGCTGCGCCGCTTCCGTGTGGGCGCCGAACCACAACGGCGGATGCGGCTTCTGCACCGGCTTCGGTTCCATGGGCACGCCCGCGAGTTGCCAGAAGTCGCCCTCTAACGTGGCGTTTTCCTGCGTCCACAG
The DNA here is from genome assembly GCA_965225815.1 of Dehalococcoidia bacterium. Lineage (GTDB taxonomy): Bacteria > Chloroflexota > Dehalococcoidia > DSTF01 > WHTK01 > WHTK01. The sequence goes on from CBDDBP010000007.1 coordinate 159,770, forward strand.
CGCCTTCATCACCCGGATGCTCTCGATGAACCGCGCGACGCGGCGGTCCTCCGGCAGGCCGTAGGCGCCGTACATCCGAGTGTTGGTGCCGAGCCCGATGCCAAGCGCCAGGCGCCCGCCGCTGAGGTGGTCGACGGTGCCAACCGCCTTGGCCAGCTGCACTGGGTTGCGCAGGTTGGTGACGAGGACCGCCGTGCCGAGACGCACCCTCTGCGTGATCGCGGACAGGTAGGCGAGCAGGGCGACCGGCTCCAGGAAGGCGTGCCGGCCGGTGATCTGCTCCATGCTCCAGAGGTCGTCGAAGCCGGCCGCTTCTGCCTGGACGGCGTATTCGCGCAACAACGTCAGGTCAATGGCGCCGTCGGCGAAGCCCTGCGGCAGCGCGATGCCGACCTTGAGGCCGCTTTTGCTCAGCATGGCTCCACTATACCGGAGGCATCGCCAGGGGGCAGGCGCTGCAGGCTGCCGGCATCACGCCCGATTCGGGCTGTCTGATGCCTGACTCTCGCAGCATGCCCAACGCGGTCCACAATGGCAGGCCCATGACGTTGCAGTAACAGCCCTCGTACGACTCCACGGGAGCGAAGTCCGAGTCTTGGATCGCGTAGGCGCCGGCCTTGTCGAAGGCGTCTCCGCTGTCGATCCAGGACTCGACCTCGTCCCCGCCGAAGGGCCGCATCCGCACCCGAGTCATCGCTTGCTCAATGCGCGGCCGTTTCCCTGGCGCGATGAGGCAGACGGCGCTCAGGACGCGATGCGACCGGTTGCGCAAGCGAGCCAGCATCGAGCGCGCGTCCGCGGCGTCGCGTGGTTTGTTGAGCACCTGGCCGCGCAGCACGACGAAGGTATCGGCGGCCAGCACGACGGCATCGGGCATCTGCAGTGCGACATCTTCTGCCTTCGCCCGCGCCAGCTGGCGCACCAGCCCCTCAGGTCGCCCGCCGCTGAACGACTCCTCGTCCACGCCAGACGGCATGGCGTCGAAATCGAGGCCGGCGCCGGCCAGCAGCGCCCGTCGTCGCGGTGAGCCAGAGGCGAGGACGAATCGTCTATTCAACGAAGGAGGAGAGCCCATGGGCTCTCCTCTCAAGAATATCAACGGCGGCTGCTTTGCTAGATGCGGTTCGCGAACCAGATGGTCGGTGCGCCGACGACTCCAGCGTTTTGCATGGCGGCCTTCAGTTCGTCGCTGCCGCAAACTTCTTCGCCGCATCCATCGTGGCGAACTCGTGGTAGAGCGTGACGTCATTTGGGTTGTCGTCGGCCTGGTAGACGCCGTCGCTGGTGACGCCCATCGCCTTGCGCGTTGCGTCAAACTCGTCGTAGCCCTTCTTCCATGCCGCGTAGTCCGAAACTGTGTGCCGGGCGAATAAGGTTGCCATCGTTCCCCTCCTGGGTGAAATGCTAACTGGCGAAACCTAAGACTACGCGGGCAGACGCCGGCGGTGCAAGGTAATGGATCACCGATGCTTAAAAACGTATTACCCTCGCCAGAGCGCAGTCTCAAGTTGGCGACAGACTCGATGTGGTAGGTCTGAGGAAACATGTCTTCATTGAAGAAACCATCATTTTCGTATCTAGACCTGGCTCATTTTAGGTCTCATCCCGCATCTGTGCTAAGCGTTTGCTAATTTCGTTCGCCCGTTGGCTCTAACATCGCTTCTCTTGCCGCTACCGTCGCCGCCTGATCGCCCACCGTCAGATCTGTGTAGACCTCAAGCGACAAACGGCTATCGGCGTGTCCAAGGCGCCGCTGCATCACGGACGGGTGAGCCCCCGTTCTCGCCATCAGCGTCGTATTCACGTGTCTTAGATCGTGGAAGTGCATCGCCGGCAGGCCTAGACGGTCCCGTAGCGGCCCCCATACCCGTTTGTGGAAGTTCGCCTGCTTCAGCGTGGCGCCGCGCTGAGTCGTGAATACCAGTGTCGGCGCCGGCCCCACCTCGGCGTAACGCCGGAGCTGCTCGTGACGATGCCGCTGCAGGCGCCCCAGCAACGCCTCGCCCAGCAGAACATGGCGGCGGCCGGCGTTCGTTTTCGTGTTCTCTCGTAGCACTCGCAGCACACCCGTCGCCATGTCGATGTCCGCCCACGTTAGCTTCGTCAGCTCGCCCCAGCGCAACCCGGTCAGCACCGCCATGTAAAACAGCGTCCCATGTCCGTCGATTCGTCGGCGACGCGCATGAGCAGCGCCACGTCTTCGACGCTTAGCTCGGGCGCTTCGTGCTCGCCTTCTTGCGGCGCCGTTACATGCTCCGCAGGGTTGCGCCAGATTAGCTCCCAGCGCACCGCTGTTTTGAGCGCCTGCCGAAGACGGTCGAAGGCGGCGTTCTGCATCGCCTGACCAACTCCCTCGCGGCGCATATCTGCCTTGAACGACTCGATGTCGATTGGAGTCAGCGCCGCCAGCCGGACCCGGCCCAGCAACCGTGTCACGTGCTTAAGTTGGGCGTGTAGGAGCGCCGACTCTCGTCCGACCGCAACTCGTTCTCGATGTAGGGCCACCAGCGCTTTTCGATGTATTCGGCAAGAGTCAGTCGTGCCGGCGCCGTCCCCATCTGACCGTGACGCATCGCTTCGTTCATGTTGTCCCGGCGCGCCTTAGCTTCCTCGTACTTGGCGTGGCCTCGGCTCCAGCGCTGCTTCCCTTGAACCGTTGCAACCGCGTCGTAGACCGTCGTCCCGTTGGACAGGCGCCGCGTGTAAATGCCGGGTTCCTTCGTCTTACGTATTACTCCCCCTCGAGCTCGCTCAGTAGTGCGTTAAGGCGCTCCTGCCGCGACGTGATCTCGACCGCCAGGCGCCGAGCCTCCGACAATCGTGCGGCTCGCTCCGGGGACCACCCTGATTCTACGTCCGTCGCCGCTGACATCGACTCCCCTGTGACACGCTCCAACTCCGACCGCGGCACGAGCCAGCGGCCGCCGAACTTGATCCCCTGGATGCGACCGGACCGGCACTCGTCACGTACAGCCTGCTCAGACACGCCAAGTATCTGCGCGCATTCCGCTGGCGTATACGTCCGCCGCTCCACCGCCGCAGTCATCAGAGATCCTGACCGGCTTCTACTGGATCGATCTCCCCTTCTCGAGCAAACCGGCGACTCGCTGGACAAGTTTGTCGACGAGATTGGGCGCTAGGAAACTTGCCAAGCGCCTGCAGTGTCACAGCGGACACTGGGACGCAGGAGCTGCTGAAGGCCGGTTAGCATTACCAAGTGTGAGAATTGGTTAGCCTTGGCCTGGGCTTCAAACTATGCCGTTCGCGTCCACCTTCGATAACCTGGAAGTAAGAGGAGTTGGAGCATTGCTAGTAAAGCTCAACCAGTTATGGCAGTGGCGGTACCCGGCGTTAGCCTTCGCGTTGCTTTTCGTCGTCCGGACTTACTGGCAGATCGATCCGGGGCTGGCGACAGCGGCGGCTTACTGGATTGGGCTGCTCGGCGTCTTACTTTGGTTCCTGCGTCGCTTCAACTTTGTCAAAACGCCAGTTGGGGTCCTGTTGCTCGGCGGCTTCGCACTCAATGCCACTGTCACATTAGCTAATGGTGGCTTTATGCCTATACCAGGGGAAGCGCAGCACGGCATATACGAACCGCTAACTGGCGAGACTAAGCTGTCGTGGTTGGCCGACGTACTCCCACTGAAATCAAGCATCGGCGACTGGCTGGTTGGAGCCGGCCTACTGGGATTTGCCCGAACAGTTGTTATCCGACGGCACAGAGCCGTATCGCCGAGTTCCAGCATCTGAAGATGCAGCCTGCACTAGAGCGGGCGCTTGGGCGTCGGGGGCTGCTGAAGGCGTAGGCCTCTAGATTGAAAGGAGCGACAGATGACAAACCCACTCGTTGGCGTCTGGGAACTAGTCTCAAAGGAGGAAGAGGGCTTATTCGTTGTGACTGATACCCATTTCGTCGACCTCACTGTGAGGAAGGGTCGAAAGCAATGGCCTGCTGACATTACGCCAACCGCTGTTACCGACGAAATGCGGGCGGAGGCATGGCGAGGCTTGCTGTTCGCGATTGGCGGGACATATGAACTGACCCCGACCGGCGGGTCAGAGAATGAATACATCTTCCATTACCATCCGACCATCAATCGCCTGCCTCGGCCGCTTTCTGAAAATCAACACATCGTCACCTTCGAGGGCGAGACGGTCTGGGGCGAGACGGCCGGAGGGCGAAAGGAAGTATGGCGCCGGATCGCATGAGTTCCAGGACATGAAGATGCAGCCAGCGCTGGAGCGGGCGCTTGGGCGTCGAGGGCTGCTCAAGGCCTGCCACGTTGCTCTTGATCCAAAGAGCTAGACTCACCGTGAGGCAGAATCGGTTTTGGCCACGAACAGGCGGCATGAGAGATGGCTGGCAACGACTACGAGTTCGTAACCCGATGGCGAGTCCGTGGGACGAGAGAGGAGGTTTACGACACCCTGGGTGGCGCGCTCGATTTAGTTCGATGGTGGCCCTCGGTGTACCTGGACGTAAGGGAACTGGCTCCGGGCGATGAAGATGGTATCGGGAAGGTCATAAGCCTCTATACCAAGGGCTGGTTACCGTATACCTTGCGCTGGCAGTTTCAGGTCACCGATGCGCAGCGTCCGCAGGGGTTTGGTCTTGACGCTTCCGGTGATTTCGACGGTCGCGGTGTTTGGACGTTCGAGGAGGACGGTGAATGGACGAACATCACTTATGACTGGCGAATCCGTGCCGACAAGCCTCTGCTGCGAATCTTGTCGCCAATATTGAAGCCGCTGTTTTCGGCAAACCATCGCTGGGCAATGGCTAAAGGCGAGGAAAGCTTGAAGCTGGAACTTGCCAGGCGGAGCGCTGCGACTCCAGAAGACCAGGCCCTCGTTCCGTTGCCGCCCAGCCCAACTCCGACCGCATTCTTGCCCTTTCTGGTCTCCCTCGTCAGGCGATCTCACAGGTAGGCCCGGCATCTGCTCTAGAAGCCCGGATACACCCTTCGCTTGCGCCTTCGTTGGGTCAAAGAGGCTGCTGAAGGCGTAGGACGACGCTAGCCACGACGGATTGTTGGAGGCGTCAGCCTCGACTTCGAACCAGACCTGAACCTCGACGCGGGTGCCGGTCTCTCGGTGCCGGCAAACTGCGCCTCTTTACAAGGGAGAATGATCAGCTGCGCCAGACATGCCGGTTTTGTCTTGCCGTAGACCGCCGCTGCCTGTGCTCGGTGGGGAGATAGCTCCCACCTGATCCGCGGGCGTTGCATCGGCAGGCTCAGGCGGCGCTTGCGTCGGTACCGCGGTCGGCGTGGCAAGCGGAACCGGCGTGCCGTTGAATTGCGGGAAGGCGGCCGGGTCTGGGTCAGGGACGAAGCACGGGTCGGGGTCGACATCGTTGAACATGCAACTGCCGATTACCGACTGGTTCTCGAAGCAGTCATCTTTCAAGGTGGTGCAGGAGTAGCTGCCCACACTGCCTTCGCCATCCGTGATGACTAATGAGGGGGCTGACGGGCTACATCCCTAAATCCACGCCGCTTGTCCGCCACCCTTTGTGATATTTAGTCCTCAGCCTGGACTGGAGCAAGCACTGGGGCGTCGGGGGCTGCTGAAGGCTTAGCAGAGTAAGCCTCACGAACTGTTCAGAGGCGTCCATGACCGGTTGGGAGGACCAATGACCTTTGAGATCGACCGTGAGTTGCTGGATGTTGCCCTGGGACTTGGGCCCTTAATCAGAGAGCACAGTGCTGAGGGCGAGCGCAACCGAAGGGTGCCAGCTGCGGTTATCCAGGCAATGAAGGATGCAGGACTCGTCCGGATGATGACTCCGAAATCGCTGGGCGGGCTCGAACTAGACCCTGTCACCAGTGCTCGGGTTTTTGAAGAGGTTGCACGCTATGACAGCGCAGCAAGTTGGATCTTACAGGCCGCCAACTCAGGAGATTTCTACTGCGCGCGACTCCCTGACGAGGGGGTAGAGGAGATTTATGCCAACGGGCCGGACACCATCATGGCTCAGTGCATCCATCCTCCAATGGCGGCAACTCCGGCCGAGGGTGGTTATCGGGTTTCGGGGCAAAGTCATTTTGCCAGTGGAATCAACGATGCCGACTGGGTCATGGTGTTGGTGCAGCCGACCGAGGGCGGAGGGCTGAGAGGCGCGTTCCTGCCAACACGAGACGTGACTTTGGTGGATACCTGGGACAGCCTAGGGATGCGCGGCACAGACAGCAATACGGTGACCGTAGAGGATACGTTCGTCCCCACTGCTCGAACCTGGCCGCTGCAACCGGCATTTGAGCCGGGGAGTCACTTCAAGGGGCCTCTGTACCGCTATCCAAGTCTGGGCGAGGGGATCGTCGTTCTGGCACCGGTTGCCCTTGGTGTCGCGAGGCTGGCCATCGATGAGTTCAAACAGCTGGCGCTGGGGAAGACGCCGTTCATGTCGGCGACTTCGTTGAGCCAACGACCCATGGCCCAAATGGCACTCGGCAAGGCTGAGGGCGTGTTGGGCGCGGCGCGCTCGTTCTTCTACGAGACGGCTATCGAGGCGTGGGAGCGAACCCAGGCCGGCCAGGCCTCAACCAGGGAAGAGAAGGCCAGACTGATGCTGGCCGCGGTTCATCTCATGCAGAGCTGCGTCGATGCGGTAGATCACGTCTGCAGCGTAGCTGGCACGAGCGGCATCTACACACGTAGCCCGCTTGAACGGGCGTTTCGAGACGTTCACACGGCTCGACATCATGGCTGGGTTTCCGAGAGCCGCTATGGAACCTACGGGCAAATCGCCTTGGGCCTCGAGCCAGACTTTCCGGTTGCCCTCTTCGGTCCCATCGCCGAGGGGGAGTAAGAAGCTTCCCACAGAGGTCGTATCTGGCGGCGGGGAAGTATTCGATACCCAAAGGAGCCAGATGACTCGTTCACATCTCGGGCCAAAGCGGGACACAGGGGCGTTGGAAGACGTAAAGATGTAGCCCGCGCTGGAGTGCAGGGGGGCTGCTGAAGGCGTAGGGGAGTGACTTGAGTGTTACCCGGCTTAGCTTGTCATGTTCAGCGTGTCTGACTCTCTACTACACGTGCGGATTACCGGCGGCTCCGAGGACGAGGCGGCGCGTCGACTCCATCGTCGCGAGCCGTCAGCCATCACCCAAGGACGGCTCGGACGTGGTTCCTCAGAAACTCCGCGTCTCGGTGCCGGGCGATCACCGAACTAGACGAGGCTCATGACACCTGTAACTGACCAGCTCGGGCGTCAGCTTCCCGTTGTGACGAGCAGAAATATGCCCCTCAGGATCCAGAAGGAGCCGAGCCCGTCGAAGAGCAAGTCGAGCGCCTGCAAGTTACCGAGAAAGACCGATCCTCCGTTGAGCAAGCCGATGCCGACGATTGCGCTACCAATGGCAAAAAACCAAAGTCCCTTCCTCTTGCGATCATCCATTCGACAAACTCCTCTCGTGAAAGACCAGTTCTCTCTTCCCTGTTACCGAAGGGCTCCATCGGCGAGAGGAATTGGTTAGGACGCGAGCCCGGCGTCGCGGTGTGGACGAGCTAAAACTTGGGGGGAAGGGCACAGATAGCTTTTATACTCCCAATACCGGTCCGCCTGACGGTGAACTTGAACCTGGGAAGGGAGGGTTGGGTCTGCTACCACTGTCGGTTCCACGCGAATGCCCATACCCTCAAGCAAGTTTGTGAGGACTCCCAGTCTTTCAATCTTCCCAGGCGTCGCGGCTGAGTCTAAAAACCAGTGCTTACCTCGGTCTAATTCTCTCATCTCCAGAATGCACGATGGTGAGAATCGCAACTCCTCCTTGGGTTCGAACGGCTGAACCTTCCATCTGAGCGCCACCCCATGCAGGGGTCGTTGCCGACTTCGGAGTGAAAAGCCGAAGAGTCGAAGTTTTACGGTGACACTCTTAGTCCGCCTGAGGCCTGCCCACCGTACAGGCCCGGCAAAGGCGACTCGTCAGCCGTAAACGCTTCGAGGTCGTTGATCCCCTGAGCGCGGTAGGCACCAGTCGACGCCTCCTGCTGGCGCGGAGTTGGAATCCGCCCAGAGATCAGTCCATCGAAGTATTCAGCCAGGGTTGGCATCAGGACTGCTCCTTGGTCGCGTACTTTCTTCGAACCGTTTTTCGAACGCGTTAGATTGCGCGGGGTGCGCGTAACCGCTGTGGTTGCTCCGTGCTAAGCGTTTGCTAAGCGCAGGGTCACCACTGCCCGTCGTTTGGGTATAAAGGGTTAACAGTTCTTGGGGGTGTTCAGACTCGTTTGGCTGCGTTTTCGGGGCCGCGCAACGAAGCGACAGACTCGATGTGGTAGGTCTGAGGAAACATGTCTAGCGGCGTCACGTCCAGCAGCTCGAAGCCGCCGTCTACGAGGAGGCGGAGGTCGCGCGCCAGCGTCGACGGGTCGCAGGAGACGTAGACCAGCTTTCGCGGCGCCAAGCGCACGATTGCATTGATGACGTACGGGTGGCAGCCGACCCGCGACGGGTCGAGGATCACGGCGTCTGGCTTCTCTTCCAGCTCCGGCAGCACGGCCTCGACCTTGCCTTCGATGTAGCGGACGTTAGGCAGGTCCTTCAGGTTGACGGCGGCGTCGGCGACCGCCGCTGGCGACTCCTCGATGCCGATGACCCGGCGCACGTCCGCGGCGAATAGCGCCGCGAAGGTCCCGACTCCGGCGTAGGCGTCGAGCAGCAGCTCCTGCGGCTCGGGTTCGAGCTTCTCGCGCACAAGCTGCGCAAGGCGCTCGGCCTGGGCTGTGTTGGACTGGAAAAAGGACGGCGCCGAGACCTGGAACTCGTGGCCCAGCAGCGCTTCGCGGTAGACCTTGCTGCCGGGCGGCGCGGAGGGCTCGCGGTCCGTCATATCTGGCTGGATCATGAGGTCGCCGGTGTTGACTCCAGCGCGAAGCTCGACCTGGTGCAGGCCGGCCCCCTTGCCCTGCAGCAAGGTGATCATCTCGTTGATCTTAGGGTTAGCGATGAGGCAGCGGTCGATCGGTAGGAAGCGATGGCTGCCGCGGCGCATAAAACCGATGTCGCCGAGACGTCCGGCGCTCAATCGCAGGTGGTTGCGGTAACCCCACGGGTCCTCCGCGGCGACTGTTTCGTTGACGGTCGGCGAAGCGAATTTGCCGATGCGACGGAGCTGCTCCTGCACCACGTGGCGCTTGAGCTCCAGCTGGCGTTGGTAGGTGATGTGTTGCCAGTGACAACCGCCGCAGGTGCCGAAGTACTGGCAGGGCGCTTCGATACGGTCTGGTGACGCCTTCAGCACCTCGACGACGCGGGCGCTGGCAAAGTCCGCCGTCTTGCGATAAATCTCGACGACCACCTCTTCGCCGGGGATGCCGTACTCGGCGAAGACCACGAGGTCGTCCAGGCGGCCGATGGCGTGACCTTCGTAGGCCATGTCGGTCAGCGTCAGCGTGGCGCGCTCGGGCTCGTCGAGGTAGCCCTGCTTGCGGCGGCGGCGATTTTGCGGCATGCCGTAAGGGAACCACAAATCGATACCGGAGCGCATCCCGGCGGCGCTAGCTCAGGTCGATTTCGTGAACGTCGGGGCTAACGCGCAGGGTCGCCTTGCTCTGCGACTGCACATCCTCGGGTGTCCAGCCCGGCGCCATCTCTTCCAGCACGAAGCCGTCGGAATCGAGGCTGAGTACGGCGATGTCGGTGAACACCTTCTTGACCACGCCAACGGCGGTCAACGGATAGGTGCACTGGTTGACGATCTTGAACTCGCCTTCTCGTGTCGTGTGATCCATCGCGACGAAGAGCCGCCGCGCACCGGCGGCGATATCGGCGGCCCCGCCGATCGCCCCCACTCTGCGCCCGGGGCGAAGCCAGTTCGCCAGGTCACCGTTGGCCGCGACCTGCAAGCCGCCGAGCACGGCGACATCGAGGTGCCCGCCGCGGACGATCGCAAAGGAGTCCGCCGAATCCATGAGCCAGGCGCCGTCAATCGGCATGACGGGCTGATTGCCGGCGTTCATCATGTCGGGAAGTTCGACCTTGCCCACCTCCTGGGCCCGGGCGATGCCGAGGAGGCCGTTCTCAGCGTGGAAGACAACGCCCTTGGCCGGGTCGGCGAAGTCGGCGACAAGGTTCGGGATGCCGATACCGAGATTGACGAAGTCGCCGGGTTGCAGCTCCCGGGCGACGCGCATCGCGATCAGTTCTCGCGGCAGGCGATCCTTTTCGATGGCGCGCGCGGTCACGATTCTTTGCTCCTAACGACGACGATGCGATGCACGTAGATGCCCGTCGTCATGATCAGGTCGGGCGATATCTCTCCCGGCTCGACGAGCTCCTCAACTTCGACAATCGTGCACTTCGCGGCCATGGCGGACGGCGGATTGAAGGCGCGGGCGGTGTTGCGGTAGTAGAGGTTGCCCAGCTTGTCGGCGCGCAGGGCCTTGACCAGCGCGTAGTCGGGATAGAGCGCCTGCTCCATGACGTAGCGCTTGCCGTCGAAATCGCGCTCTTCCTTGCCCTCAGCGAAGGGCGTGCCGACGCCGGTGGGCGTGAAGAAGGCTGGGATGCCGGCGCCGCCGGCGCGCAGGCGCTCTGCCAGGGTGCCCTGCGGTACGAGCTCGAGCTCCGTCGTGCCGTCGGTAAAGGCCGCTTCGTAGGGGTTGGTGACACCGGCCCGCGAGCCTCCTGTCGGGAAGGAGCAGATCACCTTCTGGACTCGAGATGGGTCGACGAAGTACCACGGGTTCTCTGACTCGCCCGTGTGGCCCTGCGGCACCCCGTTGCCGATGAAGGTCAGGTTCTTGGCGTTGCTTCGATCGGCCACGGCGCGCAGTAGGGCTTGTGGCAACCCAAGCGTCGCGGAGAATCCGCCGATCGCAATCGATGCGCCGTCGGGGATGTCGGCAATCGCCTCTTCTGCCGTGTCGTAAATCGGCCGTCGCGCCACTCGAAAACCTCCATCCGAGTCGGACCGGAACCACAGCGAGACTAGCACAGTGGACTACTGACGTGACGCTGGTCCGCCGGTCGAATATCATTTGGCCTGACCCTGCCCAAGCGCTGCAAAGGAACCATCATGGCTTCGTACAAATACGACATGGCTGTCATCGGTGGCGGCATCGTCGGTGTTGCCACGGCGATGCGTCTCTCCGAGAAGTACCCGAGGTACCGCGTCGTCGTCATCGAAAAGGAAGATGAGCTGGCACGCCACCAGAGCGGCCACAACAGCGGCGTGATCCACTCCGGTATTTACTACAAGCCGGGCTCCCTGAAGGCCCAGAACTGCGTCACGGGCGTCAAGTCGCTGCTGGAGTTCTGTGACGAGAACGGTATCAAGTACGACCTCTGCGGCAAGGTGATCGTTGCCATCGACGAGGCGGAGTTGCCGCGCCTCGAGGAGCTCTACAACCGCGGCACCGCCAATGAGGTCGCCGGCCTCGAGATGATCGACGCCGATCGCATTCGCGAGATCGAGCCGCACTCCGCCGGCATCAAGGGCCTCTACTCGCCAAAAACCGGCATCATCGACTACACAGAGGTCACGCGCGCTTACGCTCGCCACGTCCGCGAGAACGGCGGTGAGATCCTGCTCGGCTCGAAGGTCGAGTCGATCCTGCAGGGCAGCGACCACCTCCACCTGACGACGACGAACGACGACATTGAGGCCAAGTACCTGATCAACTGTGCCGGCCTCTATTCCGATGCCGTGGCGCGCATGATGAACCTCGACCTCGGTCTGCGCATCGTGCCTTTCCGGGGTGAGTACTTCTTCATCAAGCCGGAGTCGCATCACCTGGTGAAGGGCCTGATCTACCCGGTACCAGACCCGGAGTTCCCTTTCCTGGGCGTGCACTTCACGCGCACGATCCACGGCGGCGTCGAGGCAGGGCCGAACGCGGTGCTGGCGCTGTCGCAGGAGGGCTACACCAAGACGAGCTTCAAGGCCCGCGAGCTGCTTGGGACACTGGGCTACAGCGGCTTCTGGACCATGGCGCGCAAATACTGGAAGACTGGCGCCCATGAGGTCTACCGCTCGTTCAGCAAGGCCGCCTTCACCAAGGCACTACAGCGACTGGTGCCGGAGATCCGCTCCGAAGACCTCGAGTCTGGTGGCTCCGGGGTTCGGGCCCAGGCTGTCGAAAGCGATGGGCGTCTGGTGGACGACTTCCGCATCGTCGAGACTGACCGCGCGATCCACGTGCTGAACGCGCCGTCGCCGGGCGCCACATCCTCGCTCTCGATCAGCGCCGGTATTCTGGAGATGGCTGAGCGTAACTTCGGCCTGAAGGCCTAAGCCCGCACGATTTGGAGCGAGAAGCGCCTAGCCGAGGAAGTCGCTCACCGCCTGGACGAACTCCTCCGGCTTCTCGGCCATCGAGACGTGCGCCGTACCGGCGATTGTCACGAGTTTTGAACTCGGGATCAGCTTCTGCCAGTGCGGGCCGTAGACGGGCGGGTTGAGCCCATCCTTATCGCCCCAGATCAGCAGGGTCGGTGCGCTGATGCGGTGGATGCGCTTCTTGAGACCTTTGTCCCAGATCGGCCAGATGAACTTGCCTGTCGCTGCCTGGCTCATATTGCGGTCGAGCGCGGCCCTCAACACCGCCTCCTTGTCCTCGGGGTCGACCTTCGGCGTCCTGGCCATCGCCTTCTGCGGGTCGACAAAAAGCGCCTGCATGACGACATCTTGGGGCACCGCAAAGAAGTCGAGCGGCGGATGGTCGTCGAGCCACATGCCAGCTGGCGCGTGCAGGATCAGCTTCCGGATGTACTGACGGTGCAGCGCTGCGACCTCTGCCGCGAACATGCCGCCTAGGGAGCTGCCCATGAGGTGAAAGCTGTCAAGGCCCAGGGCGTCGAAGAGGTCGCCGTAGTAGACGGCCATGTCGATAACGTCGTCGAGGTGTTCTAGCCCGTCGGAACCGGGCCACCCCGGGTGGACGGGCACGATCACGTCGTATTTCTGCGCCAGGAGTTCAAGGAAGACATCGTCCGGGCGTTGGATGCCGGCGGCGTGCAGAAAGACCAGCGGATCGCCGGACCCACCGCGGTACACGGTGACGTTGAACCTGCCGTTTCGGACAGAGACCTGCTACTGGGTCAGAGCCATAGGGGCGTCCGTCTTCTAAACAGCCGCGGGCTGGAATGTCGAAGTGACGTTCTGGTGGCCGCCGTTCTCGTCGTACAGCTCGTGCTTGTCGAGGCCGAGCTTCTGCAGCACTGGCGTGTCCTGGATCGAGAACAAGATGGCGTCTTCTGACCTCGTGTTGGCGTGCTCGTGCAGGGCCCACGGCGGCACGACAAAGACATCGCCCTGGCCCCAGGCGAAGCGCTCACCGTCGATGATCGTCTCGCCCTCGCCGCGCTCGACGTAGTACACGGCGCTGCCGGTGTGGCGATGGGCACGCAGCTTTTCGCCGGGACGGATTAATTGCAGGTAACAGGCCATGGTCGGCAACACGGTGCCGCCGGTCTGCGGGTGCTGATACTCCAGCATGATCCCGTCAGTCGGGCTGCCCGGCTGTTCGCGCATCGACAGCAGGGCTTCGTGGGCGCTGCGCCAGGAGTAGATCAGTAGCGGCGAAGCCAGCGGCTTCTCCTTGACCCAGGTTGGCGCCAGGTGGGCGTGGCCGTGCAGGCGCTCCGAGTCGTTGTCCGACTTGCTCAGAGGCACCTTGGGCGAGTCGTAGAGTTCGAAGAACATCGCCTCGAGCGACTGGATCAGGGGAATGTCGAGGCCGTCGAACCAGACAACGCGTTCGTCCGTCTCGTTGCCGTGGTCGTGCCAGGCCCAGCTTGGCGTCAGGATCAGGTCACCGGGCTCCATCAGGACCTTTTCACCGTCGACTGCCGTGTAAGCGCCGTGGCCTTCCATGATGAAGCGGATCGCCGTCGGCGTGTGGCGGTGAGCCCGCGCCGTTTCGCCGGGTAGCAGCATCTGGATCGCACCGATGAGGCTGTTCGTCGTGGCCCAACGGCCTTCGAGACCGGGGTTGAACAACTGCAGGGCTCGACGCTCCTCGCCGATCGGCACGACTTCGCCGGAGTCGTGCAGCACCGAGTTGAACAGCTCCGACTTCCAGATGTGGGCCTTCGCCTTGGGCATCGGGTGCGGCGTCATCTGGCTGGCCAGCTCCCAGAGGCCGTACATGTGGTTGTCGTGGATGCGGTCGTGGAATTGCTCGGACGTGACGCTGGTCATGGCGATGACTCCTTGGCGAAATTGCCTAACGCGCCCATGATACGCCGCGGATAATCCAGAGGGCAGCAGCTCCTGGCCGAGGCTGGATCAGAATGTCTCTGCACAATCCGAACCGAGTGATTAGAATCGCCGGGCGATGCTACAGACAACTATCGTTGGCAGCCTGCCGAAGCCGAGTTGGCTCGCCGACCCGGATGCGCCACTGCGAGCGTCCTGGCTGCTCGACGGCGCGGACCTGCACGCCGCCCAGGACGACGCCGTGCGCCTCGCTTTGCTGGCCCAGGAAGAGGCCGGGATCGACGTCGTCTGTGATGCGGAGCAGCGCCGCCGGCACTACATCTGGGGCTTCCTGGAAGGTCTGACCGGCTTTGACATGGAGACGCTGGGCCAGAAGCGGGCCCGCGGCGGCCGCTACACCAAATCGACCGCCGTCGTTCGAATCGTCGATGAGGTGAGGCACCCGGCGCCGGTATTTCTCGAAGCGGTCCAGTTCGCGCGCGCCCACACCGACAGGCCGCTCAAGGTGACCCTGCCGGGCCCGATGACGATTGTCGACAGCTCGCTGGACGAGCACTACGGCACGGACGAGAAGACGCTGGCGATGCACTTCGCGGCGATTCTCAACGCCGAGGCGCTGATGCTGCAGGACGCCGGGGCCGACGTGATCCAGTTCGACGAGCCATGCTTCAACATCTACCTCGACAAGGTCGAAGCCTGGGGCATTGAGACGCTGGAGCGCTGCATGCAGGATGTGACGGCGAAGAAGGGTGTCCACATCTGCTACGGCTACGGCACCGACGCCGTCCTGCAGTGGAAGACGCAGAACCAGGAATGGGGCCACTACGGCGTCTCGCTGCCGCTGCTGGCGAAGTCGAGCGTCGACCAGGTGTCCGTGGAGTGCGCGGCGTCCGGGGTTGACCCGGCGCTGCTGGTGGCGCTGGACGGCAAGGACGTGCTGGTCGGCGTGATCGACGTGGGGACGGAAGAGGTCGAGACGCCGGAGCTTGTCGCGGAGCGGATCCGGGACGTCCTGCCCTACGTCTCGCCGGAGCACCTCTTCCCCTGCACCGACTGCGGCCTGGTGCCGCGCAGCCGCGCCTCGGCCGAAGGCAAGATGCGCGCCCTCGCCTCCGGCGCGGCAATCGTCCGCGACGAGCTGGAGCCAGGCGAAGTTTCTTAGATTTCGGATTCGTCCCGGATGACTGGGTAACAAAAAAGAGGCCCCGGCAGTCGCCGGGGCGTCTTTTTCGTGCGTTCGCGAAAGTTAGTCGCGCTGCATGCGGTAGTTGCCCTTGGGGCCACCGCCTTGCAGTCGGTTGATGTCGATGATCAACGCCGCGCCCTTGCGGCCGGGGTCGTGCATCTGCTCGACCTCAGGCGTCATGTCATAGAGACGGCGTCGCGTCTCCTCGTCCGTCGCGATGCTGCCGGTGCCCTGCACGACGATGGTCGAGCGTGACATGGAGTCGCGGTAGAGCAGAGACAGCTTGTTGTTCTTCGCCATCGCCTTGACGATGCCGCCGTCGGCGCTGCGCACCCAGATCGCGAGCTGCGTTGGGCCAAACACCAACGTGCTGCCGCGTAGCGACTGCTGCGGCTGGCCGTTCTCATCAACGTAGCAGACGACCAGCGGCGTGTTGTTGAACAAAGCGCTGTCGATCTGACCCCGGAGGTAAACCGGGATCTCATCGACCTGCTCCGGTGGGCCGCCGGTCACGAGCTGCTGCGCAACGTGGCTGACCTTGCCGTCGCCGTTGAAGGAGAACGTCAGGTTCATCGCCTGCGGCGCGGCGCCGAGTTCGGGGAAGCTGCCCACGACCTTCAGCTTGTCGCCGTCGGCTTGTGGCTCGGTCCACGCGCCGCGTTGGTAGATCGGCGTCTGGGCCCAGATGCCGCCCAGCCGGTTCATCACTTGTTCGATGCCCTTGATCTCGTCGTTGCCCTGCGGCCTGACGACTTCGAGTACGACATCGGACGCCAGGTGCTCTTGGGCGCGCTCGGATGCCGATCGCTCGCCCGTCTTGATCGACTTGACTACGGCCTCCGCGGCCGCGACACGGTTGTCAGCCATTGAATTGGTCCCCTCTCATTGTCGGTGGATTGGTTGATCGTAGGCACGATCCTAGTGCGTCACCTTGCCACCGACAAGAGAGGTCAGGTTGATCCGGGCCGGGCCTGAAGCTAGCTACGCGGCGCGACGAATATCTTCGTCGTCGGGGCGATGACGCTTGATGCGGCTCTTCAGTTCGTCGAAGAAGTGAGGATTGGGTCGCTTCGCCAGTAGACGCTGTCCGTTGGACCGCAGTGTGCTGAGCGATACTCGGGATGGACGCAACTGCCGCAGGCGCAGGCGACGCAGCGCCTGATTGACCTGTTGCTGCAGCGGGCCCATCGTTCGCAGCCGCATCTCGGGTCGCGGCGCCGGCCACTCGCCCGACTCATCGCGGGCGTATCGCATGACTACCACGTCCTTGCCGTGCTTGGTCGGGACGCCTGGTGGATCTTTGTAGCTCGGTAAGGTTCGCGCTGGGCTGGCGCCGCCTCGCGCGTGGAAGCGCATCGCCGCGGTGTATGTCTCGGGCAGCTCGACGTCGATGTCACCCAGGCCTGCGCCGTCTACCGGCGTGGTGGTCAATGCGTAGGAAACGTGGGAGTCGAGCATGTTGAGGGCCGCGTTGCGCAGCAGTGAACCGATACCAGCGGAGCGCTTCGACTTTGCCAACGTCGTGATTTGTAGCAGCACGAGGGTGTCGCCGCCGTGAGTTCGTGATGCCTTCCAGGACTCGGGGCTGGTCAGTGCTGCGAAGTCGGCGTACGTCTCCTGAAGCAACTCCGCGTCCCCATGGACGTCGGCCAGGATGGTCTGGACGATGCCGAGGGCAGTCGCACCTTCCTCGTCACGCTCTACGACAACGAAGATCGTGTCGCCGGCCTTGGAGAGCACCTCGCGGAGGTTCTTGAAGCCGAGGTAGGCGAATTCACCCCATTCATCCTCGAGGCCTGAGGCGATCGCCGCCAGCGCCTGCTCATCGTGGCGCAGATCAGACAGCTTCTCGATGCGGACGCCGGACTCAGGAAGATCGGCTCGCCGCACACGACGATGTCCGGTCTCCCAGGCAGAAGCGGCTGCCGTCGCCGCTGCGGCGGCGACGAGGACGCCGCGACGACTGGAGACTGCTTTCATCGCTGTCCGTGGGAGTTTCGTCTTCATCGTTGATTCCTCCTCCAGGAGGCCTACCTTCTTGAATCCAGGCTACATCTTTATGTTCGGACACGAAGGGGACTTCGATATGGCTTGGGTGAAAGAAGATCGCTTGCATCCGATGCCATTATTTGACATAACGGAGGCAGTTCAGGTCGATGAGGCGATGATGAGCCTTGTATCAAGATTGCCTATCCGGCAATAGATCAACGATTTCCTCGGCAGTCAGGCGTCCCCAAAGAGGGCCGGTCAGTGTAGCCTTTCAGCGAATCGGGAAATGGGCCAAGGAGAAATTCGATGAGTGTTGACGCGAAGACCTATCGACAGATCGTGGGCAATTTTGCCACTGGTATTGCAGTCGTCACGGCGGGCAGCGGCGACAACTGTCACGCGGTCACCGTGAACTCATTCACTTCGGTCTCACTGGATCCAATCCTGCTCCTGGTCTGTCTCACGACGGATTCGCGTACGCGGGCCGAGATCGTGGACTCCAAGGCTTTCAACATCAACATCCTGGGGGATGATCAGGAGACAATCTCACGGTTCTTCGCCAAACCGCAGGAGGACAACAGCTGGGTCAAGGAGTTCAACTGCACCGAGCGTGAGTTTGGCGCGCCGCTCTTTCCCAACTGCCTTGCAACCCTTCAGTGCCTGCTGACCGATACTTATCAGGCCGGAGATCACACCATCATGATCGGAGCGGTGCAAGACGCTGAGGGGGCCACGGATGGCAAGCCTCTGCTCTTCTTTCGCGGCAAGTACGGTGAGCTGGGGGCGTTGGCTACCTGAGCGCCGCTGGCTGAGCCACCTGATCCCGGGGGAGCGGCTGAATCCACCACTTGTCCTCCCATTCGTCGTCCCATATGTCTTTCACCGCAGGCAAGACCTTCTCGGCAAAGAGCTGCGTGTTCTTCATCGTCAGCTCTTTCGACATGTTGCCGAATTGCAGCAGGGCCATCAGGTGGCCGACGCGCAGGCTGTCCGCGAGCTCGCGGATCTTCTCGGGACGCGGCCATGAGGTTTGGCGACGGCATCAGCCCGTAGGCGTTTTGGTGGTGCTCGTTAACGCAAATGCCGTCGAAGCCCATGTCGGCGGCGTATTCGAGCTCGTCGAGGTACTCGTTGTAAACCTCGTGGCCGCGTACCGGGTCGAACAGCTCGCTGGGGACGTCCACCCAGACGCTGCTGTACTTCTCGCGGAAGTCCTCCGGCAGGTCGGGGTAGGGCATCAGGTGAAACCAGTGGAATTTCATGCGAGCCTCGAATCTGAACCCTGGCGTTAAGGTCGCCGCGTGCGATCCCGAGTATACTCACGGATCGAACTCAACTAGTTGGTGAATTTCGGCCCCATAAAGCCGGCGGTTCCCAGATTCACCGCTGCTACAATTGGCTTCAGAGGGATTGCCCCAAAGGTGGCTCGAGTAGCTCAACGAGGCCGTATCATGACCACGACGCAGCCCGGGACCGCGCAGAAGTACGTTTACCGCTTCGGCGAGGGCAAGGCAGACGGCGCAGCCGAGATGCGCGACCTGCTGGGCGGCAAGGGCGCAGGTCTGGCCGAGATGACCAACCTGGGCGTGCCCGTACCGCCCGGCTTCACTATTACCACCGAGGTCTGCACCGCCTTCTACGAGCGCGGCCGCCAATACCCGCCCGGTCTTGAAGATCAGGTGAGGGAGGGCGTCGCCTACGTCGAAGGCCTGCTCGGACGCCAGTTTGGCGACGCCGAGAAGCCGTTGCTGTTCTCAGTGCGCTCCGGCGCGCGAGTCTCCATGCCCGGCATGATGGACACCGTCCTCAACCTGGGCCTCAACGACACGGTCGCCGCGGGCCTCGCCCGGGAGACCGGCGACGAGCGTTTTGCCTATGACTCCTACCGCCGCTTCGTCTCGATGTACGGCGACGTCGTCCTCGGCCTCAAGGGCGAGGACAAGGAAGTCGACCCCTTCGAGGCGATTCTTGGAGCCAAGAAGGACTCGCTCGGCGTCGAGCTTGACACCGAGCTGCCGGCTTCCGCGCTGAAGGAGCTCGTCGGGGAGTACAAGGCGGAGATCAAGAAGCGCCGCGGCTCGGACTTCCCGGAGGACCCCTGGGACCAGATCTGGGGCGCCGTCGGGGCCGTGTTCGGCTCCTGGGAGAACCCACGCGCCATTACCTACCGCCGCATGTACGAGATTCCCGGCAGCTGGGGTACCGCAGTCAACGTTCAGGCGATGGTATTTGGCAACCTCGGCGAGGACTGCGCCACCGGCGTCGGCTTCACGCGTGACCCGTCGACCGGCGAGAACCGGTTCTACGGCGAGTACCTCGTCAATGCGCAGGGTGAGGACGTTGTGGCCGGCATCCGCACACCACAGCCCGTGACCATCGCTGCGAAGACGAACGGTCAGCTGACGCTGGAAGAATCGATGCCGCGGGCGTACTCCGACCTGAAACGGGTCTACGAATCGCTGGAGCGCCACTACCGCGACATGCAGGACATCGAGTTCACGATTCAGCAGGGGCGACTCTGGTTGCTGCAGACCCGCAGTGGGAAACGCACGGCGCAGGCCATGGTCAAAGTTGCCGTTGACATGGTGCGCGAGGGTCTGATCTCCAAAGACGAGGCGATCCTGCGCATCGAGCCCGACAAGCTAGACGAGCTGCTGCACCCCACATTCGACACCTCCGCCAGCCGGGACGTCATCGCCACCGGCCTTGCGGCCTCTCCCGGCGCGGCCGTCGGCAGGGTCGTGTTCAGCGCCGACGAGGCGGTCGAAATGGCTGAGAAGGGCGAGAAGGCGATTCTGGTCCGCCTCGAAACGTCGCCGGAGGATATCCACGGCATGAAGGCGGCGGAGGGCATCCTGACGGCTCGGGGTGGCATGACGTCGCACGCCGCCGTCGTGGCGCGTGGCATGGGGCGGTGCTGCGTTGCGGGCTGTGGCGCCCTCCACATCGACTACGCGAAAGGCGTGTTCCGAGTCGATGTGGACGGCCGAGAAGTGGAGGTCAAGGAAGGCGACGTGATCAGCCTCGACGGCAGCACTGGCGAGGTCATGCTCGGATCGGTCCCCGTGGTCGAAGGTCAGCTCGACGCCGACTTTGCGGAGCTGATGGGCTGGGTCGACGCGGCGAGACGCCTCAAGGTGCGCACCAATGCTGACACCCCGTTCGACGCCCAGGTGGCGCGCCAGTTCGGCGCCGAGGGCATCGGCCTTTGCCGCACGGAGCACATGTTCTTCGACCCGGAGCGCATCCTGGCCGTGCGCGAGATGATCCTGTCCGAGAATGAGGCGGACCGCCGCGACGCGCTGGCCAAGATCCTGCCGATGCAGCGAGCCGACTTCGAGGGCATCTTCCGTGCCATGGACGGCCTGCCGGTTACGATCCGTCTGCTGGACCCACCGCTGCACGAGTTCCTGCCCCACTCGGCAGAGGAGATCGAAGAGGTGGCGTCGGCACTCGGCGTTTCACCCGCCGTGGTGACTCGGCGCAACCAGGACCTGGCCGAATTCAATCCGATGCTCGGTCACCGTGGCTGCCGCCTCGCCGTCACGTTCCCTGAAATCTACGAGACTCAGGTGCGAGCTGTCATCGAAGCCGCCTGCAACGTCCGAGCCGATGGCATCGACGCCATTCCGGAGATCATGATCCCAATCGTTGGCATCGAAGCGGAGCTCGAGCGAATGCGGGCTCTGGCCGTCGACACGGCGGAAGCCGTGCTTGCCGAGAGCGGGACGAAGCTGGAATACACGGTCGGCACGATGATCGAGCTGCCGCGCGCCTGTGTCATCGCGGACGAAATCGCGCAGCACGCCGACTTCTTTTCGTTTGGCACCAACGACCTGACCCAGACGACCTACGGCATCTCGCGCGACGACTCGTCGCATTTCCTTCCGGCCTACGTCGAAGCGGGCGTCATTGAGGTCGACCCGTTCGTGCGGCTCGACCAGGAAGGCGTCGGCGGCCTGATGCGGCTGGGTATCGGAAAAGGGCGTGGCGTGAAGCCGAACCTCAAGATCGGTATCTGCGGCGAGCACGGCGGCGACCCGAGCTCGGTCGAGTTTTGTCACCGCGAGGCGCTGGACTACGTCAGTTGCTCACCGTACCGCGTCCCGATCGCGCGGGTCGCAGCGGCGCAAGCGGCTCTGCGCGATAAGGTACAGCAGGGCTCAAGCGCGCAGTAGTATCACCAGGCCAAACAGGC
Source organism: Dehalococcoidia bacterium (assembly GCA_965225815.1). GTDB lineage: Bacteria > Chloroflexota > Dehalococcoidia > DSTF01 > WHTK01 > WHTK01. The sequence goes on from CBDDBP010000007.1 coordinate 181,308, forward strand.
GGAAATTCTAGGCGTGCCCTAATATTCGTTGCGAGTATGACACCTGAGGCGTCCGGTTCGAAAAGCGCGCTCCTGAAAACGCTCGAGTTCGAAAGGGCTGAGCTGGAAGCACTGATCGACAGAGTCCCGCTCGATCGCCAGAATATGCCCGGCGTTATCGGCGAGTGGTCTGTGAAGGACCTGATTGCGCATTTCTTGCTCTGGGAGCAATGGATCCTCGACCGCTGCAGTCAGCTCGTGAAAGTGGGCAATGTCATCGCCGATGACAGAGATACACGCTCTACCGATGATATGAACCGCCTCCACTTGAACGGTACCGTCCCGTGCCGCTGGAACAGGTACTCAGCGAGGAGAGAAGGGTCTTCGCCGCTCTCCTCGACTTGATTCAGGCCTTTGACGAAGATGCACTCTTCGCCTCTGGTCGCTATGAGTTTGCATCGGGTGCTGCACTGGCTGACGAGATCACCAATGAGACGGTGGGTCACTATCAGGTCCACCGTGAGGCGCTGATCAGTTTCGCGAGCTGGATTCGTAAATGAAATATTCGCACGTCACCAAAATCAATCCTAGAAAGGGACCAACATGAAGCTTGGCGTAATGGTCGAGAGCCAGGAGGGCGCCGGCTGGAACGAATGGAAGAACATTGTCCAGTGGACCGAGGAGCTCGGCTTCGAGTCGCTCTGGCGGTCGGACCACTTCTTCTCGTTCTTTGGCGAGACTCGCACCATCGATTCGCTGGACACTATGATCGCGCACACTTACACGGCGATGGCGAGCAGCCGGATCCGGTTCGGGCCGCTTGTGTTGTCGATGACTTTCCGGCATCCCGCCATCCTCGCGCGCATGGCGGCCGCGGTCGACCAGCTCTCCGGCGGCCGTTTCATCCTCGGCGTTGGCGCCGGTTGGAACCAAACCGAACACGAGGCGTATGGCATCGAACTACCGCCGGTCAAGCAGCGCATGGACAACCTGGAGGAGAGCATCCAGGTGATCAAGGCGCTGTTCGAGAACGACTCCGCGACCTTCAATGGCCAGATCTACAACCTCAAGGACGCGCCGCTGAACCCGAAGCCGGCGCAGACGCCGATGCCGCTGCTGATCGGCGGCGGTGGAGAGAAGCGGACGCTGCGCATGGTCGCGAAGTACGCGACCGAGTGGAACGTGGGGATCATGAGCGGGCTGCCGGCCTACAAGGACACGGTGAAAGTGCTGGAGCAGCACTGCGAGGCCGTGAAACGCGACCCGAAGCAGATCGAGCGCTCCGTGATGACCAGCTACATCTCCGGCGCCAGCCAGGCCGAGGTTGACGAAAAGGTGAAGCAGCGGGTCGAGAGCACCGCGCCGGAGAGACGCCCGGCGGACCCGAAGCAGCCGCCGATGACGGCGCTGTGGGGGCTGCCGGATCGAATCGTCGAGCAGATCAAGGAGATGGAAGAGGCGGGTATCAGCCGCATCATGTTGCAGTACCGCACGCCACCGGCGCGCGAGGACCTGGACTTCGTGGCGCGCGAGATCCTGCCGAAGGTATAAGCGTGCTGACGTTCCTTGTGATGCTTCGACTGTGCTGGTTGCTTGTTCTCGCTTTCGCGACAGCTATTTTGTTGGTGTCCGGGGTGATGGCATGGAGTACGGAGTTTCACTTTGTCGGGTCGGGCATTCTTTTCTTGCTCGGAGGTCTAATGGGTTACAGTGCCTACTTCCAGTTCAGGCGGCTAAAGGCATCTGAAAACGTAATGAGGTCAAATGGCCCTGACAACTCGCCGTGAGTGTGATAAAAAGGGAACGTTCCTTCACCTTGTGAAGGGCATAGGAGTCATCACATGCCCAAGGTATTGCCCGCCTACCTCGAAACCCGGCGCCAGCAGATCATCGATGCGTCCGCAGCGTGCTTCGCCCGCGGCGGTTTCCATCGCACCACGATGCAGGACATCTGCGGCGAGGCTGGGCTCAGCCCGGGTGCCCTCTATCGCTACTTTGATAGCAAGGAAGAGATCATCCTCGCGATGTGCGACCGCGGACACGACGAAGACGTCGCGACAATCCGCGAAACGATGGAGCTTGAGGACACAAGCAAGGTCTTCGGCGAACTGATTCGGATCTATTTCTCTGGCATCGAAGACCACGAATTCTGCGCCCTTATGGCGGAATTGCTATCTGAGGCGACGCGAAACGAGAAGATCGGTGATTCGCTGCGTGAGGGCTGGAACAAGATCATGGAGCCCATGGCTGCCTTGATGACGAAGGCTCAGGAGCGCGGTGACGTCAGTCCGGCGCTCGACCCCTCAGCGATTGCGGCGGTGATGATGGGCGTCTACCAGGGGCTTGTACTGCAGCACCTGATCCACCCGGAGATGGACGTCGAAGGCTACGCCGAGGTTACGCGGGCGCTGTTCCAGGGTTCGTTCTGGTCTAGCAACGCCGAGGCGCCGACCGACAGCAGTTCCAGGGCGGCGTTAAGCCACTAATTTCCGAACAGATTTCCACGCCAGATTCAGACTCCTGACAAATTGCGACAGCAGACCTGTTGACAATGGCAGCGATTGCTTTTATAAAACGAAGGAACGTTCGTTTTTTAAGTAAGCAGCCCGAATTGTCCTTTCTAATCGGGCCGTTCGTCTCAATACGCAAGGAGGAAGCGAAATGGCATCCATGTTCTCAACCCAGGGTCTTGCCGGGGTCAGCGCACGCCATCCCTGGCGCATGATCGGACTCTGGGCCGTCATGCTCGTGGGGGGCTTCGTGCTGGTCAGCACCCTGCTCGCCGATTCACTCACCAACGAGGTCCGTGTCACCAACAACCCGGACTCGACCATTGGCCAGAAACTCATCGAGGACGGCGTGCGCGGCGAGACTCGAGCCAATGAAGCAATCATCATCAAGTCGGACGTCATCACGGTTGATGATCCTGGGTTCGCAGCCAAGGTAGAAGAGGTCGTCAGCGGGATCCGAGCGCTGGGGCCAGAAGCAGTCGAAAGCGTCACCAGCTACTACGAAACAAGCGACGAAAACCTCGTATCTGCGGACCGGCAGTCGCTCCTGATCCCGGTCACGATGGCCGGCAACAGGTTCGATGACGCCGGTGACAACATCGAAGGCGTCATCCACATCGTCGAGGAGGCGAACGAGGCGGAAGGCTTTACCGGCCTGATCTCCGGCTTCGCCACGGTGAACAACGACTTCAACGAAACAGCGGAGCGCGACCTGCAAAAGTCAGAGGGCGGCGCACTGCTACCGGCGCTGATCATCCTGATCCTGGTCTTCAGTGCGATCGTCGCCGCATTCGTGCCAATCCTTCTCGCCGTCTTCGCCATCATCCTGGCGATTGCCCTCACGGCGATCTTTGGCCAGGCGTTCCAGTTCTCATTCTTCGTCACCAACATGATCACGATGATGGGCTTGGCCGTCGGCATTGACTACTCGCTCTTCTATGTCTCGCGTTATCGCGAGGAGAGGGCGCGAGGCCTCGACATGAACGAGGCGCTCAGCGTCGCGGGCGGTACGGCGGGGCGCGCCGTGTTGTTCAGCGGATTGACGGTTGTCATCGCACTGCTCGGCCTGCTGCTTATCCCGCACACCATTTTCCGAAGCCTGGCGGCGGGCGCCATTTTCGTGGTTCTCGCTTCCGTGTTCGCCTCGCTCACGCTTCTGCCGGCTCTGGTTAGCGTGCTCGGCGACAAGCTCAACGCGGGTTACATTCCGTTTATCAAGCGAGCCCAGCAGGCCACACACGAACAATCAACGGGCGGCTTCTGGGACCGTGTCGCGGCACGGCGTCATGGCTCGACCCGTCGTGTCAGTTGTCTTGGCCGCCGGACTGCTCATCCTCGCCGCGATTCCTTACTTCGACATCACCCTGGGACAATCCGGCGTCAGCTCGATGCCGGATAGCTTTACCTCGAAGCAGGGATTCGAGGCGCTTCAAGCCGACTTCGGCGGCGGCTCGGTCAGCCTGGTCGAGATCGCGATCGACGGCGACGCCAACTCGCCAGAAGTCCTCGCCGCGGTGGATGACCTCAAAGCAGCGGCGGCGGACGAGCCGGTGCTGGGCCTGGCAACCTACGAAGCCGGCGCGGCTGGTGACGTCGGCGTTCTGAGCTTCCAGCTGGCAGCGGACCCGTTCTCCCCTGAATCGGTCGATACGGTGGAGCGACTGCGTCAGGAGCTCATCCCGGCCGCATTCGGCGGCGTCGACGCGGCTGTGTTCGTCACCGGCGACGCGGCGATCAACGTGGACCAGATCGCTCTGACCGAGGAGTACACGCCCTACCTGTTCGTGTTCGTGCTCGGTCTGAGCTTCATTCTGTTGATGATTGTCTTCCGGTCGATTGTCGTGCCTGCCAAGGCGATCGTGATGAACCTGCTTTCGGTAGGCGCGGCGTATGGCCTCATCGTCCTCGTCTTTCAGAAGGGCGTCAGCTTCGGCGTCTTCCAGCAAGTCGATGCGATCGAGGCCTGGCTACCACTGTTCCTGTTCGCTGTTCTCTTCGGCCTCTCAATGGACTATCACGTCTTCCTGCTCAGCCGCATCCGTGAGCGCTACGACCAGACCGGCAACAACACCGAGTCCGTGGCGTTCGGCGTGCGGTCAACCGATCGCCTGATTACCGGCGCCGCGCTGATCATGGTGGTGGTGTTCGGCGCCTTCGCTGCCGGCAACCTGGTGGCGATGCAGCAAATGGGCTTTGGGCTGGCGGTCGCGGTGTTCATAGACGCGACAGTCATCATCCGCAGCGTCCTGGTCCCAGCATCGATGAAGCTGCTGGGCAACGCCAACTGGTACCTGCCGCCGATGCTGCAGTGGCCTACCGCGAATCGGCATCGAAGGGACGCCTGAACCTCTCCCGGAGGCTGCTGGCGGCGCTGGTGGCGCAGGCGGTGGCGCCTAGCGTTTAGTACCCGTCCAGGGGTTGAAGAAGGGGTCTTGCTGGAAAGGCCCCTTCTACGCGTTCGGCTGATAGCATGAACAGACCCTGAAGGAGGTGCTCAATGCCTACGCTGGATGAACTGCTGAACGGCCACTGTCGGGAGTACCCGAAGGGCTCGCCCACCCTCACCGACGCTGAGGCCGCCGAGCGCGCCGCGCTGGTGCCGAACTGGGAGGGGATGGACGAAGGCAAGGGCCTGCGTCTCAGCCGTCGCATGGCCGACTTCAACGCCGCGATTGAGCTCGTAAACAAGGTGGCTGAGGTCGCCGAGGCGGAGCAGCACCACCCCGACATTCGGGTTCACGGTTATCGGAACGTCGTGCTCGACCTCTCGACGCACTCGATCGGCGGGCTGACCGACAACGACTTCATCATGGCGGCGAAGATCGACCGTCTCCTTGGCGACTAGATCGCCTGGTCCTCAACGGGATGGCCCGCCAGCCTGTAATAGTGGCGTTCCATCAGCAGCATATTCGGCTCGCGTAGGCCGCGCGTCTCGACCAGCCGCCGATTCTGGATCGCAGCCTCTCGGCGCAACGTCGCGTCGTCCAGGGCGCGCCGCATCGCGGCGGCCAGCGCGACCTGCTCTGCAGGCGGCACGCGTAGTCCGTTGACCCCGTCGGTGATCCAGCCGTCAGCGCTTGGCAAGTCACTAACGATCGGAAACGCGCCGGCCGCCATTGCTTCGAGATTGCTCAGCGCCAGCGAGTCCGATGTCGGGTTAGAGACGTAGACCTGCGCGCCGGCCAGCGTCCTCGCCAGCGCTTCCTGCCCCAGGTGTCCGACGAAGCTGACTTGGTCGCCGAGATCAAGTTCGCGGCCCAGATCATGCAGCGCGCTGGCCTGGCCCCCGTCCCCCGTGACCACGAGGCGGGCACCGGGTACGTCGGGCAGGACCGCCGCGAACGCCCGAAGCACGGCGTCGACGTTATAAAGCGGCTCCAGCGCGCGGTCGCTGATGAGGGTGGGCGGCGAGGCGGTTTCCTCGCTCAAGTTGACGCTCTCGGCGCCCGCATCGAGAAACGCTCTCTCGATGCCGAGATGCACCACCGCGGCTTTATCTGGCGCCACACCCAGCTCGACGGCGCGGCTCATTAACGAGGCGTCGTTGCCCGTGACGAGGTCGGCCTTGCTCAGCGCCCAGCTGGCCAGGCGCCGCCCTACCGGTTTGCGTGACTCGACCAGCAGGTCGGAGCCCCAGGCGCTGATCACGTAGGGATGAAAATCGGCGAAAGCGCCGTAGAAGCCGTGTTCGACCGCGTAGTGGGCGTGGAAGATGTCCGGCCGTATCTCATCCAGGACTCGAAGCAGTCCGGAGCGGCGGTATCGCATGGCGTGGACAACGCGAAGCAGGGATGAGGGTAGGCGCGATGCGGTAGACGAGCCTGCAGCGGGCGCACCTTTAGTCGGTTCGTGGCGGCGCTTAGAGAGTAGGTGCACCTGGACGCCGGGGACTTCGACGCGCGGAGCGTAGTAGGAGATGGCGTGGACTTGATGCCCGCGCTCGACAAAAGTCCGGACCCAGGCGCGCGTGTGAGGGCCGTCGAAATCGCCCAGCACGGCGATGCGCAACGGTGGGCCCGGCAGTTGGTTCACGGTTGTGCCTCGCTACGCCGCAACCGCCCGGCCAACGACCTCAGACCTTCCGCGTAATAGACGGCGTCGCTGGGCCTCGGCATCAGCGCCTGCGAGATCGAACCGTCGGAGATTCGCCGATACGCCACGGCGCTCAACGCCAGGCTGCAGCAGTAGGCGAAGCTGGAGGCAGCCGCTGCGCCGGCAACCTCGAACGCCGGGATCAGGAGCAGGTCCGCCACCACGGTAATTCCCAGCGTGACGAAAGCGATCTGAGCGTTGATCAGGGGCCGGCCCCGGCTAAAGACATAGGACGCGAGAATCTTCGTCCCCGCCAGGGCCACGGTACCTGGCAGCAGCCAGAGGAACGGGACGATCGCATCGTCGAAGGCGTTGCCGAAGATCGCCGGGATCGCAAACGGCGCCAGCCCTGCCGCGACCACCGAACCCGCGGCAGTGACCAGCAGCGTGTTGCGGCAGACTATTGGCGTCATGCGAGCCGCGTTCTCGTCGTCGCCGGCGGTCAGGTTGGTTAGCAACACGACCGACACCGAGTTCGCGATTAGCCACATGCCTTCACTCAGCGAAACGCCAACCGCGTACAGGCCGACGCCGCTGGCGTTAACCAGCAGCAGCACCAGGTACGAATCGAAGCGGTAGTTGAGCAGCTGGATCAGGTTGCTCAGCTGTCCCTGCATGCCGAAGCGCGCCGCCTTCCACAGCAAATCGCGTCCCGCGAGGCGACGCGGCCACTCCGAGGGCCCTAACAGTGAGTAGCCAAGAACGACAGGCGGCAGGAACCCCAGGCTCCACGCGACGACAGCGCGGTAGATGGTCAAGCCTCCCAGCAGCTCGACTACGCCAAGCAGGCCGAGGATCGATAGCGGCAGCGACACCTCCAGCAGGTTCATGCGGCCGAAGCGGCCCTGCGCCCGCAGGACGGCCTCGACGGCGCGAAACTGCACCAGAGCCGGGATCGCCACCAGTGCCAGCCAGTACGGCACGTCCTCGTCCAGGAGGTCCTGGCCGAAGGCGATAGCGGCGATGCCGACGCCGATCGCGCTGAGTGCGGTTGCCAGGAGAGTGACGCTGAGCCCAGCCTCCATCGCCTGGCGGCCCGAGATGTCGCGCCGTCCCAGGTAGTAGAAGATCGCGGTCGAAATGCCGAGGCCGAGAAACGCGAAGCCCAGGCTGATGGCTGCCTGATACAGCGCCGTGACGCCTCGGCCTTCGGGACCGAGCGCGCGTGCCAGCAGGACGGCGGTGATGAAGCCCAGGCCGGCGGCGGCTACGGTGGCGATGAAGACGAGGTTTACGTTGAGCAGAAAGCCGCCTGAGGAGGCTGGGCCGTCGCTGGGGCGTGTCATCTGACGTCGGCCGGGAAGCGGCCTGTCACAAGAGCCTCCACGGCCTCTACCTCCGCGTCCAGGCGTTGGTCCCAGGTCCAGAAGGCCCGCTCCGCCAGGCGATGGGCTGCCGTCCCGAGCTTCTGACGCCGCTGCGGATCTTCCGCCAGCCTGGCCAGCGCATCGGCGATCTCTCCCGGCTCGCCTGACGCCGGTAGTAACACGCCGGTTTCGCCGTCCCGGATCAGGTCCCGTGTATCGCCCTCGTCCAGGGTCAGCACGCAGCGTCCGGCAAACATCGCTTCCAGCAAGGGGTTGCCGACATTCGACAGCTCGTTGACCGAGAGGAAAACATCAGCGGCGCAGAGATAGCGCTGCACTTCGGGCTGCGGAACCGCGCCGACGAAAGTGACCCTGTCTTCGAGATTGAGGGCGTGCACCTGGCGCTCGAGGTTGAGGCGCTTTTCGCCGTCGCCGACGACGAGGAGGCGCGCTGTGATGCCATCGCTTCGCAGCCGCGCGACCGCGTCGACAGCCCGATCGACGCGCTTCCAGCGGGCCAGACGAGTTGCCGTTATCAGGACGAAGTCGTCTTTCGCCAATCCCAGCGAGGCTCGTGCTTCGGCCATATCCATCGCCTCGCGCGGCGGCTCTTCGAGCGTATCCAGACCGTTGCGCCAGAAGTGCACTTTGCCCTCTGAGTCCGGGTTGAGCGATTGCAGTACTTCGTCACCCTGGGTCCCGTCGTCGGTCATGATGTAGAGGTCCGCCGGCGTTTTTAGCGCCCGGACCTCCTCGAACTTGCGCAGCAGTGACTGCGGCCGCCGCAAATAAGGATGCATGATCGTCCCCTGGAATCGCGCCACGAGTGGCAGAGGGTGACGTGCCCTGAGCCTGCGTTGCGCCAGCACGCCGTGCAACTCGTAGCCGTAGAGCAGGTCGAAGTCATGCTGCTTGAAGAGGCGCTCGCCCTGCCTGGCGGCCAGGAGCGGGAACAGATTTGAGAAACGCAGCTTCTGATCGGCCTTACGCGCGATGCGCGGCAGCGGCAAACGAGATTGACTCAACGAAGGCAGGCTAAATTGGTGAAACGTGACGCCTTCGATCTGGGGCGGCGGCTGGACGCGGGCGCCGTAATAGTGATTGGCGCCCACCGTCGGCGCCACGAAATCGACCTGATGGCCGCGTTTACCGTAGCCTTCCAGCGTCTTGAACAGGGACGCGGCGCCGCCCTGGCCCGGGAGGGCCCAGACTTCCAGGGCGCTGATCATCAGAATACGGAGGGATGGCATGTACCGGGTTGCCTCGCGCTGACGGGCGGCTATCGTCGGTAGTTTACGCTTGAATGAGGAACAGCCAAACCCGTACCATACGGGTCTGAACTAAATCCCCGGGGTGTAGCTCAGCCAGGCTAGAGCGCACGGTTCGGGACCGTGAGGTCGGAAGTTCGAATCTTCTCACCCCGACCAGACAAGATGAGAGGCGTCCCGCTTACGTCTATCCTGTTGTTTCCGACATGAGGTGTCCAGTATGAATTCGCCTACCGAAGGTGAAGAGGAAGTCCGTCCCCGCCAAGGCGCCGAGCAAGCCATCCAGCTGGCGATCGAAAGCAAGTGGGAGGAAGCAACCACCCTCAACCGTTCGATCCTGGAAATCCAGCCGTCGGACGTCGATACCTGGAATCGCCTTGGCAAGTCGCTGCTTGAACTCGGCCGCCTCCCTGAGGCCGTTGAAGCCTACGCGAAATCGTTGGAGTTAGACCCGGTCAATCAAATTGCCAAGCGCAATCTGGAGCGGCTGGAGGGCCTGGAAGGCACAGCGCTTCGCCGCGAGGGCGGCGCCAAGGTCGCCCAGGACCTCTTCATTGAAGAGGTTGGCAAGTCCGGCTCCACGGTGCTGCGCGGTGTGCCTCGTGAACTATTGGCGGCGCTAACCGCCGGCGACGAGGTCTACCTCAAACCTGAGGACGACGTATTGCAGGTTGCCAACGCTGGTGATCACGTGATTGGCCCTGTTGAGCCCAAGCTCGGCTTGCGGCTGCTTCGACTGATCCAGGGCGGCAACCAGTACGCCGCGGCAGTGAAGAGCCTCGGCGAGACCGACGTTGAGGTCATTATCAAGGAAACCTTCCGCGACCCTTCACAGACGAGACTCTCCTTCCCTGCTTCCGGGACCGGCGGCTCACGCCCCTACATCAAGGAGTCCCTGCTGCGCCTTAATGCCGACGACGACGCGATCATCGACGACGACGGGGACGACTGGGATGGCGAATCCACCGACACTGACGGTAACGTCAGCCTTAACACGATCGAAGAACCCGACCCGGACGATGAAGACGAGGACGAGTAGCGACTGAATGCCGCCTCGGGTTGCTGTCGCGCGCTGGGAGGACATACCCGGCGAGCGCCTGCACAACTACTGGGACTGCTTGACTGAGAGCGGCCTCGAGGTTGTCGACACGACTGGGCCGGGCGGCACCCTCGCAGACTGCGCTGGACTCGTCCTGACCGGCGGCATCGATATCGATCCCTCGCTTTACGGCGAACAGCGTCAGCCGGAAGTCGACCGGATCAATCGGCCTCGTGATGAGTTCGAGCTCTCGTTACTCCGTGAGGCGCTGGACCGCGATCTACCCGTGCTCGCCATCTGCCGCGGCCACCAACTGCTCAACGTCTGCTTTGGCGGCTCGTTGCTCCAGAACGTCGAGTCGGGCGCACATGGCCGGCACGAAGGCGAACCGGTCACGTCCAGCTTCCACGAGGTCGTGCTGACGCCGAACTCGAAGCTGGCAGCGATTTACGGTACGAAGCGGATCCTGACGAATTCGCGGCATCATCAAGCCGTGACGCCGGACCGCGCTGCCACCGGCCTTACCGTGACCGGCCTGTCGGATGATGGCTTTATCGAAGGGCTCGAAAGCACGGCGCATAGCTGGGTCGTCGGCGTGCAGTGGCACCCGGAGAGTCCGGAGCTGAAGACTCCCGGCTTCGCCGAGTCGAGCCGTCAGCTATGGGACGCCTTCGCCGCAGTGGTGCTAAGCGCGGGTTGACGTGATTGGCGGAAGCCGAATCCGCACGGCGTCCTGGACGAGTCTGTACTTAAATAGCTTCAAATGGTAAGCTAGGGTTAACAATTCTTTGCCATGATCTGCCAGTCGCTGGCGATCCCGACTGAGAAAGCCCACATATGACGACAACCCCACTCAACGCCGGAAATATTCGGCCTAAGAGCATCGAAGAGGAGATGCGCGTCTCCTACGTTGACTACGCGATGAGCGTCAACGTGGCCCGCGCCATCCCCGACGTGCGCGACGGCCTCAAGCCGGTGCAACGCCGCGTCCTCTACGCCATGTCGGAGCTCAACCTGGCGGCCGGAAACCCGTACAAGAAGTCGGCCACCGTGGTTGGCGAGGTCATGGGTAAGTACCACCCGCACGGCGACTCGCCAATCTATGACTCACTGGTCCGCATGGCACAGGACTTTGCTCTGCGCTACCCGCTGGTCGACGGCCAGGGCAACTTCGGTAGCGTCGACAACGACCCGCCGGCCGCGATGCGCTACACGGAGGCACGGCTTACGCCGATAGCGTCCGAGATCCTGGCTGACATCGACAAGAACACCGTCGATTTCCAGCCCAACTTCAGCGACAGCGTCAATGAACCAACGGTCATGCCGGCCCGCGTGCCGAACCTGCTAATCAACGGCGCCTCCGGTATCGGAGTCAGCCTCGCCACCAACATTCCACCGCACAACCTCGGCGAAATTTGCGATGCACTCTCGCTGATGCTCGAACGCCCTGACGTCACGACTGACGAATTGACCGCCATCGTCAAAGGACCGGACTTTCCCACCGGTGGCATCATCTTCGGCCGCCAGGCGATTCGCCAGGCCTACAGCGACGGGCGTGGCCGTATCGTCGTTCGCTCCCGTACCCACGTCGAGGAGTCACGCACCGGCAAGGCGCAAATCATCATCACGGAGCTGCCGTATCAGGTAAACAAGGCAGCCCTCGTCGCCCGCATTGCTGAGCTGGTCAAGGCCCGCAAGATCGACGGCATTAGCGATCTGCGTGACGAGTCGGACCGCCATGGCATGCGCGTGGTGATCGAACTGTCACGCGGCGGCCAGGCGCGCAGCGTGCTCAATTCGCTCTACAAGCACACCAGCATGCAGACCGCATTCGCCGTCAACATGCTCGCGCTAGTCGACCGCGAACCGCGCACGATCCGTCTCAAATCGGCGCTGGAGCACTACATCGACTTCCGCCGAGAGGTGATCCGCCGTCGCAGCGAATTCGAGTTGGAGAAGGCGCGCGAACGGGCTCACATCCTCGAAGGCCTCGACAAAGCCATCGAGCAGCTAGACGCCGTCATTCAGGCGATCCGCTTCTCGGATTCCGCCGATATGGCTCGGACCCGGCTGCAGCAACCACCGTTCGACCTGTCGGAGCGCCAGGCGCAGGCGGTCCTCGACATGCAACTGCGGCGCCTGGCAGCACTGGAACGCCAGCGCCTTCAGACCGAGTACGGCGAGCTGATTCAACAGATCAACTACCTGGAAGATCTTCTCGCCGACCCGAAGAAGATCGACTTCCTGATCAAAGACGAAGCGACGGAGATGAAGACGCTGCACGGCAACGAGCGCCGGACTCAGATCGTCGAGCAGGAGATCGAGAACTTCAGCGAAGAGGACCTGATCGCCCACCAGGAGATCGTCATCTCCCTGACCAGCCGGGGCTACATCAAGCGGCTGCCGCTGGAGACATATCGGCCACAGCACCGCGGCGGACGCGGTGTCACCGGCATGGGCGTACGCGAAGCGGATACGATCCGGCGTCTTCTGGTCGCCGATACACACGACAACCTGCTCTTCTTCACCGATCGCGGCCGTGTCTTCCAAACGCGTGGCTATGACGTGCCCGACTCGTCACGACAGGCGCGTGGCACGCCGCTGGTCAACCTGATCGAGATGGACCCCGCGGAGCTGGTCACTGCTGTCGTCAGCACAACGAGCTTCGACCAGGACTACATGCTGCTCGCCACCAAAAACGGCGAAATCAAGAAGACGCCCCTTCAGGAGTTCGAGTCCGTCCGGCGGGCCGGCCTCATTGCCATGTCGCTGGAGAAAGATGACCAACTGGTCTTCGCGCGACTGTGCAAGGAAGACGACGACGTCATGATGGTCTCGACCCAGGGTAAGGCGATCCGCTTCAACGCAAAGAAGCTCCGCTCCGCCTCGCGCATGAGCGGCGGCGTGCGAGGAATGCGCCTCCAGCCCAAGGACGACGAGATCGTCGCGCTTGAAACCGTTGAAGCCGAGGCGATGATGCTGACGATCTCGGAGACCGGCCTCGGCAAGCGCACCGACTTCGATGACTACCCGAAGCACAGCCGTGGCGGCCAGGGTGTCATCACGCACAATGTTACGGACCGCACCGGACGGGTCGTGTCGGCGAGGGCCGTGTACCCCGGCCACGAACTCATCGTCATGTCGGAGAGCGGTATCGTCATGCGGACCGGAGTCGACAGCATCTCGACGATTGGACGGGCCGCCCAGGGAGTTCACGTCATGGGCGTTGGCCAGGGCGACCGAGTCGCCTGCGTCGCGACGATCGACCTGTCGAAGACGCCGGAGCCGGTGGAGCTCAAGTCGAACACCATCGATGACCTGGCGTTGTTGCCGGAGCCGGGCGTTGAGAAGCCCACCCGCCGCCGCCGCGCCGCAAAGGCTGACGCCGACGCTGACGCGGACGCGCCGGAAGCGCAAACCGATGACCCGGAACCGGAAGACGAAACCAAAGGTAGGCGGCGTTCCAAGAAGTAAGGGCGTTCAAAGGCCGATTCGCCTTCTATACCGCTCGCGTGTTACGTAGAATGAGCCAAACGGCGCAGGAGGAAGCTGATGCGTAAAGACATGATGGAGATCCTCGTGTGCCCGGTTTGTAAGGGTACATTGACACTGACCATCGACAAAGAAGAAAATGACGAGATCGTCGACGGATCGCTGCACTGCGCCGCCTGCAATGAGACCTACCCGATCAAAGACTCGATTCCCAACCTGCTGCCGCCTGACTTGCGACGCGCTATGGAATCAAACGCAACCTGATGAACCGAGCTCAAAAGACCGGCGTCATCCTGATCGCCGCCGGCGCGCTGGAAATGCTGTTTTTCCTCTACGGCGCCATGCGTCGCAGCTACCTCGCGCTTGCGCTACCGATGACCGCCGCAATGATCGCGCTTACCGCGCTGACGTTCTGGGTCGGCTATACCCTGGTCACACTGGAAGAAGAGCCCGACGAAGACGTCGTCGAGGCCGCTGCCCAACCACCCGGAGAGTAAAAACCCTAAACGCCTGCTTCGTGCCAGCCCGTCGCCGCGACCACCACGAGGCCGTCGCCGTCGACGCGCGTCATCACTTCAGCCAGCCGCTCACCTGATGACGGATGCGTCAACTCTGGGTCGAGGTCGAGTAACGGGCGCAAGACGAAGGCACGCTCTGTCAGCCGCGGGTGAGGCACCGTCAATTCGGCGTCGTCCAGTACCTCGTCGTCGTAGATCGCGATATCGAGGTCAATCGGGCGCGGCGCCCAGCGCTTCGTGTCGCGACGGCCGATCTGGTGCTCGATGCGCTTGAGGTGCCGTAGCAGCGCGTCCGGCGTCAGTCCCGTGACGATTCGGCAGGCGGCGTTGAGGTAGGGTGGTGGAGGCGCTGGCGCTTGGGGCGCCGACTCGTAGAGGGCTGAAACCGCCTCAACACGGGCCAGCGGCTCGAACATGTGCAATGCCATGACGAGATTGGCCTGGCGGTTGCCGAGGTTGGAGCCCAAAGCCACGTAAATCGCCATCGCGCCCCTAAGCCCTTGGCCGGCCGCGCAGGATGGCGTCCGTCATGAGGCAGACCTGCTTCATCGCCGCCACGTCGTGGACCCGGACCACGTCGGCGCCTCGGGCAATCGCTATCGCCACGGTGGCCGCCGTGCCCCAGGCGCGTTCGTCTTCCGGTAGGTCGAGGACGGCTCCGATCGTCGTTTTGCGCGACGTGCCCATTAGCAACGGGAGGCCCAGATCGCGTAACTCGCCCAGGCGGTCCAACATCGCCAGGTTGTCTTCGATCGACCAGCCGAACCCGAAGCCCGGATCGAGAATCAGATGCTCGCGCGGAACGCCGGCCGCCTCTGCGATGGCGATGCTCGCCATGAACCCGGCGCGGACGCCATCGATGACGTCGACCGGCCCGCGGCCACGCTGGTTGTGCATGATCACGGCCGGCACGCCGAAACGGGCAGCGAGCGTTGCAACCTCAGGGTCGTCTCGGAAGCCCCAGATGTCGTTGACAAGGTGGGCGCCGGCATCGAGCGCCGCTTCGACCACGGGAGCGCGATAGCTGTCGATGCTAACCGGCAGGTCGACGGCCTTAAGGATCGCTCGCAGCGCCGGGATGGCGCGACCGATCTCCTCCTCGACGCTGAGTTGCTCGAACCCGGCTGTCGCCGGTGTCGCCGGGGCCGGGCGGGTCGATTGACCGCCAACGTCGATTATGTCGGCGCCTTCAGATTCGAAGCGCCGGGCCTGCGCAACGGCCGCCTCGACCGTCGTGAGGCCATCGCCGGAGAACGAGTCCGGAGAGAGGTTGACGATGCCCATGACGTAGGTACGCTTGCCCCAGTCGAAACGGCGCGAACCCAGCGTCAGTCCCTGCACGGCGTTGCTGGTCATGGCTTCATGGTAGTGAGGCCGTAAGGTGCGAGCAACGAGTCCGATCGCGCCGGACGGACAGACGCAGAGGAGGTTAGTCCTCTGCGCCGCCCACGGAGGGACCGTCTTGGGAGGGGGGTGTCTTAGTGCAGCTGCATGACCGCATTGAGCTCGCCCGGCATCGATCGCGTCAGGTCGATGGTTGCGCCGACTGGCGTCTGAATCTCCAGCGTCCAGCGCTTATTCCCCGTGATCACAACCGGCAAGGCGCTGATGGTGTCCACGATGTCGGTGACGTCGACGGTGACAATGAATAGCTCGCCCGGTTCCAGCAGCAGGTCAGCGTCGCCGTTGATGACCGTTATCGTATAAGGAACGTCGTGGTCAAAAGACGTTGAGTCGCGGTAGGCGACAACGGTGCGCAGCACCGTCGCTGTCGGGTCCATTGGGATTGGGGAACCGGCGGGCGCGGTCGAGACCGCGTACTGGATGCTACCCGTGGCGATCGACGCCGGACAACCGTCGTCAATTGTGAGGTCCGCGTCGTCGTCGACGCCGTTACAGGCCGTCTCAGCGGGGCCAACCGCTGGGATAGCCGGGTTGGTGGTGAGCGCCGTCATGAGGACGCCGCCGCGGATCTCCATGGTGCCGCGCGCCTTCTGGAGGCCGGCGAAGACCGTCTCCTTGCCGCGTTCGGAGCTGTAGATACCGGTCGTTAGCACGATGAACGCGAAGACCGTGGCTACTACCACGAACGCGATCAGGATGATGGCGGTTTCGAGGCCGGTGACGCCTCGCTCGCCCTGGCGGCTGCGCTGAAGCGCCTGCTGTATGAATTCTCTCATTGTGATTCCCTCCGTAACACGCCCCCTTGGTAGAAGGGACATACTTTATGGTCGGGTTCGCACACACGATCTTTAGGGTTTACACCTAAGAAATGGTCATTAGAGGCTTTCCCTAGTTCAGCAGCGTGGCGCTGACGGACGACACGCGTGACAAGTCAGACGTGATGCGGCGCCAGGACTCGCCGTTGTTGGCGCTGGCGTAGATCTGGTCCGTGTTCGTTCCGAAGTAGACCCCGGCGTCGCAGCCGCTCGACGCTGCGTCCACGCCGCCAGGCTACGGTGCTGCTTCGACGCAAGGCGGCTCGGACGCTACGCTCTGATCGAAATGCAGACCATGAAAAGTCACCGCGGCGCCGTCCTTCTAATCGGCGACCTCATCTGCTTTCTCGCCTTCGCGCTGCTCGGCCTGCGCAGCCACGAAGACGGCATGACGCTGAACGGCCTCCTGCGTGCCGCGACGCCGTTTCAGGCTGGCTGGCTGATCGCCGGTCTCGTACCCGTCTTCCATGAGCCCGAATCGGCGCACCGGCGGACGGGGGTGCTGCGACGCTGGGCCCCGGCCTGGGTCATCGGCCTCGGGTTGCGTACGCTGCTCTTCGGCCGCAGCCTCGAAGCGTCATTCGCAGTTGTCGCGTTCATCGCGAACGGCCTGCTGTTGCTGCTCTGGCGCTCCGTCTTCGTCCGGTTGCTGTACCGCGAGCGCCTTAGCGAAAGATGAACCGCCGGCGTCTGCGGCGCTTGGGTCGCACAGTGTGGCCCATCGCCAGGTCAACCTGCCGATGGTTGTAACTCGGGCGTGCCAGGTGCAGCGCCTCGTGGCGGACCGTCTCGGCGACGTCCAGCCAGGCCCGTCCGTGCGTCCGTACATAGACGACACCGGCGTGGCAGTGGCGCAGGTGGCAGATCGTGGCGATACCCAGCTTGCCGCGTGTGCCACGACGCGCCGTCGGCGACGCCAGCCGCGCTTCGTAGGCGGGGCAGCCGAGCATCGCCATCGCCTCGCGCCAGGCGGAATCGCTGAAACAAAGATGGTATCGGAGGTCGCCGCGTCCCAGGCGCTGCATCTCAGCGGCCATCAAGGATGCGGCGGCTGTTTTGTTGTTCGGCGGGGGCATCGCGGTCGCGGCCATGCGGAGCTAGTATAAGGTCGTCCCCCGTCATGGGTTTGCAGTTCGAAGGAGACGACGATGGACGAAGCCGCGAAGAAAACTGCCCTGCGTATGATTCCCTACGGCCTCTTCGTCATGACGTGCAAGGACGACAAGACGATGACCGGCGCCGCCGTCAACTGGCTGACCCAGGCCTCCTTCGCGCCGCCACTGGTTGCGCTCGGCGCCAAAGCCGATGCGCCCTCGACGGCGATGGTCGAGAGCAGCGGCATGTTCTGCATCAACGTTATGGAGACGGGCCAGGTGCCGATCGCCAGCGCTTTCTTCAAGCACGTCGAACCCGAAGGCAACAAGTTCGGCGACGTCGAGTTCACGCGGAGCCCCAATGGACTCGCCGTACTTAAGGACGCGCTGGCCTACTTCGAGTGCCAGCTTCGCGAGACCGTCAAGCTGGGCGACCACTGGATCTTCGTCGGCGAGGTCGTCGAAGCCGGCCTGCAGCGTGAGGGCCAGCCGCTCACCCTGGCCGAGACCGGCTTCAACTACGGCGGGTGATTTTGCCCTGCGCGTTGGGTGGTCATCGGTTGCTGGGGCGAGGAGACCACCTGACGCAGCGCTTCGATTTGCGGAACGATTGAGGGCGCCTTGATCATCTCGTCGCGGCAGAACGACCGTGTCAAGTCGATCCGCGCCCTCCGCGAACGCAAGGAACGCGACGCCAGCGGCACCTTCTTCGCCGAAGGCGAGCGTCTCCTCCGCGCCGCGTTGCAGACCGGCGCGGCGTTCCAGACCGTCGTGCTGGCGCCGGACCGTCTGACGAATTCGGAAGCGGCGCTGGTCGACTCGCTGCAGGAGATGAAGCTGCCGCTGCTGGAACTGACGCCGGAGCTGTTCGACGTCATCGCGTTGCGCGAAGAGGCGCAGTCAGTCGGCGCCGTGATCTCGCAGCGCTGGGAAGCGCTTTCGTCCGTCGAGGAGACGCGGCGCTGCTGGCTCGTCCTGCACGACATTCAGCACCCGGGCAACCTCGGCACCCTGATCCGCACCTGCGACGCCGCCGGCGGGGACGGCGTCATCCTGACCGGCCGCTCGACGGACCCGTATCACCCGATCGCGGTCCGCGGCTCGCTCGGCGCGATCTTCAGCCAGCGCATCGTGCGCGCCTCGCAAAGCGACGTAGCGCGCTGGCTGCCGAACTCAGGCTGCAACGTCGTCGGCACCTCCCCGGACGGCACGAAGGACTACCGCGAGGCCGACTACGCCTCGAGGCCCGTCGTGATCATGGGCGGCAACGAGCGCGAAGGCATTTCGAGGGATCAGATCGCCCTCTGCGACGAGCTGGTGCGCATCCCAATGGCCGGCTATGTAGAGTCGCTCAACCTCTCGGTCGCCACGGCGCTCGTACTCTACGAAGTGCTGCGCCAGCAGGAGCCTAGTCTTGGTTAGTAATGGGTGCGCCACACTCAGGGCAGAAGGCAGAGAGTCCACTCACGCGGTGGCTGTTCGGGAAGAGGACAGACAAGTCCAGTCTCGGTGACCGAAGGGATGAGTGGAGGATCGCGAACGAAATTAGATAGAAGACCATCCAATGCCCAGAGAAGCCTCTCAGTGTGTCCGCGTCATCGTCGCTGCCGGTCGTCGCGAACAGGATGAAATTGCCTATCGCATAGGCGAAGGTTATCCAGACGAGGCGCCGCAACCACTGCGGACAGCCCTGGAGCGCAGCCTTCCAGACGTCTTTCGACGGCACGAACCTGCCCGCCTGCGACATCACCAATATGGCCGGAAGGAAGACTATGAATATTCCGCCATGCATTGCCCATACCCAGCGCCCCGGCCAGTATCCCAGCCATCCAGCAAGATGAAGCGCACAACTAATGACAAAGCCAGCTGCCGCAAGCGCACGGAACGGGACGAGGACTGGCCTAACGAAGGACTCTATCTGGAACATTGCGTACGGGAAGTATCGCTGATCGAGTCATCCATCGGCGTCGATGCGCGCCTTGACCAGCGCAGGACGGCGGGACCTACGCTCCCTTCAGCGCGTCCTGAATCCCCGCCAGCTCGGCCTGCGCCCCGGAGGCGACGCCGGCGCCGTCCGTGGTCAGGAGGATCATCTTGAAGCCCTCCTTGATGTAACGGCTGGTCAGCACGTGGCCGTTGGTATGCACGCCGGGGATTTTGCCGTGGCGCTCGCAGGCCTCGCGGATGCGGGTGACGGTCTCAGCGTGCTTCGGGTTGTCGGCGTTGTAGCGCGGACCGAGGCCCAGCGCCTGGCTCAGGTCGGACGGGCCGATGTACAGCGCGTCGACCCCCGGTACGCTGGCGATCTCGTCCAGGTTCTCCAGCGCCTTCGGCGTCTCGATCATGACGGCTAGCAGCAGCTCGTCGTTGGCGTGGTCCTGGTAGTCGGAGCCGGCGTACAGCGTAGCGCGGAAGGGGCCGGAGCTGCGCATCCCTGCCGGCGGGTAGCGCATCGCCCAGACCGCAGCCTCAGCGTCCTCTTTGGTCTCGATCATCGGCACGATGATGCCGTAAGCGCCGGCGTCGAGGTACTTCATGATGATCGAAGGTTCGTTCCACGGCACGCGCAAGAAAGGCATCGTCGCCGTCGTCGAGATCGCCTGAAGCATCGGCACACCGCTGCTGAAGTCGATGGCGCCGTGTTGCGTATCGACGCAGAGCCAGTCGAAGCCCTGGTGCGCCATGACCTCGGCGCTCATGCTGCTGGGAATGCCGAGCCAGCCGCCGATCTGGGGCTTGCCGGCGAGCAAATTCTGCTTGACGGTGTTCGGGCGCATAGGATTCTCCGCTCTAGAAACCGGGGTCGTTGAGTGGCCTCATTCTGAGCGTAAAGCCGCCGTCGGGCAATCTGTCAGCGCCGGTTATTGACCAGTGATGCGAGTGGTTAAGACGCGCGATCCATCAGCGAAAGGGATGGAATCAGGATCCTTCCCAAATTGGGGATACGTCGACGCAAGAGTTTGAAACGCCAGTACTTCAGGGTCGTCGGTTCTTGCGTCGAACCAGTCGGTATCGAAGCTCCGTCCGGGAGTCGCATCTTCAAAAGGAAGGAATCCATACGCCCGTGTGTCGAATGGCAAGAAAAGCCCTATAGGAGGCGGTTCAACCTGCCTCATTCCACATCGCCAGATGATGTCTACATTTGACTCAATTCGGGGCCGAATCTCGCCGATAAAGAACCGCCAGAACTCCAATGTGAGCTCCACGATTGTCATTGGATTGATCCACTCCTCCTCTCCACCCCGCACGTATTGAGCTGTCGCGTGAGTCATAAAGGCCTGACCAGCCACGATCGTAGCGATGCCGGAGCGAGACACAGACAGCGAAGCTGCGGGCGTTGATGCCGTCCGTAGACCGTCCCAGTCCGTGCGTGTGGGCTCTCTCCCATCAGGGAGATTGAATCCACCGCCTCGAAGCTGATTGAGTCTGATCATACGGTCGAAGAGTGGATCGCGCGCGCCGGGGTAAAAGCGAGTAACGACTTCGGGTTCTGATGGGGCTGCCTGAATGTAGTAGTACGCATCATCCTCGTTCAGGAGCCCGCCTGCTGCCAGGCTGATGATGTCATCTGCGAGGTAGGAATCAGCCTGCGCCCTTATCGTCTCACCGACGGCGCGCACAAGCTCAAGATCCTGGGTACCTCTCCATCCTTCGTGCAGCCATTGATGAAGTTGCTGTGGCGGATACGGCACATTCTGGGAGCCAGTCCTCTGATACACGCCGAAGGCGCGACGGTTTATTCCCCGGCCACCGGTGGACTCGCCCACCACCATGAATGGCATGTCACGATCTCGCTGAGCAGGCACAAGGATCGTCCAAAGCAAGCCAGCTGTCTCATCGACAGGATGTGACGTGATCTCCACATCCAGACGCGGATACACCCAGGAGTGAATAGTTTCTTGGATTCGACCCGGTAGGACGTCACCTTCTCGGACCGGCCTCAACGAACGAGCCCATTCGTCAGCATTTTCGACGCCTACTTCGGTTTCGACTCCGATGACGATCAACCCCGGATTTCCAGTCATTGCTATCGAAATGACGTCTTTGGCGAGCTCCCATTTCTCCCTGTCTTCATCCAATCGGTAAGTGGTATGTTTGAAATCAAGCCAATCCGTTTCGTTTAGTCCGATCAACTCTCCCGGATCGCGTCCAAGCGCTTCGAAGAGATCGGCGACGGATCTGATGTCTGGCATTTCGAATCACATCCTACGCGAGATCAATCAGCGGTCGTCTGGCGCAATTTGATTAGCCAGCCCTTATCATGGCGCGGTCAACTTAAAGGAGACACACAATGCGTATTGGTTTTATCGGGCTCGGCATCATGGGCCGGCCGATGGCGAAGCACTTGATCGACGCCGGCCACGAGCTCACGGTCTGGAATCGTAGCCAGCCCGGCATCGACGACGTCGTAGGGCACGGCGCGAAAGCCGCCGCCTCGCCCGCCGCCGTCGCCCGCAATAGCGAAGTCCTCTTCACGATGGTCGGCGACTCGCCGGACGTCGAGGCCGTTTCGTTAGGCGAAGACGGCATCGCGGCCGGTGCGGCCAGCGGCCTGATCCACGTTGACTGCACGACGATCTCGCCGTCCGTGACGCGCTCGATCGCGGCGGCCTATGAGTCGCAGGGCATCGAGCTGCTCGACGCGCCGGTGTCCGGCGGCGAGGGCGGCGCGATCAACGCAGCGCTTTCGATCATGGTGGGTGGCAAGAAGGACGTCTTCGACCGCTGCCTGCCGCTCTTCGAAGCCGTCGGCAAGACGATCACCTACTGCGGGCCGACCGCCGCCGGACAGATCGTCAAGCTCTGCAACCAGGTCGCCGTATCCGTGACTAACATGGCGGTGTGCGAATCGCTGGTGCTGGCGGCCAAGGCCGGTGTCTCACCGGCGACAATGCTGCAGGCGATCTCCGGTGGCGCCGCGTCGTCCTGGCAGTTGCTGAACCTCGGCCCGAAGATGATCGAGCGCGACTTTCGCCCCGGCTTCAAAGTCTGGCACCAGCAGAAGGACCTTCGCCTCGCCCTCGAGGTCGCCCGAGACAACGCGCTGCCGCTGCCCGCCACGTCGCTCGTGGCGCAGCTCTTCGCCTCGGTCGAAGCGGACGGCCTGCGCGACGAGGGCACGCAGGCGCTGGTCAAAGCCCTCGAAAAGCTGGCGGACGTCTCCGTGGGCTGACCTCGATACAGACTCTCAAATTAACTCAGCTCGCTCTCTTTACTAGGCTGCGCCAGCCCCTGCATACTCGCGCCTTTCCAAGGGAGCCAAAGGGATGCCTGACGCTGCAACACTCAGCGACAACGCCATGGTCACGACACGCCTCGAAGCGCTGGTCGCGCGCCTCAGCGACGCCGACCTGGCGCGCGACCTCGGTGGCGGCTGGACGGTTGCTGTCGCGCTCTCCCACCTCGCGTTCTGGGACCGCCGCATCGCCTACATGCTCGACCGCTGGACGCGCGACGGCACGCCCCACGAGGAGCTCGACGACGACGTCGTCAACAACGCGCTCGAAGCCATGCACCAGGCCGTCGAGCCGCGAGCCGCCGCCCGCCTCGCCGTCGAGTCTGCGCAGGCCGCCGCCGCCGCGATTACCCGCGCCCCGGACGCCATCGCCAACCAGCTCATCGCTGAGGACCACGCCTACCTGCTGCGCCGTGCCGGCCACCGCACGGACCACATCGAGCAGATAGAGGCGGTGCTCACTTGAGGCCTAAATCGTGAGGACGACCTTGCCGCGGGAGTGTCCTTCTTCGCCGTAACGGATCGCCTCCGTGACCTCACTCAAGGGGAACTGGGCGCTGATGACCGGCGTGACCCTCCCGGCTTCGACAAGCTCCTTCAAGGTTTCCAGGTCCGCTTTCGCGTTCTTGTACAGAAATGGGCGCAGCATCTGACTGACGAATCGTGTTAGCAAGAGCGCCTTCAGCCAGCCGGTAAGTCCTCCGAGCCAACGCCCCGGCGGTGCCCCGACCAGCACGAGCGTCCCTTTCGGAGCGAGCGCCCGACGGCAATCGGATATCGACCGCCTGCTCGAGAGGAACAGAATCAAGTCGTAGCGTTGCTCGGTCTGGGCGAAGTCTTCCTGTGTGTAGTCGATGACGTGGTCTGCGCCGATCGACCGGACCAGGTCTACGTTTCGTGTGCTGCAGACGCCCGTGACCTCGGCGCCGAGTGACTTCGCGATCTGTACGGCGAAGCTGCCCACGCCTCCCGACGCGCCGATGATCAAGACTTTCTGACCGGACTGGAGCTGTCCGGCATCTCGGAGGGACTGCAGTGCCGTGGGAGCCGAGTCCGGAATCGCCGCCGCCTGCTCGTAACTCAGATTGGCCGGCTTCGGCACCAGCATGGCCTCGGAGACCGAGACGTACTCTGCGAAAGCACCGTTGGCCCAGCCGAAGACGTCGTCCCCCGGTTGAAACAGGGTCACGTCTTTTCCGATGGCTTCAACCTGCCCCGCCATACCTTCCCCGGGAATCCTGCGCTTCGGCTTGAGGAGACCGGTTTCCAGGCGCACGATATACGGCAGGCCACGAATCAGGTGCCAGTGCGCGCCGGCAACGGCGCTGGCGTGAACTCGGACCAGGACCTCTCCGTCCTGGACGACAGGCTTGTCGATGTCTCGCAACGCCAGGACGTCATCTGGCCGCCCGTACCTGTTTCGGACGATCGCTTTCATCAGAGTTCGCTCCGTTCCAGGCGCCTTAATGATTACAGCGTATTCAGCTTGTCGATCAGCTGGCGGATGCGCCCGTAGGAGTGCTTTGGATATAAGACGATGCGTTTGTCGTCGAGACTGTCCTCGTCTCGTACCTCCGGCTGGAGCGGCTCTGAGACCTCGATCTCACCCTTCTCCAGCAGGTCGGCAAACGTCTCGTTGAGGAGGGCCAGTGTGCGCGCGTCCGGCGTGTGCTCGACGCGTAGCACGAGGCGTTCGCCGACGAAACGCGCCGAGCGATAGTTGGCGTAGAAGCTCTCGATCTCCCGGACTGCCTCTTGCGGCGTCGTAGCCACGCGCAGCAGCGCAAGGTCGCTCTCGTTGATGTAGTTGCGCTTCAGCACGTTGTCGCGGATGAACAGGAGCCAGTCGTGCCAGTAGGTGCTGCCGTCCGGCTCCAGCAGGACGATGGGATTGATCGCGGCCTTGCCTGTCTGGGTCAGAGTCAGCAGCTCGAAGCACTCGTCCAGCGTGCCCCAGCCACCCGGCAACAGCACGAAGGCGTCGGATTCCTTGAGAAAGGTCACCTTGCGCGTGAAGAAGTATTTGAAATTGATCAGTTTGTCGTCTTTGGCAATGTAGGCGTTGGCCGGGTTGAGCCCAGGCAGACGGATGTTTGCGCCGAAGCTGTGCTGCGCCCCGGCGCCTTCGTGGCCCGCGGCCATGATTCCCGGTCCAGCGCCCGTGATCACCATCCAACCCCGCTCGGCGATTCGGGTCGCGAAGTCCTTCGTCGCGTTGTAGAGGTCTTCGTCTCGATCGACTCGCGCCGAGCCGAAGATGCTGACTTTGCGCAGGTGGCGGTAGGGCGCGAAGACGCGGAACGAGTAGGCGAATTCCTTGACGGCGGCGCTCACCAGCTTGCGCTCGGCTCGTGTGGCGCGCGATGGCAGCAATCGCAGCGCAGAGGTCAGCATCTCGCGGATCAGATCGAGGTCCGCCTTTTCGATCGGCTGCTCACTCTTCGGGACGGTCTGCGTCAGCGTCTCAATCAGCTCGTTGACTTGCTCGTCGAGCTCAGCGTTGCCAGTGGAGTAGATGCGGCGGTAAACCGGGCCTCGGGCGCGTCTGGACTCCGGTTCCAGCGGCTCGATGGCGCCGCGTTCGTCCTCGGCGAGTTCCCCACTAGGCCAAGGCTGTTCTTCTGCTTCCTGAGATTCGGGATTAACCATGGTTTAGATACGGTCGAGCCGTATTTGCAGTATAGACGCTCGATGTCTGGGCGACCCGTCTGACTACTTTTTGAAGTAAGGCAGGACTCGTTGACCGATCAACTCAATTCCACTGACCGAATCGAGGCCATGCGGCGAGCCGAAGTCGACACGACTCGCCCCACTGGCCAGGCAAGCTTCAACCTGGTGGATCAGGTCATCGGGCGCACCACAAAAGGCGAATCGGCTGAGCAGCGCGTCGGGGATGGCTCGAGCCGCGGCATCCCTGTCGCCTCGGGCCATGGCCTCGGTGATCGCTGCGATGGCGTCCGGGAACGACTCGGTGGCCACGCTGTCGAGCTGACCGATGACCGGGATGTAGGTCGCTGCCCGCCCTCGCGCTTCATTAATTGCCGCGTTGCGGTCCTCATCGACGATTGTGACCGCGCCCATGACGACGCCGATGCTCGCCGGATCGCGGTTTTGCTCTAGCGCACCGGGAGTCAGGCGCTCTCTCGCGATCGCCGCCATCTCCGGCCCGGCGGAGCCGCCCACCTTGACCTCATCCGCGATCTGGCCCGCGAGATCCAACGTGCGCTTGCCCCAGGCGCCGATCATCAAAGACGGTTGACGCTCCGGCAGCGGATAGTTGAGCCGAAATCCCGGCGCAATCGAGTAGTACCTGCCGGTATACCCGCTGTCGCGCCCTTCGAGGAGGTAGCGGAGCACCGCGGCGGCTTCGCCGATCTGCGGCGCCGTGGCCGGCTTCAGCCCGACTTGCTCCAGCCATGCTCCGGCCGACAGGCCGACGAATACGGGTCCGCTTCGAGTCGCGCTGAGCGCCGCCAGCAAGCCGGCCACACCGTCCCATGCCGCGTACTTCGGCACCGCCAGGCAGGCGAAACCCAGCCGCGCCGTCTTGTCACGCTCAGCCAGCGCCAGAAGCAGCGGCGCTGGCGGCGGGTCACCGAGGTCGTCCCAGACACTCAGCGCCGGGAACTCAAACCGAGCTGCCGCACCGGACAGGCGCTGGATGCGCTCCGGGTCGATCTCAGCTCGGAACGAAAGTCCAATCGCCGTGCTCACCGAAGCCCCGTTTCCGTGTTGGGAGCCTCTCGCCGAAAAGTCGTCTGCCCGGTTCGCTTGATTCGAAACACGGCGCCGCAAGAAGCGTCCGGACAGGCGATGTCCGTTTCGGCCGCCATCCAGTCGCCTTCAACCTCGGTTCGCTGCTTGGCCGGAAGCAACGGTAGCAGGGAAGCCATGGCGTAGAGAGAGAAAACGGCAGGTTCGTCAAAGATCAGGTTCTCGCCCACCACCCTGAACGCCGGGCCTTCCTTGTGCCCACAGACGAAGGCGCCTTCCTGCCTGCACCAGACTTCGACGCTCAGGTCGAAGAGTCGGACCTCGTTTTCCTCAACCATGGAGCCCTCCCGGAGAACGCTTTCGAGCACCGCACAGCTTAGCGTTTCGAGCGCCTTAGCCTGTCCTCCTGCCGGCGATTTGCTGAGACGAGTAGAATTCTCGACAACAAATCAGATGGAGGAACATCGATGGCTCGCATCAAGCACATCGCGATCGCCACACAGGATGTGGAGGCGACGGCTCGCTTCTACGTAGACGTACTTGGCCTGGAGGAAGTCGGCAAGGTCGATAGTCCCAACGCCAGCGGCTACTACCTGAGTGACGGACACATCAATCTCGCGATCCTCAACTTCAAGAACGACCAAGTAGCGGGACCGGAGTACGGGACCGGCTACAGCGGTATCCATCACATCGGCTTCGAAGTCGATAGCCTCGAAGACATGGCTACGCGTCTCCAAAGCGCTGACTCGCGGCCGCGAGAGGAAATCAACCGGGCCCTCGGTATCGGTATGGATGGCCCTCGCCACTCCAACGTAGAGGTGAAGTACAGCGCGCCTGACGGCGTGATCATCGACATCTCGGAGACCGGCTGGGTCGGCGCCCAGGAGCCCGTCAAGCGCTAGATAGGCTTTATCCCGACGGCTGTGAGTCGCTTCAACGCTTCGTCGTAGACGTCGGCGGGTAGTGGCCCCTTTAGCAGGGCGGCGACGTTGGCTTCGAGATGCGCCGCGTCCGCCGTCCCCACGATGATCGTGTCGACGTGCGCGTGGCTGGCCGTGAAGCGAAGCATGAACTCGATCGGCGTCATATCGCCCACCAGGTCGGCAAGCCCTGCTTCCTGCCACTTCGCCCAGGCGTCGCCTGACTCCTGGCCGGGGCTGCCCTGCGCCACGCCGCCGCGTATCACCGTCCCGGCGCCGGCCTGGGACGCCTGCGTGGTCAGGTCCTCGTGTTCGCGTTCCAGGGCTGAATAGGGGATCTGGAAGGTGTCGAAGACATCCATGGCGATCTGCTCCGACAGCTCCGGATAGGTCCCGGACATGCCTATCCACCGCACCTTGCCCTGCGCCTGGAGCGCTTTGATGCACTCGATAGCCTCGTTTTGCACCATGACCTCTTCCGACGGAGAGAAGTGGAACTGCAGCAGGTCAACGTAGTCCGTATTCATTCGGCGCAGACTCTGCATCAGGCCGTTGACGATGTTCGCCGGCGTGAAGATGTGAGGAAGCGGTCGCCCTTGACCGAATCGGGCGGATTGCGCTCGAGCTCACCGCTGAGGCAGCCGCACTTGGTCGCCAGGAAGTACTCGGAGCGCCGGTGTGAGATGTGCCGGCCGATCATTTCCTCGGCCTGTCCGTAGTCGATCGAAGTGTCGATGAAGTTGATCCCGACATCCAGGACCGAGTTCAGGATTTGCTCCGCGGCGCCCTCTGCGAGTTCGCGGCCCTTACCGGGGCCGCGCAGTTCCCAGGCTCCGTAGCCCAGCCTGCTGACCTCGTAGCCGGTCCGGCCCAGTTGTCTCGACGGTAGGTTCGTCATTCGGCCTCCAGTCTCAACCCTTCTGACCCTAAAGGAAATCGCCCCAGCCAGAATGAACCGCAAGGTGACCCCTCGCATTTGGCCGCAGGCTTCGCTGGCAAAGCCCAATGACTTCCTTTATCCTTGCGTGCTAAGTCTCATAACATTAAACAGTTGCTCGAAAGGGAGGCCGCCGTGCTGAGCAAAGAGGAAAACGATCTCCTTTGTCGAGTGGGCCCCGGCACCGTGATGGGCGATTTAATGCGCCAGTACTGGGTCCCAGCGCTGCCTTCGTCCGAGTTTTCGGAGCCTGACTCCCCACCGAAGCGCATGCGCCTCCTGGGCGAGAACCTGGTCATGTTCCGCGACAGCGCAGGCCGCATGGGCTGCTTCGTCGAGTCGTGCCCGCATCGTGGCGCATCCCTGTTCTTCGGCCGCAACGAAGAGAGCGGCTTGCGTTGCGTCTACCACGGCTGGAAGTTCGATGTTGCCGGCGCCTGCATCGACATGCCCTCGGAACCGGCAGAGTCCAACTTCAAGAGCAAGGTCCGGGTGCGCGCCTATCCCTGCAACGACGTCAACCACATGGTCTGGGTCTACATGGGCCCGCGCGAGGTGCCGCCGCCATTCCCGGCCTTCGAAATCAACACGCTACCGCCGGAGAACGTCGCGCCGCCGATGATCATGATGGAGGAAGCCAACTGGTTCCAGAACCTGGAAGGCGACCTCGACTCCAACCACCTTGACTACCTCCACTCACGCCTCGACTTCATGCGTTGGCGGCTGTTCGACGACGCCCCAAAGCCTGAGACGATGGCCCGTGCCGGCAACTGGAATCGTGACCGAACGCCACGTCTGGACATCCATCTCACCGACTACGGCGCCTACTACTCGGCGAAGCGAGACTGGTTTGACGACAGTAATTACGAATGGCATCGCATCAACCAGTTCATCTTTCCCTTCCACACGATGATCACAGGCGGCGGGGGCGTTAACCTGCGCTCCTTTGTGCCGCTGGACGATGAGTGGGCGATGCTGATCTCGCAATCCGGCAGCCTGACCGACCCGATGTCAGAGGAGGAGAGGCGCCAGCCCCGCTACGCCGACCCGTTCGGCGGCTCCGGTGGCTACGTCCACCGCACCAGCGATCCTCGTAGTTACTTCTACACGACGGCAAACAAGCACAACGACTACGCTCGTGACTACGAGATGGAGCGCACCACCCTGGTTTGTGGTGTACCGCTCGTGGGCAACCTGCAGGATCGGGCGATGACTGAGCTGATGTCCAACGAGAAGGGTGAGGTCATCTACGACCGCAGCCACGAGCACCTGGGGACACTGGACACGATGGTTATCACGGCGCGGCGACAGCTCCTGCGGGCGGCAAAGCAGCTCCGCGAAGAAGGCGTGCTGCCCGCCAACGTCGACGACGTGCAGTTGGACCGCTTGCGCCAGGCAACCCTCGTCCTGCCAAGGGGCGATGACTGGGTTCAGACCACGGCGCGCATGCGAGACGCGGACTCAGGTCTGCCGCTCGCTTATGAGATGAAACCGCTGCCGGAAACGCAATTAGCCGTTGAATTGAGCCCACAGTGACGGATTGAAGACAGGGGCCGGTAAAGCGTGATCTCGGGAGATCATCTGCGCCGACGATCGATTACTGAAGTAAACAAGGGGAATTCTTAGCATGCCACTACCAGAAACCAAGAAGGCAGAACGACCAGAACGTCGCAATACGGGCCTGATGAACGCCGACCGGCCAGAGCGCCGTATGGCCGGCGGTGGCCCCTGGGACTCCGGCAAGGAAGGCGTGGCGCTGGGCGGCTCGGAGACCACTGCGCAGGTCTGGGCCCGCCAGTTCCCGGAAATGGCGTCGCGCTATAGCTGGCTCCAGAGTGGGATCCTGTTTCCGCAGCGCGCCGTGGAGCCGAATCCGGCGAAGGCCGAGATAGAGGACATGGAGGCGGTAACGCAGCAGATCAAGGACTATGCGCTGTCGCTGGGAGCCAGCGATGTCGGCGTTGCGGAGTACGACCCGTCCTTTACTTTCTCAGATCGAGAGATCCTGCCGCACACGCGCGTCATCGCCTTCGCGATGGCGATGGAATACGACCTGATGATGGACATTGGACCGAAGTCCCAGGAAGAGGTCCACCGCGTCTATTTCAAGATGCTGGACGTCGGCGTGAGGTTGGCTCAGTTCATCGCCAGTTTCGGCTACGCAGCCACCGCCCACCCCAATGGCGGTGAACTGGCGCACATCCCCTATTCCTATCTGGCTGGCCTGGGTGAGCTGGGCAAGCACGGCTCGCTGATCAGCCCCAAACTGGGCTCGTCGCTACGACTCGCACTGGTCTCGACTGAAATGCCGTTGGCCGTCGACGGGCCGCAGGACTACGGCATCGACGACATCTGCAGCCACTGCAACATCTGCACCCGCTACTGCCCGTCAGACGCGATCTCGCCCGACAAGCAGACCGTCGCCGGCGTCACGCGCTGGTACATCGACACGCCGGCCTGCTTCCCGATCTTCCAGCAGCTCTGGGGCTGCAAGAT
The DNA here is from genome assembly GCA_965225815.1 of Dehalococcoidia bacterium. Taxonomy (GTDB): domain Bacteria; phylum Chloroflexota; class Dehalococcoidia; order DSTF01; family WHTK01; genus WHTK01. The sequence goes on from CBDDBP010000007.1 coordinate 212,129, forward strand.
CTGCCTCGCGGTGTGTCCCTTCAACGGCCGCAACGTGCTGAACAAGGAGTCGTACAAGGACCTGGCGAAGGTGCTGAACAAGCAGAAAACCAAGGAAGGGCTACTCAGCTATCTGGCGCAAAGCACGCCTCAGGCCAAGGACAACCCGATCCTGTCGCGGTTCCTGCCGGGTGGCACTCACGCGGTCGACATCCTGCCCGTGGTCTAAACCGTCAGCGCTGACTCACCGCGCGAATAAATAGGCCCAGGAGACACGTCTCCCGGGCTTATTTTCGTTTGACGTTAGCACCCACACCTCAGCGAGCCAGCCATTGGCTGGATTCGCGCCGAAGGGCGCAGTTTTAGCCCTGCTCGTCAGTCACGAAAATCCTGGTCGTACTGACGATTCAGGTACTGTGGCTTCGAACTCTATCGAGTCGAAGCCGCTGCGGGCCGGCCGATGTCGCCGGTCATTTCCTCACGGATGTAGGTGTGGGTGATGAACTCCCAGCTGTGGTTGTTTTCGTCTCGGAAGTAGAACCCACGCCCGGTGTGACGGTGATTGATCTCCATGTCGTCCTGGGCGAACGGACTGCTGCCGTACTTCAGTCCCTCGCCCTGCACGCGGCCAAGAATGCCGTCGAACTCATCATCCGTAACGATGAAGGCGTAGTGGTTGCCCTGGAAGTTCTCCCGGTTGTCGAAGTCAAGCGCCAGCGTGTCGTTAACCTTCACCGGAGCGAAGTGACCGAACAACCCGTCGTATTTCAGGCCCATGATGTGAGCCATGAACTTGGCTGACTTCTCCTTGTCGTGCGCCGGAACAATCGTGTGATCGAGAAAGATGGCCATGGCTGCCTCCCTGATACTAAAGATCTTGCTGAGATTATAGGTTTTCAGCGCAAGTCCTGCGCGAAAAATCAATCAACGCCGGCTGACATGAACCCAATCATGTACGGCAGCGCGACTTCCGCGTCCGGCAGATCGGGATAAGTCGGCTTCTCCCACTTGAACGAAACCCAACCGTCGAAGCCTCGGGCCGCCAGCTCTCCCAGGACCTCTCGATTCGGCACAAACCCGTCTCCCGGGAGGCAGGCCTTGAGCGTCCCGTCTGGGAGTCGAACGCGGTCTGCAAGGTGGACCTGCCTCACCCACGGCGCTATCTCGCGCGTCACGGCCAGTGTGTCTTCGCCCATATCGACGCAGTGATCGGGCGAAAGCCCGACGCCGAAGCGCTGATCGTTGACCAGCTCCGTGAGCTGACCTGCCTGTAGCGCCGTCAGCGAGCCGGGATGATTCTGGACCAGCAGCGTCACTTCGGGCGCAGCTGAAAGCGCTTCTGCTATGGCCCCGGCACAATCTTTCAGATGCGCGTCCCAATCGCCGCCGCGAGCCGGGCAACCGGCGTTGATCCGCACTGTCTGCGTCCCGAGGCGCCAGGCCATCTTTGCGTTGGCGATGAGGTCGCTGGTCACTGCGGGCCAGTCGACGCCGTCTTCGCTGCCACGCTGGTTATAGGCGAGCAGGCTGACGATCTCTACGCCGTAAGCAGCAAATAGTTGAGTCAGCGTATCGACATCTTGATCTGACGACTGCAGCGAGATGTTGCCACCGCTGTTGCAGCGTATGTCTATGCTCTGGAAGCCAAAGCGTTTTGCGGCGTCAACGACGGCCTCGTTTGACCAGCCCGGCGTGCCCAGCGTCCAGAAGCTCAGTCTTCCCGGCGTCACTTCGCGCTGTTCTCGTCACCCATCTGGTGCTTGAAGCCGATGTACCAGTGCGTGCCGTCGCAAAACGGCTTGTTGCGCGACCCACCACAACGGCAGAGCGTCTGCCGTTCTCGCTGGTCGTAAGATGTGCCGTCTCCAGCCACGACCTGAACACCGCGAGTGACGTAGGGGGCGTCAGGTGGGACCGTAATCTTCGGGCCCAACGCCTCCTCTTCCGGCTCGCCCTCGGCGCGGGTGGTATAGCTTAACGCGCCCGACGGGCAAGACTTGATAACGCCGATGATCTCGGCAACCGAAGCGGCACCGGCGTCGATCCACGGCTCGGTGCCCTGCTTGAAGACAGCAGTCAGGTTGTCGGTGCATCGAGCAGCATGGGCGCAACGGCTGCGGTCGTCGTAGACGGTGACGCCGTCTCCTACGTATGCCTCCCGGCGATCTGCTTCCGTGTCCTTGCTGGCGAACTCCTGCCCGTTGAAGTTGTTGGACGCGTGCGTGCCGTCGCAAAATGGCTTGGACTTCGATCCGCCGCAGCGACACATGAAATAGGCGCCGGTCGATGGGATGGGATTGCCCTGGTGGTCCTGTATCGGAGTCTCTTCCTCCACCATGTACGGCCCGCCGTTGATGACGGTGACTTTCTTCGGCGTCTCATCTGCCATCGGATGACCCTCCTTGGGCGCTGGAGCGAAACGAGTTGGAATGACTGTGGACAGTCATTGTAGTCATGGTTTGTCGGCGTCCGGCAACGAGAAGCCCGAGGCTAACTGCGTCAGGAAGCAGCCTGTGGAGTCGGTTGCGTCTGCATCCTGACGGCGTATTGCGCCCGCTTCGCCGCTTCTCTCGCCAGCTCGATCGCCTCATCTTCCGTAGCCGCCACGGCGGTCTCGCGATGCAGCCGGAAGACGTCCGGACGATTCGGGCCTTCCGGTTCGACTCCTCCTGCCATGTCCTTCGCGGCTTTGAGCAAGCGTTGGCGGACGTGGATGATCAGATGGTCCGCGGTGTTCAAGTGCTCCTTCGTCCGATCGGCAATCGGCCCCCACTGCGCCTCGATCAATGCGATGTCCTGCAAGGGAAAGGTCTTGATCCCGGAGTAAGACAGGTTGCGCTGAGCCACGCGATCGATCTGGTAGTCGTTGCCAATGTTCGCCTGGGGCACCCAGGTGCCGGGGACGAGCTCCGGATGGGTGTAGCCGCCGTGCTTGTACTGGTTAAGGTCGTCCTCGGAAATCGGCTCCCAGCTCCAACGCAAGCGGTAGAACATCAGGCTCTCGTTATCGATTGGGATGCGCATGTTGCTCGAAGAGTGTCCGGGAGCCGAGATGCCGGCGGTGCAGAAGATCGGCATCCACCACGTCGGACCGACACTCGCCATGTACGTGCCGTCGCTCTGTTCCCGCGTCGTAATCGTGAGCAAGGCCTGGCCGTAGTCCTCGGGTTGACCATCCCCGAGCAGCCGGTTGTCGTCGGCAGTGACCCGCCTTCCACCCACCCCTCGCGGATACGGCTCGTTCGGGTCGGTATTGCCGAAGAACTGGGCCTGAGCCGGGTTTTGAGCCGCCCACGGCGTCAGCGTGCCGCGACCATCCATGGTGCTGTGCAGGAAGCGGGCGTGGCTGGGATCGTAGTCGCCCTCCATCGCCTGGAGGTAATTGCAGGCTTCGACGAACTTCGTCACATAGCGGTGCGACTTGGGCAGCTTCGTCCATTCGAACTCGGGGAATGGCGGCTTCTTGTCCGCCGGCCCCATGTAGGCCCAGATCAGGTCGCCGGCCTCAATACACGGATAGGCTTTGATCGGCGTCTTCAGCTTGTAAGAGTCGCCTTCGACGGCGTTGGGCATGTCGACGCAATTGCCGTCCACGTCGAACATCCAACCGTGGTAGATGCAGCGCAAGCCGGAATCTTCGTTGCGCCCGAAAAACATCGGCGAACCGCGATGCGGGCAGAAAGCGTCAACCAGGCCGACTCGGTTGTCGGAGTCGCGGAATGCAATGAGATCCTCGTTTAGGACCTTGACCCTGAGGGGCTCGCAGTCGCGTCCGGGCAGTTCTTCCGCCAGCGCCACCGGGAGCCAGAAGCGTCTGAAGACGTCGCCCATGGGGGTCCCAGGATTCGTGTCGGTAATCAGCTCGTTGTCTGCACTGGAAAGCATCTTGCTAACCCTCCTGACAGGGAATGAAAGCGCTATAACCGTAAGCCTGTCAAGGACTCTCAGGGCGGGCGACTGCGGCGACAAAGGTCTTGCGATGCGACCTCGAGCTTAGCGGTTCAGTTGCATCAGCGGACCAGGCCGCCGTCTCCGGTCGATGGTGGCGAGATACTTTCCATGGCGGTCTCTGGGTGGGGCGTTTCATCTGGCGGCGGTGATGGTGTCGGCGTCGGTTGTGCCGATGGCCTACCCCCGAGCCTCGGGAATGCGTCGGGGTCCGGGTCAGGGACGTCGTGGCACGCGGGAGGGTCGACGTCGTTGAAGACACAATCACCAATTGTCACGTTGTTGTGGGCGCAGTTATCCGCTCCGTTGCAGGAGTAGAACCCTATCGGCGCGTCATTGAACTCACACGCCCGCAGGTCGTTGCAGGAGCCGTCTCCGATTCCGGCCGCGTTCTGGCCGCATGCGTCCGTGCCATGGCAAGAGTTATCGCCAACGGGTGCCTGTTGAGTTCTCGCAGGCTCTGTCGCCGTGGCAGGAGCCGCTGACGATGGCGCTGTTACTTTGCGTGCAGGAGTAAGTCACCATGGCAGGAGTCGTCGCCAATCGTCTCGCTTGAGGTTGCGCAAGTGCGGTCTCCTTGGCAGGAGCCGTCCCCCACAACACCGTCCAGGCTGATGCAGGAGGCTTCATCGTGGCAAGAGTTATCGCCCACGGCGCCCGTCAGGCTCGCACAGGCGTGGTCACCAATGCAGGAACCGTCGCCGACGGTTCCGCTGGCGGCCTCGCAGGCGGCGACCTCATTGCAGGAGTTGTTGCCGGCGATGCCTGTCATTTCAAAGCAAGCCACGAGGATGTTGCAGGAGTTATCGCCAACGGTGCCTGTCATGTCCGAGCAAGAAGCGAGGGAATTGCAGGAGTTATCTCCTACCACCGCATTGGTTCCCAGGTTGTCGCACGCGTCCGCGCCGTTGCAGGAGTTCTCGCCGATGACCACGTTGGCGCCGAGGTTGTCGCAGGCACCCGGGAACGTGCAGGATCCGGCGCCGATGGTCGCCGCTGAGGTCGGAGAAGGCGTGTCTACAGCCAGGCCTAGCGCTATCGCGAAGGCCACGAGCGCTAGGCCTAGGAAGGCGCGATCTCGGAGCGCGCTGACGGGAACGGTTTCTGACCTGGCTGTCACCGAAATAGTCTTCTAAGCTACGTTCGAATCCGAATTGGTACATATAGTACCATCGGCGATCGCTATTGCGTTGTTCGCCGCTGAGCGATCCGAGGAACAACCCCCGGTCGAAATGAACTCGTGGGAAAGGGACTGAAGAGTGGAGCGGCCAACGGGAATTGAACCCGTGCCTCATCCTTGGGAGGGACGCGTGCCACCACAACACCTTGGCCGCCTGGAAGCCATGTTAGCGTATCGATTTCCCGGGCGCAGGCCCGCCACAAACGCTGTTCTCAGGCCCTAGGCTCGCCCCGTAACGTGCTCCGGTTCGATGCGAATGATGATTCGCGTCTCATCCTGACGGCTGGAATAAACGAAGTCCGGCCCGCGGTACTTGCGCCCCAGCTTGCTGATGTGGTCGAAGGCGCCTTCGCGGGTGATTTCGACCACGCGGCCGCGGATCTGGATGTACATCTGCTGGTCTTCCTGCGACGCGATCGACAGCGCGATGCGGCCGTCTCTCCCCAGGTTACGCGGCTTCTGTCGGCCCTCCGCCGTGTTGATCAGGATGTGGGTGTCGTCGCAGTCAACCCAGACCGGCGTCACCTGCGGCGAGCCGTCCTTCATCAGCGTCGCCACGTGTGCCAGGTTGGGTTCTTCGACCAGCTTGCGCTGCGCCGGCGTTAACTTGACCAAGGTTGACCTTTCTAAAACTCAACTACCAGTGCGGACGCGTCCTTGGCAATTCTGAGATAGCCGGTTAGGAGGCGGTCAGAGCCAGGGATTCGTCGACTCGAGAAAACACCTTGAGCGGCGTGCGCTGCAGAATGTTCAGCTTTTCATCCTCGGAAATGAACGGCACCTGGTCGATCAACTCGACGACTCGGCATTGCCGTGGAGCCTGTCAACGAGCTTGATCGGCTCACAGGTTGTGCCGAGATTCTGTCCTCAGGTGGCAGGAGTGTCAAACTGACCTGTCCGCGACGCGAAGGTCGATCCCGGAGACAGCCGGCCTCGAGCGTCGACAGCATTATCATTGGCAACCTACGATCGCCGCCTGAAAGGGGCTGAAATGCCAGCTACTTTGACCCAGGATGAAGCCCACGCATTGCTCGACAGCCAGCCCGGCTGGCTCACGCTGACCACGATTAGCGCTGACGGCTACCCTCACTCAATCCCCGCCGCCTACGTCCGCATCGGCGATGACATTTTCGTCGGCGGGAGCGGCGGCAAGCAGCGTCTGAAGAACATCCAGCGCAACCCGAAGGTGAGTGCGATGGTCGAGGTTGGGACGACGTTCCCGGACCTCCAGGGTGTCTTGATTCAAGGTAACGCTGAAATCATCGATGCGCCGGAAGATGTCCTGCCCTTGATGCGCGAGGCCTCGGAGCTACGCGGCACCCCGGAGAATGAATTACCAACAGAGGCGCGACCGGGAGTCGTCTACATCCGAATCAGACCGACTCGCCTCATCTCGTGGGACTACTCAAGGAATACTTAGCTCCGGGCCAGAACTGTCCCGCCATGGTCATTAGCAATCCATGATCCGTCGGTGCTTGCTCGAGCGCAGGCTGCATCTTCAGGTCTGTACCGTTACAGTATGAGCGACTTTTGCCCCCGGACAGACAGGAGAAGACATGGACGCCTACCAGGCCATCGTCGGCAAGCGTGACCGTCGCGAATACGACTCGAAGCCAATACCCGAAGACGTGCTGCAGCGCATCTTGCAAGCGGGCCGCATGGCCGGCAGCTCCAGCAATTCGCAGACCGTGCGCTACGTCGTCATGCGCGATCAGGCGGCGAAGGAGAAGCTGGCGCCTGCCGGCCCCGGCACGACTCCGCTGGTCAACGCGCCGCTCGCCATCGTCATCGTTCAGGAGCGCGATCGGCGTGATTTCGACGTCGGGCGTTCGGCACAGAACATGATGGTCGCCGCCTGGGCCGAGGGCATCCATACGTGTCCTATTGGCCTGCGAGAAGAGGCGATCGCCAGCGAGGCGCTGGGCCTGCCGGAGACGCACGTTGCCTCGATCGGCATCTCGTTCGGTTATCCGGCGGCCTCGGCGAAGTCCGGCGAGAGCAAGCCCCGTCTGACGCTCGACGAGCTGGTCCACTACGACCGCTGGTAGGGCGAGTTTCACCAATGAATGACGAGTTCGACGGCAAGGGCTCTCCGGAAGTAGCGGAAATGATTCGCGCCATGCTGGAAGGCCTGGGCGAAGATCCCGAACGCGACGGCCTGCGCGCGACGCCGGAACGCGTCTCCCGCAGCCTGGCCTACCTGACCTCCGGCTATCACATGGACCCGCGCGCCGTCGTCGGCGAGGCGCTCTACGAAGTCCAGTACGACGAGATGGTCACGGTGCACACCGAGGTCTACAGCCTCTGCGAGCACCACCTCCTACCGTTCTTCGGCCGATGTCACATCGCCTACCTGCCGTCCGGCAGGATCGTCGGCCTCAGCAAGCTGGCGCGCCTTGCCGAGGTCTTTTCGCGGCGCCTTCAGGTGCAGGAGCGCCTGACCACGGAGATCGCTAACGCGATCGACGAGATCCTGGAGCCGAAGGGTGTCGGCGTCGTCATCGAGGCGCAGCACCTCTGCATGATGATGCGCGGCGTCGAAAAGCAGCACTCCAGCGCGGTGACCAGCTGCATGCTTGGCCAGTTCCGGACGGACGCTCGCACACGCAGCGAGTTCCTCAGCCTGATCGGCAAAAACTCGGACTGATCTGAAGGTTGGCGGCGAGCCTGCCAGCTGCCGCCGAGTTAAACCATCGGCCAGGGGTAGGGCCGGTGGAGTGGCTGAGGTGGATAGACGCGCTCGCGGTCGATGATGTCTGCCCGCTCTTCCAGCCGCCGCAACTCGGTCTCTGATAGCAACTCGGATAGCGACTGTCGTAGCGACGCGTCATCGCGCAGCCGCGCCGCGAAGTCGCAAATGTCCTCGACCAGCTCCGGAAGCACCGGCGTTCCCTGGTAGTCCCAGATCACAGTGCGCAGCTTGTCCTCGGTGTGGAACGTGATGCCATGGTCGATGCACCACAGCCGCCCTGCCGCGTCCTTCAATGTGTGGCCACCCTTGCGGTCCGCGTTGTTGATCAGCCAGTCGAACAGGGCGATCCGGCGCATCTCATCATCGTGCACGTCTTTGATGTTGAAGAAGTGCAACGCCGGGTCATGGACCACGAACAGCTGCAGCGCGCCGATTCCGGCGCTCAGGCCGTTTTCGCGAACCACGGTGGGTGGTACCAGGTTCCAGCCCAATGCCTGGCTGACCACGTAGGCCGCATATTCGCGCTTGTACAGCGTGCCGGAGGGGAAGTCGTGCAGCGGCGCCTCGCCGTCGCGTGGCTTGTAGACCGCATAGCCTTCGCCAGCCTCAGGATGCGACATTTTCAGCAGGAAGACGTAATTCGAACCCGCGGCCAGCATCCATTCGTCCTGCACCTCGGCTTCGCCGAGGACGTCCAGTATGTCCGGCAGATCGGGCTGCCAGCTATCGGCGGGCATGCCTCGGACGTAGCGGCTGGTGATGGCGGCACCTCCAGGGAGTTCGTGTCGATTATAGCCGCGACGCTGGTCCGTCCAGAATCCGCCGCATTCGTGTGAGTCGACTCGGTTCCGGGCCGAGGCAACTCAACGAGCTATCCGGTGGGGAGGCGATCGACGTTTGCTAGCGCAGCATCATTGCGACGCGCTCGTCGGTAATCTCAGCCGGGATCGGCGCCGATGGCCCACGATAGATGCGGCCGTTGTCGTCCGGGTCCTCGGCCGAAGCCAATCCCGCGTCAACCAGCTGCCGCACGCCTCGGATCACGTGACGCGGGTCCCAGACAATTGGCAGGCCGAGGCGGGTCAGGAACGGAACAATCGCCCTCGCGACTTCACTACCGCCGATGAACAACTCGGCTTCCTTGAGTTGAAGCAGTGTCAGGCTAGAGAGGAAGGCTTCGGCCGGAAATGTCTGCGGCAGCCGCTCCCAGAGCTCAGTGAACAATGTTGCCTTCGCATCGAGCGACAGCGTCGCCCGGCGGCTCTCGAGGTGGCCCTCCCCGTCTCGAATCCAGTAGATCCATTCGGCGTAAGCGGTGCGCACGAGCTCGTCCGGGTCCGAGGTTCCGCATGCGGCGGCGAACTCATCGATGCCGGCCTGCGTTGTCAGATCAAGCCAGGGGTCGGCGGGCTCCACGACAAGGAAGGCGTTCGCAAACGCCGTGCCCCAATTCACGACCAGAAGCCGTTCATCCAGGCTCAGGCCGCGCATCGAAACAAGCAGCGTCAGATCTTCGCCGTCGTCCAGCGCTCGCCGCCGTTCGACAAAGGCCCACCAGGCACCCGAGCCCTGCACAAAGGGAGTCTGCGGCTGCTCGCGGCTCGGCGCGTCCGATTCGCTGACGTCGTAGAGCAGCGTTCTCGGAGTACCCGCCAGCCGGGCTAGCGCCGCAGCGACCTCTGCGCAGTCCACGCCTGGCTAGCCTTCCTCGACCAGAAGCGGACCGCCGCGGTCTAGCACGTTGCCCTTCAGGTCGATCACCGCGGGACGTTCCTCACAGTAGAAACCGTCCTCGCACTTATCAAAGTAGAGCGCTTCCCGCTCTCGGTCGTAACGGATCGTCCACGTACCGACGACGGCGCTGTTCGGGCCTTCCTTCAACTGATCATCGATGATGCGGGCCAGAGCTTTTAGCTGTTCTTTTCCCATTAGTCGCCTTCTTTACCCATAACTTCCCATTCGCGTCGATCTTAACGCAGCGGGCTTAACGCAGCAGGCCTAGCCAATCGCCTCTTTGTAGCGGCGCATCGTGTCGATGTGGTCGCGGGGGTTGGCCAGGCCGGCGCCCATCGTGCTGAAGCAGAGGTAGTCGGCGCCCATCCCTTCGAACATTTCGACATCTTTGGCCCAATCCTCAGGCCCTTTGTTCGCGATGCCTGCCGAAACCTGAATCTTGAACGCTTCAGGGTCTCGGCCGTTGCTCTCGACCTGCCGCTTCAGCGCCTCAATCCTGCCCGGCAGCGCCTCGATGTCGGCTGGCTCGCGGACCATCGGGAACCAGCCATTGGATATTCGCGCCGCTCGTTCCAGGACGGCTTCGGAAGCGCCGCCCATGAAAATCGGAATCGGCTGCTGGACAGGCATCGGGTTGAGGCCGGCGCGGTCGATCCGATGCCATTTGCCGTCGAAGTCGACGCTAGGTTGTGTCCAGAGGCGTCGGAGCACTTCGACCTGCTCCTCGACGCGGCGGCCCCGGTTGTGGAAGTCCTCATTCAATGCTTCATATTCGACGTCATTCCAGCCCAAGCCGATACCAAGGCGCAGCCGGCCTCCGCTCAATACGTCGACCTCGGCGGCCTGTTTCGCGACGAGGACCGTCTGGCGCTGGGGCAGAATGAGGACGCCAGTGACAAATTCGATTCTTGATGTGAAGGCGGCCATGTAGCCGAACATCACGAACGGCTCGTGAAACGAGTCCTTATCGGAGTATCGCGTGCCCCAATCCGGACGATTGCTAACGTGGGCGCCCAGGACGTGGTCGTAGGCAAGGATGTGGTCGAATCCAAGCTCCTCGGCAGTCTGGGCGTAATCGCGCAGGATGACGGGATCGTGGCCGATTTCGGTCTGTGGGAACGTAACGCCAATCTTCACCAGGCAGACTCCTTATAGATCAGGGACGGTTGATTCTAGAGCGTTGATCATTTGGCCTGCAGTTGGCTCTGTCAATTCAAGCTGAAACGGTGCGGTGGTCAGGAGCGTTAGGCAATCAAGAGAGGCGTTGGCCTTATCGTCAGGAAGCCGGACCGGCATGGACTCCACTATTGTCACCGTTGCAGTGCTGTTGTTTCTGGGGCTAGACCTCGGGTTCGTCGCGATCGCCTTACTCTGGCTCAGTGAGCAGCGGGTGCGCGCGGATAAGACGGACGCCCGTAATCGAGATCGGCCGATCAAGTACCGCTAGCCAGAAGCTGCTCGGCGCGTTCCATATCTTCTTCAGTGTTCACATTCAAGAAAGACACGCCGTCTTTATCGAGACGTTGCCACTCGGAGGGCTCGATAAATCTGACCTTCACCGCGTCCAGAAAGCTCGTCATCTTGTATGACTGGGCTTCGAGCTGAGCCTCTATAGCCGGGATGCAGGTGGTTGCGTAGACGGCGCAGAGGGGCTCGGGCAGGCCATTGAGCGGCACAACCGCGTCGTGGCCGGGCTGAAGGCGTCGTAGCAGGGCGATCAGAGACGGTTTCAGCAAGGGCATGTCGCAGGCAACGGCAACGGCGCGTGCCGCTGCCATGCTCGAGAGGCCAGTGTAAACACCGCCGAGCGGGCCGGCTCCCAGAAACAAGTCCTCGACATAAGTGATTGGACGGCTGGCATAGACGGCAGGCAGCTCCTGACCGGCAGCCTTAACGACGACGTATTCGTCGACAATGCCGTCAAGGCGGTCGAGAACCCGCTGCAGCAGGCTGCGGCCGCGTAGGAGTTCGCTCGGCTTGTCGCGGCCGAAGCGGGTGCTCTTGCCGCCGGCGAGAATGATCCCGGCGAAGTGGCCTCCAGTAGTCATTACGAGCATTGTCGCGTGAAGAGGTGCCTTGACGATACTCAATGATTGACCAATCATGATTTGGCTATGCCGAGAACGAAGACCTTCCTCACGCCTTCTGAATACGCCGTGCTCGGCTTGTTGCGGCGGCGGCCGGCATACGGCTACGAATTGCAGCGCCAACTGAGCGGCGGCCAGGGCCTGGCGCGGGTTTGCCCGGTGGAGCCGGCGATGGTTTACGCGATCTTGAAGTCGCTATCCGGCCTGGAGCTTATCGACGGGGAGTGGGACAACAGCACGTACCCGCCAAGGGCCGTTTACGCCACGACACCTGAGGGAGAAGCGACCTTCCAGCGCTGGCTGCGGCAGCCCGTGGAGCGGCTGAGGCAGGTTCGGCATGACTTCATGGTCAAGCTGTACTTCGCCCTGGAGGAGGGACCAGGGAAAGCAGCCGAGCTAATCGAGCGACAGATCGAAGCGTGTAAAGCGTACGAACGGGGCGTTGAAGCCGGCATTGGAGAGGCGGACGAGTCCAGTTTCGACGCGATCGCGCTGCAATCCAGGGTGGTGGCGGTGCGAGGGACGCTGCAGTGGCTGAGGGCCAGCCAACGCAGTTTGAAGGCGAGCGTGGGAGCGGATGGGGCGTGATGGGGCGTTATGGGAAGCGCGCCACGCTGGTCCTGCTGTTAACCATTGCGGGTGTCCTCGTGGCCTGTGGCGGCGGCGACAGCCGGACAGCTGAGTCGAGCGGGCCAACCGGGAAGATCACGGTTTTCGCGGCGGCATCACTCACGGAGGCTTTCAAAGAGATCGCTACAAAGTTCGAAGCGACGTTCCAGGGTACGAAGGTCGATTTCAACTTCGCAGGAACGCCGACGCTGCGGACGCAGCTGGAGCAGGGGGCGCGGGCTGACGTATTCGCCAGCGCCAACCGGGAGCAGATGGCTCTGGCGCAGGCTTCCGGTGTTGTGGAACCGTCGAGCCGCACCTTCGCAAGAAACTCGCTGGTGATCATTACGCCGGTGGAGAACCGGGCGAGTGTGGAATCGGTCGAAGACCTTGGGCGCGACGGGCTGAAGCTGGTATTGGCGCTGGAAGCGGTGCCGGTAGGCGCCTACACGCATCAGGCTTTGACGGCTATGTCGGTCGAGGCTGGTTACGGGCAGGGCTTCGGCGAAGCGGTGATGAGCCACGTGGTTTCGTTGGAGAGCAACGTCAAGCAGGTCGTGGCGAAGGTCGAGCTTGGCGAGGCGGATGCAGGGATCGTCTACGGGACCGACGTTACGCAGGAGCTCGCATCAAAATTGACGAGGATTGAGATTCCTGACGGATTCAATGTGATTGCCGAGTATCCGGCGGCGCTGGTGACTGACCGTCGCAACGACGTGGTGGCTCGTCTCTTTATTGACTTCTTGCTGACAGAGCCGGCGCAGGCGATCCTGGCCCGCCACGGCTTCTCGGGAGTGGGCTAACGTGGCCTCCCAGGCGCGAGTGAGCATCGGCTTAGACACGACGCGGGCTTTTGCTCCGCTGGCACTGCTTTTCGTGGCGTTCGTGGCGCTGCCATTGGTGGCGCTAGGTTGGCGGGCAGTCGAGAGCGGCGAACTGGCCGACAACGTGACCTCGGAACTGGTCCTGGATGCGATGCGGCTGAGCGCGATCACGAGCACGATTACGCTGGTGCTGGCGGTCCTTTTCGGCACGCCGGTGGCGTATTTGCTGGCTCGCCGCGACTTCCCCGGCAAGACGCTGGTGGACTTGCTGGTCGATCTGCCGATCGTCCTGCCGCCGACCGTGGCGGGCGTGGCGTTGTTGGTGGCCTTTGGGCGACGAGGCGTGCTTGGCGGTGAGTTAGACGCTCTGGGGATCGAGCTGGCGTTCACGACCGCCGCCGTTGTGATGGCGCAGCTCTTTGTCTCGGCCCCGTATTACATTCGCACCGTAAAGGCGGGATTCGAGGGAGTGAGCCCCGAGTATGAAGGCGTGGCGGCGACGCTGGGCGCGGGCCCGTTGCGCGTCTTCTGGCGCATTGTGCTGCCTCTGTCGTGGCCTTCGGTGCTGGCCGGCGCGATCTTGTGCTGGGCGCGCGCCCTGAGTGAACTGGGGGCGACGCTGGTCTTCGCCGGCAGCTTCCCGGAGCGAACCCAGACGATGCCGCTGGCGATCATCGGTGTCTTCGATTCCGGTTCGTCCGTGGATGTCGCGATCGCGCTGGCGGTGATCCTTGTGGTGGCGGCCGCGGCGATGCTTTTACTGCTGCGATTGGTGGCGCGACAGGCGACAAGGCCGGGCGTATGACGTGCTGACGGTCGACTTTGAGAAGCGGCTGGGCGACTTTCATCTGCGCCCGCGCTTTAATGCGGAAGATGAACTTGTCGTCCTGCTTGGCCCGTCGGGTTCCGGCAAGTCGCTGACACTACGCGCGATTGCCGGGCTCCTGGAGCCGGACGGCGGACGTATCGAGCTGCCATCCGGGCCGGTCTTTGATTCAGGGACGGGCCTGGATCTGCCGCCCCAAGCACGCAGCGTCGGTTACGTGGTGCAGGACCTGGCGTTGTTCCCACACCTGAGCGTGGCGGAGAACATTGCCTTCGGTCTTCATCGCTGGCCAAAGGCGGAGCAGCAGGCGCGTGTGCGGGAGCTGGTGGAGTTGCTCGGACTGGGCGGCATGGAGGGACGCCTACCCCGCGAGACCTCCGGCGGACAGCAGCAGCGAGTCGCGCTGGGGCGCGCGCTGGCGGCCCGGCCGCGCGTCTTGCTGCTGGACGAACCGTTCAGCGCCCTGGACGCTCCGATCCGGAATGCGTTGCGGCGTGAGGTGACACGGCTGAGGCGACAGCTGGGATTGCTGGCGCTATTCGTAACGCACGATCTACAAGAGGCGTACGCGCTGGCCGACCGCATTGCGATCTACGACGATGGCGCGGTCCTACAAAGCGGACCGCGGGCTGAAGTCTTCCGGGACCCGGCGTCGATCCGCGTGGCTGAGCTTCTGGACGCGCGAAACATTTTCAAGGGTCGCGTCGTCTCAAAGACGGAGGCCTATACGGAAGTCGAGACGCCGTGGTTCGGAGTAAGGGCGCGTCCGGAGGCGAGGTTGGCATTGAACGCGCGCGCGGCCGTTAGTGTACGGCCAGAGCACGTCATCCTGCTACGCCGTGATAGGCCGCATACAAACCAGCTGGACACGACGCTGGATGTGGAGTTAATCGACGAAGTGCCGACAGGAAATAACCACCGGCTCTACCTGAAGGTCATAGGGTCCGACAATGATCTGTGTGTCGTTGAAGCCGACGTGCCGGCGCACCCCTATCAGGTGATGGGTGTGGCGTCGAGGAGGGATTGGCGTGTGGCGTTAACTCTCGATGAAACCGTCGCAATCCCAATGGAGTACGAATTAACATAGTGAATGTGTCTCCCGTAGGGCGTACCCAGCATCTCTTCCTGACAGCGCTTGCCGTCGGGATGCTGGCGTTGGCCTGTGGAGGAGACGACGCCACGCAATCGGGCGGCGGCGATAGCTCGACGACGACGGAGCTCAGAGTCACCGACCCTCCCGAGGCCGCGATCGATCTAGATATGAGCCTCGACACGAAGTTTTACGAGGTCGAAGGTACGACAACCGAGTCGATTTTCAACCACATCGAGCGCAACGGACCGACAGACGGCGATGGCAAGCGCGGCAGCGGCCTGACGTCTGTCGTGTGGGGCTATGAGTGGCAGGGCGGTTCAGAGGCCGGCGCCTGCACGATTCGTAGCATGACGATCAAGGCGGAGATGGTCGTGACGCTGCCCCAGCACGTCGAGGCCGAATCGTTGCCGATCGATATAGAGGATGACTGGCAAGCCTATGCCGACAGCGTGGAAGTGCACGAGCAAACGCACGTCGACATCTACGAAGATGGCGCGAAGACGATTCGAGAACGGATGCTGGTCATTGGCTCGATGTCAGACTGCGACGACCTCGAGGACGAAATCGACCGTGTCTGGGCCGAGGAGCAAGACGAGATCAACGGCTTGCAGGCAGAGTTCCACGAGCTGGAGTTCGATCGGCTGGCGCAGCAGAGAGCGCCGATAGCGGCGCAGATCGAGACGAATCGGGCGGAAATCAATTCGCTCCAGGTCCAGATCAGCGTGTTAGACGATGAGATTGCCGATCTCCGCACAGACATTGACGTTCTGATAATCCAGATAAACGACGTCGATGAGGAGATCAAGGCGGTCAACGCGTCGAACGAGTCTCAGTTGGACAAGCAGGCAAAGCTCATCGTGCTAATTCAGCAGCGCAACGCGCTACAGGCGCGGCACAACGAGGCGGTTGATGAGCACAATGACGCGCTGGCCGAGCGACAGCCGCTGGTGTCGAGGCGCAATCAGCTGGTCGACGAGACGAACACACTGGTCGACGAGTTCAACTGGACGCGCTAGGCGTCCGGCGGCGGTTGCTGCGGTATATAGAACTCGGCCATTGTCCAGATAAAGCCGGCGCCTACGGCACATGCACCGATTAGCAGGCCCGCAGAGGAGACAAGATCCGGCAGGACTAGCAGCGTGAGGCTGCTAATGAGGATCAGGACGCCTCCAGCGAGGCTGAGTCGTAGGCCGCGTGACTCGAACATGACGAAGTCAGGTTAGCACGGGACCAAATCTGGCCCGGCCGGCTCAGTTCAGGCTGAAGGGCGGGTACTTGTCGGTAAAAGCGGCGAGATAGGCGATGACGCGGGCAGTCCACCTTTGATAGCCGACCACGAAAGTGTGCAAGCCGGCCGGGAAGGAGCCCGTGAACAGGATCGCGATCTGGGCGATGAAGACCAAAAGCAGTGCAATGATCCCGATGACATAAAGGATGGCTAGGTGAGCAACCAACTCCATATTTGAATCGCCAGGATGAACTTGATCGGGAAGAACGGCAGGTTTAACCATCGATTCGGGTGCTCGGGATAGTCGACCTGCATTTGAAGGGGTCGATTAGGTCTCTGATCCAAGTCCATCGGTGGATAGTCGTCAAATAGGTTAAGCAGATAGGCGTTCTGATTCATGTACCAACGGAGTGCACCGACCTCGAGCTTGAAGAGCCCGCGTGGATGTCGTCCCGTGAAGAGAATTCCCCACAACGAAACGAATACAGCCAGAACTGCTGTGTATTGGAGATACGCGAGTACGATTAGGTGAGGAACTAGAAGAAGCAGACGTATAAATGTTCCTAGTAGGAGAGGGAGGCCCAATATCCGCGACTGTCGGGGTTCGCGCTGGATGTCCAGTCGCAAGGGATACGTCGAGGGCGAGTCACTGCCCACGGATTCTGTCGTCATGATCGTCTTCCCCATTACTTGCAAGCCAGTTAACTGCTAACGGGAATATGCGTCTGAGGGCCAGCCCACACGGTTGTCAAGGAGCAATGGTCAGATCGGGGACTGGTCGTTTTGATAGGCAGGGAGCGTCAGGCGAGTTCGAATCGTGGTGGCCGGGAGCTTTGAAGCCGGGGGTGCCCGGACCCCACTGAAGGGGCAGAGGGGTTTTCTTAAGGCCGAAGTATCAGGCGAGCTCGAATCGCGCGGGTTCTAGCCAAGGCTTTGAAGCCGGGGGTGCCCCGGACCTCACTGAAGGGGCAGACAAGGGGTTTTCTTTAGGTCGAAGTATCAGGCGAGTTCGAATCGCGGTGGCTCGATCCACTCGCCGGTTGGGGGATTCTCCTGGAGGAAGACGGCGCGGCGACGGTCCTGCTCGCGGTATTCATCGGCCTGGCTCAGAACGGCCTCGCGAGTGGCGTGCTCGGCGGCTTCCTGCGCCGTTTCGGCGTCTGTGGGCTTGTGCGGCTTACCGGCGTGGAGCTGAAGGCGCCCCTCCTTGTCCAGCTTTGTGAGGTGACTCTGGACGTTGCGGTCGGCCGTGCGCCTGAGGCGGGAGTCGATGTCGGTGTAGATACGCTCCATGATTTGCCAGCTGGTCAGCGGCTCGTCTTTAGAGAGTTCGGTGAGGATCTGTGACTCGCGTGTCTCGCGGTGCGAGATGTACTCGTTGATCAGGGCGGCTGGATTTTCGATCAGCGGGCCGTGGCCGGGGCAGATAAGGCGGAGGTTCGGCAGGGCCCTGAGGCGTCGCAGGCTCTGCATGTAGTCGGCTAGATCGTTGACCGCGGTTGTGCTGCCGCCAAGGATCGTATCCCCGGTAAACAGCACGCCTTCCTCCTCGAGGTAGAAGCAGAGCGAGTCTGGGCTGTGTCCAGGCGTGTGCATGACCTGGAGACGGACGCCGCCGCCGGGACTGAGCGTGCCGCCTTCGAAGAGCGGGAGGACGTGGTCGGGCAGCTTGCCTTCGAGGCGGGATGCAGTCTCGGGCGAGACGTGGGCCTCGGCGTTGAACTCCTCGCAGACCCAGCGCAGGTTCGAGGAGTGGTCGAAGTGGAAGTGAGACAGCGCGCTGAGGCCAATCTCCGCCTTTTCGGTCGCGGCGAGATAACCGCGCAGCATCCAGCGGTAGCGGTCTTCATCGGCGCCGGTGTCTATGGCTAAGACCTGGTCTCGGCCGACGAGGTAAATCGTGGTGAACTGCGGGTGCATCGGGTCCGTCTCTGGGACCTGAACGGCACGGACGCTGGGGCTGACCTGCATGACGCCCTCATTCTACGTGGCTACGTGGCTACGTGGCGGCGTGGGATGCCGGGGCGCACGGTGGCCGAGTTAACGGCGGGTATAATTGCCAAGCCCGCCGAACGGAGGTTTTATTGGACCAGAGTCCGCAAGGGTCGCAGGCGCGCTTCAAAGTGATGGTGCTCGGGCTGACCGCGATTCTGGTCTTTCTCTCGGTCGTGGGGTTGTTCCTCTACCTGAAGCCGGGTGCCGATAGTCCGACGCCGGAGGATCTGCCGGTTTTCGTGGCGGGGCCGGTAGAGGTTTTCGAGATAGGGACTGCCAGCTATTTCGAGCTTGAGCACGTTTACATCGTCCGAATGGCCGGGGGCGGATTGCTGGCGCTTTACGACCTTGGGCCGGGAAGCCAGGCAGGCGTGAAGCAGGGCGACGAGTCAGCGCTGGACTGCCGGATTCAGTTCATCGAGGACGAAAACGGCTTGAATAGCCGGGGCGACCCACCGAAGGGCTTCGAGGCGATGGTGTTTTGGGACGCATGCCTGGGTAACGGCTGGGACGCTGCCGGACGGTACCTGACAGGCCCGGCCAACGGTGATCTCGATCGCTTTCCTGTCGGAGTTGCCGACGAGGCGGTCCAGGTGGACGTGAATAATCGACGCTGCATGAATCACATTAGTCAGGCGGCGCCTTGCATACCAACGCAGTAAATCTGAGGTAAAATGGCAGGGTCATGATGTACGGCGGCGGCACACGCGATCTGGAAGCTGAGTACACGAAAGTCCTGGACGAGGCGCTAGAGACGCTACGATGGACCCGTCAGCACTTTCACGAGCCCAAGGCGAGCGACACGCTGCGCCAACTCCAGGGGAGACTGGGTTACCTGGCTCAATCGATGAATTGGCGCTCCGACGGCACGACCTCCGAGGCGGAGCAGGCGCTCGGCGTCGCGCAGGGCAAGTCGTTCAAGGAGCAGAGCAGCATCCGCCAGATGTGGGAAGAGATGTGGTGGTCGCACTGACCGTCACTCAGGGTGGCTGCGGGACGGCGTAGGCTGCCGCTGACGCCGCACTGCCCGTGTTAGCTAACCCCAGTCCTTACGAAGCCCTCGATCAGATCCTAGAAACGTCAGGCAGAGCGCGGTCGCCGGAAGACCGCGTTTTCATTGACGGCGCGGATCCGGTCTTGCCGACGGCGTTTCGTTTGGGGACGGCTGGCGCGGCGGCGATCGCGGCGACTGGGCTGGCGGCGGCTGATTTATGGCAGCTGCGCAGCGGCCGAAGCCAGGACGTATCGGTCAGCCTGCGTGACGCTGCAGCGGTGATACGGAGCGATCGCTTCCTGCGCCTGGACGGTGAGGCGCCGCCATCGCCGTGGTCGCCGACGGCTGGCTTCTACCGGACGCGCGACGAGCGCTGGATCCAGGTCCACAGCAACTTTCCGCATCACCTGGACGCCGCGCTGCGGGTCCTGGGCTGCGCGGGCGACCGGGACGCGGTATCGAAGGCCGTGGCCGGGTGGCAGGCGTTCGAGCTGGAGGATGCGCTGAATGACGCCGGGATGTGCGCCGCCGTGGTGCGTAGCGAGGCCGAGTGGCGCGAGGTGCCACAGGCGGAAGTCGTGGCCGGGCTGCCGCTGTTTGAGATCGTGAAGCTGGGCGAGAGCGCGCCGGAGCCGTTGCCACCGGGCGACCGGCCGCTGGCGGGTGTGCGCGTGCTGGACCTGACGCGGGTGATCGCCGGGCCGGTGGGCGGACGGACGCTGGCGGCGCACGGGGCGGACGTGATGCGCGTGACGGGCGACCATCTGCCAGGCTTCCCGGAAAGCCTCGACATCGACATGGGGCACGGCAAACTATCGGCGAGCCTGGACCTGCGAAGCGCCGACGAGCGCGGGCGCCTTTTGGGACTGGTCGACGAGGCGGACGTGTTCTTGCAGTCGTACCGTCCGGGATCCCTGGCGGGACGGGGACTAGCGCCGGACGCGCTGGCTTCGCGGCGGCCGGGGCTGATCTACGCGACGCTGAGTGCCTACGGGCACGTTGGGCCGTGGCGGGAGCGGCGTGGCTTCGACAGTATCGTGCAGTCGATCAGCGGCATCGTGCATGAGGAGAGCGGTGACGGGCCGCCTCGACACATGCCGGCGCAGGCGCTGGACTACGTTTCGGGGTATGTGCTGGCGTTCGGGATCATGCGTGCCCTGGCGCGGCGGGCGGAGGAAGGCGGCAGCTACCTCGTGCGGGTGTCGCTGGCGCAGACCGGGGCATGGATTCAGGGTTTGGGCCGGGTGGCGTTTTCGGAGGCAGCCGCCGCGGACGACGACGTGCCGGCGCGGCTGGTGGAGACGGAGTCGCCGTTCGGGGTGCTGCGGCACTTGGGGCCCGTTGTACGGCTGTCGGAGAGCGCGGCGCGGTGGGCGCGGCCGAGCGTGCCTTTGGGGTCCAGCGCGGCGGAATGGCGCCTCGTTAGCATTCGACGCCGAGGCTGGAAAGCCTCGGCTAAGTGGGTGGAGACGGGGCTATGTGGGAAAAGCCTCGGCGTCGTGGGTGGAGACGGGGCTACGTGGGTGGAGATTCGTGGCGAATGGTGTCAGGGCGGACTCTGCAGAAGGTGTAGGAACTCTGCAGGTTGAACCTGCAGCCTGGGTGAGGGGGCGGTGCGGCGTTCGTGCGTGACACGAATGCGTGGTTAGTTTGACGCGCTGTCGAATCCCTCACCCTCATCCGCTCCCCTGGTGGGGAGCGGGGATTGCGTTAGCTCTGGTTAGCGGTCAGGGCGCTCTCTTTACCAGAACTTCCACCAAGGCTTCTTGGGCGCATCGCCCATCATCATGCCGTGGTCCATGGGCTGCGAATGGTCGTACTCGGCCTCGGCTTTGAGGATGGCGGCGGGGTCTTCATCGAAGTCGAGCTTGCAGCCGCGACCGCAGAAGTAATACGTGACGCCTTCGTGCTCTGAAGTACCGGCGGCCGTGGCCGGGTCGATGTCCATGTGGCAAACGGGATCGTGTGCAGTCTCTGTTGTCATGGGAGCCTCCTAAAGAATGCGTTTTGATCATACTGCCCCGGCCAAGGCATGCGGTTGAGAGCGGCGAATCCTAAACTTGAGCTGACATGTTGTCTTTGCCACGAAGCGGCGCCCTGCGATACGTAATCTGGCTACTGGCTCTGGTAGCGCTGCTTTACTCCGTGGTGCCGATCACCTACGGACTCTTTGGCGCTCCGCTGGGATTTCTTGTCACTGGATTGATCCTGTTCGCCATAGGCTTTGGTCTTATCGTCAGACTGGCCCCGGGCAAGCCGTTGCTCTGGTTGGGGGTCGTACTGGTGGTCTACGGCTTTCCGTTTCTGTTCACGGCTCTCCCGCTTGGCCTTCCGCTTGTAATCGTCGGCGGCTGGGCCTGGTACAGGTCGGCGAGAGGGAAGCCGGCGCCTGTCTAGCTCTGTTAGGGTTTGGCCGGAACGCGATACACTGGGGCTGTTCATGCCGACTTCCAAAACCAAGGCAACGTTCGAGGATCTGTACCGCCAGCTGGAGGAGAAGGTCGCTCTGCTGGAGCAGGGTGGGCTCAGCCTGGATGAATCGCTGGCAGCCTACGAGAGCGCGGTGGGGCTGGCGCAGAAGTGCCAGCAGATGCTTGACGGCGCCGAACTTCGGATCACCAAGCTGAAGGAGACCATCGCGGCGGGCGCCGAAGCCTTCGAAACCGAGGACGAAGCGCTCATCGCGGTAGACGATGAGGACGAAGCGTGAAGCTACGCGCTGATTTCCATAGCCACAGCAACTACTCTCGCGATTCGGTGATCGGGCCGGAGTCGTTCGTCGCCAACTGCGTCCGCAAGGGCGTGACGTGTATCGCCGTGACGGACCACAACGAGATCGAAGGCGCGTTCGTGATCGAGAAGCTGGCGGCGGAACGCGCGGCGGGAAAACTCAAGGTTGTCGTCGGCGAAGAGGTAAAGACGGCCGAGGGCGAGATTATCGGCTTATTTCTCAAGGAGCTCGTAGCGCGCGACATGTCGCCCGAGGACACGATCGAGGCGATTCACGAGCAGGGTGGGCTCGCGGTGATCCCGCACCCCTATGACATCTTCCGGCGCTCCGTGTTGACGGACGAGGCGATCGAGCGCGTGAAGACGAAAGTTGACGCGATCGAAGGCTTCAATTGCCGAAACATCCTGGGCAAGCACGACCAGAAGGCGCGAGCTACTGCCGCGGAGGTGTCGAAGCCGATCACGCTAGGGACGGATTCGCACAGTCCGTGGGAGCTAGGCGGTGCGCTGCTGGAGCTGGACGATTTCGAGACGCCGGAAGAGCTGCTGCAGTCGTTGCCCGGCGGCCGAATAATTGGACACCGGTCGCTGCCGATGGTGCATTGGGCCAGCACCTACGCAAAGATCCGCTGGCGATTGGGCTTGAAGCCGACGTATTCGTCCCCACCGCGGGCTGCGTCCAGCCGCTAACTTCGAAATGACGATACGGCTGGCAGTTCTAGTCTCGGGCTCCGGCACGACGCTACAAAACTTCCTCGACCACATTGCGGACGGGCGTCTCGATGCGAGCGTTGAGGTCGTGATCAGCAGCAATTCGACGGCCTATGCGCTGGAGCGAGCCAAGGGCGCAGGCATCGACACACATGTCGTGAGGCGCCGCGACTTCGAATCGCAGGAAGCTTACAGCGAAGCGGTGACGGCGGTGCTGAAGGGCTATGACGTCGAGCTGATCGCCGCTGCGGGCTATACACAGCGGTACGTTTTCCCGGACCGTTTCGAGGGACGCATGTTGAATACTCACGGGGCGCTGCTGCCGAAGTTCGGCGGACAGGGCATGTGGGGGCATCACGTGCACGAAGCCGTGCTGGCGGCAGGCGAGACGGAGTCCGGCTGCACGGTCCACATCGCCGATCACGAATACGACCGCGGGCCGGTGCTGGTGCAGAAGAAGGTGCCGGTGCTGCCGGACGATACGCCGGAGATGCTGGCGGCGCGGGTCCAGGAGGCGGAGCGCGAGGCGTATCCGGAGGCGATTCGTCTGATGGCGGCGAAGCTCGGGTTCTGATATGCCGGGCGCCAGGCAAGCTGAAGCTCAGGGGAGCCTTCGAACCAGGCGTGGCCGGACGAGAGAATTGCCCGAAAATGATAGTCTGAGGAACGATAGAAGACGTGACGGAGACTGATCGAAGAACGGGAGGAGTCAACGCATGCTGAGCAAAGAAGACAACGAACTGTTGAGTCGAGTCGGTCCGGGGACGGCGATGGGCGATCTGATGCGTCAGTACTGGATCCCGGCGATCCGTTCAGACGAGCTGCCGGCCGGCGATTGCCCGCCGCTGCGGGTCAAACTGCTTGGCGAGGAGCTGATCGGCTATCGCACGACGTCCGGCAAAGTCGGCTTGATGCAGAACTCTTGCCCTCATCGGGGCGCATCGTTGTTCTTCGGCCGCAACGAAGAGGAAGGCCTGCGCTGCGTCTACCACGGCTGGAAGTTCGACGTCACCGGCGCCTGCGTCGACATGCCGTCGGAGCCGGCGGAGTCGAATTTCAAAAGCAAGGTTCGAGCCAAGGCGTACCCGGCGTATGAGCACGGCGGCGTGATCTGGGCCTACATGGGCCCGCGCGAAGTGCCGCCGCCACTGCCGCAGATCGAGGCCTTCGTGGCGGCGGAGGGACCGCATCAGGTATCGGCGATCATGCGTCCTTGTAACTGGATGCAGGGCTGGGAAGGCGAGATGGACACGGTCCACGCGGCGTTCCTGCACTTTGGGGCGTCGAAGCCGGAGGACCAGCAGCCGGGCTCGTTCAACTTCTACCAATCGAATCAGCGCCACGCGAAGTTCAGCGTTGTCGAGACCGACTTCGGGACCTCCTACGGGGCCTACCGACCAGCCGAGGTGGACACGTACTACTGGCGCATGGCCCACATGCTGTTCCCGTTCTACGCGATGATCCCCCAGGGCGAAATCGGCAAGGACGCGAAGATCGGCGCTTACGTGCCGATGGATGACGAGCACACGATGCACTGGGAGATTTTCCTGCGTCCCGAGGTGCTGGGCGGGCCTCAGCCTGATCGATCAGACGACCCGCGTGCCGCGGTCAAGAGCGCCAACCCGGGAGACGAGATCCAGGAGTTCGTCGACCAGCGACAGCAAGGTGGACGCGCTCCGGCCAGCGCCGGGCAGCCGACGGTTGGCAACAACCTGGGCCCGCTGCCGAACACGACCGGCTGGTACGGGCGCTTCAATCTGCCGCAGAACATGGGGAACGACTACATGATCGACCGTGAGGCTCAGCGTGCGTTGAAGAGCTTCACGGGCATCCCGGGGATACGTCAGCAGGACATGGCGGTGACCGAGAGCATGGGGCCGATCTACAAGCGCTACAACGAGCACCTGGGCACGACGGACGCGATGATCATCCGCACCCGTCGCAAGTTGATCGCCTCGGCGAAGGCGCTACGCGATAACGGCGTGACGCCACCAGGGGTCGATAGCCCCGAGGTCTACCGTCAGCGCTCGGGCGAGTGCATCCTGCCCCGCGACGTCTTCTGGTGGGACGCGACGAAGCCGATGCGCGAGATTTTCGACGTAGCGGAGGTGCCGCCGGCGTTCGTCGCGGTGAAGTAGACCGACTCGTTAGCAGAGAAACGGCCCGTTCGATTCCGGACGGGCCGTTTGATTTGGTTAGCGGCCGACGACGGCGAGGATCAGCACGGCGCCAACGGTGGCGATGACGATCTGGCCCAGCACATTGCTGGCAATGCCGAGGTCGAGGACGGAGAAGACGAAGCCGCTGACGATAGCGCCGACGATGCCGAGCAGGGCGTAGCTGATCAAGCCGCGTTTGCTGCGCATGATCTGGCTGGCGAGCCAGCCGGCGACGACGCCAACGACGAGCCAGATGACGATCTCTTCGATTTGGGTTTCGTTGAAGGACATGCGGGGGTCTTTCTAGGGCTCAGTCGAGCTTTTCGAGGGGGGCGAAGGAGAGGAGGAGCTTTTTGACGCCGGACTCGCCCTTGAAGGCTACGGTGACTTCTTGATCGGCGCCGTTGGAGGTCATGGCGGCGTTGACGACGATGCCTTCGCCGAAGCGGGCGTGACGCACGTGCTCGCCGGCTGCGTAGGTGGAGGCGATGGCGCGGGGCTGCGGCTCATCGTCGGCGCCGACGCGGACGCGAGTCGGTTTGACGTTGCCGAGCATCGATGACCAGGCTTGCTGGCGAGGTCGCGACGGCCGCTGCTGGTAGGCGTGGCCGTCGCTCTGTTGCGCCTGGTGGACCAGCTCGTCGGGTAGGTTCTTGAGGAAGCGCGACGGCGGGTTGTGGCTGCTCTGGCCCATGAGGGCGCGCCGGAAGGCGCGCACGAGGTAGAGACGGTCCTTGGCGCGCGTGACGCCGACGTAGGCGAGCCGGCGTTCCTCCTCCATCTGGGCTGGGTCATCGAAGCTGCGGATGTGAGGCAGGAGACCCTCCTCCATACCGACGATGAAGACGACCGGGAACTCCAGGCCCTTGGCGGCGTGCAGCGTGATCAGCGTGACGGCATCGATGCGTTCGTCGTATTCGTCGGCGTCCGACATCAGGGCGACGTCCTCGAGAAAGCGCAGGAGGGCGTGCTCGGGCTCGAGCTCGTCGAACTGGGCGGCGACGTTGCGCAGCTCCATGACGTTCTCCCAGCGCTCCTCGCCGTCGACGGGGAAGGCGTCCGTGAGGTACTCGCGGTAACGCGTCTTATCTATGACAGTCGTGAGGAGCTGCGATACGGTGAGCGCCGGCGCCGCGGAAATCAGCTCGTTGAGGAGAGCCAGGAAGGCGGTCAGCGCCGTCCGGGCAGAGTTGGCGAAGGGGCTCTCGACGGCGGCCTCGTCCATTGAAGGCAGGCGTGCGGCGGAAGGTGGCGTGTCAGCTGCAGGCAGGGAGCCGGCGAGGAGCTGGAGGGCGGTATAAACCGGCACCTCGAGGGACCTGGCCCAGCTGCGTAACTCCTGATGGGTGCGATCGCCGATGCGGCGGGGTGGGACGTTGAGGACGCGGTCGAGGCTGACGGAGTCGAAGGGATTCACAACCAGCCGCAGGTAGGCGAGCAAGTCCTTGTTCTCGCGGCGCTCGTAGAATCGGGTGCCGCCGACGAGACGGTAGGGCAGACGTTCGGCGACGAACCGTTCCTCCATTGCGCGGGACTGGGCGTTGGTGCGGTACATGACGGCGACGTCGCGGAGGTTGCGGCCGGACTCGCGGGCGAGCCGTTTGATCTCGCTGCAGACGAAACCGGCCTCTTCCTCCTGGTTGTAGGCCTCGTAGACCACGATGGGGTCGCCGGCGCCCTTTTCGGTCCAGAGCTCCTTCTGGCGGCGCTGTTTGTTGGCCGCGATGATCCTGGTGGCGCCGTCGAGGATGGTCTGCGTGCTGCGGTAGTTCTGTTCGAGGCGAATGACCGTGGCCCTGGGATAGTCACGCTCGAAGTGGAGGATGTTGCGAATGTCGGCGGAGCGCCAGGAGTAGATTGACTGGTCGGGGTCGCCGACGACGCAGATGTTGGCGTCCGGTGGCGGCGCCAGGAGCTTGGCGAGCGAGTACTGGGCGACGTTGGTGTCCTGGAACTCGTCGACGAGGACGTGCTCGTAGCGATCGAGGTAGCGGCCGTGGACGTCTTCGTGGTCGCGCAGCAGTTCGACCGTCTTGACGAGGATGTCGTCGAAGTCGAGGGCGCCATTTTCGACCAGCATGGCCTCGTAGCGCTGATAGCAGCGGGCGACGATCTCCTCGAAGTAGGAGGCGGTCTTCAGAGCAAACCCTTCGGCCGTGATCAGTTCGCTTTTGGAGCGTGAGATGACGGAGAGGATGGCGCGGGGTGGATACTGACGCGGCTCCAGCGAATACTCAGCGCAGATGCGCTTCATGAGCGACATCTGATCCGCATCGTCGTAGATGGCGAAGCTGCGGGGTACGCCAACGGACTCGCCATCGATGCGGAGGATCCGGGCGCAGACGGCGTGGAACGTGCCGAGGGTGACGCCGCGAGCCAGCCCGCCGAGGAGGCCTTCGACGCGGTCACGGAGCTCGCGGGCCGCCTTGTTCGTGAAGGTGACGGCCATGATGCGCGCGGGCGGTACACCGACCTCGTCGATCACGTAGGCGATGCGGTGGGCGATGACGCGTGTCTTACCGCTACCGGGACCAGCCAGAATGAGCAAAGGCCCCTCGGCGTGAGTGACGGCTTCGTGCTGGGCTGGGTTAAGCCCTTCGAGTATGGACATGGCACCTTGTGCCGGCGCGGCGTCGACGCTGCATTTCGTGAGGCAGCCCCGGGCGGCGGTGCCGGAATCGTCTGCGAACTTGTGTACTCATTTGTGCTTTGATTCTAGCAGCGTGTGGCACCGACGATCGCGAGACTTATGTAATGGGGCCCGTGTTACACTTGGGCACTGAATTTGGGACGGTTTATACGGATGTTGTCATGACAGATCTCCTCGTCGGCTGGCCAGGCGGAAGCTTGGAATCGGCATTACAGCTTCTCGCGCTGGTGCTGGTTTCGTATGCGCTTGTGCTCTGGCTGAGCGCTGTGATCTGGGCCTACCGCGACGTTCGAAGCCGGACGGACGACCAAACATCGCAGATCATCGCTGTCGTACTCGTCGCCGTTTTCAACGTGCCGGGGCTGCTGGTCTACCTGGTTATTCGGCCGCACGGGACGATGGAAGGGCTGTTCGAACGATCGATTGAAAACGAAGCGATGCTGCATGAGTTGCAGCTCTCGGCGAACGCCTGTCAAAGCTGTAGGCGGCCGATTGAGGACGAGTTCGTTATCTGTCCCTGGTGCCGGATTATTTTGAGAGAGCCGTGTCGGAACTGCAGCAAGGCGGTACGCACGAGCTGGTTGGCGTGCCCTTACTGCACTGCGGATCGCGTGCCACCGCGACCCCAACCGGTGGCGCAGACGCCAGGGGATGGAAACGCTATCGTGCCGCCGCGACGTCGCCCAGAGCAGCGGCAACGGCCACCGCAGCGGCCGCGACAGGCGCCACCACAACGCGAGCCTCTGGCACAACGAGCCGCGCCCACACCGGCTGACGGGCAGGATGAAGACGAAGAGTCACTGACGAGGCCGCAGGGCCGCAGTTAACCGCCAGCTCCCTTAGTTCTTACTTCTTCCGGACGGTTTCAGGCGTCGATTTTTCGCGTGAGGCTGGTGAAGTCCAGGCGTTCTTCAAGGTGCGCGTAGGCGGCATTGGCCTTGCGATCACCGCGAAAGCGAGTGGAAGACCAGGCTTCAGCGAGCGCCGCGATGGTACCCGGCGTGTCCTGATCGGAGAGCAAGATGGTGGTTGCCTCGTTGCTGGCGCGGTCGATGACGTAGGGCGACGGCTCGCGGCCGCCGGTGATGACGAGGCATGCGGCGTTGCTCTCGATCGCGGCGAGGTGCAAGTCAGTCTTGTTGAAGGGCGCGAGGATCGCCTGGGAGGCGAAGCGCTGGAACAGGGGGGTCGCCGGGTCGGCAAATACGGGGCCGACGATCACGTCCTCGACGACCTCGCGCTCGTTCTCGCCGGCGTACAGGACGCGAGCGCCGAGAACCGCGCCGATCTCGCCGACGCTGGGCGCGGCGAGGCTCCGGTCTTCGGGCAGCAAGGCCAGCGGGCGGAGTTCGCCGTTGGTCAGAAGGCGGGCGACGTCTTCGATGGCGCCGGGATTAACGGCAACGGCGATTGAGCCAATAAGACGGTCGCCGAGGGCGGCGGCGAGGGCTTTGTCGGCGTCGGCCGGTTCGCCCCGGATCGCGACGATGGCAGGCAACTTCGCATCCGGTTCGGCGCCACTATCGAGTTCGATTACCAGGGTTTCGCTGCGGCTTGCGGCAGGCATCCGAGTCACGGGCTTCTCGGCGGCGGAAGCGAAAAGGTAGGTGGCGAAGGTCAGGGCATCTTCATCGGCCGCCTCACCTTTGCCATGACGCACGAGGCGGACTTTTGCGCCGTTGGCGGCAAGACCGCGAGCTATCGCCACGGCGATTGTGCTCTTGCCGGCGAAGGGTTGGCTGGAGACGACCTGAAGGGCTGGCATGGAGCGAAGTATAGCAATCGCGCCAATTAGGGACGACGGGTTAGGCTGGCGGCGTGCTGGGTGCCCTTGTTGCCCTTTTCTCCGCGCTCTCCTTCAGCCTGAGCGACGTCTCGGTACGTCGTGGGGTTTTGAAGGCGCCGGTCTCGCAAGGCGCCTTCGTCACGATCCTCCTGGGCGTGCCGCTGTTCGCAATCGCTGCACTGGTCACGGGTCAGCTGTTCGACCTGGGCGAGCTCTCGCGCAAAGGCTACGTGCTCATGGGCCTGGCGGGCATCGTGCATTACGTGATCGGGCGTTTTTTCAACTACGCGGCGATCGGCGCGATCGGCGCGGCGCGGAGCAATCCGATTCAGTCGCTGGCACTGCCGTACAGCGTGCTGGTCGCGTACTTGACGCTGGACGAAGGTGTATCGACGGGCATGGCGATTGGCATCGTGCTGATCCTGCTGGGTCCGGCGATCATCGTGGAGCGGCGTTCGGCAGCGGTTAAGGTAACGCCCCAGGCCGTGTCGTCCGATGCCGCGGCCTCGACTGCCGTGCCGGCACAAACCACAGGCTTCGAGCTGCGCCAGGCGGAAGGGTATTTGTTCGCATTCATCGCGGCGATCTCTTATGGATCGAGCCCGATCTTTATCCGAGCGGCGCTGGATGACGCGTCGGGTGTCTCGATCCTGGGCGGGTTTGTTTCGTACGTGGCAGCCGCGGGACTGTTATTAGCGACGCTCCTGATACCGGGAAAGCGGCAGCTGGCAGGGACGTTCAAATTGCCGGTGTTCCGGGCATTTGCTCCAGCCGGCTTCTTCGTCTTCCTGGCGCAGATGCTGCGATTCATCTCGCTGTCGCTGGCTTCGGTCGCGGTCGTGACGACGATGCTGCGCTTCGGCGGTATTTCGACGCTGCTGCTGTCCTGGTGGTTCAACCGCAGCCTGGAGCGGATCACGTGGCGATTGGTGGCCGGGGTTCTGATGTCACTGGCGGGCGCGATCCTCATAGTGTTGACGCGTGTCGATTAGGCTAGGATTCGAGCGATGAGTGGTTTGGACGACGCAGTCGCGGCGGCGCTGAGGACACTGGGCGAGCGGCCATCGGCGCTGGTAACGGATGTCGACGGGACGTTGAGCCGTATCGTGGCGCGGCCGGAAGACGCCACGGTCGAAGAGCTAGCGCGCCAGAGCCTGAGACGGTTGGCAGGGTGCCTAGAGCTGGTTGCGGTGATTACGGGTCGCGAAGAGAGCGTCGCGCGAGGCATGGTTGGCGTCCCGGGACTGACCTACGTCGGCAGCTACGCTTTGGACTCGACGCGGGGACTGAGGTTCGAAGCCATAGAGCCGGCGCTCGCGTTGGTCCTGCCAGGGCTGGAAGTGATGCCGTGCGTTGAACTGGAGCGCAAAGAGGTGAGCTTCGCCCTGCACTATCGAAACTGCGTCGATACGGAGCGAATCGGCGCCGAGCTCAGGGAGTTTCTGGAGCCGATCGCGCTGACAACGGGAACGCAGCTTCTCGAGGGCAAGCTCGTGATCGAAGTGGCCCCCGCAGCGCTGCCGGACAAGGGCACGGCGCTGACAGGTCTGCTGCTGGAGCACGAGATCCGGGGCGCTGTCTTCGTGGGTGACGACCTGGCGGACGCCGCGGCGTTTCGAGAGCTGCGAAACCGGCGCGCCGAGGGCAGGGCAGCCGGCTTATGCATCGCGGTGGTGGACGAGGAAACGCCACCAGCGGTCAGGGATGCAGCCGACCTGGAGCTGCATGGCGTTGACGAAGTCGAGCGCTTCCTGGCATCGCTGGCGGAGCAGCTGATGACGGAATAGGGTCTACGGGAAGAGGACGGGCTGGACGCCCTGTGACGGCTTCGAGCCATTGGTACCGACGGCTCGCCCGCCTTTAGCGCGCTTGCGGCGAGAGCCGCGTGCATCGACGCGAGCCGGGAAACCGCCGTCAGAAACCTTGATGACGAGGCCGTCGCCTGAGGTGACGTCGGCGATCGTGCTGACGACGCTGCCGCCCTTGTGGACGACGGCGTAGCCCCGGTCGAGGGTTGCCTGGGGGTCGAGCGTGACGAGCTGGGCGCGAGAGCGAATCATCGCGTCGCGATGCTCTCGCTGGGTGGCCTGTATGGCGCGCAGGACGCGGCGTTCGAGGTCGTCGAGGCGTTGACGCTGACGGTCGACATCCGTTGCGCCGCGGGCAGCGCGAGCCATAAGCGCCTCGACGCCGGAGCGCTCACGGTCGAGTTGCTCCTGCATCTTGCCGACGGTGAAGACGATGGCGCCCCGGAGCTGAGAAGCAACCTGGTACATGTCTGGGACGACGAGCTCGGCGGCGGCAGACGGCGTCGGTGCGCGCAGGTCGGCGACGTCATCGCAGATCGTGAAGTCGGTCTCGTGGCCGACAGCGGAGACGACCGGGATCAGCGAGCCGAAAACGGCGCGCGCGACGGGCTCCTCGTTAAAGGTCCAGAGCTCTTCAACGGAGCCACCACCGCGGGCGACGATGATGACGTCGATATCAGGCTCGGCGTTGAGTTGTTCGATGCCGCCAACGACACCGAAGACCGCGTCCGGGCCCTGAACAGGCGTCGGCGAGAGGACGACTTCTGAGAGCGGCCAGCGGCGTTGGATGACGTTGCAGATGTCATGGAATACGGCTCCGGCCGGCGAGGTCACCACGCCAATGCGACGGGGGAAGGCGGGCAGGGGACGCTTGCGGCTCGCGTCGAAGAGGCCTTCCTCCTGGAGGTGCTGGCGGAGGAGTTCGAACTGGGCGTGTAGCAGACCGACGCCTTCCGGCTGAACGAAGTCGACGACGACCTGAAGCTCGCCACGGGCCTCGTAAATCGTGACGCGGCCGTGGACGATGACTTGAGAACCTTGAGAGAGGTGCTCGGCGATGCGCGGGGCGCGCAACATGGCGGAACGAAACAGGACGCCTCGGAGCTGCGCCTCCCCGTCTTTGAGGGTGAAATAGGTATGTCCAGAGGGCTGGGTGCGAGGCCCGGAGACTTCGCCGCTGATCCAGACGTCGGCCAGGACGATGTTGCTCTCGAGGAGTTCGCGAAGGTAGCCAAGAGCCTGTGAGACGGAGAGGACTTGCATGCTGGGAGTATACGGCGGGAGACGCGGGGCGGCAGATGTAGAGCGAGGGCGAATTCTATGCGTGTTTTTTACAAACGCGGGTAGACAGGTGATCAGATCTGTGCTTATACTGCCGCTGGCTGTGGCGGGCCGAACAGCACATCGCTCGACCAGTGTGGATTAGAGTCAACTTACTTGCCCCGCCGGCTCTACTCCACGTTCTTTCGCAGTCCTGGTCGAAATGGCTAAATGGTTCTCCTCCTCAACGGATACCCGGTCCGCCGCAGTCACCAACTAACCCCTCGGTTTCAGTCAGCGCTTGAGGCGTCAGCCAGGCTTTGCTGGTAAGTCGAGTGTTTCCGTCTCAGCGGCAGGCGGGTACGAATTCGGCCGTCGGCGAGTCGGTGGGGATGAAGTTGTCGAAGAGGCATTCGCCGGATGCGGTATCGAGGACGGCGTAGGAGAGCCGGCGTCCGTTTTGGAGGTCGCGAGGGTCGCCGCAGGAGCCCGGGTTGATCACAAGCGCGCGGCCGGCAGGTTCGGCCATCTGAGTGTGGGTATGACCCAAGAGGACGTAGTCGGCTTCGATCTCGGCCAGACGTCGAAACTCGGGCGAGCCGGGGAAGACATACTGCGTGCCGGGCTCCAGGGGGCTGGCATGAGTCATGACGAGCCGCTTGCCTCCGACATCGACGTCGAGGCTGAGCGGCTGCCGAGACATGTACTCGACGAGATCGTCGCGGACGTTTGCGGCATTTCGGGCGCGGATGCCCTGCGGGCCGAGAAAGACCGTCTCGTGGTTTCCCAGCACGTAGCGCGCGTTACTGTCGCGCAGGACCTCGATGACCTCGTTGCTGAAGCGGTACTCGAAGATCGAGTCGCCGACGCAGAGCAACTCATCGACGGCGCCCATGCGCTCGATCGCGAGCCGCAGGGCGGCAGCGTTGCAGTGAACGTCGGAGATGATGCCGAGGCGCATATCTCAGGCTAGCACGCGACTACTCGACGGTGACGACTTTGGCGAGGTTGCGCGGCTGGTCGACATCGCAGCCTTTGAGCCGAGCCAGGTGATACGCGAAAAGCTGCAAAGGGATGGCCGTCACCAGCGGCTGTAGCAGCGGTGGCGCGTTGGGAACGTAAACAACGTCGCGAACGCGGTCGCGAATCGATTCATTGCCTTCCGTGGCGATGGCAATGACGATGCCGTCGCGGGCTCGGACTTCCTCGATGTTGTTGAGCATCTTGACGTAGTGCTCATCCCGCACGGCGATGGCGACGACCGGCATCTTGGCGTCGATCAGCGAGATCGGACCGTGTTTCATCTCGCCGGCGGGGTAGCCTTCGGCGTGAATGTAGGAAACCTCTTTGAGCTTAAGGGCTCCCTCCATTGCGCTGGTGTACTGGATGCCGCGGCCAAGGAAGAGGACGTTACGGGCGCGTCGATAGCGCCGGGCGAGTTTTTCAACCGCGGGCTCGGTCTTCAGCGCTTCGCCGATGATCTGGGGCGCCCGGGCAAGGTCGCTGAGGGCGGCGAGGAGATGGTCGCCGCCGAGGAAGCCGCGCTTGTGGCCGATGTAGCAGGCCAGTAGATAGAGCGCGGTCAGCGAGCCGAGATAGGTCTTGGTGGAAGCGACAGCGACTTCAGGCCCGCATTGCATGTAGACGATGCCATGGGCCAGCCGCGTGGCCTGAGAGCCCGGCGTGTTGCAGACCGTGACGACGTGAGCGCCACGGCGCTTCGCTTCGAGCATCGCACCCAGGGTGTCGACGGATTCTCCCGACTGGCCGACGGAGACGACGAGGGTGCGCTTATCGAGCACGGGGCGGCGGTAGCGGTACTCGGAGGCGTTGTCGGCCTCGGCGGGTAAGCCGGCGAGCTGTTCGACATAGATTCGACCGACCTGGGCGGCGTGGAAGCTCGTCCCCATCCCGATGAGGACGACCCGGTCGAGGTCTGAGATCTCACGGTCACTGAGATTGAGGTCTGCGAGGTGGACGGCGGGCGGTTCGAGCTGGGCGGCATCGCGTAGCGTGTCGAGCACGGCCTCTGGCTGCTCCGCGATCTCCTTCGCCATGTAGTGGTCGTAGAGGCCTTTGCCGGCGACGTATGAGCCGACGGGCAGCGTCTGTGGCTCTTTTTGAATCGGCTGGCCGTTGAAATCGGAATACCTTGCGCCGCTGCTGGTGACGCAGGCCATCTCGCCGTCCTCGAGAAAGACGACGCTCTGGCTTCGATCTGCGATGGCGGGGAGGTCGCTAGCAACGAGCATCTCGTCCTTGCCGTAGCCGATAACGACGCCGCCGGCGTTGGCGACCCGCGCCGCGACAATGACGCCGGGTTCCTGCTGGTGGATCGTGAGGACGGCCGCTGCACCTTCGATCCGGCTCAGGGCCGCCGCGGTGGCGCCCGCGAGGTCGAGGCCGTTCTTGATTCCGGATTCGATGAGATGAGGAATGACCTCCGTGTCGGTCTGGGAGCGGAATTCACAGCCCTTCGATTCGAGCTCGAGTCGCAGCTCGCGGTGGTTTTCGACGATGCCGTTGTGGATGACGGCGATCTCGTTACTGCAATCGAGGTGAGGATGGGCGTTGAGTTGCGAAGCGCGGCCGTGGGTGGCCCAACGCGTGTGGCCGATCCCCGTGCCCGTGCCTTTGAGTGAGGCAGGGATCTTGTTGCGCAGGTTGACCAGCTTGCCAGCGTCCTTGGCGGTGGCCAGGGCGCCGTGGCTATCGATCACGGCGATGCCGGCGCTGTCGTAGCCGCGATATTCGAGCTGAGACAGGCCGTCGAGGACAACGGGGACGGCCTCGTCAGGGCCGACGTAGCCAACGATGCCACACATGCGGGCCTCCGGTGCGGCGCGAGACGCGTCTTTGCGTACCTACGAATCGTAGGCAGCACGACACGCCGCGGCGACCGCGACTATGAGGAGGAACGGAGGACTGTCTGGGGAATCGCGAAGTCTTCGCGATGCACGTCGGCGCAGTTTTGTCGGGAGCTTGCGCATCCCGGTTTGTCTGCGACGTTACGACTGTGCCAGCCGAGAGGCCACCCGCCGAGTTTTTCGAAGAGCCTCTTCCTCGTCATCCGATTGGCTTTGAAAGCCCGGGGACACCCCGGACCCCGCTAAAGGGGGTTACAAAGCTGGCAAATCTTCAATCGGACCTGGCGCTTTCAGAACGACAGTCCCTGGGTCAACCTCCCTATCGAGTTGCTGGAAGTGAATATAGCACGGGTCGAACAGACCGGTAGTCAGGTGGTTCAGGGACAGGGCGGAGGGCGCCAAAGCGCTGGATGCCGAAGGGAGGGGTATATACGCAGCTCGAGGAAGCGTCGGGAGGCGCGGCCAGCGCGTTTGAAGACGTTACTTGGCGGCGGCGAGCGCTTCGAGGCGTTCAACGACCTGGTCGACGACGAAGTCCGGCGTTGAGGCGCCGGCGGTGACACCGACGCGTTCCTGATCTTTAAGCCAGTCGGGGTCGATCTCGTCGGCAGTCTCTATGTGGAACGTCTCGACACCGCGCTCGCGGGCGACGACGGCAAGATGGCGTGTGTTGGCGCTGTCGCGGCCGCCGACGACGATCATCAGCGAGACGCTATCGGCGAGGTGCATCGTCGCGGCCTGCTGCGCCGTCGTGGCGTGGCACAGGGTGTTGAGCACCCGCAGCTCGCTGATGCGGTCCATGTTGACTTCGAGCAGCGTCTTGACGAAGGAGGCGAATCGCGCCTCCGTCTCGGTGGTCTGAGACAGGATACCGACGCGGGACGGGAAGTCAGGAGGCAGCTCAGCGACGTCGCTTTCCGCCGCGAGGCAGAGGACGTAGCCGGTAGCCCAGCCGAGGACGCCGCGAACTTCTTTGTGATTGGGGTCGCCGAAGACGACGAGGGCGAAGCCTTCCTCTGTGAGGCGCTTGGCCCACTGCTGGGAGCGAGTGACGATGGGGCAGGTGGTGTCGATGATTTCGATGCCGTTGGATTCGAGATCGCTGATGACCTGCTGGCTGACGCCATGAGCCGTGATGGCGACCGGCCGGCCCGCGACCTCGGAGACGTCCGTTACGACGTCGAGGCCTTCGTCGCGCAGCCGGTTCACGACCTGCGGGTTGTGGACGACGGAGCCGAGGCTGACCATCGGCCCGCGTTCGCGGACGGACTCCTCCATCATTTCAACGGCGCGCCGGACGCCGAAGCAGAACCCCATTTCGGTGGCGCGGACAATTTGCATTGCTAGTTCACCTGCTCCGTCACGTATTCATAGTAACCGCGATTCTGCGGCGGCAACAGCGCGGCAATGTGTTCCATGATCTGACGCGTGCCTTCGCGGGCGGCTTCGGCGTTGAGGCGCTGCGGCTTTTCGAGTTGGAAGGGCTTCCCGATGGTCAGCGTCACTTTGAGGTGCCTGTCCAGGCGAAGAAACATTCCCGGGAGCTGAAGACGGCCGCTGCCGGTGACGGCGATGGGGAGGACCGGGACGCTGCTGCGTAGAGCGACGATGGCCGCGCCCGGCAAGGCTTCGGTCAGCTTCTCGGTCGGGCCTTCGCGCGTGCCTTCAGGGAAAATGCAGACGGCCCGGCCGAGTTTGAGGTTCTCGTTCGAAATGCGCAGGGTCGAGATGTCGGCCTCGCCGCGCCGGACCGGGAAGGACCCGAAGGCGCGGAGGAATTGCGCCAACAAGGGGATGCGAAATAGCTCGATCTTGGCCATGAAGGCGATGGGCCGGCGGATGCGGGTGCAGATGATGCCGGGATCGGCGTCGTTGAGGTGGTTCGAAGCGATGACGAGCGGTCCGTCCAGCGGCAGGTTCTCGAGTCCACGGACTTCGATGCGGCAGTAAAGGGGGAGAAGGACGTACTTCGAGAAGAGGGTCGCCGTCGTGTAGACGAAGCGGTTCATGGTCAGCCGCGGGCTGCCTCACGGACGCGGTCGAGGACCTGGTCGAGGTCGAGCGCGTCGGTATCGATGATGATGGCGTCGTCGGCAGGACGTAGCGGCGAGACGTGACGCTGGCTGTCCATCTCGTCCCGGGCGAGAAGCTCGGCGAGGATCTCGGCTTCGGGGCGCTCCGCGCCGGCTTCGACCAGTTCGCGATGACGGCGGTGGGATCGGACTTCAGCGGAGGCGTCGAGGTAGACCTTGAGGGGGGCGTCCGTCAGTACGACGCTGCCGATGTCGCGGCCCAGCATGATCAGGCTGCCTTCGCGGGCGAGGGCGCGCTGCTTTTCGACCATTGCCTTGCGAACCCCCGCTATGCGCGACACGAAAGAGACGCCGCGGTCGACGTCGGGGAAGCGGAGCTCGCCTGTGATGTCCTGGCCGTTGACCTTGATCGTGGGACCACCGTCCGTCTGTGGCTGTCCGAGCTCGATGACCGCGGCTTCAGCAAGCGTGACGAGCGCGGCTTCGTCCTCGATGTCGACATTCTGCTGGAGGGCGAGCCAGGTGAGGGCGCGATACATCATGCCGGTGTCTACGAGGCGGTAGTGGAACTCGCGGGCGAGGCTGAGCCCAACAGCGGTCTTACCGGAGGCAACGGGTCCGTCAATAGCGATAACCGGGGCGATGGTCGGCCCGCGCGGAGTGATATCTGAAGACGATCCAGCAGTCAATTAGTAAGACGATTATAGGTAGGCGCCTGGTCAACGAACAAGGCGGGCTCAGTCGCGTTGACGGTAGAAGGCATAAGTGCTGCCGAGGCCCGCGGCAAACAGCGCTCCGGCAATGAGCCAGACCGCAGGTACACCGTCATCCGTCGACGGCGCCTGCGTCAGAGAGGTTGGTGCGTCTTCGCCGGGTGGTGCGGTTTCGCGCCTTGCGGACAAGACCTCCTGGACAGGCGTGGGTTCAATCCCAGGCTGGGCGTCAGGGGTCGCTGCTGCAGGAGAGAGGGCTGGTGTGGCAGCGGGGCCGACGGCTTCGTTGCTGTCGTCTCGGCGTGACGCTTCGGCCGAGAGCGCCGTGACATCGGCTGCAGCCGGCGCCGGCAGGGCAGTGTTGGTTGGAAGGGGCGTTGCCGAGGGCGTCGATGTCGGTCGTGGCGTCGAAGTTGGTTTCGGAGTTGCGGTGAGGATTGGCATAGTGGCTGGGATGGACGTTGCAATCGCGGTTGGCGGAGGCGGAAGGGTTGCAGTGGCAGTTGGGCTGGGCCGAGGCGGTCCGCTGAGGCTGATGTTGTCGAGACAGACGGTGGCGGGAGCGCTGGCCGTAGCGGA
The DNA here is from genome assembly GCA_965225815.1 of Dehalococcoidia bacterium. Classification (GTDB taxonomy): domain Bacteria; phylum Chloroflexota; class Dehalococcoidia; order DSTF01; family WHTK01; genus WHTK01. The sequence goes on from CBDDBP010000007.1 coordinate 250,614, forward strand.
TAGGCGTACGCGGAGGCTCGCAGTCCCGGCAGGCCGGCTGGCGATCTCGGCGAAGCGGCTGTAGGTCGGACCGCTAATGACGCTCGCTGAATGGCGGCTTAGCTCGTCCCCGTCGCCGTCGAGCCAGATCAGGATAGCTTCGACCTGGAGCTGATCCTGACTGCACCTTTAGCCAGCCGGTCAGCGAATATTCGCCGCTGCCGGGTCTTCCTCGACATGGTCTTGCGTGGAGTGCCGGCCAGCTCTGTCGCCCGCCAGGACTACGTCACCGTGCCGCCGGACATGATGCTCACCGAGCTCGTCGAAGAGAACGTCCTCGCCGGATACGGCCGCTGCTTTCCCATCGTCGTTGGCGATGAGCTAATCGGCCTGGTCACGCTGCATGACGTTCGCGCCGTACAGCGCGAGAATTGGGACACGACCAGCGTCTTTCGCGTTATGACACCGTTCGTCGATCTGCGCTCTGTCACCCTCCTCGCCGACGTGCCCGCCGTCCTTTCGCTAATGGCCGCCGCCGACATCAACCAGGTGCCGCTGCTCGATGGCCGCACCCTGCTCGGCCTGATTCACCGCTCCGACGTCATTCGCTACATCCAAACCCGCCAGGAGATGCTTCCCACGGCTGCTTGAGGCGCTGCGACCGATGTATAATTCTCGCCGTGGACACGGTTAAGTGCGGTCACTGTGGCGTCCGAAGAGATGTTGGCGACAACTTCTGCCGCGCCTGTGGCCATCAGTTCACGATCAACCTGCCGGCAGTTAAGAACTCAGGGCTCCCCGCCGTCAAACAAGGCGGACTGCCACCTTCCCTGATCGGCAGCGTAGCGGTCCTCGCGGTCGGCACCAGCCTCGAGTGGCTGGCCCGGCGCATGGTCGGCTCGGCCGCTCGCGCCGCCGGACGCGCCCTGGTCGGTGCGGAAGCCAAAGTCGCCACCAAGCCCGCTCATCCCAAAAAGACGACGTGACCATCGACGAAGTCCTCTACATCCGCAAGGTCCAACTCCGCCGTTAGACCGGACCCGACCCCGCAGCGAATAGCGCTTCCTTACTGGAGACGCCTGTGCCGTTGTGCCGCCTCGCCGTTGCGCTCGTATTCCTCCTGCTCGCGTCCCAACCGGGATCGGTTACAGCTGCGGCTCAACTACTACAGAACGGCGACTTCGAGCAGGGAAGCAGCGGATGGAGCGGCGCTGGCCGATGTCCATAGACGGCTGTCAGATCCCTACGGCGGTAGCAGGGCTCTCGCCATCCTGTCCAGCGGGTCCGCCGTTTTCGCCCAACAGAAAGTACCGGGTCCCCTTGTTCGTAGCTTTCGGCAGAGGCGACGCGCATACGAAGATATGCCCGATGATGGAGCGACGGGCCAGATGCGTGCGCTGACGATGGATGCGGTGAAGGAAGAATGACGATGCCGATCGCTACCGCGACAGTCCAGCGGCGCGCGTCGGTCCATTCGGGGTAAAACTCCTCGAGCACACCAGTGGCGAAAGTCCAGGCAAGCAGAAACGAGAAGAAGAACCAGGTCCAGTGGACGCTAATGTTGAGGCCAAAAAGCCTGCCGACGCGGAGATTCCCGGACAATGTGCCGCTCCCTGCCCCGCTAGAAAGATGGGGCTGTATATAGGATCGGCAAAAAGAAAGGCGGCCCTTAAGGCCGCCCTTCTTGCAAGTTAGCTAAGCGCTATTTCGTCGCAGCTTCGAGGAGCTCGCGAATCTCGGTCACTTCGGCGTCGCGCCAGCTAGCCCAGACGGGCCCCTGCTGGAACGCTTCGTACTGTTCCATGTACTGCTTGCGCTCTTCTTCGGACAGGTCCTGGTTGCGCATCTTGGCCGTGATTTCGCTGAGCTGAGGCATCTCGTCACGGGCCTTCTTGGCGCGCTCGTGCCAGGTGCCGAGCTGCTCCATGTCTTTGGAGTAGAAGACAAGCGTCGGAATCGACTGGAACTCACCCTTGTAGAGGAACTCGTTCATGATGTCGAGGTTCTGGTCGCGGAAGAAGATCTTGAGGTCCAGTCCAGTGGCTTCGCAAAGCTTGCCGAGTACCGGCATACCGCGGACAACGTCGGGGCACCAGGCTTCGCCTAGAGCGAGGACGGTCGTGGGGCCGTTCGGCTTTGACATCGCCGCCTTGATCGCAGCCACATTGTCGGCGTTGGGCTGTGTTCCGTCGTAGTTGAACTGGAACTTCTCCTGGTTACGGTCGATCTGCTCTGCCCACTCCTTGTAGCTGATGCCCTGGGCGAGACGCTCAGGCGTTACGACGCTTTCTTTCTGCGCAGTCATGGTTTCTCCTTGAAACGGGCTATTTGAAGGACTTAGCTATTAAGTAGGCGCAGTATAACATCCAGTGCCGTCTGCCAAGCGGTCGAAATTAGCCCTCTTTGGCCTTGGCTTCGTCCCACAAGGACAGGAGCGATTGGCGCGACTCGCTCTTGAGGTCGAGCCCGCGATCGCGGGCAGTGGTTTCGACGGAGGAGAAGCGGCCACGGAACTTGTGGCCGGCCTCGCGTAGGGCCTGCTCGGCGTCGATTCCGAGGGATCGGGCATAATTCGCCACGTTTAGCATGAGGTCGCCGAACTCGGCGGCGGCAGACTCTGGTGTCGAAGCGGCCTCGAGCTCACGCAGCTCCTCGGCGAGCTTGATGAGGATGTCTTCGCGAGTTGGCCAGGCGAATCCAGCCTTCGCGGCGCGATGTAGCAGGGTCTGGGCATAAGACAGCGCCGGCATGGCTGGCGGCACGTTGGCAAGAGCGGAGGCATCGTCGTCTCGCTCGGTTTTCTTGATTTCGTCCCACTGGGTTACGACCTGGCCCGCGGTTTCGAGCTCGACGTCGCCGAAGACATGAGGGTGGCGGCGGATGAGCTTCTGGGCGAGGCCGTCGAGGATGTCAGCCATCTCGAACTCGCCGGCTTCTGCCGCGATCTCGCTGTGCAGCAGGACCTGTAGGAGGAGGTCGCCGAGCTCTGCCGGCAGAGCTTCGATGGAATTGGAATCGAGGACGGCCAGCACCTCATAGGCCTCCTCGATGACGTAGGGTCTCAGGCTGGCGTGTGTCTGTTCCTGGTCCCAGGGACAACCGCCGGGGGCACGCAGGCGGGCTACGACCTCGCGCAGTGCCTCGTAGCTACGGGTTTCGCGTTGGCTGAGCATGGCGAGCCTCTCATTAAGTCCAAACAATACATCACATAACGCGCCATAACTCGTTGACATGAATCTGGCGCGAACCTACGATAACAAAGAACTGTCCGAGACGTGGCGGGCGCCTTCGGGACGAGAACGAGGCTTCCTTGAGCGTCTTTCGAACCGTCGCGACCCTGCTTTTTATCCTCTGCATTCCTGTAGCGCTGATCACGACGAATATCCGATTCATGGCCAACGAGTCGCGCGTGTATCGCTACGCGATCGACGAATTCGATGCGGTGGCGACCACGGGCATCGAACGGTCCGAGCTGATCCGGGCGGGGGCAGAGATCCGGGCCTACTTCAACAACGACCAGGAAACGCTGCTGATCGAGGTCAACGAGAACGGGCGGGAGACGACTCTGTTCAACGCCCGCGAGACGATTCACATGCAAGACGTGAAGGACCGCTTTCAGCTGACGAACCGAGTCCAGGAGTTCTCGCTGATGTACGTGTTGGCGTACATCGTCGTTGTCGTGCTGTGGGCGCGAGAGATGACGCCACGCGAGCTTGCGGTGCGAGTCGCGGCGGGCAGCGCTTTGTGCCTGGTGGCGTTGGGCGGAATCGGCGCCGTCGGCCTGGCGGGCTTCGATTCAGCCTGGGCCGACTTCCACCGTTTGATCTTCAGCAACGACTTCTGGCTGCTCAATCCCTCGACGGACCACCTCATCCAAATGTTCCCGCTGGCCTTCTGGGAGAGCATCGTGTTCCTGGTAGGAACTCTTGTGGTGGCCGAAGCGGCGCTGCTATTGCTAGGTGCAGCCCTTTACCTCGGCGCCTCCAGGCACAAGGAAGGGGCGCTGGAACTGGCGGCTGCCTGAGCCGATCCAGGGCCAATCAAAAGGCGGCCCCGAGGGCCGCCCTTCGTGTTTCAGGGGAAGCGGGCTAGCAGCAGGAGCAGCTGCCGCCGCAGCAGGCGTCGCCACCGCCGGACATCGGCATCGTCATGGCCGGCGCCTCATCGCCACGGGCAAGCGGTGCGAAGAGGGAAAGGACGCGATTGTTTGTCGTGTGGCCGCTGGGGCAAGTCGCCGCGATGTTCATCTGGTTGACGGGCCTCAATAACTCGAACTGTTCAGCGCAGGGCGGGCAGTAGTACTCATAAAGCGGCATATGCGTCCTCCTGACGAATTTGGGAAATCTTAGTCACCTCAATGCAACGCCGTCAACGCCCGAAGCATTTCAGTCCAGCTACGAGTGGCTGGAAGCCGGCTAGATTCTGCTATTCTCGCGCTGTTCTATCGATAGGAGTAGCAAGTTTAAAGCGGAGGATCCGATGCACGTCGCCAGCAGCAATACGCCGGACTTCCAGGTTCGCACGGGAACGCCGATGTTCATCGGCGAGGTCCACGCTCACGGCCTGATCGACGACAAGATGACGGAGCAAACGCGAATGCTCCTGGTGAAGTTCAGCCCTGGTGGGCGAACGCGTTGGCACACACACAGCTTCGAGCAGGGATTGGTGATCACTGAGGGTCGTGGCATTGTAGCCAGCGAGTCTGAAGGCGAGCGCGTCGTTGAGGCAGGCGACGTCGTTGTCTTCGACACGGGTGAGAAGCACTGGCACGGCGCGACAAACACGACGGGGATGAGCCACATCGCGATCAACCTCGCGGGCTCGGCCGAGATCCTTGAGGACTCGGAGATCAAGACTGCGGGGTTGTAGATAACAGCCGTGGCGGCAGATGAGGCGCGACAGGCGAGCGAGGGCGCCCCGGCGCGACTCTTCGCCGGCTCCAGCTTTGGCTACGCGTTTGTGGTTGCGGTCCTGGTGCTGGTGGTCAAGGACTTCTTTCGCAATGAGCCGGACCAGGACGCAATGTTGCTGTGGCTGTTGGTGCCGCTGATTGCCTCCTTCGGAGGCTGGATGTCGGTCATGTCAGGCCAGCCCCTGCTGCGAGGTTGGCTCTGGTTCGGCATCGTCGCGATTTTGTTTTGCTGCTGGATCGCGGTGTTTTCTTACGGACTGCTGTTCTTGCCGGTAGCGCTGCTGATGATGGTTGCGGCGGTCAGCCCATGGGATAAGCGGGTAGGCTCCTAGCTCCTTGTCCTGACGCCAGCGCCGCACCTATACTGCCGTCACGTCATGGGTGTCCCTCTTGCAAGCGAGGGAGTAAATGCGAAGCCGGTCAAAAATCCGGCGCTGTCCCGCAACTGTAGCCCCGAAAACGATTCGGGGGAGCCAGGCCGCCAGCCCGTGACGATGTCTCTGGAAGCCTCCGTGGAGGGGCCGAGACATCGTCTGAGCCAAGGCATAAGACGATTCGCCCCCGGCCCCATAGAGGCCGGGGTTTTGTTTTGCGCACCGGCGCGGGAACTTCCAGAGTCGATGGGTCGCCTCGAGTGGAAGGAGACTGCCGTGCGTTTTCGTTTTCTCGCTGTTTTGGTGCCATCGCTACTGTGGCTGGTGGCGGCGTGTTCGAACGATTCGGAACCAGAGCCGACGGTTGCGTCGCAATCGACTCAAGCCGCTCCGGCGGCGACTTCTGAGGCGAACGAGCCCAGATCATTCACCGGCAGCGACGGGGTAACGGTTGTTCTGGACGAGGCACCGCAGCGCATCGTTTCGCTGGCAACACACGCGACTGAGATCTTTTGTGCTCTCGGCGTAGGGGAGCGTCTGGTGGCGGTCGACCGGTACGCTAATTGCTCGGACGGAGGAGGCGAAAAGCCGGAGGTCGACTCTTTCCAACCCAGCGTCGAAGCGATCGTCGCCTATGACCCGGACTTCGTTTACGCCTGGTATGACCCGGGCGACCTGGCGCGATCATTGCGCGACGTGGGCATCACCGTATTCCTGCTCGACACGCCCGTGGACCTTGAAGGGCTTTTCGACAACATCCGTCTGATTGGCGAAATGACGGATCGAGAAGACGGAGCCGAGGCGCTTGTGGCGGAGTTGGAGGCGGACCGCGACGCCGTCGTAGCGAGCATCGCTGACATTGAGACGGGGCCACGGATCTATCACGAATCCGACGCGGCGTTGTACACGGCGCGCAGCGACACGTTCGTCGGCGAACTCTACGTTCTGCTTAAGGCGCAAAACATCGCTGACGGGGCCGACAGCCAGTATCCGCAGCTCTCCTCCGAGGCCGTGGTTGCATCCGACCCGGAGGTGATCATCCTGGCGGACTTCGCCGACCCGGCAGAGGTGGCGGCACGGCCGGGATGGGCTGCGATCAGCGCAGTGCTGAACGATCAGATTTGCGAGATTAATCCCGATCTGACCGACCGGCCGGGGCCGAACATCATGCAGGGCCTGCGGGCGCTGCGCGATTGCCTTTACCCGGACTGATGGCTGAAGCGATTCAGGCGAGCGGGGCCACAGGGACGAATCAAAGTCTCGCGGAACGGCTGCGCCCGGCGACGCCTGCAATTGCATTCGCGGTGTTGCTGTGTTGCTTGCTGGCCGGGATCCTGATCGGGCCGGCCGGCATCAGTCCGGGCGATACGGCTCGGGTTGTCCTGAATCACGTGGCCGGCGCGAGCTTTGATGTCCCAGGTCAGACTGACGCGATCATCTGGGAGATCAGGCTGCCACGCGTGCTGCTAGCCGCGGTGGTAGGGGGATCCCTCGCGTACAGCGGTGCTGCCTACCAGGGTGTTTTCCGAAACCCGTTGGCCGATCCGTATCTGCTCGGGGTCGCGGCCGGGGCGGGATTGGCGGGCGCGATTGCGATCGTGCTTGACGCGCCGTTGACTCACGCCGGGCTCAGCCTGCTGCCGCTGGTTTCGTTCGGCGGCGCGATGATCGCGGTACTGCTGGCCTACAACATCGCTCAGGCCGGCGGGCAGACGCCCAACACGACGCTGATCCTCGCCGGCGTGACGCTATCGTCCATATCGGTAGCGGCGATCTCCTACATCCTGATCACCGATCAGCAGAATTCGACGGCAGTCCTGTCCTGGTTGCTCGGATCGTTCAACGGCAGCGGCTGGCGCGATCTGCCCTACGTGCTGCCTTACGCAATTCCGGCCGGCATCGTGGTCTTCCTGCACGGACGTATGCTCGACGTGTTGCAGCTGGAGGAGAGCGAGGCTTCTTACGTCGGCCTGGACGTGCGGCGGACGAAAGCGATCATCTTGCTGGCGGCGTCCCTGGCGGCCGCAGCGGCGGTTTCGGTAGTGGGCATCATCGGCTTCGTTGGTCTGGTGTCGCCGCACGTCGTGCGGTTGCTGCTGGGGCCGGATTATCGGCGATTGTTACCTGTGGTGGTGCTGGTGGGGGCGAGCTTCCTGGTGCTGGCAGACATCGGCGCTCGCTCGCTGGTCAGCCCCGGCGAGCTCCCGGTCAGCATCCTGACGTCATTCGTGGGCGCGCCGTTCTTCCTCTTCCTGCTGCGGCATCAGCGCAAGGTGTACTTCTGATGACTACGACTCTGGGAGGGCTCGCGATACGTGGCCTGCGCGTTTCATACGGACAACGGGAGGTGCTGCGTGGTGTTGACCTTGACGTCACAGCCGGTGAGATCGTGGGCCTGGTGGGTCCCAACGGCGGCGGCAAGACCACGCTGCTGAAGTCGATCACGCGGGGCGTGTCGATCGCGTCCGGCGATGTCAGTATTGGCGGCGAAGACGTGACCCAGCTGAGCCCGAGGGAAATAGCGCGCCGTGTCGCGGTGGTGTCGCAAAGCTCCACGCTGCCGGTTGGCTTCCTGGCGCGAGAGATCGTCGTCATGGGCCGTACGCCGTACCTGCGCTTCCTGGAACAAGAGGGGCCTGACGACTACAGACATGCGGACGCGGCGCTGGCGTCGGTGGGCGCCGAAAGCCTGGCGCACCGTCGGGTGGAAGAGCTATCCGGCGGCGAGCGACAGAACGTGGTGCTGGCGCGAGCGCTGGCTCAGGAGACGCCGTTGCTATTGTTGGACGAGCCGACCGCGAACCTGGACATCGGGCATCAGGTGGTGATCGCGCGGCTGCTACAGCGGTTAGCGCGAGAACGCGACGTTGGCGTGCTGGCGGCGCTGCATGACCTGACGCTGGCCTCGTTGTACTGCGACCGTCTGGTGCTGCTGTCCGGCGGCAGCATCATCGCGGAAGGCACGGCGGCAGAAGTGCTCAGGCGCGAGAACCTGAGGCTGGCCTACGGCGCCGATGTGGTGGTGCTGCGAACGGAGGGCCTACCGGGCCCGATCGTGCTGCCGCTAGAGCCGGACTAGACGCCGCCTCGCCGCCCTCGGAGTTTTGAGTAGAGCTTGGTTTGGAAGCTGGTGGTTGAGTATTCGGCCTCAGTTGATTCCAGCGTGACGACGGAGTCGGGCAGGTCGCGACCTTCGACGTTGAGAATGGCCTTGACGTCGCGACCGTAGATACCGCGACGGAACCACTGAAACTTGGCCTGACCCTCGGCGTTTGTCTCACGCATCAGGTCCTTGGCGTTGTGCGATGGCTGCAAGCTGCCGTCGCCCTCGATGCTGATTGAGACGTCTTTTCCGGGGAGGATTTGGCCGGCCGCGTCTCGTAAGGTCAGTAGGTAGTCGAACCGGGCCTTGGGCTCCTGGGCCTCGATGAAGATTTCAGCGCTGGCGCTCAATTTTGCTTCTCCTGTGTGATTTCTCTGCCGTATTTTACGACGAGCAAGCGTATCGCGATTCAGATCGGCTCGGGTGGCGGTGATTCGTCCGTCCCGGTATCGCCGAGGCGACGCCGGATCTCGTCTTCGATTTCGCGCATCTGCTCCGGCGTGATGCCGAGCTTCTGCATTGTGTCCTGCAGCAGGCGCTGCACTTCTTCCATGTCATGTTGAATCAGAGCGTCGGCAAGCTCCATCTGGGTTTCGACGGCGACGAAGGCGTCGCGACGCTCTGCCTGACTCTGCGTCGATAGAATAGTCGACATAAGACGAGCAAAGAGGTTGCTGGTCCTCGCGATGCGGATGCGGTCCTGGGGGTCGTCGGGAAAATCACCCGTAATGGCGACTTCGAGGCCGGTCCGCTTATCCGTGGCGACGTATTGCTCAGGAGCCATGGACTCATTGTAACGCGAGTCGGGTTAGAGGCAGCGCTAGAATTGAGGCGTGAGCGAGTTGCAGTGGCAGCCAGGGGACGAAGTCCTGCTTCGCAATTCAGGCTTCTTCGTCGGCGAAGCCTGGGCAACGCCCCACGTCGTCGTGCTCGATAGCGAGGAGCTGGTCGTTTTGTACCGGCCAGAGGGCACTGCCTTCGAAAGCTGGGGCTTCCGCGAACAGCGCCTGGTTCCGCTGGGCCGGACGAAGATGGACATGCTGCGTCTGATGTTCCCCGGCAAGGACTACGCCGTGGAGCTTTTCTTCGATACGGAGAGAGGTTTGCCGGCGTATCAGGTTTTTCGAGGTGAAGGGCGATTTCGGGGCTGGAAGGTCAACATCGAGGCGCCCTATGAGCGATTCGATCTCGGTTTCGACACGACAGACCACTTTCTCGACATCATCGTGCGGCCGGACCGTAGCTATGCCTGGAAAGACCAGGAAGTCATGGCATCCTGGCTCGCCCGCGGGGCCTCTAGCCACGACGAAGTTGAGCGTTTCTATGCGGCGGGCCGTGAGCTAGAACCCTTAATCGAAGCCCAGCTGTCGCCGTTTGACGACGAGTGGACGAACTGGCGACCAAGCCAGGTAACGGCGAATCCATCTGTACCCAAAGGCTGGCAGGAGCTCGCGGGGATCGAGATCACGCATGGGCTCGAACGGCGCTGGGACGCCTGGTTGGGCCGCTAGCCGAGGGCCAACTCGAGCTGGGTCTTCAGCTCCGTGGGGTCCGTTGTAGGGGCCTGACAGACGTAGCGTTCGCAGAGATATGCGGTTGGTAGGCCTCTGAGGGCATCGCGATCGTCGAGCAGGGGTGTTGGGTTGTTGGCCTGGCCTGAGGGTCCACCGACGAGGAGCAGGTTGGGGGCATAAACGCCACGTACCGGATCCAGCAAGTCGGTGTGGGCGGCGGTAGGGCCGGGCAGGACGATGGCCAGTTCTTGAGGGGTCGAGAAGTGGAAATCGAGCGCCGCGAGCAGGCGTCCGAATGCGGTTGGCGTGTTCTCGAGATAGGGCGCAAGCGTACGGAGGCAGGTCGCGGCGCGCCGCTCGTAGTCGGCGTTGTCGGTGAGCAGGGCGAGTTTCAGCAGCACGTCGACGGCGACTGAGGTGCCGGAAGGCGTGGCGTTGTCGAAAAAGTCGCGCGGGCGGGTGATCAGGGTTTCGTGGTCGCGGCCGGTGTCGAAGAAGCCTTCGACCTCGTCGTCCCAGAAGAGGTCGATCATCTCGTCCGAGAGCTGAACGGCGGCGCTTAGATAGCGGCCATCAAACGTGGCGGCGTGCGTGGCGATGAGACCGTCGATGAGGTTTGAGTAGTCCTCAAGGTAGCCGTTGAGCCGGGCGACGCCGTCTTTCCAGGTGCGCAGCAGCCGAGCTTTGGGTCGCATTTCTTTCAGTAGGAAGTCGGCGTTCGCAGTCGCGGCGTCGCGGTAGGGTTTGGCGTCGAAAGCGACGGCGGCTTCGGCGAAGGCGCGGAGCATGAGTCCGTTCCAGGCCGTGAGGACCTTCTCGTCACGGCCTGGATGGATTCGCTGCTCCCTGGCCGCGTACAAGCTGGCTTTCGCCGCGTCCAGCTTCGCTTCGAATTCCTCTGAGGTCAGGGCGTTTTCCGCCGCAAAGGTTTCCGGCGGTTTGCGGACGTGAAGGATGTTGCTGTCCTCGAAGTTCCCGCCCTGGCTTGCCCCGTAGAAGGCCCCAATTACGGATGCTTCATCGCCGAGGACGGCTTCTAATTCGGCGACGGTCCAGACGAAGAACTTGCCTTCCTCGCCCTCGGAGTCGGCGTCCTGGGTGGAATAGAAACCGCCCGAGGCGTCCGTCATCTCGCGCAGTACGTAGTCGAGGATCTCCTGCGTGATCTGGCGATAGAAGGGCTCGCCGGTGAGCTTCCAGGCGTCGAGGTACAGGCGGGCGAGCAAGGCGTTGTCGTAGAGCATCTTCTCGAAGTGCGGGACAAGCCAGACGGCATCGGTGGAGTAGCGGTGGAAGCCACCGCCGACCTGGTCGTACATGCCGCCCTGGGCCATGGCCCGCAGCGTCTTATGAATCGCTTCCAGCGCGGCCGGCGATTGAGATTGGCGCTGCCGGCGTAGGAGGAAGTCGAGCGTCATGGCCTGGGGAAACTTCGGCGCGCTGCCGAAGCCACCGAAATCGCTGTCGTGAGCGCCGAGAATCGCCTCCACGGCCTGGTCGAGGAGAGGCGGCGTGAGGAGGGTATCGCTGGACTGAAGGCGAGCGGGCGAAGCGATGGCCTGGACCAGCTGAGCGCCCGCGTTGATGACGTCCTGGCGCTTCGATTTGTAAGCATCAGCGACCGCTTCGAGAAGGCGCGGGAATCCCGGCATTCCCTGTCGGTCGGCGGGCGGGAAATAGGTGCCACCGTAGAAAGGGGTCGCTTCCGGGGTGAGGAAGACGGTCATTGGCCAGCCGCCGCGGCCGGTGAGCGACTGCACGGCTTGCATGTAGATGCTATCGACGTCTGGGCGCTCTTCACGGTCGACCTTGATGTTGATGAAGAGGCGATTCATCTGCTCGGCGATGGTGGCGTCCTCAAACGACTCGTGGGCCATAACGTGGCACCAATGGCAGGCGGAGTAGCCGACCGAGAGCAGGATGGGCTTGTCGGCTTCGCGGGCAGCCGCGAAGGCTTCGTCGCCCCAGGCGTACCAGTCGACCGGGTTGTCTTTGTGCTGGAGGAGGTAGGGGCTGGTTTCGTTGGCCAGACGGTTAGGCATAGAACCAGTGTAGCCCTTGCAAAGCAGCGCCTTCAGCCAACCCAAAGCACATTTGATACGCTATATCCTCACCACGCATATAACGCCCTGACGATCAACGTCACGAAACACTCCTGACATGATGCGGTCAGTACGTGTGTTCTATACTGGCAATCTGCGTGAAGTCAGCGCCGAAGGACAAGGCATTGCAAGCGATCGAAGTCGAACAACTCCGGAAGGAATACGAAGGCGGGATTATCGCCGTAGCTGGCATCGACCTGGAGGTTGAGGCGGGGCAAGTGTTCGCGTTCCTTGGCCCGAACGGCGCTGGGAAGACGACGACGGTGCGGATGCTCACGACACTGCTACGGCCGACCTCAGGCCGGGCGATGGTGGCGGGCCTCGACGTCTACCGGCAACAGCACGAGATTCGCCGGTCGATTGGGGTTGCGTTGCAGGAAGCCGGCCTGGATGGCCTGGCGACCGGCCGTGAGTTGCTGGAGCTGCAAGGCAAACTGTGCGGACTGACCTCGAACGATTCGCGACGGCGCGCCGCGGAGATGCTGGAGCTGGTCGGGCTTGTGGACGCCGCGGAGCGCCAGGTCAAGACGTATTCGGGAGGCATGAAGCGACGCCTCGACCTCGCCAGCGCGTTGGTCCACGAACCTCGCATCTTGTTCCTGGATGAACCGACCGAAGGCCTTGACCCGGCCAGCCGGCAGTCCGTGTGGCAGGAAGTGCAGCGCTTAAACAAGCAGATGGGAATGACCGTCTTTTTGACGACGCATTACCTGGAGGAGGCGGACCGCCTCGCGGACCAGCTGGCGATCATCGACCACGGCAGCATCGTGGCGCGGGGAACGCCAACCGAGCTGAAGGCCTCGATTGGCGCCGACGTCGTCACGGTGACGTTCCACGACTCGGGCGCGGAGGTCGCGAAGCCACTGCTGGCCGAGATGCCAGGCCTGCGCGAGATGCGGCCGGAGGTGAACAGCGTGACGCTGTTCGTCGACAACGGGACGCAGGCCGTGGCGCAGGTGATCCGGATCCTGGACGGGGCGTCGGTTGAGGTGGCGCAGGTGGCCGTGGCGCATCCGAGCCTGGACGAGGTGTTCTTGAAGGCAACCGGCTCGAGGCTCGAGGGCGCCGCGTCGGCCAAGGAGGCGAATGACGATGGCACTGGCTGAGACGACGATGACGGGCGAGGCGACTCTGCCGGCGTGGAACTCCGTACGTCAAACGCTGCGGGCGACGATGCTGCTGGGCGGCCGCGAAATTCGGTTGGCGCTGCGCACGCCGATGTATCTGCTGCCGAACCTGATCGTCCCGATCTTTTTCTACTTCATCATGTTGGGTTCGCTGGAGGACTTTGCGAATTCGGCCGGACTGGCGAACTGGGAGGGCTTCCTGCTGCCGATGTCGCTGATCTTCGCGGTTCAAGGCGGCAGCGCGGGGCTGAACATGGTGGCCGACATCGAGAGCGGCTACTTCGACAAGCTGTTGCTGACGCCGGCCAACCGGATGTCGCTGTTAATCGGCGCGATGATGGCCGACTTCTTCCGAGTCATGGCTCAGGCGGTGATCGTCTTGTTGGTCGCCGTGGCGGCAGGGCTGCACTTTGAGACCGGTGTTCTCGGCGCCATCGTGATGGTGATCCTGGCGAGCTTCTTCGGTCTCGCGTACTCGGGAATTGGCTTCACCATGGCGCTGCGGACCGGTAACGCGCAGGCAACCCAGAGCATGTGGTTCCTGTTCATGCCGTTCATGTTCCTGACGACGATGTTCGCTCCGAAAGAAGCACTCTCCGGCTGGTTGAGCACAGCGGCAACGGTTAACCCGATGACTTAAGTACTCCAGGGCCTGCGGTCGCTCTCTCTGGAGGGCTGGAACGCCGGTGACCTGGCGGTATCTGTCTTGACGATCGCGGTGTGGGCGACTCTCAGCATCAGCGCCGCATTCCTTGCACTCAGGGGTCGGGTGCGTTAAACAGAAAAGCGCATGGCTAACAGCACCAACACGAGCGATGGCGCGGTCCAAGAGGTCGCGGACGGGTACGAATTGCGCTTCGAGCGCGTCTACGACTCCGCGATCGAGGACGTCTGGGAGCTACTAACCGACTCGGATGGGGTTGAGAAGTGGCTCGGCGTCGCCGACGTGGAGCTTCGAGTCGGCGGGCGTTATCGATTGCTCGAGGTCGGCGGACAGGGCATCGCCGGGGTGATTTTGACGCTGGAGACGCCGAATCTGCTCGAATACACGTGGAATTCGGCCCAGTGGACCGGTGGCACGGTGCGCTTTGAGTTGATCGAGACGGACGACGGGACGCGGCTCGTGTTTACACACATTCATCCGGCGAAGAGTTGGGAGCTATTCCGCTACAAGTCGCTGGCGGGTTGGCACACGCTGCTCGATCTGCTCGAACTGGCGGTCCAGGGCCGACCGGAGTCGTGGCATATGGGGCGCTGGCAGACGCATTACGATCGCTACCTTTCGGCGGGTGGGCTGGACTAGTTCGTCTCGGTTGACACACCTAAGCCGAATCTGTAATGTTTTCCGCTGGCACCCCCTGTGACCACAGGTGTTAGGTCGTTTGACCTGAATGTGACCACGGTCGATCGCTCTCCCGCCTTAAGTGGAGACTCCGCCGAGGAGAGGTCGACTAGCTCAGTAATAGGGCAACCGGCCTATGCGCTTGCCTACGGGCAGACGATGGGTGTGGTCAAAGGGAGCTTGAAAGAAGAAAGGGAGCACGGGCTTGCCAACGATTAATCAGCTGGTGTCCAAGGGCCGTAAAGTCCCGACTCGCAAGACCAAGGCGCCCGCTCTGCGCTGGCGCTACAACGCGCTGCACAACACAACGCAGTGGACAAAGGGTTCGCCGCAGAAGCGTGGTGTTTGCGTGCAGGTGCGCACGATGACTCCCAAGAAGCCGAATTCGGCTTTGCGCAAAATCGCGCGAGTCCGCCTGACCAACGGCATGGAAGTCACGGCCTACATTCCCGGCGAAGGCCACAGCCTGCAGGAGCACTCCGTGGTGCTGATCCGTGGCGGTCGCGTCAAGGATCTTCCCGGCGTTCGCTATCACATCATCCGCGGTGCGCTCGACGCGTCGGGTGTGGCTAGTCGTCGCCGCGGTCGCAGCAAGTACGGCGCCAGGAAGGACACGTAGTCATGGCACGACGTGGCAAGGCGGCACGACGCGAGATCCCGGCGGACGGCAAATACAGCTCCAAAATGCTCCAGATGTTTATCAACAAGGTCATGCTGGACGGCAAAAAGAGCACCGCTGAGCGCATTGTTTACCAGGCGCTTGGGACGATGGAGGAGCAGAGCGGACGTCCGGCGATCGACGTGTTCGACCAGGCGCTTCGCAACGCGACCCCGGCTGTCGAAGTGAAACCTCGCCGCGTCGGTGGCGCCACATACCAGGTACCGGTCGACATTCGAGCCGAGCGCCGTGTCTCCCTGGCAATGCGCTGGCTGGTCCGATCGGCGCGAGCCCGCCGTGGCCGTTCGATGGCCGAAAAGCTGGCGGGTGAACTAATGGACGCATCATCCGGTCAGGGCGCTACCGTAAAGCGCCGCGAAGATACACATCGTATGGCGGAAGCGAACCGCGCTTTCGTGCACTACCGCTGGTAATTAGCTATGCCCCGTCCTTCCAACATCGAGAACGTTCGCAACATCGGCATCATCGCGCACATTGACGCCGGTAAGACCACCGTGACCGAGCGCGTGCTTTATTACACGGGCCGAACCTACAAGATCGGCGAAGTCCACGAGGGCACCGCCGTGATGGACTGGATGGCCCAGGAACGCGAACGCGGCATCACGATCACGGCTGCCGCGACGACCGCGGAATGGAAGGGCCACCAAATCAACATCATCGACACGCCCGGCCACGTCGACTTCACAGTCGAGGTGGAGCGCAGCTTGCGCGTACTGGACGGCGGCGTCGTGGTGTTCGATGCGGTTGCAGGCGTGGAGCCACAGTCGGAAACGGTGTGGCGTCAGGCCGACCGATACAACGTGCCGCGTATCTGCTTCGTCAACAAAATGGACCGCACGGGCGCCGATTTCTGGCGCACCGTCGACATGATCGCCGAACGCCTGGACGCACGGCCGGTGCCAATCCAGATCCCATGGGGAGTGGAAGCCGACTTTACCGGCATGATCGACCTGGTCGAGCAGAAAGCGCTTTACTTCACCGGCGAGCGGGACGATCCGCCAGAGGTGCGCGACATACCGCCCGAGATGCAGGAAGCTTACGAGCGCGCTCGTGACCGCCTGCTCGAAAAAGTGGGCGAGTGTGACGAACAGCTGATGATCTCGTACATCGAAGGCCACGAGGTGACGGCGCCGGAATTGAAGAAAGCGCTGCGGCGTGCGACGTTGGAAGGTCAGATCACACCTGTCCTCTGCGGGACGGCGCTACGCAACAAAGGCACGCGCTTGCTGCTCGACGCGGTCATCGACTACCTGCCCTCACCGATCGACGTGCCGCCCGTTTTAGGCACGGACCCAAAGACCGGCGAGCCTGAGAAGCGCACGACCGACGCGGACGAGCCGCTGAGCGCCCTGGTGTTCAAGATCGTCACGGACCAGTACATCGGTCGTCTGGCCTACCTGCGGCTCTATTCTGGCAGGGCAACCAGCGGTATGCAGGTGCTGAACACGAGCCGCGACCACACGGAGCGCTTTGGCCGCCTGGTGCGGATGCACGCGAACAAGCAAGAAGAAGTCACCGAGGTCTTCGCCGGCGACATCGTCGCGGCGGTGGGCCTGAAGAACACGCTGACCGGCGATACGCTGTCCGACCCTTCGAAGCCGATGCTGCTGGAGCCGATCAAGTTCCCGGAGCCGGTGATCTCAATCGCCATCGAGCCGAAGTCAAAGAGCGATGAGGACAAGATGGGCGAGGCTTTGACGAAGCTGGCAGATGAGGACCCGACGTTCCGGATTCACTACGAGGAAGAAACGGGACAGACGCTGATTTCCGGCATGGGCGAGCTCCACCTCGAAGTGCTGGTCGACCGCATGCTGCGCGAGTTCAGCGTTAACGCGAACGTAGGTCGCCCGCAGGTGGCTTACCGCGAGGCGCTGACGCGAGGCACCGTCGCCGAGGGCCGCCACGTGCGGCAGACAGGTGGTCACGGCCAGTACGGTGTCGTGAAGCTGGACGTCGAGCCGGGAGAACGTGGGTCAGGCTTCATATTCGTGAACAAGGTCGTCGGCGGTTCGGTACCGCGTGAGTTTGTCGGGCCGACAGAAGATGGCGTGAAATCCGCGATGGAAAGCGGTCCGGTGGGCGGCTATCCGGTTGTCGACGTCAAAGTAACGCTGATCGACGGCTCGACTCACCCGGTCGACTCATCGGAGATGGCGTTCCGCATGGCCGGCATCGAAGGTATGCGCAAGGCAATGAACCAGGCCGATCCGGTGCTGCTGGAGCCGGTCATGAAGGGCGAAGTCCGTGTCCCGGAGCAATTTTTCGGAGATGTCCTGGGTGACATCAACGCTCGTCGCGGACACGTCATTGATGTCGAGTCGTTCGGGACGTTGCAGATCATTCGCTGCCAGATTCCTCTGGCGGAGACGTTCGGCTACACTACGGAACTGCGCTCGATGACGCAGGGGCGGGCGACTCACACCATAGAATTCGATCAGTACGAGGTCGTACCGGCGCACATCGCTGAGAAGCTTGGTGCGCGTACCAAGGTACACCGCTAGATAGCCGCCCGAAAGGTGCGGAAGAGAAAGTAACCGAGCAAGCATGCCACGACAGAAGATCAGGATCAGGCTCAAGGCTTTCGACCACCGCATACTCGATCAGTCTGCAGAGCAGATTGTGGAAGCGGCAGAGCGTACCGGAGTTACGGTTGCCGGGCCGGTGCCGCTGCCAACCGAGATACAGAAGTTCACCGTGAACAAGTCCCCGTTTGTGGACAAGGACTCGCGTGAGCAGTTCGAGATCAGGACGCACAAGCGCCTGATCGACATTTTGGAACCGTCTTCCCGAACCGTAGACACGCTGATGCGCCTGCAGTTGCCGGCCGGCGTGGACATCGAGATCAAGCTGTAACGATGGCGAACGCGATTTTTGGCCGTAAAGTTGGAATGACGCAGGTGTTCTCCGCCGGTGGCGAGGCACGTGGCGTCACTGTGGTTGAGGCTGGCCCTTGCACGGTGGTGCAGATCAAGACGCAGGAGCGCGACGGTTACGACGCGATCCAGCTGGGCTACGGCGAGCGCAAGCGAGTCACCGCCCCGATGAAAGGCCACATGAAGCAGTTGGGGCAGTTCCGCTACCTGCGGGAGGTACGCGTGGACGACCCGAATGAGTACACCGTGGGCCAAACCCTGGGCGTGTCGTTGTTCGAAGAGGGCGAAATCGTTGACGTCGTGGGAAAGTCGAAGGGCAAAGGCTTTGCCGGCGTCGTGAAGCGATACCATTTCCACGGCGGTCCGAAGACGCATGGCCAGTCCGACCGCCACCGCGCACCGGGCTCGATTGGCGCCGGCACTTCGCCGGGCCGGGTTCGCAAGGGCTTGCACATGGGGGGCCACATGGGCGACGACCGCGTCACGGTGAAGAACCTGCGTGTCTTCGATACAGACGAAGCGCGCAATGTACTGCTTATCGAAGGTGCTGTTCCCGGCGCGAAGAACGGCCTGCTGCGAATCCGCAAGACAGGCAGGCTCAGCAACCAGCCCAAGCTGGAGCGCCCCGCGCTACCGGTTGTCGAGGACGAAGAAGTGCCGGCCGCGGCAGAAGAGGCGGCTGAAGACACCGAAGCGCCCGTGGTCGCGGCTGAGGAAGCTCCAGTGGCGGAGGCTGAAGAGGCTCCCGAAGCCACGAGTGAGGCAGCGCCAGAGACAGAAGCAGCGACTGAAGCGGTGGCCGAAGAGGAACCCGCCGCCGAGGCCGCGGAAGAGTCAGAAGAGAAGCCGGAATGAAACTGACGGTGTACGACATCAGCGGCAAAGAAGTCGACAGCTTGGAAGCGGACGACCTCGTCTTCGGACTGACGCCGCATCACGCCTCGATGCGTCAGGCGCTTCTGGCGCAGCTGGCCAACCGTCGCGCCGGCAGCGCGAATACGAAGACTCGAGGCGAGGTGCGCGGTTCGACTCGCAAGATCCGGCGTCAGAAGGGCATCGGCGCCTCGCGCCAGGGAGCGATTCGGGCGCCGCACCACCGCCACGGTGGTATCTCCTTCGGGCCGAAGCCGCGCTCATTCAAGCAGGCGTTGCCGAAGCGTGTGCGCCGGCTGGCGATCCGTTCGGCGATCTCGTCAAAGGCACAAGACGGAGAGCTCAAGGTCGTACGCGGTCTGGGCCTGGACTCGCCGAAGACGCGCGCCGTGAAAGACATGCTCGCAAGCCTGGAGATAACGCGCTCCGTGTTGCTGGTCACGGCGACTTCCGATCGGAACATCTTGCTCAGCGCCAGGAACTTGCCGAAGACGCGGGCGCTGGCGGCGGACTACCTCAACGTTGGGGACCTGATGACCGCACGATCCCTGGTGATGACGGAAGACGCAGTACGCCGTGCCGAAGCGCTATGGGGCGGCGAACGCGCCAGCAAGCGCATCGCAGCGGTGCCGGAGGCGGCGACACATGGATAAATCAATAAACCCGTATGTCGTGATTCGACGGCCGCTGGTGACTGAGAAGAGCACCGCGCTGGCGGGCGCGAACAAGTACGTCTTCGAAGTGGACTATCGCGCCAACAAGCCACAGATCAAAGAAGCTGTCGAGAAGGCATTCGACGTCACGGTGACCGCCGTCAACGTGCTGATTATGAAGGGCAAGACCCGCGGCGGCCGTCGATTCGGGCGCCGCACGACTACGGCGTCGGACTGGAAGAAAGCGATCGTTACGCTGTCAGCGGACGACCACATAGAACTGTTCGAGGGAGTGTAAGGTGCCGGTAAAACAGTACAAACCAACCTCCCCCGGAGTGCGCGGGGCCAGCGGCTACACCTTCAGCGAAATCACGACGAAGAAGCCGGAGAAGTCGCTGACCGTCTCCAAGAAGCGGATGGCGGGACGTAACAACCAGGGCAAGATCACCGTGAGGCATCGCGGTGGCGGCGCTCGGCGCAAGCTACGAATCATTGATTTCAAGCGCAACAAGACTGGCGTGCCCGGAAAGGTCGCTTCGATTGAGTACGACCCCAACCGAACGGCTCGCATCGCGCTGATTCATTACCGCGATGGCGAAAAGCGCTACATCCTGGCGCCGACCGGATTGCAAGTCGGTGCGATGGTACAGGCAGGCCCGACAGCAGAGATTCGTATTGGCAACGCGTTGCCTTTGCGCAGCATGCCGTCAGGCACCGTGGTTCACAACATCGAGCTGATCGTCGGCCGCGGCGGCCAGATCGTGCGCAGCGCCGGCGGTTCAGCGCAGCTCATGGCGAAAGAGGACAAGTACGCCCTGCTTCGTCTTCCGTCAGGGGAGATGAGGCGGGTCCCGGCCGATTGCATGGCGACGGTTGGGCAGGTTAGCAACCCGGAACACCAGCTGATAAAGCTGGGCAAAGCGGGCCGCATCCGTCACAAGGGTCGCCGGCCGCAGGTTCGCGGCTCCGCGATGAACCCCGTCGACCACCCGCACGGCGGTGGTGAGGGCAAGTCGCCGATCGGCCACCCGGGGCCCAAGACGCCATGGGGCAAGCCGACTTTGGGTTACCGGACACGAGGCAAGAAGCAGAGCGACCGGCTAATTGTCCGGCGACGCTACAAGTAGGAGATATAGCGAGTGTCGCGATCTACCAAGAAGGGCCCGTTCATCGATGCGAAGCTACTCAAGAAGGTTGAGGCGCTGCAACGTACCGGTGCGCGCACGGTAATTCGGACCTGGTCGCGGGCATCGACGATTATGCCGGAGATGGTTGGCGTGACGATCGCAGTACATGATGGACGCCGACACGTACCGGTATTCATCACGGAAAACATGGTGGGTCACCGCCTGGGCGAATTCGCCATGACTCGAACGTTCCGCGGCCACGCGGGCCGTTCCGAGCGGACTACGCAGGTTCGGAGGAATTAGTGGAAGTCCAAGCGACCGCCTCCAATCTGCGAATTTCGCCGCGCAAGGTGCGCTTGCTCCTGGAGCCAATCAAGGGTCGCCGGGTGGACGAGGCCGTCGCGATTTTGCGCAACGCGCCGATGCCAGTGGCACGAAAGGTAGAGAAGATCGTGCGTTCGGCAGCAGCGAACGCGGAGAACAACTACCAGCTCTCACCGGACGATCTGCGCGTGAAGGCCGCCTGGGCCAATGAGGGCACGCGATTGAAGCGCTTTCGGGCCGGCGCTCGAGGGCGCCCCAAGCCGTGGGTGCGACGCTTCGCGCACGTGACGATAGTCGTAGAAGACAGGGCATAAAGTATGGGTCACAAGACGCATCCGATCGGCTTCCGCCTGGGAATCCTGTATCCGTGGCAGAGCAAGTGGTACGCCGACAAAAACTACACAGAGCTGCTGCACGAGGACCTGGGCCTGCGCAAGATGATCCTGGCGCGCCTGTCCGATGCGGCGGTATCTCGGGTTGAGCTGGAACGCAACGCGAACCAGGTCATCGTCACGATTCATACGGCAAAGCCCGGCATCGTCATCGGCCGAGGTGGTCAGAAGGTCGATGAGCTTCGCGGCGACCTCGAGAAGAAGACGGGCCGCAGGATCCGGGTGAATATCGTCGAGATCCGCCAGCCGGAACTCGACGCCTACCTGGTAGCGCGCAGCGTCGCAGACCAGCTGGAACGCCGGGTGGCTTTCCGCCGGGCAATGAAGCAGGCGGTGACTCGGACGATGCAGCGTGGCGCGCGCGGCGTGAAAATAACGGTCGGCGGACGCCTTGGTGGTTCTGAGATGTCGCGTCGCGAGACGGAAAAAGACGGCCGTGTGCCGCTGCATACGCTGCGAGCAGATGTTGACTTTGGCCAGGCCGAAGCGGCGACGACATTCGGCCGAATCGGCGTGAAGGCGTGGATCTACCGCGGCGACATCATGCCTGAGCCGAGTGCGGCACGCCCCGGCGAAGAAGAGACAAGCCTGCCTCCGACGCCGGTCACCCCTGTTGCGCGGCGGCGGCACCGGTTGCCCCCGCCGCACCTGTGGCCGAGGCGGCACCGGTTGCCCCCGCCGCACCTGTGGCCGAGGCGGCACCGGTTGCCCCCGCCGCACCTGTGGCCGAGGCGGCACCGGTTGCCCCCGCCGCACCTGTGGCCGAGGCGGCACCGGTTGCCCCCGCCGCACCTGTGGCCGAGGCGGCACCGGTTGCCCCCGCCGCACCTGTGGCCAGGCGGCACCGGTTGCCCCTGCAGCACCTGTAGCTGAGGCGGCTCCAGCCGCACCCGCCGCACCTGTAGCCGAGGCACCGAGCCCGCCGGCAGCAGAAGCGCCGCTCGCAGCACCAGAGACTACGGCGGCCGAGCCAGCGGCGTCGGAAGAAACGCCAGGAAGCGGGGAGGCCTAGCCGATGCTGCAGCCAAAACGCGTCAAGTATCGCAAGCACCATCGCGGGCACCGCCGAGGCATGGCGAACTCCGGCAACGTGCTGTCGTTCGGCGACATCGGGTTGCAATCGACGAGTGCCGCGTGGGTCGACAGTCGGCAGATTGAGGCGGCACGCCGTGCGATTACGCACCACCTGCGCCGCGGTGGAAAAGTCTGGATTCGGATCTTCCCGGACAAGCCCGTGACGAAGAAGCCGGCCGAAGTCCGCATGGGTTCCGGTAAGGGACCTGTCGATCGCTGGGTGGCCGTGGTGCGGCCGGGCCGCATGTTGTTCGAAATCGCCGGTGTGCGCGAAGACGTGGCGAAGGAAGCACTGCGCCTGGCGTCGCACAAACTGCCGTGTTCGACACGGGTGCAGGAGAAGATCCTCGAGGGTGTGTCCTCATGACACGGAAGAATGACGCCTTCGATGAGCTGACCGCGATGGACGCGACGCGCCTCAGCAAGGAGCTGGACGACACGTACCGTCAGCTCTTTACGCTGCGGCTGCAGGTGGCAACCCGTCAGCTTCAGGATGTGAAGGAAATTGGCAAGGTGAGGAAGAAGATCGCACGCATCAAGACGCTACAACGTCAACGCGAGCTTGCGACTTTAGGAGTTAGCGAGTGAGCGAGAGTACGCGAGGGCGTCGCAAGAGCCTGATAGGAACTGTTGTCAGCGTCAAGATGGAAAAGACGGCTGTCGTGTCGGTAGAGCGCCGTTATCCGCATCAGCTCTATCACAAGATCATCCGATCGACGAAGCGCTACAAGGCGCACGATCCGCTCAACGCAGCGGTCCTGGGTGACACGGTCCGCATCGTGGAGACGCGTCCGATTTCGAAAGAGAAGCGATGGCGCATCTCCGAGACGATGACGCGCGGCAACGTGGCCGACATCGCGCCGCGTGAGATCGGCGTGCCCGAAGAAGGTCTGTATCATCCGGAGCGCCCAGACCCGGCGCCGGCGGCTGTAGCAGAAGCCGCGGTTGAGGCGGAGACCCCGGAGGCGGCAACCGAAGCGGCGTCTGCGGAAGAAACGTCACCAGCGGCTGAAGCACAGGCTGCAGTTGAGGCGGAGACCCCGGAGGTGACAACCGAGGTGGCGTCCGTTGCGGATGAGGCTCCGGTCGCTGAGCCGGAAGCGGCTCCGGCCGCTGAGCCGGAGGCGACACCAGCCGCTGAGGTCGGAGAGACGACTGGGGAAGAGCCGGCAGAGGGCGGCGAAAAGGAATGATCCAGAAATTCAGCCGTCTCAAGGTTGCGGACAACTCGGGCGCGCGCGAAATCATGTGCATCCAGGTGCTCGGCGGGACGCGCCGTCGCTACGCCAGCGTGGGCGACACGATCGTGGCGTCCGTCAAGCTGGCGCAGCCGAATGCCGCGGTGAAAAAGGGCGAAGTTGTGAGAGCGGTGGTTGTCAGGACGGCGAAAGGCTATGGCCGGCCGGATGGCTCTTACATTCAGTTCGACGAAAATGCCGCCGTGGTGCTGTCCGACACACAGAACCCGCGAGGCACCCGCATTTTCGGGCCCGTGGCTCGCGAGCTGCGAGAGCGCAACTACATGAAAATCGTCTCGCTGGCGCCGGAGGTCATCTAATGAGTGGCATTCGGCGCAATGACAACGTCCAGGTCAATACAGGTAAGGACCGCGGCAAGCAAGGCCAGGTTCGGGAAGTGATCAAGAAGAGTAACCGAGTGGTGGTTGACGGCATCAACATGATGAAGAAGCATCAGCGTCCGTCACAGCAGGCCGGCGTCCCTGTGCCCGGTTCGGTAGTGACCCGCGAGGCGCCGCTACACATGTCGAATGTCATGGTGGTGTGTTCGGAGTGCAATCAGGCGACGCGTACGGGACGCCGACTGCGACCGGATGGCGTCAAGGTGCGGGTTTGTAAGCGGTGTGGAGCCGACATTGACTAACAGCGTCGCAACCCGAGTCCAAGACCTCTATAAGGAGCAGGTGTACCCGACGCTTCAGCGTGAGTTCAATTACACCAACGTCATGGAAGTACCGAAGCTCACGAAGATCATGCTGAACATCGGCCTGGGTGAGGCGCGTGAGAACGCGAAAGCGCTCGATACCGCTTCAGCAGACCTGTCAACGATCACGGGGCAGAAGCCGGTGATCACGCGATCGAAGAAGTCGATCGCCAACTTCCGATTGCGCGAAGGCATGCCAATCGGCGTCGTGGTTACTCTGCGCGGCAGGCGCATGTATGAGTTCTTCGATCGACTGGTGAACGCCGCTTTGCCACGTATCCGTGACTTTCGGGGCTGCTCATCGAAGGCCTTCGACGGCCGGGGCAACTACAGCCTTGGCGTCAGGGAGCAGCTGATCTTTCCGGAGATCGATTACGACCAGATCGACCGCATCCGCGGTATGCAGATCAACATCGGCACTTCGGCTCGCAACGATGAAGAAGGCAAACGCTTACTCGAGCTGCTTGGTATGCCATTCGACAAGCCCGAGGGGAGATAGCCGTGGCCAAGATATCGATGATCGTCAAAGGCAACCGGACGCCGAAGTATCCGGTCCAAAAGCGCAGCCGCTGCAGGTTGTGCGGCAGGCCGCGTGGTTATATGCGCAAGTTCGCGCTGTGTCGCATCTGCTTCCGCAAGCTGGCGCTTGAGGGTCAGATTCCCGGCGTGACGAAGTCGAGCTGGTAGGGGGCAATTCGCGTGACGATGACTGATCCCATCGCTGACATGCTGACGCGCATCCGAAACGGAGTTTCGGCGAAGCATGACAACGTACAAATGCCGACTTCCAAGATCAAAGTGGCCATTGCCAAGGTGCTCAAGGAGGAGGGCTTCATCCGAGATTTCCAGGTCTCGGAAGAGGTGCCGCGTTCGATGTTGAAGATCGACCTGAGCTACACGGGCCGCAAGGACCCGGTGCTTTCTGGCATCAAGCGGGTCAGCAAGCCAGGCCTGCGTGTTTACGTCCAGAAGCGCGAAATACCGCGCGTGCTGGGCGGCCTGGGTGTGGCGATTCTTTCGACTCCAGAAGGGGTCATGACCGGCCAG
The DNA here is from genome assembly GCA_965225815.1 of Dehalococcoidia bacterium. Classification (GTDB taxonomy): domain Bacteria; phylum Chloroflexota; class Dehalococcoidia; order DSTF01; family WHTK01; genus WHTK01. The sequence goes on from CBDDBP010000007.1 coordinate 276,050, forward strand.
CATGCCCGTCAAAAGGCAATCGGTGGCGAGATTCTTTGCTATGTGTGGTAAACGATGTCACGAATAGGTAGGGCGCCGATCCCAGTACCGTCCTCGGTGAAAGTCGAGATCGAGGGTCGCCATATTAGCGTCACGGGCCCAAAGGGCACGCTGGAGCGCGAAGTGGTGCCAGAAGTCAGGTTGCACCAGGAAGACGGTCAGTTGCTGGTGACGCGACCGAACGACCAGCCACGAGAGCGGGCCATGCACGGCCTGACGCGCGCCCTGCTGTCAAACATGGTCGTTGGTGTTTCGGACGGGTTTAGCAAGACGCTGGAACTGGTTGGCGTCGGCTATCGGGCGCAGATGCAGGGTTCCGATCTGGTCCTGGCGCTGGGCTTTTCACATCCTGTAAAGGTTGCAGCGCCGGAGGGCATTTCTTTTGTAGTCGAGGGTCCTCGCGTGACGGTCTCGGGTATCGACCGTCAGGTCGTCGGGCAAGTCGCCGCGGATATTCGCAAACTGCGCCCGCCGGAGCCATATCTCGGCAAGGGTGTTCGATATCAGGGTGAATACGTCCGCCGCAAGGCGGGTAAGTCAGGCAAGGGCCGGTAGGAATGAAGAAGAGCGCAACAAATCGCGCCGCCCGGATCAGGCGTCATGTACGCGTCCGGCGTCGTGTCGAAGGCACCGGCGAGAAGCCGCGACTCTGCGTATTTCGCAGCCTGTCGCACATCTACGCTCAGGTTATCGATGACGTCGCCCGGGTGACGATTGTCTCGGCATCAGACGTGGAGAAAGACGTCGCCACCAATGCGGGCGACAAGAAGAAGTCGGACGTGGCGACGCTGGTCGGGACCCTGGTCGCAGAGCGCGCCAAAGAAAAGGGAGTGACGAAGGTGGTCTTCGACCGCGGGGGCTATCCCTTCCATGGCCGGATCAAGGCGTTGGCGGAAGCGGCGCGGGCCGGCGGACTGAACTTCTAAAGAGGAATCACGAATGGTACTGGCTTCAGAACGAATCGATACGTCCGGCCTCGATCTTCAAGAGAAGGTCGTGTTCATCAACCGCGTGGCGAAGGTGGTGAAGGGCGGACGTCGCTTTAGCTTCACAGCCGTTGTGGTTGTGGGCGATCACCTGGGACACGTGGGAGCCGGGATGGGCAAGGCGAATGAAGTGCCGGATGCGATCCGCAAAGGCGCCTTCATCGCTCGCAAGAACCTGATCAAAGTACCGCTGACAGACACAGCGACTCTGCCCCACACAGTGACTACCAAGTTCAAAGCGGCGCAGGTGCTGATGAAGCCCGCGGCTCCCGGAACCGGCTTGATCGCCGGTGGTGGGGTGCGTTCCGTCCTCGAAATGGCGGGCGTCAAAGACGTGTTGGCGAAGTCGCTGGGCAGCTCCAACGTGATGAACGTGGTCCAAGCAACGATTAACGGCCTGATGGAGCTGCGGGACCCGAAGCAGCAGCGCGAACGGCGCCTGGCCGCGTCTGGCGCCAGAGGTTAGTGATGGCCCGACTCAAGATAACGCTGACGAAGAGTCCAATCAGCCAAAAGAAGAACCAACAGTTGACGGTGAGATCGCTTGGCCTGCGGCGCGTGCGGCAGAGTGTTACGGTGGAAGACACACGTAGCAACCGAGGCATGATTCTCACAGTCCGCCACCTGGTTGAAGTGGAAGAAGAGGGGGAGGCGTAGTGCGGCCGAACGATCTCACCCCGGTCCCCGGGTCCATCCACAAGAAGAAGCGAATCGGCCGAGGCAACTCCAGCGGTCATGGCACCTACGCGACGCGTGGCCTAAAGGGTCAGAAATCACGTTCCGGCCGTGACCTGCGTATTGGCTTCGAGGGTGGCCAGAACCCACTGGTACGTTCGCTTTCGCGCAAGCGTGGCTTTAAGAACCGCTTCCGAATCGATTACGAGGCCGTCAATGTAGGCGATCTGGCAATACTCCCAGCGGGCGACGTCACAAGCGAGAGCCTGAGGACGGCCGGCATCGTCAAGTCGGCCCGAAAGCCAGTCAAGATCCTCGGCGACGGCGAAATCAGCGTGGCCTTGAACATCGAGGTCGAAAAGATATCTGCCAGCGCGAAGACGAAGATTGAGAACGCGGGCGGCACGGCGACCATGCTGGTGCCGCCGAAAGAGAAGAAGCTACGTTACGCGGGCGACAGCCAAGGCGCGCGCGACGACGATGAGGACACCGAGGCGCCGGCCGCGAGCCAGCCGATTGCTGAAGTTCCGGCCGCGGATGCGTCTGCTGAGGCACCCGCCACCGAAGCAGAGGCAGAGGCGAAGCCGGCGAGACGCGCACGCGCACCGCGTAAGGCCACACCTGCCCCCGAAACTGAGAGTGAAAGTAGTGAAGAAGGCGGCGAGGGCGGTTCGGAGGCTTAAACATGGCTCTCGCGGGCGGTAGAACCCAACAGCCGTCTAGACCGCGCCTCCTGCAGGCGATGATCGACTCCTGGAACCAGGAGGACGTCAGGGCGAAGCTTCTCTTTGTTTTCGCGATGTTGGTGGTCTTCCGGTTCGTCGCGCATATCCCGATTCCCGGTGTGAACCCGGCTCTGCTGGACGAGGCGTTCGAATCAGACTCGAGCACTGCGGCGTTTCTGGGCACGCTGAATATCTTCAGTGGCGGTGCTCTGCGTCAGCTAAGCGTCGCCGCGCTGGGTGTTTACCCGTATATCACAGCATCGATCATCATGAACATCATGACGCCGATGGTGCCGAGCTTGCAGGCGCTGTCGCGCGAGGGCGAGCAAGGGCGTAATCGGATTCAGCTCTACACGCACTGGATGGCGGTGCCGCTGGCGATTGTCCAAGGCTACAGCCAGCTATTGATCCTGGAGCAGGCCGGCGCCGTCAGCAACATCGGCTTCACCGGTCCGGAGGCGCTTCCGACTTTCGCGGCGGTGATGTCGATGGCGGCTGGAACAATGTTCCTGGTCTGGCTGGGGGAGTTGATTACGGAGAAAGGCATCGGCAACGGTATCTCACTGATCATCTTCGGTGGAATCGTGGCCGGAGTCCCCACACTGCTGCCGACAATCTTTGACTCGAGTATCTCTTTCTTCGGTATCTTTCTGCTGGCGCTCATCGTTCTGGTGGCGGTTTCGTCGATCGTTTTCTTCCAGGAGGCGCAGCGGCGCATACCAGTGCAGTACTCTCGGACGCAGTTCCGTGGTGGCCGCCAGTATCGACAACAGGGGTCGACGCATATCCCGCTGCGTATCCTCTCAGCCGGAATGATCCCGATCATCTTCGCCTACTCGATCATGCTGGTGCCGTCGTTCATGGGTGAGACGTTGGCGACATCGAGCGGCGGATTCGGCAACGACGTGGGCAACATTCTGACGAACGTCTTCGGACAGCAGAACCTGCCGTATTACCTGGTCGTCTTCCTGTTTGTAGTCATGTTTACGTACTTCTACACGTTGGTGACGTACGCCCAGCAGAACCTGGCGGAGAACCTGCAAAAACAGGGCGGCTTTGTGCCCGGTATCAGGCCCGGCAAGCCGACCAACGACTACATCACCCGCGTCCTGGTTCGAATTACCGCCGCCGGGGCGATTTTCCTGGGCATCATCGCCGTAATGCCGTTCTTCGTCACGGCACTAACCAACGTGCAGGCTTTAACGATCACCGGTACGGGCTTGCTGATCGTGGTCGGCGTCGTACTAGATACGATGAAGCAACTGGAGGCGCAGCTTATGATGCGCAACTACTCCGGGTTCATCAGGTGAGCCCTCTAAAACGCGAGGCGCCAAAGCCGGCACCAAAGGGATACAGATGAAAGCGGACGGGGCTCCATGATCCTCATCCTCCTTGGTATGCCCGGGACCGGGAAAGGTACCCAAGCGAAGCTATTAGCGGAGGGGCGCGGCTGGCTGCACCTTTCGACCGGTGACATGCTACGCGATAACGTGACGCAAGGGTCCGAGCTCGGCCAGAAGGCCAAGCAGTATATAGACGCGGGCCACCTGGTGCCCGACGATCTCATGATCAAAATGCTGTTGGAACGCATCGAGAGCCCGGATGTGGAAGCAGGACTGATCCTGGACGGCTTCCCGCGTACTCTGCGCCAGGCAGTTGCCCTGGATGAGGCGCTTGAGCGCTCCGGCAAAGTGGTAGATAGCGCGGTGAACCTGGCGACGACGGACGAGGAGCTGGTGCGACGGCTGAGCAGCCGCTGGCTGTGCCGGAACTGTGGAAAGATCACCAACAGCAGGCTGGAGAAGTGCGCCAATTGCGGCAGCGATCGGCTATTTCAGCGAGAGGACGACGAGCCGGAAAAAGTCAGGACCCGCCTGGAGACGATGAAGCCGCCCGCCGAAATGCTGACGCATTACCGGACGGCGGGCAAGCTGCGAGAGGTGGACGCGCTGCAGCCGATTGAGCGCGTGATGGCCGACATCCTGCTCGCGCTGGACGGGGTCACGGCGTGATAACGATAAAGTCTGAGCAAGAAGTGGAGATCATGCGCGAAGCCGGCAGAGTTGTCGGCGAGACGCTGCAAATCCTCAAGAGCGCGGTCAAGCCCGGGTTGGTCGTCAAAGAGCTGGATAAACTCGTCCGCAAAGAGTATGCGAAGCGCGGCGTGATCCCGACCTTCCTCGGCTATGCCCAGCCGCCGTATCCGGCCACCGTTTGTGTCTCGGTCAACGAGGAGTTGGTGCACGGAATCCCCGGCAGCCGGGTGATCGAGGCGGGCGACATCGTCAGCATCGACCTGGGCGCCACGTATAAGGGTTTCGTGGGAGACAGCGCGTTGACGTTTGGTGTCGGCGAAATCTCCGAGGAAGCGCAGCGATTGATCGAGGTCACGGAAGAGTCCCTCTGGCAGGGAATTCGCGTGGCGCGCGCCGGCGCAAGGCTGGGTGTCATTTCGAACACGATCGGTGAATATATCGAAAGCCAGGGCTTCGGGGTGGTCCGCGAATTCGTGGGGCACGGCGTTGGGCGCGAGATGCACGAGGAGCCGCAGGTGCCGAACTTCGGCCCAGCCGAAAGGGGGCCGATCCTGCGCAAGGGCATGGTACTGGCGCTGGAGCCGATGGTTACTGTCGGCGACTGGCACACGAAGAAGCACGATGACGGGTGGACGATAAGCACGCTGGACGACGGCTTGTGCGCCCACTTCGAGCACACAATTGCGATTACAGACGGAGAAGCGCAGGTTTTAACGCTTCCGTAAGCGGGTTGGCTGCCTCCTAATCGGGTTATGGGGCTTGCTTCAACCCGATAGTAGGAAGGTACAATAGAAGGAAATTTCTATAGGCGTCTGAAAGGAGCCGATTGATCCTTTCCCAAGAAGGATCAATATGCCAAAAAAGGAATCAATCGAAGTTGAAGGGGTGGTAAAAGATCCACTTCCAAATGCCATGTTCGGCGTTGAACTGGCAAATGGCCATCGGGTCTTAGCGCACCTCTCCGGAAAGATGCGGATCAACTACATCCGTATTACCCCTGGTGACAGAGTCCTGGTGGAGTTATCCCCCTACGACCTGACCCGGGGTCGAATCACGTACCGGCTGCGCTAGGCCGGAATCAAAGGAACGAAGCGATGAAGGTAAGAGCCTCGGTCAAGCCGCGCTGCGAGAAGTGCAAGATCATCCGCCGTCATGGTGTGGTTCGTGTGATCTGCGAAAACAAGCGCCACAAGCAGCGCCAGGGCTAGTAGGAGACAGGCAGGATGGCACGTATCGCGGGTGTGGACATACCCAACGAAAAGCGCGTCGACATTTCTTTGCGCTACATCTTTGGCATTGGCGCGACAAGCGCATCGAAGATCTGCGAGTCGACCGGTATCGCACCGGAGACTAAGACTCGAGACCTGACGGACGCAGAGCTCTCGCGAGTACGCGAGATGCTGGAGAAGGAGTTCACAGTCGAGGGTGATCTCCGCCGCGACACGCGCCAGAACATCCAGCGCCTGATCGAGATCAATTGCTATCGAGGCATCCGCCACCGCCGCGGACTGCCGGTAAGAGGTCAACGAACCAAGACGAACGCCCGCACGAAGCGTGGCACCCGCCGAACCGTGGCTGGCAAACGCAAGACCGCGGCGAAGAAGTAGTAAAGGAAACTAAAGAATGGTCCAGAGGCGAAGTCAGCGGACGCGCCGCCGGGAACGCAAGTCTGTCCCGCGCGGGAAGGTGTTCATTAAATCGACCTTCAATAACACGATCATCACGCTGACCGACCCGAACGGGAATGTGCTGAGTTGGGGCAGCGCAGGCACGGCGAACTTCAAGGGCTCACGCAAGAGCACGCCGTTTGCTGCGCAACTGGCGGCAGAAGGCGCCGCAAGGCGGGCTATGGACCACGGCCTGCGTCAGGTCGAGGTGCTGGTCAAGGGACCGGGTAGCGGCCGTGAGGCCGCGATCCGTGCACTTCAGGCTGTAGGCCTCAACGTGACGAGCATTCGCGACGTTACCCCGATACCACACAACGGTTGCCGCGCTCCCAAGCGGCGCCGCGTCTAGGAACAAGGACAAAGCATGGCTCGTTACACAGGTGCAGTTTGCCGTCTTTGCCGTCGCTACGGCGAGAAGCTCTTCTTGAAGGGCGATCGCTGCTTCGGCCCGAAGTGCGCGTTCACCAAACGTCCTACACCACCCGGTCCCGCTAGCCAGCGGCGCCGCAAGGTGTCCGACCGAGGTTTGCAGCTGCGCGAAAAGCAGCGTGCTCGCGTAGGCTATGGACTCCTGGAGCGCCAATTCCGCGGTTATTTCGACGAGGCGTTGCGCAAGACGGGCGTTACTGGCGACCTCTTGATCCGGTCACTCGAGTCTCGTCTCGACAATGTGGTCTATCGCCTCGGTTTCGCCGACTCTCGCAAGCAGGCGCGCCAGTTGGTGCGCCACGGCCATATTGGCCTGAACGATCGCAAGACGGATATCCCTTCGGCGCAAGTGAAGGTTGGCGATACGATCGGCTTCTCGCCGCGAGGCGCCAAGACGGAATACGCCAAGGTGGTGCAGGAAACGCTGCGGTCGAAGCAGCAGCCCTCGTGGCTGTCGCTGGATATGGCCGCAATGCGAGGCCGCGTCATTTCCGAACCAACGTTGGAAGGTGCGGAGGCACTCTTCGACCCCAACGTGATTGTCGAGTACTACTCGCGCTAAGACTTTAGGCCTCGCCATAGCAAGTCGGGACGAGACAGGCAGGGCAACGCCCGCGGGACCTTCAGGGTGAAGGACCGATTTACCTGCCGCAGGAGGTGCTTTTGGTGACGATGGTTGCCTACGAAGGTGAAGAGCGACCTGAGCTTAACCTCGAGGAGGAAGAATCCGAGGAGACATTCGGTCGCATCGTAGCCGAGCCGCTGGAGGCTGGGTTTGGCGTGACGATCGGAAATGCGTTGCGCCGCACGCTCTTGAGCGCACTGCCCGGGACTGCGATTACGGCAGTCCGCATCGGAGGGGTTGAGCACGAGTTTACGACCGTCCCTCATGTGAAAGAGGACGTCATCGAGTTCTTGCTCAACGTGAAGGACATTCGCATCCGTTCGCTAACGGACCGGCCCGGCAAGATGTTTCTCGAAGCATCAGGCGATGGTGTCGTGACAGCAGGCCAAATCGAGCAGACGGCTGACTACGAAATCGTCAACCCGGAGCTGCACCTGGCGACGCTGGAAGGTGCGCAGGCGAAGCTCTCGGTGGAGCTCACAGTTGAGCAGGGCCGCGGCTATTTGCCGGCCGGAACGAGTGAAGGTTTGCCGATCGGTGTGATCCCGGTCGATGCGATCTTCTCGCCCGTCCGCCGGGTTAACTACCGCATCGAGCACACGCGTGTCGGTCAGGTGACGAACTTCGACCGGCTTGTCCTCGAGATTTGGACCGACGGTACGATCCAAGCTAGCGACGCAGTCAGCAGGGCGGCAGAAGTGCTGGCCGATCAGTTCACGATATTCTCGCGGCTGGGCCGTCCGGAGCCGACGCTGGTCGGCCGTGGCCTGGGATCCGGATCGGCGTTGGCGCCGGACCGCTATAACACGCCTATCGAGGACTTGAACCTCTCGGTGCGAGCTTATAACTGCCTCAAGCGAAGTGGCTTGATGACGGTTGGCGCGGTGCTGGAGAAGAACGAGGACGAGCTGCTAGCGCTGCGCAACTTTGGACGAAAGTCCTACGACGAGCTTCGCGAGAAGCTGGTCAGCATGAACTTCCTGTCCGAGGAAGAGATGAATAACGCTTTCGGGACCGGGAGCAGCAGCATTGATAGTGAAAGCGCCGCGTCCACACGCACAATGGCTGGGGATGTAGACGCCGACGAAGAGCTTGGACCCGTCGCAAAGGCTCTGCTGGAGGCCCTGAAGGAATCCGGACAGGATGATCTTCTGAAGAACGATGAGGATGGCCAGTGAGACACAAGGTACTAAGCCGCAGGTTTGACCGGCCGACGGCTCATCGCTTGTCGATGTTCCGCAACCTGGTCACGGACCTGCTACGCAACGAGCAGATCAAGACGACTGAGGCCAAGGCGAAGGCAATTCGCCCCCTGGCGGAGAAGATGATCACGCTGGGCAAGGACGGTACGCTGGCGGCCCGCCGTCAGGCGTTGGCCTACGTCTACGACAAGGATGTGGTAACGAAGCTGTTCGACGATCTGTCGGAGCGCTTCGCGGATCGGCCGGGAGGATACACCCGGATAGTCAAGCTGGGGCCCCGCCTTGGCGACGGTGCTCCGCAGGTCATCCTGGAGCTTGTCAGCTAGTCACTCTGTGTCAGAAGAGACGATAAACGCGGCGGCCGCCGAAAGGGGCCGTCGCGTTGCGCTTTTGCTCGAATACGACGGTGCTCGTTTCGCCGGATCGCAGCTTCAGGCCAATGCCATCACCGTGCAGGGTGCGTTAGAGGAGGCCGTCCTCAAGACGACTCAGGAGGCGTCGAGGGTTGCCTTTGCGGGCCGTACGGACGCCGGCGTGCATGCCCGTGGTCAGGTCGCGGCCTTCAGCACGGGGAGCAAGCTAGACAATGACACGCTGCGGAGGGCACTTAACGCCTGGCTTCCCGAAGACGTGGCGGTGGCTGACGTCACGGACGTTGCATGGGACTTCGATCCCCGGCGAGATGCGAGGCGACGCTGGTACCGCTACGTCATCGACAATGGCGACGTGAGGCCGGCGCTCGATCGCGGCAGGTCGTGGCATGTCGTTGGGGAGATGAATGAGGAGTCTATGGCGCGGGCTGCCGCCCGGTTGATCGGGAAGCACGACTTCGCGGCCTTCGCTTCGCGCATGGAGGACGCATCAGCGAGCACGATCCGCGAACTTCATCGATTCGATGTGGTTAGGCGTAGCTCGGCGATTTTCCTGGACGTTGAGGCGAACGCGTTCTTGCCACATCAGGTGCGAAGAATGACGGGCGCGTTGGCGGATGTTGGGCGTGGGAAGCTGTTTGAGGATGGCTTCGCCGCGCTGCTCGATCAGCCACCGGCAAGCGCCGGACCGACGGCGCCGGCCTACGGGCTCTATTTGATGCAAGTCGAGTATGAATTCCCGGTATTCAGGCTGGATTCAAGGATTACGGTCTGATAGACTCAACGTTCGTGAAAACATATACGCTTAGAGCAAAAGACATCGACAAACGCTGGCGCGTCGTGGACGCTGAAGGTGTGGCGCTAGGGCGCCTGGCGACAGAAATCGCCGCGGCGCTGCGTGGCAAAGACAAGCCAACGTTCACGCCACATCTCGACATGGGCGACTTCGTCATCGTCACCAACGCTTCGAAAGTCAGGGTGACGGGCCAGAAGCTGACGCAGAAGCTATATCACCACCACACCGGCTATCTGGGCGGCCTCAAGAGCATTCGCCTGGACAAGCAGATGGAGAAGCACCCGGAGCGCGTCGTGCGCGCGGCGGTCTGGGGCATGATGCCCAAGGGCCGCCTGGGGCGAGCACAGATACGCCATCTCAAGATCTACACCGGCTCAGATCACCCGCACGAGGCGCAGGTCCGCGCCGGCCAGGGCAAGAAGAGCCACGAGGAGGCCAGTTAGTTGACCAGCCAGCAATATTTCGCGGGGACCGGACGCCGCAAGACCGCCGTCGCGCGGGTTCGAATCTACCCCGGGGCGCAGGAAATCGTGGTCAACGGCCGCACACTGGAAGACGCGCTGCCTCGTCTCGGTTTGCAGGAGATCGCAATGCGGCCGCTTGTGGCGCTTGGTCAGTCCGGCAAGTTCGGGGTGCAGGCGAAGGTTGAAGGCGGAGGTACCACGGGCTGGGCTGGCGCGATATCGCATGGCATTGCGCGCGCGCTGGTGAAGTTCGACGAGACGATGAAGCCGCCGCTGCGACGCCACGGGCTTTTGACCCGAGACTCCCGGATGAAAGAACGCAAGAAGTATGGCTTGAAGCGCGCTCGGAAGGCCGAACAGTACACCAAGCGCTAAATCGACACCAGTAGGAGAACTCGTGACGCTTGGTCTTGAGACCAGGCGTTCCTGTTTCGTCACAGTTGGCCCGCTGGATACGCGTGAATGGGCCAGATCACCGATAATTGTCATATGGCTAACGGCTCTTCTCCTCAGTTCGACCCATCCAAGTTTCAGACGTCGACCTTCGTACAGCGAGTCGAAAAGCCCTGGGGCTGGGAGTTGCTGTGGACGCGGCCCGAGCTGTCCTTCGTGGGCAAGGTGCTGCACATCTTTGAAGGTCATCGCCTCTCGTTGCAAATGCATGAGGACAAGCACGAGACCTGGCTCCTGGTCACCGGCCGCGCCAGCGTGGTCTGGGAGAACGCCAGGGGCGAGCTAGAAGAGTGCGAGCTGACACCGGGGCAGGGCTATAGCTGCGCCAGCGGTCAGAAGCATCGCCTGGCTGGCATCACTGACTGCGACATCGTCGAGGTCTCAACGCCGGAGGTCGGTCTGACCTGGCGTCTTGAGGACGACTACGGTCGACCGCACGAAACGCCTGGCGAGCGCGGTAAGAGAGCCTAGACGCCGGCCAGCTCTCTTCCTGCCTCCAACACCGGCTTGACCCAGGATTCGTCGGTCATTTCTGTGTAGATCCGTAGCAGGGGTTCCGTGCCCGAGGGCCTGACCACCATCCATCCGCCGTCGAGCTCGAAGCGGAAGCCATCCAGGCTGTCTTGCCTCAGGACGGTTCGGCCGGCCAACGCGTCGGGCTTTGCGGTCGCGATGCGGTCAATGGCGGCCTGGCGCTGGTCCGGAGCGACGTGGACGTCGATGCGGTCGTAGAAGTGCTGCCCGACGCGGTCGTAGAGATGCTGGACAAGCTCAGACATCGTCTTGCCTGAGCGGGCGAGTAGGTCGAGCATTAAGAGGCCGGTGAAGCATCCATCCCGCTCAGGCAGGTGGTGCGCGATCGCGTAACCACCGCTCTCTTCTCCGGCCGCCATGGCGCCGCTCTCGATCATCTTGGGGCCGAGGAACTTGAAGCCGACGGCTGTCTCGTGCACCGTCACGCCGTATTGCTCCCCCAGCTTGTCGATCATGCGGGTGCTGGTGAGGGAGCGGACGATGGGTGCGCGCATGCCGCGGTACTCCAGCAGGTAGAGGCAAAGCAGCGCGTAGGTCTGGTGCTGGTCGACGAAATGGCCTTTCTCGTCGACGACGCCGAGGCGGTCCGCGTCGCCGTCGGTCGCGAGGCCGACGTCGGCGCCGGCGTTGACCACCGCTTCCATCAGCGGCGTGAGGTTGCGGGCGATGGGCTCGGGCGCGAGCATGCCCGGGAAGATCGGATTGCGTTCGCCGCGTATCTCGACGACGCGGCTGGGGCCGCCTTCGAGGAGCCGGGAAAGGACGCCGGCGCCCGTCGCGTGCATCGCGTCAAATACGACGTGAACTCCGGTGGAGCGCAGGCTCTCGAGATCGACGAGGCGCGCTACCTGGGCATCGTAAGCCGGTCGCGGGTCGAAGCGCTGAATGAGGCCTTGCTGCAAACCATCTTCAAAGGCAATGCGTGACGGTTCGCCGGCAGCGCGGCCTGTTTCGATCGCGGCCTCCAGGGCATCGACGACCTCTGGCGGCGCGCTGCCGGCGTACTCCGGTTTGTATTTGAAACCGTTGTAGGTTCCGGGATTGTGGGACGCGGTGATGATGATGGCGCCACCGGCGTGCTTGTCGAGGACGGCGTGACAGGCGACTGGTGTGGCAGCAGCGGCGTCGAAGAGGTAGGTCTTGATGCCGTGAGACGCCACGACTTCGGCGCTCGCGGCCGCGAAGTGCTCGGAGCCAAAGCGCGTGTCAAAACCGATCACGAGGCCGCGGTCGGCCAATCCGGCTGTCTTGAGGTAACGGGCAACGCCTTCGGCGCAGTCGCGTACGTTCTCGAACGTGTAGTCCTCGGCGATGATGGCGCGCCAGCCGTCGGTGCCGAATTTGATGGGGGTTCTGGTCATGGCGGGTTCCAGGTCCTCACTATTCGATGGATTTAGCCTGCAATTTCGTCCGGCTCAAGTTTACTCCCGGGTTCGAGGCGTACACCGCGTTTGACACGGGCGCCGTTCGCCAGCACCGCCCCGGTTACAGTCGCCTCGTCACCAATCCAGCAACCGGCGCCGATGATGCTGTCTCGGACGACAGCGTTCGCGCCTACTCTCACGTCGGACCAGAGGACTGAAGCAGAGATGCTGGCGTTCTCGCGGACCGAGCAGTTTTCACCGAAGACCGTAGGCCCTTCAATACTGACCTGGCCGCCGATCTTGGCGTTGCGTCCGAGAATCACGTTTTCGCCCAAGGTGGCGTCGGGCCAGACCTGGGCGCCTTCGCCGAGCACTGCACCGGAGGAGTGAGTGTCCGGAAGCCAGTCGGCGATTCCTTTTTCGAGGATATCGCGGTGTAATTGGAGGTAGCGCTCGGAAGTGCCAACGTCGATCCAGTAGGCGTCAGACGGGAAGCCCTGGACGATGTGGGCGTCGGCGATCAGGGAAGGGAACACGAGCCGCTCCAGCGAGCCATCCATCTTCTCGTCGGGGATGTGGTCGAGGATTTCAGGCTCGAAGATCCAGGTACCCGCGTTGGCCCAGGCACTCGGCGCTTCGTCTCTTGTCGGCTTCTCGACGAATCGCGTGATGCGTTCCCGCGTCGTCAGTTCGGCGATGCCGAACGCCGTCGGGTCCTCGACGGATGACAGCGCGATGCTCAGCGTGGCTTTGGCGTCGCGATGGCGCTGGAGCATGGCAGTCAGGTCGAGGTCGGTGACGATGTCGCCGTTGCAGACGAAGAAGGCATCGACGATGTCACGAGATGCTTGTTTTACGGCGAGTCCGGAGCCGAGGGGTTCGGTTTCGTAGCTGTAGGAGAGTTCGATGCCAAGTTCGGCGCCATTTCCCAAGGCCTCTTCGATACGGCGGTCGGCGGCGGACGCCGCCAGCACTACGTGGTCGATACCATGGCGAGCCAGGTGGGCGATGATCCGCACGATGAGGGGCTGATTGAAGACCGGGATGAGTGATTTGGGTAGGGCGTAGGTCAGGGGACGCAGCCTTGTCCCGCCGCCGCCGACCAGTACCACCGCGTGCACGGGTTAGAGGTCGACGAGCTCTGAGTTGGGTGAGCCGGCTCGGTAGCGGGCTATGAGACGCTTGAGGAACGGGACCGGCGTGTGGGCGCTTCGCCGAGTTGCCATCGCCTCTACAAGACGGCCCTTTTCTTTGAAACCCAACTGCTCATAGATGTGACGCGCCGTGCGGTTGGCGGGATCGACGTTGAGGACGATGAGGTCGCAGGCGTCGAGGAGGTGTTCTGTTACGGCTGCAGTGGCGGCCGTCGCAAGGCCGTGATTGCGGAAGTCCGGGTGGGTGTAGACGTTGCCGATAACGCCAACCCCTTCGTTACGCGAGTAGATGTGCGTGCCTGCCGCGGCAACTAGACGGTTGCGGTGGAAGGCGCCGTAGTAAATGCCCTCGACGATCTGGCGGGTGATGTGGCGAGTGCCCTCGTCTTGATACAGACGGTAGAGATCTTTGGAGTCGGCGGCTGTGAGACGTCTGACTTCGGCCATGTCTGCCGGCAGCTTGAAGTCAGCGGGGTCGAGCTGCATGCGCATCATGGTCAGTGGACGCCAGAGGTTGTGGGATACCAGGACGGACTCCGTATGGCCAGTCTCGCAGGTCAGGAAGGCCTGTCGAGGACCTGGATGCAGATCAAGCAGGTGCTCTACGAGCACCGCATCGCCCAGCATCAGGGTTGAGGGACCGAGGCCGCCCCGGGCGTGCATGACCAGCGCTCGGCGGTCGGCAGCGACGGCTTCGTAGAATTCAGCCAGTGGGAAGGTGCGAGGATCGAGGTAAGCCAGCGCGTAAGCCGCGTAGGGTCCGGCGGACTCGAGGATCGTCCGGATGGCCGCCGCGTCGCGAAGTTGTCGCACGTTGGCGTAACGGCGAAGGGTGGCTTGTCGAGTAGTCGCGCTACCGGCGCGGGCGCTCATTCGATATTCCTCAGGTCTGGCGGGGAGATCCCCTTATTTAGAAGGCCTGCTTTACTTAAGGAGGTAGTAGCCATCCTAGGTAGCGCCTGAATCTGCGTCAAGGCTGCCTGTTATAGAATCGGCACGCGTTGACACTAGTAGCACCCCAGATATTATGGCAGCGGAAGACGGAGGCAGTATGCCGAGACTCGACAACTCGATAGACATTAACGTAGGGCTGGAGACGGTGTTTGCTTACCTGGCGGATCTGGAATCGCATCCGGAGTGGGTCAAGTGGACAAAAGGTGCGGAGATTACCTCTCTAGACAAGACAGCAGTAGGCGCCACGAGCACGATGAAGATGCAGGTCGGTCCACGCAAAGAGACCGTTGAAGCGATCGTGACCGAGTTCAAGGCGAACGAGGTCGTGACCTGGCGGCATACACGCGGTATGGAGATGACGGACCGATTGGCCGTGGTCCCCTTCGGCGAAGGCACGAAAGTTGCCTGGAGCGTCGACTACACGCCTCCGATGGGCGGCATGGGCAAGCTGATGGACCTGCTGTTCATGGAGCGCCTGTTCGACCAGCTGGCCAAAGACTCGATGCTGCTGCTCAAAGAGCGCCTCGAAAGCGCTAACTAGGACTGCCGTGCTGGAACTAGATGAATCTCTCCTGGAGCCGCTGCAGCTAGAGGGCCTTGAAGTGCCGCGAATCCGAGTCTACGGACCGCCGCCGTACACCCTGGCGAAGCTCGGTGAACGGGAGTATCAGTACGAACGCAGCTTCCCGGTCAAGGGACACGGCGCGCAGCTGCCGACGTTCATCCGGGAGCAGATGGACGAAGGCAAGACGCCGCTAGTCCTGGAGCGGGACAGCCGCTTTTATATCTACCTCAGCGGAGAAGACGCAGAGAACTCGTAGCCGTAGACAGAATGACGACTAGCCAGCGGCGCCCTGGCCCCAGCGGCGTTCCCAGCGTTCGCGCAGGTACGCCATGTGTTCGCCGTATGAGTCGGTATTTATCGGCGGCGTGGTCATGATCAGGGCGTCTTCTTTGTTGTCGGTGTAGTACTTACGGCGCACGCCGACTTTGAGAAAGCGAAACTTCTCATACAGCGCTTGGGCTGATTCATTGCTGCGACGCACTTCAAGCGTAACGCTCTCCTGACCGTTGGCCAGTGCAGCTTCAACCGATTCGGTGAGCAAGAGCTCGCCAAGGCCGAGACGCCGATACTCTTCCCGGACCGCGATCGCGACGACGTGGGCTTGATCGACCATGAGCCAGAGGCCGACGTAGCCGACGATGTAATCCGTGGTCGGCTCCTGGGAAGGCTTGCGGCGGAAGATCCCGAAGAACGACTTTCGCGCGGGTTCAGCTTCGCCGGGAGGATCGTTGTCTATAGAGCGATCGACGAGGACGAGGTAGCGGGCGAGCCGATTGGCCAGCTCACGGCGATATGCCGTACGCGGCCAGGTCGTCGGAAAGGACTGAGCCTCAATCTCGGCGACCTGGGTAATATCAGCCTCGGTCATAGGCCGCAAAGCGTAGCGAGTGAGAGTGACCATTTACCCTCCCAGGGCAACGCTAACGTTAACGTACTCGGGCTCAGCCTGGCCAGAACTCTGGGCCCGTAATCTTTGACGTATACGTAAAAGGTAATCTAGAATCACCAGAGCAAGGAGTCCCTTTACCGTATGTCAACCCATCTCCGGCTGCTGAGCTTCTTGGGGCCTTACAAGAAGCAGGTTGTTTTCGCTTGGTTTGTCGTCATGATGACGGCGATTACGACCATGACGATGCCCCAGCTCGTGGGTTATGCCGTCGACAACGGGCTCAAGCCACCAACCTTCAGAGACTCCGGCGCGGAGATCACCGAACCGCTGACGAGTGATGCTACTGAGGTCACGATCAGCGATCCGAGCGTGATCTCGACGGGCGACAAGATACGCATCGACTCGGAGCAGGTCATCGTCACCGGCATCAGTGGCGACACGCTGACACTGGAGCGCGGCGCTGACGATACACGCGTTACCGGCCACGACGGCGGCGACAAAATCGAACTGGTGGACCGGGCATCGTTCGAGGGCAAAACCTCGACGCTGACGATAGCCGCCGGCCTCCTGTTGGCGGTGGCGTTGATGCGCGGCTTCTTCGCCTACTGGATGCAGTTCCTTGGCGAGTGGCTGAGCCAGCACGTGGCTTACGACCTGCGTAACCACATCTACGAGAAGCTGCAGCGCCAGAGCTACGCCTACCACGACAAGCAGCAGACCGGTCAGTTGATGTCGCGCGCGACGCAGGACGTGGAATCGACGCGCATGTTCATCCAGATGGGCGTGCTGCGGCTACTGGACATATCGCTGAGGATCATCGTTGCAGCCGCGCTGATGTTTAGCACGAACTTCATCCTGGCGCTCGTCGCATGGTCGCTATTGCCGATCGTGGCTTTCCAGTCGATCAGGGTTCAACGTGTGAGCCGGCGAATGTGGATGGCCGTACAGGATCAGCTGGGCCGAATTACGACCGTCCTGCAAGAGAACATGTCAGGCGTCCGCGTGGTCAAGGCGTTCTCACGGGAGAAGCACGAGAACGAAAAGTTCGAGACGGAAGCCAACGAACTGTTCTACTGGAACATCCGGCAGAACCGGATCCAGGCGCAGATGAACCCGTTCTATCAAGCGATGTCGATGCTGTCGCAGGTGTTCGTCCTGGGTGTAGGCGCGTACTACATCACTCAAGGCACCCTCACCTATGGCGGGTTGATCGAGTTCCTCTTCTACCAGTCGTTGCTGATCATGCCGATGCGTATGCTCGGAATGATCGTGCAGCAGTTTGCCCGCGCCGGCGCTTCTGGAGACCGAATCTTCGAGATCCTCGACGCCGAGTCGATTGTGGTCGAGAAACCGGACGCAAAGCCGCTAGGAAACGTCCAGGGGCGCGTGCGGTTCGAAGGCGTGTCGTTCGGCTATGACGCGGTAAGCCCGGTGCTTAACGATGTGACGTTCGAGGCTGATGCCGGCAAGGTTGTCGCGCTGTTGGGTCCGACGGGCTCCGGCAAGACAACGATCGTCAACCTGCTGCCGCGATTCTATGACGTGACGGCCGGACGTATCCTGATCGATGACGTCGACATTCGGGATACGACGCTGCAATCGCTGCGGGCGAACATCGGCATCATTCAGCAGGATGTGTTCATGTTCTCGGCGACGATCCGGGACAACATCGCCTATGGCGCCATGGAGTCGACGTACGAGCAGATCATCGAAGCGGCGAAGATCGCCCGCATCCATGATTTCATCATGTCGTTGCCGGATGGCTATGACACATGGGTCGGGGAGCGCGGCGTAACAATGTCCGGCGGCCAGAAGCAGCGAATTTCGATGGCGCGGACGCTGCTGCTCGACCCGCACATCCTGATCCTGGACGACTCGACATCTAGCGTAGACACGCAGACCGAGTACTTGATCCAGCAGGCACTATCCGAGGTGATGAAGGGTCGTACGACGCTGGTCATCGCGCAGCGCTTGCGTACAGTGAAGAACGCCGACGAAATCCTGGTCATGAAAGACGGCACAATCGCCGAGCGCGGCGAGCACGAAAGCCTGATTGCGCAGGACGGCCTGTACCGCGAGATTTACGACCTGGAACTACGTGATCAGGAAGAGGCGCTGAAGCGATTCAGCGATTCCTCCAGTGGGAGCGACCAGTAATGGCGTTCTGGGGCGGCGGTGGCGGCGGTTGGGGCGGCGGCGGTGGCGGTCACGGCGGAGGCTGGCATGGCGGCAACCGGGGCGGCGGTGGCAACCTGCGCCGCTCTGTCGACAGCTGGGATGACGATGAGCTCGGCTCGGCGTACAACCATGAGGTAGTCGTCCGCGTCTTCGGCTACGTCAAGCCGTTCTGGAAGAACGCGGTCCTTGCGACCATCGGAGTCATCGGGGCCGCGATAATGCTCAACCTCCAGCCGTTGCTAATCCAGCGCGGAGTTGACGCAGCGGCGGAAGGTGACACGGGCAAAATCCTGGAGTCGTCTCTGATCTTCCTCGGCTTCGTTATCTTCGGCTGGTTTTTCGTACTAGTGCAGATGCTGAACACGGGTTACGTGGGCCACCGTGTCATGCAGCGCATGCGGATCAATATGTTCGCGCACCTGCAGAAGCTTTCGTTGCGGTTCTATGACAACAACGAGGTCGGCCGGGTGATGTCGCGGGTGCAGAACGACGTGACATCGATGCAGGAGCTGCTGACCAACGGCTTCCTGACGATCCTGGGTGACATTCTCGGGCTGACGGTCATTGTGTACCTGGTTTCGAGTCGAAACCTGGAGCTGACGCTGGTGACGTTCAGCGTCGTTCCCGTGCTGATCCTGATCACGGCGGTGTGGCAGATTTACGCGCGGCGCGCCTTCCTGCGGGTCCGCCAGGCGATCGCAATCGTCAATTCGAACCTGCAAGAAAACGTCTCGGGCGTAAGAGTGATTCAGTCGCTTTCGCGTGAGGAAGTTAACGCAGAGCGGTTCGACGCGCTGAACGAAGATAATATGCGCGCCAACATCAGTGCCGGCCGATTGCAGGCGGCAGTGATGCCCGTGGTCGAAATGCTCTCCGCCATGGCGACGGCGCTTGTTGTGCTTTACGGCGGTCGCCTGGTGCTGAACGGTGAGATTTCACTAGGGGAGCTTTCTCTGTTCATCTTCTCGATTGAACGATTCTTCCAGCCGATCCGAGAGCTAGTGATGCAGTACGCGCAGCTCCAACGAGCCATGGCCGGCGGTGTGCGTGTGTTCGAGGTGCTGGACACGAAGCCGGAGATTGTCGACGCGCCTGACGCGATCGAGCTTGCAGACATCGAGGGGCGCGTGACGTTTGAGAACGTGAGCTTCGATTACGTCGAAGACGTGCCGGTACTGCGAGACATCAACCTAGACGTACAGCCGGGTGAGACGGTCGCGCTGGTGGGTTCGACCGGCGCTGGTAAGACAACCTTGACGGCGTTGATCCTTCGCTTCTACGAGGTGACGGAAGGGCGCATCCTGATCGATGGGAAGGAGCTGAAGCAGCTCGACCGTGCTTCGCTGACCCGCCGCACCGGCGTGGTCCTGCAGGACCCGTTCCTGTTCTCGGGGAGCGTGAAGGATAACATCCTCTACGGACGGCTCGACGCAACGGACGACGAAGTCATCGAAGCAGCCCGGGCCGTCGGCGCCCACGATTTCATCATGAAGCTGGACCACGGCTACGACACCGTGCTGCACGAGCGGGGCCAGAACCTGTCCGTGGGTCAGCGGCAGCTGATCAGCTTCGCGCGCGCCGTGCTGGCGCGGCCAAGCATCCTGATCCTTGACGAGGCGACGGCGAACGTCGATACGCGCACCGAGGTGGTTATCCAGGCCGCGCTACGCGAGCTGCTCAAGAACCGCACCTCGTTCGTTATCGCGCACCGTTTGTCTACGATCCGAGAAGCGACCCGAATCCTGGTCATGGACCAGGGGCGAATCGCCGAGATGGGCAGTCACGACGAGCTGCTGGCGCTCGGTGGCATCTACGCCAACCTTTACCGCATGACATTCGAGAAGCTGGAAGCGGAAGAGGAAAGCGTCGAAGCCTAGGCCCCGATTATTGCGTCGGCTTCGATTTCCACCAGCATCTCCGGCGTTGCCAGGCGGCTGATCTCAACCAGCGTAGCGGCAGGCATGACGTCTGCGAACGCTTCGCGATGGGCCCTGGAGACATCCGCCGTGGTCGCGATATCGATGACGTACATGCGCGTCCTTGCGACATCGCGCAACGAAGCACCGGCCTGCTGCAGGGCAGTTTCGATGTTGCGGATGCACTGGGCCGCCTGCTCGTAGGCGCCACCGGCGATGAGCTTGCCGTCAGGACCCCATGCCCGGTACCAGCAACGAAGACCTGGTTGTCGACGCGAACGGCGCGACTGTAGGCGGCGCTAGCCTCGAACGGTGAATTGGAGGAGATGTTCTGTCGCATCAGGCTATTCGCTGAACAAGGGGCGCTGGGCTTCGGGCGCCTTGGCGCGTGGCGTCTCGAGGCCGAGGTGCTCGTAGGCACGGGCCGTGGCTTCGCGTCCGCGAGGTGTGCGGTCGAGGAACCCCAGCTGAATCAGGTAGGGCTCGTAGACATCCATGATCGTGTCGGACTCCTCGGAGATCGAGGCGGCGATCGTGTCGATGCCGACGGGGCCGCCGCGGAACTTCTCGATAATCGAACGGAGGATCTTGTGGTCTACGTCGTCGAGGCCAAGGTCGTCGATGTCGAGGCGTCCGAGCGCCTCGCGCGCGGCATCGCCGTTGATGGCGCCGCTCGCCATGACTTCGGCGTAGTCTCGGACCCGGCGCAGGAGGCGGTTGGCGACGCGAGGCGTACCGCGCGAACGGCGGGCGATTTCCTCGACGCCCTCGTCATCGATGCCGACGCCGAGGACGCCAGCGGAGCGATGGACGATCTGACCGAGAGCGGCGCGGTCGTAGTAGTCGAGGCGATAGACGGCGCCGAAACGGTCACGAAGGGGCGGGCTCATCATGGCGTAGCGGGTCGTCGCGCCGATGAGCGTGAATCGCGGCAGGTTGAGGCGCACGCTACGGGCCCCTGGCCCTTTGCCGATGACGAGGTCGAGGGCGAAGTCTTCCATCGCTGGGTAGAGGATCTCTTCGACGGATTTCGAGAGGCGGTGGACTTCGTCAATGAAGAGGACGTCGCCGGCTTCGAGATTCGTCAGGATCGCGGCGAGGTCGCCGGCGCGCTCGATGGCGGGCCCAGATGTGATCCGGACTTGCGCGCCCATTTCGTTCGCCAAAACGGACGCCAACGTTGTCTTGCCGAGGCCGGGCGGACCGTAGAGAAGGACGTGGTCGAGCGCCTCACCACGCTTCTGGGCCGCGGCGATGGCGATGCGCAGGTTGTCTTTGATGCGTTCCTGGCCGATGTATTCGTCTAGCTGACGCGGCCGCAGCGTGACCTCGAGGCTGACCTCTTCGTCGGTGCCGGTGCGTGCAGAAAGGATGTGTTCTTCGGTCATGGCGGGTGCGGCAATTATAGGCCACCAGCCGGAAGCACGGGTGTCAGGTCCAGACGGCGCAGATAACGGCGTCGTCTGGATTCGATGGCTCGAAGAACAAGACAGCCACGCGACGGCCCACGACCAAGTCTGAGGCGCCGATATTTCGCGAGACGGCGAGGCCTGGCAGCCAGGTGGCGAGACTACCGGCGATCTCGACCGATGCTTTGTAAGTGCCCGCGTCGAAGGCGCGTAGCACGCCGCGTCTAATTTCCATGCTTCCTCCTAGACCTTGCCCAGCGTCAGCGTCATCCCGTAGCGGCCGCGGCGCGGGTCGAAGGTCCAGGCGTAGCCCAGGACGCGCCGTTTCGCCGCCGTCAGGCTGGCCTGGGCGTCCGTGACGTCGACGACGTCGTAACCCTCGACGCCGCAGTGGACGCCGAAGAGCTCAAGCTCATCGTCTCGCGCCTCGATATCGGCCTTGCGGAGCTCCGCGTCCGCCCGCGCCGTCGCCTCCGAGCCCGTTGTCAGGTTGACGTCGATCGTGGTCCGGACACGCTCGATGCGCTCAACCTCAGCGAAGTCGCTTTCGTCGCCGTAGACGTCCAGGCCGACGACACGCGATCGGCTGGCGCTGGGCCCCGCGTCGCGATAGACGGCGCCGACGATATCGTGATCGGCGCCCAGGGCGTAGGTGCTGGCGTCGCCCTCCGCCGTGTGCGCGCTCTTGAGCTCCGCGCCGTCCCAGAACGGCAGGTCCTCGACCAGGTCAAAGAGCCGCCGCACCACCGTCAGGCCCGACTCTCCGGGATGGATCGTAAAAGCCGGCTGCAGCGTCGTCAGCGCCGTCGACGTGCTCACAGTCGAATACTCGACGCCGGCGCGAGCGACGATGAACAGCAGCAGCTGGCTCACCGTCTTGTCGCCGGCAGCCCAGGCGAATTGCCGCCGCGCCCGCCAGTTCGCCAGCAACGACCAGCCATCACGGGCCCGTAATCGCAGCCGCGGCCGCGCGCCCGTCTCGAGTTCGATCGCGTCGACCCAGTAGGCGTACGGGGTGGGAGCCTCAGCACCGGCGGAAGTGCGATAACCGGGCGTCAGCTGCAGCCGTGCGCCGCGCTGCAACGCCCCGAGGCTCCCCGCCCCGTACGCAGTGTAAGACCCGTCCGCGTTGTCCAGCTCGAGCTCGACCACGCCGCCGTCCTGGTCGATCCGGACGTCGGCTTTTACGACGTCGGCCGAGACGTCGATCTGGGCGTGACCGGGCAGCGTCGAGAGCCAGACGCCGGCAGCTGAGACGAGCCAGAGCGTGGTCGCGTCCAGGGCCAGCGCCACGCCCTCCGCGTCCTCGAAGTCGAACGTCACCGGCTCGCGCCATTGCTCCTCGTTGAAATCGTGTGTCAGCTCCAGGGTCGACCACTGGACCCGGTTGTAGGCCGCGTCGCCGCTGAACACCTCGAGGAAGAAGAGCCGAAAGTCCGAGCTCACGTCGACCGATGGCGCCTTGAACCTGAAGCCCGCCGTCCCGGCCGCATCCGTGACGACCTTGAGGGCGCCCCAGGTGTCGATCGTCTGATTGATACCGTCGCCGTAACGGCAGGCCCACACCGCCCGCGTCGAGGCCTCGAGGCGTCCCGTCACGATGACTTGCCAGTCCAGCAGGTAGGCCGTCGCCAGCCCCGTCACCTCCAGCACCGTGTTCGTCCACGCTGCCGGCGTCCCCCAGGTGCTGCCGTTCCAGCGCACGGCGTAGACCGTCCCGTCCGTCTCCGCGTAGAACAGCACGATATCGTCGTCACCCGCCGCGGCGGCCGCGAGGTGTGTCTTCCCGTCAGCCCGGCCGCCGTTACGGTCGCTCTCGAGCTCCAGGTGGCCCCGTTGTCGGTCGATGTCCGGACTACGATCGTCGTCAGGTCATCGTCGACCATGAAGGCGTAAACCGTGTCGGAGTCGACCGCCAGGGCGATGCCGCCCAGCGCCGAGATCTCCGCGTCCAGCGAACTCCAGCTGGAGAAGGTCGAACCGGACCCGGGCGTCGCCACGCGCGACACGTAGGCCTCCGCCGGCGGCGACGCCGTCGTGTAGGTGATCACCAGCTTCGCGCCGTGCGTCGGGTCGAGGTCGTAGTGGTGCACCTGGAAGTCACGGGCGCCGTCAGTACCGGCCTGGAAAATCAGCGCCAGCGCGTTGCCGCTGGACCAGGTGCCCCGATCGACGATCTCCTGGACGATCAGCGTGACGTCGGCCAGGTCGACAAAGTTGACGTCCTCGTTGAGCAGGTCGCTCTCATCGACCGCCACCGTCGCCATAGTCGGCGTCCGGCCGGAAATGTCGTTTGCCCCGCTGCCGAACGCCGCCGCGTCGTCGACGTCGTCGGCGTAGAGCGTCCCCTCCGGGTCAGCTGGCTCGCTGTCGCCCGAGAACACGAAGCTCAAAACGGCGTGCAAGATCGTCGCCCCTTGCGCGATCGTGACGCCCTGGAACCGCACGCCGACGTACTCATCGTTCGCGTCCGCTAGCGACTCCTGGTCCGTCGGGAAGTTGGCGCCGCTGTTCTCATACGAGTCGTCTGTGGACGCGCCCACCTGGAGCTCGAGCGTCACCGCGTCCGTCTCCCGCCGCAGCCTGATCAGAGAGCCGTCCGGCGACAGCGCGACAGCCACCGGATCGGAGGCCTCCGCGCCGGTGTAGACCCGGCTGGGCCGGGCCCGGCGTCCGTAGCCCCAGTAATCCGCCAGCAACGCCTCGACGTAGGGCGAGCCGCTGTTAGCTCGCTGAGTCGCCTGCAGCGTCGACGTCAGCGTCTTCACTTCAGCGTCCGGATCCAGGCGTAGAAGAAGCCCAGGGCAAAGCCCGTGACGAGAAACGACACCGCGACCAACACCGTCACCAGCTGCTCGGCGTCGACAGTCACTCGAACCTCACGACGTTGCGGCCTTGCGGTCCGCGCTCCGGCCGGAACAGCCCGGCGACCCGCACCCGCGCCTCTTTGCCGAAGTCGGTCAACGCCTCCTGGTAGCGCTCCAGCTGCGACTCGGCCCAGCGCCGGTAGGCCAGCTGGACGTCTTCGCCGCCGACGTTGGCGCGGTTGATCGCGTAATTCGCCCACTCGATCGCCGCGTAGCCGGCCGCGCCCTGGACCACGGCTTCCTCCGTCGCCTGCGGCAGCGTCGACTGCGTATCGTCCACCAGGTGACGCGAGCCCCAGTAGGCGTTGACGCTCTCCGCCGCCCCCGGGATGTTCTCGGAGAGCAGCGTCAGCGTGTCCTGGTAGAGCGATCACTGGATGTAGACCCGCGGCTCCTGGTCGATCGGCCACTCGATCGCGTCGATACGCACCAGGTCATCGAAGTTGGAAGAGACGTCGATATCGCGCGAATTCGCCACCGACGTTAGCACCGTCAGGCGTTCTCGAGGCCAGGCCTGCGAGACCTCTCGGACGGCGCGTTCGATGTGGCGATGCAGCGTCGCCGACGTCCAGCGGTAGTTACTCGAGTCTTCGTCGTGCAGCTCCACGCGAAGCCGCGCCAGCAGGTCGGTGCGGTCGATCGGCGTCGGCGTCGCCGCCGTCAGAGAGATTGTTTTATCAGCCAAAGCTCGTTCTCCTCCTCGATCCGCCGGCACTCTCGGCAGTTCGGATTGCAGCCCACCGTCCAACCGCAGACGTCACACGCGCATGGGCCGACGTCCGCCGCTTCGTCTAGAAGCTCCTGTTGTCCCACGGTCAGATTGAACTCCTCCGGGAAGATGTCGCCCATCAGACCACCGTGAACGCGTCGGCCAGCGCCGGATTGAAGCCGTCCTTTCGCACCCAGGCGAAGTAGCTCACCGTGTCCAGGAGGAACGTCACCTCACCCAGCGAGTCCGTCTGCAGCGGCCCCGCGACCACGCTGGCGCCGGCGGCGTCCGTGCTGACCCAGACGTCCGCCCCCCTGGATCGGGTCCGTCCCGTCGTCGACCTCGATCACGTACGACGTCGCGCCCGGGCCGACGAGACTCCCCGCCGCCGCGTCCGTCAACGCCTCACCAGCGCTGCCGGCAATCGCATGGCCGCTCAGCGCCTCATCCCACACCGCGTCGGCGATCGCGGCGGACGTCGGGTCGTTCAACCCCGACACCTCCGAGCTCAGGGCGTGCAGCTGCACCTCCTCACCGAAGGAGCCGCCGGCAACATGCCCGGCTGCCGCTTCGTCCCACACCTGGTCGGCGATCGCCGCCACGGTCGGTGGCTCAGACGGCAACTCGGAGCTCAGCGCGTGCAGCTGCACCTCCTCACCGAAGGAGCCGCCGCCAACGTGCCCGGATGCCGCCTCGTCCCACACGTCGTCGGCGATCGCCGCGGCGGTCGGGTCGTTGAAACCCGTCACGCCGACGCCCTTCGCCAGGACGATATTCGTCCCCGCCGTCAGCAGCCGCGTCGTCACCGTCCACACCGCATCGAACGCGCCGGCGGCGAACTTCGCCGCCGTCAGCGCGCCGTCCTGGATCTTCGCCGCCTGGATCGCGTCGGTCGCGATCGCCGCGGCGTTAAGTACGCTGGCCTGCATCGCCGCGACGCTGGTCTGCACCCGCTGCGAGCTCAACGCCAGCGGCGCTACGCCCAGCCACTCGCCGACGTCGACGCGCTGATTACTGTCGAAGCCGGCCGCGGCGGCGCCGAACAGCGCGTCGTAGGTCGCCTCCTCGATCACCCAGTAGCGCGCCCAGACCGGCAGCGCACCGGTGACGACCACCTGCAGCCAGAGCTCGCCGACCGTGTTGGTATCGGCAGCCGTCAGGTCGTCCGAGTACCAACCGTCCGTATCGTGGGTCGAGTTGCCGGTCTCGCCGGACTGCACGAAGGCCGCACCGTCCTTGCTCAGCTGACGGTCCGCCTGGGCGACGGTCAGCGCCGTCTCGGCCGTCTTGAAGTCGGTGTCGTCCAGGAACGGCCCGAAACGGATCGTCTGCACGGTGCTCTGTCTCAGGAACATCAGGCCGCTCCCCTCATGCGTCGGTAGTAGTGCAAC
Organism: Dehalococcoidia bacterium; assembly: GCA_965225815.1. Lineage (GTDB taxonomy): Bacteria > Chloroflexota > Dehalococcoidia > DSTF01 > WHTK01 > WHTK01. The sequence continues at coordinate 302,448 of CBDDBP010000007.1, forward strand.
GGAGTCCCGGATCCCGTCGCGGTGTAGTCGACGTCCAGCTTTGGCGCAAGGCTCGTATGGGTGTCGTAGGATTCGCTGACGAAAGGTCTCTCCGGGTTGGTCGCGACCACGATCGCCACCACCACGAGCGCGTTGCCGCTCGACCACCCGCCCCGGTCGACGATCTCCTGGATCACCGCCACGATCGACGGACTGGTCTGCCAGCCCAAACCAGTATTGACCGCCGCCCACACCGTCGACGCGGTCGTCCGGGTGCGCTCATTCAGCGTCGCGTCGCTGCTGAAATCCGAGGGACTGTCGGCGGCGTGAGCGTGAAGCTTCGACTGCATGCTGTCGTTGGCAGTCTCTTTGGCGTTGAGCTGCACCACCGCCGAATCGATCGTCGCGGGTTTCGGGATCGTCACCGAGGTAAACCGAAACCCCGACGACCAGGAAGCCGATGTCGAACTTTTCTGGATCGTCCAGAGGTCACCGTTCAGGGATGGCGTGCCGAGGTCGAGGTCCTGCTTCGCGTCGTCGTTGCCCGCGCCGACCTGCAGGTTCAGGGTCGTCACAGTTCTACTTCCGCGCCGCGTAAGGCGATGACGTCGGCGAGGGCCAGGATTCCATGCGGGTCAGTCAGGTCACGCGCCTGACGCGGGTTGCTCGCGTCCTTGCCCGTGGCGTCGCCCCGGCCAACGGCCCGCTGCCAGTACGCCGCTATGTTGGCCCTGATCTCAGCAGCGACGTCTCGCACGACGTCCTCGAGCTCCCAGTCCGTCGCGTCGTCGCCGGCCAGCGTCCGCCGGTCGATGAAAACCCCATCCGACGCCCCCCCGCTTCCAACGGCCATTGGCGTCCGTGACGATCCGGCGCCCCAGGGGGCGCAGCTGCATCAAGAAGTCGTTCGTCAAGGCCGCCGGCTCCGCAGCGTCAAAGTCGGCGCGCGTCTGCCAGAAGCGCACCAGGACGTAGGCTTGGCCCGTCGTCTGCTCCGTGCTGACTTCCTCAATCTTGTAGAACATCGCCGGCCTTTCCGATCGCCATTTGGAGCCGTTCGCCGATCGCGTTCAGGCCAGAGAGGATGTGGCTGCAGCCGCGGTTCTCATCCTTACGGGACCCGCGCCAAGTCATTTGCTTCCGAATAGGAACGTATGTGCTGCATGCACGGCAAAGATAGGCAGTGACCGAGGCTACTGCAACCGCCTCGCGTCACACGGTGGCTACTAAGGTCTAGTCAGACGAGCGGAAGCAGTCGCCGGTGTGGTCGTTGACGAGGCCGGTCGATTGCATGAAGGCGTAGATGATGGTCGGGCCGACGAAGCGAAAGCCGCGCCCTTGCAGGTCCTTGCTTAAGGACTGCGATTCGGGGGTCTGAGCTGGGATATCCTCCATGCTGCTGAAGCGGTTGACCTTCGTCGCGCCGCCAACAGAGCCCCAGAGGTATGCGTCTAGCGAACCGAATTCGCGCTGTAGCTCCAGGGTGGCCTGAGCATTGCCGATGGTCGCTGCGACCTTGGCGCGATTTCGAATGATGCCGCTGTCTTGCAGCAATCGCTCGGACTCGGGCGCTCCGTAGGCGGCGATCCGGGCGATATCGAAGCCTTCGAAGGCGCGACGGTAGCCCTCGCGGCGCTTGAGAATGGTGTTCCAACTGAGGCCAGCCTGGGCGCCTTCGAGGGTCAGTAGCTCGAAGAGTTTCGTGTCGTCGTGCAGCGGCACGCCCCACTCTTCATCGTGGTAGCGCACCATGATGTCGTCGTCGGGCCGGTTGCCGACCCAGACGCAGCGGGTGAGATGAGAGCTAGACACCGACCTTGCTGTGCCCGTTGGCCTTGGGGCAGACGTGGCCTTCCGGACCGATCGGCGTCTCGCAGAGGGGACAGACGGGCCGTCCACCGGCCACGACCTCGGTGATCTTGCGGCTCAGCACGCGTGACTGGCTTCGGGAGATGAGACAGCGGAACGCCGGCGCGCCGCCGGCCATGCGCTGGTCGAAGGCATGGATCGCGAACAAGCCGTCCTCCTCGGAGTAGCCGAGGCCGACCTGGGTGGCGCGAAACTCGACATCGTAGATGGCGCTGATCGGTGAGGGCTCGACGTCCGGTTCGTCGCTGGGTTGTTCGCGGTCGAGTCGTTGGAGCACGTCATCGAGCCAGGTAGCTATACCGGCGAGTTGCTGCTTCTCCATCCAGACCGAGGCGGCTTGCGACGGCCCCTGGACCAGTAGACGGAAGGTGCGCTGACCGGGCTCGCCTAGCGTCTGCGCGTCGATAGAGACGGCTTCTCCGAAATCGTGACACGAAGCCCTTCGGTCTGAGAATGCATGTGCTGAAACTAGGCCAAAAGCAAAAGGGAGGTGGTGCGCGTGGATGAGGAGGTAGTCCTGCTGGAAGAGCAACTGGCGGCAGCCCACGCCGATGTAGAGCGGCTGCAATCGGAGGTCGCCGAGCTCACGGCGAGGCAGTCGCAGCAAGAGAGTGAGGTGCAGGAGCTGCGCGCGCAAGTGCAAGCTCGCGTCGTTGAAACGGAGGTGGCGCGAACGCAGGCATCGACGCTTTCGGAGGAGGTCGAGCGGCTCAGCGAGACGGTTGGAGTTACGGAGGCGCAGGGACACGAAGCGGTACAACGCTATCGAGAGGTGCTGCTCGAACGTGAACCGCAATTGCCGGCCGATCTCGTGATCGGGGACTCGATTGTTGAGGTGGACTCGGCGGTAGAGCGGGCGCGGCAGACGGTGGCGCAGGTGCAGCAGCACCTGGACCAGCAGGCGCAGGCGTTGCGGATTCCAGCCGGCGCGCCAGAGCGCGGCGACCCGGATGTGTCAGACCTGTCATCGGCGGAGAAGATTCGGCTCGGGTTAAGCAAGTCATAGGCCGGCGCTAGAGCCGAGCGAAGGCCTAAGGGGTGGATCGTTAGTACGGGAGGTATTTGTAGATGGCATTGACCCTGGCAGAGGCAGCAAAGCTCTCCAACGACGTCGTTTTGCAGGGCGTCATCGAGACCGTGGTCAAGGAATCGCGCGTGCTCGATGTGCTGCCGTTTATCGACATGTCGGGAAACGCGCTGACCTATAACCGCGAGAACGCGATGGCGACGGCGGCGTTCTTCGACGTCGGCGACACGTGGTCGGAATCGACACCGACGTTCACGCAGGTGAGCGCAACGCTGAAGATCCTCGGTGGCGACGCGGATGTCGATCAGTACGTCGCGACGACGCGCAGCAACGTGCAGGACATCGAGGCCGCGGTGTTGGAGCTCAAGGCAAAGGCAGTCGCGCATGAGTTCGAGGACGAGTTCGTCTACGGCGATACCAGTGTCGATGCGAAAGGCTTCGACGGGCTGCATACCCTGGTACCGGCCGGACAGCAGGTGAACCAAGGAGCCGGTACGACTCCGGCCGCGCTTTCCTTGAAGAAGCTGGACGAGATGATTGACCTGGTGAAGCCGGGAAAGCCGGAGGCGCTTCTGATGACGCGCCGGACACGTCGTGGTATCTCGGCCTACGCCCGGTCACTAACCTCGCCGGTGCAGTTCGAGTCGGCAGGCTTCGGGCAGCGCGTCATGTTCTACGACGGCATTCCGGTGCTGGAGTCCGACTTCATGGTTGACACGGAGGCCATAGCTTCCGGGGCGTTCAGCGCCAAGACGGGCGGCGCCTCCAGCAGTGTGTTCGCGGTCAAGGCCGGCGAGGGACGGCTGGCCGGGCTGACCAACGGGGGCATCCAGGTCGAAGAGGTGGGCGCTCTTGAGACTAAGGATGCGCGGCGATGGCGCTGCAAGTGGTACGTCTCGTTGGCGCTGTTCTCGACACTTGCGCTGGCGCGAATCGACGGTATTTCGTCGGCGGATGTCGCGGCCTAACGCGAGTCGAGGCAAGTTGCGAGAGGCGGCCGAAAGGCCGCCTTTTGCTTGCCCCGTGACCGGCAAAACCCTACGCTGCATTTCGTGCTACAAACCGAACCGGAAGATCGATATTTCGAGTCGTCACGACTGAAGCTGCACTACACAGCGTGGGGCGACGAAACGAAGCCGCCGCTGCTTCTGGTCCACGGTGGCAGAGATCATGCCCGCAGCTGGGACTTCGTGGCGCAGGCGATGCTCGACCGCTACAGCGTCTATTGCCCCGACCTGCGCGGCCACGGCGACTCTGGCTGGTCCATCGGTGGCTCTTACCCGCTGACCAACTACATCACAGACCTGGCTCGCTTGGTGGAGGAAATTGGACGCGGGCCGGTACAGATCGTGGGCCATTCGCTAGGGGGACGTATCGTCCTGGACTACGCCGCCGCGGTACCGGAGAGCGTGTCGAAACTCGTTTGCATTGAGGGGTTCGGGAGGCTGACGCGAGCCGCTGTCGCGGCGCCAGATCGTCTCAGGAATTACATCAAGCACACCGGTGAGATGCCGAAGCAGAAGCCGGTGGCCTACACCGACCTCGACGCGGCGATTGAGCGCATGGCCGAACAAGCGACTCTCACCCGAGATGGTGCGCCACCTGACCCTGCACGCGTCTAAGCCGGGCCCCGATGGCGGCCTGGTCTGGAAGTTCGACAACTACGTCCGTGTCGCCAATCCCTACGAGTGGACCGTGGAGGAGGCGAAGCAGATCTGGGCCGGGATCACGGCGCAGTCGATTATCGTGGGCGGTAGAGACAGCGGCTGGCTGGATACCCCGAATCGGGAGCTGCTGTCGGAAGCGGTACCCAACTCGCGAGTCGAGATTTTCGAGAACGCGGCGCACTGGGTGCACCACGACCGCTTCGATGGGTTCGTGGAGTCGTTGCGCGACTAACTTCGACTAGACGTCGCCTTTGGGCAATCGCGCCTCTATGCCGTCGAGCCGGTCTTTAAGCGTCCGGTTTTCGTCCGTCAGCTTCTCGACTTCATCCCTGAGCTTCTTCAGGTCATCACCCTTGTCGCCGCTTTCGCGGATACGTTTGGCGGCGATGCGGGCGGAGCGCGAGACCCGGCCGTCGAGGGCGCTGAGGGCGGCGCGGTCGAGGTCTGGCAGCGCTTTCGTGGCTTTTAGCTCGGCGAGGGCGTTGACCGCGGAGACCTGGGTACGCAGCCAGGGGTCCTGAATCAACGGGATCAGGTGATCGACGATCTCATCCTTGCGATGCTCCGGCACGACTTTGCCGAGTTGACCGAGCGTGGTGCAGGCGGCGCCGCGGACGTTGGCGGGACGACCGTAACGCGTCCAATCCATCCCGATCTGCACGGCACGATCGTCGCGTAGCTGGGCGAGGCCGTCGAATGCGTTGATTCGAATGACTTCGTTTTGCGAATCCCTGGACAGGCTCCGTTCGAGGGCGGCGAACGCGAGAGGTGAGCGCGTCTTACCGATCGCGGCCGTGGCAAAGGCCTCGACGTAGTAGCTGGGATCGCCCTGCTCGACGATGCGCGACAGGGCTTGCGCGGCCCGCTCCTCCCGGAACTCGCCAAGGGCGCGCACGATGGCTCGCCTCGCCTTGGGGTGCGGGACTTCGAGCGATGCGAGGAGCTCATCCAGCGCAGCGTTGGAGCGAATGGCGCCGAGCGCCTTACCGGCTTCGGCCTGCACGCCCCAGAAGGCGTCCTCACGGGCTGCCTTGCCGAGGGCGGCGATTGATTCCTTATCGGATTGCTTGGCGAGGGCTCTGGCGGCGTCCACGCGGCCGAGGACATTTTCGTCGTCAGCGAGCTGGGCGCGCAGCATCTCAGTCGGGCGTTCCAGCTTCAGCGTCTTCAGGATCTCACCATCGACGCTGACCCACTTCGGCTTCGAGGCGAGCGGCACGTAGAAGGTTTGCTCCCGCTCGGTCATCTCGATCGAACGCGACTCGGTCTCGCCGCTTTCGAGGCGGAAGCTGAGTCGTAGTGGTAGCCGGAAGACCTCAGGAACATCGGTGCCGGTCTGGGTCTGCTTCAGTGCGAGTTTCGCCGACTTCGTCGCGTCGTCCCAGGCGTAGCTGCCTTCGATTTCGGGGTGACCGGGCTTGTAAACCCACTGATCGAAGAACCAGTCGAGGTTTCGGCCGGTGCCTTCCTCAACGGCGCGCTGCAAGTCGGACGTCACCACGTTGCTGCCGCGGCGGCTGAGGGCGTAACGGCGAATCGTTTTCCAGAACATGGTCTCGCCGAGCAGCACGCGAAGCATGTTGAGAACGAGCCCACCCTTCTCATAAAGATGGCGGTCGAAGATATCCAGCGGCGCGCTGTAGACGTTTGTGACTATAGGGCGGCGGTATGTCGCGGCCTCGCTGAGATACGAATCGATCTCGTTCTGGATCGCATAGAGGAATTCCTCGCGACCTTTGCTGTGTTCGGTGAAGTGCAGTTCGAAGAAGGTGGCGAAGCCCTCATTGAGCCAGCCGTGTGACCAGTCGCGACAAGTCAGCAGGTCACCGAACCATTGGTGTGCGATCTCGTGCGCCAGCAAGTAGTCGCCGTCTTGCTCCAGGCGAGCGCGCTCATCGAACAACACGAGGTCAGTGATTGTAGTGGCGCTGACGTTCTCCATGCCGCCGAAAATGAAGTCCTGCACGACAGCCTGCGAGTACTTCGCGTATGGGTAGCGAATTCCGGTGCGCTCTGAGAAGAGTCTCATCATCTCCGCGGTGTTTTTGACCATGGCGCGGCCGTCTGCCTCACGGCCGACAGGAACATAGCTCTGGATCGGAATCCCGTCCCACTCGTCGCGAATTTCAGCGTACTCACCGGCGACGATGCTGGTTAGATAGGTGACGTGGGGGACGTCCTGGTGCCAGTGGTAGGTGCGCATGCCGGGGGCGCCGGAGTCGACGCCACGTAGTTCGCCATTCGAAATCACGGTGAAGGGTTCACGCACCGTGACGTGAAGCTCGGTAGTCGCCATCTCGTTGGGGTAGTCGTAGCAGGGAAACCAGTGGCGAGAGTCTTCGTCCTGGCCCTGGGTCCAGACTTCGAGGCGCTTCCAGGGATACTCGGCGCTGGGCCCGATGAAGTACATGCCTCGGCGAGGACTGCCGGCGAAGTCCACGACGACGGTTTCTTCTTCGCCGCTATTCTTGGGCGACGGCAACTCAATGTGTAGCCTACCGCCGGACAGGCTGTGGGCCAGAGCGACTCCGCTTGCCGACGTTACCGCCTCGATTTCGAGGTCGACTGAATCCAGGTGGAGCCATGTGAGCTCGTCATTGAGTGGGGTGAAGGTGTGGGCGGCGCGCCCCGTGATGCGCTTGTTGTCGAGATCGAGCTCAACGTCGAGGCGGATATGCTTGATATCAACGACGCGATCTCGGGGATAGCGCGGCTTATCGCCGGGCAGCGGGAACAGCCCTTCAGCGGCAGCGATTTCATGATCGCCGTAGCCACGGCAAGTTAGCCGAGCATCCAGTAGATAATCCTCGTAAGCCATCTAACCCCCCTTGTTCAATAGCGCGAACGAATAATTATCGTCCCCTTGTAGCACCGACGATACCGAGCTTACTGAATCAGCTGGCGGAGAATATCGCGAAGCTCCGGTGTCTCTTGCAGTGCCGCGCGGAGGCCATCGAGATCGTCATTACTTACCATAAGTGGAGAGCGCTGAAACTGCCCTCGATGATTGTAGCTACAGAAGCGAATGCTGAAGCTACCGGCGGCCTCACCTTCCGTGTACGAGAGTAGCTGAATCGTCGGTTGGTGATACTCACCATCGAAAGTGGCTTCCTCAATGATCTCACCGCGGCCCCAGTGCATTTCGAAGGGACGGGGGACTCTGCGTCGAGGCGCCATGGCCGGCCTACCCGCGCCTCGGGATGCCCGCGGCTTCGAGCATCGCCGGAATACGCGACTCCCACCCGATGGCCATCACGTGGACGCCGTGGCACATGTCTTTGATGGCGGAAATGATGCGTCCGCCGATTTCGATCGACTTCGCAGATTTGTCATCCGCAGCGTCGAGTTCTTCGATCAGCGCTTCGGGTACGGAAACGCCTGGCAGGGTTTCGTTCAAGCGGCGGGCCATGTTGCCGGATTTGAGAATAATGAAGCCGACGATGATCGGTTTGCCGAATTGCGCCGCCTGTTCCATGAACTTCGCGAATTCTTCCGGTTCATAAATCGCCTGGGTCTGAAAAAACTCCGCGCCGTCTCGCACTTTGTCGCCCATGCGGGCGATCTCCTTGTCGAGCTCGGGCGCACCTGGGTTCGCGACGGCGCCAATGGTGTAAGCCGGTGAGCCCTTGAGGGCCTTACCCATCATGTCGGCGCCTTCATTCATTGACCTGGCAGCCTTGAGCAGGGCCAGCGTGTCGAGGTCGAACACCGGCTTGGCGTCGGGATGGTCGCCGGCGCCTGGCGGGTCGCCGCCCATACAGACGATGTTTTCGATTCCGAGCGAGGCGGCAGCCAGCATATCGCCCTGGATCGCGATTCGATTGCGGTCCCTTCCGGTCAGCTGAAGAATCGGCTCGAAGCCCTGCTGCTTCAGGGCCAAGGCAGCGGCGATCGGCGCCATCGTCATTATGGCGCTTGCGGAGTCTGTCAGATTGAACGCATCGATCCAACCGCGCAGCGATTCGGCCTTTTTGAGCATGTCAGAGAGGTCCGTGCCCTTCGGTGGATTGAGCTCCGCGGTGACCAGAAAGCGACCGCTGCTCAGAGAATCGGCGAAGCTGGGCATGAGACCTCCAGAGGCTTCGTGTGGTCCGGAAAAGCCGGCCAGGGCGGCGAATCAGCTCGATCATACAACGTGCCTCGGGGCCGATCCACGAGCGTGTGACCTTGCCACGGCGCGCTTTGACCGCCTGAATCGGGCCATGCTAAAGTTGGACGCAAGCCTTATTGAATGGCTCCCGTCTACCGGCGGGAGCTTTCTTCTGTAAGGAGCGTGGTGGGCGTCGCCTAGCGGTTAAGGCGCCAGGTTGTGGCCCTGGAGATCGGGGGTTCGAATCCCCTCGCCCACCCCACAAATCTTTGCCGGTGGCTGCCATGAACGAAGAAGCGACATCCGAAGCTCAGGCAGCGCCTGAAACCCCCGAATCTTCCGACCCGCCGCCATCGACTACGACGGGCGGACGCGGCTTGCCAGCCTGGCTACCGTACTTTTTCCTCGCAGTCGTTCCCGCTGTCATCGTCGGTGTCCTTGTCTTTGTCTTCGCTGGCGGCGGCAGTAGCGGCGGCGACAGCAACGGAGCCGCAATTCTCGAGATGTTCTTTGCGCCGGCAGAGGATTCAAACACCAAGGTAGACTCCTTCAAGGGCGAAATGCCCCCGGATTTCCCAGAAGCCTTTCCGCTGTTTGACAACTCCGAGCCAGTGGCTTCCTTCGCGGTAGCGACGCCTCAAGGAAAGACCTTTACTGCCGTCCTAACCAGTTCCTCGGCGGCGAATGAAATATTTGCGTTCTACAGCGACAAGCTGGATACGGATCCATGGCAAGTGGAGATCGGGCAATCAGGCACTCAGATCATCGGCATCCGGTTCGCGCGTCCGGATGACCCGGACGTCTCGGGCGTCGTTATCGTTAACGAATCGGAGCTCGGTGAGCAGACCCTGATTCAGATTGTGTACGAAGACCTGGCCGGAGCCTTGACGCCTGGAACCGGTCCCTCTGTGCCGCTGCTTGGTGAGAGTCGTCCTTTGCCCATTGGCTTCCCAGAGACCGTGCCGATCTACGATGCCGACGAAACGCTCGTAATCGATAGCGGTTTCCAGCGCGGGCAAGGCGGCCAACTCTTCTTCGTGACGTTTCTGACTCTGGATTCGCAAGACGACGTGGTGGAGTTCTATAGAGACGAGTTCGAGTCACAGGGCTGGACGGTTGTCGATTCCACGAGTACCGACGTGACGAGCTTCGCGGTTCGTATCGAGTTCGATGATGGTGGGGAGTCCGTAAGCGGCCAGGTGACTGCCGATACCTACGCGGAAGATGCCGACTACACGCAGGTTGTAGTTGAGCTTCAACTTTCAGGCCGAAGCGGTAACTAGTCCGGCGATCCTTCGGAGTCGAGCCGCCTGGACCTCGAATTGAGGCGAGCGGCGGGATTGTCTCTGCGAAGCGGCTGGCGCGAATATACTGGACTCAGGCGCTCGTAGCTCAGCGGATAGAGCACTGGTCTTCGGAACCAGGTGTCGGGGGTTCGAATCCCTCCGAGCGCGCCACTTTTAGCTCATTTCGTAACAAACAGTCCCCAATATTCCATCTCATCTGCTAGGCCTCCTTAGCCTTTGACCATCTGTTGACCATCAAGTTCTCGAGAAGCTCTGCCGCCTCCCTGCCCATCCTCGGCAATACGTGGGCGTAAACGTCGGAAGTGGTCGAGGTCCGCGTGTGACCGAGGCGCTGACTGACCACCTGTAGCGGCACGCCAGCTCTGAGTAGAGGTAAAGACCCTGGGGCTCAGAGTAGGCCTGCTAACACAAACGGAGTCAGGCATTCTCGAAGCCGCTGCCTCGTTCGAAACGACAGGTCGGCCCCCGAGCGAGTTACAGTGCAAGAGATTGCGCGAGACCCTCAAAAGGCTTCGGGAGCACGGCTGTCCATTTGGGGAGTCGCTGGTTAACGACTAACCGTTGCCTGTAGGCACCTCCCTAGTTACACGATCTTCTGATCGTGTCACCAGACATAACACGCGAATGAAAAGTCTGGTCGCCACCGCTGGCGGTACGACTTACAACGTGATCGCGTTCGTGGCCCCTGGATTTGCGGGCCTCGGCTTTTGTTCGAGGCGGAAGATGGCGACGTGGACCCCGAATTTAGCCGTCTGATTACAGTGGGCACTTGGGAGAAACGGTTCTTCAGTGAGCACCTGTCCGACACTATTTCAGAGAGTGCCGTTTCAGTGAGTGTTGTTTGCTGGTCAAAGGATCCGAGACGGAGCATAATCTCGCTGGAATTCACGACAACACTCCGGAGGCGAACCTGATGATCAGTCCTATTGTCACCACCGAAGAAAAGGGGACCTTTCCTGGCGCCTTAACAGCCGAGGTCTTCTCCAAGCTGGAACAGGGGCTCGACTCACCTTCGTTTCACGTCGCGCAGAATGCCGTGACCCAAGTAGCGGTCGAGGACGTGGCTCTCAACCGTGCCGTAGTTTTCGACACCGATCATTCGTTCTCACACAGGCTTGATGACTGGGCTGCAACAAATCAAAAGGCAACAGGGCGCTGCTGGATGTTTGCCGGCCTCAATCTCCTTCGGGCCGGCGCGATGCAGAGGATGGGTCTGAAGGATTTTCAGTTCAGCCAGAACTACACGATGTTCTGCGACAAGATCGAGCGAGCCAATTACTTTCTCGAAGCGATCATTGAGACTGCAGGCCGCGATGTTGATGATCGAACCGTGTCCTATCTCGTTGCCCGACCGATCGGCGACGGCGGCCAGTGGAACATGTTCGTCAATCTAGTGAGGAAACATGGCCTGCTGCCGCAGTCGTCTATGCCTGAAACCCAGAGTTCCTCCGCCTCTTCTCGAATGAACTCGATTCTCACAGCCAAACTGCGCCAGGCAGCCAAGAAGCTGCGTGACATGTTCGCCAAAGGCGCATCGATTGAGGAGCTACGGGTGGAGAAGGAAAAGACTCTCGAGGCCTTTTACCGGATGCTGTGTATCCATCTCGGAACACCACCTGAGAGCATCACCTGGCAGTGGATGGACAAAGACCGCGAGTTTCACCGCGATTCGGAGATGACGCCGACCGAGTTTGCCACAGCTTATGTCGATCTTCCCCTCGACGAATACGTTTGTCTCGTTCATGACCCCAGGCCCACAAGCCCGAGCGGCCGGACATTCACAGTCGAGTATTTGGGAAACGTACTCGAAGGTGGGATTGTCAAATACCTCAACGTCGACATCTCTCTAATGAAGGCGCTGGCGCGCGACTCCATCATAAGGAGCGAACCCGTTTGGTTTGGCTGCGACACAGGCAAGATGTCACGACGAGACTTAGGAATTTGGGACAAGAACCTCTATGGCTACGAGGCTCTATACGACACAGACCTATCTCTCGACAAAGCCTCGCGACTCGAATACCACGAGAGTCAAATGACTCACGCCATGCTGTTAACTGGGGTAGACATCATCGAGGAGCGTGTCCGACGTTGGCGAGTGGAGAACAGCTGGGGAGAAGAGCCTGGACGGAAAGGCTTCTTCGTAATGAATGACAACTGGTTCGATGAGCACGTATTCGAGATTGCGGTGAGGCGGAGTGAGCTGCCACCTGAATTGCAGGAGGCTCTGGACCAAGATCCCATAGTCCTCCCAGCGTGGGATCCCATGGGAGCCCTGGCCTCTTCATAACTTCACACAGAGAGCCGTCATAGGGTGACCTAGCGCCGCGCTATTGCCCCAGTGCGAACTACGCCTTCAGCAGCCCCTGCGCCCCAGCGCCGGCTGCATCTTCATGTCCTGAAATGGGGCCTACTTAGGCCTATGGCGGTCAGCAGTTAAGCTCGAAGGCCCCCCCCAGCTCGTTGCATTCTCAGAGTGCCGGAACGTCAATCCTTCGACGCGCAGTGTCGATAGCCGCACGGATGACCTTCAAGGAGCGGTCATCGTCGCGCTGGTCTTGACATTTGCGTATGCTCCAGTCGAATGAGCCACCGATTCGCCGTAGTTCTCATGGTCGTGACTGCCCTGATGTGGAGCATCTCGGGACTGCTTACTCGGTACCTCGATACTGCCGATGGATTCGAGGCAGTGTTCTGGCGCAGTCTTTTCGCCCTGATAATGCTTGTCTGCGCCCTTGGGTGGGAGCGCGGCCCGGCGGGCCTACTCCGGTCTACCAGGCTGGGAGGCGTAGTGCTCTGGTCATCGAGCGGCTGCTGGGCAGTCATGTTCACGGCTTTTGTGCTTGCCTTGATGCTCACGAACGTAGCGAATGTGCTCGTAACCATCGCGATCTCACCTCTACTCACTGCATTGCTCGCGCGTATCGCTCTCGGTCATCGGCTCCCAGGCCGGACGTCCGTCGCGATCCTGACAGCCGCAGCTGGTGTCTTCTGGATGTACGGTGGCGAGCTCACTGGCACGGATGCGCGAAACATGGCTGGAATGGCGATCGCCCTCTGTATTCCCGTGGCGGCAGCTGCCAACCTGACATTGCTCCAGTACGTCGCCCGTCGCAAGGCCGGAGTGAAACCGGATATGCTGCTTGCCGTCCTCCTCGGAGCAGGCCTAGCGACGATGGCTTCACTGCCGTTCGCCCTGCCCTTCAATTCCACACTAGGAGATGTCAGCCTGCTGGCGATTCTGGGCACAGTTGCGCTAGCGGCGCCTTGTCTTCTCCTAGTGGTTGTCTCTCGGGTACTCAGCGCACCAGAAATCTCGCTTTACTCGCTGCTTGAGGTCATATTTGGGATCATGTGGGTCTGGGCGGCAGTCAGCGAATCTCCATCTCAGTCCGTGTTGTTCGGCGGGATTGTTGTGCTAGCCGCACTGGCGTTGAACGAAGTGATGACAATCCGTTCCAACCCCAGACAGCCGGTCCTGAACCTTCGCGAAGCTTAGGGCGGAAGTCCTGGCCGACGCCCGCTGGCCTGGGCCTGCACTCGCGAGATGACACAAAGAAACATCGTGTCCTTACGCCTTCAGCAGCCCCCGACGCCCCAGCGCCTGCTCCAGCCCTGGCTGCATCTTCATGGTTGAGTTAGGTCAACGGAAGTTCGCAGAAACTCTAGCGACCGTAACTCTCTGCTATCCGCTCAGTAGGGACCGGATTCGTTTAAGAATCGAACCTCGGGATCTCTTTCCTTGCGCCGTCCGCTAACGTCCATCGACGTTGCTCTCAAAACTTCTGTCAGTCAGCGGAAAACACACCAGTCGCCGGAGGTTTGCGCGATTGGGCAGGTCATGAGTGGCTCCTCGTCTGCTTTCAGACGATGCAACCCTGCTCGAGCCCTGAGTTCTGACGGAACCATCTCACCCCGCGCCTCTAGCCGGGACCAGTGTCGTTGCATTACAAACGGCGTTAAAACTTGCTCTAATACCTCTGGCGCGGGACACTCGGACAAAATCGGAGAGTGGTTATGCCTACAGGCCCCAACAAATTCGGCGTTTTCCTGGCGCCGTTTCATGCGCTGCACGAAGATCCGACCCAAGCACTGCGCCGCGACATGGATCTCGTCGAACATCTCGATAATCTAGGATTCTATGAAGTCTGGGTAGGTGAGCATCATTCGGGCGGGTTTGAGATCATCGCTGCACCGGAGATTTTCATCGCCGCCGCTGCCGAACGCACTAAGCATATTCGCCTCGGTACCGGGGTGAAATCGCTGCCCTATCACAATCCACGCATGCTAGCGGATCAAATGGTACAGCTCGATCATATGACCATGGGCCGGACGATGTTCGGTGTCGGGCCGGGGGCGCTGCCCTTCGATGCGCTCCAGATCGGCATCGATCCGGCCGATACGCGGCGCCGCATGAATGAATCGCTCGACGTCCTGATCCCGCTGCTGGAAGGCGAGACGGTCACCAAGAAGACTGATTGGTTCGACCTCTGGCAGGCCCGCCTGCAATTGCCGCCATATACCAAGCCGCGCATGGAAATGGCTGTGACCAGCATTAACTCCCCGTCCGGGGTGATCGCCGCAGGCAAGTACGGCCTGGGCGTGCTCGTGCTGGGCGGCATGAGCGACGCAGCGCTGGCGCAGCATGCTGAGAACTGGCGCATCTGCGAGGAAACGGCCAAGGAGAACGGCCGCAAAGCGAACCGAGACGATTGGCGGATCACCACCTTCATGCATCTCGCGGAGACCAAGGAACAGGCGCGGGCGGATCTGGAATTCGGCTTCAATGACTGGCTTGCCTACTCACGGGCGGTTTTGCCGACGTCACCAATCCCGCCCGAGGTGCACGGCGACCAGGATCCCCTGGAGTGGGGAATGGAGAATAGTTTCTGTTGTGTCGGCACACCCGATGACGTGATCCGTGAGATCGAGCGGGTCTATAAGGGCGTCGGCGGCTTTGGGACCATGCTGTTGTTGGCCCATAACTGGGCGCCTTGGCCGGCCGCCCAGAAAAGCTACGAGCTATTTGCCCGCTATGTGATGCCCCACTTTACCGGCAACCGAGATTTGAAGATCGACAGCTATAATTGGGCCGATAATCATCACGATGAGTTCGTTTCGCGCTTCCGGAGCGCCAGCCAAGCGTCCCGAGATGCTTACGAGCGCAGTGTGAAGCTTGCCAAGACCAAGGAATCAGCGGCGAAAAGAAGGAATAGATAAGAACAAACGGTGTGGGGCCCCAAAACTCCATCAGGCAGCCTCCCACTCGTATTCGTGATGTAATCCGCCGAGGATCGGGCGGGAGATCGCTCGTCCGGCGGCCTGACCAACTTCGGTCGTGGCGTCGGCGCCTTCAGTGCCAGAGCACGGTGAGGTCGAGCGCAGTTGTATTGCTCCAGGTACTCCCGCAGGTGAGAGAGCCGTGTCCGAGCTGGGAGCTTCACGTCGTAAGTAGCGGTCCCCGCGCATTGCTGCGGCCGCGGCGTCGACCTCCACTCGTATGCGCTGCATGCGGCCTGTGCGCAGTTGCCACAGCTTCGCCGCAGCCACACCACCGGCGACGATAGTTGCAGCACCGGCCTCGCCGATGCGCCAGGGGAGAGGGAATATAGGGTCCTGGCCGGCGATCTCCGCGTAAGCTCCAAGCGGCTCCACGTCGACTACCGCTAGCAGCTTTTCTAGGAGCTTCGTGTTCATTGCGCCTCCGCCACAAAGGGTCGCAGGCCTTCAATGCCTAGTGTTGAAAATTGCTGGGCACAAGGAATGCCCAGTCTGGCTGTGGTGCATCGCCATTTCGCATGATGTTTAGAGCCTGCAGCATGAGCTTACCCGTGGCGGTCGTCTGATAGAACCAAGCCTCTCCAGCATGCGCCGCTGGAAGGTGGCCAGCCAGCTCCATGGCTGCTTCCTCATAGTAGCCACGAATGTCCTGCGCTATCAGGCGACTTTGACCGAGGCCAATGAGCTCTTCCCAAGAGCCTGACTCGACCAGTCGAATGAACACTGCGACAGCTTCAGGCACCTCGTCGGGACCAATCACTTTGCCGACTACTGTCCGCCCTGTGTGTGCCAACTGCCGGTTATAAGCAGGACGCAAGGCCTTCGCCTCGTCTACAGCCTCCGGTAATGAAGGGTCGGATTGAGGTGGCATCGAACATGACAAAGGCTCAACACCCTCATCGTCTATGGCCTCAGAGAAGTCTTCCAGCACAGGACCGGACGGACGATCGAGGAGCGAGAAAGCAGCATCCAGAACGCGACGCTGGAAGCCGGCATCTCCGGGCTTCCCAAGTGGCCTGCCGAGAGGGAACTCACAGTACAGCGCTCGCGGAGGCTTCAAACGCTCCGTCACACCGCGAATTGAGGAAATCTGAATGGTGGTGAGACCTTCTGCCTCTAAGACGTGCGCGAGCGTACCGCCGGTACGCGTGCAGAGCGGTCAGACGGGCGTCAGGAGCACCACATCAACGCCATCTTCTTTGAGGAGCTTCGCGGCAGCTGGCCCAGAATCGAGACGGATTGTGGTCATGGTTTCGTCTTGTGCACCCAAGAACGCGATATTGATTGAAGCCAAGGATCCGATTGCGCCCTCTGATTCCATTTCTCGTAGGCGGTCAACCGGGAAGACAACATTGGGATCACTGAGGAATCCTGATCTGTCGTAATTGGGGCTAATGTGGCCGAGGATGAGACCCTCAGTGCCTGGACCGAGGACGCGGAAGCTCTGGTCACGACCGGTCCACTTTGTCTGGTCGACAGTACGTAGCGCCGCGGTCGTTACGATTGCAACGCGACTTTCCGAGAGCGGCTGCCGCAGAGGATTGAATGCAGGGTTGTCAAATTGGGGGACAGGCTGGTTGGCACCGCCCGCTCTGATGTCCTTGTCTGGCATGGATCAATCCTAGCACTCGCCATCGTGCTCATGCCGTCCCTGCATGACTTCGAGTCGAACACTATGACCAAATCGTGTGACCTACGCCTTCAGCAGCCCCTTACGACCCGGCGGCTCGCACCCACCGACTTCGCTCCATTCCGGCCGGCATTATCGCTGCAGGGAACTCATGCTGTTCGTAGGCGTGCTAACCTCTGTCGACTTGCGGCTATCGGAGGAAAAGATGTCTGAAGCCCTGGACCACATCAAGGTCATCGATGTCACGGCTGCCCGAGCTGGACCTTCCTGCGTTCGTATCCTTGCTGATCTAGGTGCCAACGTCATCCAAGTAGCAAGGCCAGGCGTCGACGGTGTCGATAGTGGATTGCCAAAAGCCGATAAGGCGAACCTGCACCGTAACAAGCGCTCAATTGTGATTGACCTCCAGAAGGAGAAGGGTCACGAACTCTTTCTCCGGTTGGTCAAGGGCGCCGATGTGGTTGTTGAGAACTTCCGTCCCGACGTCAAACACCGCCTTGGTATCGACTACGACTCTCTGTCGAAGCTCAACCCTCGCCTCATCTACGGCAGCATCTCCGGTTTTGGTCAGGACGGTCCTTACGGCCCGCGCCCCGGCGTCGACCAGATAGCCCAGGGCATGGGTGGACTCATGAGTGTCACCGGTCCGCCCGGGTCAGGACCTTGGCGAGTAGGCACCGCGATATGTGACCTCACAGCCGGGATGTTCCTGGCGCACGCGGTCATGGCGGCTCTGATTGAGCGTGAGAAGTCTGGTCAGGGCCAATGGGTTCACACCTCGCTGCTTGAAGCCTGCGTGTCGCTGCTCGATTTCCAGGCCGCTCGCTGGTTGATCGACGGCGAAGTCCCAGGTCAGGCGGGTAACGATCACCCAACGATGGCTCCAACGGGCGTCTTCCCAACCAAGAACGGCATGGTGAACATCGCGGCCACAGGCGACCGTGCATTCCGCAACTTCATCAACGCCCTGGACTTGCCTGATCTGGCGACGGACGGGCGCTTCCAGACGGCTCGAGCCAGAGGGCGTAACCGAGAGGATCTACGCACTCTTATCGAGGCGAAGACAACCCAGTTCTCCTCCGATGAACTGCTCGAGTTGCTGGCGCTCGCGGGCGTCCCATCAGGGCCGATCCTGGCGATAGACGAGGTCTTCGCCAATCCCCAGGTTCAACACCTCGATATGACACCGGAAGTCGAAAGCCCGGAGGATGGGACTCAGAGGCTCCTCCGTCTGGCATTCAACTTGTCAAGGACGCCGCCAAAAGTAAAGACGGCTGCACCGACACCGGGAAAGCAAACTCGTGCGATTCTGTCTGAACTCGGAGTTACGCAAGAGGAAATCGAGAAGCTGGCCACGGACCGGATCATTGTCGGGTAGGGGCTGACCGTCGAACGCGGTAGTGCCCGAGGAGAGGTCAGCTAGGAGTGACATTGTCGAGCTAGTCACCTCTGAAGGCAGGATTCACGATCCAGCGATAGTGTGTCTAAGGCTTCAGCAGCCCTCTTCGCCCCAGCGCTTGCTCTAGGGCAGGCCGCATCTTCATGCTTAGCCCTGGATGGTGACGCGTCCCTTGGTACCGTCAACGGTAATCGTGGCGCCATCGCGGATGCGAACGGTCGCGCCTGCAGCACCGACGACGGCTGGTAAGCCGTATTCCCGCGCGAGGATGGCGCAGTGAGATAGGGCTCCTCCGCCCTCGGTCACCACCGCTGCCGCAATGCCGAATAGCGGCGTCCAGGCCGGCGTTGTGGCGCGCGTCACGAGAATATCGCCTACGCGAAGCGTATGGGCATCAACCAGCGTCATGATCACGCGTGCTGTACCAGTCGCGACGCCTCCACTGGCTGCGATTCCGCGGATTCGCCCCGGCTCCACCTCTTGACTAGCGGATGCGCCGATTGACCGTGGCGGCGCAACGTTCCGCCAATACTCATATACGTCCCGACGCTCTGCCACCAGCGCTCGCAAGTCCGATTTCGGGTCCGCTGCGGCCACTTCAAGGTCACTGAAGCGCAGGAAGAACACGTCGTTCGCGCTTGCGATCGCACCTCGTTCCATCAATCGGTGGCCGAGGGACAGCGCAGGCAGCCTGATAGCGGTGAATGCCATGTTGGTGGCGTGGTCCCGGCTCTCGCGTACGCCGAGGTACGGCTCAGCCACAGCCACCAGCTCTCTAAAGTGATTAATGACATCAGGGTCACGGAGGCACTGTTCGAACTCCTGTTGCACCAACTCTCGAACCCTGATTGCCTTCTTCTGGCTGAGGCGCGGGTCAGCGGCGTCCAGTGACTGGAGCATGAGTCCGATGGCGACGTGCGGGTCTTCGAGCCAGGTTGGCTCTGCTAGTTCACCAAAGCTACCGTTGCGGTGCCCGTATTTCGTCAGCCAGTCATTGAATCGTGTCAAGAATTCGCGGCCACCCTCGATTTCGATAAGGCTGGCGAGGCCGCTGGAATCGGGCCGGAGCCGCAAACGCTCCAATGCGGTGGCGTTCAGGGCAAGCGCCTGGGCAACATCCCAGAGGGCGGCACCGGATTCCAGACTCTCGGTGGGTGTGCCCTGCAGGAGGTCGGTCACGAAGCTTTCGGCCGCGTCGCCGATGTGGGCCTGGCAGAACTCCGAAAGTTGACCGCGACTGTAGGAAACGAGGTGGCTTGCGCGAAACATGAGGACCATGTTCTCGCTCACTCCTTCGGCCATCGACTCCAGGCGTTTGATCAGTTCTAACAGAGTGAGGGAGTCATAATCGAAGGCGGCGATTTCACGACCCCTCGCCTCGATTTCCAGCCGCCAACCCTGGTTCCAAAGCTCTTCCACTCGCGGTGCCATCGCAGCCACGGTTTCGAGATATTTAGGCTCTCGTGAGCCGAAGGCGCCACGGCCTTCACTGTAACGATAGCCATTTGCGGAAACGCCCGCCATCCACACCCCAGAGGCCGCCCCGAGCCATTCTGCCGCCGTTGCAGCGCCGCCCATCGCCCGGCTGAACTCCTGTGACAGGGGCGTCAATGGAAAAGGATTGTGCTCCGCATCCCAGCGCCATGTCCGTTCTGCGTCACCCTTATTGGGCCAGACGACAGGAAACGCTACCGCTTCGCCGGTGTCGCGACGGTGGCCGATAAAGTTCTGCTGGAACAACTGCGAAGTTTCCGAGTTCATGCGCTGTCCACGATTCTACAGGGCCTCGGCGCCGACCAACCCGCCGGTTTGGAGTTACTTCTTAAGAAGTCAGCGGACGACTCAATCCTCCGTGCCTGTGTCCGGGGGTAGACCGACGGAGTCTCAATCGGTCGATCTGAGTCGAATCGACCGGCTGCTGACGCCTTCCGCAGCCCTCGACGTCGCAGCGCCCGCTCCAGGGCAGGCGGTGTCTTCATGTGCTGGAACTCGACGATGGCGTAGTCGAGGTGCTTAAAAGGCAAACGCGATTGCTTGGCCTAGGGCAAGGGCCCCTTGAAGCAAGTGGTCATCGTGATCGAATTCTTGAGGGTAGAGTTAGACGGGCGTAGGCTCATCCGCCGAGGGCTCGTCTGCCGGAGGCTAATCGGCCGGATCTGCCGGACGCTCGATGGCCGTAGGCTCACCCGCCGAGGGCTCGTCTGCCGGAGGCTCATCGGCCGGATCTGCCGGACGCTCGACGGCCGTAGGCTCACCCGCCGAGGGCTCGTCTGCCGGAGGCTCATCGGCCGGATCTGCCGGACGCTCGACGGCCGAAGGCTCATCCGCCGAGGGCTCGTCTGCCGGAGGCTCATCGGCCGGATCTGCCGGACGCTCGACGGCCGTAGGCTCATCCGCCGTAGGCTCGTCCTGCCGGAGGCTCATCAGCCGGATCTGCCGGACGCTCGACGGCCGAAGGCTCATCCGCCGTAGGCTCGTCTGCCGGAGGCTCATCGGCCGGATCGGCCGGACGCTCGACGGCCGAAGGCTCATCCGCCGAGGGCTCGTCTGCCGGAGGCTCATCGGCCGGATCTGCCGGACGTTCGACGGCCGTAGGCTCATCCGCCGGGGCCTCGTCTGCAGGGATTGCTTCGGCCGAATGAAGAGAGAAGGAGCCAGCCACAAGAAGTACCGCTATAAAGAACGCAATGTACTTTCTCATCTAGGTGCCTCCGAACAAAGTTCTGGACTTATCACCTAGTATCGGCACGTGTAATAGGAACTGTGGTGATCTTAGCAAGATTGTTCTCACTGTAGTCAGACCCCACGGACTTGGTAGAAAGCTACCGAGCGCACTCCCCGCCTGAGGACGCTTTTGAGCGAGGCTACGGCCAAAACCGTCGCCGTCATAACGCCCTACGTCGACGAGATGAATCAGCGCATCAAAGCCAGTTTGGAGGACGACGGCTACGAGGTGGCTGCGATTCACGGGATGGGCTAACTGCCAACTCCGTCATCTGTCAGGTGGACTGTCCAGGTGGCCGACTTAGCTCGCCAGCGGCTTGGCGAACGAGTTCCGGCCGACGCGCTGTTCGTTTCCTGTACCAACCTGCGCGGAGTAGCGGACGTCCTGCTTCAGAAGCTGTATGACGTGCCTGTGGTCATCAGAAACCATGCAGCCCGCGAAGAAGTGCGCAGGGCCAGCTCGAACGCGGTTAGGGCCGTACTCTCTGGAGCCGGGAGTGACAGTTCATCGCCACGCCGTCAGCAGCCCTCCGAGGCCCCAACGCAGCGATTACTTAGCGGAGAGGCTGCTTGTCCCGCAGAACTGCAGTCCATCATGTTTATCAGAGTTGAAAGGAACATCTCCATCTCAGCAGTAGTGGTATCGGGCGGAATAGGGCGGTTGCTACGTCTTCTGGGGCCCTCGTCGCCCCAGTGCCCGCTTCAGCGCAGGCTGCATATTTATGGTTGGAATTTGGCGTGGTCACTTGGCGTGGTAAGGAAACTGAAACGCGCTTCTAACCGACAGGCAGTCGTTGACGCGGTCAGCGGATGCCGGTGTCGTAGGCGAGCTCAACCTCGACGCGGCCGACGACGACGACTGTTACTGAGTCCGGCGTGCCGAGCAGCCCCGGGACCGCCTGAGGCTCAACCACGTAGGTCCCTGCGGCGACGGTGATCAGGAACCGGCCCTGGCTGTCGGTGCGGGTGCGTGCCACCTCGTTGCCGCTTTGGATCAGGTGGATCACCGCGCCGCCGACCGGACGCGAGGAGCAGGCCGGGTCGGGGGGCAAGCGCTCCACGGGGCAGACCGGCCCGGCGAAGGCGCGGCCGGCAATTACTGGGCCGGGCGTGTCGCCTGGGAGGGAGCCCATGAAGAAGCTATTAACTGTGTTTGGCGCTGCGGTCATACTGGCCGGCGGAATGTTCCTGCCGGCGGGAGCCGAAGACGTCGGCGTCACTGTCTCGGTTCAGGTAATCTCGCTTGGGATCAGCGACGGCGGCGTAGACTACGGAATCCTGGACGCGGGAGAGACTGCCGACACGATTGATGATACGCAGACCGTCACAAACAACAGCAACGTTGGCGTGGATATTTCGCTGCGCAGTAGCGACGCGGAGGACAGTGCCCCGGGCGCCGGAGGTGGCGATATCGACTGGGACTTGGTGTCGTGCGTGGCCGCCGCGTCTGCGACCGATGACTACGGGCACCAGTACGAGATAAATGACACCAACGCTACGTTTTCAGGGACGGACTTTCCCGCAACCGGTACGTTCGACAATACGTTCACAGCCACAGTGATCGCTATTGATGAGAACGGTGGTACGACTTTCACGTTCGATCTAGATCTGAGGATTTGCATGCCGAGCATCCTCAATGACACGTCTGACCACGACATAATCGTAACTGTGCTTGCGACTGAAACGTAAGCAGCCTCCCATTGAGGACAGAACAGGCCCTGCCCGATGGCGGGGCTTGTTCGCTAACTGGCTGATTCGCAATTTGGATTGGCAATTGCTGCTGAGGGATGGGGGCTCCCGCCTACAGCTGTGTTTTGGCACGACCGATCTAGACTCTAGGGTGGAGTCGCACTCCGCCGCCGCATAAGGGGAAGGGATGACGCTTGCCTGGCCCAAGGGCACTGATCGGCGCGGCCCTGCTGACAGCTGGGCTGCTGTTCGCCGCGCCCACCGCGCGCGGCCAGACGCCGCCGCCCGAGACGCCCACAGTGACATCGACAGAGACACCGACACCGACGCCGACGCCGACGCCGACACCGGAAGGTACTTCGCCCCCGCCGCCGACGCCAACGTCGACCCCTACCGCCACGCCGACGCCAGAAGGCACCTCAATTCCGACAGAGACGGCGACCGCCACGCCGACCCCTACCGCCACGCTGATGCCGACGCCGACCGCTACGCTTGCGCCGGGCCAGATCGAGGTCACGGAGGTCGCATTCGACTTTGCGGGCCGCGTTAACCCGCGGGTCCTGCCTAAGCCGGCACGGCGGCGCGAAGACCGGCGCCAGATCCCACTACGGACCCCCGGCGGCTCGCCGCCACCGGGCGCCGTGCCGCTGACTTCGGTGATCGACCCGTCGGCCGGCAACCCGCCGCCGGCCAGCGTCAGCAGCGCCTTCGACGGGCTCGGTTCAGTCGACAATGTGGTCGGTGTGCACCCGCCGGACCCCCAGCTCGCCGTCGGCCCCAGCCACGTGATCGAAATGGTCAACATCAGCGGCAGGATTTTCGACCGGTCGGGGACGGCGCTCGATACGTTCTTGCTAACCGACTTTTTCCTGGTGCCGAGTGGATCCCTGGACACCGACCCCAAGGTCATCTATGACCCGGCCAGCGGGGCGCTTCTTTGCCGCCTACGCCTCATTCACCGATGGCCCAGGCCCCCAGAACGACGTCGGTCGCCTGCATATCGCCGTGTCGACGACCAGCAACCCGCTTGACGAATGGAAACTTTACGTCCTGGCGATCGCGGGACAGTTCCCCGACTATCCCGGCCTAGGCGTCAGCGACGACAAATTGACGATCTCCTACAACCTGTTCCAGATCGGCGGATCAGGCTTCTTCCAGGGCGTCCAGACCCTGGTGGTCGAGAAGTCGCAGGTCGTAGCCGGCGCGACATCTGTCGACGCCGTGGCTTCGACGCCGACCACGAGCCTTTTCACGATCCGGCCCGCTCACTCGCTGACGGCCACGAACACGCAGTACAAGGCCTCGGTCGATAACGCGTCTTCCAGCGTCATCCGCCTCTTCGAGGTCACCGGCACGCCGGCGGGCGGCGATGTCGTCTTCACGAACATCGCCAACCCATCGATTGAGTCGTTCACCAGTCCACCGGATGCCCAGCAGCTCGGGACTGGGGCCCTGATAGCGACGAACGACAACCGGGTGCTGGAAACGGGTCTGGCGCGACGGCCATCTCTGGGCGGCGGCCAACGCTGCCTGTACGTTCCCCGGCGACGGCACCGCCTACTCTTGCCTCAAGCTGATCGAGGTAGATACAGGCACGAACATCGTGCTTCAGGACATCCTCTACGGATCGCCAGGCGAGTACTTTCTACTACCCGGCGATCCGGACGGACAGTGCCGGCAACCTCGTCACGGTCTTCACAGCGTCGTCATCAACGCGCTTCGCCGAGGTGCGCGTCTCCGGTCAGTTCGCCGGCGACCCCACGGAGACGATGTGCGGCTCGCAGCTCGTCAAGGCTGGGGAAAGGTCCTACACGGCAGGCTCCGGCGCGCGCAGGTGGGGCGACTACCTGGGCGCGGCGCTGGACCCGACGGACACGTCAACCGTCTGGTTTGTCGGCGAGTACGCCAAGAACGATGGCTTCGTCGGCTGGGGGACGTTCATCGGCGCGACAAGCCTGAGCGGCGGTTGTCCGGGAGTAAACATTACCCTCACGACAGACGGTGCGGTCGCCTTCGGCGTCCAGGCCCTCTCGGTCACCGTCGACACGACGTCGGGCGGATTCAACGACGTGCAAACCGTGAGCATCGTGAAAGGCCCGGCCGACCTCTTTATCAAGACGACCCTATTTGCCGACGGCCTCGGCAGTAGCTGGGCGCTCGGCACGACGAATGGCGCTGATCAGGTCGTCTGGGAGTTCTCGACCGACGGCACCACCTGGCTGGAGTTCACCAGTGCGGACACGTTGACTAGTTTGGCGAGCGGTGTCGCGCAAGGAGCCACGGCGGATCTCTTTCTCCGGCTGACGCTCCCTACGACAACGTCGTCCGCCGACGAGCACAGCGCCACGGTGACCATCGTCGGAACCGCACCCATGAGGCCGGAGGTGAAACCGTGAGATTCTCTATATCCCCGCTTATCGCATTCGTTGTCCTGGCCGGCCTGATCGCCACATCCGGCTCCAGCCACGCGGACCGCGGCGTCGGTGTCAACCTGGGCCGGATCGAGATCGAGGACCGCCTCTCGCCTGGCGGGCGCTTCAGCCTGCCTACGCTCGGTGTGATCAACACGGGCGACGAGGACGGCAACTACGAAGTGGTAATCAGCTATCTCGAAGGCCAGGCGGAGATGCGGCCCCCGGAGGGCTGGTTCAGCTTCCAGCCGCAGCGCTTCTTCCTGGCGGCCGGCGAGTCGCAGGCTGTGAAGATCAGCCTCGTGCTGCCGACGGGCGCCGATCCGGGCGATTACTTCGCCTTCATAGAGGCCCACCCTGTCGCGGAAGGTGAAGGCGTGACGATTGGCGTGGCGGCAGCCACCAAGCTCTCGTTCAGCGTGAAGCCCTCGAACTGGTTGGATGCCCAACGCGTGCGCTTGAACCGGTTCATCGACGACGCCGAGCCGTGGTCTTACATTATCCCCGCGGCCATCCTCGCGGTCATCCTCATCCTCATCGCCAAGCGGTTCTTCCGCATCGGCTTCCGGGTGGAGCGGAGATAGCGAATGACGTCGGAGCGCGGGCAGCGAGTGGAGCAGCGGCGGGCCAACTTCCGCGGTTTCGCGGTGCTGGTTTTCACGCTGCTCATCGTCGGCACGGCAACTCAGCTGGCCGCGAGCGTGGACGCGGAAACCGAAGGCACGTTGACGGCCCGGGTGAGGGTAAACCCCATCACCGTTACCGTACTGTTGCCGGATGGTGGTGTCCTTGTCGGAGATCGCTTCGCGATCGAAGTGACGGTGGAAAACCAGGGTGACGTCCGCATACGCGATCCGGATGTCACCTTGCACATACTTGAAGAGCCCGCGTTTGGGCTAAACGGCTCCACGACTCATCATCGAGGCTTGCTCCGGCCCTTAGAGAGCACCACGGATCCACCTGTGGCCGTCGTTGTCGTCGTCGCCTCCGTGACAGCCATGGACGCGACGGACCGTGAAGTCTTTACGACGGAGAGCACGGGTGTTCTGCTGGAGATACATTAGGCGAAGCGGTCTTAGTAGGTTGGCGAACTCATTGGTCACGGTGCGGTGATTCAGTCGTCAAGAGGCCGGGTGTAAAACCAAACACTATGAAGCCATAGTGTTACTTCTGGAGCAGCCTCCCAGTGCCCTCTTTGGTTCGCGTTCATAGCGAGCAGAAAGGCTTCCTCTTGTCGTCAATCGCAAGGTCGGTTCATATGCCAGATCCTCATGAAACGAAGGGCTCCTCTGAGGAGCCCTTCGTTTTTCTGTTGGCAGTTCGTCGAACGAGGGACTGATCACGGCGCGGCGACGTAGACGACTTCTTTCCTCGGGGCTACTGATCTGCCCTCCTCTGACGCCGCTATCCAGTCGGCATCAGGCGGCAGGACAATTGATGTGGATCGGACGGCGTCCAGGCTAACGTTATCTACATTAGCCGGAGCCACGCCTTGCTCCCTCAGAACCCTCGCAGCTTTGATGATCATGCGTCGGGCCATGATGACCATGCTGTCCGTGGTGGCGAGGTGTTCCTTGGACCGGTCGTAGATCGGCTCAATGCCGTCTTCGTTGGTCATCGGCTCGGTCATGGCGCGATCTTGCAGGTTGCCACCAGATTCCACGCCGATGAACAGCTTGTTTTCGAGGTCGCGGTCGAGGAAGTAGTCGTTGTGCTTGTTCGCTACCGTTGCGTAGCGATCGCGTGGGTCGCTGGTCACCGGCACATAACCACCGACGCTCTCGTAGGCATTCCGCGCGGCGGCGTTCTCCTCGGCCGTAACCGGACGCTCGAGGTAGGCGGTCTGCGAGATCATCATCGAGTAGTGGTCGTCCAACGGCACGTGGCTCCGCAGGTTGACCTGGCCAGGGATACTGGCGGCGATCATGGTGTGGGCCGGGAAGATGTACTGGGTGATGCGATGCCAGATGTCCCCCGCTTCGTTGTAGCGACGCTTGGCCGCGTAGAACGCACCGTATTCGGTCGGGACGACGTCGAGGGTTGATGCGCGGTCGCGCACGAATTTGCCGTCAATGTTGCCGGAAACGATCGAGTCGAATCGCACCTGGGAGTGCAGGTAGTCGATGTGGACCGAGTCGATGTCGCCTTCCAGGTTCTGGAACCAGTTGGCCTCCTCCATCATGATCCTTGGCTCCATGACCTGCTCGTCCGGCAGCGTCGTGATTTCGAATTTGGGGAAGGGCGGCGGTACCTCACGCGGACCCATGTAGATCCAGATCATCTTGTTGACCTCGTGAGTGGGGTAAGCCTTGGCCTTGACCTTGTTCTTGAAGTTGGACTCAGCGGGCTCCGATGGCATATCTACGCAGGCGCCGCTCACATCAAACTTCCAACCGTGATAGACACACCGCAACCCCGCTTCTTCATTGCGGCCAAAGAACAGGCTGGCGCCGCGATGCGGGCACGATTGGGCCACAAGGCCGACCTCGCCGTTGCTGTCTCGAAAAGCCACCAGGTCTTCGCCCAGGAATCGAACGCGCTTCGGTGGACTGTCCGGGGATGGCAACTCGTACGACGGCAATCCGGGGAACCAGTACTGGCGGTAGAGGTCGCCCATGTACGAACCGGCGCCGACGCGACAGAGAACTTCGTTGTCTAATTTCGACAGCATCGCTAGCTTCTCCTTTAAGGACGTTGGGGCTTTAGGTTATAGGTCGGGGCAGTTGCCTCGTGTACAAGCTACTCTTTATGCAGTCGATGTCAACCGAAGAAACGTCTACGCCTCGTCGCGCCAACGCCCCAGTTCCAGGCCCTGCCTTCTCCCGTATCCTGGACCTCAGGAACGCGGAGCAGCCACAGCGTTAGGTTGCTGATAGGTCCTTCAGCGCCCGCCTGAGGTTTTCAATTTCGGCCCGCAGACCCAACTTCTCGTAACCATCTAGCATCTCCAAAACCTGGATGCGTTCTTGCTGCGCGCGCACGCGCGACTCAAGCTGCCGGATCAGCACTCGCTGGTTCTCGATCGTGATGGCGTTTAGCTCAGACTGGGGTATGGGCTTGCTGGTGTGGGGATGCACGGTGCACCAGCGTCTGTGTATACACGCAACTTGACCGCCCTTAGAGACGGGAGGGTACGCTTTGTTGGGTGAATCTACGTGGATCGTCACCAACGGAGTCGACTTCGCTATCGCTGAGCCCTGGGACATGAAGATGCAGCCTGCGCTGGAGCGGGCGTTGGGGCGCAGAGGGCTGCTCAAGGCGTAGCGAGCCTGCACTGCGACTGGGAGCGTGCAAATTGATCACTATCCGAGCCGAAAGAGATTCCGACTACGAAGCTGTGTACCGCGTAGAAGAAGCAGCCTTTGAGGAGGACTTCGAGGCAAGACTCGTCAACGCCCTCCGTAAGAGCAACAGCGAAATCCTGTCGCTGATTGCCGAGGACGAAGGCGAGGTGGTCGGTCACATACTCTTCACTCACATGACAATCGAGTCTGAAGAAGGAGTATTCGGGGCCGTTCACCTTGGCCCACTAGCAGTCACTCCCAGCCATCAGCGGAGAGGAATCGGCGGCCAGCTGATCGCGGTCGGCCTTGAGGAGCTTCGCAGTGAGGGCCACGGAGCCGTGCTCCTATTCGGCCACACTAGTTACTACCCGCGACATGGCTTTCGACCCGCCCGTGAGTTCGACGTGCATTGCGAGGATGACCGCGATTCTTTCATGGCGATCGAGTTGTATCCAGGCGCGCTCGATAATGTCTCCGGCCAATATCGGTTGGCTCCTGAGTTAGACGAAATCCGCTCTGAAGAGAACAAGGCAATCGTCCTTCGCATATACGAGGCGATCAACTCAGGAGACTTCCAGACCCTGGATTCACTCTTCGCGGATACCTTCATCGAGCATGAAGATGGGGTTGAACCGCCGACGAAGGCAGGAGCGATTGAAGCACTGCAGCTCATGAGAAAGGCCTTCGGCGACTTCACCATCACCGTGGATGACATGATCGCTCAGGGAGATAAGGTCTTCGTTCGTGCAACGATGAGCGGTATACATCAAGGTGAGTTCCTGGGCATTCCGGCAACCGGCAGACAGGTGAGGACTCCCGTCGCTGACTTCCTTCGCATCGCGGGTTGGAAGGCTATCGAACACTGGGGCCTCTCGGATACGGGGGTGCTGATGCAGCAACTCGGCGCCATTGAGTTGCCAAGCTAAACAGCAAGCATCCCAGGACAAAAAGATCCAGCCCGCGTTGGAGCGGGCGCTGGGATGGCGCGGGCTGCTGAAGGCGTAGTCAGCGGCGGCGTCCGAGCGCGCCACTTTTAGCTTCGTTTCGTACCAAACAGTCCCGGGCCATTAGTCGATACACGGTGTGGTGGCTGAAACATGCACCGCCTCCAAGGTCTTCTTTAGTGCGATCTTGGGTAAGCCAGTGGGTCAATCCGGGTTCTCAAATCACTTCCCGATCGGTGTAACCGTGCGAGAGGCCAATTAAAGCTCCGGCAGCGACACGACGGCTTGGCGGCGAGATAGGCTAGGGTCCGTATCGATTGACTACGCGGATGATTTTAGGCTCGTGGACACTATGTTTTGTGACCGATCTGAGACTCTGACCCTGATACTATCGCCGCGACACGCCAGAAGAGGAGCACCAAGAGCGTCGGAAAGCGTTCGTGGAGCACGCTGGCTTGGAAGAACTGCCCTGAGGCTACGTTTCGGAACTGGTTAGGAGTACTGCAATGAAGGTAGTAGACGCGATCGCCGAAATCCTAAAACGGGAGGGAGTCCAGTTTCTAAGTTGTTATCCGACAACGCCCGTCATCGACGCCTGTGCTGCGGTGGGGATCCGCCCCTATCTCTGTCGTCAGGAACGCGTCGGTGCTGGCATTGCGGATGGCTACAGCCGCGTTACTAATGGTCGGCCGATTGGTGTTTTCGCGATGCAGTACGGTCCTGGTGCGGAGAATGCGTTTCCCGGAGTCGCGACGGCATACTCTGACTCAACGCCGATACTCTTCTTGCCTCTCGGACATCCGCGGAATCGGGCGCAGGTTTATCCCTTGTTCAGCTCGGCCCGTAGCTTTGAGGCGGTCACCAAGTCCGTAGAAACATTGAACCTGGCTGGCGAAGTCGAGGAGGTCATGCGGCGTGCCTACAGTCTCCTGAAGATGGGGAGGCCAGGGCCCGTGATGGTTGAGATCCCTGCCGATGTCGCGCTAGAGGAGGTCCCCCAGACCTCCTTGAATTACGTTCCCGTGAAAGCGACTCGCACGGGAGGCAACCAGCAAGACATTGCGGATGCCGCTGAAGTCCTCCTGGAGTCAGGGCGCGCCATCATCCATGCCGGCCAGGGGGTGCTTTACGCGGACGCTTGCGACGAATTGTTGGAGCTGGCAGAGCTGCTGCAGGTTCCGGTCATGACGACGCTCGAGGGCAAAAGCGCTTTCCCCGAGAACCACGAACTAGCTTTGGGTAGTGCCAGCGGTGTTATGAACGGCCCGGCGCTGGATTTCCTTACGCGGGCGGAGACCGTATTCGCGGTTGGCACCAGCCTGACCAAGCATGGAATGGCTGCCAATGTCCCGCCTGGCAAGACCATCATCCATGCCACCAACGATGAACGCGACCTTAACAAGAACTATCAGACGCAGCACCCGATCCTCGGTGACGCCAAGCTGGTCCTGCGTCAATTCATTGATGCCTGTAAGGACCTGATGGGACGGGAACCTCGCGAGGCCGGCGTTGCTGGCGAAATCGCTCAGGGGCGCGACCGGTGGCTCCGGGATTGGCTGCCAAAGTTGACGTCGGACGAGGTGCCGCTCAGTCCCTACCGGGTTATGTGGGACTTCATCAACTCGGTAGACTCGCGAGAGGCGATAGTAACGCACGATTCCGGTAGCCCCCGGGACCAGCTGATGCCGTTCTATCAGGCCTCGACGCCACGTAGCTATCTGGGCTGGGGTAAATCCCATGCTTTGGGCACCGGATTAGGTCTCAACATGGGAGCGAAATTGGCTGCGCCGGATAAGTTCTGCGTCAACTTCATGGGCGACGCTGCCTTTGGGATGACAGGGCTGGACTTCGAAACCGCTGTGCGCAACGAGATCCCGATAACAACCATCGTTCTCAACAACTCGGCAATGGCGATTGAGCGTCACGCCCTGGTGACATCCCACGAGCCATCACCGACGGTGCCGCAGTGATAAACATGAGTCTCGGCGGACCGGACTATTCTCAGTCCCTTGATGACGCGGTTCAGGATGCCTGGAATTCGGGGCTAGTGATTGTAGGAGTTGCTGGGAACGAGGGAAATACTACGTTCTTCTATCCGGCCGCTCTCGACAACGTTGTTTCCGTTGCTGCATTCGACGAAGCCCACCTACGCGCGCAGTTTTCGACGTACGGTGACTGGGTCGATGTCTCAGCTCCAGGCAATGTGATCATGTCGACCTACTTGATGGATGCTTGCGGTGGTCCCGGCTCGGAGCCGGGTGATATTGGCTGTTACACGTGGTTAAGTGGTACTTCGATGGCCGCCCCACATGCCGCTGGAGCCGCGGCATTGATCTGGACCCGCGATGACGTAACCAGCAACGATGAGGTCGTAGATATCCTCCTTAACAGCGCTGATCCAATTGGTGTGGTCGCAGTGTCGTTATCCTCTTGGACGGTACACGGTGGCTTGAATCTGCATCCGGCTCTCGACGGTGCCCCGCCAGCTATCCCGGGTGCTCCGGTGGTTGGTCTTCCGGTGGCCGGAGACGGTACCGTGCAGCTTGCCTGGACTGAGCCAGCCAGTAACGGCTCTGTGATCACGGGTTATAACGTCTATCGCAGCGAAGTCTCTGGGGTCTTCGCGGATGCTCCGACCTTGCTGGGACCGGTGAGCAGCTATGACGACAACGGCGTCGTTAACGGGACGACGTATTACTACAAAGTCAGCGCGATCAATGGGATAGGCGAAGGCCCGCTGTCCGACCCGGAGCAGGAGGCGACGCCGCAGGGGCTTACGGGGTATGCCGCAGCTGTCTTGGCAGATGGTCCAGTCGCTTACTGGCGGTTGGGTGAAAGCGTTGGTTCGACGGCGTTTGATCTGACTGGCAATGGTCACGATGGTGGCTTCAACGGCGGACCCAGCCTGGGGGTCGTCGGCGCTCTACCCAGTGACGGCGATACGGCGGTCGGCTTCGACGGCATCAACGACAGTGTGACCATCGAAGATGCCGCCCAGCTCGACTTCGGCGCTGGCGACTTCAGTATTGAGGCATGGCTCTACTTCCCGGCTGGTTCAGCGAATCCCCAATGGTCTCTGGGCAAAGGCAACCCATGGTCAGCCGCAACCCCGGGCTGGGCAATCGCCAACTGGTCCACTGTAAATCCGGTTGACACGGGGATCTGGCTCAGTGACGGCACGACTGTCTTCTCGGCCTACGCCGGAAACTCGATCCCCCGAGCCGCCTGGGCCCACATGGTCTGGGTAATGGACCGGACGGCCAACAAGGTCTTCGTCTACAAGGACGGCGAGTTGCTGGGTGACGCAGACATCCCGGCGGGGTTCGGGTCGGTCTCCAACGCCAGCAACCTCCTTCTCGGCAACGGCAACGGCAACCCCTTCACAGGCTCATTGGACGAGGTCGCCCTGTACAACGCAGCTCTCTCGCCTGGCCAAGTGGCCAACCACTACCAGGCTGAGTTCCCTCCACCCTAAATTGGTGTGAAACCTGGATTGTTCGCGCCAACTAGGCGAACCTCAGGTGCTCCGAAGCTCGCGCGTTGGAGGAGGAGGCGGCGGCGAAACCGTCGCAGACCGGGGACGTGACCGAGTAACGATCGAGCCTCGACCCTCGATCCGCAGCTGATACCAAACCGCCGACTGCTCTGTAGTCACGAGTCTTGGCACTAAGCAGCTCCCTTTGATGAACAGGGACTGAACCCTAAGCTCCAAGTGGGCGCCAGATGGGAGCATTCTCAAGCGCTCCGGGCAGCTTCGCAGCCCTGGCTAACTGCCGATAAATGGGATGAGTCCAGCGGACGTCTCAACTCTGACCCATAAGGGTCCCTCTTGAGCGGGGCCAATGAGGGCTCTCCACATTTCCATCAATCCCAAGAGCCAAGGCCATATGGCCTTGTCGCTGCTGCACGGCCAATCTTCGATAGCCTGGTTTAACCCCCGGTTCTCGTCCTGGCCCCGGCCGCCCGCCGCACCTCTCGGGATCAGGCGAAGGTTTGCCTCAACCGTCGATACGACGTTTTCGAATGCCGCGCCGCACTCGAATGCTGGATCGATAGGTGGCGACGAAACGTCCTCGGAGACGTTCAGTAGTATGGCTCCATCGTTCGCTCCAACCGAAATCAGGACAACAGCCACGTCATCATCAAGAGTGTCAGTGTCCCGGCGAGTTCTTAGTTCTGCCAGTGCTCTGTCAGCTGGCTTTCGACGAGAACATCGCTTTATGCACCCACTTTGGCGAGATTGATGAAGCGCTCTTCGGACTCAGAGGTCAGTCTGCCTGCTTAGACGTCGATCCTGGAGGACGCCAAAATGCGCCCGCTCACCGATAATTCCTTGTGATGCAAGCGGTTGCCTTCTTCATGCTGGGCCTGCCCTTCGCCTATATCGGCAGGCCTACTCGTTCGTCACTTGGCCGGCTTCGGAGAGGAACTGGAGGAAGGCGAAGAGCCTACCCGTACGCTACCTTGGCAGGTAAAGCCGTGGGCCGACCGTGTGCGCTGAGCTGTCATGCTAATGCTGCCGGTCTTCATGGCGGTGGTGGGATCGCGTTTTGACGTCCTGCCAGCGCTACTGATTTCGTCGCTGCTCGCCGCGTTGCTGGTCTGCACCGCAACCGACCTGCTGCGCTTTCGCGTCCCTAACGCAATCACGTATCCCAGCATCGCGCTGGCACTTTTCCTGGCGATAGTTATGCCAGATGCCGACCTCGAAGGCGCCGTAATCGCTGCGGTCCTGAGTGGCGGCATCTTCTTCGTGATGGCCGTCATCACGCGAGGTGGCCTCGGTTTCGGCGACGTGAAGCTTTCCGTGCTAATTGGCGCGATGCTGGGCTGGCCGGAGGCCTATCTGGCGCTGTTCGCCGGAGTCGTCGCCGGCGGCGTGATCATCTTCCTCTTGTTCGCTGTCGGTGTGGTGCGGCGCAAGGATCCGGTGCCCTATGCGCTGTTCCTGGCATTGGCCGCTATCGCCGTGGTCCTGCTTGAGGGTGCGGCGTTCGCCCCTGACTAAACCGGATGATTAGGGCTCGAGCCCGCGATGGATCCATCGAATCCGTAGCAGGTTGACTAATTCGCTCACAGATTGCGTGAGGCGAAGGTGTGAGCCTTCGATAGCTTCCCATCTGACCGGGACCTGCGTGGTTTTCATTCCCAATCGACGCGCCATGTACATCAACTCGGCGTCAAACGACCACGTCTCAATCCGTTGTAGCTCGAACAGCCGCTGCGCCGCGTCGCTGCGGAAGGCCTTCAGCGGACACTGAGTGTCGCCGATGCCGGGAAGCAGGAGCAGGCTGGTCGCGCCGGCAAAAACTCGACCGGCCAACCGTCGTAACGGGCCTCTGCAATCCCGCATATCGCTTCCGTCGGCCTGGTTACGAGTGCCGATCGTGACGTCCGCACCGGCTTCCAGGGCCTCGATTAGATCGTCCAATGCTTCTGGTGGAGTCGCAAGGTCCGCATCCAGAAACGCCACGTAGCGGCCACGCGCGGCCAAACATCCCGTACGTACGGCTGCGCCTTTCCCCCGATTCGCTTCGTGTTGCAGGAGTCTTCGCGGCAAAGCCGGATCGAGCGCCGCTATCGCTTCTTCGCCCACGGCGCGGTCCTCGAAGTCGCTACCGTCGTCGACAACAATCAGCTCAGCTTCATAAGGCAGCGCTTCGAGATAGTCCGCGATTCGCTGCAATGATTTCACGATACGCTGCGACTCGTTGTAGGCAGGAACTACGACGGATAGGAGAGGCGAGCCTTCAAGGCCAATTTGCCAGTTTCTGGTGAACTCCCGTTGTCCCAGAACGGAATTGGGTCTGATCTCCGCAGCCATGCTCACGCGAGACCTTCGAGGCTATTTCGCACGCTGGCTTGTCTACGGCCTGGGCAGCACTCAGAGGGATTAGGGCACTGACGTAGAGCAGGGTCTTTAAGTGGCTTATACACTCTCAGCCTCCTTGCCGGTGGAGATCACGTCTACTTACAGAACCGGCGAGGGGGCGGGAACATTACGAACCTTGGCCGAACATCAGTAGCTGTGAATGGGATGCCTCGGAGCGGACTCGCAGGTGAGTCAGGCTCGAACGGAGGTGGCGCTGGCGGAAAACGCGGCACGCCGGGCCAAAACGAAACCTCAGGCGATAGTGACGGAGATGGTGGCTCTGCGCTGGAGCCAAGTGTGGGTGGCGCCTCGTGTTCTTGACGTTTCAGGATCTTAGCTTTCTTCTAGCGGCTCGCAGCATAGAGCAGCTAACTAGAGTGCATATGTCAGGCGCTTCGCAACCGGCTCGATGTCCAGCGAAATCGGCTAACGTGACCGATTTGGGAACGGCGTCTTTGTCGGCGTTGGCGTTGGCGTTGGTGTTGGAGTGGACGTTGGTGTCGGGGTTGAAGTTGAAGTTGGTGTGGCGGTTGGGGTCGGAGTATTGGTCGGGCGCACATAAAATGAGGCCGCGACCGAATGGGTGCGAACCAACACAGTGCAAGTAAATTCTCCGACCTGACCGGAGTCACCGGCGCTGAGGATCAGCGTGTATTCGTCGTCGTCAGTACCTACAACGGTCGGCTTCGTGTCGACGTGCACTGTCTGACGGGAATCTATGGCAGCAAATACAGGCAGCGCAGCCTGATTAACTTCTTTCTTCTCCACTCGAACTTCAACAATAAAGCCATTCGGCCCGAGCGTTTCACTAAAGTCGAGCAGAAGGGACGCTCCGGAGTCGACCACGATCGCCTCTCGGCCGCAATCTACGACGAAGACATCCGTCTGTCCTTCGTTCCGCTGTGGGAGCAGATGTTCAGGATCGATCAGTGATCGGCCGCTGCGCACTTCGAAGTGGAGGTGCTTACCGTCCGACTTGACCGTGCTGCCTCCCAGCCCAATGACATCACCCTGATTAACCAGGTCACCCTCTGCTACCAGAATCTGATCAAGATGACCATATATAGTCTCGAGGCCACCGCCATGATCGATTGCGACGTGGTAGCCGAGATCTTCCCAAACTTCACCGCCTGCGAGAGTCACGGTACCCACCGCGGATGCTCGTACCGGTGATTCTTCATCAACTTCGAGACTTATATCGATGCCCAAAGGATGCCAGGGACCCATCTCACTTGTGAGAGGACCGTCTGCAGGCCAGATGAAAGGCTGGCCACGTACGACGTGAACTACAGTCTTAGCGCCTGAAGGATCAGGAAGGGGTTGAGTAGACGCTGCTCGGTCTGGGGGATTTACTGTCTGTTGGTGAGACGCAATTCCTCCCCGCTCAACTGGCGCCTTAGACCGGTCGAATGGAACATCTCCAACCGCAAAGGTGACCAACATAAGACCAGTTCCAGCCAGAAGGACGGGGCTTCGGCGAATACGTTTTACAAATCGGTAGGCCAGCGCCGGACCCACCTTAACGACTGATAAGCGAATCGAATTCAGGACCACTCGCAATCTGCTCGATATCATTTGCGACTCATCATCGAAAAGCGTAACCCATTGGTATCGCGTTTCTCATGACAAGCCCTGAACATCACGAACCTTATGAGGTAATCGCGTCGAGCGCCAATCACCCGTTCTTTACTGCTCTCAAAGACACTCCACCGAACCCGGTGTTAGCGTCTGATTTCGATGGGTCCAGGCTGGTTCGGCAGGCCCAGTAAACCCCGGATCAGGCTCATGTCCAGATCTCGATCTACCGTGTCGGCCAGGAGCTCAATGTCTGCCTCACGACGTTGGTGATAGTCGAACGGTTCGACCTCGTCTAGACCGGCCCAGCGCAGCAGTGCGGCGCGAGCCGCGGCTTCATCGAAGACGCCGTGGAGGTAGGTGCCGATTATTTGGCCGTCGTTGGAGCGCGCACCGTCGTCGCGGGCGCCGATCCTGACCAGCGGCTGAGCTAAGGCCGGACCCTGGCTTATGCCGGCATGGATCTCATAGCCGCTCACAACGGCGTCATCGAGTGTCAGGGTTCCGCTAACTCGGCGGAGCTGCTTCTCTGCCTCCAGGCTGGTCGTGAAGTCCAAGAGCCCGAGCCCCTGACTGACGCCCGGCTCTCCTTCGACGCCCTGCGGATCTGCGATCTCGCTGCCGAGCATCTGAAGTCCGCCGCAGATACCCATCAGCTTGCCGCCGTAACGCAGGTGCTTCTTGATGGCCTCTTCCCAATCGTTATGACGCAGCCCGGCCAGATCCTGACGGACGCTCTTGCTCCCAGGCAAGACGATAAGGTCGCAGTCGGGAATCGCCTGTCCGGGCCCGATGAACTGCAGATCGACCTGTGGGTGCAGTCGAAGCGAGTCGAAGTCGGTGTGATTGCTGATTCGCGAGAACACGGGCACGGCGATACGCAGCAGGCGGCCGCCCCCCGTGACCTGCCTGGTCGAGATCGCGTCTTCGGCCTCGAGGTGAAGATTCTGCAGGTATGGCAGCACGCCGAGCACTGACTTTCCGGTTCGTTGCTCCAGCCAGTCGAGCCCCGGCTTGAGGAGCTCTATGTCACCGCGGAATCGGTTGATGACGAAGCCTTTGACCCGCGCCTGCTCGCTCTCGGTTAGCAGATCGAGGGTGCCAACGAGGTGGGCGAAAACGCCGCCACGGTCGATATCGGCCACCAGAATGACGGGGCAATCTACGGCCTCGGCGAAACCCATGTTGGCTATGTCACGGTCGCGAAGATTGATCTCGGCCGGGCTGCCGGCCCCTTCGACGACTATCACCTCATATTGCTCGCCGAGGCTCTGGTGAGATTTCAGCACGGCAACCATCGCGATCGACTTGTAGTCGTGATACTCACCGGCGTTCATGTTGAAGAGCACAGCACCTTGAATGATGACCTGGGCGCCGGTGTCGCTGTTGGGCTTGAGCAACACGGGGTTCATGTCGCTGTGCGGTTCGAGGAAGCAGGCCTGAGCTTGAACCGCCTGCGAGCGGCCAATCTCACCACCATCGATCGTGACTGCGCTGTTGAGCGCCATGTTCTGAGGCTTGAAGGGCGCGACGGATACGCCGCGCCGAGCCAGCGCGCGACAGAGTGCCGTCGTCAGCGTGCTCTTGCCCGCGTCGGAGGTCGTGCCCTGGATCATCAGCGTCCTGGCCGGTGACATAGCGTAAGAATCCTATGAGACGGGAGGCGGCGTGGCTACTGGGTCAACCGCAGTCGTTGACGGAAAGCGAGCATCGGCCCATGGTATGAGTCAGGGCAGGCTCAGTATCTCTACCCAGTTCGGCCCCTCGCCCGTGGCATAGCGCTGCAACTCGGTCAGTGTTCCCGACTCCTGATCGATGCGGTAGACGGTGAGGTGATTCGAGGCCTGGCCGACCGCGAGCAGATAGCGGCCCGTGGGATCGATATTGAACCCGCGAGGCGTCGTTTCCGTCGTGTAGCTGCCGATAGGTTCGAGCCGTCCGGAATCGAGGTCGATGCTGAAGGCGGCGAGTGTGCTGGTGGTCCGTTCGGAGGCGTAGAGAA
Source organism: Dehalococcoidia bacterium (assembly GCA_965225815.1). Lineage (GTDB taxonomy): Bacteria > Chloroflexota > Dehalococcoidia > DSTF01 > WHTK01 > WHTK01. The sequence goes on from CBDDBP010000007.1 coordinate 341,194, forward strand.
AGCGTCCGTCCGGGCTGACGTGGATGTCGGCGGCTTTCGGGCCGCCATTCGTGCTGACGCCGGGCATGCCGAACGGCGGTCCGTCGAAGTCCTCAGGAAGTGCCGATGTGGTTTGCAATTCGCTCAGGGTGCCTGTCGCGGCGTCGTAATCGCAGACGTAAATCGAGGCGTTGAGCTCGTTCAGGAGGTAGACCGTGCCGATTGTTGGGGTGGAAGGCAAAGTGACGTGGGCCTGCGCCCTTTTCGACCCGCAAGGCGTTTGGGGAATTCGCCGACAGCTTGCCGATTGTCGAATCGAATTTCCACTGCGTCACTACGTCGCCGCCGAGGCAGGGGACGAGAACGTGGCGGTTGGCGGCGTCGATCTGGATCGAGTGTGCGTTCGGTTCGGTGCGAATGACCTGATGTGGTGGTTGGAGGAAGCCCTGGGCGCCGATGGGGCTGACGGAGATCAGGCTGCCTTGATAGGAGGCCGCGAGCAGCCATCGCCCGGTGCGGTCCGTGACGATGTAAGGCGTGCTTTGAAGCAGTGGTGCGCTGGATAGATAGCTTAGTTCGCCACTCAGCTGATCGATAGCGAAGCAAGAGACGGGGTAAGGCGCCTCCCGTTGGGCGGCATAGAGGAATCGCCGGTCTGGGCTAACGGCGAGGGGATTGAGCGGCCCCTGCCCGGCTAACTCGGTGCGTTGTGCCAGCGTCAGAGCTCCGGTCGATGCATCCAAGCTGAAGCTCAGGATGTCCCTGCTATCAGCATTCGAAACGTATACGAAGGTACTGCCACCTGCCATCGCCACACCTCGCTACTCAGCTCCAGGCGACCGTCGGCTGACGATCGCCTGATAGTGTCTCCGGGTTGAGCCGAAGACCTGCGTTCGCTTCGACGAGGCGATAGTAGCCGTTATCGTCATTGGTGACACGGATGCGTCATTCTCCGGCCTTTAGCTCTAAGTCTCTAGCAGTCAAACTGGTCGAGAGATGGACAGATTGCATCGGCAGCCGATGAGAGGGCGAATTCGTCTCACTGGAGCGCTGCATAGACACGCGAAAGCGGCGTTGGGCGACTGGGGTTATCGAGGGTGAGCGGCGTTGCGTTCGCACTGGGGGCAGCGGTGCTGTGGGCGCTCAGCGCGATCTCGGTTCGATTTGGCCTTCGCTACATGCCGGCTACGCTCGGCACGTTTCTCTCGCTGCTCTCCGGCTTGGTCCTGATGATCGCGGTTGTGGCCGTGTTTCAGCGCGATGAGATGGCTGATGTGACGCTGAAGGTTGTGGCGATTTTCTCGCTTGTGGGCCTGTTCAATTTCGTCATGGGCCGTTACCTGAACTTCCTCTCGATAAGTCACCTGGGCGTGACACGCTCGACGCCGGTGCTGGCAACGACACCCCTGTTCGCCACTGTCCTGGCTGTGATCTTTCTCGGCGAAACCGTCAACGGCTTGACCTTGCTCGGCACCGGGCTGGTAATCGGCGGACTCTACATGGTGCTGAAGCCGGCATGACGGGTCAGATTTCCAGCACTGAGCTTGACGCTGACATCGGTAAATCGCCCTTCCGGGGTTATCTGTTTGCCTTCAGTGCCGCGATTTCGTATTCGGTCTCGCAGGTCCTGGCGCGCCACGGTGTTTCCGATTTTCAGGAGCCCCTTGTTGGCACCACGATAGCGCTGGCCTTTGCCTCGCTTGGCTTCATTTTTATCATGGTGCGCAACCTCGGCGCACGACCGTCTGACGTCCGGCGCGGGAGTCTCTTCTTCGGGGCGGCTGGCATCTTTTCGGCTGTTGGCATCGTTTCGATGTTGTTGGCAGTTGAACACGCCGAGGTCGTGATCGTGTCGCCAGTTTCGAGCACGAACCCGCTCTTCACGCTTTTCTTCGCGGCGATCCTGCTTCGCGACCTCGAACGGCTGAATGTGCGCATCCTGATCGGCTCGACGCTGGTCGTCGCCGGCGTCGTGCTGATCTCGATTGCATAGAGGAACCCAACCGCTGCCAGTGAGAGACGGAGAGACTCAAGAAGCAGCTGTACGAATGGCCTCAATGAGGGTTTAGAAGGGAAGTCCCTTCAGCCCCTTCAATCCCTTCAGCGTGAATATTTCTCCGCTGTGATAGAGCGAGTGGTGGAAGATGATGTTGCGAAGCATCCATGCTGCCGGGCGAGGTCTTTGAGAGTAGCTGACTTCCTTGTCGAGGTCGGCTTCGTCCAGAGACTCCATGAATCGGTTCATGCTCCCTGCCAGCGCAGCCTGGTACTCGGCAAAGCCGTTCAGGTTGAGTTGCCAGCCACCACCCCAGATCTTTTCCGATTCGGCCGGGATGCCGGTTTTGGCCGCCCAGCCGCCAGACTCGAAAACTGTCTCGCCGCCCAGCAGCGTGACATTGATCGAATTGTCCTGAGTGCTGGTGACGTGAGCGAGAATGCTGGCGATCGAGTTCGCCGTCCCGCCGGGTTGCCAGTTCGCGACCTCGTCGTCCAGATCCTGCAGCGCCAATCCCAGGAGGCGCTGGACGTTTTCCATTTCGCCGGTCAAAGTACTCTTTGAGTTCCACGTCGATTCTCCTATTCGATTCGGTCATGTGGGCCGGATTCAGGTCGTGACCACGGTAACCTGAGGAAGCGCCAGGAAGTCAGTATCGACCGGATGTGCAAGCCTTGACGGCCGGCGCATAATCGCAGCAATCAACGGCAATTCTTCGGAGGTTGCAAGACATGCTGAGCGCTCAAGATAACGAACTGCTTTGTCGCGTCGGGCCTGGCACGGTCATGGGCGACTTTATGCGTCAGTACTGGATTCCGGCTCTGCTGCCCAGCGAAATCGAGAGTCCCGATTGCCCGCCAGTGCGGCTGCGACTGTTGGGTGAGAACCTGATTGGCTTCCGAGTAACTTCGGGTCTGTCGGCAATCCTGGCGGACGCGTGCCCGCATCGCGGGGCGTCGTTGTTCTTTGGTCGCAACGAAGAGAATGGGCTTCGTTGCGTCTACCACGGATGGAAGTTCGAGCCGTCAGGAGCGTGCGTCGAAATGCCTTCTGAGCCGGCCGAGAGCAACTTCAAGTCAAAGGTGCGGGCCAGGGCGTATCCCTGCGTCGAGCGCAACGGCATCATCTGGACCTACATGGGGCCGCGCGAAATTCCGCCTCCGCTGCCGGAGCATCTGCCGAACCTGGATAAGGCGTGCCGCGTCAACAAAAGCATGCGCGAGTGCAGCTTCCTGCAGGCGCTCGAAGGCGACATAGACACGGTGCACTACGCGTTTCTCCACGCCGGCGCCACGCGTCTCGAAGAGCTACAGCCGGGCTCGGCGAACTACTACGCTATCAAGGTCAAGACGATCAATCTAGACGTGCTTGAGACCGAGATCGGCACGACGTACGGTGGCTACAGGCCGGCGGAAGACGATACGGATTACTGGCGTATCGCCAACTTCCAAACTACCGTTTTACACCATGGACCCGACAGGCCTGCTGGGTATGAAGACGACGGGCAAAGCCTGGGTGCCGCTGGACGATCACCACGTCATGCTCTGGAACTTCTCATCACCTACCCGGGGAGCCACCGTGCCGGAACCTGGTGTCGGCGGCCTTCTTCTGGGGACTAACGCAAACGGCCAGGGCCGGCCAGGCGGGGGCGGCGGTCCGGGTGGGGGTTATGACCCGGAGACGAGCGATTGGCTAGGCCGATTTCGGCCGGCCCAGAACGCGCGCAACGACTACATGCTCGACCGGGATGCGCAGTCAAAGATGGAGAGTTACTCCGGCATTCCATTCGGCGCGAACCCGCAGGACACCGCGGTGCAGGAGAGCATGGGCGCGATTTATGACCGTAGCTCTGAGCACCTGGGTACAACCGACGCCATGGTGATCCGAACCAGGCGCAAGCTGCTAGGCGCGGCACTGAGCTTCCAGGAATCCGGCGCAGCACCGCCTGGCGTGGATAGTCCTGATCTATACCGTCAGCGCTCCGGAGGCGTGCTTGTACCCCGCGGGATGCGTGCGCTGGAGGTGTGCTCTGACTTGATCTTCGCGCGGTCCGTGGACGTCGATGCACCGCTACCGCTAATACCAGCAGCTCCGCTCGGCTAGCGGGCCTAGGGAGGCTCCCTTAGAGCTTCCCGGCCGCACGGGCAGCTTCAACGTCGGCCTCGAAGCCCCAGGTCTCGAAGCCACCCAGCTCCTGCTGCTGATTCCACTCGACCGCGTTCAAGACCTCGCCGGTCGTGCCGTTGGCGTCCTGTTCGGCGAGGAAAAGCGCCAACTGGACTGGGTTGTCCGGTCGGACGCGCCTCGGGATGAACGTCGAGCCGCGATCGGCTCGCATGACGGCGCGTGCTTCCTCTTGCTCGTCGGAGCCCGTAGTGCGCGTGTGGCCCGGTATCAAGACGTTGACGGCGATGTTCTCCGGCTTGAGCTCATCTGCCAGGTAAAGCGTCAGATTGGCCAGCGCCGCCTTCGCTGACATGTACGGCATCTCGCGGCTGTTGGGACGATGCCCCGTGTAACCGCCGCTGCAGATGTTGACGATGCTGCCGCGGTGTTTGGCCAGCATTGGCTCGATAAAGCGCTGAATGACGCGTACCGTCCCGAAAACGTGCGTATCGAACATGCGCTGCCAGTCGCTAACTCTGGTCTGCAGCAGGGTCACGCTGCCGTGCGGCGGATAGAGGTCGCGTTGGCGTAGGCCGGCGTTGTTGACGATGACGTCCAGGGTTCCGAACTTAGCCATCGCTGCCTCGTACACGCGGTCGATATGGGAGTCGATCGTGATGTCCATGACTTCAGCCACGACGTTCGGGTTGCCCTCAATCTCGGCGAGGAAGTTGTAGTCATCGCCGGATGCCCCGGAGGGAACCCAGGACAGATCCGTCGCGATGACACTGGCGCCTTCCGCCAGGAATCCGCGCACGTATTCGCGGCCCATACCGCGCGCGGCGCCGGTAACGAGCACTACCTGACCAGAGTTCGACATACCTTTACTCCTCCTCTGAATACGCGCCTCTTCGACAGGTGCCTCGCCGAGTATAGCGATGCAGACGGGTTTTCAGATTCCCAGTTAGGGATGGCCGAGGTCATAGCGAGCCGCTGGGATGGTAGCGGCGCCGGGGCGTCGCCTCTATTCTACGGAAGCCATGAGCTAAGGAGACCGAGATTAGCCAGGACGCCAGACCCCCACGCTTCTACTACGGCTGGCTCCTGGTGGTCGTCACCATAGCTGATGGCGCTTTTGTATCCGGTGCGGGAGTATGGGGCTTCAGCGTCTTCGCCATCCCAATGGGCGAGGAACTAGGCTGGTCGCGCGCAGCGATCTACGGGGCCCTCACCGTGAGAGCGCTGTCGGCGGGCGCCCTGGCGCCATTCATCGGCCCGTTGCAGGACACGCGACGCGGTCCGCGCATTCTTGCCATCCTCACCGTCTTAACCCTCGGCGGCTCGCTGATCGCGATGCACTGGGTCTCCAACCTCGCGGTTTTCTACGTCCTGTTCGGCGGCGCTGGAGCACTGGCAAGCTTCGGTAGCAGCGATATGCTGATGACGGCAGTTCTGCCCAGGTGGTTTATTCGCAAGCGTGCTCGCGCCCTCGCGATCGGTTCTACGGGAACCGCGATGGGGCCGCTGTTTTTCCCGGCGATCGTCAGCGGCCTGCTGTTGATCTTCGATTGGCGTGACGCCTGGCTGGCGCTAGGGATCATCACACTCTCCATAATGGGGCCACTCTCACTGACGGTGCGACGTCAGCCCGAGGATATGGGGTTGCTACCGGACGGTGAGCCGGCCACGCAGGCCGAGACAGATCGCGACGCGACCCGGATACGACGTCCCGGTGTCATCGGAACTGACCACAGCTTCACCCGGCGCGACGCAATGAGGACGCGGTCATTCTGGCTTCTTGTCATCGCCTTTGCTCTGGGCATGTTCGGCACGGGTGGCTTCTTCTCCAACTGGATCCCGTACTTCCGCGACCTCGGCTTCACTTCGGCTGAAGGCTCGATGGCGACGGCGGCGTACGGCGTTGGCTCCATCACGGTGCGCGCCTTCTGGGTCTGGGTCACGGAGCGCTACCCGGTGCGATTGGCCCTCTCCGTGCAGGCGATCGCGACAGGACTCGCCGCGTTGTCGTTCCTGTTCATTGATAGCAAGCTGACGATGGTGGTGGCCGGCGGCCTCTTCGGCACCGCCGTGGGCGGATTCTTCATCCTCAGGCCGCTGGCTGTGGCGAATTACTTTGGCCGCGGGCACCTGGGCTCGATAAACGGCATGATTCGGCCCTTCATGACGGTGAGCTCTGCGATAAGCCCACTGGCCGTTGCCGCCCTCTACGATGTGACTGGGGCGTACAGAGTCAGCTTTGTGATCATCGCGATTTGTTGGCTAACGGCGGGGATCGCTGTCAGCCTGGCGCGCCCTCCGGCTGCGCCGGTTACCGAGGACGTGGCCTCCGAGGTCGTCGGCTCCTGAATCTGATCGCCCCAACAATCTGTCGCCTTTCCTGAAGCAGGAGTGTCTGGTTGATGTCGACAATCCGACTATCGTCTTCCCGAGTACGACTCAGGGGAGGCGTTGAAGCAACCGCTCCGTCTAACGACATCCCTTGTCGAAGCAGAAAGGGCCTCTGTATAGAGGCCTTTCCTTTGGTTTTGTTGCCCGGCGGCTGTTTGCCTAGCTGCCGCCGACCACCGGAACGTCCGCAGTGTCCCTCGGCGCCAGGCCAAGGTCGGCTAATGGCCTCTTTTCGTAGGCAATCGGCAGGCCCGCGCTAGCGTCCCGGACCAGGCTGGTCTCCTTGACCCAATCAGCCCCTGCCGGCAATACCACCGTCGCGTGACGAACGCGGTCGAGCTCAACGTTGTCGACGTTTGCGGGCGCAACGCCCGTGTCGCGTAGCGTCTTCGCCGCTTTGAGGACCTGACGGCGAACCGCAATGCACATAATGTCGAGGGAGCCAAGGTGCTCGTGCGAGCGGTCGTAAATGACCTCCCCCTTCTCGTTCGACATCAATTCAGTCATGGCCCGGTCCTGCAGGTTTCCGATCGCCGGAACGCCGGAGACCCAGTTCGTCCGTTCCTGCTCGTAGTCACGCAAGTAGTCGTTGTGCTTGTTCGCCTTGGTGTAAAAGTAGGTGCGCGGGTCGCTTGTGCGGTCCTCGAATCCGATCTGAGTCTCCAGGGGACCCTCATGTTCGTCCTTCGGGTTGTAGATCGCCTTGGTGAGACTACCGCGCTGCGAAATCAGCATCGCCCACTCGTCGTCGAGCGGCACGAAGGAGCGTAATGAGACCTGATCGCTTCCCGTGATCATGGGTGTGGAACGGGAAGATGAACTGGTTGATGCGATGCCACTCGTAGGGCGTGTCGTCGCCAGGCTCGCGGTTGTTGTATTCGTCGTCCCAATTGCGCCGGCCCGAGTAGAAGCAGCCGTAATCCGTGAGGTGAACGTCCAGGCGCGGCATCTTGTCGCTCCAGACGCCCTGGAACGGCCCTGGACGTGTACCTTCTTTGGGCTCCTCGTCGAAGAGGCGCCAGCGGAAGGCGTCGAGTCTTGAGTGCAGGTAGTCGAGGTGGTTGGAGTCCGTGTCACCTTCGAGGTTCTGGAACCAGTTCGACTCCTCCATCATGATCAGCGGCGGCGACACGTTCTCCGGCGGGAGTGTGTTGACCTCGAAAGCCTGGAATGGTGGCGGAACCTCGCGGTGTCCCATGTAGACCCAGACCAGGTGGTTGACGTCGTTACAGGGGTACGCCTTGACCCGAACTTTGCTCTTGAAGTTCGACTCTGCCGGCTCCGATGGCATGTCGACACAGGCGCCGGTCGTGTCGAACTTCCAGCCGTGGTAAACGCAGCGCAAGCCGGCCTCTTCATTGCGGCCGAAGAAGAGCGAGGCGCCGCGGTGGGGACAAGACTCAACGAAGCAGCCCATCTTGCCGTCACTATCGCGGAACATGACGAGGTTCTCGCCGAGGAGCCGCATTCGCTTCGGTGGGGAGTCTGGCGCTGGGAACTCGCTCGAGGGCAGCGCCGGCACCCAGTATTCGCGCATCAACTCCCCGACGGGTGATCCCGGTCCGACCCTGGTCAGGATGTCATTGTCTTGTTTACTTAGCATCGAAATCTTCCCTTCCTGCCTGGTACGCAGGCAACGCGCTTTTGTGGCGCGATGTTACAACCATGCTCCGCAGCCGCAGCCACAGCCGGTCCCCGCGGGCGTGCGGTACCCGGGCTCGTAGCAGATAGTTTCCATGCGTGTGTCGCCCATCGCGCCCGCGGTCGCTACCCAGTTAAGGATCTCGGTCGTCGCCGACTGAAGGCGCGCCCTCGGGAGGGAGCTGAGTATCTCACCGTTCGCTTCGTTCATCCCCTTGAGCGCGAGGCGGTCGATTTCTTCGTCGACGACGAAGTGGCTCAGTCCGCCTGAACAAGCGAAGGCGACTTTCTTGTCGCTCTGCCATGCGTCGACGGCGCTACGGACGGCCCGGCCCAGCGCATAAGCGCGACGCGGACTGATCCAGTTCGGCGGGTAGCAGGTGTTGATCGTGATTGGGACGATGGGAACTTGCTTGCCGTTGAACCAGTTGGTCACTGGATAGGAGAAGGCGTGTGGCATGCCGAACGGACGTGCGCTCGTCTCGTATTGCGCGTCGAGATACCAGGTCCCGGGGCCAATCGTCCCGCCGTATTCCTGCTTCAGGTACCGGGTCGAGGCTACGTCGAAGTCTTGCTCCATCAGCGATTCGAGGATGTGCAGCCCGCATTCGGAATCGACCGGGTAGTCAATCTCTTCCGGCCCGTAGGACTTCATCGCGTACTCAAATGCCTGAGTGACTCCTGGGGGAAGATCCCCGGTCGGTGCAGGACGAGGCACGATCTTCATCGTGTCGCCCCAGTAGAGATTAATCGTGGGGTAGTTGTCGTCGAAGAACAGCTCGCTCTGGTCATCGCCGAACATCACGACGACGTCCGGGTCAGCGTCGGCGAATCGCTCGTTCAGCTTCTTGAGGCCGCCCTGGATGCTTTCGAACTTGCGAATAAACGTCTCGTCGTTGACCTGATCCTTTATCTTGGGGTCAGCGCCGGCGAGTAGCTCGTCGTAACTCACGCGCTTTCCTGTCGAGACCTGGACCAGCTCGCGGTTTCGAGGGTCGTTCTGAGCGTAGACTCCCCAAAGTTCGCCCGGGACGCTCATTAGTGGTGTATGCCCGGAACCGAAACCTCCAACAACTCGCGCCATCCGTTGTACCTCCGACTCGATTCAATTAATTAAAGCCACGTCGCTTGCAGGGATTAAGGTAACTTGCGGCTCGAAACTTACCGCTAAAGCTTAAACGATCTTACGGATGGAAAGTTCAAGGTGCGAAGACACCTTTTGCTGGATTATCCGTGGGCCTTCCAAGGAATCAGGGCTTGTCAGTGGAAGAAGGTCGCCACTTGATGCCTGGCAGAGTCTGAGCCGGTAGGATAGGGAGCGTCATGGACCAATTTGCAGGGAAGCTGGCAGTTATCACTGGCGCCGCGAGTGGCCTGGGCCGAGCCTTCACGGAGCGCTTCGCCATTGAGGGCATGAAAGTCGTCCTGGTGGACATCGAAGCGCCGGTGCTCGAGGCGACCGTGGAGGAACTACGCGCCGCCGGCCTGGACGTTTTCGGCACGGTGGCCGACGTTTCCAGCGCGGAGGCCATGGTCGACCTTGCGGCACGAATGGCCGCCGAGCACGGACCGGTGCATCTCCTGTGCAACAACGCGGGAGTGGACGGATACCTGCGTCCCATTTGGGAGGCGAGCGCACGAGACTGGCAGTGGACCTTCGGTGTCAACTTCTGGGGAATCGTCAATGGCGTGACGTCGTTCCTGCCAGGGATGCTGGCCCATGGTGAGGAGGCCCATATCGTTAACACGGCGTCGGCCGCAGGGCTGAGCCCGGCTCGAAGCATCTACGGCGTGACCAAACACGCGGTCGTAGCCTTCTCAGAGGCCGTCCTGACAGGGCTAACTCGAAAGGATGCACGCATCGGAATCTCTGTGCTTTGCCCAGGGACCGTGAATACAAACCTGTTCTACGGCGCCCGGAATCGCCCTGCCGAGCTACGCAACCCTGATGACGGGCCCGGAGTTGAGGATGCCGCCGAATTCAGAGCTACGGTGCGCGCGCAAATGAAACAAGGCCCAGCGCCTTCCGAAACGGCTGAGATCCTGTTCCAGGCGATCAAAGAAGGGCGTTTCTACATCCTGACCGATGAGGAAACCCCGCGCCTTGTCCAGGCACGGAGCGAAGCAATTCAGAGCCAGGGGACGCTTCCCGAGCGATGAGTCATAGTATCAAGGAGGCCCAGATTGCCTGACTTCAAAGCACGAATCGAAACGGCACGAGCTCGCATGGAGGAGCTCGGAGTCAGCCTGATGTACCTCTCACCGGGCGCGAACGCTTACTACCTGACAGGCTGGAAACGCCGACCGCCGACCTACGGCAACATCGTCCGCAACGGCGGCTGGGTCGAAGGACTATTGTTGGGCATCGATCGCGGCCCGACGCTCGTCGTGCCCCGGATGATCAAAGACTTCTGGCTGGCGAACGACCTGGACATGGAGGTCCGCGTTTTGCCTGACCTCGCCGATCCGGTCAAATTCCTGGCCGAGACGTTTGAGGCGTTCAATCCGGGCCAGGGCGCGATCGCGATCGAAGACCGGGCGCCGGCCGAACTGGTCCTCGACATTCAGCAGGCCAGCCCGGGTGCCCCCACGATGCTTGCCTCCAGCGTGCTGAGGCCGATGAGGATGCACAAATCGGAAGAGGAACTGGATCTTCTGACCCGCGCCGGCGTGATCGTCGAGCAGACGATGGACCAGATCACCGCCTTTCTCAAACCAGGGTCGGGACAGACCGAACTCGACGTCTGCTGGGAGATCGATCGGCTCATGGTGAACCACGGCGCCTTCTGGCCCTCGTTCACGACCAACGTCTGGCAGATGGGCCCGAGCGAGACGCGAGCGCTGGCCGACAAGGCCAGCTCGCGAGCCCTGGAGTACGGCAACGCCCTGCTTTTCGATTTCGGGTCGGTCCTGGATGAGTACTGCTATGACTTTGGCCGGACGATCTACCTGGGTGAACCGACGGAGGAGTACCTGCGCATCCACGATGTCGTGGTAGAGTCGCAGCGCGTCGGCATCGAAGCGCTGCAGGCGGGCCGCAATACGGCGGAGCAGGTCGACGCGATGGCCCGGCAGGTCATCGCCGATGCCGGTTACGGCGAGCACTTCACGCATCGACTGGGCCACGGGATTGGCCTGGATGTGCACGAGCATCCCTTCCTTGATAAAGGAGACGAGCGGACCGTCGAAGAGGGCATGTGCTTCACCGTCGAGCCGAGCATTTTCATTCCCGGCCGGATCGGCAACCGAATCGAGGACGTGATCCTCGTTGGGCCCGAGGGCGGCAGGCCCCTGACGAATTACGATCGCAAACCGATTGTCGTTAGTTAAGGGGCTTTAGCGCCCGGTTTCAAGTTCTTCGCGAGTCATGCCGTAGTCTCGGACCGCGGCATCCGGCGTGACGTAGCCGTTGGCCACGTCCTCGACGACCAGCGCGCGGTCGCGCTCCTCGGGTGGTCCGTATCCACCGCCTCCGCCGGTGTGCGCCTCGATCGTCGTCCCGTGTGACATCGCCTGATGGTTTACCTTGAGCAGGGTTTGTTCGTCCGTCTGCCCGGCGTTCATCACAACCCGCGGTGTCGAGCCGGTCTGGCCGCCAAACAGCCCGAGCCCCGGAGTCAGGGAGCGTTCGAACCAGAGACTGACGTCTGATTCCTCGCTGCGCATCTCGATCTCACGCAGGACGGCCAGCCCGCCGCGGTGGCGTCCCGGTCCGCCGGAGTCAGGCTCCAGCTCGAAGCGCCTGATTTTCAGCGGAAAGCGATGCTCCAGGGTTTCGACCGGGAAGTTCTTGAGGTCGCCGCCGCCGTAGTTGATCAGGGCGCTCTCACCGTCACCCTCGGCGTGGCCGCCCCAGCCGATGCCGAGCGCTTCGCCACCGATAAACCGTCGTCCGTTGCGCGGGTCTGTTCCGGTCAGATATACGTTCATGGGGTCGGCGCATTGATTGGCCGCGACGCGTTCGGGCGCCGCGTCCGCCAGCGCCCGGATGAACATATCGATGACGAGGCCCAGAGGGGTCGCGGCGCGCTGAGTGGGGGCTGGCTCCTCTGCGGCGAGGATGGAGCGGGGCGGAATCGTCATGTGCAGTGGCCGAAAGCTTCCGCCTGTTACCGGCACGTCGGGGTTGAAAAGGAACTTGAAGGCGAGGCGAAGCGCGGAGACGGTGTACGGCCGCCCGGCGTTCACGCAGGCCCGCCGCTGCGGGCTTGACCCCGTCAGGTCGACGCTCATCTCCGAGCCAGCCACCGTCACGGTCACGCGGACTGGCAGTGGCTCATCGGTGTGGCCATCGTTGTCGAGACATCCTTCGGCCGTGTAAGTACCGTCTGGGATTGCCGCGACGGCCTCACGGTCGAGCTGCTCGCATTGAGCGAAGATGCTGGCTGTCGCTTCCCTTATGGTCTGTAGGCCGAACTTATCAAGGATCGCCTTGTATCGGCGCTCGCCGGTGCGACAGGCCGCGATCATCGCCTGCATGTCGCCGTAGATTGGGACGGGCAAACGGCTGTTGAGCGTGAGGAAATCGATGACCTCCCGGCGCTCGCGGCCGGATTCGATGAGCAGCGTGGGCCCAAGGCGGTAGCCCTCCTGGTAGATCTCGGTGGCGCGCAGCGTTAGGCCTGGATCCATAGACCCGATGTCGATCCAGTGGGCGACCGTGACGGCATAGCCGACCAGCTCGCCTTCCCAGAAGACCGGCGACATGATCGTCACGTCGTTGAGGTGACTACCTGTGAGATAAGAGTCGTTCAGGAGGTAGACGTCACCGTCTTTGAGGTTTTCCTGGCCGAAATGCTCGACCGTCGCGCTGATGGCAGCATCGAGGGCGCCCACGAAAAGGGGCAGGCCGGGAGCCTGGCCCAGCAGCTCAATGCGCTCGTTGAACAGCGCGACCGAGCAGTCCTTCATTTCGTAGATGATCGGTGTGTAGGCACTTCGAGCCAGGTTCAGGTTCATCTCCTCCGCTGCGGAGATGAAGGCGTTGCGAATGATCTCGGTCGTAATCGCATCGGCGCCTGACCGATCGGTACTAGTTACCCGTGAAGACTGTGCGATGGTCATCGGCTAAACATCCCCTCTCATACACAAACCAGAGTATCAGCTAACGCTTGCCGTGATATCGAGATTACCGAAGGCATCAACGTTCGCGGCGTATCCGGGCGGGATTACCGTTGTGCAGGACGCTTCCTCGACGATGGCCGGACCGGCGATCTGATGTCCAGGCCGCAACTCGGAGCGAAGAAAGATTGCCGTTGGATGCTGATCGCCCTCAAAAGACACGAGGCGTTCCGAGTGGCTCGGCGCCTGGCCGTCGGCGCCTCCAGTTTCAAGCGGAACTAGCGCCGGCTTGTCGATTCGGCCCAACGCCGTCACCCGCAGGTTCACAAGTTCAACGGTCTCAGCCGTGTTGCTGTGGCCGTAGCGGACCTGGTGAGCGCGATGAAACAGCTCGGGCAGCTGGTCCAGCGCCGCCTGATCGCAGCGGTTTCCCGGAAACGGAATCTGCAGCGCGTACTCCTGGCCGACATAGCGCATTTCTGCTGATCGGATGAAGTCCATCCGCTCCGAGTCGACTCCATCCTCTGCCAGAATGCTCGCCGCCCTTTCTTCAGCCAGAGCCAGCTCCGCGGAAACTACTTGCTCCGTCGCATCGGGCATGCGGCGGAAGGCCGCCTGGACCATGTCGTGCTGAATATCGGACTGCAGCATGCCGAAGGCGGAGAAGTTGCCGGGAGACCTTGGAACGATCACCCTTGATATGGCGAGCTCGTCCGCCAGGAACACGGCGTGCATCGGTCCCGCCCCGCCAAACGCCACGAGGACGAATTCGCGTGGGTCCAGGCCCTGCTCCACCGTGATCTGACGAATTGCGTTGGCCATGTTGGCATTAACGACGCGGCAAACGCCTTCAGCCAACTCCACAGCCGGGAGACCTAGCTCATCGCCAACCTGGCGCAGTGCGCTAGCGGCCAGTTCCTTGTCCAGTTTCATGCGGCCACCGAGGAAGAACGCGGGGTTGACGCGCCCCAGGAAGACGTTGGCATCGGTGACGGTGGGCTCCGTCCCGCCGCGCCCGTAACAGGCGGGGCCGGGTTCGGCGCCGGCGCTTCGGGGGCCGACTCGCAGTCCGCCGCCTTCGACGTAGGCGACGCTGCCGCCGCCGGCGCCGACGGTGTGGATATTGACAGCCGGTGTCAGGATCGGATGGCCTTCCAGTGAAAGCTGTGTCACGGACTCCGCAGCACCGTCTATCACGAGGCTGACGTCGAAGCTCGTACCGCCCATGTCGACGCCGATGAGGTGGGTCAAGCCAAGCGACTTGCCAAGCGCCGCGAGCCCGATAGCGCCACCGACCGGGCCCGAGAACAGGGTTTGAATCGGCTTGCTGCGAGCCACCTGTGAGGTCATTATTCCGCCGTTCGACTGCATGATGTGCACCGGCGTCTGCAGCTTGCCGGCCAACTTCTCCTCCAACGCGCCAAGGTAACTGTCGATGATCGGCGCGACGTAGGCGTTAATCACGGTCGTCGAGGTACGCTCGTACTCTCGCCATTCGCTCGCCACCTCGTGCGATAGCGAAATGTGAACACCCGGCAGCAATCGCCGCAGGATCTCGCCGGCACGGCTCTCATGTCGTGAATTGACATAAGCGTGCAGGAAGCAGATGGCGACGGCGGTGAAGTTGTTGGCGGCGATCTCGTTCGCCAGCCCTTCCAGTCCGGCTTCATCGAGAGGCTCTTCTATCGTTCCGTCGTAGGCCGTGCGCTCGGTGACCTCGTAGATATGACGGCGTGGAACTAAGGGTGTGGGCTTGCGGTAGTGCAGGTTGTACATCTCAGGCCGATTGGCGCGGCCGATCTCGTAGACGTCTCTGAACCCGCGGGTTGTGATCAAAGCCACCGGGGCGCCGCGTCGTTCGAGGAAGGCGTTGAGACCGGCCGTCGATCCGTGGACGAAGAAGTTGACGCTGGACAGATCGGGAACAGCGCCCTGCATCGCTTCCACGATGCCGCTTGAAAGATCCTGGGGTGTCGTCGACACCTTGCCGGTGCGAACCTCGCCGCTCGTCTCGTCGAAGCAGACCAGGTCGGTGAAGGTCCCGCCGATGTCGACGGCTACACGGTTTCGCGGCATAAGTCCTCGTTGAATAATGTCCAACTATTACGATCCAAGACGATTGCCTGGCCTCGGTGGCGGTGAGCCAGAGCCTGCTTCAGGCCAGCCGCGCACTCATGGTACCTGATAGGCGCGGGCAGCAATTAGGCCTGGATTTCAATTGGATCGGGTAGAAACGGGATCGACTGTGAGGGCCTCTAGAGCCTACGGAAGGTCT
The DNA here is from genome assembly GCA_965225815.1 of Dehalococcoidia bacterium. Lineage (GTDB taxonomy): Bacteria > Chloroflexota > Dehalococcoidia > DSTF01 > WHTK01 > WHTK01. The sequence goes on from CBDDBP010000007.1 coordinate 356,661, forward strand.
TAACAGCCAGGCCGGCTCCCAGGGCTAGCAGGATCAACGCCGCGCCATTCGCGCTCAGCGCGAGGTAGACGCCGATCGCGGCGCTCAGCGCACCGATCTGCAGGTGGCCGAGGGGAGCTATGCCGATCGCAAGCGCCCAAGAGCCCATGGCTCGGCCGCGCATCTCATTTGGAACCGCCGCCTGGACCAGGCTTTGCGACAGGACGTCAGAAAGCGCCGCCAGTCCGCTCACTATCGTAACGGCTACGATCGCGACGAGCAGTGTGTCGCTCACGCCGAGGAACATGATCGCCCCAGCGAAGACGCCGAGGACGATGAGAAATGCGATGCCCTTCCTTGTCAGGTCTCCTCGTAGCGAAAGCAGAACAACGCTTGTCATGCCGCCGACTGACGCAAAGGCGCTAATCAGACCCAGCGTCCCGCCGCCTCTGCCGAGCTCGTCACGCACCAGGATCGGCAGCGCCGAGAGATGCGAGAAGCCGAAGATCTCGACAGCGGCGGTGAGCAAGAGCAGTACGTTCAGGGTCGAATTCAGTCTGAGCTCTGAGAAGTACTCCCGGAGGTTGCTCAGGATGGGATTGCGCTGCGTCGGCGCGGACTGGCCGCTTGATCGAGCCAGCAACATAATCGCGCTGGCGAATAAGTAGGCGGCTTAGAGTCCGAGATAAGCCTCTCCAGGCCCCAACTGAGACACCAACGCCCCGCCTCCAAGGCCTCCCACGATGCCGCCCGCCCTCTGCGACAGGTTGGTCAAAGCGATGCCGCCCACGGCTCGGTTTGCGCCGACGAGGTCGAAGGCATAACTCTGCCGGGCCGTCTGCTGCACCGACCAGACGGAGCCGCTGACGAAGGTCAGCACGAGGATCAACCAAATCTGAGCGTCGCTGAGGACCACGGCGCCGAGTACGAGTCCATTGAAGCCGGAGGCGAGCGAAAGCGTTTGCAGGAGCAGGCGGCGATCAGTGCGGTCGGCGATCGCGCCGCCGAGCACGCCAAAGATCGCATTTGGGGCCATCAACACGCCGATCCCGAGTCCGACGATGAAGCCGAGTCGGAAGACTCCAGCAAGAGCCAACCGAGCACAACTAACTGGCCTCGAAATGCGATGCCAGCGAAGACTGTAGAGGCGCAGAGGACGCGAAAGTCTCGATGACTTAACGGCGGACGGTCTTCCAGGGTCGCTACCATCAGTCCTCGGTCAGCACACTGCGAAGCGAGGCGAGAGGGCCTGCATCAGCCTCCGGCAACGGGTTAGCTGGCCCGTTCAGCCGTTGTGAGTTCTTGCAGCGTCGATCTCGTAGATGCGGCGAATTGCGAGGTTTGCCTTGCTGGCGAAGGCGGGTTCGGGCTCGCCTCGGAGCGTCTGCATCGCCAGGCTCAGCAGTCGGGCCGCCTCGATCGCCGCCTCCAGGAGGGCATCATCAGAACCGTCAGGCCGACGTGGAGTCGGAGTTGCGTCGCTCATCGAATCGTCCTTCCCATGCAGGTCGCCTAGACGACTTCGGCGGTGACGAAGTTCTCGAGACGGACGCCGCCGTCGACTTGCCGGTTGAGGGTTGTCCCCTCGAACCAGTCGTCGTCATGCGGCAGGATGACCTCGGCGGAGCGAACTCGATAAAGCCGTGGATTGTAGATCGTCGGATGCAGCTCTCCGGAGGAGCCGTGCGCCTTCACGGCGTTAAGCAGGCTCCGCCGGACGAGCAGGATCATCGCGTCGGAGCGCCCGAGATGCTCGACGGGGCGATTGCCGATCGCCCCCATGCTTTCCATGACAGCGATGTCTTGCAGCTTTCCCTCTCGGGGAATGCCAGTGAACATGACGGTGCGCTGATTCTCGTAGCTAATCAGGTAGTCATTCCCGCTGTTTGCCGGCGAACGCCAGCGTGACAACGGATCGCTATTCGTCGGCAGGTAGCCACCGAGGCGCGTGTAAGGGTCGCCGACGTGATCCCTGTGGTCGGGCGTGACCTCCTCGCGGATGCTGCTCTTGAACGAAATCTGGACCGTGTGATTGTCGTCCAAGGGCACCCAGGCGTTGAAGGCGACTGTTGGACCGCTGCCGGGAATGATCGTGTAGAACGGCATCAAGAACTGGGCGATGCGGTAGTGGTAACGGCCTTCGTCGTCCCAGAGTCGCTGAGCTGCATAGACGGCGCCGTACTCCATGGGCCGGGTTAGCAGCGCCGGTGTCCGGTCGCGATTCCACATCGCCTGGCCGAAGCCGACCTGCTCTTCTCGCGGCGCTTCCGGCGTCAGACGTGAGTGGAGGTAGTCGATGTGGGAGGAATCAACGTCGCCTTCCATCGCCTGGACCCAGTTGCAGTCGTAGAACACGAAGCCCGGGTGGAAGCACATCTCGGCGGTCGCCGTATTGAACTCGAACTCCGGCAACGACGGTGGCACCTCACGGTTGCCCATGTAGGTCCAGATCATCCCGTTGCGCTCAACACAGCGGTAGGCGCGGACCCGAACCTTGCTCTTGAAATTGCTCTCGGCGGGTTCCGAGGGCATGTCGACGCAGGCGCCGGTGACATCGAACTTCCAGCCGTGGTAGACGCAGCGCAGGCCGTCTTCCTCGTTGCGGCCGAAGAACAACGATGCGCCGCGGTGAGGGCACGAGTTGGCCACCATGCCGACTTCACCTGACGTGGATCGAAATGCGATCAGGTCTTCACCGAGGAGGCGGACCTTGATCGGAGGGCAGTCGGGCTGCGGCAGCAAAGAAGACGGGACTGTTGACGGGATCCAGTACTCGCGAAGCAGTTCGCCCATCGGGCTCGCGGGCCCGACCTGGCACATCAGCTCGTTGTCTTCGACGTGTAGCATCTCTTTCCTCCGTGTTGCGCGGCTGCGGTGTCGTGATCGTGGCTTCGGCCTGGCGTCCTGTCAATGAACCTTAGTCCGTTACTCCTTTACCAGCAGGATCATCTCGACCTCGACCGGGGCGTTTCCGGGGAGCGCGGCAATGCCGATAGCCGAGCGGGCGTGCTTTCCCACATCGCCGTAGAGCTCGATGAGGAGATCGGAGGCGCCGTTGACGACCTGAGGCGATTCGGTGAAGCCTTCGGGTGCGTTGACGAAACCCAGCAGCTTGACGATTCGCTCGACGCGATCAAGGTCGCCCAGGGCCTGCTTGACGCTGGCAAGGGCAGCGATCATGGCGAATTTCGCTGCTTCGTAGCCTTGTTCGACCGTGAGATCCTGGCTCACCCTGCCGCGCTGCTCGTACATCCTCGCACCAGTGTTGCCGGAGACGTAGAGAAGGCGGTCGACCTGCACGCTGGGGATGAAGGATGCGACGCCTGTGGTGGGCTCAGGCAGGGTGAGCCCCATCTCCTGTAGTTTCTGCTCGACTTTCATCTGTTCACCTCCGGTTGCTTCGAAATGGCTGATTTGATTCGGTGACGCTAGTCGTACCAGGGGCCAACGACGATTCGCTCCTCCGAATAGACAGGATCGACGATGGTCGTTTTGAACGGCGGGAACGTAATGTCGATGAGCATGCGAGGCCCGGCGGGCGACTTAACTTCTTCGAGCGCTCGACGGAGCTGACGTTGTTCCTCCAGCATCTGCTCTAGCAATTGATTGAGCTCCGGCATGCCGGCGGATGTTAAGGCTTCCATCAATACCGCAGCGCCGGGGTTCGGTTCGGTTGGTGGCGGCGGGCCGCCGTGTACCATGCCGGCCGGGTTGTATCCAACCGATGGGTGCAGCGAATCGGAGAAGGTAATGCTAAGCTCCCCGGTCTCGTGCGAGTGGCGAATGCTCCGCTCGCCGGGAAGCAGGAGGAGCCCACAGACAAGCACCTGCTCGTTCCAGAAGAGCGTGTAGGCGCGCCGCTTGGCGCTGACGTCGGTTAGGCCGAGGCCGCGCCATCCCTGTTGTTCGAGCGGAACCGTGTAGGGATTGGCTCGCAGCGGCTCAGTAATTGGCTTTTGTTCGATTGGCATAGTCCCCTCCTTGATGCCTGGGCCTAACGGCTCCGTTGTGTGGCCGGCCCACGGCCGGACTAAGGATAGTGCCTTTTCTGAATGTCGATGTATCACCTGTAGATCAGGTGCGGGCGTGTGGTGTTTGTCGTTAGGATCGAGCTCATAAGAAAAGAAGGTGAGTCCATGACCGACTTGAACCCAGAACAAGTCCGAGCCCAACTCTTGTCGCTTGGCCTGGCCCCAGTGGATGAGGAAGACCTCGACGAGATCACGCATCGGATTAATGCCGTGCGGGAGGCCTTGTCGCAGCTGGAGCCCGAGGGACTCGACGAACTGGAGCCTACGACCGTATTCGAACCAGAGGTGGCGCGCGATGAATCCTGAAGACGCTGCCCTACGGCCGGCCAGCGAGATTTCAGCTCTCTTGGCGTCAGGGGGGCTATCCAGCGTTGAGCTGACGCGATGCTATATAGAACGTTCCAGGGAGTACTTGCGGCTCAACGCCTACGTCACGCTTGCCGATGAGGCGGCTCTGGCCCAGGCGGAGGCTCTCGACAGTGAACTGGCGGCAGGGAAGCTGCGCGGGCCGCTGCACGGTCTGCCCATTGCCGTCAAAGACCAACTCGACGTTGCCGGGATGCGAACGACCGCCGGTAGCAAGCTTGTGGACTACGTCGCCGAAACGGACTCGACCGCCGTTGCCCGACTGCGGGAGGCGGGCGCGGTAATCCTCGGCAAGCTGAACATGAGCGAATTCGCCCTCGGTGGCAACATCGTTCATCCCTACGGCGTGCCCCATAACCCGTGGGACGAAACCCGACAGGCAGGGCAGTCGTCATCCGGCTCCGGTATCGCGGTCGCGGCGTCGCTCTGCGCCGCGGCGCTCGGTGGGGACACGGCGGGCTCGGTGCGCGGCCCGGCGGCGTGGTGCGGTATCGTCGGCTTGCGGCCAACCTGGGGTCATGTCAGCCGCAAGGGGACATGGCCTCTGGCGTGGTTCTTCGACACCGTCGGCCCGATGACCAAGACGGTCACGGATTGCGCCACGGTTTTTCGCGTCATCGCTGCCGAATCGCCGACGCCGCGCCAGCCGTCGAGTGAACATCTCATGCCATTTCAGAGGCGTCAGGACCTGGCTGGCCTACGAATCGGTCTCGTGCGCGAAAGCGTTGACAACGGCGCCAGCACGGAGGAAGTCGCTGGAGGCCTGAACGCGGCTCTCGATCTGCTATCAAACACCGGCGCCACCGTGTTCGACGTTTCGCTGCCGCTGTTTCCGCATGGCGGCATGCTCTGTGGCGGGCTTTCAGACGCTGAAGCGGCGCACGTCCACCGGTACCGCTTGCGAGAGCGGCCGGAAGCCTTCGATTTTGCCTCGCGGCGGCGCCTCATGTACGGCTCGCTGCTAAGCGGCGCTGAGTACGTGAAGCTCTCGCGCCTGCGCATGATGATGCGACGCGACATCATGTCGCTCCTCGAAGGCGTGGACGTACTGGTGACGCCGACCCAGGCTGAGGTGGCGCCGAAGATTCAAACGACCACGGGGCTGACCAGCAAAGAGGCTGTCATGCGCCAATTCTTCGGCAGCCGGGCTCACCGTGGGACGTTCAGTCTTGCGGGCGTCCCCGCGTTGTCTATCCCGACCGGGTTTAGCGAGGCTGGGCTGCCGTTGAGTATGCAACTGGTCGACAGGCCATTTGCGGAGGACACGCTGTTCCAGGTCGGCGACGTCTATCAGCAGCGGACCGACTGGCATGAGGCGAGGCCCGAGCTCAACTAAGGGGTGCTGTCGTCGAACCGGCCTAGGACGCGAGCGTCGCGACCAGGAGAATCGCCCCCAGTGAGGAAGCGACGACGCCGGCGGCGACGCGAATCGTGATGAGCTCCAGGGCGCGATTGACCCTGGACGCGAGCAGGAAAGTGAAGACGATCTGGGTGCGCTCCAGGGCCGTCGCAACCGCGATCGGCGCCAGGGCTAACGCCAGGAACCTCAGTACTTGCGCCAAGAAGACCCAGATGCCGGCGAACAGGAAGGTTGAGAACACTCTCGAACTCAGGGCCCCTCGCAGTTCACCTCGGGGCCGAAAGGCGGCGACAGCAAGCAACATGGCGGCCGCAGCGGCGTGTGCCACGAGTCCGCCGAGCAGGGCGATTTCGGTGCTGTCCTCGATGGCGGCCCGGATCAGAATCGGGCTAGTGCCGTAAGCGACGGCGGCACCAGTGGCGAAGAGGTAGCCTTCGACCTGGCGCTGCCGCAGCCGTAAGGCAACAGCATGGCGTGCGGGATCTTCTTCCTCTACTTCAGGCACCGGTTCGCGCCGGCGCTCCACCATGATCGCCGGCCCAAGGATGATCAGGCTGACGGCAAGCAGCATGATCATCGACAAGCCTTCTCCCAGGAAAAGAAAGGCGATCAAGATGCTGTATGGGAGGGCCACGGCCTGGAAAGGCGCCGCTCTCGCCGACCCGAGCGCATCGATCGCGCGATAGTTGAAGTAGCGCCCGCCGATGAAATTGATGATGCCGGCGCCGGCGAGGAGCGCGTAGGTGGAGCCAGACACTTCTGGGGCGCGCTGAAGCTGACCCAGTAGCAACGCTGCCAGGAAGAAAAGCGGCAGGCCAATGAGGATCGTGACAAAGGCGGCCTGGAGGGGTGTGGCTTGAACCACGCCTCGGCGAACGGCGACGGCGTTTAGGCTAAAGGCGATGGCCGACAGCACGGCCAGGAGACCACCAAGCATTCTTCGCAAGCATAGGGGTTGCGTCTCGTTATCTGCGGTCACAGTTCGACCCATTTGCGAGATTCGGGTTTGATTCGCCTACGGGTGACTTCGATCGATGAGCTTGGCGACGCTGCCATCAATGAGGTTATCGGAGAGACTCCGGTTGTCGTCTTTAGTCAGACCCTGGGGCCCCTAGCGACGGCGTATGATCGTCGCGTTGACGGCCGGCAGCTCACTTCGAATGGCAAGGAGAGGCGTTCGTGGATCTGGAGACCAGGAGTACGTGGTCGATCGCGGGAGTCGCTGAGGCCGGGGAGCTTACCGGCGCCCGGCTCACGCCGTTGGCCACTCGTACCGCGTTCTGGTTCTCCTACGTGACGGCTTTCCCCGACGCTATCGTCTATCAGCCGTGAGTGATTCCGCCCCGCCGGATAGCCGACGAGTCGAGCTGGCGGGAAACGCGGATCTGCTCGGTCTGCCGTTTCGAAGTTCGGTTCTGCACATCGAACCAACCGAGAAGCGCATCCGAAACGTCTTCGCAGGTGTGACGATCGCCGACACACGTCGAGCCGTCGTCTTGCGATCCGTCGGCAGCCGTCGCGGTACGCCGGTGTACTACGTCCCGGTTCAGGACGTTCGGATTGACCTGCTGAGGCGCAGCCTGGAGACGTTGAGCGATCCTGATATGGGCCAAGCGGATTGTTATCACGTCGTAGTAGGCGAGCGCATAGCCGAGAACGCAGCCTGGATTTTTCCATACGTGCTGACTGCTGCGAGCGATTCCTCGATAGGGGGGCGGCTTGACCTGCGGGGATACGTCGCGTTTCGGTGGGCCAAACTGGACGCCTGGTTCGAAGAGGACGAAGAGGTTTACCAGCATGCCCGAGACCCCTACGTCCGTATCGATTGCCTCCCCAGCACGCGCCACGTGCGCGTAGTCATCGACAGTGAGCAGGTCGCGGAGACGAGACGGCCCATTCTATTGTTTGAGACCGGCCTGATCACCCGCATCTACATCCCCAAACTCGACGTGCGAATGGACTTGCTGCTCCCGAGCTCGACGACCAGCCTGTGTCCCTACAAGGGTGAGGCGCACTACCACTCAATCAAAGTCAGAGGCCGAACCCACGAGGACGTTGCGTGGTTCTATCCTCAGGCTACGGCCCAGGCGTCGCGTATCGGCGGCAGCCACATCGCCTTTTTCGAAGAACACGTCGACTACATAGAAGTGGATGGCGTACGGGGAGCCAGGCCTTCATCGCACTTCGCGCGAGAAGCGTATTAGGTCGACGCCCGCTTCAAGCCTGGGATGTCCAGGCCGCGGCCATGAGGACCGTGGCGCTCCCGCCCAGAGTGCAACCAGGACCATGAACGGGACGGATCCCAGAGCGATCGCGAAGAACGCCATGAGGGAGGTGAATGCGGCCAGGAGCGCCAAGGCGAGAAGAAGCTCTGCGCGTGAGCCGTGTCGTTTCGAATTGGCCGTTGCATGTGCAGGCGTCTGCAGACGCTGTTTCAGATCACGCGCCACCAGAGATTCAGAGCTCGCCTCGATCCTTCGGACTCGGCTCACGTGAGACGGTCACCGAGGCCGCCTATCGTTAGCCAGTAGTACATCACGTAAGCGCCTGCGACTAGCATCAAGACGGCGCCCAGCGGTTCGATGTAAGGCAGCATTTGCCGAAGACGGATCGTCAGGCCGGTTTTCAGGATCGCGAGAGTCAGGGTGAGCGCCATGATGACGGAGCCCATGCCGAGGCCGTAGAGGAGGAACTGGCCCAGCGCATTAGGCAGACCACTGACCGCTATCGAACCTCCAATTACGCTGAGGAATATCGGCAGTGTGCAGCTCAAAGAAGCGGTCCCGTAGCTCAGGCCGAACGCGAAATAGCCCTTCACCGATCCGCTGTCGGCCGCGTTCATTCGCGACGCGAGGTCCTGCGCTCTGGCCGTGTAGAGCTTACCGCCGGAGACCATCCAGGCGCCGGTACCGATCAGGACGATGCCAAGGGCCAAACCGACCCAGGGAAACGCGCTGACTAGCTGGTTCGCCCCCAGCCCAATGGTGACCCCAACGACACCGAACAGCAGGATGAACCCCAGCGTCACCGTGCCACCGACCTTCAAGGCCTGAAGGAGATTGGCCGCGGGCTTTCCGCCATCGGTCGACGCGGAATCGGTCCCGAGGTAAAGGCCGAGATAGGGAGCCAGCATCGAAAAGCCGCAGGGATTGACGGCAGACACCATGCCGGCGGCGAAGGCGAAACCGAGTGGAAGCAGCGTGGATGCGCTGCCGAGCTCCCCTGAGACGGAGGACGAAAAGCGCTCAATGGTGGTGTTTAACGGGCCCGTCGTCCCTTCCGTAAGGGCTGCAGCTAGGACCGCGACCGAGATCGCGACAATGAAGGCGGCCATGCCCAGCGCGCTGCGGTAAGAAATGCCCAATGTACTTTCGAAGGTTGCTCGCATCATCCCTACTCCCCGCTAACCTGGCGATCATGCGTCAGGCTAACGAGCCGCGCCTGAATTACGGCGCGGCGCTGAGAAGCTCCTCCACCTCACCCCTGAGTTGACCTTCTGTGAGGAAGCCGGAGTGTCTACTAACTTCCTCGCCGTTCGCGTCGTAAAAGATCGTCGTCGGCATCGACAGAATGGTGAATTGGCGTACAACCTGGGCCGATAGCGCCTGTCCGGCGGGATAGGTGACGCCCAGCTCCTGCAGGAGCTCCTGACCAGCCTCCGAGGAGCCCAGTCCGACGAACGGCCCAACGTCGACGCCGATGAGAATCAGGTCATCAGCGTTCTCGTTGTATATCTTCTGAAAGCTCGGCATTTCGGCCCGACAGGGCGGACAGAGGCCGGCCCAGAAGTTGAGAATGACGGGCTTGCCGCGAGTGAGCAGTTCCGCGAAATCGAACTCCTCCAGGCCGATGGACTCCTCGCCCTGGTACAGCGAGAGCGGGAACACGCTCTCGCTCGACGCGGTTCCTGAGCCCGATGAATCAGAGCTGCCCGATGCGCCGCTTCCGGTTGAATCACTGCTACTGCAGGCGGCGAAGGCGACGGCCGCCGCGGCCACGGCGGAGAGCCAGAACAAGCTGAGACGTTTGCCGATATAGGGCTTAGCGGCGTGATTGTTGGTTTGTCGTGAGGTATTCATCACTTACCAAGGTAGGATGGCTCAGACGCATCTCTGGTGACGTTGATCACCATGGCGAAAACTTCAACAGGGTCTCCGAGTCTTCAAAGCTGTCATACGCGGAGTCAGAGTTTGCTTCAGACCGAACCGGAATTGGACCATCGCGGTGTTGTCATTCCGGACTAGGCCTGGCGGTAGACTGCTGCGGTAGGCTCCGGCCGTCCTATCGGGCCTGCTCGCCGCCGCGCCGCTTTTCTCTTCTCGGAGGGAGGTTACCGATGCCCGGCTTATCAAGCGACGATTTGGCTTACAAGTCGATACGTGAGCTCTCCGGCCTGATTCAGAGCCGGCAGCTTTCACCCGTCGACCTTGTTGAAGCCAGCTTGTCTCGCATCGTGGAGCGCAATCCGAGTCTGAATGCGTTCGTCTACCTGAATCAGGAATTCGCCCTCGATAGGGCACGAGCAGTCGAGGCTCGCGTCCTGGCTGGAGAGGCAGTCACCCTCCTGGAAGGGCTGCCGACCGCGATCAAAGACTTGGCCGACTCACGCCCAGGCTGGACGGGGACGCTCGGAGGTATTCCAGCCCTCAAGGATTACGTCATCGACGCGTACTGCAATTACGCCGAGCGAATGGAGCGCGCCGGCGCCATTCCCCTGGGCAAGACGAACAGCCCGACGATGGGATTTCGCGCCATCTGCGATAACTACCTCTTCGGCCCGACTCGCAATCCCTTCGATCTGACGCGAAATAGCGGTGGCTCCTCTGGCGGCAGCGCCGCGGCCGTGGCAGACGGTATGGTGCCGTTTGCGGAAGGCACCGACGGCGGCGGTTCGATACGTATACCCGCCGCGTGGTGCGGCATCTTCGGCTTCAAGGGCACGTCGGGTCGCGTTGCACGGCTGGCACGACCGTCGGCGTTCAGCTCCTCCAGCCTTTTCACCTTCGAAGGCTGCCTGACGCGCTCCGTGGAGGACACCGCCTATGTCATGGAGTATCTCTGCGGGCCCGACAATCGCGACCCCTACAGCCTGACCGACATGGTCGATTGGCTCGGCAGCACAAACGGGTCGATCGAAGGCAAGAAGATCGCGTACTCGCCTGATCTTGGCGTTTTCCCAACGGATCAGCGTGTCCTTGCGGTTGTCGAAAAGGCGCTCAGCGCGTTCGACGAGGCGGGAGCTGTTGTCGAGGAGGTCAGCATGGACCTGCATCACTCTGCTCTGGAGTTGGGCGATTTGTGGTGCCGCCTGATGAGCCCGACAAACGTCCTGAGAATTGAAGGACTGAAAGCCCAGGGACTCGACCTGCGCAAGGACTATCCACGCGACCTGCCACCTGAGATGACCTACTGGATGGACGTCGTTAGTAATCAGACGCTGTCGGATGTTGCCAAGGATCAGGCGATCCGAACCACTGTCTACGATGCGATTCGCGAGGTGATGGACGGCTACGATCTGCTTATCACTCCGACGCTGTCATGCCTCCCGGTTGAGAATGGTGATGACGGAAACACGTTGGGGCCGGAGGAGATAAACGGAGAGGCAATCAACCGGCTCATCGGCTGGTGTCCGACGTTCGTGTTCAACTTCACGGGGCATCCGGCGGCTTCGGTGCCGGCTGGCCTCGTTGAGGGCAAATGGCCGGTTGGGCTACAGATCGTCGGCCAGCGTTTTGCGGATGCCGATGTTATCGCGGCCAGCGCATGCTTCGAAGCGATCAGGCCATGGCGCCAGGACCTTGAAATCGTGCGGTCTCGCGCAGTGAAGTAGAACTAGGCCGGCCTAGAAGCCGATCTCAGCTACCTTGGCGTGACGTAGGCGATGGAAGCCTCTGCGACGTAGTTTCGCGCATCCTCCGTCGTCGCCGCTATCCAGTCCTGACCAGCCGGCAGGATGATTGATGCCGGTCGAACGCGGTCAAGCTCCACGCCCGAAGAACAATGAAACGCCGCGATGCGGGCACGCTTCCACAACCATGCCGACCTCGCCGTCGCTGTTGCGGAAAGCGGCGAGGTTCTCGCCGAGAAGGCGCACCCTCTTCGGCGGGCTGTCAGGCTGAGGCACCTCGGACGAGCGCATCCCGAGGAGACATTACTGGCGGATCAGGTTGCCCATGGGCGCGCCCGGCCCGACGCGGGTTAGAAGTTCATTTTCTTCTTTGCTGAGCATTGCCGAGCCCTTTCCTTCGTCGAGCCCTGGTCGTCAATGCAATAGCCGTGCGCACGCCCTACAGGGAACACGCACGGCCACTGTGACTGCTGTTGGCTTAGCTGGCGGGCCCAGCCGACTTGCTACGTGCTTTCTCCGCCTGTCCGGTGATATCCCATCGGTCCTTGGGCATTTCGACGCCCTTCTCCTTGGCCAGCTCGGCAGCGTGCATCCTCGCCTGCAAGGCGCGCTCCGCTGTTGCGTCCGATACTTCTAGCCCGAGGCCATCGACCACCCGAACGCGGAAGTTAAAGTAGGCGCACACCTGAACTATGTCGAGGATGTCGCGGTCGTCCCATCCCGCAGCCTTGAGGGCATCAATGTCCTCTTTGGTCATGGAGGCGGGAGCGATAGTGAGCTTTTCGGCGTATTCGAGCATGGCACGCTCGGCCTCGCTGAGGTCAGCTTTGCGCCAATCGTTTTGAATGAATTCGGCAGTCAGGTCGTCGCCACCAGCTGAACGCAGGGCCCCTGCGTGAGCTACCGTTCAATAACGGCAATCGGTGGTGATCGAGGTGACGGTTGCGATCATCTCCCGCTGAGCCGGGCTCAGTCGTGACGGACCGCGCATGACCGTCATCATCAGCTCGCGGCCATGCAGCATCGCCATCGGGTTGAGGCTTGCGAGCATCGGCGGCGTGATAGCGCCACCGCGCTGGGTCGGGTCCAGGGGTCGTTCGTTGGGCCACGCGGCCTCGTACGACTGGTTTACCTCTCGCATCCTTGCGTAGGCTTCCTTGAGTTCACCTTCGGATTCGTCTTCGGGGATCACATTGATCCAGGGCATGGTCAGCCTCCCTTTCTGAATCACTTTGCGTTGCAAAGAATCTTACTCTTACGGGTCAAGCGGCCAATTGCTTGCCGCTAAGCAGGCGCCGAACCAGACTGAAAGCCATGAACATTGAGCTAGACCACCGCGAAGCGTCCATCGTCCTGGCCGGCCTGCGAAACTTGCAAGAAGAGGCGAAGAAGTACGACATGGCGGACTACTTCGAGGCCTACTTCGAAGATGTAGACCCACCGAGCGACGGGAAGATCGACACGATCTGCGCTCGGATCACCGACGCGGCCCTTCGCAAAGCCTAGGGTCGGGGATAAGGGCGAGGCTCGACGATCGTCCGGTCGAGGAAAGCATCGCTGAGCTCGGCGCACATTTTCCCGTAGAGCTCGTACTTGTCGAAGCTGTGTGGCATTGCGTCGAAGATGTGGTATTCCGTCGCGACGCCGGCAGCCCGCAGCTTTTCGGAGAAGTCGACGCTTTGCGTGTGCGGCACAACGTCGTCAGCCGTTCCGTGGAACAATACGGTCGGCGGGTAGGCCGGGCCAATGTATTTGAAGGGGTCAGCCGCAGCGTAAGTCTCGTTATCGCTGCCCGGTGGCATCACGTGATGATCGCCGCCCTCGGCAGGCCTGCGGATCGACGCGGCGAAGTAAGCCATGACGGCTGCGACTCCGGAGCCTACGTCCATTGAACCGAGGTCGCCCTCGAATTCGGGTCGACCCGCCGTGCCTGCAGTAACGAGTGCGAGCAGACCGCCGGCGGAGTACCCCGCCAGCGTGATGCGATTCGGATCGATTCCGAGCTCGGCGGCGTGTGAGCGGGTCCAGCGGATCGTCGCCTTGACATCATGCAAGGGCGCGGGCCACTTTACTTCCTTAGACAAGCGGTAAGTGGTGCAGATACCCAGGTAGCCGCGTTCGGCCAGCAGCGTAGCGCCGACGGTATTGCGGCCGTCCTTGCTGCCATTGGCGAAGCCGCCGCCATAGAGCTGAATCACCGCGGTGCGCTTGTCCAGTTCCGAGTAGGGGTAGTACACGTCGAGCTTGAGCTTGCGTCCGTCAGCCTCAGCGAAGGTGACGTCCCTTTCGATTCTCAGGCTGGTCTCTACATTGCTGGCCATCGGTTCTCCTTCTTCTTGTACAAGCCGTCCATTTGTACAAGCCGTCCATCGGCGAATCAGATCAAGCAGTTACGGGGGCTGGGCGCGCGAACGCCGGGAATTCGCGCGGATTGACGACGTAGCGGTCGATGAATTGATGGCACCAGTCGCGCGACACGTCGGCAAACTCGGCGTAGCGGTCAAAGATGTGGTTGAGGCCTGCCAACATATGCAGCTCGACCGGCACATCCAGCTCTATCAGCCTGTCGTAGAGCGCCTGCGTCGGGGCCCGAAAGCTGTCCGCGGTGCCGCAGATCAAGAAGGTTGGCGGGAAGCCCTCTCGGAGGTTGTTTATCGGTTGCAATGAGGCATACGCCTCGTCTGAACTGCCGTTGGGCAGTAGTGCGTGGTCGGAGCCGTCTGCTTCTCGCGAGACGGTCGCCGGGTAGTAGGCGATGCAGGCCGCGACGCCGAGCGAGGCGTCGGCAGAGGCGTCGAGCGCAATCAGTGCACCTGCCGAGTAGCCGGCCAGGACGATCTTCGCCGAATCGATGCCGAGGCGGCCGGCGTTGTCCCTGGTCCAGCGCACGGCGGCCTTCGCGTCTTCAAGCTCGCCAGGCCATTTCGTTGTGGGGGCGTGGCGATATTCGGGTACAACGCAGACGTAGCCCAACGGCGCGAAACGCTGGAATACGCCGTCGTAGTGTCCGCCGCGATTGCCCCGCACGAAACCGCCGCCGAAGAGTTCGATCACACAGGCGCCGTTGGCCGAACCAGGCTTCGGGCTGTGAGCATCGAGCTTGAGTCCTACGCCGTCAAGGTTCGCGAAGGTGATGCCTTCCTCTGTCTGCACCGCGCCAGTTGAGTTTGTCATTCGAAGCCCCTTTCGCGTCGCAAGAACCGTAGTACCGACGCAACGAGTCTGCAACTCCGAATTACGCCTGCTTGCATGTTATACTTGAGCACGCTTATCCAGTCGTAGCTAGGTTCGCAAGAACGCTCCGCGAAAGGGAGGACGCTAACAGCGTGGCAACAACTGTAACGATGAAATCCCTGCTAGAGGCAGGTGCGCATTTCGGGCACCAGACAAGGCGCTGGGACCCGCGTATGCGGCCCTTCATTTTCACTCAGCGTAATGGCATTCACATCATCGACCTGCAACAGACGGTCCGCCGTCTGGAAGAGGCCAGCGAATGGGTGAGTGACAGCGTCTCCAAGGGCGGTACTATTCTCTTCGTGGGCACCAAGAAACAGGCCCAGGAGACGATTCAGAACGAGGCGACGCGCTGCAGCATGCCGTATGTCAACAGTCGTTGGCTTGGCGGTACACTGACCAACTTCCAAACCATCCAAGGACGCATCGACCACCTGGTCCGACTTGAAGACGCGCTCGCTCGAGGCGAGTTCGGCCGCATGTCGAAGAAGGACGTCCTGAAGATCGAAGAGGAAATCGAGCGACTCAACCGTCACTTCGGCGGGATCAAAGAGATGACCCGGCTGCCGTCGGCGCTCTTTATCGTTGACCCCAGCATGGAGTACATCGCCATCGCGGAGTCGAACCGCACCGGGACGCCGATCGTTGCGATGACCGACACGAACTGCAATCCGAACCTTATCGACCTGCCGATTCCGTCCAACGACGACGCGATCCGAGCTGTCCGTCTCGTCACTACCCGTATCGCCGATGCAGTCCTCGAGGGTCTGCAGCGCCGCGAGCTGGGCGACGACGCCGAGCAGTTCGAGTTCGAAGAGGGACAGACGACGTACTCCGTGTCACCGGACGAGCCGAGCCCAACGGACCCGGCCGAGCCGGAAACGGAGCCCACAGCCATCACAGCGGAGCAATAAGACGCGTGCCGGAGATATCAGCCGACCTCATTAGACAACTGCGCGAAATGACTAGCGCCGGAGTAATGGATTGCAAGAAGGCCCTAGAGGAATCCAATGGTGACCTCGATGATGCTGTGAAGAGACTAGGCGAGATGGGTATCGCGACGGCCGCTAAAAAGGCTGACCGTGTCACGGCCCAGGGCCTGGTCGAAAGCTACATTCATGCCGGCGGCCGCATCGGAGTTATCGTCGAGGTGGCATGCGAAACCGACTTCGTGGCTCGCACGCCAGACTTCCAGACGCTTGCTCGCGATATCGCGATGCAAGTGGCAGCGATGAATCCTGCGACCGTCGCCGAGGATGAGCCCGTGCCCGAGAGTGCGAACGGCCGCGTCGACGAGGTGGTCTTGCTCAAGCAGACGTGGATTAAAGACCCGTCGAAGGATATTCGTACGCTGATCAGCGAGACCATCGGCAAAACGGGAGAGAACATCCAGGTCAAGCGTTTCTCGCGCTTTGAAATCGGCGGCTAGCGGCTTTCAATCCGCTCCCTGCTGGAGGAGAGCGCCATGATCGATGAAGTCCTACGCGATAGCGAAGATCGCATGAAGAAGTCGGTGGAGAACGCCGAGCGCGAGCTAGAGGCGATCCGGACCGGCCATGCCCGCGTTGGTCTCGTCGACCACGTTAAGGTCGACTACTTTGGTAGCTCCCTGCCGGTTAACCAAATGGCGACCGTTTCCGCCCCGGAAGCGCGGCTGCTGACGATTCAGCCCTGGGACCGAACTGCGATGGGCGCGATTGAGAAGGCGATCCTGGCATCCGATCTGGGCCTGACGCCTTCCAACGATGGCGCGATTATCCGACTAGCGATTCCGCCGCTGACGGAGCAGCGCCGCAAAGAGATGATCAAGCTGGTCCACACTCGAATCGAGGACAGCCGAGTCGCGGTACGAAACGTCCGTCGCGACGGCATGGAGCAGATCAAGCGCCTGGTCCAAAACAAAGAAGCGTCGGAGGATCAGCAACACAACGCGCAAGAAACCTTACAGAAGCTGACGGACCGCTACGTCGCTGAAATTGACCAGCGAGGGAAGACCAAAGAAGCCGAGCTTCTGGAAGTCTGAACGGCAGCTCGATGCTCTCCCGCAGCAAGCCCCGAGCCGCAGAAGCGAAATCCCAGAGCCATGAGGCGGGGATACCACGTCACGTTGCCATCATCATGGACGGCAACGGGCGATGGGCTCAGGACCGAGGCCTCTCCAAGCAGGCAGGATACCGCGCCGGTACGGAGAATCTGCGACCCCTTCTGCAAGTCTTCGCTGAACGCGGCGTCAAGTTCGTGACGCTCTTTGCCTTCTCGACCGAGAACTGGAAGCGTCCGAAGCGCGAGATCAACCCGCTGCTGCGCCTCATTGGCCGCGTCATCGACAAGGAGCTGCAGGCACTGCATGAGAATGGCGTTCGGTTGGTGCACATCGGCAGTTTGTCGCCTCTTTCGGATGATTTGCGACGGCGCATCGAGCGCGCCATTGAGCTTACGAAGGATAACGACCAGCTTACGGTTTGCGTCGCGTTCAACTATGGTTCCAGGGCTGAGATTGTCGATGCAGCTCGCCAGGCCATTCGCGACGGCATCCCAGCCGAGGAGCTGACGGAGGAGACCTTCGCGGAGTATCTGAACACCGCAGGCTTGCCCGACCCCGACCTGGTCATCCGAACCGCGGGGGAGATGCGGCTTTCGAACTTCCTGCTGTGGCAGGCGGCCTACGCGGAGATCTATTCCACCCCGGTCTACTGGCCCGACTTCGACAAAGCCGAGATCGAACGAGCCCTGCTGGCCTACTCGCAGCGAATACGGCGCTTTGGCGGCAGCAACAACGGTGACGCCGTCAAAGCCAACGGAGCCAACGGCCACCACGCCTAGCGGCGTCAGCGCAGCGCATTGCTAGTTACACGTCTGATCACAGCCGCAATCGGCATACCGCTCATTGCCGGGGCGGTGTGGGTGGGCGATGCGTTGCTCGCGGCAGTCGTCGCATTAGCCGTCTGCATCGCGACCCTCGAGTTCGCTGCTGCGCGTGACACGCTGCGCCGGCCAACCACGGTACTTTCAGCGATCGCGACAGCGGCGTTGCCGGTCGCAGCGTTTTTCGGCGAGGAGTACCTGCTTGGCGCCATCGTGGGCGTCGTCGCTGTAACCGGCGGAGCACTGACGCTGAGCGACGATCCTCGACGCGATGCAACGGAGTGGCTATGGGGTATTGCGGCGCCGCTGTATCTTGGCGGCCTGGCTTCGTATTTCGTGCTGCTACAGGATGTTCCCGACGGTCGGGAACTGCTTTTCTTCACGCTGCTAACGGTCTGGGTGACGGACACGGGAGCGTACGCGGTCGGAAGGGCAATAGGACGGCACAAGCTGGCGCCCGCGATCAGCCCTGGCAAGACGATAGAAGGCACGCTGGGCAGCCTGGTCACGGGATTCATCGCGGTCTTCGTCCTTGATGCAGTCATCGGACTCGGCTTCGAGACGGTCGACTTGGTGGCGCTGGGTCTCATCCTGCCGCCGGTTATCGGCCTGGGGGACCTAGCCGAGTCGGCCCTGAAGAGGGCTTTGGATGTGAAGGATTCGAGCGGGCTGGTGCCCGGGCATGGCGGCATCGCGGACCGCCTCGATAGCCTGCTGTTCGCGGCGCCAGCAGTGTACTATTACATGAAGTGGATCGTCCTCTGACTCGCGTCGCCGTACTGGGATCGACCGGGTCGATCGGTTGTCAGACCCTCGACGTAATTCGGGCGCACCCGCAGCGCTTTGAGGTGGTGGGCCTCACGGCCTGGAACAACGTCGATCTCCTGGCGCAGCAGATCGATGAGTTCAAGCCCGCCATCGTTTCTTGTGCCAACCCGGACGCATTGCGCGCCTCAATCAACCAAAACGTCGAGATCGGAAGCATCATCGACGTGGCCTGCGCCGATGAAGTCGACATAATCATATCGGGCGTGGTCGGCAAAGAAGGGCTCGAGCCCGCCAGGCAGGCCCTGTTGAGTGGAAAGACAGTCGCCATCGCCAACAAAGAGGCGATGATCATGGCCGGCGGCATATTGCAGGAGGCGGCGCGCAAAGGCGGCGGCAGCATCCGGCCTGTTGACTCGGAGCATTCGGCGATCTGGCAATGCCTCGCGGGCGAAGACGTGGCGTCCGTGAAGCGGCTGGTGATTACCGCTTCTGGGGGCGCACTTCGGGACCTGCCGTTATCGGATCTGGAAGCGATTACACCGGAGCGGGCACTGGCGCACCCTAACTGGTCGATGGGCCGCAAGATCACGGTTGATTCCGCAACGCTGTTCAACAAAGGCCTCGAAGTGATCGAGGCGCGCTGGCTCTTCGACATCTCCTACGACCGCATCGACGTCCTGATGCACCGCGAGAGCATCATCCATTCAATGGTCGAGTTCGTCGACGGGTCGTTCAAAGCCCAGCTGTCTTCACCGGACATGCGCCAGCCGATTCAGTACGCATTGAGCTATCCCGAGCGCCTGCCGACACCCTTGAAGCCGGTAGATTTCGCCGCGATGGGTTCGCTGCGCTTTGAGCAGCTGGACATGGAGCGCTATCCCTGTTTGGGCTACGCGCTGGCGGCGGGAGCGCACGGTGGCACCTACCCAGCGGCACTGGCGGCGGCGGACGAAGAAGCGGTGAACGCATTCCTAAACGGCCGTTTACGCTTCCTCGATATTCCTGCGCTGCTATCTGACACACTGGAGAAGCACGTCTCGATGGACGAAACCTCTTTAGACGCCGTTCTCGCGGCTGACGCATGGGCTCGCGAATTCGCGACGGCATGGATTGAGGCCCGCTAGGTGCTAGATATTCTCCTTTCGACAGTAGCGCCCTTTCTGGGCGTCCTTGTCGTACTCGTCGTCATTCATGAGCTGGGCCACTTTCTCACGGCGAAAATGTTCGGCGTCAAGGTACTCGAGTTCGGTATCGGTTACCCGCCACGCGCTTTCGGCATCAAACGGGGCGAAACCGAATATACGCTGAACTGGCTGCCCCTGGGCGGCTTTGTACGACTGCTAGGCGAAGAAGACCCGTCCCATCCCCAGAGCCTGGCGGCTTTGGCGGCGTGGAAACGCCTCGTCGTCATGGGCTCCGGCGCCTTCATGAACCTGGTGCTGGCAATCTTCCTGTTCTCATTCGCGCTGATGTTGCCTCGGGACGTCTCTGTCGGCGGTGCGGTCATCGCGCAGGTCGTGCCGGATTCGCCGGCGGAGATGGCAGGGCTACAGATAGGCGACCTGATCGAGGAGATCGATGGGCGCGAGATCCGTAGCGTTTCCGAAGCGAGCTACAACATCCGGCTCAACCTCGGCGAAGAGACTGACATCGTGGTGCGGCGAACGGATCCCGAGACGCAGTTGGGCTTTGAGGAAACCGTCACCGTCACGCCGCGCTGGGCGCCACCGACATACGACTACGTAGTGCAGCCGGGTGATGACGTATTCGCCGTCTCCGACGCTACGGGGTTCGACCGTGATGCCGTGCGCCAGGCTGCCGAGATCGAGTTCAACCTGCCCGAGGAAACAACGCTGATCATCGGCAGCGGTGAGCTAGCAATTCACTATGAGACGCAACTCGGCGACACGATCTCGTTCGTCTCCCGCCTGCTCAGGGTGAGTGATGCCGACATCGCAGCCGCGGCCGGGCTCGCAGACCCGGATGCGCTGGTCGCCGGCACCACGTTGCGATTTGCTCAGGGTGCTACGGGCATTCGCATTGGGCCGCAGTACTCATTCACGGAGTCGCGCTCCGATGGTCTGTTCACGGCGCTGCAGCGTGGATGGCAAACGACGTGGGACTCGCTGAAGGTGGCGCGTAATGAGATCTACTCCAGGATAAAGGGCGCCAGCGGGACCTCGCCGGTGTCTGGGCCCATTGGCATCGCACAGGTGACGGGTGAAGTCATCGAGCAAGCCGGCTGGCTGAGCCTGATCCAGTTCGCTGGCCTCCTCAGTATCAACCTCGCCGTCCTCAACATTCTGCCGCTGCCAATGCTCGACGGCGGACGAATGGCCTTTGTTTTGATTGAAGTACTGCGTCGAGGGCGCAGAATTGCCCCGGCTAAAGAGGCAATGGTCCATCTGGTAGGCTTGGGGGCGCTATTGCTCCTCGTCATCGTCCTCAGCTATTTTGACGTTGCGCGAATCGTGAGAGGAGACGAGTTGTTCCGATGATCCCGCAAACTCGACGTCAGACCAAGCAAATCCAAATAGGCGATGTAAAGATCGGCGGCGACGCTCCTATCGTCGTTCAGTCGATGACCACTACAGACACCGCGAATGTCGAAGCGACCGTCAGGCAGATTCACGAGCTGGCCGAGGTCGGTTGTGAAGTCGTGCGTATCGCTGTGCCCGACAAGGAAGCCGCCGCGGCGCTTCCCGACATCGTGCGACAGACCCCGCTCCCACTGACCGCTGACATCCACTTCGACTACCGCTGGGCGCTTGCCGCGATCGAGTCGGGTTTCCAGGCCCTGCGTCTCAACCCCGGTAACATCCGGGACCCCGAAAAGGTCAAGACCGTCGTCGCCGCTGCGAAGGAGCGCGGCATCCCGATTCGCATCGGTGTCAACGGAGGCAGCTTGCCTCCGATCCCGGCGTTGGCTGACGGTGAGCTGCCGCCAAACATGGTCGATCGGATGGTCGACGCTGCCCTCTGGGAGATCAACATCCTGGAGGAGATGGACTACGACAACATCAAGATTTCGATGAAGGCCTTCGACGTACCGACGATGGTTGAAGCCAACCGTCGGCTGGCCCATGAGCTGGACCAGCGCGGTACGCCATATCCGCTCCACCTGGGCGTCACCGAGGCGGGTACGCCTCGAGCTGGCTCGGTGCGCAGCGCAATCGGCATCGGCATCCTGCTCGCGGAAGGCATCGGCGACACGCTTCGCGTCTCTCTGGCTGCCGATCCGTCCGAGGAGATTCCGGTCTGCTACGACATCCTCAACAGCCTCGGCCTGCGACAGCACGGCCCGACGCTCGTCGCCTGTCCCACCTGCGGCCGCATCGAGATCGAGCTGATCCCGCTGGCTCAGAAGGTCGAAGCGCACTTCGTCAAAGTCGGCAAGCCGATCACCGTTGCCGTGATGGGTTGCGTCGTTAACGGTCCCGGTGAGGCGAAGATGGCCGACATCGGCATCGCCGGCGGCAAGGGACGCGGCGTGATCTTCCGCAAAGGCGAAGTGATCCGCACGGTAGACGAACCGGAATTCCTCAGCGCGCTGATCGAAGAAGGCGACCGGGTTATCGCGGAGATGGAAGGCCAAGAGGTCGCACCCTACGGTGGCGACGACGCTCTGATCCCGATCCAGTCGCTGTAATTTTTGACGGTGAAAGTCGCTCTGATTTCTTGCGTAAGCAAGAAGCTGGATCGTCCTGCGCGAGCACAGGACTTCTATATCAGTCCGCTATTTCGCGGCAGTCTAAGATACGCCCAAGATCTCGGTGCCGAAAAAATTCTCGTACTATCAGCAAAGTATGGCTTGGTAGATCTCGAAAAAGTCATTGAACTTTACGATGAGACTCTCAAGACCATGAACGTTGCTGCCCGAAAGGCGTGGACAGAGGCAGTCCTCAGAGATCTCAGACTGGCCTCAGATTTGAGAATGGATCATTTCATCTTGTTGGCCGGCGAGGTGTATCGAAAGTTCATAGTGCCTGAATTGGCTTCTTACGAGGTCCCGCTCGCCGGGTTCGGCATCGGAAGGCAACTGAGTTTCTATGCGAGTCGACGCGTCGAGTAACATTTGCCAGCACCTCCACGAAATCGTGGCGAAGCTGCAACCTTTCACGTTCCCATTCGATCCCGATCTCTTGCCAGAGTCTGGCATCTACTTGATCTTCGAAAACGGAGAATACGGTCACGGCCTTAGTCGCATCGTCAGAATCGGCACTCATACTGGTCCACGCAGTCGATTGAGTGACAGACTTCGCGAGCACTTCGTAAACGAAAATAAGGACAGGAGCATCTTCCGGAAGAACATCGGTAAGGCTCTCCTCCATCGTGATAATGACCCCTTTGCAGAATCCTGGGAGCGTGACATGACCACACGTCGGGCACGTGTCGCGTATTCCGCAACAGTCGACTCGACGCGCTTGGCCGAAATAGAAAGGAGAGTCACGGAGCATATTCAGGGCGATCTCTCCTTCGTCGCGTTGGAATGCGGGAAGGAAGACCGCCGGCGAATAGAGGCGAATCTCATAGGAACCGTATCGAACTGTCTTGATTGCCGACCTTCGGAGAATTGGCTTGGACTTTCTTCTCCGGTGAGAACCATCCGTGAGAGTGGGATGTGGCAAGTTCAAGGTATAGGCCGCCCGAGCACTCCAGATTGGAGTGTCTCTGTGCTTGATGAGCTGGCGGGCGAGAGCCGAGAGGCGAAGTGAGAACGGTTGTACTCGGCGCTGGAGCGCTGGGCTCTATCCTCGCGGCTAACCTGGCGCGAGCCGGGCAGGATGTGGCCCTGATAGCACGAGGGCCGCGGGCTCTGCTGCTAACCGAGCACGGCGTCACGGTCTCGGGCCTAGCTGAGTTCACCGCCATGGTGCCGATAATCGAGCGGCCGGCTGATCTGGGCGAATGTGACGTCTTCGTATTGACCGCGAAGACGTACGACACGCAAGCGGCGCTGGAATCGGTTCGAAACCTCAAAGCCGGCATGGCGATGTCAGTGCAGAACGGTGTCATCAAAGAAGAGCGGCTGGCTGAGGTTTTCGGCCAAGAACATACCGTCGGCTGCATCGCGAACTTCAGCGGCGAGGTCACGGACGATGGCGCGGTCCGCTTCACACGTAATCAGGGGCTCTACTTCGGGGAGTTGGCGGGGGGTGCATCATCTCGCACGGAGGAATTCGCGAGGGTGCTGAACGACGCGGGCATCAAGACGATCGCGTCGGACCGCATTCGGTCGGTTGAATGGTCGAAATACGCCGCGTGGATGGGGCTGACCGCGGTGGCGGTGCTGAGCCGCCTGTACACCCACCTCGTGTTTCGAGACGAGGGCCTCAACACTCTGCAAACCGAGCTTACGCGGGAGGCCGTCAGCCTGGCGACCGTCCTCGACGTGGACGTCATGGACCTGGGCGAACTGCTTTTGCCCAAGACCCTGTCGGAGTCAGAGATCGACGATTGCGTCGCTGTACTGAAGAGGACTGGCGTGGGCCTGGAGGCGAGTGGCACGCTGACGCATCGTATGTCGGCGCTACAAGACCTCTTGCGTGGCAGACGGCTCGAAATTGAGGAGACGTTCGGTCACGCCGTGCGTTTGGGCGCCGAACTGGGCGTATCGACTCCGAGACTTGAGGTCTGCTACCGGCTGCTGGCGGCGATTGACCGCGACGCGGGCGCCTGATTAGGCTGCGACGTGCGTATCGGGCTGGCTCGCGCCGTCGATCTCAGACGAGGCAGCGTTGAGACGCCGGGCATCACGTAGCAAGACGAAAAACAAACCTAGGGTCGAGAGCATGAAAAGCGGGAAGCCCTGCTTGTAGGCGAAGAGGAGGACTGGAAGATGGCAGAGCCACATGACGGTGGCGATGCCGGCCCACGGTCCGAAAGCACCGGTCGTACGCACCATGTAAGCGGCGGCGAAGCCGACAGCGACGCTGACAAGCAGCATATCGTGCAGGTAGAGATGCTGGTTGATCAGGATCGACCCGACGAGTGCGACCGCCATCAGCGGCAGGAGTTTCTCCGGGTTGGATTCACGATTGCCGCGCCAGGTCCAGATCACGGCGCCGACAGTCGCGGCAGTCAGCGGCCACAGTAGCCATCCTGGCGGCGTTTGGTCCCGCAGCAAGTCAACCAACAAGCCGTTGAGACCGAACAGGAAAAATGGCTGCATGCCGTTGGTCTCGACCCATTTCGTGCTTTCGATGAGAAACTCTGGGTAGTCGATGAGAATCTGCGGCCCGGCGACGGCGATTGAAACGAGCGTGAGGGCGCCGGAGATGGCGGCGAAGGAGCCGAGCGCGCGCCACTGACGTTGATAGATCAAGTAGAGGACGGCGAACGCGATCAGGGGCGGCTTCACCAAACCCAACGTCAGCGCGGCGCCGGACAGCCCGCCGCGACCCCTCAGCTGCAGCCAGACGAATCCTAGCCATGCGGCGACAACGAAGAGCGTTAGCTGGTGCTGCAGGTAGATGTTCCAGACCGGCAACACCGAAACGAATGCGAGCCAGAAGAAGATGACGTGTTCTCGCTGCTTCAGTCCGATGAGACGCTGCAGCGCGACGCCGCAACCGATGAGCAGCACGAAGTTGATGCCAAACATGACGATCGCGAAGCCGGCCACGGGCAGTGCCGTAAGGGGAGCGATGAGGATAGCGACGAACGGTGGGTTGAAGTAGGGCAGCGTCAGATCGTCTTCGAAGGACGAGCCGCTGACTTCGCGTTCCTTTGCCGCGATCACCTCGAGGTCGTAGATCTGGTCCGCATTGCCTTCCCAGACAAGTTGCCCGGCCGAGTAAGACGCAACGTAGTCAGGCACTTCGAAACGCTCATCGCCCGCCGCGGTGAGCCAGTCGAGGTGATGGGCCGTCACCCAGGCGAAGTGGGATACGGCGACGAGCAGCATGATGCCCAGCAGCCCGCGCCAGGCCAGCCGCAGGACGCGCGGATCGTGCTCGCGCAGGCGTTGCGCCAGAGAGGACGTCATCTCGAAGTAGTTATCGGCAACATGACTTGCTTCGGCGGCGGTCAGGCACTCCAGTCGCGAAGCAGTCGCGGCAATTCGTCGAAGCTGCGAATCGTGGCGTCTGGTGAGATTCCGTCAGAAGCACTGTTTCCGTCTGGTTTGAACCAGACGCCACGCAAGCCAGCCCCCTGCGCCCCGCCGACGTCCGCGAGCGCCTGGTCACCGATCATGACTGCCTCGCGGGGCTCGACTCCGGCGTGCTCCAGGGCGTGTTGAAAGATACGCGGATCCAGTTTGGCATGGCCGACTCCGCCACTAAAGACGCGAAGACTTGGCTCAAAGCTGTGGTTGAAGGGCAGCGCGTTTAGCTTGTTGGCCTGGACATCAGGAAGGCCGTTGGAGATGACTCCCAACGTGTATTCCGTGCTGAGCGCCTGAACTACTGCTTCGGCGCCCTCGGGCGGTTGAATCAGGTGCTCGCAACCCAGGAAGAACCAGATCCCGATAGCTTGTCGGGCTGCATCCAAATCCGCGATTCGTAGCTCATCGATAACTGGTTCTGCACCCACGGGAAAACCGTCCGGATTCGGCGCCAGCATGCGGGACATCAGTTCATCGATGTTCATGCCATTGCCATGAGGCAGCAGAGCTTCGGCGCAGAGGCGCGCTCGCTCGGGCCGAGTCGCGGTGGTCAGCATCAGCGTGTCGTCAAGGTCGAAGAAAACGGCGCGAATGCTCATCAGTGAGTTCACCCTCCGTCGTTATCCCTAGAACTTCGAGTAGGCCTTCTCCGACGTGGTGATGAACTCCAGCATCGCCGGCTTGCCGTCCTGGGTTGCGGCGATGCCTCGCCTGATCGCCGGGATGATCTCCCCCGGGTCAGTCACTTTCTCGCCGTAGCCGCCGAGCGCCGTGGCGAAGTCGGCGTAGTTGCCGGAAATGTCCGTCGAGCCGTACTTCTCCCGCGATAGCTGCATTACGGGAAACTCCATGGCCATCGAGTAGTTGTTCATCAGGATCGACAGGATCGGGATGCGCGCGCGAACCGCGGTCTCGAAGTCCATACCGGTCATGCCGATGGCGGCGTCGCCCCAGACGTTGATGCAGAGCTTATCTGGATGAGCCATCTTGGCGCCTATAGCGAGGCCGAGGCCGTATCCCAGCTGCGTCGTCTTGCCCCAGCCGATGTAGCTCAGCGGCGTCGTGGCCTCCCAGAACGGCGACAGCTCGTCGCGCGGGCTGCCCGCGTCGTGGGTAATCACCGTATTCGGGACGTTGACAGTGTGCAGCAGGTCCCAGATCACGCGGTACGACTGCAGCGGCGTTTCGTCCGAGGTCAGCCGTGGCATCCACTGCTGCAGCCAGGGCTCCTCCTGCGACTTTATCCGCGAGACCACTTCCTCGCGTCGTCCGCGTGGCTTGCCGTCGAGCCGGTCGCTTACGGCATCGACGAGCGCGGACAGCGTCAGCCGGGCGTCGCCGACCAGCCCGTGCTCAGTCGGGATGTTCTTGTTGACGTCCATCGCGTCGACCGTGTTCTGAATGAAGGTTTTGCCCTCGGTTGGGAAACGAATGCCAAACCCGGTCGCTCCGAAGCTGGCGCCGACACCAAAGACGACGTCCGCGTCCTGCACGTGCTGATGGACCGAGGCGGGCATCGCAACGCCGCCGGAACCCAACGACAAGGCGTCGTTCTCGGGGAACGCGCTCTTGCCTTCGAGGCTCGTCGTGACGGGCGCCTCCAGCAGCGTTGCCAGCTGCTTCAACTCATCCCAGGCCTTGGCGTAGTGGACCCCCTGCCCAGCATAGATGAGGGGACGCTCCGCGTTCAGCAACGTCTCCGCCGCCGCGTCTGTCTCATCCGGGGCGGGCATTGAGACGAACCGTTTCGAGGGCGTGTACTCGAAGTCAGGGACCTCTTCGTTCCACATGTCGCCGGGTATCTCGAGCAGGACGGGTCCGGGCCGGCCGTTGCGCGTCTGAGTGAAGGCGCGGCGGGTCGCGGCGACGAGGCCGCCGGGACTGGTCACGAGCTCGGACCACTTCGTTATGTGCTGGAAGTTGAGTGTCGCGTTGAAGGCGGGGCGCACCCAGCTCTGGGCTCGCGGTGAGCCGCCGGGTATCACGACCAACGGCACGCACTCGGAGTATGCCTGGGCGACAGCACCGAAGGAGTTCTCGACGCCCGGGCCTCCCTGCATACAGAAGACGCCAACAGTGTCGCCTGATGTCATACGGCTCACGGCGTCTGCCATGTGAATCCCGGTGCGCTCCTGGCGGACGATGATCGGTCGAATGTCGATCTCGGCACAGGCTTCGATCAGCGGATTGACGGGGTAGGCGAAGAGGTTGGTTACGCCCTCGCGCTTCATGATATCATGGCCTGGCTAACTCGCATGGGCTGCGCCTCCTATGGCTGAATGCTAGTAGGCCATTCTAGTCGGGGCGGGCTGACGCACGTGCACGGAAAGTGGCCGTGGAACGGCGAGGGCTATTTCGGTAGCTGCGCGGCCTCCGGCGGCGGCTCGATCTGCAGGCCGTTAAGGACGCAGCCCATCAGCGAGTAATAGCCGACCGTGGCTAGCAACTCGACGACGCCGGCATCGCCGAACTTGGCATGAGCGGCGGCGAACAACTCGTCGCTGATGGCATGGTCACGCAGCAGGCCCTGGGCGACGCGAATCGGCAGCGCTTCGTCTTCGCCGAGTCCTTCAGGCGATTCGCGATCGCGTCGATTGTCGTGTCGTTGATGCCGAGTTCGCGGGCGACGCGGGCCTGCTGCGTGACCATTCGAAGCGAGCGTCGATCTCGCGGGCCGTGGCCATGATGGCGAGTTCGCGCGTCTGGTCCGGCAGCAGGCCGTCGAAGCGAATGTAGCTACCGACATGGGCGATGCGGTAGGTCAGCTCCGGATTGTTGAGAAAGGCCGAGAAAGGTAGTCGAAACTGCTCCTCGCGTCTCGGCCAGGTAGTCGTGGATTTCGCGCTTGTCTTCGGGCAGGGCATCGCGGTCGAGGACCTCGGGTAGGCGTGGCATTCTGATCTCCTTGCGGTGATTGGCGGCCGTTGCGGAGCAACCCAATCATAGCCGGAGACGGATCGAATCAAATCCGCTGTGAGTCTTTGCAGAAACAAGAGACAGAGAAAAACTTAGAGGAGGGAAATCCGAAACCAAGAGGCGGTTCGTACATTAAGACGGAGCCCGCATTGCGGGCCCCGTCAGGGGAGCGCCGCCCGCTGCTACTGGTCAGTTGACGGCAGGTTCAGTATACACAGCTGCACAAGCCCCATTTATGGGGCGTTTTCTTGATTAATCCTGAGACTTAACCTTAATCGTGTGCTCTCCGGACGCTAGCGCCAGCGCACGACTGCCCGTTCAATGACTCCCACGAGCACAAAGAGGCCCAGCGACAGGATCGAGATCAGGAAAATCGCCGCCAGCACCATGTCGGTGCGGAACGAATTCTTCATCTGCAGTATGTAGATGCCGAGACCGGCGCGCGCTCCGCTCCACTCTGCGAATACGGCGCCAATCATTGCGTACGTAACGCTGATCCGAAGCCCGGTGAAAAGGTAAGGCATGGCTTGCGGCACTTTGAGCAACGCCAGCGTCTTGATGCGATTGGCTCCGAGCGTTCGCATGAGCACCAGCGCCTCTTCACTGGTCGCTGCGAGGCCGGAAGCAAACGCGACAGTAATCGGGAAGAACGTGTACAGCGTGACGACGAGGATCTTAGGCGTCAGGTCGAAGCCGAACCAGAAGATGATCAGGGGAGCGATGACGACGATCGGGAGCGTCTGAGAACCGACGAGCAGTGGGTAGAGGGCGCGTCGGGCCGGGGCGAAGGTGTCGATAAGCAGCGCCAGTCCGATGGCCACGACGATGCTGAGCCCGAGCCCCAGGACCGTTTCCTTCAAGGTGACCAGGGAGTGATCCCACAGCAGGTGCTTGTTACGCTCGGCTGACTCCAGTATCTGACTCGGCGCGGGCAGGGTGACACGACTGATTCCAGAGGCCTCAACGTAGATCTCCCAGGCCGCGAATAGCCCCACGAGAACGGCCAGCGGCGGCAGCGCGTTGATCGCGAAGCGGCGGAGCCATTCGACGCCGTCATGGCCGAAGCTGCGCTCGTTTCCGCCTCGGCCGCTCACGGTCGCAACCCGGGTGCCATCCGAGGCCGGATTTGCGCCGCGATTGCCGAAACCGAATCTCACGCCGTGATTTCCTGCGTCTGAAGCGCCGTCATGATGCGTTCCTCGAGGTGAGCCATTGAGACCGTGTCCGGCGGTGGCTCGCCCGCGGAGCGAATATCGACCTCTGCGACGATCGTCCCGGGCCGGCCGCTCATGACGTAAACGCGGTTCGCCAGGTAGATTGCCTCCCGCACGTCGTGGGTGACTAACAAGGCAGCCTCACTCCCCGATATCCACGTATCGCGGAGCCAATCCTGCAGCTCGCGCCGAGTCAGGGCGTCCAGCGCGGCGAACGGCTCGTCTAGAAGCAGCAGCGGCCGTTGAAGTAGCAGCGTTCGTAGCAAGGCGACACGCTGCCGCATGCCGCCGGACAGCTCACCAGGCCGATGGGACTCGAAACCCTCGAGCCCGAAGCGCGGCAGCAGCTCACGAGCCCGACGACGAGCTTCGCCTCGGCTGCAGGCGCCGCTCACCTCGAGGCCAAGCGCCGCGTTGTCCAGCACGCTGCGCCAGGGGAACAGGAGGTCTTGCTGAAACATGTAGCCGCAACTGAGCCAGCGGCCATCGGGATTGGGGTCGCCTCGAAGCGTGATTTCGCCGGTGCTGAGCGGCTCGATCCCGGCAATGAGGTTGAATAACGTGCTCTTACCGCAGCCCGAGGGCCCGACGATAGCGACGAAGTCACCGGTTCCGATGGTGAGGGAGACGTCACGCAGCGTTTCGAGCGGCCGCCTGCCCTCGAAGGTTTTGTCGACGCCCCGAACCTGCAGCAGCGGCACTAAAGCGGCCGTACTAGTCCTCGGTCAGAAGCTCATTGCTGAACAGGGTGCCGAGGTCAGAGAGGCTCTCGACTACTTTGTCGTCACCATCGATAACCAGGTCCTGGTCAATGAACCACGCGGCGTAGGCACTCCAGCTGTCGGCGTCCTGGACGCCCCAGCGCTCGCCGCTTTCGACGAAGTAAGAAGTGAGCTGTTGCGTCGACTCGATGACGAGGTCGGGCTCCGGGAAGGTGTCAGGCAGGTAAGCCATGAACTCCTGCGATGCCGTGTCCGGGTTATCGGCGGCGAATTCGTAGGCCCGCTGCGTCACCTCAAGGAAGCGGCGAATCGCGGCGGCTTTCTCGCCGCTCAAGGCTTCGGACTGTGCCACCAGGATCACGCCGTGGAAGTCCGGCATGCCGAATTCGTCGTAGCGGAAGGTCCGAAGGTCGACGCCGCGTAGCTTGGCTTCGATGCCCTCCCAGGTCGTGAATATCTCCGTGAAGTCGGCGTCTCCGTTGAACAGGGCTTCGTAGGCGAACGTGTTCAAGATTGCGACGTCGAAGTCGCCCGTGCCGCCATCCTTGATTACCACGGTCCGAATCTGGGGCTCTTCGTAAGGCAGTCCGAAACCGGCGTAGGTCTTGCCGTCGAAGTCCTTCGGGCTACGGATGTCGCTTGAGCCGAGGACGGCCAGCTCGGTTGGATTCCTCTGAAGAATCGCCGCAACGCTGACGAGGTCGAGCCCGGCGGCGCGCGAGTAAATCACGTTGGCCGGGAAGCTGATGCCGATGTCGGCGTTGCCGTTGGCGACGAGCGTGTCGGGACTGGCGTCGACGAAGGGCAGGATGTCGACCGTCAGATTCGCCTCTTCGTACCAGCCCTTGGCCAGGGCAAGGTAGATGCCGATGTGGTTGGTGTTAGGTGTCCAATCGAGCTGAACCTTGATGGTGGCAGGTTCGGAGCCACTAGACGCAGCCCCGTCATCGTCGTCACTGCCGCAGGCGACGAACAGTGTTAGGGCGGCGAATAGCGCTCCCAGAATCAATAGCCGGTGCGGTTTTGGTGTGTACACAAATCCCCCGCGACGCATTCCTGACCAGGAGTCGCGGACGGAAAGAAGGTGCACGCAGGCTGGGCTGCGGTACCACGCGCCTTCCTCCGCCGGTATTACCCGGATCAGGTTCGACGGGTTTGATCTCAGGCCTTCCGTGTCTCGGGAGGACCACCCCGTGCGTAGCGACGCCAGCATAGCATGCGCCGGGTCAGAGGGTCGAAGTAGGTTTCGAGTCTAAGCGAGACAACTTCAGGGTGGAGGTGAGTGGGTTGGGGATGCGGTCTAAGGGCGAATCCGGGCCGAACTGGCGCCGATCCAGGCCAGAAGCGGCTTGGAGGCTAGGCTGAGGGGGGCCGAAAGCGCGTCGGGAACGGGTACGAATAAGGGCAGAGTGACGCTGCAGGGGGGCTACCGCGCTGAAGCTGGGCTGGACATGGGTTCACACGCCGAGTGTAGTTTCCGCGCTCGGCGTGGAACTGCGTCTTGTATGGTGAAAAATTCCTTATCCGTCGGCGACTGTTAAGTAGTCACGTAGCTGTCTGATAATTAATTCTCGCGTTCTCGCGTTCGAAACGAGACTGATAATGCCTCCGCGTTGCCAGTCCAATTCTGACTCACCAAGTCCTAGGAGTTGAATCTTTGCGCTCAGCAGTGGCTTCATCTGCTCGTGAAAATTAGCCGCTGTGTACTGCCTGGAGCAGTTCAGATCGCATCGGTGCATCGCTGAAGGGAAAATGCCGAAGATGATCTGCATACCCGTCGCCCGGCACAGTAGATAGTCCTTTTCATCGCCCCATGCTTCCGGCCATAGCTCCGTAATGCCACCAAGGTAGGCTTTCATGATTTCCGTTTGTTGCGCGACATTCTTGGCAGCTAGCACACCGCCACTGGCGAGAATCGGTGATAGGTATTGCTTCAGAGTAGTGTTCTTCACCCACCAGTTCTTGTCATCGTCAAGAGTCTGCACGCGGCCCATTAAGGGCGAGTCTGCATCGCCGTTAAGACGCGTTATCATGTCCATTACGGCAGAAATATCTTGGGGCAAGTCCCGTATTTGATAGTAGAGCGCCAGCAGGTGAACGTCGTTTACTCGCTGTTGCTTGCTGTTTATGTCGGCGAATATTTTGGCGCGGAGGGCTTCGTCTGCGTTGTAGAGGGCGACCACTGGTAAGTCGAACTCAACGCCTTCGCTGTACTTGAATCCCTCTAATCTGTGCTGGCCGTCGAGGATGTAGGCAAATTTACCCTCAACGTCTGGGAAATTGAGAACCTTCGATGTTGCGCTCCCACCTGACGAAATCGTGACATCCTCAGTAAGGCTCACGACAACTGAGTTAGGTAGGAGCGAGTTGGCTTGCTGAATATATTCGCCTATCTCTTTCGCACGTCCAGGCCGAATGATCCGCTGAATCTCGTCTGGATCATCGTGCGAACGAGGGGTCACGTAGCAGATCTGGTTCAGTCGAGACGTGTTCATTCCAAAGCAATAGAGTTCGTGGCCTTTTGGGTTCAGCACGATAGCCTCTACAGAAAATTCAGCCATGAGTCCGTGACTTCTCTTTGGTTCGATTTGTGCAGGTTGTGTTCTTCGCAAAGAAACTGAAGGTTGAGCCGTTTCGAAGAGCCACCAACGGATGCGGGAATGATGTGATCGACATGCAACCTTACTTCAGGCGGCTTACGTCCACACTCTGCACACTCGAGTGGAACTTGCCAGAGCAGCCTTAAGTATTCCTCATACTTGATCGGAACGCGGTAATGCTTGGTTCTAGCGTCCTTGACCCGTCCAAAGAAGGCTATAGTCGGGGATGCTCCATTGGCGGTTCGTTCGCCTGGCAAGAAGATCGCGAAAGTCCTTCAGTGCTGTTGGCCGGTCGAAGAACTCTGGCCCGATTTCGTCTGATTGGGCCAATGACACAACAAGGTGCTCGGCTAGCGCCCATTCGAGGAAGTTGTCGAAGGACTCAGGCGCGATCCCAAGGGCCTGAAGCAGGATTGATACACGTTCTTCCGATGATTTCACTGCCGCATTATATGGTTGCGAGTATTCCCTGAACATCGCAGGCTTTGGCGGGATAAGCAGGCGTGGGGCGACCGAGTAGGCCATAGAGCCTTCGCCGCGCTTCGATCTTGTCGAGTGGTGTGTCACTCCCGCGTCTGATTGAGCGGCAGCGTCCCGCCTCAAGTGCAACTTGCCGATAATCCTTTACGAGACTGGGATGAGAACAAGGAAGACGTTCGACACCAGACTGGCTAACGCGGGCCTTTTGGCGGGTGTTGGGATCGTATGGGCCCTGCTACTCCTGCAGGGAGACCTCAATGGGACGTGGCTGCTGGCCGGTTTCATGACGGTTGGGCTGGGCATGCTGGCTATCGGGGCGATCGAGCGCGTGGCGGGGAGAGGCTTCGCGGGGAGGGGCTCCGCGGGGAGAGGCTCCGCGGGCGCTTCTAGCGAAGATGAGACAGAGCAGCCCGCGGGGAAGGAGCCGGATGCCGCCGCTGATAACGGCGAGGCAGAGGTGGTGACCGGGCCGCGCACCTGGGTGTTGATGGTTGCCTCGTGCCTGGAGGCGTCAGCGATTGGGCTGGTGGCTGGACACTACTCCGGCAGCGTGATCGTGCTCGTGGCGGCCGGGGTGATCGCGGGGGCGTGGCGGTTGCGATAAGCCTGCTTCTGGCACGTAAGATGACGACGGTCTAGGGCGCGGGCGTCTTCGCCAGGCGAAGGGCGGGCGGACGAATCCGTACACGATTCGCCGTGCTACGAATAACGCAGGACCCCACGCCCATGTTCTGCTCGTGAGGCCCTGCGCAGCTGAAATACAGTGAGTCGGACGCTTAGTTCTTTGGGTTGATCTTTCCAGTGAAAGTTTGAGAGGCGATCTTTCCGTCTCGGACGACGAACGTGTCCGTAGCGAACTCGTAGACATTGTCCGCCGTTTCGGCTGACCAGGTGATGAAAGCGACCTCACCCTTTATCACCGTCTTGTCCATTGAGAAGGAAGCCCCAGGCTTGGCAAACTCGGCGAACATTGCCGCGAAAACTGGGCGGAGCTGTGAAGGCCCTTCGAGCACTGTGCCGTCGGGCGCGATTACAAACGATTGGTCTGTGTAATCGGCCAGGAGGCCATCCAAATCGCCGCCGCCGAAACACTGCAGGTGGTGATTAAAAACCTCTTCTGTGGACTGAGCCATGGTTACCTCCGGTGCGCTAAAGAACTCTGGTCTGGCAGATATTCGCCGTTATTTGAAGAGCGAACCAGTATCGGCGTTCTGGTATGGGGCGGTTCTCTATCGCTCGGATCGTGAAGATACGGCCGGAAGGCCACTGAGCTGCCAGGCTTCGACCTCGCGAATGAGATGGAGAGAGAGTTTGTCAGCGGCGTCGCGAGAGATGTAGGCCAGGGAAAAGAAGGCCTGGATCATGACTACGATGTAATCCGCGCGTTGAGCGATTGGTATCTCGGGGCTGATTTCGCCGCACTCGGCGGCAACGTGAAGAACGTTCAAAGTCGCTTCTTGGAAGGAACGCATGACGGCATCTGCCGCCGCAGCGACCCGATCGTCTGAGCCGCCGAGCTCGACGTTCGCATTGACGATCAAGCAACCACAGCGCTGTTCTGGGTCAAGGGCGGTGGCTCGAACGATTCGGAGCATGTTCAGCAATGAGTCGATCGAGACGTCGTTGAGGAAGAGCGGGCTCAGCAGTTCTTCCCTGATCGAAACCTCGTAGTAGAAATCCAGGGTCTCGTAAAAGAGGCCTTCCTTGCCGCCAAACTTCTCATACAGCGCAAATCGGTTGAGGCCTGTAGCCTGGACCAGGTCCTCGACGCTCACAGCGTGGAAGCCGTTAGCGCGGAACAGAGCCATCGCGGCTCGCAAGACGTTCTCGACTTCGTAACCAGGTCTTCGTCCCATGTCGGCTTATCGTACCGCAGAGGACACGTATGGGCGCGATGATCACGACGCTAACTCGGGAGTCGATGAGGCCACACGAGGCGGCACTGCGCTGCCTGACCCCGTGAGGCGGCTGCTAAGCTAGGTTTCGTGAGCGTACGCATCGGTCTCGGTTTTGGCGCGTTTCCCTTTTCAGAAGCTGCCGCTTTCTGGCGCTGGATTGACGCCTGCGAGGAGTGGGGCGTTGATTCCGTCTGGCTCAGCGAGCGGCTGGTCTCGGCGCAGACCTTCCTGGAGCCGCTGACGGCGCTGGCCGCGATTGCGGGGCGGACGACCCAGGTTAAGTTCGGCATGAACGCGACCGTGCTGCCGCTACGAGACCCACTGGTGCTGGCCAAGGAGTGCGCCACTGTCGACTACCTCAGTGACGGCAGGCTGCTGCCGATGTTCGGCGTCGGCAACGACGTGGCGCCGGAGTGGAAGGCGGTCGGCCTCGACACGAAGGGCCGAGGCTCGCGCTCGAACGAGATGCTGGCGCTGCTTCGCCGGCTCTGGACCGAGGACCACGTCAGCTTCGCCGGCAAGTACTACCAGTACGAAGATGTGACGATCGCGCCGAAGCCCAGGCAGCAGCCGCTGCCGATGTGGATCGGCGGCAGCTCTGAGGCGGCGATCGAGCGGACGGCACGCTACGGTAACGGCTGGCTGGCCGGTGCGGCGCAGGGGCCGGAGCAGATCGCACGCGTCGTCGCCACGATCCGGGAGCGATCGGCGGCGCTGGGCCGGCCGATCGACGATGACCACTACGGCGCCGGCTTCAGCTTCCGGTTCGGTAGCTGGGAGGAACCGGCTGTCGAGCGCAGTGTCCAGGCTTATCGAGCCCGGCCCGGCGCAAGTGCCGACCCGCGCGACTTTATGGCCGTCGGCGATGCCGAAGCGATCCTCGAAATCGTGACGCGGCTTCGCGAAGCGGGCATCTCAAAGTTCGTGGCGCGGCCCATCGCCGAGTCGGACGAGGAGATGATGGAGCAGAGCCGGATGTTGGCGGAGCAGGTGAACCCGACCGTCATCGCCATGGCGTAGGACGCACGACAAGGGCGAATTCGCCGTCGCTATACTGGCGCGAAGACAAACAGAGCGAGGAACATGCCGGAGATCGAGTTCAAGCTGCCCGATGCGCGGCTGGAAGACTACACCTGGATCCTGTTCGACGAGCATATGCCGGTCGCCGCGACGCCGCTGATCAGCGACCTCTTTAGTGCAGCCAGGCCGCGGGACGAAGAGTTCCCGCCGCGCGGCGTCCAGATCAATGGCCTGACCTACAGGCGCGAGGACGCTATGCCCAGCGTGGCGAGAGCGACGCTCGATCGTGAAGTGCCGGCGTCGGTGAGGGAGATGCGGCGCTGGCGCACGGAGTGGCAGCCGGAAGTCGACAAACTGATCGAGGTGTTGACTGGCTTTGATCCTGGGACCGTGTCGCCCGGAGCGTGGGAGGAAGCCCTGGAGACGCAGCGTGAGGAGTACAGCCGCGTCTTCAGGGGGATACACCAGAGCGCGGTGTTCTCAGCTCACTTAATCTCGAACCAACTGCAGACGGCCTACGTTGAGCGGTTCGGCGAAGCTCGCCGAGAGGATGCGCTGGCGCTTCTGCAGGGCGTGCCCAACGCCTCGACCGAGCGGGCGGCGATCCTGTGGGAGATGAGTCGCGTCGCGCGCCTGCACCCTGAGGTCTTCGAGGCGCTGGACAAGGGGACAGCTATCCCGCCGACCACAGGCGGTCAGGTTTTCGAGCAGGAACTTCAGACGCTCCGCGGCCGCTTCGGCGCCAGCAGCGAGGGTTTTGTTGAGGACCGGCCGAACTGGCGCGAGGACACCTCGGTGCCGCTAGCGGCGGTGCGGGCCTACGCCCGGCTCGAGGACGGCCGCGGGCCGCTCGACATGGAGCGCCAGCATCGTGAGCGGCGCGGGCGGTTGGAGCGTGAGCTGCACGAGTTGGCGCCGAAGGACGTGGCGGCGGCCGAGATTCTGCGTCTGCTGCCGATCGCGCAGGAGCACATGCCGAATCTCGAAGACCACAATTACTACACGGACCAGTGCTTGACGGCGGCCTCCCGGGCGCGCTGGCTGGCGATCGGACGGCACCTGGTTTCGCAGGGGCGGATCGATGCCGCGGATGACGTCTTCTACTTCTACCGGCCGGAGCTGCTCGATGTGCTGGAGGGCAGGACGGGACCGGATAAGCCGCTCCTGGCCGAGAGACGCGCCGAGCTGGCCGCAGTGCGCAGTGTGGCGCCACCGCCACTGCTCGGCAAAGCGCCGGAACCGAGTACAGAGCCGCTACCGGCCGAGCTTCACGCGACGGAGCTGCGCGTGCTGCGTGGCGTCGCCGCCTCCGCGGGCAGCTACAGGGGACGGGCGCGCGTCATCGATTCAATCGAGGAAGCGGCGTCGTTGCAGGAGGGGGACATCCTGGTCTGCAGGACGACGACGCCAGCGTGGACGCCGTTCTTCGGGATCATCGGCGCGCTGGTGACCAACGGCGGCGGCACTCTGTCGCATTCGGCCATCGTGGCGCGGGAGTTTGGCATCCCGGCGGTCATCGGCACCGCGAACGGCAGCGTCACGATCCGAGACGGCGCGACGGTCACGGTAGACGGCAGCAACGGCATCGTCCTGATCGAAGATTGAGGCTCGCGGCCCCTTCGCTATACTGCTTTTGGAGGGGTGGCAGAGCGGTTTAATGCGATGGTCTTGAAAACCATTGTGGGGGCAACTTCACCGGGGGTTCGAATCCCTCCCCCTCCGCCATTTTCGCTAATCTGGAAGCTGGGTCAGACAGAGTTCTAGCTCTGCGATCAGACTCTACCGCCATTTGACACGCTCGCTCCCTGACGACAGAATCGCTCCACCGCGACGAGTGGGTTGGCGCTGTCGGCGTAGCGAGTTTATGAACCAAACGACCTCAGCTAGAGGCATTCCAAGGCCAATCGGGACTTAGCTGACGCCCACGCTGGCAAACGCATTCTTTAACGAAGCTGCCAGATCTGTCATGGCTTGTCTGGCTGCATCGACCGCGCCTGTCTGTCCGAGGAAGCCGTGCACCATGCCGTCGTAGCGCTTCAGTTCGACCGAAACGCCGGCCTGCTGAAGCCTGGCGGCGTAAGCTTCCCCCTCGTCCCTGAGCGGGTCGAACTCGGCAGTCATGATCAGAGCCGGAGGCAGGCCCGTCAGGTCATCCGCCGCCAGCGGTGCGGCCAGCGGATTATTTCGGTTGGCCGGGTCGGGCACGTACTGATCCCAGTACCAGGCCATGTTGTCAGCTGTGAGTCCAAACCCGGCTGCGTTTTCGGAGTACGACGGCAGGCTCATGGAGCCGTCGACTACGGGATACCCCAGATACTGGAACACCAGAGGTGGAGTGCCTCGATCACGCGCCAGCAAAGCCACGCTGGCGGCGAGATTGCCACCCGCGCTGTCACCGCCCACTGCGATCCTCGTCGCGTCGGCGCCGACGACAGAAGCGTTCTCGGCGACCCAGACGGCGCCGGCGTAGGCGTCATCGAGGGCGGCCGGGAACACGTTCTCCGGGGCGTGCCTGTAGTTGACGTGGGCCACGACGCAACCGGCCCAGAGGGCGAGCAAACGACACTGGGAGTCACTCTCTTCGAGACCGCCGGTGACCCAGCCCCCGCCGTGGTAGTAGACGAGCACCGGCAATGGTCGAGGTCCGGGCGGTACGTAAGCACGAACCGGGATCGGGCCGCCGGCTCCCTGAATGGTGTGGTCGCTGACCTGCATGACGGACTGCGTCCGGCGCTGCTCACGGCGCTCGGTGAGGGTTCCCGGA
Source organism: Dehalococcoidia bacterium (assembly GCA_965225815.1). Taxonomy (GTDB): domain Bacteria; phylum Chloroflexota; class Dehalococcoidia; order DSTF01; family WHTK01; genus WHTK01. Next base: position 395,834 of record CBDDBP010000007.1, read on the forward strand.
GGCCCGCCAGCCGCCTGCATTTCAAGGTACCGTGCAACCTGTTGGTCTAGTGGCATGTCGTTCCTCCTAAGCTTTCAGTAGGCCCCGCCGTCTCAGCGTCCGCTTCTCTGACAATAGCCAATTCGATCCCCCATCCGGTGAGGGCCAGTCAGCGGCGCATTTCAGCGGCGGCGGGCGAACTTCTGTAGTCGAGCTCCGTTCAGCACCTCGGCAACATAGATTGACCCCTCGGAGTCAGCCCAGATGCCGTGCGGGCCCCAGAACTTGCCGGGGTCATTGCTCCGTTCAGTGCCATAACGGCCGATCAAGTTGCCTTCGAGGTCGACGATGCTGAACTGGTCGTTGAGTTCGGCGACGTACATGATGTCGTCCTTGTCGACGAAAATCTTCGTCGGACGGCCAAAACCGGTCCACATGTCGATGTACTCGCCCTCAGGTGTAAAGATCTGGATGCGGTTGCTTTCGCGGTCCGCGACATAGACTTTGCCCTTATGCTCCCAGACGCTGTGCACCGTGTGGAAAAAGCCCGGCTTGTCCTTGGTGTCGGCGAGTTCGCCAGCGTGTCCGGGCTCTCCCCAGGATTTGAGCAGCGTCCCATCCGGACCGTACTTATGCACGCGTGAGTTTCGATAGCCGTCAGATACGTAGATCTCGCCGTTGGGACCGATACTGACATCCGTCGGATGATGAAATGGCGGCCCAGCATAACCAACGCCGCTGCGTACCGGGATGCCGCCACCCGATACCAGCGGGCCGGCTTCCTCGCGAACGTCCTGGGTGAACCCAGTGTCGGAGTGGACGCCGCGCTTGCCCAGCGAGAGGCGGTGACGCCCCTCCTTGCTGAATTTGAGCACGAGCTGCGGCAGGCGGTCGACGAAGTACATGGTGTCGTCGGGCGTGATGCACATGCCATGGGCGTCTTCGAAGATTTCCTCGCCCCAGTGGTCGATGAGCTTGCCCGACTTATCGAAGACTCTATAAGGATGCTCGGCACGCGTGAAGGCGTGGACGTTGTCCTGAGAATCGATACACACGGCGCCGACCTGACCCCACTCCCAGCCGCCCGGCACCTCGCCCCAATCCTGGACCAGTTCGTACTGACGCTCTCCAACGTCGATGATCATGTCGATTCTCCATCTCCAGCGTGCTTACTTACTCCAGAGCTTTCTCGACGCGATGGCCGCGCCTTCCGACATCGCCTTCAACTTGGCCCACACGACCTCTTCGTGACCGACGCGCGAGCCGATGCCGCAGTCCGTACCCGTCTGGACGTTCTCTTTGCCAACCAGGTTGGCGTAGTTCACCAGCCTTTCGGCCACCCACTCCGGATGCTCTACGAGGTCGGTGGCGTGCGCGATGACGCCGGGCATCAGCATCTTACCGTCCGGTAGCTTCACGTCTTCCCAGACGTGGTACTCGTGCTCATGGCGCACGTTGGCCGCCTCGATCGAGTACTGCTTGGCCTTGACCTTGAGCATAAGGTCGGCGACGTACTTGAGCTCGATGTCGTTGGTATGCGGGCGGTGGCCGCTGCCCCAACAGGTGTGGAACCGAATCAACTCTTGCGGGAGCCCTTCAATCGAATGGTTGAGGATATCGACGCAGAAGCCGAGATACTTGCGGTACTCCTCGATGCTCCAGTCGGGGTAGAACATCCACGAGGTGCAGAACTCCGGCTCGTCCAGTTGCACGATCAGGCCGGCGTCAGCAATCGCCTTGTACTCCTCGCGGCAGGCCTCCGCCACCGCCATCATGTACTGCTCCTCGTTCGAGTAGTAATCGTTGCGGACGCCGGCGCCCAGGCTGAGCGGCCCTAGCGCGGCGATGTAGCCTTCTACGTCTTTACCCTGGATGGCGGCCTTGAGGTTATCCGCGTCAGCCTTCACAGCGGCGTGGCCTGTGTACGTGACCGGCGCCGTGCAGGCGCGCATTTCACGTGGGTTTGTTTGGCGGACCTCTCCAGGTGTCGCGAAGCCCGGCCGGACCGGTCCGCCGGAACCTGAGAACCACAGACCAGAAGTGTGGAAGCCGGGAAAGTCACGACGGTCTCGCTCCGCGGTGGCGGCGCGCTTCGACGCCTTGCTCGGGTCTACAGGCACCATGCTGTAGCCGGTTACACGATCGTGGATGTAGCCGCCATAGCTGCCAGCCTTCGAGAACTCGCCATCATTGACGATGTCCACGCCAAGCTCCCGCTGGCGATCGACGATCGATGAAACCGCTTTTGGCAGTCGCGCCGCGTATTCCTGACTCCGAGAACCGTCTCGCGAGAGCCCGCCGTCGATGAGCTCGTCTAGCTCACCCGGTCGTGGGAGGTTGCCGGCGTGCGAGACCAAAATGCGATCAGTACTGTGCTTCATCTCTATCGGAGCCCTTCTTGCTCTTGAGGGTTCGATTCGGCGTTCTCGCTATCGGGTTGGCGGCAGTCGTTGACCTGGAGCCGTCAGGAAGGTCCCAAATTGAACAGCTCGCCTGCATCGGTGTGCGCTATCGATGAGGCGCTAAGTTGTCGCAAGGTCGTTATCGCCTTTTGGATTCGAGTCCACCCGCGCCAGGCGGAGGGAGAAGACATCACGCCTCCGGGGGTAGCCAGCCCCATGGGTGCGGCCCCCACTCCGGCGCGAATACCTCGCCGGCCTTAATCGTCTGGACCGGGACCAGCGCCTTTTCTCCGGTGAACTCCTTCTGAGTCGTGTCGATGAACTTCCACTTGCCGTTGGCCACGTCAAGAATCGTGATGTCTGCCTCCCGACCGACGGCCAGCGCACCCAGTACGTCCTGCAGGTTGAGGGCCTTCGCGGCGTTTGTTGTCGACATACGCATCATGTCCGCGACGCTATAACCGACAGCCATGAAACGGCCCATGCACTCCATGAGACTGTAGACGACGCGGCTTCGTCCGCCTGCCGTGAGGTCGCTGCTGATGGTGTCAGGGATCAGACCGAGGTCGGCCTGCTGACGGGCGACGTCGAAGCCGAAGTTTCCGGCGCCCAAAGCGGGGTCGAGCACCACGCCGCGGTTGCGCGCCTCCTGCAGCTCTGGAATGAGCTGCGTCCGCGCTTCGTCGGCCATCACGCCACCGGCACTCGGCGTAGCCAGGTGGGTGAGGATATCGCCTGGATCGAAGTTATCCAGGAGATATCGCGTTGCTGCCGAAGCCTTGTCGTAGTTCTCCGCGCGCATATCGCCGATGTGGACCATCAGCGGAAGGTGGTGTTCGCGAGAGATCTGTTTGGAGAGCGTTATCAACTCTTCGCTTTGCTCCTGAGCCACCGGTCCCACCATGCGCAGCTTGAAGCCCTTGATGAAACCGGGGTTCGCCTCAAGGCAGCTTGCGATTGCCTTTGGGTTGACTTCGTCCAGGCTATTCACGTCGGCGAAGCCTGGCATCGTGTGGGCGTAGCTGCCCAGGTTGACGAAGGGGATGATGCGGGTCTTTGCCTTGGGTATGACGTGGGCGCTCAACACGCCAATGTTCGCTACGCCGACGGAACCGCAGTCGAGCACCGTGGTGACGCCGGCATGAACGCCAACCTCATCGGGGTCGCAGCAACCCATACCGACTCCCGGCGTTGTCGCGCCGTAAGCGACGTGGGTATGGATATCGATAAGGCCCGGGACCACGTAGCGGTTGTCACCTTTGACCTCAATGACGCGTTTTGCCTCGGCGGAGTCGATGCCAGGCTGGATAGCGGCGATGCGCCCATCCGTGATCCCGATGTCGAGCTTGCCGTCCAGGCCCTGGCCGGGGTCGAGTACGTGACCACCTTTAATCAGCAGGTCGTAGGGCATATTGAAATCTCCTTCCTTGGGCCGGAATGAGCGTCTATCTGGACGCGAGCCTTGGGCTGCCCGGACCAAGGATTTCGCTGTGGTTTGCGAGTACCGGCTGGACTGCGGCCTCAAACCGCGACCGCTCCGCTTCGCTGAGATAGATCACCTCGTTCTCTGAGGGGTCGAGCCGTGCCAAGACCTCTTGGTCTTCGGCCACCGCGAGCTGTCGCTGGTATCGCGTAGCCTCCGCGGCCGACGCTGTGACGGCCGCCTGGAGGTCCTGCGGCCAGGACTCGTACTGCGCTTGATTACAGAGCAGCAGGCTGACGCCGAACAGGTGCGCGGACAGGGTGATGTAACGATGGCGTTTGTGAACCCCAAAGACGTACGTGTTGGCCAGAGGATTTTCCTGTGCATCGAATCGGTCACTGTCAATCTGCTCGACGAACTCCTTGATGTCGACGGCGATCGGCCGAAACCCCAGTGCCTCGAAGATTTCGCCGTGGAGTGGCGTCATCTGCGTCCGGATTGCCAATCCCTGGCAGTCTTCGGGTTTCCGGATTGGTCTGACCTTATTAGTTAGATGACGGAAGCCATTGTCCCAGAATCCCAATACACGGCACGCCGTGGTGGCCTCCACGCCGGCCTTCAACCGATTCCCCGCCTCTCCGTCAAGGGCGTCAAAGACTGCGCCACGATCTTCGACGACGAAGGGCAACTCAAAGAAAGCGAGTTCGGGCACGGCTCCAGAAAACCGAACGGACGACATGTAGCAGAAGGAGAGCTCTCCCTGCTCCACCATCGGAACCAGAGCGCCGGAGGGTCGCCCCAAGTCGAGAACATTGCCCACCAATTCGCAGGCAACCCGACCCTGGATGCTGGACGAAAGATTACTGAGGAATCGAGCGGCTGCCTTCGTATTGATCGACTCAGGCGGCTGATAGCCGCCGAATTTCAGAAGCGAGGGCAATGTCATCCGTTGCTCCTTCGACACGCAGGCCCCTAATCAAAGGTCAAAATGGCGCGCCCGCTAATCTCTCCTCGCAGGAGGGCGTTGCAAGCCGCGTCGATCTCGTCGAGCTTGAATCGTGCAGTGACCAGACGATTCAGGTCGAGCTTGCCTTGCCTGAACCATTCGACGAACTTCGGGTAGTCTTCATCCGGCCGGCTGCTACCGCCGAAGCTTCCCCGGTAGGTGCGTGCCAGGAAGATGTCGCGCATGTTCAAGGTCGCCGGCGTCTGGGGTACACCCACGAGGACGGCGATTCCACCCTCCCTGATCGCGGCGATACCAGGCTTAACCGAAGGGAGGAGCTGCTCCATGGTCTCCTTCCTGCCGATGGCATCGAAGGCGTAGTCGGCTCCGCCGCCGGTGAGTTCGCGGATCTTTTCAACCGGGTCTTCATTTGAGGCGTTGATCACGTCCGTGACGCCGAACTCCCGAGCGAAGGCGAGCTTTTCGTCGCTCAAGTCGACGGCGATGATCCTGCCTGCGCCGGCAAGCACACAGCCCTGAACCACGCTGAGGCCGACACCGCCGACACCATAGATAACTACGGTACTGCCCGCCTCCACTTTTGCCGTGTTCAGGACTGCGCCCACCCCGGTCATGACGGCGCAGCCGATGATCGCCGTGACGTCGGTCGCAACGTCGTTCGGCAGGGGCACCACGTACTGCTCGTGGGCAACCGTCGCTTCTGCCCAGGTAGGCGCGGCTTGCCAGCTTGCTTGGTTGCCGCCATAGCTCATGCTGCCTTGAGTTGGTGGAGTCATACCCTCGTGGCCGTTGCGAGGCACCCAGGTCACCATGACCCGGTCACCTTCCTTGACGTGGCTGACGTTGCGGCCCTTGCCGACCACGACGCCGGTCGACTCATGACCGAGCAGCAGAGGGCGGACGAGAGCAGGGTTGTGCATCTGGTGTAGCTGCGAATGGCAGATGCCGCTGGCGAATTGCTTGACGATGACCTGGTCATCATCTGGATCCGGTAGCTCGATCTCGTCAACCGTCAACGGCCCGTTGTGCTCCAGTTGAATCGCGGCGCGTGTCTTCATCTCATCCTCCGACGTTGCGGCTGGGCGGCTCGAATTCGATGACGCAGTGTAGGCGCAGTGGCCTGGTTCAGTCGATTGCCACGGAGACCAATGAGACTAGTGCGCCGACAACCCCAGAAGTCTGCTCTTGCCATGGTGAGGCTGCGGTGAGATGCCGTGCCGTAGGTATCCGCGCCCAACGAGTCGACAGTAGACTTGGCTCAAAGCAGAGCTTTGGACGTGAGCGAGCAACGGCGCCAAGGCTTCAAGCTTCCAACATGTCCGGAACGCCACATTGGACTTGATGACTGACGACACTCTCGACCGCCTGCGCGCACTCTGCCTTACCTACCCCGAGGTTACAGAGCGTATGTCTCACGGCTCGCCGTCGTGGTTTGTGGGGGAGAAGAAGCTCTTCGTGAGCTTCGCCGCCTACCATCACAGTGATCGGGTGGCGTTCTGGTGCGCCGCGCCGGAAGGTGGGCAAGACGTGCTGGTGGGCGCGGAGCCGCTGCGATACTTCGTGCCGCCGTACGTGGGGCATCGCGGCTGGCTGGGTGTCTATCTCGATGTGGATGTGGACTGGGACGCCGCGGCGCTGATCATCGATGACGCCTACCGCGTCGTGGCGCCCAGGGCGCTGGTGGCGCGACTGGACTCGCTATAGAGCCTAGGCGGGCGACTCGAGGTGGCAAACCTCGTTCAGCGAGCCGAGGAGGAGGCGCTCCCGCGGTTGGGTGCGCCACTCGATGGTCGTCATCGAGCCGGGTTCGAGCGCGAAGCGGTCCATTTCGCTCAGCGGCATCGACAGGGCGCGGCAGACCAGGAGCCGGATGTTGACCTCGTGCGTGACCATGACGAGCGTCGCCTCGGCGTCGAGCTCGGTCTTCGCGGATTCGATGATGGCCCAGCCAGCCTCCTGAGTGGAATCGTGGGAGCCATCGTGCTCCGGGAGATTCAGTTCAGCCCGTTCATCAGGCGGTTGGGAACCGGAGGTCTCGGCGATGATCGCAGCGGCCTCACGGGCAGGCGATGCGGGGCTACTGACGACCGTCGCGGGGTGACTAGCGAGCTCGGCTCCGACGGCGCGAGCCTGAAGACGGCCGGTTTCGTTCAACGCGGCGCTGCCTGTGTCGCCGTGAAGAACCAGCACGAACTTCATGTTTGTCTGACCTGAAGCTGCTCGATCTTCAACCCGTTCATCTCCGCTACTACGATCAGGCGATCCTCCAACGTGACCGTCTCGCCGACCTTCGGGATGTGACCGAGGAACTCCAGGACGTAGCCGGCGACGGTGTCATATTCGCCGTCCGGGATGTCGAGCGCCAGCATCTCTCGGGCCTCCGCGACGCCAAGGCTTCCGTCGATCTGCGTGGTGTAGGCGTCGACGTTGGTAATCTCGGGTTCTTCCGGCCACAGCTCATCGCGTACAGGACCGACCACCTCCTCGAGCAGTTGCTCCAGGGTGACGATACCGGCGGTGCCGCCGAACTCATCGACGGCGATCGCCATCTGGTCGCCGCTGGCCTGCATTTCGCGGAACAGATCGTCGATCTGCTTGGTCTCAGGTACGAATAACGCCGGGCGCGCCAGCGGAGCCACCGGGCTATCCAGCTCCAGTTCGCCGATCGCCAGCTTGGCAACGATGTCCTTGACTACGATGATGCCGACGATGTTGTCGAGGCTCTCGTCGAAAACCGGGAAGCGGGAGTGGTGCTTCTCCCGGTAGACCTCGTAGAAGTCGGCCAGTGTCGCCTGTTTTTCGATGCCTACCGCTTCCGTGCGCGGAATCAGCACCTCGTGGACGTGGCGGTCGCCGAAGTGGAAGACGCGGTCCAGCAGCTCCGCTTCATGCTCCTCCATTGTCCCCGACTCTGCACTGAGGTCGATCAGCATGCGTAGCTCGGCCTCGGTCACGTTGGGCCCGGCTTCGAGGCTGACGCCGAACAACCGGCGCGAGAGCACGCCCGGCAAGAAGCTCAACGCCGCCACGACCGGCGAGAGGACGCTGGTCAGAGCCTGGGCCGGAACTGCGACGAAGATCGCGAATCCTTCTCGAGCGTGCGAGGCGAGGACCTTTGGCGTTATCTCACCCAGCAGTGCCAGCGCCAGAGCGAGGCCGACGGTCGAAATCGCGATCGCCGCGATGCCGCCGATCTGGTCGTTGAGGATAAGCGCGCCGAGCGTTACGGCCAGGACGGAGAAGAGGTTCTGGACGAGGACGATGGCGGAGAAGAACTTCTCTTGTTCGCGCAGCAGGCCTTCCAGCGTTCGAGCGCCGCGACTGCCTTGCTCCGCCAGATGGTGGACCCGGATCCGATTCGACGCCACGACAGCGATCTCGACCGCATTGACTATGGCGAAACCGATAATCGCGAGAACGAGGACGACGATCGCTAACGGGAGGTTCATTGCGAGGCGTTAGTGAGAAGGAAGCGCGGCAAAAGGCGACATTTCGCCGCGATCATAGCAAACGCGACGGGGTTGCTGATCAGGAATAGCGCTCCTCTTTGAACGGATCGCCGCGGTTGTGATAGCCGAAGGTCTCCCAGAAGCCGGGCTGGTCCTGGGTCATGAAGTTCAGACCGCGTATCCATTTCGGTGATTTCCAGAAGTAGAGATGCGGCACGACGAGGCGCAGTGGCCAGCCATGCTCTCGGGTCAGCGCCTCGCCGTTGTGCGTGTGGGCAAAGAGGTTCCCTTCGCGGTCAAGGTCGTCCAGCGCGAGGTTGGTTGTGTAACCGCCGTACGAGTGGAGCATGACGTGGGTCGTTTCGGGCTTGAGCTGCACCAGCTTGAGGACCTCCTGAACCGGTACGCCGGTCCAGGCGTTGTCAAACTTGCTCCACGACGTGACGCAGTGGATGTCGTTGGTCGACGTCTCCTGCGGCAGCGCCATGAATTCATCCCAACTGAGATGGACTGGGGCCTCCAGGTTGCCGCTGAGCTCCAACATCCAGTCCTTGGACTCTACGAGCGGTATGGAGCCGTAGTGAAGGATGGGCCAGCCGTCGGTGGCGGTTTGGCCGGGCGGCATGCGCTCGCCCCACTTCTCTTTGTCGGCGTTGCGTCGGTTGAAGATGTTCATGACGTCTCCGATTTCAGTTCGACTCATGATAGCGGAGCCTGCGTCGCCGGTCATCGCGACCAGACTTGTTAAGATCGAAGCGATGTCGACCACTGATACCACGACCCGAAGCCGCGACGGCTGGATGGCAGTTGTCGCCAAGCAGGCGCGGCGCGGCGGGGTTTTCTTTGCCGTCGCGGGCGCCGTATTCGTCTTCGACCAGCTGACGAAGGCCGCGATCCGGGAGTGGCTTGCCGTCGGCGAGTCGTGGCCCTCTGACGACTGGCTGGTGAAGATCACCCACGTTACCAACTCCGGCGCCGCGTTTGGCATTCTCCAGAACGCCGGGCTTTTCCTGACGATCACGGCGGTCATTGCGATTGGCGCGATCATCTTCTATTACCTGTACCCGCCGCTGGAGCATGGCCTCTTGCGTGTCGCGATGGGGCTGCTGCTAGGCGGCGCCGCGGGCAACCTGGTCGACCGCGTGCGGTTCGGCCACGTGACCGACTTCGTCGACTTCCCGCGCTATCCAGAGTTCAACGTGGCTGACTCTTCGATCGTCATCGGGCTGTTCGTCATCGCCGTGTTCTTCTTTTTCTTCGACAAGGCGCAGCAGCGAGAGGAAACTCCCGACAGTGGCTGAGACATTGCTTGAGATCGTTGCTAACCACCCTGGCGAACGGCTCGACGTGGCTGTCGGACGCCTCTGCGACCTGTCACGCGCCCAGGCCCATCGTCTGATTGCTGAGGGCCTGGTCAGCCAGGAGGGACGCTCGCGTCACAAACCTGGCGATCGCATGGAAGGCGGGGAACGCCTGACGGTGCGCATTTTGCCGCCGGTGGCGGCCGAACCGCAGCCGGAGCCTATCGAGCTAGCGATCGTCTTCGAAGACGAGCACATGATCGTGATCGACAAGCCGGCGGGGATGCCGGTCCACCCAGGGCCGGGCCACAGCGACGATACGCTGGTCAACGCTCTGCTGGCGCACTGTCCGAACCTGCCTGGCATCGGCGGAGTGCAGCGGCCGGGCATCGTGCATCGGCTGGACAAGGACACGTCCGGCTTGATCGTCGCCGCCAAAGACGAGCGCGCGCACAACGGGCTGACGCGTCAGCTGGCCGAGCGTCGCATGCACAAGACCTACCTGGCATTGGCGACCGGACGTTTGCGCCCGGACGAGGCGCTGATCGATGCGCCGATCGGCCGTGACCCCAACAACCGCAAACGGATGATGGTCAACGGCGCGGCGTCGCGGGAGGCGCAGACTTCGTATCGGGTACGCCAGCACTTCGCCGGCTACAGCTACATCGAAGCGTCGCCAATTACGGGGCGGACGCATCAGATTCGCGTCCACCTCGCTTCACTGGGGCATCCTGTTGTGGGCGATTCGGTCTACGGCTGGACGACCAAGCTGGTGCAGCGCCAGTTTCTGCACGCCTGGCGCCTGACGCTGAGTCACCCTATCGACGGACGAGAGCTTAGCTTTGAGACGCCGCTGGCTGTGGACTTGGCGGAAGCGTTGGGTCAGTTAGAAGACTAGAGCAGCTCTAAAAACTTCTCGACCGCGAGTTCTGTTTGGCGAATGATCGCACGAAGCGTGCCGCGGTCGAGCTGCTGATGTCGTGGCACTGTTAGCGGCGGTCGACCGTACCCGGTGAGTACGCCACGTGCGTCTCACCACGGGTACGGTCGACCGCGTAGCGAGCCTTCCGAGTGCCCGAATGCATTCGTCGCCTGAAATGACAGGTAGCGTTGGCATGAAGCTAGGTTAGTCAAGCGATAGCAGGCTAGTAGGGCACCTAGGAGGCGCCAATTTCGATTTGCTCTACGGTGTAATCAGCAGGGCGATCCCAGCCTTCGGCCTCGCGATTCTCGAGGCAGAGCTCAGCAGCCTCTCGGATATTAGTCAGCGCTTCTTCGGCTGTGCTGCCCTGCGAAATGCAGCCGGGATCAATGGAATCTGAGCGACAACCTAGCCGTCCTCGCCTTCACTCAATATGACCGGCTATTTCACGAGTTTAATGCTTGGATTGTATCCGAAGTGTACCAGCTGGAGGCCGCTGATAAGATGCGGGCATGACTACAGACCCCGTTCGCGTACGTCTCGCGCCCAGTCCTACTGGCACACCGCATCTCGGCACTGCGCGCACCGCGATCTTTGACTGGCTGGCGGCGCGAAACACGGGCGGCCAGTTCATTCTGCGCATCGAGGACACGGACCAGAGTCGTTTTGTGCCGGAGTCGCTGGACGAGATCTACGAGTCGTTGCGCTGGCTGGGCCTGCAGTGGGACGAGGGGCCGGAGGCAGGTGGGCCGCACGCGCCGTATTTCCAGTCGGAGCGCCTGCCGCTGTACCAGGACGCGGCGAAGCGCTTAGTCGCGGCGGGGCACGCTTACGAGTGCTACTGCACACCCGAGCGACTGGACGCGATGCGCAACGAACAGCGTGAGAAGAAGCAACCGCCGGGCTATGACGGCCTGTGCAGGACGGACGAGGGCCGGGCGCAGTCGAAGGCGTCCGCCGGCGATCGTCCGCCCGTGGTCCGCTACCACGCGCCCGACGAAGGCGAGACGGTGGTGAACGACTTCCTGCGCGGCGAGGTGCGTTTCGAGAACACGCGCATCGACGATGCGGTGCTGCTGAAGTCTGATGGCTTCCCGACGTACCACCTCGCCGTGGTGGTGGACGATAACGCGATGCAGATCACGCACGTGTTGCGCGGCGAGGAGTGGCTGCCTTCGGCGCCGCTACACCAGCGGGTCTACGAAGCGCTGGGTTATGAGCTTCCCGTCTGGGTCCACACGCCGCTGATATTGGGCACCGACCGCTCCAAGCTCTCGAAGCGTCATGGCGCCCAGTCGGTGCTGGAGTACCGGGATCAGGGTTACCTGCCTCAGGCAGTCTTTAACTTTCTGGCCCTGCTGGGCTGGTCGCTGGACGACAAGACGGAGATCATCTCGCGCGATGAGTTCGTGGAGCATTTCAGCCTGCAGCGGCTGCTCAAGAGCCCGGCAGTGTTCAACCTGGAGAAGCTCGACTGGATCAACGGCGAGTACATGCGGTCTCTGAGTGCGGACGAGTTCGTCGACGTGGTGAGGCCGTGGCTGGAGAAGCCGGACGCCGAGGGCGGGCTGCCGTCGATTGTGCCCCGGCCGATCGACCGCGAGTATTCGAAGCGCATCGTGCCGTTGGTCCAAGAGCGCGTGAAGCTGGCTTCGAAGGCGCACGAGATGATGGGCTTCTTCTATCTGCCGGGCGGCATTGGGCCCGCGGTCGAGGACTTGTTGGGCAAGGCGTATGCCGGCCAACGCGCCGAAGCGGCCGCGGTGTTGTCAGAGGTCCTGGTGTTGTCGGAGCAGGCGTCGTCCTGGGACAGCGAATCGCTTCTGGAGGCGTATCGCGGGTTGGCGGAGAAACTTGACGTAAAGTTCCGCGACCTGGCGGGGATGCTCCGTGTGGCGATTACGGGCCGGCCGGTCTCACCGCCGTTGACGGAGTCGATGGAGCTGCTCGGACGGGAGCGCTGTGTGCTGCGCTTGCGAGAGGCCGTCCAGCTTCTGCAGTAGGCGAAATCGCCGTCTGAGTCGTCGGAAATCGCTATGCTAGGATGAAGTCCCAATGGGGAGTCGTCTAGTGGTAGGACAGCGGACTCTGAATCCGTATGCGGGGGTTCGAATCCTCCCTCCCCAGCCACAACGACTTTCGCAGGGCGGTATCGTCTAGGGGACCAGGACGTAGCCCTCTCAAGGCTAAAACCGGGGTTCGAATCCCCGTACCGCTACCAACCATTTCGAGTCTGAAACGGCCTCATTAGAGGGCATTGGACGGCCTAACTGACGGCCAATCTAACTAGGTTCGCTGAGAAGTCGCAGAGTCAAGTAAGCGCCGAACGCAGTTTTCAGTTAGTTCGTTGATCGCCTGTACGAAAGGTCGCAGGGCGGCGTGTCGGAAATCCCGCCGGTCGACGCTGGCTTCGAGCATGACCTCCACTACGTCCTCAGCATCTTCGTGATTAAGTGCGATCAACTCCCAATAGCGGTCGTTCTTGGCTGCTTCAATCCAGCCTCCCTTCCCGAGACCTAACTGCGGCCCATGCGCAGCGTAATGACGAAGAGGTTCGAATGTGGGAGTCTCTCGCGTGTTCTTGAGCCTATCGATCACGGAGTCTGCGACTGCTCGATCAATCGGCGCGTTCCGCCCCCGGCTCAAGCGCTTAGCCAAATCCTCCGCCCTTTCGAGTACGGACGACGCTGCCAGGGGAACCTTTTCTTGAGAGAACCATGCCGTGCGGCCATCGGCTGCAGTTCGAAGGGACGCCATCTCGAACTCGAGGTGTTGAAGTCCCAGCCTCAGACTCATCAAGGAGCCCATGATGGTGTTCCACGGCTCAATTGGCGGGAATACCAGCCGGGCGCGCCATGCCTCAGTGTCACGCTGGCCCTCAGGAGGGCTCGCTTCAAAGTCTCGCGCCAATTCAGGATCCCGGCGCCTAATCTCCTGCCGGAGCTGTTCAAAGACCCAGCCCTGGAGTTCCTGAATTGCTTTCATGTCCATAGTGCACACCTAGCTGTGGAGCAGCCGATCCATCGCTGAGGTCGCTTGCTCCTGGGCACCCTCGATAACGTGGGCGTAGATGCGAAGCGTGATCTTCTCGTCATGCATTTCGCCCGCGCATCCTAAGCCTTTAGCAGCCCCCTGCGACGCAGCGCCCGCTCCAGTGCAGGGTGCATCTTCATGTCCTTGAACTCGACGATGCGGAAGCCGGGGTTCGTGGCAATGGGAGCTAACCTCAACCACGGCGCTTTCTAGCACGTTCGAGCGCCTGGTTGGCTGCAGCCAGCATAACTGGGGCATCCTTGTTTCCGGGTTCGAGGTCAAGAACGGCCTGGGCATGGTCGGCGACTGGTTGCCAGTCCAGCTTTAGAGCTGCAGTCTCGGCTGCATCAAGATGCTGGTCAATCTGGCGCTGGATGCGTTCGCTGGGCATGAACCAACCCTTCGATCGATGCGGGGGCGAGTCTCAGGTCGTAATGCTCTTACTCGGACGTTAGGGTGTCAAACCAGCGATTGGGATTACGGCAGACGGCCATGAAGAAGCCTTGCTTCACCTAACTCGGAGTTTGTCTCAAGGAGTGCCAGGCAATCATTATCGTGCGCAGTCCTTTGCGGACGCAGAACCATATGGACGACCTGTGATGTCTCAGACGAACAGACTGTCAGTAGTAACCGGCGCTGGTTCAGGCATCGGTCGTGCGATCGCGCTTGGGCTGGCAGACCGGGAGGGCCCGGTCGGAGTACTGGACTTCGACGGCGCGTCGGCTCAGGAGACCACGTCGCTGATCATCCGCGCAACGGGCAAGCCATAGCGTTTCAAGGCGACACCAGTAAGGCAGACGATCTCGACCGTGCGATCACTGGGGCCGTCGAGGCGTTCGGACCGCTGGAGATCATGGTCAACAACGCGGGGATCATCGACGACTCGAACGTCGACGAGCTTGACGAGGCGGTCTGGCAGCGAGTAATCGACATCGATCTCACGGGCATATTCCTGGGCTGCAAGCGGGCGCTGAAAGAGATGTTGCCGGGCGGCAGGGGTCGTGTGCTCAATATCGCGTCGGTTGCTGGACTCAACGGAACTGGCGGCGGCGCCGCTTACGTTGCGGCCAAGCACGGCGTCGTGGGCCTCACGCGGCAGATGGCGGTGGCCTACTCCAGCCGCGGTATCACGACGAATGCCGTTTGCCCGGGCCCGATCAGGACGAATTTAAATCGCCATTCGCGGCAGATGCTCCATCCTGAGATCGAGGCGAGTAACCAGGGCAGCATGACGGGTGAACGACTGCAGCGGATTGTGCCGGCGGGTCGCTGGGGCAGCGCTGAGGAGGTGGCGTCCGCTGTTTGCTACCTGGCGTCAGAGGAGGCGAGCTACATCACCGGCCTCGCCATGTCAGTGGACGGCGGCTACCGTGCCAGATAGGGGTGTTGCATGTTCGGCCAGAGCTGCCCTTCTAGCTGGGCCACAAGCCTGACGTCCGTCAAACCAATGTTTGACAACCTCTCACGCCAGTATCAAGATAGCGCCAATGATCGCGGACGACTTCAACTTGGAGCCCGATCATCCAGGCGACCGTGAGGCGGTGTCTCTGAGCCAGCCTCGCTTTCAATTCAGAACCAGATGCTCGGAGAGGAACATTAGCCGCCCAAAGGAGGTTGAAAAGGAATGTTAAGCAAGCAAGACAATGAGTTAGTGACGAACATCAGCCCAGGGGAGCCCATGGGCGAATTGTTCCGAAGGTTCTGGATCCCCATCGCGCTGGCGGAAGAACTGCCCGGTCCAGACAGCGTGCCATTGCGCGTTGAAGTTCTGGACGAGAAGCTGGTCGCCTTCCGTGACACGGATGGCCGGGTTGGCCTGATGGACGCCTACTGTCCCCACCGTGGCGCGCCGATGTTCTTCGGCCGCAACGAAGAGAGCGGTCTGCGCTGCATCTACCACGGCTGGAAGTTCGACGTCGACGGTACCTGTGTCGACATCCCGAACGCGCCGGAAGGCGAGGTCTTCAAGAACAAGATCAAGGCAAAGAACTACCCGTGCGTGGAGGCGGGAGACATGATCTTTGCCTACATGGGTCCCAAGGACAAGCAGCCGCCCTTCCCCGAGTTCGAGTGGACCAAGCTGCCCAAAGAGCATCGCTACGTGACGAAGTTTCAGGTGGAGTGCAACTACCTGCAGGCCATGGAGGGTGACTACGACCCGGGCCACGGTCCCTTCCTGCACACCAAGATCGACGGCACCCCGCAGGTTGCGCAGTTCAACGGTGCGCAGGTGCGACCTCGAAACCGTCCGATACCGGAGAACGAGCCCTTCCCCCGCGCGGTCGGCCCGCGTCGTCAGACGGAGACGGACAAGCAGGCCTGGGGCACAATCGAGGACACCGATACAGGTGTGTTCTTCCTGAGTTCTGGGGAGCGGCCGGATGGCACCAAGATCGCCAACCTGAGCCCCTGGATGATGCCGATTTACTGCACAGCGGGCACCACAGCCGGTACGAACACGATGTCGACCAACATCCGGGTGCCGATCAACAACGAGAAAATCTGGTTCTACCGCCTGCGCTGGAGCTACGAGCCTATTCCGGATGCAGAGATCGGCGAGTACAAGAACGGCGGCTGGTACTTTCCCGAGCTCATACCCGGCACCTACATCGGCGTGCAAAACGTCCACAACGACTACAAAATCGACCGCCAGGTGCAGAAGAACTTCACCTATTCCGGTATACCGTGCTTCCCCTGGCAGGACGTCTCCATGATGGAGAACCAGTGGGGTCCGCTGGCCGACCGAACCCAGGAGCACCTGACCAGTTCGGACTTCAAGATCATCTACATCCGCCGCCGTCTGCTGAAGACGGTGAAAGCACTAGCTGCTGGGATCGAGCCTTCGGAGCCTTGGAAGCCGGAGGGCTACCGCTACCACATCGCCAGGATTTCCACTCAAGAGGGCACCCTTGACGAGGCGATCGCAAAGGTCAAAGCGCTGGCCGGTGAAACCCCAGCTTCCGCTGAGGCACTGAAGGTCGCGGTGGAGGTGCCAGTCTAAGGACTTAATCGGAGCGAAGGAGCAGGCTTCCACTTTCGGAAGCCTGCTTCTTGCTTTCTGTAGGTTGGCATTCTGCGAAACCTGGGCCAAATGCCTCAGTTGCAGTGCGGCCGCCGCCGGTGGTTTCGCCGGACTCTCCTTTGCCCCCTTCTGGCGCCTTAAGCAGACTCGACACCTGAATGCCCACCAGGCTGCGTCCACATGGCTTTGTTCGTGCTGCGGGACGCTCCGTTTGCAGGGCCCACGCGGTGATTGACCCGACGATGACTCGTGGTCCTTCGCATGAGGTGCCGAGTCATTGGACCCTGGACGGAGTAGAGTTGGCGCACGCGTCGAGCCCAAGTGAGGTTCACCAAGGGAAGGACTGACCGTGACTTCCGACTCACTCGAGGAACAACCAGCTGGTGGAGAATCGGAGGACCTGGCGGAGTTCCTCAAGCGCAACCGGAGCTTCGCGGTCGAGTTCACGGCAGGCGATCTGAACATTCGACCCCGAATGTCCACCATCCTGTTGACCTGCGTTGATGGGCGCGTCGACCCTGCCCTCTTGTTCAGGCTCGAGCTCGGCGATGCGGTCGTCATACGCAACGCCGGGGGTAGGATCACCCCGGCAGTCATGGGAGATGTCGCCATCCTGGGCGTTCTGGGGGCGAACATGCCGGGCGCAGGCGCAATGCAGGTCGAACTGGTTGTCCTGCAACACACCGACTGCGGAATGTCTCGTCTGACGATTCCAGCGATTCAGGAGGAAGTCGCCAAGCGGCGAGGGCTCAGCCTGGCCGAGGTGGCGGAGATGGATTACCGACCCCTCAACGTCGGTGCAGGAGGACATCGAACGACTCCGCCGAACACCCGGAACACCAGACCAACTGGTGGTCTCCGGCTTCGTTTACGACGTGACCGACGGGACTATTACTCGCGTCGTGCCACCCGCTCCGCTTCGCGCGACGTCCTGAGTGGCGTGTGACTCGGTAGCCTCATATTGCCCCGTGGCTGACCGGACGTAGAGCTAGCCTCATCTTCTACCTCACGTTGTCTTCGTTAAGCTTTTGCAGGGTTCGGCGGCAGCGCACGCTTTAGTGCAGGCAGCCGCTGTGTGTCGTGGGACTCGGCCATGGGGAGGTCAAGGTGCTTGATGCGTCGCGCATGCGGCCAAGATTCAGTCTAGAATTCAACCAAAGATGGAGGGTCCGATGCCAGTAACACCAGTCAGCGAGCGCGGATACGCGAACCCTAACCTGCTAGTCGAGTCAGACTGGCTGGCAGACCACCTCAATGACCCTGATCTGCGACTCGTCGATACGCGCTCAGCCGAGCTGTATGCGGCGGGGCACCTTCCGGGAGCAGTGAATCTGGCAGCCTACGGTGGGATTCCGCGCACCCCAGACGGTGAAATGGGAACACCTGAAGCCTTCGAGAAACTCGCTAGCAGCCTCGGGATCAGTAGCAGCTCAAACGTCGTTGTATACGACGCACCGGGCGCCATGATGGGTATGGCGGCCTGGGCGTTTGCCTATTACGGCGTTACACGTGCTGGTGTCCTGGACGGTGGCTTTGAGAAATGGACTTCGGAAAAGAGACCGTCGACGACCGAGCCAGGCGCGTATCCAGAGTCAAGGTTCGAGTCCAGCCTTGTCGAGGAGATCAGTTGCTCGCTGGACCACGCCAAAGGTGCGGTGGGCTCGCCGGGCACCGTGTTCTGGGACGTTCGAACGAAAGAGGAGTACGAAGGCACAGAAGCCCGCAACAATCCTCGTCCCGGCCATGTGGCTGGCGCCGTCAACCTCGATTGGACCGAACTCCTGGATCCGCTAACGAAGACCTTCAGGCCCGGTGATGAACTACGCAGCCTCCTCGGATCGAGGGGGATCACGCCGGAAAGCGAAATCAACTGTTATTGACAGGGCGGCGGACGCTCGGCGGTCGCCGCGCTAGTTCTAAAGCTTCTGGGCTACACCAAGGCGCGCAATTACGCTGGCTCTTTCGGCCAGTGGTCGAAACAAGAGGACGCTCCAGTAGAGATGTAGCTGGCTCTTCGGTTATCCCAGCCAACGCTTTCAGCGACGTCTGAGCGCCCGCTATTCGCTAGATTGACATCTCGATTCAGCGGGATGCGAAGGCCAATCTGGTTGTGACTTTGGCTGGCAGAGTCGCCCGTATCCCCGAGGCCTCTGAGTGGCTGATTGCCGCCGGTTACCAAAGGTTGGCGGTCCGTCGATAAATAGACGAAGCTTGATCAGATGAAGGGGGTCTACTCAATTGGCTGTTGAACATCGAACTAGGTCACCTCAGGCGTCATTTCGAGTATCCGGAACCAGAACTGATCAGCGAGGGCGGTCAGGGACTAGCGGGTGAAACGGGCTCAACAAAACTCATGACGTGACGATGCAGCGCGCCGCCGTGTCGCCAGCCTCTGGATAGCTCCATCCACCATTTGTAATGCTCAGCCGCTTGATGCGCCTCGAACGCGGCTTCGTTCTCGAAGACTTCGTAGAGGCAGATGATGCTCGGATCGTCCGCATCCTGCAGGACTTCGTAGCGGATGCAGCCGGGCTCCGAGGCGCTATTACGCGCGTGTAGCTTCACGTTTTCTAGATAGGCCGGCAGATGCTCCGGAAGGATTTCGTGAAACCCGACAATCACGTACATCTCTTTCTCCTGGTGTGTTACGCCCGATTCAGAGGAGTAGAATCGGCGGCGACCGGATCCTAAATCACCAGAGTCAGAAAGAGGCAGCAAAATGAAACTCGGCTTCTACAACGAATGGACGCCATGCATTGTCAAAGACGACGGCGTTATAGACATCTCGGCCGAGGTGGCCGACCTGCCGAACGTTCGGCCCCAGATCTTGTTGGAAGAGATCATCGGCAACTGGGACAGGCTGCGGCCACGACTAGAGCAATTGTCGACCTCCGGGCCGGTAGTCCCGATGGCGCAGGTCCGGCTGAGGGCGCCGGTTCCGCGTCCCGGCAAAGTGATCATGGGCGAGGGCAACTACAAGGAAGGTGTGGAAATCTCGCCACCGCGCCCCCTGCGCACCTTCTTCAAGTCGCCCGATGCGGTGATCGGCCCGAACGAAACGGTTGTCTTCCCGAAGTTCAAGCCGGTTATCTTCAACCACGAAGCTGAGCTCGCGATCGTCATCGGCAAGGACTGCAAGGACGCGACACTAGAGAACGCGCTCAGCTTTGTTTTCGGGTACACGACTGGCTGCGATGTTTCCGCCCGCGCGCCCGAAGACGGCGAGGCGACATTGGCCGGCTACCAGTACGGCAAGTCTTTCGACACGTTCCTGCCGCTGGGCCCGGCCATCACCACGGCTGACGAGATCGCTGATCCCAACAAGCTCGATGTGAAGTACTACGTCAACGGCACGATGCGTCAGACCTATAACACGAGCGACATGGACCACTCGATCCCGTTCATGATTTCGGCGATTTCGCACGTCATGACGCTGAAGCCAGGCGACGTGATCATGGCCGGCACGAACCATGGCAACCTTGGACCCTTGCAGGATGGCGACTTCGGTGAGGTTGAGATTGCTACGGTAGGCCGCTCCGGCCACACCGTTCGGGACGACCTCAAGCGGACGTGGGACGCGACGGCGTGGCGCGACCCCAAGATCAACGCGGCGAACCGCGAGAAGCTTCAGGGCACGCCGACGACGGGCACCTGGCCGCTCGTGCCTCCGAGCAAGTAGCCGAGGGTTTGGCGCCGGCAGGCGCGGATTCAAGGCAAGCGACAAGCGTCTAGCTTCGGAGCCGGCCGCCGGGGACACCTCGGCGGCCGGCCAAACATGAAACGGATTGGTCAGCTAGAGACACTTCCCATTGACATTTGGTCGGTGAGTGATAGAAGTAGTGAATTAACCATACTCAGGCGAATCGACCTGCAAATGTCGATAGTTTCGGGAGGAATCCATGCTCTCTTCGCAAGATAACGATCTCATGTGCCAGGTGGGTCCGGATACGGGGATGGGCGACTTCCTGCGTCAGTACTGGATTCCGGCCTTGATGCCCAGTGAGTTGCCGGCTGGAGATGGGCCGCCACGACGGTTGCGGCTTCTGGGCGAGAATCTCATCGCTTTTCGCGTCACTTCTGGTGAGGTCGGCATAGTCCGCGACGCCTGTCCCCACCGAGGCGCTTCCTTGTTCTTCGGTCGCAATGAGGAAGAGGGCTTGCGCTGTGTCTACCACGGCTGGAAGTACGACGTGACAGGCGCCTGTATTGACATGCCCTCCGAGCCCGCCGAGAGCAACTTCAAGAGCAAGGTGAGGGCGAAGGCATACCCGACGCAGGAACGCAACGGCATCATCTGGGCTTACATGGGTCCAGAGGTCGTACCGCCGCCGCTGCCTGAGCTGCTTCCCAACCTCGACGCAGAGTGCAAGGTCTGGACGCGCCTAGAGGAATGCAACTACATGCAGGCGCTGGAAGGCGACATCGACACGGTGCATGCTTTTTTCCTGCACTCGGGTCATGTGAAGACGGAAAACACGATGCCGGGCAGCATCGACTACTACATCACCAAACAACGCGAAGCCCGCTTTGAGGCGCGCGAGCACGAAATCGGCGCGAGCTACTCGGCGATTCGGGATGCCGAATCGGATTCAGAATACTGGCGCATGGGGCACTATTTGCTGCCCTTCTACACGATGAACGCTCCGGGATTGGCGGGCATCAAGAACTCGTGCATCGCCTGGGTGCCGCTGGATGACGAGAACACCATGGTCTGGAACATCGGCCCGCAGCCGGTGTTACCGCCGGAGACAGAGGGTATCGGCGGCCTCAAGTTCGGCTACTTCCGCCGCGATCCCGTCGGCAAGTACGACCCTTACGGGCAGCGTCAGCCGGGTGCTCAGCAGACCCGTATGTTCTTGCCGGATACGACAGACGGGTTGGGCCGCTTCCGCCCTGTCGCCAACAAGGACAACGACTACCTGATCGACCGCGAATTGCAGAGCGAGATGGGTACGTATACCGGCGTGCCAAGCCCTGCCCAGGACCCGATGGCCCAGGAAACAATGGGGCGGATTTACGACCGAACCCAGGAGCACCTGGGGACGTCCGACGCGATGATTATCAGAAGCCGACGTAAGTTGTTGGCCGCCATGCATGACTTCATCGAGCGAGGAGTCGTCCCGCCCGGGGTTGAGAAGCCGGAGTTGTTCCGGATGCGGGGCGGTGGAGCCATCGTGCCCAGGGGCGTTAACGGCCTCGACGTGCTGGAAGAGGTCCACTTCGGACGCAAGGAGCTAGCGGTACCGATCGCGGTGCCAATCGACGGCGCTTAAGCGGATCGGGTTGCCAGCAGACTAGAGCTAGCTGAGTGGCGTCGTTTTCGATGCGCGTGACTGACGGATGTTGGGGCTTTGTGACCCTCATGTCATGTCATCTCGCGATGACGACATGCGACGCTTTGTGGGATCTCCAACCAGCGCCGGGTCGTTCTAGCTTCCGGTTGAGGGCCGGTAGATCCGGCGGCAGACGGGAGCAGTCCTTCGTGTAACTAATCTCGGTAGCGGCGACGTCAGGCGTCAGCTGCCGGGGCTTGCATCCGATTACCGTGTTGGAATCATTATCAAAGAGGCGGTTCTAGATTCAAGAACATCCCGGACGCAAGCGTCCTGGCGATCCTCCTTCTGAAGCGGTGCCGACACGGCAAGCCGGGATCCTGGGCGCCATGTCCGTGCCCGGCTATCGAGCTCTCTGGACGATAGGCCTGCTGGTTGGCCTTTCACGCTGGACGGCGATATTTCTCGGTAGCTACCTTGTCAACCAACTGACGCATTCCACGATTCAGGTTCAGCTGGTCGGGGTGGCGCTATTCGCCCCGATGTTCGTCGGTGGCGCTCTGGCTGGTGTCATCTCGGACCGATTAGACCGGGGCAGAACCATTGCCCTTCTGTTACTCCTTCTAATCCCGGCCTCTATCCTCATGGCCGTCCTTACGTTAAGCGGCAGCATCGAAGCCTGGATGGTCTACCCGTTTGTCTTCGTCATTGGTGTCAGTCACGTGGTCGATATGACCAGCCGTCGTTCGTTGGTGTACGACCTAGTGGGTGAGCGCTTCGTGACGAACGCCCTGGCCCTTGAGTCGCTGGCGATGACTGCCGGCACCATGGTGGGGAGTCTTGTCGCGGGGGTCGTCATCAGCCTGCTCGGCATCGGCGAGGTCTTCCTGGTGATAGGGGGTCTTTACGGTGTAGCCTTCCTGACCCTGGTGCGTCTCAAGTTGCCACCTCGCAAGGTACGGGACCACGAATCGCCCAGTGTTATGAGTGAACTGGCGGCCGCCTTCCGCTACGCCCGCAACCGTTCCAGCCTGGTCAGCATCCTGGGTGTGACGGTGATCATGAACTTCTTCTACTTCTCCTATGTTCCGCTCGTGCCCGTCTTCGGGGAGCGTCTCGAAGTAGGTGCGCTGTTGACGAGTCTCCTGCTGAGCGCCAACGCCTTCGGTGCGATCATTGGGGCCGGTTTGATCGCGAGAGGGTTGCCAGTAGGGAGGGGCCATCTTTACGTCGCCGGATCAGCCTTGGCGCTGACGTTCCTCTTCATCTTCGCGTTCGCCGATTGGTATCCAGCCGCGTTGCTCTCGCTGCTGATTTCCGGCTTCGGGCTTTCGGGATTCGCCACCATGCAGGGCGTCCTGGTCATGACAAGCACAGAAGATGAAATGAGGGGTAGAGCATTGGGCCTGGTCAGCATGGGCATAGGCGTAGTGCCTTTTGCGATGCTGATGCTCGGAAGTGTGGCCCAGTCCCTCGGGCCGTCTGTCGCAGTCATGGGCAGCGCATCGATTGGCTTGTCTGCGATGGCGATCTGGAACTTGCGCCGCCCGGAGTCGCTACGTCTTCAGTAGCGTTCCTTGATTTGGGACGGTGTGCCCCGCAGCATTCGCAGCCGGTGTGCCCCGCAGCATTCGCAGCCGGTGTGCCCCGCAGCATTCGCAGCCGGTGTGCCCCGCAGCATTCGCAGCCGGTGTGCCCCGCAGCATTCGCAGCCGGTGTGCCCCGCAGCATTCGCAGCCGGTGTGCCCCGCAGCATTCGCAGCCGGTGTGCCCCGCAGCATTCGCAGCCGGTGTGCCCCGCAGCATTCGCAGCCGGTGTGCCCCGCAGCATTCGCAGCCGGTGTGCCCCGCAGCATTCGCAGCCGGTGTGCCCCGCAGCATTCGCAGCCGGTGTGCCCCGCAGCATTCGCAGCCGGTGTGCCCCGCAGCATTCGCAGCCGGTGTGCCCCGCAGCATTCGCAGCCGGTGTGCCCCGCAGCATTCGCAGCCGGTGTGCCCCGCAGCATTCGCAGCCGGTGTGCCCCGCAGCATTCGCAGCCGGTGTGCCCCGCAGCATTCGCAGCCGGTGTGCCCCGCAGCATTCGCAGCCGGTGTGCCCCGCAGCATTCGCAGCCGGTGTGCCTTGCGCCAGCTAAACCTTAAAGAGCCGGCGTTGCGACCTGGTGCTGCAAGTGAATTTCCTCGCGCGTTCTGGCGGACTCGGCGATGGCGAGAACGACTTCCAGGGTTGCCCTGCCCCAGCGTCCGTTCCGGAATACGGGCTGGCCGTTAATTCCTCGCAATAGCTCATCCACTTCGTTCTCGTGAGTGCCGGGTCCGGCCGGCAGGGGCTCTTCGTGGCGGCCGTCGGCATCGTAGACATAGAGGCCGCTGGCCGCCTGCCTGACGGCTCCCTCGTCGCAGTTTGCAACGATCAGGCCGTCGTCGCTGGGTACCCAACCGACATCCCGAGTGCGGCGGGAGCGGAAGTCGGCTTCGCCTTCGACCTCGCCGCCGAAGCGTGAAGCTTCCTTCATCGCGTCCTCATCGACGGTCGCCGCCTGGAGGTTGCGCCGGAAGGCGTAGGAGTCCTCGGCCGCGGCCATGCGATTGGCGGTCTCGCCCCAGCCGGTGAACTCCCAGCCGAAAACGTAGCCGTAGCCGTTGTAAGAGAGGCTCGCGGGCGTGCCGTCTTCGAATTCGAGAAAGGCGCTGAAAAAGCCGGCGCTGGGCCGGCGAGCCAGTGGGAGTTCCACCATGGCGCCGCGGACGCTTCGGACCAGGCCGCCGCCGATTAGCCGGAGCGCATCGACGGGATGCGGCCCCTGGTTGAACAGCTGGCCGCCGTCTATCCCGGGCTCGACTTCGTGAGCCTCGCGTGGCCGCAGCATCCAGTCTGAGTAGGCGAAGTGGTTCAGGGCGCGAAGCCTGCCGAGCCGGCCGGAGGTGACCAACCTGCGCATCTCCAGAAAGGCCGGGCTGAAGGCCATACCGCTGTAGATCAACTGGACGCCGTTGCGGTCGGCGGCCTCGATCATCTGATCGCATTGCTCCAGGGAGACCGCCATGGGCTTGGTGACCACAACGTGCTTGCCGCCTTCGACCAGCGTCAGGACGTGTTCGCAATGCAAAGCGGACGGTGTCGTGACCCAGACCGCCTGGACATCGGGGTCCGCCGCGAGCCGCTCCACGCTGGGGTATGCCCGGCCTTGATACCGGTCTTTAAAGGCGGCAAGCGCGCCCTCCCGGTCGTCGGCCGCGGCCACGAGCTTGAGGCGAGGATGAGTCGCCAGATAGGTCGCCGTCCCGCCGCCGAGCTGACCGAGGCCGGCGATGGCGACGTTGACGGGGTCTGGGCCGATGTCCTGGTTAAGTGTCATTTGTCTAACCCTCGGGATGCACTTCAACGCGACGGCTAGATAGGATTCGCCCGTCGCAGTGCCGTGATTCTGTCCCCCGGCGGGTGAGGGTGTCAAAAGGGCGCGGGAAGTCGGTCCACTGCGTAGCCACCAAGTACGGAGCGCCGCCTCCTGCCAGGAGGTGTTCTTATCACTCAGTGAACATGGCGGAGCGCATCCTGTGGATGGACAGAATGCCTGGTTCGGCGGGCTCTTTTACGCGTCGCGACTCCGGCGTGATAGACGCAGCCTATTCTAACTAATCAGCGTGCTGGAGCAGTGGAATGACGGTTACAGCTTGTCGCGGCTCAGCTAGAGTATCCGCGAGCTTTCGAGTCAAGAGGAGGAGACACAGATGCCGTTCTACGAAAACGGGGACGTAAGGATTCACTACGAGGAGGCTGGCTCCGGCTTCCCATTACTGGTCACACCTGGCGGCGGACTGAACTCCCGCATGGGCAACTGGAGTACTGCCCACTTCAACGCCATGGAGGTGTTCAAGGACGACTTTCGTTGCATCACGATGGACCAGCGCAACGCCGTAGGCGGCGAGTCGACCGGGCCAGTGCAGGTCGAGGACCCCTGGGACGCCTTCGCGACCGACCAGCTGGGCTTGATGGATCACCTGGGCATCCAGGAGTTCTTCTTCCTGGGCTGCTGCATCGGCGGGCCCTTCGTGCTCAAGATGATCGAGAAGGCTCCCGGTCGAATTGCGGCCGGCGTGCTGTGTCAGCCCGTAGGCCACCGTCCGGAAAATCCCGATGTCATGTACAAATCCGGGGCTGACGGCTGGGCGCCTGAGCTGATTGCGAGTCGCCCCGAATTGACGCAAGAGACGATCGAGGCGTATCTGCACAACCTCTATCGCCTGCAGCCTGACTTCGTCTACAGCGTGACGCGTGACTTCGTGCGCTCCTGTGAGACGCCGATGCTGGTCATGCCGGATGACGTGCCGGCGCACCCTTACGCCACGTCGATGGAGATTGCCGAGATCGCTCCGAATGCGGAGGTCACGATCTACCCCTGGAAGGAGTCTGACGAGCTCAAGTCTCAGGCGGTGGAGCAGGTACGTGGCTTTCTCAAAGCTCACGAACCGGTGACTTCGACTCGCTAGGCACCTCGAGATGGCTGTGGACAGAATGGCGCCACTGCCCGCCAGCCCCTCGTATCGGCGGCTCTCTGCCGTCAGGCCGTGGGAGCCTATAGCATTGGCTTGAGGCTCAAATCAGGCTCAAGAAGACGAGAAAGACGGAGGCCATGATGTATCTCTTTCAAGAGCTCCTGCGCGTCAGGAACACGCGTCAGGCCGAGGCGATCAAGCGGCTCAACTGGATCCACGGCCTGATGCAGCCGCACGCGGGCTTCGTCGGGGGTGAGGTTGCCAGGTACCTCGGCAACCCGACCGACTACTTGGTGCTGCGCGTATGGCAAGACCGCGAGGCGTTTCAGATCTTTCGGCAGACACCCGACGGACAGGACTATCCCAAGAGCAGGCCGGAAGGCCTCTACGAGGGTCTTACCGTCGGCCGCGAATGGGACGTCGAGATCGATTCGATCGGCGACGTGCCGGGGGACTACCTGGTCCGTAGCGTCTACCGCGTGGCGAGTGAGAATGCAGCCGAATTCGTCCAGAACCGGCAGAGGCACGACGGCCTGGCGTTGCAGGTGCCGGGGACCGCGGGACTACAGACCTTTCGCTGCCTCGACGAGGACTCGGAGCATTCCGACACGTTTCTTTGCCTGGCTCGCCGCACTGACCGTGATGCGTACAACGCTTACCTTGAAAGCCCTCAGTCGGCTGAGTACCGGGGCGGCAATCGTCGCGGGCTCTACGCGACCGTCTCGACGGAGTGTTTTGAGGTTGTGGACGAGGTCCTCCCTTAATCCTAGCAAGGAGACAATGACGTGAAAGCGATTCGAGTACACGCCGCGGGCGGCCCGGAGGCTCTGACCTACGAGGACGTCGACGACCCGAAGGCGGGAGCCGGGCAAGTCGTAATGAAGGTTGAAGCGATAGGGCTGAACTTCGCCGAGGTTAACGCGCGGCGAAACGCCAACACGGCCCAGGGCCCGGTTGGCATCGGCGGCGAAGCGGCAGGGACGATCCAGGAAGTCGGCGCCGACGTTCAGGGCTTCAAGGTAGGCGATCGCGTCGCGTTCAACGGAGTGCCGGGAGCCTACGCCGAACTGGTCGCCGTCCCGGCCGAGCGTCTTATCCCGGTCCCGGCCAACCTGACAACAAAGCAGGCTGCGGCCGCGTTGTTGCAGGGCATGACGGCGCACTACCTGGCATGCACGACATACCCGCTGACCAGTGGCGACACCTGTCTGGTACACGCCGCCGCCGGTGGCGTTGGGTTGCTGCTGTGTCAGATTGCCCACAATCGCGGCGCCAGGGTCATTGGCACCGTGTCGACGGAGGAGAAGGCAAAGGCGGCACGGGAGTCGGGCGCCGACGAGGTGGTTCTTTACTCCGGGGTCGATTTCGAGGAGGAGGTGAGTCGCCTCACCGATGGCAACGGCGTCAACGTGGTCTACGACAGCGTTGGCAAGACGACCTTCCTCAAGGGCTTCAACTGCCTGCGCCCGCTTGGAATGATGGTGCTGTACGGGCAGGCGAGCGGCGCGATCGATCCCTTCGACGCGTCGATCATGCAAAGGAATTCGCTGCTGTTCACACGGGCAGGGTTGGCGAACTACACGGCGACCCGCGAAGCCCTCTTGCAGCGCTCCGGCGACATCTTCGACTGGGTGGGCAACGGACAGCTGAAACTGCACATCCACGCCGAATTTCCTCTGGAGGAGGCGTCGAAGGCGCAGCAGGCGCTGGAAGGCCGGGCGACGATGGGGAAGGTTTTGCTCGTTCCCTAGACACTCCACGGGGAAATTAGAGGCGTTGGTCTAACTGAGGACCCGCCAATCTCACGGCTGGAGTCTTGCCAGGTTACGCCGAGAGGCTTACATTCAGGCTGATCCGAAAGGAGGATCAAGATGATTGGCAAAGCAGAACTGGAAATCAAATACTGCGTAACTTGAGGCTACTTCTGGAAGGCCGCCAGTATGGCGACCGAACTGGCCGACGGTCACATCAAAGAGACTGACATCACGTTAACGCCCGTCCACGAGGGCCGCTTCGAGGTCTACATCAACGGTGAGAAGGTGTACGACCGTAAGGAAGCTGGAGACAAAGACTTCCTCCCGTCGCTGCGAGAGATAGGCAAAGCGAAGCTGACGCTGCGTGAAGCCATCGGAGTCGAGGAGCCCGCGCCGGCGCCGCGCTAACGAAACGAAGTTTTAGTAAGAAGGCAGGGCTGGTCAACCGGCCCTGCCTTTTTCGTCCTGCCGAGTTCACGACTCGGCTCAGGTGATTTCTCAACCGACGGCGCCTCGCCAGCCGATTTCAACCTTGTCACCGCGCACGACCATGGGGACAAAGATGGTGTGCTTCAGGACTTCGTCGTACCAGGCCTTGTCCTGCATCACGTTGCGCTCTTCGAATTCGGTCTCCTCCGCGATGAGTTCGGCCCGAGCGCGGTCGCAGACATCGCAGTTGTTGGTTGTGTAGATGATCAGTTTTTCGTCCACTCAAGACCTCCGGTCAGGTTTCGAATTCGAGCTTTTCTACGGCGTGAATGACCTTGCTATTCAGGATCGCCCGTCGATGCATCAGGACGATCACCGGGACGGACGCCGGGCCAACGTAGTTTGACTTGCCGTTTCTCACGAGCGATTGCCAGGGGCGCCACTTTCGATGGAGCCCCGGCTGGAGGTAGGGGATGGCGATCAGGCCGACCAACGGGTCGAGGCGGAGACCTGTCGACTCGCGAAGTTCGCTGAGGCTCGGGATCGATTCTCCGGCTGACTTGGCGAGCGCGGGGTCGACAGCGTCGAGCAGCCAGGCTCGGCTTCCATCCGGGCTCGTCTCCCAGGTGATGACCGGCGAAACCCGCGTCTTCTCAGTCTGGTCTTCGAAAACGTCGATGAACAGTTGACGATGATCGGTAAACACCTGCCAGTTGAGCTTCAGGCTATCGGCATGCTGGCGAAGCAGGTTCTCGGAGCCGGAGCTGGTGAGGGCACGATCGTGCAGACCCCAGTTGTCGAGCACGCGGCCGAATCGGTCTGGGCCGTGAGCCTTGTACGGGGCGAGTGCATAAAGAAGGTCCATCAAAGCGCGCCGGCCGAGTCCCTCGCCGAGGAAGACGGCGTACCGCGTCTTGCCGCCTTCGGCATCGCGTTTGAGTGCGTAAGCCGGGCCGAGCTGTGAAGCAAGGTCGCCTTGACGCTCGCCCCGCACCAGATCCGCGATCGCGATCGGGCCGAGGGCCAGGACGCGTCCTCCACGGTCAGTTTGAGAAACCGCCATTGCTGCCTCCATACGAGCGCACAACGTCATCATGCTAACGGAAAGGCCTTGAAGCCGGGTCTCAGGGCAGTCTGCTGATGCAACAAGTTGTAGCGGTCGGATAGGCTTACCGCATGACCACGCCTCTCGCCGGGCGAACCCCCCGCTTGCCGGGCGGTTGGTTTGGCGCTGCCATCGTCTTCGCCGTCCTGGTACACGCGCTTTTTATCGCGGCTTTGATCTGGAGCGATGACGGTCAAACCACCGTCGTCAGACTTCACAACATCGATGGCGCCCAGCGAATGACCTCTGACGGCGAGCAGGTCATTCCTCGTGGCGACAGCGGCCGCACGCAATCCGCGCTCGATGTTCCGCTCGCAGGGACCGTGACAATCATCCTGCCGCTGGAGGTCTCCACTCTGCCCAAACCGGGCGGGGTCGACAGGATCGAGCTCGTAGGAGCCGATGGGGCCGTCCTGTTCGCGGACGACTTCGATTCACTGGACCGGGGCATCTGGGAGGTCATAGAAGGTCAATTCGAGGTCGAAGACGGCGTGCTCACCACGAAGCACCTTGGCCGTAACGAACTCCGTCTGCGCGGAAGCGGCTTCAGCAACTACGACGTTGTCGTGTCCTATCGCAACAGCCGTGGGGGCCTGGTGGGCACCCACGTTTCAGAGGGGAGCGGTCTCTTCTGGCACCTGGAGCTGATCCGCGACTTCCCGAACTTCGTCGATGTGTTCAAGGAAGGCGACCAGACAGGAATCGAGTTCGGCAGTCTCGTGCGCACCAGTAACGTCGGGCCAATCGAGTCAATCGCCCATATGGTATCCAGGCCTTATCCCTACATGGCAGTGGGGTTGGCGGTGGGCGTGTTGCTGACACTCCTGCTTAGCCAGGTGCAGTTCCTCGGATCGCTTGTCGAATCGACACGCCGGCGACTTAAAGCACCGCCGCCGGCGCTCATGGCCGCCGCCTCACTCGCAACGTGTGCGTTCATCACGACCGTTGCGATCAACGATCGCTACTACGACTTCCTGCCGCACGTTCCGGACGAAGTGGCCTATATCTATCAGGCCAACCTGCTGGCCGACTTCGAATTGATCCGCGACGTTCCGCCGGTGATCGACGCGTTTCAGTTTTACAGCCCGTCGTTTCTGATTGAGACAGGAGATCAATGGGCCAGCTTCTACCCGTTCGGCCATCCGCTGGTCCTTGCGGTGGGCGCGTTCTTCGGTGCGGTCTGGGTCATTCCCTCGCTTGTCGGGGCGGGCAGCGTACTGCTGACGTTCTTTCTGGGACGTCGGTTGTACGACGCCCGGACAGGCTTGCTTGCGGCCGGACTGCTCGCGGCATCGCCGTTCTTCCTGATGCAGTCCTCGAACTTCATGTCGCATAACACCGCGGCGTTCTCTGTCCTGGCGACCCTCCTGTTCCTGGTTAAGCGAGAGCGGCCGATCCTGTTTGGCGTCATCGCGGGGTTGATGTTTGGCCTCGGTGTGAACACGCGTCCCCTCACCATGGCGGCGCTCGTTCTGCCCTTCGGCGTCATCATCCTGATGCACCTCCGCAACGAGAGCCCGAGAGCCTGGTTCAAGCACTCCGGCGCGTTCGTTGTCGGTGTCGGCCTGATGCTGGTGGCGATGCTGGCTTACAACCAGGGCATCACCGGCGATCCGTTGACGACGACCTACTCCCTCTCCGATGGCGGCTCCGAAGAGCTGTTCGGGTTCAGGGATGGGCATTTCCTGGACATCGGGCTGCGCAATGTGCAGGCCCAGATGATGTCCCTACTTCAGGTGCTCAGCGCCTGGCCGTCCTTCGTGGGTCTGGGGTTGGTGCTGCTGCCGTTCCTGATGGCCTCGCGAAATCGCTGGGACTATCTGCTCCTGGCCAGCGTCTTGCTGCCGATGGCGATCTACGTTGGCTACCGCTTCAGCGGCCTCTTCGGGGGGCCGCGCTACTGGTTCGAGATCGCGCCGTTCTTGCTGCTCCTCTCGGCCAGAGGCATCGACTTCGCCGCCCGATTGCTCGTTGACCTCAGCAGAGAGCTTGCCTGGCGGATCAAACTGGCCCGGCCCCCGGCTCCCTGGGCTGGATACGCGATCATCTACGGTGCCGTGGTAGTTCTCATGATCTACGGCACTGGGGGCTGGCTCACGGGCCTCGCCAGGGATCAGAACTCGCCCCTGGTGCCGTATCAGGCGTCGGCGATCGAGGGGTTGTTCGGAGTGGACGCCCGCCTGGTCAAGCTTGCCGACGAGGCGGAACTGGAGAACGCGCTGGTCCTGGTGGAGCCGTGCGGCTTTTTCGGCAGCTACGCCTGCTACGGCAGCGTCTTCCTCCGCAATCTTCCCGACTTCAACGGCGACGAGGTGTGGGCGCTCTATCTTCCGGAA
Organism: Dehalococcoidia bacterium; assembly: GCA_965225815.1. GTDB lineage: Bacteria > Chloroflexota > Dehalococcoidia > DSTF01 > WHTK01 > WHTK01. The sequence continues at coordinate 427,726 of CBDDBP010000007.1, forward strand.
ACGAACGAAGCGACGATCGCAGCGTTTCCCGGTCGCGACGTCTATGTCGCATCCTGGGATGACGGCGGCTCTTTGCGTGTCTATGAAGGCAACTAACGCCCGTGCCTAGAGGCTAGCGCCGATTGTCTTCCAGCAGGCTGGTCAGGGCCCCGACCAGGCCTGTATTCGCCCCGACGACGATGAGGGTCTGGGCGATCGCGGCGATGCCGATGTTGAGCTCGCCGGGTTCTGCGATCAGCAGGTAGAGATCGAGGGCAATCCCGGCCGCGACCAGCAGAAGCCCGACGATGACAAAGACCTCAAGACTCAAGAATCGACGATAGAAGCGCAAGAAAGCATCATCGTTCGTCAGGCCCACGACGCTTGTATAGAGACGGGACGCAAAGCCCAGAAGCAGCGCGTTGACTCCGACGACGACGAAGATGCTGCCGGCGAAGACGGGTTGCCACGTCGAGGAACCGACCTCGATCTCGCTATTTGGTAGGGCTGCGATGAGAATCGCGAGGCCGAGGAGCGTCAGCATGGTCCCGGGTATCGTGAACAGGTAGTTTGGGCTGGCGAGGACGAGGAATCGAAGGTGGCGCCAGCCGTCGCGGAACGTATTCAGCTTGGCTTCGCCCTGTCGCTCGGCATACGGGACGGGGATGTCGGCAATGTTCATGTTGCGGCGGGCCGCCTTGAGGATCATCTCCGAGGCCAGCTCCATGCCTCCCGTGGTCAGGGCGAGCCGGTCAAGCGCATCGCGCGTAAACGCCCTGAGTCCGCACTGGCTGTCGCCAACTTGCAAGCCGGTGAGGACTCGCAGTAGGAACGAGATTACCGGCGTGCCAATGTAGCGATGGCTCCAGGTCATTGCCCCCGGCGCGATTCCACCGGCGAAGCGGTTGCCGATCGACATGTCGGCGCCGGTCGCGAGCGGCGCGACCAGGGCATCGAGGTCGCCGAACTCGTAGGTATCGTCACAGTCGCCCATGACAAGCCAGTCGCCGTGGGCTTCGGCGAAGCCTCGCCGCAATGCCGAACCATAGCCGCGGGTCGATTCGAAGACGACGCGAGCGCCGGCATTCGAGGCGAGCTCCGGCGAACCGTCCGTTGAGCCGTTATCGACGACGAGGACTTCTCCGTCATAGTCGGACCGCGCCAGCCAACCGGTCGCCTTTGTGACGCAAGTTGCGACAGACGCTTGCTCGTTCAGGCACGGCATGACGATTGAGATGAAAGGTCTGGTGGATTTAGACGTTGCGGTGGGCTCAGGGGTTTCTACTGTCATCCTGTCTGGGAATGGTATGACTCGGTAGTAATCAAGACAAGCGAGCGCTTGCACGTGTCGAGAGACGGCTTCAAGCTCGTGACGTGAAACCGCTAGATCGCTACCTGAGAAACCGACGGATCAAACTCGTGCGGGAGTTCTTGAACGCTGGGAGCGAAATCCTCGACATCGGTTGCGCTGATGGCGCCATGTTCGAGCAATTGAAGGGTCGCTACAAGTACGGGTACGGCGTCGAGCCGACGCTTGGCAGGGAAATCGAAGCGGACTCCTATCACCTCTTTCCCGGCGTCTTCCCGGAGGCGCTACCGGTAGGAATTGAGGTCGATCTCGTCACGATGCTGGCGGTGCTTGAGCATTTGCCCCCGGCGGAACAGACCGTGTTGGCTGAAAGCTGCCATGCCGTCCTGAAGCCGGCCGGACGCGTGGTCATATCCGTGCCTTCGCCGCGCGTCGACGATCTGTTGTGTGTTTTGGGCAAGGCCCGGCTCATCGACGGAATGAGCATGCATGAGCACTACGGCTTTGAACCGCTCGATACGCTCCGCGTCTTCACGAAGCCGGCCTTCAATCTCGTTGTGCACCGCAAGTTTCAGTTCGGCCTGAACAACCTGTTTGTGTTCGAGAAGGCTTAACCTACGCCCAACAGAGCGGCGCCCTCCAGGAGCCAGTACGGAGGAGACAAAGTGGTAGAGATTACGCCGGGTGCAGGTATCCTCGGCGCGCGGGTCGATGGAATCGACCTGTCGCTCCCGCTAACCGACGCTGACTACGATTTGCTGCTGCACGGCTTCGCGAACTATGGCGTGCTGTGCTTTCCGGGCCAGCATCTGGAGCCGGCGGCGCATAAAGCTTTCGCCAGCCGGTTCGGTTCGCTGGAAGTGAACGTTGCAGCCGGGCCCTATACCGTACCGGATCATCCCGAGCTGATGTTCCTGTCAAACATCATCGAGGATGGGCGTCGGGTTGGCCTGAATGACGCGGGACAGGAGTGGCATACAGACATGTCCTATTCCGACCCGATCGCCTTCCTCAACGTGCTCTACGCGATGGAGGTGCCAGTCCGGGATGGGAGGCCGCTGGGCGCGACGTTATTCGCCAACATGCGCGCCGCCTACGATGACTTGCCGGATGACATCAAGCGTCGAATCGATGACCAGACCGCGACGCACGACTTCGCCAAGCTGTGGGATGAGATGCGGCAGCGTCCTGGCAGCTCTCGCCAGGCCCTGACTCAGGAGCAGCGTCAGCAGAAGCCACCCGTCTCGCACCCGCTGGTGCTGACCCATCCCGTCAACGGGCGAAAGGCGCTGTATTGCAATCCCGGATACGCCGTTTGGATTGATGGCATGGTCACAGGCGAGAGCGACGAACTGCTGTCGTTCCTGTTCGAGCACCAGATGAAGGAGCAATACCAGTACTCCCACGAGTGGACCCAGGGAGACGTACTGGCCTGGGATAACCTCTGGACAATCCACAACGCCGTCGCTGACTACGAGGCCGAGGAGCACCGCTTGATGCGGCGCTGCCAGGTGATGGCAGACCGGGTGTCCGGTACGGTGGGAGCCGGGTAGGCAGGGATTCGCATCTAGCGATAGGTGTAGGGGTGAGTCACATGGCGATGACAGACAAATTGGCGGTAGTCACTGGAGCCGGATCTGGAATTGGCCGCTCGGTTGCCCTGGCGCTTGGTAGCCAGGCCGCGCGAGTCGCGGTTGTCGACCTCGACCCTCGGTCAGCGCAGGAGACGGTCGAGCTAATCAAGGCGGCGGGCGGGACGGCAGCGGCGTTCGAGTGCGACACGAGCAAGTCGGACGATATCGACAGAGCGATTACCGACGCTGTAGCTCAATTCGGGCCGCTCGAGATCATGGTGAATAACGCCGGCATCCTCGACGGCTACTACAACGTCGACGAGATCGACGAATCTGCCTGGCGCAAGGTGATCGATATCGACCTGACGGGCGTCTTCCTCGGTTGCAAGCGCGCGTTGCAAGAGATGCTGCCGAGGGGCCGAGGGCGAATCGTCAATATGGCCTCCGTTGCCGGCCTCAATGGCACGGGAGGTGGGGCAGCCTACGTAGCGGCCAAGCATGGCGTTGTGGGTCTGACGCGCCAGATGGCTGTGGTCTATTCATCGCGCGGCGTGACGATCAACGCCGTCTGCCCCGGCCCGATTTCGACCAACCTCAGAGAGCACTCTCAGCAGATCCTCGGGCCGGATGTGCCCGACATGAGTGGCAGAGGCGTCGCTGTCAACGAGGACCAGATTCAAAACGTCGTGCCAATGGGACGCAGAGGTACGGTTGAGGATGTTGCGTCGGCCGTCTGTTACCTGGCTTCGGACGAGGCGCAGCTACATTACGGGACACACGATGGTCGTCGATGGCGGTTGGCGGGCCAAGTAAATCTCATCCAGCGACAGGGCACCTCATGAAACAGAGCAGCCAATCGAAAGGTAGATGCCATGACTTCAGCCCCTAACCCCTTCGCCACCGAAGTCGCGCTGACCGATCTCCCGGGGGAGCAGCTCAGGGCCAGGGTCGCACGGGCGCAGCTCTACCTCATTGAAATGAAGCCGATAGAGGTGGCTGCTGCGGGAGCCTCAAAGGACCAGCGGGACCATCTGGCCTACCTACACAAACTCGAAACGGAAGGCAGGCTCTACGGCAGTGGTCCCGTCGAGTCGGGACCAGGCGAGCCACCGTATGAGCTGGCCGTCGTGGCCGCCGCGTCTCGGGAAGAGGCCGAGAACATTGCTGCCAACGATCCGCTGCAGAAGGCTGGCCTGGGCACCAACGTCGTCCGAAACCACATCATGAACGAGGGCGTGGCCTGCTACGTTGGGCGGGCGATGTCGAAGCGGGCAGAGGCGCGATATGAGCCGTTCGACCCGGACATCAGCGGCATCGACCTTTCCTACGAGGCGCTGGTGGAGCGCGCCGCCGGCGTGAAGTTGCACCTGATAAGCCTAGAGCCGACGGACAAGCCGAGGTCGCCCGAGGACACTTCGACGATGAACGCCCACTTTGTGTGGCTGCGAGAGAACGAGATGGCGGCGCGCTTGATGAGCTGCGGCCCGGTGCAACCAGCTCAGCCTCTCGCCGATGGAGTGTGGGGCGGCGGGCTTGGCATCGTGGCCACGTCGCGGGCTGAAGCCGAGCGAATCGCCGCGGTCGAGCCGAGTGGTCGCGAGGGTTACCGACGCCTTTTGGTCTCGGACTGGAGGCTGGACTACGGGCTGGCGGCGCCAATCGGCCGAGCCCTGGTGGCCTTGAACGAGCTGCCTACCGACTAGGTCCGAATGTCGTCAGGGGTTGTGGCGCCCCAGGTAAGCCGCCAGGGCCTGCCACGCGGATGCTTCCTTCTCTCGCACCTGAGCGATGTGTTGTAGGGCGGCGGCGGTCAGGCTGTCTTGCGCCTCGGGTACAGCAGGAACGGGTGTGGTGATGGTTGACCAGATGTACTGGTGCGTCAGCTCATCGCTCAGGCGCTTGCACTGCTGCTGAGCCTCGTGGTTGAGGGTCTTGCGCGCATCGGGGTCCAGCTCCGACTTCATCTTGTTCAGGATCTCGACCAGCGCTGAGTCGCCCTGGCCGTTGTTGTAGCCGTGGAAGGTCACGCCGGCCTGCGGGTGGTGCTCGGCCACAATCGCCGCGCTGGGGTCGACCTGTGAGGGAATGCCGCCGGTGATCGAGTGGTAGGCGATGCCCGGGTAAGCGCCGGACGCGTCGCGGTTTTCCGGAATATATTCCCCCGTGTAGTCCGTCTGCGGGTTCTGGACGACGTTGATGCCCAGCGACTGGACGAAGCCAAACAGGGGCTCCACGCGCGTCTCCCGGCTGAACGCCGACGCGTGCGGGTAGCGGAACCCGACCTCGAAGCCGTCCGGGTAGCCGGCGGCTGCCAGCAGCTTCTTTCCCTCTGCTACGTCGTACTGGAAGTACTTCCCGTTCTCGCCCATCTCGGCCGAACGCGGGTCCAACACCCAGCCGCCGCCGGCGAAGGAGTCTCGTTGCGCCAGGTGCGAATTCCAGAGAGTCTCGACCGGGAGGCCCGCCTCCTTGAACTCCTCGACGTTGAATTGAACATCGTTGTCTACCCCTGCGTTGAGGCGGGGGACCTGATCTGGACTTACATGGGACCGAAGGACAAGCGTCCGCCGCTGCCCGACTTCGAGTGGATCCATCTGCCGAAGGAGCATCGCTACGTCAGCAAGTTCCAGCTGGAGTGCAACTATCTCCAGGCCATGGAGGGCGACTACGATCTGAGTCACGCCAACTTCCTCCACAGCAACCTGACGAGTGCCGGGATCCAGAACCCGCTTGTGCCGAGCTCAGGCCGCTCCGACCCGTTTGCGGGCGCTGACTCACCGCCGGACGAGCCATTCCCACGCGCTGTCGGCAGTCGCAGGGTCAGCAAGGGCTCCGTCATCGAAGGCATGTCGAGGGACATCGAGGAGACGCCTTCCGGGCGCTCTTCATCCAGCCGATCGAAAGGCCGGGGCAACCCAAGGTCGTGATGGTCGCGCCGTGGATGATGCCGATCTTCTGCACCGCCGGAACGGCAGGACCGAACACTTACTCCGGCAACATTCGAGTACCGATCGATAACGAGAGCTTGATGTTCTTCAGGTTGCGCTGGAGCTATGAGCAATTACCGGCGAATCACGTCAAGGAGTATCGGGACGGGGAGTGGTTCTACCCTCAGCTGATTCCAGGGACCTGGCGGCCCCGGGACAACGTAAACAATAGCTACAACATCGATCGCGACACGCAGCGCAGCGAGACCTACACCGGCATCAGGACCTTCCCGCTTCAAGACATCGCGATGATCGAAGACCAGTGGGGGCCCATCGCGAAGCGGACGCTGGAGCACCTGACGAGCATGGACAAGCAGATCATCTACGTTCGAAATCGCCTGATCAAAACCGCGAAGGACCTGGCAAATGGCGTCGAGCCGCAAGAGCCCTGGCACCCGGAGGCGTATCGCTACCACGTGGAGTTTGCAAGCAGCGAGTCCTTACCCGAGGCGATCGAGCAGGCAAAGGCCAAATCGACATCGACTCATGTCACGGTTGAAGCGCCGGGGATCAGCGCTGAGGTTGGTTAGACGTGTCTCGCCGGAAGGCCGGGTAGCCAACGCCGCAAGCGTTGACACCGGTCGCCCCGGCTGACGATAATCGCGACCCGGCCTGGTTCGTGAAATAGCGCCGAATTGCTGACCCGCTGTATGCCTATCGGAGGTTCTGATGCCCGTTACAAGTCTTGAGATTCAAGAGCGAGGACCTCTCAGCGGAGGTGAGGCGTTTGGCGATGCCGGGCCGTACGAGTACGTCACCGGCATCTTGAACTTCACCGCCGACCCGAAACATCAGGCCAACGCGGTGATTTGCGACCTGGGCCTGGCTCCAACAAACGCTGACGGGCTGGTTGATTACCGCTCGCAATTCCACCTTCTCAAGCCGGTCAACGCGCCATCAGGCGGGCGGATGCTTGTTGATTCCCTCAACCGGGGCAACATGACGACAATGTCGATGTTCAACAGCGCCGTGCGACGCTCCGATGGAGACCCCGACGTTAATCCGGGCAACGGATTCTTGATGCGGATGGGTTACAGCGTGCTGTCGGTCGGTATTCAATGGGACCCGCCAGAGTCGCCGGAACGGATCCGCGCCTGGTTCCCCGAGGCGTTGGAAAACGGCCAACGGATCACCGGCCAGTCGTTCGTCCAGTGGTGGCCAAACAAGGTCACGCCGCATCAATTGCTCTCCGACGCCGGCCACAAGCCCTACCCCACGGCGGACACTGGCGACCAGAGCGCAGTGCTGACCGTGCGAGAGCACCAGGATGGCGCGCCGACGACTATCGCTCGCGAAAGCTGGCAGTTCGCGAAGGAAGAGGACGGCAAGCCGGTCGCCAATCCTGACTACGTTTACCTCGAGGGCGGCTTCCAGCCCGGCAAGGTCTACGAGATCACCTATACGACGGTCGGCGCGCCCGTAGTGGGGCTGGGCTTTCTGGCCTACCGTGATGCCACCTCATTCTTCAAGCACGGCACCGAGGCAGAGGGCAACCTCCTGGCGGGTGCTGCCGATCACGCCTACGGATGGGGCCAGAGCATGAACGGCCGCTGGCTGCGCGAGTACCTGTACTGGGGGCTCAACCGCGACGAGACGGGACGCGTCGTCTTCGATGGCATGTTCGCCCACATCGGCAGCTCGCGGCGCGGTGAGTTCAATATGCGCTTCGGGCAACCGAGCACGAACATCCTGCGTGCACCGGGCAACATCTACCCCTTCGCCTTCGAAGCGACGCTCGAGCCCGATCTCGATCAGAATCGTGGGCTTCTCGATCGCAGTCTCGCCGACGGATCGATGCCCAAGCTGATCCACACCAACTCCGGCATGGAGTACTGGTGGAGCGGCGCGTCGTTGGGGCACACGAGCGTTGACGCCACGGAAGACATCGACCCGCCCAATGACGTCCGGTTGTTCCACCTGTCCGGCGCGCAGCACTCGCCGGGGGTGTTGCCGTTGAGCGATCGCAATGTCGACGGCTTTCAGGCCCAGCAACCGCTCAACACGTTCGACTACCGCCCTGCGATGCGAGCGCTGCTCACTGCCCTCGATCTCTGGGCAAGAGAGGGAGTTGAACCGCCCTCCAACCGCGTGCCGCGCATCGGCGAAGGGACAGCCGTGGCCCGTGAGGACCTGAAGGACACGTACACAAAGATCCCCGGCTCCGCCTGGCCGGTGCACCTGCCGCAGCGCCTGCGCCTGGACTTTGGCCCCGACCCGGATGGCGGCGTGCTGAGCTACCCACCGAAGGAGGCAGGTTCCTATCCCACCGTGGTATCCGCCCTGGACGAGGACTGTAACGAAGTCGCCGGTATCCGCCTGCCCGATGTCTCCGTCCCGCTGGCGACGTATACGGGATGGAACACGCGCCACGAGCTGATGGGCAGCCCTGGCCTGATGACGAGCGGCTCGCCGCTGTTTGGTTCGACGTTGGTGTTCCCGAAGACGCGAGACGAGCGGGTGGCCGGCAACGATCCTCGTGCTTCGATCGATGAACGTTACGAGTCGAAGGAGCGGTATCTATCGCAGGTCCGCGCGGCGGCGGAGCGGCTGGTCGAAGAGCGCTATTTACTGACGGAAGACGTCGAGCGTTGTTTGAGCGTGGCTGCCGACAAGTGGGACGCCTTCCGAGGTTAGCGCGACTCGCTCCAAGAGTGCTTCAAGCCATTGCGACGCGATGTCCTTGGCTACAGCTCGAGATCGTCCTTGAGATAACGATCGAGGAAGCTCGCTACGTCCAGCAGCATCTGTCGCACGTTGGGCGGCGAATCGACGTAGTAGCCGTCGTTGGGGTAGGCCTTGGCCTCCACCGTCTTGTAAAACCGCTTCATCTCAGTCGCGAAGGCGCGGGATGCGTCGGACCAGGGGTCCTTGCCCTCGCCCCACACGACGAAGCAGGGTGTTGTCGCATTCCTGATCTCGTAGAAGGCCGAGCAGCGGTACCAGACCTCCGGGCTATCTTCGAATGTGCCCAGCTCGTGCTCCTGCAGCTTGATATGCCGCAGCTCGATCTCGTGGCGCAGCGTCGGCCAGTCGGCGTAGCCGGACATCGGCACGGCAGCCTGGAAGACGTTCGGCGCGAAGGCAACGGCGGCCATGCTGAGGATGCCGCCGTAGCTCCTGCCTGAGATCGCCATCCGGTCTGGATTGACGTGGCTCAAGCCTTTGAGGAATTCGGCGCCGTAAATCGCGTCTTGCAGGTCGCCGTGGCCCGAATCGCGGTCATTGAGTTCCTCGAAGGCCTTGCCGTAGCCGGTGCTGCCACGGATGTTGGGCAGCATCACCACGTAGCCGCGCTGCACCAGGTACTGCACGACGATCTGGATCTCGTCGTAGTACTGGTTCGTCGGGCCGCCGTGGATGTAGAGCAAGCCGGGATAGCGCTGACTGCGGTCCGGCGGGCTGTAGACGTAGGCGTGGATCGTCTCGCCGTCGAAGCTTGGGTAGGCCACCTTTTCCGGCGTTACCAAGCGCTCCGTTATTACGCTTGCCGGCGCGGACTGGGTCAGCTGTCGGGCGCTGCCGTCGGCGACCGAAACAACCCAGAGGTCGGCGGGCGTCGTGGTCGTGCCGTAGCGGAACGCGATGCGCGAACCGTCCGGCGACCATCGCGGGTTGGCGCACATGCCTGCGCCGGGCGAAAAGACGGTGCGAGACTCGCCGGTGTCCGCGTTGGTGACCCGCAGCTCGAGGGTGCCGTTGTCGTTTGACGTGTAGAGGACGTCGCGTCCAGTGGGCGACCACTTTGCTTCGGCGATGTTTACGCCGACATTGCCTTGCTCGGCGTCGTCAGCCGCCAACGGCCGTGGCTCGCCTCCTTCGATGGGGACGAGCCAGATGTTGGTGTGGCCGCTGCGCTGGGAGCGGAACAGGACGGTACGGCCGTCGGCGGAGACGTCCGGATAGCCGAACATTTTGCCGTAGGTGTAGTCGAAGAGGTCGGTATCGGAAACAACGAGGCGCGACTCGCCGCCGCTGGCGCTGACCAGCATGACGTCGTGGTCTTCCCACTTGTCGTCCAGGCGCACGAAGAGGACGTTGCGACTGTCGGGCGTGAATACAGGATTGACTTCGAAGCGGGTGTCGGAGGTGAGACGAACTGCCTTTCCGGAGGGGACGTCTACGCGGTAGATGTCGTAGGCGCCAAGGCGACTACAGGCGACGGCAACCGAGCGAGCGTCGGGCGACCAGTTCATCGAGTGGATGCGGCCGCCGAGATGGGAGAGTTGGACCTCGGGTTCGCCGTTCGCGGGCCAGAGCCAGACCTCGTCCGTCCCGCTCTTCTTCGAGATGTAGGACAGATAGCGACCGTCGGGCGACCAGAGCGGTATGCGCGAGGCGAGGAAATCGACGTCGCCGAGCGGCCCGCTGAGCCGTGTTGGGAAGCCACCGTCAGGCGAGATCTGCCAGAGCGCCGGGGCGCCACCGATGCTCGATATGAACCCAATCTGGTCGCCGGCAGGCGACCATTGCGGCGCCTCGGGCGCGAGGAGCGGCCGGATGGCCATCAGCTGGTCAAGCGTTATACCGTCCATGCTAGATTCCTTTTAGTGCTTGGATGTGACTGGCGCAGTGGCGCGATCATGGAAGCCGGAGTCCGGGACTGTCAAACGAGACGCTGGGGCCGCTTCCGGCAGCTTATAGGCTCAAGTATGATTCAGACGCCCGCAGAGAAGTAAGCAGACGATGCGCTCTGGGGCGAATCGCCAGTAGTCGGATAGTCAAAGTAGTTGCCGGACGGCCGGCGGCTTTCGGTGGGGTGAGCCTTGTACAGGATGGCTATCGACATCGGCGGGACTTTCACGGACCTGGTCCTTGAGACGCCTGACGGTGAGAACCGCAGCACGAAAGTGCTGTCCACGCCCGGGGAGCTGGTGCGTGGCGTCATGGATGCGGTCGCGGCGGCCGGTGTTGAGCTGTCGGATGTCGGCATGTTCGTGCACGGGACGACGGCAGGGCTCAATGCGCTCCTGGAGCGCCGGGGGGCAAAGGTCGCGCTGATTACGACCAGCGGATTTCGCGACGTCTACCTGATCGGTCGAGGCAGTCGTCCGGCGATGTACGACATTCACTACCGCAAGCCGGAAACGCTCCTCGATCGAGCGGCTATCTACGAAGTGGACGAGCGGATTGCCGCCGATGGCAGCGAGTTGACGCCCGTCGATGTGGAATCGGTACGAAGCGTTGCCAGCACGATCAAGAGCGAGGGTTATACGTCGGTCGCGGTCTGTCTGCTCCACGCCTACGCCAACGGGCAACATGAGCGAGAGCTGCGAGACATCCTTAGCGAAGTCGTAGCGGACGTCCCGGTGTCGCTGAGCCATGAGGTCGCCCCGATATGGCGTGAGTACGAGCGCACCTCGACCACCGTCATGTCGGCGTACATCACGCCGATCATGGGCGCCTATCTGGCGGAGCTGCAGGACGAGTTGAGTTCCCACGGGCTCGGCGTCCCGGCTTACATAACGGAGTCGAACGGCGGAGTGATGACCGCGACGATGGCTGCCGGCAAATCCGTTCTCACCCTATTTTCGGGCCCGGTGGGCGGCGTTGTCGGCACGCGCTCTGTCGGCGACGACATCGGGCGAACCAACTTGATCGGGATCGACGTTGGCGGGACGTCTTTTGACGTTAGCCTGGTCCAGGGCGGGCAGTTGTCCTTGCAGCCCGAGTATCAGTTGCAGGGTCTGCCGATCCTTGCCCCAGCCATCGAAGTCAACACGATTGGCGCCGGAGGCGGGAGCCTGATCTGGGAGGAGCAGGGCCGGCTGCATGTCGGACCGGAGTCGGCGGGCGCCCGGCCCGGTCCTGCGAGCTACGGCTTCGGTGGCGATCAGCCCACCGTGACAGACGCCAATGTCGTCCTCGGCCGGTTGCCGGCGCAGCAGCGGCTCGCCGGCTCACTGGCATTGGACGTCACCGCGGCGCAGGACGCCCTGTCAGCGGTAGGAGCCAGACTTGGCCTCAACGCCGCGGTCCTCGCGGAGCAGGCGCTCGAGGTGGCGCACTTCAAGATGGCCGAGGCGATCCGAGAACTCACCGTCGAGCGTGGACTCGACCCGCGCGACTTCACGCTGTGCGCCTTTGGTGGCGCCGGCGGATTGCACGCCGCCGCCCTTGCTGACGAGCTCGAAATCGCGCGAATAGTCGTCCCGGCCCTGCCAGGAGCCTTTTCAGCCTGGGGCATGCTGCAGACCGGCATTCGACACGATGCGATAAGGACCTTTTACAAAGCACTGGACGGCGCCGCGCCGGAGGTGACTCAAGCACTCGGTGAGCTTCGCGCGGAGATGGCGCAGGTCCTCACCACCGAAGGCGTGCCCCAGGCTGAGCAGCGCTTCGAAGCCGCCGCGGACCTGCGATACACCGGCCAGGAGTATTCGCTGACGCTTGGACTGGACTCCTGGACCTCGGTGGATGGACTGGCCGAGCGATTTCACGCCGCCTACGACGCGCGATACGGTCACTCCAACCTCCAGGAGAGGGTTGAATTCGCCGCGCTGCGCGTTGCGGGCCTGGCGGCGACGGCCGGACGGGCGCGTCCCTCCTCCAACGGCACGTCACCGGGCGAGGCTATAGAGGTTGTGTATACTCGTTTCGGTGGTCAGGATTTGCAAACGAAGGTGTTTACGCGCGACCGGATGCCCGCGATTGTCGCCGGTCCGGCGATAATCCTCGAGTCGACTTGTACGACGCTGGTGCCGCCGAACTGGTCGGCCAGCGTAATTGAAAGCGGCCACCTGATGCTGGAAAGGGCAACACCCTGAACGTCTCAGCCATTAGCGGAAAAACCGCCGCGGCTCTCCACGACGCCTCGGAGGCGGAAGCAACCGTCAGCCCGGCGACGGTCGAAGTCGTGCAGCACGCCTTCATCTCAGGCGCCGACCAGATGCGCCGCAATCTCTATCGCTCGGCCTACAGCCCGGTGATCTACGAGATGAAGGACTGCTCGGTCGGGATCTTCGACGCGAACGGCGACTTGCTCGGTCAAGCGCCCGGGTTGCCTTTGTTCCTTGGCAGCCTTGGCGGGACGATCAAGGCCGTCCTCAACGAGAAGGCCAACGTTGCTTTCGAGGAAGGCGACGTCTGGATCGTCAATGACTCCGCGATCTGCGGCAGTCACCTCAACGACGTCACCCTGATCCAGCCGGTCCTGATCGACGGGACGCTTCGAGGCTTCAGCGCTGCCAAGGCGCACTGGACCGACGTTGGCGCCATGGAAGCCGGCTACGTTGGCGACTCAACGAACATTTTCCAGGAAGGCTTACGCATCCCATTCCTGCGCCTGATCCGTGGCGGCGAAGTGGACGAACAGCTCTGCGAGATCTTCGCGTTGAACTCGCGCAATCCAACGGGGCTCCTGGGCGACCTCATGGCCGAGGTGGCTGCCTGCCGCACGGGCGCCGGAAGGTTCCACGCCATCGTCGACCGATACGGCTGGTCGGCCGTGGATGCTTCGATCCAGCGCTACTTTCAGCACGCGGAGCTGCAGGACCGAGCCGCCGTCGCGAACATTCCGGACGGTGTGTATCACTCGCACGGTTTCCTGGATGGCGATGGACTGACCGACAACTCCCTGCACGTGAACGTCACCGTCACCGTTGCCGGCGACAAGATGACCATCGACCTGGAGGGCTCCAGCCCGGAGGCTCAGGGCAGCATCAACAGCGGGCTAGTGCAGAGCCGTTCTGCGATACAGCAGGCGTTCAAGTTCGTCGTGAATCCCGAAACGCCTGCCTGCGGAGGCAACTTCCGCAACCTCGAGATCAAGATTCCGGAGGGTAGCTGCTTCTATCCTTCGGCGACGGCAGCTTATCTTCACTACGGCCCGCATCTTCTCCTGGCCACGGACCTTGTCGTCAAGGCCCTGACGACCGGCATCCCGGACCGCACCGCGGCGGGCCACCTCGGCGACTCTTGCAACGTCACCCTGGTGAGCGAGCGCGGGCAGACGCCGTACGTTTTCGGCGATTCGTTGGTTGTTGGCTGGGGAGCCTATCCCGGCGGCGACGGTGAGAGTGCCTTGATCCGCTCGTCGGCGGGCGACTTCCGGAGCTTCCCCACGGAGACGGCAGAGCACCGCTTCCCGGTTCGAATCACGAAGTACGCGCTTCGTGTCGGGTCTGGCGGCGAGGGCGAATGGCGTGGCGGTCTGGGGTTGGAGCGTGAATACGAGGTCTTGCAGGACTGCAGGGCCAGCTTCTGGTTCGAGCGCAGCAAGATGCCGGCCTGGGGTATCGATGGCGGCGAGGACGGTGCGCCGCCCGAGCTCTGGGTGACGAGGCCTGGTGAACCGGCCGAACTGGTCCTCATTGCAACAGCAGTGCCGCTCCCAGCCGGCACACGAATACTGGCACGGACGGGCGGTGGCGGCGGCTGGGGCGATCCGTCGAAGCGAAACAGCGAGGCGATTGCAGATGATGCACGCCTCGGCCTTCTGGAGGCGATTTAATGGGCAAGCGCATCCTCGTGGTTCAACCCATGGGTACGGATATCTACGACAAGGTCACGCTCGACGTTGTTGCGCCAGCGGTGGCCAACGACACCGAGGTTGAGGTCCGCAACCTGGGTGACAGCGTTCCGCCGACTCCGTTTCTGCCGCCGGCGGCTTCTTACCACAATCAGCTGATCCGCATGGTTCAAGATGCGGGCCCCGAAGGCTTCGACGCTGTGGCCATCGCCTGCACCGCGGACCCTGGTCTGCCTGAGTGCAAGCGAGTTTCTTCCGTTCCCGTCACGGGGCCTATGGAGGCTGTGGCGCATACGGCCCCTTCCCTAGGTTATCTGGGCATCATCACGCGGCGGCTTCCGGCCAAAGACGGCCAGCATCTGCCCCAGGACGCAAACTGGCTGCGAGACTTGATCCGTCGCTACGGCATTACCGAACACGTCGCCTGCATCCGCGTGGCGCATCTCATGAATCACCCGAGCCCCGAGGAGTCGGCCTGGCTGTTCAAGGAGTCGCCCGAGCGCCTCATGGAGCAGATCATGGACGCGATGGCTCAGGCCATCGAAGGCCCCGGCATCGAGCAGGCCGAGCTCGCTTACTCCGAGGACGACGCGCGCGCGCTGTTCTTCGGCTGTACGCTCTGGGGCGGCATGCTCGACCCGGTTCGCAAGGCGGTCCCGATCCCGGTCCTCGACCCCCTGGTCACGATGACGCGGTACGCCGAGTATCTTGCCTGGAGTAACTAACTCCCACGAGCGCAAAGAAAAAGCCCTCCGTCCATCGGAGGGCTTCTTCTATTGTCAGCAAAGCTTCGGGATTGAGCTAGGCCGATAGCGCCTCGGCCACGCCGCGTATCTTGGCGGGACCTTCGACCGTGATCTCATCGATCAGCCTGACGATGTTCGGGTGCTGCAGGCCGGAAACCAGGAAGGTCCAGCGCCAGGCTCGCAACGTCTCGGTGCTGATCTCGGCCCGTTCTGCCGCCATAAAGTCGCGGCCCGTGGCGACCTCCAGCGCATCGATGTTCATGCCGATCTGCTGTTGCAGCAGGCCATCGATCGCGCCACCCAGCTCGAGGACCTCATCGACCGCGGCTTCGCGCTCCTCGATGGGCATGTTCTCGACCATTTCGGAGATCAGCAGTGTGTCGAGCTTGGCGTGCTGCGCCTCGTCCAGCCAGTGGTACTTGAGGAGGTCACGGAAGAGACCGTCCAGGTCAGACCCGGCCGCGACATGCTCGATGTAGTGGACCTGGGTGAACCACTCGATGATCGCGGTCAGGAGTTCGACGGCGAGCTTCGACTTGCTGCGAACGACTGCCGCGACTTCTTCTCGGCCGGGGATCAACTCCGGGTCACCGCCGAATTACTGGTTGAAGGTCAGGATTGAGCGCCGGAACAGCTCCTGGTGCTTGAGCTCCTCCTCCGAGAAACGCATGAGTGAGCGTTGGCGCACTTCGTCGCCGTAGGGGTCAGCCAGGGCTTCCTCCATGACTGACGGCACGATGAACTCCTCGACGAAAGCGAAGATGTGGCAGTAGGCGTTACCCATGATCTGGTTCAACGTGCGTTTCTCGTCCTCGTTGAGGCACTCGATTGTGTCGACGCCGCTGAGCCGGTTTGGCAGGAAGCGCTTCGAGAGGTCGAAACTGCGGTCTCCGAGGACCTCGTCTTCGGTCCACGTGACCTTCTTGGAGTTCGCCAGGATGTCGGTGTACGAGTAAGTGTGCGTGACCATCGGGCTAGTTGTCGTCATGATTTGTTCCCTTTCCTTTCGTCCGCATCGACGGACCGTAAGTGGCCTCAGTTGGCGAGATGCCGAGCCGGCCGGCTGTCTGCATCACAAGGAACACAGTAGGGCTGCGAGCAGGGCCGCCACATGACCACAGATGGCGGTTTTTCAGCCGTCGTTTTCCAAAGTTGCTAGCCACAATTGGCTAGCAATGCCCGGTCGAGCCTTGGATGGCTTCGCTGCAAGCTTGAATCAGCCCGTTGCTTGGTATGGAATAGCGGGCACGTGCTAGCCAGCGACCCCCACAGTCGATTGACGCGCAAGCCGCTGTGAAATTTCCGACGGCGTTCGAGCCGCTGCGAAATCGGGAGTACCGCCTCCTCTGGTTGGGCTCGGTCGGATCGCTCGGCGCGGCCCAAATGCGTCAAATCGCGAATGGCTACCTGGCGTTTGAGCTGACCGGGTCCGCCACGGTGCTGGCGGCGGTCATCCTGGCGCAATCTCTGCCTTCCTTCATTTTGTCGATGTTCGGCGGCGTGATCGCGGACCGGGTCAAACGGCGCCAGTTACTTCTCCTTACCCAGGGGGCTATTTGTATCGACAGCGGGTTGGTCGCGATCCTCGTTGTCACGGGCTGGGTGGAGGTTTGGCACCTGGCGGCGCTCGGGGTGATGCACGGCTCCGTGCTGGCCTTCAATCAGCCGTCGCGCCAGGCCTACATGGTGGAGCTGGCCGGTTCCGAGAACATCACGCAGGCCATCGCCCTCTACAACTCGGGTCAGACGGCGATGCGTATTGTCGGGCCTTCGATCGCCGGGGCGTTGATTGCCGTCCCATTCGTCGGCATCGAACGCGTTTTCCTGATCATCTCCGCGACCTACACGCTGCCCGTGTTCATGCTGCTGATGATCAAGGCTCGTCCGCAGGGAAAGCCGCGAGAGCGGCGGCCGATCCTGACTGAGCTAGCAGCAGGCTTCAACTACATCCGGCGGCACGAGGTGCTGCGAATCCTGGTCATCGTCGGCATCGTGCCGCCCTTGCTGGGTAATCACTATCAGCACTTCTTACCGGTTTTTGCGTCGGAGGACGTGCTGGACGTGGGAAGTTCCGGCCTGGGGCTCATGGCCACCTGCTCTGGCATCGGCGCGTTTCTTGGCGCCCTGTCTGTGGCTAGCTTTGGCAATGTCCGGCGCCGCGGCCTGGTGCAATTGGGCGCGGGAGTTCTGTTCGGCGTGATGCTGGTCTTGTTCGGCCTCTCGCCGAACTTCCCATTGGTGCTGGTTTCACTGATTGGTGTGGGGTTCGGCTTCGGTTCGTTCCAGACCCTGAACAGCACGTTGACCATCGGTAGCAGCGATCCGGAGTACTACGGCCGCGTCTCCAGCGTGCAGCAGATCAACAACTCCCTGGGCAGCTTTGCACTGATCCCGGCCGGTATCCTCGTCGACGAGTTGGGTGCGAGGCCGGTGGTGATGGCGGGCGGCGCGCTGATCGCGTTCTGGTGCTTTGTCACTCTGTTTGTGAGCAGCTATCGGAGAATCGAACTGGGCGTCAAAGCTCCCTAGCCCTGAGCAACCCACATTTCGTAGAAGCGCCGGCGACCGATGCCGAAGCGGCGCTGGATCAAGGGCTGGGCTTGCGAGCGGCTGAGGCCGAGGCGCTTCATTTCAGCCAACTCCTCCTCTATCGCGGCGACATCGATCTCTGGCGTCTCAACCTCGCCACCTTCGATGACGAGAACGAATTCGCCACGAGGCGTTTCGAAGTGCTCTAGCGCTTCCGCTGCCGTGCCGACGAAGGTTTCCTCGTGCAGCTTGGTGAGCTCGCGGCAGACAGCGATTCGGCGCTGAGGCATGGCTTCCTGGATGCCAGCCAGGGAACGTCGCAGACGGCTGGGCGCCTCGAAGGTGACGATCGTGGCGGGCTGCATAGCGGCATCTCGTAACAAGCTGCGAAGCTCGCCGACGGCGCGTGGCAGGAACCCTACGAAACGGAAGTCGTTGCAGTGCAGGCCTGCCACGGAAAGCGCCGCGACCACGGCGGAAGGCCCGGGCAGCGCTATGACTTGATGGCCCGCTTCGCGGACCGCGGCCACTAGATGGACGCCGGGGTCAGAAATAGCCGGCGTGCCGGCGTCAGAAACCAGGGCTGCATCCGATTCTTCCAAGTGGAGCAATAGGCGAGGTGTTCGTTCGTCCTTGTTGTGATCGGTGTATGAGACGAGTCGAGGATGGAGATCGTAGTGACGCAGGAATATGCCGGCGGTTCGGGTATCTTCGGCGGCGACGAGAGGCACTTCGCCGAGGATGCGCAGCGCTCTCAGGCTGGCGTCCTCGAGGTTTCCGATTGGCGTTGCAACAACGTAGAGCGTTCCCATAGAATCGCTCTACCGCGCAGACGGATTAGCAGAAAAGTGCGAAATAGGATTGACCACGTTTAGACCCTACGATATATTTCTCTTTTATATAAGGTGTTCGTTAAAGGGGTGGCTGTAATGAATACTCTCGAGGTTCCCCACGTTTCAGAAGCCCGAAACCCCGCTGCGGCAAAGGCGATGAGCCATGCCTACGGGTTCGATGATGTGGCAATCGTACCCGGGGCCTATACGGTAAATCCCGATCTCACCGACGTATCGCTCAATCTGGGCGATTTTTCATTTCAGATACCGATCCTGGCGGCGGCAACCGATGCGGTGGTCAGTCCGGAGTTCGCCGGCAAACTGGGTCGGCTGGGTGGCCTGGCTGTCCTTAACCTCGAAGGCATTCACACCCGATACGCAGATACGGAGCCCCTATTCCGGTCGATCGCTTCCGCCTCCAAGACAGAGGTAACGGCGCTACTGCAAAGCTATTACACACAGCCGATCCAGCCGGAACTGATCGCCCAGAGAGTGCGAGAGATGAAGGCTGAGGGCGTTACGGTCGCCGTTTCGGCGACGCCTGCTAACACGAAGAAGTTCGCCCCTGTCGCAGTCGAAGCCGGCTGCGATATTTTTGTTGTCCAATCGACCGTCACGACGGCACGTCACATTTCACACAGCCTGGAAGGCCTGCGCTTCGAGCGCCTGACCAAGGACCTGCCAATCCCGGTCCTCGTGGGCAACACGGTTGGCTACAACGCGACGCGAGAGCTGATGGAGAGCGGTGTGGCCGGCATTCTCGTTGGGGTGGGCCCTGGCGCGATCTGTACCAGCCGCGAAGTGCTCGGAATTGGCGTGCCTCAGGTTAGCGCCACGATCCAGTGTGCTGCCGCACGTGACGACTACCTCCGAGACACCGGCCGCTACGTCCCAATCATCACGGATGGCGGCATTCAGAAGTCAGGCGACCTCAACAAAGCGATCGCGTCTGGCGCCGACGGCGTCATGTTGGGATCGATTTTCGCGGGCACGGCAGAAGCGCCTGGCCTTGGCCACCACTGGGGCATGGCGACACCGCACGCGGAGCTGCCGCGCGGCTCCCGCATCACAGTTGGAGTCAATACGACGCTTGACCGCGTGCTGTACGGCCCGACTTCGCGAAATGACGGTTCAGAAAACTTGATCGGCGCACTGCGTACGGCGATGGGCATGTGCGGCGCTCGTACGGTCCGCGAATTCCAGCAGGCCGACGTCATCATCGCCCCTTCGATAAAGACGGAAGGCAAGAGCTACCAGCTCGCCGGCCTGACCTAGAACAACGCTTCCTCAAGCTTTCTGCCGGGCCTTAGAAGCCCAGCATTTTGATTTACCGATTCACCGCCGGAAGCGACCCTTGCCGCCGTTGTCTTGGCGGGTGCTATCATCGCGCCGGCGAGAGCCCACCGTCCGATCGCTCTGGAGGTTCCATGTCGAGCGAGATGTCGACAAATCCACACCCGGTGACCTACTTCGTCACGCCACAGATGGAAGGCCGTAATCGGCTGACCTGCTTCTTTCGGATCATCCTGGCGATCCCGCACTTGATCCTCGTCGGCGGACCCGGCGGATTGGGCCTCAGCTTTCCTTTCGGCATCTTTGGCCGCAACGGATACGCGGGCTTCGTGGGTAACGGGGCGCTGGGCGCAGTTGCGGCGGTCTGTGCTGTAGTTTCATGGTTCGCCATCCTGTTTACGGGCAAGCAGCCGAAGGGCCTCTGGGATCTGGCTAACTTCTATCTTCGTTGGCGTAGTAAGGCTGTCGCCTACAGCGCGTTGCTGCGTGACGAGTATCCCCCGTTCGGCGAGGGGGAGTATCCGGTCGATTTCGGCCTTGCCGAGTTCCCGGAACAGCGAAACAAATGGACCGTGGCGTTGCGCATCTTCTACGTCATTCCACATGCCATCGTGCTGTTCTTCCTCGGCATCGCCTGGGCGATCACGGCGATCATTGGCTGGCTGTCGATCCTATTCACTGGTTCGTATCCGGAGGGGCTGTACCGTTTTGCCGTGGGCTATCTGCGCTGGTCGTTGCGCGTAGAGGCGTATGCGCTGCTGATCCACGACGAGTACCCGCCCTTCAGCCTGGATTAGCGCGATGGGTTTGCCACCGCGCTCGTCAGCGCTTATCTTCAGGCCATGAAGATAGGTGCACACGTATCAACCGCGGGCGGGCCGGTGACTTGCTTCGATCGGGCGGAAGCGATCGGCGCGGAAGCAGCTCAGATCTTCCTTACACCGCCGCAGCAGTGGCGCAGTAGCAAAGTCGAACCGGAGCAGGCTGAGGCGTTTCGAGCCCGGGCCGCCGCCAGTAGCTGCGGACCCGTCTTTGTCCACGGCGTTTACCTGATCAACCTGGCGACGGCGGACGAGACCATGCTCACACGCTCGACCAGCTCGCTGAAATCGGCGCTGACGAGCTGCTCGCAGCTGGGCATTCAGGGCGTCATATTCCATCTCGGCTCGCACAAGGGGCAGGGGCTCGATGCTGTCTTTGCTCAGATCTGCCAGGCCTGCAGCGACGTCCTGGAGGCTACGCCGGACGACGTGCAGTTGATCCTGGAGAACTCGGCCGGCGCCGGCGGCAACATCGGGTCTGAGTTCGCCGACCTCGGCCGCATCATCCGCACCGTCGGCAGTGACCGGCTCAAGGTGTGCGTCGACACGCAGCATTCCTTTGCTGCCGGTTACGACCTTTCGTCAATCGAAGGGCTGGAGACTGCGATGACCGAGTTCGAGCAGGAAGTCGGCTTCGACAACCTGGTGGCGGTTCACGCCAACGACTCCAAGGTTGAGCTGGGCGCCGGCCGCGACCGTCACGAGAACATCGGCGAGGGCCACATCGGCGTCGATGCGTTCCGCCGCATGCTGCATCATCGGGGCTTCGATGACGTTCCGTTCCTGCTAGAAGTGCCGGGCTTCGGTGAGGCCAAGGGCCCGGACCAGCAGAACGTGGACCTGCTCAAGAAGCTACGCGACGAGTAGTGATTTCTACAGTGCCGGCCTCTGCTTGTGCCAGTCAGTGACCTGCTGATAAGCGTTCGCTGCCCGCAGCACGAGTCCCTCTTCCCACCAACGACCGGATAACTGAGCGCCGATGGGCTGCCCGTCCGCCGAGAAGCCGGCCGGCATCGTAATCGTTGGCGTAGCCGTGATGTTGAACGGGCTGGTATGGCGCAGAAGCAGCGCGTTGCCGGCCATCCCGGGGGCCACTTCGGCGATCTTCGGGGCGATCATGGGCTGCGTTGGCGTCAGCACCAGATCGATGTCGCGCATCAGATTGCGCACCGCCTGCTGAAGCTCGAGCTGGCGCCAGCGGTCGCGAACGTAGTCGACACCGGTGATTCCGGCGCTGTCGGCCATACGCTGACGGATTGTCGGGTCGTACATTTCAGGGTGCGCTTTGAAGTCCGATTCGTGGGTCCAGGATGCCTCGGCGTAAAACCCACTGGTCCGGGCGAACTCGAGGTCGTCTGGGAAGTCGATATCGGTCACTTCGGCGCCGAGCGACGCGAGCACCTCGCCGGCCGTCTTCGTTGCCGAGATGATGAACGGGTCGACGACGTCCGGGTCGAAGAAGAAGTTACGCGGCACACCGACTCGGACGCCTTCGAGTCGTGGCGGTGTCAGCGAAGCGGCGTAATCGGGCACGGGAAGGTCGGCGCTGGTCGGGTCGCGCTCGTCGTAGCCGGCGATGGCGTTGAGGATGAGGGCGCAGTCTTCGGCGGTTCGCGCCATCGGTCCCGAGTGATCGAGAGACCAGTTGAGCGGCGCGATGCCACGGATGCTGACTCGGCCCCAGGTCGCTTTCATGCCCGTGATGCCGTTTAGGGCGGCAGGGATGCGGATGCTGCCGCGTGTGTCGGTGCCCAGCGAGCCGTAACAGTAACCTGCTGCGAGCGCCGCGCCGGACCCGCCAGACGAGCCACCGGTGATGCGCTCCGTGTCCCAGGGATTTCGCGGCGTCGGGTAGTACTCGTTGATGTTGGTGCCGCCCATGGCCCATTCGTGCAGGTTGAGCTTGCCGAGCATGACCACGCCCGCCTGCTTGAGGAGCTCGACGGTGCGTGCGTCCTCGGAGGGGACGTTGTGCTCGTAGAGCTGCGAGCCGAAGGTCGTCCTGACGCCGGCTGTTTCGTAGAGGTCCTTAATCGCGAAGGGGATTCCGTGCAGCGGCCCGCGGTAGTGGCCTGCCGCGATTTCGTCGCCAGCCGCCTTTGCGTCTTGGCGCGCCGTTTCGAAGGTCATCGTGAGGTAGGCGTGCAGCGTCTCGTCGAGCGCCTCGGCGCGAGCGATGCAGGCCTCGGTGAGGTCGAGGGGTGAGACTTCGCGGGTTTGAATCAGCTTCGCGGCTTCGGCCAACGACAAGTAGATCAGGCTGGTATCGATCATGACGGCACCTCCTCAGCGCACGGCGATTCTACGCCGATTCCCGGCGATGACGGCTTGCTGAAGGCGTTACGTCTCTGGGATTAGCCGATAGCGGCGACGGCCTGCTGCGTTGGGTCTGAGTAGATTTCACCGACGATTTCGACGAAGGCCTGCGCCACGGGGCCCAGCGGCCGGCTGCGGCGACTGATCAGGGCGATCTGACGCGAGGGGTTCGGCATGTCCTCGATCTCGACGACGCGCAAGATGCCTTCCTTGAGCTCGCGCTCCAGGGCGACCTTGGGCAGCATGGCGATACCGAGGCCCTCTTCGACCATCTTCTTGGTCGCCTCCATGGAGTCCAGCTCCATCTGGGTGCGTGGCACGACGCCGTGCTGGCGGAAGATGCCCTGCGCCAAGGAGTAGTAGCTGGAGTTGCGGTCGAAAAAGATGAAGGGGTGGTCGCCGAGCTGCTCCACGGTGACGGAGCCGCGGCCGACCAGCTCATGGTCGGCGTTCGCCACCAGGACGAGTTCGTCTTCGATCAGGCCCTTGGTCTCGATGTCCTGGTGATAGACGGCGCGGACGAGGCCTACTTGGGCCTCATCCTGCAGCATCATCTGCAACACCTGCTCTGAGCGGCCAGTACGCACCGAAACCTCAATGCGCGGATAGCGAGCTCGAAAGGTCTTGAGCAGTCCGGGCAGGACGTAGGTGCTGACCGTCGTCGCCGAGGCCAGAACGAGGGAGCCAGAGTGGAGATTACGCAGCGAGTCGATCGCGTCGCGGCCTGTATTCAAGGCCTGCAGTACGCGCTCGGCGTGGGGCAGAAAGCACTCGCCGACTTCTGTAAGGCGAATGCCTCGGCCGGAGCGCTCGAACAGACGCTCACCGAGGTCGCGCTCGAGCGCCTGGATGCGCGCGGTCACGGAGGGTTGAGTCAGAAAAAGCGCCTCTGCCGCCCGGCTGAAGCTGTGCTGGCTGGCTACCTGAACGAAGGCCTCTAGTTGCCCGAGATCCACTCCAAATTACCTCCCATAGACGCCGCCTATTATAACATCAGGATCGGCAGCACTATGACGCGTTAGCCTGCCTCGGCCGCGCGTACGCCTGCCTTGTTTACGGTCACGGCGCCATCCTTGAGGACGATCGCCTGGCAGGCCAGCCGCATCGGCGTGGATAGAATCGCTTCACCGCGTTCGGCCACGAGCGTCTTGCGCTCGTTACGCCCCATCTCCGCCAGAAGATCGGCTCCGCTGACGATTTCGCTCAAGCAGGTTGTGCAGATCGCCTGGCCGCCGCAGGTGGTCGGCCAGTAGAGGCCGAGAGCCTGGGCTCCGCCCATCAACGTGTCGCCCGGATTGACCTCGATATCAAGATTGGCGGGCAGGATAGTCACCCTCGTCATAGTCAAATCTTAGCATGACCCACAAGATCAATACCCAACGCCTATCGATTAATAAACTTAAGTGTCGTTCTACGAGATGTTTCGCAGGGCAGGGAAGGCGAGCGCCATCAGGACGGCGCAACTCAGGCAGACCGCCGCCATGATCTGCAGGATGCGTTTCTTGTCCATGCGGTCGGCCAGGACGCCGGCCCAGACACCCTGGAAGAGCATCGGCACCATGCGCGTACCGGCAACGAGGCCGACGAGAAACGGGGAGTCGGTCATTTCCAGGATCAGAAACGGACGGGCGACGTTCTCCATCCACTGCGAGGCGGCGGCGCCAATCTGCCCTTGCCACAGATAGCGGAAGTCGCGGAACTGCAACGAGTGAAAAAGTAGAAGGTCGGGGTGGAGGAGCGCCGTCGTCACCTACGGCGATCTCGAAACGGATGGCGCCGCGCTCGATCATGCCGCGGCCAGCCGAATGATTGAGTCGTATTCTCTCCAGACGACGAACCGGCTATCAGCCCCGAGCCCTAAGGGATCCCATGCCCACGCAAGGCTGCGCATTTCGTCCCAGTCGGCCTGACTCAGCGCCATCTAGCTAATCGTATATGGATCGAGTCCAACGTCCGAAAGTTCGTGTCCTCGAAGTCCGCTACACATTCACGGGGCAAAGGCTCTTTCGCCTAGCCGGAAGAGTCCTAGACTAAACGCCATGAGCACGAGAACTGAATCCGACACCATGGGCCAATTGCAGGTTGCGTCCGACCGCTACTGGGGGGCGCAAACCGAGCGTTCAATCCACAACTTCCCCATCGGCCGGGACACCTTTGTCTGGGGCCGGCCAATCATCCGTGCGCTGGGCATCCTCAAGAAGGGCGCGGCGCAGGCAAACGCGGAGCTGGGCGAACTGCCGCCGGACGTCGCCGACTATATCGTCAAGGCGGCCGACGAGGCTATTGCCGGCAAGCTTGACGACCATTTCCCGCTCGTCGTTTTCCAGACCGGCTCCGGTACGCAGAGCAACATGAACGCAAACGAGGTCATCTCGAACCGCGCCATTGAGCTTGCGGGCGGCGAGATGGGCAGCAAGAAGCCCGTCCACCCCAACGACCACGTCAACCGCGGTCAGAGCAGCAACGACACATTCCCGACCGCGATGCACATCGCCGTCGTCCTGGAGCTGAACGAGCGTCTCTACGGCGCCGTAAGCAAGCTGCGCGACACGCTGGCAGCGAAGTCGAGCGAGTACAAGGACATCGTCAAGGTCGGTCGCACGCACCTCCAGGACGCGACGCCGATCACTCTCGGCCAGGAGATCGGCGGCTGGGTCGCCCAGCTCGACTTCGCCCTCAGCGAGGTAAAGCACGCCGAGGCCGGTCTCTATACTCTCGCGATCGGCGGCACGGCCGTCGGGACCGGGCTCAACGCCCACCCGAAGTTCGGCGACCTGGCGGCGCAGAAGTTCGAGGCTGAGACTGGCTACCCCTTCCGGTCCGCCGCGAACAAGTTCGCCGCCCTCAGCGCCCACGACGAGATGATCCAGGTATCGGCATCGCTGCGCACGCTTTCGGCGGCGATGATGAAGATGGCGAACGACGTACGGTGGCTCGCTTCCGGCCCGCGCAACGGCATCGGCGAGATTGAGATCCCGGAGAACGAGCCCGGCAGCTCGATCATGCCGGGCAAGGTGAACCCGACGCAGTCCGAGGCCGTGACAATGGTCGCGACGCGCGTCTTCGGCAACGATGCGACGGTCGCATTCGCCGGCACGCAGGGCAACTTCCAGCTCAACGTGTTCAAGCCGGTCATGGTGCACGCCGTGCTGGAGAGCATCCGCCTTATTTCTGACTCCGCGCTCGCTTTCAACGACAACTGCGCCGTCGGAATCGTGCCGAACTACGCGAAGATCAAGGAAAACCTCGACAAGAACCTGATGCAGGTGACGGCGCTCAACCGCCACATCGGCTACGACAAGGCCGCGTCGATCGCCAAGACGGCGCACCACGATGGCCTGAGCCTCAAGGAAGCAGCCCTCGCCTCAGGCGCCCTCACCGAAGAGCAGTTCGACCAGTGGGTCGTGCCGCTCGACATGACTCACACGTAGGGACAGACGGCGGCACGGTCGAACTCCGGTCTTTATACCGGAGTTCGACCGGCCGTTTGTGGCCCCGATATTTCCAGGTGTATCGCAGCACGTAGCCGCGCTGTTCGACGAACTAGGCTTGGTCGTTGTCAGGCTCGAGCCCAATATCCCGCCGATAGTGCGCGCCCTCGAAGAGGATGCGCGCGACGTTGTCGTATGCTTTTGTGCGCGCTTGGGCGAGCGTTGGGGCTGTCGCGACGACGCTGAGGACGCGGCCGCCGCTGGTAACGAGACGACCTTCATCGTCGAGACGAGTGCCGGCGTGAAAGACCTGGACGCCCGCGTCTAGAGAATCTAGGCCGCTGATCGGGAGACCGGTTGTGTAGGCGCCGGGGTAGCCGCCCGAAGCCATGACGACGCAGACCGACGCGTCGTCGCGCCAGGCGACCGGCACCTCGTGCAAGCGACCGTTGGCGCAGGCCCAGACGATGTCGAGCAGATCGGTATCGAGGCGGGGCAGCAGGGCCTGAGTCTCGGGGCCGCCGAGCGCTCAGGGACATCTCAGCGGCCCTCTGGAGAGGCCTTTAGAGATCCTCTTGAATCTGAGGGCGCAGTCTTATGTCGTCCAGAGCCTTTGGAGACCAACGGAGGCGATTGTATTTGTGGGCAATATGTGGGCACATCGCGAACGAGTTCCGCTCTGTTTCGACGTGAGCGACGTCTTGGGCCATTCAGCGATGCTAAATGCTGATTAACCTTAACGTCAACGTCGCACGTCTCCGACCTGCATTTGACCGGGAACGCCCCCTGAGATACAAAGGTGGGAAGGTGATTAATGGCTGACTTCCCTCGAGTAGTAGTTACCGGCATTGGAATGGTTACTCCGCTGGGCCTGGACGTGTCCGCCAGCTGGAAGTGTCTTCTGGCCGGCAAATCCGGCACGAACCGGATTACCCAATTCGATCCAGAGGATTTCGATGTCCAGGTATCGGCCGAGGTTAAGGGGTTCGTACCTGAAGACCTCATGGACCGCCGCACAGCGCGACGTTCCGGCCGCCACACTCAGATGGCGGTCGTCGCAGCTAACGAGGCGGTGGAATCCGCCAACCTGACCATCAATGAAGTAAACCGCGATTCCATCGGTGTTTTGATTGCAAGCTCTGGCGCGCTGTTCAACATCGGCGAGCAGGAGCGAGTCATCAATGAGCGTGGCCCGAGCCGAGTCGATCCACTGACGGTGCCGAAGGTCGGCCAGTACAGCCCGGCGGTTCGGGTGGGCCGCTTACTTGAGGTTCGTGGACCCAACTCCAGCGTGAACAGTGCCTGTGCCTCCGGCGGTGACGCGATCGGCGAGGCGTATAACCTGATGCGCCTGGGTCAGGCGGATTGCATGCTGGCCGGCGGCGCGGAGTCGATGATCAGCCCAGTCCTCATTTCGTCGCTTGGCGGCCTTGGGGCGCTGACCAAGACCTGGAACGACGAACCGCTGCGGGCCTCCCGGCCATTCGACCTGAAGCGAAGCGGATTCGTCCTGGGCGAAGGAGCGGCCATCCTCGTCCTCGAGACGGAGGAGTTCGCCCGCCGGCGCGGCGCGCCTATCCTCTGCGAGCTGAAGGGCGCCGGCTGGTCTTTCGACGCCACGGACGACACCGCGCCCGACGTGGACGGGCAGGCTCTGGCGATGCAACGCGCGCTGAAGAACGCCGGGCTGACGATGGACGACATCGACTATATCAACGCCCATGGCACTTCGACGCAGCTCAACGACAAGACGGAGACGGCTGCGATCAAGAAGATGTTCGGCGAGCGCGCATACGGCATTCCGATCAGCTCGACCAAGTCGATGACCGGTCACCTTGCGGCTGCAGCCGGCGCCGTCGAGGCCGCGGTTGGCGTCCTGACGCTGCGCGATCAAATCATTGCTCCGACGATTAACTACGAAAATCCAGACCCAGAATGCGACCTCGATTACGTGCCGCAAACTTCGCGCAAAGCGAAGGTCGGGGCGGTGCTCTCCAACTCATTCGGTCTCGGCGGGGAAAACAGCTGCCTCGTCCTGAAGCATTTCGAGTAAAGATCCATTGGGTTACATCGCGTGGATGGACAGTGGTCGATTGCCTCGTGAAGAGGTAGGCGGCAAGGGCGCTTCTCTTTGCGAGATGATCGATGCCGGATTCAGAGTCCCCGATGGCTTCGTTGTAACGGCAGATGGATACCGTCATTTCACCAGCGCGACCGGCATCGCGAGTCGAATCTCTGAGGCGCTGGAAAAGCTCGACCCGGCGGAACCGGCAGCGCTACGGCACGCCACGGAATTAATCACCGGCCTCGTGCGTGAGATGGAACTCCCGGACGACCTCAAAGCCGAGATCAGCGCCGGTTACAGCGAACTTTCTGGGCGCATCGGAGTTCACTCAGCGGTTCGCTCCTCGGCGATTTCCGAGGACGGTTCGGAAGCGTCTTTCGCCGGTCTTTACGAGTCCTACCTCAACATGGTCGGAGAGCGCGAGGTGCTAGACGCGGTACACCGCTGCTACATCTCCCTGTGGGCCGAACGCGCCGTCAGCTATCGCGCCGGACGGACCGGCGGCGCCGAAGAAGCCATGGCCGTCGTCGTAATGGGCCTCGTGCCGTCCGACAGTTCAGGCATCGCCTTCACGGCACACCCGGTGACGGGCGCGCTGGACCAGGTCATCATCAACGCCAGCTTTGGCCTCGGCGAGGCGATCGTTTCGGGCCGCGTTACACCAGACTCCTTCCTGGTAGACAAGAACTCGTTCGGGTTGCTCGAACGCGAGATCTACGCGAAAGAGTTGGCGGTGTATCCTCACCCGGAAGGTGGCGGCGGCACTATCGAAGAACAGCTCCACCCGAATCGCCAGCGTGAGGCTTCTCTGTCCGACGAACAGGCTTGCGAAGTCGCCCGGCTGGCGGCTGACGTCGAAAGGCACTACGGCTCGCCGCAGGACATCGAATGGGCACTACATCAAGAGACGCTCTACTTGCTGCAATCGCGCCCCATAACGACCCTTTGATTCCAATCCTGTCGCGCCGATATATCTAGTGATGGAATCGCTCGCCCTTTTTTTACTTGGCCTGCCCTTCGTTTACGTCGGCAGCCGGCTTGTCCTGCGCCTGACCGACTTCGAGGAGGTTCTCGAGGAAGGAGAGGCGCCCGATCGCGTGCTGCCCTGGCAGGCTGATCCCTGGTCCGGACGGGTACGTTGGGGTGTCATGATGCTGCTGCCAATCTTCATGGCCGTGGCTGGTTTTCGCTTCGATATTTTGCCGGCGCTACTGGTCTCCCTGTTGCTCGGCGCGCTCCTGGTTTGCACGGCAACCGACCTGCTGCGCTATCGAGTTCCCAACGTAATCACCTATCCGAGCATTGCGCTGGCGTTGACGCTAGGCCTGGTCATGCCGGACGCCGATCTCAAGGGGGCCGTCATTGCTGCGGCGCTGGCCGGCGGGTTGTTCTTTTTGCTGGCGATTATTACGCGCGGCGGACTCGGGCTCGGTGACGTGAAGCTGGCCGTGCTGATCGGCGCGATGCTGGGCCTGCCGGCGGCGTACCTGGCGCTGTTCTACGGCGTCATCGCGGGCGGGGTGATCATCTTCCTGCTATTCGCTGTCGGCGTCGTGCAGCGCAAAGAGCCCGTGCCCTACGCGCCGTTCCTGGCGCTAGCCGCCATCGGCGTCGCCTTATTTCAGGGCGCCGCTTTCGCGCCTCTATAAAGACCTCTGCCCGGCGCATTAAGATAGGTGTGGCGCTGCCATGTGGAAGCTTCGGCGCGCTGATTTTCTGGAGGACGCCCCGCATGGAAGCCGAGCCCAAGCCGCCTGGCCGTGGTATCGAGGTCAAACTCCTCGACTACACGTCCGACCCAATCCGGTCCCTCTATATGGCGTACCGAGTTGCTTATTCGGCCCTGACGCCGATCCAGATCGAGCAGCGCATAAGCGATGATCGCATTACGCGCGAGCAGATGCTGGACTTCATCGAGAAGCGCCTGGAGACAGGACACGCTTCGCCGCTGGAGCAGGTCTGGTTCGAATTCGGCATCTCCGGTGTCACGCGCGCGTTCAGCCATCAGTTCGTACGACATCACATGGGCATCAGCTTCGAGCAGCAGAGCCAGCGTTACGTGACGTTCAAAGGCGGCGAATTCCCCTACACGGTGCCGGAATCGGTCAAGAAGGCGGGACTGGATGGCGAGCTGAAGGCTGAGTTCGACCGGCTGGCGGAGCTCTACGACAGCATGGTCCAGGCGGGCGTACCGGCCGAGGATGCGCGCTTTGTCCTTCCGAACGCAACCAACACGAACTTCAAAGTGACGGTGAACCTCCTCGAACTGCTGCACATTGCCGACCTGCGGCTGTGCACGCGAGCGCAGTGGGAGTTTCGCAAGGTGGTGGCGCTAATGCGCGCCGAGGTGATGCGCGCGCTGCCGTTGCTCGGACGCTATATGCAACCGAAGTGTGGCGAGCACCGCCTCGGCTACTGCGATGAGCCCTACGAGGACTGGCAGCGCTGTCCGATCGGCAAGAAGCGCCCGCACAAGACGGACCTCTTCGCGATCTATGAGGCGCACCGTCGTGGTGACTTCTTGCCGGTGGAGGTCGCCACCTCCAGCAACGAAGCGCTGGTTGAGGCCGATTTCAAGACCATCGAGGACGAAGACAGCAGCACGTAGCGCGACGGCGTAAAATACGAGGCGTTATGGCTGAGAAACTTATCGTTTACACCACGCCCAACTGCAGTGCCTGCGACCGCGCGGTCGCCGACCTTACCTCGGACGGCGTCGATTTCGAAGAGCGCAACGTCATGAAGAAAAAGGATTGGTACGACGAGGCCTTGAAGTACGCGATCACCGTCCCGATCGTGATTCAACCAGACGGCAAAGTGGAGTACGGCTGGAAGGGCAGCATTGGCTGCGCGATCTTCTAGCACGATTGCTCTGATTGCCTAGCTCAGGGGATCCCTGGACGGTTCGGTATCCGTCCTGAAGCTGGAGATTTCCGCCAGCTCCCTTTCGCGCTTCCTGTTGGCGGTGGCCGAAAGGCCCCAGGCCGCGACCGCGGTGACGGCCACCGAGAGGACGACGGAGCGATAGACGTAGAAGCCGCCCTGTGCGTCGAGCAGTCGAGAAATCGTCCCAAGCACCGGCACTTTCCCCACCAGCTCGCCGTTGACCTGCGAGGCACGAATCGGGAAGTCGGGTACCGGGACGTTGTCGCCCTGAGTTACAAGCGTGAGTTCGCCGGCCGGTCCCGGGCGCAGTTCGATGATGCGATGCATGATCTTGTGGTCGATAGCTTCGAAAACGACGACCTGGCCGACTTCCAGATCTGCTTCGCTGACGTCGCGAATCAGTACGACGTCACCGGACCTTAGCCCAGGCTCCATGCTGATGCCGTTCGTGTGGGCGACCCTCAGGCCGATGAGTGGCGTGAAGGTAAATATCCCGCCGCTGATCAAAAGTGCAAGAACCACCGCGCTGGTGAGGATCATGCCGCGAAGAGTCAGGCGCCATGCAGTACGTAGCGCCTCAGGCGTTTGGCGTTGGGGTGCGGCGAAACTGGCGTCGTTCAAAGGCTTCCTTGCCTGGACTCCAGCGGGGGGTGGTTGCGAAAGTGCCGCCGTAAGGCACCTACATCACGCTAAACGTAAACTCAGGACGAAACGTTGCAGGCGTGCCCTGAATGTGATGACTTGTTAATTTCGCAACAATAATGCATTTAAAGTTGCTAATTGTTGACAATGGGGGCTTTGCACATCTAACCTGAGAGACGTGGAGAGCACCCGAGACCAGATCTTACGTCAAATACGCGGCCATCGCGAGATGTCGGTAGCCCAACTGACCGAGTCACTAAAGCTCAGTCCGCAGGCTGTGCGCCGTCACCTCGACGGTCTGCGCGCCGACGCGCTGATCGACGTTCGCCAGGTGAGGCACGGTGTGGGGCGGCCATCGCTCGTCTTTTTCGTCACCGAGCGCGGCGAGGAGATGGGTGGCCGTACGTACGTGCAGCTGCTGTCGCGCATGTTTCGCCATCTGGAGAAGCTCGACGCCGGCAAAATCAGCGGCGCAACAGGACGTCAGGTCGTCGACCAGGTCTTTTCTGGGATCGCGGAGGAAGTGGCCGCGGACCATCGCGCCGAAGTGCGAGGCGAAACGCTGGGCTTGCGCGTCGAAGAAGTCAGCCGCGCCCTGAATCAAGAAGGCATCGTAGACGGCTGGGAGAAGGATGGAGACGACTTTCACCTGGTCAACGGCGATTGCCCCTATCTCAAGCTCGCCGAGATGAGCGAAGCGGCCTGCCGCGCCGACCGTCACAGCATTGAGTTGCTGGTTGGAGCGCGGGTGGAGCAGACGCGACGAATCGTAGATGGAGCACCCTGCTGCGAATACATCGTAAGGCCGCAGCCGGTTAGCCTCGTGGAGGAAATCAAGGAGCAAGGATGACAGACGGGGCAGTATTGCAGGTCGAAGGCCTGAAGGTCTCGGTCGAGGGGAAGCAGATCGTTAACGGCCTGGACCTGACGGTCCCTGCCGGTGAAGTCCACGCCCTCATGGGGCCAAACGGCTCCGGTAAGAGCACGCTGGCCAACACGCTGATGGGGCACCCTCACTACGAGGTGACCGCGGGCAGGGTCCTGCTCAAGGGCCACGACATCACGCATCTTCCGCCGAACGAACGTGCCAAGCGCGGCATGTTCCTGGCGATGCAATACCCGACATCGATCCCCGGCGTGACCATGGTCAACTTCCTGCGCGCCTCGATGAAGGCCGTGCAGGGCAAGGACATCCCGGTGCGCGAATTTCGCGAGCGGCTCAATGAAGCTCTGGACGTGCTGAAGATGGACGAGTCCTTCGCGCGCCGCTACGTCAATGATGGGTTCTCCGGCGGCGAAAAGAAGCGCGCCGAAGTGCTGCAGATGAGCCTGTTGCGCCCGGTCATGGCCGTCATGGACGAGACTGACTCCGGCCTCGACATCGACGCGCTGCGGACCGTGTCGGATGGAATCAATACGCTACGAAGTCCGGAAACCGGCATCCTGCTGATTACGCACTACCAGCGCATCCTCAACTACGTGACGCCGGACCAAATTCACGTGCTGTACCGGGGCAAGATCGTCCGGTCTGGCGGACGTGAGCTGGCCGCGGAGCTCGAGGAAAAGGGCTACGACTGGATCACGAACGAAATCGACGCTGCGGAAGGCGCCCTCAGCGGCGCCACGGAAAGTGAGAAGGCATGACCACTGAAAAAGCCGACGAAATCGTTAACGGCTACAAGTACGGCTGGCATGACCCTGAATTCAAGCCGATCAATGAGGTCAAGAAGGGCCTCGACGCGAGCGTCGTCGCCCAGATCTCGGAAATAAAGAACGAGCCGCAGTGGATGCGCGACTTTCGGCTGAAATCACTGGACCACTTCGAGTCCAAGCCGATGCCCTACGGTGCGTTCTGGGGCGGTAGCATCGAGAACTACGACCTCGACTTCAATGACATCTACTACTACGTCAAGCCCATGGAGGGTCAGGGACGTACGTGGGAAGAGGTCCCGGAGGAGATCAAGCGGACGTTCGACAAGCTCGGCATCCCTGAGGCGGAGCGCAAGTTCCTCGCCGGCGTCGGCGCCCAGTACGACTCCGAGGTCGTTTACCACAAGATCCGCGAGGACCTGGAGAAGCTCGGCGTCATCTTCGTCGACATGGATACGGGCCTTCGCGAGCACGAAGACCTTGTGCGTGAGTACTTCGGCACGATCGTTCCGCCGGCGGACAACAAGTTCTCGGCGCTGAACTCCGCCGTCTGGTCGGGTGGCAGCTTCGTCTACGTCCCGGCCGGAGTAAAGGTGGACATCCCGCTGCAGGCTTACTTCCGGATCAACACGGAAAACATGGGCCAATTCGAGCGGACGCTGATCATCGCCGAAGAAGGCTCCTACATTCACTACGTCGAAGGCTGCACGGCGCCGACCTACAGCAACGACTCGTTGCACAGCGCCGTGGTCGAGATCGTCGTCAAGAAGGGCGCCCGCGTCCGCTACACGACGATCCAGAACTGGTCGAACAACGTTTACAACCTGGTGACCAAGCGCGCCATGGCGTACCAGGACGCGGTCATGGAGTGGGTTGACGGTAACCTCGGCTCCAAGATCACGATGAAGTACCCCAGCGTCTACCTGATGGAGCCCGGCGCCCACGGCGAGATCCTCTCGCTGGCGTTCGCCGGAGCGGACCAGCACCAGGACGCCGGTGGCAAGATCGTCCATGTCGCGCCTGACACCACCTCAACGATCATCTCGAAGTCGATCAGCAGGGGAGGCGGGCGCACGAGCTATCGCGGCCTGCTGAAGGTGCACGACGGCGCCAAGAACGTGAAGTCCACCGTGCGTTGCGACGCGCTGCTGCTGGACAAGGACTCGCGCTCCGACACCTATCCGGTGATGGAGATTGACGAGGAGCAGGTCAACATCGGTCACGAGGCTACGGTCAGCAAGGTGGGAGATGAGCAGCTCTTCTATCTGCAGAGCCGCGGCATTGATGAAACCGAAGCGATAAAAATGATCGTCAACGGCTTTGTGGAGCCGATCGTCAAAGAGCTGCCGATGGAATATGCCATCGAGCTCAACCGGCTGATCGAGCTCCAGATGGAAGGCTCCATCGGATAGCCGCGGAACGGCAGATAGGACATTGGGCATCGCCGGTCGGTCCACGGACCGCTCTTAGGAGCCCTTGACACTGGATGCAGGTAAAGAATGACAACTCGGGCTAATGCCCCCTCGATAACGGAAGCGACGGTCAGCGCTCTGTCTCAGAAGCTCAACGAGCCGGACTGGCTGCTGCAACGTCGTCTCGACGCACTACGTGCATTCGACGCGATGTCGATGCCGAACCCGCTCGATGAGGAGTGGCGTCGTACCGACTTGAAGCGCGTCGACCTGGAATCGGCCTTGGCCGCGACCGGCGAAGCGTCGGTGCAGCGAGTCTCGGATGGATTGCCGGAAAAGGTCGTGTTTAGCGACCTCTCAGAGGCGGCTTCGCGACACGAAGAGTTGGTCAAGCAGAACCTGCACGATCTGGTCAAACCGTCCGAGTGGAAGCTCAGCGCACTAGAGGCCTCGGCGTGGCAACAGGGAGCCCTGGTTCACGTGCCCGCCGGCGTCGAGGTTGAAGTGCCGCTGACCTATGCACTGGTCCAGGGCGGCGCGTCCCTCCTGTCGCATCTGTTGATCGTTGCTGAGCCTAATAGCAGCGTCACCGTGATCCGTGACTCATCGGGTGGGGCCACGTCGGGCGAGTCTTTAGCCTCAAGCGCCGTGGAGATCGTGGCTCGTCCCGACTCACGCGTCCGATTTGTCGACCTGCAGCGGATGAATGACGGCGCTTCGTCGTTCTCTACGATCAGAGCCCGCCTGGAGCGCGGCGCCGAAGTGTCGGCGGCTCTACTTGGTCTCGGCGGAGCGCTAACGCGTACGAAGCTTGAAATCTCGCTGGCAGGCGAAGGCTCGCGAGCCGACATGCTCGGGCTCGGCTACGGCACCGGCGAGCAGCACTTCGACTACGTGACGCTGCAAGACCACATGGCTCCCCGTACCACGAGCGATCTGCTGTTCAAGGCAGCGCTGGACGGCGAATCGAGCATGGTCTGGAACGGGACGGCTCGAATTCAGAAAGACGCCGGCCAGAGCGAAGCGAACCAGACGAGTCGCAACCTGCTGCTCAGCGAACACGCCAAGGCGTCGCCGATACCAGTCCTGGAGATCGAGGCGTATGACGTCCTGCGTTGCAGCCACGGCGCCACGGCCGGGCCGCTGGACGAAGAACAGCGCTTCTACCTTGAATCGCGCGGTATCCCGCCGGTCGAGGCGCAGCAGTTTCTGGTTGAGGCCTTCTTCCGCGAGGTGCTCGATAAGCTGCCTGCCGGCGTGGATCAGGAAGCGATTGAGCGCCTGATCGCGAGCAAGCTGGGAGCGCAAGACTGATGGCGTTCGAGTCTGTCTCAAAGACCGAGGACGTTCCGGCGGGCGCTGTGATGGTCCTCGAGATCGGCGGGCGCAGCATCGCGTTGTGCAACCTGGACGGATCGTTTTACGCAGTCGATAACGTTTGCACGCACGATGACGGGCCTCTGGGGGAAGGAAGCCTGTTCAACGGCTCCATCGAATGTCCGCGCCATGGCGCACGCTTCGACGTGCAGACGGGCGCGGTCAAGGCGCTGCCGGCCGTGAGTCCCGTACGCACCTATCCTGTGCAGGTGGACGGTGAGGTGGTCAGTGTCGATGTCGGTTGAGCGAGGGATACGAGCGATGTTTGACGTGAACAAGGTCCGCGAGGACTTCCCAATATTGCGCCGCGAAGTGCACGGCAAGCCGCTGGTCTACCTGGACAACGCCGCAACAACACAGAAGCCACGCCAGGTCATCGACGCCCTGGTGCACTACTACGAGAACAACAACGCCAACATCCACCGCGCCATTCACACACTGGGCGAGGAAGCGACGTCAGCCTACGAAGCCGTGCGCGAGAAGACGGCTCGCTTCATCGGCTCACCCTACGGCGAACGAAGCATCGTCTTCACGCGAAACACGACGGAGGCGATCAACCTGGTCTCCAATTCGTGGGGCCGCAAGTTCTTGAGCGAAGGTGACGAAATCGTCCTTACGGTGGCTGAACACCACAGCAACATGATCCCGTGGCAGCTTATTGCCAAGGAAACCGGCGCCAAGTTGCGCTACATCGATATCGATGACGAAGGACGCCTGCGCCGCGATCAGTTCGCCGAAGTCATCGGCCCCAAGACGAAGCTGGTGACTCTGGCCCACGCATCCAACGTGCTCGGCATTCATCCGGTCCCCGAGTTGATCGCACTGGCGCACCAGCACAACGCCCTGGTCTTACTGGACGGCGCGCAGAGTGTGCCTCACATGCCGGTCGATGTTGCCGAACTCGATTGCGACTTCCTGGCCTTCTCCGCGCACAAGATGTGCGGTCCCACAGGAGTCGGCGTGCTCTACGCTCGGCCCGAGCTTCTGGACGCGATACCGCCCTTCCTGGGTGGAGGCTCGATGATCTCACGAGTTCAGCTTGAGGAATCGACCTGGGCCGAGGTACCACACAAATTCGAAGCCGGCACGCCGAACATCGCCGATGTGATCGCGATGGGCGCGGCGATCGACTATCTAGAAGCCCTCGGTATGGAAAACGTCCGAGCCCACGAGCAGGAAATCACCGGCTACGCCATGGAGCGACTGTCCACCCTGCCTGAGGTGACGATCTACGGACCAAAGAACGTGGAGGAGCGCATCGGTGTGATCTCCTTCAACTACGGCGATATCCACGCGCATGACGTGAGTCAGGTGCTCGACACGCATGGTGTCGCGGTACGCGCGAGCCACCATTGCGCTCAGCCGTTGATGCGACGCCTCGGTTGCGCCGCGACAGCACGGGCCAGCTTCTACATCTACAACACGAAGGCAGAGGTTGATACGCTTGTGTTGGCGCTGGAGGCGGCGGGGCAGTACTTCGCTGTTCAACAGGCGCCGGTGGCGCGTTAGAGACTATTGAGATGAACTACCCGGAACCCAACCTCGATGACCTGTACCGAGATTTGATCCTCGATCACTACCGGCATCCGCGAAACCGCGGCAGCCTGGAGAATGCGACGGCGAAGGTCGACGGCTATAACCCGCTGTGTGGTGACGAAATTGAGGTCGAACTGCTGCTTGATGACGACACCATCGAAGACGTGGCGTTCAAAGGCCACGGCTGTTCGATCAGCCAGGCGTCGAGCTCGATGATGACGGACGCGGTAAAGGGACGCAGCAAGGCCGAGGCGCAGGCGCTGGTTGCTGCGTTCAAGCGCATGATGACGGACCCGGACCTTGAGCTTCCCGAGGAACTCGGCGATCTCGAGGCATTTCAAGGCGTGGCGAAGTTCCCGGTCCGTGTGAAGTGCGCCACGCTGGCGTGGAACGTTCTGGAGCAGGGGCTGCAGGGCAACGGCACGACACACATCGAAGAAAACTGATAGCATCGAAAAGCGGAGGAAGTCATGACCCAGAGCACGACGGTAACCAGCGAAGCTGTGATGGAAGCCCTGATGCCGATTCAGGACCCGGAGATTCACCTCGGCATTGTTGACCTTGGCCTGATCTACGACGTGAAGGTCGATGATGACAACATGGTTGACGTAACGTTGACGCTCACGACGCCGGCGTGCCCCCTTGCGCCGATGCTCATTGCGCAGATTCAGGACGCCGTGATGGAGCTCGAAGGCGTTCGGGACGTCAACGTAGACCTGACGTTCAGCCCGCCCTGGGATCCTCGTACGATGGCAAGCGACGAAATCAAGATGCAGTTGGGTATCTGGTAAGCGGTAATTCGTTTCCTGTAATAGCCATAATCAAGGTCTTGCGCGATCCTTGATATGAACTTATTATCGGTTCATTAGCTGGCCTGCCGCCTGGGCAGGCTGGTTTGATTTTTAGACACGATACGCCCATTCTGCGGCGTCTGACCCCCGAAATTTCACAGGACATAATAACGAAGACTCACATGAGCCAGGACTATCAATTTCCCGACCTGCCGAGGCTAAAGAGCCAGGGACTTTATGAGCCGCGTCAGGAGCATGATGCCTGCGGCGTGGGCATGGTGGCTAATATCACCGGCGAGAAGTCTCACAAGATCATCGAGCAGGGGATCGAAGTACTGATAAACCTGGGGCACCGCGGCGCCCGGGGCGCCGACCCGAAGACAGGCGACGGCGCCGGCATTCTGATCCAGCTGCCTCACGAGTTCTTTCAGCGTGAGGTGCTGCAGCACGATATCTCACTGCCGCACCGTGGCGAGTACGCCGTTGGCATGGTCTTCCTACCGCAGGAATCGCATCAGCGCCATCGCTGCGAAACGATCATCGAGCAGAGCGTGACGGAGGAGGGAATGAAGTTTCTCGGCTGGCGGGACGTGCCCGTAAACCCTGACGCCATCGGTGTTCTGGCAACACAGGCGATGCCTCGGATCCGGCAGTTCTTCGTCCAACGTCCGGCTGCTGTCAAAGACGAATACCATTTTGAATTGAAGCTATTCGTGCTTCGCAAAATCATCTTCAACGTCATCTCGGGCAGTGACATGCCGGACAAGGACGACTTCTACGTCTGCAGCCTTTCGTCACGGACGATCGTTTACAAGGGCCTGCTCGTGGCGGATCAAATCGAGCCCTTCTACCACGACCTTAGCCACGAATCGCTGGTCTCCGCCTTCGCGCTGGTGCACTCGCGCTTCAGCACCAACACGCTGGGCACCTGGAAGCTGGCGCACCCTTATCGATTCGTTATCCACAACGGCGAGATCAACACGCTGCGTGGCAACATCAACTGGATGGCGGCGCGCGAGACGATGTTCGCATCGTCCGAACTGGGCAGCGACATCAAGAAGCTGCTGCCGATCATCGCGACCAGCGGCCAGAGCGACACGGCGAGCTTCGACAACGCCCTGGAGTTGCTGCTAGCGAGCGGCCGGTCACTGCCGCACGCCTTGATGATGCTGATCCCGGAAGCCTGGGCGGACCACATTCCAATGGACTCGCCGCGTCGCGCTTTCTACGAGTACCACTCCGCGCTAATGGAGCCGTGGGACGGCCCGGCGTTGATCATCGGCACCGACGGCACGCAGGTTTGCGCCATCCTGGACCGCAACGGATTGCGCCCCTGCCGATACCTGGTCACAACCGACAACCTGCTGGTCATGGCCTCAGAAACCGGCGTCCTGGACGTACCGCCGGAGAAGGTGGTGTTCAAGAGCCGCATTCAGCCGGGCCGAATGTTCTTGCTCGACACCAAGGAAGGCCGCCTGATCGAGGACACCGAGATCAAGCAGCAGCTGACCAGCCGACAGCCTTACGAGGAATGGATTCGCTCGCAGCGCGTCGCCCTGGACGAATTGCCGGCTCCATCAGGGGAGGTGCCGGGCCTCGACGCCTCGACACTGGTTAACCGCCAAAAGGCGTTCGGGTACACCAACGAGGACATCGACATGGTCCTCGAGCCGATGGGGAGTAACGCTACGGAGCCGATCGGCTCAATGGGCAACGACACGCCGATCGCCGTCCTCTCGGACATGAATCCGCTGCTCTTCAGCTACTTCAAGCAGCTCTTCGCGCAGGTCAGCAATCCGCCGTTGGACGCGATTCGCGAGGAGCTGGTGACATCGCTCGAGACGTACATCGGCTCTGAGCAGAACCTGTTCGAGGAGACGCCGCAGCACGTTCACCAGCTTCGGCTCAAGGAATCGTTCCTGACCAGCCAGGAGCTGGCCAAGATCCGAGAGATCGAAGCGGGAAGCATACGCTCACGTACGCTATCGACGCTGTTCGACTCGCAATCTGAGCCGGGTGTAATGCACTCGGCGCTCGACGAGCTCTGCAACGAGGCGTCGCGTGCCGTTTCGGAAGGCAACGCAATCCTGATCCTTTCGGACCGTGGTACGGACGACCGGCACGCCGCTATTCCGGCGCTCCTGGCGGTGGCTGCTGTGCATCATCATCTGATCCGCGAAGGCACGCGGACCAAGGTCGGCATCGTTATGGAATCGGCTGAGCCGCGAGAAGTGCACCACATGGCGATCCTCATCGGCTACGGCGCCGGGGCGATCAACCCGTACCTTGCGCTCGAAACGCTCGAGGACCTTTGCGACCACGGCTTGATGAGCAGCGGCGTCGATTTCCAGACCGCGCAGAAGAACTACATCAAGGCCCTGCACAAGGGCGTGCTAAAAGTCATGTCGAAGATGGGTATCAGTACGCTTCAGAGCTATCGCGGGGCCCAGATCTTTGAAGCGGTTGGGCTGGCGCAGGACTTTGTCGAGCAGTACTTCACCTGGACGCCTTCCCGCATCGGCGGCGTTGGCGTGGACGACATCGAACGCGAAACGCTGGCGCGACATGCCTACGCCTACCCTGAGCGCGCCATCGCCGGAATCCTGGATCTCAAGCCGGGCGGCTACTACCAGTGGCGCCGCGACGGCGAGTACCACATGTATAACCCGGACACGATTTCGTTGCTGCAGCACTCAACCCGCAGCGGCAACTTCGAGTCGTTCCAGCAGTTCACGAAGCTAATCGACGAGGAGAACCGGCGCCTTTGCACGATACGCGGTTTGCTGGACTTCAAGGCCGGCAACGCCATTTCGATCGACGAAGTGGAGCCCGCGGTGGATATCGTCAAGCGCTTCGCGACCGGCGCCGCTTCCCTGGGCTCGATCAGCCGCGAAGCGCACGAGACCATGGCGATCGCGATGAATCGGATCAACGC
This sequence comes from Dehalococcoidia bacterium, assembly GCA_965225815.1. GTDB lineage: Bacteria > Chloroflexota > Dehalococcoidia > DSTF01 > WHTK01 > WHTK01. The sequence continues at coordinate 469,305 of CBDDBP010000007.1, forward strand.
CCGCAGCAATACCGGCGAAGGGGGCGAGGACTTTCACCGCTACGAGCCCGACTCCAACGGCGACGTGCGCCAGAGCGCGATCAAGCAGGTAGCGTCCGGCCGCTTTGGCGTGACCGCGAACTACCTGGCTCATGCGACCGACCTCCAGATCAAGATGGCGCAGGGCTCCAAGCCCGGCGAAGGTGGCCAACTACCGGGTCATAAGGTCGACGATTACATCGGCTGGGTGCGGCACACGACGCCAGGCGTAGAGCTGATTTCGCCGCCACCGCACCATGACATCTACTCCATCGAGGACCTGGCTCAGCTAATTCACGACCTGAAGAACGCCAACCCGGCGGCACGCATCCACGTCAAACTCGTCTCCGAATTCGGCGTTGGCACGATTGCCGCAGGTGTCTCGAAGGGACACGGCGACGTTGTCCTGATTAGCGGCGACAGTGGTGGTACCGGCGCCTCCCCGGAGTCGTCGATCAAGAATGCGGGACTGCCGTGGGAGCTCGGAGTGGCCGAGACACAGCAAGTCCTCGTCCTCAACGACCTGCGCGGCCGCATCGTGGTCCAAACCGACGGTCAGCTGAAGACCGGTCGCGATGTCGCGATCGCGACGCTGCTGGGCGCAGAGGAGTTCGGCTTCGCGACGGCGCCGCTCATCGTCATGGGCTGCATCATGCTTCGCAAGTGTCACCTCAACACCTGCTCCGTGGGCATCGCGACGCAGGACCCCGAGCTGCGGACACGCTTCGCGGGACAACCGGAACACGTCATCAACTACTTCTTCTTCGTGGCGGAGGAGATGCGCGCCATCATGGCCGAGCTCGGCTTCCGCACCGTGAACGAGATGGTGGGCCGAGTCGACATGCTCGATGGGCGTACTGCCGTCGAACACTGGAAGGCCAAGGGGCTGGACTTCAGCGCCCTGCTGCACCGGCCCAACGTCCCTTCGGGTGTGGCCACCTACCAGTGCGAACTGCAGGACCACAGCCTCGATCACGCGCTCGACAATCAGATCATTGAGATGGTGCGACCGGCACTGGAAGATAAGCAGCAGGTGAGTGTCGAGCTCGAGATTCACAACTCGAACCGGACCGTGGGCTCTATGCTGAGCAATCAGGTGGCGAGCCGCTACGGCGAAGACGGGCTGGCGGACGGCACAATCAACCTCAAGTTCAACGGGTCCGCAGGTCAGAGCTTCGGCGCCTTCCTTGCGAAGGGCGTCACGGCGACGATCGAAGGCGACGCCAACGACTATTTCTGCAAAGGCCTTTCCGGCGGTACGGTGATCATCCAGCCTCCGGCGGTCAGCAGCTTTACGGCAGAGGAGAACATCCTGGTCGGCAATACGGTGCTGTACGGGGCAACCGGCGGCCGAGCCTACATCCGTGGCATTGCCGGCGAGCGCTTCGCGGTCCGCAATAGCGGCGCGGAGACCGTGGTTGAAGGCGTCGGCGATCACGGCTGCGAGTACATGACCGGCGGTCGTGTCGTTGTTCTTGGCCGCACAGGCCGTAACTTCGCTGCCGGTATGAGTGGCGGTGAGGCCTTCATTCTGGATGAGGCTGGCGTGTTCGAGAGCCTTTGCAACCAGGAGATGGTCGACCTCGAGCGCGTCGAAAGCGACGAAGACAAAGCAGCGTTGCGTGACCTGTTGCAGGGTCACCGTGATGTGACCGGCAGCGTCAACGCGATTCGCGTCCTCGATGACTGGGACGCGATGCTGCCGAAGTTTATCAAAGTCATGCCGCGAGACTACAAACGCGTCCTGGAAGAGCGTCAGGCCCGTGGCAATGGCCACGGTCACACCGATGCCGCTAGTTAGAGGAATCCGTCTTGGGTGAGCCAGCCGGGTTTATGGATCGACCGCGCCAGCCTCCGCCGCGTCGTGATACGCAGGAGCGCATTCGCGATTACAACGAGTTCGTCTTGCAGTGGACGGAGGAAGACGCCCGCGGCCAGGGCGCCCGTTGTATGGACTGCGGTATCCCGTTCTGCCACAAGGGCTGCCCTCTGGGCAATGTGATCCCGGATTTCAACGACTTCGTCTCCAAGGGTCAGTGGGACAAAGCGCTGGCTGAGCTACACGCGACGAACAACTTCCCGGAGTTCACCGGACGCATCTGTCCGGCGCCCTGCGAAGCTGCCTGTACTCTCGCGATCAACCAGGACCCGGTGACAATCGAGTACATCGAGAAAGCGATCGCTGACCGCGGCTGGGAAGAAGGCTGGATTACGCCCCAGCCGCCCGCAACGCGGACCGGCAAGACGGTCGCCGTGATCGGTTCTGGACCAGCAGGCATGGCGGCGGCGCAGCAGCTCAACCGTGCAGGCCATTCCGTGACGGTGTTTGAGCGCGCCAACTACATCGGTGGCCTGCTGCGTCTTGGCATCCCGGACTTCAAGCTCGACAAGCACCTCGTGGAACGCCGCGCTCAGCAGATGCGCGACGAAGGCATCACGTTTCGGACCGGCGTCAACGTCGGCGAGGACTACGCCGTAGCAGACCTGCAGGGCGATTTCGACGTCATCCTACTCTGCATCGGCTCGACGGTGCCGCGTAACCTGGATGTACCGGGCAGGGAACTAAGTGGTGTCCACTTCGCGATGGACTACCTGACGCAGCAGAACAAGCTTCTGGCTGGTGAAAGCTTCCCGGAAGCGGAGCGAATCAGCGCGGAGGGCAAGCGGGTCGTCATCCTTGGTGGTGGAGACACGGGCGCTGACTGCCTGGCAACGGCGCACCGCCAGGGGGCGGAGATCGTGCGTCAGTTCGATATCATCCCGGAGCCTCCGGTTAATCGCGCCGCCGGCAATCCCTGGCCGCAGTGGCCGATCATCATGCGTCACTCCTATGCCCTCGACGAAGGCGGCAGCCTCGACTGGAGCGTCGGGACGAAGTCGTTCTCCGGCAGCGACGGCCAGGTCGAGAAGCTGAACATGACGCGCCTGGACTGGAAGCCGGACGAGAACGGCCGGAACCAGATGTCGGAAGTTGACGGCAGCGAGTTCGGCGTGGACGCCGACCTCATCCTCCTGGCGATGGGATTCTTGCACCCGGAGAAGGGCGGCCTTGTTGAGGGCCTCGGCGTAGAGCTCGACCCGCGTGGCAACGTAAAAACGGATGCCAGCAAGATGAGCACGGTGCCCGGCGTCTTCGCCGCGGGGGATGCGTCTCGCGGCCAGTCTCTGGTCGTCTGGGCCCTGTCTGAGGGTCGTGAGGCAGCCCGCGGCATCGACCTCTACCTTATGGGTGAGACATCGCTGCCGCGCTCGCTCTCGAACGCCTGACAGACAGCTAAGGGCAACGCCCGCATGCCTCAGAAGCCTTTGCGCTTGCCTAGGGTTCGCTCTCCGGTGCAGTCGGTTCGGCAGCGGCGCCGATACGCGCCATGATTGCCTCCTGGTGCTTCTTCATCAGGATGTAGACCCACATGCCGACGCCAACTAGGATGGCCCACTCGACGTAGCGGAAGTAGCGGTCAGTTGAATCAAGCGTGAGGCCGGCGACACCGAGTCCATAGCCGATGCCGAAGTAGCAGAAGATCCACAGCACGGCGCCACCGTAATCGATGGGAGCCCAGCGCCGGTATGGCATTCGCAGCAGGCCGGCCGCTGTTGGGCCGATGACTCGAGTGTAGCCGGCGAAATGGTAGAGCAGGACGAACCAGGTGGCACGCTGTAGCAGGGGCTCGCGTACCTTCTCGACCAGGTCCTGGAGGAACTTCGTCTGACCAAAACGTGACCAACCATAGCGCCCCAGGAAATAGCTGATCGTGTCGCCAATGATCGTCCCGGCGATGCCGAATGCGATCGCCTGGGGCCAGGAGATAGTGCCGTCGTGCGCGGCAAGACCGGCGAGCAGGACGACAAGCGCCCCGGGAACAATGAGGCCGAGGAGTAGGGTGTTCTCGCTCAGGGTGCCGAAAAAAACTACCCAGTTGCCGTAGTCCTCAAACAGCGATTGGACGGTGTCGGCCGCCCATCGCAACAGCGATCCGTAGCCACGAAAGATCTCGACCGGCAGCGTGACGATCCACTCGATGATGTTCGCAACGGAATCGAGTGCAGACAGCAAGGGAAGGGCCGCGAGGGTTAGTAGCGGGTTTGTCATTATTCAGGTGCGGCCCGGTTACGTTCAAAACCGGGCCGCTACCAACGATTCTAGCATTCATCGTATTGGGCCCCCCTTTGGAGACCGGATGGACGGTCTAGCGGTCGTCCACCATGTCGGCCTCCCAGAACTGCCACAGCAGGTAGGCGGCGCAAATAAGGATACAGACGGCGATTAGTGCAGATCCCATACAGTTCTCCTCCAGGACGTTTGTTCGAAGAGAATAGAACAAGCGTACTGAACTGTCAAGAGATTGCGAATGCATGTGCTGCAGCATTGCTAGACTGGCTACGTCGGCCGGCCTATCATCCTGCGGTTATCAGGAGGCCAAAGGGAGCGAGTATAGCGCGAATCAAAGTCGGCGATCTGGAGATCATTTCGATTCACGACCTGGAGGCGCCGTTTCCCATGTCCGGCGTCTTTCCGGACGTGCCGGTCGACGCATTTGACCTCTATCGGCCCCTGTAGCCGAATGCGTTCGACGAAGCCGACCTCAAGCTCGCGATATCATGCTATGTCATCGTTGGTGGCGGCTCAGGTCCAGGAGACGGCCTGGCACGTCGGCTTCGATAGCGATGCGGCGCTGGCCTCTGCGACCCGGGAGCGTGTTATGGAGCAACTGAAGCGCGATCAACCTCAGGCATGCTTCGGTCACTTCCCGGCGCCCGCGTTTGGTTTCGTGGTGCGAGAGGGCGGCCGGCGGATCTTTCGAGCCGGTAGCTAGGCGGTCTCGGCGACCTCGATGAGGACTTCGCCGATCTCGACGCGCTGGCCCGCCACAGGATGGACCGCCGACACGGTGCCGGCGACTCTTGCCCGCAGCTCGTTGAGCATCTTCATCGCCTCAACGATGATCAAGACGTCTCCTTGAGCGACCACGGCGCCCGGCTCAACACGTGTCTCGACCACGACGCCCGTCAGCGGCGCGCGTAGCATCCAGCGCCCGTTAACGAAGTGATCGCCCTCGTCAGCCCGGCCGCGACCACGGCGGCGTACGGTTTCGACCTCATAGCTGTGTCCGTCGATCTGGACGTTGAAGGCCTGGGACTCCTCAGTCACCAGGACCTCGATCATGCGGTCGTCGAGGACGAGTAGATATTGAGGCGAGTCGCCCAAGCGCTGAAGGCTAACGTCTTGCCAGGTGCCATCCAGGTTGACGCGCAGCCCGTCGGCAGTCTCCTCCAACTCCGCTTCGGTTTCGCGGTCGCCGAGCCTCAGGAAGTATTTCGCCAGGGGCCACCTCCGGGAGCGCGATTTGCCGCGGCTTCGCGTGCCGTCGTCTTCCAGCGAGTGCCTTGGCCGGTCGAACTGGAGCCCTGATTTGCTCCGTCCGAGCGCCGACGGTGCGACAGCAGCGCCGCGACTGCCAGAGCTTCATCGCTATGCACCGCTTCGGCCGGCTCGAATTGGAAGCGACGATCGAGAAACCGGGTATCGATGTCACCGGCTATGAAGGCGGGGTCGTTGACCAGGCGGCGGTGAAACGGCAGGGTCGTCTTCACACCCAGCACCTGGTACTCGTCCAGTGCCCTGCGAAGGCGGGACAGCGCCTGTTCGCGGTCGCTGCCGTAGACGATCAGCTTGGAGACTAGTGAGTCATAGTTCGGGCCGATCTCGTAGCCGTCGAACAGGCAGCTGTCGACCCGGACCCCGGGGCCTGACGGCTCCTTGACGTGGTGGGCCACACCGAGCGATGGCATGAAGCCGTTGTCGGCGTCTTCCGCCGTAATCCGGCACTCGATGGCCCAGCCGCGCAGTCTTACGTCATCTTGCGTGATGCTCAGTGGCTCGCCCGCCGCGATTCGAAGCTGCTCACGGACCAGATCGAGGCCGGTGACGAATTCTGTCACCGGGTGCTCCACCTGGAGGCGGGCGTTGGCTTCGATGAAGTAGTAGTCGCCGGCGGCGTCCAGGAGAAACTCCACCGTCCCGGCGTTTTCATACCCGGCTTCGCGGGCGATTGCGACCGCGGCGGCGCCAAGCTTCTCGCGCAGCGTCTCGCTGACGGCGGTCGAGGGCGATTCCTCGACGACTTTTTGACTGCGGCGCTGTACCGAGCACTCGCGCTCGCCGAGGTGGACGACGCCGCCGTGGCGGTCGGCCAGCACCTGCACTTCGATGTGGCGCACCGGGTCGAGGTAGCGCTCCAGGTACAGGCCATCATCGGCGAAGCTCGCCTGCGCTTCCTGGGCCGCAACGCGCAGCGATTCCTCCAGACTCGACGCGTCTTCGACGAGCCTGATGCCTTTGCCTCCACCTCCGGCGGCTGCCTTGACCAGCAGCGGGAAGCCGATCTGCGGCGCCAGTTGACGCGCCTCCGCGAGGCTGACTCGACCGTCGCTGCCCGGAACCGACGGCACGCCGGCCTTGTCGGCGATGCGGCGCGCCTGGACCTTGTCGCCGAGATCGCGCAGTGTCGCGGGCGACGGCCCAATGAAAATGAGGCCCGCATCGGCGCAGGCCTGGCCGAAATCGGCGCGCTCGGAGAGAAAGCCGTAACCGGGGTGAATCGCCTCGGCGCCGCATGCCAGCGCCGTCTCGATGAGCTTCGCCTGATCGAGGTAACTCTGGGCCGCCGGTGCTGGACCAATGCAGTACGCCTCGTCGGCGTAGCGCGTGTGCAGCGCCGTCGCGTCGGCTTCGGAGTAGACGGCGACGCTTGTGATGCCCATGTCGCGGCAGGTGCGCATGATCCTGATGGCGATTTCGCCGCGATTGGCTATTAGTAGCTTCTTAAGCAAAGAGGCCTCCAGCGTGGCGAAGGGTTCGAGACGACCGCAGCGCTAGCAGCTTTGTAGCACAGGGCTGTCACGACGGTAAACGGCAATCGAGACTCATTTCTCTTCTGCTTCCGTCTTCAAGCGGGCGACGAAGTCATCGACGGGCAGGGCGCCGAGGTCTCCATTATCCCGCGAGCGGACCGATACGGCGCCGGCTTCGATATCGCGGTCGCCAGCGATCAGCATGTACGGAACCTTGTGGAGTTGCGCGTCGCGGATCTTCGCCTGCATCCGCTCTGAGCGTTCGTCGACTTCGGCCCGAAGACCGGCAGCGCGCAGCTTGGCGGCCACTTCGTTGCAGTAGTCGTTGTGGCGGTCGGCGATCGGGATGAGTTTTGCCTGCACCGGCGCCAACCAGACGGGAAACGCCCCGGCGTGATGCTCGATGAGAATGCCCATGAATCGCTCCAGCGAGCCGAGGATGGCCCGATGGATCATGACCGGCCGTTGCAGCGATCCGTCTTCGGCGGCGTAGTGCAGATCGAATCGTTCCGGCAGGTTGAAATCGAGCTGGAAGGTGCTGATTTGCCACTCGCGTCCCAGCACGTCGTCCATGAAGAGATCGATCTTCGGGCCGTAGAAGGCGCCTTCGCCCTCCACCTCATTAAATGTAACTTTCGACTTCAGGAGAGCCGCGCGTAAGGCTTCTTCGGCGCTATCCCAGACCTCGTCATCGCCGATCCGCTTCTCCGGTCGCAGCGACAGCGTGAATCGAGGTTCGCCAAGCCCGAAAGCGGCGTAAGCCTCCCGCATCATCTCGATCAAGCTGGCGATCTCGCCGCCGATCTGTTCCAGCGTGCAGTAGATGTGGGCGTCGTCTTGAGAGAAGGAGCGCACGCGGGTCAGGCCGTGCAGGGTCCCCGATCGCTCGAAGCGATGGAGACGGCCGAAGTCGGCGTAGCGCAGAGGCAATTCGCGATAGGAGTGCACTTGCGCTGCGTACATGACGCAGTGGCCGGGGCAGTTCATCGGCTTGACGCCCAGTTCCTGCTCGTCCTCCTGGATGAAGTACATGTTGTCACGGTAGTTGTCATAATGACCGGACTGCTTCCAGAGGTCAGCCGAGAAGATCTGCGGCGTGATGACTTCCTGGTAGCCAAAGCGCGTGTACATGTCCCGCATGAGTTGCGTCGCCAGGTTGTAGATCAGCGCTCCCTTGGGCAGGAAGAAGGGGCTGCCAGGCGCGATCGGGTCAACGAAGAACAGGTCGAGCTCGCGGCCTAGCTTGCGATGGTCGCGCTTCTCGGCCTCTTCAAGGCGGTGGAGGTAGTCGTCCAGCTCCTCCTGGGTCGGGAACATGACGCCGTAGATGCGCTGCAGCATCTGGTTGTGCTCGTCGCCGCGCCAGTAGGCGCCCGCGACGCTCATCAACTTAAACTCGCCGACCTGGCCGGTGCTCTCGACGTGAGGGTAGCCGCAGAGGTCGGTGAAGTCGCCGTGCTTGCAGATGCCGACGTCCAGCGCATCGATACCGTCGATCAGCTCTAGCTTGTAGGGCTGGTCGGCGAAGACCTGGCGCGCTTCTTCTTTGGATGCCTCGCTGCGGACGAACGCTTTGTCAGCCTTGATGCTTTCGCGCATTAGCTTGTCGAGGGTATCGAGGTCTTCTGGGGTTAACGGCCGGGGCAGCTCGAAGTCGTAGTAGAAGCCGTTGTCGATAGGCGGGCCGATGGCGTACTTCGCCTCCGGAAACACGCCGAGCACGGCCTCCGCCATGATGTGGGCGGCGGAGTGGCGTTGGCGGTACAGCCGCTCGTCCATGCCCTTGATCTGGGCGGGAGTTTCTTCGTTCATTTCGATACCTCTTCGCGCCTGGCCGCTATTCGCCCTGCTGCGATTCGCAACAAAAAGCCCAACCGTCACAGGGACGGTGGGCTTCGTGGTTCCACCCTGTTTCGCTTAGGTTCTAAAGCCGGGGGGTCCCCCGGACCCCCAACTAAAGGGGCGTCCGCAGAGTCGGCCTCAAAACGAAAGCCTTCGTTATGCCTGTAACGCTGGCAGCGGGGCCGCCTACCCGTCAAGAATTAACGTTCGGGGCCCGGCTCAGAGGCGGTTTTCACGATGGGTCCGGTGGGGGAGTTCCAGCCCTGCTCCCTTTCTCTGGTCACCGCGTCGCGTCGCTACTCGTCCTCGTCGCAGCCATGTATTCGGTTGTTGGCCCAGTATAAGGCCCCGGTAAGGCCTGCCGCGAGCAGGGATTTCGTTGAATAGGGAGAGATGCTAGCATCAGGTTTGTCTCTCGGGCGGTTAGCTCAGCTGGCTAGAGCGCAGCGTTGACATCGCTGAGGTCACTGGTTCAAGTCCAGTACCGCCCACCAACCTTTTCTCATGCCGACGCTGCTTTCCTCGATCCTTCAGAAGCATCCCAGCGCTTGTAGCCGTATCCGAGCAGGAGCAAGCTGCCAATGGCCAGCACAACGAAGTAGATGATGTCCCTCGTCTCGCCGGCGCCGCCTGTGCCGAACAGACCTCCCAGTGAGTTCAAGTAATCCGTCGCGAAGTCCCCATTACCCGCGCCTCCAGTTAACAGAAGCAGAAGGCCGCCGAGCGCGAACGATAGACCGCTGGTTCGGTATTTCTGGAATGCGGCCAGGCCTGCGAGCACCAAAAGGATCGCTACACCAACATGGATGCTGGCAGCTTCCCTCGCTCGCTCGGACGTGTCACTCGATCCGCCAGTCCCATACTCACTGAGCGTGGCAATATTGCTGAAGTCGATGGGGCTGGCGGCTGCACGGAGGAACGCGGTGGTTGCTGCAAGCGTCAGGAAGACCAGGACGAAAGCCAGCGTGACTTGAAACAGACGCCGGAGAACCTCTTCGCTGCCGCCAATCCGTTCCGCAACGAAGATGGCTCCAACAATCACCGCGACAAGGAACGACTGAAGTTCCAGGTTCATTTACGACCGCCTTTGTCCGCGGGGACGCGAGGCTGAACGACGCACGTAGACTACTCGCCTGCGACGAGCCTTGCAATGCGGCGGCGGTTAACGCCGGAACAGACTCCTTTTCGGCTTTTGCATCCCGAGACGCTTGCCGATGCGCTCAAGCTGGGCGTCGAAGTTCGCTTCGATGCGAGCGACTTCTTTGGCCCGCTCTTCGGCGGAGTCGCGAATCGCCGTTGCCTCGGTTCGAGTGGTAGAAGCTTCCGCGTTGGCCTGTTCGGCGATTCCGCGAGCGTCAACACGGGCTTCGTCACGGATCCGCTCGGCCTCGATCTCTGCTTCGCGTCGCAGCGCTTCTATCTGCGTCCTCGTGGCCTCGCGAAGGTTGTGTAGTGAGTCTGCGAGCGCGCTTAGCTCCCGCTCCCGATGGTTTCGCGCGTCATCAAGGGCCTGAAGACGAATCGTCCGAGCTTCCTCCAGCGCCTTCTCCAGGGCTTCGCGGGCGCGCTGATACGCCAGTTCTGCCAGACTGCCGCTGGCCTGCGGCCCATCGAGCGCGTTGAGGCGTTCGATTAACTCGTTGCGCGTCGGGTCAATGAGGCTATCGTCTTGCATCCTTGCAACCTAATCCGCCGCTTCGGGCGTATCACTATGTTAGCCGCCTTCTTAAACGACTAGTCTCGGCCTAGAATCCCTCTTAGATGAACAACGCCTCCGGGGTCCGTTTCGTATCGCCCACCTTTCTCGCGGGATTCGGAATCGGCGTTTTTATCGGGGTGGCACTCGCCCTGATTGCTGTCTCGATCGCTCGTCCCCAGGAAGAGAATCCTCAGATCATTCGAGTCCCGGTCTTTCCCACGGCGACGCCGCAACCTAAGGCGACTCCGTCGCCGATGCCGACTCCGCTTCAGGCTTCTGCATCAGCCGCCGTCCACGTCGGCCCGGGGGACGAATTCGCCACGCTCGGTACGCTGTCACGCGGCGACACAATCGACATCCTGGGCCGTGATTTCGATGGCGGGTGGTTGGCCATCAGGTTCCCGGCCGGCTCCAGTGCCCAGGGCTGGATCCCGACGGTAACAGTGGAGGGAATCAGCTTCTCGAACCTTCAGGAGCTCGCCGTGCTTCTGCCGACCCCACTGCCGATTGAAATCATTACGCCGCCGCCGTTTTTCGGGACACCTGGTACGCCTGGCACTGGCACGCCGACGCCGAAGGGGACGTCCGGTCCGCCTCCAACCACCATGGACCTGGTCGTTTTCGACGTCAGGGCGCTGCCGGACGGCCGCGTTCGTGTCGTGGTCCTCAACGCTGGACCGGCTGATCTGACCCGGGGCGTTCTTGCCGTGACGGTCCGAACCCTCACTTTGGAGTCGGAGACGATCAATTACGCCAACATTCTGCCGGCTGGGGCGACGCTGGCGCTGACGACATCTTCATTCACAATCGGAACGGAGCCGGTAGATGTGCAGGTGGTTATCGACCCCTCCGCGAGTCTGAGTGATCCGAATCGGCTCAACAACGTAAAGACAGCGACCCTCAGCCGGCCTCCGGAAGTGACAGCAACGCCGACCGAAACCGGGCCCAGCTAGGGCCGTTCGGTAGCAATCGAGGAGGGCGCAGGTATAATGGCACTGCAGCCCAGGAGAGTGAGGGATCGTGGCAGCCAAACCAAAGACACTAGGTGAGTTGCGCAGGTCCGGTTACAAAGTCCAGACCGTCAAGCAAGAGATGCGCCGCAACCTGATTCAGAAAATGCGGAAGAGCGAGGATATTTTCCCCGGAATCTTCGGCTTCGAAGAGACCGTGGTCCCTCAGCTGCAGAACGCGATCCTTTCGGGACAGGACATCATCTTTCTTGGCGAGCGGGGCCAGGCCAAGTCGCGCATCATTCGCTCGCTGGTCAACCTTCTAGACGACGAGCTCCCAATCGTGCAGGGAAGCGAGGTGAACGACGACCCGTTCAAGCCGCTATCGAAATACGCCCAGAACCTGGTTGCTGAGAAGGGCGACAAAACGCCTATCGAGTGGGCAGGGCGCGACCGTCGCTACGGCGAGAAGCTCGCGACGCCCGACATCACGATCGCCGACCTGATCGGCGAAGTCGACCCGATCCGGGTTGCCGAGGGCCGCTACTTGTCAGACGAGCTGACGATTCACTACGGTCTGATCCCGCGGACGAACCGCGGCATCTTCGCGATTAACGAGTTGCCGGACCTTGCCGAGCGCATTCAGGTCGGCCTCTTCAACATCATGGAAGAGCGCGACATCCAGATTCGCGGTTACCAGATTCGCCTTTCGCTGGACGTGCTCCTGGTCTCAAGTGCCAACCCGGAAGACTACACAAACCGTGGCCGGATCATCACGCCACTCAAAGACCGTTACGGGGTCCAGATTCGAACCCATTATCCGCGGGCCGTTGAGCATGAGATCGACATTATGGACCAGGAGCGCCTGGTCTTTGAGGACGACGAGTTCAAAGTCGTCGTTCCCACCTTCATGAAGGAAATCGTTGCGGAGGTCAGCCGACTGGCGCGGCGCAGCCCGGACATCAACCAGCGTTCCGGTGTCTCAGTTCGCGCCTCGATCGCGAACTACGAGAGCCTGCTGGCGAACGCCCAGCGACGCGCTATCGGTGTCGGCGAAACTGAAGTCGTGCCGCGTGTCAGCGACCTGCCGTTTGTCATACCGGCGATCGCGGGCAAGGTGGAGTTCGAGACGGTAGAGGACGGCAAGGAAGAGCAAATACTGGAGAAGCTGATCCAGGGCGCCGTCCTCGCCGTGTTCAATCGCTACTACAGCGTTTCTGACTTCGATGACCTGGTCACGCGCTTCAAGACCGGCATTTCGGTCGAAGTCGGTGACATGATGCCGTCGCAGAACTACGCCAAGCTTGTCAAGGAAGTCGAAGGACTAACGGACCACGTCAAGAAGCTCGAGGCCAAGCCCTCGACGCCGGTGACCGCATCGATTGTCGAGTTCATCCTGGAGGGACTCCACCTCAACAAGCGCCTCAACAAAGACAGGGTCGGTTCCACGGTCTCCTACAGAGGCTAGGTATCGCTCCCCGGGTCAGGGGATTTCAATGGTCATCAGATATCGCTACACCGAGTGGGACGGTACGCAAGAAATACCACCGCTCGCGCCGGACGATATCCTCAACGCCCTGACCGATGACCTGATGAACTTCGGCGACCTGCAGCATGCGTTGCGCAATCTGATGCAGCGTGGCATGCGCAATCAGCAAGGCGACCGCACTGAGGGTCTAAGGGACCTCCTGCAGCAACTGCGGCAGCAGCGTCGCCAGAACCTGGATCGCTTCGACCTCTCTTCCGCCTTTGAGGACATCCGTAACCGCCTCGGCGAGATCCTCAACAAGGAACGCAGCACGCTTGACGAGCGCCTCGGCGACGCGCTGGACGACCAACAACAACCCGGCGGCGAGCCCGGAGACAGTTCTGAAGGCGCCGAGGGGTCAGACGGCGCCGAAGCGGGCGGCGAATCGCAAGAAGGCGAGTCCGGCCAGGAAGGCGGCCAGCAGCAGGGAGCGCGCTCGCAGCAGGATGGCGGCCAATCCGGTCAAGGACAGCGCGGCCAGGGTTCACAGAGCGGCCAGCAAAGCGGTGGCGACCAGGAGCAGTTCCAGCAGATGCTCCAGAACATCGTCGAACGCAAGCGCAGCTTCCTGGAAGGGCTGCCGCCGGACCTGCCCGGCCAGATGAAAGAGCTTCAGAACTACGAGTTCATGGACCCGGAAGCTCAAGCCGAATATCAGGAACTCATGGACATGCTGAAGCAGGCGATGACCGAGACCTTCTTCAAGGATCTACAGCAGCAAATTGCCAACATGAGCCCGGAAGACATGGAGCGCATGAAGGAGATGATGCGCGACCTAAATCAGATGCTTCAGGAACGGATGCAGGGCGGCGAGCCTGACTTCGACTCCTTCATGCAGAAATACGGCGACCTCTTCGGCCCGAACCCGCCACAGAGCCTCGACGAGCTCGTAGAGCAAATGCAGCAGCAGATGGCGCAGATGCAGAACTTGCTCGAATCGCTGCCGTCGGAGATGCGCCAGCAACTCCAAGACCTCCTCACAGACAAGATCGCTGACCCTGGACTGCGCGACGAGATGGCAGAACTGGCAGCGAACCTCGAATTCCTCAACCCGCAGCGAGACCTGCGGAATCAGTACCCGTTCCGCGGCGAAGAGGAGATCGACCTCTCCAAGGCGATGGACCTCATGGGTGACATGCAGGACCTCGACGAGCTGGAGCGCCAGCTTGAGCGGACCCAGTACGGTGGCGACATCGACGACATCGATATGGAGAAGCTGCGCGAGCTCCTCGGCGATGAGGCGGCTGAGACGCTAGATGAGCTGAAGAAGTTCCTCGAAATCCTCGAAGATGCGGGCTACATTCGCAAGCGTGGGAACTCCTGGGAGCTAACGCCGCGCGGTACCCGCAAGATCGGCCAGGCGGCGTTGGGAGAGATCTACGCCCAGCTCAAAAAAGAGCAGATGGGCAAGCACAAGGTGGTCGACCCGGGTCAAGGCGTGGAGCGCAGCGACGATACGAAGGCGTACGAGTTCGGCGACCCGTTCCATCTGCATCTCGAGAAGACGATCATGAACGCAGTGCGCCGCGAAGGCGCCACGCTGCCAATACAGTTGCAGAAGGATGACTTCGAAGTCTGGAAGTCGGAGGAGCTGACTCAGACGGCGACCGTGATGATGGTCGACCTGTCCTGGTCGATGGCCTTGCGGGGCAGCTTCCAGGCCGCGAAGAAGGTGGCTCTGGCGCTGCAAAACCTGATCAGCACCCAGTTCGCGCGCGATTCCCTCTACATCATCGGTTTCTCGGCCTATGCCCGCGAACTCAAGGCTGACCAGTTGCCTTACGTACGCTGGGACGAATCCGTCCTTGGGACCAACATGCATCATGCGTTGATGATGGCCCAGAACTTGCTCGCGAAGCACAAGACGGGCACGCGTCAGATCATCATGATCTCGGACGGCGAGCCCACGGCGCACATCGAGCACGGCCGTTCCTTCTTCTCTTACCCGCCAAGCCCGATCACGATTCGCGAGACGCTCAAAGAGGTCAAGCGCTGCACCCAGAAGAAGATCACGATCAACACGTTCATGCTGGACCGCAACTACTACCTCAAAGAGTTCGTCAATCAGATGGCGAAGATGAACAAGGGCCGCGTCTTCTATACGACGCCGGACCACCTTGGCGAGTACATCCTGGTCGACTACGTGCGCAACAAGCGCAAGAACGTCGCCGGTATCTGAGGCCAGTCCGTTCAATCCTCTTACGGCATGCCTGCCGGCACTGCGGATTCGTCACGTCATAAAGATTCGATAGCGCCTGCTATATTCAGCGCATGCTGAAGACACGTTTCACTGAAAAGTACGGCCTTCGCTACCCGATACTCGGCGCGCCGATGGCGAATCATAGCGGCGCCAACCTGGCCGCAGCCGCAACGAAGGCCGGCGGCCTCGGTTCATTCGGCGGCATCAGCGCCAACGGCCCGGATTGGGTACGCGATCAGATACAGGCAATACGAAGCCGAACGGACGGGCCGTTTTCTGTCGGATTTATCACGGCCTTCATTCCCGGGTTCGAAGCCAACTTCGAAGCCGCCCTCGAAGAGAAGGCACCATTGATGGTCCTCTCGTTCGGCGATCCTCGACCTTATGCTGCGCGGGCGAAGGCGGCAGGGGTGCCGATTGCCTGCCAGGTTCAGACCATGGAGGGGGCTCGCTGGGCGCTGGAGGCCGGAGCTGAATTCATCGTCGCGCAGGGTAACGAGGCCGGTGGTCACGCCGGTCTGCTGAACACCCTGCCATGTGTGTCAATGGTGTTGGAGATCGCCGGTGACACTCCTGTAATCGCGGCGGGTGGGATCGCGGATGGGCGCTCGCTGGCCGCGGTTCTCGCAGCGGGAGCGGAGGGCGCGATGCTCGGTACGGCGCTGCTCGCTACGCCAGAGGCGAGCGAGGTGCCTGATGCGTTCAAGCAGCTCATTGTTGAAAGCGATGGCGAGGATACGGTGTTCACCGAGGTGTTCGACATTCTCGGCGGGCGGCCGTGGCCTGAGGGGATCGGCGAGCGGATGCGGCGCAACCGGACCAACCGGGAGTGGCAAGGAAGGGAGCGAGAACTGCGCGACAAGCGCGAAGAAGTCCAGGCCTCGTTGGCTGAGGGGCAGACGCGCAAGGACCCTGAGGTGACGCCTGTCCTCATGGGGCAGTCAGCAGCCTTCGTCGGCGCAGTACGGCCTACGGCCGAGGTGATCGTCTCGATCTGCGACGACGCGGAGGCGGTGTTGAGGCGGCGAGCTCAACAACTCGGCCTTTGACGAATCAGCACTAGGGAAGCGCTTCTATTTCACACGAACTGATCCCATTCGTAGAATGGCGATGTGAACTCGTTCGGGACCGCTGCCGCCCAATACAACCGTGTCGTCCTCGGTGTCTTGATGCTTCTGGCTGTGATGATCGCCGGGACCGCCGGCTACCTGATCATCGAGGACTACTCACTACTCGATTCTGCCTACATGGCCGCGAAAACGATAACGACGGTTGGCTACAGCGAGGTTCGGCCGCTCAGTGAGACGGGCAAGGTCTTCACCATCGGACTGTTCCTTGGCGTCGGCACAGCGTTCTATATCCTCACGGCGCTGGTTGCGGCGATAATCGAAGGCGACCTGCGCCAGGCTTTCGGCGCTCGCCGCATGAAACTAATGATTGAGCGTCTCCACGGCCATTACATCGTCTGCGGCTTCGCCGCGTTGCAGCCGCTTGTAACCGACTTTATCGATATTCTGCCGAGCGCCGATCAGGGGAACCGAATCCTGGCCGAGATTACAGTAGCGGACGACTCCGAAGTCGCCGGCAGGCAGATCGGTGATGTCCTGGCGACGGGCGAGAACATGTGTTCCTTGCTGTGCGCGACCTCAGCGGCGGGCTGAACGTCGCTCCACCTTCCTCTCGCATGCTCGTGGCGGGCGAGATCGCTACCGTCCTCGGCCCAGAAAAGGACCTTGAGAAGCTGGGCTTCGCAGGCGTTGGCCGTCGCGCCGTCGCGTCGCGGAAGGGTCGTTCTAGCCTGGGTCGCCTGTTTCGGCGTCCCTGACGCCCCCATTTCCGTCGCCTATACTGTCGGAAAGCATCCCCGGCGATGACTCAAGCGCACAGCAGAATTTATCGGAACTGCAGCACCTGGATTGAGGATTCGTCACCGCGACTAGGGTTGCCGGGATTGAGGAGCTGCCGTGGATCATCCAGAGGAATCTGACCTCAGGGCGCGTCTGGAAGCGCCACACGAACTGACGGACGCGGAGTCTTCGCAGCGTCGAAGGGCCGATGATACAGCCCCGATGTCCGAATTTATTGCCGCCGGTGCAGTGCTGGGTGGATTCGGGCTGCTCGTGCTCGGGTTCTTGCTTGCTTCAAGCACGGTGGCACTCCTGGGCGTTGGCGCAATGTTCGGCGTCACGGGCTTCTTCGCGTTTGCCAAGGGCTCCATCGCCCGGTCGTGGCGGCACGGCATGCAAAACTTCCATCTCCTCGGACGCAGGGAGCGGCACGCTGAACACGATGAAGCCGAAAGCGAGCGAAACAGGGCCGAATGAAGTGGGTCGATACGGGCTTGGTCTCCGGTGCGGTGTTCGCCGGACTCTCTTGTGTCGTGCAGGTTTCCTTCAAGTCTGCGGTTCGCGCTCCCGAACCGCTAGAATCTGATCTATGACGCAGCGATATCACATCTGGACCGAAGGCTGCCAGATGAACGTGGCCGACTCGGCCAAGCTGGCGGCCGGCCTCGATCGCTTCGGCTGGCAGGCGGTTGACGGGCCGGATGACGCGGACCTCGTCGTTCTGAACACCTGCGTCGTGCGCGAGCGCTCGGAGCAGCGGGCCGTGAGCCACCTCGGCCGGCTGGCCGCGATGAAGCGCAAGGGCAAGGCTGACTTCCAGATCGTCGTCATGGGCTGCATGGTCGGGCCGAAGGACGATGAGCTGCGGCGCCGCTTCCCCTACGTCGATCACTTCGCGCGGCCGCAGGCCTTCGAGGGCATCTTCGAGACGCTTGGATTGGCAGATGACACGGGCGGCGAATTCTGGCCCACCGCCTTCCCGACCCCAACCGGCCCGACGGCTTACGTCCCGATCATCCACGGTTGTGACAAGTTCTGCACTTACTGCATCGTGCCGTTCCGACGCGGGCGCGAGCAGAGCCGCCCGTTGGACGAAATCGTGCAGGAAGTGGCGCATCTCGTACACGGCGGTGTGCGCGAAGTGACGCTGCTGGGGCAGACCGTCGAGGCTTATGGCCTCGACTTCCCGGACCAACAGCCCGATCTCGCCGACCTGATGACGGCGATTCACGACTTGCCGAACCTGGCTCGTATCCGGTTCCTCACGTCCTATCCCAAGAACATGACGCCGAAGATCGTCGAAGCTGTCCGTGACCTGCCAAAGGTTACGGAGTTCTTCAACATCCCGGTCCAACACGGCTCAGACGCCGTCCTCGATCGCATGCGCCGGGGATACGACATCGCCCTCTTTCGTCATCGGGTTGAGATGATTCGCTCGATGATGCCGGAAGCGGCGATAACCACTGACATCATCGTCGGGTTCTGCGGCGAGACGGAGTCTGAGTTTCAGGAGACGCTGCAGCTGCTGGAGGAGATCCGGTTCGAAAAAGTGCACGTCGCCGCCTATTCGCCGCGTCCTGGTACGTTCGCCGAGCGCAAACTGGCCGACGACGTACCGCCCGAGGTGAAGAAGGAGCGTCTGCACGCCATCGAAGCGCTGGAAGAGCGCATCTCGACCGAAATCAATGAACGACTCGACGGCACCGATCAAGAGGTGCTGGTCGAAGGCAGACGCGAAGGTCGTTGGCATGGGCGGACTCGCGGCAACAAACTGGTCCACTTTGTCGGCGAAGCCAGCGTTGGTGACGTGGTGACGGTCCATATCGAGAAAGCGACGGCGTGGTCGCTGCAGGGCACAACCGCGGATGACGCGCTGCCAATGGTGCTCTAGACATGGCCGTGCGACTTGACGAAGGCGAGGCCGCGATTCGCGCCTACCTGGAGCTACACACGGCACAGGGACAGGATCACGTCCTCGACCTCATCACCGAAGATAACAACCACATCCTGCGCCTGATCGGCGACCTCACGGAGAAGGAAGCTGAGACCGTTACGGACGTCGATGAATGGCGAGTCTTTGACGCGCTGCAACACATGAACTCCAGCCTCGACCGCAGCCGGGACCGTTTGCAGAAATTGTCCACGGGACAGGCCTTTGTTCCGCCGGCGACCGGCGTGACATCCGGCGGCGTCGGCTCTGCCGAGTACGCATCGTTCAGCGACTTGCGGCGCCCCTACATCGACGGCATGGCCGACATCCTCTCTGTGATACGCGCCGTGGACCCATCTCAAGGCTTCGAAGTGGCGGCGGATCACGGGCAATACGGGCCGTTCAACTGGATGGAAGGGGCGTTGTACTCGCACCACGTTCACATGCACGACCACGTGGTCAGATCGAAGCGATACGAAACGCGCTTCGCGGCGCCTGACGGATGACGCCGGAAGAGCGCGCCCTGTTGATCAAGCGATACCAGGACGGCTGCGTCGCGTTCGGCGCGGTACTCGATGCGGTCCCGGAAGCAGGGCTGGACTTGGCTCCCGCCGGTGAATGGTCGTCACGCCAGATCGCCCACCACGTCGCGGATACTGAGCTGGTGCGGGGCTATCGCCTGCGTCAGCTTCTGGCGCAAGACGGACCACTGATTCAGGGCTTCGATGAGGCACAATTCGCGACTCGGCTGCACTACTACCGGCCCCTGAGCGGGTCATTGGCGCTGTTCAGGGCCGCGGTTGAATCGAACGTGGAGTTGCTGACGCTCGTCTTCCCCGAGGACTGGTCGAGGTCTGGCCACCACGACGAGTTTGGCGACTACACGCTGGAGGATTGGCTCCAGAGCGCGGCGAACCACTGCTTCGAGCACGCTGAGCAGCTGGCGAAGCTCTCGAAGTAGTCATGGCAGCGGCTGATACATCTTTCCGAGATGCCAGGCCTGAGGAAGAGGAGTCTGTGCGTGAGCTTTGGGATGCAGCGTACGTGGATTCGGGCCGCAGCCACTTCGACGATATCCCGGCGCTTCTCTCCCACGGCCCAATGGCGCGCCTCCTCCTCGTAGAGGCCGATGGCCGCCTCGTAGGCAGCCTGATCGTCACATTTGACGGCTGGCGCGGCAACATGTATCGCATCGCCGTGCATCCCGACTTCCAGCGCCTCGGCATCGCCCACCGACTCGTCGATGACGCCCATACCTGGCTACGCGGCCTGGGTTGCCGTCGTATCACGGCCCTCGTCGAAGGGGACCATGATTACGCGACTTCTTTCTGGAACTCGCCGGGCTACAGCCACAACGCCGGGATGCGGCGCTACTCGAAAGACATCGAGTAATCTGACGTCCCGACCGCCTTTGCTACTATCACCTCATGGGTGTAGCAGTACTCGTCGTAATTCTCACCGTCAGCGGCGGACGGTTGCGGGTGCTTTTGATTCATCGCAGCGGGCAGCCGCACCAGGGTATGTGGGCGCTGCCCGGCGGTATCCCCGTCGCCGACGAGTCGCTGGCCGACGCCGCATCGCGCAAGCTGCGCGAGGAAACCGGTGTGAGCGACGTCTACCTGGAGCAGCTGTTTAGCTTCGACGGCCTGGACGGCGACACGGGACGGGTCGCCGTCTCGTACTTCGCGCTGGTCGACTCCCGCAGCGTTCGCCTGCGCGAGGAGGCGCAGTGGGAGCCGCGCTGGTTCGAGCTGGATGAGCTGCCCGACCTGGCCTTTAACAACTCGAGCGTCATCGACACGGCGATGACGCGGCTTCGGAGCAAGCTGGAGTACACGAACGTGGCCTACAGCCTGATGCCGCGCGAGTTCACGCTGCGAGACCTCCAGGCCGTCTACGAATCGATTTACGGTCGCAGCTTCGACAAGCGAAACTTCCGCCGCCGCATGATCTCGCAGGGACTGATTCGTCCGACAGGGCACACGGACGCGGGTGGCGCTCACCGCCCTGCCGAGCTTTTCGAGTTCACGTCGCGTCAGCCGATGGCGTTCTAGCGCCCTGAATGCTCTGAGAAGAAGCGCCAGGCGATCTCTGTGGCGCTGATCGACTGCGTCGTGCTGCCGAGCACGGCGACGTTGCGGCTGGCGCCGGGCCAGGTGTGACCGCCACCCTCGATGACGTAGAGCTGGACGTCGGCGCCCTCAGCGCAGCCGCCGTAAAACTCAAGGACGACGTCTGAGGCGATGCGCTGCGTTTGCAGCGTGAGGTTGCAGCCGTTGTGCTCGGCCCAGCCGCGCATGTTGTCGCGTGTTGCGGTGACGGGCAGGTCGAGGCGGCTGCCCGTCCCACCCTCGAACGGCACCTGCTTGTCGTCCGTGCCGTGAAACGAGACGATGGGCATCGGCCCGGCGCCGCTGCAGATCAGGGATGAGTACGGCGCAAGAGGAGGGGACTGATTCCTTGACAGGGCAGGCAGGTGTGGTACTATTTGCGGGTACTTAGTGTCATAATGACACTAAGTCGAATGCCCCCTCATAAGGTGTGGCGCGAACGCGGGAAAGGAGGCACTCAGTGGCCTCTACGACCAACGATACGCTTCCACTCATACAGCCCAGCGGTGGCCTTGCGGGCATCGCCTGCGAGACTAATACGGGCATCGAGACGCTTCCGCTGTCCAGCGAGCCGTCGTTCGCCTACTGGCAGCAAGACATCCCGAGCGAATACTGGGACCTCGATGCGCAGCAGCTCATCGACCGTGTCGCGATCGCGCGCGAAAAGCTGGGCTCGCGTCTTGTTGTACTCGGCCACCACTATCAGCGCGAGGACATCATCCAGTTCGCCGACTTCCGCGGCGACTCCTTCAATCTGGCGCGGTGGGCCGCCGAAAAGCCTGATTCCGAGTACATCGTCTTCTGCGGTGTTCACTTCATGGCAGAAGCGGCCGATATCCTGAGCGCGCCGCATCAGACCGTCATGCTGCCCAACATGGCCGCCGGCTGCTCCATGGCCGACATGGCCGACCCGGACGACGTTTACGCCGCCTGGGAGGAGCTGGAGGAAGCCGGCGTCGCCGACCAGGTCATTCCCGTGACGTACATGAACTCTGCAGCGTCACTCAAGGCGTTCTGTGGTAAGCACGGCGGCATCGTCTGTACTTCCAGCAACGCTGACGCGGTGATGGAATGGGCCTTCCGGCAGGGCCAGAAGGTGCTCTTCTTCCCGGACCAGCACCTGGGCCGCAACACCGGTGCCAAGATGGGCATTCCGCTAGACCAGATGACGCTGTGGAACTACAACAAGCCCTTCGGCTCGCTCGGCGGCATGACGCTGGAGGAGCTGGAGCGCTCCAAGGTGCTCCTGTGGCAGGGCCACTGCTCCGTGCACCAGCGCTTCACGGTCGAGCAGATCGACGCGGCGCGCGAGAAGTACCCGGACATCCAGGTCATCGTCCATCCCGAGTGCCGCTACGAAGTGGTACAGGCGGCCGACTCCAACGGCTCGACGGAGTTTATCGTCCGGACGGTGACCGAGGCGCCGGCTGGCAGTCAGTTCGTCATCGGCACCGAGATCAACCTCGTCAGCCGCCTGGCGCACGAGAATCCCGACAAGACGGTGTTTTGCCTCGACCCGGTTGTCTGCCCCTGCAGCACGATGTACCGCATCCACCCGGCCTACCTGGCCTGGACGATCGAGGAGCTGGCCGCCGGCCGCGTCGTCAACCGCGTCTCGGTCGATGAGGAGACGGCGCGCGACGCCAAGATCGCCCTCGACCGCATGCTGACGGTCGTCTAGCTAGGTTAACGCGAGATCGTTCTGCACCCAGCTGGCTACAGCTGACTTAACTGCGTCAACATCTGTGATATCTACGGAATTGTAGATGTGTCCTACAAGATCAGTCGGCAACGATGGACTAAAAATGTCCTTTAGGATCAAACACCGGCGGCCAGTCGCAAGCATGGCGCCGGCCTCGAGGACGGCGTTGTAGTTAAGGCCGTTCTTAAGTCGATCTTCAAATACGACGATTCCATAGTGACTCGCCCACATCCCAGCAGCGACGTTCCCAAATAGCAAGTCGGAGACAGTACGGTCGGAAGCCACGTGCATTTCCAAGGATGCACTAGCACAAGAGGCTCGACAGGCGTCTATTACAAGACCGACCGGATCCGTTGAACTGGATGGAAATCGGCTCATATAGAAAACGTTTCGATCGAAAGGATGCCCGGATAGGAAGCGAGAAATGCCTTCTTGAAATTGGGCTGGCGCGAGTTCAGGTGGCAGAAGGTGGTGCGCCGCACCACCGAAAGACGGTTCGCTTTTGTCATCGTCCGCCGCTAGCGTCGTCAAGGAGGCGTTTCCCATTAGCCTGCGGATTTCCTCGTCACCTAATGGCGTAACAGACCAAAGACTCGCGGCTGGCTGCATGGCGAAGCCTCTTTCGCTGAGCCACTTTAAATGCTGATTCACGTTTGTGGGCGGCGGCAGGCGAAAGTGCTTGTAAAGGTCCCGCACCGAAGACCCAGAAGCTGCACCATCCGCACGCAGCTGGGCCACGTGGAGCAAGATGAGGGTCTGCTGGTTGAAGCCACCTAGCCTTTGAATCTGAAGGGTCAGCGGAGCAGCCACGAATCTAACCTAGCAACTGGCTTAGCAAGCGTTCGATATTTTCCTCACCGCTTCCTAGGAGGCGTAATGTCTTCTGGTCGCCCCGACGATCACCTTCAACGAGATGGCCCTTGCGAATACATGTCATCACAACATCGGCTGCGTTGACAGGCTTCTTTTCCCGGGCCGTTGAATATGCTGCGAGTATTTCATCGGTGGTGATCCCGTCGATTCCGTCCTTTTTCAGGTAATACCACGCTATCGCTTCGAAGCGATCGTAATGCGATTTCCTGCGAAAGAGCGTAAGAAGTTCATTGATGGTGGCTGGAAGTGGCACGCCATCATTGGCACTAGTCGCGCCGTCTTGCCGAAGACCTGAGATAACAGGGGAGGTGGACGCCAGAAAGCGCTGCGCGAGAGCCTGAAAAGCGGCTACTTGATACCGCTCATTAAGTGCGTCTGCGATTTCTTGTGCTTCTTGTAGACCTTCTAGGATTTCGTCTCGGTTCATTTGATGCTCCGTCTTTTAGTACTTCAGATACCTCAGTGACGGCATGTGTAGGTATGTAGTAGCGCCCTTCGGTATCCTGTGTCAGAAGCCCCTGACTCCTGAAAAGGCGGAGTTTAGGCCTCAACGTTCCGCCTGGGACTCCAGTACCTTCCTCAATTTCCTTCGGGTGTACTCCCTCCACCTCGAGTGCGATGCTTGGAATCGTAGCCATGGCCTTTCGACCAAGACAGAAGACTAGGATCTTTGCGTCAGGGCTGAGGACACTCCAGGGAGCCTTGGGCACTATTTCCTGGCGCTCTCCGTCGATGCCTACCACGGGAAGTAGTACGTCGTGCAGAAGCTCTTCGTTCAGTTGAACTCGATCTATCAAAAGGTCATTTAATCCGGGCACGCGAAACACCCCTTTTCTTATTGTTTTGTTCTGGTCCAATTAAAGGGAAATTTGAAGCTAGCGTACCGAACCAGTGCTGCCTGGACTGAAGGCCAGGTGGTAATTCGGTACATATCGGTGGATTCCGATTGAATGTTTCGCAAGTTTTATGCGGCAGAATGGAATTGGATGGTTAAAACAGGCTCAGAAGAAAGCGGTGAGAGTCGGCCAGGCGGAGTTCAGGCTGCTGTTTTAGTCCAATTAAAGGGAAATTTAAAGCTAGCATACCGAACCAGTGCTGCCTGGACTGAAGGCCAGGTGGTAATTCGGTACATATCGGTGGATTCCGATTGAATGTTTCGCAAGTTTTATGCGGCAGAATGGAATTGGATGGTTAAAACAGGCTCAGAAGAAAGCGGTGAGAGTCGGCCAGACGGGTCCCAGGCTGCTGTTTTGAAGCTATGAATAGCTGTCATAACGGAGTGTGATGAGCTATAAAGAACATTAGTGTGTAAATCTAATGAAGTTTTGTAAGGTTTATTGACGTATGGCGCTAGTCTGACTGTGGCCCTGCGGGTTAATCCCGGACTGTGGGTTGAAGTCAAACGACCTTTGTCGGAGACATGTCTAGTGCGTTCAGCGTTGCGGCCGAAACTTCTCACACGTAACGTAGGCGCATCCACGAATCGCGCAGCAACGCCCCGTCTGGGAGAATTCAATGGCACACAACTACCTCAATCCCGATGGCGTCTCGAAACCCGCCAACTACACGCACGTTGTCACGGCGCAAGGCAGCCGCATTGTCTTCATCGCCGGTCAGGTATCGGCGGACAAGGACGGCAACGTGGTCGGCGCCGGCGACCTCGCGAAGCAGGCCGAGCAGGTGTACGAGAACCTCAAGACCTGCCTGGCGTCGGTTGGAGCGACCTTTGCCGACGTGACGAAGCTGACGACCTTTATCGTCAGCTATCGTCCCTCCGTCGACCGGGCGATAATCGGCGCCGCACGCCAGAAGTACGTGTCGGCGGAGAACCCGCCGGCCAACACGCTCGTCGGCGTGCAGTCGCTGGCGACGCCAGATTACATGATCGAGATCGAAGCGACGGCGGTCCTGGACTAGCCGAGGGGCCTCAGGAACTCGGTTTCGAGCGAGGCGCGCGCCGGGGTGCAACTTCGGCGACCAACTCGACCTCGACGGGACAGCCAGCGGGCAGGCTGCTGACGCCGATCGCAGCGCGGGCATGTCTGCCGGCGTCGCCGAACACCTCGGCTAGGAGGTCGGAGGCGCCGTTGACGACCTGCGGTTGTTGAATGAAGTCAGTCGTTGCATTTACATAACCGACTACCTTAACGACGCGCTTCACGTTGTCCAGGCTGCCGGCTTCGTCGCGCAGGCGAGCCAGCAGCGCGACGCCGCAAAGACGAGCCGCCTCGTAACCCTCATCGACCGTGGTCGTGTCTCCCAACTTCCCTGTCGGGCGGGTACCGTCGGGCCGGGTTGGAAGCTGGCCCGAGATGAAGATCAGGTTGCCTGTACGCACGGCCGGGACGTAATTGCCCGCCGGCGCGCCGCTACTTCCGAGGTCTAGTCCAAGTTCTTTTATCTTGTCTTCAGCGCTCATAGGCCGATCCTAGCGAGATCGTGCCGTTTGGGTAAGCACCTCAGTCACAGCGGATGTCGCCCGGAGCGGAAGTGTTGAGGTCTCGAATGCCGCCTTCCACGAAATCGTCCTCCCCAATGTCGAGACCGTAGAGGATGTCGTGGAAGGGCCAGAGGAAGTCGGTGAACTCCACCTGCACCTGTGCGCGTTCACGGTCGAATGGACCGTATGCATCCAGGCAGTCTTTCATCTGGTCTGCTATGTCGAGGTGTGCGAAGTCGATCAGCGGTAGCCACAGGTCGATTGCAGGGTTGCCGACCCGGGCACCCTCCCAGTCGATGACTCCGGAGAGGCTGCCCGTCTCAGGGTCGATAAGGAGGTTCTGACGGTCGAAGTCGTGATGGATTAAGCGTGGCTCGAAGTCAAAGTTGCGCGGCTCGTTGAGGTACGCCTCGAATCGCTGCTCTGTGAACGTGCGCGCTTCGCAGTTGATCAGTGGGAAAACGAGATGAATCACGTCCCCGTATAACCGCCCGACCATTGCTCGCTGCTCAGGGCCGTCCTGAAGTGGCACATCCAGCTGCAGTGCACGGTCAATTGGGAACGCGTGGAGCTGGCGTAGGAAGGTTCCGATCTCGCGTCCCAAGGTCGGCGCCATGCGGAGCCTGGCAGATCCGTACTGAGCAGAAGCCGGGATCAACTCCGTTCCCGTAATCAATGACACGCCTGGAAGAAAACGGTGCCCCGCAAACGGCGCGTCATTAGGGCCATGTTGGCCGCTGATTTCTGGGACCGAAATTGGCGCCGACAGGTGGCCCTGGAGCTCCGTTACTAAGCGGCGATTGCCTTCGATTTCCGCCACATCTCTCTGCCGTTTGGGAAATCGAAGGGCGTAGTCCCCAGCGCGAAAAACCCAGACGGACCAGCCCTCGCCGAGCGGCTCGATGGGTTTGTCCGCGATGGCGGGAGCGTACTGGCGCAAAGCCGCCCGGATATCGTCAGCTACCGGCTTCGACCAGACCATGCCTTGATCCTAATCGGCGCGGCCCCAGATTGACAGGTTACGGCCTGCCGAGTACGATTCTCACAGAGTTAGTGTCACTATGACACTAACTCTCATTGGGGCAAAATGGCGCGTCACTTCGACTACATCATCGTTGGCTCGGGCATCGCCGGGCTCTACGCCGCGCTCATGGCGAAAGAGCACGGCGATGTACTCATCCTGACCAAG
This sequence comes from Dehalococcoidia bacterium, assembly GCA_965225815.1. Taxonomy (GTDB): domain Bacteria; phylum Chloroflexota; class Dehalococcoidia; order DSTF01; family WHTK01; genus WHTK01. The sequence goes on from CBDDBP010000007.1 coordinate 496,486, forward strand.
GGCAGCATCGACGAAGCCAACACAAAGTACGCCCAGGGTGGCATCGCCGCGGCGATCGCGCCGGACGACAGCCCGGAGCTGCACCTGGAGGACACGCTGGTTGCCGGCGCGGGCCTTGTCGACCAGGATGCCGCGACGATCCTCACACAGGATGCCCGGGATCGCGTCGCCGACCTCGTGCGCTTTGGCGTCCCGTTCGACAGTGTTGACGGCGCCGTCGAGCTCGGCCACGAGGGGGCGCACAGCCGAAGGCGCATCCTGCACGCCGGGGGCGACTCCACGGGCGCCCACATCGAACTGACACTGAGCGACGTCGCGCAGCACGCCGGTATCACGATCCTGGAGCACAGCCAGGCGCTGGAGATCGATGTAGAAGACGGCGTCGTAAAGGGCGTGACGGCCCTGGATGCCCGCACCAGCACGACAGAGACCTTCAGCTGCGAGCATCTGGTCCTTGCGACTGGCGGCTGCGGTCAGCTCTATCGATTCAGCACGAACCCCGAGGTCGCGACGGCTGATGGCATAGCGCTTGGCTATCGAGCTGGTGCCGAGATCGCCGACATGGAGTTTATCCAATTCCATCCAACCGCGCTGCGCCTCGCCGGCGCGCCGGTTTTCTTGATCTCAGAGGCGGTGCGTGGCGAGGGTGGTCTGCTCTACAACGCGGAGGGTGAGCGCTTCATGCCCGGCTACGACGACCGTGCCGAGCTGGCGCCGCGAGACATCGTGGCGCGCGCCATCGTCAGCGAGATGACGCGAACCGCGAGCGACTGCGTCTACCTGGATGTAACCGATCTTCCCGCCGACCGAATTGCAGTGCGTTTTCCTCAGATCACGAGGTATTGCGCCCAGTTCGGCCTGGACATCACGAAGGAGCGCATTCCGGTGTCGCCGGCGGCGCACTACACGATGGGTGGCGTGCGGACCAACACCTGGGGTGAGACGAACATCGGCAACCTTTACGTCGCCGGTGAGGCGGCCCGCACGGGCGTGCACGGGGCGAATCGGCTGGCCAGCAACTCTCTTCTGGAGACCATCGTCTTTGCCAGGCGCGTGGTCGACCGCACCCTGGACCCGGACCGGGCGCCCGTGGCGTCGTACGGCGGAGCCCTGTCGTTGCCCGAGGGCCTCGGCGAGGAGGCGCGCCGCACCGGCGTTTACCGGTCTGGTGGCGACGTACCGACCCGGATCGGCGCACCGGCGCGAGCCCTGCCTTTCGCCGAGACGGGACTCAGCCTCGGCAGCCTGCAGGCGCTGATGTGGGACAAAGTCGGCATCGTGCGAGATGGTATGGGGTTGGCCGAAGCGGCGCTCACGCTGGCGATGTGGCAGCAGTCGGCGCAATCAGCTTCCGACCGTCCGTCGCACGAGCTGGCCAATTTGCTGCTTACGGCGCGAATCGTCACGGAGGCTGCGCTGCTGCGGCAGGAAAGCCGCGGCGCGCACTACCGCACCGACTTCCCTGATGCGCTGGACTCGTGGCAGCACAGCATCATCTTCCGCAGAGATGCCTCGTAACGTCTTGTGAACCGCGAACGGCTGGTCTTTCGGCTGGCGCGCCACGGAGACCAGGTTTCGTCATCGCCTGCGGCTTGATACCCGGGGCCATTACCCGGAACATACGGAGGCGATTCTGGCCTGACGCGAGAAGAAGGGGCTGTAGATGGCTTACCTGAACCCAGATCTGGTCCGCCGAGTAGTGAAGCAGGCGTTGGAGGAGGACGGGGCCTTCCAGGACGTCACCACGCTCACCACTGTGCCGTCGGAGCAGCAGGGACGAGGCGTCTTCCTCGCCAAGGAGGGCGGTGTGCTGGCCGGGCTGCCGCTGGTCTACGCGGCTTTCGAGGCGCTTGACCCTGCTATCGAAGTTGATTCGACTCTTGCGGACGGCGCGTTCCTGGAGCCAGGGATGAAATTCGCCCAGGTTGAAGGGCCGCTAGCGCCGATGCTCTCCGCCGAACGAATCGCGCTGAACTTTCTGCAGCGCCTCTCTGGCGTCGCGACAGCAACGAAGCGCCTGTCTGAAGTCGTCTCAGGCCTACCGGTGCGCGTTGTAGATACTCGGAAGACGACGCCGGGACTGCGGGCGCTGGAGCGCTACGCCGTGTTGATCGGAGGGGGTCAGAACCACCGCTTCAACCTGACAGACGGCGTGCTAATCAAAGACAACCACATCGCCGCCGGACGATCGCGCGGCCTGACGCTGGGTCAGGTGATTACTGCGGCCCGTGAGGGTGCGCCACACACGATGCGTATCGAGGTCGAGGTGACGAGTCTTGAGGAGTCGCTGGAGGCGGTTGAGGCGCAGGCTGACGTCATCCTCCTCGACAACATGACTCCGGCGGAGATGCGGCAGTGCGTCGACATGATCGGCGGCCGAGCGCTAACCGAGGCATCCGGCGGCGTCACGGCGGAAAACGCGCGCGCCATTGCCGAGAGCGGTGTCGACATCATCTCGTCTGGGGCGCTGACGCATTCCGCACCTGCACTCGATATCAGCTTGAATATCGAGGTGTCGTAGATGCCGGAAGTCCTCATCATCACCGGGCCGCATGGCGTGGGGAAGAGCAGCGTCGCGCAGGCGCTCGCGGAGCGCTACGACCGCGTCGCGCACATCCCGGTCGATGCGCTACGCCACTTCATCACGCCGACTGGATACGTTTCGCCAGGCAAACCAGGTTTCGAGCGGCAGCACGCCCTGGCGGTCCGTAACGCCTGCGCTCTGGCGCGAAACTTTCTCCAGGAGCGGATCGCCGTAATAGTCGACGACGTCGTCACGACGATGCCTGACCTCGAGGCTTACTTGACGGAATTGCAGCCGGCCGGTGTGCCCGTCCACTACATTCGGCTCATGGCGCCGCAGGACGTGTGCGAGGCGCGCAACCGCCAACGCAGCGATGAACGGCAGCCTTCGACGCGCGTCGAAGCCGTCTGGCGCCAGTTCGACGCGACAAGCGACATGCCGGGTTCGACCGTCGAAACCGCCTCGCTCACCACTTACGCGACCGCTGACCGGGTGCAGGCGCTGACCACGTCGGGCGAGAGCCTCGTATGGCAGCCAGAGGCCTGACTCGCTACAAGAAGCGCTGCGGTATCGGCTTCTGCTTCGTGACGACCATGGCGCCGTAGTACAGCGGCTTGCCGCTGCTGGAGAATCGGTGGCGGTAGCGACGGTAGGCGTGAGTCCGCAGGACGTCCTCCCGCGCCAGCTCGCGCAGCATCGCGGCGAAGCCGGACTCGTCGCGGTCCTGCACGAAGTCCTCTTTGATGTTGAACGCGATCCAGGCCGGCGTCTCGAGTACGTCGATCGCCTTGGCGAATGCCTTGGTCGGGATGTCCCCAAAGCCGAGCGCGGCGACGACGGTTAGGGCGTTGAGCTTGTGGCCGCGCAGTCGCTTTTCGTCGTCGGCAGGCAGCGCCGTGAAGTCGGCGACCACGTAGTCGGCGTAAGCCCAGCCGCGGTCGCGCAGGGTGGACTCCATCGCTTCCGGGATGATGTCGGCGCCGACCACGTGGTCGACCTCCAGGTTTTGCAGTTCCTGTCCTTCCATCCCGTTGCCGGCCCCGAAGTCCAGCACGCGTAGCGTTTTCGGCGACACCTCTTCGTCCGCCAGCGCGTCGGCCAGCAGCTGAGTCACGCGCACCGGCGAGTTGCACTTGAGCGCACGGTAGATGACGCACTCGTAGAGGCCTGGGACCTGGTAGACCTCGCTGTAGTCGTGGATGCGAAAGCGCTTCCACTCGCCGTCGAGCTTGACCTCGAACCATTCGGCGTCTTGCGAGAGGTCTGATTCGGCTTCGGGGAAGCGGATCTCAAGGTTGTTGTCATCGCCGACGAGGCTGGGGACTTCGAACTGCTTCAAGCTAGGCTCCAATACGCGACCGAGGTTCTCGAAGATTCGGAGTACAGGTTAGACGGTACGTAGATTCGAGTCTAACGTCCTTCGGGCCCCTCGACCGCGCTTCACGTGGTCAACCTCAGGAGCCAGAGGTAGCCTGACTTGTTAAAGATAGCGAGACCAGTGAGGTAGACGGATGGACCCTTTGCCGGGTTTCCGCAGGCGAAGCTCACATCCTCTTCACCCGCGACGAACTCGACCTCATTGCTCGAGCACCAGTCGATTTTGAGCGAGAGAATGTGGTTACCGGGCGATACGTCGAACTCCTGTGCTTGGCCGTCCCGAATCTGGCCGATTTGCAGCCCGTCGAGAATGATCTTGTACGCTCTCAACTTGTCAGCGAACTGAGAGTCTCGCCGCAGACGGATCATTTCTACCTCCTCCTGGCTTGGTGGAAGTCGGCGCTGTCGAGCACCAGCGTGACCGGTCCGTCGTTGACCAGCTCGACCGTCATGTGCGCCCCGAAGCGCCCGCGGGCGACAGTCACGCCCTGCGCCTCCAGAGCCTGCCCGTACGCTTCCACCAACGGTTCGGCGATCTCGGGGCCGGCGGCATCGTTGAAGCTGGGACGTCTGCCCTTACGGACGTCGCCGTAGAGCGTGAACTGGCTGACGACGAGGACCGCGTAGCCACACTCCAGCAGGGAACGATTGAAACGGCCAGCGTCGTCGGGGAAGATGCGCAGCTCAGCAGTCTTGATGGCGAAGCGTCGCGCCTCCGCTTCGTCGTCGCCGTCACGCACGCCGATCAAAGCAACGAGGCCGTGGCTGACGGAGCCGACGGTCTCCTCTGCGACGCTGACGGAAGCGCGTGAGACGCGCTGCAGGACGATTCTCAACTGCTCTGCGCCGCTGAGACTCCTAGAGGAATCGAGTCGGCCAGATGATCGTGCGCCACATGTGCGCCACCGGGCTGTTGTCGAAACCAAGGCCTTCTTCCGGCTGACGGAAGTGCCGCCCGATGACGTCGTGGAAGTCTTCCATTTCGACCGTGACGTTGGGGTCGAAGGCGTAGACGTCGTTGATCGTGATCTGGCGCGCCGTCATGTACCACTTGTGGTCCTTGATGCGCTTGTACTCTTCCTGAATGTACGGCTCCGGCACGAAGTCCTCGCCGAATAGGCGCAGATACATCTCCGGGTAGGTGTAGCCGACTGATTCGTCCGGGTAGAAACGCAGGACCTGGTGAGCCCGAATCGCCCAGCTTATCTCCTCGTCGACGTAAGGCTCGATCAATTGCGCTCCCCACCAGCCGTGGTCGCTGCGGATGAAGCCGAGGTTGGCGATGTCGTGCAGCAAGCAGGCGAGGACGATCTTCTCGTCGCAGCCCGCAAGGCGCGAAAGGCGAGCGCTCTGCAGCATGTGTTCGGCCTTGCCCCAGCGATAGTCGAAGAAGTCGAGGAGTGTCGGGCGCTCCGGCATCTTGCGCAAGCGGGGGTCGTCTCCCTGTAAGGCCTGGGCCTTTGGATCGTCCGTGCCCAGCGTAATGGTGCCACGCTCCGGCCGGCTCTGATCCCGCTCGCCCGCGGCGAAGAGGAACGACTTGGCGATGCGCTTGTTGAAATGCTCCAGCTGGGCGTCTTCCAGCGCGTCGACCTTCTCTGAAGCTGTTTTCGGCTTACCGGCTTGTGTCGTCATGGCTAGACCTCCCAGCCTCGTCCAACGCGAAGCTCATCGGCGCTAACTTTAACGCTTCTCGGGAACGATTGGTAGAAGGCTCAGGTGGTTTTGAGGAGGCCGTCTAGTCGGAGTCGGAGGCGGAGGCGCCGTCGCTGGAGGAGGTTGTGGGCGCAGGACTCGAGTCCGAGCCGCCATCTTCCTTGGGCTTGTTCGCCTCGCTTGCGGTGTCCCAGCGGCTGTTCTCGGCGATGGTCGCCTGGCTGCCCTTGCGGCTGTCTGTAACGTAGAAGCCGCTGCCCTTGAAGACTATGGGCGGCGGGTGCAGCAGACGCTTGGCTTCGCTGCCGCACTCGGGGCACGGCTGCCGCGAAGGCGCATCAAACCCCTCTCGCGTCTCGTAATGGTGGTCGCATTTGGTGCATTTGTAGTCGTAGAGCGGCACGGCTGGCGATTCCCCTGTTGCTCGAAATCTGGTCTCAGGAGTCTAACTGCAGTGAGAGCCACTGACAACCAATGTTAGCACTCCCTGAGGTCGAGTGCTAATAAAGGCGATCTGACTAAACGATCCCGGCGCGGCGCTCAGCCGATTCCACCGCGTTGCGAAAAAGCATCGCGATCGTCGTCGGCCCGACGCCGCCGATACGCGGCGTAATCCAGCCGGCGACTTCCTCGCAGCGCTCGTCGACGTCGGGCAGGAGCTTGCGACCCTCGTAGCGCACCCCGCCACCGACGACGACAGCGCCGGGTGAGATGTGCTCCGGCTGCAAAATGCCGGGGACGCCGGCGGCGGCAATGACAATCTCGGCGCGCTTCGTGTAGCGCTCCCAGTTAGGTACTCCGGTGTGGACCACCGTGACGGCGGCGTTCGCGGTGGTCCGCTTTTGCGACAGTAGCAGCGCCAGTGGACGGCCCAGGGTGGTGCCACGCCCCAGGACGCAGACCTCGTGTCCGGAAACTGGGATTTCATAGTGGGCCAGGATGGCCTCGATGCCGGCGGGAGTGCAGGGCACCGGTCCTGGCATGGACATCGCCAGCCGGCCCATATTCACCGGGTGCAGGCCGTCGACGTCCTTCTCCGGGTCCATCTCAAGCAGGGCCGCCTCGAAGTCGATCTGAGGTGGCGTCGGATGTTGCACCAGCATGGCGTCGACACCAGGATCGTCGTTAAGGGCATGAATTGCGGCGACTAGGTCGTCTTGCGTCGCGTCGTCACTCAGGTGGACGTGGGGGCTGTTAAATCCGATCTCGGTCGCCTTCTCCTGCTTCATGCGGATGTAGCCGGCCGAGGCAGAGTCGCCGCCAACGAGGATGGTGCCGAGGCCTGGGTTGTAGCCCTTGGCCCGCAGCCTCTCGATACGCGTGGACAATTCGGCAAAGACCGCGTCGGCGACGGGGCCTCCTGGCATCATTTTCGCGGTCATGTTGCTAATCCCCCAGACGGCTACGTGCGACGTCACGGACGCCTTATAGCGATTATGCCGCGCCGAAGTTCGATGTGTCGAAGTGCAATGGGCACCAAATCGCGCCTTCTGATTTGTGGTGCAACACCAGCCGATGGCCGCTCACCCGCGAGCGATCTAGAATCGGATCATGTCATCGCTTGCCGCCGGTATCGACGCGATTGAGATACATCGAGTGCAGGAGGTCCTGGACCATCACGGCGATCGCTTTTTGCACCGCGTCTTCACCGACCTCGAGATCGCGTTTTGCCGCGGGCGGGTGCGTGAGCTGGCTGTACGATTCGCCGCCAAGGAAGCGACGATGAAGGCGCTGGGCACCGGCGTACGCGGCGTCGGGTGGCGCGATATCGAAATCTTGTCGGACCGGCGCGGCAAGCCTTTGGTGTACTTACACGACAGGGCCAAAAAGCGCGCCGAAAACATCGGCATGGGGCAACCAGAGGTCAGCCTGACGCATTCAGAGGATATGGCGCTCGCCTACGTGGTTGCGCCTTGTGAGCCGCTGATCGACTACGACGATGCGCGCGCTATTCTGATCGAACGCTTGGTCAACCGAGGCCTGCTGTGATTTTGAGAGTCCCGTTGGTGCGAAAGCCTTGAAGCTGGTCACAGCGGCGCAAATGCGCCAGATCGAAGCCGACGCCTTTGCCTCAGGCGCCACGCCGGAAGGCCTCATGGAGACTGCCGGCCGCGGCGTCGCGCTGGCCACAGCATCGCACCTCGACGGTGCGGCGGCTCAACGTATCGTTGTCCTCGTCGGTCCGGGAAACAACGGCGGCGATGGTCTCGTGGCAGCGCGACATCTCTATGACATGGGCGCAGAGGTTCACGTCTACCTCCTCGCGTCGCGAAGCGGGGACGACGCCAACATGCAGGCGATTCGCGAACGGGATGACATCGAGATCATCGAACTGGACGAATCCAGCCTGGCCGCCGAACTGCTACCAGACGTCCGGCTCGCGGACGCCGTTATCGACGCCGTGCTGGGAATTGGCACCGGACGGCCGTTGGACGGAGTCTTCGCCGCCGCCCTGGACGCGCTCAATCAACGGAAGGGCATTCTGCTGGCCGTCGACCTGCCCAGCGGGCTCGATCCCGACACCGGCGCGACCGACCCTCACACGCCGGTGGCGGATGCGACGTTGACCTTCGGTTACTCAAAGCTGGGACTCCACATGCTGCCCGGGGCGGCCCACGCCGGTGAAGTGGAAGTCATGGACATCGGGCTCGATCCGGCGCTGGGCGAAGCGATCGACACGGAGATCATGACCCCGGCTTGGGCCCGGGCGATGCTGCCGCAAAGACCACTGGTCTCCAACAAAGGCACGTTCGGTCGAGTCATGGTCGTCGCAGGGTCGCAGAGCTACACCGGCGCCGCAACGCTGGCCTGCCTCGGCGCGCTACGGGCCGGAGCCGGTCTCGTCACGTTGGCCGGGCTTCCCTCGGTGCGCGCTGCCGTAGCCTCGCAACTCCCGGAGGTCACCTACCTGACGCTGCCTGGAACAGACGGTGAGCCAGCCGCTGACGCCGCCGGCGTCGTTGCCGGCGCGCTAGCCGGCTACGACGTGCTGCTGGTCGGTCCGGGGCTGGGACAGTCCGACGGCGCGCAGGCGCTGGTGCGCGGCCTACTGGCTGCACCCGCGCTCGGTGATATGCCAGTCGTCATTGACGCCGACGCGTTGAACACGCTGGCGCGAAGCGCGTCGTGGTCCGATTTGTTGCGCGCGCGCGCCGTGCTGACGCCCCACCCGGGTGAGCTCGCACGCCTGACGCATAGCAGCGTCGCCGAAATCCAATCGCGTCGCCTGAATGTGGCGCGAGAAAGCGCCGCATCCTGGGGGCAGACCGTCGTCTTGAAAGGCTCCGAAACCGTGATTGCGGATGCGTCAGGGCGGACGCTGCTCAGCCCCTTCGCAAACCCGGCGCTGGCCACGGCCGGCACCGGCGATGTGCTCGCAGGCGCCATCGCCGGCCTGCTGGCGCAGCAGTTGGAGCCGTTGGAGGCGGCTGGTCTCGGTGTTTACCTGCACGCCGCCGCAGCCGAGCTCTACGCCGCCGACTACGGGCCATCCGGCCTGCTAGCCAGCGAGGTCGCGACCGGCTTCGCCAGGGCCGCGGCTCGCCTGCGCCGCGGCGAGTAATCCGCCGGGGCTCTGGGACGCGTCGAGGGCTGATTCGCACTGAGTGGTCAAGCCAGATAACACCACGTGTCGCTTTCCATAGACCGAATCAGAAGAGAATTTGTCCTCGGTTCGGCGGAGCGATGCAGGCGCGACAGTGAGCTTCAGAAGTGCTGTGCCGCGGACTTGCGGCCAATCAAGCTTCGACCCAAGACTGTCGACAAACCATTAGACGCTTCGCTCGCGCTCTTCTTACGTCTGGATGCGATGTTCATACGTGGCACAGGTCTCTGATTCAGGTGGGCTCTATTGCGGTTGTAATGCAGGCAGGGTTGCTTTGTCGCTTGCGGTGGCGCCGAGCGGGACGCCGCCGGTGAGATCGTCAGCGGCGGCGATCTGGACGTCTTTTCGATCCGGGTCGGTGATTGCTTCTAGGATCCGGCCGGGATTTCCAGCGTCGCCTCGCTCGCGGTTGAAGGCCTGAAGGTCGTCCCGTGTTCAGAGCCGCACGACAACGAGGCTTACCATGCCTTCAACCTGGCCGACGGTCAGTGGCCCGGAGAGGCGGCCGTCTTCCAGGATGGAGACGCGGAGTGCCTGCGAACATTCGCGCCTACGTCCAGAGGAGATACGAGATCTCAAGGCTAGAGTATTCCTACCTGTACCCCAGTGAGCAGTCGTGGGGGGAGAACGACCGTGAGGTGGTTTGTTTTCTCTTCGACATGAACCTGGAGAAGTTATCCGGGTCAATGCTCAGCAGTGGCCAGTAAACGGGTTAGCGGAATGCGCTTGGGTCACGGTGCACGACCGGAGTAGCGCCGGGGACGACCCTACAGGAGGTTCTTCAGATACCAGGCTCGAAGGGGATTCGCGATAGGTTCGGCGAAGCCAGGTGCGAACCCGTGAGTTTTAAGTATGGCGGAGGGACAGGGATTCGAACCCTGGATCCCAGTTTCCCGGGATAACCGCTTAGCAGGCGGCCGCACTAGACCACTATGCGATCCCTCCGCCCGCAACCATTCTACCCAGCGATTCATCGGGGGGACAAGGAAGACTCGAACCCGAAACTCTCGATCCTGCAATCGAATGTAGCTTGACACGCGAGTCTAAACAGGTATGATTCGAGTATTGGTCACATTCAGTTGGTAATGTGAGTAAGCTATAGAGCAATTAGGCTTCTCACTAAAGGAGGTAAAAATGCAGGCCTACTGTTTGAAGTGTCGAACCCAGCGTGAAATGAAGGACGCCAAGGCCGTCACCATGAAGAACGGCAAGCCGGCCACCCAGGGCGTTTGTCCCACATGCGGTACCAAGATGTACCGAATCGGTAAAGGATAGCCAGACCCGCGATTTGAAACGCTAAGAGCGCCAGCGGTGCGTAACCGCCGGCGTTCTTCTAGTCCCCCTCTTCCGCGGACCAGTACGTTGCTCCCGTCTCCCCCAGACGCAACCAGAGATACTGCTCGCCGAATAGCTTCGAAATGCGACCCGGTAAGCCGCCGCCAATTCTCAGGACGGGTACCGACTGGTTGTACAGCACCTGGTAGGGCGGCTCTGAACGCCAGCCGTCTTCTCCCGAGGCAGAGGGCTGATGTGATGGCGAAAGGCGAGCCAACATTTCCGCCCACGGAATCCGATCTGAAGGACAGGCCGTCGGTCGCGAGCCGAAGCGGACGCACTCGCGATGCTCATAGAGGGTCGCGTTGGGGTCACGGTCGTTTGGCGGCCGGCGCCAGTAGGCGTTCGTGACGCCCTTCCAGGCTGCGATGTCGTTGAGGATGCGTTCCAGGGCTTGCTGCTGCGCCTCGGTCAGTGGCTCCGACTCCTTGCCGGGCGCACCGCCCTCAAATTCGAATGCAACGCCGCGAGTGTTCGCCTCGCGGCTGCCGCTGGCCCAGCAGGACGCCGTCAGCGGGTAGTGCTGCAGGCAGTTGCCGTCATAAGCGATCCAGCCGTGAGTCGAAGCCGCCGCGTAGGACGTGTAGCGTCCCGAGGCGTCGCGCGCCCTTGAGAAGAGACGGTTGGCCCAGCCGGCGTAGTAGCCGACCGCCGAGTGCGCCACGTAGAAGTCGACCGCGTTGGGCTGGCTGTAGAGCTTGTCGGGCGGGCCGGGCTCGCGCTGCATCCAGTCGAACCAGCCATCAGAAGTAACCGCCACGTCTTGCCTCCATCTCGTGATCGAGAAGGACGTTACCAACTGAGTGCAGGAGGTCTAAGCGCGACGAGGCACTCTCTATCGTCCTGAGCCGCATAGGCAAAGGATCAAGACGGTCCGTTCAAAACCAAGCCAGCCGTCCCTGGGAAGGAGCGCTTCGATCCTTCGGCAGGCGCCTCAGGATGACAGATTCTGAGGCACGAGCGTTTCGTCTTGATCCTTCGCCTCAGCGGCTCAGGACGACAGTACTAGCGTTCCAGGCTGAGGACGGCCATGAAGGCCTCCTGTGGTATCTCCACGTTGCCAACGCGACGCATGCGCTTCTTGCCCTCGGCCTGCTTCTCCAGCAGCTTGCGCTTCCGCGACACGTCGCCGCCGTAGCACTTGGCGAGCACGTTCTTGCGCATTTGCTTGACGGTCTCGCGGGCGATGATCCGGCCGCCGATCGCGGCCTGGATTGGCACGTCGAAGAGTTGGCGCGGGATCAGGCTGCGCAGCTTCTCGACCAGCTCGCGGCCTTTAACCTGCGCCTCTTCGGGGTGCGTGATCAGCGTCAGCGCGTCTACCGGCTGACCGTTGACCATGATGTCCAGCTTGACGAGCCGGGCGGGCTCGTAGCCCACGAGCGTGTAGTCGAGGCTGGCGTAGCCCTGGGTGCGTGACTTCAGCTGGTCGTAGTAGTCGGTCAGGATTTCGGCCAGCGGCACGTGATATTCGAGCACTACTCGCATCTCGGTCGCCTGGCCCTCGCCCAAGGCCGTGACGCCGCCCTGGAGATACTCCATCCGTTTGTACGCACCGCGTCGCGCCGTCGTCAGCTCCATGACGGCGCCCACATAGCGGTTAGGCACGACGACGGAGACGTCGACCCAGGGTTCGCGGATCTCACCGATCTCGTTCGGCGTGGGCAGTTCGGCCGGATTATCGAGGTTGATCTCGGTGCCGTCCGTCTTCGTGACCTGATACTCGACGCTGGGCGCCGTGAAGATCAGGGTCAGGTCGTACTCGCGCTCCAGCCGTTCCTGGACGATCTCCATGTGGAATAGGCCGAGGAAACCACAGCGGTAGCCGAACCCCAGCGCGACGCTTGACTCCGGCTCGTAGGTCAGCGCGGCGTCGCTGAGGTGCAGCTTCTCCAGCGCCTCCCGCAGCAGCACGTAGTCGTTGGCTTGTGCCGGGTAGAGCCCGGCGAAGACCATGGACTTTGCCGGCCGGTAACCCGGCAGGGCTTCGACTTGCCGCGCGTCCTCCGTTGTCAGCGTGTCACCCACGCCGACATCGCGGACGCTCTTCAGTCCCGTCGCGACGTAGCCGACTTCGCCCGTCGTCAGCTCCGGCATCTCGTAGAAGCTCGGCGTGAAGACACCGATCTCGACCGGCTCCACCCGCGTGTCATTCGCCATAAGTCGCAGCGGCTGGTCGGAGCGAATCGAGCCGTCAACAACTCGAACGTAGGCTATGACGCCCTTGTAGGAGTCGTACTTGGAGTCGAAGATCAGCGCTCGCAGCGGCGCTGTCGAGTCGCCCCTGGGCGCCGGGACGCGGTCGACGATTGCCTGGAGAATTTCGTCGGTGCCGGTGCCCTCCTTGGCCGAGGCGTATATCATCTCGTCGGCGCTGAAACCAACGATGCGCTCAAGCTCCGCAGCGACGCGCTCCGGCTCCGCGCTGGGCAAGTCGATCTTGTTGATCACCGGGATGATCGTCAGGTCCTGCTCGATGGCCGAGTAGAGGTTGGCCAGTGTCTGCGCCTGGACGCCCTGCGCCGCGTCGACGATCAGCAGCGCGCCTTCGCAGGCGACGAGGGCGCGCGACACCTCGTAGGCAAAGTCGACGTGTCCCGGTGTGTCGATGAGGTTAAGTTCGTATGCGCCGTCCGGAGCCTTGTACTCCATCTGGACGGCCTTCGCCTTGATCGTGACGCCCTTCTCCCGCTCGAGGTCCATTGAGTCGAGGAACTGCGCCTGCGTATCGCGCGGGCCAATCGTTCCGGTGCGCTCCAGCAGGCGGTCGGCGAGAGTGGACTTACCGTGGTCGATGTGGGCGATGATCGAGAAATTGCGGATGTGGCTGATATCCAATACACCGTCATCGTATCAGTCACCGCAGGCCGGTGATAGCACATCACCGAGCCGATAAGTCAGCTATGCAGTCGCTTAGCACTTCCTTAGCAACGATTCCTTATCCTGAGATCAGGATGCGCTTCTACCTCGCCGCCTTCGCCATGCTCGCGCTGCTCCTGGTTGCCTGCTCAGGCAGCGCAGGCGATCCAAGGCCTACGGCGACGCGTGAACCCTTGCCAACACCCGTCTTTGACGAGTTCGCCGTCGGGCGACCCCAGAATCGCGTCGGCGTCGGCGACGTGGACCGCGCACTGGCGAGTTTCGAGACGACGCGGGGCGACCTCGTCGCGGCGTTTCAGGCGCAAGACTGGTTCCAGGACGGATTGAGCCAGGATGAGGCGATTTTCGTTGAGCGCAGCCTGAGCTTCGTGGCCGGGCGCCCGGAGCCGAGCTTCGAGAGCATTCACCCCGATGCGGTCGCGGACAAGCTCTACATCTACGAGAAGCTGCAACTGCGGCAGCGCGAGGTTGCCCTGCTTCTGATCTACGAGCCGGGCGATGACGCCGAGGCCGAGTTCGAGCTGCTCAAAGCCGTCATTGCGGAGCTGGAGCAGGAGGTAGGCGTCGAGTGGCCGGAACCGATCATCACGGTGGTCAACGGGAGCTACGGGATCAACGACTACAACGGTAACGGCTTCATCCGCATCGATCGCTGCTGCGAACTGTCCGTCTTCGTCCTGGCCCACGAGCTGGCGCATGTCTACTGGACCGTCGGGCCGTTCTGGTTCAACGAGGGGATGGCCGACATCTACGCCACATTGTCGCTGCAGGCGCTGAACGACGATCCGCCGCCTCCCTGGCGCAGCTTCAACGCCGACATCGATACGTTCTATGCCCAGCGTCAGCGCATCGTCGAATCGGCGGGCTTCCCGCAGCTGCCGCTGCCGAATCGCTTTGCGTCGGACGGCCTGTACCAGGTTGCCGATGTCTTCCTGCTCGATATACGTGACATAATCGGCGCAGAGGCGTTTCGCAACGCGGCTAGCGAGGTCTACGCCGCCTCCGATTTTGGCCGCCTCAACGTCAGCGAAAAACGCCTCGAGGACATCGTCCTGCGCCACTCGAGCGATTCCGATGCCGGCGCCGTGATGCAGCTCTTTAACCGTGAGGTTTGGGGTGACGACGGCGAGGAGTATCGCCGACTGCAGGAGTTCGAGGGCTTCTAGCGGTTGTTGAGCCGGTCCAGCGCCTCTCGCGTGACGCGGGCCTGGTTCAGGTGCTGCAGGTCGTGTTCGTGCAGCTCCCGGGCGATGTCGTAGACGGAGATTTCGCCGCGGTAGGGGTGAGTACCGGTCTGCAGCCAGTCGTCCTCGTCCAGTGTGTAAAGCAGCCAGACGGTTTCTTCGCGCGCCGCCTCGTACTCGTAGAGGAGATGTTGCAGGTCTTCGTCGACGTAGTTGCGCTCGGAGGGCAGGACGTCGAGCGGCTCGTGGGGCAGCCGAATGGGGGACGAGAAGCCATGGGCGATCGTTTCGATCTGGCTCTGGTATAGCAACTCGGCATCGCGTACATGCGCCGCGATCTCTTTGAGACACCATTCGCGAGACGCGGGGCGCCAGCGCAGGCCCTTCTCGTTGACGCCGGTGAACTGACGGTGGAGTTCGCCCGCCATCTCCCGAACTGACTTCATCAGCCAGCGACGTTCTGCAGAAGAGACGTGTTGTTCGACCATCGGCGCCTCGATTCTACTCCAGGCGTAAAGGGAACTTCTGAGCCTTGTGACGCGCCGCTTTCTAGGCGAGTCGTGATCTTATGTGCGGTAAGAATGATCTTATGTTAGACTCCGCTGCTGGCGGGCCGAGGGCTAGGCTTGCGGTTTATCCGTTTCTTCTCACCGGGACGATTTCTTCTTGTGGCGACGCTCATCGTTTCCGGCTACATGCTGCTATCCGCCGGAAGCACGCTCCAGCATTCCTTTCGCCTGGTGAACAACGAGAATCGCCTCCAAGAGCAAGTCGAAACGCTTAAAAATCAACGCGAGCAATTGATCCAGATTCGCGACTACCTTCGCACCGACGAGTACGTCGAGTTCATGGCTCGGCGCGTCTTCGGCCTCGTCAAGCCCGGCGAGAGGCTGGTGATCGTCGACGCGCCGCCACCCGAGCCCGCCCCCGAGCGGGAAGACCTCACCTGGTGGCAAAGGTTGTTCAGCGGGCAGTAATGCTCGTGCTCAGCCAGACCGCTTGGGGTTAGAATGCTTAGCATCCCCAAAAGCCTGAACGACAATTGAGCGTTCCTTCTCACCCAAGACGTGGGATAAAACCGATGGTAACCCTGCTGCGAAGGCGCCGATGAGTAGGGCAATACTCGACGTAGGGTCTCCAAGTACCACCGCGTTAATAATGGTCCCAGTGCCGAGCACAGAACTAGCAGTCATGCCCGCGTTACTGAGAAGAGCTCGGTGACGTTCTCTGTTGACATTCTCAATCGCTTCAAGCAGAGACGTCTTCAAAGTCTGCAGGCGCACCTCTCGCTCCTGGGGAGAGAGCTCCAAGAATGCGGATGAAAAGTGCTGTCGAAGGGCATCGTAGAAAGGCTGACTGCCATTCGTGACGGCTCTTTCCACAAAGATTCGGTAGAACTCCGCAATGGAGAGATTCTCTAAAAATGCAAACTCTTTATCTTCAAATAAGGAGGCCATAGAGCGATGAAATATTGCGTGTTGCTCAGGGTAATGACTGTCGAACTTCAGCCCTGTCGGATGGTTGGGCCACTCGGCTGAAGGGATGTCGAAGAAGGTGTAGGGATGCAGAGAGAACCCATCGCTGATGATTGCGAGTGCGGCCACTAAGCCTTGATGGAATGCGTCATCGTAACCCGCCATTTGGAGCTTTTGAAGCTCGCTTAATGCGGTTTTAGACCAGTAAGCTGGCGGCGGCAGAATTACGACCCCTCCCGACTTCGCAACCTCCTCGAGAGCCACCAAGTTGCTTGCGATACCGGCAACCGCTGGAACCAACTCACTACGAGGGTTGTCATCAGTCAGTAATCGGCTCGCGATCAGATCCCAAAGTACGACTCGCTGACCATTCAAAAACCCTAGCTTCACAAACTTGTCGAAGTCTTGGACCATGCCAAACCCAACGGTTTGGATAAGAGAACTTCCACGCGTGTCCTCTAGTGCTCCCTGCAGCGTGAAGCCCCGCATGAGGTCTGTCAGATCTTCTTTTGTACGCTTCAGAGAAAATGCATTCAGATTGGATCGGTCGGTTGAGAGATCGTCTGGTGAGAAATACAAACGAGCCTTCAGTATTCTGAAGGTACTGTAGGGTGAACCTAGTTGCTCGATCGGACGGATCTTCGTTGCTTGTCGAGGTCATTTGGGTCCCTTCTCCCACGCGATTATATTCTGGGCGAACAAATCTCTATGGTTCGATCATCTGCTGCATCATTGAAGGATTGATACAAAGGTTCTATCCATGACAAGTCGTCCCCAAGGTGAGCCACAGCGCAAGCGCGTCGAAGCAGGCGTGCGGCGTCTCTTGCTGGATTATGGACTGCCCGCCGACCAGCGCCTCTTGCTCGCCGTATCGGGTGGCGCCGACTCTACCGCCCTGCTCCTCATCATGGCTCGTCTGGCGAAGAACCTGCGCCTTCAGCTGGCGGTTGCCCACTTCGACCATGGCCTGCGAGGCCAGCGCATCGCGAAACGCGAGGAGCGCCTTGTACGAGAGTTAGCGGCTTCTCTCGCCCTGCCGTTCCATGGCGGGAGCGCACGCGGCGAACACATCGCCTCGGAGGACGCGGCCCGCCGAGCGCGCTACGAATTCCTCGCCTCGGTGGCCGCAAGCGAAAGCTATGGCGCCGTCGCTACCGGTCACACCGCCTCCGATCAGGCCGAGACCGTGTTGCTGCACCTCGTTCGCGGTGCTGGACTGGACGGCCTCGCGGGCATGTCCGTACGCGGCGAATGGCCCTTCTCCGGCCACGACAGCCTGACGTTGCTGCGGCCGCTGCTGCGCCTATCGCGCCAGGAGACCGAAGCCTACTGCGCGATGGCCGACGTCAGCCCGGTCGAGGACGCCAGCAATACCTCACCACGCTACCGGCGCAATCGAGTCCGTCACGAGCTGTTGCCTCTGATGCGTCAGCTGAATCCCGCGATCGAAGATGCGATGGTGCGCCTGGCCGACGCGGCTGGTGAGGATGTCGCGTTTCTGCACTCGGTAGCGGTAGAGGCATTGCTCGATGCGCCCCAGGGTTCGCAACGCCTCTCGCGTCGCGTCCTGACTGAGTGGCCTGTCTCACCGCGGCGGCACGCCCTCCGCCTCGCGATGACCAGCCTTCTTGGCGACGGGCAGGAAATGACGCAACGCCATCTGCGAGGGCTGGAGCGCCTGTTGCTCGAGGGCAAGACGGGTGACCGGCTCGACCTGCCCCGCAGCGTAGTCGCGGTGCTTCGTAGGGATACTCTGGAATTACGACTCGAACCTGAACCGCGGCGGCTCCCTCCGGCTGAACCGGTCATGCTGCAACTGCCGGGTGAGTCTCGATTCGGCCGGTTCCTGGTGTCTGCCTCGATGCAGAGGCCCGCTTCCGGCGAATCGGCCGAGGTGGATGCTCTCGCCCTGGCTGACGGACTCTGTGTGCGCCGTTGGCAACGCGGCGACCGCTTCAATCCCCTCGGCATGAAAGGGCAGAAGAAGCTGCAGGACTTCTTCACGGATGCCCACGTACCGCGCGAAGATCGTGACTCCGTCCCCCTTTTCGTTTCACCGCGAGGTATCGTCTGGGTGGGCGGATTGCGTATTGCGGAGTGGGCCCGTCCGAAGCCCGGCGAATCGACCGCCTATCTTTCCTTCCGTCCCGCCTAGCCAGGAGAACAGAATGCCTCTCGCAAGTATCAGCCAGCGCCGCCGCGCCTTTCGCGCCCATCTCGCCGCCAACCAGGCCCTGCCCGCCGGCTCCGTCTTCGACGCGGCCTCGGCTCGACTGGCGCAGGCGGCGGGATACCAGGTCGGCATGTTCGCCGGCTCGGTGGCGTCCGCCGTCGTCCTGGGTGCGCCGGACCTCGTGGTCATGACGCTGAGCGAGTTCGCCGACCAGGCGCGGCGTATCGCCCGCGGCAGCGATCTGCCGTTCATGGTCGATGCCGATCATGGCTACGGCAACGCGCTCAACGTGCGCCGCACCGTGCAGGAGCTGGAGACGGCTGGTGTATCCGCTATCGCCGTAGAGGACACCGTCCTGCCGCGACCCTACGCGGGACCTGAAGCCGGCCTGATACCGCAGGATGAGTTTCGCGACAAGCTGCGTTCGTCCGTCGCGGCGCGCGTCGAGCCGGAGCTCGTGATTATCGGGCGAACCCAGGCGCTGCGCGACGCGGGCATGGACGAAACGCTGGCCCGCGTGCGTATCTGCAATGAGACCGGCGTCGACGCCATCTTCCTCGTCGGCATCACCAGCATCGAAGAGGTCCGGAGCCTGCACGAAGCGACCGAACTGCCGCTGATCCTCAACGCCATGCCGTCAGATGGGACGCCAGAGACTGCGGCCGCCGCGGGTGCTCGAATGTATCTACAGGGTCACCTGCCGTACTACGCCGCGCTAAACACGCTCTACGAGTCCTACAAACACCTCGTCGAAACCGGCGACCAGTCCGCGTTGCAGCCGAAGGTACTCTCGAAGGATTTGCAGGCGCTGGCAATGGCCGAGACCGATCACGGAGAGTGGACGGGAGAGTACATGGGTCTGGACAAGTAGGGACTCGACTAGGATGGCCCTGAACCCCGGGGCATCCCCCGGTCGTACTTCTCCAGGCGATCCCACTGGGTGCGAATGTAACGCAGCGTTTGCTCCTTTGCTTCGGGCTCAACCAGTTTCGACCCGTACCCGACTTGCCAGAAGTTGGAGATTCCCGCGTCCATCTTTAGCTCTGGAACCGCTCGAAGATCCTCCGTGCTGAAACTCCCTTCAGATTCATCATGACGTTCGGCAGTTGGCCCTCTTCCTCCAGGTCGAGCAAGAGATGTGCATGGTCAACAATGGCCTCGAAGTCCACTAGCGCCATTGACTTGGTGGCTGCAATCTCGGGGAGCAGAGTCTTCATAGCGTCGAGGACGTCGCCCTGGAGCAGCCATTTTCGGTTCTTGTCGCGATCCAAACATGAAAGTACGGCATTGGTTCGCTTCTTCGCTAGGCCGCGGAGTTTAGCCCGCGGTATGGTACTCGCCGGCTCCTGTACTATGTGGCAGGAGACATAATGCCTGCGAAGTCCACGACCATCGAAGTCGGCGGTATCGAAGTCAGCATCACCAACCCGGACAAGGTCTTCTTTCCGAAGCTGGGCCTGACCAAGCTCGACCTCGTGCGCTACTACGAATCGGTAGCCGACGGCGCCCTGCGCGGCATCATGCGGCGGCCGATGATCCTGAAGCGCTTCGTCAACGGCGCCGAGGAGGAGCCCTTCTTCCAGAAGCGGGCTCCCGCGAACCTGCCACCCTGGGTCGACACGGCTCGCGTCCGCTTTCCCAGCGGCCGCTACGCCGACTTCGTGGTGGCCGACGAGCCCGCGGACCTGCTCTGGGCGATAAACCTCGGCTGCATCGACCTGAATCCCTGGCCGGTGCGAACCGATGACGTGGATCGCCCTGACGAGCTGCGCATCGACCTCGACCCGACGCCCGAGGCGACCTTCGCCGACGTGAAGCAATCGGCGCTCTTGATAAAGCAAACCATGGAAGACTTCGGCCTTCGCGGCTTCCCGAAGACGTCAGGCTCGCGCGGCATCCACATCTACGTCCGGATCGAGCCGAAGTGGGAGTTCGGCGTCTTGCGCCGCGCCGGTTTGGCGCTGGCGCGGGAGGTGGAGCGCCGCGCACCGGAGCTGGTGACGACCAAGTGGTGGAAGGAAGAGCGTCACGGCGTCTTCATCGACTACAACCAGAACGCCCGCGATCGCACGATGGCTTCGGCGTACTCGGTGCGCCCGACGCCCGATGCGCGAGTCTCGGCACCGCTCGATTGGGAGGAGCTACCCGGCGTCGAGCTGGCTGACTTCACGGTCGCCACGATGCCGGAACGCTTCGCTAAGCGGGGCGACCTCATGGCGGGTATCGATGAGGAGGCCTTCTCGCTGGAGCCATTGATCGGGCTGACGCGACAGCAGGAGGAGGCCGGAGAGGGCGACGCACCCTGGCCGCCGCAGTACCGCAAAGCCCCCGATGAGCCAAAGCGAGTCCAGCCGTCGCGAGCTCGCAAAGACAGGGCGACGAAATCAGACGGCGGGCGCCGCCAGTCGATCCATCCCTTGATCACGGTGGCGAAGGCGGAGCACAAGGAAGACGCCCTCGCCGGCCTGGAGCGCTGGAAGATGCGCCATCCAGAGGCTGCAGCGTTTATCCGCCCTGATGACGTGCTGGTCGATTCAATGCGCGGACCGTCATCACCCTGGACCCGAATTCGCGTCAACCTACGTAGCGTACCCGAGTCGGAGCGCCCGGCTGAAGCGCCGCCGGACCCCGACTACGACCCGTGGGCAGGTATCGTCACCGGAGATGCGAGGCCGGCAGACGAAGGGGACCAACCCCACCGACGGGCGGCTGTAGCCAGCTAAGGGGGCGCTGCAGATTCCTCTGAGCGCCAGCGCTCCGCGTGCCGATTATCAAGATGAGAGTGCCTGCGACTCTCGCCTTGCCATGGCTGAAGCATCCCTCAACCGCACCAAACGACTCTCAGCGCTCTCGCTGCCGACGATCGACGTCACGCGCGCCGGGCTGATCATCGCCTGCGTCTTCCTGCTTGGCGCCGCATTCGTTGGGACGACCGACCCGGACTACTTCTGGCATCTGCGTACCGGGCAGCTCATCGTTGAGAACCTCGCCGTGCCGGCAACCGACCCGTTCTCCTTCACCAAAGAAGGCGCCGATTGGGTGGCGCATGAGTGGCTCGGCGAGGCGATCATCTACGGCGCGGTCTCCACCGGCGGCTACGGTCTGGCGCTCGCGATCTTCGCCGCGGTTGCGCTGGGAGCACTGCTGCTGACCTACCGCACGAGTCTGACCCTCGGCGCCTCGCGCAACGCCGCGATGCTGTTTTTCGTCTGGGCTGGCGTCATGACCTTCCGCTACTGGACGGTTCGGCCGCAGACGTTCACCTGGCTGCTCTTCGCCGCGTTCATCGCCATCTGTCTCGAGCACAAGTCGGGGCGGGCGAACCGGCTCTGGCTCCTTCCGGTCCTGACCGTCCTCTGGGCCAACCTGCACCTCGGCGTGATGTTCGGGTTGGCCGTGATCGGGGTTTACGCGTTCTCGCAGACGCTGGAGCGTTTCGTCTGGAAGCAGCAGGTCGACCTCAAGTCGATCTACCTTGCGCTCGGCGCGAGCGTCCTGGCGACGCTGGTCAACCCGAATCCGCTTGAACTGCTGACCTATCCCTTGCAGTACATCGAGCCCGGCAATACCAACGTCGAGCTGATCGCGGAATGGCAGTCACCGAACTTCCACGATGCCGCGTTCTTCCCGCTGGCGCTGGCGATGTTCGCTCTCGTCGGCATGGGCGTCTTTGGTCGCCGCCGTGACCTCTTCCTGCCAATGCTGGTGCTGCTCTTCGGCTTCCTGACCCTTCAGTCGGTGCGCAATCAGCCGCTGTTCGCCATCGTCTTCATGCTCATCGCGTCGCAACGCGCCTCGGAGCTGTGGGGTTGGGCGTCCGCGGCGGTTCAGCAGGCGCGTCCGAGGCCGCGAACGACGTTGAACTGGATGCTGGTTGGCGTTTTCACCGCGCTCATCGGTGTCTTCGTCGTGACCTCGCCGACACATCAGCTGCGCTCGGAGCCACTGCTCAACCACGGCAGCGTGGATTACCCGCAGGCAGGTGCTGCTTACTTGCAGGAGAACTACCCCGAGGCGCGAATGCTGAACCACTACGACTGGGGCGGCTATCTGATCAACGAGATGTATCCCCGAAAGGTGTTCATCGACGGCCGCTCGGACTTCTACGGACCGGAGTTGATGAACGATTTCCTCACGTTGGACACGGTGGCGCCGAGCTAGGAGCGTGTGCTCGAGAAGCACGAAATCGAGGTCATCTTGATCAAGGACGGGTCGCCACTCTCGAGCCGACTCGACGCGGCGCCAAATTTGTGGGTGCGCGTCTTTACCGGAGAGTACGAGGCCGTATTCGCCCGCTCAGATGTCGCCACGCCTTAGACGAAGATCTGCCCCAGCTCGTAGGGCGGTGTCGTGGCAATCTGATCGAAGCTGCACTCTGTCGGCGGTTTGTCGTGGCGCCAGTGCTTGAAGGTCGCCGCGTGCCGAAAGCGATTGCCCTGCAGGTAGTCGAACGTGACTTCGCAGACCAGTTCCGGCCGCAATCGCACCCAGCTCATGTCGCGGTCGCCGGTCCAGCGGGAGGGCCCACCGGGCGTGCGACCTTTGCTGAAACCTTCCCCCTCATCCTCCGTGACGTAGGGCGCCAGGAATGACACCAGGTCACGCTTCTCCTGCGCCTTGAAGCTGGAGGTGTGCCCGACGAGATGGAAGACACCCGACGTGTCGAAGAGGCCCAGCAGCAACGACCCCACGGAACGTCCTTCTTCGCCGCGATTCCAGCGGTAACCACCCACCACGCAATCCACAGTCCGCAGGTGCTTTATCTTGACCAGCGCTCGCACGCCAGGCTTGTACGCCTCGTCCAGCCGCTTGGCGATCACACCGTCGAGCCCGGCGCCCTCGAAGCGTTCGAACCAATCCCGCGCGATCGTGGCGTCCGCCGTCGCGGGCGTCATATAGACCGGGGGCTTAACGTTCGCCAGCACCTTTGTCAGGCGTTCGCGGCGCTGGCCGAACGGAACCGAGCGCAAATCTTCGTCACCGACCGCCAGCAGGTCAAAGGCGACGAAGGACGCAGGTGTTTGCTCTGCCAGCATGCGCACGCGTGAATCTGCCGGGTGGATCCGCATCTGCAGGGCTTCAAAGTCGAGTGCCTCGTCACGTGCGATGACTACTTCGCCGTCGAGGATGATCGGACCGGGAAGCACCGCAGGCAGCTGAGCCTCGAGTTCGGGGAAATAGCGTCCCAACGGCTTGAGATCGCGGCTTTGGAGGTAAACCGTCTCGCCGTCGAAGAAGACGAGGGCGCGGAACCCGTCCCATTTCGGCTCATAGAGCCACAACTCGCCCGTTGGGATCTGCTCGGCCGCCTTTGCCAGCGTGTGCTTCAGGGGCGGTTGGAAGGGAAGCTTGAGGGGAATGCCGTTCGTCAATAGTCTACAAACCGGCGCGATCGTAACATGTGGTGCAAGGCTAATGTCTTCGTGTCGCGGTGCTGCTTAAACTTGAGCTGTCACTGATAGGGCTGGGATATCCCTCGTTTGGGGTTCAGGCCGGCCAGGAAGGACCGAGAACACAGAGATGGCAGGGACCGACTTCCCGTGGGCGCTCCTCGACAACCAATACAACACGCGTTTTCAAAAACTGAAGCTTCAAGACGTGCCCGTCCGCCAGCTCACCCTGCGTTCCGCCTGGAACTTCCGCCTCTTCCTTGAACGGCCCGAGTGGTTCAATTACACGACACCCGGCATGTTCGCGATGCTCGGCAAGCACAACCCGGTGACGGGGCGTATCGCCGCCAGGGCTTACTCAATCGTCTCGGCGCCGCACGAAGACTTTCTCGAGTTCTACATCGCGCTGACCGTGGAAAACGTCAACGAGCTGCCCGAGCTCAAAGAAGAAGACCCGGAAAAGGAAACCCTGATCCGACAGTACCCCTACGTGTCGATGCTGCTTGAGGACGTTGTCGAAAAAGAGGAGCTGGTTGATCCGAGGTTGAACAACGTGCTACTGGGCCAGGCGACGCTGGGCAGCTTCCGCTTCGACAGCATGGACCAGAGGATCGCGGTGTTCGGATTCACAGGTACGGGAGTCGCGGCGGGCGTGCCGATCATTCGCGAACATCCGTGGTCGCCGGCTATTCGCAAGGGCATCCTGCTGCACGGCGTGCGCAACCCGGCCGACTTCGCCTACCAGGACGAATTCAAAGAACATCGACGGCAGTACCCGGCCTTCCAGTACCACATGTTTCTTAGCCGGGACGCCGGGACGCCGTGGCACTACAGCACGGGACGCATCACGAGAATACTGGCGCCGACGCCGGAACAAGAAGCGGAAGTTGGCGACGTACACCCCTTCGAGAAGCTCACGGGTGTGCCGTACGACCCGGCTCGCATCAAGCTCTACCTCTGCGGCAGTGACGCAATGATCAAGCAGGTCACGGAGTACGCGGTCACCCAGCGCGGCTTCGAGAAGCGGGACATTGTCGCTGAGAAGTTCTTCGACTGATTCTGTGTAGCCAACGGGCTTCTTTCGATGTGTGGCCGCTTCACTCTCACGTATCAGCAAAAGCAACGTTTGGCTGAGGAGCTTGGCGTCAACGTCGAAGAGATCAACGACGCGGATTACCGGCCGCGCTACAACGTCGCCCCCACCGATCCGCACTGGATCGTCCGGATGCAGTTCGAAGAACGCGAGATCCTGTCCGCGAAGTGGGGACTAGTCAACACGTGGGCCAAGGATGCGAAGCGCGCGGCGAAGCAGATCAACGCTCGCTCCGAGACCATCTCAACCAACGCCGCGTTTCGCGAAGCCTTCGGCAAGCGGCGCTGCGTCGTTCCCGCGGACGGCTTTTACGAGTGGACTGGCGCCGGCGCGACGCGTCAGCCGATCTGGTTCCACCGGCCCGACGGCAAGCTACTACTCTTCGCCGGCCTTTACGAGTCGTGGCCCGCGACGCACGACAACTGGCAGCGGACCTTCACGATCATCACGACGACGCCGAACCAGGTCGTCTCGCCGGTTCACGACCGGATGCCCGTCATTCTCAACGGAGACGACGTGGATTACTGGCTCGACCCCCGCGAAGAGGACACGGAGACACTGAAGGCGTTGCTGGCGCCGGCACCGGATGATCTCTGGCAAGACTCTCGGTATCGCAACGCGCCAACTCGGTCAGGAACGACGATCCGGCGTGTCTTGAGCCGGCGGAGGCAGCTCAGCGTTTGCTCTGAGGCGCTGTGCTAGCATGCAAATGATGGGCCTGTAGCTCAGCGGCAGAGCGGGCGGCTCATAACCGCTTGGTCGCAGGTTCGAATCCTGCCGGGCCCACCAACAGATTCAAAGTCCGCTCTTTCCGTCCTCAAATGAAGAGCAGAGCGATGAATACAGCGGTTTTAGGGTGCTCACGATAGTCACCAAGCTCGGCCAAAGCAGCGCACTGCAATCACGCCCCGACATGGTTCTTTATGCCATCACGGACTGCGACTGGCGGTTAGGGTCGAAGTCAGGTGAGTCGGTGGACATGCACATCAATGCTGGCGAATCGATGTTCCTTGAAGCAGTCAGCCGCACCGCCCCCAGGCTGGCTCGGAGGCGGTAGCGGTGGAGCTTAAGCAGGTAATCGCATCCTAACCACCCCGAAACAGGGTCTCCGAAAGTCAACCGGAGCAGCCTGCGATAGCGACTCCAGCTTGTCATCACGAATGACTGCCACACAAGTGGCAGAAAGAGAACTCGATGATTTTCCAAGTTACGCACACTCATACGGAAGCGACTTGCCCAGGCGTCTTTCCTGAGAAGCTTTCGAACTTTGGGGAATGGTGGCAGGGCCTAGAGACGAACCCGGACCTGAAGGTTCTCGCCGGTTTCGTCTCGCCAATGGACCATGTGTTCCATATCACTCTGGAAGCCGACGACTTCGCGACCGATGCGAGGGCTCTCGGCCCACTGAACAGCATCGGTCTGGCCACACGACTCCTGTGTTAACGCTCGACCAGGCAATGCCCCTGGCTGAGCAGGGTGCATTCGGAGCGTCCTAACTCCAGTTTGTCCACAGACAACAGGTAGGGTTTTCCCCGATAGTGATAAGTCAGGGGCGTCCTTAGTATCGGAGGTGCGGGAGCTTCACAACGATTCCTTGCTCATGGAGGAGTAGAAGAAGTCGTCTGAAAGCCCCCGCATCTTTCAGTATGAACATTGCGGAACCATAAACAAAATTAGGGTTCCCCTGCTGATTTTGGTGAATCGTGTTGAAGTTCAATCCACCCGTCCCAAGACTGGGTTTCTGGTGCTGCCACCAAACACAACAGCACGACTCCACACAGCAACGCTTAACCGCTACGTGTCTGCTGCCCTCACGCGTCATCGTCTAGTTAGAGGACTCCTGAGTACGGTGCGAACCCGGCTTTCCTGAATAGCTCAGCGGCGGAGCGGGCGGCTCATAACCGCTTGGTCGCAGGTTCGATCCTGCCGGGCCCACCAACCCTTGTCTGCCGCGCGCTCCCTACCTCAAATCCACCACGATGACTTCGCAGCCCAGGGAAGAGTCGGCGGCGTTCGCCTGGCTGAGCAGAGCGTCGAGCTCATCGCCGTTTTCGGCCGTCGCCTCGACGAAGATCACGTCGCCGAAGTCACTCAACACGTTGCGTCTTTGCAGATCGCGAGCCTCACCTCGAAGCGCGGTCGTCAGGATGGAGCGCTCGATGGGGTCATCGTAGATGTAGTACGTGACGCGAGGAGTTGTTATCGCCGTCTCGGGAGGGACCAGCGCGAGATGTCCGCCGTCTCGCACCGGAATCGCCACGGTTCGGGCGTTGCCGTTCGGCGTATCGTCGAAGTTCGTGACTCCAAGGGTACGGCGAGAGCCGGCGCGGGCACGGCCAGGCTGGCCAGCGACATGTAATGACGGAAGAGCAAACGTCGCCCCTGCCTCAGCCTGAGCCTGATTCCGCCGCGCCTCGGCCTAAACCGAACATGGTCGAAGGGTACTCCCGCGAGGCAAGACTAAGACGGTTCACATCGCATGCTTCCGGGCCCAAGCCGTGTAGAATCACCGGGATATGGCTGAAGCAATCCTACTGACCTCTTCTGATCTCATGCCACTGCGTAGCGATCTCGAAGCAATGGAAGGCGCACTGAACGCCGTCGAGGCAGCAGTCGAAGCCCATGGCAAAGGGCGATTGCGCCAGTACAACGTCGTCGATCGAAGGCCGGGAGAGTTCGAGGGAATACGCCTCAGCCTCTCCGCCGGCGACGGACTACTCTCGGGCATGCGCGTATTCGGCAACCCGCCTCACACCCGGGCCTTCCTACTCTTCGATGGCGAAACGCGGCAGATGCTGGCGCTCATGGACTATGGCGTCCTGAATTCGCTGCGTGTTGGTGCGATCGCCGGCGTGGCCGGTCGTCATCTTGCGCCGGCCGACGCTCACGTCATGGGACTCATCGGCTCGGGCTGGCAGGCGGCGCCTCAGGTTGTCGCCATGCTCAAGGCGGTCCCAACGCTGGAGCTGATCAAGGTGTTCAGCCCAACCGAGGAGAATCGCAAGCGGTTCGCTGAATCGATGACCCAGCAGCTCGGGGTGAGGGTCGAAGCTGTAACTTCGATCCAGCAAGCAATTACAGACGCCGACGTAGTCGACCTCTGCGCGCCGGGCCACTTTGATCTTCGAGAGCCGCTTTTCGATCCCGGATGGGTCAAACGGGGTTCCCTGGTCGTCTCGATGGCTGGTTCGCAGTGCACGGAGGAGTTCGTCGCGGGCGCGCGTGTCGTCGCCACGAATTACGATTTGCTCATGGAGCCGACGCCGAAGCCACCTTATGATGCGTTAATCGCGAAGGGTCAATTCCACGAAAAGGACGTTCTGAACCTGGCGTCAGTCGTCGTAGAGAAGGCTCAGCCGCGGCAACAGGCGTCAGATACGGTGCTTTACGAGTTGACCGGCGGAAGCTTCCACGACCTCTTCATCGCCACATGGGGCTACGAATGGGCGTTGTCGCAGGGCCTCGGAGTACCGTTCGACCTGTCTAGTTGAGATTGAGCCATCCGCTCAAGGCTTCTCCCGCGGCCTCAGAGATGCCAACCGTATCTAATTCGCGCCCCAAATAGTGCCGATACCTAGTTAGGCATCTATGGGACACTCTGCAGGTCCGTACAACAAGGCGACCATCGCTTTTCTTATCACCAATCTGGCGATCGCGGTCAGCATGCTCTGGCTGTCTCAGTTCGAGCTGGACACACGACTCGCGATCGCGCTGATCCTTAACGTGGTGGTCATTGAGGTCGGCCTCTGGTATGTGATGTTGCGAACCCAGGTGCCAAAACAAGAGCCACGCATCGTCTCTGTCCTGGAGCGGTCGACTCAGGCCCGCCGCTTTAGCATTCGTGATGATACGACTGGCCTGCTCAACCGCTGGTATCTGGAACGGCGACTGAATGAAGAAGCTGCACGATGCACCCGTTATGGCTATTCGATGGCTGTTGTCGTGCTGCAGACCGCTGTCCCTAACCTCAGCGGCATCTCAATCGACGGTTGGCAAGCACAATCGGCCGACGCGGCACAACGCTGCTTGAACGTCATTCGCAACGTGGATCTCAGTGCTTTGCTCGGTCCCTTCGAGTTCGCGATCTGTCTTGTACAGTGCGATCGGGCCGGCGCTGCGCAGGCAATCAACCGGCTGATCAGCGAGCTGACGGAGTACAAGTGCAGCGCCGGCGTTGCCGTGCTACCTGAAGACGACTGCGAGCCGAACGCCATGATCGAATTGGCCCGCATGCGCTCGCAGCCGTCTGAGCTTCAGTCCGCGGATTCGAAGGCCGCCTAGACGTTTACGAGGCCGAAGTAGCAGACGCGACGAAACTCGCGCAGGCCACGCATGTGGGCCTTGCCGAGGATGTAGCCACCCGGTAACTCCACCACTTCATCCACCATGCGACGCACCGGCAGAGGATTGGGAGAGTCGGCGTAGCTGATGCGAAGCACGGCCAGGTCTTCATCTTCGATTCCGGTTGCGAGCTCTGTGCGGAATGGGAAGACTCGAACCGTGCCCGGCCTATCGTCATCGTAAATTCTGTACTCAGGCCAGCCGAGCCGGCCTGTCGCTTTTGACCAGGCGTTGTCGGAGAACACATTGTCACCAGAAGACGTACGAGCGTCGAAGGATTTGCCTTGCCACGGTAGGTAGAGCCGCGTTAGCCATTCGAAGAACGGGTCTGAGAGGAGGCCGGTAGACAACCCGACCATTTCGCCTTCATAAAGGCCGTCTGGCCGTGGCGGCGTGCCAAGGCGGAAGAGGCGGCTCAGAATCTCAAGCGGCGCGCGCCGGTCGTGTTCCAGGCGGGCGTGTGTAAATCGCACCTCGCGCATCGCCGTCTCATGGAGATACCGCGATTGTGATTCGGTAAGCTCGCCAACCTTTAGGAGCGCCGCATGCTGGAGCAGCTCACCGGCCTCAATGACATAAGCTTCGACTTCTTCGGGCGTTGCCTTGAACGGGTCAGGCTCACGCTCCCTGAAGTCGTTGATCAGGTTAACAATCTGGTCCGGCTGCAGTTCAGCGGCTATCGCATTAACCTCAGGGCGGCCCACCGTCTGGCAGCGAGCGTCTGCCGGCCAGCTTATCATGCGGCCGGGCTAGAAACAGGCGTTAGATTTGTTTGAGGTTAGCGGTGATAGACGGGACCATCGCCTTCCCAGCGACGGTTTGCCTGCCACGACCAGGCTCGCCATCCGACGCGCGCCGCGCCCTGCGGCCCGCGAGGACGGATCAGCGCGAAGCCCGTGAAAATCGTCAGGACTATGAACGTTGCCTTGCTCTCATCGAAGATGCCGACGAGCAGGCTGAACGCGAGAATGCAGGCGACGAGACTGACGAGGTCCCAGCCGGTCAGGAGCGTCAGGAGGAACAGGCTGAGGTACCAACCCCAGCTGCCGTCGATACCCCATCCGGGTTCCAGCACCTGGAGAAGTAGCAAGAGTGAAATCGTGAAAGCCGCCAGACGGGCGACTTGAAATGGGTTTCGCATGACTTTTTGAAGATACGCCCGGTTGGCAAGGCGGTCAAACCTGACAGTGGCTTAGATTCTCGCCGTTTTGACCGTGAAAATGTCCTCGATCCCGGCAATTTCAGCCATCGTCGCGGCGTCCGCTTCGTCGTCAAGGCCGAGTACCATGAGCGCCCGCCCGCCTTCGGACGCCCGTCCGACGCGCATGAAGCTGATGTTGATCTTTTTCGTGCCGAGGAAGGTGCCAATGCGGCCGATCATTCCCGGCCGGTCGACGTTCTCGGCGAACAGCAGGTAGCCCTCGCCGGGCGATACGTCGACCCAGAAGTCGTTGATCTCGACGATGTGCGGGCCATCGTGAGCCACCGTGGCGCTGACGCTGGTCTGACCGGTGCTCGTGTGCAGGTGGACGCTGATCAGGTCCCGGTAGATTCCCTCGTGGTCCCCTTTGCGTTCGGTGATCTTGAGGCCGCGTTGTTCTGCGATCAGTCCGGCGTTAACCAGCGTGACGTTCGCGTCGCTGACCGGCGACAGCAAGCCGCGGATGACTGCCGAGCGGATTGGTGTTGTGTCGTGCTCGGCGATCTCACCTGAGTATTGGATCTCGACGCTCTCGAACTGCCCGGTCGATAGCTGAGTCGCGAGGGAAGCTGCCTGAGTTGCCGTCTGAAGGTAGGGCGCGACGATGCTGAACGCTTCCGCCTCGATCATCGGCGAGTTCACGCCGTAGATCACGGGCTCACCACGCAATGCAGCCAGAATCTGGTCAGCCACGTCGACGGACAGTCGCTCTTGCGCCTCCGCGGCCGAAGCGCCCAGGTGCGGCGTCACGACGGCGTTGGGGTGATGCAGCAACGACGACTCGGGGTCCGGTGGCTCGTTCTCGAATACGTCGATGGCGGCGCCGGCGACCTTGCCGCTATCGAGTGCTTCAATCAGGGCCGGCTCGGAAACCAGCTCGCCCCGGGCGACGTTGAGGATACGGACTCCCGGCTTCATCTGCTCAAATTGAGCTCTGTCCAGGAAATGGTGGTTCGCCGCCGTGAGGGGCAAGTGTAACGAGATGAAATCGGATTCACCGAATAGTTCCGGGAGGGAGCAAAGCTGGACGCCGATCGATTGGAAGCGCTCCGGGGAGATGAACGGGTCATAGGCGATCACTCGCATCTCCAGGGCGCGGGCGCGTCGTGCCAGCTCGGCCCCGATTCGACCCATCCCCGCGATACCCAGGGTCTTGCCGCGCAGCTCAACGCCAACGAACTTAGATCGCTCCCACTTGCCCGAAGTGAGCGAGGCATGCGCGGCCGGAATATGTCGCGCCAGGGCCAGCATCATCCCCAGGGTGTGTTCGGCCGTCGCTATCGTGATAGCAGCTGGCGCGTTGACTACTACGACGCCGCGCGCGGTCGCCGCGTCTACGTCGATGTTGTCGACACCGACGCCGGCGCGTCCTACGACGACGAGATTGCTCGCGGCCGCGAGCAGGTCTTTCGTGACCTTGGTTTCGCTGCGTACGGCGAGCGCGTTGTAATCCGGGATCGCCGCGATGAGTTCTTCGGGCGAAAGGCCGAGCTTCACATCGACTTCAGCGCCTTCACGAAGAATGGCGAGGCCTTCTTCGCCGATGCGATCCGTGACGAGAACTCGAGCCATTCCGGAGTCCGGCCTAGGCGTTCGAAGCGGCGGGTTTCTTAAAGCCCTGGCGCTCGAGCGCGATTCCCAATGATTCGATTGCAGCGTCGATGTCGGCCTTGTCCACGATCCCCATGTGGCCGATGCGTATGATTTTGCCGGTCAGCTTGCCCTGGCCCGACGCGAGGACTGTGTCAAACTCCGAGTTCAGCACCTTGAGTAGATCGGCAGCGCTGATGCCTTCAGGAATCGCGACGCTCGTCACGGTGTCCGATGCTTCGTCGCCGACAGCAAGTAGGCTGAGGCCCAGTGCCCGGACTTTTTTGCGAGTGTACTCCGCCATTTCGTGGTGACGGCCGTGAACCTGCTCGAAGCCTTCTGACTCCATCATTCCCAGCGCCCGGTCGAGCCCGTAGTACAGCGATACAGCCGGTGTCCAGGGAGGCTGACCTTTCTTCGACAGCTCACGGTACTGACCGGCGTCGAAGTAGAACCGCGGCATCTTGGCGGTCTCGTAGGCAGCCCAGGCGCGGTCGCTCAGCGTAATGAAGGCGAGGCCGGGCGGGATCATAAAGCCCTTTTGCGAGCAGGTCGTCGCCACATCGACACCCCATGCGTCGGTGGCAAACGGGATGCAGCCCAGGGAGCTAATCGCATCGACGACGTAGAGGATATCGGGATTCACGGCCCGGATTGCCTTGCCAATGGCGCCAAGGTCATTCGTGACACCGGTCGAAGTCTCGTTGTGCGTGACCAAGACTGCCTTGGTGGCCGGATCTTCCTTCAACGCCGCCGCGACTACGTCGGCCTGAGCCGCGGTACCTGGCTCAAACCCTAGCTGGCGCACCTCCGCGCCGTAGGTCTCCGCGATCTTCGCGAAGCGGTCGCCGAATTCGCCGATCGTCACGGCGAGCACGTGGTCGCCGGGCGATAGCACGTTGACTATCGAGGCCTCCATCGCGCCGGTTCCGGAAGAGGTCAGGACGTAGACGTCGTTCTCGGTGCGGAAGAAGCGCTGCAGGCGGTCCATGATGCGGCCCTGTAGTTCTGCGAACTCCGGGCCGCGGTGGTTGATCATCTGGCGCGAGAGCTCGGCCAGCGTCTCGGAAGGGCAAGGGGTTGGGCCGGGAATTCGTAGATTCTGCACGTCAGGTCTCCTCAAGGGGTTATCTTGCATGCTAGTTGTGAGCCCCATAACGGTCAATGAAAGCTGCGTTCGACGGGCGCTATCCGGACAGCACGCTGCTGAGTCCGTATCTGGCGAAGCTGGTAGACTTTACCTCACGATGACATCGATGCTCCTTGGGAGAAGCCCCCTATGTGCGATGGGTGGCCCGTAGCCGGCCAGCTGCGGGATCCTGACTGTCTGCTAGGATGCTTCGCCTTCGGGCCAGGGAGACAACAATGTGACTGAAAAGATACTCATAGGCGTGGCATGGCCGTTCCCCAACGGCTCGCTACATCTTGGCCAAATTGTCGGCGCCTACCTGGCGCCCGACATCTTCGCGCGCTATCACCGCACCGCCGGCAATCGTGTCGTCATGGTCTCAGGTACGGACCAGAACGGCACGCCGATCGTCGTGCGCGCCGAGCAGGAAGGCATAACGCCGGAAGCCGTCGTCGAACGCTTTCACACCGAATACCTCGACAACTGGCAGCGGCTCGGTATTAGCTGGGACCTGTATACATCCACGGGCACGCAAAACCACGTCGAAACGTCCCAGGAAATCTTCCTGAAGCTTTACAACCAGGGCGACCTCTATCTGAAGGAGATGGAGCTCACGTATTGCGTCCAGGAACAGCGCTTTCTTCCGGACCGCTACGTTGAGGGTACGTGTCCCCATTGTGGCTATGACGGCGCCCGTGGCGATCAGTGCGACAACTGCGGCAAGACGCTCGATCCTACCGACCTGATCAACCCGCGCTGTCTTAACGATGGCTCGACGCCGGAGCGCAGGACATCCGAACACTTCTTCTTGCGCCTCAGCGCCTACAGCGAGCAGGTCAAAGAGTGGCTGAGCAGCGACAAAGAGCACTGGCGTCGGCCGGTCTTGAACTTTTCGATGGGCGTCCTCAACGAAGGCCTGAAAGACCGCGCCATCACGCGAGATCTGGTCTGGGGTGTACCGATCCCGCTGCCGGGATACGATACGAAACGAATCTACGTCTGGTTCGAAAACGTCATCGGTTACTTGTCCGCGACCAAAGAGTGGGCCCAGAAACAGGGCACACCGGAAGCATGGCGCGAATTCTGGGAAGAGCCGGACACGAAGATTTACTACTTCATCGGCAAGGACAACATCTGGTTCCATACACTGAGCTGGCCGGCTCAAGTCTTTATGTACAGTGGGTTGAATCAGCCTTACGACGTCCCGGCAAACCAGTACCTCAATTTCGGTGGCGCCAAGGCGAGCACGAGCCGAGGCACGGCGCCCGTACTGCCGCTGTACCTGGAGAAGTACGACGCGGACGCCATTCGCTACTACCTGAGCGCGATCATGCCCGAGAACAGCGATGCCGAGTTCTCGGAAGACGACCTGATCCGCCGCAACAACGATGAGCTGGTCTCGACCTGGGGCAACCTCGTGAACCGAGTCTTGACGATGTCTTATCGAAACTTCGCGGGGAAGGTTCCCGACCCGGGGACGCTGGGTGATATTGATCAGGCTCTGCTCGACCAGGGGCAGGAGATGCTGAAGTCCGTTGGCGAAAGCATCGCCGCCTGTCACTTTCGGGAAGGGCTGCGTACTGCGTTCGCGTACGCGCAGGATGCGAACCGGTACCTCAACCAGGAAGAGCCCTGGAAGACGAGGGAGAGGGACCCGTCTGCCGCCGCGCGTGCCCTGTACACGGCCATCGGCGCCATCGAGTGTCTGAAGCTGGCGCTTTACCCGTACGTGCCGTTCAGTTCGCAGCGTCTTCACACGACGCTGGGTCATGACGATGCGATTGACGCGAAAGGATGGTCGGTCGAAGCGCCAGTAGCGGGTGGGGCGCTTCAGAAGCCGGAACCGCTGTTCAAGAAGCTGGACACCCCGGAGCCGGTTGCGTGAGCCGATTCGTCGATACGCACGCCCACCTGCAAGAGCCGGAGTTCAGCGAGGACACCGACGCAGTCATCTTGCGGGCCCGCGATGCCGGGGTGAAGAATCTGATCCTTCCGGCGGTTGACCTGGCATCGGCGCACAGAGGCGTCGAGTTATCGCGGCGACATGAGGGCGTCTACGCCACGGCGGGCTTTCACCCCCACGAGGCCTCGGATATGGATGCCGAGTCTCTGGCCGCCGTCGATGCGTTGCTCTCCGAAGAAGGCGTCGTTGCAGTCGGCGAAATCGGGCTTGATTTCTATCGCATGCATTCGCCGAAAGAGGCGCAGTTCGCCGTGCTTGATGCGATGCTCGGACTGTCTGAACATCACCAGATGCCGATCGTTGTGCACTGTCGCGATGCCTGGGTGGAGATGGCCGAACGGTTGGTCCCGTGGGCTCGCCGTGTCGCGCCAACTTTTGATGGCCGGCCGTTGGGTGTTATGCATTACTTTACGGGTACGTTGGAGGAGGCACGCCGCTACATCGAGCTGGGCTTCGTGATCTCGATCCACACCTCCGTGACGCACCCAAAGCAGGAAGCGCTGCGTCAGGTCGTGGCCTCGCTGCCGCTTGAATCGTTGGTCATCGAGACGGATTCGCCCTATGGCGCGCCGCAGCCACATCGCAGTAAACGCAACGAGCCGGCCTACGTCGTAGAAGCCGCCAGGCAGATCGCTATTCTGCATGGCGTGGCTTTGGATTACATTGGTGAGGTCACCAGCGCGAACGCGCGACGCCTGTTCGGTCTGCCAGTGACGGCGGATGTAACCGGAGGTCACGGATGACTGCAACAATCCTGATCAGCCGCGCAGCCGAATCCTGGCGCATCGAGGGCCTGGCAGGTTTCGGCAGACGGACCGTCAAATACGTCAAACGGCTCGGCCGGCCGGCCGTCGGCGCGCCAATCGGCGCCTATGCACCGCTCGCCTACAGCCCGGCGATCGAATCGTCACGGTCTGAGGGCCTCTTCGGGCCGGTGCAGCATGACATCGCCCGCGTCGACACGCTCCTGCGCTCGCTGAGCCCGGACAACTTCCCGTTTCTGGCCACCATGCTGGACCATCTGCTGGATGCGGGCGGCAAGCGAGCCCGGCCGGCAACCACGCTGCTTGCGGGTCGAATGGGTAAATACAATCTCGACTTGCTCGTGCCGTTGGCGGCGTCGATTGAGCTGCTCCACACGGCGACGCTGGTTCACGACGACGTCATCGATGCAGCAGCGACGCGTCGTGGTAAAGAAACCGCCAACGCGCTCGCGGACAACGCGGCCAGTGTCATGGTCGGCGACTATATGTTCGCCCACTCAGCCGAGCTTGTGGCTCGGACCGGCAACATCGAAGTGATTCGTCTCTTCGCGAAGACGCTGATGGAAATCGCGACGGGCGAGCTGCAGCAGGACCTCAGCGCTTACGAATACGGCCAATCGACGATTCAGTACTTCAACCGCATCTACGGTAAGACGGCGTCGCTCTTCGCGACCTCGGCCCAGGGCGGCGCGATGATCGCGGGCCTCTCTGGCGAGCAGGCGCTGGGACTGCGCGAATACGGCGAGAACATGGGTATGGCTTTCCAGGTCATGGACGACATCCTCGACTTCAGCGGCGACGCGGACGTGATGGGTAAACCGGTGGGCAGCGATTTGATGAACGGCACGCTGACCCTACCGGCGCTGATTCTCACCGAGCGCTATCCGGACGACAACCCAGTCGAGAAGTTCTTCGCCGACGAAAGTAAGAACGCTCAACACTTGCAGCGCGCTATCGAGATGATCCGCGAGTCGGACATCCTCGATGAGGCTATGGCCGTCGCGTATGACTTCCGAGACAAGGCGCTCAAGGCGCTCGAAGCCCCGGTTCTGTTGTCGCTAGGTACGCCCGCCGCTTACGAAGCTCGCAAGACCATGGCTGACCTGGCTCACTTCGTTACGGACCGTAATTCCTGAGTCGAGTCCCTCGACCGTCGTCAGAAAACAAAAGGGGCGGCCCTCAGAGCCGCCCCTTTTACATTGTCTGAATCGCTCTACGGAGAGTTGGCCTTCTTCATGTCGTCGCGCGGGATGTGACCGCTCGTTCCGAAGCTCGGTGACAGGAGTGGCCTGCCGTCCTGGCCGATAGCGACCGGAGCGCCAGACTCCGCCATCATCTTCATGTGGCGACCTTTCAGGTGATTGATCTCCTGCATCTCCTCACGCTGTGCTCTGGTTGCACGGGCCCGTGGCGGTGGCTTGTAGAGCTCCGGATGCTCGTTCATCGGCACGCCACCGGTGTTCATCTTGCTCGTCTTGCGACCGTCATGGTGCCAGTACTTGAAGTCATCCGGGATACGCCGCGGCATGCCATCACGGAATGTGAAGGCTGAAAACGTCGTCGGCATGATGCGCTGCGAGTCGTGGTCGCAGAGCGGACACGGCTGCGGTTCTGAACATTCGCGCATGGAGCGCAACTCCTCGAAGACGCCATCACAGCTGGTGCAGTAGTACTCGTATAGCGGCATAAACTCTCTCCCTCGTGCTTGCGGAGTGTCTAACAATAATACGCGAAATCCGCCGGCTTCGATCTACAAACTCGAAAGCAGTGCGTCCATCTCACCCAGGTCCCGAATCAAGTGTTGTGCTCCCGCCTGGCGCAGCGCTTCCCCGTTCTCCCCGGTGAGTCGTCCAACCGCGAGTACTCCGGCGTTGCGCGCCACTTGCATGTCGTAGACCGCGTCGCCCACGAAGACTCCGCGCGCTCGTAGCTCGTCCTCGCTCAGATCCAGCGTTTTCATGATCAGATCGAAGTGGCCCGGCCCCTTCTTCATATCTGGAATGCCCGCATCGGTGCCAAGGCTGATGGCGAAGAAGTGCTCGATGCCGGTTAGGTTCAGCTTGCGTCGGACTGAAGCCGTGGTGCCGCCGCTGCTTACGGCCATCCGGTGGCCTTCGCTGTGCAGTTGGTCCAGTACGTCTACCGTCTCGGGAAATAGAGCTGGCTCAAAGGTCTCGGCGACTTGCCAGTAGCGCTCCGTGATGTTATCGACGAGCCCAGCGTTAGCCCGGCCAACGGATGACAGGACCGCCTCAAATTGGGGCCGCGGCCCTTTGCCGGTCAACTCGACATAAACTGGCCTGGAAACAGCCTCTGCTACGCCATGCTCGCGCTGAAGCATCTCGCAGAACAGGTCGGCCAGCTCAGTCATTGTGTCGATGAGCGTGCCGTCGAGATCGAAGACGAGGATGCGCTTTGTCGGCATCAAACGGGCGTGTTGGACTGCGCCGGGTGACGGCGCAGCGTCTCAACGAACCCGGCGCTGCGCACTTCGCGCTCCAGGACGTAGCGCACGTAGTCACCGAGGCACGATTCAAGCTCGGCAGCCAGCTGTGGGGAAACGCGGACGCGCGCTGCTTCCTCGTAAGGCGAACGCTGCATCAGGCGCAGCATCTTCAATGCATTAACACTCAGCGGGGCCAGAGGCAGCGAGTCGTCGGCGCAGTTGGGGCAGATGGCGCCGCCCGCGTCGGCGCTCCAGAAGTTCGCGATAGCCTCAAGGCGGGTGCCGCACACGGCGCAATCGATCAGCGAAGGCCTGTAGCCGAGCTCGCCGAGCAGGCGCAGTTCAAATCGACGCGTGGCCGTCTCGTATTCAGGCGAGCCATTGAGGTACTCCAGCGTCTCCTGTAGCAGGCGGAATATGGGCGCGCCTTCGGAGCGGTCAGGCGTCAGGCGGTCTACCAGCTCGGCGCAGTAGAGGCCGCGGCTGATTCGCTCCAGGTCAGCGCGAAGCGCCGGGTAGGCGTCCACCGTCTCGGCCTGCGTCACGATATCGAGGTCGCGTCCCTCGGCCAGGAGATAAGAGCCCAGCGTCAACGGCTCCAGATGGCCGGCGAGCCGGCTCTTGGTGCGCCGCACACCCTTGGCCACGGCGTTGACCTTGCCGTGGTGAGAGGAGTAGAGCGTGACGATCTTGTCGGCTTCGCCCAGCTTGCGCTGTCGGAGGACTATCGCTTGAGTCTTGTAGACGCGTGGCCGTGGCACTGTGACTGCAGAGTATCAGATGGTGGTCAGCACAGCAGCGGGTTCCGAGAGGTCCGTGCGTGCGACTCCTGCGTGAGATTGGCGTCACCATCGACCGCCCGACAGGATCAAGGCCAAGCTGGCATACGAGGAGACACAGCCGAGTGGCATCAACTGCCACGACCGCTCGCAAGTGCTGGCGCTGGCTAAAGCAGTCCGAGGTGAAGCTTTGGAGAACGGCTTCGTCAAGCTCGGCCCGGGACGCGGAGGCACTAGAGGCTCCAGGCAAGCCGGGAGATGATTGGGAGCGGGAGGGAGGCTCTCGGTTTGCCCCCTTCCCAGCGAGGAACTTACTTACCGGATGAACATTCCGCTAAACGGACACCCCGCCTGCGGGCACCGCCAGGTGCTCATTGTGGCGTCTGGGTGGATTGAGTTGTCCGCCGGGTTGAACTCGTGGTACCACCGGGACTCCTGCTCGTATGCCGCCTCAGCAGTTGGCACGTAGCAGTAGCCGAACTCCGTGTACTTACCGCCGATATAGGTGCGCAAGCGAGCCTTGATATCGACATCCGAACGGCCAACATAGTGCACGGTATTGTCATCACGGCTGAGGAGGTAAGCGCCAGGACGGCCATCGTCGAGCGCAGCCACGCGTGATGATGTAAGCGGAATCCAATTAACATTAGTCATTACATATCCTTAAAGAAATGACTAACCGTCGGAGCTCGCCGCGCTTGGCCGCGCCCGGCCAAGCTGTCCATGCTAGAATTGCGCCGCGCTCCCGAACGGTGGTTAACCAATGACCTGTCCGCGTTGACTTTAGAGAGAGCTGGCGCAGGCAGGACGGGCGCGTAAGTCCGGGGGTATCGAGCTTAGCTCGGTATCCCCGCTCCTATTTGTATTCCATCAGCCCTCCCTTCTCGCAGTCCGTTTCTCGCGCTGGACTGGCTCTTCCATCAAGTCAACGACTAAGTATGTCCCGTCCCGGTCACTGGCATATCTCACAGTCTCCGGGACATGGATACCATAGTATCTGAGAAAGCTTTGGGCCGCGATCCAATACGCATCGTCCGATGTCTGTCGCACCGGGTAAGCATATGACTCATCGACCCCCGCTCCCCTGATACCAACCCTCTTCGTATCGGGGTCGAATGCCAGCACGACATTCTTCGGAAAGCTAAGTACCTGAAAGGCTGCCCGATTCAGGCTGAGCCCACCAGATCGCAGCAGCGTCACTGCTGGATAGCCGAATCTGGTACGTCCACCCTTGCCAGTAAATTCCTCAAACGGCATAACAATCTCCTCAAGCTGGATCATAACACAGCGGACAAGAGAATGGCTATCTGAGCGCCATGAATGAATGGGAGATCATTTAGACAATGGGAGACAATGAGAGACAACCGTAGACAATGGGAGACAATGAGGAGACAACAGGAGACAACAGGAGACAACAGGAGACAACAGGAGACAACAGGAGACAAGCAATGCGAGCGATGAGGGGCTCTTGCGACCAGTGAATTCGCTGCTAACGACTTGCTAACGGAGGGTTGGCAGCCGGTGGTGCTAACTCAGGTATACGAAACTGCACCCATTTGCACGAGTTTTAGCTTCCTTCACATAACGGTTGATAACACGCACTTAAAACGCCCGTAACGTCACGGCAACATTCTTTCGGCAGATCACGGAGCGGTACAGGCTGGGCGCGCAGGTCTCGACGGCGATGCGGTTGGCTTCCTGCCACTCGCCCTCGCTGAAGACGAAGCCTTCGCGCTGTAGGCCTTCACGAATGTCGGCGTCAATGGCGGCTTCAAAGGATGTCTCAAGGTCGAGAGGCCCGCCGATGTCGAAGATGATGGCTCGTATGGTCCGGTTCATGCTGGGGGCCAGCGAGCCGGCGCGACAGACAATCGGCATCGGTCGCGGTAGTGGTACCTAACTCGCAAGAGGGAGTCCGTTCATAGGCTCATCACGAACCAGAACCTCCCATACCGCCTCACGACTCAATGCCTCGGCGAACAAAAAGCCCTGGGCTTCATCGCAGCCGTGGCGCCGCAGAAAGTCTAACTGGCCCGCGGTTTCGACGCCTTCGGCAATGGTAGAAAAACCCAGGCTATGAGACATGGCAATGATTGCAGCCGTAATGCTGGCGTCCGAGCCGCTCCTGGCCAGGTCACTCATGAACGAACTGTCGATCTTGACAAAGTCGATTGGCAGGCGTTTGAGGTAGCTGAGCGATGAATACCCTGTCCCAAAATCATCAATCGCGACTTGAACTCCTAACTCCTTGAGTTCAGTCAGCACACGCACAGCAGAGTCCATATCTTGCATCGCCGTCCCCTCGGTGATCTCCAAGATCAGGGAGCTGCCAGCGAGGCCCGTGTCATCGAGGACGCGCTCAATCAATTGAGCGAAATTTGGTTGCCGAAACTGGCGCGGAGATACGTTAACCGCCATCTGAAGGGGCCGCGGCCCTGCCTTGGTCCAGGCCGCTGCCTGCTGGCAAGCGGTGCGCAGGACCCACTCACCCAGGGGAACGATTATTCCGCTCTCCTCTGCAACCGGAATGAATTCGTCAGGCATGACCAGGCCTCGCGTGGGGTCTTGCCAGCGAACCAGAGCCTCCACGCCGACGACCCGGCTGGTGCTAATTTCGATTTGAGGTTGGTAGTGCAGAATGAACTGTTCGTCTCGGAGCCCCAGCCGAAGGCCATTCTCCAGGCTCAGTCGTTCCTGTAGACCCGAATTCATCGCATGTGTGAAGCAGACGTAGGCGTCTTTTCCGAGCTCCTTGGCGCGATACATCGCGGTGTCGGCGTTGGCTAGCAGTGTCGCGGCTTCAGTTCCGTCACTCGGATAACAAGCAATGCCAACACTCGCCGTAACTCGAAACTCTTTCCCCGAGAATTG
This sequence comes from Dehalococcoidia bacterium, assembly GCA_965225815.1. Classification (GTDB taxonomy): domain Bacteria; phylum Chloroflexota; class Dehalococcoidia; order DSTF01; family WHTK01; genus WHTK01. The sequence goes on from CBDDBP010000007.1 coordinate 538,261, forward strand.
CCGTGATTTTTGAGCAATTGAGAGTATTCGCTCCGCCATTGCAATAGCGTCTGCAGTTTGGCTTATTTCGGGCAGGATGATGACAAATTCATCGCCACCCAGTCGCCCCACAGTATCACCGGGCCTTACGATATCTCGTAGCTCTTGCCCGAATTGCTTCAGGAGCATGTCTCCCTTCGAGTGGCCCACCATATCGTTGACCCGTTTGAAGTGGTCCAAATCGATAAATAGGACTGCGACTTCGTGCTGGCTATGACTTGCCTTAGCGACTGCCTCGGTGACCCGCTTTTCGACCAGGGTGCGGTTGGCGAGGCGAGTGAGCGGATCATGGTAAGCCCGAAATTCAAGATCGCTTTCGGCGCTACGACGAGTCGTCACGTCTAACATTGCGCCGAGCATGCGGGTCGGCCGGCCATCCTCTTCGAGCTCGAAGCTCGCTCGAGCGCCAATCCAATGACGGCTCCCATCGGGCCACAAAACGCGGAACTCCATACTCCATGGTGCTCCCGTCGCCAATCCTCTGGAGATAGCATCCTGGACTTGGGGACGATCCTCAGGATCGATGCGTTCAATGCAGCCTTCGATCGAAAACACAGAATTACCTGGCTCCAGGCCGAAGAGACGGAAGTATTGTTCCGAACACGTGGCTTCGTCTAGGCGGATATCCCAATCGAAGATACCGATGCCGGCGGCGTCTTCGGCCAGTTGTCTCCATTCGCTGCTCGCCTCTAGGGCGTCGTTGGCCTCTCGTTGGAGATCCAAAGCCGCTATTAGAGACTCCGCCATCTGGTTGACGGCGATGCCGACACTTGCCAGTTCTGCCGGTCCTGTAGTCTCGGCCCGTGACTCAAGATCGCCCTCGGCAACCTGGATCGCATTCTTCTCCAGCGCCGCCAGCGGTTCGAGTACCGAGCGGATGAAGTAGACGGACGACACCAAAGCAAAGAGACCAGCGCCGATGCCAAAGGCGAGGAAGAGCCAGGAAGAAAACGTCTCGAATCGATCGGCTTGTTCTTCGAGTATTCCGACCTGGGCGCGCTCCAATTCGGCTAATGCGCTCAAGGACTGACCAAAATGGCCGAAGCCTGACGCTGCTGCCTCATGACTTGAGCGAGCGCCCTCCGCGTCGCCGGCTTGTTGCAAGCCGATAATCGCTGCCGCGCTGGCCGAGAAATCTTCCAGATCGCTTTGGGCTGCGGCGAAGATGGCGTTCTCCTCTTCCGAACCCTCATGATTCTGAGGTTCTTCCAATGCGAGCGCCCTCGCGAATTCAGCCTGCGTCATGCCGATATAGGCGTTGATCGCCGGAACCAGCGCCTCGTTTCCAGTTGAGACGTAGCGTTCCAGCATGAGGCCCGCCAGGGTGGCCTCGTAGCGTGCCTGCTCGCGGGCGAAGGCTGAGGACTCGCGAAGGTCGGCGGCGGCCCTAAGGGACGCATGCTCTATATCGACCCAAATGGCGCTACCAAAAATGCCGGCGAGGACGAGCGCAAACAGGCCGAGGGCGGCGTAAAGCCGCGACTGGACGGAACCTGACACTAAGCCGGGACGATGAACAGTAACCGCTCTGTCCTTTCAAGTTCGCTTCTCGCTTCGCTAGTGGTAAGCGGCAGCTGGATCGCCACCGATTAACTAGCGCCTTCTATGAATGAGGCGTTCTTGTAATTAACGGCCAGATGGAGCCGGAGCTTAAACCGGCGGCATGACTGTGACGGCGCTGCTCTCGACGGCCAAAGACCGCTTCGAGCTCGATCAAGACGCTGTTAGAGCTCCTGGCGGTTCTCCAGCGCGCGGGCCAGGGTCAGGTCGTCGGCGTATTCCAGGTCGCCGCCCATCGGCAGGCCGCGCGCCAGCCGCGTCACCTTGATTCCCAGCGGCTGCAGCAGACGGCTCACGTACATCGACGTCGCCTCGCCTTCGAGGTTCGGGTTAGTCGCCATAATCACCTCGGTCACGCTGCCGTCTCGCAGTCGTTCCAGAAGCTCGCGCACCTTGAGCTGCTCCGGTCCGACGCCTTCCATGGGGGAGATCGAGCCGTGCAGCACGTGATAGAGGCCTTTGTGGCCGCGGGTGCGCTCGATAGCGAGGATGTCCATCGGCTCCTCGACGACGCAGATCACGCTGCGGTCGCGACCCTCGTCGCCGCAGATCGCGCAAGGTTCGACGTCCGTCGTGTTCTGACACAGGGTGCAGAGCGTGATCTTGTCCTTGACATCGACGATCGCCTCGGCCAGCGCGTTCGCTTCCTCCGTCGAGGCCTGTAGCAGATGATAGGCGAGCCGCTGGGCGCCCTTCGGCCCGATGCCCGGCAGGCGATGTAGTTCTTCGATCAACTTCGCAACGGGGGCTGCTGCCCCGGTTGGTCGCCAGGGCTCGTTCACGCGCCTACCTCTTGTTGGCGCGCCGCGCCGCGCGGTTCCCGGGTGGTGCCCCGCCGCCGGCGTCAGCCCCGCCGAGGCCGGGAATCAACGAATCGAGACCGCCCGTCACGGCGCCCATCGAGTCGGAATGGAACGCCTGCACCTGGCCGATGACCTCGTTCATCGCCGCGATGACCAGGTCTTCCAGCATACTGAGATCGTCCGGGTCTACCGCATCCGGGTCGATTTTGAGTGACTTGACCTTGTAATCACCGCTCATCTCAACCTTGACCACGCCACCGCCGGCCGTTGCCTCGGCGACGCGGGTTTCGAGTTCTTCTTGCGCTTTGGCCATGCGCTCTTGCATGTCCGCGAGCTGCTTGAGCATGTCCTGGTTCATGGCTGATCCTCCGGTCCGGACGAGAGAATACGTCCGCCCATTTCCTGCGCCGCCTGCACCAGCGAACTGCCTGCGGCGCTTGTACGCTGGCTCCAGGACTCGACCGACGGCTCGTGCACACAGCGGACGCTCAACGGCCGGCCCATGACCTCGGAGACGATTACTGCCAACGCATCGAGGTTTGGCTTCTCCGCCACCTTGTCGGCGTGGTTCGGATGTTTGAAGCCGATGACGATGGCGGACTCGTCGGCGTCAATGATATCGCAGCCGCTGTTCAGCAGGGCCCCCAGCTGGAAACCGGTGGAGCGAGCCCTCTCGTAAACGGCGCGCATCTGAGCCCTTGCAGCCTCCAGGGATGAGCCATCAGAGGGTCCTGCGGTGACTCGGACCGGCTGCGGCTGCAGCGCTGTCTCTGGTTCCTGAATCGGCTCCTCGCGGCTAGCTGGCGTCTCTGGCGCTGTTTCTTCGACCGCCGCGGTCTGAGGTGGCTGAGCTGCCGGAGGTTCCGGCTGGACACGGGTTGCTTCCGCTGGCGGCGCAGGTTGAATTGGCGGTGGTGTCGGGACGATCGGCGCAGCCTGAGGCGCAGCCACTACTGTCGCGGCCTGGGCCGGAGCCGAAGACCCGGACGCCATGCCCTGCAGCGCGCACTCCGCCAGGGCGATGTCCAGGGGCAAGGTCGAATTGGGGTCCGTCTTGAGGTCGGCTTCACCGAAGGCACGTAGCGCGGTCAGTACCTGCGCCGTCGTGACGTCTTTGACCGCCTCGCGTAGCTCCTGCAGACGCTCCTGCGTGGCGCCCTCAGACGGCTCGATACCGTTCTTGACCATGAGCAGCGCCCGCAATTCGTCGACCAGCTCTCGCTGGAACTGACGCAAGTCCAGGCCGTCGTCACGCACCGCCGCGATCAGCGTCAGCCCGCCAGCCATGTCGGCGTTGAGCGCTAGGCGGGCCAGCTCGCCGGCGCGGGCATCGCCGATGAGTCCGAGGCCGGCGCGGGTATGCTCGACGGTCAGATCATTGCCGTAAGAAGTAGCAAGCTGGTCGAGCAGGTTGACGGCATCGCGGTGACTGCCGGTGGCGCTGCGCGCGATCATCTCCAGTGCCGCGGGCTCGCACGTGAAGCCCTCGCCATCGCAGATACGCTGGAGGTTGCGGACCATCGATGCCACGGGCGCGCGGCGGAAGTCGAAGCGCTGGCAGCGCGACAGGATCGTGGCCGGGAGCTTGTGCGCCTCTGTCGTCGCGAGGATGAAGACGACGTGCGGTGGCGGTTCTTCCAGCGTCTTGAGCAACGCGTTGAACGCGGCGTCCGTCAGCATGTGCACCTCGTCGATGAGATACACCTTGTAGTCGCCGGAAGTCGGGTGGAAGCCCACTTTGTCGCGCATGTCGCGTATATCGTCGATGCCGCGGTTACTCGCCGCGTCGAGCTCGATGAGGTCCATAGCGCGGCCCTCGAGGTAAGTGAGGCAAGAGTCGCACTGGTTGCAAGGCTCGCCGTCCTGGCGGTTGGTGCAGTTCAGCGCCTTGGCCATAAGACGGCCGCTGGTCGTCTTGCCCGTGCCGCGCGGGCCGGCGAAAAGATACGCGTGCGCCACACGATTAGACGCCAGCGCGTTCTTCAGCGTGGTGGCAACGTGCTCTTGTCCGGCCACCTCCGCGAAGCTGCGCGGACGCCATTTGCGATAAAGGATCTCGCTCAGTTCAACCCCCGCCGGGTGCGTCCTTCCGCGGAAGGACGGCAATTGCCCGTCGCCCGATTATCTCAAGACGCAGCCGTTCAAGGGGAGACGGGGCCTGCCGCCACTATACGAGCATTCGTGCTAAGTCGCCAACGGTGGAAATTCGTCGAATTTTACCTAGCATACATGTTCTATTCTGGTGTAGAGTCCCAGCATGATCACAACTGCAACCGCTCCCCCGCCACTCTCCGTCCCCGCCGCTGTGGCGAAGTACTGGGGTTATACCGAGCTCAAGCCACTGCAGGCCGAGGCGATTCAGGCCGGCATCGACGGACAGGACTCGCTCGTCGTATTGCCCACGGGGGGCGGCAAGTCGCTGTGTTACCAGGTCCCACCCTTGATCTCCAGCCGGACCGATGTGGTCGTCTCACCGCTGATCGCGCTGATGAAGGACCAGGTCGATGCGCTGCGGGCTTGCGGTTACCCCGCCGCGGCGCTCTACAGCGGCATCGACGAGGAAGAGCGCCGTCGTATAGGCTCCGAAATGGCCGCCGGCCGCTTACGGCTCCTCTTCGTCTCGCCCGAGCGCCTCCTGACGCCTTCATTCATCCCGTACCTGCAGCGCGCCGGCGTAAGCAACTTCGCGATCGACGAGGCGCACTGCATCAGCCAGTGGGGCCACGACTTCCGCCCCGAGTATCGCCGGCTGGCCGAGCTGCGGCAGCACTTCCCGGACGCGACGATCCACGCCTTCACCGCAACCGCCACGGAGCGCGTTCGGCGCGATATCGCCGCTCAGCTCAAACTCGAGCGACCGCGGCTTCTCGTTGGGCGTTTCGATCGTCCGAACCTCATCTACCGCATCATCCCGCGGCACAACCTTGAAGCGCAGATCGTCGAGACGCTGCGGCGTCACCAGGATGAGGCGGCCATCGTCTACTGCATCAGCCGGGCAGACACGGAAAAGCTGGCAACGATGCTGAAATCGGCGGGCTTTCGTGCCGCCGCCTATCACGCTGGGCTCGAGCCGAAGGCGCGGACCAAAGTGCAAGACGCCTTCGCACGCGAGCGCCTTGACGTCGTTGTAGCGACCGTGGCGTTCGGAATGGGTATCGACCGCAGCAACGTGCGCTGCGTCATCCATGCCGCAATGCCAAAGTCGATCGAGCACTATCAGCAGGAGACGGGGCGTGCTGGGCGCGACGGACTCGATGCAGAGTGCGTCATGTTCCACGGCGGCGGCGATGCCCGACGTTGGGAGTCGCTATTCAGCCGTAGCGCCTCTGAGAACGAGCAACCCCAGGCTGTCACCCGGGCTCAGACTGAGCTCCTGAGCGAAATGGAGTCCTTTTGCACGCTGCGTAACTGCCGCCACCAGGCCTTGTCGGCCTACTTTGGCCAGCCCTACGAAGCGTCGAGCTGCAACGCCTGCGACATCTGTCTGACCGAGGCGACGCCGCCCATGACGGATAGCTCGTCGATCGCGCGCCAGATCGCCGAGTGTGTCCTGTCGCTGAACATGCCCTTTGGAGTTGGCTACGTGACAGATGTGCTGGCTGGGGCAAACCTGGAAAAGATCCGCACCCGAGGTCACCACAGCCTGGCTGGCTACGGGGCGTTCGCGCCACGCGACCGTCGCGAGATTCAGGGCCTCGTCATGCAGCTGGTGGAACAGAGCCTGCTCCACCGCTCCGGCGGCGACCGCCCGGTGCTCACGGTGACGCAGAAAGGCCAGGCCTTGATAAACGGCGACGAGGAAGTCGCGCTTCGCGCACCTGAAGCGCTGGCGAAGGAGCAACGTTCCGACTCGGGATGGGACGGTGTCGACCGTGAGTTGTTCGAGGCGCTGCGAGAGCTACGACGCTCCATTGCGGACGAACGCTCCGTTCCCCCTTTCGTCATCTTCGGCGACCTGACGCTGCGGGAGTTGGCTCGCACGCGGCCGGTGACGCCCGAGGCCTTTCTCTCCATAAAGGGGGTTGGCGAGCGGAAGCAGGCCGACTTTGGCGAGCGCTTCGTTGGGCTCATCGAGTCCTACTGCAAAGATAATCGAGCAACCTCGGCCAGCGAAGCACGCCGGACCAATGCAGCTTCCGATGCCGCCCGCGCTCAAGCCTTCCAATTGTTCGAGGACGGCAAGTCGCTGGGCGAAGTCGCCGTGGCCACGTCTCGCTCCGAGAATACGATTGTCGGCTACCTCGACAGCTATATCGAAGAGAGGCGACCCGAGAGCGTCGACGCCTGGGTTTCGCCGGCCTTCTATGAGCGAATAGTTACGGCGGGTAAGCAGCTTCCCGGCGGTCTGCTCAAGCCCGTGTTCGAAGCGCTGGACAGTCAGGTCGATTACACGAGCATCCGTATCGCCATGAAGCATGCGGGGCTGCGCTAACCGGGACCGTCTCGTCCCAGACCGAGCAGGCCTTACAATCGATTCGATGGACGAACACGCTCTACGCGTCCTCGAATTCGACAAGGTGCTCGCGCGCCTCGCCGGCCTGACCTCGTTTTCCGGCGGGCATGACCTCGCGCTGGCCCTGCGCCCCGCTGCCGCCTATCCGGACGCCCTGGAGCGCCAGGAAACGCTGGCCGAGGCGATGCATCTCCAGGAGATGCGGACGCCCCTCAGCCTCGCCGGAGCCGTGGATGTACGTCTGGCGTTGGAGAAGGCCGCGCTGGATGGCCAGCTGGACGGCCAGGAGTTCCTCGCAGTCGCCGCCACGCAGCGCACCGCCCAGCGGGCGCGCAATGCGCTGACTCGCCTCGCGGTTTCCTTGCCGCGTCTCGGCGCCTTGGGTGGGCGATTGACGGACGGTCAGCACGTCATCGACGAGATCGGTGGGGCGCTCGACCAGCGGGGTGACGTCGTCGACGGTGCGAGCCCGGCGCTCTCTGGATTCAGTCCACCCCGGCGGCGGCGGCGGGAGCGACGGCGCAGGCGTTCACTGATTCTAGTCGGCCTACTGGCTGTGGCCGCGGGAATTGGACTCAACGGCTCCCAGACGGCGAGGGCCCAGGAATCGCAGCTCGAGCTAGGCATCAACGCAACGATGCAGAGCGTGGTTGCTGCGTTTAATCGGGGCGACCTGCCGGCTCTCGGGCGACTCTTCACCGACCAGGGCTTCGAAGCGGAGTTTTTCCAGACGAAATCTGAAGCGGCATCCAACCCAGAGTTCTTTGGCGATGTGATCGGCATCCGTTCCGTGAGAAACGTGACGGCTACCAGCACAGGGGCCACGGCAAACGTCGATTTCGTAATCGGCTTCGGCATCTCGTCCGAGGTTCTATCGTTCGTCTCTCAGGGAGGGATCTGGGTAGTGGACGGCTCTGAGCCCGGTTCGGCAGAGGTTCCGGCTGACGCATCGATTGTCGATCTCAAACTGCAGGAATTTGCCTTCGTCTTCGAGGACGGCGCGCTCAACTCCGGCAACTTTGGTTTCAGTGCCGAGAACATCGGCGAGCAAGACCATGAAATCGTCATCCTTCAGCTCCCAGGCTCGCTGGGTACCGCCGATTTGCTGCAGCGCCTAGAGAGCGGCGACGAGAGCTTCATCCAGGGCTTCGGTTTCTTGGGTATCCTGGCACCGGGCAGCACCGGCACGGCCGCACTGGCTTGAGCCCCTTGGCACCGGCAATTACGCGCTTATTTGCTTCCTTCCGGACGTTGACGAAGTGCCGCACGCATTTAAGGGCATGGTGAGTCAGTTCAGAGTTGGTTCGCCATCAGAGGGGCCGGCTCCAATATCACCGCCGAACACTGGCGATGCGGGCCTTCTTTCGGGGAGCGCTGCTGCGGGTCACTGGCTGATTGCCATTGGCTTGATGGTTTTGCTCACAGGAGCTCTCTCAGGGCTTCGCGTTCTACGCCGCAGCTAGAGACAACGCGGGCGACGCGGGTGAGGGTAGGAGCCTTCGCCCGCGTCTTCAAATACTGTGCCGTCCTGTCAGGACCATCTCAGTGGGGGGTCCGTGGCATCATCTGCTGTTCCCTCTTTCGTCTCCGGAAATAGTTTTCATACTGGTTTATACAGATAATCAATCATTTTGAATGACAAGCTGCCGATAAATAGGTATACTCTATGAACAGGCACAATGCCTGTGAATAAGAAGGAGGAACCTAACACTTGCAGACTATCTACGGCTTGTCCGGCAGCCTCACCGCTATGATGGAAGCGGATGCGACTCGTGCGGGCGAGCGAGCCCGCATCATGCTAGAGCTAACGCGTGGCGATGAAGCGCGATAGCGCTCGATACGCCGCCGCCTTGCTACTACGCTCGTTCAACTAGGTGTCAAGCTTGACCCGCTTGCCGCTGACGACCTCGGTGAGGATCAGTAAGGCCTAAACCCCGCGTTGGGCAGGATGCCCGACGCTGCGGCGGCAACCGCTGCTATACTCGGTTGCGATGACATCACCCCAGAGCACTCCACCAGCTGACGAAAGTCGCGAAGTGCGTCTAGGAGACCAGGAATGTCCTCGCTGTCACGAATTCTTCACGATTAGTTACTGGTCGGGCGAAACGCTCATTCAAGCTCGCTGCCTCAGCTGCGAGTTCAAGTGGCCGTTGCCCAACGTCGTCTAGAAACAACGGACGTTGCCGTTACAGCAACGCTGTCTAGCTCGTCACCATCCACAAACTCGATAGTCGCCGCTCAGTGTTCTGAAGCGGCTACTTCGTTATGCGGCCCGCTCCGGAGGGCTAACTTGCCTATCGAACTACTGGCCTGCCGTCGTCAATCGCTATCCCGTTGCCCGTTTCGAAACGAAAAGACGGGGCCAGAACCTGGATTTCGGTTGAGAAGGATGCACTGGCAAGGGCGGATCTCGGTGAAACTTGGCTCTAAGGACGGAGTCATTGCTATAATGAGGTTCAACTCTCAAGATTTCAGGGGCTCCGAGACCCTTCGGACTTTTTATACAGGAGGATAGATGTCTTCTGTCGTCAAAAAGCGGCGCAAGAAGATCCGCAAGCATAAGTACCGCAAGATGCGGAAAAAGACTAGATGGGCGCGCATGCACAAATAGCAGCCCAGGAATCGCCGTCTGCCCGCAGGCGGCGATTCTCTTATCTGAGCGAGGCCATGAACGAAGTCACGCTACAGCTCCGAGCACAGGAAGCGAAGCTCGTCTTCCTTGCCGTCGCCTATCACCTCGGTAGGCCCGGGTCAGAGCTTGACCCGATGACCAAGCAGCCCATGGAGCACGGGTTGGCAGAGGTGGCCAGCTCACTGCAGCCTCAGCTCCGCATGGCGGTGGCCAGCGTGACGCTGCGGCACAACCAGGCTCAGCGGCTGCTCAGCGCGATGCTCGGCTCAATCACGGAACTGAAGGCCTACGACATGCTCGGCGCCGGTACTCGCGAGGCGCCGGGCCACCGAAGCACGGTCCCGGGTTTCGACGGCTCTTTGCGCCACTTGTTTCCCGAGATCGAGGAAGGGACCGAAGATCCGTTAGACCTCGCCGAGCGGGTCCTCGGGCTTCGGCGTCGCCTCGAGGATGAGGTAGCCGACCTGGTGGAGGAGGAGACAGGATCCCCACCGAAGGAGCGCAAGAGCTGGTGGCCGTTCCGAAAATAGGCCCTCGACGGCTGAGTCTGGGTCAGCTACTTTTACTGGAGTGAGGCACGGCTTCCCTTTAGCATAAAGGCCGTTCTAGAATGTCGAGCGGTGGGACAAAGAGCGAAGGAGATAAACAGTGACTTACACAATCACCGATGCCTGTATCGGAACCAAGGACCGTTCTTGCGTCGATGTTTGCCCGGTTGACTGCATTCACCCGACGGCATCAGAGGATGACACGGATGATGTGTTGCTTTACATCGACCCCGATGAGTGCATTGACTGCGGCGCTTGCGAGCCCGCTTGCCCCGTGACGGCCATCTTTGCCGAGGACGACGTCCCGGACAACATGAAGGCCTACACCGAGATCAACGCGCTCTGGTTCAAGGACAAGGCTGCCGCGAGGGCTAAGGTTCAAGAACTCCACCCCAGCTAGCGCGCGAGCCAGGCAAGAAACTGAAACGGCCCCGATCCGGGGCCGTTTCTTCGTGCCTTTCGATTCTTTGGCCTAGAGGCCTAGCTTTTCCCTCAGCGCCGGCACCAGCTCTTCGATGGCTACGCGCGACTGCTGCATGCTGTCTCGTTCTCGGATCGTGACCGCGTTGTCGTCCAACGAGTCGAAGTCGACAGTCACGCAGAGCGGCGTGCCAATTTCATCCTGGCGCCGGTAGCGGCGGCCGATCGATTGCGCGTCGTCGAACTGGGTCATGAAATGGGGCCGTAGGCGGGCGTGAACCTCGCGCGCCAACGGCGTGAGCTTTTCATTGCGGGACAGCGGTAGCACCGCGACCTTTATCGGAGCTACGGTCGGGTGCAGCTTCAAATAGACGCGCTTTTCGCCGTTGACCTCTTCCTCGCGATAACCGTCGTAGATCAAGACGAGGAAGGTCCGGTCGACTCCCAGCGCGGGCTCGATGACGTAAGGCACGATGTGCTGGTTCGACTCTTCGTCGAAGTAGGTCAGGCTCTTGCCGCTGTGCTCAGCGTGTTGCTTCAGGTCGAAATCGGTGCGGTTGGCAACGCCCTCGAGCTCGGACCACCCCATCGTCTCGAAGTGGTACTCGATGTCTGACGTGCCCTTCGAATAGTGAGACAGCTCTTCCTTGTCGTGGGGACGGATGCGCAGATTCTTCTCACGGACCCCGAGGGCTTTGAACCAGTTGAAACGTGCCTCGATCCAGTGTTCGTGCCACTCTTCGTCGGTGCCCGGCTTGCAGAAGTACTCCATCTCCATCTGTTCGAACTCGCGGTCGCGGAAGATGAAGTTGCCCGGCGTGATTTCGTTGCGAAAAGAGCGGCCGATCTGGGCGATGCCGAAAGGCAGCTTGCGTCGCATCGAAGTGACGACGTTGTCGAAGTTGGTGAACATGGCCTGAGCCGTTTCAGGTCGCAGATAGACCTGGCTGGCGGACTCCTCCACGGGGCCGACGAAGGTCTTGAACATGAGGTTGAACGGACGCGCCTCGGTGAACTCGCCCTTGGCGCCGCACTCAGGGCAAACATCCGAGTCGAGATGGTCCGCCCGGAAGCGGTGCTTGCAGTTCTTGCAGTCGACCATCGGGTCGGTGAAGACGGCGACGTGGCCGGAGGCTTCCCAGACCCTCGGATTCATGATGATCGAAGCGTCGATGCCGACGACGTCGTCGCGCTCCTGGACCATGGACCGCCACCAGGCCTGCTTGATGTTGTTTTTCATCTCAACGCCGAGAGGGCCGTAGTCCCAGAAGCCGCCGATGCCACCGTAGATCTCGCTGCTTGGGAATACGAAGCCGCGGCGCTTGCAAAGCGAAACCAGCGTTTCGAACTGAAGCTCAGGGGATTCCTGCGTCATATGTTGCCTAGAACCCGTCTTCCTCTTCGTCCATCTCCTCGAGCTCGTCCGTGTCGACCCACAGGATATCGACCTCTTCGCGGTCGCCTATGGCTTGCGTCAGCATGTGAAGCAGCGTGGCGTCGGCGCCTCGCTGCTTCAGCGTCTCCAGCATCGCGCGGTTGATGAAATAGTCCCGATCTTCCGGCCACTCCTCCTCGAGGTTGTCCACGAGGAAGTCGAGCTGTTCTTCACTTAGCTCACCGACCTGGGCGTACAGCAGGATCATGCGTCACCTCTATTTCTGGATGCAGCGACTCGACAAAAAGCGCCCCGAGCCTGACCCGGGGCGACCGCCACAAAGGCATCCACAGGCTATGTCATGCGCGGGCGCGGACGTTAACTCCTGGCATTTCGCTGCTGGAAGTCATTTCGTTTGACGCTACGGTGTGGTTCTTCTTCTGTCAATCCGCGCCTTGACAATCGGCCGGTGATCGCCTGAAATCCTGACGGTTCATCTAGACAATGCGCCCGTCTACCGTCAGGAGGACATCGTGGGTCAACCGACACCAGGCCGGCAAGAAAGCGGCTTCCAACTCGATACCTTCACCGTCTGCGCCGGCCTCGGCGCGATCCTGATTGCCGCAGGTGTCTTGCTGGCGATCGAAGACCTTGAAGACGGCGGCAGTTATTCCGTCTGGTTCGCTCTGCGCGAGATGACGACCGCCGCAATCGGTGTGTTGGTGCTGCTCAGCGCATTGCGACTCGGAAACGCTACCTGGGGAGCAGGATTGCGCCGTGCAACTCCGGCAATCGGTATCGCCTTCGCCGTCGCATCCGCTGCGCTTGTAGTAAACGACCTGGGGGAGGACTTCGCCGAAACCTTTTGGCGTCCTGCTAACGACCTGTTCTTCTATGTGCCGATCACGTTGGCTGCCGCGATCTATCTGTCCGCCACACCTCGGGCAGATCGAGTTCTTGGCAGCCCGTCTTACTGGGGACGGATTCTCGGCGTGGTGGCTCTGGTCATCGGCCTGGCCATCGCAATAGACGACGTGTCTGACATCGGTAGCAATGAGATTTGGGTGTTCCTCAGTAGCTTCGGCATCATGGCGGGACTGGCGCTCTTCCTGCTTGCCCTATCGCTGGAGCCGACTGCCAACATGACTCAGCAGCAAGGCGGCCAGATCAAAGTCGCCGAACTGCTCAACGACTCGCGGCTGCCGAACTGGATCGCAATGGGCGGCGTGGCCATCGTCGGCGCCGGTGTTTTGCTCGGCTTCAAGTCACTCGACGCGCCATCGGACGGCATCTGGTTACTGCTGCGTGACTGGGGTTACTACCTTGGCCTCGGAGCCATGGTGCTCATCGCCTCCGGCGGCGTCGTCGCCGGCTACCGTTTGGGGCAGCACCCCTACCTGCGGTATGCCTTGATCGCTGGACTGGTCGCTATGTTCCTCACCGGGCTCAACTTCGCGGCGGACGCCGATTCGGACCAGATCTGGGTATTCCTCAGTGACTCGATTGAGGACTCTGCTTTCCTGGCGCTTGCGTACGCCATGTTCGAGGCGGCGCAACGGCCGCTGCAGGTGGTCAGCTAGGCGAATCGATCGCATTCGTTTGCTTCGTATACGTTTCGTGACTTAGCCTGACTTGATGACAGGCTTAGGTATTACCGCTGTCGCCTCTCGCGTATGGCGCACTTTTGCTGCTGACCTCTCTGCCGTTACGGGTTTCACGACAGGCACTGACGTTGGGCGCGGCAGGCGTCGCTTGCCTGGTCCTGATCGCGGGACTGGGTCACGCCATCGATTTCGCAAACCGCATCCCCGTAACCAGGCGTGGTTCTTCATCGGAAACGTGGCCGGGCGCACATCACTGGCGCTATTTGTTCTCGCGGCGCTGGGCGTGCTCCGACTTCGCTTGGCCCTGGCGGGCGCCCTGGTGATCGCCGCGACCTCGGTCGTTCAATTCGTCTGGTTCACGACCCGAGGTGACTTGGGCTTTGAAGCCTGGGGCTTTCTGGCATTCACAACTGCTGCATTGGCAACGGCCTCGTTGATCGTGATGTTCACCGTCGTCTCGCGTCATGAAGGCGCTTCGGAAGATCCTCAGTCCTGGAATGAGGTGCCTGTCTCGGCTTCTCCGTAGCAGGCGTCGCGGCGGATTTCCATCAGGATGAAGTTGTAGTCGCCGCGTCGCGACGTGCCGTAGCGCTCGAAGCCGGCGTTTTCGAAAGAGTGCTGAGCCCGCAGATTCCAGTCCAGCGTTTTCAGATAGACACGGTCGATTGACAGGTGGTCGAACAGGTAGCCGGCGAAGGTCTTCAGCAAGTCGGTGCCGAAGCCGCGCGCCCAGTATTCGCGTAGACCGATCGTGACACCGATTTCGACCTCACGGCGCGTGAAATCGGCGTTGTAGTACATCACGTTGCCAATATGGCGCCCGTCCTGGTCCTCGACGGCTATCGTTTTGCGGTAAGGACTGGGATAGCGCAGTTCGTCGTTGAACACCGAGATGTAGTCCTTGAGGCTGCCGCCGTAGGGCCGCGCGGCGTCGAATGTCGCCAACTCAGGGTCTCGGCGCCATTCGTAGTCTTGTTCGGCGTCCTCCGGCTTTTTCTCGCGCAGGACCACCAACACGCCGCGCGCCAGCTCACCGGCGACCGCTGTCATAGCGCCGCCTCCGTAGTGCGTCCATCAATCATTTCGATCGCCATGCGCAGGATGCGAGCCTCGTTGGCGTAGGTCATGAGCTTCAGCGCCTCTTGCACCTGAAACCAGCGGACGTCGTCGAACTCATGGTCGTGCAGGCTGGTGTCGCCGCCTATAGGGTGGAGGAGGAAGTGATGCACCGTCTTGTTGTACCGGACGCCATCTTGGGGACGCGAAAACCAGTACTTGATCTCGCCCACGATGCCGTCCTGAGCGACCTCTACGCCGGTCTCCTCGCGCACCTCTCGCAGCGCCGTCTCCTCCAGCGTCTCCCCCGGCTCCGGTGTACCTTTTGGCAGGGCCCAGAGGCCGTCTGAGCTACGCCCGCAGAGCAGTACTTCAAGGCTGCCTTCCGTATCGCGAAAGACTACGCCGCCGGCGGAGGTCGCCTTCTCAGTCCTGAGACGCCCTGCCATGGCTAAATCGACCCCAACGGGTCTTCATTGAACTCGATCTCGCTCATTGCTTCCTGGACTGCTTCTTCCAGAGCATCCTCGCCTTCGAAGAGGATCGCTTTGAGGGCGACTTTGGCTTCCGATCCGCCGATCTCGCCTAGCGAGTGCACGGCTGCGAGCTGCACTTCCTGGTCCGGATCCATCACCGCCATGCGCTTGAGGTGATCGACCATCTCCGCGTCTCCGATTTCGCCGGCGGCGAAGGCAGCGGCGTGTCGCATCTCCGGGGCGGGATTCTCCACCTCGCGCGTGATCAGCGGGAGCCACACCTGGTTGCAGCTACGACCCATGGCGTCAACGGCGCCGATCTTGAGCCACATGCTGTCTTCTTGGTAGATGCTCTCGATGAGATTCTCGGTCTCTTCGTCGCTCATCGCGCCCAGCGCTTCGATGGCGCGGCCGCGGACCTCTTCGTCTTCTTCCAGGTCCTCGGCGCTCTCGAATAGAACCTCGCGTACTCTCGACGCATCGTCCGCAGCCAGCTTGCCTAGCTCGGCGGCCAGCGCGTACCGGCCCAGCGCGATGGCTGCTTCCCGACGCACGTCCGCGTCAGGGTCGTTACGCAGCAGATCGCTCAAAACGCTGATGAGGTCACGCGCCTCGTATTCAAAAAGCGCTCGCAAGGCAGCCGATCGGAGCTCCGGCGCCTCATCCTGCAAGGCGATCTTGTAGATCGCGTCGAAGTTGAGGTCGACGTTGTCTCCCGCCAGCTCTGCGAACTCGGTGATCAGCAGATGGCGTCTGCTGCCATCGATTTCAGCCCAGGCCTCGATGAAGCGCCCGAGCTCGATGGCGTCAAGCTCGGAGAAGTTGACGAGCTGTGTAGCTGCGGGGCGTTTGGCGGGGTCGCCGATGTCGGATAGGTCAGATTCGAAAGACACGTCACTCCTATCTAATCAGCGCCTCCGTAGAGTGTCAAACGGAGTTCAGTCTCGCTCTGGCCGCGCCGCCCTCGCCATCAGCTCTCTGCCCACCTCGACGGCTGTCTTGCCTTCGAAGAGCACAGCATAGAGAGACTCGCAGATCGGCATTTCGACGGCCAGGCGGCGGGCCAGCTCCGGGACAGAGCGGGCGGAGCTCACACCTTCAACGACGCCTTCAATAGACTCCAGCGCTTCATCTAGCGGCATCTCCTGCGCCAGCGCCAGGCCAAGGCGGCGGTTGCGTGACTGATTGCCCTCGCAGGTCAGCACGAGATCACCCATACCGGCGAGGCCGAGGAAAGTCAGAGGTTGAGCGCCGGCCGCGATGCCGAGCCGCGTGATCTCGGCCAGTCCTCGTGTAATCAGCGCCGCCTTGGCGTTCTCGCCGTAGCCCAGGCCATCGGACATGCCGCACGCGATGGCGACGACATTTTTCAAAGCACCGCAGATCTCTATGCCGACGGGGTCGTCGCTCGTATAGACGCGAAACGCTGGGCCGTTAAACAGGGCCTGAACCTCGATCGCGCGCGCTTCGTCTCTTCCGGCGATAACCGCGGCGGCCGGAAGCCCTGCCGCGATCTCGCCGGCGAAGTTGGGGCCCGAGAGCACCAGGACGCGCGCAGCCTCGACCCCGAAGCTCTCGATGACCTCTGACATGCGTAGGCAGTCGGCGGACTCGATCCCCTTCGCCGCACTGACAATGCTGGCGGTTGCGGACATCGCTGGGGCGAGGCGAATCAGGTTGGGGCGGAGTCCGGCGGAAGGCACCGCCAGGACCACAACCTCAGCGCTCGCCACTGCTTCCGGGTCGATGGTCGCGGTCAAATTGTCAGGCAGCTTGAGACCGGGACGGTGGCGGGCGTTCTCCCGCACGGCATTGATCCCGTCAGCCTCAGCGACGTTACGCGCCATGAGCGCCACTTCGCTCCCGTTACGCGCCAACAACGCTGCCAGGGTTGTCCCCCAGCTGGTCGTACCGATCACGGCGACTCGCGTCATCACGCCTCCTGCGGGTTCACACGCTCGCCGACGCGGCGCTCGGTACCGGCAAAGAGACGCCGGACGTTGTCATGGTGTAGGACGATGGTCAGAGAACCTCCAGCCACCGCCGCGACCGCGAAAGGCCAGGGATGCAGGCCGGCCACTGCAAAGCCGGAGAAGACGGCGCCGGCGATGGCGGCTGCGCTGATCGAGGTGAGCGACATGTAGCGCGTCAGTTTCAGTATCAACCCGGCGAGCGGCAGCACGATGAGGATGGCGAGCGGGCTCAGTCCGCTGAGAACCCCAGCTCCTGTGAGGACACCGCGGCCGCCGCGGAATCCAGCGAACAGAGGCCAGACGTGACCGCAGACGGCCGCCAGCCCGCCGGCGGCGCGAGCCCATGGATCGTCACTCCAAATGAACGGGAGGAGAGTGGCGGCCAGCCCCTTGCCATAGTCGCCGAGAAAGACGGGCAGGGATCGGCGTAGGCCGAGAACGCGCAGGCTGTTTGTGAAGCCGGTCTTGCCGCTGCCGTAGTCCCGCACGTCGACGCCACCAGCGCGCCGTCCGACGATCAGCCCAATAGAGATGGAACCGAGCAGGTAGCCAATGAGTACGGCGGCAACTATCTCCACTTTGGTTACCTCGCGGCGCGGCTAGGACGCCGTCGTAGTGGCCGTTCACCTCGTTCGCGCTCGCGTTCGGCCTCTACGTCCTCCTCACCGCGGGTGCGGAACAGCAGCTTCAGCCCGGCGCCTCGGAATCCGAAGAAGCGCCGCAAGGCGTTTTCTAAGTAGCGTTTGTAGGTCGGCGAGACCAGCGTGGCGTCGTTGACAAAGAACACGAAGGTCGGCGGCTCGGTGCGCGCCTCTGTGACATAAAGCAACTTGAGCCGCTTACGACCGGTGAGAGTCGGCGGACGGCGGGCCAGGGCGCCACGCACGATTGCGTTGAGCTCGCTCGTCTGGACGCGGCGCTTCCGTTCTTCTCCGGCGGCGGCGACGGCCGTCATCAACTCATCCAGTCCGGTGCGCTCGAGAGCAGAGACGACAGTAATCGGCGCCCAGGTTGCGAAACGGAGCCTTCGCTGCATGCCATTGCGGAACTTCGTCTCGTCCCAGGTCTCTTTAATCAAATCCCATTTGTTGGCGCACATTACGATGCCGGTGGATTCTTCCAGGGCGATACTCATGATGTGCAGGTCCTGGGCGCGAAGTCGCATCGATGCGTCGAAGACGACGACAGAAACGTCGGCTCGTCTTACAGCGTCGCGGGAGCGCATCACGCTGTAGTGCTCAATCGATCCTTCGAGCCTTCCCGGACGCCGGATGCCCGCCGTGTCTACAAGCGTCATGGCTTCGCCCTCGTATTCGAAGGGCGTGTCTATCGCGTCTCGCGTCGTGCCGGCGATGTCGCTGACGATGACGCGTTCCTCGCCCAGCAGGGCGTTGACGAGCGCTGATTTTCCGACGTTGGGCCTGCCGATAATCGCGACCCGAAGGCGGCCCGCCGTTTCGGAGTCGTCGGCCGCTGGCGAATCGGGTAGCAGATCGGTGATCAGATCGAGTAGTTCGCCGACACCGGCGCCGTTTATCGCACTGACCGGTTGCGGCTCACCCAGCCCGAGTTCGTAAAACTCGGAGGCCTCATCGCTGCGGCGCTGATTGTCCGCCTTGTTCGCAACCAGGATGAATGGCTTTCCAGAGCGCCTAAGCATCTCAGCGACCTCGTGGTCGGCGGAAGTACTTCCGTCTTTGGAGTCGACAACGAAGAGCAGCAAGGTCGCCTCTTCAACCGCGACCTCAACCTGCGACCGGATCGCGCCCATGTAGGCGCCGGAGCCCTGGACGCTGGTCGGCTCGGCCAGACCGCCCGTGTCGATGACGTCGAAGCTACGGAGGCGCCACTCGACCTCGCCAACGAGCCGGTCGCGTGTCGTTCCGGGAATCTCCTCGACGATGGCGTGCCGTCCCCCGGTCATGCGGTTGAACAGCGCCGATTTTCCGACGTTGGGCCGGCCTACGAGTGCTACGACTGGTCTGATACTCACGGCTGCAGCACCGTCACGATCTCCTCTGGGCTCGCCGAGACCAGGCTAATCTCCTCTGGGAGGCGGATATCGGGTGTCAGCAGGTGAATACCCTCTTCCAGGCCTGTCAAGTCCAGTACGGCAAGGATCGCGCCGGGCGCCAGGCGGTTCAACGTAGGCAGCTCGCCGCGAATTACGATTGAGATAGCCGCGGGCTGGAACAAGGCCTGCAGGCCATCGGGCAGATTCTCGGCAACCGGGGCTATCGACAGCGTCCAGGCGGCGATTGAGGGTTCGATCATAAACGTAACGTTCACAGCCTCGCGCTGAGTGGTCACACCGATCGGCAGCTGGAGCTGCACCGAGCGCGTCTGATTCGCGCTGAAGCCCGTAAGGTCGAACTCCTCCGTGTCGATGCTGCTAATGGCCTGGACTACTTGAACCGACCCCTGAATCGTGATTGCATCCTGATCCAGGCTGAACCCGACCAGGTTGTAACCTTCTGCCACCTGGCCGCGAGTACGCAATGTCACCGGGACCGAGCGCGAAACGCCGGTTTGGCTAACCGTAACCCGAATGTCCGCCGTATTGGGTTCGATTCTTATCGGGCGCAAGTCCACGTCGCTTGAGTCTCGTGCCGTGAGGACGAATTGCTGCTGCTGGTTGACACGCAAGCCCGTGAGGTTGATTTCCGCCGCGGCACTCTCCACGCGATCGATGAGGCTGGCGGCGCCGGTGACAGTAACCGTCGTCGGGTTCGGCTCGATCGACACGACGACTATTCCCTGCGGCGTTGCGCCCAGGCGGCTGATCTGCACCGGCACCTGCTTTGAGGCTTCATCGTCGAGAAGCACTTGAACCGTCGAAGGTGACACTTCGATGATCTCAACATCGTCGCGTCCGCCGACCCGGACCGAAACCGGTTTATTCGATGAGTCCTGGCGCTCGCCGGACATGTTCACCTCTGCTACGAAATCGGCTGTGGTTAGCGCGCTGAAGGTTTCCTCGGTTGCACTTACCCGGACGAAGACAACATTTTCGCTGATCCCGGCCACGGCGAGGCCCTGTGGCACATTGATTGGGTTGAGAATCAGGCCGCCGCCATAGTCGAAGGCCGATCTAGGGTTCTCGGCATCGGTGACTCCCACCCATAGCGCGATCGCCGCCAGCAATGAGACCAGCGCAAGGGCGATCGGCGTGGCTGTACGGCGCCAGATAGCAGGCATTAGCCGTCCGCCTACCCAGCCTGCTGAACTGCAGGTCGCATGCCGCTGCCACGGGCGACGAGGAGCGCTTCCAGGGTTGAACGGACCCTCGCTTCGTCACGCAATGGGATCAGGCGTCCTTCAGAAGCGATAGAAATCCCGCCGGTCTCTTCGGAGATCACCACGGTGACCGCATCGGTTTGCTCGCTGACCCCAAGCGCCGCACGATGGCGCGTGCCCATTCGCCCGCTGCCAGGGCCCATCGATAACGGGAGCGTGCAAGAGGCGGCAATAATGCGCCGTTCGTGAATGATGACAGCCTTATCGTGCAGGGCTGAATTCGGGTAGAAAATGCTCTCGAGCAGCCGGGCGTTTAGCTCTGCGTCGAGGTGAACGCCGGTCTCGATAAACTCCTCAAGCCCCGTACCTCGCTCGATCACGATAATCGCGCCGTGTCGATTCCGCGCCATCTCGATGACCGCGGTGGAAATCTCGTCCAGTACTACGTCTTCGCTGGAGTGGAGCAGCCAGCGACGCATGCTAGTGCGTCCTGCCCGCTCCAGGGTGCGTCTGATCTCAGGCTGGAAGATCACGATGACGCCGAGCGCCAGCACGGGCAGCGCATTGCGCACAAGAAAATTAACGACGCTCAGTTCCAGAATCCGGCCCAGGAGAAAGAGCGCTAGGATGATGACCGCTCCGCCGCGAAGCAGGGTGATGGCGGTTGTCCCGCGCAGCACCATCAGCAGCGTGAAGATGATCGTCGCGATGATGAAGATGTCGAGCGCAGCAGCGGCGTCCAGAAGCTGCAGTGTGTCCCAGGTATCGCTTACGAAATCACCCATGGGCTAGAAGTCTTCTGCCATTACGGCGGCCAGGAGAGCTTTCTGGGCGTGAAGCCGGTTCTCAGCCTGCTCAAATACAACCGACTGAGGACCCTCGATGACTTCGTTCGTGATCTCTTCACCGCGATGGGCAGGCAGGTCGTGCATGAAAATCGCATCGGGTTTGGCTCGGGACATCAGCTCGGCGTCGACCTGGTAGCCCTGGAAGGCTTCCAGGCGCTGGCGTCGTTCTGACTCCTGGCCCATCGAGGTCCAAACGTCTGTGTAGACCACATCGGCCCCCTGGACTGCTTCTTCGGGACTGGTGGCCGTCTCAACGGAGCCTCCGGTTCGGTGCGCCCAATCCCGCGCCGCATCGACGACAGCCTGGGGCAAGCCGTACTCCGCCGGCGATGCGATGACGAATTCCGCGCCGGCGAGCCCGGCTGCCAGGGCCAGGGAGGCCGAAACGTTGTTGCCGTCACCGATGAAGGCGATTCGAACGCCTTCAAGTCTGCCCTTCTTTTCTCGCACGGTCAGCAAATCTGCCAGCGCCTGGCAAGGGTGTTCGTCGTCCGAAAGGGCATTTACCACAGGGACGTCTGCCGCGGCTGCAAGGGCAGTCAGGGTCTCTTGCTCGTACGTGCGCGCGACGATCGCAGAGACGTAGCGGCTCAGGACTCGCGCTACGTCTTCTACCGGCTCGCGCTGTCCCAGGCCTACCTCTGACTGAGACAGGTAGATCGCGCTTCCACCGAGCTGCTTCATGCCAACTTCGAAGCTCACCCTGGTGCGCAGTGAAGGCTTCTCGAAAACGAGCGCGGCCGTCTTGCCCTCTAGCAGGGGCGCAGAGCCATCTCGCTTCATCGAGAGCGCCGTCTGAATCAACGTATTGAGTTCGTCGGGGGAGAGGTCCCGTATTGAAAGGAGGTCGCGTCCGCGCATTGGCGCTGTCTCTCATTATCGTTGCTTACTAAGGCTCAAGTATATAACAACGATTCGTTACGGAAAGTAGGACCGACGGCGCTTGACGCCGTGACGCTTGACCTCGTATAAGCGGCCTCTAGGCCTACTCGCCGGGTGCCGAAAGGATGGCTTGCATTGGCCTGGCTTGAACGCAATCAGATTCTCCTCTTAGGGCTCGTGGTCGTTATCCTCGTAGCAGGTTTCGTTGCGCGCGATCTCACGAAGGACGCCACGCCTGCTTTAGTGCTACGAGAGCCGAACGTCACGTCGGAGGGCGTACTGGTCCACGTTGCGGGTGCTGTCATGGCGCCAGGCCTGTACGACCTGCCGCCGGGTGCGCGGGTTCAGGACGGCGTGCTGGCCGCCGGCGGTGCTTTACCCGACGCGGACTTCGACTCGATAAATCTCGCGCGCCGGCTCCGAGACGGCGAAAAGCTCACGATTCCTGTCCTGCAAACAAGTATCGATACTGCAGTTGCGACCTTAGTGCCCGGACAGATCCTCGACCTCAACGCCGCCGCAGTAGAGCAACTCGATCAGCTTCCCGGCATTGGCGAAGCCTATTCGCGCCGCATTGTCGATTCACGCATTGTCGACGGGCCCTATGAAACCGTCGACGACCTCCTGACGCGACGGGTTATTCCGGAAAAAACGCTGGAGCAAATTCGAGACCGCGTGACCGTGGGCGGGCCATGATCTTGTTTCAAGCGGCGCTCGCCTTTCTCGCGGGCG
Source organism: Dehalococcoidia bacterium (assembly GCA_965225815.1). GTDB lineage: Bacteria > Chloroflexota > Dehalococcoidia > DSTF01 > WHTK01 > WHTK01. The sequence goes on from CBDDBP010000007.1 coordinate 560,899, forward strand.
TTTCCCTCGCGGCTCTTGGGAGTTCCGACTGGTGGCCGGCGGCAACGCTTGGCGGTGCTGGCGTATGTTTCGGTGCTCTCCTGGCACGCCGGATGAGAGAGGCGGCTACGTTTGGCGTCCTTCTGCTGCTCGTCCTGGTCGGCGTCGATCGATACGAGGAATCTTTGCCGGCTTCTCAACCGCAGGGCATTGCGCTGCTGAATGATCGCGACACGCCGGTGATACTGCGAGGCGTCATTGTTGACGAGCCCGAGGAGGGTGACCGGACGCAGCGCTTCACGCTTCGTGTGGACGAAGCTGACGCGGGAGCAGGGTTTCAGGCTGCGGATGGGCGCGTCCTCGTCGTAACCCGTCTCTTTCCCGCATATGACTATGGCGCCGTCCTCGAATTGACGGCACATCTCGAGACGCCGCCGCGGCTCGACTCCTTCGATTACCGTGAGTACCTGGCCCGACGTGGCGTCCACTCTCAGGCCCTATTCCCGGAGCAAGCCAGGGTCATCGGCGCCGACGCAGGTAGTGACTTGACCCGCCTGCTCATCGAGACGCGTCGACCCCTGGGCGAAGCACTAGAGCGCGCGCTGCCGGAGCCGGAGTCGGCACTGGCGCGGGGCATCTTGCTCGGCCAGCGCGCCGCAATTCCGCCAGACCTGTCGGACGACCTCAATCGCGCCGGTATATCGCATCTCGTGGCGATCTCCGGGCAGAACGTTGCGATTGTCGCGGGTGTTCTGGTTGCCAGCCTCTCGTGGTGGCTGGGACGCCGTCCCGCGACGGCCGTGGCGATTGCGTTGGTCTTGCTCTACGCCGTCTTCGTCGGTGCCTCTCCGTCCGTCATGCGCGCTGCACTGATGGCAACGGTCATGCTCGGCGCGACGCTGGCGGGCAGGCCCGGCAGCGCCCTGGGTGCCGTCGCGCTGACGGCAGCGATCCTAGTCGCATGGCGGCCCCTCATCGTCGATGACGTTTCGTTTCAGCTTAGCTTCGCCGCGACTCTGGGTATCGTCCTCGCCGCGAAGCGCATACAGGACATCCTTGAACCTCGCCTTAGCCGCCTTCCCGGTTGGCTTGGAGTCTTCCTGACGGAGAATGCAGCGATCACGACAGCCGCAAGCCTTGCCGTCCTGCCCGTGATCGCCGGGAGTTTCGGCCGCCTTTCGATCGTCTCACTACCCGCCAATCTTCTCGCCGCCCCCGTATTCGTGCTCGCGCTTGGCGCATCGTTCCTCGCCGCGATTGCCGGTACGATCCACGAGGAGCTTGGATTACTCGTAGGTCAGATTGCCTATCTCCCGTTGACGTACCTCGTCCGCCTGGGCAGATTCGCCGCCGATTTGCCACTGGCCTCAGTCGAGCTGGAAGGATTCGGCTTTTCGGAAGTCTTCCTGACTTACGGTTTGCTGGCGCTGGCCTGGCTTGTCTTGCGTAGCCGGCCGCTGCCGGACATTGAAACCGCCCGGCCTCGACCGTTGCGCCCTGCCATCGCCATCTCTGCTGCCCTGGCAGTCGCTGCGCTGTTGATCTGGGGCAGCGTGCTCCGGCCGCAGGACGGTCGGCTGCAAGTAACGGTCCTGGATGTCGGACAGGGCGACGCGATCCTGATCGAAACGCCGGCGGGACACCGCATCCTGGTCGATGGCGGCCCGAGCGGCGCGCGCATCACGCAGGCGCTCGGTCGTGTGCTGCCGCCCTCGGTTCGGAGCATTGATCTCCTCGTTCTGACTCACGCTCAAGAGGACCACGTCGCCGGCCTGGTTGAGGTACTGCAGCGGTACGACGTGGGCGCGGTATTGGCTGGCTTGCTGCTCGGTAAGACGGCGGTCTATCGCGCCTGGCTGGACGAAATAGAGCGCACCGGAGTGCCAACCAGTACCGCCGAGGCCGGTCAAACGATGGAACTCGGTGGCGGTGCGTTTTTCGAGGTTCTGGCGCCCGCGTCGCGCTTGCTGACTGGAACCGAGGACGACCTCAACAACAACTCGGTGGTGCTGCGGCTGGTCTACGGTCAGGTTAGCTTCTTGCTCACCGGCGACCTCGCCGCCGAAGGCGAGATCGCGCTTCTCGAGACTCCATTCGACCTCCGGGCGACGGTCCTTAAGGTGGGGCATCATGGTTCAGACGGTTCCACCAAGGCGGCATTTCTGAATGCCGTGTCTCCGGCCGTCGCGGTCATCTCTGCCGGCGCCGAGAACACGTTCGGCCATCCATCGCCAACCACACGGCTACGTCTGGCCGGTGTGCCAATGTTGCGTACGGATGAGAACGGCGACGTCCGGTTCGAGACCGACGGAGCCTCGCTCTGGATCGACGCGGCTCACGGCGGCTACTCGATCGTGCCGCTGGGCGTCGCCAGGTAAGGGCGATTCCCGATGCGGTGCCGCACTGAGCAGCCGATGGTTTCTTTGAAGCGACCTTTGCGAAAGGACTGAGCGCCCTGAGCTACACCGTCACCCTACTCGCCGGGGTTTTGCTGACCTCGGTCGGACTCCTCGCCCTTCTCCCCTACTTCCTGAAGCAGGGCTGGAAGAAAAGAGATGATGCCGGGTTGATCTCCGCTCCGAGCGCCGCGGCCACTTTCGATCGCTCTTCGTCGCAACCACACGCCGGGGCTAGCGTCCCATCCGAGGACGTCGAGGAGCTGATGGCGCATCTCTTTAGCCTTCGCATGACAGTCAGCGAGCTCGCCGCCGAGGTGCAGGATGTGCACGGCGTCCTCGAAGCCTCTGACCAAGACACGAAGTGGGGCAGGCCTGAAGAAAGCCTGAATACCGCCAAGGAGGCGGCTTAGTCGGGGTACTCGCCTACGGCTCTCGCTTCCGCTGCTGTCTGCTGCTTCAGAATGCGCTTATAATCGCGCCCGGTCTCATGAGCAGCAATCGAATTGATGGACGCGAAGAAGATGCCCTGCGCACCCTCGGAATCGAAGTGGGTTACCTGGTGCATGCCGAAGGATCGGCGTTGATCAAACTGGGCAACACAACGGTCCTCTGCGCGGTCAGCGTGGAAGATCGCCAACCACCGTTCTTGCGCGGCACCACGAAGGGTTGGGTCACTGCGGAATACTCTATGCTGCCGCGTTCGACTACGACAAGGACGCAACGGGAATCGGTCACCGGTCGCATTGGAGGCCGGACGCACGAGATCCAGCGTCTCATCGGTCGTTCTCTTCGCGCCGTGGTCGATCTCGACCTGCTGGGTGAGCGCACCTTCGCAATCGACTGCGATGTCCTGCAGGCGGACGGAGGAACACGCACTGCGTCGATCACCGGCGCATACGTGGCGCTGGTCCAGGCGATGAACAAGCTGATCGAAGACGGGACCTACAGTGCGCTGCCGATAAAGGCGCCCGTAGCTGCGACTAGCGTGGGAATCGTCGACGGGTCCTCGCTTCTGGACCTCTGCTACGAAGAAGATTCAACTGCCGAAGTCGACTTCAACGTGGTGATGACCGGTGAGGGCAAGTACGTCGAGGTTCAGGGTACAGCGGAGAACGGCGCTTTCAGCCGTGACGCGATGAACCGCTTGCTCGAGTTGGCTGAAAAGGGCGTGAATGACTCCTTTGAGGCTCAGCGCAAGGTTCTCGCGGCCGCAGGCCTGCCGATACTTTAGCCTGACCTTAGCCTTCGCCTAGCTCGAAGCCGCCCCTATGATGGATGCATGGCCGAACTGCGTCCTTTCCGCGCCCTCCGCTACTCGCCTGACGTCGCCGGTGACGCCGCGAATCTCGTCGCGCCACCGTATGACGTTGTAGCCGGCCGGGCGCGGCAGGATCTCTACGAGCGCAGCCCTTACAACATCTCCCGCGTTGACTACGGGGAAGACCGCGTCGATATCGCTGCCGGGACGGACCATTACGCTCTGGCTCGCAGCGATATCGAGCACTGGATCGCTGACGGCGCCCTCAAGCTCGACGACTCGCCCCACCTGTACGTATACGACCAGGAGTTCCAGTTGGCGGGGACGACGGTGCGCCGCCGGGCTGTCTTCGGCGCTCTGCGCCTTGAGGAATGGGAGAAAGGGATCGTCCTGCCGCATGAGGTGACGGGCGAAGGAGCCAAGCAGGACCGCTTCAACCTGCTCAAGGCGACGGCTGTCCACCTCAGCCCGGTCATGGCGCTGTACGAGCCGGATGGGGCTCCTGAGCTTGAAGAGACTGCGCTGGAGGCGCCGGTGCTGGACGCTGTGCTGCCGGCCGAGCGCCATACCCTGCGCCCCCTGTCGTCCCAGGCCGCTGACGCGTTTTGCGACGCCATCCTGCATCGGAGACTGGTTATCGCAGACGGGCACCATCGCTACGAAACCGGCCTCAACTACCGGAACCTGCGCCGCGGCGAAGCGATGGATTGGAGCGACGACCACCCGGCTAACTTCATCATCGCCGCCCTGGTGTCATCGCGCGATCCCGGCCTGGTCGTCTTGCCGACGCATCGCCTCGTCAAGCTGCCGCAGCCGCTCCGCATCCAGCTACGCAACCTGCGTCATTGGCGCCTCGATGATCTCGGCGTGGCCAACGAAGCGAACCTCGATGCGCTGATGCGCCGTCTCCAGGCGGTTGGGAGCGAGGCTCCCGCCTTCGGCGCCATCGGGCTCGAGCCCGGGCGGCTGCATCTCCTGACGCCGCGGGATATGACGGCGATCATCAACCGCACGCCCGCCGAGCACTCCCGCGAGTGGCGCAGGCTGGACGTTACGGTCTTGGCGCACGCGATTCTGCCCGCTGTCGGCTACGACGAAGCGCCGAAGAACATCGATTACACCGAAGACCACCGCCACGCGGCGGAGGCCGTCGCTGCAGGCGAGTGGGACGTGGCCTTCCTGGTCAATCCAACGCCGGTAGATCAGGTGATCTCCGTCGCCGCGTCCGGCGACCGCATGTCGCGCAAGTCGACCTTCTTCTTCCCGAAGCTGGCAACCGGCGTGGTGATGTATCCGGTGGAGTAGGGCCCTACTCATTACTTGTCATAACTTGCAGTAAATTAGTCACCGATCCACTCGAATTGTCATAATTCTTGCTTGCGAGCCAGATTCGAAAGCGCTAGGATTAGAAATCATGTTCGAGTCCCCCGCCTCGACCACGGCTCGGTCCTTTGTTTCCCTCGACCCCTGGTCGGCTGAATACGGTTCCGCTTTCGAAATCGAGGAAGAGGAGGCCGAAGAGACCCCTAATTTCGAGGTCGATCCCCTGGTCGAGACCCCTGATTGGTCTCGCGGTATCGTTCCCCAACCGCTGCCTTTTCCCGAGCTCGTTGCCTTTGTTGACGGCGTCCAGCGCGTCGAGTCCTGGGCTCGTGTCGACGACGGCGAGTCGAATTCGGTCGCGGTGCTCGCATCCGTTGCGGTTGGCTGCGTCTTTTCGACACCTCATGAAGCCACCGTTAGCGTCGATTACGTGTCGCGGGTACTTGCCATCGGCGGCCCTGCCCGCGCTGAACCACTCGTCGTGCCAGTGCCTGGACGCGACCTCGTCTTCGAAGCGCTCCCAGCGACCGGCGCCGGACGCCATGGAGCGATGCAGGCTGCGGGCGTCCGTCGTCGCGATCTCGAACAGACAAGCATTCAGAAGCACTTGCCCTCCACGCCGCTGATCATCGCCGACGGCCGCTTGATCGACCTGACGCGTGGGCCGAACCAGTTGGCCGGTATCGCCAAGACGCTGCATCAGCTCTACCTGTCAGGGGAGCAACGCGGGCTGATATCCCGGCTCGCCGCCGGCGAACGGACGCCGCTGTTCGAGATCAAGGACTCGTGGGGATCCCGCGTCTCCTGGTTCTTGCGCTTGCCCTACACGCGGCCGATTCACCACTCCTATGCCGGAATCGTCAGGATCGAAATCCCTCAGGACGACGCGGGCTCACCGGTCGAGGTCGCCGACATGCTTTCGCACAATCTGCCGCGTTTCGCATCGCGGCCGGAGCACGACCCGCGCGCGCCGCAGAACCTCCTGCCGGTCGGAGCCCTGGAGAAGCGATTGCGCCATGAGTTGGGTGACCAGGCGTTCATCCGACGCGCCATCGAGGACCACCTCTCGAAGGAGTATTCGCTGTGAGCGACGAGATCGGCCGCGTTATTGGCACCAGGGAGTCGAAGCCGCTGGAGTTCTGGCTCGCCGTCGACCCCAGCGACTACGTCCAGCTCGACGAGGTCGTGGCGGTCACGACGCAGCTACCGCAGCCGCGGCCCGACGGCCGTAGCGACGTTGAGCACTACGGCGTGGTCGACCAGATAGAGTCCGCTTACGAAGGCGCCAGCTTCCACTCCGACGTCTTTCGCGCTGAGACCGGCACGCTGCCGGTCGACATCTCGACGATCGCGCACGTCGCCGTGACGCGCGTCTCGATGAGCCCGACAGAGCCAGAGAGCGAGGTCCTCGTGCCGCCCCGGCCGGGACGCTCCGTACGCCGCGCTTCGGTGGAGGACCGCGAGCTGGCGCTCTACTTCGATAAGATGCGCGACGCGCGATTCCCTGCCGGACTTTCGCGAGACGGCCTGCCCGTCTACGGCAACCTCGAGTTCCTCGACGGCAGCCGCGGGGCCCACGTCAACATCAGCGGCATCAGCGGTGTCGCCACCAAGACGACCTACGCTCTGTTCCTGCTCTACGGTCTGTTTCACGGCGCTTCGCTGCGTAACGCGCACGCGTCGCACGCCATCATATTCAACGTCAAAGGCGAAGACTTGCTCTGGCTCGACAAGCCAAACGCCAAGCTGCCGGACACGGAACATGGCAAGTACGAGACGCTGGGTCTGCCCGTCGGTCCGTTTGCCGACGTCGGTCTCTGGGCCCCACCGCAGCGCGGCGACGTAGTGATCCCGGACACCGGTTCACGCTCAGAGGGCGTAGACGCCTACTTCTGGACGCTGCGAGAGTTCTGCAGCCAGCGCATGTTGCGCTTCCTCTTCGCTGATTCCGACGACGAGACCAGCCAGCTTGGCTTCGTGATCACGCAGGTCGAACGCTTCCTCGAGTCGCAGGTGGCGCTACAGCCGGCCGGCGAAGCTGAAGTTGTCCTGCACGTTCCCGGAGTCGACGCCGGCCTGCGCATCGATTCATTTGAACGCTTGGTCGAAGTAATCTGCGATTTCGTCGACGGCATCGCCCCGCGCGCCGCTGAAGGGACGCGGCAAGCCTTCGCGCGCCGCCTCGAGGCTTCGGCGTTAGCCGTCGCGCCGCTGATTCGCGCTGCACGCCCCGCAGAGGCCGAGCGCCACCGCTTCGACTGGCGCAAGCACCAGGTCAACGTCATCGACATCAACCGCCTGAACGACCGAGCGAAGCGCTTCGTCGTCGGCGTCGTGGTCAAGCGCCTCATGGAGGAGAAGGACTCGGGTGGCCGAGACCCCCTGGTCTTCCTCGTCCTCGATGAGCTCAACAAGTACGCGCCGCGCGAAGGCCGCAGCCCGATTAAAGAAGTCGTTCTCGACATCGCAGAACGCGGACGCAGCCTTGGCGTCGTGCTGGTCGGCGCGGAGCAGACGGCGAGCGAGATCGAACGCCGCGTCACGGCCAACGCATCGTTTCGCGTCGTCGGCCGCCTCGACGCCGCGGAATCGCAACGCGACGAGTACGGCTTTCTCACCGCCTCGGCCCGCGCACGCTCCTCGATCCTGAAACCCGGCAGCATGTTCCTACAGCAGCCCGACGTGCCGGTGCCGCTGCTGGTGCAGTTCCCCTTCCCTGCATGGGCGACGCGGGCTGACGAGGTTGCTGCCTCCTCTCGCGAGAATGGTCACGATGTTTTCGCGCGGATTCAGAGGAACTACACCTGATGCGCTTCCTGCACACCTCAGACTGGCACATTGGGCGCAACGTTCGCGGCCAGAGCCGGCTCGGAGAGCAGCAGGCCGCGCTGCAAGAAGTGCTGTCTTTCGCGAAGGATCACGACGTCGACTGCCTGCTCGTCGCCGGCGACATCTTCGACACCTCGGCGCCGCCACCGGAGGCCGAGCAACTGGTCTACGCCTTTTTCCGCGAGCTCTACGGCGCAGGCATCCCCGCCGTCGCCATCGCCGGGAATCACGATCATCCGAAGCGTCTCGACGCCGTGGCGCCTTTGCTCGGCTCCCTGGGAATCCACATGCGTGGCGTCCCGCGCGGTCCCGCTGACGGTGCGCTGATCGACGTGGAGTCTCGTGATAAGCGCGAACGCGCCGTCGTCGCGGCATTGCCGTGGATCAACGAGCGCGACGTGGTCGACTTCACACGTCTCCAGATGGGTACCGACGCGCCGCTGATGCAGTACGCGGAACGCGTCCAGGAGGCGATGCGCGTACTGTCCTCGGGCTTTGAGCCCGACGCCGTCAGTGTCCTCGTGACACACCTGCTGGCAGACGACGCAATGATTGGTCCCGGCGGCGGCGAGCGCGAGCTGCACATGGCGATGGGCATCTACGGCGTCCGCCGCGACGCCTTGCCGGTGGCAGCCCAGTACATCGCCCTGGGCCACGTCCACAAACCCCAGGACATTCCTTGCGCCACGAAGGCAACGTACTCCGGCTCGCTTCTACAACTCGATTTCGGTGAGCGCGAACAGGACAAGTACGTCAACCTGATCGAAGTTCACGCTCGTCAGCCGGCCAACGTCACGCAGTTGCCTATCATGGCCGGCCGCCGCCTCGTCGATATCGGCACGCCGGGCTACGGCGTTGCCTTGAACGACCTGTCGCGGTTCAAGGACGAGGCTGCCGACGCATGGGCTCGCGTCTTCGTTGAAGTCGATATGCCGGTGGCGAACCTGGCGCAGCTGGTGCGGGCCGAACTGCCCACCGCGGTGCACGTCGAGCGGGCTCACAAACCGGCCGGCAGCGAACCGGAATCGGTGGAGCGTTCCCAACTGGGCCCAATCGAGATGTTCAGCCGCTTCTATGAAAGCAACCTCGGACGCGATCACGAGCCGTCCGTCGAGACGCTGGCGCTGTTCCGGACTCTGCTCAACGAGGAAGAACATGAGACCGCTGAGGCTTGAGCTAGAAGGCTTTACCGCCTTCCGCGACCCCACCTTCCTCGACCTATCTGAGCTCGACCTCTTCGCAATAACCGGACCTACCGGCGCCGGCAAGTCGTCGCTGATCGACGCCGTCGCCTACGCGCTGTATGGTCGCGTCCCACGCGTCACGACCGAGGTGGGCGCCTGCATCTCTCAGGGCATGGACCGTATGCGCGTCTCCCTCGAGTTCCTCGCCGGCGAGGAACGCTTTCGTGTCTACCGCGAAACGCGCCGTAAGGGCTCCGGAGCAGTTCGCCTCGACCGCTGGCAAGGCGAAGACTGGCAACCCCAGCTCGACCGGGCCCGCGAGGTGACAGATCGCGTCACCGAGATCGTGGGGCTCGATTACGACGGCTTCACGCGTTCCGTCCTGTTGCCCCAGGGCCAGTTCCAGGAATTCCTCGCCGGCTCGGCCGAAAAGCGGCGCTCCGTCCTCGGTAGCCTGCTGCGCCTCGATGTTTACAACCGCGTACGGGGCCGCGCCGCCTCTATGGCAGCCGAGACAGGGACTCGACTCGAAGAACGCGAGCGCGCACTTGAGGCCCTCGCCGACGCTACGCCAGAGAAGGTCGAAGACCTGAAGCAGCAGTTGACCGACCGTCAAAGCGAACGTCAGGTGCACGAGACTGCGGCGAATGCGGCGAACCGTGGCTACGAAGTCGCGCTCCTGTTGTCTCGGTCGCGAGAAGCGATGGCCGCAGCCGAAGCTGAGTCGCAGGCAGCGGGCCACGATCTTGAGACCACGCAGGAGCTGATTCAGCAGGGAGTGGCTGCGCTCGACGAGGTTACGACGGAGATTGACTCGCTCCAGGAGCGGCTTGCTGGCAATGGATACGACGCGGATAGGTTGACGCAGCTGACTCTGGCTAGAGAGCGGGCCACCACGTTGTCGGAAGCTGAGCAAGCGATCAAGGAAGCCGAAACTTTGCATAAACAAGGCATGAGTTACCACTCAAAGGCAACGGAAGAGGTCGAGCGATCTGAGGCGGGCCTGGTGCAAGCCGAAGAGGCCGTGAAGGTCGCCGAAGCGGCGCTGGACGAAGCCAGACGTCATAACTTCGTCGCCGCTCTGGCCGGCGGACTCAAGGCGGGCGACCCTTGTCCCGTCTGCGGCGGCAAGGTCGGCGAGCTCCCCGCGTTCGATCGCGCTGACCTCGAGGCGGCGCAAAACGGTCATGCTTCGTCCCGCAAAGCCGAGGCTAGCGCCCGCAGCGGGCTGCAAAATGCGGTCAACGTCGTAACCAAGGCCCAGATGACCGTCGAAACGGCCGAGAAGCGCTGGCGCGACCTGGAAGCCCAACGTGAGCGGATCCTGGAGTCGCTGCAGGAATCGCTGGGAGATTCTGAAGCGCTGTCCCTTACGGCGATCAACGAAGCGCTACGCCTGCAAATAGATGCACGAAAGCAGCGCGAATCGCTGCAAACCGAGGTCGATGCTGCCGTGGTCCAGCGCGAGCGCCTCAGCGCCCAAATCGATGCGGCACGGGGACACCTGGGCGATCTCGAAACGCGCGCTGCATTGGCCGTCGGGTTGGTTGAGACGAGCCGCACTTCCGTTGTTACCGCAAACGAAGACCTGACCCTGCTCTCTGAAGAGCATGGCTGGCAGGACGTCAGCACCGAGCTGTCTTCGAACCGCGACGTGGTACCGCTTCTCAAACGCCGGGTGGCGGATGCAAGCCAGGCTCAGACGAAAGCCGCCGTCGCTATCGGCCAGCTGGAAGCGCAGATCCAGCGCCTCGAAGTCGACGTCCAGCAGGTTGCAGAGATGCGCAAGGACATTGCTGGTCTGAAGAAGGAGCATGACGTCGCCGCGGACCTGGCGCTAATGCTGCGTGCCGACCGTTTCCAGGCCTTCGTCCAACAGGAGGCGCTGGCGGTGCTGGCTGCCGACGGCTCGAAGCGACTGGAGCAGCTTTCAGGTGGACGCTATCGCCTGCAGGTGGACGAAAAAGGCCAGGAGTTCGAAGTCATCGACCAGTGGAACGCCGACCAGTCGCGTTCGGTACGCACGTTGTCAGGTGGCGAAACGTTCCTTGCCTCACTATCGCTCTCGCTCGCGTTAGCCGAGAGCCTTCCCGGCCTAGCCGCCAGCCGACGCGTCGTCCTCGACTCCGTCTTCCTCGACGAAGGCTTCGGCTCGCTAGACGCCGAGGCGCTCGACCGTGCGGCAGACGCCCTGGACGCCCTGCGCGGCGAAAACCGCATGGTCTGCATCGTCACACACCTGGAGGAGCTGGCGCAGCGCCTGCCCGCGCGCGTAGTCGTGACCAAGACAGAATCGGGCAGCAGCGTCTCCGTCGCCTGACCAAATGAACGCCTTCGTATTGGCGTGGTCGAAATAAGTACAGATAGTGTTCTCTCTTTCGGGTACTTGGTCAGATGCGTGAATTCATCTGGGCAACTCGCCTTCTTCGCGAAATCCTCGAATGCCCAACCGTCTACAGCCCCGCCAAACGTGCCATTATCGCCTCATGACTGGCTCCGACACACAACAGCTGGCATCACCAAGCAAGTTTGCGAACCGTCTATTCGCGCCCATCGCGTCGAACTACGATCGCTGGTCTGAATTGCTAAGCCTTGGCCAGGACCCGCGCTGGCGCCGCGAAATGGTGGAGCATCTTGATTTGCCTTCTGATGCTCAAGTGCTGGACGTTGCGGCCGGTACCGGACTGATCACTCGACTGCTCGAAGAGCGAGGACACAACGTGATCGCTCTCGACCTAACCCGCGAGATGCTCTATGGCGTCCGGCGGCTCGGCTCGAGTGCAGTGTTGGCGACGGCTGAAGCCTTGCCTTTTCGGGACGCGACGTTTGACGGGCTTACCTTTGGCTATCTGCTTCGCTACGTTGCCGACCCATCTGGAACTATGCGGGAGCTAGCGCGTGTCGTGCGTCCCGGCGGCGTAATTGGGATGGTCGAGTTCGGCCGGCCCCGTGGCGTCTGGAGGCCCGCCTGGTGGCTCTACACACGGGTTGGCCTGCCTGTAGTTGGCCTGTTAGCTGGGTGCGCCTGGGTGCGGGTCGGTCTCTTCCTTGGCCCGAGTATCGAGCGCTTCTACCGCCTTTACCCTGGCGACATGATTAAGGCGCTATGGGCCGCGGCTGGGCTTACGGAAGTGCGAGCTGCTAGGCTCTCGCTTGGCGGCGGACTTATCGTCTGGGCGCGGCGAGGGTGACGCGCAGCCATGCGAGTGCGGATTGGACGACTCCAGCCGGCCTTTTACGGGCGGACAGGTCGTCTGTGGGGCGACGTTCTTACACTACTCCACCCTCCCTACACGGCATGGCACCTCTCATACGTCGTCTATGGCGGAACTACGGCCAGCGACCTGGATCTCCTGCGGCTTTCGGGCACCCTTGCCGCGTTCTTCCTCGGCACTGGCATCGCCGCACACGCGCTCGATGAGCTTCATTCGCGCCCCTTGGGCACGCGGCTCAGTAGCAGCGTCCTGATCGGACTAGCTGTTGGCGGACTAGTGGGGAGCTTGGCGGTCGCCGTTGCGGGCGCCTTCATCATCTCTCCTTGGACGCTGGCTTGGGCAGCGGTTGGCATGCTTCTCGCGGTGGGCTATGTCCTCGAGTGGCACCGCATACTTCACACCGATCTCGCCTTCGGCCTCGCCTGGGGTGGTTTTCCCGTCCTGGTCGGCTTCTGGGCTCAGACTGAGCAGATTAGCTTGGCAGCGCTGCTTGTCGCGCTGATTGCGACATTTCTAAGCCTTGCACAACGCGCCCTGAGCAAGCCCGCCCGGTACCTACGGCGAAATGCCTTAGACGCTTACGCGCTGGTTGAGGGACCCACGGGGGTCGAGCGATGGTCGCGCGAGTACCTGCTCACGACGTGGGAATGGCCTCTCAAGCTGCTCGCCGCCGCCGCGGTGACGTTGGCGGTGGGCCTTGTTGTGATACGGATCTGATGGTTGCTTCTGTAGCCGACGTCGCGAGCGACACGATTTACACATGGTGTAACTAGACATAAGTTTGCCCGGAGCGGCGGATATTCAGTCCGTCGCAGCTTACGCATCGGCCTCGCGGCTCGAGAGACGATGCCGCTAGAGAGTAGTCTCGAAATTAATGCAGCCGCCTATAATGGGCCGATTCTCATAGGTGGCGATCTGTCACCTGGCTGAGTAGTGTGTTGCGCGTGAAAGGAGCAGGCCCAGGACATGGATCTGGACCTAAAGGGCAAAGTCGCCATCGTGGGCGGGGCGAGCAAGGGCCTTGGCCGGGCGATCGCCAGTGAGTTGGCGGCAGAAGGAGCTTACGTAGCGATTTGCAGCCGAACGGAAGCAGACCTCGACCAGGCCGGGAAGGAGATTCGTGAGGCGACCGGCACCGAGGTCATGTCTTTCGCAGGGGACTTGGACAAGCCAGAGACGATCACCAGTTTCGTCGAGGCGACAATAGAACGCTTCGGCTGCCTGGACATCATGATCAATAATTCTGGCGGCCCACCGCTGGCTCGCGCGGCGACAGCAACCGAGGAGCAGTGGGCGACGGCGCTGCAGCGCTCGCTACTGTATTTTGCTCGCATGAGCCGCGCCGGGATTCCCCATATGAAGCGTCAAGGTGGCGGCCGGATCATCAACGTTCTCGCGAGCACCGTATTCAACCCAATCGACAATCTGGCGCTCTCCGGCGCGACGCGCATGGGTGTCGTCGCCTTTGCGAAGAGCCTAGCAGACGAGGTTGGCCGGGATGGCATCCTCGTGAACAATGTGTGCCCTGGGTCAATCCTCAGCGAGCGCATGTTGTCGAATATCACCTCCCGTGCCAAGGACGCCGGGATTACGATCGAGGAGGCGCTGGAGGAACGGGCCCGTGAGGCGGCGGTGGGCCGGGTGGGACGCCCGGATGAGTTTGCAGGCATCGTCGCGTTTCTGGCTTCGAGCAGGGCAAGCTTCATCACCGGCTCAACCATTCGAGTGGACGGTGGCCTCATCCGCTCTGTTCTTTGAGCGTACCGACAACTCATGGCGAAGACTGAGCCATCAGTCGTACCGCCCTGGTCATTTTCATTCTCACTTTTGGCAGTTTTCGAGTTGGGCTTGTGCTTCGAAGAGACGGACGTGCTCCTGATGACGGCGGCCTACACCTCGTAAGACCCCCGCGAATCGCAAGACCCCCCGGAACTCGATGAGATGCCGTGTTCAGAAGCCGCCTCGGGCGGCAGTCGCATGCCGGCTGCCTATTAAGTCGGCGGTCTTTGTTCAGATGGCCCACCATCTTCTGATCTTGTAACCAGACGTAACTAGACAATAGAGTCCTGGCTCGTGAAATCAAAGCCGCGTCCGCTAACCCGACCTTTTGTACCGCCTACAATGTGGCGGCCATCCCCGGGGTCAGTCACCGGTAACAGGAGAGATGTATGAAGGCCGCACGCCTTGTTGGTCCCCGTCAGTTCGAGATTCTGGACGTCGAGAAGCCGGTGCCGCAGCCCGGCGAAGTCCTGGTCCGCATCGAGTACGCGGCGATTTGCGGCTCCGACTTGCTGACTTACGACAAGGTGTTCCCTGAGGAGGAGTATCCGCTACGGCCGGGGCTTCCCTGCCACGAAACCTCAGGCATCGTCGAAGAGAGCATGGACGAGAGCCTCAAGGTGGGCGATCGTGTCGTTGCTTTGACCTACACCGGCGGGCTGATGCAGTACACGACGATCGCGGCCAACCGCTGCATCTACGTTCCGCCCAGCGTCGACCCGAAACTCGCCGTCCTCTGCCAGCCAATCGGGACCGTGGTTTACGCGGTTCAGAAGCTGGGCAGCATGCTGGGCAAGAAGGTTGTCATCCTCGGCCAGGGGCCCATCGGCCTCGGATTCACCGAGCTCCTGACGCAAGGCGGCGCGTCTCAGGTCATCGTCACCGACATCGTTGACGCCCGTCTCGACATGGGCAAGCGCTTCGGCGCGACGGATGTGATCAACGCGGCGACGGAAGATGTTATCGAACGCGTCAAAGAACTGACGAACGGCGAGCTCGGCGACGTCGTGGTCGACGCCTGTGGTGTCCACGAGACCTCGAACCAGACGTTCCACTGCCTCAAGGTCAAGGGGACCGTCTGCATCTTCGGCATGCCCCACGGCGATCCGGTCTTCCCCTTCGATTGGGGTGCGATGTACTCGAAGCTGCCGACGATCTACGTCACGAACAGCGCCCGCGCCGGCGAGGTCGTGGACGTGGTGCATGCCGCGGTTGACCTGATCGCGCAGGGCCGCATCGATCCCGGCAAGATGATCACGCACGACGTCCCGTTTAGCGACGTCGGCCGAGCCTACGAGATGTTCAGCCGCCGCACCGACGGCGCGGTCAAGCCGATCATCGATATGAGCGCCTGACCCGACTCTAACCGCAGCGAAAGCGCCTCGTGCAAACGAGGCGCTTTTTCGTGCCTACCAGACAATCATCAGCG
Organism: Dehalococcoidia bacterium; assembly: GCA_965225815.1. Taxonomy (GTDB): domain Bacteria; phylum Chloroflexota; class Dehalococcoidia; order DSTF01; family WHTK01; genus WHTK01. The sequence continues at coordinate 576,294 of CBDDBP010000007.1, forward strand.
CGGCATATCGACCGCGACGATGATGATCTCAATCGGCAGGCCCATCCTGGCGTAATCGCCGAACTTGTAACCGCCTAGGCTCATCGCCAGTGTGTTCGACTGGTGACCGATCGGCGTCAGGAAAGCCGACGAAGCTCCGAAGACCACCGCCATCAAAGAGCGGTCCGGCGACGCACCAAGGCCCTCGGCAACGCTGAGACCGATCGGGGCCATGACCAGTGCCGACGCCGCGTTGTTAACGAGGTCGGAGAGAAACATCGCCCCGACGAGGATGATGAGTAGGGCGACCCACTCCGGCTGACCCGTTTTGACGTTGGCGATCTTAACCGCCACGAGGTCCGCCGCGCCGGTGGATTGCAGCGCGCCGGCCACCGGAATCATCGCCGCCAGCAGGACGATAACGGGCCAGTCGATACTCTCGTAAGCCTCGGCGGGTCCCACGAGGCCAGCGGGATGAATACGACGGCGGCCGCGACAAACGCGACCTGAATGGCCACTACGCCTGTCGCCGCCAACGCGATCGCGGCGCCGAAGAGGATAACCGCCACGAGGACTCGCCGCGGTTGGCCGATGCGCAGGCCACGCTCGGCCAGCGGCAGGCAGCCTAGACGCGACAGGCTTCCTGGACGCTATCGGACGAGCCCTGGAGTAGGACCACGTCGCCGGCGTGAAGCCGCACGTTGTAGAGCCTTTCGTAGAAGGAGGCGCCTCTCGAGACACCGCCAGCAGATCGACGCCAAAGCGCCGTCCCAGCCTCAGTGCTCGGGCGTCCGACCTACCATCAGCGACTAGAGTCCGACGATCGCCTCGACCAGGTCCGTTTCGCCCATATCGGAGGTGTCGTCAGCTCCGACGTACTCTTGCCCTTCGATCTCCAGCCCGGCGTCGGCTACCAGCGGATCCAACGCCTCGTGGTCTGCCTTGATTGTCAGCAGATCGCCATCCATGAGAGTTTCGTGGCTGGTGGGGCTGTGAAACCGCTCGCCGTGCCGCATCAACGCCATTACCGACAGGTCGGCCTCGACCCGATCGTTAATCTCACGGAGCGGCTTTCCGACCAGGCTTGAGCCTTCCGGCACGCGAAGCTCCGAGACATAGGGCGCGATGTCGAACGCCCCTGCGCCACCCTGCCGCCTGGCGGGAGTAATCGTCAGCCGGCCAGCGAAATGAAGGCCAGCCCCGCCACGGCGATTACGCCTCCAACCGGAGTGAAATCGAAGGCACGGAAGGGTTCTCCGAGCGCCTCCTGCCGAAACGTCGAGACGATGATGTTGGGCGGCGTTCCGATCAACGTCATCAGACCGCTGAGCAGCGAGCCAAACGCGAGCGGCATCAGCAACGCAGAGGGCGGACTGTTGGCTCGTTTGGCCAGCCGCATTGCGACCGGCATGAGCAGAGCCAGCGCGCCGACGTTGTTCATGAAGCTCGACATCACGGCCACTGCGGGAGAGCAACGGCACCTGCTGAGCGGTTGTATTCCCGCGTCGGCCCAGCCGTCGCGCCAGCTCGTCCACGAGGCCGGAATTCTGCAGCCCTCGGCTTACGACCAGGACGCCTGCCACCGTAATCACCGCCGGGTGGCCGAAACCGCTGAAAGCGTCGCGCGCCGGGATGATCTCGACCAGTGTCAGCGTCAGCAGCGCAAGGATCGCGACCATATCGTGGCGCAGGCGACCCGAGAGGAACAAAACCAGTGTGAGCAGCAACACGCCGAAGACGGCCGCTTGGTCCGAGGTCATATACGCGGCGGAAGCATACCACCGACCTCAGGCGGGACGTATCATGGCTTCGTGCCTGAGCTTCCTGAAGTCGAGACCATTCGCCGCGACCTTGAGGATCGTATCGTCGGACGCCGTATCTCCGCCGTCCGTATCCCCGCAGACACCGGCAAACCGGTACCTGTGCTGAAGGGCATCGACGAGGCGTCGTTTCGAGAAGGCGTCGTCGGCGCCCGCATTGAAGCGCTGGAACGTCGCGGCAAATACCTTGCGATTCGCCTCGATACGGAGGCGTTTATCGTGATCCACCTGCGCATGACGGGCGCGCTCCTCCACCGCGCCGCGAACGCCGAACCGGACCGCTACTTGCGAGCCATCCTCATCCTGGACGACGGGACAGAGGTTCGGTTCACCGATCTGCGCAAGTTCGGCGGTTTCTGGCTGGTCGACGATGTCTCGGAAGCGGTCGCCACCGGCCTTGGCCCCGAGCCGCTTGGCGAAGACTTCACCGTCGAGGTTGTCACTGAGGCCCTGCGAGGGCGCAAGACGCCGGTTAAGTCCGTCTTGCTGGACCAGAGCCGGATCGCCGGTATCGGCAACATCTACGCCGATGAGGCGTGCTTCGCGGCGGGCATTGACCCGCGACGGCTGGGCGCCTCGGTGAGGCGGCCTCAGGCGGCCCGCCTCCACAAGTCGATTCGAGACGTGCTGCAATTCGGCGTCGAGAGCCGCGGCGCTAGCTTTCGCGACTACCAGGACGTCAAAGGAGAATCCGGCAGTATGCAGATGAACGTCAAGGTGTTCAGGCGTACCGGTAAGCCCTGCTACGAGTGCGGCTCTACGATTCAACGCGTCAAACTGGGTGGCCGCAGCACCCACTACTGTCCAAAATGCCAGCGCTAGGCTTCACGGACCAGCGCGCCCGCTTGCGCCGAATTCTCGAGAATTCGATAGAAGGCAGCCTGTACGACTCCTCGGAGACTGAGGAAGACGGCCGGGCCGTTGTGATTCATGCCCATCGGCCTGCCGGCCAGCCTGTCTCGGTCCGGTTTCGCGGCGTCACGAGCTCGGACGCAACGGCAGAACCACAGGCCGGCGATGCCGTCAGTCTGAGAAACATCAGGGTGTCGGAGAAGGGCTGTCTCTCGGCCCTGATGTTCATCCCGTTCTTCCGGTCGTCGCCGTTTGGCTCGCCTGTCGCCGACTCAGCGCGTGTTACGATCGATATCGGCGCCGCCCGGCTCGACATCGTCTGTCAGGACGCCGAGTGGTGGGAAGACGCGGGCACTGCATGACATCCTATCCGGCCCCGAACGACCTTTGCAGCGACTGCGGTACGGAAATTGAGCCGCACTCGGGCGAGATCCGCTGCCCGGCCTGCTTCGACAACTACCTCTACAGTATCGACGTCGGTTTTCTCGACAGCTACCGTCGTTTCGGTGCACGAAGCCGGCTCATCGTCGCCGAGAGCTGTCTGCGCAGCCTGGCGATGGAGTCGCCGGAGCATCGCAAGGTGCTGGCGATGACGATCTTCGAGCAATACGTCCTCGCGATGAGCGACCTTGCTGGCATGTTCTCCGCCTTTAGCCACCGCCATGAAGCGCCGATCGTGCGCAGCTTTCTGGAGTTTCGTCTCGACGGCTCGACGTCGACCGGCTTCTTTGAGGCGGTGCGCTCCGCCAGCCAGCCTGAGCTCTGTGCCGTGCTCGACCTGCCGCTGCCGGCCCAGGTCGAAGCTGTTTGCACTCATCTGTCCGAAGAAGACGCGTACTCCGTCTCAGTCGCTATTCATCACCTCGACCAGGATCTGCGCAAGGTAACCGACCACGGGGAGCCCGGCGCTCTGGCTCTGGCCCAGATGGCGGGTCAGATCGGCGGCGCAGTGATCACGGCAGACGCGAGTTGGCTCAACGGTTCTGCCAGCGCGCTGACGCCGGACCAGGTTGCGATGCTCGTGCTCGATTCCCGGCACCGCAATCTCTACGTGCAGGGCCTCACGGCCGACGAAGCGTCTATGGCCCAGGTTGTGGACGCGATCGACGCCGCGACTCGGGCGTCATCGAACCTGATCTTCGCCTATCTCCAGGTGCACGACCTCTAGTCAGAACGCCGGCCGCCAGTTTGTCGCAGCCTTGAACCGCGCGTTCGAGATCTGCCCACCGTCCGAAACCACGTTGTAGACGCCGGAAGGCAGGTCCAGCGCCGCGAAGAGGGCAGTCCCGGCATCGGAGATGTGCAGCGTGGCGCTGTACCGGTCATTGGGGTCATCGAGGCCTGTCGTGGAGCCCCAGAGTAGGCCGAGGCGCAGCACGACGCCCTTGCCCCCCGCGTCGGCGAAGCGCTGCGTTTGGCGTTCGGCCTCCAGCATCGATGTCAATCGATCGCCTCCCGCGACGGGCGTTTCTTCGTCGGCCGGCCCCTCCGGGTACATGAAGGTGACGGATGGCTGGACGAAGACTTTCACGCCGCTCGCCATTGCCGCATCGACGAGGACGCGAGACGCCTCGTGGCGCAAGCGGTCGTTCTCTTCCCAGGCTCCCGGCAAGCCCCGTGCTTCCGGTGGGGGAATGCGTGTCGCCAGGTGGTAGACCGCGTCGACTCGCTCCAGCGCCTGAGCCACGCCGTCGTGATCGTACAGATCAAGCTCATAGTGACGCGGTGAGATGAGTTTGTGGTTGGCTTTGGTCAGTTGTCTTGTCAGGACACGTCCAAGGACGCCGCTACCGCCGGTCAGAAAGACGCGCACCGGTCAGTTGGTACGGCCGAACTCGCCGAAACGCCGGCGATATCTCATCTTTATCCGCTCCTCGATCTGCGGCGTTTCCTCCGCCAGGATTTCCGCTTCGCGCTGCAGCCGGGCCAGCGTCGAGGGGGCCTCCAGCAACTCCTGCTTCATCTGCTCCTGGCGCGTGTAGGGCTGCAGGCTGAGCTCCCCGGCGATAACGTTGGCTAACGCGGCCGGTTCAGTCGGTATGGATGGAACCGGGATGTGGCGCGGCGGGTCGACATCCTCAGCTTCTACGGCAACTCGGAGCTGGGCCATGTTGAACATCAGAGTCGGGCCCCCTGGTTCGGTGGTTCGCTGCCAGTTGCCCATCATCGCGACGACGCCTCGGTAGTATTCGTCGAAGAGCCCGGCGACGCGCTGGGCGACCATCAGCGTCGCTGGCTCCGGCGCGGCCTCGTCTGGGTACATCTCCACTTCGCCGACCAGGTACTCCGCTTCGCGACGATCGAGGGACGACACACGAAAGCGCTCTTCGCCGCGAACCGAAATGTTGAAGCAGCTGCCGCGGTGCGGCGCCTGATCGCGCATCAGACAGGAACCGGCTTCGACTTCCTCAACGACCGTGATCCGGGCTGTTGTGCCGATTGAATGAGGTGTGCCCCGGCCAAATCGCCCGCCGTCCTTGATCAGGACGATGCCGAATGGAATCTGCTCGTCCAGGCAGCGCTTCAACATCGCCTTGTAGCGCTCCTCAAAGATATGCAACGGGATCGTCTGACCCGGGAATAGGACGAGGCCGAGGGGGAAGAGGGGCAGCCTCATACTTCGCGATGCCTCCAGCTGTGCGCCTCCTCGATCTTGAGATCGTTATTCGATTTTAGCAGGCCGCTGGCTCAGGCGGGACGAACGGTGACGGCCGTCGGCGAGCCATCGGAAGGCAGCAGTCGATATACCACGCCGCCGTCGTAAAGGAGCGGCAAGAAGACCGAGCCTACCGCAACCGCATCCGTCAGGGCAGCCGACAGTGTCATCTCAACCGAGCCATTGCTGACGACCACGGGCATATTCTGACCGATGCTCAACCCGGCCGCGTCGGACGGGTTCATTTCGAGGAACTCCTCGCGGTGCATCTTGTCTGCTTCTTCGGACCGTATCGAGGCGCCCTCCAGGCTGGTGAACAGGGTTCGCGACGTGGTCAGTAGCAGACTGCCGCGCTTCTTGGGTACCTCTGGTAGCGATACGGCCTGCAGCTGGGCGGCGCCCGGCGCGCCCCGCAAAGCACGAGTCCGTCCCGACTCCAGGGCAGCGGGCGCTGCGTCCGCGTAACCCTCGATCTGCGCGGCGATCTCGCCTGACAGGTCGTTAGCATTTGTGGCCAGGTCGAAGTCTTTGCCCAGGCTCGCCTTGAGCGCCCTCGCCAGCTCACCCAACGTTTCGAGCGCGTCCATCTGGTCGCCTGTTGCCGCCTCGGCCCGCATCAGCCGCCCGACACGCCGGTCGGCGCTGACGAAGCTGCCGTCCTTGCCGTAAGAAGTCAGGTCGGCGAATACGACGTCGGCGATCTCGGCCGTTTCCGTCCGCAGGGAGTCAATGACAATCAACGCGTCGAGGTTACGAAGCGCGGCTTCAACCTCGTCTCGTCCAGGCATCAACATCAACGGATTGTCGCCGACTACGACAAGAGCTTTGACACCGCCGGAGACCATCGCCTCGATGTCTTTCGCGCCTTCGCCGGGAATAACACCCATGTCGCGGATACCGATAGTGTTGGCGGCTTCCGGTAGCACGTGCAGCGACCTGGAGGCGGCATCACCAACGCAAACCGCGGTCAGGTTGGCGGCGGCGCGGACGCCCTGTCCCGACACCGCGGCTGAAACCGGCGGTACGTAGACGACGGCCAAGCTGCCTTCACCCGTGTTTTGGATAATCTCGGCTGCCCGGCTGAGGTCCTCGATTTCGACCCCCGGGGCCTCGTCCGGACCGTCTGCCTCGCTGCCGAAGCGCGTGGCCAGCATGCGTCCGAGGGCGGCGACGGTCGCCGTCTCGCCGCCCGGACTGGGGCGCAGCCAGACGCCGGTCGGTTCGGCCGATCGAACCCGCTGCGGCGAGGGCATGATCGAGCCAGAGGGCGGCGGCGTGATGAAGTCGCAGACCTCACCGTAACGCGAGCTGATGACGACAAGGCGCGCGTCGTTGTTCACAACAGCGTCTTTGATCCGCAGCGCAGCGACGTTGTGGCTGGACTCGAGGTCGTCGGCGATCAAGACGATTGTGGTGGCGTTGACTATGTCCGCCAGGTCGCTCTGCAGCGCGTCGCTTCCGAAGGCGCCACGTAGTGCTTCGCCCACGGCCGCGGCGATCGGGCCGGCGGTTGAATCGATGTTTTCCGTGCCAACCAGGCCGCGCGCTAGCTTCTGCGCCGCGAACGCCTCTTCGTTTGTTGCCCGTGGGGCTACGAGGAAACCGACGCTTTCAGGGCCGTGTTTCTCGATCGCCTCCGTCAATTTCTTCGAAGCCGCCTCCACAGCCGCCTCCAGCGTGGCCGGCGACAAGGTGTCTCCGTCGCGTACCAAATGGCGGGTTAGCCGCTCGCGAGTCTTCACCGCGTCGTAGTGGAACCGTCCCCGGACACAGATCTGGTCGAAGCTGACCGGATTCAGTTGGTCCGGCTTGACCATGACGACTTTGCCGTTGCGGACGCCCATGCTGAGGGTGCAACCGACGCTGCATGAATTGCAGGTGGTCGAGACCCAGGTCTCAGTCTTCGCGATCCATTTGTTCGGCTTCTCCAGCAGTGTGGCTGTCGGGCAGGCATCGATGCAGGAGCCACAGAAATCGCAATTCGACTCGTGAATCGCTCCGCCAGCCCCGAATGCGATACGCGTGTCGTAGCCGCGGCCTGCCAGTGTTATAGCGCCGGTGTGTCGTAGCTCATCGCAGACGCGTACGCAGCGGGTGCAGATGATGCACATCTGCGGGTCGAATTCGAGGAATGGGTTGGCGCGATCGGCCTCCGGCGCCTCGGACTCGTAGTAGGTGCGCTCCTCGCCCAACCACGGTTCGTAGTTGGACATCTCAAGCAATTCGTTCGTCGTCTGTAGCTCGCAGCGATAGTTCTTGGCGCAAGTCAGGCAACGGTGCGTCACCGTGTCGTCGCGGAGGCAGATGTCGCCTGGTTGGCAGTGAACGCGGCGGTGGCAGGTCAGGCAGCGGTCCGAGTGGTTGGCGTTGATTATCGAGAGCACAGCCTGGCGCGCGTCCAGCACCTGTGCCGTGTTGCTGCGCACGACCATGCCTTCGTTGACCCGGCTGGTGCAGGCGAGCTGCAGTCCGCGCGCGCCCTCGATCTCGACGAGGCAGGTGCGGCAGCCGGCGTAAGGCGCCAGGCCGTCGACGTAGCACAGGTTCGATATGAACGTGCCGTTCTGTTTGATGACTTCTACGAGTGGTGCGCCTGCTTCTGCTTCGATCTCATTATCATCGAGCGTGATCTTAGCCACTGATCAAGCGCTCCTGCCTAGGCGTGTCTTTGTCGGTCCCTGTGGATGGCTGGCTCGGGATCTGGGCATGCGTGCCACCGGGCGGTGCCACGTGCAGGCCGGCGTTCTCGGCGTTGATGAAGTCAACGACGGACTGGGGGGCCTTCAGGCCGTTGGGGTAAGTGAAATCGTTGCTTTTCAGGTGTTCGTGGGCCAGCCGGGTCAGTTCGTACTTGTCGTGGTACATGTCGTCGAACCAGTAGACCGCATCGCGGAACGTCCCACCGGGCTGAATCGCCTCGTAGGGGCAGGCCTCGGTGCACAAACCGCAGTACATGCAGAGGCGGAAGTCAATCTCGAAGCGGACCTTGTTCAAACTGCCGTCTTCGCGAGGTTCCGTGGCCACGAGGATGCAGCCATCGGGGCACGCCTGGGCGCAGGTGCTGCAGCCGGTGCAGCGCTCGTCAAACCAGAGAAGGCTGGTTCGGGCGCGTCCGGGGAATGTCCGGACTTCTTCTGGGAACTGAACCGTAACCGGCGGCTTGAAGAAATGCCGCATAGTCATTCTGAGGCCCTTGAGCAAACCAAGTCCGTACACGGTAGCTACCTCGAGGCCATTCTATCTGAGCCCTTGCCTTACGCAACAGCGGTGTTCAAAAGCTGTAGCGCGCCAGGTCCTCAGCCACGATCAATCCCTCGAAATGGCTCGGATGCTCGTGCCCATCCAGGTGGGTCACGATGATCCGGGCTCCGTTGGCGTGACGTGCTACCTCTTCGACTCCCGAAGGGCCGAGATGCACGGCCTCGCCTTTGCAGCTGCATTCCGTCACGACGACATCCGCACCCTCGACGAGTCGTAGTAGTCCGTCGCACAAGGTGGTATCGCCGGAGTAGACGAGGCTGCGGCCGCCAATCTCGGCGCGATAGGCGAAACAGTCGAGGTCGTCCACGTGCTTCACCAGAGCCGCCGTCAGGTCGAGCCCGCCGATGTTTCGGGAGCAACCATCGCTCACCTCAACGAAGTGACGCGCGTAGCCCGGGGCATCAATAACGCCGGGATAACCCAGCTCGCAGAGATTGCGAGTCCGCGCCTCGACTCCCGGCGGGCCAACAATGGTCAGGTCTGTGGTGCGGCCGCCGTATTTGGCGTCAAGCAAGAGAAACGGCAGTCCGAAGAAATGGTCGGCGTGATAGTGGCTGATGAAGACCGACTCGATGTCATTGGCCGAGACGCGGGCCTTCTCCAATTGCTGCAGCACGGTCGGGCCGCAATCGAATAGATGCCGCCCGTTGACCAGGAAGGAGCTAAACGCCCGGCCTTGCGCCGCGAAAGCGTTTCCTGAGCCAAGGAAGAGCAGATCAAGGTTCGACATACGTTAATTCTACCTAACGTTCCGCCCAGTCGCCCCGCTCGAAGGCCGTCAACGCGGCTTCGTAGTCCTTCGGCGTGTTCAGATCGACGTTCAGCCCATCGTTCTCCACAGGCAATGACATCGCCTTCGCTACGTGACGGTCGATAACGGCTCGCAGGCCCAGCGTCTCATCATCTACGCTGCGTAGCTCAGGCAGTAGCGAGCCGTCCACCAGGATGGGATGCCCGTAGCCTTGCGAGAAGTGCGGCGACACCACCAAAGCCCTGGTCGTCCGCCAGTGCTCGATTAGCCGCCGCGAGAGCCAGGCGGGACGAGGCTGGTCCACGCTGAGGATGAGGACTGCCTCAGCATCGTCGGGCGTGGCCTCTGCGCCGCACCGCAAAGAGGTTGCACGCCCCTCTTTGTATGCATCGTTTACCGCCACCTGCGCTCCGGATGGCACCGAGGGCTGAATCTCCTTGGCTGCATGTCCCAGGACAACCACAACCGCTTCTGCGTCGGCTTGGCGCAGTTGGTCGACCTGCCATGCAACCAGGGGCTCGCCATCCCAGGGCAGCAGCTGCTTCAAGCGTCCCATCCGCGTCGACTCGCCGGCGGCCAGCAGTATCGCCGCGATACTCACGACGGTCCGCGGTCGAGGGCCTGGTTCGCCAGCGCATCGGCCTCCTTGTTCAGGGCCCGCGGCACGTGCTTGAAGACGACCTCATCGAACTGCCCCCGCAGGTTGAGGACTCGATTGTGCAGCGGGATCAGGCCGGGGTTCTTGACGCGATAGCGACCGATCGCCTGTCGTACCAGCAGCTCCGAGTCCATTCGCGCCTCGACTCGCCGCGCCCCCAATGCCAGCGCCGCCTCGAGGGCCGCGATCAAGCCTCGATATTCCGCGATGTTGTTCGTCGTGATGCCCAGTGGTTCCGACGCCTCGTGGACCACCTCACCGGCCGGGTTCATCACCAGTGCCCCGTAGGATGCCGGCCCAGGATTTCCCCGCGAAGCGCCGTCCGAGTAGGTGATCCAGGCCTGATCTTCGTTCGTCATGGACGCAAGACGATGCGCGGTCCGTCTTTTCCAACACGTACCTGGTCGATCATCTCGCGCAAGAGCTGCTGCTTGTCATTGAGTTCGAGCTCGTCCCACTCCGAAACCAGCAGCTGAAGCGCGGCGATTCGGGTGCGCCGCCGCTCCGCTGCCGAGGCGTAGTGCTCCGCGCGCCACTCCGCGTCGCGCAGCTCTTCTTCTATCTTGAGGCGTTCCTCGGCCAGCGCCAGGCCGTTCTTGCGCAGACGGGCGCCGTCGATCGTGTCGCCGACCAGTGCTTCGAGCTCTTTGTTGAGCCGCCGGTCGATTTGATGCAGGCGGTCGCGCAGCCGGCGCGATTCCTCTTGCCATTGCGAAATGACGGCGTCATCGTTTCCGGCCGTCGCGAGCTTGGCGGGATCGATATCGCTCAGCTGCTGCTTGACCGCCTCTTCCAGCTCGTCGGCGCGCTGTGTGTTGTAGTTGCAGATCCCCTGGTTGGTCCGGGATCCGCACTGGTAGTAGCGATACGAGGCGACTTGTTCGCTGCCATCGGTCCGACGCGTCCACGACTGGCGCCGGCTGACGCCGATCATGCGGTTGCCGCAGCTGTCGCAGACCACGAGGCCTGACAACAAGAAGCCGCTGACCTTGCGAGGCGAGAAGTTCGTCCGCCGGTCGATGAGGCGCTCCTGGACGCGACGGAAGTCATCTGGTGAAGCGAGCGCGGGGTGCGTGCCGGGTACGCGGACGCCGAGGCGCTGATAAGTACCAAGGTAGGCGCGGTTTCTCAGAATGTCGCGAATGCTAACCATGCTCCACGGCCGGTTGCGCCGCGTTTGCAGGCCCTCTTGATTGAGGCGTCGGGCGATCAGGCGGATGCCGAGGCCTTCGTGCAGATATAGCCGGAAGATGTAGCGCACCACGACCGCCTCATCGTCGACGACCTCGAGGCGATTGCGCGGGCCCACGTGGTATCCGTAAGGTGGCCGGCCCAGCACCTCGCCGCGGACGGCCTTGCGGCGCAGCGCTGACTTCACTTTTTCGCGAACCTCATCGCTGCGTGAATTGGACCAGCTCTTGACGATCGAATCGAGCGGGTCGCCATCGGCGCCGTTCTCGCCATCCATGAACTGAAGCTTCGCTCCGAGGCGCTCAACCTGGAGGCAGCGTGCGGCCGCGACCACGGTATCGTCAGCCAGATTGGCCGGTGACGGGGACACCACGATCATGAAGCCCTTCTCCGGCCGCTTCAGGTACTCGATGAGTTGCGTGAACGCTGGCCCGCCCGGGCTGCCGCTCTCCTCCGAAAACGTCGTCGCTACGTCGTAGCCCTGGGCCTCGCAGTAGTCGAGAAAGCGCCGGTTTTGCTGGCTGATGCTCTCGGTCTGGCGACCCTGCGCCTTGATCGTGCTCGCGGACGGCTCACGGAAGTACCCGACTGCTCTCATGTCTAGCCCGCTACCAGGATCCGCTCACAATTAGGACACTGAATCAGGATTCCGCCGCCGCGCAATCGCTGAACGAGGTGAGTTGGCAGGGTGATCCGGCAGCCCTGGCACTGCCCGCGCTCGACCAGAGCGACGGGACGCCCAGCTTTGGTGGGGCGCAGCGATTCATACATACCGAGCATGCCACGGTCCATATCCGCCGTGTAGTTTCCGCGCTGGCCATCGAGTGCGGCGTACTCGGATTCGGCCACTGTTTTCTGGTCCAACAGTGTGGCCTGTTGTCGTTGCCAGGCCGCCTCGGCTTGCTGCAGCGTCTCTTTGGTTTGCGCCAGTAGGCCGGTCGTATCCTCAACGGCCACGATGAGCTCCAGGCCTTCGTCGTCCAATTGGCCACGCTGTGTTTTCAGGTGGGCGAGCTCTTTCTGCATGTCGGTCAGCTCTTTGGGATTCCTTACGGAGCCGTTATACATCTTGAGTTCGAGCGGCTGAATTTTCGCATCTAGGTCCGCGAGCCTCGCGTCGAAGTTTCTCTGCAGCCGCTGAAGGCTTAGCAGGTCGCTTTCGCAATCCTCCACGGCCTCTCGCGCCTCCCGGACGGACTCGGGTTCATCCAGGCGTGACGAAATATCCGCGATGACGGCCCGGCGCGCGTCACGGCGAACGTCGATCTCCTGGAGTGCGTAAAGGTCGGCTGCGCTGGTCATATTGATTAGACGCAGGGAATGGGCGGAGGGCGCGTCCGATAGATGGGATAAGGGTTGCCTGGTCAAGCCCCGCCGGCCTGCTAGGTCGTGATTGTAGGCTTCGATAAGTATCGGTACAAGGTTCAAATCGCCTCCTTTCGCGACTTTTCCGTCGCGAAATCGCCGGTTGCTGCGTGTTTCTGCCGCGCATATGCTGGAAGTGCCATGCTTTTCAATGTCTCAGGTCTCGAACAAGAGGGCATCGGTGCCACACGCGAGTACGAACTCGAGGGCGTTTTGGAATCTCCAGAGCGGGATCCTGAGACAGTCGCTGGTCGGGTCGAACTCTTGCGTACGGATCGGGGAATTCTGGTCAGAGTCCGCCTGCGTCTTACCGAGCCTGAAGCCTGCAGTCGTTGCCTTCAATCGCTGCAGGAGACGCTAGCGATTGAATTTGACGAGGAGTTTCTTCCCACAGTCGACCTGCGGTCTGGACAGCCTGTGGAAGAGCCTCAGGATGAGGAGAATTTCCTCATCAATGAGCACCACATGCTAGACCTAACGGAAGCGATCAGGCAGTATCGAGAGGCTTCGACGGTTATGCAGCCGCTTTGCAGGCCTGATTGCCTGGGATTGTGTCCGAACTGCGGGTACGATCTCAACACTGGGAATTGCGACTGCGGTTCTTCGCCAATCGATAACCGCTGGTCGGCTCTGGCGGGACTGCTGGCGAACATAGAATCCGAAGGGAAGGTCTGAGCCGTGCCCCCACTGCCAAAAAAACGTTATCCCAAAGCGCGCCAAGGCAAACGCCGTAGCCACCTCGCCCTGAAGCTCGCTGGTCTGACACGCTGCCCGCAGTGCCGCACGATGCGCCGCCCACACCACGTCTGCCCCGTCTGTGGCCATTACAAGGGTAGAGAGGCTGTTGAGGTCCAAGGCCCCAGCCTTGGCGAGTAGCGACAACCGCTTTCTCCCCGCTGCCTCTGACGCCGCGGTCGCGTGGCTATTTCCCGGTCAGGGCGCTCAGGAGGTCGGTATGGGACGCGATGTTTGGGACGCGTCACCCGCCGCGCGTGATGTCTACGAAACAGCCGATCGCATCCTCGGATACCCGCTGAGCCAGATCTGCTTTGAAGGCCCGGACGATCGGCTGCGCCTAACCGAGTTCACCCAGCCTGCGATCTTTGCTACTAGCCTTGCTTGCCTCGCCGCCGCCGTCGAGCGGGGCGATGTGGGTTTTCGCCCGGCTTTCACCGCGGGCCACAGCCTCGGTGAGTACAGCGCCCTGGTCGCCGCCGGTGCCTTGAGCCTCGAAGACGGCTTGCGTCTGCTCGATACACGGGCGCGTCTGATGGCCGATGCGGGCCGGACGAATCCCGGCACGTTGGCCGCAATCCTTGGGATGGATGAGGACGGCGTGCGCGCCATATGCGCCGACGCCGACGTCGATGTCTGCAACTACAACTTGCCCAATCAGACGGTTGTCGGCGGAACCCATACCAACATCGAACGTGCAGTCGAACTCGCTAAAGAGCGCGGCGCTCAGCGTGCTCTTGGACTAAACGTCAGCGGTGCATTTCACAGCCGTCTAATGCGCCCCGCCGCCGAAAGCCTAGGCGAGGCCGTAACGGTTGCTGACATACAGGCGCCTGAGGTTCCGGTTGTTGCCAACGCCTCAGCGATGGCCATGATGGACGCCACCTCGATACGTGGCGAACTTTGTGCCCAGGTGGCGACTGCTGTGCGTTGGCACGATTCGGTTACACTAATGGCCGCGTCTGGTGTGACCACGTTCATCGAGTTTGGGCCGGGGCGCGTGCTGACAGGAATGGCAAAACGGTTGGCGCCCTCAGCCACGTTGATCAACGTTAGCGGCGTGCAGGGCGGATAGGTAAGTCTTTGTTTCGACTCGACGGCAAGGTTGCGATACTCACTGGCGGCAGTGGAACCGTAGGCCGCGCCATCGCCATCTCGTTGGCGACGGCTGGCGCCTCTCTGGTTCTCAACTACAAGACGAACGAGGCAGGCGCCAACGAAACCAAGAAGGCTGTCGAGGCGCTGGGCCAGGAGGCGATTCTGGTCCCGGGTGACGTGGGCCAGGCCGCAACTGCGCAGCAAGTCGTCGATGAGACGCTCAAGAAGCACGACAAGATAGACATCCTGGTCAATAACGCTGGCCGAACCGCTGACAACCTGCTCATCCGCATGACGGAAGAGGAGTGGGACAGCGTCATCGAGACCAATCTGCGTAGTACCTTCCTGTTCACCCGAGCGGCCCTTCGTCCCATGATCAAGGCGCGCTACGGTCGAATAATCAACATCAGCAGCATCGATGGGCTGGTTGGCAACGCGGGGCAAAGCAACTACTCGGCCGCAAAGGCGGGCCAGATCGGCTTTACGCGCTCCCTGGCGCGAGAGCTGGCCAGCCGTGGCATCACCGTCAATGCGATCGCCCCCGGCATCGTTAAGACGGCGATGACGGAGATTCTCAACGAGCAGCAGTGGGAGGCCATCTTGCAGCGCATCCCGATGGGTCGGGACGGCCGTCCTGACGAGATCTCGCCGCTCGTTGTCTATCTCGCATCTGATGAGGCCTCATACCTCACTGGTCAAGTGATCTCCGTCGACGGCGGACTGACCTAAAGACATGGCGGCCCCTCGTCGCCTGGCCCGCGAAGCCGTCCTGCTTTCCCTGTACGAAATGGACGTCGCCGCGCACGACCCAAGCGAGGCCCTCGATCGTCTGATTCAGGAGCGTCGTCTCAGAGGTGAATTGCCGGAGTTCGCGCGGTCGTTGCTCAGCGGCGTTCTCGAGAAACGCGGCGAGATCGACGCGATCATCGAGCGCACAGCACCGGCCTGGCCGGCCGATCAACTGTCGCCTGTGGACAGGAACATCCTTCGTATTGCGATAAGAGAATTCTTAGTGGATAATCTGACACCGGTCGGCGCAGCTATAAACGAAGCTGTGGAAATGGCCAAGAAATTCGGCAGCGAAAGCTCTGGGAAGTTCATAAACGGCGTGCTTGGGACATTGGCTCCGGACAAAGCCGTCGTGCAGGAGGGTGAATAGTCTTGGCAACCGTTTTTGAGCGAGTCCGCAAAATCGTCGTCGACCAGCTTGGCGTGGATGACGAGCAAGTCCTTCCCGCCGCCTCGTTCGTCGACGACCTCAACGCCGACTCTCTGGACCTCGTGGAGCTGATCATGTCTCTCGAGGAAGAATTCACCCAGGAAGGCAAAGCCCTCGAAATCTCGGACGAAGACGCTGAAAAGATCGTCTCGGTCCAGGACGCTGTCGACTACCTTAAAGACCTAGGCATCGAAGACAGCTAAACAACGCAATTACTTTGACTCCTGGAGCCAGGCTTAGCCTGGCTCTTTGGCTTTCAAGCCATCGGCCTTCGTGCGACGTACTTATGTTTGCGGTAATCTGTTGAACGAGGGCCATATGCAATTGATGCGCCGTTCAATGCCACGTCCGGAAGGTAAGTCCTAGCATGCAGATGTTTGGTGTCGGCATTCTGGAACTTCTGGTGATCATGCTACTCACGATCATCGTCGTGGGTCCGGACCGCATGCCCCAGGTTGCCACCGATCTCGCCCGCTGGATCCGACAGGGACGCGCTTATGCTCGACACCTGATGGGAGACTTCAATTCCGTTGTCGGTGAGCTACAAAAGGAAGCCAACGTTAGTCAGGAAGACTGGCAGGAAATATCCAGCGTCATCAAGCACAACACGGGCGACATAAGCAAAGAGCTGGAGCGCGCCGCCAAGGACGCCGAGGAGGCTGGTGACCTGGCGCTCGCCAAGGCGAGTGAACCGGTCTCGGCAACTACAAAGGGCAACGGAACCCAAGATTCGACGGCCGGAAATGGGGCGACGGAGCAATCAGCAGAGACCGAAACCACGGATGAGACGCCTGCCGAGGAGAAGCCCTGGTACGAGCCGGAGAAAACGGCCCGCGCCTCACGCCGCCGGCGCTCCAGCGAGTAAATGAGCGTAGTCACTCCCAACCAAACGGCACAGCCAGAGCCTGGGGACGGTCAGGGTGGCAACCTGACCATCATCGAGCATCTGCAGGAGGCGCGGAAGCGTCTGATGATCTGCGCCGGGGCGCTCGGCCTGGGCCTGGTTCTCGGGGCCTTTATGGCCCCGTCGGTCATGCGTTGGATGTCCAAGCCCGCCGAGAACGCGGTCGAGGACTTCGAGCTCATCTTCACTGAGCCGCTGGAGTACTGGACCACCTTCTTCAAGGTCATGCTGCTGATAGCGATTACGGTCGGCATGCCGGTCTTCATCTGGCAGATCATGGGCTTCGTAGCGCCGGGCTTGACGCGCAAAGAGAAGAAGTGGGCCTATCCGATAGTCTTCTTCTCCAGCCTACTGTTCGTTGCTGGCTGCGCTTTCGCCTATTACCTTGAGCTGCCACCCGCGCTCAACTTCCTCTACGACGGCCGTGACATCGCCACAGCCCAGATCAAAGTCAGCAGCCATGTCAGCTTCGTGACGCGGATCATGTTGGTCACTGGCGTCGTGTTCCAGACGCCGATTTTCGTTACGGCGCTGGCCAAGGTAGGACTTGTGACTTCCACAAAGTTGCTGAGATGGTGGCGCTTCGCGATCGTCGGCGCCTTCGTCATCTCCGCCATCGTGACTCCGTCGATCGACCCGATCACGCAGACAATCGTGGCTGTGCCAATGATCGTGCTTTACTTCGTCGGCATTATTGGCGCGAAGATGGTTGAGCAGACGCCGATCATCCCCCGGACCTAGCCGCTATATCGATAGGCAGCTTTAGCAGATCAGGTTGACTCGACTTGGCCGGTGACAGAGAATGGTCTCGTGGTAGCCATCGAGGAAAAACAGACTGCGCTTGGCAAGCTCAACACCGGCGTAAGCGCCTGTCATGCTTGCCCGCTCGGCTCACAGCGGACTCACGCCGTCCCCGGTGAAGGGCCCGTCGACGCCGAGCTCATGCTCGTCGGAGAAGCGCCGGGCTACTACGAAGACCAGCAGGGGCGTCCTTTCGTGGGCGCCGCCGGCCAGTTCCTCGAGCAGCTCCTTGGTAGCATCGGCCTAAAGCGCACCGACGTCTTCATCGGCAACGTAATCAAATGCCGTCCACCCGGCAACCGCGACCCTCTGCCCGAGGAGATCAGCGCTTGTGCCAACTGGCTCGGAGAACAATTCGAGATTATCCGCCCCCGTGTCGTCGTGACCCTCGGGCGTTATTCTTTGGCGCGGTTCATCCCCGGTACGCCAATCGGCAAGATTCACGGGCAGGGGCGCAAGATTAACGATATCTGGGTAGTGCCGATGTATCACCCGGCGGCAGCGTTGCATCAAGGCTCGCTGCGTAAGACTATCGAAGACGACTTCCGTAAGATCCCCGCTTACCTGGAGCAGGCCCGCAAGGAGCCGCAGCGACAGGAGCTTGTGCCGGCGGCCCCAGCCGAGCCTGAGTCATCCCAAATGAAACTTTTGTAGTGGCTGACAGCAGAAAACTGCGCGTAATCCCGCTTGGCGGTCTCGGTGAGATCGGCAAGAACATGATGCTGCTCGAGTACGACGACGACATGATCGCGATTGACGCTGGCCTGATGTTCCCCGAGGAGGAGATGCTTGGCATCGATCTGGTTATTCCTGATGTCAGCTACATCGAGGAGAACAGCGAGAAATTCAAGGCGATCTTCCTCACACACGGACATGAAGACCACATCGGCGGCCTGCCGTATGTCCTGCGACGCGTCCAGGCGCCGATTTACTGCACGCCCCTGACGCATGGCCTGATCAGCGTCAAACTGAAGGAGCACCACCTGCTGCCGACAACGGATCTGCGGACGATTCAGCCCGGCGAGACCGTGCAGGTCGGCGTATTTAGCGTCGAGGCGTTTCAGGTAGCGCACAGCGTGCCGGACTCGGTCGGCTACGCCATCCACACGCCGGTCGGCGTCGTGATCCACACGGGAGACTTCAAGCTGGACCACACGCCGGTTATGGGCCAGCTCACCAACCTGCCTCGTCTGGCGGAGCTGGGCAACGAGGGCGTGGTTCTGCTCCTGGCGGACTCGACATACGTCGAAGTGGCCGGCTACACACCATCGGAGCGCATGGTTGGCGAGGCGTTGACGCAGATCCTGAGCAGTTCCGAAGGCCGTGTCATCGTTGCAACCTTCGCGTCCTTGATCGCGCGTGTCCAACAGATCATCGATGCGGCCGACATGACGGGGCGCAAGGTCTTCGTCACCGGCCGCAGCATGATGGATAACGTGCAGATGGCCCGAGAGCGCGGCTACCTCGATTTCCCGCGCGAAATGACCCTGAACGTCAACGAACTCAAGACGACACCCGCCGAGGATATAGTTGTCATAACGACTGGAAGCCAGGGAGAACCAACTTCGGCGCTGACACGCATGGCGAACGGCGACCATCAGCACGTCCAGATTCAGCGCGGCGACACTGTCGTCCTCTCCGCCTCGCCGATCCCCGGCAACGAGTCGCTGGTTTACCGCAACGTCGATAACCTCTTCCGCCTTGGCGCTCATGTGCTCTACAACCGCACCGATAACGTGCATGTCAGGGGACACGCCGCCCAGGAAGAGCTCAAAATCGTCCAGGCGCTGGTCAAGCCGAAGTTCTTTGTGCCGATCCACGGCGAGTACCGGCACCTCGTCTTGCACGCAGAGCTGGCCCGCCAAATGGGCGTCGAGCAAGATAACGCCATCGTCATGGTGGATGGCGACGTCCTGGAACTGGACGACGAGGCTGCGGCTTTAACCGATCGCATATCGTCCGACTACGTTTACGTCGACGGCCTCGGTGTTGGCGACGTGGACCACATCGTGCTCCGTGACCGCCAGCATCTGGCGACAGACGGCATGGTTGTCGTCGTCCTCACCGTGGACAAGCAGACCGGTAAGCTCGTCGGCCGGCCCGATGTCGTGTTCCGCGGCGTGACGAGCATCGATGAATCCGACGACCTCCTCGAGCGCACAAAAGACGCCGTCGTCAGTGCGATGAGCTCAGAGGGAACCCACATCGCCGAGTGGTCCGTCGTGAATCAGACCGTTCGCGAGGCCGTGGCGAAGTTCCTTTACTCAGAGACGCACCGCCGGCCCATGGTCATGCCTGTTGCCGTAGAGGTCTGATTCACTCCAGACAATGTCGCTCCAGATCCGTAACGCGGCCCGGGATGACCTGCCGCGCTTGATCCAACTCCTGGCTCAGCTCTCACTAGACGAGCAGCGCGAAGACCTCACGGAACCAGCCCCAACCGCTTACGGCGCCGCGCTGGATGAAATACTCGCCGACCCGAGTCAAAAGCTACTAGTCGCCGTAGAGGACGAACTGATCGTTGGCATGGCAGCCTTCATCCGAGTCGCCAATCTGAGCCACGTCGGCCGGCCGTGGGCGCTGGTCGAAGACGTCGTCGTCGACGCCTCACATCGCGGCAAAGGATACGGAGAGGCCTTGCTGCGCCGCGCCATCGAGCTCGCCCGCGAGGGCGGCTGCTACAAACTAGTGCTGACCAGCAACAAGGCTCGTACCGACGCACACCGCTTCTACAGGCGCCTGGGCTTCAACGCGACACATGAGGGCTTTCGGATCGACCTCTAGCTAGTTGGCCTTGCCGGCGCAGCAAGCGCTGTAAGCCAAGATCTGGTGCCTACGCCTCTAGAAGCCGCCGCGACCCTGCCTTCTCAGGCTCCGGAATAGCGCCACCGCCCTTCTCGAGCAAGCGCGCCATCTCGACCAGCATGTTCGTACGGGAGCCCAGCGTCATGCTCAGGCCGTTGAGCAAACCCATAACGCGGCCCACGAATAGCAAATCGGCCGGTATCTTGATCAACGGATTGGCCCGCAGCAGCCTCAGCATGTCGCGGTACGACGTTTCAAACATCTCTGGCTTGGCCCAGCCGGAGTCCGTTTCGCTCATCTCCCTGGCGATATCGCCGACGTACGTCCTGCCGAGTTCGCGATAGCCTTCGGCGGAGTCGTCCTTCATTCGGAAGCCCAGGTCGCGGAACGACTGGCCCAGTGCCGTGTTGTCATCCGCCACGAGCGCTTGGGTCATCTGCGCGAAGACGAAGCGAAACTGCGGCCCCACCTCTTTGACCTGCCCGAAATCGACCAGGATCAGCTTGGGGCCGGCGGCGACGAGGAGGTTACCGGGATGTGGGTCGGCGTGAAACAGGCCGTGCTGCAGAAGCATCTCGCTAAACGCGACGATGACGACCTTCGCCACGTCTGCCGGGTCGACGCCGAGGCGTTCCAGGCCCTTTTCGTCCGTCACCTTGACGCCGTTCAGAAACTGCATCACCAGCACTCGGCGCGTCGTGTGCTCCCAGTAGATTTCGGGAACCACGATGTCCTCGACGCCGGCGAAGTTAGCCGCTATCCGCTCGGCGCTCTTCCCCTCATGGATGAAGTCGAGCTCTAGCGGGACCATCTTGTTCATTTCCTCCGAGATGAACCGAAAGTCGAGCGTGTGGTCGAGCTTGCCGAGGATCTTGATGAACAAGTCGTTGTTCTTGAGGTCGTCCGTCACCAGCCGCTCTATACCGGAATACTGCACCTTGACGGCGACCATCCGTCCGTCGTGCAGGACGGCGCGATGAACCTGAGCCAGCGAGGCGGCGGCCACGGGCTCTTCGTCAAACTGGCTGAAAACGGTTTCCAACTTCTGGCCCATTTCCGACTCGATCAGGCGGCGGACTACCGGCATCGGCTCCGGAGGCACCTCGTCCTGCAGGCCCGTCAACACGTCGATGTATTCGTCCGGGACGATGTCCGGCCGGCTGCTGAGGAACTGGGCTGTCTTGATCAAGAGGCCCTGGTTTCGGATGGCGGCGGCATAGAGCTTCTCGGCGCACCAGCGGTGGTGCTCGTGGCGGCGCCTCTCGGCCCAGGCCTCGCCGCACCACTTCTGCATTAGACCGATACGGCGGTAGCCAACGTAAAGGCGCGCTAAAACCAGCCCGACGCTGAGGAATCGTAGTATTCGGCTGCGCGGCGGTCGGCTGCGGGGCCCATTTGTGAAAGGCATCTCTTTCTATCTAATCACGTCGCACGGAAATGGGCGACAAATGGTCGATAATCCTGACATGGCTGATGCGCCCCAGGTCGATCTCAGGACGGTCGATTCGCTCTTCCGCCGGGGGCTGATGTCAACTGCGGCGTACGAGCGTCACATCGACGCGCAGACACACCGTGGATCCGCGCCCTCGATTCTGCTGCAACCCCTGGCGATCCTGATGGCGCTGTTAGGCGGCGTCCTGGGTGTCTTCGGAGCCGTACTTCAAGAGCTACAGTCGGGTGGAATCGGCGGGCCGTTTGTCGCCGCCCCGATCATCGAAGAGGCGATGAAGCCGGCCGGGATCTACATCCTCCTCATCGTCTGGCCGCGTGCCCTCTCGGGCCGCCTCCACACGGCTCTGCTGACCGCGTTGTCGGGGCTCTGCTTCGGCCTGATCGAGAGCTACGTCTACGTGATCTGGTACTACCCCGAGGGCGATGCCGCCTACCAGCTGTTCCGCTTCACAGTGCCTGTGACGTTGCACGTGGTCGCAAGCTTCATCGTCGGCTTCGGGTTAAGCCGGCAGCTGGTCGACTGGGCCGCCGGCCGCGCTTCCTTCCCGAAAACGACGCGCAACTTCTTCATCGCCGCCGTATTGCTGCACGCGGCATACAACACGATTGTCGTCGCGCTCGACATGACGGGCGTCCTGGAGTTCTAGAGTCCGCGTCAGTCCGCTTCGGCAGCACAGAAAGAGACGCTTGTAGGGCGGTCAAAACCCGGCCTCGATGGCTGTCAGGTTTTGCGCAGGGCAGAAAGCCAGGCGGCGGCTTCTTTGGCGTGATAGGTGATGATGATGTCGGCGCCGGCGCGCTTCATCGACGTGAGCAGTTCCAGCGTCACCCGTTGGCCGTCCAGCCAGCCGTTTTGCGCCGCCGCTTTGACCATCGCGTACTCGCCGGAGACATTGTACGTCGCCAGCGGCAGGTCGAAGCGCTGCCGCGCCTGCGACACCACGTCCAGATAAGCCAGCGCCGGCTTGACTATGATGATGTCGGCGCCTTCGTCGACTTCCGATTCGATTTCGCGCAACGCCTCGCGGACGTTGGGTGGGTCCATCTGGTAACCGCGCCGGTCGCCGAAGGCCGGCGTGTTGTCGGCCGCGACGCGAAACGGCCCGTAGAACGCTGAGGCGTACTTCGCCGCGTAAGCCATGATCGGCGTCGATTCATGCCCTGAGCTATCGAGCGCGGCACGAATTGATGCGGTGTGACCGTCCATCATGTCGGAGGGTGCGACCATGTCGGCGCCGGCTTCGGCCTGGCTGAGCGCCGTCGTGGCGAGCAGCTCTAGTGTCGAGTCGTTGTCGACGGCGCCAGACGTCGTGAGGATGCCGCAGTGTCCGTGGTCGGTGTACTCGCAGAGGCAGGTGTCCGCGATCACGCAGAGGTCGGGGTCGGCGTCCTTGAGCGCGCGCACGGCGTCCTGAACGATGCCGTCCTTCGCGTACGCCTCGGAGCCGCGGTCGTCCTTCGCCGCTGGCAGCCCGAACAACAGCACGGCCGGCACGTCGAGTTCACGCAGCTCCCGCGCCTCGCCCGCCAGCTGGTCCAGCGAGAGCTGATACTGCCCCGGCATGGACGAAATCTCGTCCCGCACCCCACGACCGTGCGTCACGAACAGCGGATAGACGAAGTCGCGCGGGTCCAAACGCGTCTCTGCCACAAGGCGTCGCAGCCCCTCGCTACGGCGCAGGCGCCGGAAGCGCTGGAAGGTGGTCGGGATACGGGTTGTAGTCGTCATGCTTCCTCTTTCGGCAATTCGCAGGCGTTTGGCGGCGGCTGCCAAACTTCCTCCCAGCCATAATCATCGTCCCAATACGAGCTAAGGAGCCAGGCGATGGCATTCATTGCAGGAAGGAGATGGTACAAACCCCAGTGTGAGTAAAAGGAGAACCGCCACTGCCACGCGCGCACGTAAGGGGGCTCGAACGCGTCATCGCGAGTAGACTCATGGTCGTCACGCAAATTCTCCTTGATCCCAGCGTAAATGTCCGCGAGGTGGTTCGACAGACTCGCCGTGACCGATTCACGCTGACGGTCATCGGGTGAGTAGGGGTCGAAGACCAATCGATGGTAGTCATGTGACGCCAGTATCGGTTGGAGGAGAGAGTGTGCCTTCCAGTGGTCGGCCAGGTGTGCTGAAACGTCAAGGTCTGGTTCCGGCAGTGTTTGCGACAGCACCTGATTAGGCTCGTCTCCATCCGGCGGCTCTTCCTCATCATCGTCGGGCTCGTCTTCCCACGGATCTAGGTCCGGTAGCTGCTGACCCCGCCACCAGAGCTCCGCGATCAGGTCGTTCAGCGTTCGTAGGAACTCGACCTCTGTATGGTCTGCTGCATGTTCGATGGCACGGCAGTATTTCCTGGCAACTCTGCGAAACGCACGCAGGCGACGTAAGTCACTAGGAGCTAGTTGGTCAAGAATCATCGATTCTATTATTCGCTCTTGCCCGACAAGACGTCCAACAGGCCGTCCGGGTACAACGGGAAGTCACCCCGCCCGAACGCCTCGAGCGGCACCCAGTGCGCCTCGAACCTCGATTCGCCTTCGAGGCACTCGACAACCTCTCGTTCGCAGAACGATGCGTCCGTGAACCGCGCTTCGAAGCTCCAGACCAGCTCGTGGCCCTCGGCGCCGAGGAACGTGAAGATGTTCTCGCTCACGCTCAACAACCGAACGTCTTCGATCTCCGCCCCCAGCTCCTCACGAATCTCGCGCCGTACGGCGTCCTCGGCTCGCTCGCCGAACTCGATCTCGCCGCCGAGGGGACGGTAGAAGCGCTGCTGCTTCACCTTGTCGAAGCCGGGCGCGGCAAGGATGCAGCCGTCGTCGCGCCGGAAGACGCAGATCGCCAGGGGGCGGATGCGGTTGGCCCACTCATAAGTCATGCGCGATGCGGTCTCTTCGCGATGCCGCGGGTTTCAACCCGTGGTGTCCAGGGTGTAGTGGGCCTTCAGCGCCTCGACCAGCGCTGGGATCGTGTGCGTCGAGGGCTCGATCTGCACCTCGAGGCCCGCCTCACGGGCCGTCTTGGCCGTGACGGGGCCGATACAAGCGATCGTTGTCTCTTTGAGGCGCATGAAATCGTCGCCGAGCAGTGTCTTGAGATTGCGGACCGACGAAGACGACGCGAAAGTCGCAGCTTCGATGCCGCCATCGAGCACTGTTTGGAGCGCCTCACCGTCCGTCGCCTCCGGCACTGCCGAGTCGTACAGGACGACCTCCTCGACGATGGCGCCGCGCGACTTCAGGCCGCCGGGCAACTCTTCGCTGCCACCTTCGGCGCGAGGCAACAGGATGTGCAACCCGCCGATGTCTATAGGCATCGATTCCAGCAGTCCAGCCGAGGTGAATTCGCTGGCCGCCAGGTCGGCTCGCAGGCCGTGAGCCGCCAGCGCAGCAGCCGTTGCTGTGCCGAGCGCTGCGAGCTTGCAGCCGGCGAAAGCACGGGCATCGCGGCCGCTGCGGTGCAGGTAGTCGAATATGAAGTCGACCGCGCTGGTGCTGGTGAAGAGGCACCAATCGAAGCGCCGGGCGACTAACTGCGTCGCGACGGCCTCCATTTGTTCATCTGTCGCCACGGGGATCATCTGCAGCGCCGGGAGTTCGATCGGCACAGCTCCCTCCCGTCGCAGCAAATCTGAAAGGGCGCTGGCCTGGCGCCGAGTGCGTGTTACTAGAACGCGTTTGCCGAACAGCGGTCGCGCTTCGAACCACTGGATCTGGTCTCGCAGCTCCGCGACGCGGCCTATTACGGTCAGCAGTGGCGAGCCGATCCCGGATTTGCGCACCGACGCGGCGATTTCGCTCAGCGGCGCCGCGACGCTACGCTGCCGGGTCGTTGATCCCCACTGAATGCTGACGCACGGCGTAGCCGCGTCGCGGCCACCCTCGATTAGCGAGGTCGCGACGCTGGCCAGCGCGGCGCCACCCATGAGCACGACGATGGTATCGACCGCGGTCGCCAGCGAGTGCCAGTCGACCATGGTTTCCGGCTTTTCGTCATCTTCGTGGCCGGTGACGACAGCGAAGGAGGCTGCGACGCCTCGGTGTGTCACCGGGACCCCGGCGTAGGCCGGCGCGGCTACGGCGGATGTTATGCCGGGTACCACTTCGAAGGGCACGCCCGCTGCGACGAGCGCCAGCGCCTCTTCACCGCCGCGCCCGAAGACAAAGGGGTCGCCGCCCTTGAGCCGGACGACGCGTTTGCCGGCCTTGCCGTGCTCTATCAGCAAGGCGTTTATCTCATCCTGGGACATCGACTTCTGCGCTGCTGCCTTGCCGACGTAGATGCGTTCCGCGTCTGCCGGAGCGTAATCCAGTAGCGAAGGGTCAATCAGGCGGTCATAGACGACGACGCCGGCGCGTTCCAGGCGGTCTCGCCCCGCCAGCGTCAGCAGACCGGGGTCGCCGGGGCCCGCGCCGACCAAAGACACAAAGCCCGGCATCAGGCGCCCGCCGCTTTTCTCAGGCTGTACGCCAGGCCGGCCCCGAGCTGGTCCGCCGATGCGGCGTTACCCTTCGCGTTGCCGTGATGCGGTTTGCCGCTCGCATCGCCCAGCAGGCCGTCCAGCCGGATGCCATCGCCGTCTACGGTCGCGTATGCGCCGACCGGCATGCGACAGCCGGCGCCTAGGGCGCGCAGGAAGGCGCGTTCGGCGGTAGCCGCCGTGTGAGCTGGCGGGTCATCGATTGCGGCGAGATACTCGACAAGCTCCGAGTCGTCCTTGCGGCACTGCACGGCAAGCATGCCCTGGCCGACTGCGGGCAACAGCTCCTGGAGCGAAAAGACTTGCGTCGTGCGTGCCAGCAAGCCGAGCCGGCCCAGGCCTGCGACCGCCAGGACAACGGCGTCGTAGTCTCCGTCAGAGACCTTACGCAGGCGCGTGTCGACGTTGCCGCGGATGCTGACGACCTCGACCTCAGGCCGCAGCGCCAGGATCTGCAGAGCGCGACGTGCACTGTCGCTGCCGATACGGGCGCCCGCGGGCAGGGAGGCCAGGTCGAGTCCGTCCCGCGCCACCAGGGCGTCCCGAGCGTCCGCACGCGGCAGTACGGCGGCAATCGTCAGGCCGTCGGGCGGCTCGGCGGGCATGTCCTTCAGGCTATGCACCGCGATGTCGATTTCACCACGCTGCAAACGCGACTCGATGTCCTTGACGAAGACGCCCTGCCCGCCGATTTCCTCCAGGGAGACCTCGGTGCGGCGGTCTCCTTCCGTCTGGACAATGGTCTGCATGACGCGAGCTTCGTTGTCCTGGGAGTGTATGGCTTCGCTAACCAGCTCAACCTGGCGCAGGGCGAGGGCGCTGCCGCGCGTGCCGATGGTCAATGGACGCACGGTCAGCCCTCCCGGGGGACTGGAGCCGTCTCGAGCCCTAGAGCCGTGTGTAGGCGTCTCCGCGCCTCATCTAGCCGGCCTTGCGCCACCAGGGTCCGCAACGTGGCGTCGATCGCAGCTTGCCAGGCTTCCGGGTCAAGCTGAAGCTTCGCGGCCCGCACCTCGGCACGCGCCTCGGCGAGCAGGTCCGTCAAGGGGCCGTAGTCTTCATCAAGGAAGGCGGTGAGGTCCTCGCGCAGGCGGCGTGCCATCGCCGGGCTGGCGCCACCGGTCGAAGCCGCCACGACGACCTTCCCGCTGCGCACGACCGAGGGCAGGATGAAGTCGCAGTTTGTCGGGTCGTCCGCGGCGTTGACCCAGATGCCCCTGCCGCGGCAATCGGCGGCAACCCTCGCGTTGATCGCCCCGTCATCGGTTGCGACGAAGCACATTGCGTGACCGTCTAGGTCGTCAGTTTCATATTCGCGCGGCGTGTGATGAATGTCGCCCGCGGCAGCAAGATTCCTCAGTGCTTCCGAGAGTTGCGGTGCAACCAGGGTGACGTCCGCTCCCGCCGCGAGCAGCCCCTGTACCTTGCCTCCGGCCACCTGTCCGCCCCCAACGACGAGTACGGGCCGGCCCTTGAGGTCGACGAAGACCGGATAGTAATCCACGTGCTTATTCTAAACCAGCCTGGGTGCGAAGCTGGCCATGGTGGGACGGATGGATCGAGGCTTTGCTAGCTTTGCTGGCGCTTCTGGCAGATCGGACAGAGACCGTACATTTCGATGCGGTGGCCGACGATGTCGTACTGTGTTGCCCCGCGTACGCCGTCGATGACCTTTTCGACATCGGCCAGGTGTACATCCTCCGTCGCGCCGCAGCCGACGCAGACGAGGTGGTGATGATGCGAACGGTGGGACGCACGATAGCAAACCGCTCCGTCGTTGAGGACGAGACGGCAGACGAGCCCCTGGTCCACCAGGAGCTTCAGGGTCCGGTAGATCGTCGCGCGGCCGATCGGCGCGAGCTCGAGGGCCAACTCTTCGGCTGTGAAGTTTTCATCCCGGCCCGCAACGGACTCGATCACCGAGTACCGCGGCGAGGTGATCTTGTATCCCTGGTCCCGCAGGTCGTCTAGAACGAGTTGTGTTTCCGTTTCGGCTATCACAAGTCGATTATAGCCGTCGCGATTCGAGTCTGCCGTTAGTGACTCAACCTGCTAATCTAAGGACTGTTCGGAAAGTCCTCGGCTGCCAGGAGGTAGCGTTCGATGCCAACTTATGATTTTCACTGCCCGAAGTGCGGACTCAACTTCGAGGTACAGCGGCCCTTCAGCCGCGCTACGGACCCGGCGGCCTGCCCGACGGACGGAGCCGAAGCGGAGCGCGTCTTCACGATGCCGATGACCTTCGTGCCGGGCGCCGCCGATGATGCCGCCGCTGCGATGCCCGATATGAGCGCGCTTGACCACGGCCACGGGCACAGCCACGGCCCGGGAGGCCACACGCACTAGCCTCAGCTTTGCATCCCCACCTGTCGCATCGCCTCGGTGACGATGTCGACGTGGATCGCGACGCGGCGTTCTAAGGGCTGCTGTTGGCCCATCTCGACCAGAAGTGCCACTAGACCGGGTATGTGGGTCGAGAGACCGAGGCTGGAACGACTGCGGCGCGACGTGATCGGGTCCTGCCCAGGGCGAGGCGTCGGCGTGGGCAACCCTCCCGGCGTCGGAGTTGGAAAGACGAAGCCGGGCCGTGGCCACTCACGCATCGTAATCTCTTCAACCGGCGCGAGTATGCGTTGGTTAACTTCTGCCACGATGCGATCGCCCAACGCCAATCCTTGCGAGGTCGAACTCGAAACGGTTTGGCCCAGGAAGGCCGTGCCGGTCGCCGTGTCGGTGCGGTCTCGGTAGAAGGCCCAGGACTCGTGCAGGTCCAGCGCTTGGGTGGCGTGGAACTCCCGCAACGTTTCGGTGATTTCGTAGGCCATCTGGGCCATCGGCTGACCGGCGGGATCACCCGGGTAGAGCCGATTGAGGTCGCCGAGATCGTCCGTCGTGCGCACGAACTGCTGTACCGCCAGCGTATTCGCTCTGGGTACGACGATCAGCGCTCCCGCAGTCGGCCTTAGCGAGTCGCGAACCGCTTCTGCCGCCAGCCAGCCACCCGGCTCGTTGCCGTGCACACCACCCAGCACGGCCATGATCGGCCCCTCTCGACCGCTGGCGAAAATATGGATCGGTGTTTCCTGCGGGGAGCCTTCCATGAGCAGGCGCACCTGCTCGCCTTCGTCGATGATGAAGGGCGGTTCAGGTGTGGCGGTTGCTGTCGGCTCCGGGATCGGCGATGGGGTGATTACGCGAGCCTCGGCGCCAGCGGCCTCGATTTCATCTTCGTCGTCACTGCTGCATGCGGCTGCCAGGACGCCGAGCGGCAATAGGCCGGCGAGCTTGATCAGCCGGCGGCGCGAGAATCTAGCGCGACGTTCCATTCGACAGTGTGGCCGACATTGTGGTCAGGAGGCGTTCCGAGATCGCCGTAATATCGCGCACGGCCGCATCGAAGGCTGGCTCATGGCGCGCTGTAGGGCGGCGAAAGCCGCTGATCTTGCGGACGAACTGCAGCGCAGCCGCCTCGACCTCTTCTGCCGTCGCGACTTCAGCGCCGCTACGTAATGTTTTGATGCTTCGACACATGATTCCCTCCAACTATCTACGATGCGGCACGGCCCGGCGGACGTCCACGGAAGATTCTCAGGGGCAGCAAAATAATGCCCTTGACGAACCCAAGGATTCCGTCAACGGCGAAGCCGAGAATGCGAAACGGCAACAAAGTTAACCAGACGACTGGATAGAGGAGCACCGCGAGCAGGGCCAGCGGCCAACAGAGAACGAGAAGAATCAACCAGAGAAGGAAGACCGCCACGGAGTACCGGCCTAGCGCCGTTTGCTGCGCTCGATCGCCGGGACAGCGCTGACTTCCGTTAGGTAGTCGAGGATGGCTTGTCGCGTGATGCGAGTACGAATGCCCGCATGCTCGGCCACGATCTTGCCTTCGTCGATGAGCTGGCGGAGCTTGTTAGGGGTGACGCCCAGCGTCCTGACTGCCTCTTCGAAACTGAACTCAATTTGCGCATTTGTCATGGCTCAAATTATAGCGAAAACCGGCGCATCACCGACCGCGTTTTTGGACCCCATGTCAATTCCAGGGGTGAGGGCTGAATCTGTGTGTCTCATCAGATTCGCTAGATTGGCGGCTCGGCCTGCTAGCTCATGAGTCTCAGATTGGGTGAGGGCTCTTCGTCGTCGACGTCAGCGCCGTAAGGCCTTCGGTCGTCCGACTCCTGCGAAACGCGCCGGCTGCTGAGGTAGCCGTTGCTGTAGAGCTGGCGCTTGCGCTGAATCAGGCTGTCGTCGGCGCGACGAAACAAGTCCTGGAACTTTTCGTTTTCGCGATTCGAGGTCGAACCGGAGGAGACTCGCACCTCGTGGGAGTGAGCGCAGGATGCGAACTTCGCCGTGAAAGGCTCCAGCGACTGCATCAAAGCAGTCATATGCTGTCCGGCCGTTCTATCGACCAATATCGCGAATTCGTCGCCACCGATGCGGAAGAGCTTGCCCTGTGGCGAGATGTGCTTGGCGACCTTCTCCAGAAGTTCGTCTCCGGCCTGGTGGCCGCAGGTATCGTTGAGCGCCTTGAGGCCGTCGACGTCTAACAGAATGAGTCCGAGAGTCCCGGCTTTTCGCCTTCTTGATCAAAAACTGCGAGTGAGTCATGAAGGCTCGCCGATTGCCGATTCCCGTCAGCTCATCGTGCATCGCGAGCATGCTGCCGCTGGCGTGGGCGTCGCGAAACAGAATGATCGAGGCCAGGATGACGAGAGGCAGGCCGAGCAAGACGATGAGCGGCAAGACGAACTCGGCGACGCCGGAGGGTGCCTGTGCCTGGATTGAGAGCGCCAGGAGGAGGCTCCAGTAGCCCGCGACCGGAAGAATGGCTCGCGCAAGGATAGCTCGCGTCTCTGCTGGCAACCTGACCTCCTTTCTGCGACCTCAATCCGAGTCACAAAAGAACCTGCAACCTTCCGAAGAAGGAAGCAGGCCGGTAGGTTTTGCCATTAAGCTCCCCGTCACCCGTTGGCAACCATGTTCGGGTGTCGGATCCTGGCTTGCCCGGCTATCCAACGTCCCGTCCTTGGAACTCTGTTGCCACGTCCATGTAGCAATGATCAAAACGGCCTCAATGGCCTCACATTACAGACAATCGGCAGAGCGAGGTGAGATCTGTTGGCTCACGATACTGCCTGTTAGGTGACCCCTACCACCAACCCTCTTTGTACATCCACCCTTTGTTCTCACGGCCGCGCTGGCCGGCCTTGCGCAGACGCTCCAGGTGCTTGCGGCAAAGCGCGACGGTCATGCGCTCCTTGTCCTCGGCAATTTCCGGATTAGCGCCGCGCCAGCGCAGGACTGCGATCTCGTCCAGCGGCGGGTCGGTACACCAGAGACAGCGAGGCGCGGGCATGGCTACAGCGCTCCTGCGACAGCCGGAGCGCTGCCTCCGCCCATGGCTGGCAGGATGCGAACCGTAGCGTCCTCTGGAACCGGCTCGATGAGTCCTTGCGATATCTGCTCGTCGTTGATGAAGATAGCCAACCCCGGGTGGATGCCGCCGTTTAGCACCAACTGCTCCTTGAGCCCAGGACACTCCGCTTCCAGGCGCTCGATGACCTGTCGTAGGCTCGAACCGCCCGCGACTTCTACCTGCTCGCGCTCGCCGCTGAACTTGCGGAAAGCGGTTGGGATGAAGACCGTGATCATCGCACCTTCAGGACGTTGGCGTCCTGGAAGCAGGCCATAGCTGGCTTCCGGGACCTCATTTCGCGTCCTCTACGGGGCTATTAATCGTCGTACAGTGCGTCGATGACATCCTGTGGCTGAATCGGTAGGTCCGTGAAGCGAATTCCGATCGCCTCGGCAATCGCGCCCTGGATCGCCGCCAACGGTGGCACGATGCACACTTCGCCGACGCCTCGAACCCCGTACGGATGGCCCGGATTCGGGACCTCAATCAGGATGGTTTCGATCATCGGGAGGTCGAGCGCCGTAGGCATTCGGTAGTCGAGGTAGGTCGAATTCTGCATGCGGCCTTCGGGGTCGAAGTGATACTCCTCCGTTAGCGCCATACCAATGCCCTGGGCGACCCCGCCCTGGATCTGGCCCTCAACGTAGCTTGGGTGAATCGCGGTGCCCACGTCCTGGGTCGCCGTATAGCGCGTGACCTGTACTTTGCCCGTGTCGCGGTCGACCTCGACGTCAGCGATGTGCCCGGCGAAGGCGGGACCAACCGACGACTTGTTGATGTTTACGGAGACGTCGATGATGCCGCCGGTGCGGTTGAGCTGACCCGCCATTTCTTTGAACGTCATCTGGCGATCTTTGCCCTCGGCATCCTTGGGTCCGTGCAGGACGCCATCGTCTTCGTAGGTAACTTCGTCCTCTTCGCACTCCCAGATGCGGGCAGCGCGAGAGACCATCTGCCTTCGGATTTCTAGACCGAGTTCGTATGCAGCCCAACCGCCGGCAAAGGCCGTGCGGCTGCCTGCGGTGAAGAAGGTAAATCCAACGCTGTCCGTGTCGACAACGCGCGGCCATACGTCCTCAGCGGTGATACCCAGCGTTTCCGCCAGCTGCATCGCCAGCGCCGGCCTGGATCCGCCGATGTCGACGGAGCCAAGTACGAGGTTTACGGAGCCGTCAGCGTTGACGCTGGCGCTGGAGCTGGTCTCAAGGCCAGCGTTGCCCCAGTATCCAAGGCCGATGCTGCGACCGCTGTTGTCGCCCTGCAACTCTGACTTGTAGTGCGGCGAATCCTTCATCGCCTCGAGGCACTCGACGGCGCCGATCGGTCCCCAGGTTCCGCCCCAGGGGCGTTCGTCGCCTTCCTTGGCGGCGTTCTTGAGGCGAATCTCGATCTGATCCATGCCGATCATGTCGGCGATTTCGTTGATCACAGCGTCACCGGGGAACTCGCCGGCGGGCGTGCCCGGAGCGCGATAAGCGGCTGTTTTCGGCTTGTTCAGCACCACGTCGTAGCCGTCGATCAAGACGTTGGGAATGTTGTACGGCGCCGCGAGGCCATTCATGCCGCCGCCAACGGGAGACCCAGGAAACGCTCCCGCTTCATACGCCATGTAGGCCTCAAGGGCCGTCAAAGTACCGTCGTTCTTGGCGCCGACCTTGACGCGGACGTAGGTTCCGGACGTGGGGCCGGTTGACTCGAATACTTCCTCGCGGGTCATCGTCATCTTGACGGGCTTACCGGTTTTCTTCGAAAGCAGTGCTGCGAGCGGCTCCAGATACATACCGATCTTGCCGCCGAAGCCGCCGCCAATCTCCAGCGGCACGACGGTGACCTTGTGCGCCGGTATCTGCAGCACGCTCGATAGCGAGTTGCGCATGTTGAACGGCGCCTGGCTGCTGTTCCAGACCGTGAGTCGTCCGTCGCGGCCCCAGTGCGCTGTTCCGTTGTGCGGCTCGATGTAGCCCTGGTGGTACATCGTCGTCGTGAATTCACGCTCCAGGACGATGTCTGCAGCGGCGAAGCCCGTCTGCACGTCGCCCCGATTGATCTGCGTGTGAGCGGCGATGTTGCTCGCCTGGCTGGGCGCATCGGCCAGCGGAGTCGTGTCCTTGGTAAACAGGTCGTCGTGCAGAATCGGGGCGTCGTTGGCCATGGCCTCGCGCACGTCGACGACCGGTGGAAGCACTTCGTATTCAACGTCGATCAATGCCAGGGCGTCTTCGGCGATGTGGACGTCCGTCGCAGCGACTGCAGCGACGGCGTGACCACGATAGAGCACCTTCTTTTCCGCCAAGAAGTTCTGGACCTGGAAACGCCACGGTTGCGGCGGGCCTTCATCAATGGTTCCGGCGCCCGCCGGCGGTCGCGGGAAGTCGGCATTAGTGATCACCGCCCTGACGCCGGGTAATGCCAGCGCCTTCGAGGCGTCGATCTTCTTAATGATCGCGTGGGCATGCGGGCTGCGCTTGACGCGCGCGAAGAGCATTCCTGTCATGTGAACGTCGGCGCCGTACTGGGCTCTGCCGGTGACTTTATCCGTGCCGTCATGCCGGATCGGCCGCGTGCCAATGACCTTGTACTGCTTCTCAGCGACCATACTTAGCCTCGCATCACTTCTCCCGCACGCTGAACGGCGCGGATAATTTTGTCGTAGCCGGTGCATCGGCAGAGGTTGCCGGACAGCCAGAATCGGATTTCGTGCTCAGTCGGGTCCGGGTTCGTCTCAAGGAGAGCCTTGGAAGACATAATGAAGCCGGGCGTACAGATACCGCACTGCAGCGCCGCCTCCTCAAGGAACGCCTGCTGGATCGGATGCAGTTCACCTTCGCCGGCGACGCCTTCGATTGTCTGAAGCTCGGCGCCTTCGACCTCAGCCGCGAGCACGCAGCACGAGTTGACTAGGCGGCCATCCATGATTACGGCGCAGGCGCCGCAGTTGCCGTTGTTGCAGCCTTCCTTGGCGCCGGTCAGACCAACGCGATCACGCAGGGCTTCGAGAAGACTGTCGCGCGAATCGGCGAGGAACTCTTGCTGCTCGCCGTTAATGGTTGTTGTTATAACAATACGTTCGCTCAAGGATCTCTAGCCCCCTCTTGCCCGCTCGGCGGCACTGCGGAGCGTCCGCTCAATCAGAACCGCTGAAAGATGCTTGCGTTGTTTGATCGTCCCGCGCATGTCGGTGATCGGCCGCGCGGTCGCCTTGGCTGCTTCGCCCGCGGCCTTGATCGTTTCATCCGTTAGCGGCTTGCCGACGATTGCCGCGACGGCGTCTGGGACCATGAGCACGGTAGGCGCCACGGCGCCGATGGCGAATCGGGCCGCGCTGACGTTGTTACCGTCGAAGCGGACGTAAGACGCCGCATTGGTCACGGCGATGTCCATCTCGTTTCTTGGGATGAAGCGCTCCCATGCCGCACCGCTGTTCGGCGCCGGTGACGGGAAGTGCAGTGAGACGACGAATTCGCCGGCCTGTAGCACGTTGACTCCCGGGCCTGTGCTGAACTCCTCAATGGCGACGCTGCGCGTGCCGTTCGGCCCGGCGATGTTCGCCGTTCCTTGAAGCACCATCATGGCCGGGACGGAGTCAGCTGCCGGGCCGGAATTACAGAGGTTACCGCCGAGACTGGCGCGGCCTTGAATCGCAATTCCGCCAATAACAGTGGACGCTTCGACCAGCGCCGGGTACAGACGCTTGACGGTCTCATCGTTATAGATCAGATAGCACGGTGTCGCAGCTCCGATGGTTAACCCGGCATCTGCGTCGTACTTCAACTGCTGCGTCTCGGGGATCGCCTTGATGTCAACGAAGAGGCTGACCGGGCGGCGCCGCTCGCGCGCCTGGACAATGATGTCTGTGCCGCCTGCCAATACCCTCGCGGCGTCTCCGCCCTGGGCCAGCAGGGACACGGCTTCGTCAACGCTGGAAGCCTTGCTGTATTTGACGTCCTGCAAAATTTTTTCTCCTCTAGTCTTCGAAGTAACCCTATCTTTTATGGCATTGGCTGACAAGACAAATGAGGCAGGGGTCAGACTGGCCCCAAAGCCGTGCCGAATCTAGCCAGTCCGCGCTTGACTGGCAAGGGGAAAACGGCTCAAGATACCGACAGCGCTCCTTCCAAGAGGTTCATCGATAGTCAGGATTCGACCGGACGTCTCAAAAGGAGTCTGGGAGTTTGACTCAAGAATCCTGGCGGTGTTATTCTGAGCGTCGCGCCTAAAGGCAGGCTTGGCTTCGAGCCGGGCAGCACCTTGACAACTGAATAGCGGAAGGAAGAAATGGGTAAACCCGTTTTTTTACGGTAATCCGGACTCGAGTTATCGAGTTTCCAGGTTCTAACGGAGAGTTTGATCCTGGCTCAGGATAAACGCTGGCGGCGTGCATCAGGCATGCAAGTCGAACGGACCTTCGGGTCAGTGGCGGACGGGTGAGTAACACGTAGGCAACCTGCCCAGAAGTGGGGAACAACTTGCCGAAAGGCGAGCTAATACCGCATGTGATGGTCTTTCCTCCGGAGGATCATTAAAGGCTTCGGCCGCTTTTGGAGGGGCTTGCGCTCGATTAGCTAGTTGGTGGGGTAATGGCCTACCAAGGCAACGATCGATAGCTGGTCTGAGAGGACGGTCAGCCACACGGGGACTGAGATACGGCCCCGACTCCTACGGGAGGCAGCAGCTAGGAATCTTGGGAATGGGCGAAAGCCTGACCCAGCAACGCCGCGTGGGCGATGAAGGCCTTCGGGTCGTAAAGCCCTTTTGTGGGGGAAGATGATGACGGTACCTCACGAATAAGCCACGGCTAACTACGTGCCAGCAGCCGCGGTAATACGTAGGTGGCGAGCGTTGTCCGGATTTACTGGGCGTAAAGGGCGTGCAGGCGGTTCGTTAAGTTCGAGGTGAAAGCTCCCGGCTCAACTGGGAGAGGTCCCCGGATACTGGCGGACTTGAGGTAGGTAGAGGAAAGTGGAATTCCCGGTGTAGTGGTGATATGCGTAGATATCGGGAGGAACACCAGTGGCGAAGGCGGCTTTCTGGGCCTTACCTGACGCTGAGACGCGAAAGCGTGGGGAGCGAACCGGATTAGATACCCGGGTAGTCCACGCCGTAAACGATGGACACTAGGTGTGGGGGGTATCGACCCCTTCCGTGCCGAAGCTAACGCAGTAAGTGTCCCGCCTGGGGAGTACGGCCGCAAGGCTAAAACTCAAAGGAATTGACGGGGGCCCGCACAAGCAGCGGAGCGTGCGGTTTAATTCGTCGCAACGCGAAGAACCTTACCAAGGCTTGACATGCTAGTGGTACTGATCCGAAAGGTGAGGGACCCTTCGGGGAGCTAGCACAGGTGCTGCATGGCTGTCGTCAGCTCGTGCCGTGAGGTGTTGGGTTAAGTCCCGCAACGAGCGCAACCCCTGTTGCCAGTTATATTCTCTGGCGAGACTGCCCCGTAAAGCGGGGAGGAAGGCGGGGATGAAGTCAAGTCAGCACGGCCCTTACGTCTTGGGCCACTCGCACGCTACAATGGGCGGTACAACAGGTTGCCAAGGAGCGATCCGGAGCTAATCCCTAAAGCCGTCCTCAGTTCAGATTGCAGGCTGAAACCCGCCTGCATGAAGTCGGAGTTGCTAGTAACTGCCGGTCAGCACACGGCGGTGAATACGTTCCCGGGCCTTGTACACACCGCCCGTCACGCTATGGAAGCCGGTAACACCTGAAGTCGCTGAGCTAACCGCAAGGAGGCAGGCGCCGAGGGTGGGATCGGTAACTGGAGCGAAGTCGTAACAAGGTAGCCGTAGCGGAAGCTGCGGCTGGATCACCTCCTTTCTAGGGAGAGCGCGTAGACATCTAACTGCCTAACGGTTGTGAGGCCGTCTACAAGCATCCTAGGTCGGTCGGCACCCCTTCTTCGGAAGGGAGTCGTCAGAGCTAGTGTCCGCTCCAAGGACACAACCGGTACCCACCGGTCAACTTCCTTCCGCTATTTAGAGGTCAAGGTGCAGCCTTTACCGCGTCTTTCGGGCATCTCGCCCGGCCAACCGGGGCCATTAGCTCAGCTGGTTAGAGCGCGGTCCTGATAAGACCGAGGCCGGTGGTTCGAGTCCACCATGGCCCACCAGCTAACCTGGTGCAGTCCGGCGACGAGGTTCCGGCTGACGGCAATTCAGACGAAGGGGCCGTAGCTTAGTTGGGAGAGCGCCGCCTTTGCAAGGCGGAGGTCAGGAGTTCGAATCTCCTCGGCTCCACCAGAAATGTTGCGCCTGGGGCGGCGCTTGTAATAGGATGAACGACGGAGCTTGAATGAAGCAGCGCGGAGTACAATACCAGAGCTAATCCCTGACGCGGTGAGACCGTTTCGCAATCGGCCTGCCTGTCGGGCCGATTTTCGCGTCTGGTGTCTTGCGCGCAGCACAACAGTAAAGACGACGACGGGGGTCGGAAGAGTCCTTCCCAAAAAGAAGAACTGATCCGGCCGGCGGCTTCGCCGGAGTCCTTCCGCAGTAGAAGGACAGCACCTTTAACAACTGAATAGAGAGTACTGCTGGTACTTCAATATCTCGATTATGCGTGGACATTAATGTAGGTCAAGCTACTAAGGGCGCGCGGAGGATGCCTTGGCGTCATGGGCCGAAGAAGGGCGTGGCAAGGCTGCGAAAAGCTCCGGTTTGTCGTCTAGCAAACTTAGCCGGAGATTCCCTAATGGGGAAACCCAATCCGAGTCATGTCGGATTGCCCTGGACTGAACACATAGGTCCAGTGGCGGGAACCGGGGGAACTGAAACATCTTAGTACCCCGAGGAAAAGAGAATATTCTCCTAGTAGCGGCGAGCGAACGGGGAAGAGCCCAAACCATCTTTGCTTAACGGTCTGCAGACCTATGCACTGGTGGGGTTGTAAGGTTCGGCATCAGGCCCTGCAGGGGCTGGAAGAAGTTACAAAACGTCACTTTAGGCGAAGGTTCCTGGAACGGACCGCCGTAGAGGGTGAGAGACCCGTAGCCGAAAAAGTAGACGTCTTCTGCTGAATACCTTGAGTACCGCGGGACACGAGAAATCCCGTGGGAAGCTGGGGAGACCACTTCCCAAGGCTAAATACCCATGATGACCGATAGTGAACTAGTACCGTGAGGGAAAGGTGAAAAGCACCCCGGGAGGGGAGTGAAATAGATCTGAAACCGCGTGCCTACAAGCAGTCGAAGCCTCGATTCGTTCGGGGTGACGGCGTGCCTATTGAAGAATGAGCCGGCGACTTACTTTGTGTAGCAAGGCTAAGCAAGGGGACTTGCGGAGCCGGAGCGAAAGCGAGTCTGAATAGGGCGAATAAGTTGCACTGAGTAGACCCGAAACCAGGTGAGCTACCCATGGCCAGTGTGAAGCCCCGTTAATCGCGGGGTGGAGGTACGAACCGGTTAGTTTTTCGAGACTATCGGATGAGCTGTGGGTAGAGGAGAAATTCCAATCGAACCTGGAGATAGCTGGTTCTCCCCGAAATGCCTTTAGGGGCAGCCTCGGATGATGGACCTTGGAGGTAGGGCTCTGGATGGGCTAGGGGGCTTACCGCTTACCAAACCCAACCAAACCGCGAATGCCAAGGCTGCAAATCCGGGAGTGAGACTGCGGGGGCTAACCTTCGTAGTCGAAAGGGAAACAACCCAGACCATCGGCTAAGGTCCCCAAATACAGGCTAAGTGTCAAAGGATGTTGAGTTGCTAAAACAACCAGGATGTTGGCTTAGAAGCAGCCACCATTTAAAGAGTGCGTAATAGCTCACTGGTCGAGTGGCTCTGCGCCGACAATTTAGCGGGGCTCAAGCCTGTTACCGAAGCCATGGCTTGTCGAGCAATCGACAGGGGTAGGGGAGCGTTCCGATCTGCAGTGAAGGTGGAGGTGTGAACCTCGCTGGAGCGTTCGGAAGTGCGAATGCCGGTATGAGTAGCGTAAGACCAACGAGAAATTGGTCCACCGTATGCCCAAGGTTTCCTACGGAAGGTTAATCCGCGTAGGGTTAGTCGGGCCTAAGCCGAGGACGAAAGTCGTAGGCGATGGACAGCTGGTTAGTATTCCAGCACCACTAACAGGGCGTTTTAAGGTAAAGGGGTGACCCAGGAGGGTAGGTCTAGCGCGCCTATTGGACATGGCGCGTCCCTGACTCGTAGGCGTCTGGTTACAGGAAAATCCGTAGCCAGGTTAAGCGGAGGAGTCGGAGCGAGTGGAGACGTCAGTCAAAGCGAGTAGGTTGAGCCCACACTGGCTAGAAAAGCCTCGTTGCTAGCACTGTTGGTGCCCGTACCGCAAACCGACTCTGGTGGGCGGGGGTAAGTACCCTTAGGTGATCGAGATAACCCTTGTTAAGGAACTCGGCAAAATAGCTCTGTAACTTCGGAATAAAGAGCGCCCCTGACGGTGAAGCGTCTTGCACGTGGAGCGGTCGGGGGCCGCAGGGAGCCGGCCCAGGCGACTGTTTACCAAAAACATAGGTCTCTGCCAAACCGTAAGGTGATGTATAGGGGCTGACGCCTGCCCAGTGCTGGAAGGTTAAGGGGAGAGCTTCACGGCTTGAACCGAAGCCCCAGTGAACGGCGGCCGTAACTATAACGGTCCTAAGGTAGCGAAATTCCTTGTCGGGTAAGTTCCGACCCGCACGAATGGCGTAACGATCTGGGCGCTGTCTCAACAAGGGACTCGGCGAAATTGAAGTACCCGTGAAGATGCGGGTTACCCGCACCAGGACAAATAGACCCCGTGGAGCTTTACTGCAACTTGCCACTGATAGTGGGCCAGAGATGCGTAGCATAGGTGGGAGGCTGAGAACCTGGGCTTTTGGGCTCAGGGGAGCCAACGGTGAAATACCACTCTTCTTTGGTTTACTTTCTAACCTCTGATCAAGCAGAGGGACAGTGGCTGGTGGGCAGTTTGACTGGGGCGGCCGCCTCCTAAAAGGTAACGGAGGCGCCTAAAGGTTCCCTCAGGGTGGATGGAAATCACCCGTCGAGTGCATTGGCATAAGGGAGCTTGACTGCGAGGCCTACAAGCCGAGCAGGGACGAAAGTCGAGCAAAGTGATCCTACGGTCCCGAGTGGAAGGGCCGTGGCTTAACGGATATAAGTTACCCCGGGGATAACAGGCTTATCTTGCCCAAGCGTTCACAGCGACGGCAAGGTTTGGCACCTCGATGTCGGCTCGTCGCATCCTGGGGCTGGAGCAGGTCCCAAGGGTCCGGCTGTTCGCCGGTTAAAGCGGCACGCGAGCTGGGTTCAGAACGTCGTGAGACAGTTCGGCCTCTATCCGGTGTGGGCGTAGGAGAATTGATAGGAGCTGTCCCTAGTACGAGAGGACCGGGATGGACGGACCGCTGGTGTACCGGTTGTTCTGCCAAGAGCACCGCCGGGTAGCCAAGTCCGGAAGGGATAAGCGCTGAAAGCATCTAAGTGCGAAGCCCACCTAAAGATGAGTTCTCCCATCCGTAAGGAGTAAGGTCACGGGTAGACCACCCGTTTGATAGGCGGCATGTGTAAGAGCAGCAATGTTTTCAGCTAAGCCGTACTAATGACCGAGGGCTTGACCTACATTAAACTTTGCGCATAATCCTTCCTCTTTCGTCCTGAAAGCCGGAAGCGATATTGAAGTATCAGCAGTACCCTTTATTCAGTACCATCCGTCGCGGGATGGAGCAGCGGTAGCTCGTCGGGCTCATAACCCGAAGGTCGGGGGTTCGAATCCCTCTCCCGCCACCAAAACTGAATCTAGAGGCCCCTCAAACCTGAGGGGCCTTTAGTCATTTCTATTTCCCCGTCACCACGCTCATCACTCGACCAGCCCTGAAGGAGGAATCCCCTTGGCCCAGAGCACATTGCCCCGCATCCGTCTTATGATCGGTCCCGGCACTCTGCCCAGTCGCGGCAACGACCGTCTCGACATGGTCCGCTATCGCCATAGCGGCAACGAGCAGATGTCGGGTGAAGAGATGCTCGCCGCGATCCCTGAGATTGCTGGCGTAGCCGCGGTCACGGTGGACGCAGGGAACCGGCACCCAATCGCCGGCATCGACGATCTCTCTCGGCTCTCGGTTGCGGTGCAGGACGCGCTATCGCAGCCGAAGACCGACGGCGTCGTCTTCGTCCAGGGCACGAACAGCATCGAAGAAACCGCCTACTTCCTCCACCTCACGGTTCACAGCTCGAAACCGATCGTGGTGACCGGCGCTCAGCGCCCCTTCACGGGCATGAGCAGCGATGCCCAGCTCAACCTCTACGATGCGATCCGAGTCGCCGGCAGCGAGGAGAGTCTCGGCAAGGGCGTCGTCGTCGTCACGAACAGCGAGATCACAAGCGCTCGAGACGTGACGAAGACCAACACCTACCGTCTCCAGACCTTCCGCGGCCGGGACCTCGGCTTGCTTGGCTATGCCGACGGCGATGCCATCATCTACTACCATCTGCCGGCACGGCGGCACACCACCCAGAGCGAGTTCACGCTCCAGGCTGACACCTCGTTGCCGCGGGTTGAAATCGTCTACGTCGGCGTGACGACTCAGCCCGGACTCGCGACAGCTGCGGTGCAGGCGGGTGTCAGAGGCCTGGTCGTTGCAGGGACAGGCGCAGGCTCGCTGGGAAATCTCGATGCTGAGCTCACAGAGATCGCCGCCGCTGGCGTAATCGTCGCCCGCAGCGCGCGAGTCGGTGAAGGGCGCGTGATCCGCGACGACAACTGGCAGCGACCGCAAATGGTGGCGGCCGATAATCTATCGCCTCAGAAAGCTGCATTGCTGCTGTCGCTGGCGCTTCAGATGACCCAGGAACCGGACGAAATTCAGCGCATGTTCGACGAGTACTAAAGATGAATAGCTGCCCGTAATTGTGGTCATCGAAACGGCCCTTGCGGTATTGACTCCAATGCTTAAGATTGCAAACAGAATTCACAGGAGGTCAGCTTGCTTAACAACGAAGACAACGCACTGGTAACGAACATCGAGCCGGGTTCACCAATGGGAGAAGTGTTTCGACGTTTCTGGCTGCCCGTCATGCTCGCCAGCGAGCTGCCGGTTGCAGATGGCGTACCCGTAAGGTTCAAGATCCTCAACGAGGACCTGATCGCTTTCCGGGACACGGAAGGCCGGGTCGGCATTGTCGACGCCTACTGCCCTCACCGTGGAGCGCCACTGTTCTACGCTCGCAACGAAGAGAGCGGCTTGCGCTGCGTTTACCACGGCTGGAAGTTCGACGTTAACGGCGTCTGCGTAGACCTGCCCAGCGCTCCCGAGGGCGAGACCTACAAAGAGAAGATCGAGATCGTCCGTTACCCGGCGGTCGAGGCCGGTGACCTGATCTGGGCCTACATGGGCCCGAAGGACAGGCAGCCGCCCTTCCCCGCATTCGAATGGCTCGATCTGCCTGCAACAAACCGCTACGTCGCCAAGTTCCGCCTCGAGTGCAACTACCTGCAGGCGATGGAGGGCGACTACGACCCCAGCCACGCTCGATTCCTCCATAGCTTGATCGACGACGCTTCGGTCCCCAACCCGCTCAACCCGAACTGGCAAAGCCAGAACATCAACAACCGAGGCACGGTGGGCCGCGACGCAGAGACTGACGCGTATCCCCGAGCCGTTGGCAACCGGCGCGTTTTGAACAAGCCTGTCGCGGAGCTAGAGGAAACCGACTCCGGAATCATCTCCGTCGGCGCGGTCGAGGAAGCTCCCGGCGACTGGCTGGCTAGCCTGCAGGTCACCCTGATGTTGCCGATCTTCTGCACCGCCGGCATCGGTGGCGCAAACACCTACTACAGCAATATGCGCGTGCCGATCGACAACGAGAGCCTCATGTTCTTCCGGCTCCGCTGGAGCTACGAGCCAATGCCCGCCGAGGAGATGGCGCAATACAAGACGTCTGGCTGGTACTACCCGATTCTGATCCCGGGTACCTTCACTCCGGAAGACAACGTCCACAACAGCTACAACATAGACCGGGATAGGCAGCGCTCGGAGAGCTACACCGGCATCAAGACCTTCCCGTTGCAAGACATCGCAATGATGGAAGACCAGTGGGGCCCAATAGCCAAGCGGCACCTCGAGCACCTGACGAGCTACGACTACATGATCATCGGCGTCCGTCAGCGCCTGCTCAAAGTCGCCCGGAACATGGCGGAAGGCATCGAACCGACCGAGCCGATGCACCCCGAGGCTTACTGCTATCGTCGGGAAACGGCACGCGGCGCCACGAAGGAAGAGGCGATCGGCAACGTGAAAGCCAAGGCGATGGCCAGCCAGCTCAACCAGGCGGCAAAGGTTCATGCCTAGGACAACCCTCGGCTAACAAAGCACGATTAGGAAAAGGAGGCCCGGCAATTCGCCGGGCTTCTTCTATCGGAGCCTTCCTTATCTGAGAACGGGCTGTGATTCAGCCATCTCGCTGCCGATGAATTCGATGAGTACACCGGCCTCCTGGCCTCCGCTCGCTGAGTCGGTCGGCAGCAAGAAGGTGCCCGCTGCTACCAGCAATAGCACCGCCACGCCCATCAGCAGCCTGTAAAGGCGCCTCGATCGCCGTAAACCGCCCATCCTGGAGATTGCTTCTGTCTCTGCATGTCGGGTCTCCTTTCCTGACCTTGATGCATCTAAGACAGAGAACTCGCCTTTTTCTTACAGTCTCTCGAAAAGAGAACCCCTCGAGCTTGCTCGAGGGGTTTCGCAGCTCTTGGTCGTACGTGGCTTAGCCGCCGGAGGAGGCCGCCGCCTTGAGCTTCTCCACGGCCGCGTCGAGTGCCGGCCCTGTGAGCTCGCCGTTTATCGAGTCGGGCGTACCGATGAACGTGGTCGTGACCTTAGCGTTTCCGTAGGGCCAAAGATACATCTCCTTGGCATGTCCAGCTCGATGCCGGTGATGTCCAAGTGGAGGTTGAGGCCATCGTGGCCCGTTGCCCGTATCGCCATCATCATCGCCGCCACAAGCGGCCACAAATGCGAGCACTGCAAAAGCAAAGAATGGGCAGGGTTCGTCTCATCTTGTTCCTTCTTTGAGATGGCTGATGGGTCAGAGCCTGAATATGGCCGTCACGGGATCATGGGTCGAACCAATGCTTGGCCGACGTCAGGTGGCACTGGCTTTCAGGCTTCTTTGTCGGCCTCGGAGTTACGCCGGTTTGAACTTCGGCAGCGTGATCGCGTCGCTGATGTCTTCGTAGACCACTTCGCACGTCATGCCGATCTTGACGTGCTCGGGGTCCGGTTCGATGTCGATCAGGTTTGTTGGCAGGCGGACGCCGTCTTCGAGCTCGATGTAGGCGGCGATGTACGGCGCTTTGTCGCGGAAAGCCGGCATCGGCGCCCGGTGGACGATGGCGAAGGCGTAGAGCGTCCCCTTGCCGGAGGACTGGAACCACTCCGTATTGCGCGAGAAGCAGCTGGGGCAGATCGGTCGCGGATAGAAGTAAGCCTGGCTGCAGTCGTTGCAGCGCATCAGCCACAGCTCACGCTGCTTCGTCTTCTCCCAGTAAAAGTCCCATTCTGGCTGCGGTGTCGGCGCC
Organism: Dehalococcoidia bacterium; assembly: GCA_965225815.1. Taxonomy (GTDB): domain Bacteria; phylum Chloroflexota; class Dehalococcoidia; order DSTF01; family WHTK01; genus WHTK01. The sequence continues at coordinate 621,249 of CBDDBP010000007.1, forward strand.
GGGATCGGCGGTGTTTCCTGGGTCATGGTCTCGGTGCCTTTCTAGTCGATCGCCAGGATCGCGGTGCCGGCCGACGACAGTGAGCCGCCGGAGCCGTTGCACAGCGCGATCTTCGGGTTAACGTTGCGTTCGCCGCACTCACCGCGCAGCTGCCGAATCGCCTCAATGACGAGGAAAATGCCGTACATGCCGGGGTGCGTGTAGGACAGACCGCCGCCGCTGGTGTTGACCGGGAAGTCGCCGCCGGGCGCGGTGCGCTGGTCCTTGAACAGGTCGGGACCCTCACCCGGGCCGCAGTAGCCCAGGCTCTCGAGCGACATCAGCACCGTGTACGTGAACGAGTCGTAGATCATGTTGAGGTCGACGTTCTCGCGACTGACGCCTGCCATCTCGAAGGTGCGGTTGCCAGCGTCCTTCGCCGGATGGACCGTCAGGTCGGGCATCTGGCTCATCAGCGAGTGGTCGTGGTACTCGGCGGCCCCCAACACCCAGACAGGCTTCTTCGGCAGGTCGCGAGCTCGCTCTGCCGTTGTAATCACGTAAGCCGCACCGGCATCCGTGACCAGGCAGCAGTCGAGGAGATGGAACGGCCAGGCGACCCAACGAGAGTCGTGGTAATCGTCAAACGACATTGGGTCCCGCATCATCGCCTTGGGGTTCATGCCGGCCCACTTGCGTGTCGACACGGCGATTTCTGCCATCGCCTGGCGCGTGCGGTCCTCGCCGTAGTCGTGCATATAGCGGCTGCAGGCGATTGCGTAGTTAATCGGCGCACCGACGATGCCGTACGGCGTCTCGAACTGTGGGCCGGGAAGATTGACGTCGGCCGGCATCCGGCCGCGGGCACTGCGTCCCGTCTGCCCGTGCGTGACGAGCGCGACCTCGCAGAAGCCGGCGTTGATCGCCGCGATAGCGTGTGCGATGTGGATGACGAAAGAAGAACCGCCAACCGAGGTACTGTCCGTATAGCGCGGGTTGATCCCCATGTACTCCGCCGTTGCCAGCGTGCTGAACCCGGCGGTGAACAGACCGTCCACGTCCTTGGCGCTCAGCCCGGCGTCGGCCAGCGCGTTAAACCCGGCTTCGGCGTGGAGCATGAGCGACGATTTGTTTGGTGTCAGCCCGATTTCGTCCGACTCCGCGGCGCCGACGATTGCTGTAGTCCTCGATAGGTCTTTTCTCATGTTCGCTCCCGCTAGAGCCTTGCGGCGCCTAGAGCACCATCTCTTTGCAATCGGAGGCGATGGTCAGCCTCGGCTGGGTCCGTTCCTGCACGTACTCGGGACTGATGCCCGGCGCCAGCTCACGCAACGTGAGGCCCTCTGGCCTTACCTCGATGACCGCGAGGTCTGTCACGATCTTCGTGACGCAGTGCGCCGCCGTCAGCGGATATTCGCAGTTGTCCAGGATCTTGAGCTCGCCCTCACGCGTAACGTGGTCCATGACGACGATGAGCTCCGGCACGTCGGTGCACAGGTCCATCGCGCCGCCCATGCCGCCGGCGGCCATGTACGGTGCCCACCAGTTCGCCAGGTCGCCCTTTTCCGACACCTGCAGCCCGCCGAGGACGACGACGTCCAGGTGGCCGCCGCGTGCCATGGTGAAGGCTGCGAAGCTGTCGAAAATCGCCGAACCGGGCAGCATCGTTACGGGCTGGCCCTGAGCGTTGTAGTAATACCAGCGGTATTCGTCTTCCGTCGGCTCCGGGCCGTAGCCAAGAAGGCCGTTTTCGGCGTGCATGATAATCCCGGACTCCGGGCTGATGAAGTTCGCCACCTTCGTCGGTATGCCCATGCCGAGGTTGACGTATTGGCCAGGCTGCAGCATCTGGGCCACGCGCATCGCCATCAAGTCCTGCGTTAGCCCCACCCGTCCCTCTTGCGGCACGCTGCGACGCTGCCGTCGAACGATTTCCGCCGCCTCTTCTTCCTTCGACAGCTCCTGATCGCCCAGGACAATGCGGTCAACGTAGATGCCGGGGATCTTTACGTCCTCCGGCTCAAAGCTGCCGATCGGGACGATTTCGTCGACTTCGGCGATGGTGACCTTGCTGGCGGCTGCCATCGACGGATGGAAGTTGAGCGTGGAGCCGATGCCGGTGAGGTTGCCCGCCACGTCGGCTTTCTCGGCCCGCACAAACCCGAAATCAGGCCGCAAAGCCGTCTCGAGAATGTATTCTCGGCCGTCTATGTTGCGTCGCTCCTTGCCCTCGGCGATCACGGTGTCGACGCCGACCGGGGAGAAGAAGGCCGGGATGCCGCCGGCGCCGGCCCGCAGCCGCTCCGTAAAAATGCCCTGGGGCGCCGGTTCGAAAACGAGCTCGCCGCTGCGGATCTGCTCTTCGCTGGCCGCGGCGCGCCGATAGACGGAGCCGCCAAACGCACCAATGAACTTCTTGACCTGCTTGTTCTCTGCCAACGGCTGATATGGGAAGCCGTTGGAGACGATCGTCAGGTCCTTGACCTCCGGCCGATTGGCGAGCGCCGTGCACAGCGTGATCGGCCGGTTTCGGACCGGGCCAAAGCCGCCCATGCAAACCATGGCGCCGCTAAAAAAGTCCGCGACGGCCTCTGAGGGTGTGCAAATCTGCTTCTTGTTCATGCTTTACTCCAGGTCGTCTCCTGCGCAGCGACCATGTTTACGCATCTTGCCTCAGCGTGTGGATTGGCACCACCGCTCGTGTAATCACGGGTCCTAGCGGACGAAAACGCCCTTGCCCGTCGTCTGGGTGTCGAAGAGGCGATACGCCTTGGAGGCCTCGTCCAGGCTGAACTTGTGCGTCAGGAGACGCGATAAATCGATCCCGCGATCGACGATGAAGCGGGCGCACTCGGCCTGCCCGACGCTGCTGAAGGTCCAGGAGCCGTAGATCGTCAGCTGCTTGTGGATGATGTCGGGACTGACCTCGAAAGTCGCGGTGTTGCCTTCGCCGACGAAGCAGACCCGTCCCCAGACCGCGGCGCTCTTCACGGCGTTGACCCGGGCGTCCGGCTGGCCGGTGCAATCGAGCGTCGTGGTGGCGCCTTCACCGTGGGTCAGCTCACGTATCGCAGTAACAGGATCGGAGTCTTTCGGGTCCAGCGTTTCGTCGGCCCCGAACGCCTTGGCCAGCTCGAGACGCTCCGGTGAGAAGTCAACGGCGATGACGCGGGCCCCCATCGACTTCGCCAGCAGCGTGGCGCTGAGCCCGACGGGTCCCTGACCGAATACCGCGAGCGTATCGCGACCGGAGACGTCGAGCCGTCGCAGCGCGTCGAAGGCCGTACCAGTGCCGCACGATATGGAGGCTCCTTCCTCGAAGCCAAGCTCGTCGGGCAGGGGGACCAGCATGTGGGGCTTCACCAGGATGTAGTCGCCGTGCCCACCGTTGGCGTTCGACCCGTAGACGAAGTGGCCGCCTTTGACGCAGAGCTGCGCGTAGCCGACGCGACAGTATTTGCACTGACCGCAGCCGCTGTAGTGGTGGATCATCACCCGCTGGCCGATCGGCGCCTCGTCCTCGCTGACTCCCGAGCCGCGCGCGGCGACGACACCGCATGGCTCGTGGCCGCGAATGATGTTGCGCAGGGCGTCGCGACCGGCGCGATAGGGCGGTAGGTCGCTGCCACACATGCCTGAAGCCTTGATTTCGACAACGACCTCTCGTGGACCGGGTTGCGGGTCGGGAAACTCGCGCAGCTCCAGTTCGCGTTCGCCGAGAAAGACAATGCCGTGCATATGCCGCCCCTCCTGACTTGCTGCTGAGAGGTTAGTACCTCCTCACTGGCGCGTCCACGTGAGATCGGTCCGGGAGGCGCACTCTAACCGCAAGTCCGTGTAGAATCGATTCAGAATCAGGACATCAGGCTAGGAGTTCTCCCCTTATGGTTGCAGCGAAAAACTACAAGGTCGTCGGCACTCGCCCGATCCGCCACGATGGAACAGACAAGGTGACTGGACGTGCCCAATACGGCGCCGACGTTCATTTGACCGGCATGCTGTGGGGCAAGGTGAAGCGTAGCCCGCACGCCCACGCCGTAATCAAGAAGATCGACGTCTCAAAGGCGCTCGCATTGCCCGGCGTAAGGGCCGTCATCACGCGAGCCGACTTCCCTCAGGTCCCCTCCGAGATCGTCGAGACGGACGAAGCCGGCTATACGCCGCTGCCGTGGGTTGTGGACCGCATCATGGCCGGCGAGAAGGCATTGTTCCGCGGTCACGCGATCGCCGCTGTCGCCGCGACCGACTCGCACATCGCCGAGGATGCCCTCGACCTTATCGAGGTCGAATACGAAGTGCTGCCTGCGGTAACAAACGTGCGTGAATCGATGCTCGACGTTGCGCCGGTGCTGCATCAGAACCTGCGCACGCGCGAACTGGCGCCGCTGGCCGAACCAGCGCCCGACAGGCCATCGAATATCTCGGCGCATCGCCAGTTCGCCATGGGTGATGTCGAAAAGGGCTTCGCTGAGGCCGATGTCATCGTCGAGCGCGAGTTTCAGACAAACCGCTACCATCAGGGCTACATCGAACCCCACAACGGCACCGCCTACTGGAGTGAGGACGGCAATCTCTCGATCTGGGCCAGCACTCAGGGCCTGTTCGGCATACGTAACGCGCTGTCGGAGGTCCTCAAGCTTCCCGTCTCACAGATCACCGTGAATGCGGTTGAGATCGGCGGTGGCTTCGGCGGCAAGCTGGCCATCTATCTGGAGCCCCTTGCAGCCCTTCTTTCCAAGAAGACCGGCAAGGCTGTCAAGATGACGATGACGCGCGAGGAGGTCTTCGAGGCATCCGGCCCCACCTCGGGCAGCTGGAGCAAGGTCAAGCTCGGCGCCAAGCAGGACGGGACCTTCACCGCTATGCAGGCCGAGCTGGCCTACGAAGCCGGCGCCTACCCTGGCTCGCCGATCGGTGGTGGCATGAACGGCATCTTTGCCTCTTATGACTGCGCCAATCAGCGGATAGACGGGTACGACGTCGTCGTAAACCTGTCCAAGACGGCGGCTTACAGGGCGCCCGGCACACCGGCCGCTATGTTCGCCAGCGAATCCGTGATCAATGAACTGGCAGAACGCCTGGGCCTGGATCCAATGGATCTGCGGCTCAAGAACGCATCTGTGCAGGGCAGCACCCGCGCCAACGGCCAGGTCTTCCGATCAGAGATCGGTAACCGCGAGGTGATGCAGGCCGTGGTCGACCACCCGCACTACCGCTCTGAGCTGACCGGCGAGAACCGCGGTCGCGGCGTCTCGATGGGATTCTGGGGCAACGGCGCCGGCGAAACCAGCTCCAGCGCCAGCGTCAACGCCGACGGTAGCGTCAGCCTCGTCCTCGGCTCGGTCGACATCGGCGGCACCCGCGCTTCAATCGCAATGCAGCTGGCCGAGGCGCTCGGCATCACGGCTGCGGACGTTCACCCCAAGGTAGTCGGGACCGACTCGGTCGGCTTCACCGGCAATACGGGCGGCAGCCGCATCACCTACGCTGGTGGCTGGGCGGCGCATAACCTGGCGATGCAGATCCGTCAGAAGATGGTCGAGCGTGCTGCCAAGATCTGGGAGTGCGAAGCCGGCCAGGTTGAGTACAGCGATGAGGGTGTCCTTCGTGGCCCTAACGACTCGGATGGCAAGCCGCGCAGCCTGAGCTTCGCTGAGCTCGCTCGTCAGCTACCGCGCACCGGTGGGACGATCGACGTCGGCGCCAACATCAACATACCGACCCAGGGCCCCGCCTTCGCGGCCCATATCGCCGACGTGGAAGTCGACCCGAAAACCGGCAAGGTGGAGGTTCTGCGCTACACGGCGATTCAGGACGTCGGCACGGCGATTCACCCGGCCTATGTCGAAGGCCAGATCCAGGGAGGGGCGGCGCAGGGAATCGGCATGGCGTTGACGGAGGAATACTTCGTCAACAATGACTCGCGGATGGTCAATTCGACCTTCCTCGACTACCGCATGCCGACGGCGCTCGACCTGCCCATGATCGACGTCCAGCTCATCGAAGTGCCGAACCCGGGTCACCCCTACGGTGTACGCGGCGTCGGTGAGGTGCCGATCGTGCCGCCGCTTGCCGCGGTCCAGACGGCGATCTACAACGCCATCGGCGTACGATTCGATTCGCTGCCGATCTCACCGCCTGTGGTGCTGGACGAACTCCTGAAGGACGAGTAGCGCTTGGACTTCTTCGAGGTCATTCACACTCAGCGGTCGATCCGTAAATTCAAGCCAGATTCGATTCCGGACGAAGTGATCTGGACGATGATCGACGCGGCAATCCGCGCTCCCAGCGGCGGTAATACGCAGCCCTGGGCCTTCCTGATAGTGAGCGATCCGGCCAAGAAGCAGGTGCTGGCCGATGCCGTCCGCGAAGGTCTCGGTGACCTCGACAAGGCGCTGGAAGCGGCCGGGTAGCTCCCGACGCCTTCGCAGCGCCGAATGCGGCGCGCCTCGGTGACCTTTCGGTCGGACGTCGCGTCGGCGCCGGTCATCGTCATCCCCTGCCTCGTCCACCCAACGTCGCCTTCCAGCGACTCGGATAGCATCTGGGCCGGCTCGTCGATTTACGGCGCGGTGCAGAACATGATGCTGGCTGCCCGGGCCCAGGGACTCGGTACGGTGCTAACGACGTTCAACATCGCCCTCGAGGACTTGATTCGCAAGGAATACGGCCTGCCGGACGATGCGCGTCCCGTGGCCGTGATCCCGCTAGGCTATCCCGACGGCGAGAACTTCGGTCCCACCACGCGCAAGCCGGTGGCAGAAGTCACCTTCTGGGACGGCTGGGGCAATCAGAAGCCGGGCCCGGCCTAGCCTTAACCCGCTGACTCCCAAGTTCATACGAATCGACTTCAGGATTCACAAAGGTTCGAGCCGCAATCAGGCCGCGCAGGTTCAAGCGACGCCGGCTGGTCTGCTGCCCTGGGTTCATGTAGGACCCGGTGTAGCAACATCGCTACCAGCGCCAGCAGTATCGGCGCCCCAACCGTAAATGAGACCGCAAGGCCGAGCACAAAGCTGGCGATCGGCGTCACCCAGGCGACGGCGAGTAGTGGCCGCTCCCATGGCTGCCACCCCGCCCGGCTCGCGCCGTTAGCGAAGAGAAGCAAGGCCACGCCCATAACCGTCAGGTCATAGTGGTAGACATAAGGTGTTGCAAGGAGACTGGCCAGCCCCAGCCCCGCCGCTTTGTACTCCAGCGGCACATTCCGACGCCATAGTCAGAAGACGAACACCGCTGCAGCGGCAGCAGTCACGCCCTGGACCACCTGCGACACAAAGTCGCTGACCCCCGAAGCCAGCAAAATCGCGGTCACGGATTGCATCTTGGTCACAGGGAACACGTCGCCGTAAAGCATCGCTGTCGAGTCCGTGAGCTGGGACAGGAACTGCTCCCATGGTCCGGTCCCGAACGCAATCAGCGACACGCCAACCAGTGCTCCGGAGCTGGCAACCGTCGCGACGAGCGCTTTTGTCTCACGTCCGGCCAGCAGCGCGATGAGGATCAGCGGCATGAAGTGGGGCTTGAACGCCATCAGGCCGAGGAGCCGGCCCGCCAGGGCAGGTCGGGCCGGCAGCAGCAGCATGGCCCACGCGAACAATCCGGCCGTCAGAAGCCCCGCCTGTCCGATGATCAGGTTGAACAGCGTTGCCGGGAAGGCGAGCGCCAGCCAGAACCCCGAACCGCCGCGAGTCAGCCGCCGCAGCGCCGTGACGAATATCGCCCCCGTAGCCAGTAGCCAGGCCGCGAAAGCGGCGCCGTAGGGCAGCAACGCCAGTGGCGTGACGAGGATGAAAGCGACGGGTGGATAAACCCACGGGAAGCCGTTGGCCTCGTCTCCTACAGCTTCGGTTTGTCGCGCTTCGAAGGTCGCCGGGTCATAAGCCGCGGTCGAATCGCCCTCGGCGCCGAGCTTCGCCGCGGTCCAGTAAACGATGAAATCGACGTTCGGGACCTCCGCCTCGTCGCCAGTGCCGAGGAAGCGGACGAACCAGATCGCCCAGAAGATCAGGAAGAGCGCCAGCAGCAGCTGCGCGCCGCGCGCCAGCCATCGTCCCGTGGGCCAGGTGTGTAGAGACTCCACGTATGAATAATCGGCAAAAACGGGCTCGTGACCGCAGACGGCTTCTCTTGACGGCCTACCAGTGGCGGTTCGGTTGGTTCCAGTACTGATTCACCGGATCGTCGGCGCCGTCGATGAGTCCCTGCAGGTAGGTTGGGAAGAACGCATCATCCGTCAGCAGTCGCATCGCTGCCAACTGGACGGTGAGACATTCGATCTCGGCTTCTTTCCCCGTGTGAGGGTCGCCGCGGCTGTACTGAGCGCTGTGATTGGCGTCGTGGACGATGCTGCCGGCGAACCAGACGAGCTGCGCGGGCTCCTCGTATCCTGGGGCGAAAGCGGTTTGTTCACCTACCGCGAAGCGCTTCTCCGCGACGTACATGCCTGAGCCTGCCGCGACGGATTCGATCACGTCAATGGATTCCAGTACGTCCTGGTAGGCTCCCGGCGCCCTCGTCTCGAGCAGGTCGAGCGCCCGCTCCGCCCACGCCTTGAATTCGTCGTCTCCCACGAACTCGATCACTTTGGGTCCGGCAGTTGCGGTCGGTTCTGGTGTCGCCCTTGGTTCCGCTACGACGGTTGGCGTTGTGTCGCCGATAACCGTGGTCGGCGTAACTTCGTTCGAATTCGCTTTACAGGCAGCCAGTAGCACGAGGGCAAGCAAAACGCTAGACAGTGACAGGGGTCGGGGCAAAGATCAGGTCTCCTTGTAGGTGCGTCCTCGTTCGGCGACAGTGCGCTGCGCCACGAATTCGTACACGGGTACGCCGTAGCCGCAGCTCGTCTGCGTGCCTCTAAGCTTGACGTCGATGATCTGGCGCTTCGTCAGGGCGATATCGTCCGAAGCCGTGCTCAGCATGAGGTCACGCAACGGCGATGCTTCCACGTCCGTGATCGTGGCTGTGCCGAAAAGTCGCACAACCGCCGCGTCATCGCCCGACATCGACATGACCATCAGCGTCATCGGCCCGCCGGCGTGGCGCCCCGTCTCGTTGCCGCTGCCCATGTAGTCGAGATACGCGACGCGGTTGGCGTCGATGATGTGAAGTGGTGTACCGCCCTTTGGCGATAGATTAACCGGCCCCTGTCCGGCTGGGCCGAGACTGAGTTCCGGCGCCACGCTTGCCACGAAGAAGACCCGCGACTCGCGGATCAGTTGCGCCTGCTCCTCAGTGATGTGGTCGTAACTCGTAGCCATGAGCCGTACCTCCCAGACTACTTTAACCCCGCCTCCGGCTGAACCGCAGCGTCTGCTGCTATGATCACGCCGCAATGGACGATTTCGAAGCCAGGCTCACGTTTGCACCTGGATAAGCGTCAGGCAACGCACCTTCTTCACGGCAGGATTCAAAGTCACTGGAAATGAGAGCAGCCGGACGTGCCTGAAGACCTCGAACGCCGCCGCATCGTCGCCGAAGCCGCCACGCGCGCCGCCGGCGCCCTCCACCTCAAGTATCTCTCCAGCACAATCGACTACGAGGCCAAGACCGATCCCCGCGACGTACTCACGAAAGCCGACCTCGAAGGGCAGGAGGCGGCAAAAGCCGTCTTACGTTCGGCGTTTCCCGACGACAGGCTCATCGGCGAGGAGGACGGCATGCCGATGGAGCAGATCCTGGAGCACGTCCAGTCCGGCTGCTGGCTCATCGACCCGTTGGACGGCACGCAGAGCTACGTCCACTCCTTCCCGGCGTTCACGGCCGGCATCGCCTGGGTTCAGGGCGGTATCTCCCTGGCCGGGGCCATCTACGACGCGGTGCAGGACGACATGTGGAGCGCCGCGCGCGGGCACGGCGCCTACTGGGACGGCAAGCCGATGCGAATCCCTCCCGGCAAGCCGATGGCCGAATGCATGATTGGCCTCCATATTCGCGAGGTGGAGAACGGCGCCGCCGACGTATTCGTACGCACCACTCGCAACGTCCTCCTGAAATCACACGGCATCCGGCTCCTCGGCTGCCCGATGCTCTGCGTGGCCTACGTCGCCTGCGGTCGCATGGACGCCTTCGCGATGCTGTCGCCGGCCAAGCTGGGGCCGTGGGACCTCGCGCCTTCCATCATCATCCTCGAGGAAGCGGGCGGCGCTGTCGGCGAAGGCGTGACGGGTGCGCCCCTGCATTGGACCGATCACGCCATCTCCGGCGCCACGACGCAGGCCCTGCTCGACGAGCTACACGCCGTGGCGCGCGGCGAAGCATGACTCGAGACGCCGATCCACAGCAACGTCGTGAAGTAGCCATCGAGGCCGCACGGGCCGCGGCCGAAGTCCATCTGCTCTACCGCGGCCAACAGCTGCAGCGGGACGCTCACTCCGGAGAACGCGCCGACTATTCGACACGCGCCGATCTGGAGGCCGAGCAGGCGGTTCGGGCTGCAATCGCGCGGCACTTTCCCGAAGACCACGTTGTCGGCGAGGAGGATCATGAACGCTATGACGACGTTGAAAGCCTTCTCAAGAGCGGTTGCTGGTTCACCGACCCGCTGGATGGCACGGCGGATTACGCCCACGGCTCGCCGCATTTTTCCGCGATTGTGTCCTACGTCGAAGGGGGTGAACCGCTGGCGTGCGCGATCTACTTCCCGGCGCTGAAAGAGCTGTTTAGCGCCGCCCAAGGTCAGGGCGCCTCGCTAAATGAGGACGCCTGTCACGTCTCCGAAGTCACAGAGCTCGCCAGCGCCATCCTGTCGATGACATACCGCAGCACCGACCCGGCCAGGGCCGAGATGCTGGCAGGCCAGCTACGGACTCTGCTCCCTCACATCGAGGCGATTCGCTTGCCCGGCCCACCCGGCTTCATGGCCTGCAACGTCGCCAGTGGGCGCTACGACGTATTCACGATGATGGCGCAGATTCGGGCCGCACCGCCAGCGGGACGACCGTTTCTGGGACAGCCCTGGGAAACGGCAGCCTTTGTGCTTCTGGTCCGAGAGGCCGGTGGTGCGGTGCGAGGCCTGTTTGGCGGGCCTCCGGACCTGCTGGGCTACAACATCTTCGCCGCCAGCCCGTCGATTATCGATGAGCTCGCCGTCGTCATGGACGGCAAAATCGAGCCGCCGCGAGCATAGTCGCCTACGGGCGGAGTCTCGTTATACTCAGGACGTGAGCGAAGACAGCCTCAAAGAGACGACGGCGGAAGAGCGCGACGCTCAGGGCGCGAAGCTGCGCGTCGAAGAACTGCGCAGCGGGATTAACTACCACGACTACCGCTATCACGTCCTCGACAGCCCGGAGATCGCGGACGCGGAGTACGACACGCTGATGCGCGAGCTTCGAGAGCTCGAGGCCAAGTTCCCGGAGCTGATCACGCCCGACTCGCCAACCCAGCGAGTCAGCGGCCAGCCTATCGAGGCGTTCGGCGTCGTAGAGCATCGTCAGCAGATGCTCAGCCTCGGCAACGCCTTCGACGAGGAAGAACTGCGAGCCTGGTACCGGCGCGTCGTCAACCTGGCTGAGCGCGAGGATCTCGCCCTGGTCTGCGAGCCCAAGATCGATGGCCTGGCGGTCGCCCTCGTTTTCGAAAACGGCGCCTTCGTGCAGGGCGCGACGCGCGGCGACGGCACTCGCGGCGAGAACATCACCCAGAACCTGCGTACTATCCGCAGCATCCCGCTTTCGCTGGCAAAGGCGGCTCCGGCACGCTTCGAAGTGCGCGGTGAAGTCTATATGACGAAGTCGGGTTTCGAGGCGCTGAACGAAGAGCGCGCCGCTCAGGGCCAACAGCTGTTCGCCAGTCCTCGCAACTCAGCCGCTGGCTCGCTGCGCCAGCTCGACTCCGGCATCACGGCAACCCGCCCGCTGGACATCTTTCTCTATCAGCTCGGCTGGGCAGTAGGCGAGACGCCACCGACGCAGCTGGAAACGCTGCAGTGGTTGGGCGAGCTCGGTTTCCGTATCAACCCGCACATCACGCGCTTCACGGACCTCGACGCCGTGATCGAGTACGTCAAAGGCTGGGAGGCGAAGCGCGACAGCCTCGACTACGAAATCGACGGGCTCGTGATCAAGGTCGACGAGTTTTCCGCGCAGCGTGCCCTGGGTACCGTCGGCCGCGAGCCGCGTTGGGCCATCGCCTTCAAGTTCCCGCCCACGCAGGCCACGACGAAGCTGCTCGATATCGCCGTCAACGTCGGCCGAACGGGCAGCCTCAACCCCTTCGCCGTACTCGACCCCGTGATCGTCGCGCATGCTCGCGTCAAGCTCGCTACGTTACATAATGAAGATGATATTCGCCGCAAGGACATCCGTGTCGGCGATACCGTGATCGTGCAGCGTGCCGGCGACGTCATCCCGCAGGTAGTCGGGCCCGTTGTGAGTCGACGTAGCGGCAAAGAAAAGCCGTTCCAGATGCCGAAACGCTGCCCGGTTTGCGACACGCCGGTGATCCGGCCGGAAGGGGAGGCGATGACCTACTGCCCCAACCGCGTATGCCCGGCTCAGATCTTCCGCCTCCTGACTCACTTCGCAAGCCGCGGCGCCATGGATATCGAAGGCCTCGGCGAGTCGATGTCGCAGCAGTTGCTCGAAAACGGCCTGGTCGAAGACGTCGGCGACGTATACGCACTCACTCAGGAAAAACTGGTCGGGTTGGAGCGCATGGGCGAAAAGAGCGCCGACAACCTGCTAGCTGGTATCGAGGCCAGCAAGCAGCGGCCGCTGAGCCGTGTCCTGTTCGCGCTTGGCATTCGCCATGTCGGAGACGAGACCGCCGAGTTGCTAGCCGGCCATTTCGGCGGCGTTGACGCCCTATCGGCGGCTGAATCCGAAGATCTCGCCGCCGTACCGACGATTGGCCCGAAAATCGCCGAGAGTGTGTTTGAGTACTTTCACGAGGAAGCAAATCTGGCGTTGATCGAAAAGCTGCGTAAGGCAGGCGTCAGATTGGAAGGCGCGACAGCTGCCCGTGAGGGACCGCTCATGGGCTCGACCTTCGTTGTAACCGGCAGTCTATCGCGCTGGAGCCGCAACGAGGTGGAATCGATTATCAAAAGCATGGGCGGTGGCGTCGGAAGCAGCGTCACGAAAAAGACCAGCTACCTGGTGGCCGGCGAGAGCCCAGGTTCAAAGCTGGTCAAGGCTCAAGAGTACGATGTAACGGTGCTCGATGAAGATGGATTTCAGGCCTTGTTACAGGAGCACGGCGTCAGCGTTTGAGTTACGACTGACCTCATCATAAGAGCAGTCGATATCCCATCCGCAATCGAACCTGTTGGCATGCCAAATCCAGCCTGATTTGTGCTTCGAAATGATATTGAAATGCAACCGTGTTTCTGCTTTGACGGCCTATCTTATGTCGGTTATAATTCTTTTCAAATTGGGGTGGACCTTTTCTGATCTGAAGGCAAGGACTGCATGGCCTTCAATCCCATAAGCTCGTTGTTAGGGCTTTTCTCCCACGACGTAGGCATTGACCTGGGTACGGCGAATACGCTTGTCATGGTCAAAGGCCGGGGTATCGTCATCGACGAACCCAGCGTCGTCGCGATTGACCGCGTCAGCAAGAAAGTGCTTGCTATCGGCGCGGAAGCCAAGCGCATGGTCGGCCGAACCCCGGCCAACATCATAGTGGTTCGACCCCTCAAAGACGGGGTCATCTCCGACTTCCACGTTACCGAGCGCATGCTTCACTACTTCATTCGCTCCGTCCACGAACGCTACGGTTTCGGTATTCCACGCCCGCGCGTTGTGATTGGCATCCCGAGCGGCGTCACCGAGGTGGAAAAGCGCGCCGTCCACGACGCAGCCCTGAACGCTGGAGCGCGCGAAGCCTACCTGATCGAGGAGCCGATGGCGGCCGCTATCGGCTCCGGCCTCCCCATCATGGACCCGTCCGGCTGCATGGTCGTCGACATCGGCGGTGGGACGACCGAGGTTGCGGTCATTTCGCTGGGCGGCATCGTCGAAACCCATTCGATTCGGACCGCGGGTGACGAGATGGACCAGGAGATCATCTTCTACGCCCGGCAGGTACTCAACATGGTCATCGGAGAGCGCAGCGCTGAGGAAATCAAGATTTCCCACGGCTCTGCCTTCCCGTTGGAAGAAGAGGAAACAGTAGAAATTCGCGGCCGCGACCTCGCGACAGGCCTGCCCAAGGTCGTCGAGGTCAGCACCGTTGAGATTCGCGACGCGCTGTCCGGGCCCGTGAACCAGATCGTCGAGTCGGTCCGTCTCGCGATCGAGGTGACGCCACCTGAGCTGGTCGCCGACCTCATGTTCAAAGGCATCTGCCTCGCCGGTGGTGGTGCGCTTCTGCGCGGGCTCGACCGGCGACTGCAGCAGGACACAAAGTTCCCGGTCTACGTGGCGGAAGACCCGCTGACCTCCGTCGTCCGGGGTTGCGGCGAGGCGCTTGAGGAGACCCAAATGCTCTTCAAGGTGCAGTCTGCGCTTGCCACACGAAAGCCGCCGCGTTAATAACACTCACTGCGCTGCCCACTCCGTGAGGCGGCGGGAGGGAGCTGCTCCTGACTGCTAGGAGTGCGGTCTGGTTCGCCAGCGTCATGGGAGCGGGACTCGTCCTTCTAGCCCTGTCCGGAATCGGTTTGCTGAGACCTTTAGAGGACGTCTCTTACACCCTGTTTTCGCCCGTCGAAAAGCTTCTGCGCTCCACCGCGGAGCCAATAGCCGACCTCGTGGCGAATTACGGTGACGTCCGCGACCTGACGCGTGAGAACGACACGCTGCGCGCTGAGAACGAACGGCTCGAAGCCGAGATCGCCCGGCTGAGGGAAGAAGCGTCACGCCAGGAGGAGCTCGAGCGTCTCTTGGAGACGAGAAACGCGCTGGCGGGGCAAACCTTCGCCACCGCGAGCGTCATCGCGCGTGACCCCAGCAACTTGCGTCGTCGCATCGCCATAGACGTGGGACGCGACGATGGCGTCAAAAAGGGCATGCCGGTCATCACCCAGGGCACCACGCTCGTCGGTACGGTGTCTCAGGTTGAGGACGGCCACGCCTGGGTGACGCTCGTGACCGACGTGGACAGCGCGGTGTCGTCCCTGCTGCTCGAATCGAGGACGGAAGGCGTCGTCGCGGGCTCGTACAGCCGTCAGCTGCGCATGGACTTCGTTGAGCAGAACGCAACGGTCAACGAAGGGGACACCGTCCTCACCTCAGGCCTGAACGGTACCTATCCCAAGGACCTTGTCATCGGCAAGGTGACCGGCGTCAGCGCCAACCGGCAGGAGCTCTTCCGAAGCGTCATCGTGGAGCCTCTTGCGAGCCTGTCTCGCCTTGAAACACTGCTGGTGATGACTAGCTTCGAACCTACGCAGGTGTCGCCGCCATGAGTTACTGGCTCGGCCTGCCCCTGTTGCTGTTCGTAGCGCTGACTGAGGTGTCTGTACTACCGATGTTCCGCGTCTACGGCCTGCAGCCGAACCTCATGCTGGTCTTGCTCATCGCCTGGCTGAGCGTTCGTGGCGCTAGCGAAGCCTTCATCCTGGCACCGATCGGTGGCGTCCTACTTGGGCTCGTCGACGGCGCGCCCGTCGGCACCGCGCTGATCGGAATGGCGCCTCTTGCCTTCCTCCAGGAGCTTCGTGGCTCCCAGCTTCGCGAAGGCGGGCTTATCGTTGCAATCGGCTTCACCGTCGTGATGTCGTTTTTCTACAACTTCGTCCATCTGGGTGTCTTCACGCTTCTCGGCGAGGCAGGGGAGTGGGGAGCGGCGTCCTTACGCATCATCGTGCCCACGGTTTTCCTTAACGTGATGATTCTGCCGCCGATTTACTGGCTGCTAACGCTGACAGGCCGCGAGCAGCCCCGGATGATGTACGTCTGATGGGTTTTCAGACGGGTCGCAGGCCGTGGAGCTCCGATCCGCTATCGCCTGAAGGTGACGAGCGACGCGCCGTTCGCGAGAAGATCTTTTACTTCGGCCTGTTTGTCGTCCTGCTATTCGGCATCCTGACGATTCAGTTGGCCCGCCTCCAACTGGTCAAAGGCGACGAATACCGCGCCAGGGCAGAGACGAATCGCCTGCGTCAGGAAGCCATCCTGCCGACCCGGGGCCTTATCTATGACAGCGCCGGGCAGCCCCTGGTGGAGAACCGCGCTGCTTTCTCCGCTGCCGTCGTCGCCGCGGATATCCCTGACGTGGACGAATCGGGAGTCTCCAACGTCTGCCGTGACCGGTGTCTCGACATAACGATTGCGCTGCAGAACCACACCGGCGTGCCCGCTGGTGAGATCGAGGCGGTGATCCTCGAGCGCAGCGAGTCCAACGACCCGTTCACGCCGATCATCATCAAGGACAACCTCAGCAATGAGACCGCCTTCGCGCTACGCGAAAAGCTCGCCGAGCTACCTGGTGTTCGCGTCGTCGTGGAACCGGTGCGAGAGTACCGCGAGAGCGTGCTCCTGTCGCATATCCTCGGCTTCGTCGGCCCCGTTGACGGAGAGGAATTCGCGCGACTTGAAGCCGCCGGCTATCAGTTCGATGACCGCATCGGCAAGGCGGGCGTCGAATTCTCCTACGAGTCGATTCTGCGAGGCAGCGTAGGCACCCGCTTCGTCGAAGCCGACGCCTCGGGGCGAAAGATTCAAGTACTCGAGGAGGTGCCGGCTCAGGCCGGTCTCAACGTGGTCCTCTCCATCGATATGGAATTGCAGCGCCAGGTTGAAGCCTACCTCCGAGAGGGCATGGGCGAGTCGCAAAACGCCGCCGCTGCCGTCATCGACGTCAACACAGGCGAACTCCTTGCAATCGTCTCGTTGCCCAACTACGACAGCAATATCTTCAGTGGCGAAGTCGATGAGGTAGCCCTCCAGGCACTTATTGAGGACCCGGGAAAGCCGATGCTGAACCACGCGATCGGTGAAATGTACGCTCCTGGGAGCACCTTCAAGCAGGTCACGGGGCTGGCGGCGCTCCAGGAAGGGGTCGCTAACGCTGGTACGGAAATATTCAGTCCCGGATACCTGGATGTGGAAAATGAGTTTGTCCCAGGCCTATTCAACCGCTTCCGCGACTGGCGTTCCGACCTTGGAACGATGAACTTCTACCGCGGCCTCGCGATGTCGTCCGACGTTTATTTCTACTACCTGTCGGGTGGCTTCATCGAAGATGGCAAGTTCGCCTTCCAGGGTCTCGGTGAGGAGCGTCTGGCCGGCTGGGCGCGCCAGTTCGGTCTCGGCGAGTCGACGGGTATCGATCTACCGGGAGAGTCCGAAGGGTTAGTTCCGGACGGTGCCTGGAAGGAAAGCACCTTTGGTGAGGGCTGGCTCCTCGGTGATACGTACAACTTCGGTATCGGTCAGGGCTATCTGTCTACCACGCCGCTGCAGATGCTCCTCGTCACGGCTGCGGTCGCAAACGGCGGTGATGTCCTGATTCCGCACGTCGTCAAGGAGCTCACGGACGCCAATGGTGAGTCCGTCCCGCTGCGGCGGGAGACCGTCAAGCGAAACCTCAACATCGACTCCCAGAATCTGGCCATCATGCGTGAGGCGATGCGCCAGTCGGTCGATGACGGCGCCGCCTTTACGGCTGCGGTGAGCGACCTTGTCGTCGCAGGTAAGACGGGAACCGCTGAGTTCGGCCCCGAGATCGAGCCCAACGTGTTCCTGGAGCACGGTTGGTTTACCGGTTTCGCCCCCTTTGACGACCCTGAGGTCGCCGTTGTCGTATTCATGGAGCTCGGCAATGGCTTTCGTACCGCGGCGCCTGTTGCTTCGAAAATCCTGGACTATTACTTCAATCAGAGGAATCTCGCACAGGTGGACTCACCATGATCACCTGGCGTGACCCGCGCCCGTTCGACTTCGTCCTGCTCCTCACGGCGCTAAGTCTGACCGGCTACGGCCTGCTCTTGATCTACAGCGGCACGCTTGCGAACACAGGCGGCGAGGTGGCCCAAGTCTTACGCGGCCCGGTCGGCCGGCAGCTCGCCTTTGCCATGGTCGGCTTTTGCGCCTGCCTCGTCGTTTCGCGGCTCGACTACCGATTCCTCGCCCAGGGGTCCGTGGGCCTCTATTTCGGCCTCTTGGCGGCGCTGGTCTTTGTGTTGCTGGTGGGTGATTCAGAGTTCGGTTCGCGGCGCTGGATCGATATCGCCGGTACCCGCGTCCAGCCTTCCGAGATCGGCAAGCTGATCGTCATCCTGGCCCTGGCGAAGTACCTTTCGGACAACTCGGAGCGCGTCAAAGACCTCGGCGTCTTTCTGACCTCCATGGCCATCGCGGCGGTGCCGGCGTTGCTGGTGTTCGCCGAGCCCGACCTCGGCTCAGCCTCGATCTTCCTCTTCATCTGGTTCGGCATGGTGATCATGGCTGGAGCCGACATGCGTCACGTGCTGTCGACGGTAGGCATGCTGGTGGCCGTAGCGCCATTCGCGTTGATCATCGTCGTCACGGAATATCAGCGTGACCGCATCAGCCTCTTCCTGGACCCTGCCTCCGACGCGCTGGGCCGCGGATTCAACATCCTGCAGGCTGAGATCAGCGTCGGCGCCGGCGGCTTGTTTGGCAAAGGACTGACCGAGGGCTCGCAGACGCAGCTTGACTACCTGCGTACCCAGACGACCGACTATGTCTTCAGCGTCCTGGGCGAAGAGCTCGGGTTCGTGGGCGCCATGGCCCTCTTCGGCTTGTTCATCCTGCTGCTGTTCCGTGGCCTGCGCGCCGCCGCGATTTCTCAAGACGTCTTCGGGCGTATGATCGCGGTAGGGATCGTTATCTTCATCCTACTGCAGACCTTCATCAACATCGGCGTCAACATCCGCCTGTTCCCCGTAACGGGCATCCCGCTGCCGTTCATCAGCCAGGGCGGTAGCTCGCTAGTCACGGTCTTCATCGCCATCGGCCTTCTTGAGAGCGTGATCATGCGCCACAGACAGGTCACCCTTTAACCGAACCCATTGGACTGTGACGAAAAGAAGAGGCCCCGGAAATTTCCGGGGCCTCTTTCATTCATCGTTGCGCTTGACGGTTGCTTAGGTGCTGGTTTCGGCCAGCTCCGGCGCTTCCTTTTCCTTCGTCGTAATCGCGATCTCGCCGCCTTCGCAGTCGACGATGACCGTGTCGGCCGCGCCGAATCGCCCCTCGAGGAGAGCCTCGCTGAGGCGGTCTTCGATCTCGGTCATGATCACGCGTCGCAACGGGCGAGCACCGAAGACAGGGTCGTAGCCCTTTTCGCCGATCCAGTCGCGAGCCGGGTCTGTGATTTCCAGGCTAATGCCCTTCGTCATCAGGTTCTTCGCCACGTTGGCCAGCTCCAGGTCAACGATGGAGCGGATGTGCTCCCTGGCCAGCGAGTGGAACACGATCTGCGCGTCAACGCGGTTGAGGAACTCGGGTCGGAAGACTCGCTTGAGCTCCTCCATCACCTTGTCCTTCATGCGCTTGTACTGCTGTTCTTCCGTCTTCGACTCCTCCGTGGCGGTCGAGAAGCCGAGGGCGCCCTCGCGTCGGATCAAGTCTGAGCCGACGTTCGAGGTCATGATGATGATCGTATTGCGGAAGTCGACTTTACGGCCCTTTGCGTCGGTCAGGCTGCCGTCGTCGAACACCTGAAGCAGCATGTTGAAGACGTCTGGGTGAGCCTTCTCGATCTCGTCCAGCAGGATTAGGCAGTAGCTCTTGCGCCGTACTGTGTCGGTCAGCTGACCGCCGTCGTCGTAGCCGACGTAGCCGGGAGGGGCGCCGACCAGGCGCGAGACGTTGTGCTTCTCCATGAATTCCGACATGTCGAGCCGGATCATCGAGTCCTGGCTACCGAACATGAACTCGGCCAGGATCTTTGGCAGGTAGGTCTTGCCGACACCGGTCGGGCCGAGGAACAGGAAGACGCCGATGGGGCGCTTCGGGTCCTTGAGCCCGGCGCGTGAGCGGCGCACCGCCTTGCTTATCGAAATAATCGCCTCGTCCTGCGAAACCACCTTGGCCCGCAGCGCATCTTCCATGTGGACCAGGCGCTCTGCGTCCTCGGTCGCGATGCGCTGGACCGGGATACCAGTCCACATAGCAACCACTTCAGCAATGTCTTCTTCGGTGACTACCGCCTCAGGGATCAGGCCCTCTTCCTCAACTCCGCCTTCCATGCCCTCAATGCGCTCTTGCAGCTTCAGTTCGCGGTCGCGAAGTTCCGCAGCGAACTCGTACTGCTGTGCACCGATAGCCTGGTCCTTCTCCTTGCGGAGGCTCTCCAAGCCGCGCATCGCTTCTTGCAGAGACGGAGGAGTGGCAGACTTGCGAATCCGGACGTGCGAAGCCGCCTCGTCCATCAGGTCGATTGCCTTGTCGGGCAGGAAGCGGTCTGAAACGTAGCGTGAAGCCAATTCAGCTGCCGCCTTGAGCGCCTCGTCCGTGATCTTCAGCTTGTGGTGCTCTTCGTAGCGCTCCCGAACGCCCTTGAGGATTTCGATGCTGTCCTCAACGGACGGCTCTTCTACCGTGATCGGCTGAAGACGCCGCTCCAGGGCAGAGTCGCGCTCGATGTGCTTGCGATAGTCGTCCAGGGTCGTTGCGCCAACGCACTGCAACTCACCTCGAGCCAGGGAAGGCTTGAGGATGTTGGCCGCGTCAACGGCGCCTTCGGCCGCTCCAGCGCCAACCAGCATGTGCATCTCATCGATGAACAGCACGCAGTTGCCGGAGTTCTTGATCTCTTCGATCACCTTCTTGAGGCGCTCTTCGAACTCACCGCGGTACTTCGTGCCGGCGACGAGCGAGCCGATGTCCAGGGTGAGCAGGCGCTTACCCTGCAGCGTTTCCGGTACGTCACCTTCGACGATGCGGTGGGCCAGGCCTTCGACGATGGCTGTCTTACCGACACCCGGTTCGCCGATCAGGATTGGGTTGTTCTTGGTTCGGCGTGAAAGGATCTGGATCAGACGCCCGATCTCGCGGCTGCGGCCGATGACCGGATCAAGCTTGCCGGCGCGCGAAGCAGCCGTCAGGTCGATTCCGAGCTGGTCGACAGTAGGAGTTCGGGTGCTGGTACGGCCACCGGAGGCGGCGCTCTGAGGCGTGCTCTGAGACAGGATCCGCGCCGTTTCCGTGCGCACGCGTTCCAGGCTGACACCCAGTGACTCGAGGACGCCGAAGGCGATCCCTTCGCCCTCGCGTACGAGGCCGAGTAGCAGGTGCTCTGTGCCGATGTAGCTGTGGTTGAGGCGTCGAGCTTCCTCTACGGCAAGCTCGATGACCTTTTTGGCGCGTGGCGTCAGGCCGATTTCACCGCTGGGCGTCTTCTCGCCTCGGCCAATGATGAACTCGACTGCGGAACGGACCTTGCTCAGCTCAACGCCGAGGTTATTGAGTACTTTGGCGGCGATACCGTCGCCTTCCCGCACCAGGCCAAGGAGCAAGTGTTCAGTGCCGATGTAGTTGTGGTTGAACCGCTGCGCTTCCTCCTGTGCAAGAGTTAGGACGCGGCGAGCTCTCTCAGTGAATTTGTCGAATCGGTCTGCCATTTGTTGCTAGCGCCCCCTGTTCCTGATTCCAAGGTAGCATAGGCTTCGAAGCTAGTCCAACCAACCGACAGGCCCCAATGTTACGGTTCTGTTTCCTCCGGCGGGGGGTCGGAACTTAGTTGATCCATGTTCAGCGCAGCGAATGCCGCCGCCATCTGAGTTTGCGGCAATTCGTCCTCCTTTTCCTCCGGAGGTCGAACCGGTGCCTTGGACTCATTCTCGGTGGATTGCGTGGCTGCCGGAATCGGGGATTCCCCCTCATCCTGGTCCGTCTCGCCATCGTCTGGCGTAGCCGCCGGAGCGGCGCTGACGAATTCCACGGCAGTGCTCCTGCTGCGGAGTGCCGCGACTTCTTCGGCGAACTGCTCCTGCGTCTCTTGCGGTACCGAGATCACCTCGCCGTCGGCTGAGAATGTGAATCCCATCTCCTCACCACGGTCACGCGCTTGCTTCAGCGAGAGGCCCAGGCGGTGACGGTCGCGTTCGATACGGATGATCTTTAGCGGTAATACGTCACCCTCGCGCACGGCTTCCTGTGCGTGCGCAATGCGACGGTCGACCAACTCCGATACGTGAATCAGGCCCTCGACGGGCCCTTCGATGCGTGCGAACGCGCCGAATGTCGCGAGCTTGGTGACGATCCCGGGTACGACTTCGCCCACCTCGTACTTGTCGACGATGCCGTCCCAGTGAGCCGGCTGAGCGCGGCGAATACTGAGCGCAATCTTCTTGCGCTCGTTGTCCACCTTCATGACGTAAACATCAACTTCGTCGCCGAGGCCGAAAAGCTCTTCCGGCGTCTTGGCGCGATCCCATGAGATCTCGGAGAGATGGACCAGGCCGTCAGCGCCGCCAAGGTCGACGAAGACGCCGAAGTTGCGAATTGAACTGACGCGGCCCTTGCGAACCTCGCCCTCTTCCAGTTCGGAAAGCAAGCGGTCCTTCTGCTGGCTTCGCCACTCCTGCAGCGCGCCACGCTCCGAAAGGATGACGCGGTTGCGGCGGCGGTTGAGCTCGATGACCTTGAGACGCAGAGTGCGGCCCACGGCGGTCTGCAGACCGGCGCCGGTCTCTGAGCGCTCGGGTCGCAGCCCAACGAGTTGTGATAGCGGCACGAAGGCTGCTACGCCTTCTACGTTGACCAACAGTCCACCCTTGTTGAAGCCGGTGACTTCGCCCTCGAAGCTCTCGCCGCTCTCGAACAGCGTCTGCAGCTGTCGCCAGCCGCGCTCGCCGCGAGCTCGGTCGATCGAAAGCAACACTTCGCCTTCGGACGTTTCGGGCTGCATGACGTAGGCGACAAGCTTGTCGCCGGTATCCAGCTTGCTGAGCGGGTCGGCGCCCAGTGAGTGCATTTCGTTGACTGGAATGAGGCCTTCGGACTTGGCGCCGATGTCGACGATAACGCCGTCGCGACCAACGCTGATGATCGTCCCCTCGACGACTTCGCCTCGCCTCAGTGAGTGGATCTGGGACTGCTCCTCCATTGCCAGGAGTGCGCCCATATCCATCATTTCTTCGTTGTCGTCTTCGATCAGTGCTCCGCCCCGCGTCCCCGCCTGCTCTTCGGGGTGTTCAACCAAACCAGGTTCCTCCGGATTGCAAATTCGGCGCATTCTAACACAGAGGGAGTCTGAGACAAGCCGAGCCCGAATCTGCGCCAGAATGGGAGAGGGCTCCCGCGAAGGGGAGCCCTCATGACACCGGCGACGGCCTATTTTCCACAGAGGCTTGCGCCCCCAGTATCGTCAGCGCTACGACGTTTCACTGCCGTGTTCGGGAAGGGAACGGGTGGTTCCGCCGCGCTCTAGCCACCTGCCAAGCGCAGTATAGCAAAGCGAAATGCTTAAGCAAAAGGGGGTAGCGGGAGACGTCTGATACTATGCGATCATGAACCGGATCGTCATCGTCGACTACGGAGCCGGCAACTTGCGCAGCGTCTCCAGGGCAATCGCGCATCACGGCTTCGAGCCCGTCATCAGCTGCGAGGCTAAAGCGATCGACGGCGCCGACGCCGTCGTGCTGCCGGGAGTTGGCGCCGCTGCGAACACAATGCGCAACCTCCAGGCCGGCGGCCTCGTCGAGCCAATTCAGGAGTACATCGCCAGTGGTCGGCCTTTCCTCGGCGTTTGCATGGGGCAGCAAGCCCTACTGAGCTACAGCGAGGAAGGCGGCCGCCACGACTGTCTCGATATCGTCGAAGGCAAGGTTACGCGATTGCCTGGCGGCCAGAAGGTCCCCCACATGGGCTGGAACCAGGTGCGTCAGCGCGTCCAGCACTCGGTCTTCGACGGCATCGAAGATGGCGCCTACTTCTACTTTGTCCACTCCTACTACCCTGCCCCAGAAGACGAAGACGTCATCATCGGCGAGACCGACTACGGCGTAACCTTCGCCAGCGTCCTCGCCCGGGACAACGTCATCGCAACCCAATTCCACCCCGAGAAGTCTGGCAAGGACGGTCTGCTCTTCTACGGCAACTTCCTAAAGATCGCGTTCCCAGAGGCGATATCAGCTTTATAGACCTATGAGTTTTGAAGTCATTCCGGCCATTGACCTGCGCGGCGGTAAATGCGTACGCCTGTTCCAGGGCGACTATGAACGTGAAACCGTCTATGGCGAAGACCCGGCAGCGATGGCGCTGCACTGGCAGCAATTAGGTGCCAAGCGGCTGCACGTCATCGACCTCGACGGCGCCCGCAGCGGCAAGCAGGCAAACGCGGCCGCCGTACGAGAAATCGTCAAGGCGGTCTCCATCCCGATACAGCTCGGCGGCGGCGTGCGTGACCTCGACGTTGTTTCGCACTGGCTCAATCACGACGTTGACCGCGTTTTTCTCGGTACCGTCGCGGTCACCAATCATGACCTCGTCCGCGTCGCCTGCAAGCGCTTCGCCGGGCATATCGGCGCCGCCGCCGACGCGCGTGACGGGCTGATTGCCGTCCGTGGCTGGGAGGAAAGCTCCCCGGAGACCGTGGCTGACTTCTCTCGGCGCCTGCTCTTATCCGGTGCTAGCGCGCTCAGCTACACGAACATCGCACTGGACGGGACTTTGCTCGGGCCCGACTTCGAGGGCATGACGCGGCTGCTGGATGAGTTCGGCGAAACGGAGGCTCAGATCCTCCTCTCCGGAGGCGTAGCCTCTCTCGAAGACATTGTTGCGGCGTCAAAGGTGCCGGGTCTTGGCGGCATTATCGTCGGCCGGGCGCTCTATGAAGGAACCGTAGATCTTGCCGCGGCCCTCTCGGCTGTAGAGGTGGCCATAAAAGGGGTATAGGATGCCGCTCACCGGATACGACCACTACACCTGCCGCTGCAGCGACCTCGACGCCACCTGGAAGTTCTATGAAAACGCCCTCGGTCTGCGTGTCACCGAGCGCACCGGCTTCCCGGTCAAGGCCGCCATCGTCTGGCTTGGCGAGAACCAAGTCGTTCATCTCTTCCAGGCGACGCCCGAGGCCGAAGCGGTATTTGCCCGCAAAGCGCCTAAGGATGAGGCGGAAGCCGAATACCCAACGGGACGCATCCAGCACGTCGAGTTCTGGGCCGATGGCCTCGTCGACATGCGTAGTCGCATTTCGGGAGCCGGCGTTGCTTACGCCGAGCGCACCCTGCCCGACAAACACCAAGTCACACTGGCAGACCCGGACGGCATCCGCGTCGGGCTCAACTTCCCGTTGGCTGAGATCGCCTAGCGAACTCAGCTTCGGCTCAAGCCCCCTCTCGCATCTATACTTGAATCCTGATGCTGACCAAACGCGTCATCCCCTGCTTCGACGTCGATCAAGGCCGTGTCGTCAAAGGCATCTCCTTCGTGGAGCTGCGCGACGCGGGCGATCCCGTCGAGCTCGCGCCGCTGTACGACTCGGAGGGCGCGGACGAACTCGTCTTTCTCGACATAACGGCATCATCCGACGATCGCCGCACGACATACGAGATGGTCGAACGCACCGCCGATCGCGTCTTCATCCCGTTTACCGTCGGTGGCGGCGTCCGCAGCGAACAGGACGCGCGTCTCTTGCTCGAGCTCGGTGCTGACAAGGTGTCGATAAACAGCGCTGCCGTCGCAGATCCCAAGCTCGTCGGTCGGGCGTCCGAACGCTTCGGGGCGCAATGCATCGTCGTCGCCATAGACGCTCGCGCTGCCGGAGACGGGCGCTGGGAGGTTTACACCCACGGCGGGCGCAAGCCAACCGGACTCGACGCAGTCGAATGGGCCAAGCAGGTCGTCGAGCTTGGCGCCGGCGAGCTTCTCGTCACCAGCATGGACACCGACGGCCACCTGGACGGCTACGACATCCCACTGACGCGCGCCATCTCAGATGGGGTAGAAGTGCCGATCATCGCCTCCGGTGGCTGTGGCAACCCGCAGCACATGGTCGATGCAGTGGTCGAGGGCCATGCCGATGCTGTGCTCGCCGCCAGCATCTTCCACTACGGTACCTACCGAGTCCGCGAAGCCAAGCATTACATGGCCGACCACGGCCTGCCGGTCCGTCCTTAATCCCAGGAGCCGACTCATGACCTCCATCAATCCGCTGGAAGAGGGTGCAGATCTGACCCTCGATTTCGACAAGATATCAAAGGTCGCGCAGGTCTCAGGCGTCATACCGTGCGCCGTTCAGCACGCCGACACCAATGAGGTCATCCTGATCGCCTACGTGAACCAGCAGGCGCTGCAGGCATCGATCGACTCGCGTTCCGTCGTCTTCTGGAGCACGTCGCGCAACGAGTTGTGGGAGAAGGGCAAAACGTCCGGCGAGACTTTCGACCTGGTGGAAGTGCGCGTTAACTGCGAGCAGAACTCGCTCCTCTACAGGGTGCGTCCGCGCCGCGGCGACATCTGCCACACGAAGAACACGGCCGGCCAGCCACGCAACTGCTTCTATCGCCGCATCGACTTCGCCAGCGGCCGGTTAGAAAATCTCGACCCCTAGCAGCCATCAGAGGGGTGTCAACTCCTGGGCGTTTGGTCGAGTATTATTTAGGACAAACTTTCGCGTAGGCGCCTATACCCATGCTGAAGAGAGACACATCCGCCCGATTCGAAAAGGTTGGCTTTGCCTTCCTCAGTCGCTACCACTTCGTCAGCGGCTCGCTGGATGTCGCCCTGAGCAAGGAACGGCACGCGGCGATTTCCGCGCGACAACAGGACGCGCCGGTTGAGGTCGCTAGGGACGAGGAGCGCCGCCGCACCTACTGGCTCTTCCTCGACGAGTTCTACTGGGAAGACGAGGGCTACGATGAGCTTGAGGTCAAAGCTCTGATTCTGGAACGGCAGTCTCAGAAGCTTCGCCACGTCCGGCGCGCCGTCGCGCTGATGGAGCAAACCGAAGCGTTGGATGAACCCGTACGCCCCCCGATCCCGGACAACGTCAAGATCTTCGTCTGGAATCGCGACGGCGGGCGATGCGTCAAGTGTCGTAGCAACCGGAGGCTCGAATTCGACCACGTCATTTCCGTGGCCCTGGGCGGCGCCAATACGGCGCGAAATCTCCAACTCCTGTGCGAGACCTGTAATCGCAGCAAGGGCGCCGCGATCACCTAGCGTGCGATGAAGACGCCTTCCATTTCGGGATGCGCGTCGCAACGGAAGTAGTACACGCCGGCCTGCGGAGCCTCGAAGCGGTACTCCCTGGTCTCCGGGCCCGTGAAGAGCTCGCCACGGTAAATCACGTCGCCGCCTTCTTCCGAATAAACGGCCACGTTGTGCAACGCGCTGTCCTGATTATCGAAAACGATTGTGGTCGGTTCGCCCGCGACGACGACCAGTGTGTCGGTGTCGAACCGCGTGCTTTTGGCGACGACGTTGAAAGACGAGGCCGGCGCCTCTTCGGCAGCCTGCGTTGCCAGCGCCCCGATGTCGGCGCCGCCTCCGCTACAAGCCACAACCATCACCGCGAGCAACCCGAAAGCGCCGAAGAGTACGAAGCGAAGCCTCATGGTCATCTCAGCTACGCGGCTGGGTTTCTACAGACCACGTGCCGTTTGGCCGTGGCGCCTAACTTAGGGGTATTCCCCGATATGTGCCGATCTGCGGCGTCCATAGCATGGGCTCAATCCAACTAAGGAGCCCGCCCATGGAAATCCTTGTCGTCATCGTCGCCTTCTGGTTGCTACTGGTAGGCGCTTACGGCGGTATAAATATGCTCATCAGCCGCGGCAAGGCGAATCGCCGCACACTGCACAGCCTGCGGTCCGAAACGCAAGTCCGGCAACCAGCGCGCCGCTTGGCGGCCTCTTCTCCGAGGTCGACATCCTCCGCGCCCAGATCGAGCACCTGCGTACCGAAGTTGTTGCCCTCTCAGAGACCGCTACCCGCCACGAACGTCCTCGCACGCGCCGTTACCAGACCGGCGTCTACAGCGAGCTCCCGGTCATGCTGCGACGCCACGTCAATGAAGCGCGCAGCGAGCGCAACCCGCTGGGCATCTAGCAGCTCAAGTCCTAAACAAAGCGCCCGGAATCACTCCCCTGCGCTTTATCTATTTCGATGCTCAACGTGGTCGCTCGGCCAAAATTCACGGGCCTTCGCAGAACCGGAACAGCGAACCAGGGCCGTTCGGCCAGATTCGCAGCCGCTATCGCTCCAGGCGCTCCTGCAGTTCTTCGTCGATCGCGGCGCAGTCTTCCGGAAGGTTGTAGACCTCGCTGAACAAACCGTTGTCCAGCGACAGCGTGCCGGCGCCGTTGGCCTCGATCATGGCTACGGCGGGTAATCGCAAGTCGAGCGGGATGACGTCGCGGCCGAGCAAGCTAATCGATCCTTCTCGATCCTGAGAGATGTCGATTAGCAACATGATCATCACAGTCGCAGCCACGGACGCGATCAGTGCCGCGGGCCACAAGAATCTCGTGGGTGCCGAAGCTGGGGATGCCGGCACCGGTGGCGCTCCTTCGCGGATCATCACCGTTCTCGCCTCAACTTCCGCTTCCTCGAACTCGCCCGGCCGTGGCTCATCCTCGTCCGGCGCACGGGCTCCAGGCTCAACCGACTCCGGCAAGTCGAGTCTCGAAGCCTTGAACGCAGCCTCGGTCCGGTTGCGCGCGTCGAGCTTGCCCAGCAGGCGGCTGATGTGGAACTCCACAGTCCTCCGGGAGAGATACAGCCGCTCCGCAATCTCCCGGTTGCTCAGGCCCTGGGCCAGTAACCACAGCACCTCAGCCTCACGTGGCGATAGCGGCACCTCGCTTTTCGGCGTAGTTTCTGGCTGCACTTCTTCGTTCGGCTGGTCTTCGTGGTGGTCAGTCATCGGGGCCTCCTGGTCTTGGCGTCTGCTTCAACCATAGGTGCGGCAATCGCTCCTGACGACTGTGGAGTCTTCTAGTTTCGCGTACTTTGATACGTGATTTCGTTTGACACCGGCTTCGCTGCATCTTGATACTGAGTTCGCGGATTTATTCAGAACGGCGGTAGCCCATGACACGCAAAATCGATATCGAACCGGTCGTCGAAGCCCTGGAATCGATGCCCTACGGGCTCTACATCATCGGATCGCACGGCTCGGACAATATCAACGGGATGATGGCTGACTGGGTCATGCAGGTCTCCTTCAACCCGCGCCTGGTCGCTGTGTCGCTCGAAAGCAACAGCACGACGCTGCGCAACCTGCGCGAGGCCGGCTTCTTCACGGTCAACACGCTGGGTTCAGAGCAGCGCGCCCTGGCTGTGAAGTTCTGCCAGCCCCGCCAGGCGTCCAAGGTCGAGGGACGGTCCGAAGATGCCAGCGCCACGATCTACGACAAGATGGTCGGCGTCCCGTACCAGATGGGCGCCCTGAGCGATTGCCCGATACTGGACGAAGGACTGGCCTACCTGGAATGTCAGGTTGACCAGTTCGTCGACGTGGGTGATCACACAATTGCGGTCGGTCGCGTCCTGGACGGAGCCGTCCTGCACGAGGGTGAGCCCCTGACGCAGCGCATTCTCGGCTGGTCCTACGCCGGGTAACTGCGTTACGGCAGAGGCTGCCGGTAGACCTGGCGGACGTTTATGACGGTCGGTTTTCAGCTCTCAGATCCAGATCCGCGTCGGCTCGTCGAAACGATACGTCGCGCCGAAGAGATCGGCGTCGCGGCTGTCTGGACACCCCAGGGTGGCGTCATGCCCGACGCGATGGTCTTGCTTGGCGCCGCTGCCGCCCTCACCAGTCACATCAAGCTCGGCACCTCGATTATTCCGACCTGGCCGCGAGCGCCGATTCTGATCGCGCAACAAGCCATGGGTCTCGAGGCGCTGGCGCCGGGCCGCTTCCGCCTCGGCATCGGGCCGTCCACTCCCGCGGCGATGGGTCCGCTGTATGGCGCCAAGTACCGCAAGCCGCTGAGCCAGCTGCGTGAGTACCTCACCGTCATACGCAGCTTCCTCCACGAAGGCGCAGTCGATTTCCACGGCGAATTTGCCGGCGCCCGCGTGCGCCTGGCGAAGCCGATTGATCTCCCGGTAATGGCGTCTGCCCTCAGCGCCGGCGCCTTCCGGCTCTGCGGCGAGGCCGCCGATGGCGCGATCAGCTGGATGTGTCCCTGGCCCTACCTGAAGACGGTTGCGCTACCGGCGCTACGCCAGGGCGCGGAGGGGGCAGGCCGCGATGTCCCACCGCTCGTCGCCCACGTTCCGATCTGCCTCAGCAACGACGCCGAAGCGGTCCGCGTAGCAGCCCAGAAGCAGGTGGGGGCCTACGGGACCTTCCCTGTCTACCAGAAGATGTTTAGCGCCGCGGGACATTCAGACACCGCTTCCGGCTTCTCTCAGGAGCTCGTCGAGTCACTGGTCGCTTCCGGCAGCGAGGATCTAATCCTGGAGCGTCTGGCGCAGGTACGGAGCGAAGGAGCCACCGAAGTCATGGCTCACATCCTCTACGTCGGCGGCGACCGGGCCGCCTACCAGGAACAGGCTTTCAGGTTGCTGGCTCGCGCCGACCGCGAAATCGGTTAGCGAACCCTCCTCTTGCGTCTCAGCTGAACCAAATCGCCCGGTTCAGGCGGGTGCTATCCTGACGCCGCGAGCAACGGAAGGGGATTCGACTTGATAGGCGTATACATACCCGGCGGCGAGGCCCAGCAGACGATCGACAACATCAAACAGGCCGAATCGAAAGGCGTGCCCTCCTTCTGGCTGACCAGCGGGGGCGTCGCGGCGGACTCGATCATGATCTTCGCGGCGGCAGCGGTCCAAAACTCCCGCATCAAGATGGGCACTTCGATCACCCAGACATGGCCGCGCCATCCCGTGGCGGCCTACGGCAGCGATGAGCAGATCGCCGCCCGTCTCGGCGAAGTGATCTCCCAGGGCGCGGGCGAGGTCATCGCGCATCAGCTACCGGTGAGCCAGGATGGTCTCGCCGAGCAGACGGAGCACTTCCTCGAAGTCGTGGCACGGGCCAACAAGCTTGCCGGGGTGGCGTCGTGACGACCGTAGTCGCTACGGTCGAGGCCGTCTGTCTCAGCGTCCCGGATGTGCGCGTCGCCAAGTCGCCGCAAGAAGAGGCGTTTCTTGGACCGCACGGTTTCGTCGGTGACCGGCACGAGGCTGAGTTTCGCAAAACACCAGACGGCGCCGGCCACCGGCCCAATCATCGTCAGTGGTCCGCGGTCTCAGGAGAGGAAGTAGCGGAGCTTTGCGCCGATATGGGCCTGGATCTGCCGTTCCTTGCGGGCGAACTGGGAGAGAACCTGCGCCTGACCGGCCTGAAGCTGGCCGACGTCCCGGAGGGAAGCGTGCTGGAGCTGCCTTCCGGCGCTAAGCTGCTCGTCTCCGGCCCCAACGACCCCTGTATCAACGCCGCCAAGGAGCTCTCCCAGACCTACGGCTCCCAGGTTGGGCAGTACTTCGTTAAGCAGGCCTTCGGGCGGCGCGGCATCCTCGGCACCGTACTCGAGACCGGCGTAGTGCGGCCCGGCGACCAGGTGACGATCCTCCTGCCGGACGCGGTGCCGTCACAGACCTGACCGGTCTCTAGACCGCGAGCGCTACGCCGTCGCCGCGCAGGTCCGATGCGACCGCCCAACCGCTGTTAGGCAGTCCAGCGATAACCTGAGTCCGAGCCACGCCTCCGTCCCAGTCGGCAAGCCTCATCAGGTCATGGCCGCGAGCTGCCAGGTCATCTAGGACCGCATCTGGAAACCGGCCTTCTAGCGCCACTTTGTCTTCTTGGGTTACAAAGCGCGGCATATCTACCGCCTGCTGCGGGTCGAGCCCCCAGATCAGGTGTCCAATGAGCGTTTGCAGGTTGTTTTGCACCTGGAAGTCACGTCCCGGCGTACCGCCTGCCAGCGCCAGGCTGCCATCCTCTCGCAACGCGACGAAGGTGTTCAGCGTGTGTACGGTGCGTTTGCCCGGGACCAGGCGGTTGGCGTCCCCCGGGTCGAGGCTGAATCCGCGGAGACGGTCCGTCATCAGGATGCCGGCGCCAGGAATCATGAACTTGCTGCCCCAGGCGGAGAAGACGGTCTGAATGAACGCGACCGCCAGGTCCTGATCGCCCGCCACGAACTCGGTGGTGTCCGAGCCGCCGACGGACGCAGCAACCGGCTGCTTCGCTCGCTTCATGTCGATGCGCGCCGCCTGCCGCCTGCCGTGCTCCTTCGATAGGAGCTCTTCCAGCGGCACCGTCTCGAAGTCCGGATCGGCGGCGTAGCGCCGGCTATCGGCGAAACCGAGGCGCGTCGCTTCGATCATGACGTGCAGGGCGTCTGCGTTCGCCGGGCCCCACTCTGCCAGCGGAAAGTTCTCGACGATGTTCAAGGCTAACAGCAGGATGATGCCCTGCGATGGCAGCGGCTGCTCGTACACCGTGTAGCCCGCAAACGTCGTTGAAATTGGGTCCTGCCAGTGCGCCTGCGACTCGCGCAAGTCCTCAGGCGCCAGCAGGCCGCCGAAGTCCGCCATCGTCTTCGTGATCAGTTCCGCCGTTTCTCCCTCGTAGAAGCCCTCGCGGCCACCCTCGGCCAGGCGCTGCAGCGTCTTGGCCAGCTCCGGTTGGCGCAAGACCTCGCCGGGCTCGTACGGCTTTCCGTCCTTGAGAAAGATGCGCTTGATCTCGTCGAAGTCAGACCCCTTGAGGTCAGTCAGCATGTGCATCGCCCCGGAGAGGCGCATCGGCACCGCGAAGCCTTCTTCGCAGAGGCGGATCGCGGGCGCCAGGAGCGTGTCGATCGAAAGCGACGCGTAGCGCGTGTGCAGCTCGAATATGCCGTCGGCAACGCTGGGGATCGTGCTCGTTAGTGGCCCCGACCCCGGTATGCCGTTCGGGAAGCGCTCTGTCGTTGCTTGTTTCGGCGCCCGGCCACCGGCGTTCAACGCGTCCACGCTACCGTCGACGCGCCGCCAAACCAAAGAGAAGGCGTCGCCGCCAAGCTGCGTAAAGTAAGGCTTCGTCACGAGGTTGACGGCGGAGGCGGCGATGATCGCGTCGGCGGCGTTACCGCCTTTGCGCATCGCCTCCATCGCCTGCATCGTCGCCAGCGGTTGGTCGGTTGCCGCCGCGTAGCTCGTCCCGTAGACCGGGCCGCGATTCGGCGCCCAGACCCCCTCGACGCTCTCAGCGCCGACCATCGTCTCCCAGTCCGTGATCCGCCCGTTCGTCATGGCCCCTCCGTTGTCGCGATCATCGATAGGCTCCTCGCTGCGTGTCAATGAGGAGCGAGCTCAGCGGCTCGATGACGATCCAACCTCTTCGGTTTCAACTGGTTTCGGAGGACGGCTTATCGACCGGGCCAGCAGCGACACAAAGATCGAGACGATGAGGAGCGGTATGAGCGTCGTGAACGCCAACTGCTGACCGTCGGTGAAGCTGCGCGCGTCGTCCGCCGCCGCCCGGCTCTCGTTAATCGCCACCGCGATTGTCGTGCCAAGTGTTCCCGCCAGGCTCTGGAGCAACACCAGCATCGCCGCCAGCGAGCCGTAATCGCTTTTCGCCGCCTGGGAGTAGACCGCAACCTGATTCGCGGGACGAAAGAAGCCCGCGCCCAGCCCCACGAATACAAGCGCCACTACGACCATGATCAGCGATGCTTCAACGCCGAGGCGAGAGTAGATCAGCACGGCGAAGAGTGAGAGAACGCCTCCGCCTGCCGCGACCACCCATGGGTTGCGGCGGTCCGACAAGCTTCCCCCAATCGGTCCCGCAATCAATGTCGAGATCGGCAGCGCCATCATGACAAGTCCCACCGTCACCCCGTCGGCGCTCAGGACCTTCTGGAGATAAATCGGCGTGAAGAAGGTCACGGGATTCTGGACGAAGGAAGCTACCGCGAGCGTAAACATGGCGATGCAGAAGGTGGGGCTGCGGAAGAATCGGAAATGGAAGATCGGTTTGTCAAATTTCAGCTCGCGCATCGTAAACGCGGCGAGGCCAATGCCAGAGATCCCAAACGCGCTGATCGTTGGCAGTGAGGTCCAGCCATGGTCCGGTCCCAGCGTGAACCCGACCAGAAGCGCCGGATAGCCCACGACCAGCAAAACGGCGCCCAGGTAGTCGAAGGCCTCCTGGCGCCGCTCGTTCGCGCCCTTGAGAAAGAAGGTCTGGGCGACGCAGAGGACGGCGCCGATCGCCATGTACGTAACGAAGATCGCCCGCCAGATCGCCAGGTCGAGGATCACGCCGCCGAAGCTGGGCCCGATCAGCATGCCGCCGGCCTGAAACGAAGCGAAAAGGCCGATGGCCTGTCCCCGCCGCTCTGGCGCTACCGTCGCCGCGATGATCGCGCCGGCCAACGGGTTCGCCATGGCGAGTCCCGTCGCCATGAAGATGCGCGAGCCCATCAGCTGTTCGAACGAAAAGGCCAGTGCTGTCAGGCCGGCGCCGATGGTGTAGATCAGCATGCCGGTCTGGTAGACACGCCGCCGTCCCAGGAGGTCGCCGACACGGCCGAAGCTCAGCGACAGACTCGCCACCATGATAGCGCCGATAATCGAGACCCACTTGAGCACCGAAAGGCTGACGCCGAACTCATCCTGGATTTGCGGCAAGGCAACGTTGATGCTGGTATACGTGCTGGCCAGCATGAAGGCGCCGGCGCCGAGAACGACAAGCATTCTGATCTCGTCATGCGTCATGCCCTCGAAGGGGCGCAGCATCTTCAAGCGAGATCGACCGGATTGGGGAACAGGAACAAGCTAGCTTCCTTCTAGGACCGGTTAAGTCTACCCCGCACTTGGTGTTTTGCGAGGTTGGCCAAGCGAATGGATCTGATGACACCTCGCGGCAGGGGCCTCGAACCGGCTATGATCGCCGACACCGAAATCAGTGAGAGCAGAGGCAAATATGGCAACGAACGTCTTTGAATTGCTAGGCCAGGGTGGGGACGCCGCCCCGGCGATTATCGAGCCCGCCGGCCCGACCGTAACCTACGCTCAGCTTCGTGAGCAGGTCGCTCACCTCGCGGGCCAGCTCAACGCCCTCGGAATCGGCCGCAACGAGCGCGTTGCAATCGTCCTGCCCAACGGGCCGGAGTCGGCTGTATCGTTCCTCGCCGTGGCGGCCTGCGCCACCGCGGCGCCCCTGAATCAGGCTTACCGCGAGGAGGAATTCCGCTTCTACATGGACGACCTCAAGGCGAAAGCCTTGATCACCCTCTCGGGTGATGCGCCCGCTGCCGACGCCGCTGCCGGCCCGGACGTGCTACGTCTCACGCTGGACGGGCGTCTCGGCGCCTACTCGCTGCAGCAAGAAGGAGCCGACGTTCAGCCCGTGGCGCCAACCTACGCCGAGCCCGATGACGCGGCGCTTGTATTGCACACCTCCGGTACCACGGCTCGTCCCAAGATCGTGCCGCTGCTTCAGCGCAACCTCGTGGTCTCGGCGGGCAACATCCGCGAGTCGCTGGCGCTGACGCCGGAGGACCGCTGCCTCAACGTCATGCCGTTGTTCCACATCCACGGCCTCTTGGCGGCGCTGTTGGCGTCGTTGAATGCTGGTGCGTCAGTCGTGACCTCCCCTGGTTTCGACGCATTCCGCTTCTTCGGTTGGCTGGAGGAGACCACTCCAACCTGGTACACGGCGGTGCCGACGATGCACCAGCTCGTGCTGAGCCGGGCTGGACGGCAAAAGGAAACCGTGGAGCGCGTCAAGCTGCGTTTCATTCGGTCCTCGTCTGCCTCACTTCCGCCGACTGTTATGGCAGAGCTGGAAGAGACCTTCGGCGCGCCTGTTATCGAGGCCTACGGCATGACCGAAGCCTCACACCAGATGGCGACGAACCAGCTGCCGCCGGGCCAGCGCAAGCCCGGCGCTGTCGGTGTCGGCGCCGGCGTCGAGGTCTCGATTATGGACGAGGCCGGGAATCTGCTCGATCAGGGCGCGACGGGTGAGGTCGTAATCAAGGGCGGCAACGTGACGTCCGGTTACGAGAACAACCCGGAGGCCAACGAGTCGGCATTTACGAACGGCTGGTTCCGCACCGGCGATCAGGGCTATCAGGATCCAGACGGCTATCTCTTCCTGACCGGCCGGCTCAAGGAGATCATCAATCGCGGCGGAGAGAAAGTCAGCCCGCGCGAGGTCGACGAAGTGCTGCTGGAGCACCCTGCAGTAGCTCAGGCGGTCGCCTTTGGCGTGCCACACGAGCGTCTCGGTGAGGAGGTCGCAGCCGCCGTCGTCCTGGCTGAGGGAGCCTCGGCCGATGAGAAGGAGCTGCGCGAGCACGCCGCCAAACACCTCGCCGACTTCAAGACGCCGAAGCACATCATCATCCTTGAGGACATCCCGAAAGGCGCCACAGGCAAGGTCCAGCGCATCGGGCTGGCGGAGAAGCTGGGCCTCGGCTAGTTATACGAAGGCGATCTGATGTGGCCCTTTAGTGGGGGTTCGGGGGTTTCCCCGTTCGCGACTTGTGGAAGGCGATCTGATGTGGCCCTTTAGTGGGGGTTCGGGGGTTTCCCCCGACTCAAAGTGAAACTCGCCATCTTCGGCGCCGGCGCCATCGGCGGCTACATGGGCGCCCGCCTCGCCGCGAAGGGTGACGTAGACGTCACGCTGATCGCGCGTGGCCCGCACCTCGAAGCGATGCAGCGCGACGGCCTGCGCCTCATCGAGGCGGACGGCACCGAGATCGTCACCCACCCGAACCTCGTCGCCGACACTCGCGATGCCGGTCCCCAGGACTACGTCGTCCTCGCCGTCAAAGCGCACTCGATTCCACCGGCGCTGGACGCGATCACGCCGCTGCTCGGTCCTGAGACGGCGGCAGTCACGGCTCAGAACGGCGTGCCGTGGTGGTACTTCCACGGCATCGAAGGGCCGCACGCCGGACGCAGGCTGGAGACCGTCGACCCCGGCGGCCGGATCTGGGACGCCATCGGCCCGGAGCGCGTCATCGGCTGCGTCGTCTACCCCGCCTGCGAGATCGAGGCGCCCGGCGTCATCCGCCACGATGACGCGGAGAACCGATTCAGCCTTGGCGAACCGGACGGCAGCCGCTCCGAGCGCGCCTCCACTTTGGCGAAAGCCTTGATCGACGCCGGCCTCCGGGCGCCGCTGCGTAACCGCATCCGTGGCGAGATCTGGGTCAAGCTCTGGGGCAACGTCGCATTCAACCCGCTTAGCGCCCTGACCCGCGCCACGCTGGCTCAAATCTGCGGTGAACCCGCGACGCGCGCCTTCGCACGCAACGTCATGCTCGAAGTGCAGACCGTCGCCGAGGCGTTGGGCGAGAAGATGGTCGTCGACGTCGACGCCCGACTCAACGGCGCCGCCGAGGTCGGCGAGCACAAGACGTCGATGCTGCAAGACCTCGAACTCGGACGCCCCATGGAGGTCGACGCCATAGTCAGCGCCGTCGTAGAGCTCGCCCGCGTCACCGAAACAGAAACGCCATACCTCGACGCGTTGGACGGCATGATCAGGCTGCTGGGTTCGAAGCGTCTAGTCCTCTGACAGCGCTCTCAAAGCTGGTGTGACCTTCAATGCCCGTTTCTAAAGACGGCCGCGATCCCGCTGCAATCCGACCCATATGACGTGCCGCTTAGGGCGGTTCCGTCTCGTGCCGGTTACGGCTCAGGGTAGGGGCGAAGGCCTTGCATTAATTGTTCGAGCGCGTCAGGAGTCAGGATGCGGTCTGGACTGCCCTGAAAAGTCCCTTCGCTGAACAAGATCACGGCTTCACCGATGAAAGCGGCTTGACTCGCCGAAACCGGCGTTGCTTCCCATATGTCACGGAAGAATATCTCGAGCGTCAAGAAGGGTGGGTCGTAAGAGTTGGCAGCCCTAGCGTAAGTCAGACTGTAACGGTAGGGATGGCCTCTTCCGGGCGCAGCATAACTCGATCTTAGAACGAGTGGTTCCACATCTGGTGCCGTGAACTCACGTCCCACCCAGTAGACCTGCAGGCCCTGGGCATGGCGGATCGCCGCTTCAGCGTGCCCTTCTTCGAACCCGATCGTAGTCGGCTCGAAAAAATCCTCCGGGAGGGAGTCTCGGGAAACCCATTCGATATTGTAGGATCCCTCGACGTGAGTTGGCTTCCCCTGGTGGAAATCCACCTCCCCTTTGCTCTCCATTGCAACGGGCAGGTAGGTCTTCGGATCAATGTAGAGGCGCTCAACGAAGGTGAAGGTCTCGTCGGAGCCGGTTGAGGTTCCTTCTTTGAGCAATATCAGGACGCTTCGTCCGTTGAACGAACCGCTTAGCACACTGGTAGTCAATTCTTCGTTGAACCTTGGGCAGCCAAGAACTCTACTGGCTGCCAGATCGGCGCCGTGACAGAGGTTCGGGCGAACTTCCGAAGAGCCGTCCTCGTCGACTCTGTACGTAGCAGTGGCCGCATAAATCGCCGAATACCCGGCCGCTTGTCTTTCTCCGGAAGGAAGCAGGTACTCAAGCTTCGATTCCTCCCGAGCAACCTGCGTGGACGGGTCGACCCACTCCAGGTTCAGCCCCTCGTAACGAATGATGGCGTCTCCTTCGAGATCTATCTCGACGTAATAGACGGCACCCGAATCCGCTAGTGTCTGACTGGCCCCCCGATAGATTTCTTCAACCGTCAGGTTGCTCGGCGTGTCCCCCTCATCCCGTCCTCCGAATAGAAGCAGGGAAGCAACGGTGACCGCGACTGCCCCGCTTGAGGCCAGAAGAATCACGCGCAGTCGGCTGAACTTGAGATTCCACGATTTAATCTTCAACCTGACGGATCACCATACTTAGGTTCGGCTAGAAACTTGGGGCGCCTTAGTCCACCAGCTCGTAAGCCGGGAGCGTCAGGAAGTCGACGAACTCGTCAGCCAGCGCCACTTGCTCGAAGATCTGGCGCGCCTCGATGAAGCGCCGGCCCTCTTCCTCTGCCGGCAGCTTGGCCAACTCTTCGTCCGTGAGCTGCTGGACAAGTTCGGGTGTAATGGCGCGGCCGTCGTCCAGTTTCGCGCCGTTGTGTAGCCACTGCCAGATCTGCGAGCGCGAGATCTCGGCCGTTGCCGCGTCCTCCATGAGGTTGAAGATCGCCGCCGCGCCAACGCCACGCAGCCACGACTCGATGTACTGCATGCCGACGCTGATGTTCTGGCGCAGGCCCGCCTCGGTGATGTTGCCGCCCGTCTTGTCGAAGGCGATCAGGTCCGCACCCTTGACGTCCACCTCCGGCCGTTGGCGCTCGACCTGGTTCTTTCTCGCACCGAGCACCGCGTCAAACTCCTCCATCGCCACCGGCACGAGGTCGGGGTGAGCCACCCAGGTGCCGTCGAAGCCGTCGTTGGCCTCGCGCTGCTTGTCCTCCTTGACCCGCGCCATCGCGACGGCGTTGACGTCGGCGTCACGCCGGCTGGGGATGAAAGCCGCCATGCCTCCAATGGCGTGGGCGCCGCGCTTGTGACAGATCTTGACCAGCAGCTCCGTGTAGGCGCGCATGAACGGCGCTGTCATCGTGATCTGGGCCCGGTCCGGCATCAGCAGGTCTTTGCGCGCCTTGAATTTCTTGTTGACGCTGAAGATGTAGTCCCAGCGCCCGGCGTTGCAACCCGCGGAGTGGTCGCGCAGCTCGTAGAGGATCTCCTCGATCTCGAATGCGCCGAGGATTGTCTCGATCAGGACGGTGGCCTTGATCGAGCCGTGGGGAACGCCGACGTACTCCTCGGCAAACGTGAACACGTCATTCCAGAGCCGCGCTTCGACGTGGCCTTCGAGCTTCGCCAGGTAGTAGTAAGGCCCGCTGCCGCGTGACAGAAGCTCTTTCGCGTTGTGGAAAAAGTAGAGACCAAAGTCGAACAGGCTACCCGAAATCGGCTCGCCGTCCACCTCGATGTGGCGCTCCACGAGGTGCCAGCCGCGCGGCCGCACTAGCAGAGTCGCGGTTTCATCATTGAGCTCGTAGACGCAGCCGTCCTCGCGCTCGAAGCGGATGTCGCGCCGAACTGCGTCCTTGAGGTTCACGTGTCCGTCGACCATGTTGCCCCACGAAGGCGTGTTGGCATCTTCGAAGTCGGCCATGAAGACGCGGGCGCCGCAATTCAGCGCGTTGATCACCATGCGCCGGTCCGTCGGCCCTGTGATCTCTACGCGGCGGTCCTGCAAGTCCTCCGGGACCGGCGCCACGCGCCAGGAATCGTCGTCGCGAATGCTCTTCGTCTCTGGCAGGAAATCCGGGTCTTCGCCCGCGTCGAAGCGGGCCTGTCGCGCCGCACGCGCCTCCAGCAGCTCCTTACGGGTCGAATTGAAGTGACGGTGCAGCTCGGCCAGGAAATCGAGCGCCTCGGGCGTCACGATCTCGGCGAATCTGCCTTCGACTGGTCCTTTGACCTTAACGTTCGCGGCCATAGCTTCCTCCTCTGGTCCAGCCGGATGGTTGGTGCATCTTATCGCAGCGCGATCGCGTTGAGGGAAGCTACTTCCCGCCCGAGAGGGCAGCTCTTTTGGCGATCTCATCTCGCAGTTCGCCGATGCTGATGCTGCCGGGTGTCTGCTTCTCGCGTGCCATGCGGTCGACGTAGAGCGCCATCACGTCGTTAGCCGGGGTCGGGATACCGTGCAGCCTTCCGAGCTGGATGACCTCGCCGTTGAGGTAGTCCGTTTCGCTGCTGCCGGTGCCACGCATGATGCCCTGCCACGTCGAGCTGCCGCGCCAGCCGCCTGACCCCACGCCGCCAACCGTGGCGCTCATGCCCGCAGCGCGCTTCATCATCACCGGCGTCTCGTCGGCCTCGATGCCGGCCGCCTCGAAGCAAGCC
The DNA here is from genome assembly GCA_965225815.1 of Dehalococcoidia bacterium. Taxonomy (GTDB): domain Bacteria; phylum Chloroflexota; class Dehalococcoidia; order DSTF01; family WHTK01; genus WHTK01. Next base: position 661,859 of record CBDDBP010000007.1, read on the forward strand.
GTCGCCTCTGATCGCAGCCGCTCCAGAATGTCCGTCGTGTCCGCGTCCGCTGGTAGCAGGGCGTGGACCGCGTTGATCAGGTTCTCGCGCAGCTTCGTGTACTTCACTCGCATGATGTTTTCGTCCGGCGACGACAGGAAATCTGCCTTCTTGAGGTCGGCGGCGATAGCTTCGACCGTCGCGTCTGTGCCGCCGGGATAACGTCCTAAGTCGAGCACGCCGGTCACCGGCCACGCCGTCGTTTCGACAACGCCAGGCTCGGTAAAGCTGGCCGGCATGATCACGAGCATGCCGTAGACGTTTGCGAAGCGTCGCAGCGCCTCGCGCTCGTTCTCGACGCCGTTCTGGGCGCACACGACCGGAATTTGGTCGCCGGCGGCGTAGCGCAGCTCGTCCAGCGCCGGCGCCGTGTCCTGGGACTTCATCGTCAGCAGGACGACGTCGTCGGGCTTGAATTCGATCTCGCTCGGGTGCCCGACGGCGGTGATTGGCAGTTGCTCTGTAGTGTCCGGATTCGGGTGCGCCAGGCGCAGCCCGTCGCGCTGAATCGCCCTCAGGTGGTCGCCTCTTGCGATGAGGCTGACGTCGAAGCCGGCCATGAACAGCTTTGCGCCAATGATGCTGCCGACGCCTCCGGCGCCGTAAATGACGTATCGCAAGGAATGCCTGGGCCCTTCTAGTGAGAGTGCACGCTACAGACTACATCCGTATAGTTATGGCGCCTTATCTTTCCTGCATACACGACTAGAAACAAGGAGCTAACCCATGGACCTTCAGCTCGAAGGCAAACGAGCCATCGTCACCGGCGGCAGTCGCGGCATCGGCAAGGCAATCGCGCGACAGCTGGCGTTGGAAGGCTGCGACGTTGCCCTCGGCGCTCGTAGCGAGGGGCCCCTCAAGGAGGCCGCCGACGAGCTCGCCAAAGAGAGCGGACGCAAGATCGTGCCGCTGACCCTCGACACGATGAGCGTCGACTCGATCAAGTCATTCGTTAAGTCCGCTTCCGATACGCTGGGTGGCGTCGAAATCGTCATGAACTGTGCGGCGCGGGTCGGCGGCGCCCAGGGCGACATCGAGTCCCTGGACGAAAACGAGATCCTGCACGATTTTGAGGAAAAGGCGATCGGCTACCTGCGCGTCGCCCGCGAAGCGATCCCTCACATGAAACAGGCCGGTTGGGGTCGTGTCGTCAACATCAGCGGCCTCGCCGGGCGCTCACCCGGCACCGGCATGAGCGGCGGCGCCCGCAACGCGGCGACCGTCGTCTTGACCAAGTCGTGGGCCAACGCGCTCGGCAAGTACAACATCACGGTTAACGCCATCTACCCGGGGCAGACCGTCACGGAGCGCACCTACGAGAACCTGGAGCAGCAGGCGAAGACCGAAAACAAGACCGTCGCGGAGCTCAAGCAGGCGATGGACGAGCGTTCTCTGCTCAAACACGTGACAACCGCCGAGGACATCGCCTACTTCGCGGCCTTCCTCGCCTCGCCGCTCGCCATCGGTATGACCGGCGAGGCGATCGCGGTGTCCGGCGGCCAGAGCGCCGACGTCCACTACTAGAGGCGGCCGAGCTCGGTACTAACAAGCGGCTGCCTGTAAGCAGCCGCTTGTTTCGTCGGAATGCATCCGCTTCCTACCCCCAGCGCGGCGTCTCGTCCGGGTTGATCCCCAGGATCGTCTTGGCCACGAACTCGTGAGTCAAAGCCGAGTTCGCCGGGTGGAGGCGTCCAAGTCGTGCGTCGCGCCACAGCTGTTCCCATGGCCCAGGCCTTGAAGATACCGGCGCCTCCTACGAGATCCAGCGCCTTGTCCACGACGCGCCAGGCACTCTCGACGGCGCGGTATTTCGCCGCAGTCACCTTGGCCCCCCACATAGCGCCATGATCGACGCCGTTAACCCAGTCCTCTCCCAGCTTGTCGAGAGAGGGAGCGATACTGTCGAGCTCGATCCACATCTCGGCAATCTCGTGTTGCACCTCCGCGTGATAGGCCGATCGATGTTTTCTTCTGGATGGTTTCAATTGTCATGTCCATGACACGGTTCGCCAAGCCGCAGTAAACGTTGGCAAAACCCGGAAGAGCCCACATGAAAATGGCGAGAACGAAAATATCCATCCCGGAGGCGCCTGCGGGAACAACACGGGCGATCATATTGTCTGGTACGAAGCAGCCGTCCAGGATGGTGTCATCACTCTGTGTAGCGCGCATGGCCAGGGTGTCCCAGACGGGTACAGTGGATGATCCTTCCGTACCGCGAGGCATGAAGGCGTGGACGATCTTTGGCGCGTTGGGATCGCTCGTATCCATTGCATGAATGCCGAGCCGCGTCCAGGCTGGGCCCAGGCTGCCGAACGACTTGCGTCCGTAAAACTTGTAGCCTCCATCGACACGCTCGGCGCGCGTCGTAGAAAGGAGCACCGGAGGTCGTTACCAGATTCTGAATGGCCCGCGGCATAGATCTCGCCAGCGATTTCACGCAGGAATGGCTCGACGGATTTGTCACCCGAGCGCCATACGTCGGCGAAGACTCCGGCCCAATAAGTGTGCATATTGATCGCGAGCGCCGTTGGCGCGGAATAGTAGGCCAGCCTGCGCTGTAACGGCATCATCTCGGCCAGCGTCAGACCGGCGCCCCCTAATTCCTGAGGGACAGGGGCGGTGAGATAACCCGACGCCTTGAGCTCGTCGAAATCCTCCTGGAAGAAGCGGTTCTCCCTGTCGTACACCGGTGCGCGCTCGGCGAATCGTGCGAGCATTTCGTCGGATAGAAGGGTTGAGGATGTAGCGACCATCTTTTGCTCCTAGCAAGGACTATTCCATCGACTTGGGACTGTTAGGCTCGGGTCGGTCATTCCTGACGAATGTCACGATGGCGATCGCCTCGAACTTATGCCGGGGTGCAATTTAACAGTAGAGTTCGGTCGATACCAGCGTGGAGCTCTCTCAGACTCGTGTTCGCTTTGAAGCCTACCTGAGACGCAGCTCCACGGAGCCGATGCGGTCGAAGTCGGCGCGGATGTGTCCGCCCGGCTTCGCGTCCACCGCAGCCACTAGCGACCCCGGCATGATGACCTGCCCGGCCTGCGGATGATGCCCGTACGGCGCCAGCGTGTTCGCCAGCCACGCCACGGCCTCCGCCGGGTTGCCGAGCACGGCGGCCGACGTCGCGGTGCTGACCAGCGCACCGTCGGCGTAGTAGTTCATGCCGATCAGCTTCAGGTCTAGTCCTTCGATCGGTGTGCGCTGCCGCCCGAGCACGAAATGGGAACTGGAGGCGTTGTCGGCGATCGTGTCGCACAGCTTGATCCGCCAGTCTTTGATCCGGCTGTCGATGACCTCCAGCGAAGGGATCAGGAACTCGGTTGCCGCGATGACCTGGTCTGCGGTTACGTCCGGTCCTTGAAGATCGGACTGCAACTGGAACGCTACTTCCGGCTCGACGCGAGGCCAGATCATCGCCGCAGGGTCGACCTCACCGCCCTCATCCAGACGCATGAAGTCCAGCAGGTGCCCGAAATCCGGATGGTCCACGTTGAACATCTGCTGCATCGCCGTGCTGGTCAGGCCGACTTTCCAGCCCACAATGCGCCCGCCGTGCTTCTCCAGACGCTCCTGCACGCCTTCAAGCTGAATCGCGTAGGCATCGGCGATATCGATGCCGGGGTACTGGTCGGTCAGCGGAGCCATAGGCTCCCGGCTGTGTTCGGCCTGGTGCAGCGCCCCTGCGATTTCTTTGACCTGCTCCGGTGTTAGCGCCACGTTGCCACCTCGCTCAGTTTTCTTGCCTCGACGCGGTGGCTTTCGCCGCAACGCTATCTTTCTTTATCCGATACCAGTAGTCATACACGGGTGCGAAGCCAAGCTTCTCGTAGAGCCTCAGCGCGGGGTGGTTGTCTGCCACAACGGAGAGCCAGGCTCGCTCGGCGCCCTGTTCACGTCCGAGCTGCATGAGGTGAACACACAGGGCCAGGCCGATGCCTTCCCTTCGTCGGTCACTCGCCGTAGCGAGGTCGAACAGACCGGCGTAACCATTTTCGAGCATCATCAGGCCGCAAGCGACCGCGTTATCGGCTGACCAGGCCACGACTGGGAAGGAGGCAATCTTGGACTCGGTCAGCCGCTCGCGCTCGGCCTGCTGTCGCTGTCGAGTCAGACCTCGCATCTCCGCTCCGAGGTCTAGCCAGCTATCGACCGGAAGCTGCTCGAACCTCAAGTCATCCCGGGTGGCTGGAAACCTGCAGTCGAGTCGCATCGACAGGCTCAGGCTGGCCTCGAAGCGCTCGTAGCCGAGCTCCTCCAACGCTTCGTCCAGGTTGACAGGCTGGACGAAACGGGTCAGCCGAAACAGTGGCTGCAAGCCGTGCTCGGCATAAAGAGATTCGCAGTGAGCGATTTTCGCCTCGAGATGAAGCGATGAACTAAACGTAGAGTTGACCGAGCTGGCGCGCTTGACGTCGTCCTGAGCCAGTCGAATCAGCCAACCGTCATACTCAATCTGACTTGCCGGCTGCGTCGAGTTGAGTAGGAGCTGCTCTAGGCGACGAGCCTCAGCCTCATCCTCGATCACGGAAAGGCGAACCTAAGGAGACTTCAGGTGCCAGGCCTACGGCGGATTCTGGGGTGGTTTGAAGAAGCGAAACAGCGATCCGGTCGAAGTCACGCATGGTGTCGTCAAGCAGGCGGGATTACGTCCGCCGCTGTCTCGATCTTCGTATCGTGCAGCTTGCTGATCGACTCGATAGACGCCAGGAAGTGCTGCTGAGAGACCACGAGTCTCGAAACGTCCTCTTCGTCGCCCTGCTCGAGAAACTCCGAGATTGCCATCATCGCCGCACGGCGACAAACGGCCTCGATGTCCGAGCCTACGAATCCTTCAGTCGTGGCCGCCAACTTGGCCAGGTCAACATCCTCGCCGAGGGGCTTGGTCACGGTGTGCACCGCGAAGATCTCCGCTCGGTCCGGCTCTGAAGGCTGCGGGAGCTCAAGGCGGACCTCGAAACGGCCGGCGCGCAACAGCGACGGATCGAGCAAGTCGGGCCGGCTCGTTGCCGCGAGGATCACGACGCCGCGGAGCTCCTCAATGCCGTCCATCTCCGTCAGCATCTGGCTGATCACGCGTTCGGTTACGTTGCTGTCCTGGCTGCCGCCGCGTCGGCCCGCGATTGCCTCCAGCTCATCGAAGAAGATGATGCAGGGGCTGGACAGACGCGCGATCTTGAAGATGTCACGCACCCGCGCCTCGGAATCGCCCACCCACTTGGAGAGCAGCTCCGGCCCCTTGATCGAGATGAAGTTGACGCCGCACTCGTGAGCCACAGCCTTGGCGAGCATCGTCTTGCCTGTACCGCTGGAGCCGGTCAACAGCACGCCCTTGGGCGGCGACGTATCGGCGCGCTCGAACAGGTCAGCATATTGAAGAGGCCACTCAATAATCTGCTTCAGGGTTGCTTTTGCCTCGGCCAGCCCGCCGACGTCATCCCACCGTACGTCGGGCACCTCGGTGTATACCTCGCGCAGAGCCGAGGGCGCAACCTCGGTCAGCGCCTCGACGAAGTCGTCCATGGCGACCTCGAGGCGCGCCAGAAGGTCATACGGTAGGAACTCGGCTTCGATCGGGATGTCTTCCGAGATCCGCCGCAGCGTAACCATGGCGGCCTCGCGGCAGAGCGCGGCCAGGTCGGCGCCGACGAAGCCGTGCGTAATCTCGGCCAGTTTGTCGACCGAAACGTCCTCGGCCAGGGGCATACCCCGTGTGTGCACTTCCAGGACTTCGCGGCGCCCGCTGCGCTCAGGCACGCCGACGTTGATCTCACGGTCGAACCGTCCGGGACGGCGCAGCGCCGGATCGAGTAGCTGCGGGGCGTTGGTCGCGCCGATAGTCACGACCTGGCCGCGGGAGCGCAGACCGTCCATCAGGGAGAGCAACTGCGCCACGACGCGCTTTTCGACCTGCTGCTGGCTACCAAGCTCCTCGCGCTTCGGCGCAACGGCGTCGATCTCATCGATGAAGATGATCGCCGGCGCGTGTTCCTGCGCCTCCTCGAAGACCTTGCGTAGCCGTTCTTCCGACTCGCCGTAGTATTTGCCCATGACCTCGGGTCCGCCGATATGGGTGAAGTAGGCCGAGGTCTCGTTCGCTAGCGCCTTGGCGATCAGCGTCTTGCCGGTGCCGGGCGGGCCATAGAGCAGCACGCCCTTCGGCGGCTCGATGCCGAGGCGGTCGAACAACTCCGGGAAGCGCAGCGGCAGCTCGATCATCTCGCGAATGCGCTGGACCTGTTTGCGCAGCCCACCGATGTCCTCGTAAGTGACGCCCGTCGCCTCACGTCCCGGCTGCGAGACGCTTTCGCCCTTGATCTTGACGTTTGTGCCGGCGTTGATCGTGACCGGGCCACGTGGGTTTGTTTCGATGACAGAGAATTCGCGGTAGATGCCGCCCATGAATGTCGAGCGCACCTTGTCGCCAGTCGAGACCGGCAGTCCCTCGAGGACGCTGGTCATGTGGCGCTGGTCTGAACCGATCGCGCCCGCTTCTCCCAGTGGCGCCAGCACGACACTGCGTGCCACGGGGCAGACAATCTTCTGCATCTGCACCCGGTCACCCAACCCGGCCTGAGTGTTCTCACGCAGGATGCCGTCCATCTGAACCTGGCCCTGGCCGCGGTCCTCCGCATAGGAGGGCAGTGCCTTCGCGACGGTCGAACGCTTACCGGTAAGCTGCACCGTCTCGCCGGTTTGCAGGCCCATCGTGTTCATGTCGTCAGGGTCGAGTCGGACAAGGCCGCGACCGACATCGCGTGTCAGTGCTTCAGCAACTCTCAGGTTGACGGATTCCATATCACTCATCGCCCCAAGTATAGCGCTGGGAAGGGGTGGCTCGGTTAACGGCCGCTGAGATCAACAGTTTCGCCGTCGTCCTTGTAGGGCTGCCACCAGATGTGGTCCATCGCGGAGGCCGCCTTATCCAGTTCGCCTTCCATCTGCCAGTCCAACGCCATCGCCAGGTAGGCGATATTCAGCTGAGCCAGGCGTAGCGTTTCAGTCGTCTTGCGCTCCTGGAGGTGGCGTTTGCACCACAGAATCGCCTGCGTCGCGTCGTCGATGCCACGCGTGATATCGCTGGTGAGCTGATCGATGGAGCCGCTGCTCTGGGGGTTCGCCATGGTTGCTCCTTTTCGTGCGCGAGACAGGCATCCGACGTCATTATCGCCCAATCTGCGGTGGCACAGTCAAAGGCCGCTGAGGCTCTAAGCGGCACCTGTCGATATAATGCCCGCATGCTCCCGCCTGAAGGTGATCCGGTGCCGCCGCCGGCGCCAGATACGCCGCCAAGAATGGCTTCTTCGACGGCCCAAGAGACCCCAGGGAGAGTTGGCATCCCCAGCCCTGGCCCCAGCTTTCGCGGCGCACTAAAGTCTCGCGATTTCTCTCTGCTCTGGATCGGCCAGTTCGGCTCCGAGGCCGGTAACGGTCTCGTCCAGCTCGCATTGCCGTTCCTCGTCCTCGAAATAACCGGCTCGGCCTTCCAGCTCGCCGGCGCCTACATCTTCCAGTTCCTGCCCTGGCTGCTTTTCGGGCTCATCGGTGGTGTGCTGGTCGATCGCTGGGATCGACGCATGACCATCGTCGTCGTCGAAGCCGTGCGTGCCGCCGCCTTTCTCAGCGTCGGTCTTGCCTTCGCGCTCGACTCCAGCATTCTCTCCGTGGAGATCATCTACGGGCTGATCTTCCTCGAGTCAACGCTGCAGAACTTCTTCAACCCGGCCCGTCTTGCCCTCATGCCCAACCTGGTCAAGGAGGATGACCTGCGCGCCGCCAACTCGCTGATGGAGGTCTCCCGGCACATCGGCTTCTTGGTCGCTCCCCCGGCCGGCCTTATCCTTGCCGACCTCATCGGAAACAGCACGATCATTCTGGTCGACGGCGTAACGTTTCTTATCTCCGGCATCACGGTCTTCTTCATCCAGTGGCGCCAGCCGCGGCGAGAGTTGACCCAGACCGACGGCTGGCGGAGCCAATTGCGACAGGTGGCGGTCGAAACCAGGGAGGGCATCGGCGTCATTCGGGCCGTCCGTTTGCTGCAAGTCACGATGCTGCTTGGCTTCAGCCTCAATCTTGTCGTCGCACCGATTCAGACTCTGTTGCCCTTGTTCGTCATCGAGATCAAAGAGCAGACCAAGTCCTATTTCGGCCTGCTTGGCGCTGCTTTCATCGTCGGACTGATCGTTGGCTCCCTGATGGCGCCTGCTGTTTCTCGGCGCGTTGGTCTGGGCCAAATGACGATCGTATCGATCTTTGTCTTGGGGCTGACAATATCGATTGCGGCCTATCTCCCAACGCTCTGGGTGCCGTTGATCGCACTCCTGATAGCCGGGACGGCCATAGGCTCCCTCAACGTGGCGCAGATAAACATGCTTCAGACTTCGACTACTGATGAGGAGCGCGGCAGAGTCTCGGCTGCCTACTACTCGGCGACGCTGGGCGTCCGCAGCCTGGGCTATTTCTTTGCCGGAGCCCTCGTCGCACCATTTGGTATTCAGCCAATGTTTGTTGTGTTCGGCTTCATTGTCCTTGCCGTAGGCGTCGTCATCTGGCGCATTCCAGAGGTCCGCGAGCATCATTGATAGCTTTTCAATGGCGCTTTTTCTGGACTAACGCTGACGCAAACGGCAGAATTGGCTCATCTCGGAACTCCGGAGCCACATGCCACCCACAAAGGACGCCCCAGAACAACATTCGATGCGCTCTCGTTTCGGCGACAGCACGCGAATGCTCTCGGCCCTCCAATATCCCCAGTTCCGGCGTTTCTGGTTAGGCAACCTCGCAGCCGTAGGCGGTCAGCAGATCATGTGGCTGGCGCAAGGCTGGCTGGTCTTCGATCTGACCGGCAAAGCGATCTACATCGGCTACGTCGGCCTGGCCACCGCGGCGCCTGCCATTCTCCTCAACCTCGTCGGAGGCGTCGTCGCCGACCGCATCGACCAGCGCAAGATCATCCTTGTAACGCAGCTCATTACCACCGCCGCGGTCGCGTTTCTGGCTCTGATGGTCGCTACGGATCAGATCACGGTCTGGTACGTCGTCGGCGTCGCCCTTCGTAACCGGCAGCATGCAGGCGTTCAACAATCCGGCCCGTCAGTCAATCTTTCCCGGCCTCGTCGACCGCAAAGACCTGATGAACGCCGTAGCCCTCAACTCGATCGTCTGGCAGGGCACGCGCATCATCGCGCCGTCGATCGGCGGGCTCGTACTCGCCCTGGCAGGCGTCGCAGCCACGTTCGGTCTGGTCTGCGCCGGATTCTTGCTCCTCGGTCTCGCCGTCATTGGCCTCGATGCTCCCGTGCGGACCAGGGCCAGGGCCACCTCACCCATGGCCGACCTCAAGGAGGGCGTGCGGTTCATTGTCGCGAACTTCCTCTTCTCCTTCCTGATCATCATGAGCTTCTTCAACAGCTTCTTCGGCTTCTCAACCCAGCAGATGATGCCGGTGTTTACGGAGGACATCCTTCACGTCAGCGAATTCTGGCTCGGCATATTGCTGGGAGCGACGGGAGTCGGTTCGATCATTGGTATCGCCGCCCTGGGTTACGCCGGCGACGTCCAGCGCAAAGGTTTGGTGATCATCGGCGGCGCGACCGCGTTCGGAGCCTTCATCATCCTCTTCGCGCTCTCCACCTATTACCCGCTGTCGCTGCTCCTGGTGGGCCTGATGGGCGCTTTCGGCTCGATCTACATGATTACCGTGCAGACAACGCTGCAGCTGCGCGTGCCGGATGAGCTGAGGGGTCGCGTCATGGGCATCTATGGCATCACGCACAACGTCGGGCCGCTCGGTGCGCTTCAAGCCGGGATCATCGCCGACGCGGTCTCGCCGCCGGCGGCGTTGATCGTCGGCGGCACCGCGATCATCGTCTTCGCCCTCGGCATTGCTTACTCCAACCGCACCGTCCGCAGCTTGCATAGCGCGCCGGCAGCCGCCGCCTAACTCTGTTTACCAGGCCTGTTGCTATACTCGGAACACCGGTTACGTAGCATCCTGCCGTCAGGCGGGCCACTCTTGAGGAGATCAACTGAAATGGTGACCAACGACCCGCGCGAGCCCTTCACTCGCGTTTCCGTGGCCGACGCAAAAGAGAAGATCGACAACGGCGACGCGCAGGTCATCGATGTGCGCACGCCGGGCGAATACGCCGGCGGTCACGTCCCTGGCGCCATCAACATCCCCCACATGTCGGTCGTTTCCCGCACGGATGAGCTCGACGCCGACAAGGAGCTGGTGATGATCTGCCAGATGGGGCAACGCAGCGCTCTCGCCTGTGAATTTGCCGCGTCTATGGGCTTCAAAGACCTGTACAACGTCGAGGGTGGCACCGAAGCCTGGATCAAGGCCGGCTATCAGGTCGAGTAGCTAACGCATGCCGCGCCGCAACAACCGCCGTCTCTACCTCTTCGACATCGACGGCACGCTGCTGAGCACCGGCGGCGCGGCCAGCCACGCCATGGGACTTGCCTTCGAGCGTGTCTTTGGCGTCGCTGACGGCATTTCGCAACGTCACTTTTACTCAACCCAGCAGGGCGCAGCGACCTGGCGATCCTGCAAGACGCACTCACTAACGCAGGCTTCGCAAACGCTGACATCGCAAGTCATGCGCGCCGGATGAGCTACAAGGCAACGTACATGCGCTTCCTGCCGCGAGTCATGGCGGAAAAGGCTGGCTCTGGCGTGCTGCACGACGGCGTGGTCCCGCTGGTCCAGGCGCTCAACGCCGATCCAGATGCCACCGTCAGCCTGGGTACCGGCAACTTCCGCCGCTCCGCCCACCTCAAGCTGCAGCACTACGGAATCGCCGAGCACTTTCGCTTCGGCGGCTTCGGCGATCGAACCACGGTTCGGGCCGGCATCATCGAGCAGGGCATCAAGGCCGCCAACCGGGCTGTCGGGGCTCATGGCACCGTCTTCGTCATCGGCGATACCGTGCACGATGTCGCGGCCGCCAGAGCAAACGGCGCCGTCGCCGTCGCGGTTGCAACGGGCCTGCCCACCCGAGAGGAGTTGGCCGCGTCGAGTCCTGACGTCTTGCTAGACACGTTAGAGGGCGCGGGGAAGCACCTCGGAATCTGATCCACGGCTTATCTAACGCTGTTATAATAGTTAGCGCAGTTGATTCTCCGTGTGGAGAACAGCCAGCCAGCCGGAACCGAAAAAACGACAGCTCGGATCGCACGTCGGCCGAGACCGTCCATAGACAAGTCGAAGCTCGACCTTCTATGCCCTTTCGGAGACCGGAAGGGCATTTTGATTGCCCGGGAGCGACCTGATGGCAAGAGTCGGCATCAAAGACGTTCAAGCCATGAAGCAGCAGGGCGAGAAGATCGTCATGCTGACGGCGTACGACTATCCCTCCGCCCGCATCGCGGAGGCGGCCGGCGTCGACATGATCCTGGTCGGCGATTCGTTGGGCATGGTCGTCCTGGGTTACGAGGACACGATCAAAGTCACCCTGGATGACATGTTGCATCACTCGAAAGCGGTGGCGCGCGGCAGCGAACGTGCCGTAATCGTCACCGACCTGCCGTTCATGACTTACCAGACCTCGGTCGAAGACGCGCTGCGCAACGCCGGTCGGCTGCTCCAGGAGGGCAACGTCCAGGCCGTCAAGCTCGAAGGCGGCGTCCACATGGCCGAGACCGTGCGCCGGCTAGTCCAGGTTGGCATCCCGGTCGTCGGTCACATCGGCCTCACACCTCAGTCGATCAACCAGCTCGGTGGCTACAAGGTGCAAGGCCGAACGCCCGAAGACGCTGAACGTCTCGTCGAAGACGCCATCTCGTTGCAACAGGCGGGTGCGTTTTGCATCGTCCTCGAGACCATCCCGGCGCCTCTGGCGAAGCTGATAACGGAGCGTCTGGCGATACCGGTCATCGGCATCGGCGCCGGCGTGGCTTGCGACGGACAGGTCCTTGTCTGGCACGACCTCCTCGCCTATCACGCCTCATCCCTGACGCCACACATCCCGCGCCACGTCAAAGAATACGCTCACGTCGGCGATGACATGCGAAAAGCGATCGAGCAGTACGTCGCCGAAGTCCGCGACGGCAGCTTCCCGACGCTGGAGCAGAGCTTTCAGATGAGCAAGGAAGCGTTGGCCGAGCTCCCCGCGGCCCGTTCCTGAGCCACACGCGTCAATGCAGGTACTGAGCACGGTCGCGGAGGTGCGTGCCGCTCGTCGAGGCGCAACCGGAGCCCTGGGCCTCGTCCCGACCATGGGCGCCCTGCACGAAGGTCACCTCGCGCTCGTCAGGCAGGCCCGCGAATCGAACCACACCGTCTGCGTCAGCATCTTCGTCAATCCGACCCAGTTCAGCCCCAACGAGGACCTCGAGGCTTATCCCCGAAACACGGAGCGCGACCTCGATCAGCTACGGTCTGAGAACGTCGACTTCGTCTTCATGCCCGCCGTGGCGGAGATCTACCCCGAGGGCATCGTCACGTCGATTGATCCCGGCCCGCTCGCAACACGTCTCGAGGGCGCGGCGCGGCCGGGCCACTTCCTCGGCGTCGCTACCGTGGTCTTGAAGCTCTTCAACATCGTCCAACCGACGCGGGCCTATTTCGGTAAAAAAGACGCCCAGCAGCTCGTCGTAATCCGCGGCATGGTGCGAGACCTCAACCTCGAAATCGAAATCGTCCCCGTCGAAACGGTTCGTGAGCCTAACGGCCTAGCCCTGAGCAGCCGAAACGTCTACCTCGACCCGACGCAGCGAGAGGCGGCGCCTGTGCTCTGGAACGCCCTGTCTCTGGCGCGTGAAATGTGGACTCGCGGCGCCCGCGATGCCGATGCGTTTCGGTCCCGCATGCGTGAGGTCATCGAGGCCGAGGAGCTGGCGCATCTCGAGTACGTCTCGGTGGCAGACCCGCTGACCCTGCAAGAGGTGTCGCGCGTCAGGGGCGGCTCCCTTGTATCGCTCGCGGTCCGATTCGGCCACACCCGCCTGATCGACAACCTCACGCTGGGCGACTAGACGTTTTGCGGCGTCGGCCCATACGGCCGGCCGATGCTAGAATGCCTATCGATCACACTCACAGGAGAACGAATACCCGCACATGGCCGGACACTCAAAATGGAAGCAGATCAAACGTCAGAAAGCCGTCGTTGACGCCAAGCGCGGCGCGCTGTTTACGAAGCTGGGACGCGACATCACGATGGCCGCCAGGGCCGGCGGCGCCGACCCCAACGGCAACGCCAGCCTGCGTCTCGCTCTGATCAAGGCGAAAGAAAGCAACATGCCCGCCGACATCGTTGACCGCGCCATCGCAAAGGCCGTCGGCGACGCGGATTCCAGCCAGCTCGCTGAGATCCTCTACGAGGGCTACGGCCCCGGTGGCACCGCTGTGATGATCGAAACCGTCACCGACAATCGCAATCGCACCGTCGCGGAGATTCGCAACGTGCTGTCGCGCGGCGGCGGCAACCTCGGTGAGTCAGGCTCCGTCGCGTGGCAATTCGCCCGGCGCGGCGTCCTCTCTCTCGATCTAGACGCCAACATCGATAGTGAGGAGGTCGCGCTCGTCGCCATCGACGCCGGCGCCGAGGACTTCAACGTCGACGACGACAGCGTCTCGATCTACACGAAGCCGGAAGAGCTCATGGCGGTACGCCAATCGCTGGTCGAGGCGGGCCACGAACCCGCCGGCGCCGACATCGAGCGCATTCCCACCGCGACCGTGACGCTGGAGGAGAAAGAGGCGCTACAGGCGCTACGTTTGCTCGATCGCCTCGAAGACCTCGATGACGTCCAGCGCGTCTACTCCAACGCCGACTTCCCGGACGAAGTACTGGCCTCGTACTCGGAGTGATCTGAATGGCTAACGCCCCCGTCAGCGTCGAGCCCGTGGTCCTCGGTATCGACCCCGGTATGCGCGTCTGCGGCTGGGGCATCGTGCGCGGCAAGACGCGGCCCGGCTTCGAGGCCTGCGGCGCGATCAAGCCCCGGACCAAAGACCGCTTCGAACAGCGCCTGCTCGTGATCCATGAGGAGATCACCCGGCTTATCCAGACCTACTCACCCACCGAGGTAGCGATCGAGGACCCCTTCGTCGGTGCACTGCAACCCGCCTCAGCCCTCGCCATCGGCCAGGCGCGTGCGGCCGCGATGTTGGCCGCGGCGGCTGCCGGCCTGGAGGTAGAGCTCTACGCGCCGACGGCGGTTAAGGCAGCCGTCTCCGGCTACGGCCAGGGCGACAAACGTCAGGTGCAGGCCATGGTGCGCATGCTCCTCACGCTGGAGACGGACCCGGAGCCGCTCGACGCCGCGGATGCCCTTGCGGTCGCGCTGTGCCATCTCAGCTCGCGACGGGCCCGAGCACTGGAAGCGGGGCGGGCGTGATTGTCGAGCCTTACAGCCCGGAATGGCCGCGCCTGTTCTTGCAGCTACAGACCTTCATCTACCGCAACCTCATCGGCACCTATCACGCCGTCGAGCACGTCGGCAGCACCGCCGTACCCGGAATGGCGGCAAAACCGATCGTCGACATCGACGTCGTCATGCATGCCGGCAGGTTCGAAGCGATTAAGAGCCGCCTCTTAGCCGCCGGATACGAATACCGCGGTGACCAGGGCGTGCCGGGGCGCGAGTCGTTTCGCCTGACAGACCCGGGGCTCAAGCAGGCGCTGCCGCCGCACCACCTCTACGCGCTGTCCGAAGACGCCGAGGAGTTACGGCGACATCGCGCCTTACGCGACTTCCTGATCGCGAATCCGGTCTGGGCCTCGAAGCTGAGCGAGCACAAACTGGACCTGTCAGCGAAGCTAGGCGACGACCGCAAGGCGTACCAGGAGGCGAAGGAGCCGATGGTGCTGGAAATACTCGCCCTTGCTCTGGCGAAGGCGCTCGCATGATCTCCCACCTGCGGGGACGTCTGGCGCGAAAAAACGAGCGGACATCCTCGGTAGAAATCGACGTCGCTGGTGTCTGGTACAAGGTTGAGCTGCCGGCCTTCGTCTGGCGCGCCCTCGAGGAGCGCGACATTGACGACGAAGTCGAGCTCGAGACGTTCTACTTCCTGACCCAGAACGCGCCGATCCCGCGTCTCATCGGCTTCCTGCGCGAGGTCGAACGCGGCTTCTTCGAGAAGCTGGTCACGGTACCGAACGTCGGCCCGACGACCGCAACCAAAGCCCTGGTGTTCAGCGTCTCGACCATCGCCCGCTGGATCGAAGCCGGCGACACGGCGCAGCTCGGCAAACTGCCGTCCATCGGCAAGCGCAGCGCCGAGACGATCGTGGCGCAGCTGCGTGGCAAGGTCACGGAGGAGGCGTTGCTGGCCGACGAGGGCTTCGACAAGCCGGAGGCGAGGCGTGAAGCCGCCCCCAGCGACGTGTCCCGCGACGCCGCCGACGCCCTCGTTTCGTTGGGCTACAACCGCGGCGAGGCTGAACGCCTCGTAGCGCAGGCCGAAGAGGACTCAGCCCCCGAAACCGTGGAAGACACCATCCGCGCCGTGTTCAGGAAACTGAATCCAGGGTAGTAAAACTCTCGTATAATCCGCCTGCGATGGATCTTTTGCAGATCGTAGGCAGCGGCGCTCTCATCGGGGGAATTGTCATGGGCTTGCTTAAGGGCGGACCAAGGATCCTTGGATGGTGGTCGGAATGGCGTGCCGCACGGCGAGCGGACTCCGCGGAATCGCGCGAGGCCGTAAAGGCAATTTGGGCAGGGTTCGACAAGAAACTTGAGCTCGCTAAAGCAGACGGAAACAAGGAGAAGACGGCGCAAATCCGGGAAGAGTATGCCGCGCATATTTCGGCATGGCAAAAGGAAAGAAATTGGGAGCTCAGAGAATTCGCAGGATTCAACCCGGAATCTCAAGAAGAAAGAGCACCCCCTCCTCAAGAAGACGAGGACTCGGCGCGAGTTGGCCTTTACCAGCGCAATAAGGGTTTCTTTCTCATTCATGTCTGGAGGCCCTCATCACGAGAAGGTCAAGTCGCTGATATTGCAATCACCCTCTATCACCACCCGGACGGAAGTATACCTAAAGGACGCGTGCGACAGGTCACCTACGAGCTCGGTCGAAAGTTCTTCGATGGGCCAAAGGTAATGACCAACGAAGGGGAAAGCTTCCGCCTCGAAGTTTCTGCTTACGATTCAATGCTGTGCCTAGCCCGAGTAGATTTTTGGGATGGAACCCCTACGCTCGAACTCCACCGCTACATTGACTTCCCGAAGAATCAACTCCTCCAGGACATCGCATGGGAGCGTGAAGCAGAGGAAATGGCCAAAGCTGAAGCGGCAGCAATGTCCCAACGAGGTGTGTGATGTCCGCGTCTCTTCGTGTTACAAGCTCGGCTTGTTTCGCCTCGCCCAGGCAACCGTCTCCTTGATCGAGACGCGCAGGATCTCGACGATCTGCTCGATCTGCTCCGGCGTTGTCACCAGCGGCGGCGCCAGCAGGTAGTTGTCGGCCAGGTTGCGGCTGATCAAGCCGCGTTCCTTCGCTTCGGCCACCAGACGCGGCCCGACATTGAGCTCGACGCTGAAGGGCTTCATCGTCTCCTTGTCCTCGACGATCTGGACGCCGCCGATGAAGCCGAGGCCGCGCACGTTGCCGACGCCGTCCTCATCGAGGAGGGTGCGCAGCCCGCTGTGCAGGTGCTCGCCCAACGCCGCCGCGTTCTCCACCAGGTTCTCGTCGTCGAATATCTGCAGGTTGCGTAACGCGACCGCGCAGGCGGCCGGGTGCGCCGAATTGGTGAAGCCGTGCATGAAGCGGTCGCCCTCAGATTCGAGGATCGCTTCGTGGATCGACTTCGAAACGATGGCTCCGGAGAGCGGTATGTAGGCGCTCGTCACCGCCTTGGCGAATGTCGTGATGTCTGGCTCCACGTTGAAGTGGCGCAGCGCGAACCAGCGGCCCGTACGGCCAAATCCCGTGATCACTTCGTCCGCGATCAGCAGGACGTCGTGGCGGTCGCAGACCTCCCGCAGCTTCGGGAAGTAGTCGGCGCCCGGTGGGATGACGCCACCGGCGCCCTGCACCGGCTCGGCGATGATCGCGGCGACCGTGTCAGGGCCCTCGCTCAGGATCGCTTGCTCGAGGGCTTCGGCGCAGTCGGCGGTGCATGAGGTAAAGGGGTGGTTGCAGGGCGTGCGCAGGAAGGTCGGGTCCAGCGGGCCGAAGCCGCGCCAGAACGGAGCAAGCCCTGTCGCCGCCGTCGTCGCCAGCGTGCCGCCGTGATAGGCCTGGCGTCGGGCGAAGATCTTGACCTTCTCCACGCTGCCCTTGAGGAACCAGTAGAAACGCGCCAGCTTGAACGCGACCTCGTTAGCTTCAGAGCCCGAGTTGGCGAAGAAGACCGCGTCCATGTTCGAGTAGCTCAGGTTACAAAGGCGCTCAGCCAGCTCGATCGCCGGCACGTTTGAGTAGCCGCTGTAGCCGTTGGCGAAGGCCAGCGTGCCCATCTGCTTCGCCGCCACCTCGGCCAGCTCCTTGCGTCCGTGCCCCACGGCGACGTTCCAGAGGCAGGAGAGGCCGTCGATGTAGTCGCGGCCGCGCACATCCGTCAGTATCGAGCCTTCGCCCTTTTCGAAGATGATGGCGCTGCGCTGATCGCCCTGCAGATGCTGTGGATGTAGCAGGTGTGCAGCATCGCGGTCGAGGAGTTCTCGATACTCGGTGTCGTTCATGCTTGATAACCCCCTGTGATTCGATCTTAGAGCTTCGCCGGAACAAGGAACAAGGAAAAGGCGGTCCGGCTGCGGACGTGGCGTGAGGATCGAAACTATAATTAGGGCCGGCTTGTTAATAGAGGCAGGAGGCTCGCTTATCCTTCCCTTTCTCATAACTTTCAGCGATCAATTCCGTGACGATGCTATAGAGTCGGTGCTTCGCATCGGCGTTGTTGTCGTGCTCGCGTTCTTCGGAGTCTGGCTCCTCCAGCACGTCCTCAATCCCCTCATCCGGGTGAGTGTTCGCCAGCAGATGCAGGGCGAACCCCAGGAAGAGATCGAGCAGCGTATCGGCACCCTGTCACACGTCGTCTATCGCACGGCGTTGTTCGTTGTCACCGTGCTAACCGGCATCATCATCCTGACTGAAGCCGGGGTAAACGTCGCCCCCCTCGTTGCCGGACTCGGTCTCGTCGGTCTCGCGGTGGGCTTCGGTGCCCAGAACCTGGTCAAAGACATGATCAACGGGCTCTTCATCCTCATGGATAACGAATACAGCCGGGGCGACGTCGTCACTATCGCCGGCATCACCGGCATCGTCGAGGACCTCAACCTGCGCCGCACCGTACTGCGCGACCTGGACGGCACGGTTCACTTCGTCCCCCACAGCAGCATCGAAGTGTCCAGCAACTGGACCAAGGATTACTCGCGCATCAACCTCACCATCGGCGTGGCCTACGAATCAAACCTCGACCACGTGATTTCAGTGATCAATCGGGTTGGGAAAGCCTTCGCCGAGGAGCCCGAGTTCGCGCCCAAGATCATTTCGGCGCCGCAGGTGCTTCGCGTCGATAACTTCGGCGATTCAGCAATTGACATAAAGGTTCTTGGTGATACGAAACCGCTAGAGCAGTGGGCCCTGATGGGCCACCTGCGGCTGCGACTCAAGAGAGCGTTCGACGAAGAGGGCATCGTCATCCCGTATCCACAGCGGACCCTGCATCTCGATACGGCAGCAGCCCTCATGGGAGTGGCTGACGTCAGGACTGCTGTACCCAGCGTAGAGCCCGCGGACTACCCCGAGCCGGACACGGAAGCTCGCAAGATGGAAGACAGTCCGGAGTAGCGATAAGCCCAACGTTTGCGATACGCGCGGCTCCTTGCATCGGCGTAGAATGCCCTCGATCGCGGGACGGCACTTCATGAACGCTTAGCAGGGGGTACAAGGATGAAGCAGGTACAGGTTGATTCGACGGCAGAAGCGTACATCGAGCTTCTGGCGGCGCGAGGCGTGGACTACTTCTTCGGCAACGCCGGCACGGACTTCGGGCCGATCGTGGACGCCTACGCGAAGCGGCTGGAGCAAGAGCTGCCGGTACCGAAGCCGGTGACCGTACCGCACGAGATCACGGCGATGGCGATGGCGGCGGGCTACGCCATGGTGACGCGCAAGCCCCAGGTCGTCATGGTGCACACGCTGCCGGGCACGGCGAACGCGACCGGCGGGTTGATCAACGCGCGCAACGCCAACGTGCCGATGCTGTTCTCGGCCGGGCGGACGCCGCTGACCGAGAGCGGGCTGAAGGGCTCGCGCAACGGCGGCATCCACTGGGCCCAGGAATCGCGAGACCAGGGCAGCATGGTGCGAGAGTGGGTGAAGTGGGACTACGAGCTGCGCCCCGACGTCGACCTGGAAGGCGTCGTCGACCGAGCCCTGGCGATCACGCAGTCTGAGCCGCAAGGACCCGTCTACCTCAGCCTGCCGCGAGAAGTCCTGGCGCACGAGATCGAGAGCTTCGAATACTCGGAGCGGCCGCGGATGCAGCCCAACCTGGGGATGGCATCGCCGGAATCGATCAAGGAAGTAGCGGGCCTGCTGGCGAAAGCGAAGAACCCGATCGCGCTGACCTCGGCGCTGGGGCGTGACGCCCAGGCAGTACCGCAGCTGGTCAAGCTGGCGGAGATGCTGAACCTGGCCGTCTACAGCGGCGGCGCCTACATGAACTTCCCGGTGACCCACCCGCTGCATCAGGGCGGCATGCCAGGGCCGGCGCTGGCCGAGGCCGACGTCGTCCTGGTCTTCGAGCAGGACGTACCGTGGATGCCGTCGGCGGGGGCCGGGCCGAACGAGGAGGCGACCGTAGTCGGGATCGGCGTCGACCCGCTGTACACGGACTTCCCGCTGCGCAGCTTTCCGGTACACGTCAACCTGACGGGCCTGCCGCGCTACGCCATCGAAGCCCTGATCGAGGCGCTCGCGAAAGAGAAGCTAGACCAGAAGGCGATCGCGGCGCGAGGCGAGAAGCACGCCACGAACCACAAGAAGGTAAGGGAGGCGGCGCGAGCCCGAGCCCTGTCCGGGAAAGAGGACCGTCCAATCAGCAAAGCCTGGGCGTCGTACTGCTTCGAGCAGCTGCGGGACGAGAACACGACGGTGATCAGCGAGCTCGGGCTCGACATGTCGCAGTTCGAATTCACCAGCCCGGAGCAGTTCTATGGCGTATCGACGGCGGGCGTGCTGGGCTGGGGCGTCGGCGCGGCGTTGGGCTGCAAGCTGGCAGCGCCGGAGCGGACCGTAGTGGCGACGATCGGCGACGGGTCGTACATGTTTGGCGTACCGGAGGCGGGGCACTGGGTGTCGCGCAAGATGAACCTTCCGGTGCTCAACGTGGTATGGAACAACTCACGCTGGAACGCGGTGCAGAGCGCGACGCGCGGCGTCTACCCGGACGGCTGGCAGGAGAAGACGACGACGTTCCCGTTCAGCGACCTCTCACCGTCGCTGGACTTCGAGATGGTCTGCCAGGCGGCAGGTGGCTACGGCGAGCGGGTGGAGGACCCGGCGGAGCTGCCGGCGGCGTTCGAGCGCGCCCTGCACGCGGTCAAGGTGGAGAAGCGCCAGGCCCTCCTCAACATCGTCGGCGCTTAGGACGTCTTCCGACTCGCCAGGGTACGCTTGCGCTCCGCCGTAAACGCCCACCAGGGCAGCTTCGGACCGCCCTCCACGTAGCGCACCGCCGCGATGAACGTGTCGAGCAGGCACGGATCGTGGCGGACGCCTGTCCGCTCGCAGAGCGTGTTATAGAGCTCATACGGGTCCCTTCCCGAGAGCTCCGAAGGCGTTTTTACGCTCAGATAGCGCAGGTCGGCAGCAATCGCCTTCCCGACGTTAGGGATGTCTTCCAGCCGTTTCATCTGCCGTTCCGAGTCGGTCATTGCCGCACCCCTCCAGTTCAACCTACCCGGGCCGTCCAGGACGATCCGGGTCCGATGCGGGCGTGTCTAGCTCAACATCCTTAGAATGGCGCCGGTGAACCTGCATGTCACGTCGTAATCTGATCTTTGCTGCCCTTGCCGTCGCCCTGGTGATCGGTGGAGCCTATGTCTCCTCGCAACAGGACATCCGCCAGAGCGATGAACCGGACACGGCCGATCCCCTCGCGGCCGTCGAGACCCTGATCGCGATCCAGGACTGTCCCTACGGCGAGGCGAGCTGCATCCTGGGCCAGGGGATCGAACGGGCCCTACAACGCGGCAACGTCAACGCCGTCATGACGTTCGGCGAACCCCGCCTCTACATTTGTCCCGGCCCAGGGCGCTCGGACGCGCCGTCACCATTGTGCGGTGGCGTCGGCGCCGATGAAGGGCGCTCAGGCCTTCCCGTCATGACAAGATTCGGCGAGTCGTTTGTCGTAACGCTGGAGGTCGTTCGAGCCCGGCTACAATCCTTCGTCGATGCGATTCAGCCCGAAGGTCAGGACGAGGTCGGTTCCGGCGAACTGACGCTCTACGCCTTCAGCTGCACCCAGGAGGCCTTCCCGGCTCAGAACCTCTCCTGCGCCAGGGAGGGCATTATCCTCAGCGCATTGGTCGACCGCGGCTCTGGTTTGCAACGCGAAGTCCTCGTGTTTTGGGTCCAGGGTCGCTTCGCCGGTCGCACGCTTCCCTTCACGGAGTTTTCGGACGGCCCCGCGCGAGAAGACGAGTTAGACGTGCTATTCGGCGCCGGCGGACGTCTTGAAGACCTGGGCGATGTTCACGTTATCGATCAGAGCTTACCTCGCTGATTGTCCCGAGAATTCGATGCCTGAGACCGGCGCCATCGCAGCATCAGCCGAACGGTGAACAGTCTGCGCGCGGCGGTAAACGGATCAAGTTTTAAATAAGTATGGTCGCGGGCTTCATCGTGGTGTTAGACTACGCTCGCGAATAGCTCCGCCAGGCAGTCCTGCCACCCCGCTGGGACGATTTCTTCGCCCACATTTTCCCCGTAGATCCCTTGTGTCAGAGGCTTCATAAGCCAAGTGAAAGGACAGAAGCGTGTATAACGGTCAGAAAGTTTATTGTGTTCACGGTCACGTGACGGCCCCGGACGCGTACCGGGCGGGGGCGACGGGACTGCTGGCGTCCAACACTCCGTCGGCCCAGAGCGTGCTGATGCAGCCGAACGACCGCCGGCCAGGGCCGCTGCAGGATGAGAACTTCAAGCAGACCGTCCTCAAGGGCCACGTCGAGTACATGGACGCGCGCAACATCGACGTCCAGATTATTGGGCCGCGCCCGTTCATGATGATGGGCTGGATGCCGATGGACCTCCTCAAGGCCTGGACTCGCCTGACCAACGATGCCATCGGCAAGCAGGTCTCCTTCTTCCCGGACCGCTTCCTCACCTCAATGCAGCTGCCGCAGGATCCCAACGCGGATGACACGACGCACTGCCTGGACGAGATCGAGCGTTGCCAGAAGGAATGGGGCGCCATGTCGGTCTACGTCGGCCCCGACCCCGAAGGTCTGCGCCGCACCCCCGGTATGGACAAGCCGTACTGGAACGCGCTCTACGAGAAGTGCCAACGTGACAGCATGCCGATCATCGTCCACGGAACAAACAGCCAGGACCCGCGCCTTTCCATAATCAACCAGAACTACCAGGTCGGCTTCCTCGTTGAGCAGTTCATCGCGACCCAGCTGCTCGGCTTCAGCGACGTCTTCGACCGCTACCCCGAGCTCAAGGTCATCGTCTGCCACTGTGGCGGAGCGTTGAGCCGGTTCGCGCCCACGGACAACCACAACTTCCAGCGCGACACCAGCAAGAACCTGTTCTTCGACACCTGTGCTTACGAGCCCACCTTCCTACAGGCCGCCATCGCGCAGAAGGGTGTCGCCCAGATGGTCTTCGGCACCGAGGCCCCGGGCTCCGGCCGCCACGTCGACCCACGCACGGGCCGCAGCGGCGACGATGTCATCCCGACGCTTCAGGAAGCTGCTTACCTGTCGGACAGCGACCGGATGGACATCATCCACAACACCCCGGCCAAGGTCGTTCCTGCCTTCGAAAAGGTTAAGTAACAACCACCGGGTATTCACACTCAGAAAGGGGCGGGCCAGAAAGGCCCGCCCCTTTTCCTATTTTGAGCACTTCGTCAGTACCGCGAAGTCAGTACCGTCCAGACTCAAGGCTCGCATCTACTCGATTAATTATCGATTGTTATGTATAACTAGCGGGCCCCCGCAGCTGCATTCTCCAACCCGGATCGATCCAGAGCCCCAGGGGGACCCACGTGCTTTTGAGACTCGTCACGCTTTCCGCGCTCGCCATAGTCGCGGTCTACACGATGGTCGGCGCCAACCACGTAGCGGCAGAAGGCGAAGCCACCGGCCTCGCCGTCGAGAGCCAAAACCTGTACGCCGGGCTTCACCGTGCAGGTGGTGCTGAGCTGGACCCCTTCCGGCGCCGGTACCCAGTGGGTCGACATATCGCTGCAAAATGATCGCTTTTCGACACCATACATTCACGGCGGTCCGTTCAACGCTTCTCGATCAGAAGCGACGGTGAACAACCTGGAGCCGCAGCGCAACTACTACGTTCGCGTCAGTACCTGGAACGGCACGGGCTGGGAACGCAGTGATCTCTTCGCCTTCACCACGGGCTGCCTGCCCTACGAGGCGACTGGCCCGCTTCATGTGGCCGGCGCCTCCATCTCCGACACCGCGGCAAAGTTCACCTGGGAACCAGGCAACGGCAATCTCTGGTACTGCCTGGACTACGCGGCTACGCCTGAAGACCTCCTGAGCCAGACGGGAAGCTGGCGAAACACCGGCTGCGGCACGACGACGACAAGCCACTTGGTGATCAACATGCACTGTGGTCGCGAGTACTTCGCCCGCGTTTGGGCCTGGACCACCCAGGGGGGCGTCACAGCGCGCAGGTGAAAGTAACCACCCAACCCTGCGCCACGACAATCACAGCGCCGACGGAGCTACGGCCGTTGTTCGTCGCACCCCACATGACCCGGCTGGCCTGGGAGCCCGGCAGGGACAACATCTGGTACTGCGTCGATCTCGCCGCCAGCCTCAAAGATCTGCTGTCCTTCAGCGAAACCTGGGAGAATCGCTGTGGCTTCACCGAGCCGGAGCTTGAGCTGCGAGGGCTCGACTGCGAGACCACTTATGTCTGGCGCGTTTACACCTGGAACTACAACGTTAACGTTCACAGCCAGCCGAGCACCTTCGCCACCGCGGACTGCGATCTCGATGACAAGCTGGCGCGCGTGGACAAGGTGGACGTGCACAAGTCGGACGATGGAACCTACCGGGCGGAAGTCACGATCTTCCTTCCGAACGGGTGTCACCAACCGGGCACGTACGAGATCGAACGCGACGGCAACGGAATTGAGATCACCGTGCGGAATCTCGTCGAGACCCCGCTGTCAGTGTGCTCTTTCTCGACCGGTCAGCATCTCTGGAACATCCGGCTTCACGGCGACTTCGCCAAAGGCGTGACGTATCAGGTCGAGGTCAACGGCCAGCAGAGCGCCTTCTTCACGCCGGATTAGTCGGCAATTCAGCCAACTGCAAACAGGCCGTCCCGCGAGGAAATGCGGGACGGCCTGATGCTATTGGGCTCGGCCATTAGGCTCTTGCAATAGTATCGAGGCTGTCTCAATCTCAAGACGAACGTTTTGGGATGAATTGACGGTCGTATCCACGACTAGGCTCGGCAGAGGAGGGATTGATGAAGCTTCGAGTCCTGGCCGGCTTTTTGCTAATCGTCGTCGGACTGCTTGGCACGGCTTCTGCCATCGCTTCGGCTCAATCCGCCACGCCACCCCTCCATCCGCAAGCTGCCCCGATTTCGACGACCGAGGCTCGGTTCCAGTGGGTGCCCGGTCAAGAGAATCGCTACTTCTGCCTGGACTACGCCCGAAGCGCTAGCGACCTCATCAACCTGACTGGAACCTGGCGCAACTCTGGTTGTGGCACCACGTCGAACTCCCACGTAGTGAGCAGCCTCGCCTGCGGGACGAAATATTTCGCGCGAGTCTGGACCTCTGCCGCCGGCGGGTTGTACAGCTCGATAGTCACTGTCGAAACGTTGTCTTGCGCCAGGGCGATCTCGGCGCCAACCGGCCTCGCGGTCGTGTTCGCGACGAGATCGACGGCGAGGCTGGACTGGGATGCCGGGACAGACAACCGCTGGTTCTGCATCGACACAGCGAAGAGCCGGGCCGAGCTGCTCAACTTCGGCGGTAATTGGCACAACCACGCCTGCTGGTCGACGAGCACACAGATCACGATCGGCGGACTGGCTTGCGAGACGACCTACTACTGGCGTGTCTTCGCCTGGAACCCGATCACCAGGATTCACAGCGACGTCAGCACCTTCCGCACCGCCAGTTGTGAAACAACCCTGGTCGAGGCTCCCATCGAGGCCGTAGACGTCGACAAGGTGGGAGGTGAGTACGTCGCGAGGATCGTCGTGGGAAGACCCGACACCTGTCACAGCTTCGGTTCTTACGCAGCCGAGGCATCGGGCAACGTCATCGAAGTCACGGTTTACAACAAAGTGGCGCCGAATTCGTGCGCTCAGGTGTCCAGCACGTACACGCTGACCCTCAATCTCGGTAGCGGCTTTTTCAGCGGCGTCACCTACGTCGTCGTGGTCAACGACACCGAAGTCGCCTATTTCACCGCGAGCTAGCGATACCGGGGGACGGGGCAGTCGAGCTGTCAGGCGCGCGTCAGGTCCTCATCCGAGGAGAGCACGAGGTGGGTTTCGCCGAACTGTTCGGTGTCTCCCACGCTCCAGGGCTGCTCGGAGTCGGCCGGTCGCAAGCGCACGCCCCAATCGCTGCCGTAGACCAGGTAGGCCGCGCCGGCGCTGGAATCTTCGATATGCACTGCAAAGGCGTCGACGGCAGAGCCGTCGTCTGCGCTGGACCAACCGACAATGTCGTGCAGCTTGCCTTCCGGCTCGCCTTCGAAGATCCGAGCTTGAGTAACGCGAAACGGCAGGCCGAGGTTCTTGTAAACCTGCTGCGCCATCATCGGCGTGTTGTCGTTGGCCTCCACCTCGATATGGGTGTAGCCGGATGGTCGGATTATCTCCATGATGGCATCCTACCTACCTCAGTCTGCGGGCGGCAATCCGGAGTGCAATAATGGCCCGTACCGCGTCAAGCTAGCGAAGGAAGCGAAATGTCCCTAACCGCGCTGCGAGAGTCGATCCGCGCCACCCGCGATGTCATCTACATGAACACCGGATTCACCGGCCCATCCCCCGAGCTGGTCCTGGCTCGAATGCGCGAGGTCTTCGAAAAGGAGGCGTCCGTAGGGCCCGCCAGCGTAGAAGGCCTGGCTCAATCGCGGGCCATCGCCGACGAGGCGCGAGAAGTAATCGCATCGTTGCTCAACGCCGACGTCGACGAAGTGGCGATGACGCATGGCACGACGGAAGGTCTCAACCTGGCTGTCTACGGGCTGGACTGGCAACCCGGCGATGAGTTCGTCACCTGCAATCTGGAGCACCCCGCCTTCGCGACACCGGCCAACGTCCTGGAAGAGCGCGGCATCGACGTAAAGCGCGTGGAAGTGCCCCCAAACGCCAGCTCCGGCGTAGCGTTGGAGTTGATAGCCGGGGCCATAACGCCGAAAACCAGGCTGGTGGGCCTGAGTCACGTCCAGTACTCCTGCGGCCTGAAGCTACCCGCGAAGCAACTAGTAGACGCGGCGCACCGGAGCGGAGCCCTGGTCGCGTTGGACGGCGCCCAGACGGGCGGTCAGCTCAACATCGACGTCAAAGCGCTTGGCGTCGACGTGTACTCGATCTCGGGCCAGAAATGGATGCTCGGCCCGAACGCGACTGGCGCAGTTTACATAAATGCAGATGTCCAGCGCCGCCTCTCGCCGCTGTTCACCACGCACGCGGTAGCCGACGCCCGCGCCATGCCGGCCGATGGCCCTGGTGGAGGCAACCCGATGATGCGCTTTCGCATCGCCTCCCAGAGTCCGGCCCTGACCGCCGGGTTCACGACGGCGGTCAAGCTCCTTCAGGACATCGGTTTGGACGAAGTCGAGGCACACTGCGACGCGCTGGCAAACCGGCTGCGTCAGGGTGTTGAGTCAATCGCCGGCTGCGGCGTTGCCGGGCCCGCCGGCGGTGACGCGACGTGCGGTTTGGCCGCGGTGACCGTGGAAAACTGGGAGCCACGTCAGCTGGTCGACGCACTGTGGGAACGCTGGCGCATCGCCGTACGCGCCGTCAATTTCCCGCCCGCCATCCGCTTCAGCCTCGCGCCGTTCAACACCGAGGGCGAGGTCGACCAGGTCCTGGAAGCGCTGCGGACGCTGGCAGCGGAGACACCACCGCCCGCCACGGACGGTGCTCACTAGAAAGTCCGCTCATCGCAGCCTGATGATCCGATCCGATTTGATGGCGGTACAATACTTCCCACGCCGGTAAGAACCGGCTACGCCTGGGAAGACACGAACGCATCGTGTGGCCTTTAGCGGAGGCACGGAGGTGTCCTCCGTCTTTCCAAAGGCCTGAAGGAAGCCCCGAACGCTTCTTGAGGCCCTTTAGCGGAGGTACGGAGGTGCCCTCCGTCTTTCCAAAGGCCTGAAGGAAGCCCCGAACGCTTCTTGAGGCCTTTAGCGGAGGCATAGAGGTGCCCTCCGTCTTTCCAAAGGCCTGAAGGAAGCCCCGAACGCTTCTTGAGGCCCTTTAGCGGAGGCACGGAGGTGCCCTCCGTCTTTCCAAACCGAAAGGGGATTCGCATGACGACCGCGGCACAAACCAAATTCGATGTCGGCGGGGTGATGCTCGACCGGCCCTTCAAGATTCGGCGTCTGGGCCACTTCGGCTTCAACGTCGTCAACATGGAGGCCTGCAGGCACTTCTACGTCGATCTGCTCGGCTTCAAGGTTTCAGACGTGGCTGATATAGCCTCGCGTCTAAGCGACGAACAAAAGGCCGGCCTGACCGACCTGTCGCCTGGAGTCTTCACCCGCCACAACACGGATCACCACACGTTCGTCCTGTTCAACAAGCAGGTCATGGACGCGATGCGCGGCGAACAGTCGAAGGTCACGATCAACCAGATCACGTGGCAGGTCGGCAGCCTTGTTGAGGTGGGCGACGCGGCCCGATTCTTCACCGACCGCGGCGCCAGGCTGCATCGTGTCGGCCGCGATATGCCCGGTTCGAACTGGCACTCCTATGTCTACGACCCTGATGGCCACATCAATGAGCTCTACTACGGCATCGAGCAGGTCGGCTGGGACGGCTACAGCAAGCCACGCAGCATGTACCACCGCGGCTTCCGCGAGGCGCCCGAACTGCCTCAGATCAACGAGTTCCAGGAAGTCCAGGACGCGATGGCGTCTGGCGACGAGTTGCACGGCTATCGCTATCTCGACGACGCCGAGGCGAAATACGACGTTCAGGGCGTCTTGCTGGCCCGTCCCTTCAAGGTCACGCGTATTGGTCCCGTCAGCATCTTCGTCGAAGACATCGACGCGTCCGAGGCTTACTACCGCGACATCCTCGGATTCACCACCAGCGAAGAGACGCAAATCGATGGCCAGCGCATCCCCTTCATGCGTAGCAACACGGAGCATCACTCCCTGGCGCTGTACCCGATATCGCTGCGTGAGAAGCTCGGCATGAGCCTGGATACGACCTCGATGTCGTTCGGTGTACAGGTGGCTAACTATCGCCAGCTCAAGGACGCCTGCGACTTCCTCGAGCAGAACGGCGTGCGAGTCGACCGCAACCCACCGGCCGTGACCCGCCCCGGCATGGACTACGTCGCTCACGCTTTCGACCCGGACGGCCACTGCATCCAGATTTACAGCTATATGGAGCAGGTCGGCTGGGACGGCAAAGTCAGGCCGGAAAGCCAGCGACGGGCCGTCGAAGCTACTTGGCCCGAAACACTGGAGGCACTGCCGGACAGCTTCCAGGGTGAGCCGTATCTCGGACCCTGGGGGTAACAGGTCGCAGGGGCTGGTATAAGCGGGCGGCCCTCAAAGGCCGCCTCTTATTTCTCTCCTGCATCGGCGTGAGGATAAACGATGAGTCAGGCCGATAGCTCATCATCGAAAGCCATCGCAATACCGCTCGCCAATCGCGGACGAATGTGATCACCTGACTTGAAACGGCCGAGCGCTCCAAGGGTGCGAGTTCCCGGGACAGTCGCACTGCGTTATCGCGACTACAAGCTGTTCTGGCTGGGCAACGTGATGGCTGTATCTGGCCAGCAGATGCAGTGGGTGGCTCAAGGCTGGCTGATTTACGAGCTCACTGGTTCGGCCATCCTGCTGGGTGTGGGTGGTTTGGCCAGGGCGATCCCGGCCACCCTCTTCAGCCTGATCGGCGGCGCGCTGGCCGACAAGTGGGACCAACGGCGCCTGCTGATTGGCGTCCAGATCAGCCAGATGACCGTTCTCGCCGTGCTGGCTTCTCTCACTCTGACCGAAGTCATCGAAGTTTGGCAGGTCTTCCTGCTGATTTCAGTCGCAAGCGGGCTCCAGTCTTTCGAGAATCCCGCGCGTCAGGCGATTTTCCCTCGACTGGTACCTCGTGACGCGCTGATGGACGCCGTCTCCTTGAACGCCACGGTTCATCCGGGAGCGCGTTTTCTCGGGCCCGTGATGGGCGGTTTGTTGATGGCTGTGGTCAGCGAGACGGCTGGCCTACCGCTTGCCGGCGCTGCCGCGCTCTTCTATCTCACAGCCTTCGGCCATTTGTTGAACTTCCGTTTGCTGAGCTGGATTCACCTGCCGGCGGTTCAACGGAAAAGCACCGATGAATCGATCTACCGCGATCTCGTCATGGGACTCCGCGTCGTTGCCGCGACGCCGATTTTCGCCACGCTCATCGGCATGACCTACTTGAATCAGTTCTTTGGCTGGTCCTTCCAGGCCCTCTTCCCCGTATTCGCCAAGGATGTGTTTGGCGGAGGCGAGGTAGAGCTGGGGCTCATGTACTCCGCTGTAGGTGGCGGCAGCCTGGTCGGCACCGTCATCGCAACAAACCTCGCCGCAATTAAGCGACGCGGGCTAGTGATTCTGACCGGCTCCATCTTGGGCGGCGCCTTACTCGTCTTCGCCAGTGCCTCGCCCGTGTTCGAGCTGGCGTTGATGCTGTTGCTACTCGTCGGCGCGGCTCAGGCGGTTTTCAGCGTCTCGGCTCAGAGCACGATGCATCAACTGGTGCCGTCCGAGTTCCGTGGGCGGGTCATGGGTATCTGGAGCATGACGCATACTACGGTTCAGCCACTCGGTCAGCTACAAATGGGAATAGTTGCCGGTCTCGCATCGGCGCCGCTGGCAGGTGTTATCGGCGGAATCGCGATCGTCGCGTTTGGCCTGCTCTTCAGCCTGAGGATGGCCCACTTGCGTCATCTCACAATGCAAGCTCAGGAAGTTCACGAAGACGCGGTCACGGCCGGCCAGGGGCGCCGTTGACAATAGAATCGCTAAGTCCGAGTCGCCCTCGGTGACTCGATTGCAGGTGGCCGTTGCTCAATGCGGCGACGTGAGGCAGGTCACAGGCGCACCGACGTATATTCTGCGACCCTCGACATATGGCTACTCGGAATTTGCGCTGGTTGCTGCCAATAGGCCTGCTATTCGGCTTGGCCTGCGGCGGGAGTAGGGCTGCGTCGCCCGCGTCTACCGACCCGGCGATCGCGGCCGCCTGGGAGAACAACGCCGGGATACTGGCCAGCGCCTGGCGAACCAACTTCACCAGCGCTTCGGTTTTGCCAAATACCATCTCTCGCGCCGCCGGCGAAGACGCGATCCCTGCCCTGGTCGCCCCGCCTCTCGTCGCCGTGGAGGATGCCCGCTATCTGGCCGACAACGAGCCCGTCATAGCCCTGGAGCAGGATGGAGTTGCGCGCGCCTACCCGCTCCAGATCCTGGTTCTGCATGAGGTGGTGAACGACACCGTGGCCGGGCGGCCCCTCCTGATTAGCTACTGTCCTCTCTGCAACTCCGCGATCGTCTTCGACCGCGTCGTCGATGGACGGACCTTGGAGTTCGGGGTTTCCGGCTTTCTTAGCAAGAGCGACCTGATCATGTTCGATCGCGACACAGAGTCCTGGTGGCAGCAGCTGACCGGCGAAGCCATCGTCGGCGACCGCACCGGCCAGGTACTGGAGCCGTTGCCCTCCAGCATCATCGCCTGGGCCGACTTCAAGACGGCGTTTCCCGACGGCTTGGTGCTCTCCAACGAGACCGGCTTCTAGTACGACTACGGCCTGAATCCCTACTACCGCTACGACGACATCGAGACCGCCCCATCGCACGCCATCGGGCCTTGGGACGGCCGGCTGCCGGCCAAAGAGCGCGTACTCGCCGTGGAGTTGGACGGCGTGAGCCTCGCCTATCCTTTCAGCCAGCTCGCGGTCACGCCGGTGGTCACGGACTCGGTCGGCAGCAAGGACATCGTCGTCTTCTTCAAACCCGGCACAGCCTCCGCTCTCGACGGCCTGATCATCGCGGACTCTCGCGACGTTGGCGCCGCCGCCGCCTTCTCGCCGGTCGTAGACGGCATTCGTCTCAACTTCCACGCCGAAGGCGAGCTCTTTGTCGACGACGAAACCGGCTCGAGCTGGGACATCCTCGGCCGCGCCGTCACTGGAAGCCTTCAGGGAAAGGTTCTACGACCCTTCGTGAGTGGCAGCCACTTCTGGTTCGCCTGGGCTGCCTTCAAGCCTGATACACGCGTCTGGGAGCCCGCTCCCTGAACCAAGCCCTGCTGCCAATCTCTACCCG
Organism: Dehalococcoidia bacterium; assembly: GCA_965225815.1. Lineage (GTDB taxonomy): Bacteria > Chloroflexota > Dehalococcoidia > DSTF01 > WHTK01 > WHTK01. The sequence continues at coordinate 693,593 of CBDDBP010000007.1, forward strand.
TACGCCTCGGAGTGTAGCGCCATTCTGAGCCGGGTGGCCGTCGCTCCGCGCTGGGCTGTCTCACATCCGATGGCAAGCGGTCGAGCAGGTCTCTCTGGTCCTCTTCCGAGATCGGCACAGCGCTGCCAAGCTGGTCGGCTTTGAATTGGAGCTCGGCCAGGTCATTGAGATGGATCGCGTTCAGCGTCGCCTCTTCCACCGAAGATCCCGCGCTGGTAATGCCATGCGCCCGCATCAGACAAACTCGAGCCGATCCCATCGTCTCGGCCAGGGCCCCACCGCGCTCTTTGCTGTTAATCAGGATGCTTCTTGGATAGGTCGGAATTCCTTTGTCGACCATGCGCAACGCGCTCGGGTTGTACGCGCCGATAATTGGCAGAATTGGCTTGTTGGCAATCGTGTAAGCCACGACGTTGGCCGGATGGATGTGAATCACGCTGTTGAGCTCCGGCCTGGCACGCAGAACCTCGGTGTGATGTACACCTCCGCCGGCGCCGCCAGCCCGTCGCGTCCCTCGACCAGTTTCCCGTCCATATCGATGACGGCCAGGTCGTCCGCGGTTGTGTAGCTCAGCGGCGCCTCCAGGGGCCCTCGCGCCTTCATCAAGATCAGCTCCGACCCGGGAATACGAACGCTGACGTGCCCGTTCGGCTCTCTGGTCAGATGCAGGCGTCCGATGATCCGGCACGCCTTCGCCACTTCTTCCTTCAGGTCATCAATCTCGGCCACACGTCACCTCCTGGTCGTCGAAACGCTCTGTGGGCAGAACTTAGCAGTTTCCGTCCTCTCTGTCTGGAGAGGGCTCACAGCCCGTGTTCATAGCCGGTCTGCGAACTAAACTGCTTGCGAGTACGACTTGTAAAGCTGTCAGCCTCACCAGCTGCCCAGAGGAGACGCGATGAAGGACAGTTCCGAACGCATCATCTGCACCCACGCTGGCTCGCTACCACGGCCGGAAGCCCTGACGCCGATGATCATGGCCCGCGCTTTCGGTGGCGCCTACGACAAGGTCGCGCTGGATAAGCTCCTCGCCAGTTCGGTGCGGGAAGTTGTCGATATGCAAGTGTCCTGCGGGCTCGACAGCGTCAACGACGGCGAGCTCGGCAAGACGAACTTCACGAATTACGTGCGCGAGCGCATCGGTGGCTTTGTGACTCGGGAAATTCAGCCCGGCAAAAAGCCGGTCGAGATGAACATCTCGGCTCGAGACCTGAAGGACTTCCCGGATTACTTCGCCAACCACGATTTCTTCGGACGCCCGCGTACGCCGGGCGCCCTCCTGCCGGGTGGCGTCATGGCCGGAGCATCGACTGAGTCCGTCTGCGTGGAGCCACTCACCTACATAGGCCAGGACTACATCCAGGAGGACATTCGCAACTTCAAAGCGGCCCTCGCCAAGCATCCTGACGTCGAAGGCTTCCTGCCGGCAAATTCCCCCGGCACGATCGAGCACTGGCTGCGTAACGAGCACTATGCCAGCGCCGAGGAGCTTGTCTTCGCTATCGCCGAGGCGATGCGAGAGGAGTACAAGGCGATCATCGACGCCGGCCTGATCCTGCAGATCGACGACCCGGACCTTCCCGACGGCTGGCAGATGTTCCCTGACATGAGCGTTGGCGACTACCGCAAGTACGCCCAGATGCGCGTCGGCGCGCTGAACCACGCGTTGCGTGACCTCCCCGAGGATCGAATCCGGCTCCACGTCTGCTGGGGTAGCGGCCACGGCCCGCACACGCACGACATCCCGCTGAAGGACATCGTCGACATCATCTTCAGCGTCCGGGCCGGCAGCTACTCGATCGAGGCTTCAAACGCCGTACATGAGTGGGAGTGGACCGTATTCGAGGACTTCAAGCTGCCCCAGGGCAAAACCCTGGTGCCCGGCGTCATCGGTCACTCCAGCCACTTCGTGGAGCATCCCGAGCTTGTCGCCCAGCGTCTTATCCGCTATGCGAACCTCGTAGGGCGCGAGAACGTCCTGGCCGGCACGGACTGCGGCCTGGGAGGACGCGTGGCAGACCCCCAAATCGCTTGGGCGAAGTTCCGGTCCATGTCAGAAGGCGCTAGGCTGGCGACGCAAAGGTTGTCGTAGATCTCTGCTCGTCGTCGGAAACAGAAAGGGCCGTCCCGAATTTGGGGACGGTCCTTTATTTATGTCCCGGCTCAGTGTTTGGACCCGAGCCGGGAAAAGGGATGCAACAACGTGGGGAGCGACGCTCCCTAAGCGTCACCGAGTTTAGCGTACGATCCGCCAGCGAAGCCGGCTCAGATTCGCAATGAAGTCAGTAAACCACAACTAATTACCGAAACATAATGTCGGTAAAAATAGCACTAATTTATCTCTCTTAACAATTGATGTTCTAAACAAAGAGGCGGCAATTCAGCATCACTACTCTGCTCTACCGCGATTCTGACTTCTACGCCAGAGGAATCTATTTAGGTGGCAAAAGACTCCCAAAAGAATTGCTTGACATCAGAACAAGCGTGCGTATATTCTCTCGAACATGCTTGCTAAAGTCTACACAGCCGCTATCGTCGGACTCGAAGGCCAGCTCATCGAAGTAGAAGTCGATTTGCTACCCGGCCTTCCCGCCGTCAACGTGGTTGGTCTGCCGGACACGGCGGTGCAAGAAGCGCGCGAACGGGTCCGCTCCGCTGTACGCAACTCCGGTTGCGTTTTCCCGAATCGCCGCATCACCGTCAGCCTCGCCCCGGCAGACATCCGCAAGGAAGGCCCAAGCTTCGACCTGCCGATCGCGGTCGGTATCGTCATTGCCTCAGAGCAGGTTGTTGCCGACACAGCCCGCTCACTGTTTCTTGGTGAACTGTCCCTGGACGGGCGACTGAGATCGACGCACGGCGTACTGCCGATGGCGAGCCTGGCGCGCGAGGCAGGCCTGACTCAGATCTTCGTCCCGTCTCGCGATGCGGCTGAAGCAGCCCTGGTCGAAGGAATCGACGTCTACCCCGTCGAGACCTTCTCCGCCCTGGTCAGCCATCTCGCGGGAGATCAGCCGATTGCCCCGTTTGTTCGTGGCGACCAGCCCTTTGGTGAGGCCTTTCACTATACCGGAACCGATTTCTCCGAGGTTCGCGGCCAGGAGCACGTCAAGCGCGCCCTGGAGGTCGCAGCCGCTGGTGGCCATAACCTCCTGATGGTGGGGCCCGCCGGCGCTGGCAAAACACTGCTCGCACGCGCGATTCCCTCGGTTCTGCCCTCGATGGTCCCGGATGAGGCGTTGATGGTGACCCGAATCTACAGCGTGGCCGGATTGCTGGCCCGCGACGTGCCGCTGATTACGCAGCGTCCATTCCGCGCGCCGCACCACACCGTGTCCCAGGCAGGCCTCGTCGGGGGCGGCCGTCAGCCACGGCCCGGCGAAATCAGCTTGTCGCATCGTGGTGTGCTCTTTCTGGACGAGCTACCCGAGTTCGGACAGCAGACATTGGAAGTCCTCCGCCAACCGCTGGAGGACCACGTGGTCACGATCAGCCGAGCCCAGGGGTCCGTGACCTTTCCCGCCAACTTTATGCTCATTGCCGCCATGAACCCGTGCCCTTGCGGCAACTTTGGCGATCCGATCAAAGCCTGTGTTTGTTCTGAGTCGACTGTGTCGCGTTACCAGCGGCGCATCTCTGGTCCTCTGATGGACCGTATCGACATCTTCGTCGAGGTGCCCCGCGTTGACTACGAAAAGCTGGCGTCTCTCGAGCCTGCTGAATCGTCCGAAAGCGTTCGCCACCGCGTCGATGCAGCACGCGCACTGCAGCGAGCCCGGTTCGACCAGCGTTCCGCACAGTGCAACTCAGAGATGACCCCCGCCGACGTACGCGATTTCTGCCAGTTCGACCTCGACGACGATGTGCGCTCTTTCCTCAAATTGGCTACGACTCAGCTCTCTCTGTCGGCCCGGGCCTTTCATCGCATCTTGAAGGTGGCGCGAACAATCGCCGATATATCAGAGAGTCCAAATATTACAACGGCGCACGTCGCGGAAGCGGTGCAGTACAGACAGCGCACACGCGCCGTTTGAGTCGCCAGGAGCCCCCGCCCTATGAGAAGTGTCTACTTCGCTGCCCGTTATTCACGTCGAGAAGAACTCCAAAGCTATCGCGCTGAGCTCGAAGCCCTTGGCATCGAAGTCACGTCGCGCTGACTCGCAACCGAACCTCGCGAGCGCTCGATGTACAGCGACGAGAATTGGCGAGACTTGGGATTGCTCGACCAGGATGACGTCCTCTCGGCCGACGCCCTCGTGTGCTTCAGCGAGGCAACTGGTGAAGGTGGCAATGGCGGTCGTCACGTGGAGTTGGGAATGGCACTGGCGCTGGGACGACGAGTCATCGTGATCGGCAGACGAGAGCACATCTTCCACCATCTGCCTGAGGTCGAACTGGTAGAAACTTGGCCTGAGGCTTTACGACTCTTGGCTCGGAGCCTTGATACGGCGATCGCGCGGTAAGGATGCACCGCCCTTGCGGTTGGGTCCTTTCGGCTGACCACTGAAAGTCGAGACGCCATTGCAGCCCTCGCGCTTCACTTTGTACAAGGCATGGGTGGCCTCGTCGAAGATCTGTTTCCAGCTCATCGGTCGCTGGCGAGTAGGTTGCACCGCGCTCAGGCCACAGCTGAAGGTCAGGAATCCAAACGGACTGGCAACATGCTCCACATGGAGTTCCGTGAGGCCTTCCTGGAGGCGCTCAATAGTGCCGCGCGCGCTATCGAGCGGCGTCATAGGCAGCAGGAGGAGCAGTTCGTCGTCGCCGTAGCGATACATGCGATCTGACTTGCGGAGCTTGGCCCGCAGGAAGTCAACCAGTTGTCGAAGCAATTCCTCACCGGCCCGGTGACCATACGTGTCGTTGTATAGCTCGAAGTAATCGACACTGCAGGCTGCCACCGCGTACGGCGTCAAATAGCGCAACGCGGTTTCGTGCGTGTACGCCAGGTCAACCTCCATGGCACGACGATTGCCAATGCCAAGCAAGGAGTCCTCGAGCGCCAGCGTCTGCAAACGCTCGTTCGCGGCGATCAGCTCTTCCTGGTTAGCGGTGGGATCCTGGAGACGGGATCTCTCCAGTTCGACCGAATGCAGATGAAAGGAAGTCAGGTCGGACTGGGTCAGAAGGCCGGTGAGGCTTCCCTGGCGATTGACGACAGGAAGATGCCGCACACCTCGTGAACGGCACAAGACGATGGCGTCGAAGATAGGACGGTCCTCTTCGATCGTCATCACTGGCACCGACATGAACTCGGACGCGTGCAGGTCACCGCTCTGTTCGCCTTTGAGCACCTCATCGAGGACTCCAACGACGTCGCGTTCGGTGACGATACCCACCGGTTGATCGTCTTCACTAATCACGATGCATGAGTAGGCGTTTTCGCGCATCAGGGCCACGAGGCTGGCGGCCGTGATATCTGACGGCGCGCACAGCACGTCTTTGGACATGAGTTGATGTACGAGTTGTTCCGGCAATTTCGCCTCCGCGTCTGCGACGACGTATATCTCGACGTCTATCTCTTAGATGTTCTCGACCAGGAGCGCGATTTCAGGAGTGTCGGGCGCAGGATCGATCACTGGTGAAATATGTAACAAAGCGATTGGGATCGGGTTTCTTCTAAGACAAAACCAGGAGGTAACGCCTTGATACGCATGGATGCAGGTATCTGAGATCGCCTCGGCCTGAAGCGCTCGGCTTAATAGTCATCGCGCTTTTGGTCTTAGCTCCCATGTGGAGGGGAGGCCCTTTAGCCGGAGAATGCTCAGAAGCAAACCGACACCCCGGTATCGCACCTCAGACGCTCACCATGCTTCAGCAGAGCTGGTCCGCTACGGTCACTAGAGACTCCTGGAGCAATGTGTTGTCGCCGTTGCCAGGTGTTGCGGATCTACGTGAGCCAGAGCCGAAGCCCCTTGAAGTGCCTGCGTCCCCGCTCATTAGTGGCTGGGCCACTCACTACGGCGTGTCCTACCAGGACGGGTGCTCGGTTATGGTACCGGCTACTACAAGACCGACAATCCCGACATCGTCGCGGTCGGCCCTTCCCGTTATGAAGAGTGGCCCTGTGGTACGAAGCTGCGCGTTTGCGGCCCGGCCGGCTGTCTCACGGCGACGCGGCACGACGCATGTCCGGGATGCTCGGCCAAGGTGCTCGACCTCTCCGAGGGTGGCAAGGAGCTGGTCTGCGGCATTCCACCTCACACCTGTCGTGTCACGATTCAGGTGATCGAAGTCCCTCAACCGCCGGCGGAGGACCAAGACAGCGTCCAGTCGCTTACGTCTGGCCGCCCGCCGTAACCGGTTCCTCTGCTTCCTCGGAATGAGGCGGCTTTGTCGTGAACCAAAGTAGAGCGAATCCGAAGATGCCGGCGGCGAGCGATGCCGCGAGGACGCCAAGCTTTGCCTCGTCGATAAACAGCTCATTATCGAAGCCGAGTTCAGTTATCAGCAGTGCGACAGTGAAGCCGATGCCACCCAGCATGCCGACGCTCAGCACCTGGGGCCACGTAGAGCCGGAGGGGATCTCGCAGAGTCGCAGCCGCACCGCCAGCCAGGTAAAGAGGAAGATGCCCATGGGCTTGCCAAGTATTAGTCCCAGTAGGACGCCTTGGGAGATCGGGCTGTTGATCGCGGCTTCGGCCGTATCGCCGGTCACGTGGACGCCGGCGTTTGCCAGCGCGAAGAGCGGCACAATGCCGAAGCTAACCCAACGGTGCAGGGCGCGCTCCAGCCGGTCTAGAGGCGCCTCAGTGCCCTGAGTTAGCTCCTCCATCTGGGCCAGAATTCCCGCCTGAACTTGCTCGTTCTCCGTCTCCTGGGCCAGCTTGAAACGGCCGATCAAGTCCTCCGCCGCGTTGGCAAACGTCTGCGGATTGTAGAAGTAGCTGGCCGGCGCCATTAGTCCCAGGATCACGCCGGCGATAGTCGCGTGCACACCGGACTGCTCCACCATCAACCACAGGACGGCGCCCGCCGCAACGTAGACATTGATCGTCCGGACTCCGGATCGGTTCATTAGCGCGATGACGAGCAACGTCAACCCTGCCAGCCCAAGTGCCAGGAAGTTCATATCGCTTGTGTAGAACACGGCGATAACCAGAATGGCGCCGATATCATCGGCAATCGCCAGCGCGAGCAGAAAGACTTTGAGGCTGAACGGCACGCGACGACTTAACAGAGACAGCACGCCTATCGCGAACGCGATGTCGGTGGCCATCGGTATGCCCCAGCCGCGCGCTCCTTCCCCACCGAGGTTGAGAACCGTATAAATCAGGGCCGGAGCGACCATGCCGCCTAGCGCTCCGGCCGCGGGCAACAAGGCGCGCCGCGGGTTCGAGAGCTCTCCGTGAACCAGTTCGCGTTTGATCTCCAGGCCAACGACAAAGAAGAAGAGCGTCATCAGCGCGTCGTTAACGACTTCTCGCAGGTCGAGGTGGAGGTCGAAGAGATCCGCCTCAACTAGGACTTCCGTATGCCAGAAGTCGAGGTAAGACTCCCACCACGGCGAGTTAGCCCAGATCAGCGCGCCGATCGCCGCAAGCAGCAGGACGATACCGCTAGCCGCTTCCACCCGCATGAACGCCTGGGCCGTCTGAAAGACGCGACGATAGACAAAGTCACGCGGACGCCCGAAAAGCATGTGGGAAAGAGGAGAGTCGGCGTTCAATGCGACAGAGCCTGATCAGACGTGTGCATCATTGATGACGTTATGCGGGACGGCAGCACGGGTCAAGTGAGCTTGTTACGTCACAAGGCTGCTGACTAGAATGACCCTAGGCCCCCGTAGCTCAGTGGATAGAGCGCCGGCCTCCGAAGCCGGAAGCACAGGTTCGAGTCCTGTCGGGGGTACCACTTAAGCTCCGCTCGCCCAGATTCCCGGCGGACGTGCTCAGGCACTAAGTCGTCGTCGATCCCTTCATCCAGAGACCTGATCTGTCAGATTCGTTTCTTACTCGCCCAGGCATTCCTTTGCTGTGTCCTCGCAGGTTAAGCCCATGCGCACATTGACCTCGCCGACGTGTCGGAAGGGCCCGGCTAGGTTCTCAACCGTCTCTGCATCCGCCGCCTCGACGATGAAAACGACCTGGTGTACCGGCTCAGATGTCCAGTCTCCCAGAATCTTGACGCCCATCTTCGCGGCGTTCTCGTCCGAAACGTGATCTCGCAGCATGCGGACCATATTCGGGTCGCGTGTCGGGCAGGTTTCGGACGTGTGGCTGTGCTCAACAAGGAAAAGAGGCATCACATGCTCCTGTAGAAATCGTTCCGGGGCTGGGCCATCAATGTTCCCCTTTAGCGAAATTAAGGTCAACAGACGCAATAGATACTCCGAAGTTCGTAATGCCGCGTCCAGTCCCGCGTTACCTGCTGTACAGGAGTACAACACCACCCAAGGATGGGGCGTTGCCGGAAGGCGTTGAGCCGTCATCCTTATTTGGTCGCCTAGATGACGGGGAGCCTAGTGGCGAAACCGACCGGCTTGTCTCGCGGAAGCGTGAGGCAAGCTTTTTTGTTTTGAGGGCGGTGAGCATTGCCTGACGATTCGAAGAAACGTGGCGGCCCCTATTTCTCGGAGCTCCTGGCCGCGACTCTGGCGTTATCAGCCGTGGCAGCCACGGGCATCGGCTACACGCTGGGCATGCTCGTTATCGCGCCGGTGCCGGTGCTATGCCAGATCCTCTTCGGCGTAGCCGGTGTGCTGGGTATGCGCGTTGCACGCAAGCGTGCCAGCGAAGTCTCCGACCTGGCCTATGACGACGAGTTGACCGGCCTCCCGAACCGCCGTTACTTCGTCGAACAGCTCTGGAGTCTCCTCAATTCCTATCGACACGGCAAACTACGGCCGGCCCTTCTGTTGCTCGACCTCGACCGCTTCAAAGTGGTCAACGATACGCTGGGCCATCCAGCCGGTGACAGATTGCTCAAGGAGGTAGCCGACCGGTTGCGTGTCAGCCGCCGACGAGGTGACATCCTGGCTCGCCTCGGTGGCGACGAGTTCGCCCTGCTGGCGTTGGTGGAAACCTCAGACGAGGCGGAAGCGCTGGCTGATACGTTACTCAGCAGCCTCAATCGGCCCGTCTACCTCAACGGCCAGACACTCTGGCCCAACGCGAGCATCGGGATCGCTCTTCCGGGTCAGCTTCGTCCCTCGCCGCAAGATCTGATGAGCATGGCAGACGTAGCGCTGTATCAGGCCAAGGCCAACGGGAAGGGCCAGTGCTTCCTCTACGAACCTCAGGCCCCGCTTCCCTCCACTCACCGCCTTTCGCTTGAGTCCGACCTGCGTATGGCGGTTGCAGGCGGTCAGTTTGTGATGGCCTATCAGCCCCTCGTTAACCTGGAGACGATGAGCATCGAGGGTGTCGAAGCCCTGCTGCGCTGGAACCACCCCACGCTCGGCGAACTGCTGCCCGACAGCTTCTTGCCGCTGGCTGATGAGACGGGGCTTTGGCCCGGCATCAACAAGTGGGTCCTGACCGAAGTCTGCACTCAGGCCAGCACCTGGAACGGCATCTTTGGCCAGAAATTCAGCGTCGGTATCAACCTCTCGGCTCGACAGTTTCGCGACGTCAACTTCATTTCGGAACTGAACCAGGTGCTCAAGAAGACGGGCGCCACTAGCGAGTTTATTCACTTCGAAATCACCGAATCGGCCCTCATGGAAGACGAGGACGATACCCTGCGTAATCTCGATGGGCTGCGCGACCTCGGCTTCCAGGTCGCAATTGACGACTTCGGCGTCGGCTACTCATCGCTCAGCTACTTGCGACGGTTCAAGGTCGACATCGTCAAAGTCGACCAGTCGTTCGTGCGCGACCGCGACCCGGAGCGCACGTTGCCCATTGTGCGTACCGTGGTCCAGCTTGCCAACGCGTTGGGCATGAAGACCACTGCCGAGGGTATCGAAACCGAAGCGCAGCTAAACCTCATTCGCGAAGCGGGCTGCAACGTCGGCCAGGGCTTCCTGCTCTCGACGCCGCTGACTGCCATCCAGGTCACCCGGATCCTTGCCGGCGGGCCAGTGCCGCTGCCGCACTTTGCGACGGCCCGAGAGGAAGCGCACGATCGAATCACTCGAGGCTCGTTCCGCAATAAGCTTCGCGCCTGACAGCGAGGCTAGGTCAGCAAGAGCGGGCAGACTCAGGTGCTGGTTCGCGGTTCGAACAGTTGCAAGAACGAGAACATGCCCAGCACTACCGAACCAGCTACTGGGACGATGACGCTCTCCGCGCTGAACGTACCGATAGCCCACTGGTAGAACGCACCGCCACCGATCGCCGCCTGTTGGATCAATGCCAGCCAGAACACGGAGCGGTAATGCTCCGGGTTGCGCCAGCAGTACAGGTAAACCAGAGCCAGCGGTACCGCCTGAAAGCTCAGCGCGAGGCCTCCCGTGGCGCCGTCAAGCTCGCGGCCGTGGATGTCGAGAAAGAGAGCGCTGTTGACGAAGAGCTGCGTCACGACGGCCAGCAGCGACCAAACAGCGAGCAGGATCAAGAGAATGCGGGGCTTTTTGCCCAGCTGAATCAGCCGGCTCGCGATCGAAGCGCCCTTCATAGGGTTGGAGGAAGGTACCGATTCCAGGGTCATTAAGGCCTCCGTTGCAGGAAAGATATACGCTGACTATCAATTCGGGGCCGTATACTCGCACCATGGCCGACCTCACGATAGCGGAGCTCGTACGAAACGGCACCTTGAGCGCGGAGATGGCCGCCGTGCTATGGGCCGCTGTGGACGAGCAGAAGTCCTTTCTAACCGTCGCCATCCCACGCTTCGCCGGTAAAACAACGACCTCGAATGCCGTGCTGGCGCTGCGCCCTGCTGGCGTACCGGTGACGCCGGTAACCGGAGAGCCGGAGGAAATGCAGCAGCTCACAACGGAGCGCAGGGGCGGATACCTGACCGTCGCTGAATTTGCACCACACGCCATGCACGGCTATATCTGGGGCGAGCCTGTGCGACGAGTCTTCGATACGGTCGTCTCCGCCGGTTACGCGCTGCAGACCGCGCTACACGCGCCGGGAGTCGAAGCCGCGATGCAGGAAGTGACCCGTGGTAACGGCGTCCCGGACGGCCACGCCTCCGAATTCAAGCTCGTGATGTACATCGAACGCTTCGGCGAAACTGAGGCGACCTTCTGGCGGCGCGTTACGGACCTGTACGAGGTGGATCGGGTTGAGAACGGGCTCCCCGTGGGGCGTTCCCTGTTCCGCTGGCAGGACGCGGACGATCGATTTGAGCGCCTCGCTGAGCCGATGCAATGGGGGCGCGATCGGGCTGACCTGGCCCGGCGCAGCGCCATCATGGCCGAGCTTGCCAATACAGGCCGGATTTCTACGTCGGATGTCGCAGCAGCGGTGGCCCGGTATCGCTCCAAGGGAGGCTAGGTTCGGCTTGGTAGATTCACCCGGATTGGGCTACACTGCCCGCGGCCAATGAATGACCCCGCTAACAGCTCTGATGAGGAGCTGGCCGACTCGCTGTCCAATTCCGACGCCCAGGCAGTCGCCGTGCTGGCCGACCGCTATACGCGGCCGCTTTATGACTTCGCGCTTCGTCTGACCCTCGATCCTGAAGCCTCCGGCGATATCGTCATTGGGGCCTTCGAAACGCTGATGGAGAGCGCCGCTCAGCGTCCTGCTGCGACGCGCGTTCGTGCTGTGCTGTTTAACCGCGCCCTCGTCCTCGGCCTGGAACAAGCTGACAACCGGGGTCGGCCCACGAATCGCAAGCTATTGACCAGTGACCGCCGCTTTACCGAGGCGGACGCCAGCGTTGACCGCGAAGCGGCTCTCTGGGCCTGGCAGTCAGCCCGTAGCCTGCGACCGCGCGATTACGCTCTCCTGGATCTGACGGCCCGTCGTGGACTGAAGACTGAGGAGTTCACCGGTCCCGTGACTCAGGCGCGTGGCGGGGTGGAAACGATTCTCACTCGCGCCACGGCTGCCTTCGTCGAGGCTTACGTCGCCACAGCTTTGTATTTCCGCGGCCGCGAAGCCTGCGCCGACCTCTCAGAGCTGGTCGGTGGAAGCGGCGCCGCGATGCGCGTCGGTATCCGCCGCCAGATCATCTCGCACGCCGAGGACTGTGTCGCCTGCCAGCGGACCCTCGAAACCCTACCTGGCGCCTCCGAAGTTTTCGCGGCGCTTCATGACGTAGACATTCCGGATGAGCTACCGTCGCAGGTCGTCGCCATGGCTGCCGGCTCTGCGACCGCTGCCGCTGATCAGTTGACCCTGGAGAGCGAGGCTGGTCCGGCGGACGAAGACCTCGCTCCTGCTGAGGGACCACCGCAATCGGCGGATCCGCCTTTCGCGGCCGGGCTCCCGTATCAAGAAGGTGAAACTACGGAGCCGCCAGGTCCCGAAGACGGTCAGCCCGAAGATTGGCAGCCTGTGAGCGAGGACGATGTCCCTGGACCGCCCGCGTCCGAGGAAGAGTTATGGACTAGACCCCAGATTGAGGCCGGTATCGCCGGTATGGCTTCGGCCGACCTGCCGCAAGCGCTCTCCGACATCGAGGAGAGGCTGGGCACACCGCCCTTCGAACCACCGCCGTTCACCACGGAGGTCTACGAGGAGTACGGCTCGGAATACGCGGTAGAAGAATTCGCTTACTCGGGCTACGAACCTCCGCCATTGACCCTGAAAGACCGGCTCAGCATCTGGTTCGAGCCGGCCTATGGACGCAGCTTCGTGGTCAGCTACGCGGTACTCGGTGCCGTCACGGCAGCCGCTATCTTGGTCGGCATCCTCCTCGCCGGCGCGTTGAGCGGCGGCGGCAGTAGCGATCAGACTGTGACGGGCCCCGAAGTCGTACGCGTAATCGCCTGTGAGACCGGCCGCTTGAGCGTCGATTCCGGCCGCGTAGAGATCTTCGAGTTCGATCCCAGCGCGCTGAGTGGATTCGAACTGGAAAGTGTGGTGGTTGCCGACGCGCCCGACGTAGCCGATTCAGACGCGCTCACCGTCGATGTGAGCGGCGCCACGGCACTGAGGGCAGCCGCGGCCTCCGTGGTCTCTCCCACGGCTCGAAGCGTCGAATACGGGTTGCAGCTCCTCTGGCGACGCGGTACGGAGGACGCGGTGACCGATTGTCCGCTCGTCGTCAATGTGCCAGCCTCGACAGCGCCGGCTCAGGCGTCACCGACTTCAGAAACGCCTGCACCTGAGACGCCCGCACCTGAAACACCCGAGGCTACGCCCTAGATCAGGCCTCGTTCTTTGAGCACTCGTTGCGTCGTGATGCCGATTTCGGCCGGCGAATCGCAGATCGTCGCGCCCGCCGCCGCTAGCGCCTCTTTCTTCGATGCTGCCGTGCCTGTGTTGCCGGCGATGATCGCGCCCGCGTGACCCATGCGACGCCCCGCCGGCGCTGTGCTGCCCGCGATGAACACGATAACCGGCTTCTTGACGTTGGCTTTGATGTACTCCGCCGCTTCCTGCTCTGCCGTACCGCCGATCTCGCCGATCATGACGATCGCTTCGGTCTCCGGGTCGTTGTTGAACATCTCGAGCACCTGGCGCTGAGTCGTGCCGATGATCGGGTCGCCGCCGACGCCGACGCAGGTCGATTGGCCGATACCGAGGCGCGTGAGTTGGTCGACGCCTTCGTAAACCAGCGTACCGCTGCGCGAGACCACACCGACGCGGCCCTTGGCGAAGACGTTGCCGGGCATGATGCCCACTCGGCATTCCTCTGGCGTGATGACGCCGGGGCAGTTCGGGCCGATCAGTGTCAGGTTGCTGTCACGCAGGGCGCGCTTGGCTCGCATCATGTCAATAGTCGGGATGCCCTCCGTGATGCAAATGATCACTTTGATCTGCGATGCGGCCGCCTCCAGGATCGCGTCAGCAGCGCCGGGGGCTGGTACAAAGATCAGCGAGCAATCGATGGGCCCCTGCTGCGCGGCGGCATCGGCCACCGTGTTGAAAACCGGGACTCCGTACGCCGTCTCGCCACCCCGGCCTGGCGTGCAACCCGCAACAACCTTCGTGCCGTATTCGATGCAGCGTTCCGTCTGGAAACCGCCCTCACGGCCCGTGATGCCCTGGACCAGGACGCGCGTCTTTTTGTTAACCAGGATGCTCATGAGCCCACCTTCGCTGCCGCCACTGCCTTCGCTGCCGCATCGCCCAGGTCCTCAGCCCTCTCGTGTCGCACCCCGGACGATTCGAGCATACGCACGCCCTCTTCGAGGTTGGTACCGGCAAGCCGCGCCACTATGGGAATGCTCAGTTTGAGGTCCTGGTTCGCCTTGATGATGCCTTCGGCGATGACGTCGACGCGGGCCATGCCGCCGAAGATGTTGATCAGGATCGCCTTCACGTTCGGGTCGGAGGTGATGATGCCCAGGGCGTTGACCACCCGCTGTGGGTCGTTGGCCGTGGCGATGTCAAGGAAGTTGGCCGGCTCACCGCCCGCCAGCTTGATCGCGTCCATCGTCGCCATGGCAAGACCGGCGCCATTCACGACGCAGCCGATGTTGCCGTCCAACTTCACATAATTACTGATGCCTTCTTCCTGCGCGCGGACCTCCAACGGGTCTTCTTCGTCCACATCGCGCAACGCCAGGATGTCGGCGTGCCGGAAGGCGGCGTTGTCGTCGAAATTGAGCTTCGCGTCCAGCGCCAGGATTTGCTGGTCCTTCGTGACCACCAGCGGGTTGATCTCGGCCAGGGAGCAGTCCTTCTCGACGAAGAAGCGATACAGGTTCGCCATCAGGGCCACGGCCGGCCGTAGCAAGTCGCCTGTGAGGCCCAACGCGAACGCCAGCTCACGGCCTTCGTAAGGCTGGAAGCCCGCCGCCGGGTCTATCGGCACGCGGTGTATTGCCTCTGGTGTATTAGCCGCTACCTCTTCGATCTCCATACCGCCGGCCGACGATCCCATCAGGATCGGTAAGCCGGTTGAACTGTCGATCAGCGCCGCGAGATAGAGCTCTCGCTCTACCGGCGTCTGGTCTTCCACCAGGACGCTGCGCACCAGCTGGCCTTCGGGACCGGTCTGGGGCGTCACCAGCGTCATGCCGATGACCTGCTTTGCTGCCGCCTCCGCCTCATCGGCGTTCGCCGCCAGCTTGATACCGCCGCCCTTGCCTCGCCCTCCGGCGTGGATCTGCGCCTTGATGACGCTCGGGCCGCCCAGCTCAAGCGCGACCTTTCGCGCCTCTTCTGGCGTCGTCGCGACGCGTCCGTTGGGAACGGGCACTCCGTAGGCGGCGAAAAGCTCTTTCGCCTGATACTCGTGTACCTTCACAGCGTCTCCTGGTGAATCAAAATGAATCTGAGGATGCGAGGTCGAGTGTAGCACTCGCCCGCTTCTTGGCACGAAGCTGCGTCGTTCTGAACGTTTCCCGCTTGGCAAGCGTTCAGCCCGGCGTGTCCAATGGCCTATGGAAATTCAGTTGTCGCGTGCCCTGGTTCGACCCTGGCGACTGGGAGACGAAGAGTTGCTGGCCGCCCTCGCTGCGCGGTTGCTACGGCTCGTAAGCGTCGGCTCCCGCGCGTGCGATCGCCTCGTCCTCCTCGCTCGTCGCGCCTGATACGCCGACAGCGCCGGCCACCTCGCCCTCGTCACGGATCACGACACCGCCCTGCGCCGGCACGAAGCGGCCACCGTAACGAATCGTCAGTGAGTTGATGATCGTCGGCAGGCTCTGAGCCATCGCCTCCAGGCGTCCCGAATCGCGACCCATCACAGCACTGGCGACGGCTTTTCCCTCCGCGACCATGACGGTTGCAGACGGCGCGTCACCAAGGCGCTCCATGGCCATGAGGGTGCCCCCAGCGTCAACGATAGTCACGCTGACGGGCTTCCCGACCTCCTCCGCCTTCTCTCTCGCGGCGTCCATGATCTGCCTGGCGGCTTGGCTCTTCATACCGGGCTCCTCGGTCTAGCTCGCGACCTGTGATGGCTTTGTGACGCGGATTATACGTGGACGCGATCTCTCAGCCGTAATGCGGCCCATCCAGAGACGTTCAAGATCGTGACTACTAGTACTACTGGTAGCACTGCTGGCGCGTCAAGGAAGACGCAAGATGGGGATGGATCCGTTTGCTGCGTGAAATCATGCGCCTTTTACTACCTCAAACCGGTCAGCCCGATGCGATTCGCTGGATCAGCCGCGATTTGGCTATCGGCCTGCCTTCGCCGTTAGATGGCTGGCATGCCGTGCGCGGCTCGGGAGTCCACGCCGTTGTCGACCTGAGCCAGGAGTGCGGTTCCGTCGGAGGCATGGTGCGTGAGAACGGAATGCGCTATCTGCGCTTGCCCATTGGCGCCGGCAATGTACCAGTGGCTGAAGAGCTCCACATCGTGACGAGCTGGGTTGAGCAGCGCATTCAGGAAGGCGGGCGAGTCCTGATCCACGATGCCTCTGTTCGTGGCAATGACGCCGTTGTCGCCTGCGCCGCGCTTGTAAAGGCCGGACGTGGACTTGAAGGCGCCCTGTTGCGGCTGCGCAGCATCTCCGAGGTCCCGCTGTCTGAATCCCAGGTCGAACTGCTGCATCAGTTCGTCGCGCAGCGCGTCGTCTCCGCCGGCGGCCGTTAGATATCCGGCGCGACGGGCTCTCCGGCCCGCCACATGTACCACGAACCTACTGATCTGAACGGCGCCCACGGCTCCCCAATCTCTACGGCCTCCTTCGGCGTCGGCGACTCGGCCAGGTCGTACGTAATCCGCATGCCGTTGCGCACACCAAGGTCGCCCGTCGGCAACACATCGGGCCGCCCCAGGTGGAACATCAGGAACATGTGGACCGACCACTCGCCGAGGCCTTTCACGGCGGTGATCCGTTGCATAATCTCGTCATCGTCCAGCGTCGGCAGCTCATCCAACTTGAGGCGTCCGTCGGCGACGTGACTCGCGAGGTCACGCAGATAACCCATCTTCTGGCGCGAAATGCCGGCGCCGCGAAATTGCTCGTCCGTCGTCTCCAGCAGCTCCGGCGGTGCCGGTGGTTGGTTCTCCGGGGGATGGATCGCGAAGAAACGTTTCTGAATCGCGTTGGCCGCCGCACCGGCGAGCTGTTGAAACAGGATCGCCCGCACCAGCGCCGCATACGGGTCTGAGCGGCGCGGAGCGTCATACGGGCCTACGCGGTCGATCACCGCACCGAGCTTCGGGTCAACCCGCCGCAGGTGAGCCAGGGCTTCTTCGACTGAAAACGAACGGTCTCCCGTCATGCAGGACCGCTACTTCATCGGAGAGTAGTCGGTCGGACGCATGATTTTGTTCTCCACTCGCGCGACTAGCGGTCCGTCCTTCTCCGTCGCTGCGAATGCCTTGAGGCGCTCGGCGTCCGCCGCGAACGAGGCCCACGCTGTTTCCCGGTGCGCCAGGTCATCGAAAGCGACCATGTAGGTCAGTCGCCCGCTGATGCCGATGACGTCGGTCCAGTAGCCGATTTGCTTGATGCCGTACTTTTCGAAATAACCGCCTGTGATGTTGGCAAAGCGGTCGTTCAACGCTGGCAGCTTGCCGGGCATCGCGTCGTAGATGCGCAGCTCGTAAATCATGTCTAGACTCCTGTTGATTAGCGGGGCGGACGGTTTGAGTCACGGCCTGATTGGCTCAGACTCGAGTGCGCCTATCCTAGCATCGAGAGGGCGCTGTCGCGGATTGTCAGATTGAAGGAGAAACCATGGCTCGCATCGCAGTGCTGGACGATTACCAGGGTATCGCGCTGTCCACCGGTGGCTGGGAAAGGCTGCCGTCGGATTCGGAGATCGAGGCCTTTCGCGACCACCTGAGTGACGAGGACGCGCTCGTCCAGCGGCTGGCGCCATTCGACTTCATCGTCGCGATGCGCGAACGGACCCCATTCCCGCGTAGCCTTCTCAGCCGCCTGCCCAACCTGAAGCTGCTCGTCACCACCGGCGCGCGAAACGCCTCGATCGATGTACGAGCCGCCAGCGACCTCGGCATCACGGTGTGTGGCACCGGCGGCATGCCAACACCGACTGCGGAGCTCACCTGGGGCCTCATCATCGGCTCCTTGCGTCACATCGCCGAGGAGGACAAGGCGACGCGCGCCGGCCGCTGGCAAACCACGATTGGCCCTTCGTTGCACGGCGCCACTTTGGGTTGCGTTGGCTTGGGCAATCTCGGCTCGCAGGTCGCGAAGGTTGGTCTCGCCTTCGGGATGAACGTCATTGCCTGGAGCCAGAACCTGACGCAGGAGCGCGCGGAGCAGGTAGGCGCGACATTGGTCACCAAGGATCAGCTGTTCTCACAGGCGGACGTCGTCACCATCCATCTCGTCCTCGGCGACCGCACGCGAGGACTGGTTTCACAACCCGAGCTCGCGCTGATGAAGCCTACCGCGTTCCTCGTAAACACGTCCCGCGGCCCCATCGTCGATGAAAGCGCCCTGGTCAACGCACTACGCGAACGCCGTATCGCCGGCGCCGGCCTGGACGTCTTCGATCAAGAGCCGCTGCCTGCTGGCCATCCCTATCTCGAGCTCGACAACACGCTGATTACGCCGCATCTCGGCTACGTCACGCTCGAAACCTATGGGCGTTTTTACGGCGAAGCGGTTGAGGATATCCTCGGATTCCTCAATGGCGTCCCTGTCAGGGTTATCGAGGTGACCTAGAGCCCGCCGCCGGCCGCTGGTGCCCCTATGCAGGCCCGACCGGCGCTTGACGATAATCGCAGATATGGGCTCTCTCGGTGGCGCACTAAGCGTCTTATCGCCGCATGCTCTGATGCGCCTCTATATGGCGGTCGTAATCGGCGCTGCTGCGCTCGCTATCGGCGCCGTGCTGTGGGCCACGTCTGCCGTGGACTCTCGCACGAAGGATGCCGCCTCGACGGCCAACGCGGCGGCCGCCGCTTCGCAAATCCAGGCCGGCCTGAACGAGCCCTTGCTGCCGCTCCTCTTCAATGCTGCCTCCTTCGTTCTGTCTCCCGATGGCCTCGCCAGCCTCTCCGAGACCCAACGGACGAGCGTGCTTGCCGTAATCTCATCCGGCTTCACCGGGGCGCAGCCTCCAACCAGCGCCCTACCTGACGTCTCAATCCCGGTACGTGATGGCGAAGCGATAACGCTGCATCGCAGCCTCGAGCTGTACGCGGCGCAAGTCGAAGAGCTGGCTAGTGGCGTCAAAGGTTTCGATCTGACTGGTGTTGTTGCGGAGAAGGACCGGCTTCAGGCCGCGGCCGACACTTATTTTCACACTGATGATTCGGCTGCGAACTTCGTAGCCTTGTTTAGCGGCATCCTGGCGCTTAGCGAGGAGCTGGATGCGGCGCAGGATCAGTTCACGCTTGGCGTGGCCCGGACTCAGGACAACCTGAACCAGGCAACTTCTCAAGCGCGCCTTGTCATGTTGGTGGCCCTGGTGTCCTTGACGGCGCTAATGGCGTTGGCCACGTTCCTCATCGGCCGCCTGATCAGCATCGGCCGCCTGATCAGCGGCGCATTCCGCTCCAGCGAGACCGAACGCGAGACGCTGCGCGAGACCAGTCAGGCGCTACGCCTTCGCAACGACCAGCTCAACGCCCTGTACGAGGTCTTCTCCCAGATCACAGGCAAGCTCAGCACTCGCCACGTGATCAGCGCAACGTTACACGAGACGCTGCGCGTACTCGTAGACGCGAAGATGGTCGTACTGCGCCTGCTGGAAGGTGATGAACTTGTCATGGTCGGCAACCTGAGCTCCGACGGCCAGGAAGTCGACGATATGCCGCGACTCTCAATTGGCGAGGGAAGCCCCGGGCGCGCCGTACTTCGCGGCCGCACCATACGGACGGGATCACTTCCACCGGAGGCTATTGATGCCAAGTACGCTCAAGCCGGCATCCAGGCGCGCGTCGAGTCGGGAGTCGTCTCGCCGCTCATTTTCGGCGCTCGCGTTATCGGTACGCTTGGCGTCTGGTCCACCGAGGCGGGCGCATTTTCCGACGAAGACGTGCAAATCCTAGAAATGATGGCATCGCAGGTTGCCTCGGCCGTGGCCGCCGCTGACAACGCGGAGAACAGCGAGCGCAAGGCCCTCCTTGACCCTTTGACAGGCGTGCCCAACCGCCGCCAGCTCTCCGAGGACATCGCTAACCACCGCGGCCTCCTGGATAGCGGCGGCAATACTGCCGTGGCGATGGTGGACATCGACAACTTCAAGAAAGTGAACGACGAGCTTGGCCATCGCGTCGGCGACGTTGTCCTGCAGGAAGTGGCGTCCGTGCTCCGGTCCGCTGTCCGGGACGGTGACGAGATCTATCGTTACGGCGGTGAGGAGTTCGTTGCCATCTTCAAAGGCGCCTCGAGAAAGGATGCGCTGGCGGCGGCCGAGCGCCTGCGCAGAGCGGTCGAGGCCGAATCGGCCAACGGAAACCAGCTGGCCGTAGCCCAACCGCTCACGATCTCGATCGGCGTGGCGCTGATGCCGGACCACGGTACGGACATCACCCAGCTTATCGAAAAGGCCGACCGCGCGATGTATCGGGCCAAGGATCTCGGGCGCAATCGGGTTCAGGTCTGGGAAGAAGAGTCCTTAAGCGGCGATAAGCTGTCCACGGTCGCCTGAGCCACCCACACGCGTAACCAGGACAAATCTTCGCCACTCGACGCGGCGGCCCTCCCCCGTCTCCAGACACACTGCATCCCGTAGTGCCCGGCCCGCGACCTCACGAAGAATCCTGCGCTGCGTCTTTCGCACCGGCTCATTTCGTGAGGTCTTCATTTGCATACCAAAGTACCGATAACCTAGGGAGTCCAGGTCGCGCTTGCTTCATGCGAGCTCCATAAATGGTCTGATGCTGACGAGATTACAGGTAACGTGATGATGACAAAGCTGCAAGGGCTCTTCACACCCGTCGGCCTGATGAGGGTGCTCGTCCTCACAATGGGCGCCGCACTGGTCGTTGTTGCTGTTTTCGTCCTGTTCTTCCTGGGCGTCCTGAAGTCGCAGTCGTCGGAGGCCTTCCGGACCAGCCAGACCGCCCTCCTGGCCTCGGAAGCCGAATCCGAACTGGCCCGGCTCCAGCTCGTCCTCGGAGGGCGGATCGACGCGTTCCTGATTTCGCCGCAAGTCCTGGACTTGCCCCCGGCGCGGCGGCTGGCCCTTACACAAGAGCTGCGCCGCACCGACGCTGGCCCACCGGCGCCGGGCACCGACGGTCTTCTCGTGCCGCTTTCGATGTCCGAAACGATAGCGATTCACGATGTGGCTGGCATCCACTTCAGCGACCTGGAGACTTACGCGGACGAAGCCATGCGCTCGGCGGGAGGCACTGTCGATGTGGCTCTCCACCGCTACTTCGACGAGGCAACGCCTTCTCGTCGTCAGCATTGACGCCATTCTCAGTCAGCTGGAGGGCAGAGTGGCCGACCTGCAAGCGGAATCGGAGGCCGTGGCGTCCAGCTTCCTGAACCGCACCTCGGAGGCGACGCTCCAGGTATTTTTCGCCCTCTTGCTCTGCGGCGTCGTTTTGTTGCTCCTCGGGCAGCGGACAACCTCGATCGTGCGCCAGGCCATTGAGGCCGAGCGTCAAAAGCAGGCGGAACTGTCCGTCACCACCTCTAGCCTGCAGTTCCGCAACACTCAATTGAACGCGCTTTCCAACGTGTTTACGGAGATCACGAACAACCTCAGCATGCACGACGTGATCACCTCAACGCTACGCGAGACGCTGCGAGTGATGAACGCGTCGATGGTTGTACTGCGTCTTCTGCAAGGTAATGAGCTTGTCGCGGTCGGGAACCTGACGGCCGAAGGTGAGGAAATCGCCAACATACCGCGACTCTCCGTCGGAGAGGGAAGCCCCGGACGTGCCGCACTGCGCGGTCGTAGCGAACGCACCGAAGAGACTCCTTCTGCGGAGATTCACGCCAAATACACTCAAAATCAGATTCGTTCCGACATCAAGGCAGGACTCGTCAGTCCGCTCATCATCAGGGCTCGCGTTATCGGTACGGTTGGCGTCTGGAGCAACCAGGCTAACGCGTTCACAGACCAAGATGAGCGAGTCCTGGAGATGATGGCCTCGCAGGTCGCCACCGCCATCGCGGCCGCGGAAGCTAAGGAAGCGAGCGAACGCCAGGCCCATCAAGACCTGTTGACTGGCCTGCCCAACCGCCGACATCTATCCGAGGACATCGCTAACCATAGCGATATCCTGGATAGCAACGGCAGGACAGCAGTGGCGATGGTGGATGTCGACAACTTCAAGGCGATCAACGACGAATTTGGCCACCGCGTCGGCGATGTCTCCCTCCAGAAGATCGCTTCGATCCTGCGCACCGCGATGCGCGAGGGCGACGTGATTTATCGCTACGGTGGCGAGGAGTTCGTCGCGATCTTCAAAGGCGCCTCCGGCCAGGACGCCCTCGTCGCGGCAGAACGCCTGCGCAACGCGGTTGAGACAGCGCCGCTAACCGGAGAAGACCTGGGGATGATTAGCCCTATGACGGTATCCATTGGCGTTGCCCTGATGCCGGATCACGGCCCCGACATCAGCCAGCTGATCGAGAAGGCAGATCAGGCCATGTATCGAGCCAAGGACCTCGGCCGCAATAGGGTGCAAGTCTGGGAGGAAGAACTTCTCCCAAGTGACATAACGTCAATCGCCTGAACCCGTCCTTAACCCAAGACTGCCTGACTCTGGATCGCATCGAAGCCTGGTCCGAGGACGCTGCCGCCGCTCCGAAGCCCGAAGCCGCCTGATCCCAAACCCACCCGCCCCACCCTGTGTTATATTCCGATTCGTCGGGGTAGGTAACTCTGCGGAAGTGATGGCTGTAGAGCCGGTCTTTCGTCAGGGCGCCGCAGTCAACTGAGGAGGCAACCATGTGCACATACGTGACGGAAAAGGCTGAAATGTTCGGCAGCGGCAAAGGACCTCAGGGCTGGTTTAAGATCGACATGGCCAACGTCTACTTCGACCACCCCGTGCATGTGCCGCTGGACCACAGCCTGAACATCGACTTCGTCAACGAAGCCGCCGGCTCGCCGACCCGCGTTGCCGTTGAGCTCAGCGCCGAGTCCGCCCGCCGCCTTATCGAAAAGATCGAAGCCGCACTCGCGGCCGGCGAGGCATCCCACTCAATCCCGCCGGAGCCGGTCAAGGCATAGCGATCGCCTTTAAACCTCAAAAGCCGGGCTTAGCCCGGCTTCTTCGTGTCCGCTAACATCTCGCCATGACCGTGGAGATGTGGATCATTGCCGTCACGCGCGTCGCCGGCTCATTGCCCGTGCTGCGCTGGCCCTTCTACGGCGCCATCCTCGCCATCGTTGTCGACCAGAGCGACGTGCTTCTGATGAACCTGCTCGACTTCGGCGGCGTCGGCAACTACCAGACTTTCGACAAGTACGTCGACCAGGTCTACATCGGCTGCTTCCTCGCCGTCGCGCTGCGCTGGCAGGGCGTCGACCGAAACGTCGCCGTCGCGCTCTACGTATACCGGATGGCCGGCTTTCTCGTGTTCGAAGCCACGCAATCGCGCGACATCCTGCTCCTCTTCCCAAACCTGTTCGAGTTCTGGTTTGTCTTCGTCGCTGCCAAGCTCCAGTTCGGCTGGCAAGAGGCCCTGCAAGGCCGGCGCCTGGCCATCGTCCTGACCGCCCTCATCGGCCTGAAGTTACTTCAGGAGTACGTCATTCACTACGCGCGCTGGCTGGACAGCTTCACCATGGTCGAAGCCGCCGAGGCCGTCTGGAACTTCCTCATCCCCTTCTAAGACGGCACGAACTGCTTGAGGCATACTACCGATCACGGACCCGAATGTCCGCCGGAGGTGCGAATTGGCTGGCCAGACGATCGCTGAAAAGGTGATGTCGCGTCAAAACCTGACACATGAAGAGGTCAGCGCAGGTGACTTGATTGCGGCCCGTGTCGATGGCTTGATGGTCCACTCCTTTCACTGGGCCGCGATCAGGGCGGGCTACAAGCGCCTCGGCTTCAACGATGGACCACCTAAAGTCTGGGACCCGGACCGCTTCTATCTAATGCTCGAGCATCAGCAGCCGCCTCGAGATCAGGAGACCGCCAGCCACAACGCCCAGACGCGGGTTGAGGCGCAGCGGCTCGGACTGACACAGTTCTACGACTCCGAGATGGGCATCTGCCACCAGATGATGGCCGACTACGGATTGCTGCGACCGGGAGAGTTCGTCGTCGGAACCGATTCACACACGCTGGCCTACGGCGCCCTCAATTGCCTCTCCTCCGGGATCGCGACCGACGAAGCGGCCTACGTTATCCCCTTCGGCGAGCTCTATTTCACCGTCCCTGAGACCATCAAGGTGACCCTCAACGGGAAAGTCCGTCCGTATCCATTCGGCAAGGACATCATGCTGTACCTGGCCGGTCAGTACGGCAACGACTTCGCTGCCGGAAAATCGCTCGAGTTCCACGGGCCGATGGCCGAAGCCATGACGCTGTCAGATCGCATGTGCATGGCGGATCAGGGGGACGAAGTCGGCGCCAAGTTCGCTGTGTTCCTGGCAGACGACAAAACGAAGGAGTACGTTCGGGCCCGTACGGACGTCGCCTTTGAGCCGGTCGAACCGGACGAAGACGCCCACTACGAGCGCGAGATCGTCGTCGACTGTGACGCGCTCGACTTCCAGGTCGCCAGGCCTTATCGATTCGATAACGTCGTCCCGGTGTCCGAAGTCAGCGGCATCGCGATAGAGGAGGCCCGAATCGGCACCTGCGCCAACGGGCGCTTCGAAGACCTCGAGATCGCGGCCCGCCTCCTCTCCGGGCGCCACGTCGCGCCTGGCGTGCGCTTCTACGTCTCACCGGCGTCCCAGTCCGTCTACAAGCAATGCGTCGACACCGGCGTACTGACTTCGCTCATCGAAGCCGGAGTGCAGGTGTTACCGCCGGGCTGTGGTATCTGCGGTCAGATCATGCTCAACGACCAGGTCGGTATCGCCTCCGTCCCGCGCAACTCGCACGGCCGCTTCGGTGGACCGCAGTCGGACGACGCCCAGATGTATCTGGCCGGCCCCGCCACGGTGGCTGCCTCAGCCATCGCCGGCAGGATCGTCGATCCCAGGGAGGTGCTCGATGCCTGATCTAAGCGCCCCCTTTCGCGGCCGAGTCTGGAAGTTCGGCGACTCAATCGACACCGGCCAACTCGCGGGCGGCGGTGTTCGCGTCTCCGACAACGTGATGGAGAACATCAAGGCCAACTGCCTGAGAGGATCGCGGCCCGAATTCAACGAGCAAGTCCAGCCGGGCGACGTCCTCATCGCCGGCACCAATTTCGGCCTTGGCTCCAGCCGTCCCGTCGGGGTCGTTGCGCTGCAGGCCTGTGGCATAGCCGCTGTTCTCGCTGAGTCCGTATCCCGGCTCTATCGCCGCAACAGTGTCGCCCAGGGTCTCATGACCTTCGGCCTGCCCGGCATCACGTCGGCCTTCGACGATGGAGATCAGATCGAAGTCGACTACCCCGCTGGTAAGGTCCGAAACCTCACCCGCAACGAGGAACTCGACCTCCCGAAGTATCCGCCCACCGTCGAAGGAATCTACGAGGCCGGTGGCATCTACTACTCGATCGCCAAGCGTCTCGAGACGGAGGGCGTCCGGCCGCCAGGTGGATGGACCCTGGACAAGCTCCGTGGTCCGCCCGTGGAGGCCCCTCGAGACTAGGGCTTCAATTCGCTGCCAGGGCCGGTTCGATACGCCTAGTTGGCCCAGAGCTCCTTCGTCGCCAGCCGCGCCCCCTCGGCCATCGATCGGAATTTCGCCCAGGCGATCTCGGGATGCACCCGGCCGCCAAGGCCGCAGTCCGTGCCCGCGATGACGTTTTCTCGGCCGACCAGGTTCGCCAGCCTCACCAGGCGGTCGGCGATCAGCTCCGGGTGCTCGATTGACTCTGTGATATGCGCCACGACGCCAGGCATGAGCAGCTTGCCGTCTGGCAGCTTGGTCTCGCGGAACAACTTCCACTCCTGCTCGTGGCGAATGTTCTGGTCGTAGAGATCCCGTTGGCGTTGATCTTCAACAGCAGGTCCAGGTACTGGCCCAGCATCAAGTCTCCCGTATGCGGGATCTTCATCCCGCCGTAGCAGACGTGCACCCGGACCTGGTCAGCCGGGATGCCGCTCAGCGCGTGGTTAATAAGCTCGACCATCTCGGCGAAGCGGGCCCGGAACTCCTCAAGGCTGAGCGATAGGGCGTTGTATTTCATCACCGGCATGTCGATCTGCAACACAAAGCCGGCGTCGGCGATCGCCTTGTACTCCTGCTTCAGCGCCTCGGCGTTCGCCTCGACGTATTCTTTCGTCGTCGCGTAGTACTCATTGCCGCCGGGCTGATAGTTGACGTTTTCCGGTCCTACGGCTGCCATGAAGACGTCGGTCACCTCCTGCCCCTGCATCGCCGCCTTCATGTTGCGTATGTCGCGTTCGATCTCCCCTACGCCGATGTAGCTGATCGGCCCGGTGCAGACCATCTGCATCTGGGGCGGCGCGCCCTCCGCTCGCGGCCCACCGACGCGCCCGATGGCGTACTGCGGGAAGTCCTTCTGCTCACGGCCGACAAGCGTCGACAGCGGCTTCAATTCGTACCCTGCCAGCCGGGTGCGGACGTAGTTCGAGAAGCCACCGATCTTGCCGTGTTCACCGTCGTTGATGACGTCGAGGCCCACCTCACCCTGCAGCCGCACCGCGTCTTTGACGGCGTCAGGCAGCGCGGCAAAGTACTCTTGTCGCTTCTCCTCGCCACCCTGTAGTAGCGCCTCGAGATTGGCGGGTCGTGGCAGCGTGCCTACATGGCTGGTCAAGATACGGTCTGTGCTCCGCTTCATCGGCTGTGTCTCCTGTTGCTGAATCTTCGATGGCCTGCCGAATCATACCCCGGTACTACGAATCGGCTAACGTATTCAGAAGTGCAGGGCTCGATCTATCGAGCTGCTTGATAACCACCTCATCGAACAGGACGGCTCGCCCGCTTTCATGAACCTCCGCGCCAAGCTCTTAGAACGCCTCCTGGGCGCCCGTTTGCCGCAGACCCGAGGCACGCTCATCCTGCCCGGCCCGCACGCCGCGATAACCGTCCGGCGCGACGCCTACGGCATCCCCTACATCGAAGCCCAGAACGACCACGACGCCTGGTTCGCGCTCGGCTTCTGCCAGGCCCAGGACCGCGCCTTTCAGCTTGAGCTGCGCCTGCGGACTCAGCGCGGGACGCTATCCGAGCTCTTCGGCGAGCCGACGCTGGCCGTCGACCGCCTCTCACGCCGTATTGGTTTCGTCGAAGCCTCCCGTCGCCAGCTCGTCGTCCTCGATTCCGAGGCGCGAGCCCAGGTCGAAGCCTTCGCCGCCGGGATCAATGCCGGACTGACGGCAGGCGCGCAAAAGCTCGCTCCGGAGTTCGCCCTGGTGCGCTCCCAGCCCACGCTGTGGCGTCCCGAAGACGTTCTGGGGCAGGGAAAACTCCTCTCGTTCCTCCTCGTCGGCAACTGGGACGTGGAGCTGTCCCGATACAAAATCCTCACGACAGACGGACCGCAGGCGCTGCGCGACCTCGACCCCACGCCTTACCCGGAGGACCACCCCGTGGCGCTAAACGGCGTCGCGGCAGGCGCCGCCATCGATAGGCTCGCCCAGGACCTCGATGCCTTCGTGGCATTTGGCGGCGCAGGTGGCGGCTCGAACGCGTGGGCCGTCTCGGGCGAGCACACGGCCTCCGGCAAGCCCATCCTGGCAAACGACCCCCATCTCGAAGCCTCGATCCCGCCGCACTGGTACCTGGCGCAGATTCGCACCCCGGCCTGGGCCGTTGCCGGCGCCTCCCTGGTCGGGACGCCGGGAATTGCTTCCGGGCACAACGGCTACGCGGCCTGGGGCGTCACCGCCGGCCTCGCCGATACCGTCGACCTCTTTATCGAATCCGTCGCTCCGGACGGCCGCGGCGTGCGGCGTGGCGAGGCGGTCGAAGCGTGCCAGCTGCGACGCGAAGTTATCGCTGTGCGCGGACGCTCGTCTGTCACAGAAGACGTTCTCGTGACGCCGCGTGGCCCGATCATTGGCCCGGCGTTGCGCGGCGAGGTCGGCGCCCTTTCGATGCGCGCCGTCTGGCTCGATGCGAAGCCGGCGCGAGGCTTCCCACGCGTCCATACGGCGCGCTCTTTCGCGGCCTTTCGCGCCGAGTTCGAGCAGTGGCCGCTGCTCAGCCAGAACGTCGTTTACGCCGACGAGGACGGCGCCATCGGCTGGCAGCTCGTCGGAGAAGTGCCGCGCCGCCGCAAGGGCTGGGGCATGCTGCCCCTCCACGGTTCTGACCCCGAGACTGGCTGGTTCGACCAGGGCGTGCCCTTTGAGGCGATGCCCCACGGCGCCGACCCAGCGGCCGGCTACTTCGTCACGGCCAACAACAAACCACTGCAGGACGCCATCGACGCGCCCTTCCTCGGCGTCGACTGGCTGGACGGCTACCGCGCGGCTCGCATCGACGCGGCGCTAGGCCACCGCGATGACTGGGATGTCGAGTCGACGCTGCGGCTGCAGATGGACCAGCTCTCACTGCCCTGGCGGGACATACATGACATAATCCTCGGACTGCCGGCTGAAGACGAAGCTGCACGCATTGCCCTTCAGCTGCTAGTGGAATGGGACGGCATCGTCAGTGCAGATTCACCCGCTGCGGCGATCTTCGAGCGATTTCTCACCAAAATGGCGCGTCGGATCGCCCGCGCAAGGGCGCCCGGCGCCGCCGAATGGGCCATGGGACGGGGCTTTGCCGACCTCGCGCCGGCATCGACTTTCGCGGCCGCCCGGTCCAGCCGTGTGCTACGTCGTATTAGACAACAGCCCATCGGCTGGTTCGATTCGTGGTCAGAGGAATTGCTGTCCGCCCTGAGAGACGTGGTTCAGAACTTGCGCCGGGAACATGGCGCCGATCCCCATGACTGGGCCTGGGGCAAAGTACGCCCGCTGACGCTCCCGAACCCCCTTGGGCGGGTTCCACAGCTCGCGCCGGTGTTTAACCGTGGGCCGTTTCCCTGGGGCGGTGATAGCGACACCGTCTCGCAGGCCGCCGGCAACGACCCATCTGTAGTCGCGTCGTTGCGCTTCGTCGTCGAAGTCGGGGACTGGGAGAACGCTCGCTTCGTGCTGCCGGGCGGCCAGTCTGGCAACCCCTTCTCGCCCCACTACGACGACCTGCTGCCCCTCTGGCAGTGCGGCGAAGGCGTCCCCATCGCCTGGTCGCCAGAGACCATTTACGACGCGTCCGTTGAGGCGCTGCGCCTTGAGCCGCTAGGCTGACGCCATGGCGGTCCAAATTGCCGAAGAACAAGTCACAAGAGAGACACTCGAGGTCTATGGCCGGACTTCCATTGCCTTCACAGTTACAGCGCGATTGGCCGTCGAAGTCGCCGAGTCCGGCCTGGGCGGCCTTCGGTTGATAGAAGAGTCTGTCGAGCAGCCCTGGACCAAGAACTACGACGAGGAAGACGGCGCTCCGGTTCGCTGGGCTGAGCGGTGGGATACGTCTCGCTGGTGTCTGCTTGCTGCGTTCGAGGACGGCATACGCATCGGCGGCGCCGTTCTGGCGCTCGATACGCCTGGCATGTGGTTCCTTCGTGGCCGACAGGACATTGCGGCACTGTGGGATCTTCGTGTCGACCCGGAGTATCGCCGTCGCGGCGTTGGCCGCGCGCTATTCGCGTCCGCGGCTGAGTGGGCTGAGCGGCAAAGCTGTCGCTGGCTCAAGATCGAAACCCAGAACATCAACGTCGCCGCATGTCGTTTCTACGCGGCGATGGGCGCGAGGCTAGGCAGTCTCGATCGCTTTGCCTATCCGAATCTGCCCGACGAGGTCGAGCTCGACTGGTATCTCGACCTGCAGGCCTAACGCCGGCCCTTGAACAACCCGCCCAGCTTGCTGAACAGCGATGATCCGCCGCTGCCGCTGCCTCGTAGGCCGTCGAGGAATCCGTCCCACGCCGCCTCGGCGCCGGCCGACCGTTGCAGGCCCTTTATGCGCTCCTCGATGATGTCGCGCACCCGGCCGTCTTCGCCCGCGTCGAGCCAGAAGCCGTGTTCGTCTTCGCAAGTGTCCAACTCCAGGTTGTAGGCGCGGTAGTTGAACGCGATCATCGGTTTGTCGCACACCGGACACTTGATCTCACTCTCGCGCTTCGAGTACTGAATCGTCGCTATGCGCTGCTCCTCAGTCGATGGAACCGTTGCTTCCAGGTGGTCGAGCTCGTGGTGGTCGAGCCATCGCCCGCTGCACTTCGGGCAGTGGTCAACCTCGATGCCGTGGTGGTGCTCGATGATCAGATCGATGTCGTCGCGGGGACACTTCATCTTGGGGCCTCTCGGTCTATGTCTTGTTGGCTTGAATTTGCGCGCCGCATTCGGAACAGAAGCGTGCGTTGGGGTGACTGATCGTGCCGCAGGCGGGGCAGGTGAGCTGTTGCGGCTCCGGCTCCGCCTGGGAATTGCTCTGCAGCGCGTCGATCAAGAACCCGAAGGGTCCTCGTATCCTCATTCGCGCGCCACGTAGCGCGGCTCGCTTTATCTCGTCCTCGTGGTTCTGAGCATAACGCCAGGCGCCCCTGGCAGCCTTCTCAGCTTGCGGCTTGGCCTGGTTCACCGCGCTTTCGATGCCGGGCCGAGCTTCGTTTAGGGCCCGCTCCACCTGCGGCTTGCCCCGCCGCAAGAGACGCGCTGCCTTGCGCGCGAGCTCCTCCGCCTTGCGGTCCGTAGTCGCCTTGGCAGCCTCACGATCGCCCGGGTTTGAAGCCATTAGGTTCAATTTTAGCCGACTTGGCCTCGCTTCGCAGCGTCGCCCGCCTCGTGGATGCCTGACAGAGGGCAGGCGGCTACTCCGAAGGCGCTGTTTGCCGTGCGAATACTCCGTCGAAGCCGCTTCGAACAATGCTGCTACCGCTTACTTCGCAACTTCTAGAAAGACGTCAGCCAGCTCGCGTGGTTTGTTGAACGCCACCATGTGGTTGGTCTCGATCTCGTGGTAGCCCCAGCGCGGGCTCGACTTCGCAAGGTCCGCCGCGATCCAGAAGGCCCCGCCGCTATTCTCGACTGGCCGAGGCTCCCCCGTCGCCTTTATGTAGGTGAGACTGAATGGCCAGTCTTCTTGCGGGCGCTGTAGCCTCACCGCTTCGCTGAACGTCCCTGCCGGCTGAGCCGAACGGCGTGGTTCGGAAAACTCCGCATCCTCCGCGTCATCGTAGGTGCGCGGCATCGGTTGACGCAGCCAGTCCTGCCCGGGCAGAGCGCTCGGCGTGCCTTCGTTCTGTCTGCCGGTCAACGAATCCAGCGATTGGCCGTCCGAGGGCACGAAAGCGTCGAGGTAGACCAGGTGTTTGACCCGCTCCCCGATGTGGTCGAGACAACCCGTGACCACCATCCCGCCTTAGCTGTAGCCGACCAGCGTGATGTCGGTTAGGTTTTCGAAGAAGACCGCGTTGACCACGTCCTGTACGTGCGTCAGAAGCGTCACTTGCGGGCTTGCCAGATGGCTACGCTCACCGATGCCGGTCAGGCTCGGTGTGAAGACCTCGTGACCGGCCCCTTGCAGCATCGGCCGCACCTTGCGCCAGCCCTAGGCGCCCCCCCAGGCTCCATGTACCAGGACAAACGTAGCCATGTGGTCACCTCTCGCCGGTTACCTCAGCGACCAGCCATTGTGTTACTGACCTCTATGGGTCCGGCGTTGGCGTCTCAGTGGCTGTTTCCGTGTTCGTACCGCCGTCTAGCGGCGGCAGCTGCGTCGGGTCAATCGTCGGCGTTGGTTCCGGCTGGTTGATGCACTCCGCCAGGAAGAAATCCCGCTCCGCCGGCGAGTGGTACTGAGTCCCGCTGATTTCGGCGCAGTCGGTACGGTCAGCAAGCGAAGTCGCCGTCGGGGACGGTACCGCCGTCGAGGCCGCCGGGACGATTAGCGGTGCATCATCCGAAGGCGTCGAGCCGCCACTACCACTATCATCCAGGATCGACAGTGCGATGTAGCCGTTGAACCCAACGCCAATCACGAACGCGACGATCGCCACAAGCAGAACGTTGACCCGCGAGCCCGTATCCGGGCCCCGGTCGTAGGCAAATTCCTCGGGAGGCGGCTGTTCGGCAGTCACAATTTACCCTTCGCCGTAAGGCGCTCTGGCCCTTCGCCGTAGGCGCTCTAGTAGGGCAGATTGTATCGCTGCCACAGACGGCGTCTAGTTGGCTCAGCTCAGCAGCTTGCCCAGCAGGTAGCCGAGAACACCAGCCATGATCATCGAGCGAATCGGGTGCTGCCGTATGTAGCCGGCCGCGTCGTCCGCCACTTCGTTTGTCTGATGGCTGTGCAAATAGCCGGCAGCGTTATCCAGGCTGTGCGCCACCCGTCGCTCCGCCTGGTAGCGCAGGTTGTCACCTTCTTCGGCATGGTGCAGCAGGTTAGAAGCGGCTTCTTCAACCCGGGTCGCGATACGCTCCCGCTGACCTTCGACCTCTTCTTGCGCCCGCTCACGCGCCTTTTCGCCGATGTGACGGACCTTTTCGCCGGCCTGACCTCGTGCTGCCTCGCGTATTTCTCGGACCTTTTCGCTCGCCCGATTCTTCAAGTTTGAGCCATTTCCGGATTCGTCGTCGTGGTCATCTGTCATGGTATTACCCCGAATTCAAAGATTCATCCCGGCCATTATCGCCGCTGCACGGGCAAGGCCTCAACCACAACGGATTTCGCCACTCCAGGAGCGTCAGCCGAGCAATTCAACCGCCGTGGCGCGCTCATTCCACTCGTGCGGTCCGTCCGCGAAGTCCATCGTCGGCTCGGTGGCTTTGCCGGCCAGAAGGACCGTATCGCCGGGCCTCGCCTGCTCGAAGGCATACTTCATCGCGTCGCGGCGGTCTGGAATCCGCGCGAAGTCCGTGCCTTCGACGCGTCCCGCTTCGAGCAGCGCCGCGGCGATGGCGTCGATGATCGCGTCCGGATCCTCATCCCGAGGGTCTTCGTTGGTCAGCACACAGCGGTCGGCCAGGCGTGCCGCCACCTGCCCCATGCCGCTCCGTCGAGCCGGGTCTCTTCCCCCGGCGGCCCCGAAGACGACCCAGAGCCTTCCCGAGGTCCCGGATCGCAGCGCGGTCAGGACGTTCTCCACGGCTGAAGGCGTCGATGCAATGTCGACGAAAACGGCAAAGGCCTGTCCACGGTCGATGCGCTCTAGGCGTCCCGGGATACCCGGAAAAGCCGCCAGTGCACTTACCGCTTCGGGCAGCTCAACCCCCTGGGAGACGGCTACCACCAGTGCGGCGAGCGAGTTAGAGACATTAAACCGTCCCAGTAGCGGCACCATCGCTGGCAAGGTCGTCTCATGCCATCTGACATCAAATCGAAGCCCAAATTCAGCGCCCTCGACATTCGAAGCCGTCAGGTCAGCGTCAGCGAAGCCGTAGGTCAGCGTGGTCGCGCCGGAAAGCCCTCGCAGATAAGTCGAAGCCTCCTCGTCGGCGTTCAGGACCGCCGTGCGTGGGAACTGCTTCTGCGTCGGGCGCTCTAGAATCTCGAAAAGTTGGCCCTTCGCGGCGAGATAGCGCTCCATGCTGCCGTGGAAGTCCAGGTGGTCGCGTGTCAGGTTGGTAAATACCGCGACGTCGAACTCACAACCCTCGAGCCGCCCTTGCGCCAGGCCTTCGGAGGACGCTTCAACCACCATCGTCTTTCTGCCCGTACTCACGGATTCCGCCAGCATCGACTGGATCGACGTGGCTTCCAGCGTTGTCATATGCGTCGCGTTAAGCCGGAAAACGCCGCCGGAATCGAACCCCACGCTGCTCAGAAAGCCACAAGCAAGGCCGCAGCGGTCCAAAACATGGGCGATGAGGTGCGAAGTGGTGGTTTTGCCGTCGGTGCCTGTAACCCCGATTAAGCGCAGCTTCGAGGCCGGATCCCCGTACACCGCCGCGGACAACGGCCCCAGCGCGGCTCGTACGTCGGGCACCACGACTAGTGGCAGCGTAGCCTCGACAGGCGCCCACTTCGCCTCGTATCCGGCTTGCACAACGGCCGTGGATGCGCCGGCCTCCTGTGCGGCAGCCAGAAAATCGTGCCCGTCGGCCCGCCCTCCCGGCACGGCGGCGAAAGCGAAGCCCGCGCGGACGGCCCGCGAATCGTGCGTGATCCCGGCTACTTCCGGGACGTTGCCCCGAGTCTGAGCTGAATCTACGCGCTCCCACCACCGCATGGCGCCATATTAGCCCGATACTGAGGCCGAGGCAGGGTAATCCCTAATCGACGCCAAACTGCAGATCAGCGATACATACACGAGGTCAGCCCGTCTGGCCTCTTTTTATGACTGAACCGAACCCGCAACAGGGAACCTCGAAACATCGCCTCGATAGTGGCAGCCGGTCTACATCACTCTGGAAACAGGGGACGCG
Source organism: Dehalococcoidia bacterium (assembly GCA_965225815.1). Lineage (GTDB taxonomy): Bacteria > Chloroflexota > Dehalococcoidia > DSTF01 > WHTK01 > WHTK01. Next base: position 727,948 of record CBDDBP010000007.1, read on the forward strand.
GGCGGTTCAGCGCTATCTATTACTCGCCACCGGTATCTCCTCAACCGCGTTGGGCCTGGCGCTCCTCGTCTCGGTTTTCGCCGCGACGCAAAGCCCGCCGGCCGCCGCCGATAGCGTCAAGGTAAGCCAGATCGAGGGGCGCTATACAGCCAGCTCTCTCGATTCAACCCTTCTCGTCATTTCGCCGCGGTTAGAGTCGTTCGACGAGGAACCGCTCAGCGCCAAGCCGGCCCCGCCGCTCGATGTTGAAAAACCGGCGCCACCAACTCCGTTCGAACTGCTTCAGATCACGATTCCAGTTGCATCGCCGCCCGCTGCCGGCCTCGACCCGACACCCACGCCCGAGCCCCTGGACGCTGCGGCTGCCGCTCTACCCGTGCCAATCCTGGCTCAGGTCGAGGCCGCTGAGGCGCCGGAAGAAGCTCCGATTACGCCGCCCAATGGCCTGCCCACAATCGGTCAGATCCCCGGCGTCAACGTTACGTTCTACGACTGTCTGGAGCAGGGCTTCTGTGGCGCCATGTACAACGGCGAGCAAGTTTACGAGGGCGCCGCCGCCTGCAGCTGGAACCTGCCTCTGGGCACGCGCTTCGTGATTGAAAACGACCCCACACAGCGCGTCTACATCTGTCTCGACCGCGGCCTTCTGGCGGATACCTGGGTCGACATCTTTTTCTACGACCCCGACGACGGCTGGCTCTGGCAGCAAGTCGTCGGTCGCTACTCGACGATCCATATCCTCTCCATACCGTCTTTCTAGCGGCGCTCCGAGTCAGCCCTTTAGTTAGGGGGTCTTGGGGGAGTCCCCCAGCTTTTGGTACCAAGTCGTCGGTCGCTACTCGACGACCACACCTCTACCGGCCGTCTTTCTTGCGGCGCTCCGTTTCAGCCCTTTAGTCAGGGGGTCTGGGGGAGTTCCCCAGCTTCAAAATAAACAACGGGCGTCCCTCCGAAGAAGAACGCCCGTCTAGCCAGCAGGACTGTAAGCCGAGTTCTGTATCCTTCCGTCTCCGGAAGAATGGCGGCCATCCATCTGGGACGCCGATTACTCGACGCCTCGTGCGACCAACCCGAGGGCGGGCACGGGACCCTGTAGCCCTCCTATTTGGTCTTGCTCCGGGTGGGGTTTACCCAGCCGGCCGGTCACCCGGCGCGCTGGTGCGCTCTTACCGCACCGTTTCACCCTTACCCAGGATGCTTTTCAGTCTCCCGGGCGGTCTGTCTCTGTGGCACTAGCCGTCGCGTCGCCGCGCCTGGACGTTATCCAGCACCCTTCCCGGTGGAGCTCGGACTTTCCTCCCCCCGACGAATCGGAAGGCGGCCGCCCGTCCTCCTGACTTCTCTTATTCTATCCCTGATTCGTAAGGCAGCGAATAGCGGCTCCGCTAGTCGCAAGCTCAAAGCCCTCGGCCTGATACTAAGTCTCGAGACTGACAACAGAGCTCTCAGAGCTTGGCCAGCTCCGTTGAGCACGCTCGAAGACCAGGCTCACAAATCGCGGAAATTGACCTCCGTGAGAATGCTCTAGACGCCCGCTTCAGATTCGCGGCAGCACCCGTGCCGGCACGCAGTGCCAGCCTTGTCCCTGTATACCCCCAGTGCTATAGTCGCGGCGTTAGGGACCTAATTCACAAGCGGGTGCGGATGTGCTCAACGAATACGGCTACATAGCCATTCTGCTGGCCTTCGCGGTCCTGTTCCCCTCGCTACCCTTGATGATCTCTTTCCTGCTTCGCAAACTCAACATTCGGCCTGAAGCGCCCGACCCGGTCAAGATGGACACCTACGAATGCGGTGTCGAGACCGAAGGCGATAGCTGGGTCCAGTTCAACTTCCGCTACTACCTCGTCGCGTTGCTCTTCGTCGTGTTCGATGTCGAAGCGATCTTTCTCTACGCCTGGGCCGTCTCGTACGATGGCGAACTGCTCGTTCCCAGCTTCGCGGCGGTCATGCTCTTCCTCGCGATCCTCGTCCTCGGCTTCGTCTACGACTGGCGTAAGGGCGGCCTGGAGTGGCGATGACGACAGCGGCCATCCCTGGCGCTGACGTCGCGAATCGGATCAACGCGGCCTTCCCCAACACCGTAATCGAAATCTCAGAAGCGTCCGTCACCGTGCCCGCCGACCGCGTTGCCGAAGTGGCGCTATTCCTCCGGGATGACGACGAGCTCGACTGCAAGTACCTCAACTGCCTCACCGGTATCGACTGGCTGGAGCACTTCGACGTCGTCTACGTCCTCACCTCAATGGCGAAGAACCACACGCTGACCCTCGTAGCGCGGACGTCCCACGACGACCCGATCGTACCGTCGGTTAGCGGAATCTGGCAGGGTGCCGTGCTGCAGGAACGCGAGGTCTATGACCTCATGGGCATCTCGTTCAGCGGCCACCCGGACCTCAAGCGCATCTTTCTCTGGGAGGGCTTTCCCGGCCACCCGCTGCGCAAGGACTTCCTCGCCATGCAGGGGGGCTACAAGCCCGGACTGCAGCGCTTCCCCTACGAATTCCCCGAGGGCCAGCGCGAATACCCGGACCTCAACCAGCCAGACGGCCCGCAGGCGCCCGCCGTGCCGCGATTAGTCCAGCCACTGCCCGGTCAGGTCGCGGCTCAGGAGTCGTCCGGAGGCCAGCTCGGCGTCGGTGGTGGCGGCTCGACCGAGATTCGCACGCCGCGTCAGGACGTCCAGACGCCTGCGGAGGCTCCGCAAGCTGAGTCCGAGGAAGAAGCGCCGTCCGAAGCGACCGCCGAGGAGCCGCCGGCGTGACCGAACTGAACACGCCGCCTTACGTCGTCAACATCGGACCCCAGCACCCCTCAACCCACGGCGTCTTCCGCCTCAAGGTCACCCTGGACGGCGAGCGCATCGTCGACGCCGAGATGGTCCTCGGCTATCTACACCGCAGCATGGAGAAGCTCGCCGAGGAGCGCACCTACACCCAGAACATCCCGTTCACCGACCGCATGGACTACCTGGCGGCAATGACCGGCAACCTCGGCTACTGCCTGGCCGTCGAAAAGCTCGCAGCCGTCGAAGTGCCGGAACGGGCCTCTTACTTGCGCGTCATATTCGCCGAATTGCAGCGCGTCGCTTCCCACTGCATGGCCAACGGCACCTTCGTCAACGACTGCGGCGCTTGGCAGACGCCCCTCATGTACATGTTCCGCGAGCGCGAGAAGATCCTCGACTTGTTCGAGATGACCTGTGGCGCCCGCCTCACGACCAACTACATGCGTATAGGCGGCGTCGCCTTCGATGTGCCCGACGAGTGGTATCCCGCCGTCAACGCTCTCATAGCGGAAATGCCCGACCGCATCTCCGAATACGAAGACATGCTGCTCGACAACGAGATTATCCTCGCCCGCTCTCGCGACATCGGCGTTCTGACGCCGGAAAAGGCGATAAATGCCTCCGCCAGCGGCCCCTTGCTGCGCGGCACCGGCATTGCCTGGGACATACGCAAGGCCGACCCCTACTGTGTCTACGACCGCTTCGACTTCGACATCCCGGTCGGCCACAACGGCGACTGCTTCGACCGCTTCATCGTCCGGCTGGAGGAGATGCGTCAGAGTGTCAGCATCATCCGTCAGGCGCTGCAGCAATTGCCCGGCGGGCCCGTGAGCACGCCTGTACCGCTGGCGCTCAGCCCCGAACCGGGCGAGGCGTATGTCCGCATCGAATCACCGAAGGGCGAGCTCGGCTTCTACCTCGTCAGCGACGGCGGCCCCGCACCGTATCGCTGGCACGCCCGGTCGCCTTCCTTCATCAACCTCAGCGTGCTGAAAGACCTCAGCGTCGGCCTCTCGCTCGCGGACGCCATCGTCATTCTCGGTAGCCTCGACATCAACGTCGGTGAGATCGACCGCTGATGCCCTTTCGTCATCGCGAACGCAGTGAAGCAATCTCGCGTCAGCCGGGGCGCCTCTATATGTGTGAGATCGCTTCGGCTTGGACCCTCGCGATGACCGGCGAGAGGGAGTGCTAATGCTGCCACTCCTCAACTGGTACGACTTCGACCCGATTCGCGAGTTCTACGAATGGGTCGGTGACAACACGGCCGACGAAGTCGTCTACGTCCTCGCTGCCGTCATCGGCGCGACCGGTATTCTTTCCTTCGTCGGTCTTGGCGCCCTGGCCAACGTCTGGCTGGAACGGCGCATCATCGGTCGCATGCAGGTCCGCAAAGGGCCGAACCGAGTCGGCCCGTTCGGGCTGCTGCAGCCCGTAGCCGACGCGATCAAGCTGATCCAGAAAGAAGTGCTGCAGCCGCTGGCCAGTGACCGCGCCCTGTTCAACCTGCCTCCCATCCTCGTGTTCATCCCGGCGATGCTGAGTTTCTCCGTCTTCGCCTGGGCTCCGGACCTGGTCTACGCCGACCTCAACGTCGGCGTGCTGTTCCTCCTGGCGGTCTCCTCAATCACGTCGCTCGCCATCTTCGTCGCCGGCTGGTCGTCTAATAACAAGTACGCCTTGCTCGGTGCGATGCGCGTCATCGCGATGGCGATCAGCTACGAAATACCGCTCGTCCTCGCGCTCCTCGCGCCCGTGATCTTCGCCGGGACAATGTCACTCGCCGGCATCGTCGACTTCCAGCGTGACCTCGACATCTGGCTCGCCATCCTCCTGCCGATGTCCCTGTTCATCTACGCCATCTCTGCCACCGCCGAGCTCAACCGCACGCCGGCCGACATCGCCGAGGCCGAGTCTGAGATCGTTGCCGGGTTCCACACCGAGTACTCCGGCATGAAGTTCGGCCTGTTCTACGCTGTCGAGCTGATCAATTCGCTTGCCGTGTCGGGCATCGTGGCCAGCCTCTTCTTTGGCGGTTACTCTCTGTTTGGCGCGGAGGAGTACATCCCACCCTGGATCATCTTCATTGGCAAGATGTACGCCTTCTATTTCGGCCTGATCTGGCTCCGTGGCACCTGGCCCCGCCTGCGTATTGACCAGCTGATGGCGTTCGCCTGGAAGATGCTCATTCCCATGGCCCTGATTAACATCATCGTCGCTGCCACCGAAGTCTTGCTTTGGCGTGAATTAGAGTGGGGCAACTGGGTGTTGGCGGTCTTCGCCGTCATCAACATCGCGCTGATGATTGGCCTGATTGGGTTCTTTTTCCGCCTGATCACGCGTGACTACTACCGCCTGCCGATTCGCGTCAGGTTGGTCCACGACATCTCGGTGCCGTCGCTGCCGGCGCCGGGCCCGGCCGCTGGCTCGTAGTCGGCTAGACGCAGGAGGCGCATGGAAGACACCGCGGTAGTCGTCGCGTTCTACGTCCTGGCCATAGTCACCCTGGGCAGCGCGCTCATGGTCGCCACCGTGCGCGACCTCGTACACGCCGTGCTGTTCCTCGTGCTGTCCTTCGTGGGTGTCGCCGGACTCTACATAACGCTCTCGGCCGACTTCGTCGCCGTGGTTCAGGTGCTGATCTACGTCGGCGCCATCTCCGTGCTCATGCTATTCGCCATCCTGCTCACGCCGCGTACCGGTCGCGACAACGCCTCGGTGCCGTTTACGGCGCCGATTGGTGTCTTGGCGGGGCTGGTCGGAGCGGTGATCATCTTCGTCGGCCTGAAGACCGATTGGGCGAAAGCGGAGGGCGGCAATAGCTTCGAGACCACGGCCGCCGAGATCGGTAGGGCACTCTTGGATCCCTTCGTCATTCCCTTCGAAGTCGCGTCGGTGCTCCTTGTCGTCGCGATGCTGGGCGCCATCCTCCTCGTGCGGCCGAGCAGCGGAGGTGACGTCGAATGATCGACCTCGAGCACGTCCTGGTTGTCGGCGCGCTGCTGTTCAGCATCGGGCTGTTTGTGGCGCTGTCCAAGCGCAACGCCGTCGGCATCTTGATGGGCATCGAGCTCATGCTGAACTCGGTGAATCTGAATCTGATCGGCTTCGCCCGCTTCGTCGAGTCGCCGCGTCCCATCGATGGGCAGGTCTTCAGCGTCTTCGTGATTACCGTCGCCGCCGCGGAAGCGGCCGTCGCCCTGGCCCTCGCCGTAGCGGTCTATCGCCTGCGTCAGTCGATCGACGTCGACCGGCTGAACATCCTGAAATGGTAGGACGCCATGTGGTCTAGGCTCATGACCGTCAAAAACGGCCACGTCGCGCGAATCTGGAAGTCGCTCTACGACTCCGAGGGCGTTGCTTGCCGCGTCGTCCCGCCCCTGACCGCATCTCACTCCTTCGACGAGCCGCGCGAAATCTGGGTACCAGACTCCAAGACGCACGTCGCGGTCGAAATCATGAGGAAGGTCTAGATGTTCGATACGGTGTCGGAGAGCGCCGTCTGGGCGATCTTCTTCCTGCCGCTTATCTCCCTGGGGCTGGTCATGTTCTTGCCCCGCTCCTTGGCAGGAATCATCGCGACCTTGGCTATCGGCGCCTCCTTCGTCCTCTCCCTTTGGGTCCTCGACAGCGCCATCGACGCCGAAGGACACCGTCTCGCCTTCTCCAGCACGGAATGGCTGCGCATTGACGACCTCGAGGTCAACGTCGGACTTAACGTCGATGGTTTGACTGCCGTGATGCTCGTCGTCGTCACCGGCGTCTCGTTCCTGGTGCAGGTCTACTCCCAGGGCTACATGAAGGGCGACGGCGGTTACTATCGCTACTTCGCCTACATGTCGCTGTTCACGGCCTCGATGCTGGGCCTGATCCTGTTCGACAGCATCCTGCTGGTTTACGTCTTCTGGGAGATGGTCGGCGTTTCCTCGTATCTGCTCATCGGCTTCTGGTTCGACCGCCCGGCTGCCGCCGCCGCGGCGAAGAAAGCGTTCCTCGTCACGCGGCTCGGCGACCTCGGTTTCCTGGGCGCCATCCTGCTGATCTATGCCCACACCGGCACCTTCGACATCGCCGAGATCCACGAGCTGGCCCTGGCCGGTGCGATCGGCAGCACGGCGCTGACGTTCTTCGCCTTGGGCATCTTCGCCGGCGCAGCGGGCAAGAGCGCTCAGGTGCCCTTCCAGGTGTGGTTGCCGGACGCCATGGAGGGCCCGACACCGGTCAGCGCCCTGGTCCACTCGGCGACGATGGTCGCCGCCGGCGTCTACCTCGTCGCCCGCATGTTCCCCGTCTTCCACGAGTCGTCCGACGCGATGCTCGTCGTCGGCGCCATCGGCGGCGTCACGGCGCTGAGCGCGGCTCTCCTCGCGGTCGTGATGACTGATATCAAGCGCGTCCTCGCCTACTCAACTATCAGCCAGCTCGGCTACATGATGCTGGCGCTCGGTATCGGCGCCTACGTCGCGGCGATTTTCCACCTCTTCGCCCACGCTTTCTTCAAAGCGCTGCTCTTCCTCGGCTCCGGCTCAGTGAACCACGCGACAAACACGTTCGACATGCGTCTCATGGGCGGCCTGCGCAAAACGATGCCGATCACCTTCGTCACGTTCCTCATCGGCAGCTTGAGCCTCGCCGGCATTGTCCCTCTGGCCGGCTTCTGGTCGAAGGACGAAATCCTCAGTGATGCCTGGGCTCACGAGCCTTACCTGTTCTGGATCGGCATCGCCGCGGCCGGCCTCACGGCGCTCTACATGACGCGCGTCATCTGCCTCACCTTCCTTGGTGAGTACCGCGGCGGCGGCGAACCGGAACACGGCACGGCGCATCACGCCGAGCCGCACGAATCGCCTCGCGTCATGACGCTGCCTCTCGTCGCCCTCGCCGTGATGGCCGTTATCGCCGGCGTATTCAACCTGCCGTGGGGCTTCTTCGGTCTCGACCACGAGATTGAGCACCTGCTCGTCGGCGCGCTGCCCGACGCTGAGCTCGTCGAGGGGTCGAAGTTCCGCATCGGCGTCGCGGCTGCTTCCACTGCCGTCGCTCTGGGTGGCATCGCGCTGGCCTGGGCCGTCTACGGCGCCAAGGTCATCCCCGCAGCATTCGTCTCGCGCGCCTTGCGGCCGCTGCACGTGCTGCTCGAGAACAAGTACTACGCCGATGTCCTGTACGAACGCGTCATCGTCGGCTTTCTGTTCTACAAGATCGGCGGCGGCCTCCTCACCGTGTTCGACCGGCTCGTCATCGACGGCGCTGTCAACGGCGTCGGTTTCACCGCCCGCCGCGGCGCTTCACTGGCGCGCTACGTCCAGACGGGACAGTTCCAGACCTACGGCGCCGTCGCCTTCAGCGGCTTCGTCTTCATGGCCATCGTCGTGCTCGTGATGAGTCCGCTGTGAGGAGGATAAGTTGCTCTCGCTGCTGATCTTCCTGCCCGTCGTGGCCGCCGTGGCGCTAATCCTGCTACCGCGCAGCCTGGAGCAACACGCCAGGTACGTCGCGGCGTCGTTTGCTGCCCTGAACCTGGTGCTGGCCCTGGCGATGTACATCGGCTTCGACAGCCTCGACATGGCGCTGCAGTACAGCGAGCGCCTCGAGTGGATCGACGCCTCAAACTTCACGGTGCAGTACTTCGTCGGCGTCGATGGCCTCAGCGCCACGATGATGCTGTTGACCGGTTTCTTATTCCTCATCGCCGTCCTGATCTCCTGGCGCATCGAACTACGGCCGCGCGAGTACTTTGCCTGGCTGATGGTGCTCCAGACCGCCGTGATGGGCGTCTTCGCGGCCCAGGACTTGATCCTGTTCTTCCTCTTCTGGGAGCTCGAGCTCGTCCCGATGTTCCTCCTCATCTCGATCTGGGGCACCGGTCGCAAGGAGTACAGCGCGATGAAGTTCGTGCTGTACACGTTGTCGGGCTCGGCCTTGATGCTGGTCGGCTTCCTGGTGCTCGGCTTCGCCGCCGGGACCTTCGACATGGAGCTACTGGCTCAGAGCGACATAACGGACCCGGCACTATCGCTCAACGCCGTGTTCTTCCTCATCCTTGCTGCGTTCGCCATCAAGCTGCCCATAATCCCGTTTCACACCTGGTTGCCCGACGCCCATACGGACGCCCCGACGGCCGTCAGCGTCATCCTCGCCGGTGTCCTGCTCAAGATGGGCGGCTACGGCCTGATCCGTATCCTCGTCGGCATCCTGCCGGAGCAGTTCGAGACCTACGACGTTTATCTCGCCTCGTTAGCCGCGGCCAGCGTCATCTACGGCGCGGTCCTGACCATGCGCCAGACCGACCTGAAGCGCCTCATCGCTTACTCCAGCGTCAGCCACATGGGCTACGTCTTGCTGGGCGTCGCCGCCCTCGGCGAGGTTGGACTCACCGGCGCGTCCTTGCAGATGTTCACGCACGGCACGATAACGGCCCTCCTCTTCGTCATGGTGGGGTTCGTCTACGACCGCTCCCACACGCGTCAGATCTCAGATATGTCCGGCCTCGCCCACGTCATGCCCATCGCCGCGATGGTCTTCGTCATCGCCGGACTCGCTTCCCTGGGCCTGCCGACGATGTCCGGATTCGTCGCCGAGATGCTCGTCTTCCTGGGCAGCGTCGAGGCGTTCGAGGCGCCAACGATCATCGCCGTCATTGGCATCCTGCTTTCGGCGGGTTACATCCTCTGGACCGTGCAGCGTGTCTTCTACGGGCCGCGGGACGAAAAATGGGACCACTTGCCCGACACGACGGCGTGGTGGGAGCAGGTCAGCATGGCGGCGCTGGTCGGCGTCATCCTCGGCGTTGGCATCTACCCGGCAACTGTCGTCGACGTGCTCGAGAGTGGCGTGCGTCGCACGCTGGGGTTGGGATAGGCGATGGCTGACGATCTCGACCGTATCGGGCCAATTCTCGCCATGGCCGGTGTTGCCGCCCTGATCCTGATCTGGGACCTGCTGCCCCGAGGCAAGCCGTTTCCCGCCGCCCGAGGCAAGGCCCTGCTCATCTTCGCCCTGATCGGCCCAGCGCTGGCCGCCGGCTGGGCCTTCTCGCTGTTAACGCGGGACGAAGCCGGCTTCTCTTTCCAAAACTCGGTCGTCCTGGACGACTTCAGTCTCTACTTCTGGTTCCTCTTCTGCGGTATCGCGGCCGCGATCATCCTCGCATCGCAGGAGTACGCCAAGCGCTTCGGCGAATACGAAGCCGAGTTCTACGCCCTCGTCCTCTTCGCGACCTCCGCGATGCTCCTGCTCGCCGCCAGCCGCGACCTCATCGTCATCTTCGTTGCGCTCGAAACCACAAGCATCGCCCAGTACATCATGGCCTCGCTGCGCCGCGACGAGCATTCGACAGAGGCGGGCATGAAGTACCTGCTGATGGGTGCTGTAGCCAGCGCCGTAATCCTCTATGGCATGGCGTACCTCTTCGGCCTAACCGGCACCACGCGTCTCGTCGGCCCCGAGGGTGAGATCACGATCGCCACGGTTATCGCCGAACGCGGCGACGACATGCGGGCCGGCCTCCTTCTCGCCAGCGTCATGCTGATCGCCGGGCTCGCCTTCAAAATGGCCGTCGTGCCGTTCCAGATGTGGGTGCCGGACGTCTACCAGGGCGCCCCGACGCCGGTCGGTGCCTTCCTCAGCGTCGCCAGCAAGGCGGCTGCCTTTGCCGTAGTGCTGCGAATCTTTTACGACGGCATGCAGAGCGAAGTCATATCCGATAGCTGGTCGGAGATCTTCGCCATCGTCGCCGCGGTCTCGATGACGGTTGGCAACCTGCTGGCCATGGCCCAGACCAACGTCAAGCGTCTCCTCGGCTACAGCTCCATCGCGCAGGCAGGCTACATCCTCGTCGGCCTCGCCGCGATTTCTGCCGCCGAAGGCGGCTTCAGCACCGGCGCTAGCAGCGTTTTGTTCTTCATCGCCGCCTACGCGCTGACCAACCTCGGCGCCTTCATCGTTGTGATCGCCATTTCGGCTCGCAACGGTACCGACGAGATCGCCGACTACGCCGGTCTTGGTCGGCGTTCACCCTGGCTCGCCGCTGCCCTGGCCTTCGCGCTGATTTCGCTCACTGGCATTCCGCCAACCGCCGGCTTCGTCGCCAAGATCTACATCTTCGACGCCGCCATCCAGAGCGGCCTGGTCTGGCTCGTCGTCATTGCCGTGCTGAATAGCGTCGCGTCTGCCTTCTACTACCTTCGCATTGCCGGACTCATGTTCACCGCCGAGCCAAAGAGCACCGAGTCCGTCCCGACGACGAACGCGCTCAAGCTCGCTCTGATGGTCGCCGTGGCTGGCATCCTCTTCGTCGGCATCGTGCCGTCCCCGTTGCTCGAAGCGGCTCAAGACGCCGCCGCCGTGTTCTCGCAGTAGAGAAGTCTACCCTTCGTCTTCCTCGTCGGCTGTCTCTACCTTCGGCCGATCCCACTCGTTGTAGCCGTAGCCCAGGAGCAGCGCCGTGCCGATCGCGGTGACTCCTGCGAAGGCAACGTTGCGTTCGGCGCCGCCGTCCAGCGTGATCTGAAAGTAGATAGATGAGAAACCTGCCGTGTTATCCGACACGGCCATCATCGTCAGCACTATCGCGCCGAGCATCACGCCCGGGGCAATAGTAGGAAAGGAGCGTGATTGGTGCAGACCTCCAAATAGCAGGAGCAGTCCCGCTGCGACGATTATCGTCACACGTTCCTTTAACAAGCCCGGAAGCTCGTTACCATCCAGGCCGTTTCGAAAGCGCTCGCGAAATGGTCGGGCGTCGGGACGATAATCATGGCGAGCGCACTAACCAGCAGCACCACAGCAACCCCGAGGCCGATCTTGGAAGGATCGACGTCTTAGCTCCTCCGGCGGACCAAGACGATCGGCGAACAGCACGGCCACGACGAGCGCAGCAATTGCGAAGGTTCCCATTCAACACCACCTTTCGTCGACCAGAATGGGGCTACTGGTTCGCAGACGCAACATCCTTGTCGGTGAAACGGCTGTAGGGCACGATGTCTTCATGCCTCGTAAAGTTCACGTTCAGTTGACCCGCGGATCGCGTGGTTCCATTACCGCTTTCGAGCTGCGCCGTGTCGCGCGCAGCGTGTTGGACGCCGAGGACGTGGCGCAGCCGGTCGAAGTCGAGGTCGTCCTGGCAGACGAGGCGGCGATCCGCGACCTCAATCGCCTCTATCGCGGCCGAGATGAGCCCGCCGACGTGCTGTCTTTCGCCGCCATGGAGGGCGAAGCCTTCCTCAACGCGCCCGACGAAGCGCCTTCGCTAGGCGAGGTTGTTCTCTGTTTGCCCGTGGCGCAGGCTCAAGCCTCAGAAGCGGGCCGTGCCGTAGCGGGCGAGCTGGCGCACTTGCTAACCCACGGGCTGCTGCACCTGCTCGGCTACGACCACGAAGACGACGAAGCTAAATCGCAGCGCATGAAGGCGCGCGAGGATGAGCTGCTGGCGTCGCTAGGCTACGCCGGCCAGTACGCCCACGGCCACTAGATCTCTACAAACGCCTTGATCCGCTCGAGGTCGACGGCGAGCCCCTTCTTCGTCTGCATCGCGATCATCGGGCTCATGACCCGCCCCATGAACGACGGCTTGGTAATCTCCACCGACTTGGTGACCTTCGTGCCGCCGTCGGCAGCTTCCAGCTCGAAGGCGTGGCGCACCGTGCCAATCGAGCCCATCGCGTCGAAGGCGAACCGGGCGCCCGGCGTGTAGTCGACCACGGTCTGCGTTTCGCGCTGCGTGCCGAACTGATGGCCCACGCTGGCGAACGTCGCGCCGAGGCCCACTGCACCCTCCGAGGTCTGCGTGACCTGCAGGTCGTGCTGCGCCCACTCGGAGTGGCGCGGCATGTCGGAGACGTAATCGAAGACCTTGTCTTGCGCTGCGTTTATGACGATTTCCCGTGCGAATTGAGCCAATTAGACCCTCCTTCTGGCCAGAACCCGCCAAGTGTAAGCGAGTCATTTCAGAAAGGGAAGGAGAGTCGGGTCCGGCTAGCTATGTACCAGCATTCTCCGCCTGCTCGCGTCAGTCTGAGAAACACCGGGACGGTGCCTTATCTGAGTCGTCCGGACGTACAGCAGCTCGAATCCCAGGCGCGTATACGAGCGTAGATTCTGATTCAAGGGTTCATCTTCGACGAAGATGTTGACACCGACCCAATTGCAGCCGAGCTCTCCCGCCGCTGTAATGCGGTGCGAGGTCAGCGCGCGCTGGTAACCCCGATGCCGGTACTTGGCCAGCGCCCAGCCCGAGAAAAACATGGCGAAGCCGTCCCCAGCGAACATGCTTCCGACGGCGACGGGCCGGCCTTGATCCCGAGCGATGTAGTGATGCCAACCCGGCTTACCCAGATTGCCGACCATCACCTCGGCCCAATCCGCCTGCATGCCGCCGTTGCGATAGAGGGACAGGACTAGGTCGTGGTCGCCTACGTCCGCCTTTATCACCTCGTCATGTGGGTCCATGGCAGGGGGGTCCTGAGTCGTGCGATAGAGCTTCGCCTCCTTCGCTGCCAGCTCGAAGCCACGTTCCTTGAGGAGTCGAGGCAGCGTTGGCGGTCGCGCCCTGGGCGCCAGCGGGATGAAGACCGCGTCGTTACCCCTCGCGTCGTAAATCTCGCAGACGCGGTCGAGCAAGCTCCCCGAAACGGGACGCTCCAGACCGAGCCCGATCACTCGGTTGGCCAGAGGGTACGAATCATCCGCGAGCAATGCGGTTGCCGCGACCACTCCGTTGTCGTCAAGCAGCGGTTCGGTCGCGCTGATCACCGGCAGCGATGCCCAGGCGCGTGCCTCGATCGCTTCCATTGAACCGACAAAGGCGGGACTACGAGGATTAGTTTCCATAGGTTTGACTAATTTTGAAGATGTTCTGGCCTACAATTAATATGCGAATCCTATCGATAATCGGCTGACTCCAATGTTAGCGTGGCGTTCCAATCATGGCTTGGCGAAATAACTTAACTTGCCTAAAGAATCGTATACATTACTTTCTTGGAGTCAACCCCAATGCGTACCGAAGGTGCAGACTGGTCTCGGCCCGATTACAATTCTGAGCAGGCTAGGTAGTCATCCACCAGGGGTAAGGATGCTCAGCGACTCCGAGAACAAACAACTCATGCAGGTGGGCCCCGGCACGCCGATGGGCGATCTGCTGCGCTATTACTGGATGCCGATCGCCGCCGTCGCGGAACTCGAAGACAACCCGACCAAGCCGGTACGTCTCCTCGGCGAGGACCTGACACTGTACCGCGATCTCAGCGGTACGCTCGGTCTCGTCGACCGACACTGCCCCCACCGTCGCGCCGACACCTCGTACGGCATGGTCGAAGACTGCGGCCTGCGCTGCAACTACCATGGCTGGCTCTTCGACGAGTCCGGAAACTGCCTCGAGCAGCCCTTCGAGGCAGTCGCCCACCCGGAGGCCAACTACAAGGAACGTATCACCATCAAGTCGTACCCGGTGGAGGCCAAAGCAGGCCTGATCTGGGCCTACATGGGGCCGCAGCCGGCGCCGCTTTGTCCCACCTGGGAGCCCTTTACCTGGGAAAACGGCTTCGTCCAGATCATCTTCTCCGACGTGCCCTGTAACTGGCTGCAGTGCCAGGAGAACAGCATCGACCCGGTGCACTTCGAATGGCTTCACTCCAACTGGACCCTCTCCCTCAAAGGTGAACGCGAAGGCAACAACCCGCCAACTCACCTCCAGATCGGCTTCGACGAGTTCGATTACGGCTTCGTCTACCGCCGCATCATGGAAGGCGGATCGCAGGCGGACGAGCTCTGGAGCGTCGGCCGGACCTGCCTCTGGCCCAACTGCCTCTTCACCGGCGATCACTTCGAGTGGCGCGTGCCCGTCGATGACGAACACACCCTCAGCGTCGGTTGGTTCTACAACGGCGTACCGGAAGAGCAACGCCCCTTCAAGCAGGAGCGCATCCCCTACTGGTACTCGCCGATCAAAGATGAGACGACCGGTCGCTGGATCACCAGTCACGTCATGAATCAGGACTTCGTCGCCTGGGTGGGCCAGGACACCGTCGCCGACCGCACTCAGGAGCACCTTGGGGCTAGCGATCGCGGCGTTCTCATGATGCGCCGCCGCCTCCTGGACGACCTCAAGCTGATCGCCGATGGTGGCGAGCCCAAGGCGCTGGTGCGGGACGAGGAGCTCAACCGCTGCGTCCCGCTGCCCATCATCGGCCGCGACGGCTTCATCGACGGTACGCCGCCTGGTGTCACCTTAGGTGAAGGACAGGGCGTCGGTGGCGACAGCAACTTCATTTTCCTCCACGGCCAGCCACCGGAAGTAACCCACGCCTACCGCGAAGCCATGGGTTTACCGTTGGATGCCTGACGTGGCCCAGCCCGAAATCAACTGGGACGCCGTCGCCGACGAAGCCGTCGACCTCCTGCAGCGCTACATCCGCATCGACACCACCAACCCACCCGGCAACGAAGAGCTGGCGGCCGATTTCCTGGCGGAGCTGCTGGCTGCTGAGGGAATCGAGTCCCGCAAGCTGATCTCGGCCCCTGGTCGCGCCAACCTGGTCGCCGACCTCGAAGCCGAGGGCGACGAAAAGCCCCTGATCCTGCTCAACCACACCGACGTCGTCCCCGTCGAGGCCGAATACTGGAGCATCGATCCCTTCGGCGGCGAGATCAAAGACGGCTACGTCTGGGGCCGCGGCGCGCTCGACATGAAGGGCATGGGCGTGCTGGAGCTCATGACCGTGCTGACCTTGAAGCGCCGCGGAGCGCGTTTGCATCGGCCCATACGCTTCCTCGCCGTCGCCGATGAGGAGGCAGGCTCCGACTATGGCGTCGAGTGGCTCGACAGGGAGCATCCCGAGTTGCTGGACGCCGCCTTCGTCCTCAACGAGGGAGGCTACGGCGCCGAAACCTACCTCGGTTCGGAGCGCCCGCTGTTCGGCGTCTCGATGGCCGAGAAGAGTCCGCTCTGGCTTACCCTGCGCGCCACCGGCAAGCCCGGCCACGGCTCCGCCCCGCACGATGACAACGTACTCGACCGCATGGTGCGCGCCATGCACCGGGTTCAGGACTGGCAACGTCCCTATCTCAAGACTCAGCCCGTCGCCGACCTGCTGCAGGCCGCCTTCGACGAGCACTACATCGATGCCGACCCCTCGGATATGACGCCGGAGGAGCTCGCTGATCGCTATCGCTCCTTACGCACGCTGCTGACCAACACGATCAGCGCTACGGGGCTCCAGACCGGCATCAAGCACAACGTCATCCCCGCCACGGCCTCGGCCACGCTGGATTGCCGCCTCGTCCCGGGCTACGAGCACGAGCGCTTCATCGAAGAGCTGCGTCAGGTCATCGATGACCCCAAGGTTGAAATTGAGGTCACCTTCGCCTCCGAGAGCCCGGCCTCGCCTGGCGACACCGACCTCCACGAGGTCATCAAGGCAGTCTGCAACGAACTCATGCCGGAAGCCGCCGTGTTGCCGCGAGTCACCGCCGGCTTCACGGACTCGCGCGCCTTCCGGAGGCTCGGCGTGCCCGCCTACGGCTTCGTCCCGATGTTGCTGGCGCCGGAGGAGCAGGGCGGCATGCACGGCAACAACGAACGCATATCGCTCGAAAACCTCCGCCGCGGCGTGGAAGTCATGTACCGCGTCGTCGAGCGCCTCTGCGTCGTCTAGCCGTGATACGCCAGAAGGCATCCAATGGGCAGTCAGTCGCATCTATCTCAGGCACCGATGCCTCCATGGAGTACTTGGCGAGGATAGGGGAGCCTTTGTCTTCGGCGGAGTCGTTCAGGGCTAGGTGACCACTGTGAAAGATGCCAGTTAGCGCCCAGGGAAGCTGACTTCGAAGTAAGCGACCGCAGCGGCGAAATGACAGCAGGGTGACATTAATGATGGTGGTGACGGTGGTAATGGATGTGATGATGGTGGTGTCGAGAATCTTTGCAGTATTTTGTTTTGTTAATACTTCAGAATATGCGAGAAGTGGACTAGTTTGCAGTATTCATGGTCGAGTTATACTTCAAACTATGCCTGATCTAGTATATAATGCAGTATATGCTACAAGCCTCAACATACAGTCGTCTCAGTGAAATCGCTGAAGATCAATGGGGCCTGGTTACTCGTTCCCAAGCAGAAAAGGCAGGCCTACCTCCCTCTACGCTGAATCACCTACTCGCCAGAGGCGGATTCCTTGAGCGGGTATCTCATGGAGTTTATAGGCTCCAGGGAACACCAATTCCTGACCATATCGGACTCCGAGCAGCTTGGCTTCAGCTTGCTCCTGAGACCCCAGCCTGGGCTCGAACGCCAAAACAGGGCGTGATCTCACACCGGTCAGCTGCATCCGTATACGGCATAGGAGACCTCCCAGTTGATCGCCACGAATTCACTTTTGAGAAGAGAAAACAGTCGAGACGCCGAGACGTACGTATTCATCACAGGACTATCAAGAACGAGGACTGCAGCAGGGTGAGCGGTATTCTGGTAACCAGGCCTTACAGAATTGCATCCGATCTTCTTTCTGATCATGAAGAACCGGGGGCTGTGGCTCAGGTGATCACTGATGCGATCAGAGGATCAGTGGAGGAACCCGCAGCCTTCGTTCGCCCTCTAGCGGCGCACGCGTGGAGCCATGGCTTCCGTCGCAATAATGGACTGGCCGTGCTGCGATGGCTTCTAGAGCTCACAGGAGACAGTGGTGGCCCCCGCTGGCTGGCCGAGGCCCGACGGGCGACTTCAGACCAGTCGACAGTATTCGCAGAGGGCATATGACGGAGTCGTCGTCATATGCAACACCAGGCGCGTTCAGAAGAGCTCTAAGCGACAGGCTCAAGAACATGGCAGCAGAGGGGAAATGGACCACGGAGCAACTGCACCGTCAGATCGCTTACGATCGCCTTCTCGAACGACTCTACCTGACTGATGACCGCTGGATCGTAAAGGGGGCCGTGGCCCTTTTGGCACGCAATCTCAGCATCCGGGCGACGAAAGACCTGGACCTCTATGGTGAAACACCCGTAGATGTTGCTGAAAGACAGTTACGCGGCGCCGCCAGCAACGACATCGGGGACTGGTTTCAGTTTGAGCTCGGCCCAGCTGCTGACCTCGGAGATGATCGCTTACGTATTGCCGTCACAGCGTTTATTGGCTCGAGTCCTTGGGTCCAGTTTCATGTTGATCTCGTAGGACAAAGCGTGGCGATGACCGGTGAACCCGAAGAAGTACCCGCCCTTGCTCGACTAGGAATGCCTGACGTTAAGCAGCACGGATATCGTGCCTATCCACTAGTTGATCATATCGCCGACAAAATGGCAGCAATGTACGAGAGGCACGGTTCGGGAGAGAATCCATCCACAAGGTACAAAGATCTCGTCGATCTCGTTTGCATCATTCGTGGCGCATCTGTAGACGCAGTGCAGCAGGCTAGGGCCCTCAATGCTCAAGAGCAAAGGCGGGGGCTGAAGTTGCCCAGGGCATTTGGCGTACCTGATCAGAAGCTATGGCAGCGAGGCTACGGGGCTGAGGCATCACGGTCCTTTCTTCCCGGCTTAGCGACCTTGGAAGAAGCTCTCGAATTCGTCCGTCCATTTACTGATCCGCTTCTTTCGGGCTCTGCAAGAGGGACCTGGAGCCCTATGCAGCATGCTTGGATCTGATGCCGGAGAAACCGGACCGATGAGTGACGCCGAATTAGGTTTTCTGTCCTGAAGGCAACATCCAAAACCAGGATGCGCGGTTTCTTGATTGACACTCCACGTAACCGAGAGGCTTGGTAGGCGGGGCTGGCGCTGTCTTTACCCAACCCACTCTGCTTCGTATAGTGACCCCACGATGACCAGCTACTGGGGCGCCGTCCAGCCGAACGAGGCAATCCTCGAAGTACGGAGCCTTTTGGAGGGCCTGGCGCCGGGCGAAGGCGACATGCTTGAGGCCCTGCATCGTATCCAGCACCACTACGGTTACATCTCGAAGCACGCCATCCCGGCGGTCGCACAGCACCTGCATCTCACTCCGGCTCGCGTCTACGGCGCCGTCACCTTCTACTCCGAGTTTCGTGAAACACCGCCCCCGGAGACCCTGGTGTCCTGGTGCAGCGGCCCGGCCTGCTTCATCAACGGCGGCGAAAACGTCCGCACCGTTTTGGAGACACTGACCGGCTGTGCCATGGGCCGGAACACGGAAGACAACAAGCTCGGACTCCACATGGGACAGTGCAACGGCACCTGCGATAACGCGCCCCAGGTCTGGGTCAACGGCGAAGTCGTTGGGCCGCTGACCGCCGCGACTACCGTTGACCTCGTGAAGCGGCTTCAGGACGGCGAGAAGCCCTGATGGCGACTTACCGAGAGCTGGTTGACGCGGCCGAAGAGGCCGGCCAGCGCATCGATGGCGACGCCAGGCCACGCCTCGCCGTCTGCATCGACACCTCGAGCATCGCAACAGGCGCCCAACTCACGCTCGATGCGCTGCGTGACGCCGTGCAGCAGGCAAAGGCAGACGTCGACGTCGACCAGGTCGGCGGCAATGGCATGTCTTTCGCCAACCCGGTCGTCATCGTCTCGAAGCCCGACCGCTCGGTCATCGTCTACGGCTCCGTCACGACCGCTGACGCCGCGGAGTTCTTTGAATCGGTCGTCGTCAAGGACGAAGCGGCTAACCGCTGGACGATTGGCGCTCTGGGCGGCTTCCGTGACGACGTCGAGCCGATGCAAAACCACGCCTGGTGGGCGATCCAGCGCCGCGGCCTCATGGCTGACATGGGCATCGCCGACCCCGACAGGATCGACGACTACATCGCGCGTGGCGCCTACGCGGGGCTGAATCGTGCCCTCGGCATGACGCCGGAAGAGGTCATCGCCGAAGTCTCTGGCTCCAAGCTCAGCGGCCGCAGCGGTGGCTTCTTCCCCACCGGCCGCAAGTGGGACTTCCTGCGCACCTCGCCAGCAACGCCGAAGACGATGGTCTGCAACGCCGACGAAGGCGACCCCGGCGCTTGGGTTAACCGCATGACCATGGAGAACGACCCTCATGCCCTGATCGAAGGCATGACCATCGGCGGTTTCGCCTGTGGCGCCTATCTCGGCTACGTCTACGTCCGCGAGGAGTACCCCCTCGCCTTCGAGCGCATGCAGCGCGCCGTGGAGCAGGCCCGCGAACGCGGCGTGATTGGCGAAAACGTCCTCGGCACCGACTTCGCCTTCGATCTGAAAGTCGTGCGCGGCGCCGGCAGCTATGTTTGCGGTGAAGAGTCGGGCTTGATCGCCTCCGTCGAGGACGGGCGCGGCATGCCCAAGATCCGGCCGCCATTCCCGGCGGCTTCCGGCGTCTTCGGGCAGGGCAGCAACGTCAACAACGTCCAGAGCTACCACGGCGCCGCCCACTGCATGCGCGTCGGCGTCGAGAAGTTCGCCGAGGTCGGCACGGAGCGCAACCCCGGGACGATGATGTTCACCGTCTCCGGGCACGTGAACCGCGTCGGCTGCTTCGAGCTGCCTTTCGGCACCAGCGTCCGCGATGCTTACGAGACTTGCGCCGGCGGGGCCCAACCGGGCCATAGCTTCAAGGCGCTGCAGCCTGGCGGCCCCTTGCTCGGGATCGTCAACGAACGCGCCCTCGACTTCGGCATGGAGCCCGAGACCTTTCGCGAAGGCAACGCTGTCGGCATCGGCGGCGGTGGTTTCGTCTTCCTCGACGAGCGCGCCTGCATCATCGACCTAGCAACTCAATTCGAGTGGTTCATCGAGGACGAATCCTGCGGTCGCTGCACCACCTGCCACGGTGGCACGCAGCGCATGGTCGAGATGATGCGCCGGATCAAGAAGGGCGGCGGCCGCGAGTCCGACATCCCGAAGTTCCGTCTCCTGGCCGATACGCTG